>NZ_CP127855.1:1850000-3635000 GCF_030291895.1 Pseudoalteromonas sp. JC3 | reverse complement strand
TCGATGGGAAACGGGTTAATATTCCCGTACTCGGTATGAATGCGATGGGGGGACGGAGCAGGCTAGGCAAGCATGGCGTTGGTTGTCCATGTGAAAGGCTGTAGGCTGGTGACTTAGGAAAATCCGGGTTGCCAAGGCTGAGAGTCGAGACGAGCCACTAAGGTGGTGAAGTTGTTGATGCCCTACTTCCAGGAAAAGCCTCTAAGCTTCAGTTCATACTGAATCGTACCCTAAACCGACACAGGTGGTCAGGTAGAGAATACTAAGGCGCTTGAGAGAACTCGGGTGAAGGAACTAGGCAAAATTGTACCGTAACTTCGGGAGAAGGTACGCTCTTGTTTGTGAAAGACTTGCTCTGTAAGCAAACGAGAGCCGCAGTGACCAGGTGGCTGGGACTGTTTATTAAAAACACAGCACTGTGCAAAATCGTAAGATGACGTATACGGTGTGACACCTGCCCGGTGCCGGAAGGTTAATTGATGGGGTTAGCTTAGGCGAAGCTCTTGATCGAAGCCCCGGTAAACGGCGGCCGTAACTATAACGGTCCTAAGGTAGCGAAATTCCTTGTCGGGTAAGTTCCGACCTGCACGAATGGTGTAACCATGGCCACGCTGTCTCCACCCGAGACTCAGTGAAATTGAAATCGCAGTGAAGATGCTGTGTACCCGCGGCTAGACGGAAAGACCCCGTGAACCTTTACTACAGCTTGGCACTGAACATTGACCCTACATGTGTAGGATAGGTGGGAGGCTTTGAAGCAGGAACGCTAGTTTCTGTGGAGCCGACCTTGAAATACCACCCTTGTAGTGTTGATGTTCTAACTTAGGCCCCTGAATCGGGGTTGAGGACAGTGCCTGGTGGGTAGTTTGACTGGGGCGGTCTCCTCCCAAAGAGTAACGGAGGAGCACGAAGGTTTGCTAAGTACGGTCGGACATCGTACGGTTAGTGTAATGGTAGAAGCAAGCTTAACTGCGAGACAGACACGTCGAGCAGGTACGAAAGTAGGTCATAGTGATCCGGTGGTTCTGAATGGAAGGGCCATCGCTCAACGGATAAAAGGTACTCCGGGGATAACAGGCTGATACCGCCCAAGAGTTCATATCGACGGCGGTGTTTGGCACCTCGATGTCGGCTCATCACATCCTGGGGCTGAAGTCGGTCCCAAGGGTATGGCTGTTCGCCATTTAAAGTGGTACGCGAGCTGGGTTTAGAACGTCGTGAGACAGTTCGGTCCCTATCTGCCGTGGGCGTTTGAGAATTGAGAGGGGCTGCTCCTAGTACGAGAGGACCGGAGTGGACGAACCGCTGGTGTTCGGGTTGTGATGCCAATTGCATTGCCCGGTAGCTACGTTCGGAACTGATAACCGCTGAAAGCATCTAAGCGGGAAGCAGGCCTCGAGATGAGTTCTCACTTTGACTTAGAGTCAACTGAAGGGCCGTTGAAGACTACAACGTTGATAGGCGAGATGTGGAAGTGCTGTGAGGCATTAAGCTAACTCGTACTAATTACCCGAGAGGCTTAACCATACAACGCCAAAGTGGTTTACTAGAATTGTTCCAGACAATTCCTAGCATGACCTCCATCCATGGAGGCCTTAGCTAACAGAAGTTAATAGACTAAAGTAGACAAAAGAATTTAATAGCTTTTTCCAGATTTACATTGATGAAGGAGACTTCATTGATGAACAGAATTTCCTGGTGACTATAGCGTTTTGGACCCACCTGACCCCATGCCGAACTCAGAAGTGAAACAAAACAGCGTCGATGATAGTGTGGATTACCCATGTGAAAGTAGAACATCGCCAGGGCCAAATAAGAGAAACCCGTTGCAGCAATGCGACGGGTTTTTTGCTGTTTGGGGTAAAGTACTTCCATGTAGCATCTCCCCTTCGCGCGTCCTTGCGCTCACTTCCTCGAACTGCGAAGCGGTGCTTCGGTTTCTCGTCACCCAAACTCAGAAGTGAAACAAAACAGCCGAAGGGTCGGCCCCGGTCAATGATAGTGTGGATCACCCATGTGACTCTCTATTTAAAAAATGAGAACATCCTACTTCGTAGCGAGCCAGGGCCAAATAAGAGGTTGATGAAAAGCGTTCATCCATGAACTTCATCGACATTCGAACATCCATGTACATCAAAACCCGTTGCAGCAATGCGACGGGTTTTTTGCTATGTGTGATTTAAAAACCTCGCGAGGTAAACTCGCTCCCACCACAATATCAGCACAGTGCAACATGCTAAGAGGCGGTTTACCCGCCGAGGGGTTGCAATGAAATTCCGAAAAACCTCGCGAGGTAAACTCGCTCCTACCACCGAATACACAGCATTGTGGGAGTGCACGCATCCATGCGTTCATTTCCTGAGTTGCTAAATTGCGTTTCTGAACTTGATTATGAAAAGACGACAGTTTTATTGCCGTTAATGAAAAGCTTATGCTCGCAGGCTAATTGTAACGCGTTACAAAATACTGTTTTTTCAATGTCTCTACCGATTTTTGCCATCTCCTCGGCATTTTGAGCATGACTAACTTGCGTGACATTTTGGGCAATAATAGGCCCTTCATCTAATTCATCATTAACAAAGTGAGCAGTAGCACCAATAATTTTCACGCCACGTTCAAATGCCTGATGGTAGGGTTTTGCACCGATAAAGGCGGGCAAGAATGAGTGGTGGATATTAATAATTTTCCCGTCAAAGCGTGAGACAAATTCCGGTGTTAAGATCCGCATATACTTTGCCAAGCCAACAATATCAGGATCATATTGTTCGATTAAGTCGGCCATTGCACTGTCGTGTTCAGCTCTACTCAACCCTTCATGTGATACCAGATGAAAAGGAATACCAAAGCCTTTAACAAGGGGTTCCAACGTATCATAGTTTGCGATAACTGCTTGTACTTCAATATTGAATGCTTGTTCATATTGTTTAAGCAACACGCCGCCTAAGCAGTGCGCTTCCTTCGTCGCAAGCAGCACCACTTTTGTTCGTTCTTGTCCGTATAGGTTTAATTTGGCGCCAGTCGGTAATGACTGACGAAGTTGTGTCAGAAAGTTATCACTGGGTGTGCCTGTGATCTCTGTACGCATAAAGAAGCGCTGTCCTTCTTTATCTACAAATTCGTTATTACGCGTGATGTTTAGGTCGTGCTCATGGCAAAGGCTCGTGATCTTCGCGATCAGTCCTATGTCATCTTTGCACTCTGTCGTTAGTATGTAACTCATTTCCTCATTCCAATTCGTCCAAGCGAACTTTCAGAATACTGCTAATTGGCAGTGAGATAAATGCTTACCAACAAAAAACTTTGGCCAATTTTATTTGACCACGACAGATAAAATGTCACGTCTTAAAAAAAAGCACTAAGTGTTGAGAAAGTTCACTTCAAAATACGTGATCAACCTTTTTAAGGTTGGTATTACTGTGATGACTAATCGTGAATTCGTTTGCAACTTTTGTTGCTTTTACTACCTCAGGATATTAGATGAGAACTTTTACATTCCGCCTCTATATATTACTACTTTGTGGTTTTTTATCTGCATGTAATGACACTAATCCAGAAAAAAATGAACAAAACACTAAAGCAAGTTATAAAGTGGTCACAACTTATACTGGGGCTGGGTCGATAGTTCCTGAGAGTCTAAATATAGAAGCGGGTTCCTCTGCCACCTTTGAGCTGCGGCCTGACGAAGGGTATTACCTTGCCGATGCTACGGGGTGTCACGGTCTTTTGGACAAGGAGAAGCTTAATTATCATGTCAATAATGTGAATGACAGTTGCAGTATTGACGTTTCATTCAAGCCTTTAAAGTTATCTATAAAAACAAATTTTCCAGAAGGTGCAAGTTTGACGCTGGATAAACCTGACTACTTTTACGGTGATAGTCTTTCTGCTCAACTGATATTGGATGCTAGTCATAAAGTAGAGAGTATAACTGGCTGTCAAGGTCAATTAGTCGGAGAGTATTATCAAGTAGCTAAACTTGTAGAAAGTTGCGAAATATCACTCAAAACCTTAACACCAAAACGAACGTTTACTGATGAAAAAAGCGGTCAGCAACTTCAAGTTAAGGTTCTTGATAATGCTGGAGTTATTGCTACAAGCAGCCAAGGAATTATCTCAAAAGATGAACCAAACTTGCCAGCGATGAGTAACGATATTGTACTGCCATTCCAGTTACTTGCGATAGATATTGCAACAACTCCGGGTGCAGATGTCTTAGTTGAACTAACTTACCCAAGTGCAGTTTCAGAGCAATCTCGTTACATTAAGAGCGATGGGGAAACGTGGTATTTTATGCCTACTGAATTCGCCCAGCTTGCTGCTGATAAGCGTAGTATTGTTTTACATCTCCAAGATGGTGGTTATGGTGATAGTGATGGAGTTGCCAATGGGATAATTAAAGATCCCGGGGGTATAGCAGAATTACAAAAAATAATAGTACAAGGCATTGCTTATGAAGGTGGTAGTATTTCACCTAACACACAAACTGTTAGCTATGGCGACTCAACGATTTTCACGCTTTCGCCTGATGAGGGCTTTGGGATAAGTGATGTTACAGGATGTAGTGGTACTCTGACGGGCAACACATACACTACCGGTATGGTTACTTCTGCTTGCCAAGTCAGCGCTAGCTTTAGTCCGCACACTTTCAATGTAGATGCTAGTGCAGGTGAGGGCGGTGGTATTTCACCCAGCACACAAACGGTAAGCTATGGTGATAGCGCCACTTTTACTCTTGTGGCAGATGAAGGCTATGAAATAAGTGGAGTAACAGGATGCAACGGCACGCTTACTGACAACACCTACACCACTGGCGTGATAACGTCTGCTTGCCAAATCAACGCTAGCTTTAGTCAACAAACTTTTACTGTGGATGCGAGTGCTGGTGAAGGCGGTGGTATTTCACCTAGTACACAAATTATTAATTATGGTGATACTGCCCGCTTTACTGTAACACCTGATGTTGGATTTAGCATCGCTGAAGTATCTGGGTGTAACGGAACACTTGTTGGCAACACTTACATCACTGGCACCATTACTTCTGCTTGCCAAGTCAGTGTAAGTTTTAACCAAAAATCCTTTACTGTGGATGCGAGTGCAGGTGAAGGCGGTACCATTTCACCTAGTACGCAAACGGTAGCTTATGGTGGCACTGTTAGCTTTACCCTCATTCCTAGTGAGGGCTTTGAAATTAGTGAAGCGAGTGGTTGCTCAGGAAGCCTTAATAATTACGTTTATTCTACGGGGGAAATTCGAGAGCCTTGCTTCGTCCAAGCTGAGTTTTCTCAGATAAAACCAGAGCTTTCAGTTGATGCTGGTGAAGATATATTGGGTGTGTCGGGTAATACTGTAAATTTAAGACCTTCCGTAGATACACAAAATAAAATTAAAGCTGTTAGGTGGCAACAAGTAAGTGGCCCCACATTAGCGATTGAAAACGTTAATAGTTTAGAGACATTGGTTGAGCTACCTTCTTTACCATTCTATGGATATGCTGAGTTAGAAATCACTGTTAGTGATGATTCGGGAAATGAAGCCAGAGATAGAGTAAAAGTTGAAATAACTCAAAATATTGAAGTCCCCATTCTGATTGATGATTTAACTGTTACAAACGTTGCTGTATTTCATACTGAAAACCCAGGTATTCGAATTAGCACAGGGGAATTCGATGAAAATTCAAAAGCAGCTTTCTTTGAAAAAATAAGAATAGAGAAAAATAAGCTTTATTACGTCACTGTATCTGGGAGTATCAACAACTCGGAAAGTCAAAACGCTGTGGAGTATGGTTTAGTTTTCAACCACGATATACTCGATAATGGTATGGCTATCTCGCTTCTCTCTGACATTATCTACCAAGCGGTCGATCAAGATATTAGAAATAACAACCTAAATGAGCAACTATCACACTTTGCAAATATTCTAATCAATGATCTAAATAGCGATGGTACTATATCTTATCGTGATATCTCCTACTTTCATAAAGGTCTAGAAAGCACTTTCATGGGGAAAAGTAAGTACCTTTTAAGTGATTATAAAAATAAAGCCAACTACCTTGAAAAGCTTAATTTCGTTTTTAAGCAGCTTGAAAGTAAACTAGTTATTAGTAATGATAGCTATTTCAATATAGGCGATAAAATATATCCAAATTTAACAGAAAAGCCCCTTGGCACCAGTGTCAGAATTTCTTTAAACAACTCAGATTTTGTGAATGCTAATGAAGGCCTACAGCTACAACAAAGCGGCATTAATAAAGTATCAATATCATTGTCTACAGAGAACGGGGTTTTCTATAAAACTGATAGACAGCTAACCGTCCTTGAGCAAGAAGCTGTAGAAGTAGCAACTATCGTTGCTGATCAGGACAATACGGTGCACCTTGTTGATAATACCAACACCAGCTCAGAAGTTTATTTCCCCGTCGGCTCATCTGGAGGAGACCTTACGATATCAGCAAAGCTAAGCTCTGCAGAAAGCACTCATGGTATTAATGGAGTACTAAAGAGCGATATATTAACTTTAGAGCCCTCCGGTACGACCTTCGATGTACCTGTCACAATAAAACTAGCGTATCACGGTGATATTGATCCTGAAAGCATCATAGCTACACGAATATCACAAGGTAATGTTATTGAAAGCATAAAACCAATATATGTAGACACTTCTTCTAAACATGCATATTTTCAGACCACACACTTTACCGACTTCATACTTGAAAAAGACATTTTTGGAAAAAGTGAATCTGAAGAGGTAATCCATAACCTTGAGTTAATGGTAAAGGGGGCATGTGATAATAAAAATTATAGCGGCCTTACAGAAGAAGATTGTGAAAGGCTTTACGACTTCAACGATGACGAATGGGTAGAAATTTTAAACTTAAATGGAAGAAGTAATAAAGAGTCAGAAATTACAATCTTTGATATCTTCTCATCGTGGTATTTAGGTAAATCAATTTATAAAAATCTAACCGACATAAAAGATGACAACACAGACGCATATTACATAAATTTGGCTGAGTCATTTCATAAGTTTAAAGATAAGGAGATTTACACCAATAGTTTAGCCAACCAGTATAACAAACTTGCTGAAGCTGGGTTTTCATTCGCGGACTTTAGAAGTGACGCTCAGTTAGTTTTAGAGGCCGCTGAGTTTGGTTTCAATTTTTTCGATGCCAGTACGCTACGAAATATTACCAGAGCAACTGGACTAATAAATAGCGCTATTGGTATATTACCTACGGACTTTGTGTCTTGGTATCTAGAAGCCGTAATCACCACCCCGATAAAGGAAATGAAGAAGGTGAGTGACAAAATATTAGGGATTCAAATAGAAGCTTATGCGTCACTAAGAGATAAAGGGGTCTTCGACTTTGAGGAGTTTATCAGTGCAGTACAAATGTCTTTTAATGGTGATGCATTTTATAATGATTATGTAATACAACATGGTTTTCTTACTTCTAGCAGCTATATTCCTGCTGGTTCACTTACTGAGCCAGAGGAAATTAGGGCTTTTTGGGTCAACCTTGATCTGTTCTTACAACGATATGAACTATATAAATTAGCAGTTTCTGATCAGGAGCCAACTGGCAACCTAAAAGAAATCTTCAGTGACCCACAAATTTTAGCTGAAGATGGAAGAATGCTAGATATCATCTTAAGCGCTGATAAACACATACGAAAAGTTAACGATGAATCTGTAAACATTGCTGATTTTAAGGTCTTCAATACATCTCATGAGTTTGGGCTTTTCACTAAGAAAACAGAAATCAAAGTTTCAAATAGTGAGATTAAAGAATTAGATTCCATAAAGTTTTCGCTGTTATTAGACGAAGTTTCGAGCATTGAAGCTGATGAGTTAATTGTCAATATAGAAACTGAATCCAGAGATAAAGTACTACTTGCTTGTGTCAGCTCAGAAAATTCAACAATTGCATGTAGTGGCGAGCATAACGTCTCTCCTGAGTTTCAAGTCTATGATTATAAACTGTCGATCGAGACGGAGAATAATAAACTGGAAGATGAAAAGTTTAAGGTAAGCTTTATTCAAAACCAGTCAAATATTTCTCCTTTTGTAGCAATAATCAGCCCAGTTAGTAACAAGCTTACTTCTGGAGAAAATGTTTCTTTGCCAGCACACTACAATGACCCTGATGGTTATATTCTGAGTCGGCGTTGGTATGTGAAGATGGGGGAGCAATATTTACCATTTAGCGTATCTGATAGTATTGCAACCTTCACTATTCCAGAAACCGATGAAGAGAAAATACTTACAGTCTATCTAGAAGTAAAAGACAACGAAGGTGCCAGAACAAGTGATCAGATTTATTTCAGAGTTTATCCAAAACAGCAGGGGAATATATCCAAATTTAGTTCTTCATGGTTGAATGGAAAAACCTTGTACAATGTTTATTTTTCAGGAAATGACAAATCGTTTCAGCTCACAGAGATTACCTTCAGTGATAGAGAGGCTCGTGCGGTTGTAAATGGAAGAAACATCACCCTTGAGTACACAATCGTTGACGGTTTCATCAGAATTGATGATGGCTCCGATGTTGATTACATAGGTATCTATCGCTCAGAGCCAGACAAGTTGTTGTTGTGCTGGGGAAGAGATGCATTCAATAATTGCTCTGGTGAGGCAGAAGAATACTTCTTTTATGACAGAGAGTTAGCAAGAAAATATATACAAGCGGCGCCAGGCAGGCATAAATATTCTGTTTTTGCCGGCAATAATAGGCTTGCCAATCATAATGAGTGGCTTGCCCCGCTAGAGCACGGATACAAAAAAATTGGTGATACCGACTCAGCATCAGCCAGAAGGTTTTATGGTTCTTACAGATATTACGTCATTATGGTCGAAGACAATGAGTATGCTCACATTGATGCAGTTAAGGATCACAATGGAAACTTGTATCAAACTTACATAACAAGCAACGTATTGAACCACCAAAACCTAGCGAATGGCGTTGATGGCAACTATGCAGAACTGGGTTACTACGGTAAGTCTTATATGGTCATTGAAGTCAATGAACACACACGCTACATCAAGGTCTACCCTCATTAGCCAATGGCTTAAACGAACTGCGTATAACTAGTAAGCCAGGCTCAATTATTAAAGATTGAGTCTGGCTTTAATACCAATAGCGTTAATTAATTGACCAATTTTGAACTGAGAAAAGTAAGTTAAGCACCGCTATCGCTAAGGCTCTGCCAGAAATTACCATTATTCTGCAAAACTAGAGCAAAAGTAACACTGGACTTGCTATTTTGCACTCAGAAATAGGCTTGTTAATGTAGCAGTTTTGCAAGCTATGAAGTTCTTCTATCCGTCTGACTCCTCGGTGATTATAGGTTTGTTGTTTAGCCTTAGATAAATCTGTGTGTTTTTTATGCGGAATATTTTTCCAAAAATTAAGTAATGCCTCGCTACTATCATGCGAAACCGTTACATCAATTTTAGATGATGCTATTTTCGCTTGCTCAATATCTCCTCTAATTAACGCACTAAGCACCTTTACCTTATTTATATCATTCGAAAAACGAGTCTGTTCAGCTGAACTTCGTATAAACTCTTCAGCAGCTATAAAGCTTTCTTCAAGTTGTTTATACTCTTTTTTTGACAACTGTATAGTTAACTTGTGCATGATTGCGTCCCAAGTCGTTTTATTTCCCTTAGGATATATCTGCGAAAATACATCTACTGATTTCGAGTTATATTTTTTTGCTTGTTCCAGCTCCCCAATATTTGCATGAACAAAACCTAACCAGAAATACCTATGACCAGTTCGGCTATGAAGCTCTCCCGATGATAATAAATCAATTTTTAAAGCGGAGTTTAGCGTATCGATAGCTTGCTCGTGTCTTTTTAAATAAAATTGAGCAATGGCGAGATTACCTAAAATACTAGCTACATTGGGGTTGTTTTTACCTAGCACCTTTTTGGCGGTTGTAGCTGCTTTCAATAAATAGTGCTCTGATTGCTCAAAGTCTCCTCGTAGGCGTGAGGCTATCCCGATGTCATTCCATAAAAATGCCAGTTGTTCATGGTCCTCACCATAACTTTCTAAAAAAATGGACTCGCTAGACTTGTAATACTCGATCGCGAGTTCGAAATGATCCTGCATTTCTTCTATAAAGCCGATGTTTCTGTATGCATTACCGGTGGAAGGGTGCTGCTCACCGAGTACCTTTTTGGTAATGTTAAGGTGCTTTTTATATATCTTACTGGCCTTTTCAAGCTCACCTAAGCTACTTAGAATGTTGCCATGAGTATTGTAAACATCAAGTAGGCCAATATGGTCAGCAGGGTAGGTGGCTTCTGCCAGTTTAGAAGCTTTTTGTATTTCTTGCAGTGCTTCTTGAAACATGCTCTGCTCATCGTAAGCTATGGCTTTTTTTACTGATGCTTGAATGAGCTGTCTTTGTTGGTTTGCGGTGCTTGGAACTAGGTTTGCAAGTTTATCTAGCGTTTCAACGGCTTCTTTATTGTTGCCTCGCTTTAATTGAATCGCACTTCTAATGATGATTTTTTCTATCCACTCTTCACTACCATGCCTTAGAGTGAGTTTGCTTAATAGCTCATCAGCTTGGTCATAAGCACCTTGATAGAACATGGTTTCTGCCAAGGGTATATTGAGCTTGTTGCTATCTATATCTGACTCTAACAGCATTCGTGCCCTTTCATAATCTCCGAGTGATAATAGTGCGCGAGCGATAATTTCTTTAATTTCTATTCTGGCGTCGTTCTGCTTAGGTAATTGAGTGTCTAAATTAGCGCTACCAGAATATAGAAGCTGTGCATAATCAGGCTTTTCTCCGTTGTAATATCTCGGATCTGCGGCATAAAAGACATCTTTTAAGTAGTTAACAATTGCCGACTTTTGCTGAAACTGTTCATTTAAGTGTTGGTTTTTAACAATCAGTGCTGCGGTCATTGTGATGATTGCAAGTACTGCTACAGATAAAAGTGAGGTAAGAAATGGCTGACGGTAGAATCGTTTTTGCAACCTATAAAGAATTGTATTTTTCTTTGTTGTAGCTGATAAAGGCTTTTTTTCATAAACTGCATGAAGATCGGCCTGCAATAAGGCGATTGAACTATATCTTACTGATAAGGCCGCTGAAGTTGCTCTGTCTAATACTGCAAGTAAATCAGCATTAACTTTAGCCCTATTAGTTTCCGAATTTAATCGTTTTTTTAAGATCTTGCCCAAGCTATACACATCACTTTGTGTGGTTAATGGCTCTCCAGCAAGCTGCTCTGGGCTGGCGTAGTCTCTACTTAGCCCATTGATATATGCTGAATAGGTTGCGTTACTTTGCTCGCTTAGCGTATGAGCTACGCCAAAGTCCACCAGTTTTGGCTCACCCAGCTTATCCACCAAGATATTATCGGGCTTTAAATCACCATGAATAATTCGATTTTGGTGAGAGTAGCTTACTGCATCACATACTTTAATCAGTAGCTTCAGCATTTCATCATTAGTCGCAGTTGCACAAAACTGCTGTAAGGGGTCGCCTTCTATGTATTCCATGATTAGGTAAATTAGGCCACTTTCTGTTGTGCCAACGTCGTACACTTTAGCAATATTGGGGTGGTTTAAGCGGGCCAAATATTGCGCTTCTTTAAACGCGAGTTCTTTTGAGGTTAACAAAGTGATTGATGGCGCAATAATTTTAATGGCGACTTGTTGTTCTAGTTGGCCGTCGCAGCGCTTAGCAAGATACACCACCCCCATACCGCCCGAGCCCAGTAGCGTTTTGAGTTTAAAGTGTTGGATCTGTTCACCGGTGAGTGAAAGCAAATCTTTATCTGCATCTAAAGTATCTACTTGAGCCGCAATGATATTGCTAAACAAAGTTTGCTGCACATTTTGTTCATGTGCTGAGATTAATGCCGTTACTTCATCTCTCAGTTGTGGCGACAATTCGGGTATGCTATTTAAACCCGCGGTCAGGTTTTGAGAATAATTGTCAAGTAAGTGATCAAATACGCTGAGCGCATCATTAAAAGTCATAGGGCTTCCTTTATTATTTTACGCATTTACCCTGATAAAGGCTTTTGCGGCTTTGAGCTCTCTATAAACAGTCGCTGTTGAAATATTAAGTTGCTGAGCCAATTGTTCAGGCTCAAGGCCCAAAAAATAATGCTGTGAAAAAATATCTGCTTTTGTTGGGTGTTGTTTCGCAAGCAGTGAAAGGGCACTATCTAGTGCTAGATATTGGTCAGGAGGTGCCTCTGTAGCTTCTTCAATCCAATAAGTTGGTGGTGTTCTCTTTTGTGCTTTTAATTTGCGAATTTCATCTCGTAGCATATTACGTACAAAAAGGCTTAGGTAGCGATTAAAGTGTGTCTTATGCTCAATGCCATAGCTTGGAGGGATCAATTCCATTAAGGATTGGTGCAAGAGGCAGGTAGTATTAGGCAAATGGCTTAGAATGAATGTCGCGTCCATTTGTTTCTTGTGTGCTTCAAGGTGTAAACTACACACGGTTTTTAAGTGGTTATAAACTAAGGCTTTAAGCTTTTTCTCACTTTCTTTGCTGCCTCTTTGCCAATCGGCCAGCAGTGCAATGATATCCATGCGCATTCCCTATCTTGTTATTACTTCATTATCCTAGCAACAAATAGGTATCAAATGTAATTAATTTCTAGCTGGCAGAAAAAATCTCACAGGTTTTTCGTTAAGACGATTTTTGTCAGATAGTTCAACAGTGAAGCTATCACTTAGGTGTAACTGCATCGCAATGAAAGCACGTAAAGAACCGTGTTGCGTTACTTTAAAGGACCGAGGAGGGATATCCATGAAAAATAGATTTACGTTGAGTTGTATTGCCTTGGGTTTGCTATTGGCAGGTTGTGGCTCTGATGATTCATCTCCAGACAGTCCAAATAATGATAATTTAGGGGATAAGACCACTGGTAGAAGAGATTTCGGATGTGACTGTTGATGAGTTGTTTATTGCACAGCACAAGAGCCAGTTTAGTTTAGTGATGACTGTGAAGGGAGAGATTTTTTATACAGCCGAACAAGTTAGCGACGTCGTAGAAGCTGAAAATCAATTACTGGCACTGGCATCACACTAGTTCTTGCTTAGCTTTACAATAATGGTAAAGCTTTGATATCCGCGACTAAAGCCTAAGTTTATTTAGGCTTTTTTGATCACCGTCCATGGTTGAGCAGAGCTTTGAGTTTTGCTGGCTTTACTGGCTTAGACAGGTAATGGATCTGCTCACTTTTAGCGGCGATTTTTACTTCTTCATCCCTCACGGCGGTAATTAAAATAGCTGGAACCGTATTTTGCCATACGATGCGTAGCGATTTGATCAAAGAGATCCCATCACAGTTATCGTTAAGTTGGTAATCCATTAAAATAACATCTGGTGCGGGATTGTGTTTTGCGTAAGCAAGCGCGTCTTCTACTTTGTAAAACAGCTGATAGTGGCAATGCCATTTATCTAGCAGGCTCGCCATGGCTTCTAGGTTTTTCGGGTCGTCATCAACCGCGATGACATTAAGTTGAGTTTTGCTTTGCGGTTTTTGGCTAATATCTTCTTTTACTTGGAGTAAATCCACATTGCCATAGGGTATGTCTATGGCAAAGCGGCTGCCTTGATTGACAACCGAGTTCACAGAAATTGTGATGGATAAGAGATCGCATAGACGTTTTACAACACCAAGCCCAAGCCCAATACCTTTATTATCGCCCGCTTGAATACGATAAAAATCGTTAAATATCTTATTTTGCTCATGGTTTGAAATACCTGGACCGGTATCCCATACTTCAAGCCTCAAACTATGTTTACGGCGTCGACAGGCGATAAGCACTTTGCCACTGTCGGTATATTTAACGGCATTGGAAACCAGATTTTGAATGATTCGGCGTAGGTAAGTGGTGTCGCTGTGTACAATGCTGTGGGAGCTTCTTACCTTAAGTTCGAGACCTTTCTCTTTTGAAATGATGGCATACTCATTTGCCAGTGGTAATAAGATATCGTCAATGTTGAAGTGCCTAGGAGTGGGCTTCATTGCACCTTGCTCAAGTTTTGCAATATCCAAAAGCGCGCTCATCAGGTGCACGGTGGAGTCTAGGCTATCGGTGAGTTTTTCAAAGTTACCCTGATCTTTACTTATTAGATTGTGGGTATCAATCGCTGCTAAGTACAGGCGTGCGGCATTGAGTGGCTGCAAAATATCATGACTGGCAAGCGCTAAGAAGCGAGTTTTACTCTCATTTGCTTGTTCTGCTTCTTTTTTAGCGGCCATTAGTGCCTGCTCTGTTTCGTGACGATTGGCTATTTCCGCTTTAAGATCCATATTAATGGTGCGGATCTCTTGGGTTCTGGCTTCAATACGGTTCTCTAGATCCATATTGATTTCTTCCAGTGCGTTTTGCGTCGCAATATGCGTGGTGATATCTGAAAAACTCGTCACAAACCCGCCTTCAGGAAGCGGGTTTCCCGTCATCTCAAATACTTGGCCATTACGGCGGTGGCGAATAAAGTGGTGAGGAGTGCCATTTTTCAGATGTTGAACTCGTTTATCGACGTGTTTATCAATTTCTCCAGGTCCGCATTCACCGCGCTCGGCGTTAAAGCGGATCACTTCTTCTATCGGTTGTCCTACTTCTAAGAAACCATCAGGGTAGGCGAACATCTCGTGATAACGCCTGTTCCATGCAACTAGTTTTAGATCTTTATCAACAACCGAAATCCCATGGCTTAAATTTTCTAATGAGGTATAAAGTAGGTTTTGGTTGAACTGTAGTGCTTGTGTAGTTTCATCAAAAAAGTTAACCACCTCTTCAAATGCCATTTGGCGACCCGATGACACGGTACGGATCAGAGCTTGGGCTGATGAAGCACCGAGCACTCCCGTGAGTGCGCGCTCGCAGAATGAGATAAATTCAGGAGCTGGGTACGCGTCATTATCTTCTAAAATATTATTTTGAGCATAGTGCCCGAGCAATTGCTGACTGCGCTGAACCCCCAAGAAGGTTTGTAGTAGCACTTTAAAGTCATACACGGTAGCGCGAACTTGTTTATTCAAGCGTTTAGAGAGCGCAGCCTGATCTTTAGGGTTTACGAATGCCGCGGCCTGAATACGGTCGATTAGGCGCTCCTGTGCGCCGATAGAAAAGCTAATATAGCAACTAATGTTGGCGAGCAGTGCAAGTAAAGTTCCTCGGGTGATAAGGGTCTGGCGCATTTCGTAATCAAGTAATCCTCCAGCTTCCAGAATTGGAAACATAAGAAATAGCATCCAGCAGATAAAACCTGCGATGAGCCCCGCATATACGCCATACGCATGGCCTTTGCGCCAATAAAGTCCACCGACAATTGCAGGCAATAGCTGAGTCACCAATGAGAAGGCAACTAACCCCATATTTGCGAGTGCTTCACCATGACCAAACCATCGCTGGTACATATATGAAAGTAATAAGATTGCGGCGATAACAAAGCGTCGGACTAAGAGTATTTGACTCTTAAAACTGCTGTTAAGAATGTTCTTCTTAAATTTACGCTTGAACAACAGAGGCAATACCACATCGTTTGATAACATGGTACTAAGTGTGAGAGTCGCAACGACTATCATGGCCGTTGCCGCAGATAAACCGCCGATAAATACAAATGTAGCTAGGATCGGATGCTCCATCATGATAGGTAAAGCGAGTACGAAACTATCCGGTGCCGCACCATAGCCAATATCGGGGTGGATAGCGGCGGTAGCGATTGGGATGATCATGGCTGCTATCAATAACAAGTAAAGCGTAAATGCCCAACGTGCGGTTTTTAAGTGTGAAGTATTGTGGTTATCTACCACCACAACATGAAATTGTCGGGGCAAACAGACGATGGCAGCCGCTGCCATAAGCGTTTGTCCAACGAAGTTGAAGTTAAAGAAGTCAAAAGATTGCCAATGTTCGCTCAATGCTTCAAATGAGTCTGGAACTTGAGCTAAAGATTGCCATGCAAGCACGGCAACAATACCGAGTGCGAGTAACTTAACGATAGATTCAAAAGCAACGGCCAACATCAACCCTGAGCGATACTCAGTCACATCTACCTTTCTGGTGCCAAAGAAAATCGCAAATAATGCCATGATCAAGGTGCCAGCTAATGCGAGCGCAGTGCCAGACACTTGCTCATCCTGCTGTAATAACAAAAAGCTACTACTCAAGGCTTTGAGCTGGAGTGCAATATATGGAATGGTTGCCAATAGGGCTATCATCGTTACCATGACGGCCGTAGTTTGGCGTTTACCGTATCGTGCCGAAATGAAGTCGGCAATGGTGGTGATATTCTGCTTTTTACTGACCAATATGAGTTTGCGCAAAAAACCCTGACCGAACAAAAACAGTAAAATGGGCCCCAATAGAATAGGGAAGTAATGCCAGCTACTGGTGGCCGCAGTACCTACCGAGCCGTAATAAGTCCAAGAGGTACAATAAATCCCTAAGGAAAAGGCATAAACAAACGGATGATGACTAATTTTGAGTGCGCGGGGGGTGGTTTTATCTCCCCAGTTGGCGAGCCAAAAAAGTACACCAATATAAGCAGCGGCAACAAGGAGTAAAATGGCAGTCATAATGTTTGTTATAGTTTTTGGTATTAATATCGTCATACTGTAGCAAACAAATGGCACCCATAGTCTAGTTTACTCTATAATTTTATTTGAGCTTTACATGTGATTTAAAATCAAAGTGTTAGAGTTTTCTTTGGTGAGTAAAGACGTTCATTCACCATTCAAGTTAGACTAATGTCTTACTGTCGCATCTACTCATTGAAAATACATCTTCATCCAACCTGTTTTGACTTATCTTTTTGTTTATAAAGACTTTTTAATTCTTATGAATATCACGCATCTGCAGTTTACGTAAACGTTAACTTGCCGTTACGACTAAGGTCTCAATTTCAACTTACCAAGCCGTTGCTACTCTCATTAAGGTCTATTAACACAACTTGCTCCATGTTGGAGCGGGTGATAGGAGATTTAAAATGGCTTTTAAAAGTGAAGAACAAGCGAAAGCATATTGGTCAGAAAATCTCGCCTTGATGTTTAAGCTACTCGCTATTTGGTTTGTCGTTTCATTTGGATTCGGCATCCTGTTAGTTGATGTGCTCAACGAAGTTCGTTTTTTTGGATTTAAACTCGGATTTTGGTTTTCTCAGCAAGGCGCAATTTATACTTTTGTTGCGTTAATTTTTGTCTACGTTTCAAAAATGAATGCGTTAGACAAAAAATACGGCGTGGATGAGTGAGGAGCTAATCGATGGATGTTCAAATTTTAACTTTTATTATCGTCGGCCTTAGTTTTGCGCTTTATATCGGTATCGCTATCTGGGCGAGAGCTGGGTCCACGAATGAATTCTATGTTGCTGGCGGCGGTGTACCTCCTGTTGCAAACGGTATGGCAACTGCTGCAGATTGGATGAGTGCAGCGTCCTTTATTTCAATGGCAGGGATTATTTCCTTCGCTGGTTACGACGGCGGTGTTTATCTCATGGGGTGGACCGGCGGTTATGTATTACTTGCCCTGTGTTTAGCACCTTATTTGCGTAAATTTGGTAAGTTCACGGTACCAGATTTTATTGGTGATCGTTACTATTCTCAGGTTGCACGTGTGGTTGCGATCCTGTGTGCTATCTTCATTTGTTTTACCTATATTGCCGGTCAAATGCGTGGTGTTGGTGTGGTGTTCTCTCGTTTCCTCGAAGTGGATATTGAAACGGGTGTTTACATCGGTATGGTGATTGTATTCTTCTACGCGGTACTTGGCGGTATGAAAGGGATCACTTATACACAAGTTGCTCAGTATTGTGTCCTTGTCTTTGCTTATTTAGTTCCTGCAATTTTCATCTCCCTGATGATGACGGGCCATTTACTTCCACAAACCGGTTTTGGCGCTACGTTGGCTGATGGCTCGGGCACCTACCTACTCGACAAGCTAGATGGACTTAGTACCGAGCTCGGTTTTGCGCAGTACACTGAAGGCTCTAAGAGTATGGTTGATGTGTTTGCTATTACCGCTGCACTTATGGTTGGTACTGCTGGTCTGCCACATGTAATTGTTCGCTTTTTTACCGTTCCTAGAGTAAAAGACACTCGTATTTCAGCCGCTTGGACCTTAGTGTTTATCGCTATCGTATATACAACTGCACCCGCTGTTGCGTCGTTCGCTCGTGTAAACATGATCGATACTATCAACGGTAAAGATGGTAGTGGCACGGTATATGAAGAAGCACCACAGTGGGTGAAAAACTGGGAAAGGACGGGCCTTATCGTATTCAATGATAAGAATGGTGATGGCAAAATGCAGTACTCTGCAGGTAAGATTGACGATCCTGCCAGTGCAAACGAAGTGAAGATTGACCGCGATATTATGGTATTGGCGAATCCAGAAATTGCAAATCTGCCTGCGTGGGTGATTGCATTGGTCGCTGCAGGTGGTATTGCAGCAGCGCTATCGACAACCGCTGGTTTGCTACTGGTTATTTCAACATCGGTATCACATGACTTGTTGAAGCGTACCATTAAGCCGGATATCAACGATAAACAAGAATTGCTGGCTGCACGCTTAGCAGCGATGGTAGCGATTGGGATCTCAGCATATTTTGGTATAAACCCGCCAGGATTTGTTGCCTCGGTGGTTGCATTTGCCTTCGGGCTAGCTGCGGCGAGTTTCTTCCCTGCAATTATCATGGGGATATTCTCTAAGCGAATGAATAAAGAAGGTGCGATTGCCGGCATGGTAACGGGTATAGGTTTCACTGCGGCTTATATTATTTACTTTAAGTTTGTTAGCCCTGAGCTAAATGCCCCTGCAAACTGGTTGTTTGGGATTTCTCCTGAAGGGATCGGTATTGTAGGTATGCTAGTGAACTTCGTTGTAGCTGCACTGGTTATGAAGGTGACTGCGGATACACCTGAAGAAGTCAAAGTGATGGTTGATGGGATCCGTAACCCTAAAGGGTCTAGCGCTGCTCACGCACACTAAGCAATGCTAATCTAATTTGCCCAGCCAGCGTGCTGGGCAAATTTGTTTTTGATAGTGCAAAATTGTAGACGATTAAAAGGACAGTTAGGTATGACGCCAGAAATTCAAGATGTCTTTCAGTTTGTTTATAAACAAGCCCCGTTTTCTGAATTGCCCGAAGCGGCTGCCAGCTACTTTTCAAAACATATCGAAATTGTTTATCTTAGCCAGACGAATCAACAAGATTGGCTTCAAGATGGCAAGCCAAATCTATATCTGCTGCGCTCAGGTGTGGTTGATCTGATCTCTGCAAAAGACGAAGTCATTGGTCGTATGAGTGAGGGAGATTACTTTGGTTATCCTTCTTTATTAACCGGTGATGCCATTCAAAATCGCATCGAAGTTCAAAAAGATGGCTTGGTTTATATTCTCAATGAGCAGAACTTTGATTTTTTGCGCCGAGAATATAAACCTTTTGAGCAATACTTTGTTAGAGCACATGCTAACCGACTACTTTCTTCTCGTTATAAACAGCAAAGCGAAACTTGGTCAGAGCGGAAAATATCTGAGCTAATGACTAAAGACGCGGTTACTATCGCGCCGACAGCGAGTATTCGTGACGCTGCCAAATTGATGAGCCAGCATCGTGTTTCATCAATTATGGTCACGGAGCAAGCGCGCTTGGTTGGCGTTGTGACGGATAGAGATCTGCGCAATCGAGTTCTAGCGCAAGACAAAGATCCCAGTGCTCCACTTGCTGAGATCATGACGGAAAAGCCAAAACATATTTTCGAAAACAACCGTGTGTTTTCGGCCCTGCATTTAATGCTTAAGCACAATATTCATCACTTGCCAGTGTTAAATGAAGCATATAAACCATTGGGCATGCTGACCAGCACCGATCTGCTGAGACAGCAAAAAAGTGATCCGGTGCAACTTATTGGCAGGATCTATAAAGCGCAAAATCTTCTGGCTATCAAAAACTGCGCTCAGGAGATCCCGGATCTATTGCGTCAATTTTCCTATCATATTGAAGATATTTCACTGATTGGCAAGCTACTAAGTGGCCTCACTGATGCACTAACATCAAGGTTAATCTATTTATATCAACAGCAGCACGGTGCTGCACCATGCCGTTTTGCGTGGATCTGTTTTGGCTCTCAGGCACGAGAAGAGCAGACCTTACATTCAGATCAAGACAATGGTTTGTTGCTACCAGACAATATTAGCGAAAACGATCGTCGTTACTTTGCTGCTTTAGGCGCGTTTGTCTGTGAACAACTCAACGAGTGCGGTATTCAATCTTGCCCGGGAAATATCATGGCTAGTAATGCAGATTGCCGTGGCACAGTTGCCCAGTGGACCGCCAAATTTAGCAAGTGGATCTTGTCTCCTACGCCAAAAGCGATGCTTAATTGCAAGATCTACTTTGATATGCGTTTTATTGATGGCGCCAGTGATCTCTATGCGACCCTGCGCCAATCTTTGGATCAGATCAGTCGAAACGAGTTGTTTTATGCGGCGATGGCGACAGACATCAACGCAAACTCGGTACCGATTGGGATCTTTCAACAATTTAAGCTGGAAAAAGACAAGAGCAAACATAAGTATTTAGATCTGAAAAAGCGTGGGGTTGCCATTATCAACGATGTGGTTAGGTTGTATGCGCTAAAGGTTGGGGTTGCAAGAGCTAACACATTAGAGCGCCTAGAAGCACTGACTAAAAGCCCATTACTTGCTAAGTCGGATATCGACAATCTAAAAGACTGTTGGCGATTCTTAACACAATTGCGGTTAAAGACTCAAATCAACCGTGAAGGATTACCAGGAAATTGTATAAACCCAGAAAACCTCTCTTCTCTTGAACGCCATCAACTCAAAGAAGCATTTTATTTAGTCAAACAAGCACAGCAGGCGAGTGCGTTTAAGTTTGCTCGAGGGAGTTTGTAAGCAGTGAACTGGTTTTCTCATTCTGTTGCTAAGTGGCGCTATAAACATCTGCCGTTTGCGCAAGCCGAGTTGGTGGTGCTAGACCTTGAGCTCACCGGGCTTGATCCTAAGCGCCATGAAATTGTGTCGGCTGGTTGGTTGCCGATTAAAAATATGCGGATCCAAGTGAAAGATGCACAGTATCATTTGAACAGTGAGGTGCAATCGCTTGCACAGAGTCCAGTTTTCCACGGTATTGATAGTAGTCGATTGGCTGACGGTGAGTCCTTACAAACTCTGTTGCTGGCGCTTCAGCGCACGCTCCACGGTAAAGTGTTGGTATGTCATAACGTACAGATGGATTGGGCGTTTCTTAAGGCGGCATTTCAGCGCTTTGAGCTAAACGTAAGACCTGCCTTGCTGTTAGATACCATGCAGATAGATAAGCGTCGTGTATTAAAGCAAGGCTATCCGCTGGCGCAAGATGCGTTAACACTAAACGCTTGTAGAATGCGTTATGGTTTACCTCCTCACCAATTGCATGATGCGCTTAGCGATGCTTTAGCGACAGCGGAGCTACTGTTGGCGCAATCTCTGGCCATCTGTGCCGGTGGTAAATGTAAAATTGCGGATTTAACTTGAGTTAAAAAATTGCCCTAGCCTCTTACACATTTCACTCAGGTCGATTACAATAGCGCCATCAAAACGAAGGGGAACTTTCGTACTTGCGACTTCATGGATTTTCAATTTAATGACAATCAAGCTTGCAATTAATGGCTTTGGTCGAATAGGGCGTAATATCGTAAGAGCACTCTATGAGTCGGGTCGTCACCACGAAATACAAATTGTAGCCATCAATGAGTTGGCGGATCCTAAAGGGATCGCGCATCTTCTAAAATACGATACCTCACATGGGCGTTTTGCTTTTCCAGTTTCGTTAACAGAATCTTTTTTGGAAGTAGCTGAGGATAAGATCCAGTTATTTTCAGAGCCAGATCCAAGTCACCTGCCTTGGCGTGCGCTGGATGTTGATGTGGTGCTCGATTGCACTGGCGTCTATCATTCTCGTCAGCACGCACTTGCGCATATTCAGGCTGGGGCAAAGAAAGTACTGTTTTCACACCCCGCGGATGCTGATGTTGATGCGACGGTGATCTTCGGTATCAACGAAGAGATATTGTTACCTGAGCACACCATTGTGTCTAACGGCTCATGTACAACAAACTGTATTGTTCCGGTAATTAAAGTGCTAGACGATAAGTTTGGTGTTGAGTCCGGTGCTATTACGACTATTCACGCCTCTATGCATGATCAACAAGTGATTGATGCTTATCACAGTGATTTGCGGCGTACGCGTGCGGCAAGCCAATCCATCATTCCTGTTGATACTAAGCTGGCTCGCGGTATTGAGCGTATTTTACCTAAGTTTCAAGGTCGTTTTGAGGCGATCGCGGTACGGGTGCCAACAATCAATGTTACGGCGATGGATCTGAGCGTTACGCTCAATGAAAATGTCACAATTGATGCGGTAAACTCGGTTCTAAAGCAGGCCGCTGGTGGTCGTTTAGAAGGGGTATTGAGCTACACTGAAGAGCCGCTAGTATCGGTTGATTTTAATCACGATCCACATTCTTGTATTATAGATGGTACGCAAACTCGAGTGAGTCACAAGCGCTTGGTTAAGCTGCTAGTTTGGTGTGATAACGAGTGGGGTTTTGCTAATCGTATGCTTGATACCGCTTGCGTGATGATGCGTGGCTAATCATTTGTTTCAGACGCTGTTATAATCAAATTGTCTGCACAAAATTAAAACAATAATTCAAACCGAGGTAGCAAACGATTGCTGCCTTGTAGATAACAAAATGTATCGTTCTTTAAGGAGATGTCCAATGTCAGTCATTAAGATGGCGGATTTAGATTTAAACGGCAAGCGTGTGTTGATCCGCGAAGACCTAAATGTGCCAATTAAAGATGGCAAAGTCGCGTCGGACGCGCGGATCCGTGCTGCACTACCTAGTATCAAATTAGCGCTAGAAAAAGGTGCTAAAGTGATGGTGATGTCTCACCTTGGTCGTCCAACCGAGGGAGAATATGATGCACAATACTCCATGCAGCCGGTTGTGGATTATCTTAATGATGCGTTATCTCAAGATGTACGTTTAGTGACTGACTATCTAGACGGCGTGGATGTACAAGACAATGAAGTTATCGTATTCGAAAACGTGCGTTTTAACGTTGGCGAGAAGAAAGACGATGAAGTACTCGCGAAAAAACTAGCTGCGCTTTGTGATGTCTACGTGATGGATGCCTTTGGTACTGCGCACCGCGCACAGGCTTCAACACATGGTGTTGGCTTGTACGCAGAGGTGGCTTGTGCAGGTCCATTGCTTGCAGCTGAACTCGACGCGCTTGGTAAAGCACTAGATAACCCAGCTCGTCCTTTAGTGGCCATCGTTGGCGGCTCTAAAGTATCAACTAAACTAACCGTGCTTGATTCATTGTCTAAGGTTGTTGACCAACTCGTTACTGGTGGTGGTATCGCGAATACTTTCATTGCTGCAGCGGGTAACCCTGTTGGTAAGTCGCTGTACGAAGCGGACTTGATCCCTGAAGCGAACAAGCTAGTGGCTGCTGCCAGAGCGAATGACGGTGATATTCCTGTTCCGACTGATGTGGTTGTCGGTAATGAGTTTTCAGAATCTGCAGTTGCTACCATTAAAGATGCGAGCGAAGTTTCAGACGAAGACATGATCTTCGACATCGGTCCTGATACTGCAACTCAACTTGCCGAGATCATTGCAAATGCTGGCACTGTGGTTTGGAATGGCCCAGTGGGTGTATTTGAATTTGATCAATTTGGTAATGGTACTGAAGCGATTGCCAATGCTATCGCTAAGTCGTCAGCATTCTCAATTGCTGGTGGTGGCGATACGTTAGCTGCTATCGATAAGTATGGTGTTGAGCAAGATATCTCTTATATTTCTACAGGTGGCGGTGCTTTCCTTGAATTTCTTGAGGGTAAAACGCTTCCTGCGGTCGCCATGCTTGAGCAGCGAGCTAGAGACTAAAATTGATTGAGGTAGCGTTAAGCTGCCTCTTAATATCAGGTAAACATCACTCTCTCACATACTTGATGTTTGCTTGACGACGCGTAGCGTCCGGTTAGCCAACAAATAAAGTGGTTAACTTCATCAGCGTTGGCTGGTGTAAACATATTATCCGTTCAAACCGATAGCGGTGGCTATCAACAATTGGAGAAAAGCAATATGGCTTTAATCAGTATGCGTCAACTTCTCGATCATGCAGCTGAGCATGGTTATGGCGTTCCTGCATTCAACGTGAATAACCAAGAGCAAATGCGTGCGATCATGGAAGCTGCGGACAAGACAAATAGTCCGGTTATCGTGCAAGGTTCTGCTGGTGCACGCAAATATGCTGGTGCACCATTTATCCGCCACATGATTTTAGCGGCTGTAGAAGAATGGCCTCATATTCCAGTTGTAATGCACCAAGATCATGGTACTTCACCTGCTGTATGCCAGCGCTCAATTCAACTTGGTTTCTCATCAGTCATGATGGACGGCTCTCTAATGGAAGACGGTAAAACGCCTTCAAGCTACGAGTATAATGTGGACGTTACTCGTCGTACTGTTGAAATGGCGCACGCTTGTGGCGTGTCTGTTGAGGGCGAGTTAGGTGTACTTGGTTCTCTTGAAACCGGTGAAGCTGGTGAAGAGGACGGTATTGGCGCTGAAGGTAAATTAACAGAAGATCAGCTACTGACAGATCCTGAAGAAGCTGCAGACTTCGTCAAGAAAACCAATGTAGATGCGCTTGCTATTGCATGCGGTACATCACACGGTGCTTATAAATTTACTCGTCCACCAACGGGCGATATCTTAGCAATTAACCGCATCAAAGAAATCCACGCTCGTATTCCTGATACTCACTTAGTAATGCATGGTTCGTCTTCAGTACCGCAGGATTGGTTAGCAATCATCAATGAGTTTGGTGGCGAAATCCCTGAGACTTACGGTGTACCGGTCGAGCAAATTGTTGAAGGTATTAAATTCGGTGTTCGTAAAGTTAATATTGATACTGATCTACGTTTAGCATCAACAGGTGCTATTCGTCGCCACCTTGCGCAAAACCCAAGCAATTTCGATCCTCGCAAATTCTTAGCGGAAGCGACGAAAGCGATGACTGAGATCTGTGTTGCGCGCTACGAAGCGTTTGGTACAGCTGGTCAAGCTGCTAAGATCAAGCCAATTTCACTTGATGATATGCACTTGAGATATCTAACTGGTGAGTTAGATCCTAAAGTGAAATAACTTACGGATCAAAATTTGACTAAGTAAAATTGTGCATCGCACGCTGATACTTCAAAAAGCCTCTGAAATAGAGGCTTTTTTGTATCTGATCCTTGATTGAAAGCCAATGTTTAATAGGGCTTGCAAGGTGAAAATACACTTAGATCGCCATTTTACTAGCGAGGTAAATAGGGATCAGATCTTTACTAACAAAGATCATTGTTTAACTAAGTAGATATATTTCAAAACCTCAGATCAATAAGTTAGCCTCGCTTAGATCATTTTTATACCAACGTGATCCAGCGTTAAGTAGTAAGAGGTTAGTAAGAAAATGATCTTGGGGACGATCTTGTTGGTAAAAAGCTGATCCTGACTATAGATGATCTCTAGCAGTTAATAAAATACTGATCCCGGAGTCAGTTTCTTGATCTCCAGCTAAAAGTGTCTAACTTTAACAATACGAGATCTGTTCGCTACGTCCTCTCTGTCTGGCTTCGGCATCTCAAACCTTGTTGTACTGCGCCCAAATACTATCCAAGGTGATCAAAGATGAAAATGAAATACCTACCATTTGTTGCTCTAAGCCTTTGCTCTATGAGTGTTTGTAGTTATGCAAACGAAGCTGTATCTCTATACGGTAGAGCTCATGTCGGGGTGCAAAACTCTGATAAAGACGGTGATAGCGATACTTCAATTGAGAGTTATAACTCTCGCATGGGGTTAAAGGGATCGACAAAGCTGCAGGATGGGCTTGAGGTCTTTTATAAATATGAATTCCAAGTTGAGATCACAGATCAAGACAAAGATGGTAAGTCAGGTGATAACCTTACAGCACGCTCTCAGTATCTTGGGGTTAAAGGGAGCTATGGTCAGCTCCTGATCGGCCGTGATGATACACCGATGAAAAAGTCGCAAGGCAAAGTGGACTTAATGAATGACTTTTCTGGTGATATTAATTCGTTATTTGTTGGTGAAAATCGCCTTGGTGACACCGTGCAATATACGACCCCGGCTATTAATCATTTGCAGTTTACAGTGAGTTATATTGCCGAAGACAACAGCAAACAAAACGGCGAAGATGGCTTATCTTTGTCGGCAAGTTACGGTGATAGCAAACTCAAGAAAACTAATGTATATGTTGCTGTTGCCCACGACAATAAAGTTGCGGGACAAGACATTAATCGCGTGACGGTACAAGGAAAACTGGGAGACTTTAAACTCGGCGGTATGTATCAACAAAATGAAGCGATTGATAGTGATGAGGAAGTAGATAGCTTCATGGTGAGTGCTGCTTACCAGATTGAGTCATATACCTTACTTGCCCAGTATCAAGATTCGGATGGGGCTGCAGGTAAGCTGAAAGACTCTGGCAATGCAGCCTCAGTAGGTGTGGAAAAAAGTCTAAGTAAACAAGCTCGTATGTATCTTTGGTATTCGAAATTTTCTTTGGATAACAACGAAGATCACAACACGATGGCGGTCACATTGAGATATGACTTTTAATTTACAAAGGCGTAAGGCTATTTACAAAAAGCATGCTGATTTTGCGGTGAATTGCAGCGTAGTTTCTGTAGTATGGTTTGGAGATCGTAGTCCATATTTCGAAAACACTATTTTGAGACCAATATTTTAGTATAAAATATATTTAAAATCATATTATTACAAATAAATAAGGTATTCCCTTTGTAGCCAAAAAAGAGATTTTTTTGGCTTGTTTTGCGTTTACACGTTACACTTTCATAAAAATGTCACAGTTAGTCATAATAATGACATCAACAACGTCGGTAACGAGAGAACATTGGGAATGTCACGTAAAGTACTTGTAGTTGATGATGAAGCACCTATCAGAGAAATGTTGGTGTTCGTACTAGAGCAAAATGGTTTTCAAGCAATTGAAGCGGAAGACTATGATTCAGCAGTTGCTGCTATGGTAGAACCTTATCCAGATATGGTGCTACTAGACTGGATGCTGCCAGGAGGCAGTGGTATTCAAATTGCTAAAAAGTTTAAGCAAAGTGAATATACCCGTCAGATCCCAATCATCATGCTAACGGCAAGAGGTGAAGAGGAAGACAAAGTTAAAGGATTAGAGGTTGGTGCGGATGATTATGTGACAAAGCCTTTCTCTCCTAAAGAGCTAATGGCTCGTATTAAAGCGGTAATGCGTCGAGTTTCACCGACGTCGCTAGAAGAAGCGATAGAAGTTCACGGATTACGTTTAGACCCTATTTCTCACCGAGTGACATCTGCGGGCACTGAGTTAGATATGGGGCCGACAGAGTTTCGTTTATTACATTTCTTCATGACACACCCTGAACGTGTTTATAGCCGTGAACAGCTGTTAGATCACGTATGGGGCACTAACGTGTACGTTGAAGATCGCACTGTAGACGTTCATATTCGTCGCTTACGTAAAGCTATCGCACCGCTTGGCCACGATCGCTTAGTGCAAACCGTACGTGGTGCAGGTTACCGCTTTTCGAGTAAACTGTAATTAGTATTCCAAGAGGAACTGAATTATTTGGTTCCTAAATGGATTTAGTCTATGTATCGAGTGATTGATAAACAGGCGTTAACGAGACGCCTGTTTTTGTATTTCCTACCACTAGCCTTAATTGGCTATTTAGTCAGTGCACCTTTTCTGTTTCTTTTCATAGGTGCTTTCGTCTTATTAGTTTGGCATTACAAACAACTCTATCGTTTGAGCGACTGGCTGCTCAATCAACGTAGTTTTAATCCACCTGAAGGTAAGGGCGCTTGGGAGCAAGTGTTTGAAGGGATCTATCAGCTTCAGCAACGTAATCGTAAAAAGCGTAATGAGCTCGCGGAACTGATCCGACGCTTTCGTGAGGGGGCTGAAGCTATCCCAGACGCGGTCGTTGTACTGCAACAAGATCTCAGTATTGTGTGGTGTAACCAATTAGCTTTGAAAGTGTTAGGTTTGCAATGGCCTACAGATCATGGTCAAAGATTGGATAACCTTATCCGAGATCCTAAATTTGTAAAATACATGCATGAACATCGCTTTGATGAAGCATTAGAGCTTGAGACCGGACTTGCACATGAGCAAGTGTTGGAAATACGAGTCATGCCTTATGCCGAGCAGCTTATGCTAGTGGCGCGTGATGTCAGCCGACTAAAGCAATTAGAGCAAATGCGCAAAGACTTTGTCGCAAATGTATCTCATGAGCTAAGGACGCCGCTAACCGTCATGGCTGGCTATCTAGAGATGATGGATAGCGATAATATGCCACCCCCCGCGATGTGGGCTAAAGCACATGGCACTATGATAGATCAGTGTAAACGGATGGATAGTCTGGTAAATCAACTTCTTTCCTTGTCTCGAATCGAAGGGGCGAGAAAGCAAGACAATGACAAAGCCGTGAATATTCCTGCCATGCTTGATCTTATTCATACCGAAGCGAAGTCACTTAATCAGGAAAAGGGCCATGAGCTCGTTTTTGATATTGATCCGACTTTGGATATCAAAGGGGCTGGGGATGAGTTACGCAGTGCTTACTCAAATTTAATTTTTAATGCTATTCATTACACTAAACCCGGTGGGCACATTCGTGTACGTTGGTATTTAGAAAACGACTTGCCGACCTTTAGTGTCGTCGATAATGGCGATGGTATCGCGCCTGAACACATTAACCGACTAACTGAACGTTTTTACCGTGTGGATAAAGCACGAAGCCGAAAAACAGGCGGCTCGGGCCTTGGTTTAGCAATTACTAAACATGTGTTGTCTCGTCATGACTCAGCTTTACATATTGAAAGCAAAGTGGGTGAAGGCTCTCGCTTTTGGTTTACTTTCCCCAAACAAAAGCGAATTTTTATGACAAATGATGAAAGTCATAAAAGTGTAATTTAAGGGTAATTTTATTGTCATTTTATCGCTGCACAATGAGCTGCGTAAAATAACTGGGACCAACAACTGGAGTGACCCCAATGAAATTTAAAAGCTTAGTTGCCGCAATGGGTGTGGCTATTACTACATTAGTTTCTACTCAAGTATCTGCTTTAGACGAAAAGTTACCAGAGTATAATAAAACCAGCGGTATCTCAGGAAACTTCTCTTCTGTAGGTTCTGATACGCTTGCCAACATGATGACGTTTTGGGCAGAAGAATATAAAAGAATTTACCCTAACGTAAATATCCAAATTCAAGCTGCTGGTTCTTCTACTGCGCCACCTGCACTAACGGAAGCAACGGCAAACTTCGGCCCAATGAGCCGTAAGATGAAATCAAAAGAAATCGAAGCTTTTGAAAAGCGTTATGGTTATAAGCCAACAGAAATCCGCGTAGCAATTGATGCGCTCGCAGTATTTGTACACAAAGATAACCCAATTGAAGGCTTAACAATTGAACAGGTTGATTCAATCTTCTCTTCAACGCGCAAGTGTGGTTCGGCAGCACAGGCAAATCGCTGGAGTGATGTTGGTCTAACGGGTGATTGGGCAGCAAAAGATATTCAGCTTTATGGTCGTAACTCAGTATCTGGTACTTATGGTTACTTCAAGAAAAAAGCACTGTGTAAAGGTGACTTCCGCAATAATGTTAACGAGCAGCCAGGTTCTGCGTCTGTAGTACAGTCTATCTCGTCTTCAGTGAATGCGATTGGTTATTCTGGTATCGGTTATAAAACGTCAGGCGTACGTACCGTACCATTGGCGAAAAAAGGCACGAACTACGTTGATGCAACATTAGAAAATGTGGCACAGGGCAAATACCCACTGTCTCGCTTCCTATACCTATATGTGAACAAGCACCCTAATAAAGAATTAGCACCTATCGAGGCTGAATTCTTGAAGATGGTATTGTCTAAAGAAGGTCAAAAGATCGTTGAGAAAGATGGTTACGTTCCTCTTTCTAGCGAAATGGCGACACGTGAATTGAAAAAGTTAGGTTTACTTTAATCAATTACTCAACCCGCTAATTACTTGTTGTTATTGATGCCGCTCGTTGAGCGGCATTTTTTATTTTCACACTTCTATGTTCCCAGATTGAATAATTTGTTTAAATCTTCATCCTCAGGCGGCAAAAAAGCTGGAAATATTCTATATTTAGTTAAAATTTATAATAAATCAGTCGATAATGAACTCGTCTTACTTCAAAAGGTGTATATATGAGTCTAGGTACTGCTTTTGCTGATCTTAGTATCACCAAAAAGATCCACGCAATTACGCTCGTTGCGGTTGTCGCTTTTGTGGTTATCGTGTTTGTTAATTACAACGCTATTAGTTCTAACCAAAGGGCCTTAAATGAATTAGAGGAGCAGACATACAAAATTCTTAACCTCGCCACAGAAAACGCAAATAAGCTGCAGAATTTAGATGAGCTATTCACTCAAGCTGTAACCTTCGGGGATGCTGAATTATTAGATAAAGCAAAAGAATATCAACAGCAAATCCAAGCTAACTTGCAAAAAATTGAGTCGGTACAAAGTGGCTTTATGCCCTCAGATAATAGCGATGAACTTACGCAGTACGGCAAAATTGCGCAACAAATTGCTGGAGGAATGATAGATGGTACAGCTGATTTTTCCCGTATCCAAGAAGATGCCAAAAAGAAAACTGAAATCTACGAAGGCTTAGTCGCAGATTTTACCAAGGCTAAAACGAACGCGAATGATCGTTTTGTTGAATTACTTCAAAATACCGAAGAGCGCTCAGCAAACGCGCTCACGATAATGTTGATTGTGGCCGTTATTTCTTTACTTGTGCTGGTTTTCTTAGCGGTTATGATCGCAAGAGGTATAGGCAACTCAGCTAAGGATGCGGCGCAAAATCTGAAACTATTAGCGCAAGGGCAGGGTTCTTTGTCCACCACGCTCAATGTGCGCTCTCACGATGAAATTGGCCAGGTATCCATAAACTTTAATGAATTTGTCGGGTTACTAAAAGGGGCTGTTGTTGAGGTGATGAGTGTCGTCGAACCTTTGATGAAAGACTCAAGTCGCCTTATTCAGGGGATGGAAAAAGCTGAAGGGGCAACGAATCAACAAACGCATGACGCGGAAGTAGTACGTCAGTCTATGGAAGAAATGCGGTTAAGTGTGGGTGATATCTCTCATTCAGCGTCACAAGCTTCTGATGCTGCTCAGCTGGCAGAACAAGAAGTTGAGCAGAGTAAGCGCCAAATTCAGGTGTCAGTTAACGAATCACAAGCGTTAAGTGAAGAAATTAATCATGCAGCAGAGACGATCAATAAGCTAGCTGATGATACACAGAACGTGACGCAAATCTTAAATGTGATCACATCAATTGCAGAGCAAACCAATTTACTTGCCTTGAATGCTGCGATTGAGGCGGCTCGTGCTGGTGAGCAAGGTCGAGGTTTTGCGGTGGTTGCTGATGAAGTCCGCGAATTAGCCTCAAGAACAGCAAAGTCGACCAATGAGATAAGAGAACTTTTAAATGTGCTAACAGAAGCAGCAAATCAAGCGGTGAAAGCAATGACAAGTGCAAGCAGTATGGCAATTAATAATGCTGAAGCTGCTGCACAAACTGGGCAGTCGATTGAGCAGATAGCAGCACAAATCTTGTCAATTAATAGCATGAATGGTCAAATTGCTGCGGCAACGGAGGAACAGACCTCGGTAGCCGCTATGGTAGTAAACAATGTGACATCTATGCACCAGTCTTTCCAAGACACAATGCAAGCGTTGAATGAAGTACAAGACGTTGCTGAGAATCTCCATGTACTGTCCGACAACTTGAAAGATGCAACCTCAAAATTTAGAGTCTAATGCTTTAATTTTTAAACGATAAATAAAAACAGCCACATTAAGTGGCTGTTTTTATTTGATGAGGAATATTAGGGCCTGTTTATCTTTCAAGTTTGCTTTTGCAGCAGTTTGATTGGTATTTATACAAGGCAGAGCCTGCGTAGCATAGTCATTCTATGTGAGTCAGGCGAGAACACAGTAGAAATGCCAATCAAGCGCTGCCCTTTGGGTTCACCTGAGTGCGCTTTGTTCATTGTTGCTCAACTTTTGCCTAGATCACTAGGCGGCAAGTCGGGCGTCGCGACCAAAACCCACTCAGAAGAACAAAAATCAAACAGCAAAGGTCAACAGGCCCTAGTATTTACCAATCACTTTGACGGCACCGGTTACTTTAGTAGCATCGATATAACCAATTGCGTCTGCATTGCTCGAAACAAAATCGATTACCGCTTGATCGCTATCTAGCTTCTTCGGAGGTGTTCCCTTACCGGTGAATACTAATTTAGACCAATGGGCATTTAGCTGAGAGCTAGATTTACCAATCACTTTGTCGTTAAACTCGTCAAATACCGCGTTACCATCCTGATTCACAGGGGTCGCACTACTACCATCGGCAAATGATTTGCTTTTGCCAAGGAATAATTTTTTGATAGTACCATCATCTACAGTAGATGCATTTGCTGAGTTCACGATAACAGCAACATCTGCTAAAACTGCCTGACTGGCTAATAGTAGCCCTAAGGTCATTATTTTTTTAATCATATTAACCTCCGTTAGAATACTAAATCGATACCGAAGCTCAACAGTTCAACTTTTTGATCTGTTAGCGTGTTATCGAATTGGTTTAGTTCAATCTTGAATGCTGCTGACGGATGGAAGTCATAACGTGCACCAATACTCCACGTTTCTGATTCTGCACGAGCGCCTGCAAGCGCACCATTAACAAGTGTTCTTAAATAAGGTGCATTTGGATTGGTTGGATCGGTCGTGACAGGAATGGTTACACCATTTGGAGCGGTGATGGTGAGTGGGACAGAGTTAAACTCGTCGTTGTCATTCTTATCTTCATTGTGTTCGTAGGTTAGGTGGACTGTCCATGCATCAATACGGTAACCGAGGGAAGCGTAATACTGCTGTTGTTTAGCAAGTATGCTGTTATCCACTTCAAACTGAGTGTATTCTGCATCGAACAAGATATCGTTGTAGTCGATAGCAATACCAATCGCGGCAAAGTAAGCATCATCTTTATCGACAGCAATATCATCCGCTTGTTGCGTTAGCCCGTAGCCAGTTAACCCTGCCAATAATCCCGATAGTTCAGGGCTATTAGCTGCGCTAATGCTCGCTTCGGTAGCAAAGTAGGCCGCACGCGCACTGAACCAATCTCTGCTTAGTGTCCAGTTAATACCTACCGTGTTATTTAACTCGGCTTCATCTGAATAGGTAATAGCAACAATGTCGTCATCTACGCTGCCTAAAGCTAGCTGTACAGTGCTTTCCCATTCCCCTAATGTCGAATTATGGATATAACTCAATCCGTTATAGGTGCTAAAGCTTAGGTTATATACAGATTGAGGTGGTTTAACCCAGCGGTATGCATAACCCACATCTAAAAAGTCAGAATAGCGATAGAATGGTATACGCATTTTACCTGCGCTTATCTGTGACGAGTCTGAAATCGCATAAGTTAAGTATGCCCATTCAAACTCGGCATCAAAGTCATTCTGACCACGGCCTACGATCTGTGCTGTGGCAGTTAGACTTTCTTGTAGATCGGCGGAAAGTTGTAAGGCGAATAAGCTACGATTCTCCATATCAAAATCATTATCATAGCCATATAGTGTGTCGTCACTATCTAGCGTTTGACCACCAATAATGGAAGCAAAACCATTAATTCTGATCTCAGCGGCACTTTGAAAACTCACTGTCCCAAGCGCTATCGCTAATGCAATTGCAGATTTTTTCATATTGATTCCCATTTTCTTTGCAAAGAGTCGTGTCTGTAACACGCATTAAAAGCACTGATACTGAGCTCAACAGTCGTGTTACTTTTGTCTTAGAGATTAGAATAAAAACCAGAAATAACAAGTTATTAAGAAAAGTTAGTGCTTACAACCTGCATTGTTTAGTAAATCAAGCCTTAAGCCAAGCTAAGTTGGTGTTGTATGTCTATCTCATCAGACCAGTTTATTGTATCGCAAAATATTCTAAAAAGGTGAATAAAAAATAACTGCTGGAGTCAGGAGGTATTTGTATTTAAAAGAATAAAGGGGATTTTTTGCTAAAAAAGAGCAAACTATCGTTTGCTCTCGGTAATTTTTTCAGCCTGTACTTTACAGGCATTATACTGCTCAATACATTTATCCGTGCATATCTGTAACGACATTGTCTCTGGCGTGTTTTGCATCTCACAGTTGCGCTCGCATTGATAATTCTGTTGTGCACATTGATTCAACTCAGGTGAGATAGAGTTACTACACCCCAGTAGGGTGGTAGAAAGTACTAACAAGGCGAACGCAATTTTCATTATTATTCCTTAGACTGTGACTTGAATATTATCAATCAGTCTGACTTTACCGAGAAAAGCTGCGGCAAGAATGACGAGTTGACTATCCTCGAGTGTAGCAGGTTTCAAGCTATCTTTTTGACAAATGTTAAAATAATCCAACTTTAAACCTGCATTATGCAGCATTTCTGTTGCATTTTTTGTTACCTTCGAAAAATCTTTTTCGCCATTTTCTAAAGCGCCAGCTGCTGCTTTTAGTGCTTGAAAAAGTACTTTAGCAGTGTCTTTTTCTGATTCAGAGAGGTAGCCATTACGTGAGCTCATCGCCAGTCCAGAAACTTCTCTTTGAGTCGCAACACCAATCACTTCAACAGGAATAGACAGGTCTTTCACCATTGTTTTGATAACCTGTAACTGTTGAAAGTCTTTTTCACCGAAGCAGGCAAAATCAGGTTGTACTAAGTTAAACAGTTTAGTGACAACCGTTGCAACGCCACGAAAGTGTCCTGGGCGTGTGCCACCACAATGTCCTTCTGATACTCCTGGTACATCAACAAAACTTTGCGCATTTAGGCCGTTAGGATATATGGTCTCAACGGTAGGCGTAAACACAATATCAGTTTCTAGTTCTGCAAGGCCTTGCTTGTCTTGCTCAAGCGTACGTGGATAGCTGTCGAGGTCTTCGTTCGCACCAAATTGCATTGGATTTACAAAGATACTGACAACGACTTTATCCGCTAGGGTTTTTGCTTTTTCTACTAAGGAAAAATGACCACGGTGAAGGTTGCCCATCGTTGGTACGAAGGCAATGCTCAACCCTTGTTGGCGCCAAGCTTTAATCTGGCTTCGTAACGATTTAATCTCAGTAACTGATTGCATGTTGTACTCTAACTCAATAATAACAATACTAACCCAAACAAAACGCTTGGATCAGACTCAGCGATAAGCATCGCTCATCGCAAATTTAATTAAATTCGTGATCAGGCCCCGGGAACTCACCTGATTGCACGTCTGCACAAAACTTTTTCACCGCATCTGGCATGTTGCCAGTTTCGAGCAGGAAGTTCTTCGAAAACTTAGGAATATATCCTGCAGAAATACCAACCAAGTCATGCATAACCAAAATTTGGCCATCGGTCTCTTTACCTGCGCCAATACCAATGACTGGAATTGTCACTGCGTCGGTAATGCGTTTAGCCAGTGCTGAAGGTACGCATTCAATCACAATCATTTGTGCACCAGCACGTTCTAACGCTTGTGCATCGGCTATCATCTTTTGCGCTTGTGCTTCTTCACGACCTTGAATTTTAAAGCCGCCAAACACGTGCACTGATTGTGGGGTTAAACCTAAATGACCACAAACTGGGATCCCTTGCTGAGTAAGCAGTGCAATGCTGTCGTAAAGCCATTCACCACCTTCAAGCTTAACCATATTAGCACCAGAGCGCATCAAGGTAGCTGCATTCTGACAGGCTGACTGCGGATCTGAATAGCTCATAAAAGGCATATCGGCGATAACGAATAGCTCTTTACTACCAGCTCTGACACAACGGGTGTGATAGGCAATGTCATCCGTGGTAACGGCTAAAGTGTCTTCACCACCTTGTAAAACCATACCCAGAGAATCACCCACTAAGATGACATCTACGCCATTGTCGTGAAATAACTTTGCAAAACTTGCATCGTATGCGGTGAGGGCTGTTATTTTTGTTCCTTCACGCTTCATTTTGGCAAGTGTTGAGACGGAAATTTTTGCCATGGTAAACCCCTTGGATTGGTTTATTTGAGGATTGTTAATCCGTTAAGTGGTAACTTTTGTGTTAAAGAGCTAAGCTCAGTGCCATCAGGTAATTTGAGTTCTGGCGCTATCTCTAACAGTGGATAGACGACAAATTCTCTTTCTTTCAAGCCGTAATGTGGCACCGTCAGTCTATCACTGTTAATGGTGTCGGTATTAAAAAGCAGTATATCCAAATCGAGCGTGCGCGGTCCCCAGCGCTCAGCTTTGCGTACACGACCATGTTCAAGCTCTATTTGTTGCAACACATCGAGTAAAGATGCTGCTGTTAATGATGTCGCTAGTTTTGCTACGGCATTCACATAATCAGGTTGATCTTGAGGGCCCATAGGTTTTGAGCCATACAGGCTAGAGTGCTGGACAAGCGAGAGGTCTGGATGGGCGGCGAGCACATCGAGTGCTCGCTGTATTTGTGCCATCGGTTCGGATAGGTTTGCACCCAATCCAATGTACGCAATATTCATTTAATCTTCTTTCGGTTTTCTTTTTGGCTTACGTCTATTATAACGACGCTTAGGTTTGCTTTGGTTACCTAAGTTGCGCACCATGTCTTTTTGGCCGGTGACGTCATTCTTGAGGTAGTCAGTCCACCAAGCTGCAAGTTCTTCTTGCTCTTGTTCACCACTTTCAACACGCAATAATAGGAAATCATATGCTGCTTTGAATCTCGGCTGCAAGCTTAGGCGGTATGCACGCTGGCCTGAACGTTTATCTAGGCGTTGTTGAATATGCCAGATATCTCGGGCACCTAAAGTAAAGCGTTTAGGCACTGCAACGTGTTTAGCATTTTCAGCAAGGACGTGATTAATGGCTTGCATAAAGGCATCATATTCATTCATACCTTCGGCCGCGAGCGCTTCGCTTTTAGCTAAAATAGGGAACCATAAAAGTGCTGCATAGATAAATGCAGGGGTTACTTTTTTATCCGCGTTGATACGGCTATCCGTATTGGCAAACATTTGCTGAATAAAGCGACGCTCAAAGTCATTATCAGGCTGTGCTAGGATTTTATCTAACGCCGGGAATAATTGTGCAAACAAGCCGTATTCACGCATCTGAAGAAAGTTTTCTTCCGCTTTACCATTTAAAAATAGCTTTAGCGTTTCTTCGAACAAGCGTGCAGCTGGGATATGCCCAAGTAACGGCGCTAATGCTTTAATCGGAGTGCGGGTCGGCGTAGCAATCTCCATATCCAGTTTGGTTGCAAAGCGGATAGCTCTCAGCATACGTACCGGATCTTCGCGATAGCGAGTTTCAGGATCGCCAATCAGCTCAATTTTACGCGCTTTAATGTCAGCAACACCACCGGCAAAGTCGCGTAAAGTAAAGTCATTGATCGAATAATATAGCGCATTGATAGTAAAGTCGCGGCGCTCGGCGTCTTCTTCAATACTGCCGTAGACATTGTCGCGTAATAGCTGCCCGTGTTCGCTGGCTTGACTTGTCGTGGCACAAGAGTCATCACTTTGATGATGGCCACGCATGGTGGCAACTTCAATAATTTCTCGTCCAAAAACAATGTGCGCAAGGCGGAAGCGACGACCTATTAAGCGACAGTTACGGAAGAGCTTTTTGATTTGTTCAGGTGTCGCATTGGTAACGACATCAAAGTCTTTAGGCTCTATTCCTAGCATGATATCGCGGATACAACCACCAACTAGGTAGGCATCATAGCCACCGTCTTTTAAGCGATAGAGCACTTTGATAGCGTTAGGGCTAAATTGTTTACGAGATATACCATGCTCGCTGCGAGGAATTATCGCAGGTGTCGGGCTGGCCATTTTCACCGTCTCATCGCCTTTTCCAGTTACAAACTGGCGGCAAAAGTTTACAAGCTTGGAAATAATAACTCGTCTCCTGAGCAATCAAGTTTTCTATTCTAGTTGTTGTGAACCACTGCTTTTGTCTTAAAACAGGTCGCATTTAAGGCTCGCTATCATATACTCAAATGAGACTAAATTGAAGTACTTGAAAACAGTGGGCGAAAAGCAAAATCGCCATTTTCTAGAGAGTCTAGTTGAATTTCTTGTACTTTAGGAACGCTATCTAGACTAAAAATATCAATAGCGTGAGTCAGTAATGCCTCAACATCTTGATAATTATGGAGAGAATCGACCGGCACATGCAAATAACGCAGCGCGGCATAAAGGGTTGGTAACGGGTTATGGTTATCAATAGCTGGAGCATGATTCTGCTTAGATAACTTATATCCGGGCTCTGCGACAGCCAGTGGTACGTGAGCGTACTTAGGTGATGGCTGATTGAGTTGCCGAAATAAACTAATTTGTCTTGCTGTGGGTTCTAGCAGGTCGGCACCACGCACGATATGACTAATCTTTTGCTCTATGTCGTCAACGACCACCACCAATTGATAAGCAAATAAGCCATCGCGGCGTTTAACGATGTAATCTTCATGCGCAATTGCAGGGGGAATGACAACCATGCCCTGTATTGCATCATTAAATTCAGTAACTGGACAGCGCTGCTGTAGGCGTAAAGCATTATCTTGCCAACTTAGCGCTAAAGCTCGGCAATGATTGTCGTAAAACCCACCCATTGCTTTAATTTGCTTTCTTGTACATTGACATGCATACACAAGGGAGTCTGATTTCAGTGTCGTCAAATAGGCTTGGTATAGAGCATGGCGCTGTGATTGATAGGCAACGTCTTCATCCCAATAAAGGCCATATGCTTCAAGAGTGGTTAATATATTGTCGGCAGCACCCGCAACTACGCGCGGTGTATCTATGTCTTCGATGCGAACGAGCCATTTACCTTGATTGACTTTTGCATCTAAATAGCTACTCAGGGCGGCCACTAGAGAGCCGAAATGAAGCGGTCCAGAAGGCGAGGGAGCAAATCGACCGCGATAGCTCCCAGTTTGCTTTAAGCTTGGGGACACAGGGCTGAGATTATCCTCTGCCTTGTTGTTTTTCTTTGATTTCTGCGAGAGATTTACAATCAACACAAAGATCAGCTGTTGGACGCGCTTCTAAACGGCGAATGCCGATTTCAATACCGCACGACTCACAAAAGCCGAAGTCATCATCTTCGATAAGTTGAAGTGTTTTCTCAATTTTCTTGATTAGCTTACGCTCGCGGTCGCGAGTACGCAGTTCAAGAGAAAACTCTTCTTCTTGCGCTGCACGGTCCACAGGATCAGGAAAGTTTGCCGCTTCGTCTTGCATGTGTGTCTTAGTACGATCTACTTCATTACGTAGATCGGCACGCCATGCTTCTAATATCGCTTTGAAATGAGCACGTTGTGCTTCATTCATGTATTCTTCGCCTGGCTTTTCTTGATAAGGTTCTACACCGGCTTGAGCCAATAACCCTAGTTTTTTCTGGTCTGGCATACCATTCTCCTAAATCCTTAATACATAACCCCAGCTTTCGCCGGCGGGTATAAATAGCAAAATCTTTACCCCTTAGCAAACACTTTTTTACTGCAAATGTCAGCCACTTTTTTCAATGTTTAACTATTTGGGGGAGAAAACTATCACGGCTATATGTGGGCAGCATGAAAAAAGTCAAGCGTAATCAAAAGGAATTTCTTCAATTAATTGTACTTGGTTGTCGTCAATATGCGCTCGGTAAGCAATGATTTCTACTCCATGAGAAATTGCTTCTTTTACTAACGCTGCATATTTTTGATCGATATGGCTGGCTGGTTTGACACAATTTATCCCTGTATGGAGCGCGGCAAACAGTAACACCGCACGATGACCTTGCTGTTTAATGTGGATTAATTCTCTAAGATGTTTTTGACCTCTTAAGGTTTCTGCATCAGGGAAAAAACCTTGCTGTTGCTCGAGCAAAGTCACCGACTTTACTTCAACGTAGCAGAATTGCGAGGATTGTCCATTTTCGAGGTCGCTCAACAAAATATCAATTCGGCTATTTTCAGCCCCGTATTTCACTTCAGTTTGAAGTGTTTTGTAGCCTTGCAGTTGCGTTATTCTTCCTTGCTCTATGGCCTCAACAGACACTTTATTGGCCACCGCTGTATTTACACAAATAAAATGACCATCATTATCTTGCGTCAGCTCCAACGAATGAATGTACTTTCGTTTAGGGTTATCGCTGGTGGAGTAATAGGCCGTAAATCCCGGATCTGCACAATTGGTCATTCTACCCGTATTGGCGCAGTGTACGGTGAATTCGTCACCACTTGGGGCGCGTAAATCGACTAGAAAGCGTTTATATCGTTTGAGCAAGGTTGCTTGTTGTAATTGCCTAGAAAACTTCATTGGTCGCTTTAGGTTGGGTGTATTTAGTGGCTAGTGTACACTTAACCACACTTACAAGCACAAGAGTGAAAAGAGAATGTCAGAGAAATTTATTGTACGACTGAGTGAAGACGCAAAACCAGAGTATTTATCTGCTGGTGCTGCATTGTCGTTTGAAAAGGACGGTGCTTTTATCCATTTACAACAAGACGAAACGCTGAAGAATATTCAAAAGGCGGCTCGTAGCATCGCACAACAAGGGATTAAACAAGTTCATCTAGAAGGTGGCTTGTGGTGTACTGAATCTCAATGGGCTTTTTATCAAGGTTTTGTGTCACCAAAAGCATTAGATGGTGTGGTGTTTGTTGACAACGACCAGTCAAGTCTTAACGAACTTGATGCACTAAAAGCGTCGGCAACATGGATGCGTCAGATGATCAACGGGACGGCCGAAGATATTTATCCTGAAAGCCTTGCTGGAAAAGCGGCTGAGTTTATTCAGTCATTGGCACCTGAGCATGTTAGCTATCAAATCATTAAAGGCGACGCGCTGTTAGAGCAGCAATGGATTGGTATCCACGAAGTGGGACGCGGCAGTGAGCGTCCTCCTGTGTTGCTTGAGCTTGACTACAACCCAACAGGTAATGATGACGCACCAGTTAGCGCTGCGCTTGTGGGTAAAGGGATCACGTTTGACTCAGGTGGCTACTCGATTAAGCCAAGCGAAGGCATGCTTACGATGAAGTGTGATATGGGCGGGGCCGCAACCGTAACGGCTGGTTTAGCGCTGGCTATTCAACGTGGTTTTGACCGTCGTGTTAAGTTGTTCCTATGTTGTGCTGAGAACCTTATCTCAGGCCATGCCTATAAGTTAGGTGATATTCTTACCTACAAAAATGGTACCACAGTTGAAATCGTAAATACCGATGCAGAGGGTCGCTTGGTGCTTGCTGATGGCTTGATGGCTGCCGGTGAAACAGGCGCAGAGCTTATCATTGATGCCGCGACATTAACGGGCGCCGCGCTCGTTGCTGTAGGCCAAGAGTACAATGCGTTATTTGGTTTAGACAAAACACTTGTCGGTGATGTGCAGCAGTTCGCGAGTGACGAATTTGAAGCCGCGTGGCCATTGCCTCTAGAAAAGTGGCACCAAAATAACTGTCCATCGCCTTATGCGGATACTGCTAACAGCCGAGCGCAAAAAGGTGGCGGTTTTGGTGGTGCATCAAATGCAGCGGGTTTCCTATCTCGCTTTGTACCAAATGAAGGTCAAGGTTGGGTGCATATCGACCTTGCGGCTTCTTTCCAAAATAGCGCTAGTGGTCAATGGGCTGCGGGTGCAACGACTTTAGGTATGAGAACTGTAGCGAGAACGCTCCAAGAAAAAGCGTAATCATGCTAATAGCTGAGTGTATTCCGCGAGTCAGTGGAATACACTCGCTTGTTACCACGTTTAAGACAAGAGTGCAGCAGCGAGTCGCACAAAGTCTGATGAAGTGAGTATACCAACCAATTTGTTTTGCTCGTCTACCACAGGCATACAGCCATGGCGATTATCGACAAAAAAGCGCACCACATCTTGTAGTGATTGGCTTGGGCGCACGCTCGCAAAATCGGTCGCCATAATATCTTGTACTTTTGTTTGCTTTTCTTTTCTTGCAAGCGCATTTGCGCCATAGGTTGCCATTATTCCCATTACCTTGGCGATCATAATCTTTTGCGTGAGCATACCAACCAAGGCTCCTGCTTCGTCAATCACTGGAATGTGACGAACATTTTTTTCTTTCATTAAATTGTGCGCATCTTGCAAGGTATTTTCAGCAATCACTGCGAACGGATCTGGGGTCATTAAATCAGCTACGGTTTGGGTCATCTGCTACTCCTTTTCACTCCATATGCTTATGTTGAGTTTAGCCTGATCTATTTGGCATGTATGGAATTGAGATCAAGTTTTGAACTATTTCTCGAAGAACTCCTCATATGAAGACAACAATAATAAAGGATAACCCAATGAAAAAGTTACTGATGTTAGGTGCTGTTGCGAGCTTACTTTGCAACTCTGTTTTCGCCGCTGAGCGAAGTGTTGAATATGGTGAGATTAATCAAATTCTAGATTTAATCGCCAACAAAGCGCAGTCGCAATATATCTTGTCTAAATTTACTGTGGAAGTGAAGCAGCCTGATATCGCGCTAGAGGATGTTAAACTTTGGCTGGAGCAAGATGACAAGATCATTGCCAACGGTATCATAGACAAAGACGGCAATATTGATTTACCTATTCTCCCGCAGTCTCGTGCAGATCAAGTTAATTTAGTGATCAATCAAGAAAAAGGTGCCGTTGCGATTCTGGTCAATACCGATATAGCGCCGTTGACTAAGCAGCAGGTTATGTATCGCGATTTGTTTATTCTTTTAGAGGATATGGACGCTTTTGTTGAGTTGATGGCAGGTAGCTTGTCTTGGTTTGCTCCAAGCTTTGATGAACTAGAGTTTACATTTACCGAGCCTGCATCAATTCAGTTTGTGAATGCCAAGGGTAAAACCCAAAAGTTTGTGACGGATGATGAATTTAAGATCCAAATCCCTAATAAGAAAACGTGGATGAAGCAAAATCCATCCTTGCAATTTAGTGCCTTACCCACGCGGTTTGCGCCCATAGATTAGGGAAGAAAGTTCGTATGCCTGCTAGCAGGCAGGCATACTCTTTTCCATCAGGTAATTAGTTAACACTTCGCCACGAACCGTCACTTGTTGTTCCTTTATCACTTGGAAACCAAAATATTCAAAGAAAGGTTTAGCCGTTTTACTAACATGGGAAAATAAGCGCGTTGTGTTGGTTATTTTGCTGTGTTCTAAGAGTGCGAGCATAAGTGCTTTACCTATGCCTTGGCCTTGATGTTCCGCATGGCAAAAAAAGTGATCAATAAGACCGTCAGCTTGGATATCGGCAAAGCCAACAATTTTACCATTTAGTACGGCGACAAGGGGCTGATTGTTCCTTAATCGGTCTTGCCAGCCTTTATCGGCAACGTCGCTATGTGCCCATGCATTAACTTGGCTATTGGAGTAATGCTGTACATTTACCGAGCGTATTGTGTCAAACATAAGCTTGCGTAGCACGGCTTCTTCGCCGTTTTGAAACTGTCTGATGATAATCATTGTTAATCTTTATTCTTGGAGTCTTAATTGTCCGGAAATAGCATGCTGCTCAGCAATTTCTGCAAGTCGTACGTATTTTTGTTCAACCAGTTGAGAGACGGGTACCAGTTTGGCATCAATACTTTCAAGCTCAGCTAACTTGGCTGCAAGAAAGGCGGCGGTTTCCTTATATGGGTGCGCAATGATAATAACATGCTCGTGATTATCAAGTAGCTTAAGCATATGTTGCCACTGCTTGTTGAGCGCCTCAGTGGATATATCATTATCTAGAAAGACCTGTCGAGCGACGTTTTTTACGCCGTAAAGGTTGGCAGCATATTGGGCTTGACTGTGGCTAGTGGTACGGCTATCCAAAAAGTATAATCCGCGCTTTTTTAGTATTTCCATTGTCCATTTCATTGGCTCTATTTGTTCTGTTAATGCTGAGCCCATGTGATTGTTTACGCCTTTAACCTGAGGCAGTGTCGATAGCGCATTGCCAAGTGTCATTTGCAACTGCCACTTTTCCATATCGGTGGTTAATGCGCCCGGACCAAGGGCCTTTTCCGTGTCTTGTGCCTGCATTGGCACATGCAATAAAAGCTCGCGTTGTTGGCGGCTGGCTGCAAAGGCAAATTGTTGAGAAAAAGGCGTATGGGGCAGGATCGAAAAGGTGATCCCACCCGGTAAGGACAGCAACTCTAAGTCACGTTGGTGATTGCCAATATCGTCTATAACAATGGCAAACTGTTTTGCTGGCACTGCAAAAGTCATGCAGGCCAGTATTATCCCGATTATTTTTTTTAGCACACAAATTATTATTATAGTTTACAGCCCTACAGGACCGTTTTTTATTTACTGTGATTGAACTAACGCCAGTGCCTTAGGCCAATGCGAGGCAAGTTGTTCAATACCTGTTGTTTTGATTGATTCTTCACCAGTGATTATAGCGCTTTTATCCAACAGGGAAAGCGCTTGTTTGGTAAAATATACATCGGGCTCTATGCCTTTACCTTCAATTGATGTACCTGCAGGTGTGTAGTATCTCGCTGTCGTTAACTTTAATGCAGTAGTGCCATTGCCAATCGGGATCAAGGATTGAACCGAGCCTTTACCATAGGAACGTAAGCCAACGACTAAGGCACGTTTATTATCCTTGAGTGCGGCGGCTAAAATCTCGGCAGCTGAAGCGGAATTATTGTTGATTAATACCAAAATAGGCGCACCATTTAAAATATCTCCCCGCTTTGCAATGTAAGCCTGATTGGCGTCATAGAAGCGGCCTTTGGTCGTGACGATTGTGCCACTATCTAAAAAAAGATCTGAGATTGCCACGGCACTATTAAGTGTACCACCTGGGTTGTCACGTAAATCAATAACCAGCTTTTTCAACGGACTACCTAACTGTACTTGTAGTCGGTTTATGTGTCTTGCAACATCATGGTAGGTGTGATGATTAAAACTGTTGACGCTTAAAAAGCCGGTGCCGTCGTTTAAGAGTTTACTGGCGACACTTTCAATGACTATCTCTTGACGTTTAAGCTCAAGTGCAACCAGCTCGTCTTGTCTTAATACTACTAAATTGATGAGATTTTTATTTGCAGCTTTGAGTAGGGCAGACACTTCTTCTATCGATTTACCCGCGACATTAGCGCCATTGATTGCATGGAGTTTATCACCGCTCTCTATGCCTGCTTGGGCTGCTGGTGAATTGGGCAGGGTATCCAAGATAATCACGTAATTATCTTGCTCTTCGACTTCAATACCGAGTCCCGTGTAGCGCCCATTTGCTGCACTGAAGATGGATTCCAAGTCTTCCTCATTGAGGTATTTAGAGTAGGGATCTAAATTATCAAAGAGGCTCGATAAGTTGCCCGCGTTGTAGCGACTGAGAGGCAAGTCTTCAACATAATAGGTGTGAATATGATACAGGATTTCATCGATTTCTTGAGCCGAGAACTTTTGTGTAGACGCGTGACTAAAAGCGCTAAAACTTAACAAAAGCAGGAAGCTTAATAATGCAACATAGCGCGCTGCGAGCGCGTAAAAACGGGTTTGTCTATTCATGTGCTGCTCCTCATCAAGGTGCAGCACGGGTTATTCAGTTAACTGGATCTGCACCATTTTATCGGATCTACAGCGCTTCCCTTATGCCGTATTTCAAAGTATAGACCAGGATCTCTTTGTCCGCCGCTTTGTCCTACCAAAGCGATCACTTCACCACTGCGAACTTGATCGCCAACATCGCGAAGCAGCGTTTGTGCGTGGCCGTATAGACTCATAAAACCATGGCCATGATCGAGCACAATAACCCAGCCAAAGCCATTTAACCAATCTGCATACACAACTTGACCGGGGGCGACACTCGCAATTTCAGCCCCTTCTTTTGCACCAATGAGGACGCCCTTCCAATTCATGCCTGCATGTTTGCTTTGGCCGAATTTATGTTTAATTCGACCTTTGGTTGGTAAACTCATTTTGCCTTTGAGTTTGGCTAATCCATCTAAACGTACTTCGGCTTCTCTTTGTGCCTTGGCAAGCTCTTCTAACGTTTGGATTAAGGTTTGTTCATTTTCTTTTAAATAAGCAATGGCAGAGCGTGTTTCACTGAGTTTGTTATTTAGGTTTGCAAGCTGGTTTTGACGTTCTTGCTGCGCCTTCTTGAGCGCTTCCAAGCGTTCATTCTGATGGTTTTGTAGCGCTTCTAAGCGTGCTTGTGTTCTTGCTAACTCAGCTTGAGTCTGTGCCAATTCTTGGCCGATAGATTTCAGTTGTTCGAGTTGTTTAATACGTGCTTTATTTAGGTAATCATAATAGGCAATGGTGCGCTCGAGCTTTGTTGCATGCTCTTGATTAAGTAACATTCTAGAATAATCATGAGAGCCCGTCATGTAGGCACTTTTTAGCTGAGCCGCAAGGATCTTTTCAAATTTTTTCTTGTCGTTTAACAGCGTGCTTTCTTGCTTTTTAAGTTCGGCCTGCTCGGTTTGGTTTTCTTTGATCCCGATTTCTGTGAGTGAGATAGCTTTGGCACTTTTGGCAATATCAAGTTCGAAGGCTTTGAGCTTTGCTTCGTGACTGTTAATTTCACCGCGCTGCTTTTCTAATGCTTGTTGGCTAGCTTTAAGCTGTTGCTGAACTTCGCTTAAGTCTTGTTTGGTTCTAGATTCGTTGGCAACAGCGGGCGCTGTTGTCATGAGTAACGCCGCACCGAGAAGTGCGGCATAGTGAAATGTCGTTTTTAACGGCATACAGGCAGGCCGTTATTTTAAACGCATAATTGGAGTGCCTGTCATCTCGCTAGGCTGCTCCATACCAAGTAAATGCAGCATTGTTGGTGCAACATCGCTTAGTGCTTTTCCTGCTTGTGGCTCTGCATCACGACCTACATAAATAAACGGTACAGGCTCACTAGTGTGTGCTGTATGAGCTTGGCCCGTTTTCGGGTTTTGCATTTGCTCAGCATTGCCGTGGTCTGCTGTGATCAGAGCTTCACCACCGGTTTCTTTTAACGCTGCAACCACACGACCGATACACTTATCAACGGCTTCACATGCTTTTACTGCGGCTTCAAATACACCAGAGTGTCCAACCATATCACCATTCGGGTAGTTACAGATAATGACGTCAAACTCACCGCTATGAATGGCTTCAACTAACTTATCAGTTAGCATTTCTGAGTTCATTTCTGGTTGTAAGTCGTAAGTGGCAACTTGTGGAGAAGGAATAAGTTCACGTTTTTCACCTTCAAAGAGATCTTCGCGACCGCCGCTAAAGAAGAAAGTGACATGGGCATATTTTTCCGTTTCTGAAATACGCAGCTGAGTTTTGTTGTGCTTAGCTAGCCATTCACCTAGCACATTGACAAGTGCTTCAGGCGCGAAAGCGATAGGGGCTTTAATGTCGGCAGCGTATTCAGTCATCATAACAAACGCACTTAAGTCCGGTGCTTTGCGTTTTTCGAAGCCGTTAAAGTCAGCATCGACAAAAGCACGGGTCATCTGGCGCGCTCGGTCTGCACGGAAGTTCATAAAGATAACCGTATCACCATCATTGATAGTAGCGGCAGGTTGCCCAGCTTCGGTGATCACTGATGCTTTAACAAACTCATCATTTTCATCACGCGCGTAAGCTGCTTGTAGCGCTTCAACGCCATTACTATAAGTAAAATCAGCGTCGCCACTTACCATCAGGTTGTATGCAGACTCGACGCGGTCCCAACGATTGTCACGGTCCATAGCATAGTAGCGACCAATAATAGACGCTAGTCGGCCACAATTGAGTGACTGCATCAAGGCTTCCATTTTTTCAATTGATGCTTGTGCGCTGCGAGGTGGTGTATCGCGGCCATCCAAAAATGCGTGCAAATAAACGGTTGCACCGCGCTCAGCTGCTAATTTAATTGCCGCAACAATGTGATCTTCATGGCTGTGAACGCCACCTGGGCTCAATAACCCCATTAGGTGAACGGCTTTTCCCTTTGCCACGGCTTTGTCGATATTCTCAACCAGAGCTGGATTGTGCTCAAACTCACCATCGTCAATCGCTTTAGTGATCCGCGTGAAGTCTTGATAAACCACACGTCCTGCACCGAGGTTAACGTGGCCAACTTCGGAATTCCCCATTTGTCCATCCGGTAGACCAACATCAAGGCCTGAACCTGAAATCAAGGTGTGCGGAGCAGAGCGCCATAGTTCATCTAATACTGGGGTATTGGCTGCTAAAATAGCATTGCTCTCGCTTTCTTCGCGATAGCCCCAACCGTCTAAAATCATTAATACCAATGGCTTTTTCTTAGCTGTCATTTGCGCTCCTGAAATCCTGAATTAGGCACGATGTTGATGTCTTATAGCAAACGCTACAAGGTTAGATTTACTAACTTGGGCTGCAGCGCTTCGATAAGCTTGCTCTGGTTGCTGGTAAGTAGAATACCTGTTTTTGTATGAATATTCAGCCCCACAGTGATGAATTATCAACTTTGAGATTGATATTTGCTCATGTTGAACAAGTCTGTTTTGTCGAGAATAAAGCAGGTATACTTGCTGCCACTTTATCGTTTAATAATTTTTGGTTGATAAATTAATGGAACAATACGTTGCGTTTTTAGGTAACCATCCGGTACTTAGCATCATTTGGGTTGTGTTAGCCGCGATGTTAGTGAGTAGTTGGTTTAAGAGTCAGTTTTCTAAAATTAGACAAATTAACCCCCAGCAGTTGACTATGCTTGTTAACCGCCAAGATGGTCAGGTACTCGATATGCGTGCAGCAAAAGAGTTTAACCAGGGTCACATTGCAGGTTCTGAACAGGTGAATGCGGAAAAACTCAAGCAAAAAGATTTTGCTGGTCTTGAAAAACATAAATCTAAGCCCATTATATTGGTCTGTAACACAGGTATGACGGCATCTGCTGTTGCTGATAACATGCACAAAGCTGGATTCGAGCAAGTGTACGTATTATCAGGTGGTATTGGCGCATGGCAAAGTGCGGGTTTACCAATCTCTAACGGAAAATAACTGAGGTCTATGATGAGCCAAGTCGTAATTTACACCAAAGACTATTGTCCATTTTGTCATCGTGCAAAAGCACTATTAGATGCAAAAGGTGTCACATACACTGAGTATGATATTGGCGCACAGCCAGAGCTTCGTGACGAGATGATCGAAAAAGCCAACGGTGGCTATACCGTGCCACAAATCTTTATCGCTGAGCGCCATATTGGTGGTTGCGACGATATGATGGCGCTTGAAGCGAAAGGCGAACTCGATAAGCTATTACAAGCATAAGATTGATTGAGCTTTGGCTCAGCTTACTTTTTATAATGACTGCTAGGAACTAGCAGGATCACAACAGAATTTAGGAAATTATCATGGCAGAACAAAACCAAGCAGCAGAACAACAACAAGAAGGCGCTCAGTTCAACATTCAACGTATCTATACTAAAGATGTATCGTTTGAAACGCCAAACTCACCAGGTATCTTCCAAAAAGAGTGGACACCAGAAGTTAAGCTAGACATGGACACTCGTTCAGCAAAGCTTGATGACAACGTTTTTGAAGTTGTTCTCGCGCTAACGGTAACGGCAACTATTGGTGAAGAAACTGCATTCCTATGTGAAATCCAACAAGCTGGTATCTTTGCAATTGCAGATCTTGAAGAAATGCAAATGGCACACATGCTAGGCGCATTCTGCCCTAACATCCTATTCCCATATGCGCGTGAAGCGGTAGCTAGCCTGGTTAACCGTGGTACTTTCCCACAGTTAAACCTTGCGCCAGTTAACTTTGACGCATTATTCGCTCAGTATATGCAGCAACGTGCGGCTCAAGCACAGCCTGAGCAAACTGCTGACGCATAATTGATGAGTACAGCAAAATCAGCTGTAACTGTATTGGGGGCGGGGTCTTATGGCACCGCCCTTGCTATTTGTTTCGCCCGAAATGGTCACCAAGTGACACTATGGGGACGCAATAGTGAACACGTTGAGGCGCTAGCAGCTGAGCGCAAAAACCAACGTTATCTTCCTGACATCCAGTTTCCAAACACGCTTGAACTCGAGGCCGATTTAGAAACGGCTGTTAAGTCTAGCGAGCGTATTTTGGTGGTTGTGCCAAGTCATGCGTTTGCAGACACCTTAAAGAAGATTAAACCTATGCTACTTGAGAATGCAAAAGTAGCTTGGGCAACCAAGGGGCTCGAACCAAATACTGGGCGATTATTGCAAGAGGTGGCACTGGATGTGTTAGGTGACGATGTGCCGCTGGCGGTGCTAAGTGGACCTACTTTTGCAAAAGAAATGGCCGCAGGATTACCTACTGCTATTTCAGTGTCTTCGATTTGTGCAAAGTTTCGTGAAGAGCTCGCAGAGCTGTTGCATTGCGGTCGCTCGTTTAGGGTGTATAGCAACGAAGACTTTATTGGTATTCAGCTCGGCGGCGCGGTCAAAAATGTTATCGCAATTGGCGCGGGCATGTCTGACGGCTTTGGTTTTGGTGCGAATGCTAGAACGGCGCTTATCACCCGAGGACTCGCTGAACTTTGTCGTTTAGGATGTGCGTTAGGCGCGCGCTCTGAAACCTTTATGGGTATGGCGGGGCTTGGTGACCTGATTCTCACTTGTACGGATAACCAGTCGCGTAATCGCCGTTTTGGCCTTGCACTTGGCTCGGGAAAGTCGGTCGATGAGGCGATGTCGAGTATAGGTCAGGTGGTCGAAGGTTATCGCAATACCAAAGAAGTTTATCTACTTGCCAAACGCACGGGTATTGAAATGCCTATCACTGAGCAGATCTATCAAGTGCTTTATGAGCAAAAAGATGTGAAAGAAGCCGCAATGGCGTTACTTGGTCGCGAGAAGCGAGCTGAGTGATAATCGAATAGAGAGGCGTAGCTACCTCTCTATTACTCTCCAAACTTAATGTTATAGCGACGCTTAAACCACAGTAAAAATGGGATTTCAATCACGCTAAATGCGACAATCGTAAACACCACCCAATTACTCTTAAAAAACACTAACGAAAATTCGATATCCTTGCCATAGTACAAACTTCCAGACACGACTAAAGAAACCGCAGTAACCAATAAATCTTGTTTGCTGATACTGGCGAGACTTTTCTCTTTTAACTTTGGGTAAACGAATACGTAGGCCACAAAAAGTAGAATAAAGTTGAGTAAAATAAGCGTTAGCTCAGGTGACATGATTACCTCTATGCCTTGTGTGTCATTCGGCACAAGATAACATAATTTCTTAGCTTAATGCCTCGTGGAAACGCTTTTTATCTGATACTGAACAGGTATAATGGTAAATCCAACTTTTGAGGTGCACATGATCTCCAAGAATCAACAAAAACTACTTCGTGCTTTAGGGCAAAAAAAATATCGCAAACAACATGGCCTGTATTTAGTACAAGGCGAAAAGAATGTGATTGAGTTAGTTGATGCTGGGTTGGCTGTTGAACAGCTGTTCGCGACCAATGAGTTCATGACAAAGTATAAATCCAAACTCGTTAATATTGACTGTGTAGAAGCAGAAGAGGAAGTGTTGAGCAAGGTGAGTACTTTGGTGTCAAATAATGCGGCGATAGCGGTCGTTGCAATGCCGCCAGCAGAAGAAATCAATACTGCTGGGCTGGTGTTGGCATTAGATGGAGTCTCAGACCCGGGTAATCTCGGTACCATTATTCGTCTTGCTGATTGGTATGGATTAACGCAGCTCGTGGTAAGCGAAAACTGCGCCGATCAATTTAACCCTAAAGTGATCAGTGCCACTATGGGCTCATTTGTGCGTGTTAATGTGGTGAGAACCGATCTCGAGGCCTTTTTAAAACAATATCAAGGCGAGTGCTATGGTGCATTCCTTGGTGGTGAGAGCGTACATCAGTGCCAATTTAGTCGTAATGCCGTGTTGGTCATGGGCAGCGAGTCTCATGGTATTAGCGATACCATAGCGGCGCACATCAATAAAAAGGTGACTATTCCTGCGTTTGGTGGTGCTGAATCATTGAATGTGGCGATGGCTACCGGGATCATTTTGGATAATATTAAACGCTGTCATTGCTAACTCATAGATCTTACTAATGAATTGTCTTATTCTCAAAAGTAACCGCGAACAATAATAATAAGCTATGCGACTGAGTAGCATCAAACTGGCCGGCTTTAAATCTTTCGTAGAGCCAACCAAGATCCCGTTTCCTGACCAGATGACATGTGTGGTTGGGCCAAACGGCTGCGGTAAGTCTAATGTTATTGATGCAGTTCGCTGGGTACTGGGAGAAAGCTCCGCGAAAAACCTCCGTGGCGATGCCATGACGGACGTTATTTTTAACGGTTCGACCAAACGTAAACCTATCTCGCAAGCTTCTGTAGAACTGATTTTTGATAATACTCAAGGCCGGTTGCCCGGCACGTTTGCAGATCGTAACCAAATTGCCATTAAGCGCTTAGTGACGCGAGATGGCCAATCTCTTTATTTTTTAAATGGTAGTAAGTGCCGTAAGCGCGATATCACGGATATCTTTTTAGGTACTGGCCTAGGTCCTCGCAGTTACGCAATTATCGAGCAAGGGATGATCTCTCGCTTGATCGAAAGTAAGCCGCAAGAGTTAAGAGTTTTTTTAGAAGAAGCCGCCGGAATTTCAAAATATAAAGAGCGTCGACGAGAAACTCAAACTCGCATCAAGAGTACTCGCGAAAACATGGAGCGTTTGCTCGATGTTAGGCAAGAGCTACAGAGTCAGCTAGATAAACTGGCACTTCAAGCACAACAGGCGAGCGAATATAAGTCTTTAAAGTCGCAAGAACGTGACTTAAAGTCGTGGATAGCAATTTTAAAGTGGCAAAGCCTTGAGCAAAAGCAGGCAATAAAAGCCAAAGAAATTGCCAAACTCAACGAAAAATTAGCATTTTTTAATGAAGCTCACAGTGGCCATGACAGCATTTTGGCGACGCTAGAACATGAAATTAAGCATTTCAATGATGGCTATGAGCAAGCACAACATAGCGTGCACCGAATTGAAACCCAGTTGGCAACGCTTGAGCAACAGAAAGTCAATCTAACTGAAAAAAAGCGTCAGCTTATTGAGCAGTCCCAAATACTGAAATCACAACAGCAAGAAGTGATTGAGGCGCAAGACGAGCAAGCCGAGTATGTGGCGAGCAGTGCTGAAAAAGTCGCTGAAGTTTCTGAGCGACTTGAGATTGCGCTATTGCAATTGGAAGAAATTCAACTCACAAATGAGCAAAGTGACACAGAGCAAACTCAATTAGAAGCACAGTATAGTGACGCGCAGAAGCAGTATCAACAAATACATGCTCAGGTACAGCAAGGGGCAAGCCAATTAGCGCAACAACAGCAAGCTAAACTGCACATAGATAAGCGTCAGGCTGAGTTGCAGGAACAGGCTGACGCGCATCACGCATCTATGTTGGAAAATGACTTGGCTAAAGCTCAGGATGCACATCATCAGTTAGTTCAAGCGATGGCTAAATTACAAAGCCAAGCTGGTAAGTTGCAAGATCAAGAGAAAACCAATAAAGAAGAAATCTTACAGGCACAGACTCATGCTCAAAAAGCGCTTCAGGCGTTACAAGAAGTGCAATCTGAAATAAAGGCGTTATCACGCTGGGCAGAGGAAACGTCGGAGACTTCTGCTACGACTATGTTATCGCAGCTTGTTGTTGAGTCTGGGTATGAAGAGTGCGTGGAGGCGGCACTGCTTGGGTTGACGCATTTAGTCGTTGAGCAACGCGAAATGAATACGCTATGGCCCACTGAACTCGAAGTTCCCGCTGATTCCGTTGCGACAAAAATAAGCTCAGGGCTGTTCCCCAGCTTTTTAACGAAAATAAAATTATGTGCTGAATCTACAGACTTTAAATCGTGTGAACAATTCCTTCTCGGCGTGACGGTCGGTGGCATTATTGTGGGAGATAACTTTAAGGCCAAGACGAAAAGCAATGAAGAGAGTGGCGCGTTAAAACGCTATGCCCAATTGCAGTCATGTCATACTCAACTTCCTCATTTGCAACAACTCGCAGAAGAGGCTGAACAGGTTGTAGCACAAAAGCGTATTGCTCTTGAAGACACGCAAGTTGGTTTATTAGAAATACAGCAATGTGTTCACGAAAAGGCCCAAGCAATCGCCAGCCATAAAACCAAAGTTGAAATGCTGGATGAGAATCTGAGCGCTTGGCGTGAGCAAGGACAGAAAATTCAGGAACAGCTTGATGTCATTGCTCAAGAACGAGGCGAGGTCATCGAACAACTTGAGCTTTATACTGAACAGCAATTACAACGTGATGAGCTGCTAGCGCAAGCACAACAAACACAACAGCTGGCCGAGGCTAAGTTGACCGAGTTCAAGCAATATAGTCAATCTCGACGGGCCGCATTACAAGAAGCGCAGCAATTAGTTCATACCACTAAACTTGCGTCGCAGCAGGCAGAAAGTGAACTACAGCTCAGCAATTCTAAGTTGGAACACTTGCAACATCGTCGCGATGAAATAAACCAGCGCATCGAGCAAACACAAGAAGATATTTTGCTTTGTGAAGAGCCGCTCGCGGAGGCACATGAAGACATTGAATTATTGCTCGCCCAACATCTAGAAGCTAAGGCGCAAAAGCAAACGATGTTGGATACGCTCAACCAAGCCAAGGAAAACCTTTCCCAAAAACAAGCGGCATTAAAAGATGCACAAGGCGAAGTGAGTAAACTCAATGAGTCTTTGCAACAAGTGAAACTTGAAGAGCAAAGCTTGATGATAAAGGCGCAAGCGGTACTTGAACCTTTGCAGGAGCTTGGTCGGACGCTAAAAGCGGAACTGGCGGAATTACCTGAAGACGCAAACTTGGGCCAGTATCAAGCCAATTTGAGTCGAGTCAGTAATGATCTTGGTAAGTTAGGGGCTGTAAACTTAGCCGCAATTGAAGAGTTTGAAGAAGCGAAGGTACGTAAAACCTATTTAGATACACAGCTGGATGATCTCACTAATGCGTTAGAAACGTTAGAAGCGGTGATCAGAAAAATTGATAAAGAGACCAAAACCCGCTTTAGTGCCACCTTTAATCAAGTGAATGAAGATTTAGCTGAGTTGTTTCCTAAAGTGTTTGGTGGAGGGAATGCATATCTAGAATTGACTAGCGATGACCTGTTAGAAAGTGGTGTTTCTATCATGGCAAGGCCGCCTGGTAAGAAAAACTCGACAATTCATCTGTTAAGTGGTGGAGAAAAAGCGCTGACCGCATTATCATTGGTGTTTTCAATATTCAGGCTTAATCCAGCCCCATTCTGTATGCTGGATGAAGTAGATGCACCGCTTGATGACGCAAACGTAGGGCGATTCTGTCGTTTGGTTGAAGAAATGTCGCAAACAGTGCAATTTATTTATATCAGTCATAACAAGGTCGCTATGGAAATGGCGGGTAGACTGACGGGGGTAACCATGGCAGAACCCGGGGTGTCGCGCATGGTTGCCGTAGATATAGAACAAGCGGTGCAAATGGCACAGGCATAACAACAAAAAAGGTGAGCAATGGCCACAGAGTTAAGATGGGCATTAATCGTGATCAGTGCGTTGGTCATAGGCGGGTTACTCATACATGGACTTTGGTCTGTTCGTAAGAAGAGCAGCGATAAAGCTTCTAAAAAGGAGCCCAATGAACTCAAAGAGCAAACGCCGAATCACGATAAAGAGCCTGACGAACCTGAAATTGGAGAGATGACCTTTAGTGCGGTAGATGACGAGCCTGCGACTGAGGGCATTATAACGACGGAAGAGTCTGAAACTGAGGTGCAAACTGAGAGCAGTGGATCTGAAGAGGCTGAGCCTGAAGAGAGTACATTAGAGCCACAAGACTTTATTATTCTTCACGTTGATATGCCTGAAGGCCTGAAAATGGCAGGTTCAAGGTTGTTACCAACCGTGTTAAGCCTTGGATTTAAATATTCTGATGAGGGCTTCTTCAATCGCCATTTAGAGCCGTCCGGAAACGGTCCTGTGTTATTTAGATTGGTAAACATGTACAACCCAGGTACGTTTGATATCGATAACATGGAGCAATTTAGCACCGCTGGCATTAGCCTATTTATGACCTTACCTTGTGAAGGCGATAACTTGGCTGCATTTAATATGCTTCACAGTGCATCGAAAAAACTAGCTGAAGAGTTTGGCGCAACTGTACTTGATAAAGACCGCGAACCGTTAACGGTTGAAGCCGTGCGCGGTTATGTTGAAAAAGTGCGTGAATTCGCCGCTTAATCGCTACTTAGAATCATTTTTAAGCCACTGGCATCCGCTGGTGGCTTTTTACGTTTAGAGGTTTAAATGTCAGACAACATTGAAAGCCAAGTTGCTGCTCTGAGGCAGCAACTCGAAGATTACAATTACCAATATTATGTTTTAGATAACCCAAGTGTGCCTGATGCGGAATATGATCGTGTGATGCGCCAGTTGATGGCGCTTGAGCAGCAGCATCCTGAGTTACAAAGTCCTGATTCCCCATCACAGAAAGTGGGTGGTGAAGCGCTTAGCAAGTTTGAGCAAGTAACACACAGAGTACCTATGTTGTCGCTCGATAATGCCTTCGACGAGAGTGAATTTACGGCATTTAATCGCCGTTTAAAAGAGCGCCTATTGACAAGTAAAGATGTTACTTTTTGCTGTGAACCAAAGCTCGATGGCTTGGCGGTGTCTATTTTGTATCGTGATGGTGTGCTCGTTCAAGCGGCGACAAGGGGAGACGGTCAAGTTGGGGAAAACATCACTGAGAACGTCAAAACCATTCGCAATATTCCGCTGAAACTGCGTGGAGAACATATTCCGCATGAAGTAGAAGTGCGTGGTGAAGTCTTTATGGATACCGCGGGTTTCATTAAGCTAAATGAAACGGCGCAAGCGAAAGGTGATAAGACCTTTGCAAACCCAAGGAATGCGGCAGCGGGAAGTCTGCGCCAATTAGACTCAAAAATTACCGCTAAGCGTCCATTGATGTTTTATGCTTATTCTATGGGTTTAGTTGAAGGCGGTGATCTGGCCAACGAGCACTATGCGCAGCTACAGCAATTACAAGGTTGGGGCTTGCCAATGAGCCCTGAGACAAAGCTTGTCGATAATGCACAGCAAGCTTTGGCTTATTATCAAGATATCATGACGCGCCGTGCTGAGCTTCCCTATGAAATTGATGGCGTAGTGATCAAAGTGAATGATAAAGCGCAGCAAGAGCAGCTTGGTTTTGTTGCTCGTGCGCCGCGCTGGGCGATTGCATTTAAGTTCCCTGCACAAGAAGAGATCACTCAGCTGCTTGATGTTGAGTTTCAGGTCGGTCGTACTGGGGCGATCACGCCCGTCGCACGCTTAGAGCCTGTTTTTGTTGGTGGTGTTACGGTATCGAATGCCACGCTTCATAATGGTGATGAAATTGCGCGTTTAGGTGTAAAGATTGGTGATACCGTTATTGTACGCCGAGCTGGGGATGTGATCCCTCAGGTAACTCAGGTCGTGTTAGATAGGCGTCCAGATGATGCCAAAGAGATTGAGTTCCCAGATACTTGTCCGGTGTGTGATTCTCATGTTGAACGCGTTGAAGGAGAAGCGGTTGCGCGTTGTACTGGCGGTTTAGTGTGCCGTGCACAACGTAAAGAAGCAATTAAGCACTTTGCATCGAGAAAGGCCCTCGACATAGATGGCCTTGGCGACAAAATAGTTGAGCAGTTAGTTGAGCGCGAGCTAATCAAAACCCCTGCCGATCTGTTTATCTTAAGACAAGGGCATTTTGAGTCTCTTGAACGTATGGGACCTAAGTCTGCTAAAAACTTGGTTGCGGCACTTGAAGAAGCAAAGCAAACAACGTTAGCCAAATTTTTGTATTCGCTTGGGATCAGAGAAGTCGGTGAAGCGACAGCACAAAACTTGGCAAATCACTTCCTGACGCTTGAAAAAGTGATGGCCGCCTCCATTGATACTCTACAGCAAGTAAGTGATGTTGGTGTTGTTGTTGCGCAGCACATTCATAGCTTTTTTGCCGAGCAGCACAATCAAGAGGTGGTAACTGCATTGATTGAAGTGGGTGTAACTTGGCAAGATGTGGCAGCACCGTCAGAGGATGCACAGCCTTTAGCAGGGCTAACTTATGTGTTGACTGGAACCTTGAGCCAACTGAACCGCAGCGATGCTAAAGCGAGATTGCAAGCGCTTGGCGCTAAGGTCGCGGGTAGTGTGTCGAAAAATACGGATGCAGTTTATGCCGGCGAAAAAGCAGGCTCTAAGCTCACTAAGGCACAAGAGCTAGGTGTTGAGGTGTTCGATGAAGAGGCGCTGATCGCACTGTTAAACAAATACGAGTAGTAAAATGAAATCAGTAACACGATACGGCCCTGAATACTGGGATAAATATGGCGTTTATCGTACGCCAATCGCTTTTAATTTAGCGCTGGTTGTGTTGCTCCGCCCGTTGCTTATTTGGGTGTTTTCCGCACTTGCGAGACGCCCTGACTTGGATTTGATGTCGCTATTTTTTGAGTCTAAGTTTCACTTTTTTGTCGCGACAGGGATCGCTTGTATCGCGCTCATACCAACCGTTGTGTTTTCTCTTCGGCGGCCAACAAGCTCTTCAAAGCTCGCAGCCGTCTGGCGTTATATGCGTTTGCCACTTATATTAACAGCAGTACTCGATTTGGCGTGGTTGATCCTGCAAGCTGGGAAAACCCATTATAGTTTTTCTCCTTATATTGCCGTACAAATTGTATTGGTGAGTTGGGTACTTTTATATTTAATTAAAAGTCGCTATCTAAGCTGCTTTTTTGGCGATTGGCCACTTCCTGTTGAAGAGCAAAAGACAGAAGTAAACAAGAGAGAGAATTGAGATGTTAAAGTGGTTAGATATACTAAACTTTGCCAGAAATGGTAATCCTGTTGCTCCTCGCAGAGTTGATAAATCGGACCAGCAATGGCAATCAGAGCTTGCTCCAGAAACTTACATGATCACTCGGAAAAAGGGGACCGAGCGACCGTTTAGTTCACAAAGTTGTCAGCTTTTTGAACCTGGTAAATACTACTGCGTATGCTGTGGCGAGCTGTTATTCGATGCCGAAGAAAAGTTTGATAGTGGCTCTGGTTGGCCCTCGTTTACACAGCCTGCAGCAGTGGAAGTGGTGGCGTATCATGGCGATAAGAGCCATGGAATGACGCGCATCGAAATCACTTGTAACGTGTGTGATAGCCACTTAGGTCACGTATTCCCTGATGGCCCTGAACCAAGTGGACTGCGTTATTGTGTTAATGCCCTTGCAATGGAAAAGAAATAGCTCAATTGCGATAAAACAAGTGATTACTCAAAGTCGAGTTTCATTTCATGTAGTTTAGCTTTGAGTTTACCGTAGCGGATCTGCTGTTCACTATCCAACTCAGACTGATTTAGCAAGGTAGTACAACGCTTTGCTAAATTGGAATTAAAAGTACTTCCTGACTTAGCACAACTATCACTCATACATTGCAGTAAATTTAGCGCTATTCCTGAGTTTTTAGGCATAATTCTAAATGCTTGAGTGAATGCCTCCAAAGCGGTTTCATATTGTCCTTTGTTAAACTGTGTGACCGCATGATTATTGAGCTCTCTTGGGCCCATGGTGATCTCTTTTTTCTCTTGCTGCTGCTGATATAGATAGTGCATTGTGATGGGATCTGCGCTTGAGTTATGGCGTTCACAGTGTGCAATAACTTGACTAAATAGCTCCTGAGCTTTGTGGTTTAATCCCACCTCATGTAGTGCTTTTGCTTTGTCTAAAGTGGAATCTACCGAGCGAATAACGGGTTCATCTTCTAACTGTTCTAGCAGTTGTTTCGCTTTTTTATGCTCATCTTTTAGATAATGGACGCGGGCGTTGAGGACATCGATTTGCGCTTGAGTTTGCGCGTTTGGAAATTGCTGTTTTAAATCACTCAGGTATTGTTGCGTTTGCCTTGTGAGACGAGTGACTTGGTCTGATTGATCGGTACTCAAGGCAAAGTCTATTCCTGCTCGTGCGGCGTTCAAATACACTTCTGGTTTGTCATGGATCGAGTAGCGCGCGAAACTTGCGATATCTTTATGCGCTTTATAGCTGGCTTCATAGTCGTGATTAATTTGCGCAACTCGACCAAGTGACTGTTGCCTATTTATGTTTCTGGGTGCCATCTCAATTGCTTGCTCTAACAATTGTTGGGCATTCTCATATTGGTTTAGTTTTATTTCGAGTTTGCTTAATAAATCGAGCGCAGGAAGACGAGTTTCCGGTCGCTCTATTAAGGTTTTCAACATCTTCTGAGCAATAACATCTTCATTGTTGGTAATAAGCGCCTCGACCAAGCCTAGCTTTGCCCATGTAAACTTTTGCAGAGCCAAAACCGACTTGTAAAAAGACTTTGCTTCTTCTAATTGATTGAGTCTGAGTAGAAGTTCTCCTTTTAGCTTTAGGAGTAGGGAAGTGTAGTTATGATCTTTGTTGTCTAGTTCTAGATCTAGCGCTTTTAAGGCCTTTGAATAGTTCTTATCGTCTACAAGCAAGTTTATATGCCTTAAAGCCTGTTTACGCTTTAAAACTCGTTCTATACGGTTTTGTAGTTCTTTTATTGAAAAGGGCTTAACTAAAAAGTCATCGGGTTGGAGTTCGATAATACTATGGACTAACTCGGGGCTAGTTTCAGAAGAAATAAAAATAAAAGCGGTACTTGAGCGAATTAACTGTTTGGACCGTAACTCTTCATAAAATTGATAGCCATTTTGCTTTTTTGCTAAACCAAAAGAGCATACGATGAGATCAAACTTATTGATAGTGCAAAGCTCTTTTGCACTGTCTGCACTTTCTGCAAATTTTAAATTTCTGAAATCTAACTGTTCTAAAGATTGTTTCATATAGCTCAATGCTAATGGTTGATCTTCAACGATTAACATTTTGGCATTTTGAATAGATGGAGCTGACATAGAAACAATTTTTAGACAATGGCTTTGCTTCTAGTCTAGTACTTAGGTGTAGTTTTGAAAACAAAAATTAACTCATTTTTAGTAGGTTAGTCTATTTAGCTTGTCCCAACTATTTACTGAGGTTAGTGTCAAAATAGTTAAGGGTATAACCAAAATTTGGGAGGCTGAGTAGAGTATCTAATTAGTTAGTAAATGAGAAAAACGAGGTTGTTTCTATGGACTTTATGGCAGGTTTAAGTTTATTCAGTTTGATGTGCTGTTTGAGTATGTGATAAGTAATAACGACTGTACGGAAAGTGAAGTGGTGTAATGGATTTAAAGCTGTGACTTTAGCCTTAGTGCGATGTTTTGCATAGACCACTCTATCTAGAAAATAAAGTGGTGGGTTGTACTGGACTTGAACCAGTGACCCTCGCCTTGTAAGGGCGATGCTCTCCCAACTGAGCTAACAACCCGAATTGTGTTTCAATTTATACTCTTGAATAGAGTTATGGTGGGTTGTACTCGACTTAAACCAGTGACCCTTGCCTTGAACAGGCTTAGTGCGATGCTTTGCATCGACCACTCCATCTAATAAAGGATAAAGTGGTGGGTTGTACTGGACTTGAACCAGTGACCCTCGCCTTGTAAGGGCGATGCTCTCCCAACTGAGCTAACAACCCAAATTGTGTTTCAATTTATACTCTTGAATAGAGTTATGGTGGGTTGTACTGGACTTGAACCAGTGACCCTCGCCTTGTAAGGGCGATGCTCTCCCAACTGAGCTAACAACCCAAATTGTGTTTCAATTTATACTCTTGAATAGAGTTATGGTGGGTTGTACTGGACTTGAACCAGTGACCCTCGCCTTGTAAGGGCGATGCTCTCCCAACTGAGCTAACAACCCAAATTGTGTTTCAATTTATACTCTTGAACAGAGTTATGGTGGGTTGTACTGGACTTGAACCAGTGACCCTCGCCTTGTAAGGGCGATGCTCTCCCAACTGAGCTAACAACCCAAATTGTGTTTCAATTTATACTCTTGAATAGAGTTTAATGTCCAATTCTAATCTAAGAGTAGAAGTGGTGGGTTGTACTGGACTTGAACCAGTGACCCTCGCCTTGTAAGGGCGATGCTCTCCCAACTGAGCTAACAACCCAAATTGTATTACAACGTCTGCCGTTGTGGGGCGGTATTATAGGTTTAGTTTGAAAAGAGTCAACACTTAACTTTAAAAAACTATACTGTGTGATGTTTTTATGCTCAATGCTTTAAGCTCTTCATTATAGAAGAGGTGAGGGGCCTTATATTTTTGGTCCAAGAATCATCTTATTTTGGGGGAAAGTAAGTTGCTGTGCTTTGCATGTTATAGCGAAAAATTAAGCAGGGTTGGATACCATGCGGAATAAGAAAAGAGCCGTAAATCACTCTGGCCTAATTGGATTTAAAACAAAAAGGCAGAGGTTCGGTAACTATGCGTTTTAAATTGTGTAATAAATAATCCAATTCAAGGTGTTAGGCTTGCAAAGGGAAGTGGTTTGGTTATATTCTACGCTTCTTGATTTAAAATGAATCAGTTAGAAAAAACTTTCATAAAAGTTGTTGACTTTATTTTTGCTCCTGCATAGAATGCGCCCCGCACTCAGCGATACAGGCTAGCAGTTCAGGTCTGACTATTATGGGGCTATAGCTCAGCTGGGAGAGCGCTTGCATGGCATGCAAGAGGTCGACGGTTCGATCCCGTCTAGCTCCACCAATTTATCGTTAGTGCATATGTCCTAGTACATAATTCAAATGGCAACGCCTCGAGTGCGAAGTTGTTTGATATTGTGTCCCCTTCGTCTAGAGGCCTAGGACACCGCCCTTTCACGGCGGTAACAGGGGTTCGAATCCCCTAGGGGACGCCACTTACTTTGGTAAGTAACTCGGTTAGCAAGAGAATAAACCGCTAAATAAAGTCCTAGTGACACAGAAATAGCAAGTCTGTGATTTGCAAAAAATTCTGCGTCCCCTTCGTCTAGAGGCCTAGGACACCGCCCTTTCACGGCGGTAACAGGGGTTCGAATCCCCTAGGGGACGCCACTTACTTTAGTAAGTAACTCGGTTAGCAAGAGTATAAACCGCTAAATCAAGTCCTAGTGACACAGAAATAGCAAGTCTGTGATTTGCAAAAAATTCTGCGTCCCCTTCGTCTAGAGGCCTAGGACACCGCCCTTTCACGGCGGTAACAGGGGTTCGAATCCCCTAGGGGACGCCACTTACTTTGATAAGTAACTCGGTTAGCAAGAGTATAAACCGCTAAATCAAGTCCTAGTGACACAGAAATAGCAAGTCTTTGATTTGCAAAAAATTCTGCGTCCCCTTCGTCTAGAGGCCTAGGACACCGCCCTTTCACGGCGGTAACAGGGGTTCGAATCCCCTAGGGGACGCCACTTACTTTGATAAGTAACTCGGTTAGCAAGAGTATAAACCGCTAAATCAAGTCCTAGTGACACAGAAATAGCAAGTCTGTGATTTGCAAAAAATTCTGCGTCCCCTTCGTCTAGAGGCCTAGGACACCGCCCTTTCACGGCGGTAACAGGGGTTCGAATCCCCTAGGGGACGCCACTTACATTAGTAAGTAACTCGGTTAGCAAGAGTATAAACCGCTAAATCAAGTCCTAGTGACACAGAAATAGCAAGTCTGTGATTTGCAAAAAAAATTCTGCGTCCCCTTCGTCTAGAGGCCTAGGACACCGCCCTTTCACGGCGGTAACAGGGGTTCGAATCCCCTAGGGGACGCCACTTACTTTCCATCTTCTATTCTAATCATATTCATATTGCCTTTCTTAGTTGTTTAAGTTAAGAACTCTGCTAGCTTTTATATTAACTTTCTGTTGTTCGTTAAGCATTCATACCAATTTGTCTTAGTACTTGATCCTTCAAAATAGCACACTTAATTGTGTAAATTGGTATCAAATCATATTTCACTATGATCTCAATCAGTCTTTTGGTGAAATCTCTTACGGTTTTTAAGAAAGTAATAATTTATTATCTATTGCCCTTTTTAATTATTGCCCTTTTTAATCGAGAGCGAGCTATGACAAAAGGTAGAACTGATTACACAGGAAAAGAGAATGATTATCCAAGTTCTTACAATCTACTTTCAACGACAAACGTAAAAGGTCAGATAAAGTATGCGAATTCGCAGTTTTGTGAAGTTGCAGGGTTTTCACTTAGCGAGTTAGAGGGGAAGCCTCACAATATCGTTAGGCATCCAACAATGCCTAAAGCCGCTTTCAAGAACCTATGGGATTATATTGAAGCGGGTAAACCTTGGATGGGAATGGTTAAAAACCGCTGCAAGAATGGTGATCACTATTGGGTTAATGCTTTTGTCACTCCTATTAAAGATGCATCCGGTAAGATTGTCGAATATCAATCAGTGAGGACAAAGCCAAGCCGGGAAGTTGTCAACCGTGCAGAGAGCATCTATGCCGATTTAAATAATGGTGTTTCACCAAGTAAATTTACTCGAGCCTCTTGGTCCTTATCAGCTCAAATGATGGCAATAATAATTGTTTTCTATGCCTTAACCATGTTGATCTCAGCTTTATCATCACCTTGGAATTACCTCGCTGAAACTCTACTTACTCTTGCTGTTTTATTTATTACTTATTCTCGCCTTGCTCCAGTGCGGTCGCTCAGCGAAAAAGCAAAAAAAGTATACGATAACCCTCTGATGCAAAAAGTGTATCTCAATAAGGTTAATGATGTTGCATCTATAGAGCTTGCTTTACTCGCTAGAGAATCCGAGCTTCGGGCTGTGCTTGGGCGTGTTAAAGATGCTAGTGCCACCGTTTCAGAATACGCAACCAAAACGATGCAAGAATGCAAAACGAGTTCTGATATTTTAAATCGACAGCAAGCGCAAACCGGCTCCTTAGCAACAGCAATTAATCAGATGTCTGTTTCGATTGGTGAAATAGCCTCTAATACTAACAATGCAGCGCAGCAATCCGAAGCGGCGCTTGAATCCGTTGTGAGAGGCAACAAAGCCGTTGATGACAATATGGAGAATAATTATGCTTTATCGGAAGAGCTATCTCGCACTCAAAAAGACATAGAAGATCTTAATGCGCAAACGGTTAACATCGAAGGGGTTGTTGATGTGATCCGTGGGATCTCCGAGCAAACCAACTTACTCGCTTTAAATGCTGCTATCGAGGCTGCACGTGCAGGGGAACAAGGCAGAGGGTTTGCGGTTGTTGCTGATGAGGTAAGGGCGCTTGCGCAAAGGACACAAGATTCGACAACCGAGATTAATGGTATTATTGCCGATCTGAGGCAACGAGCAGAGAGGGCAGTTACTGCAATTCAAAGTGGAGTAGAGCGTTCTTCTGAATGTGTAGTAAAGGCAGAAGGCACTAAAGTGAGCCTTGAAACGATCAACACAATAGTAAATGAAATATCAGGTTTGAACTATCAAATTGCGACATCGACAGAAGAGATGTCGAGTGTTTCTAATGAGCTAAACGCAAATGCAGTGACAATTTCAGGCCTTGCGGATGAGTCTATGAAAAGTGCGCGCAAGACGCATGAAACGATGAAAAATACAGAGCAGGCTTTAGAAAAGCAAGAAGTGCTCGTCGAGCAGTTTATTCGCAAATTAAACCGTGCCCACCGTTGAGTGGATAACTTACGGTAATACAGCACTTACTTCGTTGTGTATGGGAGGAGATTAATCAGAGCTATCTAGCTCTGATTAATAATAGTAGTCAACGGAGTGGCTCTAATACCAATTGCTATAATTAAACGTTGTAGCCGTCTTCAACCCCTTTCACGGCATAAGCTACAGCATCATGGGCGTGAAGGGATTCGTAATGGTTGATTTTAACGTAGAAATCTAAATAAGTTTGCTGGTTTAGCAATGCTTTTAACTTCCTCGCTGCATCTTCACAAAACATTAGGTTTTGGCCGTTAAGGCGCGCAAATTCTTGTTCATCTTCTCGTTTTACTGCGGCTTGAACAGGAGTTTTTAACTCGTTTTCAACCAATTCGATCAGATCTAAAATCTCAAACTCACTACTATTATCTGTGAGCTTAACTTTTATATTTGCAATCGAGCGCTGAGAGTGGGGGGTTGCAACGATCCCTTCTGTGCTACCTAGCCAGTCATGCACACTATGGAAATCTAATTGTTTACCATCAAAAGCTTGTTGGAAAGCGTTTTGGATCAGTTGACGAGACAGTGCAGCTGAACAGGGGCAAGTAGACGAGTAAGCAACGTCAAGCGCCAGTTCTAGCTTGTAAATACCGTTTATCAACGTCGCATCAAGGGTAATTGGGTATGATTTCCATCCCATTTTTTTACTTAAAAGCGAAGGGCGTCTGATAGGCAATTCAAACTGTAGTGTTACTTTTGCACCTGTACTTAAGTCGTTATGCGTACTTAAAAAGTTATCTAACAACTGTTTTAGAGTTTTTGGTGTAAGTATTTGCTCACAAGAAAGCGTGTCAAGAGCAAGAAAGAGGCGTGACATGTGAATGCCTTTTGCGTCTTCTTTTTGCAAATTAACAAAAGCATCGGCTTTGGCTGTAACAGTAACTTGATTTAGGCCTTTGCTTTCTAATACTAAAGGCAACTCTATGTTACCCATGCCTACCCAGTCTAAAGTTCCCGTTTGTAACGCACTAGCACTGTGTGCAATGTCTGGCATGTTATTTTGCATCGACGTTCTCTTTTCTCACGACTTAAAAAACGGGCATATTACACGAAATCAGATTAAGTTGGGATGGTGAGCTTAAATCTATCCGCACTAAATTAGATGATTTGTGCATTTAGTGATACAGAGTCTCATTTCTGTTATCTATCATTCTGCTTTGCGTACATGAAATTGACTGAATGATCTGACCCTGCAATTTCTATACTCGCTTATTACTAGGGCTTTTGTATAATATTTACTTTGAGGGCTTGAAAAGCAATTCAGTCAGGCTCAAGCGGTAGAATATAAACTTGCCTGACAAGTGTTTAACAATGGTGAAGTAATAATATGACAGAAAATTCGTTTGGCTCATGGGCTCGAATTTTATCAAACTTGGTAGAAAAATACGGCAACAAGCGGGCGTTTGCCATCGCTTATGCTTTTACGCTCTTCGTTGCAGTTATTCTATCTTGCATGTTTTACTATGTTGCATTAGGTGTAGTTGAAATTGTCGATATATCGGCACTCTTTTTCTTAACTGCTGTTATTGCGCCCGCTCTCATCATGATGTCCGTCGCAGCAATGCGGGAGGTACATTCATCCAAGGCTTATTTGGAGTCGGCAACACAACAAGAAAAGATGCTGAACCAAACGCTAAAGGACAATATTAATCGTTTAAATAGTGAGATTGACGAGCGTAAAATTGCTCTGCATGCTAAACACCGCGCGATAGATGAATTAAGAAAAGAAATTGCAGAACGTAAAAAGACCCAACAAGAACTTGCGCAGCAAGGTATGTTGCTGCGGAGTATTGTTGATTCATCTCCTGATCTGTTCTATTACCGCGATGAAAACGGTGTATTCGCAGGTTGTAACAAGATGTTCGAATTAGTGATGGGCAAAAGCAGTGAAGAACTAATTGGTAAGTCAGTCGAACAGATATATTCAAAGCAATACCTTCCAAAAGTACTAGAAACAGATAGCCAGGTATCAGAAACACAGCAACCATTAACACTTGACGTTGAGTATCCTGTTGAAGGCGAGTCTCGTTGGTTTGAAATGCGTAAGCTGCCATTTATCAACGATAACGGCGAATATATAGGCTTGCTGGCCTTTGGCCGTGATATTACAAGTCGTAAAGAAGCTGAGCAGGCGTTAGAAACTGCGTATAAGGATAAAGGAAAGTTTATTGCTACGCTAAGTCATGAATTAAGAACCCCGCTTAATGGTATTGTTGGTCTGACGCGCATGATGTTAGACACTGATCTGACGGCGCAACAAAAAAGCTGGTGTAATACTGTGTTTTCAAGTGCGGAGACGCTTGGCAATATTTTTAACGACATCATTGATCTAGATAAAATTGATAGGGAGCAGCTAGATATTGCAACGGACAGTATCAATGTCTCTGATTTTATAAATGATGTGGTCAACTTTGCAGGCCTAATTGCTGATCAAAAGGGCCTAGAGTTTACTATCAATCGCTCTGGAATATTGGACGTTTACGCATTACTCGATCCGACACGTTTGCGTCAGGTACTCTGGAATCTAATTAATAATGCGGTGAAGTTTACCCACAAGGGTAATGTGACGCTGGAATGTCGCCGCGAGAATCGAGATGATGGGCCATGGCTGACAATTAGTGTTATAGATACTGGTATGGGAATATCTGGAGATCAGCTTGAGCGGATCTTTGAAATGTATTACAAGGCTCCGGATGCATCTGGTAGCAATGCAATTGGTTCAGGAATTGGCCTTGCTGTTACTAAAGCTCTCGTTCAGGCTATGAAAGGAACGATAGCGGTTACTAGCCAAGAAGGTAAGGGGAGTCGTTTTGATGTTGAGATCCCATTACAGCTATGTAATGCACCGAAAGAACAGAGCTATGCTGGTAGAAGTTTGTACATTTTACTTGTTGAGGATGTGCCGTTAAACGCGGAGATTGCGACAAACCTATTAGAGCAGCGTGGACATGAAGTTATTTGGGCTGAAACTGGCGAGGATGCACTCTCATTTGTTGAGACTGAGGATGAGCTAGACCTAATTCTATTGGATATGCAGTTACCAGATATAAATGGTGACGTAGTCGCGCGTCAAATAAGAGAAGACAGTCACTTCGATCACTTACCGATTGTAGCCTTAACCGCGAATGTTAGAAGCGCTGAGCAGGAGTTAGAGGGGATCAGTGTTCAGGGGGCTTTGGCCAAACCAATAAATACCACTAAACTCGACAAAATGCTCGCAGAATTATTTGGAATTGAGGCACAGAAAAACAAACAAAGCATTGATATTCGAGAAGCATTGTCACAGCCCGAATACTCAGATTTAGATATAGAGACCATTTGCGATTTTGTTGAGTCTATGGGGGCTGCTGCATTCCAAAGAAGCTGTGACCTATTTACCAAGCTCAATCCTAAGTACTGTCAAGAACTCAGAGAGGCTGTTGCACAAAATGATATTGAGGAATACGGTGCGGTTGCACATAAAGTTAAAGGTGCTGCTGGCTCTGTAGGGTTGCAACTTGCCCAATTACAAGCAAAGAAAATGGAATTAGAGTCAGAGGGTAAAGAGGAAGCGACACTATTGGATTGGGTATCTGAGTTAGAGGTTAAAATAGAAGAAGGGCAAGAAGCCCTTCATCCATTAATTGCAAAACTCGCTGAAGATCAGTAAAAACGATTATTGAGCGTCGAGTTTACCAATGAAACGGTAACCTTCACCGTGAATTGTACTGATTAATTCAGGCGTGTTGTTATCAGTTTCGAAATGCTTACGAATTCGACGAATAGTAACGTCAACAGTGCGGTCATTTGCGCGAAGTTCACGACCTGTCATGTGCTTGATAAGCTGTTCACGGCTAAAAATACGGCCTGGAGAATCTAGCATTAGACGGAGTGCTCGATATTCACCTTTTGGTAGGCGCTTTGAATCACCTGTTGGGGATGTTAAACAGCGACTGTTTTCATCTAGCTCCCAACCATTAAAAGTAATAACGCCGTTGCTATCAATTGTTGACTCTTCTGCAGACGTGCCAGTACGAGAGATCAGGTTGCGAGCACGAATCGTTAGTTCACGCGGGTTAAATGGTTTTGTGATGTAATCATCAGCACCAATCTCAAGACCAAGAATGCGGTCAACATCATTGTCACGACCTGTTAGGAAAATAAGGCCGATGTTTTTCTTCTGGCGTAATTCACGCGCCAAAATTAAACCATTTTTACCAGGAAGGTTGATATCCATGATTACAAGGTTTACATCATCATTTGATGTCAACTTGTCATGCATGTCATCGCCATCAATGGCTTCGATTACTTTGTAACCTTCCGCTTCAAATAAACTAACGAGGTTCAGTCGAGTTACGTCTTCATCCTCTACAATTAGAATGACTGGCGTTTGCATTATTAATTAACCTTTTCGGAATATATAATTTACAATGTGTCCGGACTTATATAATAAATCCGAATATTTACGATTATAGGAGCTTATCCAATTGTTAACAAGTAAAATCAGTTGGGATGAAACTTGGATACGGCAAGCAGCCTTGAGCGCACGATGAAGTACTGTTTTTCTAGGGCTTGCTTATTTATATACAGTCGAATTTTGCTCCCTTCTTGGACCAAAGAAGCAATCCCGCCTCTTTCTAAAAACTCAATACTTTCGCCCACGGTCAACATGTTTGACTCTATTGTATCGGTCCAAGCGGACAGTATATCATTTTCGTTAGTTTCATCAATGTATGTGATATCGCAAGCGCTGGAAAGTTCCTTATAGCTCCACGTTTTTTTTGCTTCTACGAGTTTAATCGGTTTTCCTCGCACGTTCAGCTTTGTTGCACTTTTTAGTTCAGAAGCGGGTCCTGATTCGAGAGAATAAAAACAGAATTGGAAACTGGACTTTGTGTTTTCGTCGGGAAACTCGACGAATTTTGCCATCTGATAGAGAAAAGCTGAGCGAACCTGATCTGGGGATTTTGCAGCTGAATATAAGGAAACAAATAAAAGCAAAATAGTCAGATTAATCAACCTCATTTTAGATCACCTGAAAGTGGGAGCGTTATAATAAATTTGGCACCTTGGCTAAATTCTTCATCTAAGGTGATTGTTCCCCCAAGTGCTTGAGTTACTAAGTTATAAACTAAATGCATACCTAGACCGCTTCCACCCTCACCTCTACGAGTGGTTACAAACGGATCGAAGATACGCTTTTTAATTGCTTTGGGAACACCCATCCCGTTGTCTGCATATTCAATCGCGAGTTGCCCCATTGATGACTTTACTGTAATTGAAATGCTGTTGTTTTGTTGGTCTTTAAAGCCATGGAGTAAGGAATTAGATATAAGCTGCTCTAGCACTTGTTGTAATGGCCCTGCTTTACTCTCGATGGCAAGTCCAGTGTCACAGTCAATGGTCACTTCAGGCTGTTTCGTGGAGAGTTCAGCTCGCATAGATGCTACGACTTCAGTAAGCAGGTTTGACAAATCTATTCGTGAGTTCACTTCTAGATCCTGGCTTACGGCAAGGCGCTTAAAGCTAGAAACCAACTCAGCCGCTCGGTTTAGGTTGCGGTAGATGAGATCAAGGTTTTCAATTCCATCGTTAACAAAGCGCTCTAACTGCTTGGAGGTTAAAGACTTTGTTTGAAACGCTTCGCGAATATCAGATAATTTATCTCTTAATAGCGTAGATCCTGTAATACCCAAGCCGATAGGGGTATTTACCTCGTGCGCAACGCCAGCCACCATCTGCCCCAGCGAAGCCATTTTTTCGTTCTCGATGATTTGGTTTTGATATTGATGCATACGCTCTAAAGCGTTCAGCAGTTCTTGGTTAGCCTCTCTTAGCGCAATTGTGCGTTGATTAACTTTTTCCTCCAAGCTCTGATTGAGTTGTTTTATTTCTTGCTTGTCAGCTTTATGACGCTCTAGTTGATTTTCGGTGCGAGCTAACATGATATTTAAATTATTCGCCAGCACGTTTAGTTCTGCGATATTGCTGCCAGGAGCTCTTGCACTGTAATTATGGTTCTTCGAAACGTCTTGCAATAGCGTTGAGAGTTCTTCAATTGGCGTCGCTATACGCTTTTGGATCCCTCTTGAAACTAGCAATACAAGGAGCAGGACGAATAAGGTGAGTGCAATATCTACCAGTATTTTTTTATTAATATAGTTAGAAAGTCGCTCAAGACCCCCGCGAACATACACATAACCTTCAATATTGCCTTCATAAACAACAGGTTTGATTAGTTCAATGTAATCTTCTGAAACCTTAGGGGTCTTCAACTCCTCTATTTGATTAACTTTTAGCGGTACCGGTGGTGTTCGACTAGCGTTGTAACTGGTAAAAAATACAGGGGTGTTGGTTACGTCATCCATAGCATATATATGGATGTTTTTAATTATGTCTACTTGCTGAAAAGATTTGAGGCGTGCATCTTCGGTCTTTCGATCATCGAACAAAATAGTGATCTGAGAATTAAAAGCAACGATGTCAGCTATCATCTCTATCTTATTGATGATTAATTGCTTTTGTTCTTTTACATCAAGGTAAGTGGAAATAGAAATGGATAAAGAGAGACACAGCGCAGTTACAAGCATCACTGCGCTGATCAATACTTTTCTAATGCTTGTTTTTGTTAATTGCTTACTCATTCTTATTCCAGCTGTATGATCAGCCTTGGCTGCGGCTACAGAGCTTTTGAGATTCAGTAACTCATTATAATAAAGTAGAGCAAATCTTTGAAAATGAAAAGATAAAAGGTCGGTTTGAGTGAAGGTTTACTTGATATATGCAAGTAAACCTTAGAGCTAGTAAACTACTGCGCTTTATAGATGGCAAATTTAGTGTTTTTAGTGACAACTTCAAACTGTTCAAATTGAGCTTCTAAAATAGGAGGATATTTTAGGAAGCTATTTGCAACCAACTGAATATTAGACTTGGTATCCATATGACGCTTGATGTTATGTAGAAATTGTTCAGCGATATCATAGTCTGTTGAAAGGCCCGTATGAAATGGTGGGTTGCTCAATATAAGGTTGAATTTACCGTTTAGCTCACTTAAACCATCGCTAAGCAGCAAAGTTGCACCGAGGTTGTTCAAAGCCAAGGTTTGCTGCGTAGCATATAGCGCAAGTGCATTGACATCTAAACAGGTGAATTTAAGTGTTGGGCTGTTCAATAAGGCGTAGCAGGCGATAAGCCCGGCACCACAGCCAAAATCTAACACTTTGCCTTTATAGGGAAGGATGACATTTTCCAGTAATAGCTGAGTCCCAGCGTCGAGCTTCCCATGATTAAATACACCGGGCAAACTCGCGGCGGTGAACTCGGTCTTGGCGATACGCACTGAAAATGTCTGTATGTAATGGCTTACGTCAAAATTTGGGTTAGTAGTAAGCTGATCAAACTCATATAAAATACAGTGTTTTGCGCTTTCTAATTTATAACAGTGTGCAGCGTGCTCTTTAAGTTGCTTTTCTGCACTTTTAACCCCACTTTTGTTTTCGCCAACAACGAGTAACCTAGTTTCAGCCGTGCTCAAGTGGCGGATGTTATCAAATACCATTTGCGCTTCAGGTTTTGATTTAGGGTAATAATAAATAACTAAATCAATATCTTGCAATTGCGGTAGTTGATGGTCTACATAACTCTTAACATCGGCGATTTTATCGGCGTGAAGGTGGTCTGCAAAATCGAAACTAAACGCATGAATTGCCGAACTTGGATTGAGCGCTTTTAATTCACGTAGGAAGCCATCGCGCTGATGGTTAATAACCAGAATATTGTTGGCAATAAGCTCTTCTTCATTACGAAGTAGTAATAAACTCGGGTTGGTAAACTGCAACGCTAACTCCTAGTGAATGTACTCAAATAGATGGGCGATGAAGCAGCCTGTTGAGCCGCTCCATTATAAAGCGGGGTTGTTTAGCTAATACGCTTGAACATTAAATCCCAAACGCCATGTCCTAAACGATGGCCTCGTTGCTCAAACTTAGTCAGCGGTCTAAAGTCTGGACGAGGAACATAGTCATTGCTTTGCGACTGGTTTTTATAACCAGGTGCTGCACTCATCACTTCAAGCATATGCTCGGCATAGTTTTCCCAGTCAGTTGCCATATGGAACACACCACCGACTTTAAGCTTTTGGCGTATTTTTTCAGCAAACTCAAGTTGTACAATGCGACGTTTGTGGTGACGCTTTTTATGCCACGGATCAGGGAAGAATAACTGTAATTTAGCAAGGCTGCCATCAGCGATACAATCTGCTAAGATTTCAACAGCATCATGTTCAAAAACACGTAAGTTAGTGATGCCTTGTTCATCTGCATCCATCAAGCAGGCACCTACACCTGGACGGTGTACTTCTATGCCAATAAAGTTTTGTTGTGGGTTATTTCTTGCCATCTCAACGAGAGACTTACCCATACCAAATCCAATCTCAAGAACGACATCATTGCTGTTACCAAATACTTCAGTAAAGTCTAGCAAACCTTGTTGGTGTTCCAGTCCCATTGTTGGCCAGCACTTTTCTAGCGATGCTGCTTGGCCTTTAGTAAGACGTCCTTCACGCTTAACAAAGCTACGCACTTTTCTGATGTACTTGCCTTCTTCCTGCGCCTGTTCGAGCGCACTTTTGCTTGATTCGTTCATGGTCATTTCTATGCTCGTGAAAATGGTCGCATATTATCGTCATTCAGTTGGCAATAAACAAGTATAGAGTGAAACTTTACGTGGTGACTATTAAAGCGATTGTGATTACACTGGCGGCTTTGTAACAAGTACTAGTCAAGTTTATGAAAGTTAGCCAGCAACAAGCTAAGTGGTTTGGTGAGCAAGTTGTGTCTTGGTATCACCTTCATGGTAGAAAAACACTGCCGTGGCAACTCGGAAAAACGCCGTATAAAGTATGGGTTTCAGAGGTGATGTTACAGCAGACTCAAGTAACCACAGTTATTCCTTATTTTGAGCGCTTTATGGCGCGCTTCCCAACGGTAATTGCGTTGGCCGATGCACCGGAAGATGAAGTGTTACACCATTGGACTGGGCTTGGTTATTACGCCAGAGCAAGAAATCTTCATAAAGCTGCAAAGGTGATCAGAGATAGTTATAAGGGTAAATTCCCACAAACATTAGAAGCGGTGATGGACTTACCGGGCATTGGTCGCTCTACCGCAGGTGCGATACTCTCTCTTGCGCTTGGTCAGCATCATCCAATACTCGATGGTAATGTTAAGCGGGTCTTAGCTAGGTTTTATATGGTTGAGGGCTGGTACGGAGTAAAAAAGGTCGAAAATCAGTTATGGTCTTTGAGTGATGCCGTCACGCCAAGCGGTGATGTAAGAGCGTTTAATCAGGCTATGATGGATTTAGGTTCAGGCGTATGTACCAGAAGTAAGCCAAACTGTGATGTTTGCCCACTTGTTGAGGAATGTTCAGCGTTCAAAAATAATCGGGTTAAAGAGTTTCCGAACCCTAAACCCAAAAAAGAGAAACCAAAAAAGCGTACTCACCACTTAATAATTAAATGTGATGATAAAGTGCTGATGGAGAAGCGCCCTTCCAGTGGAATATGGGGTGGGTTATTCGGCTTTTTTGAGTTCGCAGAGCGAAATGAGTTAGACGCGTTTATTAAGCAGCAAGAACTTAAACTTGAATGTACAAATACACTTGAACCCTTTGTGCATATTTTTACGCATTTTGAGTTAACTATTACCCCCGTGGTTGTAGAAGTAAAAAGCATACCGGATTGTGTGCATGATCAGCAGTTGCTGTGGTTCGATACTCATAATCCACCAGAGGTTGGGCTTGCTGCGCCGACTAAAAAGTTGGTTAAAGTATTAACCGCAATAGGGTAAACTGACGCTATCACTGGTGCTGACTCTCATTGAGTGCACGATTAAAATTGAAGAGGTAGATACTCATGGCACGTACGGTATTTTGTCAAAAGTTACAAAAGGAAGCGCCTGGACTGGATTTTCAACTGTATCCAGGAGAAGTTGGTGAACGTATATTTAATAACATCTCCAAAGAAGCTTGGCAGCAATGGCAGCATAAGCAAACTATGCTAATCAACGAAAAGCATCTTAATATGATGGATCCTGAGCACAGGCAAATGCTTGAAGAGCAGATGGTCGGCTTTTTGTTTGAAGATAAAGAAGTCGAAATTGAAGGCTACAGGCCACCAGAAAAATAAAGGTCGCATCAACGACCTTTTTATAGCTCATAAACTGGTTAGGAGACGATTAATACTCTCTATCCACAGAAAGTTTAGCAAGTCCTATAAGCGCTTCTTTGTGCACTGAGTCAGGTAAAACGCTCAATTGTGCAATCGCTTTTTGGGCTTCTTCTTGGGCTTTAGCCATCGTGAAGTCAAGTGCTTTGGTCTCGGCTAGTGTTGCTAAAATATCTTCAAGATAATCAAGTCCATTACCACTTTCTATCGCTGTTCTGATCTGAGATGATTGCTGAGCATTTGCATACTGCATTGCATAAATAAGCGGAAGCGTAGGTTTACCCTCGGCGAGATCATCGCCAATATTCTTGCCAAGTAATTCTGCGTTAGCACTGTAATCAAGAATATCGTCTACAAGTTGGAAGGCAGTGCCTAAATGCATACCGTAAAGCTTAAGCGCAGTTTTAATTTCGTCGGATTGCTCTAGCACTACAGCGGGTAGTAAAGTTGCAGCTTCAAATAGCTTTGCCGTTTTGCTGTAGATAACCTGCATATAACTCTTTTCAGTTGTATCTGGGTCATTACAGTTCATTAACTGTAACACCTCGCCTTCTGCGATGATATTAGTCGCATCGGCCAAAATCTGCATGACTTCCATATTACCAAGACCAACCATCAACTGGAATGAGCGAGTGTAGATAAAGTCACCGACTAATACGCTTGCCGCATTTCCAAATTCAGCATTTGCAGTCGGTTCTCCACGGCGCAGCAATGACTCATCAACCACGTCATCGTGGAGTAAGGTTGCTGTGTGAATAAACTCTACAATTGTCGCTAGTGTGATGTGTTTATCACCTTCGTAACCTAATGCTCGTGCAGCCAAAAGGGCCAACATTGGGCGGATGCGTTTTCCTCCGCTATTTACAATGTATAAACCTAGTTGTTTTACAAGTGCAACATCAGATTGCATTTGTTGATGTATAAGTTGGTTGACGTCAAGCATATCTTGCTCAACCAAATTTTGGATAGTTTTTATATCCATTGCGCTCCGAGCCAATCTATTAACCGAAAATGAATAAACTCGGCGATTGTACTACAAAAAAATCATCGACTCGATAAATTGTCGTAGTTGCTTATAAAAAAACGTTTTTATGCTTACTTTTTGTGCTTTCAATGGTTTCGCAAGGGGTGAAATAGGTACGGTGAAATCTCATTTGGTACTGTATTAGGTAAACTATAGAGTCGCCTTTTGTCTAATGAATTGAGAGAAAAAAGAGCTTGGCTTTGACATTTTTTTGACTAGAATAGGGGAAAATATTTGATTGCCCTCATACGAGCTAAATTTTATTCACTTTCTTCAAATTTACTCTTGCGCCAAGATACGCATTAGCGTAAACTTCGCGCCCTATTGAAGAATATTAAGTTGCGTCGATTTGAGGGCGCACAGACGGAGTTAATTATGTACGCGGTTTTCCAAAGTGGTGGTAAACAGCACCGTGTGACTGAAGGTCAAACAATTCGTTTAGAAAAGCTAAACGTTGAAACTGGTGCAGCAGTTGAATTTGATTCAGTACTTCTAATTGCTGATGGTGAAAAGATCGAGATCGGTGCACCGTTTGTTAACGGTGGTAAAATTACAGCTGAAGTTGTATCTCACGGTCGTGGCGAGAAGATTAAGATTGTTAAGTTTAGACGTCGTAAGCATTCTCGTAAGCAGATGGGCCACCGTCAGTGGTTCACTGAAGTTAAAATCACTGGCATTAGCGCTTAATTTTTAGAGGTACAGAAAGATGGCACATAAGAAGGCAGCTGGTAGTACTCGTAACGGTCGCGATTCAGAAAGTAAACGCTTAGGTGTTAAACGTTTTGGTGGCGAATCAGTTTTAGCGGGTAGCATCATCGTTCGTCAACGTGGTACTAAGTTCCACGCTGGTTCTAACGCAGGTATCGGTAAAGACCACACAATCTTCGCAAAAGCAGACGGTAAAGTTGTTTTTGAGCAGAAAGGTCCTTTAAACCGTAAATACGTTAGCATCGTTGCTGAGTAATCGGTATTAAATACTAAAAACCCCGCTTAGGCGGGGTTTTTTGTTTTCAGCACATCAATTACCAAATTAGCTATATCAAGGCGTATTAATACAATTGGTATTAGGAGCGATTTGTCGCTGCTGCTATAATGGTGTAGTGAATTCAGACAGAGTTAAAGAGTTTAAACCATGAAGTTTGTCGATGAAGTAGAGATTAGAGCGGAAGCCGGAGATGGGGGCAGTGGTGTCGTTTCATTCCGCCGCGAAAAGTTTGTGCCAGATGGTGGCCCAGACGGTGGTGATGGTGGCGATGGCGGTAGTGTATTCCTGCAGGCTGATGAAAATTTAAATACGCTTATCGACTATCAGTTTGAACGCTTTCACAGGGCTGAGCGTGGTACCAATGGTCAAGGTCGTAATTGTACCGGTAAAAAAGGTCAGGACTTAGTACTTAAGGTACCAGTTGGTACAAGAGTTACAGATGTCGATACTGAAGAGTGTTTAGGTGATTTGACCAAAAATGGACAAAAGCTGATCGTAGCGAAAGGTGGGTATCATGGCCTTGGCAATACGCGTTTTAAGTCAAGTACTAATCGCGCACCAAGACAGAAAACACTAGGTACTCAAGGTGAAGTTCGTAACCTTCGCTTAGAATTAATGCTGCTTGCAGACGTTGGTTTATTAGGTCTGCCAAATGCTGGTAAATCTACGTTTATCCGCAGTGTATCTGCTGCCAAACCAAAAGTCGCTGACTATCCATTTACCACGCTAGTGCCTAATCTAGGTGTTGTAAGACCAGAAGCGAGCAAGTCATTTGTAATTGCTGATATCCCAGGCCTAATTGAAGGTGCAGCGGACGGCGCTGGCCTTGGCATTCGTTTCTTAAAGCACTTAGAGCGCTGTCGAGTGTTATTGCACATTATTGATGTGATGCCGGTTGACGGTAGTGATCCTGTCGAGAATGGCTTCGCTATTATTAACGAACTGCATCAGTACAGCCCTAAATTAGCGGAAAAGCCTCGTTGGTTAGTGCTAAATAAAGTGGATTTATTGCTTGAAGAAGAAAGAGAAGAAGTATGCGCTCGTATTGCTGAAGAGCTAGACGCAGAAAACTTTTATATGATCTCTGCTGCAAACAAGTTAAATACGCAACCTTTATGCTTTGATATCATGAACCTTCTTGAAAGCATGCCAAAAGATAAATTCGAAGAAGAGCAGCAAGAAGAAGTTGAATTTAAGTGGGACACATACCATAGACATGCAACTAAAAATGATAAGAGCGACGATGATGACTGGGATGATTGGGATGACGACGACTATGATGTTGAAGTTATTTACGAGCGTTAAGTTACATTGAATTTATTCTAGAGGCCCATTAAATGGGCCTTTTTTATGCCTATTTGAACGGTATATTACTTCAACTCAGTATTCTCGCCGCAATTGTATTGAAGATGATATACTAATCAACCTGAACTCGGGATAACAACTTGTTCTCTAGCAGCTGTTATCCCTTACTACTGCGTTAAATTTGTTTGCAATAGGCCAGCTATTGATGCACAAATTTGCCTTGTATTAAGAAATAACTTCTGGCTAGAGTGATACTACGCTTTTGAGCTTAGTGATTTTAGTGGATTAACTTACTTCTTATCCCGAGTTCAGGTTAATCAAACATCTTGCATGCTAATTGTATGTATAAACTAATACTAAAATACTATAAAGGTGCGTTGTGGTAATTTCAATGATAGCTGCGATGGCAAATAACCGTATTATCGGAAAAGATAACGATATGCCGTGGCACTTACCTGCAGATCTTCAACATTTCAAAAAGGTTACGCTAGGTAAACCAGTGATCATGGGTCGAAAAACATTTGAGTCTATTGGTAGGCCTCTGCCGGGTCGTAGAAACATAGTGATATCCAGAAATCTTGACTACACTCAGGAAGGTATAGAGGTCGTCGCTTCGCCTGAAGCCGCATTGAGTACTGTTGAAGGGTGTGACGAAATTATGATAATTGGTGGTGGTCATATATATGACATATTTCTACCTTATGCTCAGCGACTCTATTTGACCTTCATCGATTTAGAGGTTGAAGGGGATACTCAATTTCCTGACTACGAGCAGGTTGCTGAATGGGAAGTGCTTGAAACTGAGTGTAACGAACCTGACGAGAGAAATAACCATAGTTATAAATTCGTAACTCTGAACAAAAAACTATGAGTTTCTTGCTAACAATTGTTTAGGTTGCTAAAATATAGCCAGTTATATGCTACGAATAAAGTATTAAAGGGTCTGTGTAATGAAATTAACTACCGTGCTACTGTCAGCTTCCATCGCTGTTGCTGCTTTTTCTTTCAGCAAACCGGTAAGTGCAAACGATCAGTTGGCGCTTTCTATATGTGAATATATCGCTGCGGACGATAAAAATCGCATTCGTAACGCTTTGAAAACATCACGCCTTAAAATGCGTAATGTTTACGATGCAATTCAGTGCAACGGTAATAACTTACTAAGACATGCAATTGCTAGTAACGCAAACGATGCTGGGGAATACATTATTAAAAGTATTCCAAAAAGCGCGTTAGAAGACGGTAAAGATTTAGCATGGGCTGAGTCAAACCACGGTGGTTCAGCATTGATTGCTGTCATCAAAGAGCGTGCAGGCCTTTAATTGTAAAGTTTAACGCAATATGAAAAGAGCCCTTACTAGGGCTTTTTTTATGCCTGGATTTATTATCGCGTAATTTTTCTAGAAATGTTTTTTTGATTAGAATCAGCTTCCTTCCAATTTTTGTAATAAATTTTTGCTAAGGCTCTTGAGAAATCGAGTAATCGTGCCAATACTATTGTTAAGGGTAAACGCAAAAGAAGGATTGCATATGAAGATTAATTTATCTGGCCATCACGTAGATGTAACCGATGCTGTTAAAAACCACGTTCATGAAAAGTTTGCCAAGATCGCTAACCATTTTCCGTCGTTGTTATCCCTAGACATCATCGTCAGCAAAGAACACAAACAATTTTACACGGAGATAAGTACAAACTACGCTGGTAGCCGAATATCGGTAAAAGGTGAAGACGAAGTGATGTATCCTGCTATTGCCAAAGCGTCTAAAAAGTTGGATGCAGCTTTGAAGCACCGAAAAGGTCAGTTAAAAGCCAATAAACATCAGAAGCCGGTGAGTACAACGCCACCTATTGCGCACGAGATCATTCAAGAAATGGAACTGAAATAACCATAGTTTCAGATAAACATCAGGCCCTACGGGGCCTTTTTTGATACACTTCCCCAATCATCCTAGCTAGCCTTAATTACGAGCATATGCCAAATTACCAAGAAATTTTAGAACAGGCTGTGCAGCGAGTTCAACCGTTGTTACGCCAAGGCAAAGTTGCTAACTATATTCCAGCTTTAGCTGAGCAGCCATTAGAACAATTTTCTGTTTCACTGCATACGGTAGATGGCGAAACTTATAGTGCCGGAGATACTGAAGCCCGATTTACGATTCAATCAGTATCCAAAGTAATGACATTGACGTTAGCGCTGCAGCGCTATGGTGACGAGCTTTGGAGTCGGGTAGGGAAAGAGCCTTCGGGTACAGCTTTTAACTCCTTAACTCAGCTTGAGTTCGAAAATGGCATTCCAAGAAATCCATTTATAAATGCAGGTGCCATTGTAACTTGTGATGCGCTGTACTCTCGTTTATCTGCTCCAATTCATACCATGCTAGAAAGCTATAGAGCGATGTCTGGTAACGACAAGCTGTGTATTAATAAGGTTGTGGCGCAGTCTGAATATGATCACAGGTATAGAAATGCAGCGATGGCTTATTTGATGAAGTCATTTGGCAATTTTAATAATGAAGTCGAGGATGTGTTGTGGTCATATTTCAATTTTTGCGCAATTGAAATGAATACCACTGAGTTGGCGAAGTCATTTTCCTATCTGTCTAGTCAGGGTTACTGCAACTTATCAAAACAGCGGATACTTACCAAAAAACAAACCAAGCAAATGAACTCGCTGTTGTTTACGAGTGGTCTTTACGATGCAGCTGGTGACTTCGGTTATCGAGTGGGGATGCCTGGCAAGTCTGGTGTCGGGGGGGCGATAATCGCCATCGTACCCAATCGTTTTACGGTTTCGGTATGGTCGCCAGGGCTTGATAAAGTTGGTAACTCTTTGGCTGGGATCGCGGCATTAGAATACCTATCCAACGAACTTGGTACTGCTATTTTTTGATGCCAAGTTATATACAAACTAGCTGATATAAAAATAGCGACCGAAGTCGCTATTTTTACCAATCCTAAACAAGCTAAGAACCGTTATTGTTCCCAGTATGATTGCTCTAGTGAGTCTTCACGCTCAGGTAGGCCTCGCGATAACCTTGGAGAGTGTTGAACGAGTACCTCGTAGCTTGCACGGTTTGCATACTTGCTTATCTGTGCCAGCGATGAATAGGTAATTGCACTTTGCTCATGTTTTGCTGAGTTTGGTACATTTAGTTTATGGTATTCATTGGCACAAATATCATGCAAAACAGCGGCAAGAGCGCAGTCACCTGCACCATTAGTATTCTTGATGATGTCTGGTCCACCCATATAAGGAGCGGTATGGCTGTATGCTCTGATAGGCTGTTCACACTGGGCTTTTTTCATTGCGCGTGAGAATTCGTAGCGATTAAATTCAGGAATAGCACCGGGAAGTAATGGGTATTCAGTCACACGCTTACAGCAGTCATCAACATAACCCGCCATAAACAACCCTTTAGGGCCCGCAGTACAGATGACCAGATCAACCCAGTCCAGTGCTTTATCCGCAGCGAGAAGTGGATCGCTAAAGCCTGTGATCGCCTCTCCTTCTTCTTCGTTCATCGCAAGGATATCAACATGTTTAGCAACGAAGTCAGCCCACCATTTGGGGTCTTGTTCAATTAAGAACTTAGTACCAAGCGTCAATACTACGGGTATGCCGGCATTATTGGCATACTCAACCGCCTGCATTGTTGCTTGTGTCATGGTTTCATCGCCACTTGTACGCATTAAGTAAGCGCTGATCACTAACGCCGATGATTCTTCGATAAGCGTTTGGCAAATAGACTCAGGACGTAGGTGATTCATTAATCCTGCGCTGATAGCAAAAGTTCGCTCACCACTGTCATCAATAAGTGTAAAACAACGACCAATGGGGCCATCAACTGGCTGCAAGTAGTCTAGATCAACTCGGCTTGAGGTGTTACATAAAAATTTATAGGCGTAGCTGCCAATTTTTATGTTTTCACTCATCACCCCAAGTAGGACTGAGCGGTCATCTGCTAGCACCGAATAGTTGTGCATGGTGTTACCTATGGTACCGCCGGCAAATTCATAGTCGATCATGTCATCACGTTTTAGCCTATCATAAAGGGCGTTGGTGACATCATTGTCTATCACTTGTGACATACCACGCTGTAAGTGGAATTCATCAAGAAAAGCTTGATCCACTTTCGCTTCAATATCAACGACGATTTGATCTATACCACAGATATAGCTCCTTTTTAGCCGATCATCAGCGTGTAACTGGTTAATAAGCGGATCTTTATCTTCCACCGGAAAATAGTGTTTATGCCTACGGCGTCCCGGAAATTTCATATTCTACCCGTGTGTTTTTGAGCTTACGAAATAAAAAAAGCGGCGAATTATAGCGTAAATCCAACCCTGTGAGCCACGGCAAAATTGCGAAAATTATCAATAATGTCCGCAAAATATTAAAAAGATGTTGGTAACATCCTGAGTTTGCTTATAAAAGCAGCTGTATTGGTGACTATGATTATTTAAGAATAGCAGCTTAACCGGAGCTCTGCTGGAGGTGATATACTCCATTTTAGGTGAGGACGACTATAAAATTACCATGTCAGAAGTAAAAGATGATCAATATTGGATGAAAGTGGCGTTAGCATTTGCTGACAAAGCTGAAGCCGAGAATGAAATTCCTGTCGGCGCTGTTGTAGTGAAAGGTGGTGAAATGATAGCTGCGGGTTGGAACCGTTCAATTACCTGTCATGATCCTTCGGCTCACGCTGAAATGATGGCTATTAGAGAAGCTGGTAAAGTCGTTGAAAATTATCGGCTGATTGATTGCACTTTATATGTGACGCTTGAGCCATGTCCTATGTGTGCTGGTTTACTGGTCCATAGCCGCTTGAGCCGAGTGGTGTTTGGTGCCTCGGATGCAAAAACGGGCGCGGCTGGTTCGATAATGAACTTGTTACAGCATGAAAAGCTCAACCACCAACTAGAAGTTACATCGGGCGTATTGGGTGAAGTATGTGGCGAAAAGCTGTCTGCATTTTTTAAGCGCAGACGCCAAGAGATTAAAGCTGCAAAAAAGTTGAAAAACGGTAGTACTTAGGGTTGTACTACCGCAGTGGCTGTTTTCGCGTCCCTTTGCTCTTCCATTTGAATTAGCGCAAAAATACGATGGCGCAAGAGCATTTTACGGTGTGCATTTTTCATCATGACACGACGGCGATTTGGCGACGTGTATTTGGTGTTACGTTTAAATTGATGATTCCGACGTCTTCTCAACATAGAACCTCCGAATGTGAGAGATTAGGTGGGGGTACCGCCCCCAAATATTAATTTAGTATAAATACGCTATGCCTATGACAGATTTATGACCTTTTGAAGCATTTATCAAGCCAGTTTAGTAAATATAAATTACTGCTGCTTCTCGACTTCACTTGCTTTGTCTGGATTATCAACCGGAGTCGTTTGCGAAGAGGCTTTACTGCTGTCAGGTAGGAGTGCACCGTTGTCTTCCAACCATACAAGTGCATCATAATAGCGGCGAATATTATCTACATACGTTACCGCAACATCACCACGAGCATATCCATATCTTGTATTTCGATAGTAGCGCTTTTTAGTAAGTAGTGGTAGTCGTTTTTTAACGTCAGCCCAGTTATTCGGATCGCCTCCTTGATCCGCAGTAATGTTACGTGCATCTCGCACATGTCCCCAGCCCACATTGTAAGAAGCAAGGGCAAGCCAAGTACTATCGGGCTGCTGTATTTCTTCAGGCATACGGTCGAATAAAATACGTAGGTATTTGGCGCCACCTTCAATATTTTGCTGCGCATTGAGGCGGTTTGTCACGCCAACTTTTTTAGCCGTGGGTTGTGTTAGCATCATGATGCCACGAACCCCTGTTGGAGACTTAGCTCTGGGATCCCACATCGATTCTTGATAGCTGACTGCAGCCAGCAAACGCCAATCGATATTGTGCTGTTTCGAATAACTTTTAAACCACTTGAGATAGGTGGGTAAGGTACTATGTACAGCTTCGACAAAAGCTAAGGTGTTTACATAGTTAAACTCTTCGATATGACCAAAATACTTCTCTTCGAGTGTGGCCAAAAAGTTGTTTTGTTGTACTCGGGCAAAAAATGCAGGCAGCAACGCATATAACGAATCGTCTTTTTCGTTACGCATCATCCACGCCACATGTTCATCTTTTGTAACTGAAAACGCAATACTGACGGTTGGGTGGTAGCGTCTAAATAGGGCCAGTGAATGTGAGTCTGTGATGGTGTAGTCAATCTCTCCGTCAATGATGGCCTGAAGCAGCTCTTCTTCACCTTTATCTGAGACAACTTCCCAACTCAAATGAGGATGGCTTGTTTTTGCTTCTTCGAGGGCAATAACATGGTTGCTGTGTGCTAGTACGGTAATTGGCGCTTTAATATCATCAAAGTCTCTTGGCCATTCTCTCCCTTGTTTGTACACGAGCTTTTGACTGATCATTCTATACGTCGGGCCAAAACGATATTGCGCTGTTCTTGATGGGTGAAAGCTTACTGCGGAGGCAACGATATCTAAGTCCCCGGCATCTAGCCTTGCAAATAACTCATCTAAATTAAAGTAAGGAACGATGTGTAATTCAACACCAAGCTCATTGGCAAATTCACTCGCCAGTTCATATTCGAACCCTTGTTCTCCAGTGGTGCCTTGGTAGTAGTTTCCCGGGCCCGCGAGCGTGCCAACACGTAATACCTTATTTTGTTTTACATGTTGCAACTGATTAAGAGGGGCTTTGTCGCACCCAACTAAACAGATGACAACAAAGCACATAAAGATGTATTTAAACATGACCTAGGTTCTCTTTTGCGCTCGAAATCCCAACTTACCGCAGCAAAATCATAATTGCAAAAGCCGAATTAACTTAAGGTAATGATAGATTTGCATGATATTTTCTAGTTTTGACAAATTAGTGTTAATTCCGCGCGCTATTTCCACTATAATGAGCGCCCAAAGATATCGTTCAATCCTTAACCCCGGATGAAAATACCTATGTTAATCCTACGTGGTGCACCTGCACTTTCAGATTTCAAAGTCCAAAAGATCCTTAAAACCTGCGCTGCAGCTCAATTACCAGTTATCAATGTTTATGCCGAGTTTATGCATTTTGCTGATTTAACGGCTGAGCTTTCAGAGGCTGAGTTAACTAAGCTAAACAGCCTGTTAAAGTATGGACCGACTATTACGGAGCACACGCCAGAGGGCAAACTGATCTTGGTAACACCAAGGATCGGAACTATCTCTCCTTGGGCTTCTAAAGCGACAGATATTGCAAACAACTGTGGTCTTACGCAAGTACACCGTGTTGAGCGTGGTATTGCTTATTATGTTGAGGGTGAACTTACACAAGCTCAGTTCGAAGAAGTTGCACAGTTACTTCATGACCGCATGACCGAATCTGTTCATGCAGAGCTTGATGATGCTGCTAAATTATTCCGCACGGAAACGCCTCGCCCGATGTCTTCAGTGGATATTCTTGGCGGCGGCCGTGAAGCACTTGCGGTTGCGAACGTTGAGCAGGGCTTTGCACTAGCTGATGACGAAATTGACTACTTAGTCGAAAGCTTTGAAAAGCTAGGTCGTAACCCTAATGACATCGAACTGTTCATGTTCGCTCAAGCAAACTCTGAGCACTGTCGTCACAAAATTTTCAACGCTGATTGGACTATCGATGGTGTAGAGCAGCCTAAGTCGCTGTTTAAAATGATTAAGAACACCTACGAAACCAATAGCGACAATGTATTGTCGGCTTATAAGGATAACGCGGCAGTAATGACTGGCTCTAAAGCGGGTCGTTTCTTCCCAAATACTGACGGCGAATACGCTTACCACGAGGAAGATATCCACATTCTGATGAAAGTGGAAACGCACAACCACCCAACGGCGATTGCTCCATTTTCTGGCGCATCAACAGGTTCAGGTGGCGAAATCCGCGATGAAGGTGCAACCGGTCGTGGTTCTAAGCCAAAAGCAGGTTTAGTTGGCTTCACGGTTTCTAACCTTCGTATTCCAGGTTTTGAGCAACCTTGGGAAACTAACTTTGGTAAACCAGGACGCATTGTTAATGCATTAGACATCATGCTTGATGGACCACTTGGTGGTGCTGCATTTAACAACGAGTTTGGTCGTCCAAACCTATTGGGTTACTTCCGTACTTACGAAGAAAAAGTAGAAAGCCATAATGGCGCTGAAGTACGTGGTTACCACAAGCCAATCATGATCGCAGGTGGTTTAGGTAATATCCGTGAAGATCACGTGCAAAAAGGCTCGATCCCTGTAGGTGCTAAGCTAATCGCACTTGGTGGTCCTGCAATGAACATCGGTCTTGGCGGTGGTGCAGCTTCATCAATGGCATCTGGCCAATCAAACGAAGATTTAGACTTTGCTTCTGTTCAGCGTGAAAACCCTGAAATGGAACGTCGTTGTCAGGAAGTGATCGATAAATGTTGGCAGCTTGGTGATGATAACCCAATCGCGTTTATTCATGATGTGGGCGCGGGTGGTTTATCAAATGCATTTCCTGAGCTTGTCGACGACGGCGGCCGTGGTGGTAAATTCCAGCTGCGTAACATCCCGAACGATGAACCAGGTATGGCACCACACGAAATCTGGTGTAACGAGTCGCAAGAGCGCTATGTATTGGCTGTTGCAGCGGAAGACTTTGCTCGCTTTGAAGCAATTTGTAAGCGTGAGCGCGCACAATATGCGGTAATCGGTGAAGCGACGGAAGAGCGTCATCTAACAGTAGCTGATAGCCACTTTGATAATAATCCTGTGGACCTGCCACTAGACGTATTACTTGGCAAGCCACCTAAAATGCATCGTGACGTTGAGTCAAAGCGTGTAGTGGGTACAGCATTAGATACAGCTGGTATTGAACTTGAAGATGCAGCTAAGCGTTTACTTCGCCTACCTACGATTGCTGAGAAAACATTCCTTATCACGATTGGTGACAGAACCGTAACGGGTCTGGTTGCACGTGACCAAATGGTTGGCCCTTGGCAGGTACCAGTCGCTAACTGCGCGGTAACTGCGGCAACTTACGATACTTACCACGGTGAAGCGATGTCGATGGGTGAGCGCACCCCTGCGGCACTACTTAACTATGGAGCATCAGCGCGTCTAGCAGTAGCAGAAGCGTTAACCAATATCGCTGGTGCTAATATCGGTAGCCTAAACAACATTAAGCTTTCTGCAAACTGGATGGCGGCTGCGGGTCACCCAGGCGAAGATGCGGGTCTGTACGAAGCGGTTAAAGCGGTTGGTGAAGAGTTATGTCCTGCATTAGGCCTTACAATCCCAGTTGGTAAAGACTCAATGTCGATGAAGACAAAGTGGGATGAAAATGGCGAAGAAAAGTCAGTGACTGCGCCATTATCGCTTATCATCACTGCATTTGGTCGTGTTGAGGATATTCGCAAAACAGTCACGCCTGAGCTTCGTACTGATAAGGGTGAAACCAGCCTATTCCTACTTGACTTAGGTGCTGGTCAAAACCGTCTTGGCGCGTCAAGCTTAGCGCAAGTGTACAAGCAACTTGGCGACAAGACACCTGACGTTGACAGCCCTGAGCTGTTAAAAGGCTTCTACAATGCGGTACAAACATTAGTTGAGTCTGGCAAGCTTATCGCTTACCACGACCGCTCTGACGGTGGTCTATTCACCACTGCCGCGGAAATGGCGTTTGCAGGCCATACAGGTGTGAGCATTGAATTAGATGCGCTGCAAGGTACAGACTTAGAAGTGCTATTCAATGAAGAGCTTGGCGCAGTATTGCAAGTTCGCAATGATGATATCGCTGCGGTTGAAGCGGTATTTGCCGAGCACGGTATTGCTGATATTGCACATCGCATCGGTACGCTAAACGGTGAAGACAAGGTTATCTTTACTCGTGGCGGTCAGGCAGTACTTGAAAATACTCGCACTGAGCTTCGCACTATCTGGGCTGAGACAACTTACCAGATGCAAGCACTTCGTGATAACCCAGATTGTGCAAAGCAAGAGTTTGACGCTAAGTTCGATGACAAAGATCCGGGCCTTAACGTTAAACTAAGCTTTGATCTAAACGAAGATATCGCAGCGCCTTACATTGCAAAAGGGGTAAAGCCTCAAGTTGCCATCTTGCGTGAACAAGGCGTTAACTCACATATCGAAATGGCGGCTGCATTTAATCGTGCTGGTTTTGCGGCAATCGACGTACACATGAGCGATATCCTTGAAGGTCGCTTAACACTAGAGCAATTCAAAGGCCTAGTGGCATGTGGTGGCTTCTCATACGGTGACGTATTAGGTGCTGGTGAAGGCTGGGCTAAATCAATCCTATTCCATGACTCAGCACGTGAGCAATTCCAAGGCTTCTTCCAACGCCAAGATACTTTCAGCTTAGGTGTTTGTAATGGTTGTCAGATGCTTTCTACATTAAAAGAGCTGATCCCAGGCACGGAAAACTGGCCACGTTTTGTCACCAACAAGTCAGAGCGTTTTGAAGCGCGTTTCAGCTTAGTTGAAGTACAGCAAAGCCCGTCAATCTTCTTTGATGGTATGGCTGGCTCTCGCATGCCAATCGCGGTATCACATGGTGAAGGTCATGCTGAGTTTGCAAGCGAAGCGGCGGTACAAACGGCACTGAATTCAGGTTCAGTTGCTGTGAAGTTTGTTGATAACTACGGTGATCCAACCACTCAGTATCCAGCTAACCCGAATGGCTCACCTGCTGGTATTACAGGCATGACGTCAACAGACGGTCGTGCAACTGTGATGATGCCGCACCCTGAGCGTGTATTCAGAGCAGTTGCAAACTCTTGGCACCCAGATGAGTGGCAAGAAGATAGCCCTTGGATGCGTATGTTCCGCAATGCGCGTAAGCTAGTAGGCTAACATATTTGAAAAAGGTCACTTCGGTGACCTTTTTTATTCATGGCTCGATAATTATCTATCGGGTACACTGAAAGGGAAATAGCAATCATATTTTAGGGATACGAATGAAAAAATGGCTTTGGAGCTTAGCGTTGATACTCAGTGTTTTAGTGGGTGTTTACCTTGCCAGAGTTCCTTTGTCGCTCTGGGCCATTAAACATTTTATACCAGTTAATGAACTTCAGGTCAGTTGTCTTGACTGGCGCTTGTCGGGCTTCAATCGTATCCATATTACAAAAGTATGTGTGCAGACAGATGCGTTTAATGCCCAGCTTTATGATGCGCAACTAAGCATGCGCCAAGTCAATATTGAAAAAGCGAACATTCAACTTCTTCCGTCCAAAAATTCAGATGCAACTCAGCCACAGCGCCTTACATTGCCACTCGACATCACCAGACCCAAAATGCATGTTGCCAAGCTCTCTATATCTGGTGAGCCATTACCAAAGCCATTAGTCGTGTCGATTTCGGAGTCCGAGCTGAATCAATTTGTAGTTTCAGGTGACATCGCTGCTGAAGTTACATTGCAGCCAGAGCGTATTGCTGCAAATGTTGACCTTAGTGGCGAGTACCTCAGCGCTTTGTTACCTCCTCAGATCCAAGCACTTTCAGGAACTAGCCAGCTTGAATTCGATAGTCTGGCTATAGACGCAGAGCTAGAACTTGAAACTCTAGTGGCGCTTGAACAGGCTGAGTGTAAAGGTACCTTTGCGTATATAGGTGCTGTGTCTGGGCGGTATGATTTTGCCACGCAGCAGGGGAAGATAGCACTTGCCGAACCGATTTCAGCGAAATCAATGCTTGATTGTCTTACTTCTGAATATAGCAAACTGTTACCGACCACTTGGCAGCTTCGTTTACCGAGTGAAATCACTATTTCTGCGGATTCAATCGCGACAGGTTTACTTGAAGTGGCAGGTAAAGATAAACCGTTACAGCTTGAAGTTAATGAGTTAGCAGTCGACTTAACTGAGCTTTTCGTCAATGGTGGTATTCGCCTTGAATTTTCCGATGAAAAGTGGGGCGCGCATACACTGGTGGGAGCGCTTAGTGCGCGGCCAAATTTTGTTAATATGAGTGGGGAAATCACAAGTGACCTTCAAAAGCTTACACTGCAAGATGTTATTGCTGAGAATCTCGAGCTCAATAGCCGCTTCAAAATATTGGGTGATCCAACCAAGCTAATTACAGTTGAGGCTCAGCCGAGCATATTCTCAACCCAGTTATCGACATCAGATTTGGTGATTGATAATCCATCTCTGACGTTTGACTTACATGCGCAGCTAGATGTGCCAAAACTCAAAAGTGGACATCTACTACACAGAGTCTTACCTGAAGGAATGAGTTTTGCGATAACGCTTGATTCAAAACTGCAAAACCTGAGTGTTGAGAATGTAACAGCAAAACAGAGTGCGTTGAGCGGGCGAGTTGTGCTTGAGCCTACACATGATTTTGATATCAACCTCACCTTAACCAGTGCACAGATACAACAGCAGAGTTATAAACTGAATGAGTTTGCACAGACACTGCACTGGCAAGGCTCAGTCGCGACCGGAGAAATCTTTTCAACCTTGTCGGGCAATACTAAGGTAGCAGAAGTTAACTTAGCTGATCTCAGTTTGAAAAACGTGAGCATTGACAGCAAAGGGCAGCAAAGCCGCGGATTGATGGCGTCACATGTGGTTAATATTGATGGTGTAAAGGCGTTGCTTGAGCATCAATATTCAAGCTTAAAACATCCAGCACAAATACACGTGCCCACGCAGCAGCTCACTCAACTTCAGCCATATATTGACGCATTTTTACCGAACTTAAAAATTACCCATGGTAACTTCTATGCAGTACTCGAAGGGGATTTATCCACGCGCATATTTACCTTAGACGGGAGCGTTCAAAACGGCTCTGCGTTATTTAATGAACGGCTTATTCAAAATGCAGCGATTGATGTCTTTGGTCTAATAAGTTCAGCTAATATTCAACTCAAGCCAACCACACTGAGTGTTGAAGAGTTGAGAGCTGGTGTTATCGTTCAAGCAATAACAGGCCAACTATTCAGCGAAGCAGGCGTGGCTAAACTAAAAGATATTAACGCACAGGTTTTTGCCGGTAACGTGGGGATTGATGAAGTTAGTTTGGTCTCAACGCCGCAGGTCGTTCAGGTATCGCTAGATAAACTGAGTTTAGATCTTATTGCCGCCTCTGGGCATGATGCAGGCGTTGAGCTCAGAGGGCTGATCTCAGGCAAGTTACCAGTACAAGTATCTTCATCTGGGGTGCGTATTGATTCTGGTCATATCCATAATGTTGGTGAAGGGCTATTAAAGGTTGAAAACAATGCATCAGTTAATGCGCTAAAAGAGCAGCAACCTAGCTTACAAACGGTGATTGGTGTACTTGACGAGTTGACCATTGAGCAATTGAGTAGTGGCGTAAATTTAAGTGAAGACGGCTGGTTGGACTTAGATGTTAAAATTACAGGAATTAACAAACTCCAACAACAACCAGTAAACTTTAACTATACACACTCAGAAAATGTGTTTACCTTATTACGAGCCCTACGCTTGAGCGACGAGATTACGCGCGAAGTGGAAAATGCGTTAAATAAAGAGGAGCGTTAGTGAATGAAATGGATGCTAGTGATATCAGCTTTATTGGTATTGAGTGCTTGTACTCATAAGGTGCAAGTAGAAACCAAAGAGCCTATTACGATCAACTTAAATGTAAAAGTAGATCATGAGATCCGCGTGAAAGTGGATAAAGAACTCGACAATTTATTCAGCGAAGACAGCGAGCTATTCTAAGGAGGATTTATGAAGCTAAAAGCAATCTCTACCCTAATTATTGGGCTCAGTATGAGCTTCGCCGCATTCGCAATTTCCATTGACGATGCTAAATCACAGGGTTTAGTTGGCGAAACTACATCGGGCTATCTTGGCGTGGTTAAAAATGGCCAAGGTGTACAGCAGCTAGTTGATGAAGTGAATGAAAAGCGCAAACAGAAATACCAGCAATTAGCGAAAAAGAACGGTATCACGCTTGAGCAAGTAGAGGCTTTAGCGGCTAAAAAAGCGTATAACAAAACGCAATCAGGTCATTATATTCAAGTCAATGGCAGCTGGGTGAAAAAGTAGTAATTCAAAACCTTACAAGAAAAGGCTGGCTAAACCAGCCTTTTGACTATTTAACCGTAGCTTAGGTTATTTAACCTTGTGGCATTGCTGCAGCAAATGCTGCCAAAACGCTTCCCCTTTACGTCTTGCGAGGCGGATATTATTTTCTGGGATCTGTTCAGGGTCGATATAGTCTTCTAATGCTTGGGCCATACTTTCTTCGCGGATCAAGTGGAGTGTTGGGTAGGGCGCGCGGTTAGTATAGTTTGCTGCGTCATGCTCATCGCTATCAGCAAACACATAATCTGGATGAAAAGTGGCAATTTGATAAGTGCCTTCAAACCCTTGCGCTACTAATAAAGCGTTTGCTAGGTCGACGAGATCCAAAAAGTCATCAAAATTACTAAAACCCTTATCAAATATAACTAGTGTTGTTTCTCGCTCTGGCTCATGGTTTAACTCTGAGCACTGCTCTAACATATCCATTACGGCATCGTCGTGGCTTATCGCTTGAGACACGAAATAATGAATGCTGTTACTTTCAACTTCCTGTCGAGCAAACGGGCAAAAGTTGTATTTTACAATGACTTGGCTAACCCAGTTTTGCATTGTAGAGATGACTGTATTCATGAATTATTCCAAGCTCTTATTGATTAGTGTCATGGTTTTAGAAATAGCCCCGGTATTTTCAACTAGTACCGATTGAGCGTTAGCACCGATTTGCGTTCGAAGCGATTTATCTTCAAATAGCGTAATAATTTGAGCGGCAAGCTTGTCCTCATCATCGACTACGATGGCACCTTGTTGCGCGATAAGTTGAGGGTATATATGCGCAAAATTATAGGTATGTGGGCCGGTTAATATTGGCACACCATGAGCCGCCGCTTCTAGTGGGTTATGACCGCCGCGCTCAATCAAGCTACCACCAATATAGGCGATATCAGCACCACCAAATAGCCACTTTAATTCCCCTAAAGTATCCGCTAACAAGACCGAAGCTTCTGCGTCTATACCGTTACTACTCTTTCTGGTAAAAGCGATCTCTTGTTCACTGAGGTAGTCAGCAACCGCTTGAAACTGCTCGGGATGGCGAGGCGCGATAATAAGTAACGCATTACTTATCTGCTCTAATACTCGTTGATGAGCAGCAATGACTTGCTCATGCTCCTTAGGATGCGTAGATCCTGCAAGCCAAATTAACCGCTCGGGGTAATTTTCTTGAAACTGTCTTGCCTTTGCAATTTCTTCTTCGGTGATTGAGATATCAAACTTGATTGAGCCAGTAATGTGAAGCTTAGATTGAACAAGCCCGAGCTTGATGAAACGCTTGCCGTCCTCTTCATTATGGGCTGCAAGCAGATCTATGTTGCTCATCAAGCCTTTCGTTAACCAAGCATGCTTTTTATAACCTTGGTATGATTTTTCAGAGAGTCTGGCATTGACTACCAAGGTTTTACATTGGTTTTGTTTGGCGTAATAAAAAAGATTGGGCCACAGTTCAGTTTCCATCACAATAAGGAGTTTGGGCTTCAGGGTAGTGAAAAATGTTCTGACCGCAAAAGCAAAATCTATAGGTAAATAACAGACATGTACCTGAACCTGAGCGCGAAAAGCTTTTGTTATCTCTTCTCTACCTGTTGGGGTGTTACAGGTGACAATGATTGATGTGTTGTCATAAGCATTCAATATCGACTTGATAAGCGGGCTTGCTGCAAGTACTTCGCCAACAGAAGCGCAATGGATCACAATGCTATGTTGTGGCAGCTTACTTATACCCTGGCCAAAGCGCTCATTAAAATGCACACGATAACCTTGGTTTTTTCTACCTCGAATAAAATAGAGGTAGCTCAATAACAAAGGGGCTAACACTAGCAACAGCAGGGAATATAAATGACGCGCCATAGAAATTGCTTCAGCTTAAAACCTAGTATTTTACCTTGTTCTTGTCTGAATTAGAATGAACGACACAATTTTACACAGTTCAACAGATGCCTAGGGGCTTCTGGTTTGATAGTATCTAACGCATTATTAGTAATGGAATGACAAAAATGAATTTAGCTCGAGTGCTAGCTTGCTGTAGTTTATTGGCTTCGAATCTCGCTTTTGCAAGCCCAACAGCCTATTTACCCATTGGGCAAGATCCGCTGTTGGAATATCAAATCGATAAAATGTTTGCGTTGACCGTTGGTACGCCTATGGCAAAGCCTTACCGTATCAGTGAAATCAAGATGCATTTGATGAAGCTTAGGCATATTGACGCCACATTACAACAGAGTATTAGTCAGGGAATTGCACCTTACTTACAAGATGACGCACTAACGCAAAGATCTGTCACATTGCGTGTTGATAGTGGTGAGGAAAAACAAATCGCCAACGACAGAGGTAATTATAGTGGTGAATATGCCGAATTGGGATTCGCTGGAGTATGGCGAGGCGGTGACTCGAGTATTCTACAAATAGGTGCTGAGTATCGAGTAGAAGCAGACAAGCTGGTGGCGTATAACACTTTTTACGGGCTATCTTATGGCAATTTACAGCTTAACCTAGGTTATAAAGAACATTGGTTCTCGCCATTTAAGCATTCGGCTCAGGTCTACTCTAATAACGCTAAAAACCGGCCTTCTATTTCATTGGGGTTAGTTGTTCCACTTAAAAACTGGTGGAATTTTGATGTTGAATTGTTTTATTCAGAGTTAGATAAAGTCGAAAAGGGAATTCGTTTTCAAAATACATTGCATGATGGTACACCGAAAATTGCTGGTACACACTTTAGTATTGAACCAATCGATGGTTGGAAAATTGGTCTAAATCGAGTACTACAATTTGGTGGAGGCCCAAGGAAGGTGGATTTTGAGGACTTTATTAAGGCCTATATAGATCCTGCTGGCAATGACAATAAAATCGGCGACCTGACTCAAGATGATGAACTTGGCGACCAATGGGCAACGATCACCACGAGTTTCACTACAAATTACGGTACCAGAGCACAATGGTATCTAGAGTATGGTGGGGAAGATACTAATAACCATAAGAACTATTTGTTTGGTAATACAGCGACTAGCGTAGGCATTTTCCTACCGAATGTAAGTTCAACCACCTCATTACGCTATGAATTTACCGACATGGAAAGTCTTTGGTACGTCAATGAAATTTATCAAACTAAAGGCAATACGATTGATGGGTTTGGTGTGGGACACTTTGCTGCCAACCATCGCCAGTTCGATGATGGTGCACCGACGCAGATCCATGTACTAGAAGGTACTTATCAAGCAGATTACCGTTCTTTGTGGCGAGCTAAGCTGTCGGTTATTGATAACGAAAGTAAATACTTCAACGAATTAAATGAGCTTGGTGCTGAATATGAAACTGGTTATGAATTTGAGCTGGCGCATATTGGTGAAGCTTATAGCAAGCAAGTAGAAACTAAATTAACCTTGGGTAAAGATGTCTTCGGTGAGAATTACACTTGGTTATCAGTCCATGTATACTGGTAGGTATCACGCGGGACAAGCATAGAATAGTTTAGGAACAAATATGTCATTGAATGAACAAGTAGCACAAAGCTACTTCGCAAGCTTACAGCGCCATGTTGATGTTTTTGAAACAATGGCAAACTATCACCAAGAATGTGTTGAGCTACTTGAAGCATGCCAAAGTACATTAGCAGCAGGTGGTAAGGTCATTTGGTTTGGTAATGGTGGCAGCGCGGCAGATGCGCAGCACCTAGCTGCAGAATTTGTGGTGCGTTACAAATTAGAGCGTGGTCCTTTGGCTTCGATTGCACTGACTACCGACACCTCAATTTTGACCGCGCACAGCAATGACTATCACTTTGACTCCGTATTTGAACGTCAAGTTCAGGCACTTTGTAAACCGGAAGATATGGTGATTGGTTTAACCACATCAGGTACGAGCCCTAATATCAATTTGGCACTTCAAGCCGCAAATGAAATTGGCGCGTTTACCGTGGCATTGACTGGCAGAACTGGTGGCAAAGTTAAGGATATTGCTAAATTACCGATTATTATCGCAAACGACGAGACAGCGCGTATTCAAGAAGCGCATATGTTTATTGGTCACTGGCTATGCGAAGCGGTCGATATGCTCGTTGCGGCGGAGCAAGAGGCATGAAGTTAGCGGCGCTTCAACAGCTAAATCAAGCCAAGGTATTGGTGGTTGGCGATGTGATGTTGGATAGATACTGGCATGGAGATACCGGGCGCATTTCTCCTGAGGCTCCAGTACCTGTGGTGAAAGTCAGCGCGTTGGAAGACAAAGCTGGTGGTGCGGCGAACGTTGCCAAAAACATCGCTCACCTAGATGGTAAAGTGGGTTTGCTTGGACTTATCGGCGAAGATGACAATGGCAAAACGCTTGAGGCTATTCTTACCAAAGAAAATATTGAATCTAGCCTAGTTAACGTCGTTGAGCTGCCGACTATCGCAAAAATGCGTGTGATCAGCCGTCATCAGCAAGTGGTTAGACTCGATTTAGAAGAGCCCTTTCAGTTATCTCACAGTCAACTCCTACTTGAGCGTCTGAAGCAAGAAGTTGATAAGTATGACTTTGTGTTGTTTAGCGACTACAACAAAGGCGCTTTGTGCGCCATTTCAGACATGATTGCGGTGGCTAAAGCTGCTGGTAAAACGGTACTTATCGACCCTAAAAATAGTGACTTGAGCCTCTATCAAGGTGCTGATTTTATCACGCCTAACTTAAACGAATTTAAACTCGCTGGTGGAGACACAAGTAGCGAAGAGGCACTTACCTCTAGTGCGCGCGAACTCCTGAAAACGTCAGGGATAGGCGCTATGTTGCTGACGCGCTCTGAGCAAGGCATGTCTTTGATAACCAATACTGAAAAGTTTGATTTCCCAGCTCAAGTACAGGAAGTAAGTGATGTTACGGGAGCTGGCGATACCGTGATCGCCACACTGACGACGATGTTAGGCGCTGGAATGTCTGCTAAAGACGCGGTGGAAGTAGCAAATATTGCCGCAGGCATTGCCGTGAGTAAGTTAGGTGCTGCAACGGTGTCACCGGAAGAGTTGAGTCGCAAACTGGGTCAATACCTTAGAGAAACGGGCGAGCACTACCAAACGCCATTTGAAGAAGTGCTTAAGCATATTACTTTTGCCAAGCAAAATGGCGAAACCATTGTGTTTACCAACGGCTGCTTTGATATTCTCCATGCAGGCCATGTTCGTTATTTAGCGCAAGCTAAAGCGATGGGAGATAGACTCGTCGTTGGGTTAAATAATGATGAATCAATCTCGCGTCTTAAAGGGCCTGAACGTCCAATCAATCCATTGAAAGAGCGGGCAATGGTGTTATCTGCACTCGCTTCTGTGGATTGGGTTATTCCGTTTGGCAGTATTGAAGAAAATGATACACCAGCTAAGCTGATAGAAATGGTCAGCCCTGACATTTTGGTCAAAGGTGGTGACTATAAAGTGGAAGAGATTGCAGGTGCAGAGCATGTGCTTAATCAAGGTGGAAAAGTCGAGGTGTTAGCATTTTTGGATGGCTGCTCGACTTCCAATGTGATTAAAAAGGCACAGCTACAAAAAAGTTAACGTGCGCTGTGATAGGCTTGCATCAATACTTGCCATTGATTTTCATCAAAATAAAAGGTCGGCCATTTGCCGGCCTCTTTTTTAAATGAACGTTGCAAACGCTCCATGTTTGCGTGCTGCCAACTTGAGTTTGGCTGCATGATTTTGCCCTTATCAAAATCAATTAGAAATACTTTGCCGTTGGCATCAAACAAAATATTGTTGATGTTCAAATCATCGTGATAGGCACCTGCTTGGTGAAACTGAGCAATGGTGTGGCCGATACTTTCCAGTTCATTTGTACTAAGCGTTCTTGCTTGCAAAATTTCGCAAACACTGGTGGCATCAGACACCGCTTCGGTCAAAATATCTGCACGATAAATACCAAAATGAAGCGATATTCTTGCGCCAAGTGGTGTTGGGACTGGTAAACCTTGTAGTTGTAGTTGCTCTAGCAAAGCAAACTCTTGATATACGCGAGTATTTTCTAGTTTGGTAAAAATATATTGATCACTCAACAGCTTGCCGATTAAGCCACCACGATAATAGTGCTTGAGTACCGCTATGCCTTGATTAAACCGCACGAACCACGCCGTTGCTCGGCCTTCTTTCGAGCCGACAATCGCATTATTTTTCTGCCAATATTCAGGGTCAAACATTTCTTCTGAAACATCATAATCTAGGGTTGAAGGCGTTAGTAAATAGCTATGCGGCTGTTTGGTGATTTGCACAATATAGGATTCTTAAGAGTCAATTGTGGCATTCTAACGATTTTTCATCCTCAGTGAAACTTGCAAACTTGTTTGATTAATTTAAGATCAAGCGCTTGTTACTTTCCATGAGAACTATTGTTTTGAGCAAATCCTTGACCTCTATTTGTATTTTGCGACTTTCTGCGATTGGCGACGTGTGCCATGCAGTGAGTGCTGTACAGGCGATCCAACGCGCACATCCGCAAGCGAAAATAACGTGGGTGATAGGTAAAGTGGAAGCCATGTTACTGGCTGACCTACCCGGTGTTGAGCTCGTCGTATTTGACAAAAAGCAGGGTAAAGCCGCGCTCAAGGCGTTAAAGGCAAAGTTCAAAGGGCAAAAGTTTGACGTATTACTACATATGCAGGTTGCGTTAAGAGCCAACCTTGTTGCGCGAGTTATTCCTGCAAAGCAAAAAATAGGCTTTGATAAAGGGCGCTCAAAAGAGTTACACAGCTTGTTTATTAATAAGCGGATCGCACCTCAAAAGTCGCCACATGTGCTCGAAGGTTTCCAAAACTTTGCCCGTGCAATTGGTGCTGAGTGCGGTGAGCCAACATGGCAGATGCCAGTGACGGCAGCTCATCGAGCTGCGGCAAAATCGCTATTACCTGAAGGCAAGGTTTTTGTGATATCGCCTGCGGCAAGTAAAGCCGAGCGCAATTGGCTTCCTGAGCGTTATGCTAGGGTTGCAGATCATGCTGCTGCATTGGGGTTTCATGTGGTGATAACGGGTGGCCCAACGGAGCTTGAGCAAAGCTTAGCAGCCGAAATTCAAAAACACAGTCAAGCTGAGTTATTAAACTTAGTGGGAAAAACTGATTTGAAAACCCTACTTTGTGTGTTGGATCAAGCCGAATTGGTGCTAGCACCTGATACTGGGCCTGCTCATATGGCTGTGACAGTTGGAACGCCGGTGATCGGTTTGTATGCTCACTCCAACCCAACTCGCACAGGGCCATATCTGTATCAAGACTATGTAGTTGAGGTTTATCATCAAAACCTCATTGCGCAAAAGGGTAAAACTGCTGAGCAATTACCCTGGGGAACACGGGTAAAAGGTAGCGAACTCATGTCTCAAATTTCTGTTGATGCAGTAATTACGATGTTTGAGCGAGTAATAAAAGAGCAGGAGATCGTGACCAATGCATAAGGCAGTATTTTTAGACAGAGACGGCGTTGTTAATAAAGATCACGCCTATGTTCATAAAATCGCGGATTTTGAGTTTATCGATGGGGTATTCAGTGCCTGCCAAGCATTTAGCAAAGCCGGTTATAAAATTGTGGTCGTGACGAATCAGTCGGGCATTGGCCGAGGTTACTACGATGAAGCACAATTTCACGCGTTAAGCGAGTGGATGTGCGCGCAGTTTAAGGCGCATGGTGTTGACATCGCTGGTGTTTATTTTTGTCCTCACCACCCTGAAAAGGCACAAGGCCCATATAAAGTAGAGTGTGACTGTCGTAAACCAGAACCCGGGATGCTGCTGCAAGCGATAGCCGAGCATGACTTGGATCCTGCGCAAAGTATTATGATTGGTGATAAAGTCTCAGACATCAAGGCTGCCCGCGCTGCTGGCGTAAAAACAGCCATTTTAGTTGAGTCTGGGCAGAGTTTTAGTCAAGAGCAACAACAGCTCGCGGACAAAGTATGTGCTTCGTTGGCGGAGGTACCAGCCGCACTATGTTTGTCTGAGTAAAATAAAGTTTGCTGCCAGTTGTCGCAAATCGTGCATTTATTGTGTGAACCTTTTAAAATAAAGATATCTTTTAATGTACCAGGTATGATTGAATTGGTACGTTCCAATTAACTTGAGCTAATTAGCACAAGCGTTAACTTCTGATAGTGAGAATGACAACCGCCTATGGCGATACGTAGCTTACTATCACCGTGCAAAAAATGGAGACTCCCAGATGAGAGCATCGGCCTTCTACAGCCAGCTTCAGCAACAAATTGAAGAAGTAAAAGCTGAAGGATTATATAAAAAAGAGCGTATTATCACTTCTCAGCAGCAAGCTGAAATTGCAGTATCGACTGGCGAAAGTGTAATTAACTTCTGTGCAAATAACTATCTAGGTTTGGCGAATCACCCAGAGCTAATTAAAGCGGCGCAAGGCGGCCTTGATGATCATGGTTTTGGTGTTGCATCGGTGCGTTTTATCTGCGGTACGCAAGATATTCATAAAACGCTTGAAGCAAAGATCAGTGAATTTCTAGAAACAGAAGATACTATCCTTTACTCTTCATGCTTTGATGCCAATGCTGGTTTATTCGAAACTATCTTAGGCCCTGAAGATGCAATTATCTCGGACTCATTAAATCACGCTTCTATCATTGATGGTGTGCGTTTATGTAAAGCTAAGCGTTTCCGCTACGCTAACAACGATATGGCTGATCTTGAGCAGCAGTTAATAGCCGCTGATGAAGCTGGTGTGAAAACCAAGCTTATCGCCACCGATGGCGTATTCTCAATGGATGGCGTTATTTGTAACTTAAAAGCGGTTTGTGACTTAGCGGACAAGTATGACGCATTAGTGATGGTTGATGATTCACACGCGGTGGGTTTTGTCGGTGAAAATGGCCGCGGAACACCGGAATACTGTGGTGTATTAGACCGAGTGGATATCATTACAGGAACGCTTGGTAAAGCACTTGGCGGTGCATCGGGCGGTTACACCTCTGGTAAGAAAGAAATCGTAGAGTGGTTACGTCAGCGTTCACGTCCTTATTTATTCTCAAACTCGCTAGCGCCTTCAATTGTTACAGCTTCAATCAAGGTACTAGACATGATGAAAGAAGGCGATGCCCTACGTGCTAAACTATGGGATAACGCAGCTTACTTCCGTACTAAGATGGAAGCTGTTGGCTTTACTTGTGCGGGTAAAGATCACGCGATTATTCCGGTTATGTTAGGCGATGCCAAAGTGGCCTCAGAAATGGCTGACAGACTGCTAGCTGAAGGGATCTATGTGATCGGTTTCTCTTATCCTGTCGTGCCAAAAGGTCAAGCTAGGATCAGAACACAAATTTCAGCTGCGCATACGACTGAGCAGCTAGACAAAGCAATCGAAGCCTTTACCCGTATTGGTAAAGACCTAGGCGTCATTTAATTTTGCCACCGGCTTAAGCCGGTGCAGCTAACGAGCGAATACTATGAAAGCATTATCCAAGTTGAAAGCTGAAGAAGGAATTTGGATGGCGGATGTGCCAAAACCGGAAGTAGGGCACAACGATCTATTGATCAAAATCCGTAAAACAGCAATTTGTGGTACCGACGTACACATCTACAAATGGGATGAGTGGGCACAAAACACGATCCCAACTCCAATGGTTGTGGGACACGAATACGTAGGTGAAGTGGTCGATATGGGCCAAGAGGTACGTGGCTTTAGCATTGGCGACAGAGTATCTGGTGAAGGTCATATCACATGTGGTCATTGTCGTAATTGTCGTGCTGGTCGTGTTCACCTATGTCGTAACACCATTGGGGTAGGCGTTAACCGCGAAGGTTCATTTGCAGAATACTTGGTTATTCCTGCTTATAATGCGTTTAAGATCCCTGACAATATTTCTGACGAACTCGCTTCTATCTTCGACCCATTCGGTAATGCAGTGCACACCGCATTGTCGTTTGACTTAGTTGGTGAAGATGTCCTCATTACAGGTGCGGGTCCAATTGGTATTATGGCTGCGGCAGTGGCGAAGCACGTCGGTGCGCGTCATGTGGTGATCACAGATGTAAACGAATATCGCCTTGAACTTGCCACTAAAATGGGTGCTACGCGAGCAGTAAATGTTGCCAACGAAAGCCTCGAAACGGTTATGAAAGATCTTGGTATGACAGAAGGGTTCGATGTTGGGCTTGAAATGTCAGGTGTTCCTTCTGCATTTAAGGGCATGTTAAACAGCATGAACCATGGTGGTAAGATTGCAATGCTGGGCATTCCTCCTTCTGACATGGCGGTGGATTGGAACCAAGTGATCTTCAAGGGTCTAGTGATCAAGGGGATTTACGGCCGTGAAATGTTTGAAACTTGGTACAAAATGGCAAGTTTGATCCAGTCAGGCTTAAACCTTGACCCAATCATTACACATCAGTTCCATGTTGATGACTTCCAGACTGGCTTTGATACGATGATTTCAGGGCAATCAGGTAAAGTGATTCTGAATTGGGATTAATGCTCAACTTTGCTTAGTGCATGAATGAGTAGTTATAATAGAAAGACGGCTAGGTCGATAAGGCTTAAGCCGTCTTTTATTTTTTAGTTTTAAATGGGTAACACATGTCTTTTAAACATATTTCAGTAGCAGACACACAAGCGCTTTTAGGCAATGATGATGTAGTGGTAGCAGACATCCGCGATGAAAATACTTTTGCACAAGGGCATATCCCAGGCGCTGAGCATTTATCTAACGCTAATCTTGCGCATTTTATGCAGGAAAAAGAGTTTGACCAACCTATTGTTGTGGTGTGTTATCACGGGATCTCCTCACAAGGCGCTGCTAACTACCTAGTTGAGCAAGGCTTTGAAGATGTTTACAGTATGGATGGCGGTTTTACGCAGTGGGCGAGTGAATTGCCAAACGAGATTGAAAAGTGAAGTTAATAGCCCATTATCACAATGCACGACTAGCACAAGGTGCGGTCGATTATTTTAAGACGCAAGGGGTTTATTGTGTTTTGCAAAGTCACGATGGGCAACAAGTTGAAGTTTGGCTAGAGCGTGGTGATGAAGCGCTTGCTATGCGTCTTTGGCAAACGTTTTTGGAGCAACCTGAGGCTGAACTATATCAAGCGGCTTCTTGGCAAACCGGAAGTACACAGGGGTTATTTAGCTACCAAGGCCAAAACTTAAACTTAGTAAAGCGCTTTTTGGGATTGAACTGGTTATTACAGGGCGTTTTTGGTGTCAGTATTATTATTTTTGTCGCCATGTTATTTGGTGACGCTAATGGCATCTTTTCTGCGCTACGTTTCTCCCTAGATAAACCTTGGACTTGGATAGCGCCTACACTGATACATTTTAGCGCCATACATTTGATTTTTAATTTAAGCTGGTGGTTACACCTTGGCGCGCAAATTTCAGAGAAACTAGGGCTCTGGGCGTTAGTTTGCATCTACTTTGTAACCGGCTTAACCAGTAATTTTATGCAGTACCTATTTGTTGACGCTAATTTTGGTGGACTAAGTGGCGTGGTCTACGGACTACTAGGCTTTTGCTGGGTAATTGGTCATCGAAATCCTGCCGGAGCCGCTTTGGTCTCTAAGCCTGTTATTGGTTTTATGCTGCTTTGGATGCTGTTTGGATTTACGGATATGTTTTTCATCAACATGGCTAACTGGGCACATTTGTTCGGACTGCTATCAGGTATGTTGGTTGCGGTATTTTGGCCTATCAACAGGCAACTCAAAGAGAATAGCTAGTTACTTCGAACTCGGAATCTAGCGCTTCCGAGTTCTTGTATGAGTTGATTCGGTTAGTGATATAAATATTTGGTAAAAAGCACATCTCGAACAATTTCCTGCCCAGTTTCTTCTTTTAGCAATGTCTTTAGCTTTTCAGCACAGCGCTTTCTGATTTCTTCTCTGCCAGTTAATGACTTAATGGTTTCTTCGTTTTCTTTACTCAGGATCTGTACAATTGCATCTCTTAGTAAAGGCGTATGGTGCTCAACCACGGCAATATTCGCAACGTCATTCAGCATTAGGTCAACGGTGACTCGGACATAGCCAAGCTTTTTATTAGATTGGCCTATGTAGTTCGTGATGATATCTGGCTCAAACCCGAAATACCCAATAGTTGAATCCGCTTTTACAGGGGAAGCCGCGGTTAATGCAATGCACAAAGTGAGTACAACAGCCAACAGTCTCATGTTTTATCAGGTATCCTAATGCAAGTTACTTTTTACTTAGTTTATACATAATTACGTTGATTTTACAGTTGGCTTCAGCACAAACATAAACTTTTTAGAAAGCCTCTGCTCTGCTATTATGACCGCGGATTTTTAAAACGGAAATAGAACGTTGCCTTTGCAATTACCCTTAGAGCTCCCCTGGCTGAAGAGCACACAGTTGGTGGATGTTGAGCCAGCACTTTCTTCTTATTTACTAGAGACCCAATCTCTAACCGCAAAATTGAAAGAAACTTGTGATAAATTTTCTGTGACTGTGCTTGCTAATGAGTTCAGGAGCGCTCCAGATGCGTTACGTACAGATCTTTCTGAACAGGTTTGGTGCCGAGAAGTAACGCTAAATTGTAACGGTAAAGCAGCTGTATTTGGACAAAGTTGGCTCAATGAGGACGCATGTACTGTCGGAATGGATGCAATTGGTGAGACGCCGTTAGGTGAGTTACTGTTTACTGATTCAAATTGGCAGCGCGGAACCCTTGAGTATCTTCGTTTAGCTACTTCAGACTATCCAGCGCTGATTGAGCTTATTGCACCCACCACTGGCGTCGTCCCAGAGCGTTTATTTGCCAGAAGAAGCTGGTTTAAAAACGGTAAAGCAAAGATTTTAGTTTGTGAAGTCTTTATATCGGAAAGCTTTTATGATTGAACACCAGAAATGGCAGGCTTACAGCCAACTTATGCGATTAGATAAGCCAATCGGAACTTTACTATTATTGTGGCCAACACTTTGGTCACTGTGGTTTGCAGCTGAAGGTATTCCAAGTATCTGGCTTATTGTTACTTTTGCACTTGGTGTATTTCTAATGCGAAGTGCGGGCTGTGTTATCAACGATTTCGCCGATCGCAAGGTTGATGGGGCTGTAAAGCGTACGGCGACAAGACCGCTTGCAAGGGGGGCCGTGACGAGTAAAGAAGCGCTAGGACTATTTTCTATTTTGGTAACGCTAGCTTTTATTCTGGTGCTTTTTTTAAACTGGCAGACTATTGCATTATCGTTTGGTGCACTTGTGTTGGCTTCTGTCTATCCTTTCATGAAGCGTTATACAAACTTACCTCAAATCGTACTTGGGGCTGCTTTTAGCTGGGCGATACCGATGGCCTTTATGGCAGTAAATCAGAATGTGCCAGTACTTGCTTGGGTGTTGTTTGCTGCGAATTTAATTTGGACGGTCGCTTATGACACCATGTACGCCATGGTAGATAGGGATGATGATTTGAAGATTGGGGTAAAGTCTACTGCGATTTTATTCGGAAAATGGGATCTCCACATTATTGCGTTGCTCAACATCACATTTATCGCGATGATGGCGGCAGTTGGTGTAACGTTTGATTTAAACCTCGCTTTTTGGTGTGGCTTACTCGCAGCCTCTGTGCTGCTTGTTAAGCAACAATATGCCATACGCAAAAGAGATAGAGACAGATGTTTTTGGGCTTTTTTAAACAATAATTATGTTGGCTTGGCGATTTTTGTAGGGGTCATGTTGGGGTTTTTACCGCTCTAAAGCCGGTTATTAAAAACGGGCAAGTAATACAGATTATTTGCCCGTTTTTTTGCAACTAATAAGTTACTGTTTTTTTGCTAGATGAAGATGCTGCATCTTCGATTAGCTCAAGCAAGTGATTTATATGTGCATTTGAACCAATTTGATGATTGGTTTGTACAATCAATTGCTCTCTATCCAATGCCTTATTGGTTTTTAAGAAAACTAAGTTAGGATCTTGTGCGATGGTTTTGGAATGCTCAATGCTAGCAATTGCGAAACTGTTGCTATTCTTTAAGCCATCAATTACTTGCTCAATATTACCAATTTTAACGCTGGTTGATTTGTTTAGCGAATCAACGGCTTCATTAAGCATACCTTGAACTTGCTTTGATTGGGAAAAGCACCCATACATAGGATATTGCGTTAATTCAGCTTTTCTAATGCTGTCTTGGTTTGCTAGAGGGTGGTTTCTAGAAACAAACAAAACTAGCTGATCGGGTAGGTGAATATCGCTCACTATGCTATTTGCGCTTTGTAAATATACGCTAATATCAATTTCACCAAGTTGCAGCTTGCGAGTAAGCTCCAACTCATCTTGTAACTGCATCTCGATTTTTACATTAGGATACTGAGCTAAAAACTGACCGCAAGAAACTGGCACAATGCTACTTGCTTGTGTTGTATAACCAATAATTAACTTCTGGTTATCGCGACCAAACAAACTTTGCTTGATGGTTTTCTTGGTTAGGTCGAGTTCTGATAGCGTCGTTTTACAATACTTTAAGAACAGTTCACCTTGCTCAGTTAATTTTACTGAACGCGTTGAACGTTTAACGAGTTCACAACCTATTTCATCTTCAAGGGTTTGGATGCTTCGGGTAAGCGCTGAAGTACTGATCTGGGTTTGTTCTGCGGCTTGTCTAAAATGTCTTAAATTACCTAATGCTACGAACTGCTCGAGTTGTTCAAATCTCATGTGAAATTCCTTTTAATTTCAACTAAAACACATTTACTACGTCTTTTCCCAATAGTAATACACAAAACGAGAAAAAGAAAGTGAAGTTTTTACATTCTGATTACAAAGTTAGTCAGGATACCTGTCACGTATCTCAATAAATTGTTCCAGATTATTTAGAAAAAGGTCAACTAATTTGGGGTCAAATTGTTTTCCTCTTTCTTTATTGAGTAATTCAATTATCTTTTCCAGCGGCCAAGCGGGCTTATAACAACGCTCGCTGCCCAGTGCATCAAAGACATCCGCCAGTGCTGTGATCCTCCCGACAATGTTTATTTGCTCAGCTTTCAAGCCGTTTGGATACCCAGAGCCATCCCACTTTTCGTGATGTTGATGCGCAATTAATGCACCACATTGCAGAATCTCATTTGTTGAATTTTTTAAGATTTCAAACCCTTGCTGTGCGTGAGTTTGCATAATTATCCATTCTTCATCAGTGAGTTTTCCGGGTTTATTCAGGATTTGATCTGGAATACTGATTTTGCCAATATCATGGAGCGGAGAGGCGAGTTTGATGATTTCTGCATGGTAGTGAGAAAGTCCATAAAGCTGGGCTAAAAGCATACTATAATGTGCCACGCGTTTTACGTGGGAGCCTGTTTCTTTCGAGCGTTTTTCGACGGCTTCACCCAAAATATAAGAAAGCTCTTTTTGAGAGTCTTTGACGGTTTCACGCAACTTTAAGTTGTCGTAGGCTAGCGCTATATTGTTTGCAAAAAATTCAAGTAGCTGGAAATCCATGCTATGAAGATCGCTATCCTTACTCACATAAATCATCGTTTCACTGCCTTCTCGGGAAGGGAAGTAGCCGATATATTCATTGCGGGTCTTCATCGATGATTTTTTGTTGTGCGTTTCTATAAATAAATTTTGTACATTCTCTGGCAAAGTTACATTACTTGGCTCTACGCCTGCACCAGAGGCTGCTAGTAACTTAAATTTTGTGGGCTCATTAGCTTGATGATTTACTGCTGCTGCACAGTATATTTCCGAATCTGATAATCCCATTACAGCGGATACATGGGATAATATAGTTGATGCAAAATCCTGAATATTGCTACACTTTAAAAAATTCGAAGATGCATCAATAATGCGTTCGAGTCCCATTTTGTGCTTTTCGATGGTTTGAATATCCCGGTGAGCGCGTAAAGCAGAATAGAGCAGCGTTTTTAACTTGACGGCAGTGAGCTCGGTTTTGTTCTTATAGTCATTAATATCGTAATCGCGAATAACCGATTCTTCCGGTGCTTCACCTGGCTGCCCTGTGCGCAGCACAAGGCGAATATCAAAGTTTTCTAAGTCATCACGGATATATCGCACTAAATCAAGCCCTGCATGATTACTTTCCATCACGACATCAATAAGGCCTACAGAAATATTCTGCTCCGTGTCCAAGATGACTTTTGCTTCTTGTGCTGAGTAGGCATGATGAAATCTCAATGCTTTATTCTCAAACTTAAAGCCGGACAACACCAGCTTAGTCACTTGGTGAATGTCTTCTTCATCGTCTACAACCAGAATATCCCAGTAGGTATCGGCCATTTGATTTATTGGGCTTTCTAGCACTTCATCTGAGAACAAAAATCCGCTCACAGATTGCTCCTCTTTTTATGCTGACTCAACGTTAGTATAGTCGGCAGTAACAAGGCCGCTAATCTTGTTGAGGTTTTTTCTCGATATTTTGCAATTCTAGTTCGATTGCATCGCAAGAAATGTGGATTTCATAAAGAGAAAGTAGCAATGATAAGGTTAGGCTACAGAGACTCGCACCAAATAATGTTACGCCAAGTAAGGATATTTCAAGGAACAAGGCAAACATTGAAGACGTACAAAGTAAAAACGCAATTACGCCCCATACTTGCATTCGTCTGATTAATCTAATTCGTTTCCTTAAGTTTTCGATTTGCGCTTTAACCAAGGATCTTATGGTGTCGCCTTCTCGAGCGTTTAATTCACGGATCAATTGTGCGAGTACCAAAAAGCGATTGGTGTAAGCGAGCAGTAATAAAGAAATTGCTGGGAATAATAGGCCCGGTGTTGTTAGAGTCATAGTCGTATTTTAATGGAATAGCTTGATGTTTAAGTGTGATGATAATGAATGATTTTATCAAGAAACAAATGAGCACATTGAGTGCTAATTCAATAGTGAAGATAATGCAATGAGTGAACAATCTTTTCATTGGGTGCAATTGTGCGCTATCAGCGGCTTTGTTGAAGCGCATTTACTCAAAGGTCAACTAGAACAAGCGAATATTCAGGTTCGCTTACAAGGTGAGCATTTGTCAGGTGCTATTGGTGAAATTCCAGCAGAGCAAGCTGCCATCAAGCTCTTTGTTTATGCAATAAAGTTACCCGAGGCTCAGGAAATATTGGTAAACTATAACAAATCACGTCATCGCAGTGCCGCCGAGCTGTCGGATTGGCTATGTAACCACTGTGCAGAATTAAATGGACCAGCGTTTGAATATTGCTGGCAATGTGGAAATAAGCATGAGCAAAGCAAATAACTTTCAAAGAATTAGAGAGTTAAATTATCTTCAAAAGGCAGTCTTAGGTGCTGCTATTATTGAGCGTATGTTGCCAAATTATTCATTATTTAGTGAGGCTACGGGTTTTGGCGACGAGCAAGTTCTCAGAAATGCGCTGAATTTAATCTGGGAGAAAATATTACTGCCAAAGAGCAAAATTAGCTTAGAAAAGCTGGTTGAAAAGGTTGAACCAAATGTACCTGAGCTCAGTGAGTTCGATATGTTTGGTACCTATCCCGCAATCGATGTAGCGACAGCGCTGTTAGGCATGTTGCAAGGCCTAATGACAAAAGATGAACATGAGTTTGTAAGCGTTGCCAAAATTTCTCAGGCAACGGTAGCTAAATACATCGAGTTTATGTTGATGGCGGAAGATATATCTCCAACGAATGAGTTAGTGCGTGAACACCCGCAGATGCAGTATGAAATTGAAATCCTCGCTGAGCTTATCGAACACGTGGAAAATATGGGGCGTATTAGCAGCGACTCGGTGAAGTCGCTAAAGGCCTTGGCACTAGCTGACGGCCAAACAAATATTGGTTTGGAACTTGAGTAGCTGATTTCGTATAATCAGCGGCTGCAGTAAAGAGTTTGGAGAAAGTAACTTGCGTATTTTGGGTATAGAATCCTCATGTGATGAGACGGGTATTGCTATTTATGATGATGAGCAAGGGCTGTTGGCACATCAATTATATTCTCAGGTAAAAGTACACGCCGATTATGGTGGGGTAGTGCCTGAACTTGCTTCTCGTGATCATGTACGCAAAACGATCCCTCTTATTGAAGCTGCTTTCGCGCAAGCGGGTTGCGGTCCTGAAGACCTTGATGGCATTGCTTATACCGCAGGGCCGGGTTTGGTCGGTGCTCTGTTAGTTGGCACCTCAATTGGTCGCTCGTTAGCATTTGGTTGGGGGATCCCAGCCGTTGCCGTACATCATATGGAAGGCCATTTGCTTGCCCCTATGCTTGAAGACGATAAACCAGAGTTCCCATTCGTCGCGCTGCTAGTCTCTGGTGGTCATACCATGATGGTCAAAGTCTCAGGTATCGGTGAGTATGAGGTACTTGGTGAGTCAGTGGATGATGCTGCTGGTGAAGCATTTGATAAAACCGCAAAGCTACTCGGTCTTGATTATCCTGGCGGCCCAATGCTTGCGAAAATGGCGACACAGGGTCAAGCAGGGCGATTTACTTTTCCAAAACCGATGACAGACAGACCAGGTCTGGATTTTAGTTTCAGTGGATTAAAAACCGCAGCGGCAAACACGATTCGTAATGAAGGCGATGATGAGCAAACGAAAGCAGATATCGCTCATGCCTTTCAAACTGCGGTCGTAGAAACACTAGCGATTAAGTGCAAGCGGGCACTGAAAGAAACAGGCATTAAAAGCCTGGTGATTGCAGGTGGCGTCAGCGCCAATACAGAACTTAGGCAAAAGCTTGAGCGCATGATGCTTGGCATGAAAGGGCGAGTTTATTATCCGCGCACTGAATTTTGTACAGACAATGGGGCGATGATAGCTTATGCAGGAATGCAGCGCCTAAAAGCAGGTCAACATGCGCCACTTGATATGAAAACTAAGCCACGTTGGCCGCTGGATAGTCTAGAAAAAGTCTAGGGTCTGTTGATCTTTGCTGTTTGATTTTTGTTCTCCTGAGTGTGTTTTGGTCGCGACGCTCGACTTGCCGCCTAGTAATCTAGGCAAAAGTTGAGCAACAATGAACAAAGCGCACTCAGGTGAACCCAAAGGGCAGCGCTTGATTAGCATTTCTACTGTGTTCTCGCCTGACTCACATAGAATAACTATGCTACGCAGGCTCTGCCTTGTACAAATACCAATCAAACTGCTGCAAAAACAAACTTGAAAGGTAAACAGGCCCTAGTCTTTAGACTTTTTCCCCACCTTGGGCTCTTTACCACTCAAGAGCCTTTTAATATTTGCCCTATGACGAATAATAATCACCACAGTTAAAAAGCTTACCGGCACCGTATAAAGCGGTTTTATCCACCATGTGTAAAGTGGAGCTGCTGCGACTGCGACAATCGCTGCGAGTGAAGAATAGCGTGTTAGCGCTAGCACCACGAGCCACGTACTAATCAATAGCCCACCCAATGACAAGCCGATCGGTAATAGCGCACCAAATGCCGTTGCTACCGCTTTACCACCGTTAAAGTGGAAGAAAATAGGATAAATGTGACCAAGGCATGCGCTTACGGCTATTGCACCTAACCACACAGGTTCTATTTTCAGAAAGTAGGCTCCCCACACCGGGATGGTTCCCTTTAAAATATCGAAGACGAGCACCAGCGCAGCTGGGATCTTTCCTCCCAATCTTAATACATTGGTTGCGCCTGGATTATTAGAACCATTAAAGCGTGGATCTGGTAGATTGAATAACCGACAAACCAGAATCGCTGAGGAAATCGATCCCAATAAATAAGCACATACGCACATTAAACTGATTAACACTGTCTTCCTTATTTTTTATTGCGTTGTTTTGGGCTATGATCGGCGGTCTTAAGTCCTGCACAGATCGCGAATTGCGATTAGAAAATGCGGGTGAATTACAGCGATAAACATGTTTGGAGTTTACATGGATAAAGTCTATATCTCACAGCTACACGTCGAAGCCATAATAGGAGTGTACGACTTTGAAAAAGAAAGTAAACAAAGCCTTTACTTTGATGTTGAGATGTTGACCGATATTAGCGCTGCCGCTCGCCATGACGATATTAGTTTGGCGGTTGATTATGCCAAAGTGAGTGAGCGTATTATTGCGCATACCCAAGCAAAACCAGTAGAGCTATTAGAAACGTTAGTTGAACAGCTTGCCGCAATGATCCTAAATGAATTTAATGTACAACAAGTGCTTATAAAAGTGAGTAAACCTGCTGCCGTGCCACAAGCACAAACGGTTGGTGTAGAAATTGTGCGTAAGAAGTAGAATTATCATGGCACAAATTTTTATCAGTCTCGGCTCAAACATAGAAAAAGAAAAAAATTTGCTGAGTGGCTTGAGGGTATTGATAAAACACTTTCCGGATTTTCAACATTCGAGTGTGTTTGAGAGTGAAGCCGTCGGATTTGCAGGAAATAACTTTTATAATTCGGTCTTTGCTGCACAAACACAGCTGTCTTTAGACGAAGTATATAAACTGCTCAAGTCGATAGAATACGATCATGGTCGTCGCTGTAGTGAAAAGAAGTTTAGTCCACGCACGTTAGATCTCGATATTCTCTTTTATGACCACCTTATTTGTTCATCACCCGCTCAGTTGCCTCGGGATGAAATAACCAAAAATGCCTTCGTGCTTCAGCCATTAGCTGAACTAGCTCCTGATTTTATCCATCCTGTTGAGGGTAAAAGCATTGCTCAGTTATGGCAGGAGTATCACAACCCAACTCAAAAATTATGGAAAGTGGAGTTTCCCAAGCAATGAGCTTTATTGAGATTGTCGTCCTTGCAATTATTCAAGGTCTCACTGAATTTTTACCTATTTCGAGTTCTGCCCACTTACTGCTACCTTCACAGGTACTAGGTTGGCAAGATCAGGGTCTTGCCTTTGATGTTGCTGTTCATGTTGGTACTTTGCTGGCTGTCGTTATTTATTTTCGACAAGACATTGTCAGCCTACTGGCAGGATGGTTCAAATCATTCTCAGGTACGCACTCGAAAGAAAGCCGGCTGACTTGGTGTATTGTGGTTGCCACTATTCCATTCGTGATCTTAGCTCCACTGCTTAAGGATATCGTAGAAGTTTATTTACGTAGTGCTTGGGTGATTGCAACATCGACGATAGTATTTGGTTTACTGCTTTGGTATGCCGACGTGAAAGCGAGACAAATCAAAGACGAATTTGCCTTAAACTGGAAAAGCGCATTGATACTGGGGCTTGCGCAAATTACCGCTGTTATTCCCGGCACATCGCGTTCAGGTATTACCATCACCGCAGGTTTATTACTCGGGCTTGATAAGAAAAGTGCGGCGCGCTTTTCGTTTTTAATGTCTATTCCAGTCATTTCGATGATGGGATTGTATTACAGTTTAGAGCTTGCTACCGGCGATGAAGTGGTTGATTGGAATGCGTTATTAAGTGGTGCAGCACTGTCGTTTATCTCAGCTTATGCCTGTATCTTCTTTTTCCTGAAAATCATAGAGCGCATGGGCATGATGCCATTTGTCATTTACCGATTGTTACTAGGGGTGGGATTAATCGCTTTCTTGAGCCTAAGTTAATCTGGGCTTTGGATAATTCAGCAAGGTTAACAGAAAAGCCAGCTTGATGAAGCTGGCTTAGACTGCATTAAGCAATTTGCTTTTCCGCAAGGCATAATTCCATGGTCGCCTTCAACAGTCGATAAAGGTTTATAGATGCATCTATTTCTTCTTTACGGTTTGTTAAGCTCTCAATATTTAAGCCAAGAGAAATATCTAGATGTGAGCAGCTTTTTAAGATTTGATCTAGATTTTCTCTACAAATACGAATTGACTCACTTAGTGTATTGTCTGCATCTAACATGCGCCATTTGGTTGCTTCTGGTACTGAAATCCCCAGCCACTCCATAAACTGCAAGGTTTTTTCTCCACCACATGGAGTAAAGGTAAGAATAATGCGTTTTGGTGTTTGCCCTTGCTGTTTACAGGTGCGAGCATAGCTCGTAATAAGATCTATGGTTGCTTGAGCGTCATACACTGCTTGGGAAACAAAGAATTGGCAGCCTTGCTCTGTTTTATCAATTAACCTTTCGTGTTCATTACGCTTACTGGCGTGGCGCTCTGCGATAGTTACACCACCTAAGAAAAAGTCATCTTGATGATGCTTCAATACCTTATAGGCTTCAGAAAGCGGCAACTTAATATCGCCTTGTGAAGACGGACTGCCCACTAATACTAGATTGTTTAACCCATATTGCTGTTTTGTGCTGCTTAACCAATCGCCAAAAGCTTCACTATCGCGCTGTGCCACACTTTTATACGTAATTACATCAAGGTGTGATAATTCGCGGATCAACTGACTATATTCACACGGATCAACGGTGTGCTTAAAAGGAAATGGACGTGGTACTTGAGTACGGCTGCTTTCATCTTGAATGTCATAGATGATCACGCCGTCGTATTCAATCTCATGTAAACGGCCCAAAAGCTTAGCGGCAATTGATTTTAGCTGCTCTGGGTCGGTGCCAATCTTAGGTGGTGTGGTACCAATTAAATATACCCCTTGGTTAGGGTCAATGATTTTCTCTTGAAGCGTTAAAGCCATAATCCTCATTCCACAAAAGCATTTCTGTATCTCTTTACTAATATAGCAGCCATTTAGACGTCTAGATAGATTTTTTTAATGAAAGAATTTCAATAATTATGAATTTATCTCAAGTGCTCAAACCAAAATTTCATATTTGTTTACACATTAGGATGGTAAATCACCTTGGAAATTAGCGAATTAGTATGGCTTTGGGGCATAATCAGGAGGTTTACTAACGTAAGTGAACACGACTTACTTAGAATAAAAAATATGATTAGGACCAAATTCATGAAATTCAAATTACTAGCAACCAGCTTTGCCGTAAGCTTAGCGCTTAGTGGCTGCGCAGCGACGAATTCAGACCAAGCCCAACAGTCAGCTGAAAGTACTCAAGCTGCCCAATCCAATAAAGTATTCGCCCAAGATTATGTTTTGGAAGAGCTAGAAAATGGCCTTCGCGTCATGGTAGTTAAAACTAACTATCCTGATGTGGTATCGCTACAGATCCCGGTTTCTGTTGGTTCGCGTAATGAAGTCGAAGCGGGTAAAACCGGCTTCGCTCATTTCTTTGAGCATATGATGTTCAAAGGCTCAGAAAAGTATCCACAAGACGTTTATTCGGACATTTTGAAAAATTCAGGTGTTGATAATCGTGCTTACACGACCAATGACTACACGAACTACCACCTAAATTTCTCGAAGCAGCATTTAGATAAAGTATTAGAAATCGAAGCGGATATCTTTCAGAACCTGACTTACAGTGAAGAACAGTTTCGTACTGAAGCACTAACCGTGAAAGGTGAATACCTTAAAAATAATGCCAGCCCAGTTCGAAAACTGCTTTCTGCGGTAAGAAAAGAAGCATTTGATAAACATACCTATAAACACACAACGATGGGCTTTTTTGAAGACATCGAAGCAATGCCAGATCAAATGGCCTATGGTAAAACCTTCTTTGAACGTTTTTACAAGCCAGAATACGTATCGCTTGTCATTGTGGGTGACGTAGATCCAAAAGAAACCATGGCTATGGTGAAAAAGCACTGGGGTAATTGGAAAAAGGGTGATTATCAAGCTGATATTCCAGTTGAGCCTAAACAAGAGAAAGCACGTTACGTCCATGAAAAATATGATGGCTTACCTGGTCACTGGTTGCTTGTTTCATATAAAGGCACTGCATGGGAGCCTGCGAAAAAAGACCGAGCTGCGCTTGATTTGATCTCGCAGTTATACTTCTCTCAAAACTCTGAGTTATATCAAGAGCTGGTGGTAGACAAACAGCTTGCAAGCCAAATGTTTACCTACAACCCTGAAACCAAAGACCCTGGTCTTCTGCATGTTTTCGTTAAAGTTGAAGATGAAAAAGATCTGGCGACAGTGCGTGATGCAATCAATAACACTTACGCAAAAGCACGCACAGAGCTGGTAGATGAAAATAAACTTGCTGCACTTAAATCAAACCTAAAGTACAGCTTTATTAACGGCCTTGACTCATCACAATCTATTGCTTCGACACTCGCAAGCTACATGCATTTTGAGCGTGACCCTGAAGTGGTGAATGCGCTTTATGCAAGTGCAGATAAAGTCACTGCGAAAGACATTCGTGATATTGCCAATAAATACTTTGTGGACAGCAGCCGCACAACGGTGACTATGTCTGCACTTGAGTCTGTGCCTGGTTTTGATAAGGAAGTTAACTTAGACAAGTTAGTGGCAAAAATGGACAAGCCAGTAACGCGTCATTTCAACGTATTAGACAAGACCAATAATTCACCGCTGGTGGATGTGAACTTTCTTTTTTACACAGGTGCTGCCGCAGATCCTGCAGGTAAAAAAGGTCTTGCTGCGCTTACTGCGGCTATGATTGCCAATGGTGGAAGTGAGTCGCAATCATACAAAGAAATTCAAAAGGCGCTGTATCCTATTGCTGGTAGCTTCGGTTATCAAATCGATAAAGAAATGATTTCTTTACGTGGTCGTATTCATAAAGATAACGCTGATCAATGGTATGGCATTGTGAGTCAGCAGCTTTTGAGCCCAGGGTTCAGAGAAGATGATTTTAAACGTCTGAAAAAAGAGCTAATCGACGGCATTAAGGCTGGTTTGAAAGCGTCAAATGATGAAGAACTAGGTAAAGAAGTGCTTTATCACGAGCTGTACAAAGGCCACCCATACGAAAGCTATAACTTTGGTGATTTATCAGACTTAGAAGCAATCACACTGGATGACGTTAAGGCTTTTTACGCTCAGCAATTTACTCAAGCTAAACTTAACGTGGGTATCACAGGTGCACTCGATAAACAGCTAAAAGAAACGATGTTTAACGATCTTGCGGCTTTACCTAAAGGCGAAGAAGCGCGTTTACAAGTGCCTGATGCCCCTAAACTGTCTGGCCATCACGCAACCATCGTAGAAAAGAATGCAAAATCAACAGCGGTGTCTTTTGGTTTCCCAATCGACACGGTTCGTAGCAGCAAAGACTGGGCTGCGCTTTGGTTAGTGCGTTCATACTTTGGTGAGCACCGCAGTTCAAACAGCCACTTGTACCAGCGTATCCGTCAGGTACGTGGTATGAACTATGGTGATTATGCATATATCGAATACTTCCCTCGTGGTATGTTCCAAACTAAGCCGGATGCAAACTTAGGTCGTAGTGAGCAAATTTTCCAAGTGTGGTTACGCCCACTTCGTTCTAATAACGATGCCCATTTTGCAACGCGTACTGCATTGTTTGAACTCGATAAGCTGATCAAAGAAGGGATGAGCCAAGCAGACTTTGAAGCAACACGTAACTTCTTAATCAACTTTGTGCCGCAAATGGTGGCGAGCCAAGATAGACAGCTAGGTTATGCACTTGATAGCCAGTTCTACAACACCGATGAGTTTGTTGCCTATGTGACAAAGCAGCTAGCGTCGCTGTCTGTTGAAGATATCAATCGAGTTATCAAAGAGAACTTGCAGACCGAAGATATTCACTATGTGTTTATCACTGGTGATGCAAAAGATATGGCGAAGCGCCTAAGTGCTGAGCAGCCATCTCCTATGACTTATAACACGAAAAAGCCTGATGTATTGCTGGCAGAAGATGCTGAAATTGCTACATACCCGCTAAATATTCCAAGTAAGAATATTAAAACGTTGGATGTAGAAAAAGTGTTTGAATAACGATTATTCAGCTTAATAAAAAATGGCGGCTAAAAATTTAGCCGCCATTTTTTTGTATCAAAACCACGCGTAATTTTAGGTTATGGTGTTGAACCACTCCACTGCGGCAGCTATCCAAATTAACGAGCTAATTAATAATGTCAGCGTAACGGCCGCTGATGCCATATCTTTTGCACGACCAGATAGTAAGTGATGCTCGGTACTCACTCGATCTGTCAGCGCTTCGATTGCCGAGTTGATAAGTTCTATGACTAATATCAACAGTACACTACCGACCAATAAGGCCCACTGAGCAATACTTTGCGCCAATATGATTGATAAAGGAAGACTTGCCACCAGTAACCACGTTTCTTGTCTAAATGCCGACTCTTCTTTATAAGCCGCTTTCATTCCTTTCGCCGAGCAATGCGTTGCTTTGATTATCCGCGCAAGCCCTGTGCCATTTGGTTTGTTGGTATCCGTTGTCTTGATCTTTATCGACATATTAGCGATCCCGCGTTGGTAGTATTCAATGGGGCGTTATTATACGAAGATCTACTCAGTTCGACAGTGCTAAATTGTAAGAATCTTTGGTCCAGCTGAGGGTATTTAAAACCAGGCTAAAATATGTTGGTTGGTTATTAGATATAACCAAGTGTTTGAAGCCTGATTTTTTATAATACATGACACTCAATGACTCTAAGCGTTACACTATGAGAAGTATCAGTATTATCGGAAGTTCGTCACATGAGACATGAGATTTGGAATAAGTTACGCGAAGAAGCCAATGAGTTGGTTGCTCGCGAACCATTGCTTGCTAGTCACGTTTACTCGAGTATTTTAAATCACGAGTGTCTTGGTTCTGCATTAAGCTTTATCGTTGCAAATAAGTTGGCGGATGCTGTGGTGTCAGCATTTACAATCCGCGAGCTGTTTGATCAGGCCTTTGTGCACTGCGATACTATGCTGACTCATGTTGCACATGATATAAAAGCTGTTAAAGATCGTGACCCAGCTGCCGATAGTTATCTCAACGTAATTTTAAATCTGAAAGGTTTTCATGCAATCCAAGCACATCGATTGGCATACTGCTTATGGCGTCAAGACAGAAAAGAGCTGGCTCGCTTTATACAGAGCAGAACCTCTGAAGTATTCGGTGTTGACATCCATCCTGCTTGTAAAGTCGGTCATGGTATTATGTTTGACCATGCGACTGGTATAGTCATTGGTGAAACAGCGGTTATTGAAGATAATGTTTCTATTCTGCAATCAGTCACACTTGGTGGTACGGGTAACGAGCAGGGTGACCGTCACCCGAAAATCCGCGCCGGTGTATTGATTGGTGCTGGTGCCAAAGTACTTGGCAACATTGAAGTAGGAGAGGGCGCTCGAATTGGGGCTGGTTCTGTTGTACTCAGCCCTGTAGCACCGCACACTACGGTAGTGGGGATCCCTGCTAAGGTGGTTGGTAAGCCATCATGCCCATGTCCTGCAGAGAGTATGAACCAAAACTTCCTAGAAGACGATGATAGGCTCGAAAATGAGTCTATCACTTCTGCGATGTTGTAGGTTATTAGATTAAAAATGGGGAAATCACTTCCCCATTTTTATGTCCGCTTACTGGGTTGCTTTGACCATAGACACCACCTCCCCATCAGCCAGTTGCGTAATTATCGGCTTTTCTGGGTCGACATCCGCCACTGACTTAATCACGTTATCTTCCTGCTTGGCAATACTATAGCCCCGAGCTAATACCGCCAGTGGGCTGACACTGTCTAGTTTTGCGCTTGATACCGCGAGCTGGTGTCTTTGCGTGTTAAGCTTTTGCTCCATTGCATACTGCAACTTATCACTGAGTTGTGCGACTAATTGCTTGAACTGGGCGATCCTTTGCTCTGGATGTAATCGATCAAATCTATGCTGCAACAGATGGAATTGCGATTGCTTTTGACGTAAGTGATGGGCTTGGGCACGAATTAATCGCTGCTCCAATTCATCAACTCGCTGTGTTTGCTGCATAAGTTGATTCTTAGGGTGTTGTAGCTGCAGTCGGGCTTCAAAGTTTGCTAATCGCTGTGATGCACCTTCAAGGCGACGTTTAAAAGCCTGATTGAGATATTGTAGCAACTGTGAAGTACGCTGTTTTAGCGCTTCTGAGTCTGGGCTCACTAATTCGGCAGCCGCCGATGGGGTTGGTGCTCTTACATCTGCAACATAGTCGGAAATGGTAGTATCTATTTCATGGCCGACTGCGCTTATCACCGGAATTGAGCTGGCAAAAATGGCCCTCGCGACTGACTCCTCGTTAAAGCTCCATAAGTCTTCTAATGAGCCGCCACCTCTGCCAACGATCAATACGTCTACCTCACGTCTAGCATTCGCCTGAGCGATTTGTTTGCAAATCTGCTGTTTGGCTTCATCGCCTTGCACTAGGGCCGGATAAATAACGACTTGTAGCTGTGGGGCACGGCGTTTGAGTACAGTCAAAATATCCTTGATGGCAGCGCCTGTCGCTGAGGTGACGACCCCCACGCGATTAATGACACTTGGCAAAGGCTTTTTGTGACTAGCCGAAAACAGGCCTTCTGCGGCCAGCTGCATTTTAAGGGCGTCAAACTGTTGCTTGAGCAAGCCTTCACCAGCTGGGGCCATTTGCTCGACTATCAATTGATAGTCGCCTCGCGGTTCATACACTGACACTCTAGCTTGTACCATTACCTGCTGACCGTTGGCAGGGCGGTGGTTACAGTATCGATTATTACCTCGCCACATGGCCGCTTTTATCTGTGCTTTGTCATCTTTTAGAGAAAAATACCAATGCCCTGAGGCCGGAGCAACAAAGTTTGAAATTTCTCCGGTGAGTTGTACAGAGGCAAAACCTTGCTCTAAGAGCGAGCGTATTTCTCTGTTAAGTCTTGATACAGAATAGGTTTTATTATTATTGGGGTATCCCATGTTGGCCTCCATAAAAAATTCACAGTCACTTTATCACATTTTTTGCTAAATTTTATTTACTCCCATAAGGAACGCTGATAAAATTCGCACGCAATTCCTTATACTCAGTTCACTTGAGAGAAGCCGCGAACATGCTAAGAATTGCAAAAGAAGCCCTTACCTTTGACGACGTACTTTTAGTACCAGCTCATTCAACTGTTCTTCCTCACACAGCAAACCTGAAAACGCGTTTGACTCGTGGGATTGAATTAAACTTACCGCTTGTTTCCGCTTCAATGGATACAGTGACAGAAGCGCGCTTAGCGATCGCTCTGGCACAAGAAGGTGGTATTGGTTTTATCCACAAAAACATGACTATCGAAGAGCAAGCTCGCAACGTGCGTAAAGTTAAGACGTATGAAGCGGGTATTATCTCTTTCCCTGTGACGGTTACTTCTAATCTTACGATTGCAGAAGCAATGGAGCTTGCACAGGACAAAGGGTTTTCAGGTTTCCCGGTTGTTGGTGCAAACAACCAACTTGAAGGCATCGTGACTAGCCGTGATATGCGTTTCGAAACTAAGCTAGAAAAAGCAGTTTCAACGGTAATGACTAAGAAAGATGACTTAGTGACAGTAAAAGAAGGCGCATCTCGTGAAGAGATCCTTGGCCTCATGCACGAACACCGTATCGAAAAAATCTTAGTGGTTGATGACGCATTTGCACTAAAAGGCATGATCACCGTTAAGGATTACCAAAAAGCGCAAGATAAACCAAACGCGTGTAAAGATGAGCAAGGCCGTCTTCGTGTTGGTGCTGCTGTTGGTGTTGGTGCTGGCACTGATGAGCGTATTGCTGCTTTGGTTGAAGCGGGTGTTGATGTACTACTAATCGATACTTCTCACGGCCATTCTCAAGGTGTTATTGACCGCGTTAAAGCCACGCGCGAAACTTATCCAGAGCTACAAATCGTTGCAGGTAACGTCGCAACTTCAGAAGGTGCAATTGCATTGGCTGATGCTGGTGCAGATGCCGTTAAAGTGGGTATTGGCCCAGGCTCTATCTGTACTACTCGTATCGTGACTGGTTGTGGTGTACCACAAATTACTGCTATCTCTGATGCAGTAGAAGGCCTAAAAGGTCGTGATATTCCAGTGATTGCCGACGGCGGTATCCGTTTCTCTGGTGATATCGTAAAAGCGCTAGTTGCTGGTGCTGCATGTGTAATGGTGGGGTCTATGCTAGCGGGTACTGAAGAGTCTCCTGGTGAAGTTGAACTATACCAAGGCCGTTACTACAAGTCTTACCGTGGTATGGGTTCTCTTGGTGCGATGAATCAAAAAGAAGGTTCGTCTGACCGTTACTTCCAGAAGAGCGATGCTGCTGACAAACTAGTACCTGAAGGTATCGAAGGTCGCGTAGCATACAAAGGACCAATCGCAACGATTATCCATCAGCAAATCGGTGGTATTCGCAGTGCAATGGGTCTAACAGGTTGTGCAACCATCACTGAATTAAATACTAAGCCGCAGTTTGTTCGTGTGACTTCTGCGGGTATGGGTGAGTCTCACGTACATGACGTGCAGATCACCAAAGAGGCGCCTAACTACCGCATGGGTTAAGCCTCAAGGCGTGTTTCTGGGCTAGCAAGTTGCTAGCCCTTATTACTTTTGATAGAGGCGCAATGCGGCTTTATCCTGTTTAGTTCCTAACTAACGAGATTATCAATGAGCAAAGATATCCACGATTCCCGAATTTTGATCTTAGACTTTGGTTCGCAATACACTCAGCTAATTGCACGTCGTGTACGTGAAATTGGTGTTTACTGTGAACTTTGGGCTTGGGATGTGACAGAAGAGCAAATCCGTGAGTTCAACCCTCAAGGTATCATTCTATCAGGTGGCCCAGAGTCAACGACGCTTGAAGGTAGCCCAAAAGCACCAGATTATGTATTCGAAGCAGGCGTGCCTGTACTGGGTATCTGTTATGGTATGCAGACGATGGCAATGCAGCTTGGTGGTCAGGTACATAGCTCAGATAAAAAAGAATTCGGCTACGCAAAAGTAGAGAAAGTAGGCGACTGTAAGCTATTTGAAGCGATTGAAGATCACATCGAAGATGGTGCTGGTTACCTAGACGTGTGGATGAGCCATGGCGATAAAGTTGCTAAAATTCCAGATACATTCAAAACTTCAGCGAGAACGGATACTTGTCCTCATGCGGCAATGTCTTGGGAAGAAAAGCGCTTCTACGGTGTACAGTTTCACCCAGAAGTAACGCATACTCAGCAAGGTTTGCGTTTACTAGAGCGTTTTGCAATTGATATCTGTGGGTGTGAAAAACTATGGACGCCTGAGCAAATCATTGAAGATGCAATTGAGCGTATCAAAGAGAAAGTAGGGGATGACGAAGTTATCCTTGGCCTATCTGGTGGTGTTGATTCGTCAGTGGTTGCAATGCTTATTCACCGTGCGATTGGCGACAAACTAACCTGTGTATTTGTTGATAATGGCCTACTACGCTTGAATGAAGGCCAGCAAGTAATGGATATGTTCGGTGATAAGTTTGGTCTGAACATCATCAAGGTAGAAGCTGAAGATCGTTTCCTTAATGCGCTTAACGGTTTAAATGACCCTGAAGACAAACGTAAAGCAATTGGTCACACCTTTATTGATGTATTTGATGAGCAAGCCAGCCAGCGCGTGAATGCAAAATGGTTAGCACAAGGTACAATTTACCCTGATGTTATCGAATCGGCAGCATCTAAAACCGGTAAAGCACATGTGATCAAATCTCACCACAACGTGGGTGGATTACCTGAAGATATGGAGCTAGGTCTGGTTGAGCCACTACGTGAACTATTTAAAGACGAAGTTCGCAAGATTGGTCTAGAGCTTGGCCTACCATATGACATGCTTTATCGTCACCCGTTCCCAGGTCCAGGTCTTGGTGTTCGTGTGCTTGGTGAAATCAAGAAAGAATACTGTGACTTACTGCGCCGTGCTGACGCTATCTTCATTGAAGAGCTACATAAAGCGGATCTATACCACAAAGTGTCTCAGGCATTCGCCGTGTTCCTACCAGTACGCTCTGTTGGCGTGATGGGCGATGCACGTAAATACGATTGGGTGATCTCACTACGTTGTGTTGAAACTATCGACTTTATGACGGCACGTTGGTCACACTTACCATACGAGCTACTAGGCCACGTTTCAAACCGTATCATCAACGAAATTGATGGTATTTCTCGCGTGGTTTACGATGTATCAGGTAAGCCGCCAGCGACAATCGAGTGGGAATAAACTTGGTTGTAAAAACCTAACCTAGCTTTCGTTAGATTAATAAAAGACCAGTCAGTATTTCTGACTGGTCTTTTTATGAATTTTTACTTTCCTAAAAAACCTTGCGGAGGTATTTGGTTTCTTCGCAGTGATGTTTATAGTGATGCTGGCCTGCTATTTTTTGGAGCCGTGGCTACACAGCACCTCATTTCACATATATCAAACCGATTATGGTGAAGCTGTAACTTGTTTCTGGACAACTGGTGGCTCTGTGCCTGCAAGAGTCGTTCGGTTACCTGAACATCAACAATTCTTGCTTTATGAAAGCTGACGCTCGGTAACGCTGTGTTAATCGACAAAATATAGTTTTCTAGAATTAAGCAAAAGCCAGCTGTATTTTGTCTTTGTTAAACAGCTTGTTATAGCTACTTTTTACCTTCATCATAAATTATTGCCGCAAGGGCTGGGCGAACAACAGCAAGAATTAGAACAATAATTACGAGTGCTCCCATAATCAATTTAACTAATTTAAAGAACCATGGTCTTTGCCAGATTTTTCCTGTTTCTTTCTCTAGCCTCTTTTGCTTGATGAATTCATCATAAGCTTTATTCAGATCATTGTTTTTAGTAATTTCTGGGTACTCAATGACAAAGCCAATTTTAGCAAGAGAGACACGGGCTAATTCTGATTGTTCTTGGTTGACGTAAAGCATATGGTTTTTAACATCGGCATAGTAGCGAATACGCTCTTGATCCAATACATCTGAGATTTTAACTGAGTCAACCAAACGCATATCTTGAATTAGGGGTCTATAAACTGGACTATCTTCATTTGCCCATTTAACTACAAAAATTGCAAGAAGCATTGATATACTCAAAACCAGAAGTAGCTTGTGTTCTTTTGTGATTAGTTTACTAATTTTATATCTCCGTGACACCGAATCTACTGCCGCGTTTACTAAAACGCTGATGTACTAAAACGCTGACACCCACCACTAATTTGCACCTTCCTAAGATACCGCCTACGCTTTAATTCTGCACTCAAAGGATTTGAGGAAACCAAACTATGGCTACTGCTCGTAAAAAACAAATTAGTTTAACCGACACCAAATATTATCACTGTATCTCCCGCTGCGTAAGGCGCGCCTTTCTGTGCGGTGAAGATAAATTTACTGGAAAATCATACGAGCACCGCCGTGATTGGGTTGAAGAAAAGCTCCTGATGTTGGGGTCTGTGTTTTGTATTGATGTCTGTGCTTATGCCGTGATGAGTTATCACACCCACATTGTTTTATATGTTGATGATAAAAAGGCTAAGCGCCTGTCTGATGAAGCGATTGTTATTCGATGGCACAAGTTGTTTAAAGGTAATTGGGTAAGCCAAAAATTTACTGAAGGTGAGCCACTCAGTGAGTCGGAACAATTGATACTCGGTGAGCATGTCACCAAGTACAGAGAAAGGCTCGCAGATATTAGCTGGTTCATGCGAGTACTCAACGAAGACATCGCCCGCCGAGCAAATAAAGAAGATAATTGTACAGGCCGATTTTGGGAAGGACGATTCAAATCCCAAGCATTACTGGATGAGGCAGCACTGGCTGCTTGTCTAGCCTACGTAGACCTAAACCCCATTAGAGCCAAAATCGCCGTAACGCCTGAAACCTCAGACTACACCAGTATCAAAAAGCGCATCGACCACGCTAAGCTGGGCAAACAACCAAAAAGCCTACTACGCTTTGCTGGTAGCCCGCGAAAACATATGCCCAAAGGCCTACCTTTTGAACTCAAGTCCTATATTGAATTAGTTGAACTCACAGGCCAATGTATTCGCGCCGACAAGCGAGGCTATATTAACGAAGCACAACCCATTCTCACTCGATTAAATATAGAACCAGAGAACTGGATAAAACTCACCACGCAATTTTCACAGGTATTCCACGGTGCAGTTGGTCGAGAGCGAACAATAACCGCTTACTGCGAAATACTGCAAAAACGACGACGGACAAACCTAACAAACTGCGAGCGCTTGTTGGCTTAGCAAAACTCGCATTCTCAATTCTAGAATTTCTTACTGTTGTATTTGCAGCGCGTTGTCATGCGCGATATCCCTGTTTTGGTGAAGAGATACGCCTGAGCGCTAAAAATTAGTCTATCGATGAACGTTTTTAACCAAAGTGATTGAAGTAATTTTATACTTCACTTCTTCCGCTTGGAGGTTAATAGTGATGGGGGTCACTTATTTTTACTTCCTTATTTTGTGTCACTTATTTTTGTGCTCGAATCAAATGCTAGGACTTTGTCAACCATTTGAAATAGGTGGTAGCAGTGACTCAATATCAACTTCTCTGAAGCGTTCAAACAACACTTTTTCTGCTTCTTGCATGGAGTCTGCTAGCGCAGTATTTACAGCTTTTTCAATCAAGCAATTTTGGTATTCATCGGACAAGGCAATAGTAAATAATGTCTTTTCACCTAATAAGTTATAGATATCAAATAGTGTAATCTCGGATAGCTCAGTTGATAACCTCCACCCTCCATGGTGGCCTTTTTCTGAGTTAACATAACCAACTCTCTTCAATAGAGCCATAATTCGCCTTACGACAACGGGATTGGCTCCCAAAACCAGCCCCAACTCTTCAGATGTTATTGCTCGATTAATCAGTTTCATATGTATTAATGCATGAAGAATCCTAGATAACCTGCTGTCCTTTCTCATAATGTGACCATCATTCTTAAAATTTAATTATATTATCATGAAACGATAAAAGTTGCATGAGTTGATTAGCCCCACTCACTCATGTAACATTTATTGTTACTTATGTTGATATCAAATATTATTGGAAATTTTATGCACCAAAATGAAGTGAAAGAGTTATTTGACAAGCAAGCAGAAACTTATGATCAGCAATGGTCTAATACCGCACCAATACGTCATTGCATGCACTTACTGCTTAGATCTGTGTTTGCTGATTTACCTGTAAATGCCAACATTCTCTGTATCGGTGTAGGCACTGGAGATGAGCTACTTTATTTAGCGTCAAATTTCCCTAACTGGCAGTTCACCGCAGTTGAACCCTCAGGACCTATGTTGGATATATGTAAGAAAAGAGCTAAGGAGAGTGGCGTCGACACTCGCTGTATTTTTCATGAGGGGTATCTTCATTCAATGCCATTTGAGCAGGATTATCACGCGGCTACTTGCTTCCTTGTTTCTCAATTTATCTTGCAGGAAGAAAGGCGTTCAGCGTTCTTTGGAGAGATAGCAGAAAGGCTAAAGCCCGAAGGACTAATGGCAAGTGCGGACTTGTCTTCAGATATTGACTCGCCAGACCACGACAAATTACTTGATGCTTGGGTTAAAATGATGTCTATGGCCGATGTTTCGCAAGGTACACTAGAACGTATGCGCGATGCTTATGCAAACGACGTTGGGATACTTTCTCCACCCAAGGTATGTTCAATTATTCAAGCTGGTGGGTTCGAACTCCCGATTCAATTTTTTCAAGCAGGTCTGATTCATGCGTGGATAACTAAACGTGCTTGACCTAATCTGAAACAGCTATCAACTAAAATGATATCCCAAAGCACTTTGGGCATAAATGAGTGAGGTGGATTTCTGTTATTTAGAAATTAAGAAATAACAACAATAATAGCGACCGTCAGTATCGCTCCATGCCGCCCTTAGAGCATTTACGTTAACTCATTTTGGGGCAGAAGCGGGTTTTAGCAACAAGAGTCAGTACCGCTTACACTGACCCGATATTGAGGTAGAGTTACTTGCTCGAGGATTTACTCGGCTTTAGGCCTGGCGTGTTTCCTGGAGTTTTTTTGTTGTCACGTCGACGTTGATCTGGCTTGCCTATTGATTTGGCTTTTGGTTTTGGTCCTGGTTTCAAACCCATGATTTGATCCTTTTATTTAACGAGGTTATTCCTCGTTGTGTGATCTTTGAGCAATATTGATGGTTTTCAAGGTGTGTATGAAAAACAATCAAAAAATATCCTCTAAGTTCTCTGCTGGTAACTCACGTTTTGACGAACCACTTAAAGTGTATGGTGACCGGTTGGAGGCACAAGATGGATAGAATTGCCTCGGGTCCGCGACGGCTGAGTGTTGAAGAGATACAAGAGCTTCGTCGTGATATACAAGAATCTTCGGCCTAGGTTAAAGCTGAACTAAAGTCTCGACGATCAGTAAAAAATCAAAAAAATTCTGTGCATGGTATCGATGATGGTATTGAGAAAAGCCACCTTTCTAACTAGCCGTTTTATAGATATATTTTCTTCTCATTGATGTTCGAGTGGGAATAATGACTCTAAAATGAGTTAGCACCCCGCTTAAGAAAATGGCGAATATGATAAATATTCGCCATTTTGCTTGTTTTAGAAGCAGTTGAATCAAAAAAGTGATTTTTCACTTTACCTTTCGAAAAAGCGCTTTATAATGCGTCGACATTGCAGGGGCGTAGTTCCAATTGGTAGAACAGCGGTCTCCAAAACCGATGGTTGCGGGTTCGAGTCCTGCCGCCCCTGCCACTTCTTATTTTGCACTTCGCATTTTTTCAAAGTAAACTTCCTTAAAAAATTAAACTGCTTAGCCATGAATCCGATTTACGCAGATATTCTTGATATTGTACCGCTAAAGCTAAATTCTACATTTGCACATCTTGATCCCAACGCAGTTGTTGCTACTGATGCGAATGAGCTTCAGCAAATAGCTTTACCGACTGTTTTGTTGCAGGACTTTGAATTGGTGATGGGTAGAAAAATTGAGGTTGTCATGGGCAACACGATTTCACTTGAGAATAACCAATTAAGTTTACCGAGTGCACAACTAAGTACGGCTCAAAAGCGTGCGTTGTGGCAATTAATCTGGAGTCAACAAGATGCAAGTTAAGCAAGGTGGCTTACTACAATTTCCACTTAATGAGATTATGCAAGTAGAACAAGCCTGTCATGCTTTTCCTTGGAGTGAAAAAACCATGCAGTCTTGCCTTCACGGTCGTTACTTTAACACGGCTATTGTCGATGGTAATACGCTGGTGGGTTTCTACGTTGCAGAGCGTGCGGGCCCAGACTTAACCTTGATGGATATTTGTATTCGTCCTAATTACCAAGGTAAGGGCTACGCGAAGCCATTAATGGAAGATTTGTTAGCGCAAGCAGAGACCTTGCAGGCAGAAAATATCTTCCTTGAAGTAAGAGCGTCAAACGCTTCAGCAATCGCGTTATATCATCGCTATGATTTTGTCGAAATGGGCTTGAGAAAAAACTACTACCCGAGCACTCATGGTCGTGAAGACGCAATGCTCATGGCCTTACCATTAGCCTAAGTGACTATTATCCGTGGGCTGGTCTATCGATAGGGTGTAGCGCATAGCCTCAGTGAGCTTAAGCAAATAGTAATGGCGATTACTGTTTTGTGTTTTTTGCAAACTGGTTTCTAGTTCTCCTGCGGCTTCATGAATATTCATAAAGCCAAAGCAACCCGCGCTGCCTTTGATACTATGTGCTAGTGCCCTTAAAGATTCCCATTCCTGTGTATCATAAAGCTTTTGCAGCTCAACTAGCTGTGACGGTAGCTTTTCAACGTAATTTCGGCTTATTTGTAAGAACTTTTCGGTTTGTAACAAGGCATCCCATGAAGAGGACTTGCCATTTTGAAGTTCAAGGTACTCTAGTAGTAATTTACCTAGCAATTCTTTATCTATCGGCTTGCCAAGAGTGGCATCACATCCTGCTTTAATATGGTTGTCTATGTCGTGTTTCATTACGTTGGCAGTAAGTGCGATGATTGGTCCATCATAGGCGGCATGTCTGAGCATTTGCGTTGCTTCTTCACCACCCATGACTGGCATTTGCATATCCATTAAGATCAGTTGATAGTCTTCAACCAGCGCCATTTCAACCGCTTCAGCACCGTTATTAGCAATATCAGGAACTATGCCCCAGTTAGACAGTAGCAGCGTAATAAGCTCTTGGTTATCGGGATTGTCTTCCGCAACAAGCACTTTGGCATCAAGCTCTTTTACTGCTGCAATATGGGTTTTACTGTTATCCGGTTGTCTTGGTCGCTCAAGTGCGTTTAGCCAAGAGTAAGAGCGCTCTTTGAAATTACCCGAGACTTCAACAGAAAATAGACTACCTGCGCCTTGTTGGCTTTGAACATTTACGTCACCGCCAAGCAGTTGTGCTAGATTCTTTGATATACAAAGACCTAGTCCTGTGCCACCGAAGCGCCGAGTTGTTGTTGTATCAGCTTGCTCAAAAGGCTTAAATGCGCGCTCTAGCTCATTTTGCGACATGCCAATTCCGGTGTCTTTGATACTAAAAATAAACTTTTCAGATTCCGGTCTAAACTCCACCTTTAAATGAACGCCACCGTACTCAGTAAATTTCACCGCGTTTGTTGCGATGTTAAGCAAGATTTGTTTTAAGCGAGTAATGTCGGTGTAAAGCTTGTCAGGCAACGGTAGAATAAATTCTGTGGAAAAGTTCAGTAGTTTTTCATTCGTCATCGGCTCAATGATGGATTCAATATCATTGATGAGTGGCATTACCAAGACCTCTGATTCCTCCACATCTAGTTTTTCAGCCTCAATTTTAGAGAGGTCTAAGATATTATTGATAAGTTCTAATAGGTGTTTAGAGTTTCTTAAAATTGTGTCTAGGTGCTGTTTTGAGGCAGGAGAATTAGGATGCTGTATAAGCTGCTCGGTAAACCCCATAATAGCGGTAAGCGGGGTACGTATCTCATGACTCATGTTAGCTAAAAAGCGACTTTTAAGCTGGTTTGCCTGCTCGGCTTCTACAATAGCAACTTCTAGCTTGCTATTAGTTTCTTCTAATTCTTTGGTTCTGTCTTCAACTTTCTCTTCCAAGTGCTCTTTGTAATCCTCAAGCTCTCGCTGAAAGGTCCGAATTTGGCCGATCATATGGTTGAAATCTCTGAAAAGAATGCCAACTTCGTCACTATTATGCTCTGGTAGTGCCACCATTAGATCACCATCTCCGACCCGGTGGCTCGCTTCGCCCAATAACTCTATTGGATTTAACAACAGGTTACGAACCACGATAAAAATCAAGATCGGTAGTGTAATCACAGATAAGATAACGATCAGAGCTGTGATCAGACTAATAGTTTTACCAGAGCGGTAAAGTAGCGACTTAGGGATCGTTGAAATATAAAAGTAGCCACCGCTTAGTTGCGCGCTGTAGGTCATCCTTTCTACATTATCAATGCTATGAATAACGGTAGAGTCTAATTGCCCAAGATCAGCAATATAGCCTATTTTTTCTATTTCACTGGCGCTTAAATAGTGGCCAATGAGATTTGTATCTGAGCTGAATAATACCTCACCATCAATGCTCACCAAGAGGTTTAGCGTATTATCATACGGAGCTTCAAGTATGCTAGTACTTAAGAGAGAGGGAGAAACTTGTACGACGATATAGCCTTGTTGTCTAGGCTGCTTAAGTTCGTAATCTACACTGTAGATCTGCTGGACAAAATACAGTTGCGTACCTGCACTTGAGGCAACCATAAATTGATGTTGGCGTAAGTTACTTTGCATGATTTGTTTGGCAAAGGGATAAAGGTTCGGTGCTCCCCCTAAGTTACTAGAGTAAAATGCGGAGCTTCTGCCATTGGGAGATAAAAGATTGATACTAATGATATCAGGGTAGGCTTCACTATAACTGGCAAAAACATCCATTAGCGCACCTAAACGCTTAGTCTTTTCCATCCTTTCAAGGTTGGCCGAATTAAGAAAGTCACTAAGTACTGGAGAGGTTGAAAGCAGTTTTGTCGTGGACTGGTAGATCTCAATATAATTGAACATCTTCTGCTGTTGTTGTTCAACGAAACGACTAACAATGAGCTTGGCTTGTTTTTGCGTTGAGCTAGTTACATTCGTGAGTGTAAATCCGCCAAGAAACAGCAAGGGTAATATCACAAGCGGGGTGATATACCAAAGGAGTCGAATACTTAACTTGCTTGTTTTCATGGATAACTAGCTGCCTTGCTACACGAAATCTTAATGACAAAAAAATTAACATGAGTATTAAATCATAAGCTGGGGGAGGTGAATACTCAAGTTTGCTCAATCGCGGCGAAAATAAGATAAAAGGTGGGGATAACGTAAAAAAGCCTCCAAAAGGAGGCTTATTTTGAATCAAATTCTAAAGAAGATTAGAAGTTATACTTCATACCTACTGAGAATCTACGACCATTAACATCATAGAACTCGCCTGAGTCGAATGTTGCTGGTGTACGAGGAGGTTCTTTATCAAATAGGTTACTTACACCTAGACGAAGTTGTAAATCCTCTAACACGTATGACTTATACATGAAATCCACAGTTGTATATGATGAAACTTCGTTGAAGTTATTAGCTTCAATAGTCCAATCTTTGTCATCAACCGTACTATGGCGGTAATTAACCGTTAACGCGTAAACTGATTCATCTTGCGAGTACACTGCTGTAAAACGGCCTTTCCAGCGTGGTGAATCGTCAGTTAGTCCAGTAAAGCTACGTAAGTCGTCAGCACGGCCTGTTGAGTTTTGAGTGTCTTTTTGAATGTAAGTCGCGGCTAATTTTAAAGCAACCTCACCACTCATGGCATCAAATCGATATGCCGACTCTAGATCGTAACCTTTCTTTACTATTTGTGCAGAGTTAATTGGGCGTTGATAGAAGTGTTCAATATCGCCATTTTCACCGCGAACTAAGTTTTTACAAAATAAGTTGTCAATTGATTCACTTTCATAACAGTATTTGATTATGTCTGCACGACCAAAGTATTGAATTGCGCCGTCAATTTCGAATGACCAATAATCAACAGTAAAATCTAGACCTTCGATAAATTCAGGTGTATAGATAAGACCTACAGTTAAGTCATTAGACACTTCGTTCTTAAGTTCGGTGTTACCAACGATTGAACCTTCAAGACTGCCGCCCGCAAGCCATTCTGAAGAAGGCATCCAGCCTTCTGGTAAGCCGTCAGCTTGGCAGTTTCTAATAATGTTTTGTTTGTACTTGTAATCGTCACTTAGCTTTTTAATGCTGTCAGCACGACAGATGTCAGCACGGCCAGAGCTGTATTGTGTTGATGACGGTGCAAATAGATCACCTAAGCTCGGTGCTCTGACTGATTTTGAACGGTTAACGCGTAGTCTTAACTCTTCAGTTATACCCCAATTAAGTGCTAGCTTCCAAGCATCGTCTCCACCAGTCACTGAATAATCCATATAACGATATGCACCTTCAAATGTTAAGTCTAATGCAAGAAATTCGTCCACGAGTAATGGTACAGATAGCTCCATTGAAAGCTCGTCAACTTCAATTTCACCATGCATTGGTAAGCTAGAATTACCGAAGATTAAGCCTTTTTCCATATTTTCAGATGGTGTCTTTTCAGCAACTTCGCGACGGTGCTCGGCGGTAAATGCAGCACTCACATAACCAGCAGGAAGCTCAAATAGAATACCATCGACGGTGGCTGCAAAAACAGCTTGATCATGTCTTGCAAAACGGGTCGCTACAGTCGAAATATAACCCATTTGCTCTGCAGTTGCTGATGTTGCGCCCATAGGATTAAATGGTACACAGCCTGCGATTTGGCCAATGATCTTACCTTTACTATCACGGTCTACACATACAGTTTGACCATCGATAACGGCTGAGTTAACTGCGTTTAGTAAGTTTTGTTCAAGAACTTCACCTGTCCAAGTTGTATCTTGCTCTACGCGGCCAAATTGGAAATAGGCACTGTAACTCCAATCATCATTGATAATCCCTTCGGCACCTATAGATGAACGGAAGACTTCACGCTCTTGTTCATAGTTACGGTCACCCCAAAGGTTTGAGTTCGCTTGATATAAAGTTACGCTATCAATACCTTTGACTAAATTACCATCTTTATCTTTGTATTCTACGCTATCCATGATATTGCCCATTTCATCGCTCACAAAGGCATTATCACGATAGATCTTATAGGCGAAGAATGTTGGACCACTTTCAGTTGTCGAGTCTGTTTTTGACCAAGTTGCGTCAAATGTCAGAGCATGCTCATCATTCAGTTCGTAAGTACCATACGCAGAAGCGATTACTCGCTCTAGAGGTGTTCTAAAATAACTTTTTGATCCTTGAGTAAATACACCATCACCTTTGTTGTATTCATCGTGGAAGTAGCGGCCAGCAGCTAAGTCTGAAATAGCTGAGTTTGGATCTGGGATCAAACCTAACCCATAGTTAAATGGTTGTAATGAACCATCTTCTTGAAATGCAAAGTGGTTATTTAAATATACATCACGAGTTTTATCTGCACCCGGAGCGATAGCAAAGAAATCACCTTTTTCAGAATATCTAGCGAGGGCCGTTTGACCGTTTAGTACGATATTCCCAGGAATGCCATCTTTGCTTCCTGTGTCAGAAGGGTTGGCTATCGATCGCATTGAATTTCTGTAGAAATCGCGGTCAAGCTTTGCATAGCTTTCGTTTTTCGTATAATTCAACGAGGTAATGAATGAAAGCTTGTCTAGCTCTTGTCCGCCAGTAATTGAGAAAGAGTAATCTTCACCGCCATTTTGTTCAGGCTTCACGGTGGAGATATCAACTTCTACGCCATCAAATGACTTCTTGGTAATGATGTTTACAACACCAGCGACAGCGTCCGCACCATAGACTGCTGCTGCGCCGCCTGTTGCGATTTCTACACGCTCAATAATAGAAGTAGGGATGTTGTTTAAATCTACCGCAGTGTCACCAACAGAGCCTGGTACAAAGCGACGGCCATTAACTAATACCAGTGTACGTTCTGAGCCTAAACCACGCAGATCAGTAGTATTTAAACCTGACGCATAGATGTAGCTGGTGGTATTTTCAGGAGATAGGCCAACACTAGCTTGAGGCATTTCAGCTAAAAGGTCATTTACGTTGGTGATGCCTTGGTTTTCAAGCTCTACACCACCAATTACAGTAACTGGTGTAGGTGAAGTTAGGTTCACACGTTTGATTCGTGAACCGGTAACTTGAATGCGCTCTACTGATTTAGCTTCTGTTTGTTCGTTTGCAACAGCTACTGAACTGCTTACGGCACCAGCGACTAAAGCAACTTGGATTCCAGCGGTAACTAGATTTAACTTCTTCAACATTTTGACCCTTATTTACTTTGTTTATAACGATGGCCGACCCTTTCCATACTTTGGAAGGCGACATATCGCAATATAGGTGCTGCGTTTTTACCATAAACAATTGTTAAATATGGGTTTTGTCTAAATGTGTATGATGTTTAAAAAAGGTGTAATGTGTGATTTTGTTGTTCCTTATTTGGTTTTCTTTATTATAATCAGTTGGTTATGGTGGCTCTTTGTGTCATCTTTTATTTACGGTTAGTAAGTGTTTACAAATGCTGTTATTGTTTTGAGAACAATAAATTTAAATTTGATAGAAATGATATAAGTTTCAGTTTGAAATTTAAGCTTTTTTGTAGCTGGAATTGTAATTTTTATGTGGGTTTTGCTGTGCTAAAAGTGAGCACTTGATGTTTTGAGGGGAATTCGACAGGGAACTTTTTTAGATAGGCCGAAAATCAACCTATCTCTTTATGGAAAATAGCTAATTTTGCATAGCTTTTAAGCGTCTGAGTTTGAGCTGCTCTTGAATAGCCTTTCCTTGGTAGCCGTCTGCAATGATCTCTTGTACATCGATGTTGCGAGTTGCTAAAAAGTTCTGTGTAAGTTTGTCACAAAGAGCACGTAAATTATCACTTACCTTGCTACAAATATAACAAAAGCGCTCTAGTTTCTCAGGTCTGCGCCATGCGTCTATATTTTGTAAGATAATAAACCATTCATCAGGGGTTTTACTTTCTTTGCTCAATAAATCGAGATTTGCGATAAGCTCTTTGCTGCTTTCTAAGTAAATATTAGGCACTTTAAATCGTTTTGCTTGCTCTAACTGAATCAAGCAAGTACCCGAAAAGTAACAGGCAAGGCTGAATTGTGCTAATCCATCCAACTCATCATTCTTTTCAAGTCTAGAGAGTGCACTTTGAAATTTTCCATATGCTGCTTGATCCCACTCTGGGATGTATGGAGAAACAAATTCACGTGCACCTAACGCTGAGATCGTATTTAGAAAGTGTCCTAATCCGTTATCTTGTATTGTTTTTTCTATTTCTAGCCAAATACGCTCTTTGGTTAAGGTTTTTAATTCATCGTTAGCGACCATGGTTTGCATAAGGTGCCAAGTTTCAGTTGCAATGGTGAAGTTGTATTCTTTATAGCGAGCTGCAAAACGCGCTACTCGCAGTACTCTAAGTGGATCTTCACTAAAAGCGCTGCTGACATGGCGTAATATTCGGTTTTCTAAATCTTTTTGACCGCCATAGGGGTCAATAAGCGAACCATCATCATCTTTAGCAATTGCATTAACGGTAAGATCTCGGCGAAGTAAATCTTCTTCCAAGCTTATTTCTGGGCCAAAATCACAAATAAACCCAGTGTATCCTTGACCACTTTTACGCTCGGTGCGCGCAAGAGCGTGTTCGTCTTTTGTGATGGGGTGTAAGAATACAGGGAAGTCGCTGCCAACTTGCTGATAGCCTAGCTCACTCATTTGCTCTGGTGTGCTGCCAACGACCACATAATCTCTTTCTTTTATTGGGCGCCCTAGCAGTTCATCTCTAACTGCACCGCCGACGAGATAGATTTTCATTTGCTATATTCCATTTTATGCGATTCAAGGTTTTATCTTGAACCGGATTTTGCCATTATAGAGCGCATCATAACAATAAAGAGACAAGTCGTGTATTTACGCTATTTTGGGTTAACTGAAAAACCCTTCTCGATTGCACCAAATCCTGAATTCTTATTCCTTAGCGAACGTCACAAGGAAGCACTTGCACATTTAACCTATGGGTTGGGTGACGCGGGTGGCTTTGTACTACTGACTGGTGAGGTTGGTACGGGGAAAACCACAGTTACACGGAGTATGCTGGCTCAGTTGCCTGAATCAACGAAGGTTGCTTTTATACTTAACCCATCGCTATCGGAGCTTGAACTGCTTGCGACGATTTGTGATGAGCTGGAAATTGACTATGACAGCAACAACGCCACGTTAAAATCGCTTACCGATGTGATTAAGCATAGATTGTTAGAGAACCATCATAGTGGTGGTCATACAATGTTGATCATTGATGAAGCTCAGCATTTAGCACCGGAGGTACTTGAACAGCTTAGGCTGCTGACTAACCTTGAAACAGATCATAAAAAATTGCTACAAATAGTATTAGTGGGTCAACCAGAGCTACAGCATTTGTTGCAGCGCAACGAGCTGCGGCAATTAGCACAAAGGATCACGGCGCGTTATCACTTACTGCCACTTAGCGAATCGCAAGTGTTTGCTTATATACAGCATCGTCTGCAAAAAGCCGGTTGTCAGCAAGCTTTGTTCCACCATGATGCGGTAGCCTATGTACATCAAGTGACAGCAGGGATCCCAAGATTAATAAATTTGTTGGCCGACAGGTGTTTATTAGGGGCATACTCGGCATCGCAAACTCAGGTAACGAAAGCAATCGCTGTTCAAGCAGCAAAGGAGGCGCTACCCACTAATTTAGTGCCAGTTGCAAGCCAAGAAAAGAGTCGCGTGCCATTATTTTTTTCGGTTTGGCTTGGTATGTTATTTGTTGCGGGCTTTGGTTTGGCAAAATTGGTGTAGAGGGAAACATGTCGTATTTAACAAGAGCTATGAAACAGTCGCAGCAAGGTGCAGATGCCGAACAGGATTATTTGAGTCAACGCCAAGACGCCCAACTCATTTTCTATAAAAAGCTCGTTACCTATGCCGGTGCGGGTCTCTTGTCTTTGTCTTCACTTGGGGTGGGGTATTATATCGGTAAGATAACGACCCCAGCAGAAGTGCAACCAGCAGTAACGACTAAAGTGGAGGCGAAAAAAGAAGAGCAAGCTGAGCTTTCTACAGATCTTGCGGTGGAGAATAATCAGCAGGTGAAAAAGGCTAGTGTTGCTAGTCAAGAAGTGAGTACACCAGCGGCTACTTCAGCGACAAACAACACTGTTAATTCTAATCTAGAGGCACAAACTGCTGAGCCTGAGCAGCACTTCCAGTGGGTGTCTGTGCAAATTGGCGTTGATAACCAAGGCAAGCCTTTATATCAACAACAATTGGTACCGGTAGACTCTGTTAAAGCTGTACCTGTCGTGTCAATCCCTACATCGGATGTCATTCAACCTAATCAGGTTACTCAAGACTTATCCCCAGGAGAAGTCCAAACGGCTGGGGAGTACGCGGGCTATCGTGTATTTGGCGCTAAGCCAAAACCACAAGATGATGAACTTGCCGGGGTATCAGAAGAACTTAAAAAAGCCTTTGCAGAGGCGGTAAAAGAAACAGCACCGCATGAAGAGCCAGAGGTGCTTGCTACTACTAAGGAGTCTGCTTCAGCTACGCCCATCGCGCTGCTTCCTGCCCAATTGCAAAATAGTATTCCAAGCTTGCGCTATCAAGCACATATTTATGCTACCGACTCCCATGAGCGGTGGATAAAAATAAACAATAGACCTTTATATGAGGGTGATAGTCTAGGGGCTTTGACCGTTGTAGAAATTACACCAGAGCAAACACGTTTTGATTTCGACGGTATTGAATTCAGCCTTGAGGCAATGGAGGACTGGCTGCCTTCATATTAAGGCAGCATTGAATGTTTAAAAAACCGAATAAGATCAAGCTTGAATTCTTCGGGCTTGATCGCTGACTCTAGCTCATCGTTTGCTTTTTTCGCGCTTAAATCGATATCTTGAACTTCAATGTAATGCATGTGCTTAGCGTGATAAAACACTTTAACAACGGGTTTTAGTGGCGTTTTGGGATTGCTTTGGGCAATAACACCGACCTTCCCACTAGTGAGTTTTACTAAAGTACCCACAGGGTATACGCCAATGCAAGCAATAAACCGGCTTAGTAGTTGTTCGTCAAAATGGTGAGGGCAGCCTTCACGCATTAACTTAAACGCTTTAATTGGTGTCATGCCCTCTTTATAGACGCGCTCAGCGGTCAATGCGTCATAAACATCAACGATAGCTGCCATTCTCACATGCTGAGGAAGTTCGTCCGCAGTTTTGCCATAAGGATACCCTGTGCCATCTAGGCGCTCGTGGTGATAGCCTGCTATTTCACAAGCAACTCGTCCAAGACCTGCATTGAGCAAAATATCAAAGCTGTATTTAGCGTGAGACTTCATGATGTGATACTCATCGAGGCTCAATTTTCCAGGCTTATGTAAAATATCGTCGGGAATTTCTATCTTACCAATGTCGTGGAGTAGCGCGCCTGTGGTCATCTCCTCGGTTAACTCTCTCGAATAGCCTAGGTGCTTACAGAAAATAGCCATTAAGATAGAAACATTAATAGAGTGCTCCAATAGATAGGCGTCTTTTTCTCTGATCCGCGCGATACAGGATAGTGCATCTTGATTGCGAAATACGGAGTCAATAAAGCCGCTTGCTGTTGCTTTAAAAGCCTCTATTTCTATCGCTTTACCCGCTTTAATATCCGCGAACGCTTTGCTTTGAATTGCTTTTGCTTCGTCGTAAAGTGTCACTGCGTGTTGCATTTCTGCGTCAACACTACACTTGGTTTGCCAAGGGTCATGCTCTGGTTTATGCGGCTCTTCTATATTTTCATCATGAGGAGGTTCATCGTGAGGGTCGTGTTCTGAAAGGCGCTTACTAGGGTCGACCGTTACCTCTAAAACACCACTCTTTTGTAGCTTTGTAATGCTTGTTTTCGTTCTCACCCAGCCTTTGGTTTTAATCGCAACTGAGCCTGTCTGCTTTGTCACACCGACAACAAACATACCTGGCTCTAAATCACTGATATTAATGTTAATCTCTGGCATGAAGGTTCCTTAAGTTGTGTCTTTAAGCGTAGCAAAACTTGGTAAAATAGAAAGGATTAAAATATAAATATGATTGATTTTCCCCCAATAAACCCGCATCCTGAAAGAAACAAAAAGGAGTCTATTTTATGCGCTTATCTCCCTTGGTGTTAGGCCTCATTGCCACTTTGTCTTGGCATGCGAATGCCAATTTGAAACAACAAGTTGCAGAGTCTATGCCTGAACTTGAGTCTTTGTACTTACATTTACATCAAAACCCTGAGCTCTCTTATAAAGAAGAAAAAACAGCAGGGCGTTTGGCGGATGAAATGCGCAGACTTGGTTATGACGTGACTGAAAATGTGGGTGGCTTTGGTGTTGTTGGCATGCTGAAAAATGGTGATGGTCCAACGGTGATGATCCGAGCCGATACCGATGGTTTGCCAATTATTGAAGAAACAGGGAAGTCGTACGCGTCAAAAGTTAAAGTGAAAGATGATGCGGGGAATTTGGTTGGTGTGATGCACGGTTGTGGTCACGACATCCATATGACCAGTTTAATCGGTACTGCAAAACAGCTAATGGCTAACAAGGAAAAGTGGCAAGGTACATTGATGTTAGTTGCTCAACCCGCTGAAGAAGTGGGTGGCGGCGCAAAAGCGATGTTGAAGGAAGGGTTGTATACTCAGTTTGCTAAACCCGATCATGTGCTTGGTTTGCATGTAAGTGCTGCGGTTCCTGCCGGTAAAGTGGCGATCGCACCGGGTTATGCATTGGCGAATGTTGACTCAGTTGACATCATTGTCAAGGGTAAAGGGGGGCATGGAGCCTATCCACATACTACCATCGACCCTGTGGTACTAGCATCTCGGATTGTACTAGGACTACAGACCATTACATCACGAGAGATCTCTCCGTTAGAGCCGTCGGTGATCACTGTAGGCTCTATTCACGGTGGTTCTAAGCACAATATCATTTCAAACGAAGTGAAGCTTCAACTAACGCTACGCTCTTATAATCCGGACGTGCGTGAGCAACAAATTACGGCGATCAAACGCTTGACTGCAGGCATAGCAAAAAGTGCAGGATTGGAGGGCAGTCTTGAGCCTGAGGTTATCGTTCATGAAAGCGAAAGCATTCCATCTACGTATAATAATCCGGAGTTGGCTAAGTTTGTAACTAGCGCTATTAAGCAGGAAATTGGTGCAGAAAATGTTGAACAATCTCAGCCGGTGATGGCTGGTGAAGATTTCGGTTTATATGGCCGTACTGACGACAATGTACCAATTACAATTTTTTGGCTAGGTGGTGTTAATCAAGCGGTATTCGATGCGGCACAAAAAAGCGGAGAGCCTTTACCTTCATTGCATTCTAGTCACTTTGCGCCAGATTACCCTATCGCCATCGCAACTGGAGTTAGAGCTATGAGCAATAGTGCACTTGCTTTGTTTAATCAAAAATAAGCTTTATCTAGCTTTTTTATCTCGCATAGTAAAAAGGTAGCCTCGGCTACCTTTTTAGTTTTTAGTCTTTATTTGCTGCTGCAAGCATTAACTCTCTATTGCGCTCTAGTTTTACCAGCATCGCATCTGCAATGGGTTTGAACTTAGCGAGCTCAGACTGAGGTAATGGTTCAGACTTTGGCAGTTTTACCGTTTTAGGATTTCGGTGTACGCCGTTCACCAAAAACTCATAATGAAGGTGAGGACCTGTCACGCGGCCAGTTGCACCGACGGTACCAATTTTCTGCCCTTGCTTCACTTTTTGACCTGTTTTCACAGCACGTTTATTCAAGTGTAAGTACTTAGTCACATACTTGCTGCCGTGCTGAATAAACACATAGTTACCATTGAGTTTATTGTAACCAGACTTAAGTACCTTACCGTTACCAGAGGAAACCACCGGCGTGCCTACGCGTGCCGCATAGTCTATACCATTGTGAGACGATACTCGGCCAGTCACAGGGTGAAGGCGACGCGGATTGAAGCTGGAGCTGATATATTTGAAGTTAACTGGTGCTCTTAAGAAGGCTTTTTTCATGCTACGGCCTTCAGGGGTATAGAACTCGTCATCAGTATGACGAACCGCACTGTAACGCTCGCCCTGATTGATAAATTCTGCGGCAATAATTTTACCATTACCGATTTCTTCACCGTCTACATAGTGCTTTTCAAACACTAAAGCGAAAGAGTCACCCTTACGAATATCGTTTGCAAAGTCGACATCCCAACCAAAAATATCGGCGAAGTTCATTATTTGGCGTTCGCTAAGACCCGCTGAAATACCAGCGCTCCAGAAGCTGGAATTGATCTTGCCACCTGCCGATTTTTCGCGACTTTCGATTTCCTTGCTTTCGATTTTGGTTTCGTAATTACCCTCGTCGTTTAGGGTGACCAATAAGGTATCCGTTTTTGACAAGATGTATTTTAATTGAGCTAATTCACCACCATCATTGCTAGCAAAGCTAAGCACTTCTCCCGGGTGGATTTTAGTCAGCTTGCGGGTTTCTGCGTTGGTATTGACCAGATTGTGTAACGTTTTGGCAGAATAACCTGCGCGTTTAAAAATCACGGCTAGGCTGTCGCCAGACTTCACTTCGTGGTCTTTAAATTCAAATACAGGTTGTTTAGGGGCAGACTCAGGCGTGATGACTGGCGCTGCATCTAATTCAGTAAGTTGCTCTGTTTTTTCTGATATTTTTACTGGCAACTCGTAACGTTTCCCAACTTCTAAAGCTTTTCCGTCATTGTCTTTTGAAGCCGTTGCTTTTTCAGAGGGGATCAGGGCAATTCCGACCATCGCAGATAGGAAGCCGATGATGAGCACTTTGTGCTTTTTGGGGAGCTTATGAACCACATGAACCATAATGCGCCTTTTCTGCTGTCAAGAATTATTGTAGATAATATTGCAGGATATACGTAATAAACCCGTAATACCAGCGTTTTGTGCATTTAAACTCGGATAAATATAGGCTAGAATCGAGCGATTACAAGTTATAGCTGTTGGAGTGAGAATAGTGGATTTAGAAACTGCATTTGCAGAGATTAGCCGTGGTGCAGAAGAAATTCTGTTGCAGGATGAATTAAAAGAAAAGCTGAAGTCAGGTAAAAAACTACGTATTAAAGCGGGTTTCGATCCAACAGCGCCTGATTTGCATTTAGGACACACAGTGCTAATCAATAAAATGAAAACCTTTCAAGACTTAGGCCATGAGGTGATTTTCTTGATTGGTGATTTCACCGGTATGATTGGCGACCCAACGGGCAAAAATGTAACTCGTAAGCCACTCACTCGTGAAGATGTACTGGCAAATGCAGAAACATACAAAGAACAGGTTTTCAAAATCCTTGATCCTGCCAAAACCACAGTTGCATTCAATTCTGAGTGGATGGAAAAGCTTGGCACAGCCGGTATGATCAAGCTTGCTGCACGTCAAACTGTGGCACGTATGCTTGAGCGCGACGACTTTAAAAAGCGTTATGCAAATGGCCAAGCAATCGCAATCCACGAATTCTTATATCCACTGGTTCAAGGTTGGGACTCGGTTGCACTAGAGGCGGATGTTGAGCTCGGTGGTACCGATCAGCGCTTTAACCTATTAATGGGTCGTGAGCTACAAAAAGACGAAGGGCAAAAGCCGCAAACAGTACTGATGATGCCGCTACTTGAAGGCACCGACGGCGTACAGAAAATGTCTAAGTCACTAGGTAACTACATCGGTATTACTGATGCGCCAAACGACATGTTCGGTAAAGTGATGTCGATTTCTGACGATTTAATGTGGCGTTACTACGAATTGTTAAGCGCAAAAACACTGGATGATATCGCTGCACTTAAAGAAGAAGTTGCAGGCGGCCGCAACCCTCGTGACATTAAGATTGAATTTGCAAAAGAAATGATTGCTCGATTCCACAGTGAAGCTGACGCTGAAGCGGCGCATCAAGACTTTATCAAGCGTTTCCAAAAAAATGCCTTACCTGATGAGATCCCTGAAGTCACCGTAACTATTGAGGGTGAAAGCACGTTTATCACTAACTTGCTAAAAGAAGCCGGTTTAGTGGCAAGTACTTCAGAGGCGATGCGCATGATCAAGCAAGGCGCGGTTAAGCTAAATGGCGAAGATAAAGTAACAGACACAAAATTAGAAGTTGCGAAAGGTTCTTGTGAAATCTACCAAGTAGGTAAGCGTAAGTTTGCGAAAGTTACGGTAAACTAAACAAGCTAATCTACTTGTTATAGCCGAAGAGGTCAGTGTTTTACTGGCCTTTTTTGTGGTTGTTACAACATTAAGCTAGCAAAATTTATAATCACAAGCAGTAAGGCGGAAGTAGCAATAAATAGCCAGCGCATTTGATTAAGTAGCCCGAGTAAATGCTGAATATGCTCAGCTGAGGGTTGCGCTTTTGCACCTACCCGCATCACATCATAACGTTCACCAAAATAAAAGCGCGGCCCTGCGAGCTGTGTATGTAAATTTGCGGCAAAGAAGCTCAGTGCCCATCCGGTATTCGTTTGGCTAAAGTGACGGCCGTAGTATTTAATGTAGTGCCAAGTTTGCTTTGGTCTAAGTAGCAATGAAAAGCAGGTAATTAATAATCGCATGGGTACAAACTCAACGAGCCAAATCACGCGGGAAAGGCTTGTCATAAAACGGGCTGAGGGGAGCATTACTTGCCGCCAAGCATGGTCGCATAGCAGTAACAGTTTATAAAATAGCGCGAGATAGGGGCCTGCCATTAGATACAGTAAAGCAATGACAAAAAAATGGCGCAGGGTATTTAATGCGGTGCTATCTATGGTGGCTTTACAAATACCAAGCTCTGTTAGCTTCTCTACATCTCTTGCTACCATTCCTTGCAACACGGCTCTTGCGGTTACTTTTTGCTTTGACTTTATCAGCGCGGAAATACGCTTAGCACGGCTTTCATGGCTAATATCTAAGCATAAAAACAACACCAGCCCACCGAGCCAATTAGGATAAAAAGCAAAGCTAATAATCGCATAAGTTAATACGGTGATGGTTAATATAGGGAGGAGGAATCCCAGTGTGCCTGATAACAGTTGATAACTAGAAGCCGCTTTGGGGCGATAAACTTTTTCGGCAATCGCTTTAAATATAAGGCTAAGAATAAGATTAGGGTGATAAAGTGTTGATAACCTTACCCCTAGGCTGGCAAAAATCGCCAGTAAGAAAATGATCAGGCCCTCATGGGCCTGAAGCAAGCTGTCGAGCACTAAAGCGTAACCTTATCCAGCTTATTAAGTAGTGCCATCACCATTTTAGAAGAGTTAACAGAAGCGACTTCTAGATACTCTTCGAATGATTGCGGTGATTCTTTGCCGGCGATATCAGATAGCGAGCGGATCACAACAAATGGCGTGTTTAAAGAATGACAAGCCTGCGCAATTGCCGCACCTTCCATTTCTACTGCTAACATCGTAGGGAAGTCTGCACGCGCCTTGTCGATGCGTACTGGGTCGCACATAAATGAGTCACCCGTACAGATCAAACCAACCATAGTTTGAATGCCTTCAAGCGCATGTACGCTTTGCTCTGCAGCTTCAACTAATTTTGTGTGCGAAGTAAACGCAGCAGGCATTTGCGGAACTTGACCAATTTCATAGCCAAATGCAGTAACATCAACGTCGTGATGACGTACTTCATTTGAAATCACCACATCGCCGACGTTTAGTGATGGTTCAAAGCCACCTGCAGAACCCGTGTTGATCACGCAATCTGGCGCAAAGTTGTCGATAAGCAAAGTTGTCGCAACCGTCGCTGCCACTTTACCAATGCCAGACTGTACAAGCGTTACGTCAAGACCAGCCAGTTTGCCGGTATAAAAAGTAAAGCCACCTTTGGTCAATGTTTGCGGGTTTTCCATGGTGTTACGCAAAATGGTAACTTCTTGCTCCATTGCGCCGATAATGCCTACTTTCATCAAAAGATTCCTAATTTGTGGTGGGGAAAGCCCCAGTGTCAAAATTGCTTTTATTATACGAAAGGGGTTTTGATAGGTAAAACAAAAAACGGGCTGACGCCCGTTTTGCTAGATTTCTGCCAACTGAGTTGACTGTGCTTTTGCCTGTGAAGGAGACAGTACCGCAGGTTTGTAGGTGCGGTTTCTGGTTTTCTTTGGCATCTCCACTTTTTGGCCAAGCTTGAATAGGATTGCCGCACGCACCTCAGCGCTTTGGTAGCCACTTTTGATTTTCATACGAATGTGTGGAATACCCGCAGATTCCAGAGCACCACTTACAAACCAATCTTTTTGTGCTTTATGGCCGTTTTTATTGGCGTTATTGACCAAGTCAACAGCGGCAACAATTTTCAGTGTCTCTTTGTCTACCAAGACATAATCCAACTGCTTATTCTTAGCTTTAGTTACCGCAGCACGACGTGCTTTTGGAGAGATACCCGGCTTGCACTCAATCACATCAATGAGCTTAATGCGGCTAACGATTTTATATCTATCGCCAACGGCACGTTCTAATAAATGTAGAAACGATGCTTCAACGGTGGTAAAAACAGATTCTTTACGATTAAACGGATAAGGATTGCCACCCACATCGGTGTACTTAGAAGCGACAATGGAAGCAACGACCACTAGAGCCAAAATAGCAAGTAACGCAAATTCCATACAAAACTCCAAATCAAAAAAATGACATCTGTGATTTTATAAGCAATAATTGTGCCATAAAATTACTTTACGGCAAGTCATAAGAATTTGTGTGGTTGGCTATGGAGGTGGACTATTTGTCGTATAGGAACGTATCTGACAGTGTTAATCGCCGTGATGTATTTCAGACCTGCGTCGACTAATTAATAATTTACTATCAATAGGAATAAACTCACTAGCGGCACGGATCAGTGAGGCGGCGGTAAGCTGCGGCACGCCGTAAACTTCGACTCGGGTATGGTATTTATCTCTGAGTTTATTCGCGAGTAAATCAAAATCACCATCGCCAGTTACTAGAATTATTACATCGGATCCTGACGCGCATTCCATGGCATCAATGGTAATGCCAACATCCCAATCACATTTTGCGGAGCCATCGGCACGTTGAATATAAGGCTTTAACTTCACCTCAAAGCCAATCGCTCGCAGGATATTTTGGAACTGCTTTTGTTTGTCGTTACCCTGTTCGCTGGAATAGGCAATGGCTTGATATACCTCGCGATTAGCCGTTGCTTTACGCCAAAACGCGTTATAGTCAAAGCCTGTTTGGTAGGCTTGTTTGGTGGTGTAATAAACATTTTGAGCGTCAACTAAAATGGTGACTTTTTCCATAATGGACTCTTAGCAATAAATTTGCTTTATGATAGCAAGATTAGCGTTTGTTTAGCCATTTACTCATCGCGGCATCATAGGCTTTTTTAATGGCACCGCCATCGCAAGGGCGAGGCGGAGTACGCCAGTTATTACTTAATCCCTCTGGTGTAGGAATACTCGGATCGAGTCTAACCTCAGTATAGCACAAGCCATTTTCACGGTAGACTTTATAATGTGGTGTGGACGCGAGTAGCTCTCTTGGCTTGCTCGCAGCACTGGTTTGATGCGCTTTAGGTACGGTGATCTGCTGCGGCTTTTTTTGGTTTTGGCTGAGTACAACGTCACTGGGAGTGCGCTCTAAAAGTTGCTGACGAAATTGAGAGATTGCTTTGCGATGGTCTAACTTTTTAGGTTGCGTGACGACTGCTGCTTTGGCTATGTGCTTGGTTGTACTTTCAACCGTAGGCTTTTTTGGTTCCGTTTGCGCAGTTTTTAGTACTTCAACCGTATCGTCCTTCAGCGTCGGTTTTAACTCCTTTACTGGCTTATCTTCAGTTATCGCTGGTGTCTCAATATGCTCCACCTTGGGCTTGGCAGGCTCAATAACCAAATAGGTTTTCATTGCCTTAATTTCTAAAGGCTTTGAGGGGATATAAATACTTTGCTGCAAATACCAGCCGAGCAGTAGATGCAGCACAATAGAGCCAATAATGGTGAAACTAATTAGGTTGTTTTGGAGCGGCCGCATTATTCTTATTAATCCTTGAGTTATGCAGAGTTAGAGCTTAATCAACGTGTAAATGTTCCCTCAATAGACGAATTATTCTGTGATTAGTTGCGCCGATATGTGTTTCAGTAAAGTTAATTCACGCAAAATGGACATCCCTTTGTTATTTGCATCAGCAAGTTTAGCTTCATTGTGGGCTATGGCTTGATTTATGTTAATCCACAAAGGTTTCATACCATTAGCAAGTTCGTAATTCTCCATGGTTGGCAGATCAAATTTGCCACAGATCTCACAAACGTAGCAATAAGAAATAATATGTACATTATCATGATCTGGTTTATACCAAGGACGATACTCTTCATAGCGACCAAAAGGAGTGAGACCTGTAATGGATACTGCACCAGTTTCTTCTTTTAGCTCGCGCTCTAATGCTGCTTCTAAGCTTTCCCCCTCGTTAACGCCACCACCTGGTAAGGTGTAATCGTCATAACGTTTGGTGTAAAGCATAAGAATGTCGTTGCCTCTAAGGACTATGGCGCGAGTGGTCTCTCTAGTAAAGCAGCTGCCTTGAAGCGGAATGACTGGGGTGTTGTTTAAGCTTTGCATGGGGGTTTTAACTTCAATTTAGGTAACAAGAATGGGTTTACAAAACGATACGCCTGCGTAAAAGCGGCGTATCGCGAATGAAGATATTAAAACGGAGCAGGGTACGCTTTAAATACAGTATCAATCTCGGCTAAAGACTCTGCACATAGCGGTTGTTCAAACGCTTGAATATTTTCTTTAAGCTGTGCCATGATTGTCGCGCCGATAATAGTTGAAGTCACGCCATCGACTTGGTTGCACCAAGCTAGCGCCAGTTGCGCTGCAGTCATATTAAATTCTTTGGCGATTTCTAAATATTTTGCAACGGCTTCTTGTGCTAGTTGCGTATCTCTAAATAAGCCTTGTCTTTGCACTAAGGTAAAGCGGCTGCCTTCAGGTCTTGCACCCCCTAAATATTTACCGCTCAACATCCCACCAGCCAGCGGCGACCAAGGTAAATAGGCAACATCTTCGTTTACGCAACTCTCAATCAAGTAAGGCCAATCTTTGGCATGTAGCAAGCTAAACTCATTTTGAATTGAAACCGGCTTAGGTAGGTTGTGTTGCATTGCCAAATTAAGGTAAGTGTGAATGCCCCAAGGCGTATCATCAGAAAGGCCCCAATGGCGAATTTTACCCGCTTGAATACAGCTCGCTAAGCCTTCTAAAATATCTAGCATACCAGCGCGTTCTTCCTCGCGGTCAAGCGCACTCAAAGGCACCATGCCAGGCCATTGTTTACCAAAATGCGGTGAAGTACGGTTTGGCCAATGTAGTTGGTAGAGGTCGATATAGTCGGTATTCAGGCGCGCTAAAGAATCGTCCACCGCTTGGATCACAGATTGTCCCGTAATAGCACCGCCTTCACGGATCCAAGGTAATCCGCTGCCTGCAATCTTGGTTGCAAGCACGAGCTTTTCGCGCTTTTCTTGGTGCCGCTTTAGCCAATTGCCAATGATGGCTTCGGTTTTACCATAGGTTTCAGGTGAGGGAGGGACCGCATACATTTCAGCGGTATCAATGAAGTTAATACCACGGCTTAGTGCATAATTGATTTGCTCGTCGGCATCATGCTGGTTGTTTTGTACGCCCCAAGTCATGCTTCCTAAACAAATGCGCGAAACTTCTAATGGGCTACTACCAAGTCGTGAGTACTTCATGCAGGCTCCTGATTGATTGCTGAATGGTTAAATATAGCCAAAGTAACGGATTTAGTACTTTGAACTGTATTGATATTGTTAGCATTATCTCTGTTTTGCAGTGCAACTTGCAACAGACATCAACACAAGTATAGCCCAGAACACTAAGGCCTATGTTCAAGATTGCAACAGTTGGAAAATTAGCACATAATAAACACTGTTTATTTAGACAGTGTTTTAACGTGCGTAAATTTATTCATATTGATATGGACGCGTTCTATGCATCGGTAGAAATGCGCGATAACCCCGAGCTTGCAAAGGTGCCGATGGCGATTGGTGGGCAGAGTCATCGTGGGGTGCTATCCACGGCTAACTATATTGCTCGGCAATATGGCGTGCGATCGGCCATGTCGAATTATCAAGCGAAAAAACTCTGCCCTCAGCTGGTGATTGTACCGGGGAGAATGGAGGTCTATAAGGCAATATCGCAACAAATTCGCGCTATTTTTACCCGCTATACTGAGCTAATTGAGCCACTGTCTTTGGATGAAGCCTATCTAGACGTCACTGAGTGTCAGCAATGTAATGGCAGTGCAACGCTTATCGCCGAGCAGATACGAGCGGATATAGTTGCAGAGACGGGCCTTACAGCTTCGGCGGGAATTGCGCCAATCAAGTTTTTAGCCAAAATTGCCAGCGATGAAAACAAGCCCAATGGTCAGTGTGTGATCCCGCCTCACCAAGTGAGCGCTTTTATTGATGTGTTACCTCTTAAAAAAATTCCAGGTGTAGGTAAAGTGACTCAACAGCGTTTGCTAGCCATGGGACTTGAGTATGGCCGAGATATTAAGGCACTGTCTGAAACTCAGTTACGCCAGTCATTTGGCAAGTTTGGCGCTGTATTATGGCGGCGTTGTCAAGGTATTGATGAGCGCCGAGTTGAGACCGATAGAGTGCGTAAATCGATAGGCGTTGAAACCACATTTGCAGAAGACACGCTCGACCTTGATACCTTAAAACAAGTCATAAAAGAAAAGTTGTTACCTGAATTGACTCGCCGAGCACAGCCTTATTTACAGCGTGGCTTTAATAAGCTTGGCGTTAAAGTGAAGTTTTACGATTTCACCCAAACCACCAAAGAATGCCAATACCAGCATATTGATTTGCCCGTTTTCGAAGAGCTATTGATTGAAGCAATGTCACGGCAAAAGTTTAAACCTGTGCGCCTCGTGGGCTTGCACTTAGGGCTAAATGAAAAGTCTAACACACAAGCTCAACTGGGACTTTTTGATGGCTAATTCAGACCTACCTAGACTAAAAGATAACTGCAATTAGTTTATTTTGTGCTAGCTTCGAAGTTGTCGTGCAACAAACTAATCACGCGAACTGCGTGTAATTAAAACAACAACAAGAGGTAAGCATTATGCAATCCATAATGATCGTACTCTTCGGCATCATAGGGATGTTATTTGGATGGTTTGTCTATTCCAAATTTATTGCTGAAAAAATATTTAAAATGGATGACAACTTTGTCACGCCGGCTCATGAGCTTGAGGATGGCGTGGACTATGTTCCCACTAACAAAGTGGTATTGTGGGGGCATCACTTTACTTCAGTCGCAGGTGCTGCACCAATTGTAGGTCCAGCCATCGCTGTTTATTGGGGTTGGGTGCCAGCTGTGCTTTGGGTTGTATTCGGTACCATATTCTTTGCGGGTGTCCACGATATGGGCGCGCTGTGGGCAAGTGCTCGCCATAAAGGCAAGTCGATGGGCGCGTTGTCTGAAAGCGTGATTGGCAAGCGCACGCGTTCATTGTTTATGATAGTGGTCTTTCTTGTACTGCTCATGGTAAATGCCGTGTTCGGCGTGGTGATAGCAAACTCCTTCGTAGGTAACCCAAATGCGGTATTTCCCGCTTGGTCAGCTATCGTCGTGGCGCTTATCATCGGCCAATTACTGAAACGCAAAGTGCCGCTAGTACCACTCTGTATTATCGGGGTTATTGTGCTCTACGCGACCATTTATATGGGCAGTAGTATGCCGATTACCTTACCAACCGAAATGTTTGGTCTAAGCGACAAAGCCAATTGGATAATCATTCTGTTTATATATGCTGCCGTGGCGTCATTGTTACCGGTTTGGATGCTATTACAACCTCGTGACTTTATTAATGGCATGCAGCTGTTAGTGGGATTGATCCTGCTTTATGGTGCAGTATTTGTGGTGATGCCAGATATCACCGCGCCTGCGTTTAATACCCAAACGGTAGAAAATACCCCAAGTATCATACCCCTGCTATTCGTGACTATTGCTTGTGGTGCGGTATCTGGTTTCCACGGTATTGTTTCGTCGGGAACGAGTTCTAAACAACTAGACAAAGAAAAAGACGGTCGTTTTGTCGGCTACTTAGGAGCAGTTGGTGAAGGCTCACTTGCACTTATTACGTTGGTCGCCGTGAGTGGCGTGATGCTTGCTGTATCACCTGAAGAGTGGCACGAAATTTATAGTCATCTTGGTGCAGGCAGTGTATCAGCCTTTATTAACGGTGGCTCAAATCTTATCAGTACAGGCTGGGGACTACCAGTCGAGATCGCATCAACTTTACTTGCCGTTATGGTTGTACTTTTTGCAGGCACTACCATGGATTCTGGCGTCAGACTTCAGCGTTATATTATTCAAGAGTGGGGTGAGATCTATAACATCAAGTTCCTGAACAACGGTATCTTCGCGACTTTGTTGGCCGTTGCATGTTGTTTGCTACTCGCCTTTGGCGCTGGTGGCGCATCGGGTAGTGGTGGTATGGTGATTTGGCCGCTGTTTGGTTCAACCAACCAAATCTTGGCAAGCTTAACCTTGTTGGTTATCTCAGTGTATCTTATCAAACTAGGGCGTCCCGCTAAGTACACCTTGATCCCTATGGTATTTGTGCTGGTGATGGCGTTTTTTGCTGGAGTGATCAAGCTAGGTGAATACTACCAAAAAGGCAATTGGCTGTTGGTTGTGCTTGACGTCATCGTGCTGGTGGTCAGTATTTTGGTGATGTTAGAAGCTTGGTCTGTGATCAGCAAAACCAAAGCGAAACCAGATGAAGCCCGTGATATGTCGTAGTTCCCTTGGAACTTGACCACAAATCACCTATAGTCGGCCCTAATTCTAATATAGAAAAGGGCCGTTTTTATGTCTTTTCCAATCGCATTACCTTGTAACACCCTATTTGAAAGCGATGCAGATGCTATCGTTGTTGTTACTCATGATATTCAAAACCTTGGCAGTGCGGAGCTTGACGAAGTTGCTGCACCATTTTTAGCTGTAGATGCGCGCATTGCGCAAAAGGCAAGCCTGCTTGTTTCAGACAAAGTACCTGGCAAGCGCTTGGTGATTGCGCCAACCGGACCAATCGACAGAGATTACGATGACGTTCGCCGTTACTTTGAAGCGGCAAAGGCTGGTATTTTAGAAGCGAAAGCGGCTGGTGCGGTAAAACCTGTGCTTGCTGTTGTAAATGTGCCTGCCGATGCTCGTTACGAAAATGCGCGTGCAGTCAGCTTTTTAGGTGCTTGCCAAGGCTTATGGCAGCCATTAGAAGCACGTGAGTACCGTGGCGAAGTGATTGAACCAATCGAAGCGATTTATGTTTTTGAAGCGTCATCACAATGCTGCGATCAACTAAGCGCAATCGCTGCAGGCCAATATGCTGCGCGTGATCTGTGTGGCACAGAACCTGAGCGCATGGCACCGCCTCGTTTTGCTGACTACTGTGTTGAGCTATTTCAAGGTTCAGCGGTAAACGTTGAGGTTATCGCTGATCGTAAAATTATGGATGAACAGTATCCACTGTTAAGCACGGTAGCGCGTGCCTCTTACGCCGTTGAACGTCATCATCCTCGAGTTGTAAAAATGGTATACGAGCCTGAAGGTGACGTCGAACGTACTCTTATCTTTGTTGGCAAAGGTCTTGTGTACGATACTGGCGGTGCAGACTTGAAAGTGGGCGGTTTTATGGCCGGCATGAGCCGTGATAAAGGCGGTGCGGCGTCAGTGGTTGGTTTTATGGAAGCGGTTGCTAAGTACCAACCAAAAGGTATTAAGGTAATTGCTTATCTTGCCGTGGTTCGTAACTCGATTGGTTCTGACTGTTTCGTGCCGGATGAAATCATTGAGAGCAGAGAAGGCGTACGCGTTCGTATTGGTAACACCGATGCGGAAGGTCGCTTGGCGATGGGTGACTTACTCAGCGAAGCGAAAGACTTAGCTCTGGGTGAGAAAAACCCTGAGATCTTTACGGTTGCAACACTGACAGGTCATGCAGCGCGCGCCATGGGCCCTTACAGTGCCTATGTTGAGAATGGTCCTGCACGAGCAGCACAAGTATCTCGCAAGATTGCAGATATGGGCGACCTATGGGCTGACTGCGCGGAAGTATCGCGTAGCCGACGCGAAGACTATGACTTTGTAAAACCACGCACCCTTGCGGATGATGTGCTATCGAGCAACAACGCTCCATCGGCGGTTACCGCTCGTGGTCACCAATTTCCAATGGCATTTTTGGCAATTGTTGGTGGCTTAGACAAGCATGGTTGTAATGCAGAATTGCCAATTCCGTATGTACATATGGATATTGCAGGTAGCGGCGTTGAAGGTGGCGACTGGCAGCATGGCAAACCAACCGCTGCAACCGTTGCAAGCTTGTTTGCTCGGTATTGTATTTAATACCAATTGAATTAATTCTCTAATCAATTTGAAGGGTGAAATAGCGTATTAGCTTCGTTAAAAATTTCTCATTTAGAACAACTAAATAGCAAAATTTTTGCCTTGCTACTAAAGCTATTTTCCCGCTTCAAGATAGATCATTTATTTAATACAACTGGTATAAGATTGATAAAAGGGAAGCAATACAGCTTCCCTTTCTGGTTGGGTCAAATTAAAGAGAAGACTATTTGGAATCTAGCCCTCTGCGTTTTAATAGCGCTTCAGTCGTTGGCTCTTTTCCGCGGAATGCTTTGTAAGAGTCCATTACAGGTCTTGAGTTACCAACCGATAAAATATGTTTACGATATTTTTCGCCATTTTCAAGTTTAAGGCCACCGAGCTTTTGCACGTATGCATAGGCGTCGGCTGCTAATATTTCACTCCACATATAAGCATAGTAACCAGCAGAATAGCCGCCTCCCATAGAGTGCGCAAAAAATGCTGATTTATAACGCGGTGGAACGTAATCGAGGGCGACTCCATGCTTCTTCAGTGCCGCTTGTTCAAATTCATTGATATCAGTGGGTGCATGCTCAGGTGAAATTGTATGCCACTCCATATCTAAGAGCGCAGATGCCATGTACTCCAATGTATCGTAGCCCATATTAAAAGTTCGTGAGCGGATCACTTTATCAAGCAGTGTTTTTGGGATAGGTTCCCCGGTTTGGTAATGCTTTGCATAGTTACTGATAACTTCAGGGTGTGCAGCCCAGTCTTCCTCAAAGGTTGAGGGAAACTCAACAAAATCACGAGAAACAGCGGTTCCAGCAAGACTCGGATATTTTACGTCAGAAAACATCCCATGTAAGCCATGTCCCATTTCGTGAAACATAGTTGTCACTTCACTGTAGCTTACAAAGGTTGGTTCACCATCAGGTGCCTTTGCAATATTCATGACATTGATAACCACAGGCTTTTGGTTTAATAACTTAGATTGCCCTACAAATGAATTCATCCAAGCTCCACCACGTTTACCTTCTCTTGCAAAATAGTCGGCAAAGAATATCGCGAGGCTTTCACCATTGTTATCGATCAGTTCATAAGCCTTAACATCTGGATGATACACAGGTAAGTCAGGGCGAGCTTTGAAACTTACGCCGTACAGCTTATTCATAGTATAAAAAACACCATTTTCTAAGACGTTATTAAATTCGAAGTACTTTTTCACTTCTGTTTCGTCTAAGTCATAACGAGATTGACGAACTTTCTCAGCGTAGTATGCCCAGTCCCAAGGTTTGATGTTGAACGAGTGCCCTTCGCTTTGAATAAGCGTTTTAATATCTGCTGCTTCCTTTTCCACGTTGGAAACAACGGCCGGCACCATGCTGCCAAGCATGTCATAAACTGCTTTAGGGTTTCCAGCCATTTGCTTTTCTAGGCCGTAGTCTGCCCAGCTTTTATACCCTAACAGCGCTGCTTTTTCGGCCCTTAACTGTGCCAGCCGGATGATAATTTGAGTATTGTCATTATCACCTGACTGAGCACGATAAGCAGAAGTTTGCCAAATCTGTTGCCTAAGTGCTCGGTTGGTTAAAGACGCTAAAATAGGTTGACGGGTCGTGTTGGTAATACCGATTAAGTACTTGTCTTTATGTCCTGCAGCTTCAGCCGCACGTTTAGTGGCAAGAATTTGTCTTTCTGTTAAACCGTCCAATGCGGCTTTATCATCAACAATCACTGATATGGCAGACGTTTCTGCTAATAGGTTTTGTGAAAACTGGGTAGTCAGAGATGAATGCTCTTCATTGATTTTGCGAATTTTCTCCTTATCTTCAGCACTTAGTTTTGCGCCAGCTCGCACAAAGTTGGTGTAGTAAACATCCAATAAACGCTTTGATTCTGAGTCTAGTTCGAGTGTGTTGCGATTATCATAAAGCGACTTTATACGATCAAATAATGCGGCGTTCAAATTGATGTTATCGCGGTGTTCTGCGAGCATTGGGGCTAGTTCTTTTTGTAATTGACGACGCTTTACTGAGCTATTAGTGCCTATTAAGTTAAAAAATACGCTACTGGTTCGCTTTAGCAGTGCACCACTTTTTTCCATTGCAACTAAGGTGTTTTCAAACGTAGGCGTTGCAGGGTTAGTTGCAATACGCGCGATTTCTTTGAGGTGCTCTGCCATACCCAACTTAAATGCAGGCATAAAATGTTCATCTTTGATCTGGTCAAACATTGGGGTTTGGTAGATTAAAGTACTGGCGTTGAACAGTGGATTGTGATGGACTGATTCACTTTTCTTAGGCACGCTAGATGCCACCTCCGTTGTATAATTTGAACAACCAGAGACAAAAAGCGTGGAGTAAATCGCAACGGCGATGATGGTCTTTTTCATAAACTTCTCAGTATTTGTTGTAATGTTATAGTGTATCTATTGTGTGTTTGTAGTTGTGTTTTATCGCATAATAATGGCAGTATCATGATTCTTGCATCTTAGGCAGATAAGTGTTTCTTAAGTCAGTTTTTGGGCCGGAAACTTATTATCAATGGCGACAGCATTGTGAGCATGCAAACTTTCTTGGTGTTCAATTTTGAACCAATAATCAACAAACTGTGTGTTTTGCTCTAAAAATTGTTTGACTCGTCGTGCGGCATCTTCACAAAACATTAGATTTTCTGCATTTAGCTTCGCAAATGCTTGTTCATCTTCACGTTTTACCGCAGTTTGAACTGGCGTGCCAATGGCCTGTTCTAGCGCTTTTATAAGGTTTGGAATGAGTGGCAACGTCCGTTCTGTTAGTTTTACTGTTACGTAAGCGAAAGAGCGCTGGCTATGAGGTGTGGCAATGCTCCCTTTTAGAGAGGTTATCCACGTCATTAGTTCGTGTTTTGAAATCACCTCTTGGGAAAACTGTTCTTCGATCTCTTCACTTAATGCTTGTCTAGAAAGCGCCGCTGAACAAGGGCAGGTACTTGAATAGGCAATAGTAAGTGATAACTCATAGCTAAGCTCTGAGTTTATATACTCACAATTAAGCGTGATAGGGTAACTTTGATAGCCGAATTGATCGCTCAACAATGCTGGTTTATCTATAGTTACTTCAAACTGTAACTCAAGCTTGGCTGCTTTGCTCAACCCTTGTTGAGATTGAACGGACTCCTTTAATAACGCTTCAATCGTTTTAATATTCAAAGGAGTCGTACTTAGTATCTCTCTCAAGCGAATGTATAACCGGGACATATGGATCCCTTTTGCCTCAGGTTTATCAAGGCTAACAAAAATATTTGCAAGAGCGTTAACCCTTTGGTGAGAGGTGCTTGATATTTCCACTTCTAAAGGTATGGCAATTTTTTCCATACCCACCCACTTTAGCGGTAAGGCTGTTGTTGCAAGCTGCCCAGAGGCAACATCAGGTAAAGATACTGTCATATTTATTTCCGACGAGGTTTCTAGGGCCTGTTGATCTTTGCTGTTTGATTTTTGTTCTCCTGAGTGTGTTTTGGTCGCGACGCTCGACTTGCCGCCTAGTAATCTAGGCAAAAGTTGAGCAACAATGAACAAAGCGCACTCAGGTGAACCCAAAGGGCAGCGCTTGATTAGCATTTCTACTGTGTTATCGCCTGACTCACATAGAATAACTATGCTACGCAGGCTCTGCCTTGTACAAATACCAATCAAACTGCTGCAAAAACAAACTTGAAAGGTAAACATGCCCTAGCGATTAAAAATTAGTGGCATAGCGGCTGTGGGTGTATTAAGCGGTTGTTGGCCGTCATAAACGAGACTGCCATTCACCCAAGTTTTTAAAACTTTTGCTGAAAAACGGTGACCGTCGAATGGGGTCCAGCCACAGTGATAGTGTGTTTTCTGATGGCAAGTGGGTGTTTCGTGATGAGGGTTCACGAGCACTAAGTCAGCATAGTATCCTTCGCGAATAAAGCCTCTATCTACAATGTGATACCTTAACGCTGGATTATGTGCAACTTTCTCAACGAGCTGCTCTATAGATAAACGCTGATGATGCACATGGTCGAGCAAGCTTAATAATGCATGTTCAACTAAAGGCAAACCCGCAGGTGCTTGCTGGTAGGGGAGTTGCTTTTCTTGCCAAGTATGAGGCGCGTGATCAGTAGCAATAATATCTATTTGATTATTTCGCACTGCTGCTAACAAAGCATCACGATCGCTTTTCGCTTTAATCGCTGGATTGCATTTTATTAGGTTACCCTGCAGTGCGTAATCTTCTTGACTGAACCACAAATGATGAACACATGCCTCTGCCGTAATATGTTTGTCGCGAATATCGCCTGAAGGGAATAAGCTCAATTCTTTTTCTGTTGTGATATGCAGTACATGTAAATCGCTACGATATTGTTTCGCTAAAGATACAGCGTACGAAGAGGATGAATAACACGCTTCGGCGTCACGAATGATGGGGTGATCTTGAATTGTTAAACTGCCACTGCGTCCTATGCACATGGATAAGTTCTTTTCAATCACTCTTCCATCTTCACAATGGGTGACAATTAGGGTTGGACTTTCTCTGAAAATTGCGTCGAGTGCTTGTGGATGCTCAACGAGTAGATCGCCTGTTGATGCCCCCATAAAAACTTTAACACCGCAGTACTTCTTCGCATCTAAACGTTTTATTTGTTCTAAATTATCTTCGGTTGCCCCTAAGTAGAAACCATAGTTTGCCAGCGAGCTTCTAGACGCAATCGCGTATTTCTGTTCAAGAGCTTCAATGGTTGTAGTCGCAGGGCTTACGTTTGGCATTTCCATATAGCTGGTGATACCACCTGCCACAGCAGCTCTGGATTCTGAGGCTATATTACCCTTCTGTGTTAAGCCGGGCTCACGGAAATGTACTTGGTCGTCTATCATTCCAGGGAGTAGAAAATAACCTGTCGCATCCACAATATAGTCATTTGGCTGCGCAGTTATTGAGCTTGCAATTTTATTTATTCTGTTTTCAACGATAAGTACATCACATACTTGTGATTGATTCTCGTTGACCACAATTGCATTTTTTATCAGTGTGTTTTTCATATTATAGGGACCTATTTGTCAAGTTTGGCTTTGCAAAGGTTACATAAGCCAGGCAACTCTAAGCGTGCATTTGCAGCTGAAAATCCAGTGCTTTCTACCGCTTTAAATAGATGCTTAGCAGCCTCTTGAACAGAATCTATTTCTTCTATTTGATGGCAGGATCTGCAGACCAAGATCACGGATAGATGGTGATGGCACGCACCATCTAGACTCTTACAGGCTATATATTTATTTGCAGAATGGATCCGGTGTGCCAGATTGACTGATTCTAAGAATTCAAGAATGCGGTACACGGACATTGCTAGAATAGGAGAGTTGGTGCTTTTATTGTATTTGTCAGTAAGTTCATACGCTGATAGCGGCTCGACTGTTTGCAATAATATTTCTAGCACGCCCTGTCGTTTTTCAGTTAAACGCAGCCCTAACGATTGGCATTTTGCTTGAGCCTGTTTGAGAATAAAGTTTCGTTGAGTTTTGTTCACGGCAATGACGACATAATTCATTTAACTATTGATACAATATAACATATCAATCATAATTGATACAATATAACATTTATTGGAGTCGTTATGTCTAAACTATCAACAATATCCTTGCTCGTTGCTGCACTGTTACCACCAAGTCTTGTAGCAAAGTCTATAGAAGGTACAGTCGTCAATAAAGTTGGTAAAGGGATTGCAAATGCATCAATTGAGGTCGAAGGAACTGATATTCGCGTAGTCACAGATAACAATGGTCATTTTCAAATTTCGGGCGTTGGGCTTGGAAATCAACAAATCCATGTAAGAGCACCTGGTTTTGCTCATCTGCATAAGGCGCTCACTCTGGATCAAGGTGGCGTTAAAAACGCAATGCTAATGTTAAATCGTTCTCCAATAGAAGTTATAGATATTGTAGCTACCCCTGTACATATGTCGGCGATGGAATCTGCGGTTCCAGTTAGTGTTTTGTCAGGTGAAACATTGCGTCGACAGCAAACCGCTACGCTAGGGGATAGCTTAGAAAAATTGCCTGGCGTCAACACAAATTTCCACGCCAAAGTAGCGAGTACACCAATTATTCGAGGTTTGAGTGGCCCGCGGGTGTTGGTGACGCAAAATGGATTAGATGTCAGTGATGTATCTAGAGTTGGTCCTGATCACTCAGTCGCCTCCGAAGCCTCAACGGCTCAACAAATTGAGGTATTGCGGGGACCTGCAACTCTTTTTTATGGTAGCGGTGCGATTGGGGGAGTGGTTAATGTCGTCGATACAAGAGTTCCAACCGATAATGCAACTCGCGGAGAATGGAATCTGGAAAGTAACTCTGTTGATGACCAAAATACAGCCTCGTTTAATGCGACATCGGGTATTGGTTCTGTGGCTTTATATGTTGATGCATTCTGGCGAGAATCTAATGACTACGAAGTACCTGTTCCTGCTGAAATTCATGAGCATAGTGAAAGGAATAACAGTGGTGAACATCACTATAAAGTAGCAAATAGTGCTGAAGAGTCTGATGGTTTTACGGTTGGCTCAAGTTACTTATTTGACCAAGGTTATGTCGGTGTGGCTGTTGAGAAATTTAACCGCAAATACGGCATTCCGGGACATACGCATGGTGATGGAGAAGCACATCATGAGGCTGAAGAGCAGGTTTTTGCGGACTTAGCACAAACAAAAGTGCAACTATTAAGCGAGTACAAGTTTAACAAAGGTTGGCTTGATAAAGTGAATGTGCGTGCTGGTTTTACAGAGTATGAACATGCTGAAGTTGAGCACGGCATGGTTGGAACAACATTTAAGAATGATACCAATGAGTTAAAAGTTGATTTACTACATCAGCCTCTGTCTGCTTGGACTGGTGGCGTAAGCTTACATTACAAACACAGTGATGTTGAGGCTCAAGGTAGTGAGGCGTTTACGCCGCCATCTGATACCCAAACACTTGCGATAGGGGTAATGGAGGAAAGGCGGTTTGGTGATTTTTTAGTGCAGTTAGGTGGTCGTATTGAGCAAGTGGAGATCACCGCAAGTAATGTGCCTTTACCAAGTATTGATGCCCACTCGCATGATACTGAAATGCATGACCACATCGGTCACGATTCAGAAGCAACAAAGGTATATGCGGTTGAGCATCAGTTTACCCCTGTCAGTTTATCTTCGGGTCTTGTATGGGACTTTGCGCAAAATTATAACCTTGGGTTATCTGTTTCACACTCTGAACGAGCTCCTTCTTCATCGGAGTTATTTTCCTTTGGTCCTCACATAGGAACCGGCACTTACGAGGTAGGAGCGTTGTTCAAAATGGATGAGCACGGTCATTTTGAACTCGATGAGCAAGGCATAGCGCTAGAAAAGTCGCACAATATTGATATTACACTGCGAAAAACCCAAGGCGATATAGGCTTTATTTTTAATGCTTTTTACAACCAAGTAGATAACTACTACTATCAAATAGAAACTGGGTTGTACGCCGAGAGCGGCGATAGTCACGACCACAATCATGAACATGAGCACGATCATGCTTCCGAATTACCTATTTATTTATTCAAGACAGATGATGTGGTTTTGCACGGTTTTGAAGCGCAAGTTGCTTGGCAATTGACCGACGAGTTGAAAGTTGATGTTTTCTCTGACTTTGTGCGCGCCAGATTAGAAGAAGGCGGCGATTTACCTCGTACACCACCTCTGCGCTTTGGGTCGCAGTTAAGCTATCAGACGGATAATCTCAGTGCACATATCCACATTACTCGATATCAAGAGCAGGACCGGATTGCACCAGAAGAAACCGCGACCGACGGATATACCTTAGTTGATGCTAGCATCTCTTATGATCTTTCTGTGTTAAATCAAGATCTCTCTATTTATCTTAGAGGGAGCAATCTGACGGATACAGAAGCACGAGTACATAGTTCATTCTTAAAAGATATAGGCCCTCGTCCGGGACGCAGTTTCGCGCTTGGTATTCGCGGCTATTTTTAGTTTTAGCAGGTTAAACCATTGTGTACCTGTTAGTTAAAGCCACACAGGTACACAAGTAACTGAGTTTTACAACAACATAAATCTTATCTATATGTAGCACGAGATTATTACTGACACGACTACGATCAGCAGGAGAAATTATGGTTTCACGTCGAAGGTTTTTAAGGGGGGCTGGCACCCTCGCATTTATCGGCCTTTCTAAAAGCGCATTTGGCAGAGTGTCACTATTAGACTTTAACACAATGATAGCTGGGTATGGACCGTTGATCACCGACCCCAATGGTTTACTCGATTTGCCCCAAGGTTTCAGTTATCAAATAGTATCAAGCCTTGGAGATAAAATGTCCGATGGTTTTACTGTACCTGACAAAGCCGATGGTATGGGTTGTATTGCTTTAGATGAAGAACGGGTTGCATTGATCCGCAATCATGAATTGAAACCAACAGATTTAGCAAAAGCCGAGGACAGTATTCGTCACCATAAAAGTGAGCTTGCTTTTGATACAAATGGCTCAGGCATCGCGCTTCCTGGTGGCACAAGTCATATTGTGTATAACCTAAAAACACGCCAAAAAGAACAAGAATATTTATCCTTGGTTGGCACTATTCGTAACTGTTCTGGTGGAATAACGCCTTGGGGGAGTTGGCTTACTTGTGAAGAAACAACTGCAACTAAAAATGATGGTTTTACACAAGATCACGGATATATTTTTGAAGTACCAGCGACTGCAAAGGGTTTAATTAAGCCACAACCTCTAAAAGCAATGGGGCGGTTTAATCATGAAGCCGCTGCTGTTGATCCCAAAACAGGCATTGTTTATCTCACGGAAGACAGGGGAGACAGCGTTTTTTACCGCTTTATTCCAAACGAAAAGGCAAAGCTCCACAAAGGAGGGAAATTACAAGCGATGGTAGTGAAAGAAAGCCCGCAATTTGATAGTCGAAATTGGAATAAAAAAGCGATGCCACTTCATCAGGAGTTTACTGTTGAGTGGATAGATTTGGACGACCCACAAAGTGCTAAAGACGATTTACGGATCCGTGCTTATCGAAGTGGAGCTGCGCTATTTGCTCGAGGTGAAGGGATCCATTGGGGTGAAAAAGAGCTGTACTTTTGCTGTACCAATGGCGGAAAAAAGCAGCTAGGGCAAATCATGAAGTATCAGCCATCTGAGTTTGAGGGAACAGAAAAAGAACGCCTCAATCCAGGAAAGTTGTCTTTATTTGTCGAAAGCACTAGCCAGTCTCTCTATAACTTTGGTGACAATCTTACCGTGTCGCCACAAGGACATTTAATTGTTTGTGAGGATCAGTATTCCGATGTTGTAAATAACTACCTAAGAGGTGTAACACCAGAGGGAGAACTCTATAATTTTGCGCGGCTAGCTAAGCAAACTGAGCTCGCCGGCGCTTGTTTTTCACCAGACGGCAAGACTTTATTTGTTAATGTGTACTCACCAACGACAACATTGGCGATTGTGGGACCATGGGAGCACTTTAATCAAGCAAAAATAAATAGCCTCTCTAATTTTAATTTGTTGAATTAGGGCTTGTTGACCTTTTCGCTATTTGATTTATGTTCTCATAAGTGTATTTTGGTCGCGAAGCTCAACTTGCTGCTGAGTAATCTAAGCAAAATTTAAATCGTGAAAGTGAGCTATTAATATTGATGCTATTATCAATGAGGCTCCTTTTCTTTACGTTGTCTTGTAGTTAAATTATCAGCCACAAATGCACCTCGTTGCCCTCTGGTTTTTGCTGGTCCAACGGTACTATCTTTTAAAGTTTGTAGCTCAGTACTGGCATTTAGTGCGGCACCAAAAATAATGATATATGCGCTCAAATATAACCACATCATCATAATGACGACGCCTCCCAATGAACCATAAGTTTCATTGTAAGAAGCGAACTGCGCGACATAATATGAAAATCCCAATGACGCCAAGATCCATAAACCGGTTGCAGTAAACGAGCCGAGTGTTATCCAGCGCCATTTTGCGGCTCTGCGATGAGGCGCATAACGATAAACAAACGCCAAAGAAAAGTGAAATAGTGCTGCTAAAATAGACCAAGTGATTAGTTGGATAATCGAATCGAGTGCTGTGGTAAATCCTACGAGGTTAAGCACAATCGGTAAAATTCCGATAATAGACAACGTCACAATCGCGACGAAAATCGCCCCCACAGAAAACAAAAAGCGTACCACTAGCGCTTGTAAAAACTGCCTTTTATTATGCTCATGATACGTAATGTTGCAGGCTGTGATCAACGCTTGGCAGCCTTTACTGCTACTCCATATTGTTAAAAAGAGGGTAAAAATAGCACCTAAACTTAGGCTTGCCTGCGATTTTTGAGTGAGCGCTTTGAGTTGTTGCAACATAATTTCTTGACTGGATGGTGGTAAGAGTTCAATAAGCGGCAGTAGCTGGTCAACCATTTCTGCAGGAGAAGAAAAATAGGCATAGATAGAAACAACGGCCGCTAACGCAGGAAATATTGCCAGCAGGGCATAAAATGCCACTCCAGCGGCAACCAGAGATAAATTATCTTGGGATAAGCTGTGGTATAGCCGTTTACTGACATCCCACCAACCGAGTGCTGGAATATCGCTTGGCCTGTCTGCATTAAAGCCATGTTTATGAGCTGCCATTGGTCTTTCCTAAATCAATTCTGGGCCTGTTGATCTAAAGTGATATACAGCAAAAGGTCTGCCAATCTCGTTTGGCGTTATATTTGCTACTAGTCAACTCGTGATCTTATGAATAAAAACCCAAAGAGTGCAATATGGAAATCAATAATCTTATTAAAAATCAAATGACTAATATGATTCAGGCGGCAGCTTCTCGCGAAGTGACTGAGGCCGTGAGCACATCAGATACGCTAAGTTTAAGCGCACAGGTTGTGCACTTTTTACAAACCGCATGGCAATTATTACCTGCTTTGGCGTTGGGAATTGTGGTTATTGTGCTTTGTTATTATTTAGCACGGCCAATCTCTTATCTTTTGATTAAACCCATAGGTTATGTCAGTAAAAGTCGATTATTACATCTCGTCACTCGCCGTTTTATCAGTGTGTTAGTCATATTTTTTGGTATTTATATCTTTTTGCGCTTGGCCGGGTTAAGTGAGTTTGCCGTCGCAGTAATGAGTGGTACTGGGCTTGTCGGTCTTATTCTTGGGTTTGCGTTTCGTGATATCGCCGAGAACTTTATTTCGAGTATGCTAATTAGTGTCCAACGCCCGTTTAGAATTGATGACGTTATTGAAGTGGATAACCGTTTGGGGATCGTTAAAAAAGTCACCGCCCGCGCAACCACCTTAGTTGATTACGATGGTAATCACATTCAAATACCCAATGCTACCGTCTACAAGAATGTAATTAAAAACTTTACTGCCAACCCCAAAACACGTGGACACTTTAAGATTGGTATTGGCTATGACAACGATATTCGCCTGACGCAGCAAATTGCAATTGACTTACTTAAAGAGCAAAGTGCGGTTTTAAACGACCCGCCACCTCAGGTTCTACTTGAAGCCTTAGGCTCCGCGACTATCAATCTTACCATTTATTTTTGGGTCAATAGCGAACAACATAGCCCGATCAAAGTGGCGTCTCAACTCATGCGAGAAACCGTTAATTGCTTTACAGAACACGGTATAAGCATGCCTGATGATGCTAGAGAGCGGATAATCATAGCTGCGAATACTGAAACACAAGGAGTAAACAAAGAAGCGACCAGTAATTCGAGTAGCAGAGCGCCTGTGAAACAAAAGAACAAAACCACAGCAAGTGCAGTAGATGCGGATATTGACGATGTGAGTAGCGATGCGGATGAGATCAGAGAGCAAGCAGAGCGCGCTCGAAGCCCAGAAGAAGGGGACAATATAATTTAGCAGTAAATTAGGTTAAGTGTTGAAATGTGTCATGGCTGATTTAGATTATTTCGGACTGTCGACTCATCACCCTAATCTAGATGAACAACGCTATCGAGCTTTACGTACTCGATAGCAAAATACTGGTTTCACTATTTAAAATGCCATCAATCTCTCGAACTTGCCTCAGTACACCATCGAATTCACTGAGGTTAGCGGCTTGTACTTCAGCGATTAAATCCCATGCCCCGTTCGTGGTATGAATTTTACTGAGTTCGGGGATCCCACGCAGTGCATTGATCACTTGAGTAGTGGATTTACCGATCACTTCTATCATCATGATAGCGCGCACCAGCTCGGACTCGATATATTCATGAACCCGCACTGTAAAGCCTAGAATTGCACCACTGGAAATGAGTCTATCTAAACGGTTTTGTACGGTTCCGCGAGACACATCGAGCGTAGTGGCTAAAGTTGAAATGGCTGCTCGGCCATCTTTGCGCAATTCAGCAATCAAGGCTTTGTCAAGCGCATCATATAAGTAAGGAGTCATAGTACAGCTTTGTGGTTTTTGTCATGATTAGTCTATTTGTATAATTCAACTTAGCAAAGTGATAGAAAATTGCACTAATTGTATAAGATTTTGGCATTTAAATCGTCTTATGGTGTGGTTACACTGATATTGTGTAAGACAACGCCCAAATCAAATAATGAGTGCAGTATGACAACGATATTTCAAGCACCACGAGCGGTGGTGATGATCCGCCCACACCATTTCACTTCGAACCCGCAAACCATGCAAGATAACGCCTTTCAGCAAGCATGCAGTGAAAACAACCCTAACAACAGAGCCTATGTTGAGGTCAGCAACGCCGTGCAAGCGTTAGAATTGGCTGGCGTGAAAGTACACTTATTTGAAGATACCTCCACAGACACGCCTGACTCGGTCTTTCCAAATAACTGGTTTTCGACCCATAGCGATGGTCAGTTGACGATTTACCCTATGTACGCCTTGAATCGACGATTGGAGATCCGTCGCGATATTATCGATTTTCTGAGTGCTCACTATCAGGTGACAAACATCAACGATTATAGTCACCTAACTGCTGAAGAAATATTCCTTGAAGGCACCGGCTCTGTGGTTATCGATCATCAAGCTAAAGTGGCCTATGCGGTAGAATCCAAGCGCACCAACGCCGTGTTAGTTAATCAAGTTTGCGAGCAGTTGGGACTACAGGCAGAGATATTTAATGCCTATGATAAGAATGAAGTGCCTGTTTATCACACTAATGTCTTAATGTGTGTCGCCACCGATTTCGCCATGATATGCCTAGATATGGTGCCAGAATATCAGCGGGCACAGCTTATTAACCGTTTTACGCAAAGCGGCCACACCCTGATTGCGCTATCTTATCAGCAGATCCAACATTTTTGCGGCAACGCGATTGAGCTACAAGGAAGCATGGGACACATACTTGCGCTTTCCACAACGGCTTATCAGGCGTTGTTGCCTGAGCAAATTGCTGTCATTGAAAAGTCAGCTAAGCTAGTTGCTATTGATATACCGACAATTGAAGCCGCAGGTGGCTCAGTGCGTTGTATGATTGCTGGAGTCCATTTAAATAACCGTTAAATAATACTAGGGCCTGTTTATCCGTCAAGAAGGTCAACAGGCCCTAGATAAACGGCAAATAATAATAAAACAGGAATCGCCTATGTTTGAAAGTGCAGTTAAGAGTATTAATGGGCTTTTATGGGGAGAAGGCCAGATACTTATTTATATCCTGCTATTTGCAGGGTTTTGGTTCACTATTCTTTTGCGAGGGATACAAATTGTAAAGTTTCGCCATATGTTTAGCCTGTTACGGGGCTGCAGTCAGGGTGATGACAATACCATCAGTTCTTTTCAAGCGTTATGCACGGGGCTATCAGCTCGAGTTGGAACCGGTAACCTTGCAGGTGTTGCAGTTGCTATTTCTCTTGGTGGCAGTGGTGCGATATTTTGGATGTGGATGATAGCCATTTTGGGGATGGCAACAGGCTTTGCCGAAAGTGTACTTGGGCAAGTCTATAAAGTGCGAGATAGCCAAGGTGAGTTTAGAGGTGGTCCTGCTTATTATATTCACATGGGATTGGGAAGTCGGGCGTTTGCAGTATGCTTCGCCTTTTGCTTGTTTTTGGGATATGGATTTACCTTTAGCGCGATGCAAACCAATACCATCACCGATGCGCTCAATAATGCGTTTGATATTCCAACCTTATATTCAGGTATTGTGATCACAGTCCTTGCCGGCTCTATTATTCTTGGTGGCTTCAAAGCGATTGCGCGATTTGCTGAAAAGGTAGTGCCAGTAATGGGATTAGTCTTTGTCCTTGCGGCCATTATTATTACCGTGATGAATTACTCGCAAGTCCCTGCCATGATCAAAGATATTTTGCTTTCAGCTTTTGGTTTGCAAGAAGCGGGCGCAGGCGCACTTGGCGCAGCTATCAAAAATGGTATTCAGCGTGGGCTCTATTCTAACGAGGCGGGAGCGGGTAGTGTGCCGCACGCATCGGCAAGTGCGTCGCCAATTCCCAATCACCCCGTGACCCAAGGTTATATCCAAATGCTAGGCGTATTCTTTGATACCATCGTGTTGTGTAGTTGTACTGCTGTCATAATTCTATTGGCAGATATAGATATTGGCAGTGAGATGGAAGGCATACGGCTGACGCAATCTGCGATGACCGCGCATTTAGCAACTGGGGGCGTGTACTTTGTCGCTGCGGCGATCACTTTGTTTGCTTTCACCTCTGTAGTGGCTAATTACGCCTATGCTGAAAGTAACTTACACTTATTCCATCTGGACAATAAAGTTGGCCGTTCAATTTATACCGCATGCTACTTGTCTATGATGTTGTGGGGCGCTTCGGCAACGCTAAAACAGGTATGGGATCTTGCCGACATCGCATTGGGTTTAATGACGGTGGTGAATGTTATTGCCATCGTGCGCCTTACACCCACTATCTTGGCGGTTACGGCCGATTATCATCTGCAAAGAGCAAAAGGGAAAGAACCTGTATTCGAAGTCGATAAGGTCAAAGTGCAAGGAGTTACTGAGTCTGGCATTTGGGGTAATATTAATGCGAAGAGTTCAGCCTAATACGTTTTAGATGGAATAAATAAAGGCCGAATTTTCCGGCCTTTATTTATTTTTGATATTTTTAAGTTAAAAAGTATCTCCAAACTTTCAATCATACGCCTTGTTTAAATTTTTTATATTCTGTGTATACTTCCTCCCGCTTTTCTCTTCAATATTTCAAACTAAATATTGCTTCCTTTTTAATCTTTAAACACTGATGTGATAATGAAAAAACAATTATTTGGACTGGCAGTACTATCGTTGCCTATGTACGCGAAGGCTGATATTGCCATATTTTCAGAAGTACTTTTTGGTAAAGCCAATAATGAATTTTATGCCGAGCAAGAATCTGATTTAGGATATAGGCGTGCGTCATCCGCTAATTCTGATTCATGGGGGCTGAGGCTCGGTGTTGGGCTTACAGATCATTTAGCTCTTGAAATCGCACAGCATTTTCATGGTGAGTCACTAGCTGAATATTCCGTTCACGTTTCTAACACACTCTCTGGAATCTATCAAAACCCATATGACTACTCATATCGAGTCAGGTTTCCTATTGATACCGAATCTCTGAGGTTGGGGATTAAGGGAGAGATTGAGGTGTCTACCAATATTAATGCAAATATAAGAGTTGGAATGGCACATTGGCAATACAAAGATGTGATCCCTGCACAATTGGTTCCTACAGGCAGCACTAGTTCAGGTGATAGCGGTAATGATATTTATACCTCGATAGGTGTTGAGTATCGACTAACAGATAATCTCTATGTTGGTTTGGAATACTCTCTTTTGAATATTAAAGAATCAAAAGAATATGACTACACAGGCGTAGTTCAATATGAGCATAATTTGCACGATATATCCATGTTACTTGGTTGGGCTTTTTAATACGCTGATATTCATAGTAGAGAAAGGTTATTTTCAGAACTGTATTTAGAGTGGGGCGAATTGAGCAATTCACCCCATCAATTTTGACAATAGAGTTTAGATGAACCGTCAGTGACGAAGTTATCTAACCTCAATAGGTATATAACCACTTACCAGCCGTCGTAACGCTTTCTACGAGATAAAAATAGCGTCAGGATCACACCGATAATAATGCCACTGATCCCGATGATGCCACCGTAAGTGAGCAACTGGTGTTGCTCTTTTTGGACTTTTTGCTGCTGTGCTAAACGCTCATCTTGTAGTTGCTTTTCAAGCCCTGAAATAGTGTCTTGAAGTGAAGCATTTTCAGCTAGCAAATTGGTATTGTTTTGCTGCAGCATTGGAAGCTGCTGCTGGGCGTCGTTCAGCGCCTCTTGGGTTTCCACCAAGGTTTGGTTAACCGCCTCTAATTGTTGCTTTAAACCTGGCTCCGTGGTGACAAATTTACTTTCTACCCAACCTTCTCTTGCTTTGTCGTCTTTAATTTGGACAAACTCGTCATTAGCGCCACTCAAAATAGTGATTGGCGTACCAGCATCAACAGAACCTAAAATTCGATAATTTTTACTTGGACCTGTATGCATGAAAATAAAAAGATTGTCACTAATATAGCCGTTTGGTGTTGCCGTGTTTACTGTGCTATTTTCGTCTGGCTCTTCGGCAAAGCTTATAAAGCTGGTGAAGAGCAGGCTCGCAATGATAAATTGCTTAAAGTTGAACATGCGTGGGCCTTTTATTCTTTGGGTCGTAAAGTTTACAAAATAGTAGGGATTTCGCGGCCTAATAGCAAGGCTTTGTTTATTTTGAATGGCGCGAAATAATTGATTACATAATGAAAATTGCAGCATTTAACGCAATGATTCGGTGTTATTAATCCGCTGACGTTCAGCGAAATTAGCCCGACTATCTATTGATTTAGCGCATATTTGGTGCACTTCTCATCGGATAAAAAGATTGCAAACTTAGCCTCCTTTGTATATTTTGATCCTCCCTTAGACAAATAGGTAAAACACTGCCCTAATGGACACTGAAATAGAACTGAAATTTTTGGTTTCAGATAATGAAGTTCCGCTGATCCCTGCACTCATCACACAGTTTGCAAAAACGGTCACTAACAAGCCTGCTAAAAACTTAACTAACGCCTACTTTGACACGCCAAATCGTGAATTGCGTGCGCTAGATATCGGTCTAAGAACGCGTTGTTGCAATGATGAATGCGAGCAAACGATTAAGCTTGCGGGAGAAGTTGTAGGAGGGTTACATCAACGACCTGAGTACAATTTACCTATTCAATCAGGACGTCCTGACTTGTTAGCGTTTGACGCGAATATTTGGCCTCACGGCATGCAACTTGAGTCTATCGCAGAAAACATATTCCCGATCTTCAGTACGAATTTCATTCGTCGAACTTGGTTAATCGAAACGGATTCAGGAACCAAAATCGAAGTCGTGTTGGATAAAGGGGAAATAGCAGCCCAAGGGAAGATGGAGCCAATCAATGAGCTTGAAATAGAGCTCATTGAGGGAAACAAAGAAGATCTTTTCTTATTAGCCGATCACCTAATTAAACAGGCTGGTATGCGTTTGGGACTATACTCAAAGGCCGCCAGAGGGTATCGAATTGCCGATGATAAGCCTCTAAAACCAAATAAGTTTATAGGGTTTGTACCGCTCAAATCTCAGGTAACGCAAGAACAAGCGCTAATTGCGACAGTCAGTTATGGTATTCAGTTCGTCCAGAAGCATGAGCAGTGTTATTTTAATAAACCAAGTCTCAAGACATTAAAACGTGTTATTGATGGAGTCTCGCTTATCCGCCACGCGTTTTGGTTGTTCGATGACATCGTTGATAAAAGCTCGACTGAGAGTATTCGTAACGAATTAAAATGGTTGTTGTCAGAACTTGCCTGGGTCGAAAATGCAATTCATTTAAAAACCTATACCTCAAAGCGTCATGCTTATCATAAGAAACTTAATCAGTTTCCCGAGTTGGCGCAGGTCATTACCGATTTGCAAGATGTTCAGCCGACACCGACGGACATTGAAGATTTATTTCATTGCACCCGCTATAACCGTTTGATCCTTTCACTTACTCGCTGGCTGGTTGATAGAGCGTGGCGTAAAAACTGGGATCAAAAAGCACTGAGTGCAGCAGAGCTACCTGTCACAGAAATCGCAAGCCAATTATTTGATAAAGACTGGCAAGAGCTGAAAAACTTGCTTCCACAGGATAAATCGCTTTCTGAAAGAGATTATTTACATGTGAGAATAAAGTTAGAAAACACGCTACTAAGCGGTAACTGTCTGGGCAAGCTTTACGATAAAGAAGCGCGCAAAGTGTTTAGAACGCCTTGGATTGATATCGTTTATGGTATTTATGAGCTAGAAACACTGGCGTATTTATATCAACTTTGCCAAAGCCAAAACGCAGACGAGCTGCAAGAAGTGCAGGCATGGCTTAAGCAAAAATCTGACTTTTTGATAAGTGCTATGGAGCAAAGTCGACAATCTTCCATGCATAGCGAACCATATTGGTTCTAACCAGATTAAGCGGGGTTTTATCCCGCTTTTTTGTACCACTTCATTACAATCAATACTGCAAATATCAGGTGATGAACTAAACTTGGGTGTATCAATTCTGAGGTAGCCCAATGATCGATATTGACGATAAAGTGCTGAATGATTTGCGCGGCGGATTTAACTTACCTGCTAAGCCTGAAATATTACAAGCCTTACAAAATGAATTATCACAACCGGAGCCTGAGTTATTTACCGTGGCGGATATTATTGCGGCAGATGTTGGTGCGTCAGCTGCGGTGTTAAAGGTAATTAATTCACCCGCTTATGGTCTTGCCCGTACAATCACAGATATAAAACAAGCAGTGATGTTTTTGGGCGTTAACTGTATTACGCAGCTAGTGACTGGGTATTTGCTTAAAAATGCGTTTGAGCAGTCAAAGTGCTGTATCTCACTGCAGCAGTTTTGGGATAACGCTGCGGATATTTCAAAAGCGGCGATGGTGGTTGGACATCATTTGAAGGCATCATTACCGATGGAGAATTTGCAGCTGCTCGGACTGTTTCATGATGCCGGGATCCCAGCAATGGCCGTAAAATATCCTGACTACGCTGAGGTAATAAAGCAGTCTATAGAGCGACCTGAGCAAACGCTTATTTACTACGAGCAGCAAAAGTATCCAGTGCCTCACACTGTGATAGGCTACTTTCTTGCGACGTCTTGGCACTTACCTAAAGAAATATGCCAGATGATTTTGCGCCACCATGACGTTAGCTATCTTGAAGAGCAAAAAGATGCACAGCATGTGCAAACCTTTGCAGCACTTAAACTGGCTGAAAATCTCTGTTTCGAAGCAAAACACTTTAGAAGCGCAGCGGATTGGTATTTATTTAAAGACAAGGTGATGATTGAGCTTAATCTGCATGAAGATGAGTATCAAAACTTAAAAGATGATGTCGACGAAGTATTTATCGGGTAGGGGATTATCCGTGGTATTAAAAAAGGCGCTCTTGGCGCCTTTTTTACTTTTTACAGCAGGGGTTATAGGCCTGCTGCTGCACGTAGTGCGTCAGCTTTATCTGTTGCTTCCCAAGGGAACTCTTCACGACCAAAGTGGCCGTAAGCAGCAGTAGGCTGATAAATTGGACGCTCAAGGTCTAGCATAGTGATTAGACCGTAAGGGCGTAAGTCGAAGTGCTCGCGGATAAGTTCGATTAAACGCGACTCATCAAGCTTAGCTGTACCGAAAGTTTCTACGCTGATAGAAGTAGGCTCAGCAACACCGATTGCGTAAGACACTTGGATCTCACACTTGTCAGCAAGGCCAGCGGCAACAATGTTCTTTGCAACGTAACGCGCTGCGTAAGCTGCAGAACGGTCAACTTTTGATGGATCTTTACCTGAGAATGCACCACCACCGTGACGTGCCATACCGCCGTATGTATCTACAATGATTTTACGACCAGTTAGACCACAGTCACCCATAGGACCACCGATAACGAAACGGCCAGTTGGGTTGATGAAGAACTTAGTTGCTTCAGTGATAAGCTCTGCAGGTAGTGTAGGCTTGATGATAGTTTCCATCACCGCTTCTACAAGGTCAGCTTGTGATACCGAATCACAGTGCTGTGTAGATAATACGACCGCGTCGATACCTACTGCTTTACCGTTTTCGTACGCGAATGTTACCTGAGACTTAGCGTCTGGACGTAACCAAGGTAGCGTGCCGTCTTTACGAACTTGCGCTTGGCGTTGAACTAGACGGTGTGAGTAAGTGATAGGCGCAGGCATAAGTACGTCAGTTTCGTTACACGCGTAACCAAACATTAGGCCTTGGTCACCAGCACCTTGCTCTTCTGGACGAGTACGGTCAACACCTTGGTTGATATCAGGTGATTGTTTACCAATCGTGTTAAGGATTGCACATGAATCAGCGTCAAAGCCCATGTCTGAATGTGTGTAACCAATTTCACGCACGGTCTTACGAGTTAATTCCTCGATATCAACCCAAGCGCTAGTCGTGATTTCACCACCAACCATAACCATACCGGTTTTAACGTAAGTTTCACACGCAACACGTGCTTTTGGATCTTGCTCAAGGATGGCATCTAGAACCGCATCAGAGATCTGATCGGCGATTTTATCCGGATGACCCTCAGAAACAGATTCAGAAGTAAATAAATGTTTAGCCATTGTATTTATGCTCACAAATATTGCGCTTCACAAACATCAGGAACAGCGCGAAAAATTAAGGGGCGTATTCTAACCAAAAAACCTAGGCATTGACTAGTTATTTTACGCCTAGACGTCCAAAATTGTGCAAACTTTTTTAATGGTCGGAAAAAGTCCGTCTGTACCCGTTTTTTTATGGCCTTTGCCGTTGCAGTTAGCCATATAAATAAGTAAGAATGGGCTCAAACCCCCGCGAAACACATTTAAAGGTAGGAGAATTCATGCCATCTCGCAAAGAACTTGCTAATGCAATTCGCGTTCTTTCCATGGACGCTGTACAAAAGGCCAAGTCTGGCCACCCAGGAGCCCCTATGGGCATGGCGGACATCGCAGAAGTACTTTGGCGCGATTTTTTAAAGCACAACCCAAGTAATCCTGAGTGGTTCGACAGAGATCGCTTCGTATTATCAAACGGTCACGGTTCGATGTTAATTTATTCATTGTTGCATTTGTCGGGTTATGACTTATCAATTGATGACATCAAAAACTTCCGTCAGCTACACTCCAAAACACCAGGCCACCCAGAATATGGTTATGCGCCAGGTATTGAAACGACTACAGGCCCATTAGGTCAGGGTATTACCAATGCGGTAGGTATGGCGATTGCTGAAAAAGCATTGGCTGCACAGTTTAACCGTGAAGATTACGACATCGTTAATCACTATACCTATGCATTTTTAGGTGATGGCTGTTTGATGGAAGGTATCTCACACGAAGCTTGTTCACTTGCGGGTACCCTTGGTCTTGGCAAACTGATTGCATTTTGGGATGACAACGGTATTTCAATCGACGGTGAAGTTGAAGGTTGGTTTAGCGACGATACACCAAAACGCTTTGAGTCTTATGGCTGGCATGTTATCGCCGGTGTTGATGGTCACGATAGCGATGCGATTAAAGCGGCAATCGAAGCGGCGCAAGCAGAGTCTGACAAACCAACCCTTATCTGTTGTAAAACGGTTATCGGTTATGGTTCACCAAACAAGTCAGGTAGCCATGATTGTCACGGTGCACCGCTAGGTGATGATGAAATCAAAGCAGCACGTGAATTCCTTGGTTGGGAGCACGGCGCATTTGAAGTACCGGAAGATGTGTACGCGAAATGGGACGCAACAGCGCGTGGTCAAAATCAACAAAGTGACTGGCTGATTAAGTTCACTGAATACCAAATGCATTATCCTGAGCTTGCTGCTGAATTTGAGCGTCGCATGAAAGGCGAGCTTCCAGCAAACTGGTCTGAGAAAACAGAAGCGTATATCGCAGAGCTTCAAGCGAATCCTGCAAACCCAGCAACTCGTAAAGCATCACAAAATGCATTGAATGCCTATGGCCCAATTCTACCTGAGTTTATGGGTGGCTCTGCTGACCTTGCGGGTTCTAACTTAACACTTTGGGATCAATCTAAAGGCTTAACGGCAGAAGATGCTGCGGGTAACTACATTTTCTACGGTGTGCGTGAATTTGGTATGTCTGCCATTATGAATGGTATTGCACTGCACAGAGGCTTTATCCCTTACGGTGCGACATTCCTAATGTTTATGGAATACGCGCGTAATGCGGTACGTATGGCTGCATTGATGAAACAAAGAAGCATCTTTGTGTATACTCATGATTCAATCGGTCTTGGTGAAGATGGTCCAACACACCAACCAGTAGAACAAATGGCGAACTTACGTACTACGCCAAACCTTGCGAGCTGGCGTCCATGTGACCAAGTTGAGTCAGCAGTTGCTTGGCAGCAAGCGGTTGAACGCGCTGATGGCCCATCTGCACTTGTATTTACCCGTCAGGGCCTTGCGCAGCAGCCTCGTACCGCTGAGCAGGTTGCAGCGATTAAGCAAGGTGGTTATGTACTATCTTGTGATGGTGAGCCTGAAATCATCCTTATTGCCACCGGTTCTGAAGTGCAACTTGCAGTTGAGTCTGCGGATAAGCTTCGTGCAGAAGGTAAAAAGGTACGTGTTGTGTCTATGCCTTCAACGGACATTTTTGATGCGCAATCTCCAGCATACAAAGAAAGCGTACTACCAAGCTCAGTAACGCGTCGCGTCGCTATCGAAGCGGGTATTGAGGACTTCTGGTACAAATATGTAGGCCTAAATGGTGCTATCGTTGGTATGACAACGTTTGGTGAGTCAGCGCCTGCTGATGAGCTATTCAAGCTATTTGGCTTTACGGTAGAAAATATCATTGAGAAGGCAAACGCATTGTTTGCATAATCAAAGAAAAGAAACAAAAAAACCCATGCCATGCATGGGTTTTTTTGTGTTAGGTGGTTTGGCTAAACCACCTAAAGCTTTGAGATTGCTTCCTGCTCAAAGCTCAGGTTAGAAAGTTAAACCTTAAACTGCTCTACCGATAAGCGTAACTCTTCGGCGAGTTTAGCAACCTCAGAACTAGAGATTGAGGTCTGGCTTGCGCCTTCAGCTGTTTGCTCTGCGATTGTTACAATCGATTCCAAACGTTCACTAATTTCCTGTGCCACCTGCTGTTGCTCATTCGCCGCGTTTGCAATCTCTTCACTCACATCATGGGCCTGAGAAACGGCTGCAGTGATAGAGTTTAATGCTTCATTAGCAAGGTCGCTCTGATTTACGCACGACTCCGCCTGCTGCTTGCCTTTTGACATTGCGCCTACCGCTTCTTCGGCACCGGCTTGTAAGGATTCAATCATTGCTTGAATTTCTTGAGTCGACTCTTGAGTTTTACTTGCAAGCGAGCGTACTTCGTCTGCCACTACAGCGAAGCCACGACCTTGTTCACCCGCACGCGCAGCTTCGATTGCAGCGTTTAGTGCAAGGAGGTTAGTTTGCTCGGCAATGCCACGGATAACATCCAAAATACTGCCTATCGAAGCGCTGTCTTGATGTAGTTTGTTAATCACGCGAGAGGCTTCATCCACTTCCCTTGCGAGTTGCTCAATAGTGTGTTTGTTCTCATGTGAGATGCCTTTAACACGCTCAGCTTCTTTATCAGCATTTTTAATTTCCTGTAGTGCTTGATGTGCGCTGTTGCTTACACCGTGAGACGTGCTACTCATCTCAGTTGTAGCGGTAGCTGCTTGCTCTACCTGTGCTTGCTGATTCTTAATTGCTTGGCTTGATTCTGTAGTGATAGTCGATGTTTCTTCGGACGCTGCAGCAAGCTGTGTCGAACGAGAAATGATGCCAGTAATAAGCTCACGTAAGCTAGAGATTAGGGTGTTACAGCTTCTAGATAATTCACCAAACTCATCTTTTGCTGTGTCATCTAAGCGCTGTGTCATATCGCCACTGGCGACAATGTTTAAGACTCGATTTACTTCCGATAGCGGTTTTGTGATACGACTAACGGTAATGTAGGCAACACCGACGGCCATTAACGTTGCTACTATCATACCAATCCAAGTCCATAGGTTTGCTGTGCCTACATCGGCACGTACGCCTTGTTGTAAGTTAAAGGCGACTTGGCTCGCTTCAGAGAGTAAATCATCTAGCTGAGATAGGGCTGCTTTTGTGGTTTTTTCTGCATTGGTTAGTTCTTTACGTGTCTCGGCTATCGCATTGATCAAGCGTTTTTGATTTTCCGCGATGCTGTTGCTGCCGGTAACTGCATCTTTCAAATTAGTGTAATAGCCTTCGAGATCAGCAAACAAACTACTATCAAGCGCGCTAACGGGGCCACGCATCAAGTCAATATTGCGACCTAGCTCTTCAACGAGGTAGCTTTGATCCCTACTTACGATTTCCAGTGTATTGATGTCTTCAACAGTAACAATATCATTGGCGCTAGTCACAACAGAAGAAAAGTTATTTTCTAAGTTATTTGCAGCTTGAAAAGCACGTTTGTCAGCATCTTCTAAGCCATCCAAATCAATGATATCAACCGTCACCATAGTTGCATCTTCTGCGGCAACATCGATAGTAGATAACTGCTCTTTTAATTTGTCCCGTAACGAAAGCTCAGTTGTTTTCTCGTTTACCAAGCTGTTCATGGCTTTTACGAACGCATCATAACTTTTGCCAACATCACGACTGCTTGAGGCCAATTTATTATTAGCGGCAACGACCTGTTGCAGCTCTGAATAGGTTTTGTCGAAGATCTTCTGGCGCTCTTTAAATTGCTGTTTTAGCGTCGCCAGTTCAGTCTCTGAACGCGCGTAAAAACTTCCCTGAGCCATTTTGCTCATTAAAGTAAACTCTACTTGCAGCGCAGAGCTTTTAGAGAGTGCTGGTAAAGACAGGTTATTAACCTGTTGAGTTGAGTTGTCAATGTTTGCAATTCTTAATAAAGAATTGCCCCCGATAAGAAGAAGCAACAAGGTGATGGTAATAAAACCACCCCAAATACGTTGGCTAACAGTCAAATTCATAGCTGTCCTACAAAATTTACAAAGCAATACGGATACTTATCGGATTTATTGCGGATAAGTTAAGTATTTTATAGCAGATGTGACAAAAAAATTCAGTAAAAAAGGTCGGATTACAAAAAATAGCAGCTCAACGGATAAAAAGTATAAGCTTCACGTTTTCTTCGAGTGTAGCTTAGTTTTGTAAAAATTAAAGTGGGTGACTACCCTAGATTCGACTTAGGAAAGTTAAATAACCTGAGCTTCGGATAATTAATGCTTTTCTAGCAGCCAGTTTTAGCGCTAACTGCGTTGAATTCACTTCCAATAGCCAGCTATTGGTGCGTAAATTCGCCTGGTTATCCCCAAAACTCTCTGGCTAGATAAGGAAATAATTTAAAAACAACGAGTTAGCTCATTTCTTATCCAAACCTCAGGTTAAATAGCTTAATTGTGCTGGTACTTTTCACCACTGTTGATATTTATCATCGTCATAGGACCTCCCCACACGCAGCCAGTGTCTAAGGCTATAATATTTTTCTTGTTGGTTTCGCCTTCCAAAGCAGCCCAGTGGCCGAAAAGTAGGGTAGTTTCGGCTGGTGTTTGGCTGAGCTCAAACCACGGAGTGAGACCTGCCGCATCTTTTAGGCCAGATTTGTTCTTAAGATCCAGTTCGCCATTTTGTTTTAGAAAGCGCATTCGAGTGAAGACGTTAACAATGGCTTTAAATTTATCTTGTTCACTGAGCTTGTTGTGCTCAAGTCCTGGGTGAGCACCGTACATATTGGCGTAAAACTCAGGGGCTTTTGTTGATTGATAAATGGTTTCGGCAAAGCGTGCATATTCTAGCGCTTGCGTAATATTCCAGCTTGGATGAATACCTGCATGAGAAATAAAAGTTTGCTGTGTTTCAAGCCAAATAGCGAGGGGCTGTGCACGTAATAAGTCAGCATATTTTTGGCATTTAGGGCTGGCAAAAACCGCATCTAATTTATCTTTTGGGTTCGGAGCGACACCCAAAGCAAGACATGCTAAAAAGTGGAGATCGTGATTGCCGAGTGTAATGCTAATAGAGCCTGCGTGTTGATAGAGAAACTCTAGGCAAGCAAGTGAATCGGGTCCTCTGGCGATGATGTCACCGACAAAGTATAAATGGTCTTGGCTTGGGTTAAAGTTGACTTGATCGAGTAGCCCGATGAGTGGAGTGAAGCAGCCTTGCAAGTCTCCAATTGCGTATTTTGCCATTTATTACCTGTGGTTTTTTATAACTCAATGTTTTTATTCTGATGTCTAGCATGTATGAGGAACGCGGGGTAAGCCCGCTTCCGCAAAATAAAAATGGTATTAATGCAAAATATTTGGACAGGAAAGTCTAAATACATTGATTGGCGCTTTAAACTCAGTGCCAAACTCATTACGCATTAAATAAAACCCTTCCATTGTACCAACGGGAGTATCGAGCACCGCGCCGCTGGTGTACTGATAGCTCTCGCCAGGACGAATAGTGGGCTGCTCACCAACGACACCTTCACCTTCGACTTCAGTCTCTTTGCCATTAGCGTCGGTAATGAGCCAATAGCGGCTATGTAGCTTGGCATTACATAAGCTATGGTTTTTGATGGTAATTGTATAGGCAAACACATATTTATCCTTTTCAGGCTGTGATTGCGCTTCAACGTAAAAGGTCTCCACCGATACTTTGATAGGTGAGCCAATATTAGTTTGAGTTGTCATATATCCAATTTGCAATTTCAATAAACTGGTTAAGCGACAGGTTTTCAGCGCGAAGTGTAGGGTCGATACCTAAGTTTCGCAGCTGCTCTTCGGTTAACAGGTTCGATAAGCTATTTCTTAGTGTCTTACGACGTTGGTTGAACGCTTCTAAACAAACAGTGTTCAAAAGCTTAGTGCTCTTAGCTGTACGTTGCGACGGATCTTTTGGGATCAATCGAACAACGGCCGAGTCAACTTTAGGTGCTGGTTTAAAGCAATGTGGTGGCACTTCGATCACAGGAATAGCGTGACAATAGTACTGCGTCATTACGCTTAAGCGACCAAAGGCCTTGCTGCCAGGGCCTGCAACCATACGGTTAACCACTTCTTTTTGCAGCATAAAGTGCATATGCTCGACCTGATCTGCAAACTCAAATAAGTGAAATAGCAAAGGGGTTGATACGTTGTAAGGTAAGTTACCAAAGATCTTCAGTTTTTCCCCTTCTTTGATTAAAGAAGAGAAGTCAAACTTCATCGCGTCGCCTTGGTGAACCGTTAATTTAGGTCCCAAGAATGGGTGATGGATCAAGCGCTCGGCAAGATCTTTATCGAGTTCTACAACGGTTAGGTGGCCACTTAAATCACAAACAGGTTCAGTGATAGCACCTAAACCAGGACCGATTTCAACCAGATTGTCTTCAGGTTTTGGGTCGATAGCAGTTACTATCTTGTCGATAATATTGTTGTCATTTAAGAAGTTTTGACCAAAGCGTTTACGCGCTCTGTGTCCGAGATGTACTTTATCTGTCATGCATTCTGTGCTTTTTTGGTTGCGAGCTTAATTGCTTCGCGGATCGCTAATTCAAAACTACCCACTTCAACATCACCAGAGCCGGCTAAATCAAGCGCTGTACCGTGATCAACCGATGTGCGAACAAAGGGTAATCCTAGGGTGATGTTTACTGAGTTTCCAAAACCTTTATATTTTAACACAGGTAAGCCCTGATCGTGATACATTGCGAGCACAGCATCAGCATTATCTAAATATTTAGCTTGGAAAAGGGTGTCAGCTGGCAGCGGTCCAACCAAGTTCATGCCTTGTTTATTCAGCATTTCCAGTGTTGGCTCAATGGTTTCTATTTCTTCACGACCAAGATGACCACTTTCTCCAGCATGCGGATTTAATCCACAAACTAATACCCTGGGTTGTTCAATACCAAACTTGGTTTGTAGGTCGTGATGTAAAATATGAATGACTTTGCTGAGACGCTCAGGCGTAATTGCCTTTGATACGTACGCCAGTGGGATATGCGTAGTTACTAGCGCTACACGCAGCCCTTCGGTTGCGAGTAGCATTACGACATCAGCGGTATCAGACTGTTGTGCAAAGTACTCAGTATGGCCGCTAAACGAGATCCCAGCTTGGTTAATAATGCCTTTATGAACTGGTCCCGTGACTACCGCTGCAAATGTCCCATCCATATTCTTTTCAGAGGCAATGCGCAAGGTTTCGAGCACATAATGGCCATTGGCTTCATCTAATTGACCAGCGACCACTTCTGCACCTTTGTCTACTTGAAGGTAGTAAATGGCACCAGCAGGTGCCGCTTCAGGCGCAGCTTCGCTGTCAAATGGCAGCAACTTGATTTGCTCACCGAGTTCTTTGGCGCGTTTTTCTAGAATACTTTTATCAGCCACCGCAACCAACTGAGCAGGCCATGCGTGCTGAGCCAGTTTGATAACAAGATCTGGGCCAATACCTGCAGGCTCACCCGGTGTAATTGCGATTCTGAGTGTCATAGCTGTTATTCCGCTTCGATAATTTCAATATGCGCTTGGTCACGCATTTCTTTAATCCATTTAAAGCTTTCTTCTTTAAATTTACGGTTAAACAACAGACGGTGTGCGCGATTTAACTTGGCTTGTTCTGTTTTATCGGCTACGCGTTTATCTAGCAGTTGTACAATATGCCAGCCAAATGTACTTCTAAATGGTTCACTGATCTGATCTTTTTCTAGCGACAACAGAGTGTCTCTAAACGCAGGTACGTATGTAGTTGGATCTGTCCAATCGTACTCACCACCTTTAAGTGCAGAGCCTGGATCTTCAGAATATTCTTTAGCCAGCGCTGCAAAGTCAGCGGTACCTGCGCGCAAGTCTTTTACAAAGCCAGTTAGCATTGAGCGTGCTTTTTCTTCACTTAGGATAATAGACGGCTTGATTAAGATATGACGTGAACGCACCTCAACAGTTTCAACGACTTCACGACCACGAATATCTTGTACTTTTAGAATGTGGAAACCTGCACCTGAGCGCAGTGGACCAACTATGTCGTCTTTTTTCGCACCTTTTATGGCCTCAGCGAACAAGGTTGGCATTTCGTTAATTCCCATCCAGCCTAATTGACCACCATCGAGCGCTTTTGAGCCGCTAGAAGAAGCAATTGCGATGCGCTTGAACTCTTTACCTTCGTTCAAAAACTTAATCACGTTATCAGCGCGCTCACGAGCGTCTTCAATTTCTTCTGGAGTCGCTTTATTTGGGATCTTAATCAAAATATGGCCGATATCATACTCTTCCGAGTTACCCGTTTGCTCACTCAATATTTTTTGCAGGTTAGTCACCTCTTGAGGGCTAATATAAATACGGCGGTCAACACTGGCACGGCGCACTTGGCTTGTGGTTATTTCTTTACGGATCTCTTCTCGGTATGCCGGGAAGCTTTCGCCGCTAGCTTCAACTGAGCGACGTAAATCAGCGATAGTACCACCTTGGTCTTGGGCAATATTCGCAATGGTCTGATCCAATTGAGCATCTGAAATTTGCATACCCATACGGTCACCCAGTTGCAACATTAAAGATTGCTCAATGAGTTTATCGATGGCTTGTAAGCGTAATGTTCTATCGCTAGGAAGTTCGGTACCTTGCTGCTCAGCCTGTTCTTTTACACGATTTATTATTTGATCGACTTCGCTTTGTAAAATTACACCATCATTTACTGTGGCAACAACTGTATCTAGCTTTACACGCTCAGCATGTGCTTGAGTAAACAGGCCTGCACTTAAGGAGGCCACTAATAACAACTTTTTTAAATTCATACGGCTTTCTAAATTCTATTTATTCAAAAAATACGGTCTACGGTAACCAAAAATACCCTGTCGAAGGAGTTTACTCGCATCACCACTGCTTTGGCTTCCAAGCCCTGTAAGGACAAATTTCAGGCTGAAGCCAGAATCAAACACTGCTTCATCATTTGTAAGTGTTTGGTTTAAGTTTGTTTCAATTTGACGATTCGCAGTCACCTGAATAGCCCAACAACAAGACTGGTATTGAACACCAACAAAGGATTCAACACTTCTATTTGCCGTCATATCTCGGTGATAGCTTGCTACAAATTGCCAGTTATCGTCAATTGGTAAACTTGTAAAGAGACCGACTTGGTCAATTTCATAGTCTGAGACATCATTAACATAACGATGGTTCAATTGCACTAACTGCTTATCGTCACCTTTATAGTCCAAAGTAAAGTGAGACTGCACTAACTCTTTGCTATCCACATCATATTGCACCCCACCTGAGAGGTACCAGCGCTTATGCCAATGTAACATGGATTCAGCGGCAAATAGTGCATTATAGTTGGTATCATCAGTAAATAGCTGTTCAGAAGGCTTTACAGATGACTCAAGATAAATGATCTGACCTGCACTGAAGTTAAAGCGTTCGACATTACTGTTATCGAATACACGCGTGGTTGCACCCACGGTGAATTGATTGGCTTCTGCAATCCGGTCATAACCAGAGTAACGGCGTGCTCTAAACAGACCAATAAAGTCATCTTGTAACTTAGCGGTATCGTACCAGCCAATTTGGCTTTGTTCTCTGTGAGGTGTGTAAAGGTACTGAATTTGTGGCTCAAGCGTTTGCGTACCTTGTTCAAAAAAGAACTCGGTACTGCGTTCAAAATTCAGTTGTCCGTGTACCCTTAAACTAGGCAATGTACGCGTGACAGACTCCTCATACTCTGTATCAGGCATATCTATATTTTGTTCATAACGCGTGTGAAGTAGGCGTGCCTCGGAGGTAAATGACCAAGCGTAGTCGCTGCGTGAAAAAGACACGCGAGGCTCTAGGTGTAATCGCGACGCCTCTGAGATTGGCAAAGCATCATTTTGAAAATAGGCAAACTCACCCTCAAAGTCCCAATCAAGGCCAACAAGTTCATAGCTGTCCCGTGTACGGAAGCTAATTTGCGGTAGTGCAGTGTAGGATTCTCTGTGGTCACCCAACACTTCAAAATCTTGCAACTTTAAGTCGACTAACCAGTCTTCACCAAGGTAACTTAGACTGCCGGTGCGATATAACTGAGTGTCAGTTTCGTTGGCGTATTCGGATGTTAAGTCAGTGAGATAGTTATCGTCACTCACATTTGTAACATCAACAAACGCACGCCATTTATCACTTAAATAGCTTTTTTGTTGCCAATGCACTAAATAGCGATCGTCTAGCTGTGGCTCGGAATCATCCTTACTGAGGTATTCGACGCCAATTTTACCTTGATGTTGTTCAGTTAAATATCTGAACTCGGTAATAAGCTGAAATCCTTTATTAGCCATGTACCTTGGTGTTAGGGTCGCGTCGTAGTTAGGAGCTAGATTGAGATAATAAGGGGTGATCAGCTCCAAGCCAAACTTATTTGAGCTGGAAATTGTCGGTGTCAGCAGGCCAGATTTTCGTCTATCATCGATTGGAAACGTAAAGTAGGGTAAATAGATAATTGGCGTGTCCATAATTTTGAACACCGTATTATAGGTTTCACCCCAACCGTCTTCTCGAGAAAGTACAATACTGCTTGCCTCGATACTCCAAAATGGGTCATCAGCAGGACACGTGGTGAAGCTAGAGTTGTCGAGTGAAATTTTGCTGCCAGAGGCATGCAACTTTTCTGCACCACCGCGCCCCAGCTGGTCCGCTAATTCATATTCAGCACCAAGCAAGCTCACGGTGTTAGCATTTAAATCCGCGAATAGCCCATTGCTGTGAACTTTGGTAAATTGGTCACGATAGAGTAGCGGTCCAGAAGCGCTGAGCAGACCTTCTTTTTTATCGATTAGCGCACGTCTAGCTTCTAAGCTCATGGTTTCAGTGTTAATCACCACATTACCCGAAAACTCAGCACTATCAGTACCTTGTAGTTCTAAGTCATCGGCAACGATATCAATGGCATGTTTGGGCAGCGAGGCTAACGGCTTCCAGTTTTCTGGCTGCATATAGTCTTTACATTGTGCGGCGACAATGTTCGTATTAGCAAAAGCTGTAGAATGAATCGCGGATAATACAGCCAAGCCCCAAATTTTGCGCATTTAATAACCTATTAGCTGAGCATTTAATAATAAGCTCATCATGATAAATGAAAACTGTCGGAAATACAGTAGCATTTAAATATTTACAAGTAGAAGGTGTAATAGTTAATCCATGAATAGTCAAAACCAGCGCGTCGAGTTTATACAGCAAGCAATACATAGTGACGATTTTACGTGTGAGGCTATCACCTCGGATGCCAGTTTCCGGCGTTATTATCGCGTCAAACAACAAACGATGTCGTGGATCTTAATGGAGACACCGGTCGATAAACTCGATAATGCCCCTTTTATTGGTTTAAATACGGTGTTTGCAGAGCAAGACCTTAATGTGCCAGAAATTCTTGCGAGTAATGAAGAACAAGGGCTGTTACTGTTACAAGATTTAGGCTCTGAGCATTTGGCCGATAGGTTAGCATTGCCTTCTCGGCTAGAGGATTATCGTGCGTTGATAGCGCTTATTCCAGAAATAGCCAAAACACCAAAGAGTGAATGGATGAAGCCCTATGATGCTGAGTTCGTTGATATGGAACTTAATATCTTTTACGAGTGGCTTGTAACAAAATGGCTTGGTTTAACACCCACCGAATATCAACAAGTGCAATGGCATAATGTGAAGTTGAAACTCGTTGATGCGATGACTCGTCAGCCGCAGGTCACGATGCATCGAGATTTTCATAGCCGCAACCTGATATGTCATCAGTCTCAGTGGTATCTCATTGATTATCAGGATGCGGTACAAGGACCTGTCACTTATGATGCGGTTTCTCTGTTGCGGGATTGTTATACTCGTCTTGATGTACATGAGCTTACCGAGCTTCAGCAACATAGCTTTGGTTGTTTAAAAGCGGCAAATTTATTAGGCGACATGGATTTTAGCACCTATCAACATTACTTTGACTTAACGGGGATGCAAAGGCACCTTAAAGCTGCCGGGATTTTTACTCGCCTATTGCAGCGAGACGGCAAAGGCGGGTACTTAGAAAATATTTTGCCAACGTTACGCTACCTCGTTGAAGTAGCGAATAAGTATAAAGAATTTCAGTGGCTTGCAAGCTGGCTAGAGGATGACATAATGCCTCAAGCGCAGGCCAAATTAGGCACAAAATAGAAGTAACAATGAAAGCGATAATTTTATCTGCCGGTCGTGGTAAACGCATGATGCCACTGACTGCGAACCAACCAAAACCTATGCTTAACGTCGCAGGAAAACCACTACTTGAGCATCATATCGAGCGTTTAAAAGCGGCTGGGATCTGCGATATCGTGATAAATCTTGCATGGCAAGGTCAGGTGATAAAAGACTATTTCGGCAATGGTAGTCACTTCGGTGTCAATATAGAGTACAGTGATGAACCTGAGGGTGGATTAGAAACCGCAGGTGGAATCATTCAAGCACTGCCGATGTTATGTGAACAGGATGACAGCTTTATTGTACTCAATGGCGATATTTTTACGGACTATGATGTCAGCAGCCTAATGCAGTTACAGCTCGGCAGCACAGCAGAGGGCCATTGCGAGGCGCACATTGTGTTGGTTGAAAATCCCGAACATAATCCTGAAGGCGATTTTTGCCTTGCCCATCAACCGCTCAATCAGCAAAAGTATACCTTGTCTGGTATTGGCAAATATCACCAAAGTTTTTTTGCCGAGCTTGGGGCTGGCTTTATAAAACTAGGGCCGTTGCTGCGCAGTGGGCTTGAGCAGCATAAGGTTTCTACTGAACTGTATTTGGGCGCATGGGACGACATCGGCACGCCAGAGCGACTAAAAATGATCAACGAAAAGTTAGGATATAGCGATGTGGGGTAAATTATTAGGCACAATTTTCGGCTTTTTATTTGGTCGTTGGCTAGGTGCTATTTTAGGTTTTTATCTCGGCCATTTATTTGATAAAAGTTTGCGTCAGGATTTTGATAAAGTCGGTGGCTTTCAAGGTTTCATGAAAGGTGAAGATCTGCATGAGCGCCAAGCCTTGTTCTTTTCCAGCTGTTTTTCTGTGATGGGACATATTGCGAAGTCTAATGGTCGAGTCAGCGAAATCCACATTCAAGCTGCGTCTGCGTTTATGAGCGAAATGGGCTTGCAGGGTGAAGAGCGAAAAGAAGCACAACATGCGTTTACTGCGGGAAAAAGCAGTGACTTTTCGATAAAAGAAGCGGTTACCGATTTTAAAGAAGCTTTTGCCAGACGCTATGACTTGAGGCAGCTGTTTTTAGAGATTCAAATTCAAATGGCATTTTGTGATGGTCATGTGTCTGATGCGGAGAAGGCCTTACTTAAACAGGTGAGCAAGTATTTAGGCTTTGCAGAAACACACTTTTTATTCCTGCTAAAACGCTACCAAGCAGAATTTGAGTTTCGCCGCTCACAGGCGTCGGGGAGATCGCAACATCAACACCAGCAACAGGGCGGCCGTCAACCAGCATCACAAGATAATGGCTTAAACCGTGCTAAAGCCTTGGCTGTACTGGGATTGAGTGAAGAGGCAAATGAACGTGATATCAAAAAAGCTTACCGCAAACTGATGTCGCAGCATCACCCTGACAAATTGGTGTCTCAGGGATTACCTAAGCATATGATGGAAGTGGCAAAGCGTAAAAGCCAAGATATTCAGTCTGCCTATGAATATTTAAAAAAGAGCTAACCTGAAAAGCTATAAGACGCGTAAAAAGCCGAGTAACTCCTTTCTGAGCCTTTGATGTTGGAGTGGATCGGTTTTTTCTCCAAAAAGCTCCCGTTGGCGATAATCTAATTTACTGTTTTTTCTCGCCCAGCGCGCTCTGTCCGGCGTATTGTCGACCACGATAGGATTGTCAAAACTGTAGTAAACATCCAGTAAAGCAGGGCTTATCAGAGAAAGGTTGGATGCTAAGTGCTTTTGCCGCGTTGCATTAGGCAGTTGTGGGCTAACAACGGCAAAGGCATCGATACGTAGATTGGGCAGGGTAGCTAAGTGCTCACCGAATAAACCTGCGCTATTACCAAATGCGACAACCACCAACTTTTCTGTTTGAGTCATGGACAGGGTGTTGTAAAGCACCTCAAAGCGGCTGATCAGGGCCATTTTATATTCGTCGAGATTAGATTCTGAAATGGGTGCAAGCGTTTGCTGAGCCGGTTTTTCAGCATCGGGGAGCGCGATGTCTTGCTCTAGCAGACTCGGTGCATAAGAAAGGTCCGGCGGAGTAAGGGTATAGGTGTCGTAGCCATCATCGCTTAAGCGCTTTGCAAGAAAGCTTATGCCGCTGTTATTGAGCGGTGGAGTTTGCATGTCTGGTAATAAGATCACGATGCCTTCACGAGCAGCTGCCATATATTCTTGATGAAATACATAAAAGCTTTCGTTTTCGCTTTCCAGTTTCATCAGTTGCGATGGCTCGTAGAAGCGATTAGCGTCTTGCTGATAAAGAGAACCAAGTGGTGCTGCGTCAATATGTTCTGCTGCAAAAGTCGTCGCGGGTAAAGCGGTAACAAGTAATAAAAGCGTTCTGATGATCATGGTACAAGCGCGTAAAATATCATAATTGGTTATCGACCAGTTAAGTGAAAGCTTTAGCTGTCGCTATTTTTTAGCGTTTTAAGTTAAACTGCTCGGCAGTGGAAATGAAAGGAGAAATTTGTGCAGTATAAAGATAGCAAACGAGACTATCTCTTTATGTTTTTAAAAGGGGCCGGAATGGGGGCTGCGGATGTTGTCCCTGGCGTTTCTGGCGGTACTATCGCTTTTATTACCGGTATCTATGCACGTTTTTTAAATGCCATCAAAAGTGTGAACTTACAGGCTTTGAGCACATTGCGTCGTGACGGCCTAAAAGCAACGTGGCAGTACATTGATGGTAGCTTTTTACTGGCGGTATTTTCTGGTTTGCTCATCAGTGCAGCGTCTTTGGCGAAGGTGATCACTTATTTATTGGAAGCACACCAAACACTGGTATGGTCATTTTTCTTTGGTCTTATCGTCGCTTCTTTTATTTATGTTGCAAAACAGGTCTCTCATTGGAACGGCCAAAATATTATCGCCTGCGCAGTTGGTGCTGTCGTGGCCTTTGCTATTACTTCCCTTTCACCAGCTGAAGCACAAGCATCTCATTGGATGTTTTTTATCTCAGGTGCTATTGCCATTTGCGCGATGATCTTACCTGGGATCTCAGGGAGCTTTATTCTACTGTTATTGGGTATGTATGGCCATGTACTCAGTGCGGTGAACCAGCTTGAATTTGGCTTAGTGAGTCTATTCTTACTAGGTTGTATTGTGGGGTTAATGTCGTTTTCGCGTCTACTCAGCTGGCTATTGGCGCACTATCAGCAAGTAACGTTTTCGCTACTAGCTGGCTTTTTACTTGGCTCGCTTAATTTATTGTGGCCTTGGAAACAAGTGCTTACGACTTACGTGAATTCCAGTGGTATAGAAAAGCCATTGAGTCAGGCCAATATTTTGCCAGCACAATACAGTACGCTGTATGGTCAAGACCCGAATACGTTGGCATGTATTGCGCTTGCCATTGCAGGCCTTGCGCTGATCTTAACCATTGAAAAGATAAGCGAAAAATATTAATAACATAGACATCTAGAACAATAGATACGTGTTGAGCTTACGTGTCTATTGTTCTAAACCACCCAGTCACAGAAAGTCGCGGCGCTTTTGTAAATGGCGCGACGTAAGTCACAGAATGAATTTTACTTACATCAAAAACCACCAGTGAATTGAACTTAGGTGCATAACTTTTAGTGGGTGTGCCATCACGTTCAAAAAACTGCAGTAGCCCGCCCCAGTCAGGGTGCCAACTTTTGCTTAGGCTAAGTACATAGGCATAAACCCGGCCCTCAGCTTCAACAATATCATTATGTCGCGTTAAATACTGACCACCAATAAATCGTGTTGCTTGGGCAGAGGTACGGATAATGTTCTGTCCAGATATCGCGGAAAAGCAGGACTGTACAGCGCTACTATTGAGGTTATTGTAGAGCTTTTTCAGCGCCTCAGGGCTCGTCGATTCTATGGAGTGGCGGCCATACATAAAACCAACGCCACGTGATGCATAGCTATGTATATCTTCGAGCAAGGCTTGCTGCTCTTGCGGTGTTAAGGCAAGAATATCACTGTCTTTGACTGATTTTGCTGCCCCGTTATGAAAAAGTGCGAGTTGGTAGTCTAGGTTACAGAGGCACTCATGTAGTTGTTGAGCGTTTGTATCGTCTAGAATATTTTCAATCCGTGCAAAGCCTTCGTTGCTCAATTTTTGCTGTAATTCAATTTGTTGTTGCTGCGAAAGTTGAAGCATAAATACCTACTGCTGATGTATGGGCCTGTTTGTAATATTGTAAACAGCCTGCCTTAGACTTCAGTCCAATGCTGATTATTTTTTATCTATGCTAAAGTGAGTTTGGCTGAAATGCCATCCCTCTGCACTCATCGATAGGCAAAAAAATGAAAATCAATGGACTACTGCTATTCTGTTGCGCATGGGTCATATCCGTGATCCCATCACCAGCCTTGGCGGCTCAAGGCACTTTAGATCTTACCAGCTCGACACTCGGCTTGGTTTGTATTGTTGTCTTCGTTTTAGCATACGCACTTGTAATGCTCGAAGAAAAACTCCATATGCGAAAATCAAAGCCAGTGCTCGTGGCGGCAGGCGTCATTTGGCTCATGATTGGGGCGTATTACGTCAATCAGGGGCAACCCGATGTTACCGAGCATGCATTTCGGCACAATTTGTTAGAATTTGCGGAGCTGATGTTGTTCTTGCTGGTTGCGATGACTTATATCAACGCACTAGAGGAACGCCGCCTTTTTGATGCGCTACGAGCGTGGATGATCCAAAAGGGTTTTAGCTATAAGAATCTCTTTTGGATTACTGGGTTTTTATCCTTTTTTATCTCTCCAATTGCAGATAACCTAACCACAGCCTTACTGATGTGTGCTGTGGTGATGAAGGTGGCTGAAGGTGACAAAGAGTTTATCAATTTAAGCTGTATCAATATTGTGATAGCAGCCAATGCAGGCGGTGCATTCAGCCCCTTTGGTGACATTACCACTTTGATGGTATGGCAAGCTGGTATGGTACATTTCAGCGAATTTTTAGCGCTATTTGTTCCTTCACTGGTCAATTACATCGTACCAGCACTCGTAATGAGTTATTTTGTGGCGGATAGAAAGCCCAGTGCAGTTTACGAAAGAGTAGAGCTTAAACGCGGCGCTTTGAGAATTTTAACTTTGTTCCTACTGACTGTCGCAACCGCTGTGCTTTCACACAGCTTGCTGCATTTACCACCGGTTCTTGGCATGATGATGGGCTTGGGCTACCTACAGTTTTTTGGTTACTTCCTAAGAATGACATTGCCTGGGTCATTAGCAAGAAAGCGAGCGATGGCCGAGAGAGAAGGGGATCAAGAGCGTCTCGAGAAGTTAGGAAGTGTTGTGCCATTCGATGTCTTTAGCAAAGTTTCACGCGCTGAGTGGGATACTTTATTATTCTTCTACGGCATCGTTATGTGTGTTGGTGGTCTTGGGTTTCTCGGTTATTTAAGTTTAATGTCAGAGATATTATACGGTGAATGGTCTGCAACCTATGCCAACGTATTCTTAGGCATTATTTCTGCGGTCATCGATAACATTCCAGTGATGTTTGCCGTGCTGTCGATGCAACCTGAAATGTCACATGGCCATTGGTTGTTGATCACGCTTACGGCTGGGGTAGGGGGAAGTTTACTTTCTATTGGCTCTGCGGCAGGTGTTGCGCTTATGGGGCAAGCTAGAGGCTATTATACTTTTATGGGGCACTTAAAGTGGGCACCTGTGATCTTGCTTGGTTATATCGCGAGCATTTTATGTCACCTGTGGCTTAACGAATCTGCTTTTAGCGTGTTTGGCTAGCGCTTACACAAGGTGTAGTGAGAGTGAATAATCAATATGTGCTTCACTCTCACTGCTTTTATTGCTCGGCGAGGTAATGCCGATAACGTTGTACCCATTCCTGTGATACTGGTTTATCCATATTCAGCACTTTCTCTACTTCAGTAATGACAATTGCACCATGTATTTTTCCTACCATAACGGGCGTCGCAACATCAGTGTTTGGTTTGATGCTACCATTAATCACTTCCACGGCCGCTACTCCTAATTCCGTGGCGAGCATTCTATCTTCAACAGATGGTGCCCCACCTCGTTGAATATGGCCTAACACGCAAAGTGCACAATTGATATCGTCATTGCTATTTAACTCTGTCTTAAGCGCTTGAGCGCCGCCTGGCCATAAATTTTCGGCCAGTATTATCAAAAAGCTACCGTGTTGATGTTGCTGCTCTATGGCATTTTTGAGATGAGTTAAGACCTGAGAGGTATTCTCTGCCGTGCAATTTTCAAATGAAATGATAGCCTCAGCACCTGTCGCAATACCTACATGGTAAGCAATATGTCCGTTATGGCGACCCATCACCTCGGTGATAAAAACCCGTTCAAAGGCATTTGCGGTATCGCGGATTTTATCTATTGCAGAGGTGGCAGTATTGATGGCTGTGGAAAAACCAATGGTGTTGTCACATCCTGAAAGGTCGTTATCTATAGTACCGGGAATACCAATTAGCTGACCTTGCCAGTGAGCTGCCAGCGCCTGCATTCCCCTAAACGAGCCGTCACCACCAATCACAATAAGTACGTCAATATGGAGCTTTCTCAGGGCATTTGCTGCTTGCAGCACGCCTGAGGGTTCTAGCATCGCAGGGCAGCGGGCACTTTTTAGAATTGTGCCACCAAGTTGGGTGATATCGGTGACGGAAACCGCACTTAGCTCGGTGTACTCTTGATTAATTAGACCATTGTAACCATGAAAAAAGCCAAAGCACTGAAATCCAGACCTCAGGGCACTTAATGTGATAGCTCTAATCGCTGAGTTCATCCCCGGCGCATCACCGCCACTTGTCAATACTGCTATCCTTTTCGTCATGTCGTCACTCTAACATTGCTTGGTTATTCTTTTTGTATACTATCAGAGTGATTTGAAGACAAGTTGATCGACATTAAATATAGAGATTAAGTGCGAGGATATAGAAAGGTAAAACGGCATTTAGGTTTACCTAAATGCCGTTTTAATTAACGTTGCGTGACTTTGCTAGCAAGTTCTTCACGTTGTGCGGTCGGTAGGTTATCCACGACGATTTGATAAGAATCATCGATCATTTTCTTTATTTCGTCTTCTGGAATAGTGCCATCTAAGATGACTGTATTCCAAAGACGCTTATTCATGTGATAACCAGGCACAACAGACGAATACTTATCTCTAAGCAATAATGCTTCGTCAGGGTCGCATTTTACATTTAACCACCAAACAGGTTCACCATTTTCATTTACTTGCCCCTCTTTCCCCTCAGTCAGAGTTGCAAACATTTTATGTTGAACTTTGTACACATCTACGTCTTGCGCAAAAGGCTTAGTGATAAAGGTTGCAGGCTTGGCCTGCAAATATTCATGTACGCTTTTCTGATCCATAGCCCGTGTCCTTGAAGTAACAGTTAATACTACATGAGAGTAAGTTTAGCAGCTCTTGTGATAATACTGTAATCGTCTATCAGTAAAAACTATCAGAAAGTCTATACTATGGCGTTATAACGCAGACAATTATTGAATAACTGACCGTTTTATATCGGTTTAACTCACAGTTGACGATTAAAATAAGTACAGTGTGTAAAAGCACTAAAATTTCAGTCGTCTACAATATTAGAAAAGCTAACTTTTAATTTCCAGTTAAGGACAAAGTCTGCTCAACACAGTACGCTAAAAATACACTCATAACCTAAGTGGACTAAGCTAGGAAATCATTGGCATTTGACCGTAAAAAATTTCCCACTTGTCTCTATTTCCCAAATTAGGAAAGTTACGGCATAACACCCCTTGTGCAATGCTATACCTCTAAACAGTCCGCTATTAAATTAAATAATACAAAAATATGCAACAATAATTTCTTCATTGATTAAATATTGAACGTTGTGTAGACTCATCGCCCGCATTAGTAAATAGTATCGAAATGTGATGTTTCTTTCCCAATAAAGAATGTTTTAGTTTTCTTTTTGAATTAAAAAACCGAGGTGTATCAGTGGCTTTTGGAATTATTTCAGCTTTATGTGCGATGGCAATGTATCTTCAAACTCTGTGGACTGGAATGCCGAGAAAACGCTGGTTAAGTTTGGCTTTAGTGGCAGGTCCCGCGGCGCTGGTTCTTTTTCGAGTGCACTATCGCAGAGCGTGGATGCGTCGATGCGCAAATTTAGTTAGTTGGAAAGCATAAACGTAGTTAGGTCAAATGAAATAAGGCTATTGTACGAGCTGTAGGTTTGGTTTTTCACTCGGGGTGTGTTGCTTTAAAAATTGCTCAAATTCATTGCTTGAAAGCGGTTTTGAATAGTAATAGCCCTGAACTGTTTGGCAGTTTAACTGTTCTAAAATATTGAGTTGCTCTTCATTTTCAACACCTTCTGCGACAACATGAAGGTCTAAGTTGTGCGCGATAGTGACAATAGAGTCCACCATGTTTCTGCCGCGCTCGTTACCCATGTCATCGATAAATGCCTTATCGACCTTGAGTGTATTCAGTGGAAATTGCTTGAGATAAGCCAGTGATGAATAACCAGTACCAAAGTCATCCATGGCTAAGTGTATTCCTCTAGCACTGAGGGAGCGCATTATCGAAATTGCTTCTTTTGGATCGTCCATCACCGTTCCTTCTGTGATTTCTAACTCAAGAAAATAAGAAGGAAGTTGATTTTTTTGCAAGATAATGTCGATACGAGTGGTCAAATCCGGCAAGCTAAACTGTTTTGCTGATAAATTCACCGCAACTCTGCCATTAAACAATCCTTTATCAATCCAGCGCTTCACATCACGGCATGCTTTGTCTAAAACGACCTCTCCAATTTCGATGATCTGTCCAGTTTCTTCTGCGATGGGGATAAATACACCAGGACTTATCACCCCCTTTTTTGGGGTAATGAAACGTACTAACGCTTCCATACCAACCAGTTCGCCGGTTTTAATGTTCATTTTTGGCTGATAGTAGACAACAAAGTGATCCTCTTTGAGGCCATAACGCATTAAGTTTTCTATCTGCAGACGTTTAACCGCTTGCTCATTCATTGAATCATTAAAGAATAAATAATGGTTACCCTTTTGCTTGGCATGATACATAGCGGTATCTGCATTTTTCAGCAGGCTTTCAGGAGACTTACCATCTTCAGGGCATAGTACAATCCCAACAGAAGAGGTGATCACTAACTCGTGGTTAGCAATTTTAAAAGGCGTAGCAATCGCAGCTAGAAACTGTTTTGCAGTACGTGTAATAGTGTGAATATCATTGGTGCCTGAAATTACCAATGCAAACTCATCACCACCCAGCCGGTAAAAGGTATCTTGTTGGCGAGCAAGTTTATTTAGCCGCATTGCCAGTTTTGCTAGTAGCGTATCACCTAACTGGTGGCCCAGCGAATCGTTGATCTTTTTAAAGTTATCTAAGTCGAAGACAAGTAGGGCATGATGCGCCCCTTGTAACGATAGCTTTTGTAGATTGGTAAAGAACAGGTTGCGATTGGGGAGACCTGTCGTACGATCGCGATTTGATAAATTGTGGAGTTGTGATTCTGCTTTCTTACGTTCGGTTAAATCTGAGTAAACAACCACATAGTTGCTGATCTGGCCGTGATTATTTTTAATCTCGTCAATCGTAATTTCTATAGGCAAGAGTACGTCTGCTGCATTACGAAGTTTGAGTTCTTCTTGCCAATGCTCTGTTTGCTTTAGCTGAGCTTTTACTTGGGCGACAAACTTCTGATCATAACCCGGTAAGTTAAAGTGCTTATTCAGATAATGTTCCCGTTGACCACCAAATAGCTTCAAGTAGCTTGGATTTAGGTCGACTAAATTATAATGTTTGTCGTAAATTGCGATTGCGTCAGTAAGTGATTCAACACATTTTGCAAACAGATTTAACCTTTCTTCGGTACTCTTGAAGTGACTAATATCGCGAACCGTACCTGTCATTCTTAAGGGGTTGAGGTTGGCATCTTTCTCGATAATTTTGCCTCGGTCTAACACCCAATGATACTGACCTAGTTCATCTTTAATACGATAGCTTGCTTCAAAGAAAGGTGTCTTTTCTGCGAAATGCTGTTTCATCAGCTTTTCAACGATTAATAGGTCTTGCGGATGGATCCTATGCTGGTTGGGGATGATGCTGCCAGGCTTGGCAGAGTTCATGCCGTATTTGTCGTTGATCCGAACAATCTCACCTGATTGAATATTCCAGTCCCATAGTGTATCGCCACTGCCTTCAATCGTACTTTTAAATCGTTGTTCTGAGTGCTTAAGTTGAAGAGTGGACTTTTTGAGTTGGTGATTCGACCAAACTAAGTAAGGAATGCTGAGCAGAGCAATCACGCATGGTACAAGCCAGGCTAACTGGGCACCAGTTAATACACTTGCTTCACTGGCGTAAGTTATATGCGGAGTCAGTGATAAAAGTAGTGCATTGATTGTTATTGTTTTTATTTTTAGGCTCATATTATGCGTAATTCATAACTGCAATCTCTAATCTAAATCAAGCCATTGTAGTAGTCAAAAGGAAAACGTTGATTAAGGGTAAATTCAGGTTAATTGCGGTTTTTCACAACAGCGAAACAAAGTTTCAGATGAAATTCATTGCGCTAACGAATATGGTTGCGCATTTTTTGAGCTTCAGTTGAGACTTATATGGATGCGCTAGGTGAGGAAAGTCTTATTAGGTATCTGAAAACTTGATAAGCGCTCCTTGCTTACACTAAAGCATTAATTGCACTTTAAAATCAATCGTGGAGCATTTGGCTCTAGCATCTTATCTATATAGGCAAGGATGTCTTCTAGTTCCAAATCGGCCAAAGCCTGGATTAATCTTTGTTGCATATCAAACTGGTGAAAGTCATTGGTAATTGAAATCCACAAACGCTGCGCTCTTAGCCTCAGGTTTTTGTCTTGCTCCGAAATATGTAACAACAAGCTTTCTTTAGAGCGCTGCCAACTTTTCTCATCTAACTGATGTAATTGCTTTGCAAATTGTTTAAGAAATATAGCATGCCTTGTAAGTAGGTGCTTACTATCAAAGTTGGGGGATTGAATATAAAAAGCGATACCCGCACGTGTATTGAATGGTGCATATCCAGCGCCAACCAAATAACCAAGTTGTTCCTTCGTTCTTAACTGTTCAAAATAATCTTGATTTATGAGGTTATTAACCGCCATCATGGTGACTTTTTCTTCAACAGAATCGGTACGTGATTGAAAATATTCAATGAAGGCATAATCACTGCCTTCACGTTCGATATGTTGTTCCGTTAGTTGCGTCAACTCGTTTAAGGGACGTTTCAGATCTTCCAAGATTTCGCTGCTTGAAAACAGCCCGTGTACTGATGTTTTTAATTTTTCAGCATGTTTTAGTTGCCAATTACCATGCATAAAAGCTTTGACGTGAATGGCTGAAAAAAACTGCTTTCTGAATAATTGAAATTCGTTAAAGCTGGCACTTTTAAGTGCGCTGGCTAAATCTTCAGGACTTGGATTCCATGGCATCAAGTGAGCCCCAAGTCTGCTAAATAGTTCGCTCACTGGTTTATTCTTATTGTGATTTTTCCAGTGGCGGATAAGTTGCTTTTTATATTCTGCAAAGCGAGCTGCATGGATAGGTTGGTTCAGTAGCGCCTCGACTAGCTCTAAAACCAAGGTAATTTGATTACCTGTAAGTCCTGCAGTGTGCAGGGTTAAGCCTCCTTGATGAGAATTAATATGATAACTAAGGCCTGCCAATTCTGCGCTATAAAAACGCTCTGCAACAGCATCCATAAAGAGATCGGCAAACAGGCGAGATAGTGCCATATGTTTATGACAGGTGACGGACGGGGCGGAGTCTATTTCGAGATAAAAATGCCCCTTGGTAACTCTAAAAGTCAGATCTTGTTTAAACCAAAATTCAAATCCAGGCTGATCAGCAAGGCGGATCGGCGTATCTTGATCGCTCTCTACATCATGAAGTGGATTTTTCGCGCTAAGGTATGGATTAATCAATGGCAGTGACATTTGTGGCAAAGGCATATGCACATTATAAAGAGACTCAATCCAGTCTGTAGCTATCGGCGAGACACTATATGGCGTGTTGTACCACTTGGCCTTTTTATTTACCTCTACATTAGGGTGGATAAGCACAAGGCGCATATTGGTAGGGCACAAATGCATCAGTAGTTTTTCGTGTTGCTCTTGAGAAAAGCCATCCATGCGATAATCACCATAGAGAAAATCTTCTTCCTCATAGTGGTGCATATTAACGCTGATTGAATTTACCCAGTCTAACATGCGGCCAACTTCTTGGTTATCGAACGCGATATCCAGTAAAGTACTTTTGTCTTGGTAAAGGCGTGGTAGTGCGGCGGTATTTTGCTTAATTAATGCTATGTACTCGAACAGCATTTCCACTATGTCTTCATAGTATTCAATCCCTTCATCGGTAAGTGCAAAACTGATGTTAAAGTCTCTGAAATTACTACCCGTGATCCCACCACCAGCCGATAGTGCATTGATCCAACCTTGTGACTTGAGGATAGAGTACAGCGAGCCTTTACCTTCATACCCTAACAAATGGGCTAAAAAGCTCACACTCTTATGGCGGTATAAATCTGTAGGGTTGGGCATAGCAAAACTGACAATGAGTTTTTGCATATGCTTTCGGGGTTTGATTTTTAACTCTAATTGCAAGTCGCATTCACGATACATCGGAACTTGTATCGCTGGTTTTTCTTCTTTGGAGCCAATTATTTTCGCAAACGGTAAACTGTAGGATTCCAAGGCTGTCAACGGTTGTGGTCCGGCAACAACTAGTGTCATCCACTGAGCTTTATAATACTTATTAAAAAATGTGCGTAATTCACGGGCTATATTGCCATTACGATCCGCGAGAGTGTCTCGCGTACCAACAGAAAACTTGGCGAATGGGTGTTTAGGATTGATGGTTTCTTTATGAACTTGATAGATGCGACGGCCATCATCTTTGACTTTCATTTTAAACTCAGCGTCAATCGCCTCTCGTTCTTTTTCTGTGTCGCTATCACTCAATAAAGGAGATACAAAGAATTGGCTAAAACGCGCTAATGCTTCATCTAATCGTTCGGCGTCACAGTCAAAGTAATAGCTTGAATGCTCAGTACCTGTCCATGCGTTGCTTTGACCACCATATTGACTAATAAATTGCGAAAAACCACCTGAATCAGGGTGCTCAGTAGTACCAAGAAACAGCATATGCTCCAAAAAGTGCGCCATCCCTTGACGTGCTTCGGGGTCGTCAAAGTGGCCGACGTTAACTGTTAACGAAACGGCGCACTTGGCGGTTGAATCATCATTAATCAGCAAGGCTCTAAGACCATTGTCCAGTGTTAGTAATTGGTACTGCCGACTATCATTATTACTCAGTTTCAATATGCTGCTGCCGATAAATTAGTTAAAAGATAACTGAAGGTAATTAGAATTTCATTTCATGTTAATCCTTCATTTGTTTTAATATAGCGAACAAACCAGTGAGATAGCTACCGGTTTAGAAGAAAATAATATCCAGCTGCATATATTGAGAAGTCAGCAAGCATAAGATCCTCTGTTGTGAGTGGTACAAAAGGGAAAGACCATTAGCGACAATAGTTTAAATGCGGATCTCATCGCGCTTAAGTAAATATATGTAGGATGATATAAATAGAAGGTGCTGAACAGTATGAAGACTATCTTAATAATGCGTCATGGTGAGGCTGAACCTATGCAGGCTGATGATGCGAGTAGAAACTTAACCGAGCAGGGGCTAAAGCAAGCCAAGGATATGGGTCAGTGGTTGAAACAGTACTTTGAGATAGATGCTGCGCTTGTAAGCCCCTTCGTCAGAGCACAACAAACAGCGGAGCAAGTACTTGCACCTCAAACTCCCAAATTTATTGAAACCTGTTCAGACATAGTGCCGAGTGGTTCAGCACACACAGCTATCGATTATCTAGAAACGCTTATGTCTATGTATCCCGTATATCAAACTTGGATTTTGGTTGCACATATGCCGATTGTCAGCTATTTAGTCGATCGTTTGTGTCCTGATACGATGCCTATCTTCTCGACTGCTTCTGTAGCTATAATTGAATACAATGAACAGACTGGACGCGCCGAATTTACATCAATGCAGTTACCTTAAGCTTTTTATTCATAATTGGCATAGAAAGGCTAAAACTTCCCTTTAATCGGTCTAATGTCCTCTTTTTAATTTTGTTTGAACTTTATCATTACACCGGTGTCATATCATTGGCATTGCAATCATGGTTTCCGATATGGCCAATACGTTTGTTTGGGCGCAAATTTGTATTGTTTAGGTAACCGGCACAGTTTCGACCACTGTGTTATGGTTCTGTTATCGGTAAAGGTGGTTTTTTGGAACTTATATACTATTAAGTTTAAAGGACAATTGTCCGCTTTTTTGTGTTTTTTGTTGCTAAATGTTGTAAACTGTCAGCTAACGTCGCTGAAAGTTGCAAAAAAATTGATTTTTTAGTTCGGTTTATAAAGCAAAGTAGAAATTACCTGCTATAATTACCGCCGTCTCGTTCAGCCTTACAAAGTTGTATCGCACTCTCGACTGTAAGGTCCGCGTTATTATATTCAAATCGCGAAAAATTGAACGTTCACGCCTAAGTGAAACGGCGCCCAAATTTTAAACCGTTGAACAAAGAGTGCACTAAAAGGTCGAAAACCAACATGAAAGCAATGAAAAGATCTACGTTAGCTACCCTTATTAATGCTACGTTGTTCTCTGCTGTGGCAGGTACTTCATTTTCTGCACTTGCTGAAGAAGAGCAAGCCAAAAAAAATCAACTAGAAGTTATTCAAATCACCGCACGTAAACGTGTTGAAAACGCACAAGAAGTACCTGTGTCTGTTTCAGCGCTCCAAGGTGATAACTTGAATGCTTACAGCTCAGCGGGTATGGACATTCGCTTTATGAATGCGAAGATCCCAAGTTTATCGGTAGAATCTTCGTTTGGTCGTACTTTCCCACGTTTTTACGTACGTGGATTAGGTAACACAGACTTCGATCTAAATGCTTCTCAACCTGTATCTTTGGTTGTTGATGAAGTGGTTCAAGAAAACCCTATTCTAAAAGGCTTCCCTGTATTCGATATTGCACGTATTGAAGTATTACGAGGTCCTCAGGGCACGCTATTTGGTCGCAATACGCCAGCAGGTCTTGTTAAATTTGACACAGTTAGACCAAGCCAAGAGTTTGATGGCTATGCTGCTGTTTCTTATGGTAGCCGCGGTGCGGTAGACTTTGAAGGCGCAGTAGGCGGCTCAGTAACTGATCGTATATCAACGCGTATTTCTGCATTGTGGCAGGAACAAGAAGACTATATCGATGTAAAAGCGCCAGGCTTCGAAAAAGAAGATTCTCTAGGTGGTTACAGCGAGCAAGCCGTTCGTGTTCAATTCCTATATGAAGGCGATGATTTTAACGGCCTACTTAACTACCACTACCGTGATTTAGATGGTCGTCCAATTGCATTTCGCGCAAATTTAATTGAAGCTGGCACAAACAACATTAACCCATTGTATGACAACGATGTGGTATATCACGATGCAGCCTCTCGCTCAACGCAACAGGTTGAAACTCAAGGTTTGAGTCTAAAGCTTGAGTGGGATTTACCTGAGCATACTGTAACGTCAATTACTGCTTGGGAAAGTGCTGAAATCTATTCTCGTGCAGACGTTGACGGTGGTTACGGCCCAAATAATGCTGGCGTTTCAGGTCCTGGTTTGATTATTTTCACTTCTGAAACAGCTGATGTTATTCCTGAGCACAACCAGTATACGCAAGAACTTCGTTTATCAAGCAACTTTTCAGGCGACTATAACTATCAGGTAGGTCTCTTCTTATTTGAAGAAGATCTCATGATTGAAAGCTATAGCTTCGATACGAATGGCTATGATGCTGCGTATGCCCAGTATGGCGTGCAAAACGGTTACGCTTACCAAGATCAAGATACATCAGCATGGGCGGTATTCGGCTCTTTTGATTACACCGTATCTGATGACTTAAAAGTAACAGCTGGTTTGCGTTATTCTGACGATGAGAAAGAGTTTTACGCTAAACGTACTAAAAACCCAACACCTTGGAATGGCTCTCCTGATGTACTTGATGGTACCGCTAACCCAAGCGATAGCCATGTAAGCTGGGATTTAAGTGCCACTTACAAGCTAACTGATGACGTAAACTTGTTTGGTCGTCTTGCTAACGGCTTCCGTGCTCCAAGTGTTCAAGGCCGTATTTTGTTCGGTGATGAAGTAACTGTTGCTAAGTCAGAAACTACCAACTCGATTGAAGCTGGTATTAAGTCAGACGTACTTGATGGCCAAGGTCGTGTAAACGCGACGGTATTCTACTATCAGATGGACGACCAACAGCTAACGGCTGTAGGTGGCGGCTCAAACTTCAACCGCTTAGTGAATGCTGATAAAACAACAGGTTATGGTTTCGAACTTGATACAGAGTGGGTGTTAACGGATGAGCTAAATGCAACGTTTAACCTAAGCTACAACAAAACTGAGCTTGAAGATAAAAACCTTGCAGTTCAGGTTTGTGCTCAATGTACCGTCACAAACACAGTTAACGGTCAGGGCCTAGCAGTACTTGATGGTAACAGCCTACCTCACGCTCCTGAGTGGATTGCAAACGCAACACTTCGCTACACCAAAGAGTTAGAAGATGGCGAGTTCTTTGTATATGGTGATATGTCTTACCGTAGTGAAGTAGACTTCTTCTTATACAAATCAGTAGAATTTGAAGGCGAAGCGTTGTTTGAAACAGGTCTTCGTGCTGGTTATATGTGGTCTGAAGGCGATAACGAATATGAAGTATCTGCTTTTGTTCGTAATCTATTTGACGAGCAAGTGGTTATCGGTGGTGTAGATTTCAATAACAACACCGGTATGCTAAATGAAGCGCGCTTCATTGGTGCTGAATTCAAGGTGAAATTCTTCTAATTCACGCTACAGTGATTATAATAGAGTATCTAAAGCCCGCATTAAGCGGGCTTTTTAATGAAATTTTTATGTTAGGAGTGGATATGTCAGGTTTTTGGAATTATCGAGTGATATATTGTGAAGCAACAAAAGACGAAGCGGCTTTATATCAAATCCATGAAGTGGAATATAACTTAAATGGTAAGGTAACGAATTGGTCTGAAACGGGGGCTGCACCCTTTGGTCGTTCGATGGAAGAGTTGCAAGCGGACGCTGATAGACTGAAGTCAGCTTTCGATAAGCCAGTTCTAAAAGTGATTAGACAGCCACGAGGCTATACATTAGTTGAAGTTGATAGCGGTGAAGAAGCCACAGCTGAGATCAATGGTTAATTAATACAACCAATTTAAGGAGTGTAAATGCGTTTTCAGGCAGTTTTATTTGATTTTGACGGTACATTAGTTGACTCAGAAGCACTCCATTACCAAAGTTGGATGAAGGTGTTAGCCCCGTATCAGATTACTTATACGGAGCATGACTTTTGTGATGAGTTTTCGGGTGTACCAACGCTTAAAGCCGCGCATATACTCAAAGAAAGACACCAACTTGCGCCTTCTGCCCGCGATTTATGTGATGAAAAAAATGTCGTCTTTGTCGCAACCGCTGCGGAAGTACTCCCTAGATTGATGCATTTTGCAAAGCAAGTCGTTGAATTAACCTCAATGCGTTGTCCAATCGCACTCGTGACAGGAAGTAGCAAAGCGGAAGCGCTTCCTGTTTTACAACACTATCGGTTATTAGAGTTATTTTCTGTCATTGTGTGCAAAGACGATGTCGAACAGCCGAAGCCTCATCCAGAACCTTATCGCAAGGCGCTCGCTGCGCTAAACATTGCGCCACACGAAGCGGTGGCAATAGAAGACACCTGCACAGGACTAACCTCCGCCAAGGAAGCTGGGTTAACTGCGGTTGTCGTACCAAATATACACTCTAATAAACAAGATTTAAGTCTTGCCGATCATTCATTTATCGATCTCGAAGCGGTTTTTGACTGGCTTTGCCCTGAAAGGTAATAGCAATTGGTATAAACAGGGACTGTTAGTCAAAGCTATTCGATTTTACAAACGTCGATTCTTATGCAATCTTTAAGCATGAAATTTGTTAATTTTTGATATCAGTGACTCTAAACGGCTCAAGAGTATGCCAATCGGTATTAGTACAGGGCACTGGTCTTAACTATCCACTGCAAAGGATTATGCTATGCGATATGTACCATTCTTGTTCTGTCTATTATTAGGTTTTTCCAATCTCCTTTATGGAAATGAAACCCACACAAAAATCCAGCTCGCTTCGGTATATCAAGGCGACGAAGATATTTCTAATTATCTTGTTAGTGAAAAATTCGATGGTGTTAGGGCCATTTGGGATGGCTCAAAACTGCGTACGCGTGGCGGTCACTTAATTAAGGCGCCAGACTGGTTTACGCAAGGGCTACCTGATACATGGTTAGACGGTGAGTTGTGGGCTGGGTACAATAACTTCGCTTTTGTGAGCGCGATAGCAAGACGCCATTCGCCTAATAATGAACACTGGCGTCAAGTGACTTATTATGTATTTGATGCGCCAAATTCTACAGAAATATTCTCTCAGCGTCATGAGCGTTACTTAAGCCTACTAAGCCATATTGAGTTATCACACATTAAACCCGTCAAGCAGCTATCATTTGGCTCCGTTGATGAGCTAAACGACTATTATCATGGTGTCTTAAAGCGAGGCGGTGAAGGGGTTATTTTGCATGCTAAAAATGCAAAGCACGAAGATGGAAGAACAACCAACGTATTAAAATACAAGCCGTACCTTGATGACGAAGCCATCGTGATTAAGCATTTACCCGGTAAGGGAAAGTACCAAGGGATGATGGGATCGCTATTGGTGAGAGATGAACAAGGTATGGAGTTTAAAGTTGGGTCGGGGTTTAGCGACGAAGAGCGCGCATCACCACCACCGATTGGTAGCCAAATTACCTATCGATATCAAGGATATACTAAGTTTGGTAAACCGCGTTTCGCGCGATTTTTAAGAGTAAGGCCAAAATTATAGAATGGCACTACTGCTGCAAAGAAAACTTAGGGATTTTTAGACGCTAGCGAGCACTACGGCTCGCTATCAAAAGTGCAATGGAGTTATTCTGCACGGCCCATGAACTTAGATTCAGCAGTGTTGATCTTAATTTTGTCACCGCTTGAAATATGCTCAGGAACTTGAACAACAAGGCCTGTCGTTAATGTCGCTGGCTTTGTTCTCGCGCTAGCAGATGCGCCCTTGATTGAAGGAGAGGTATCTTCAATGACAAGCTCTACGCTGGAAGGCAAGTCGATAGAAACAGGCATGCCTTGAACTACGACGATAGATAAACCTTTAGTTGATTCATCGATAAATAGCAATTGCTCAGCAATAGACTCTTTATTTAGGTGGTATGGCGTGTAATCTTCATCATCCATAAACACATATTCATCACCATCTACATATGAAAGCATTGCAGGGCGGCGGTTAAGATCTGCAAGTGTCAGCATCTCTTCCGCTTTAAAAGTTTCATCTACTTTAGAGTTATCTACTACATCGTACATACGCATACGGTATAGGCTACCACCAGCGCGACCTTGTGGTACTGAGCGCTCAATGTCACGAACAATCATTACGCGGCCGTTATACTCGATCGCGGCATGTTTTTTTATTTCACTTGCCTTTGGCATAGCTTAATTCCTAATACAAATAAAGTTGGCACAATATAATCATTTTTCGGCTTTTTGGCGAGTTTCAAAACTCATTCTAAGCTTTAAATACCGTATAAAGTCGTCATTTCTGAGTACTTGATCCCAAAGTGCTGGTCAAACCAACGGTTGATATAATCATGCTCGGGCTCAAGCTTGGCACAGCGTAGAATATTTTCACCTTTATTGGTGCCAAGTGCCTGTCCACAGTAATTTTGCTTCCAAGTCAGCGTAAGATCTTGAGAGAACTTTTTGAGTAATTCGTCAAAGGTCTTTTCTGTTATCTGTGAAAGATTAAGAAAGTCGGGAGACAGCGGGGTGATATCAAGTTGCTCAAAATCAGCCTGATGTGCACGTGTTTTATTATGCTTACTATCGCTTGCACTGCCTTTGATATAACGATGGGCTAAACTCGCCTCATAATTAACATTGATATCAAATTTCTCATCATAGATGGTCACCGGATAAGTAAATTCTCGTGTGACTTCGACAGTGTGTGTGTTATCTGAATTATTTGGGTCTGGTCGTTCAACTTCCTGCTGATAATGCTTACGCTGAATATATTGGTTGCTATTGCGGTAATAGTCCGCATCAACGTATAGTTCTAATGAAAGCTGTTTACTGCCTTCGCTATCAAACCAGAGGCTATTATTAAATGCCGTATTTAGGCTTGAGATAAATGCACTGTATTGTCCTCTGATTGAGTTGCCAAAGCGCAAGCCAATATCAACACGATCTCTTATGTTCATTGCAAAATAACGACTTTTATCTTGGTTATCTACACGTAAACGTTTTGGAGTTTGCCACGCTAAACAGTATTTTTCCGTAAAACTTTTTAAATAGAAGCGCTGTCCGCTGACTTGTCCTGCAATTTCATCACACTTTTTCTGCGCTTGCGTTCTTAGCGTGTCATAGTGGGTGCTCATGGCGCTTGCTAATTGCGCATTGCTGATCAGATGGCGATAATTATGTTCAAACAGCTTAAACTTGTCGGGATAGGGCGTGTTTGATAGCGAGCGGGCTTCGTCGAGTAGCCATTGCCTCACGTAATCCAGCTCTTCTCTTTGAGTATTTGCCATTGCGCCATTCGGTTTCATTTGCCATTGAGCTTGGTTTTTTACGATTTCTTCTAGCCTAGTTGCAGCTGCGGTGTAGTTATTTGCCAAACGCAGCATACGGACATCGATAAGACCTTTATCTATAAGCTTATCTCGCGCCAGTGTTAAACCTTGTTTCGCTTCAAGATCCTCAGGGTCTTCCGCGAGTGCTTGTGAATAGTATTCAGCAGCTTGGCGGTACATTCCTGCTTCGTAAAGTTTATTACCTTTATAAACCAGCGATTTACAGCCGCTAATAGCAGCCAATATTGCAATGATGATGGCGGTTTTCTTGATCATAATATCATTCCATTCGCGCAAAAAGTTCCATAAGCACAGTTATTGATTTTAGTATCCATTCGCTTCAATTACAGGCGCACCCGTTCCAAAGCTTTTAACTGGCTTATAATACAGGGTTCTGGCGAAATCTACATCACTGAATTGTTAAGATTTTGTTTTGGGAGGTATTGAATCATTATGCTCAACGTAGCCTAAAAGTTCAGCTGCTTAAGTAAGAACCAAGCTCACAAACTACAGCATTTTCCCTTCATCACACCCGAAAAACATAACAGCTCGGCGGGTGAACCACCTCCCACAAAGCTGTCTGCAATGCTAATTAGGAGGCTATGCTGATAGTTTTTGTAACCCTTGCAAACAGCTTCACCGTAAAAATCGTAGACGATCTCACAAGCAACTTATTCCCCCCCTCCATCACACCCGAAAAGCATAAGCCGATATGCAATGTGCCGACAGGATGTCGGCCAAGTCTTGTCAGGCACAAGGACGTGCCTTACAAGACGGTTGCACTATATCGGCTTAGGATTTGAGGATTAAGTGTGATGTTGGGGCGACGTTTTCTTGGTTCGCTCGATCGCGTCGTTTCAAAAGAATGAACGAGGAGCGCATGGATGCGCTTTGATATTAAACATGGAGGTTTATGTTGCTAACGGCTGGTAGCTCGAAATTTACCGTAAAGTCAGCCCGTCCTCCTGACAGGTTTCGACGCCCATCCATGGGCTACGACTATCTTTTCTTTGCTTGCCCAAAGAAAAGGTAGCAAAAGAAAGGGCACTCCCAACATCACTCTGACTCCTCAAGTAAATTGCCAATATGAACGTCACCGCTGTGTAAGGGACATCCCTGTCCCTGTCACAGCTTTTCACGCATCCATGCGTTGAAATGACTCATTGGCAATTTACTTTCGGGTGTGATGAGGGAGACACAAGGCGCTGATAAATTCTTGTGGTGCTTGTAAGCGACTTAGCTGCTTCAGGAGATAAAACCAGAACTAACAGACAGCGCGATTTCCCCTCCATCACACCCGAAAAGCATACGCCGATATGCAATGTGCCGACAGGATGTCGGCCAAGTCTTGTCAGGCACAAGGACGTGCCTTACAAGACGGTTGCACTATGTCGGCTTAGGATTTGAGGATTGAGTGTGATGCTGGGGCGACGTTTTCTTGGTTCGTTCTTTTTCGTCGTTTAAAAAGAATGAACGAGGAGCGCATGGATGCGCTTTGATATAAGCCAAGGAGGGTAAAGCTAATATGTCCTCCTGACTAGTTTCGACGCCCATCCATGGGCTACGACATACTTTTCTTTGATGCCCAAAGAACAAGTATGCAAAAGAAAGGGCACTCCCAACATCACACTGACTCCTCAAGTAAATTGCCAATATGAACGTCACCGCGGTGTAAGGGACATCCCTATCCCTGTCACAGCTTTTCACGCATCCATGCGTTGAAATGACTCATTGGTAATTTACTTTCGGGTGTGATGAGGGAGACACAAGGCGCTGATAGTTTTGTTTGGTGCTTGTAGGAAAATTAGCTGCTTTTGAGAGAAAAACTAGAACTTGCAGTCAATACTAATCCCCCTTTACCACACCCGAAAAACATAACAGCTCGGCGGGTAAACCACCTCCCACAAAACAATTTAGACTGTTAATTAGGAATTCACACCGATCGTTTTTGTGGTGCTTGTAAGCAACTTAATCATAAAAGCCGTAGAAGATCTTGAAAGCAACTTATTCCCCCTCCATCACACCCGAAAAGCATAAGCAGATATGCAATGTGCCGACAGGATGTCGGCCAAGTCTTGTCAGGCACAAGGATGTGCCTTACAAGGCGGTTGCACTATATCGGCTTAGGATTTGAGGATTGAGTGTGATGCTGGGGCGACGTTTTCTTGGTTCGTTCTTTTTCGTCGTTTAAAAAGAATGAACGAGGAGCGCATGGATGCGCTTTGATATAAGCCAAGGAGGGGGGCTTGATTAGGGCTGCTGTGTAAAATCAATTAGTTAACCTGCTTAATTGCTCAGGCTAACAGCCTCTGTACATGTAAAAAATATAATTGCTTATCTAGCCAAATTTAGGTGTAATGAATACACAATAAACGCTGGGCGATGCCTGGAAAGCTTAACACAATAATAGCTAAACTGAGTAGACTAGCTAAGTGAGCTAAAGCCTCTAAAAAGCCTATTTTTTCTAAGTAAGTCCATAGCATAAATAACACCAACTCTGACACATCGAGCGGGTAGCACTCAGTCCAACAAGCGATTATGCAACACAAACTGTGTGTCGCATAAATACTAAAATGTTATTCGACTTAAAATTTGCGCAATGGAGGTTCAAGTTAATGCAGTTAATCGTTGGTACTGATTCGACATGGTCTTTGAGAGCCTGGATATGTGGTCAAATCGCAAATGTCGATTTTGACGTAAATGTGATTGACTTAGCCAAGACAGACTATTGTGATTCGTTGGGTAAGGTTTCTGATACGGGATTAGTTCCTCTACTAATCGACGAAGACTTGAAGGTTCATGACTCGCTTGCTATTGCTGAGTATTTTAATGAACTGTCAGAAGGTACACTATACCCCAAAGCTCGTACTGAAAGGGCTGTTGCAAGGAGTCTCTGCTCAGAGCTACATTCTGGGTTTGTTAACCTCAGAAATGCCTGTCCTTTCACTTTAGTTTCAGTGGCTCCCCTGCAAAATATTGGTGATGCTTTCAATCGCGAGTTAGGAAGAGTCGAAGAGATTTTTGGTTCAGCCAAACTTCCGTTTATGTTTGAATCTGCCAGTGCTGTAGATGCATTTTATTCAATCCTAGCGTTTAGGTTGAAAAGTTACGGAATTACATTTAACGGTAAGGCGGGAGAGTATCAAGCGAGCATGTTGAGTTGGCCAGTGTTAGAAAAAGCGATCCAGTCGGCGAAAGTCTGGAAAGGCGCATAACAAACACATATAGGGGCGTTACGCCGTAATCTCTTATTGCGATCTCATCGCTGCCTAAATCAGTCGATACAACTTATCGTTTAGGGCCACTAGACATTCATCGGTTAACCTTAATCTTGCACTACTCAAGGGGATGGCTTATTCGTCCAGTTTAGTTAAAGGCTCAGCTAAGGTGTAAACGATTCAATTCATTGCTAAATAAATGCGCACCAGTGGGGTGTCTAATCAAGGCCAAAGAGCTTATTACTTCGACAACACTTACCTGTAAAATTCAGCTATTACTGACACAAACACAAATAATGCATGGTTTTTCGTGCTTCTCTAGTTAGGTGTAGAGCTCACCCCATTGTACGACTTAGCTTTTTAAAAAACGTTCATCGTCGAATACCGTTTTGTTCTTAAGCATAAAATAAACTAACACGATTCTTTTCTGATACACAGACAACCGGGTTTGATTAAATCTGATTAATCAAACCCGGAAGATAAAGCTAACCCCTGTTAAACCAAGAATTAAACCAAGATAAGGTTATGGTGCTAGTTTGTCTTGGGTGCTGGTATCAAAGTCGCTGGCGTCGTGCCTTTCATGAAGCTGCTCATGAGGTTCTCCCCATGTTTTATTTACCATTTTTCCACGTTTGACCGCTTCTCTTGAGGCGATGAGTCCAGCCCAGCGGATCACGTGTTCATAGCCATTGACGTCTAAAAACTCTGCCGCATCGTATAGGTGCCCTTGGGCTAGCACGCCATACCACGGCCAGATTGCCATATCAGCGATAGTGTATTCATCGCCACAAATATATTCTCTTGTGGCTAAATGTTGATTTAGTAAGTCCAGTTGGCGCTTCACCTCCATCGTGTAGCGGTTGATTGGATACTCGTAGTGCTCGGGTGCGTAGGCATAGAAGTGACCAAATCCACCACCAAGTAGTGGCGCAGCCCCCATTTGCCAAAATAACCAGTTGAGGCACTCTGTGCGTTTTGTAGGATCCTGAGGAATGAACTTTTGAAACTTTTCAGCTAAATAAAGCAAAATTGAGCCAGATTCAAAGATTTTGGTAGGTTCCTTGGTGCTGGTATCTAATAACGCGGGGATCTTAGAATTTGGATTAAGTGCAACAAACCCTGAGCTAAATTGTTCACCTTCCATGATATTAATTAAAAAGGCATCATATTCTGCTTCTTTTACCCCGGCAGCTAAAAGCTCTTCTAGCAAGATAGTCACTTTCACGCCGTTTGGGGTCGCGAGGGAGTAGAGTTGTAACGGGTGTTTGCCTTGCGGTAGGGACTTTTCGAATCTTGCGCCTGCAGTAGGGCGGTTGATATTCGCGAATTTACTACCATCGCCACTTTGCCATGGCCACTGCCAAACTTTAGGTGGTGTATAACCCGATGTACTCATTTCATGAACTCCTTCTGTGACTGTCCAAATCCATTATAGAGTGTAGAAGTGAAATGGAAATGAACAAATTTCTGTGGTCACAGGTTTACCCGTTTTATCCAGATCTTAAGAGAGGGATCCGAACAAGTTATCAACAAAAGATGGGGGAGAGTAGTAGAATAAAAAATGCCGATCAAAAGACCGGCATTCTTGAATTGGTTGGGAGTTAAAACACAACAGTTTGTGTTGCTGAACAGGCCGCAGTGCTACCTTGTTCGCACACTTGGTAGCCGTATGTACCGCCGCCTTTAACACTGATGCTGTCTGTATGACTATTATCATTGCTAGTTGTGACAATTTTACTACCGTTACGATAAATAATGCTTAAGCTGCACTGTGAAGCTGGTGGCGATGCTTCGTAGCCAGCAGCAGTAAGAAAGGTAATGCGAGTAGTAAGTGCAACGCGAGTTGCATCGGGGCATCCAATGCCAGTGGTTGCGTCATGGTTGCAAGTACCCCCGCGCCACTCATCTGTAATACCCCAATCAACGCTGAAGCCGTCCCAGCTTGTTTCGCAAACCCAGATAACGCTTTACCTGCCGCTGCTCCAATCGTAAATGCAAAGCCGACTGATGCCATATACATAGGCAGTACAAAATGCGCTATTTTAGTTTGTGGCAAAGCCAGTAACAACAGGCCACTAAAGCTAAAAACGGCGAGGCCAAAGGTGAGCGACTTCTGGCTATTGCGCTTGATGAAGTGGGGCGCAATGAAACTTGCGACAATACTCAGCGCTGCATTGCCAGTAAACCAAAACGTGAAGTCGGAAACACTGCCACCCATTTTTGCCATGATCCACCCCGGAGCCGAAATCACAAATACCAGCATTGCAGCCATACCAAGCATCGCTAAGGCGGCATTGTAAATGAAAGTCGTGCTACTGAGCATCGGCTTAAAACGTCTCAAATCTAGGATATGACCGCTGTAATGTGTATCTTCGGGGCGAGTCTCTTTATAGATAAGAGAAACCAAGATGAGACCAACAATAGCAAAACCAAACAAAAAGCTAAAATTACTCTGCCAGCCAAATTCGACAGTGAGCCACGCACCTAAAATAGGCGCTAACGCTGGGATAAAACATACAATACCGTTGAGGTAAGTGATCATTTGGCCACTGCCTTTGTGTCCAAAGCTATCACGAACAATAGCAAAAGCGCTGACGAATGTGGCACAAGCGCCTAGGCCTTGTAACACTCGAGCTACCATCATGAGTGGCCAAGTGGAGACTGTGCTTGCCATCACGGCGCCAAGCGCAAACAAAACGATTCCAACCAGTGCAACCGGCTTACGGCCGTATTTATCCGCAAGCGGACCTGCTATCAATTGTCCAAGACCCACAGCTAACATATAAATACTCACGGTTTGCTGAATTTGACTTTCTGATACTTGAAGGCTGGACTGCATGTCCACAAACGCAGGTAGATAGAGATCGATACCTAAAGGGCAAAAGATAACAAGTAAAGCGAGAATAAAAATCAGTGCTTTTGAATTTGATTGGGTCATGGCGTCTCCTTTTGGCCGTTATTGTATTGTGGAGAATGAGAAAAGACAGGACAAAGCGCCGATTTAGCAAATTTTTAAGATATTTTATTCGCTGAGAATTGCAGACGGTTGATTAACTGGTCAGATGTGTTAATTTTAAGCAAAATCATTTTAGAAAAATCTTATGTCTGCACCACTTTTAAAAATTTATAAAAGGATGAGTTGGTTGCCATTTGGTAAATGGATGTTCAGTAAGGCGGTATGTCGTAAGGCACCTTACTTTGGCACCATTAAGCCTAAAATCATACAACTGAAGCCCGGCGTTTGTAGGGCCACAATTCGTAACCGTAAAGCCATTCATAACCACATAGGTACGGTTCACGCTATTGCTCAGTGTAATCTTGCGGAGTTATGTGCTGGAGTCATGACAGACGCAACCATCGACCATAAAACCCATCGCTGGATCCCAAAGGGGATGTCAGTGCAATATTTAGCTAAAGCTGAGACCGATCTGCATGCCGTGGCGCAAATAGAATACCCGCGAGCATGGCAAGATAAAGAAGAGTTAGTTGTACCGGTGGAAGTTTTTAATACTGCGGGAGAGAAAGTGTTTCACGCCGACATTAACATGTATATCAGCGCGAAAAGATCTTAATTGTTTATGGTTTGATCACCGGTAGAGTCAATTGCCGTGACGTTATTGGTTCGCTCGTTACGGTGCGTCAGTTTACCATCGACATGCGCACCAGCTTCAATCGTTAAGGTCTCGTGTTCGATATTGCCAAACACTTGAGCGCTAGGAAGCAGCGTGACTTGTTTGGCATGAATATCACCTTCCACTTTGCCTAATATCGTCAGTTCATTGGCTTGGATATTACCTTGTACTAAACCTTTATTGCCGATGATTAGTTTTTCGATGTTGAGGTTACCATGGACGGTGCCATCTAATTGCAGTTCACCTTCACAGACAATATCGCCCGTGACTTTAGTGCTTTGAGCAATAATGGCTGGGACGTCGTTTCGTTGGTTTTTAAAAGAATTAAACACGAATGCCTCACTATCGCAGCGTAATTGCAATTAGATGTTACTTATTGAATGCGCGGGCGATTTTAATTGGGTTTAGGTGTTTTTTACCTTGAATCACTTCATAGTGCAAGTGCGTCGCTGTACTTCTTCCTGTGCTACCCATTAGTGCAATTACGTCACCTTTATTGATTTGCTGGCCTTTTTTTACCTTGATGGTGTGAAGGTGGCCGTAGCGTGTGGTGATGTCATTGGCGTGCTCAATTTCAATAAAGTTGCCATAGCCGCCATTTTTCCCAGCTCGTTTAACAGTGCCAGAAGCGGGGGCTACTATCTGTGTTTTGTGCCAACCTGCGAGATCGATACCTTTATGATAGGCACGGCGGCCAGTGATCGGGTCTTTACGAAAACCAAAAGCACTGGAGACATAATATTTCTCCTGAGCGACAGGCAGTGTATCTGGCAGTTGGCCAATCATCGTCGCTAACTGCGCATAAACAGCGTATTGGTCAATGGCATTAATAAAGCTGGCTTCTACCAATTCTAAGTCGGCTTGGAAGTAGGGACCACCTTGTGCTTCTGAGAAGTCAGATGATAGTTGTAATCCCGCACTGTCGATGGACTCTTGCATCGCTGCAATTTCAGCGCCGAACGATTGCCCAAGTTGTTCGCTGAGCTGACGTTGTTGAATGAGTAGGAGACTGGCTTGTGGAGCAAATTCGGTTGTGGTGCTTGGTTGTGAGCTACCAAGGTCTGTCGGTGTTTCTTCTAACTCGCCTTCCGCTACGTTGTCGTCAGTTGTTTGAGTCGAGTCAACCAATGACTCAAGCACACTGTGCTGCTGTGACAGTTGGTCAAGCATGCCTTTTTGCTGTGCTAATTGCGCTTGAAGCTGTGATTTTTCTGTTTGCCACTTGGCTTGCAGCTGCGCTAAGTTTTGTTGCTCTTTAGTAAGCTGGTCACCGTTTTCTTGTAATTTGAGTGAGGCATTGGCTATCCACATAGCGACAGCGAGCAAAATCAAAATCGAGCAAGCTTGAACCCAAGATGGTAATTTTAACATCTTGACAGTTGCGTCTTGACGAACAATTAATTGAGTCGGCTTAAACAGCTTTAGATATAGGCGCTTGAGTACTTGCAACATTCAACCTCAGATTTAAATCAGCGCTACACTCTAACAATTTTTAGTCAAATTTCCAGTTTTTAGAACTAAAAAAAGGCATGAAATAATCATGCCTTTGATTTAAAAGTAAATAAAATTGCGATTAACTCACGAATAATTGCGATTATTTTGCTGGAAGTACAGTGCCTTCAACACAGCCAAAACCGATACGGTTATAGCCTTGGGCTTCACACCAACCGCGCATAATCACTTTATCGCCATCTTCTAGGAACTTACGCTCTTCGCCGTTTGCAAGCGTGATAGTTTCTTTGCCGCCGCGTGATAGTTCGAGTAATGAACCCGCTTCTACATGCTCAGGACCAGACTGCGTGCCTGAGCCTAACATATCGCCTGGTAGGAAGTTACAGCCGTTCACTGTGTGGTGTGTAACCATTTGCGCAACCGTCCAATAGCTGTGCTTGAAGCTGGATTCAGACAGTTTGCTTGGTTTAGCGCCTTCGCTACGCATTTTTTCAGTCTCTAGTAAGACATCCATACGAATATCAATAGCACCAGACTCGCGGTTTTGCGTTGATTCTAAGTATTCCAGTGGTTGTGGATCGTTTTCATCACGGTGCCATTGAGTACGGTATGGTGCAAGTGCTTCTGTGGTCACAACCCAAGGAGAAACCGTTGAAGCAAAGTTTTTCGCAAGGAATGGACCTAATGGTTGATATTCCCATGCTTGCAAGTCACGTGCAGACCAGTCATTGAATAAACAAAAACCAAAAACGTGATCTTCAGCGTCTTTAATTGCGATAGAGTCGCCAAGTTCATTACCTTTACCTAAGTAAATACCTAGCTCTAATTCGTAGTCTAGACGCTTACAAGGACCGAATGACGGTGTATCTGCATCTGGTGCTTTGGTTTGGCCTTTAGGGCGAGGGAAAGTTTGACCTGATACATCAATAGACGATGCACGGCCATGGTAACCGATTGGTACCCACTTGTAGTTTGGCAGCAGTGGGTTATCAGGACGGAACAGGCTACCTACCGCTGTTGCATGGTAGATTGAGGTATAAAAGTCAGTGTAATCGCCAATGTGGCAAGGTAGAGCGTATTCTACGTCATCCTGTGCAACCAATGCACCTTCAAGGCTTGATTGCAGTTCAGAACCTTCACGTAATGCGCGAGACAGGGCAAGTCGAAGTGCTGACCAGTACTGCTGGCCCATACCCATAAATTCATTTAATGCTGGGGCATTTGCAGCTTCGGCGGCCTCAGCAGCGTCACCTGTAAATAGGTTAGCGTCAACAACAGCGCCAAGGTCTAGTACTTGATCGCCAATCGCAACACCGCCGCGAAACTCTTCATTACTGTTCTTACGACGAAATACTGCAAAAGGTAAGTTTTGAATAGGGAAATCAGTTCCAGTCGCATTCGCACTAGCTACCCAACTTGTTAATTGGATGTCGTGTGTTTCATTAATTTGAGACATTGCCTTTCCTTTAATTTTGGCTTTCAACTTGAGTTATGGTCAAAAGTGAAAAACTCAAGTCGTAATAGCAATTTGATAAACCACAAAAAGCAGCTATCGCTAGCTGCTTTTTTATTAATTTGATGTGTGTGTTTAGATTACACCACGGCGCTCTTGGTCGCGTTCAATTGACTCGAATAACGCTTGGAAGTTACCTTCACCAAAGCCGCCATCGTCAACACGTTGGATCATTTCGATGAAGATTGGGCCAAACAGGTTTTTAGTGAAGATCTGTAGTAGGTAACAGTCTTCGCTTTGGCTATCTACTAGGATTTGGTGCTGCTTGATCTTTTCTTTATCTTCTTTAACCCAAGGCACACGGTCAAAGATAGTGTCGTAGTAGTGATCTACGATATCTAAGGTAGCAATAGTGCTCTTGTCTAGTTTATCTAGTGAACTAACCAAGTCGTCAGTCAAAAATGCTAAATGCTGAACACCTGGACCATTGTACTCATCTAAGTACTCATCGATTTGGTTGTTGTTGTCGTCTTTACCTTCGTTGATTGGAATAGAGAAGGTGCCACATGGTGACTTAAGTGCATAAGAAAGCAGCGCCGTTTTTTGACCTTTGATGTCAAAGTAACGAACTTCAGTAAAGCCAAATACGTCTTTATAGAAGTTAGCCCAAGTTTCCATCGTCCCTTTGTAAACATTGTTTGTTAGGTGATCGATGCGCTTAAAGCCTTTGTCTTCAACAACCTTTTGCTCGTCTAGGTCAACGAAGTCTTGCTCGTAGATTGACCCTTTATCGCCAAAGTTTTCGATGAAATAGATAAGGCTATCGCCGATACCGTAAATCGCTGGGTATGGTAAGTCTTTGTGTGTTGAATCAGTCGCAGGTTTTGCACCACGCTCAACTGCGGTTTCAAACGCTTTTTGCGCATTTTCTACACGCCAGCCCATAGAACAAATAGCCGGGCCGTGACTTTTAGCAAACTGTGCTGAGAAGCCTTCACGCTCGTTATTCAACAAAAAGTGAATATCGTGCTGGTTGTAGTAAACGATATCTTTATCTTTAAATTTCTTTAGTTTTGAGAATCCAAAGTCAGTGAATACCTTATCCATGTAATCAGCGTCTGGTGTTGCATATTCTGTAAACTCGATGCCGACTAGGCCTAGTGGATTATTTACTTCACTCATTGTTTTACTCCCGTATTAAGCACTGGGTGACTTGTTAGTATTTATGACTGGATGATTAATCAAATTACTGCAAAGGGGAAGCTAGAGGCAGTAAATAGCAGTATGAGACTTTGTAAATTTAGTTGCACAATTGCCATGTAAAAGACACAAAATTGACACAGGCGTGACGATAATTATTTTTGCTTGAATTTTGACTAAAAACAGCAAGGAGTTTTGTGGGGTATTTTGTAACTTTGTTTTTGTATTATTTTGATTTTATTTGCTTTTTATGTTTTTGATTGGTGAGTTATATGAGAGGGAGGATTTTTATCACACGACTAAATTGAGAGGGGAAATGATGCTAAGTGTATTCAAAACTTTACATTTGGCTGTTGGGGGAGAGGTAAACCACGCTAAATCAGCGTGGTTTACAGCAAATATTATTGCTTTTCAGCGGATACTTCTAGTTCTTCCGCTAGGTAATGCTCTTGCGTATGAGGCTCGTGCTTGCCCTCAGCGCCGTGCATCCAATCTACAAGCTTGTTGCTTAATAGATACATTAACACAGCAGACAGCAAGGCTACGCCGCCTAAACCAATGAAGATGCTCATCGCGTTTTCCATTGCTTCTTGGCCTTCACCGATGAAAGAGCCAACAAGGCCAGCAAGCTTGTTTGCAACAGCCGTACATAGGAACCAAATACCCATTAGCAGTGATGCTAAACGTAGCGGTGCTAGTTTACTTACCATAGAAAGACCGATTGGTGATAAACATAGTTCACCAAGTGTGTGGAACATGTAGAACAACACTAACCAAATCATGCTGATTTGAAGTGTGCCACCGGCTTCACCACCTTCTGTTGCAAGCGCAAGCATCATGGTTAAGAAACCAAGTGCTAAGAACACCAGACCAATTGCGAATTTCACTGGAGAGTTCGGTTCTTTGTTATCTAGCTTTAACCAGATCATCGCTACTAATGGCGCAAATACAATGATGAAGATAGAGTTAAGCGACTGGAACCAAGAAGCCGGGATCTCAAAGCCCATAAACATACGGTTGGTATAGTCGTTTGCGAATAGGTTCATCAGACCACCAGCCTGCTCGAAACCCATCCAGAAGATAATTGAGAAAACACTCATGGTGAAAATAACACGGATACGATCTTTTTCTTTCTTCGTAAGCGGTTCTTTAGTCTGTGAGTCAGACATCTGTTGAGAAAGTTTAGCTGAAGGTACTTTACCGATATCGCCAAGGTATTTCTGGCTTAAGATAAGCTGCATAACCACAGAAATGATCATACCAACACCGGCTGCGATAAAGCCTGCCTGCCAGTTAACGACTGCTGCTACATAACCCGCAACAAGTGGACCTAATGCACCACCTAAGTTGATACCCATATAGAAGATAGTAAATGCACCGTCACGGCGCTTATCACCTTCTTGATATAGATCACCAACCATTGTTGAGATGTTTGGCTTGAATAAGCCATTACCTAAACAAAGCAGTGCTAAACCAAGGTAGAAGACATTTACTTCTTGTCCTGCCACAACGCTGTGAGGAATACCCATAATAAAATGGCCTGTAGCCATTAAAATACCACCAATAATGATGGCTTTGCGCTGACCTAATACGTTATCTGCAAGCCAACCACCAAACAGTGGGGTGAGATAAACGGCCATCGTAAATGTGCCGTAAAGGCTTAGTGCGTCGGCATTGCTCCAACCGAAGCCACCATTTTGAACTTGTGCTACAAGATAAAGAACTAAGATGGCACGCATACCGTAGTAGCCAAAGCGCTCCCACATTTCGGTACCAAATAATAAGAAGAGGCCTTTAGGGTGACCCAGAAATTCTCCGGCCTTCGGAACTGAATTCATATGTACTTCCTAATCTAATCAATGTGTTGTATCTGGCCATTTTTATAAAGGATGCGTTATTGCATCTAATGTTTTTCAATCAACACTGAATAATGAGCCATGTACTTAACATGCAACGTTTGAAGCGATGCGCGGTAAATAGAACACTTTTCAATGCAGATTAGCATTGCTCATCGAGTCACCGAGTAAAAATCTTAATCAGATATTTGCTTGTATGAACTCAGGCATGCCTGTACTTTTTTTGAACGGGTGACCAGTACCTATTTCAACTAGCGTTTGTTGTATGTAACGACTAACTAATTTAAAAAAGTGCGTCAGTATACTCAGTGAGAATTAATAGGGGAAGTGTTTGGAGTCAGAAAGCGCATAAAATGCGGTCAGTGATTCAGGGAAGGATCATTCTTTTAGGTGGCGGTTATATCTCAATGAATGGCGTAACCATTAAGGTTATGTATCTTTTTATCGCTGATATTTACCATTTATTGCAGGTGTGGGAGCAGGTTGTCCCTGCGATCCATTTGTCTTTACCTAGTCGAGAAAAACGCTTCCAACCAATTAGCGATAAGATTTGTGGGGGCAGTGCTACCCACCCCCATATCATTACGCTTCTTGACTCAAATATTGTTGAATAAACTCGGTTGCAGCTAAAAAGTCCTGCTCCAATTTATCACGCATTTGGATCAGCTGATCGGTGGTCAGCGTGCCTTCCTTACATAAAGTCTCAAACTCTATGGCAGTTTCTGCTACTTTTTCGGCACCGATAGTTTTGGAGATGGACTTAAGTTGATGACAAGCTTCAATGATTTCCTCTTGGCTCATCGTGATCACCGCACCATTTACATCTCGTGTTAACTGGCTACTTTGTTCTAAGTACATTCGGAAAAAGCGATTTCGTTTCGCTTCATCATGGTTCACATACTTGTTGAGCATGTCCATATTGATAGCGGGAGCTGGTTCGCTGGCCTCAGCTTCAATAATTTCAGACTCTACAACTATAGCCTCATCAACAGCTGGCTCTAACTCGGACGCTTGTTCTGATCCTGCCTGTACTTGGCGAACGGCTACTGGTGCGACAGTTGATGGCTCAGTACTTTGTCGTGGTTGCTGTGTTTTTGGTAAGCTTTCAATACATTTATTGAGCGTTGCTTCTAGTACATTTAACTCTACTGGTTTGGTGATATAGTCATTCATACCACCCGCCTCACAACGTTCTCGTTCACCTTTTAGTGCATTAGCTGTCACGGCAATGATGTATGGTTGCTCAATGGTATCGGTTGCGGTTTCTACATAGTCTCTAATATGTTTTACCATGTCGTAGCCTGACATCTTAGGCATATGTAAATCAGTTAGTACGATTGGGAAGTGCTCTTTTTTCCAAAGTTCTAAGCCTTCCTCACCATTTTCTGCAACCTCGACACCATAGCCTAACAGGTGTAATTGGTCGGTCAGCACTTGCTGATTTAATACGTTATCTTCAACTAACAACACCAGCTTGTTGGTTGCTCTGGCTTCATCAACGCTTAAAAAGTCGTTGATGGTGCGAGAAGGTTTAATTTCCTTTGGTTTATGCAAACCGGCAGCGACCAAGATAGCCGTCATAAAGCTAGACTTACACAACGGTGATGCATTGAGATAGAAAATATTTTTGTGATTAAGCGCTGCTTCGTCCATTTTACTTAAGACAACAACTTGCTGTTCGTTTTTCTCAAGCGAGTAGACTACGGTTCTTAGCTCTTCATTGACTTTATCCATGCCGTCTAAACCGTCTAACACCCAAATCAATTTGTCCTCGTGTTGGTGTTCGGCTATCTCGCTTTCATCAATAGTAATCACGTTCGCACCCATAAATGAAAGGTAGCGATTTAAAATGGTGCGTCTCTCATTATTTGGGGTGAGCAGAGCAACAGTGCGACCGTTTAACATTTGTTTGTTTACGTAATTAACTTTGCCATCCACACTAAATGGTAATTCCACAACAAACTCGCTTCCCATGCCAATATCTGAGTTAACATGGATACTACCTAGCATGAGTTCGATTAAACTTTTACAAATAGAAAGGCCAAGTCCTGTACCGCCAAATTCTCGGGTGATAGAGCCTTCTGCTTGAATAAACGGATTAAAAATTTCTCTCAACTGAGCTTTTGTCATGCCTTTACCATTGTCAGTGACGGTAAAGCGTAGGGTGTAATGCTCCGAGGTGTTTTGTGCAACTTCAACGGAGATTTTTACATAACCTTGGGTTGAGTCGTCTGTAGTCGTGAATTTAATGGCATTACTGCAAAGGTTATAAAGTACTTGTCTAACGCGAACTGTGTCACCAACTAAATTTGTTGGAATGTCAGGAGCAACAAACAGCTGTAAGTCTAATTTACGCTTTTTCGCTACTGATGAAAGCACACGTGCGACTTCCTCTGTGGTTTCAGCCACCGAGAAAGCACTATTGTCTATACGTAATTTACCTGCCTCAATTTTAGAAAAGTCGAGAATATCATCAAGAATACCAAGTAAAGAAAATGCCGAGTCGCGAATAATCGTGGTGAGGCGGTGTTGAGCACCGTCAAGATCGGTTTGGCGCAGTAAATCAATGGTACCAATGACGCCGTTCATTGGTGTGCGGATCTCATGGCTCATAGTGGCTAAGAAAGTGGTTTTGGCATCACTTGCACGCTCCGCATTTAAAATCGCTTTTTCCAGCGCCAGCGTGCGGGCTTGAACTTCGGTTTCGAGACTTTCTTGAAGCTGTTTTAACTCGTTTTGCGTTGCTTGATCGGACTCTATGGATGACTGTACTTGCTTTAACAGTGCATTTATTGCTTCAGCAACCTCAGCCAGACCGCCACTATAATAAGTACCAACCGTCGACTTGTAGTTTTTATCCATCGTTAGGTGATTGATTTCTGCGATGAGTTCTTCAGTATCGTTGCTTGATGCGCCAGAAAGCCGACGTGCTGCAATCACAACGATCATCAAGGCACTAATAATAGCAGCAGCGAGTAATACATAAGCAATGAATGGGTCGCTTGATGGCGCAGCTGCAACGGGTGGCGTATAGGTCAAAATGAGTTCACCGACGTTTTGCTCATCTAGTCGCAGTGGCATGTGATAAACCTGCATTGTGTCTTTGTTATAAGACTCTTCACGATTCAATGCAGTGATTTGCTCACTTGCACTTTGTTGAAATACCAGGTTTGGTTGCCCCATCCCTGTATTGACATACAAATAGGCGCCCAAATGCTCGTTAGAAGCTAATAATGCGGATACAATTTGCTTGGCACTGTCAAAACCGTGTTGTGTGACCACCTTAGCAAGGGGAGTTGCAACTGTTGTTGCTTGCTGCTGCAGATTCACGGTTGGTGCGGTAGGGACGTCAGCCTGCTTTGGCAGTAGGTAAGCACCTACGGCGCTGCATAGTCCAACAATCAATATTGCGATAAATAAAAAAAGTATCCGTCCATTTGCATTGGTGTTCGCGCTATTTGGCATGCTTAATCCCGAAAGAATTATTTATACTTATTAGTTGTAGCAATCCTATCACCTTCGGCAAGTTTTTACCTCTCGTTTTTCAATCAATAGTGGCAATAGCCTAAGATTATCTGATTGTTTTAAATCTTAAAATAATCAGGTTGTTATCTCGATAATTTTCACTACGCCTGCGATGTGCAAAGCAGTAAGCTTTAATAAAAATTAAATTCTACTTAATGCTTTTGTTAAATGATAAGTGTCCATGACGGTAATTACGCAGGCTAATATCAACTTTAGTTCAGAGACAATATTGCTCGCCAAGTGAGGTATAGGTAATTTAGGTGAACTAGAGCTGCGGTAAACGAATGGCTTACATGTTACCTTGCTATATTGCCGTGTAAATTCGTTTTACAATCAGGGGGTAGTCCTTGGGGGATTGATAAGATAAGTCTCTGTAGCTTCGGTTTTCTTGAAAGACAGTCTCGTTAGTTGCTTCAAATTTGGTATGAATAAGGTGTTCGTAATGAAACTTTCGCGACATTAAAACGAAGCGCGGCGTGAAACAGGAGACGTGCTATAAAGACGAGAATCAAAAAGAGTGAATAAGTGTCGTCTAACTGTGGTATCAGAACAGCAAAAGCACATACCTTCTTGTTTGTTTCACTCCTTTATAGGTATATAAGCCTCAAGAGCTGGCTTTCTCTTTATTATAGGTCTAGAGTCATTTGCCTTACTCAAAGATAAAAGTCGTTAAATACCGTAAAACATAGCTAGTCGAGTGTTTTTCCATCGAAAAAGCGGTATTTTAACCGCTTTGTCTGAAAACTGTGCAAACGATAAATGTATTTAAAAAAAGGGTTGACTTAGAACCGCAAAACCCGTTTAATACGCCGCACGCCCAGATAGCTCAGTCGGTAGAGCAGAGGATTGAAAATCCTCGTGTCGGTGGTTCGATTCCGCCTCTGGGCACCAAATTAAAATCATTGCATTAGCAATGTGGTGCATGCAGAAACTGCATGGTACACGAATTAGTGTGCCGACTTAGCTCAGTTGGTAGAGCAACTGACTTGTAATCAGTAGGTCATCCGTTCGACTCGGATAGTCGGCACCATTTAATTTAGGCGTCAGCCTGTGTTTTCTAGAACGCTCAGTTGATTGAGTTTTTTAGGATTTAGATACTAAAAAAGATTTGCCCAGATAGCTCAGTCGGTAGAGCAGAGGATTGAAAATCCTCGTGTCGGTGGTTCGATTCCGCCTCTGGGCACCAATAATTTAGTGTGCCGACTTAGCTCAGTTGGTAGAGCAACTGACTTGTAATCAGTAGGTCATCCGTTCGACTCGGATAGTCGGCACCACTTTATTTAGGCGAAAGCCTGTATTTTTAGATAGCTTAGGTATTAAGTTATTTAGATACTAAAAAAGATTTGCCCAGATAGCTCAGTCGGTAGAGCAGAGGATTGAAAATCCTCGTGTCGGTGGTTCGATTCCGCCTCTGGGCACCATCCCTTCTCGCTTACAGCGCATTTTGAAAATACCGTTTCCTACAAAAACACCCATTTCCTACAAAATCTATAACTTCGTCGCGCATGACGGAGGCGATTTAGCGAACGCCAGAAAGCAAAAAACCGCGATAAAGAAACTCAGATTAAGTTTGGCGACTTAAGTTTCCAACGCGGCTTTCATAAACATTCGAAAGTGTTTATATGGCTATCTTAGCCGTAGGGTAATCCTGTGTCTAGTAGGTAGTTAAAAATTTGCTGACGACGTTCCTGTCGAAAATGAGTTGAGTCACAACCAAAAAAATAAATTTGCACCAAGTGCAAAGCAAAACTTGTGCAACCAAGGTAAAAAGACGCAAGTTTTCTTCTCGTTAGAAGTGCTGCATGAAACTAAATCTGATACCCAGACATTAGTTTTGGGCCATATTGCCTATCACCACGCTAAACACGGAAAATTTAACTCCAGCGTTTCATCTATTGCAAAACACCTTTGCTATTCTATCAACGCGGTAAAAAATGCTCTGAGTCAGCTTCTAAACGCTGAAAATGATGAAAAACAACCATTGTTGTTCGAAGAGAGTACAAAAGGCTACTGCCGTACATTGAGGCTTAATTTAAAACACCAACTAGGCTACCGACTACTTCAAAGTTACACGCAAATCATTCATGGCCAACAAGCAGCGAATACACTTCCCCTCTATGGTCTTCAGTTACATTTATTCGACTCTAAAAGCCGGTATGATTCACGACATCAGCACAAAATGCTGATGCTACATGCGTTGATAAGCAGTAAAATCAAAGCTAGCAAACTATCTACACGCAATAAACGAGATACCTACCAACAAAGCATTTCCCAGCTTTCTAAAAAGTTGGGATGGGCATACATGACAGTAAAGTCTTTAATTGAAACGATGCGGCCACTTGGTTTGTTGTCAGTGATAAAAGAGCAAGTAAGTCGTGTAGCAAAGTTTATATTTGGTGAAGTGAAGGCAAGTAAAGCCAAAGTGCGCCGAACGATAATTCCCAAAAAAGAGCGCGAAGCAGCTCCAATCGAGCGATACCGCGATATTCCCATAGCTTAATTACAGCTTTCGCAAAGCTAAATCAGAACTGCCTCGATGCAGGGCTTTGTTGTGCCTGAAATTCAAAAAATAGAGCACACAGCTTCTCCGTTGACTTCTCCAGATGAATGAAAACCAGAATTTTCCTAGTTTAAGCAACTTAAGGGCCTAAATGCGCTCTTTGCAACGACTTGAGAGTACAGTGTATATAAATTAGTGATAGGTGTTTTTCGTTCAATTTAAATCAGTGCTAAAAGCTACAAACTTAGTGATCTATCACTTTTAGCTGGTGATGCCTTTAAATATAGTGTTTAAATATAAATAGATAGATTTTTACCAAAACGTAGTTTGGCCAAAATCATTTTTGAGTTTTTTAAAGGTAGCCGTTGTAATGGAAAAGATTGAGCTTGGAGTTGAGCCAGTAACGTTTCAGCATGATCTGAATGGTGAAAATGTATTTTTCTGTGTTGGTCAAACTGACTTTGAGCGATTTGGTGTCGAGTGCGTTTCAAAACGAGCTGTGTTGAAAGGTGTGTCAGATGATGAAAGTGAAGCAATTCAAGACTATATGATGCAGGTTATTTTGAGCATGTCTGATGAAAAGCCTTTGAGTAGTAGTGGTACACACTAAAAAGTGAACAAGTCTAGGAGGTGGTGCGTTTCGCCGTGGTTGAGGCTTTAGATATTTCCCCTCTAGTTTCTTGCGTGGAGTACCTCCAGATTGACAATTTAGTTCAGACTATGAGAAAAGTTATGCTTAATCGACATTGTTTAAGGAAGGAGACGCTGTGAATTTATCTCAATTGATTGGACGCATGGTCAACTTTTTACAAAAGCATATTTGGCTATTGAGCATCTTTTTCTACTTACAAGGAACTGTTTATTATGTCGAGTATCTTAAGGTATTGAGAGTCGATCCCGATTACTACCCATTGACCTTCGAACAAGTCCTGTCATATTCAGTGACGATCTATATGCAAGAGCCTTTTTTAACCGGCCTTTTACTTCTTTTTTGTTTTGGTATATCAGCGTGCCTGTTGACTGATAGGGTTATGAACTGGGTGAGAAACAAGTTTAATAAAGTATTAAAAAAACAAAAGCGTAAAGAAAATATAGTAAGAGACATAGACTTGATTACGCCACTTGAAAATATTCAGCCGAACTCAGTGCAAAAGGGAGGATTACAGGTTGCAATTATTGTTTATTCGGTACTTGCGTTTCTAATTACAGCAATCTTACCTGCAGGAGTGGTGGGGCATATTGACGCTAAAGAGTTGCTAGAAGATGCAAAAAGCCAGATTGAATCAATGAGTAAAAACGAAGGTCTTAATGATGGGAAAATTCAGATAAAGTGCAAGTCATTTCATGATACCTTCTCAGGCCCATATTTTAGTTTAAAAAATTCAACTCAATATCACTCTTTGTTCAATGGAGTACATACCATAACTATTCCAAGCAGTTGTATCGAGTTCACAAGTGAAAGGCATGAGAGCGTAAAAGCTTTAAACAATGGAAGTTCTAAAGTTGCAGGTTCTTAGTTAAACGGCTGATATATGGTATTTATTCAGATTGTTAATATTTTGGAGTGAATGTGGTAATAAATTTAGAACTAGTGAAAGTTGTTATTTCCGGCCTGACACCACTGTCAATTTTTATCGCTTATATGACATATCGCTCCAATGTTAAAAAACAGAGATTAGATATGGAAATGGCACAGGATATGGAGATTTTTGAACAAGCTGTACTCTCGTTAAAATGGGCTTATGATGCACTAACCGATGAAGGGAGGTGTGCTCCACCTTCAGCCGACAGATTAAACTGGCTAACTTGTGCTAGGCATTTATGTAGGTACTATCAGATAGCTAAAGCGATAAAAACAGATCTATACAAAACATCACTATCTGAACACGAAGAATATTGGCGGCATAAGTTCTATATGGTTCTAGATTTCAAAGAGTTAAATAGGAAAGACTATTATATGAATGAGAGAGAAGTACTGTGGCCTGAAAATATAGAACCAACTTCTGCAAGTATAATCAATGAGTTTTCTTCTTGGAAAGAAAGCGCTATTGATCCAATAGACTCATATGAAGTTGAAACTGTTAGTAACGGGGTGATAAGTAAAGGCCTAAGCGCTTATAGGAGTGTTTTTGACTCTCTAAGCAAGTAATTAGGCTCCATTATCAGGTTGCCGCTAAGAGTTCTTCATTCTAAGCAATTACGCTTATATTCACTGAGTTGTCTACAAACATCGCTATACTGGTAAAATTGGCCAGAAAGCCAACCCATATTTGGATTCTCAATCATATTTGCTTGTTCGTATACCGCTTTTTTAAGCGTGAGAGAGTGTAACTTTTGCAGAATGAAGATCAGCTCACCATCCATAAAATGTGATAGACGGAAGAGTTGTGCAAGAAGCTCGTCATTTTCTCGTAAGCGAAGTTCCAAGTATTGGTACCAGTTAGCATTACAATTCATGCGTGCCAAAAACACGGGCGCAGTTTTGTCTCTAGGACATATTTTCGATAATGAAACTTCTAGCTCATCTTTTGTCGGGTACTGATTAAGTTCTGTATCGGTGTGATCTTTAAAATGCTGCAATTGCATCTGGTGAGATTTCAAAATTGTAGAAATAGGTGCCGTTATTGATGGCTTTATTGCTTGCCAGTCATCAAGCTCTTTTTTGTGCACAACAAACAAGTAGAATACATAACTTGCGATAATAGATAAGCAGATCTGACTACATATCAAAGACACTTCAGCACCCCACCAAAATAGCTCAGGAAGCTTTGAAAGCCAAAACTCATAAACGACTACAAAAGTTACAGCACTAAATGCAACACAGTTGATAGGGAGCTTTACAGAAGCAACATACTTAAACAAGGATGTCTTAGGTTGGTTGTTATTTTGCATTTTTAAGCCTTTTTTGAGCATTCTGCTCGAACTCATAGTCTACAACTTTAACACAAATGACCGCGTCATTCCGCGAAGCAAAGAGGAATGACGCGGTGGCAAACCCCACGCTAAACAAAGCAGAACAAAGAGGGGAAATTATTTGTTGAACTTATGTGCGAGTTATGACACTCTAAAAACGATTCCAGCAAAAGCGAGACGAATGTCATCGCGTCAAGAAATAAAGCCTTTGGCTTTATCATATCAGTGAGATCTACTCACAACTAGAAACCAAGCTTTCGGGCTTTTTACCTAACAAATTAGTTCATCTGATTTAGGCACTTTTATGCCTTGAATTTGGCTATTTGTACCTGCGTTTTGCAGAGAATTAAGCGATCCCTAACGAACCCAAATAGGAGAAATGTTATGACCTAACTGACCTGTGCTGAGCACATTTTTTATTTGCGCTTTATCATGCACGCCCACTGCGGGAAGCATCTAAAACGAGGCTAATTTGGCCATTTTGAACTGTTGTGCCCTTATCCGTATTTATACGGAAATTGTACGCTCCAACGTGCAGTTGGCATTTAAAACTTACCATTTGGATATTGGTTCAAATAGTTAGTTGGGTTGATAACGTGTAATCGAATTTAGAAACACGGTGAGTGAACAAGTATTGAGTAATTTAAAATATCAGCTTCAAGGGCTTATGCTCAGAAACCAAGACGGTAGTTTTGGAGTTAAGGCTGAGCGTAAAAAAGTACTGGTCCAGATCTCTGCTCAGCTTAAACAGGGCGGATACCGCTTGCAATCGGTGCAATCACTCAAACCCAAGCACGTAAACTATCTTGTTGAGCGCTGGCAGGGGGAAGGGTTATCTGCTGGCACCATTAAAAATCGACTTAGCCATGTAAGATGGTGGGCAGAAAAAATCGGCAAAGCCTCGATGTTGCCAAAGTCTAACAATGGTGCAAACCAAGCAATCACACTTGATTTGGAAAAGCGAACCTACACACCTACCGAGTCAAAAGCAAAAGAACTAGAGCAAAATAAGCTTGAGAAAGTCAGCGACCCACTTGTTAAACTCTCACTTCGGCTGCAGCGAGAGTTTGGCTTACGTAGAGAAGAAGCCATTAAATTTCGACCTAATTATGCCATTCGAGGCGAACAGTTAGTGCTAAAACCCAGCTGGACAAAGGGCGGTCGTCCCAGAGTCATTCCTATTAGAACTGAATCTCAGCGACATCTACTTCAACAAGTGCAAAACCAAGTCGGTGGAGGCGCACTGATCCGCCCCGACCGAAACTATATTCAACAACTCAAAGCGTATGAACGACAGACAAGCCAAGCAGGGCTAGATAAAAACCATGGCCTTAGACACATGTATGCCCAACAGCGTTACTTAGAACTAACCGGTTGGCGCTCTCCAATCGCCGGTGGGCCAACAAACAAACAACTCACACCAGAACAAAAACAAATTGATAGGCAAGCACGATTACAAGTTTCGAATGAACTCGGCCACGGCCGAGAACAGATCACAGTCATATATTTAGGTCGATGATAGGGGGAGCATTTGGCGGAAAAGATAATGTACAGAGATGTTGAAGGGTTATTCATACCAACATCCGAATGGGAAAGGTTTAAATGCGATTTAGAAGCGTTAAATCGACGAGCACATGATTCAGAAAAGCAGCTAGAAATTGTGCAAGGACAAGCGAAGTTCAAGCTTAAAAAATTGGCTCGAATCATCGAGCGTAAAGATAAGCAAATAGATGAATTAAGCAAAAAATTGGAGATTAGATAATGACCGCCTTAGGCTTAGTAAAAGATATTTTGGATAACATGGAGCCTGTTATTAAATCGGGAAAAATAACTGAGTATGGATATGCGCTTTTCACCGTTTCTGAAAACAATGAAACAATTCAATGTTGTGTCAGCGGTATGGAATATCACATGTTTGGTGATCAATGTTATTGGATGAATGGTGTTTATGTGGCCACGGGAAAATCAGCTAGCGCGGCCATTAAAGCGTTTCAATCGACTTTAAAGAGGGAAGATAATGGAACATGCAGCAGCGGTAGCACTTTGTGAGTCAGTTCAATATAGTTTTGCATCTGGGTTAAGCGCTTCTGAAGTGGCTAGATTGTACGGTTTAGAGAGATCTGTGTGCATAAAATTGCGTGAGATGAATATGAGTTGGCAATCTAGATTTTGCAATGAACTTACTAGGATGAAGGCCATTGCTGTCATAACAAATTTCGATAAAGCGATTCAATTAGCACAGTACATCCCCAGCTTGAACGCAGCTCAGCAACGAAAGCTTAAATATGCTTATAGCCAATTTCTGCAAGACAAAGAAAATAGTTTGGAAGTCAATTTGATAGATGCTTTTATGGGGAACTTATCTGCTAACCTGTTTTCATCGGCAAGTCTGTATGGTTCACGAAGTAAACACTCATTGCCAAGCAAGCTAGTAAAAGCTATGTGTGATTTTCCTGCTTCTTTGATGACTATTTATCGCAGTAGTTTGATTCTAGAACAGATTGTAAAACTGAATATAGATCATGCTCTTGTCGCAAAATCTGCAGCATTTACGTCATTAGCATTTAGCCGAGAATCAATGGTGATTGATCTAATACACAAAGGTGCCAATCTAGCGTTTATAAGGCGGTTTTTACCGGATTTCCACATTACCCCACAAGCTTATCGAGTTTGGCGAGATACATACTGTGTTTCTACAGAGCCAGAATGCGTAGCATCAGGCTCACGTCTTGTGCTGGTTGAACAATATGAACGGCTAATACACGAACAGCGTTATACCACAGTTGATGTGTATTTGATGTTAAATGAAAGTACTGGATTTAGAATAGAAACTATCTTTACCACTTTACAAATGGCGTTTGAAGATGAAAATCTTTACCACAACAGCAATAGTTATAAGGAGTTGGAACTAGTTGGCTCCTAGAATATAACGTAAGTAAATTAATTTTCATTCGGAAAAAATCCCCTTTGAGAAAGGTAAAATCTCACTTAATAGAAACGAGACACCTTAAGTCATCGTGAAATAGAAATGAATTTGTTAGTGGGTGGCCAAGGCCGCTAATTGTTTTTATTTACATGATTTTTAATTGAAAGGTGTCACATGAAAAAATATTTAAAAAGTGGTTTGATCTTCTCTGTTGCTTTGATGGGTTTGCTTTACCTATTCTCAGCGGTTTTACCTCTCATACTGACCAGCGGCTATGCTGATAATCCTCAAGATGTTGTTCAATCACTTGCTCATGCGCACGAAACAATCCGCGCCAGCTCGATGCGTTATGTCATGCATGGCTTTATCCTGATTGGGTTGGTCGCCTTCTTCCTCAACTACAGCAAAGTGATTGGCCACTTAGTTTACTGGGGGGCATTGTCAGAGAAACAGGCTGATGTATTGCTTGCCGAAAAAAACCGGGTAATCAGAATGTCGTGCATCCTTGAGGGAACCATGCTTCTCATGGTGTTCTGCGCATGATCGTCTCAAGCATATCAGACTTGTACTTCATATCGGCGGGGCTTTATGCCCTGGCCGTTCTGACTGGCCTGCTTATTGGCACTGGCATTTTCCTACTTCCATTTGCAATGATGATAGTCACTTCCATTAGGGAAACGAGCTTTGAAGCGCGTGAGTTGTTGGGTCGAATGGAAATGCAGACATACACAATGTTGTTTGTTTTTATTGTCGGGTTTTACCCGCTGCGGCCATTAACGATGGAAAATGTCTACACCTATTCTCGGGTGTGTGAAACGGCCGAGCAAGGAACCATTGATTATGGGTTGCTTGAGGATGAAATACCGGCGACAGACTTAACCGTGATGCTAAGCGGCAAAGAGCTGAAAATGCCGATGTTCTTAGAACTTGCATTAAAGCTAGGTACTGGCTTGTCCTTTGGCTCGATAAGCGAGCTGCCATGCTCTTTCAATCTGCAGGGAATGGCCAATAACCTGATGAATACGCAGATCACAAACCCTCGCCTTCGAGCTGAAACTAAGGAGTTTGTAAAGCAGTGTTATAAGCCAGCGCTTAATCAGGTTGCGCGAAGCAACGATAACAATGTGAGTTGGATTGAAGATCCGGACACCATCAACCAGCCGTGGCCAGGGCATCCGGATTTCATGAATGATGCTTATTACTCAAACACTGGCAGGGGGTTTTACTCGCAAAGTCTGATACCAGGTTTCCAAGCGGCGAGGAACAACAAGAACATAAGCAAATGGTTCGAAAGCTGGAAAGCGGAAAAAGATGGGCTGATTGAGTGTGGTGGTAGCTGTTTACATGAACTGGGCGGCTTCCCGAGCTGCCAGGAATGGTGGCTAGGTGTTGGAGCAGGCTTTGGTGGCTTTCATGCCAGTTCTAATAATATGAGCCTGAGAGAAAGGTTATATGACCACGTTCCTGACGAACAGAAATCCAAGACGCTAACCATGCTGTTAGCCACCAATGATGGTGAGAGTAGCACTTGGTATAAAAACAAACTGGTGGAACGGAGCTTTTTCAATTCAGTGGCCATGAACCGCATCGAGAATGCCGAGGTTCGCGACTACGGCTTATTGGGTGAAAGTGTTAGCGGGACGTTGGCTGGCTGGTTCAATCGCTTCACGGGTACGCTTGGTAATACAGTTAGTGCTTTGCCTGAGTATGCAGGAGCTAGTTTGACACAGTTAGCTGCACCGATAATCAAAGGAGCGGTCTTGCTCGTCATTATCACAGCTTTCCCGTTGGTTATGGTGATCAGTAAGTTTGATATTAAAATGCTTACAGCTTTAAGTTTTTTGCTTGGCTCAGTGATGTTGTGGCCTTTTTTCTGGGAGCTGACAATCCTGTTGCAGAAGTCTTACATAGAAACGGTGGCCAACCAGTCAAATGTACCGCTGGTAGATTTGATAACGCAACCGAATGTAATGCTCTTGAGCAATCGGATAACTGACGCGCTTTTCATAGGCTTTCCGGTTTTCGTCACCTCGATACTATCTTACGCCGGCTTAGGGTTCGGATCTGCTATTTCTGGTATGGCTGGAGTAGGCGGAGGTACAGCAAGTGCAGGGGCTAAAGGTACAAAAGTTGCGTCTAAAGCTGGTCAGGCCGGAGTTAAAGCAGCTACGAAGGGGGCGGCAAAGTAAAGGTGTAGAAACCTTTACTTAGTCTCTTACGAATGCACCCCCGTCAGTGGGGCAGCTCTTATCATCGAGCTTATCCAGAAGCTTACCGTCTTTCGTCATCCAACGTGAATTTGCAAAGCCGTCAATCTCAATAGGTTGGTCTAGGTGGCTTTCAGTTTGTTCGCTATCGAGAGAGGCTTCGACTAAGCCTTTTGCTGTACCTAATGCAAATCGACCAATAAACTTTAATGGATTCATGTTGTAGCTCCTCTGTTCTCTTTATTGTGCGCCTGGCGCGCTGGCTCCACTATGGCCAAGTAGCAATCCGAAGGAGCATTTCTTGCCATAGTTGGCCAATGTGCTATTCCGTCCAATAAGAGAGGACTAAGAGCACAGACCCCAGTATAGTGTTTGTATTTGATGATGTCACAAGTGTTTGCTTCATAGCTCGGAAACTCCGGGGGCGATTTGTAGCATTTAAACTGGCTGCAGAATATGTACCTCTGCGGTAGTCTTTAAATTGGGGCAATTTGTAGCAGTTGGAGAAGAAGTTATGACGTTGACTATCTGGCTAATCGGTGTTGCAACTGTAATAGCGATACTTTTTGGGTTTTATGTGTATGCGGGTAAGTATGATGACGAAAAGTAGCGCTTCCAGTTGATGCTAAAGTGCATTTGTTCTCATTTAAATAGACATATTCAAAGTAGCATAGAGTATAGTCATTAGCCCATTTTTCCATTGCCGGACTGTAGGAGCGTAAATGTGCAATACTTGTCCAACCATTTTCATAAGCGAAATATTACAGGGCATCAGAATACACTCTGGAGAGAGTTATCGTTAGTGTTTTTAATAAATTAAAGAATCATAAAATAAGGAGAATTTGTGGGTGAATATGAATTGATTATCACGAATGAAGCATTAGAGAGATGTGATACGAAGTTTATTGTCGATAAAAATATAATGTACTCCTGTGGTTATTTAGTGTCACCACTGCTTGAGGATGCCAAACATAAAGCAGATGAACAGTTAGTTAAAGTATATGAGTTACTGAAAAAAGTCTGCGATCTAAAGTTAGATCCTTCGGAACCATTAAATCCATACAAGTCTAGCTTTAGGGGAAGTGACGGCTGGGAATATACTCAAAATGAGCTTGAAGTTTTAAGTAAGCTTTCTGCTCATATTAATTGCACTGCTTTTGTGGCTCGTATTCATGACTTGTGTTGGCTTTATTCTAAACCTAAGCCGTTCAGCAATGCTTTAAAGGCAATAGACCTCTATTCAAGCTATGCAATAGATGGAGATAGTTGGATCACACTAGGTGTATCTCATTATTACCGAAGGGCATTGCGGCTAGCATGTCAGCTAGGTAAAGGTGCATATGAAAAGGTCACATATATCAAAAGAAAGTTATTCAATGCGATATTTGATAGCTATCCAAATAGTAAGTTTATGAAGATATGGCTTACAGAATTATTGGAAGATTATCAATTGATTGAGTCAACGGAGTTTGAACGTATAGAAGAAGAATTTAACTCATTAATCAATGATTTTCTATGCCATGACAAGTTTTACGAAGCAAGGTTTTACCTTGAGTTTTTATCAAAAAAGTACTATCAGCTTAAACGCAATGATGATTGGGGCAAAGCTTTAATTACAATAGCTAAGACATGGGAAGATGAAGCGTCGATTAGGGAACAAGCGCTTGTGAAAGCTTCACTTTATGAGAACGCTATACAAGCATATTGGAAAGTACCTAATAGTGTTAAAAGTAAGTTCAATATTCATGCAAAGCTATCCGAACTTAAAGTTTTGCATCGTGAGGCTGGCAAGCAAACTCTGGCTGAAATGGTAACCACAAAGGTTAATGTTCCGTTTCCGGAGCGTGATCAGTGGACAGCGTCGGCTATTGAGTATGTATCAGGGAAAGACAGCGCAGAAACAGCAATCCTTTACTTTGCGCATTTAGTTGATGGGTTTGATAAATCGCGTCTGGTGGAATCTGAAAATAATGCACCTAGAAGCGTTACAGATCCGCTCTTTAACACAATTCGTTTCTCGCATGACGGGAGAAAAATTGCAGTTGATAAGGCGTTTGATGAAGTTGAGTTAGATAAACATGATGATCGGCTTTTGTCTAAAGCAGTAGAGGCTGCTGTGCAAATGGCCGATATTATAGTGTGCAGTGATCTGTTACCTGCTCTTGATGAGTTGAACCTTCAATATAATATAAACCTTTCAATGTTTGAAAGTTTGTGTTCGGTGAGCCCCGTGATTCCTTCAAAGCGTTCGAAACTATTTGCAAAGGGGTTATATTTCGGTTTCCAACGAGATTTTACAACAGCAATTCATCTATTGGCTCCTCAATGGGAGCACCTAGTGAGAGATATTCTCAATGAAAGTGGTGTATCAACAACCACAATTGATACCAAGGATGGGATTGCCACAGAGTGTGGGTTATCTACTTTATTAAGTAAACCAGAGTCGGAAGAGATTTTTGATGAAAACTTACTATTTGAGATGAAAGCATTTCTTACACACCCTCACGGCCCCAACTTAAGAAACAATATTGCTCATGGTCTTTTGGATGATGATTATTCAAGTACAGCTTCTTGTGTTTATTGGTGGTGGCGCACTTTGAGGTTTGTTTATACCTCTTTATTCTTGAGTTCGCAATCTGATAGTAAAAGCGAAACAAGTACTAATTAACTGATATATAAAGTGCAAGGTAAGTTATAAGGTGAATGTGTATGTTAAAAATAAGTCATTTAGAATTATATGTTGGGACTAAAGAAGAATACTCTGTTGCAAAGTCGCAAGGAATGAGAATTGTGTGTGCATTAAATCGTGCTGGAGGTTTTGTCACTCATCAGTCGGTAGTGGGATGGACTGGAAGAGGTTGTGATCCAAATCACCCAAACTACTTATTTAAAGAAACAGAAGATGCAATTTATTTAAATATGATTGATGGTGAAGATCCAAAATATGTTAACGATGCGATGATAGATCCAGCCTTAAATTTCATAAAAAGCAACTTAGATCAAGGGTACTCTGTATTTGTATACTGTAGTCTAGGAGAATCTCGAAGTCCTTCGATAGCTCTCATGTATATGCTTGAAAATAATATGATCAGTAAAGAAAATGCTGTAGCTGAGTTTAAGCGAAAGTATTATCCAACTTACTCTCCAAAACTTGGCAACTTAGGATACATTCAACAACGTTGGTTATAGCCTTGGCAAAATTTAAGTGTTTATTGATGAGCTATTTTCTTCTTAAGTAGCTCACTTATTGATTTCCAAATACTACAAATCGCCCCTTTTAATTTCATTCGCACTATTGCAAAACAAAAACTCATAAAGTAGAGTGAAAAACGCTGAAATATTGGGAAATCAGCGAAAATAAGCAGAAGCGAAGTCCTCGAATTATCGCGAATAAGTTAAATCCCAAATTTACTACGACCTTATGGGGTCATGTTTACTTATTCGTAGGAGGACTTTGTGAATACATTCTTATCTAAAACAGAAGTTGCTGAGTTAACTGGCCGTAAGCAGCGCCAGAAACAAGTTGAGCAACTTATCTCAATGCATATTACTTTCACCCTTGATGCCTTTGGCTGGCCTAAAGTTTTGCGTAAAACGATCGAAACAGAGCTGGGCGCTGGCGATAGCTGTCAAATTAAGCGTGGCGGGGCTACGCTTAATGATGACGAGCTGTACACGGGGTAAGCGGTCATGGGAAGAAAACGTTCAGCAGAAAATGCAAACCTGCCAAAGGGGATGATCTTTAATAAAAAAGGGAATACCTACTATTTAAGAGTGCATGGACAGAAAGATATCCGCCTTGGTAAAACGCTGAGTGAAGCTTTTCGTAATTATTACGCTTACGCGTCTATTAATTTTGAATGTCAAACGATGCATGATTTGATTGACCGCTATCTCAAAGAGATTTCACCCACTAAGGCACAGTCGACCCACAAGAGTAACATTAGCGCGTCAAAGCATTTGATTAAGCGCTTTGGTCATATGAACCCAAGAGTGCTTCGAGCACGGCATGCCTATCAATATCTCGATCTTAGGAATCGAGAGGGGGCACCGGTAAGAGGCAATCGTGAGTTTGCGTTACTGAGCACCATTATGTCTCATGCTGTGCGTTGGGGCGTAATTGACGATACACCATTTCATGGAATTATACGTAACCCAGAACAGCCAAGAGATCGGCTAGTCACAGATGATGAATTGGCAGTGTTTGTTAAGTATTGCCCTCGATGGCTGCAGTTATATGTGGCGCTAAAGCTGGCAACCGGCTTAAGGCAAACCGACATGCTTAAACTTAGCAGTAAAGATTGGGATGATGTACAAGGGTTGAAGGTTCAAGCATCAAAAACAGGTAGCCGGTTGCAGTTCGAAGCGGTGGATCACCTTAGCTTTATCATCAGCGAGCTTAAACAAATTAATGGTTATCGTACCACTAGAAAGCATAGAACGCCTTTATTGCATTGGTATTTCTTTGCATCAAGCGCTAATGCACGAAAGGAGCAAGCGCTGACTCCTGATGGGCTTAGGTGTGCTTGGAACAAAGCAATGCGGGCCGCACTAGCGAGTGGAGAGCTGGATAAGTCGCAACGTTTTCAAGAGCGAGATCTTAGAGCTAAGACTGCTAGCGATTGCGAAAGTATCACACAAGCTTTTGAGTTACTTGGGCATGCTAATATTGCAACGACAAAGCGTGTTTATCGGCGAGGTTACTCACAAGTAACGCCAGTCACGCCAAAGTCGCCAGATGATAAGAAAAAACAAAGCATTGAAAAGTAGTGATAAAAAAGGCATTATTTTTAAATTAAGAATTGTGTGTTTAGCTAAAATTTCTAAGCTATTAAAAACAAAGTAATTTTAGCTAAATTAACCATAAATATTAAACTAGACGAAAGTTATAGGAAATATTTTGTGGGTTTGTTTAGTAAAAACAGTATGTTAGATGCACAAGCGTTAAGGGTTGAAAATCCTCGTGTCGGTGGTTCGATTCCGCCTCTGGGCACCATCCTTTAAAAAACCTCGCAATCGCGAGGTTTTTTGCTTTCTGATACTTTATATTTCTTTTTTTTTGCAAAAAATAGATTCATCTGGTTACAACTGAGATTTACTTTTCAAAATACAGTGCTTAATATGCAAAAATGAAACTAGTTATCATTTGCATTTTAAAAGGTTTGACGTGAGAGAGATCAAGGTCTTGCTAATTGAAGATGACTGTACTTTAGGTACCTACTTAGTAGATTTGTTGCAAAAGTCAGGATATCAAGTTGAGCAGTGCTTTGATGGTGAGTCGGGACTACAAGTCGCTCAGTTGCAGCAGCATGATTTGATCCTTCTGGATAATATGTTGCCAAAATTAGATGGCGTATCCTTGTTGAGAAAGCTGCGATCTACGAGTCAGATCCCTGTTGTAATGGTGTCTGCAAAAGGGGCTGAGGAAGAACGCATTATAGGTTTAGCGCATGGGGCTGATGACTATATTGCTAAACCTTTTAACTCCACTGAGTTGCTCTTGAGAATGGAAAGTATCCTTAGGCGAAGCCAAAATATAATTCAACTCTCTATACCGTCAGAGATTTCCATTGATGGCTTAACACTAAACTCACAGACTCAATCCGTTTATGTCCATGGTGAGATATTAGAGTTCACACCAATCCAGTTCAAGTTGCTTTGGGAGCTTGCTTCACGGCCACATACAATCATAACTAAACCTGACTTATATCTGTCTGTGCTTAATAAAAAATTAGGAGCATATGATAGGAGTTTAGATATGCACTTAAGTCGAGTGCGCAGAAAGCTTAATGAAGCAAACTGGCATGGTGAGCGTTTACAAACTGTGCATGGAAAAGGTTATTGTTTTAAATGAAACGAAATATTTTGTGGAAATTGAGCTTAATCTTAGCTGCTGGTTTGGTCGCTTTTTTCTATTTACTGCATGCCTTAACACTTAAAACAGAAGAAAGTATGAGTATGATAGCAGTAAGCGATAGAATCCAAATGAAGAATTGGAAGTCTGAAGCTGAAAGGCTCTACTTGGCTAACAACCAAGAAGCGCTAGAGGCTTGGATAAAAAACCTAATGAAAGAAGAATCTACATGGGTATCAATCGCGAGTTTTGACGCTATTCACTTAGCCGGAGAGCCAATAGATCAGAATATCGTTGGCAGCTATCACTTTGGTCGGAGCATTGAATGGAAAATACATTTATATTTTGAATCAAATCCAATAATGGAGCTTCCATTCGAGTCTTCTAATGCAAGCTTACTCATAAAGTTGCCAGAGCGAATGCGGCCTGGGATCTACTGGAATACGACTAAATTTATGCTTCAGGTACTCATTCCTATGGCAGTGTTGGCCGTATTATCCATCTTTCTTTATCGACATATCATTATTCCATTGCGACAGCTGGATAGTGCAACAAGTGCTTTTAGTAAGGGCAATTTTAAAGTAAGACTTGGAAAGTATCTTGGCAAGCGCAATGACGAGTTTTCACATTTAGCCTCAACGTTCGATCAGATGGCATCAAGGATCGGGGAGCTAATTGCAAGTCAACGTCAGCTAATCGCTGATCTGTCACATGAACTTAGAACTCCGCTAACTCGACTAGATATTGCGGTTAGTAACTTTGAAGAGAATGATAGCCAACGACACTTAGAACGTATTGCACGTGAATCTCAACAGATTAGAAAGTTGGTCGAAGATTCACTCACTTTGGCTTGGTTAGATAATGAAAACCCAATGTTACAGAAGGAAAGCGTAGATTTAGTAGACCTTTTGGATGTGTTGATCGATGACGCCAAGTTTGAGTTTCCAGATCGAACGCTGTTATTTGAGCCGCCAAAAAGTGCCGTTGTTGTAAATAGTTGCCATAGAGCACTGTGTCCAGCAATCGAGAATATCATTCGTAATGCCTTACGCTTTACGCCTGAAGGTAAAAAAGTCGAGATAAAACTACAGCGAATAAGCAACGATTATTTAGTTGAAGTGCTTGATCAGGGGCCTGGGATCCCCGAAGAGTTTATTGAGAAAGTATTTGAGCCATTTTTCCGTGTGGACAATGCTCGTCTCGCACAAAGTGATAGTTTTGGTCTTGGTTTAGCACTTGCTAAGCGACACTTGAGAAGTGTTAGAGCGCGCGTGTCAGCACGTAATTTAGCCAGTGGAGGATTGGTTGTACAAGTAATAATTCCGGTTTTGTAAAATGTAACAATTGTAAAAGTGATTGCTTGATAAAGCTAAATGGTAATAATTCTGATTCAGCCTTTTAACTGTTGTTTGAGACATGAATCATGCCATTTTTATCCCAAAAAAGTCATTTCTTTAGAAAAACTACCATAGCGTCAGTCGTTTCTCTTGCTTGCTTTAGCCTTAGCTTTGGCGTACTCGCAGAGCAATCCGATACAGAAAATGAACTAAAAAAAGTCGAGAGAATTACCGTTGTCGGGGCAACAACAAACTCCGAAATTACACCTGCAGTATTAGCTAACTACCAAGCAAATGACCTAGAAGATATTTTCCGCCATACCCCCTCAGTTACTGTTGGTGGATCGCTGGGGATTGCACAAAAAATCTTTGTTCGTGGAGTGGAAGACTCAATGGTGAATGTCACGGTAGATGGTGCTCCACAAACTAGTACACTATTTCATCACATAGGTCGTGTTGCCATTGAACCTGAGTTATTGAAAAGTGTAGAGGTACAAGCAGGTGCTGGTGAAGCAACAGCAGGAAGTGGTGCAGTTGGTGGCGCAATACGTTTTAAAACGAAAAGTGCGGCGGATCTATTGGATGAAAATGACAGGTTCGGTGGAACTGCCAAAGTAAGTTATTTTACCAATGACGGGCATAAAGAGAGTCTATCTTTGTATGGTAAGGCAACTGATTCAATCGGCATTTTAGCTTCGTATGTAACAGTTAGCCGCAAAAATACGGAAGATGGTGACGGTAATACGCTTCCAGGAACCGCAGCAGATCAAACATTAGGATTTATTAAGCTGAATGCCAAGCTGACAGAATTTCAAGATATTACAGTTAGCTACGAGCAAAGAAAAGAGGACGGTGAGTTTGGCAAGCAAACAAACTGGGCACCTCTGGAAAGCGACCCACTGTTTGCATCTTGGGGTGAGCGCGAGACTTTAGTGCTTAACCACAACTGGTTTTTAAATTCTCTGGTGAATTTAGAGACAACAGTGTATCAAACAAAATCATCATTCAAGCGTGAGTTATATACCTGGGATGCGTCAATTGAAACGATAGGTTTTGATATTCGCAATACCAGTGATATCGGTACTCACTCTATTACTTATGGAATTGAGCACAAAAACGATAAGGTACATTCGCAGTCCTATGAAGACTTTGGTGGGATTTTTGACGAAGATGGTACTGTGTTAGGAGCTTATGTCCAAGATCATTGGCAAGTTTTTCCTGATCTGCGTTTAAGTTTCGGTCTACGTTTTGATTCCTATGAGTTGGATCATCAAGGTATAGAAGCAAACTGGGTAAAGGTTGATGGTATTTGGGTTGTTGAGACTGATGCAGCTGGTGCACCAGTTACATCAACCAGTGAGTTCTCAGCCAAAAAACAGGATGGTTTTAGTAAAAATGTTGGATTGCTATACAACCTTGCTGATAACTTGACGTTGTCACTTGGCTATGCGGAAGCGCTGCGAGGCAGACAAATCGCAGATGCGTTCACAGTCGGTGAGCTAACGCCGAATGCAAACTTGGTTCCTGAAGAAGTAGAAAATGTTGAACTCGGTATTCAATATAATGATGGCGCTTGGATGTTTGAAGCATCTGTATACTCTAGCACAATTAATGGTGTTGTCTTCGACAAGTTTAAAGGGCGTGAAGGGGTTTTCTACGAAAATATCGGTGATTTGGGGAGTGAAGGTTTTGAACTGGTTGGTGGTTATCAAGCGGACAATTTTGATGTAATTGTCAGCTTTAACCATAATAACGTTGAATTGGATAATGTGATATTTAATTGGCCAGATCCTACAGACGCGACATCCACAAACCGCATCGAAGTTGACAACATTGACTTGGCTGCCTACGAATACGGTGGTCTAGGTAATGCGGTTGGAGACTCATTGAACGTAAACTTTAACTATCACTTAAACGATCAGGTTAAACTTGGCTGGAATTACAAGTATGTGGCGAGCTTAAATGATATTGAAGTATTTCACCGTTCAATTGAGCTAGGTTGGGTTGAAAAGCTTGAGACAATTGACAAACCAAGCTACCAGTTAGTCGATGCTTATGTTAGCTACGAGCCATTCGACTCTTTGAGAGTCGACCTTTCAATACAAAATCTATTAGATGAGTCTTACCGCAGCCATGGTAGTGTTGCCGATTACGGTCATATTCCTGGTTATGAAGGTGTTGTCGGGATCAAAGAAGCAGGTCGCGATATTAGGCTGACAGTTGCCTATCAGTTCTAGTGTTATTGTCAAAAGAGCTAACTTAAAGAGTTAGCTCTTTTCATTTGGTTATTATGCTAATGAAACCTGTATTTAAGCCAACGCCAGCTGCGCATATTACTTGCCGAGTTTTACTTAGCGTGATTGGTGGTTATGTTATCGCTAACTTGAGTGCCATGCTTATTTCGTACTTACCATCAGACAATAAAGTCGATGGTATTGTCGCGGGAATGATGTCCAGTTTTATTATTTACACTTTGATTGTGATCGTTGTGTTTGCTGTTAAAAGCACTACTAGAGCAATATTTTTTATTGCGCTTTTAGTTGTTTTGCTAAGCGTTTTAGTCATGTATCTAGAAAAGGCTATTTGAGAATGAAAGCGAGATTTCGACAGTCTATGAGCTGGCTACATACGTGGACCGGCGTTGTTTTTGCGTGGATGTTGTACTTCATTTTTGTGACTGGCAGTGTCGGATATTTTGAAAATGAAATTGATCGTTGGATGAAACCTGAAATCATGGTTTCGAAAGGACTTGAGGATAGCGCAATAACGAATATCGCGACCAGACAACTCAGCATACATGGTGATAATGCATCTCAGTGGTACATAAGCTTTCCCACATCAAGAGATCCATTTATTGAAATCTCTTGGTTAGAACCTGATAACACCGAAAGCAAAACACCCAAACAATGGCACGAAAGCAGCCTCGATCCAGTGATGGGAACGCTTATCCGTAATAGACAAACTAGCGGAGGTGAGGCGCTTTACCGTTTGCATTACAATCTACATTATGTACCGCAACTTGTAGGCTATATATTAACCAGTATTGCTGCAATGCTAATGCTTATAGGGTTAGTTACTGGTCTAATTATTCACAAGAAAATTTTTGCTGAGTTCTTTACGTTTCGAGCTCAAAAAGGGTTGCGTTCTTGGCTAGATATTCACAATATTTTTAGTGTGCTACCACTACCGTTCCACTTGATGATCACCTATAGCGGGTTATTGCTGCTGATGGGGATCACTATGTCTCCAGTTATTGACCTGCGCTATGGAGAAGGTCAGCAAAATCATCGCCAATTTTATGCGCAATCACAGATAGAGCAAAAGTCACAGCAAATAATCGAGATGCTCCCCACAGAGTTAAGCGTTCAATCTGCTTTGGCTGATGCTAAACGTCGCTTCAAATCACATAAAGTTAGTTATGTTGGCGTCGTTGAAAGAAATACAGAAAAAGAACACATTGAGATCTGGTTTGAATCGAAAAGTGGAGTCGAATTCGCCTCGTTGCTTGAGTATCGTGCTATTGAAGATAAAGTTATGCTCGAAACCTCCCTCGGAAAAGCAGGGGGAGCTGCAAGTGTTTATGATTTCTTAGAGCATTTACATGAGGGGCTATTTGCTGATATTTACCTTAGATGGATTTACTTTTTATCAGGTTTATTTGGCGCAGCGATGGTTGCTACTGGTCTTATGATATGGTTGAAAAAGCGCAAGGCAGTGACTAGTACTAATAAGATCCTGACGAGTATTATAGAGCGTATAAATATTGCGATGATCCTTGGGGTTCCTATAGCGATAGCGTCTTACTTTGCTGGTAATCGGTTATTGCCAATAGGCTTTCCAAGCCGAGCAGCTTGGGAAATGCATATACTTTTTATAACGTTAGGCGTATGCATACTATATTGTGGATTAGCCTCAAAAAAATGGCTTTGGCAGCGAATGTTATGCTGTGCTGCTTTGGTATATGGGCTACTACCTATACTTAACGCACTAACAACGGAGCATAATATATGGCTTAGTTGGATAAATAGTGATTGGCTGATGGTTGGATTTGATCTAACGGTGTTATTTATCTCTATATGCTTTGTAGCAGCTTTTTGGGTTGTACGTTGCCGACAAGAAGGCATCAGTGTTAAGGCGGCCCAATGAAGTTAATTGTTGTTTTGTTTGTGTTACTTTTCTTAGCCTTTGCGTTGTTGAATTTATCCTTGTCACGACATAGGGTGAAGCTCTCTAACAGAGCCGGAGCACTCGGTGTGGGTCAACAACGACGATTTAGGATACTCGGATACTTACTTTTATTCATTACGGTGGCTTTTGTTACAGCGATGTGGGGTGTCTCTTTAGGGCTAGTTTATTGGTTCGCCACAGCAACACTTACATCAATTTTGGTGGTTTTGTTGTGGACTTACAAACCTAAATTTTTCAGTTTTTTAAATAGGTGCTAATGACTTTCTAATGGGCCTTAGTCTAATGCAACTGATTTACTCAATTTCCATGCAGCTGGCGTAAAAGCTGGTGGTGGCAGGCCAGTCACTAAATACAGCAACTACGCCAACTTGTTTTGCCAATATGTCCAACACCCTAAGTATATCGCCATCATGCTTAACTGCGTTTTTTACAGATTGATAATACCAACCGCCGCCGCTCGTTAAAGGGCCTGAGCGCTCTAAAGACCAAGCAACTATCTTTAATCCTGCACGTTTAGCGGCTAGGGCGTACTGCGACGGAATGATATCGCCGTTTTTATCTTCGCTAATTAACATCCAAATTGGTGGGGCGATAATTTTTACCTTATTTTTGGCTAAGTCTTCCATTGACGGTTGCCAAGTACTTGGTTTGTTAATATCAAAATGTTCGCCAGCTTCTCTACTATCAAGAAATACGGCATGGTTTGCAAACTCTGGTGCATGCTTTATCCAGTACTGAATATCTTGGTAAGAAAAGGATTGTGGAAAAACTTGAGATGGGGGGACATTGTGCTCAGTATATTCGTCTAACATTTTTTGTGCGAGCTGGTTTTGGCTTAACCCATTAAATGGCATTGGCACTTCTGGTGTTTTTAACTCAGGAGTCATATTTACACCAAGTTGCTTAAATAAAGCAATGCTTTCACTGTGGGTCATTAAGGTTCCAGAACTGGCATAAAGATCTGTACGCCAATTGGGAGTGCCTTTGACAAACTCTGCTACTGTGGTTGCTTGAGTATTCACACCATCCATTTTTCCTTTTAGTTGCTTGAATTCTGCTAAGGTAATGTCTGAGGTGCAGCATTGAGCAGACGCAAGTTTACCAGAGTCTGGATCCGCTGGTGTGAAGGGTTGTCTGCACTTGCAAGCAAGCTTAGGTTGTAGCAAGATATCGGTTGTCGCATGAAGGTCACATTGTGCATGGCGGCAAACGAGAGTCTTGTCTTTCGTAAAAGTAACATCACATTCGAGCGTGCCAGCTCCCATTTTTGCGGCGGCAATGTATGATTCTTTGGTGTGCTCAGGGTAGAAAAGTGGTGCACCGCGATGTCCAATGGAAAAACGTGTGCGCTTGATTGGTTTATCTAAACAGCTTGCAAGCTTTTCCTTAAGCTCACCATCTGGAAGTTGCGAGACTAAAAATTGAGGCCGTGTACCGACATCAAACTGCTTTGTTGTCTGGCATCCCGTTAGCGTAACCACCAACCATATCATCCATATTATTTGGCGCATACCTGCCTCATTCTAACAAAGCGTAAAAGGCGTAAGTAAATCATGGAATTTTTACAGTCCGATGTCATACCTCAATTTGTTTAACGATATTGCTGACGATAGTTCTCTACCCACAACTTAGTGGCGCCACAAACGGCAACAGGCATCACGATGAGGTTAACAAATGGGATTGAGGTCAATACAAACACCGCAAAGCCAAAGCCATAAGACAGCCCTTGTTTACTTTTCAAATCATCTTTCATTTGCTTGAAATGAATTTTATGGTTATCAAACGGATAATCATTATATTGCACGCTGTACATCCAACACGTAAACATAATCCATAAAATTTGCCCAACGATAGGCAGCATCCAAAGTAAGATGAAAAAGCCGAGTGCACGTGGAAGGTAGTAGCAGAGTTTGGTCCATTCTCGACCTAACATTCGCGGCACATCTTTTATGGTATCAATTAACTTATCATCATTGATATGTTGGTTGGTCAGGTAAAGTTCTACTTTTTCGGAGAGTAAGCCATTGAAAGGTGCAGCAATAAAGTTGGTTATCACCGTGAAAATCATACTATAACTGAAAAGTATCACTAAGATAGCAATGGGCCACATTAGCCATTCCAGCCAACTGAGCCAATCTGGTAATAATCCGTTGAGATAAGTAAATCCTTGAGTCAGCCAGTCATAAAGAAAAAAGAGTGATGCACCAAATAGCAGTACATTGATTGTTAAAGGAATAAATACAAAGCGTTTTAATCCTTTTTGGGTGATTAAAGAAAAACCAGCAATAAAGTACTCGATACCGCGTGATAGTTGCACTGTACACCTCGTGTTGTAATACCAATTAGTCTTAATACTTGCTCAATTTGAAGGAGCAAATCTGACGCTAACTGCGTTAAAAATTTCTCATTTAAAACAAATAAATAGTAAAGTTTTCGCCTGGTTATCGACAAGGTTTTCTCGCCCCAAAATAGCTCACTTAATTAAGCAAATTGGTATGATTTAATTCTTTTGATTTAAGGCACATACCAAAAATGTTGGCGTTAGTATAACGCTAAACGACGCGCCACAAACAGGAGATTAGTAACAATTCATCTCAGCCCACATAGTGCCTCAGTGTGCGTATGAAAATTAACCTCAGTATATTTAGAAGCTTAGTAAATAGATTAGAAATAATACTTGTAAACGCAAGAAACTGCCCATACACTCAAAGTAAGGCAGTAGAAGTGAGAATACTATGCGGTTAATTCGTTGGATGATTACATTTTGTATGTTGAGTCTGTTGACAGTGTCAACGGCCGATGCTGCTAAATGTGATACCACGCTTTCAATCGCGCCTATCGTTGTTGACCTAGACAATTCGAACTCCAGCCCTGATTTAGATGATTGCGTTGTATCAACAACCCATCGTTTCGTGGTTGCTAGTAGCTTTATCATAGCGCAATCGCAACCCACCTATTCTTATTCAAACTCAGTATGTGAGTCTATTAGAGCACCACCTGTCGCAAATTAATTTAGTCCTTTTCCGTGCTTAATTAATTTTAAAGATAGAGGTGATCTATGAACACTTACACAGTATTGAAAACTCAACCTGTTGCAAATTATGAACTTGCTGAAAATAACTTCCCAGCTTGTAACACTGACAACCTAGAGCAAGCGCCAGCACATTGCCTAATGCACAATCTACATTTGGCACCTATGCAGCATATTGATGAAAATAGTAGCATAGATGAAGCTACGTTAGTGCTGGACAAAACGCACCGCAGAGCAAGCTTTGTCGTTGATAGCAAAGAAAAGCTTGTTGGTATGATCTCTAATGCAAGAATTGGCAGTCGCTACGTGTTGAGTATTGCAGAAAGACGCGGTTGTACAAGACGTGATTTAAACGTCAATGATGTCATGATCCCACTATCAGATCTTCGTCAAATCACCTTAAAACAAACTAGCCAAACTGTGGTTGGCAATGTGCTAAAAACAATGGAAGAAGGTGGCTTCGAGTTTTTACTTGTTATTGATGAAGTGACTCAGCGTCCAGTCGGTTATTTTGACCTAATCGATATGATGAAAGCCTGTGGACGTGCAGTAAATTCAATGAAACCAGCAAATAAATTCAGTGATATTGTTGGTACGATTTTGCACCACGCAGAAATTTAAAAGAATCCCTATAGTTAATGTAAATTAAAGTTAGCAAGGCGTCGTAAGGCGCCTTTTTTGTGCCTCAAGTTTGCTCCTATGCAGCAGAGGCTAGGCGCTATTTTTACTTTGCGCCAGCAAACCCAAGTTGTCGCCAAGACTCATAGACAAAAACGGAAACAGCATTAGATAGGTTCATACTGCGACTATCGGGGCGCATTGGAATACGGACTCGCTGAGGCTCAGGCAGTGAAAAAATAATGTCTTCTGGCAAACCTCGAGTTTCAGGGCCAAACAATAGGCAGTCACCTGCTTCATAGGCTACTTCATGATGGTACTTGGTACCTTTTGTCGTGCAGGCAAACACTCGCTTTGGACTTCGTTTGGCTAAGTATGCTTCAAAGTTTGGGTGGCGCTCTACTTCGCTAAATTCATGATAATCAAGGCCTGCACGTCTTACCCGTTTATCATCCCATTCAAATCCTAGCGGCTCTATCAGGTGTAGTGAATATCCTGTATTGGCACACAAACGAATAATATTGCCTGTATTAGGCGGGATCTCGGGTTGGTATAAAACGATATCTAACATGATAGGCCTCAATTAAATTTTGCCCGGCAGTATAGCTGATACTTGTCGACATTTATATGTGCTGCGCTTGATAGAGCGAAATCCATTACCCAGTTTTTAAAGTACGACTGTTGATAAAAACTATACAACCGTAATCTGTTTTTCATTTCAAAGCATTACCCTGTAATATAGTAGCATCGCGATGCCGTGGCATTTTGCGAGTGGTTTGACGACTAATCATTTCAGTTAGCCAAACGTCAGATTAAATAATATGAAGAAATGAGGTGCCAGTGGATCGCAGCTATGAGTTTTGGGTTAGGTTTTCAAGTGTCTTTACCATCATAATGGTGGGATTGATGATCGCAGCTAAGTGTTGGGCTTGGCTGTCTTCAGGTAGTGCCGCTATGCTCGGTTCTTTAACTGATTCACTGCTTGATATTAGCGCCTCTTTAATGAATTTCTTTGTACTGAGCTACGCACTGCGTCCTGCGGACGATGATCATCGATTTGGTCATGGAAAGGCAGAAGCATTAGCTGGGCTTGGACAAGCGGCCTTTATCGCGGGCTCTGCGAGTTTATTGGCTTTTCATGGCGTAGAGCGCATTATCAATCCAACCCAAATTCCACATTCGTTGTTTGGTGTGTGGGTGAGTTTATTTGCGATAGTTTGTACTTTGTTGGTGGTTGCGGTGCAGTATCAAGTCGTTAAACGCACGCAGTCCATCGCCATTAAGGCCGACTCGTTGCATTATAAGGGCGATATTTTATTAAACCTTGCGGTGCTCCTAGCGGTATTGCTTAACTTTTACGGCGTAGGTTACGCCGATCCGATTTTTGGTATTTTGGTGGCGGTGTATTTACTTTACAACAGTTGGGATATTGCCAAGGAAAGTGCTGCACACTTAATGGATAAAGAGCTGCCAGATGAAGAAAAAGCACAGATCATACTTATCGCGTCGAGTCATGAGGACGTTTATGGAGTACATGATTTGCGTACCAGGCAAGGTGGCAAAATCAAGTTTATTCAACTGCATCTAGAGCTTGATGACGATATGCCGCTGATGCGAGCGCATCAGGTTGCGGATGAGGTGGTTGCTAGCATTAAAGAAGAGTTTGATTGTGAGATGGACGTGCTTATCCATCAAGACCCAGTTTCTTTAGCACTAAGTAGCTCGTCTGTAAACGCATAAAAATCATCTAACACGGCTTTGCGGGTATTATCTTGCTCGCAAAGTAGTTCATGTTTCCCGATAAACTCTGTAACTGTCACATTATCCCTGTGCGCGGCAAATTGACTTTGCGCCTGATTATCAACAATGCTGTCTTCACTGGCTGTCGCGATACGGATTGGCAGAGCTAGCTTAATATCTTGAAACGAGCGGCATTTATGTAGAGCCGTGTATAACCAAGCAAAGCTAACACCACCGAGTTGTAGCTCGGGAAATTGATCGTACAAACCTCTAAATAGCGCATATCTAATTGGACAATCAGTAAGGTCATTATCTTGAAAAGGTTTGTTGTGGTAGTGCACCTGTCCCAACGCATAATGCTTACCTAGCCCAAATAAACAAGCTGCGCCCGCAAGTCCCTCGGCAAACCAAGTCGGGTAGGGAGTCGTATTGATCCCAAGCATCGGGGCTGATAAATAGACTCCCTCTATGTTATGAGGCGCAAATAATGTTAAATAATCGCAGGTAATGGCACCGCCCATTGAATGTGCCAATATAAAAAGTGGCAAGGTGTTCTGCTTGGCAACGATTTGATCCATAAAGCAGTGCAGCGTTGCAGCATAATCTTCAAAGCGACTAACATAGCCGATTTGCTTATCTTTAAGTAATCGCGGCGAGTAGCCTTGTCCTGGATGGTCATAGGTAAATACCGCTATGTTGTTTTGCGCAAACTCCCACAGCAATTCTCTGTATTTATGAGCAGACTCAATACGGCCATTAACCAACACCAGGCTGAACGTTGCCCTTTCTGGAATGTGGTAGGCGTAAAATAGCCTACCATGAGGGGTATCAAAAAAGCCTTTTTGGCAGCCTTGCCAGTGCTCATCAATTTCCGGAAGGTGTGATTCAAGTTGCTGACTTTGGCTATAAAACATGGCTACCTGTGTAATGGAATTCGAATGTTGACTTGCAAACCAACATTATTACTAAATTCGATATGGGCATCATGTACTTTTAATGCGTGCTGCGCAATGGCAAGACCCAGCCCAAACCCGCCCATTTGATTTTTGCTTGGCGTACGTGCGCTCGACACTCTGAAAAATGGAATGCAAAGCTTGTCGAGCATGTCTTCACTTACGCCTTTACCATCATCACTGATAGTGCATAGCAACTGATTACCGTCACTCTCAATATCGACATTAATAAGGCTAGTCGCATACTTAATTGCGTTACGAATAATGTTTTCGAATGCGCGGTTAAGTAGCATTGGGTCGCCATAAAGTGTTGCCTCGGGTAGTGCTGTGACGACAAGGTCCTTCCCTAATTGTTGTGCCTCAAACAGTGCATCTTCCAATATCGGGTCGAGCAGCTCATTGAACTTAATTATCTGCTTATCGATTGGCACTTGATCCGCTTCGAGCTTAGATAAATGCAAAATATCGCTGAGCATATTTTCAACTAACTGAGCTTCACGTTCAATGCGCTCGATATAACTTTGGCTTTGCGCTGTGGCATGGCCTGCAGCGAGGCCTGTGGCCATTTGTAAGCGGGTGAGCGGTGAGCGTAGTTCATGGGATATATCAGCAAGCAAGCGTTTTTGATTGTTAACTAAAGACTCTAATTTATCAGCCATTAAGTTAAAATCATGACCCAGTTGACCGAGCTCGTCTTGGCGCTTGGTATTTATATCGGCTCTGCTCGACAATTCTCCACGGGAAAGTTTTGCAGCGGCTTTTTGTAGCTCTTTAATTGGCGACAATAGATCTCGAGTAAACCAAAAACACAGTAATAAGCTTGCGCCTAGCACGACCGCGATTTTTACCCAAAGCGGTAGGGTTCTTAATTTGATGAGTGCACTTGGGGTATGGTTTTCAAAAATTAAATAAAGACGATAACTTTCACCTTGAAGTGTAAGTTCTAGGGGGCCAAAAGCCTTGTACTCTGGGGTAAAAATAGCGACCGGTGTGGCATCTTCGGTAAAGCTGAGTAAATCTAAATTCAGCGTTTTTATATTGGGATCGGCGGCAACGCTTTTTTCTGCATCGCGGTGGCTCAAGTAGATATTTCGAGCCTTTCTTTTACGCAGTTTGGCAACCTTATTCAACTCAAAGTTGGGGCGCTCGCTTGCGCGTATTAACGCTTGTTCTAATTGTTTTAGATTTTGCAGCATGGGTTTTGAGATGCGGTGAGTTTCTACAACATCAGGTTGTAGCATGCTGATCCCAAGCAACAACAACATAGTGGCAATGATAGTGAGCCAAAACCAGGCAAAAACCTTAACAAGTAAGTACCGCTTCATTCATTACGCCTTTAGGAAAATATAGCCAGCGCCGCGGATCGTTTTGATATAAGTGTGTTCACTTAATGCGGCAATTTTCTTGCGAACGTTAGAGACATGCATATCGATAGAGCGATCATAAGGCACGAGTGGCCGGCCTAATACTTGTCGTGAAATTGTCTGCTTGTCGACCACTTCTCCTGCAGTTCTGACTAGCAAGTGTAACACCTCGTATTCGGTGCCCGTCAGCGACAGCACCTCGCCATTAACAGTAGCACTTCTCGAAGCCACATCTAAACGCAGCTGGTGGATAGTAAAGGTATCGTCCGGACTGTGTTGTTTATAATGATCGACGCGTCGGGTAATAGCTTTAACGCGTGCGAGTAGTTCGCGGTGGTTAAACGGTTTTGGAATATAATCGTCAGCACCTAGCTCCAAACCAAAGATGCGGTCAAAGTCATCGCCTTTTGCCGTTAGCATAATAACAGGTGTCATCTTCTGGACACGTAACGCCTTTAGTACTTCAAAACCATCCATTTCGGGAAGCATTACGTCTAACAATATCAGGTCGAAATTTTGCTTTAATGCCAGCTGTAGACCTTCTGTTCCTGTGTGGGCCATCGCCACTTCAAAGCCTTCTGCAGTAAAGTATTCTTTTAACAGGCTGCAAAGTTCTTGGTCATCATCAATAAGTAAAATGGAATGTTTCATTGTCATACTTAGTCCAGCATTGTTGATTGGCGTTGGCCTGAATAGTTCGGCTCTAGCATATTACACCTTACTTCAACGCCTTATGTAAATTGCCTTTGCTTTTTTTTGCAAAGCACTGACAAAACTTTACCTCTGTCTGACGTTCCTTTTCTTTGTGCTTGCTAAATTTGGAAGTGACAAAGCAATGGCGAACAAGGAGCCAATACCATGAAATTACTATCTACTTTAGCATTAGTTACAGCACTTGGTGTATCGACTTTTAGCTTCACTGCAAACGCGGGACCTATGGGCGGGCAGCTTGAGCACTCAGCAAGGTTGCTACTATCTGATAAAGGCCAGAAGTTATTAGAGCTAACAGAAGCGCAGCAAGACCAACTAAAGACGATTTATGCGGATTACAAAACTGCAAAAAAAGCGTTAAAAGAAAGCGGGAAAGAAGCACATTCAACTTATCGTGAAGAAATGAAAGCACTTATGGCAGCCCCAGCCTTTGATAAGGTTCAAGCGCAACTTTTACTGGAAAAAGGCCAAGATAAAAAGCAAGCGTGGGCGCTACTTTCAATGGAAACTCGTCACAAAGTATTCCATGTATTGAATGAAGAGCAGCGCGATAAGCTCCAAGCACTTAAGTCACGTCGTAGCCACAAAGGCCATAAAAAAGCAAATTAAGTCTTTCTAACTTAGTCCTTACCTTCCCAGTAAGGACCTTATCATTTTCAAGCCTTTGTCACCTTCCTATAAAATGAGAGCTTGTATTCCAGATTGATGTAGAGAACTGACCCCTTGGAATCAGTGTATAAAATATTACAACGGTTTGTACTGGTTTAAGTTACATGTTGATAACATGTTTGCGTTGTGATATTTTTCGATTAAGAGTACATCTAGCAAGTCTGCGGACAACTCTTTGAAATAGTGTCGAATTGAAAAATTCTTAATTTACGCGCACAAACTTTCCAATAACTTTTGCTTTCTTCTGAGTAACTAAGGGTATTCTTTGTTGTTGGCTGTTTGTTACTAGGTATCACTGAGGGAGACATGCAGACACCTGAAGAATACGAGGTGACACTTAGGATCCGAGAACTGCTAAAAGAACTCAAAAAGCGTAAAGGCTATACTAAAAAAACCATTAGCCAGAAGCTCGGAATAGGTCTCACCACACTAGACGACTATCTTAACGGAACAAGCTCATTTCGCTTAGGTACCTTAATTAAATTGTCGGAAATTTGTCGGATCCAATTAAGTGATATTTTGGAAGGAGCAGGGCATATTGCTAAAACTTACCAAAATGAAGTGAGAAGTTCAGAGTCAAAGACGGAAGAAGAGCAAGTAGAACAAGGTGACTAGTGATTTTACTGTGCTTGGTTTTTGCTTTTCTAAGCAAGTAGTTATGAGTGAGTAAAGGCCGAGATACTCGGCCTATAGATTTATTCTTTAAAAAAGTTTTCGTTGTTTTTTGCCAGCATCGCTTCTATATCTTCAATCAAACTTTCCGCATCTTGAGGCGTAAGTTCACCACTTTTCATCGGTGTAGAAATCGTATTTGATTCGTCAGACCAATCACCTAAATCAATTAATTGACAGCGTTTTGAGCAGAACGGACGAAATGGACTTTTATCCGACCATTCAACAGCCTGTTGGCAGGTTGGACACTTTACTGTGGTTGTCATAATACACTTACTTTTTACTTCGTGATTGTGTAAGTCTAATCGCATTTTATCGCTTTGTGAACTGAACGCATATCTACTCTGAACAGCTTGCATGCTAGGTGGGGATCCGTGATAGGATGGTAAAGCTAGGTAAAAGGAGAGGATGTATAAAAGGTGGAGAAGTTCGAAGCAACACTAGACAATTGTCATAAAGAGCCAATTCATATTCCAGGTTCAATTCAGCCGCATGGCTATTTATTGCTATTCGACACCAACACATTAACACTACGCTACTTTAGCGAAAATTTTGCCGAACTTGTAGGGCTTGAGCCTAGCGCTTTAGTCAATACTCATGCTGAAACGATTTTTGAGTCTCCTTTTTTTGAGTTGTTAGCCAGTAATGCTAACTCCTCTGAAATCCATCGTTTGAATCCGATGACGGCCACCATAAAAACCAAGGATGCAAAGTGGGTTGAACTTTCTGTAGTTGCAAGTCAAAACGAAGCTGGTCTCATTTTAGAGCTTGAGCAAAACACGGCGCAAGGCGTTGAAATCAATCATTCAATGCAACACCTTATGAAGCACTCACTGTCTAGTATGGTTGACTCTCAATCTTTACAAGCCTCGTTCGAGATGGCTGTGGAAGAAATTAGAGAGTTAACGCAATTTGACAGGGTGATGCTGTATAAATTTGATCACGAGTATAATGGTGAGGTGGTCGCAGAATCGAAGCGTAATGATCTTAATTCCTTTTTAAACCAACATTTTCCTGAGTCTGACATTCCAAAGCAAGCAAGAGCGCTATATTTAAGAAACCCTATTCGTTTGCTTGCTGATGTTGACAGTGAAAATTCACTGCTTTATCCGCAAGATAAGCCAATTGACTTAAGTGCCTGTATTTTACGTAGTGTTTCGCCAATTCACTGCCAATATTTACGCAATATGGGCGTTCAGGCAACCATGTCTATCAGCATTATCGTTGCTGGTAAGCTTTGGGGGCTGATTGCCTGCCACCACTACGAAAAGCACGTAGTGCCATTTAACATCCGTGAAGTCGCTCAGTATATGGGGCTGATGCTATCTTACTTAATTTCTCTTAAAATTTCGTCTTTAGAAGCAATGGCAGAAGCCAAAGCCCTGACATTGAGCTCGTCTGTTACTGAGCGTATGGCAAAAGAGATCTTTTTTGTAGATGGCCTGCGCTATGAATCCGCGGCATTGCAAGAAATGATGAAATCCAGCGGTGTTGCGTGGCGTGTTGAAAGTGATTTGGAGTGCTACGGGCAAACTCCTGCAAAGGCGGATATTGAGAGTATCTACCGCTGGCTTGCGGAGCATCAACTTGGTGATGACTCCATTTTTTATTGTCATAGCTTAGGTGAACTTAACGAAACATTTAAAACATTTGCGAAAACGGCGAGTGGCGTGCTATTGATGCCACTTTCTGCGGATGCTAATCACTTTATTATGTGGTTTAGAAAGGAAGTTATTCAAACCAAAAACTGGGGAGGGAAGCCTGAAAAATCCATTGAGTTTTTGGATGATGGTAGCCACCGTTTAATGCCGCGTAGTTCGTTTAAGTTGTGGGTCGAGAATGTTAAGTGCAAATCTCACCCTTGGACGGAAGCTGAAGTAAGTTGTGCATTGAAGTTTCGTAATACGTTGGTTAATTATGTGCTGGCTAAATCTGAGCGATATAAAAAGCTTAACGCAATTCTAGAGCAAAAAGTTACCAAGCGTACCGAGGCGTTGGAAAATGAGATCACTTCGCGTCGTACTGCTGAGCAACTACTGACAATAGCACTTGAAAAAGCACATGAGTCGAATCAAGAGCTGGAGCGTTTTGCCTTTTTAGCATCTCATGATCTACAAGAGCCGCTTAGAAAAATCCAAATGTTCGGTGATCGGATCCAATGCTCTGCAGAGGGACTAAATGAAAGACATGCGTCCTACCTTAAGCGTATGATGGATTCTGCGGAGCGAATGCAAAAGTTGATCAAAGGGCTACTAAGTTTTTCACGGATTGACCGTAAAGGTGAGTCATTTAAATCATTTGATGGCGATAATGCGTTAGCTGAAACCTTACTGGATCTTGAGTTAGTGATTAAAGAGTCAAACGCTCAAGTGGATACCACAGGGCTTGGTGATGTTTTTGGAGACCGTAGGCAGTTGCAACGCGTGCTGCTAAACTTAATCAATAATGGGATTAAATTTAGTGCGCCAGAAAGAACGCCGCGGGTCTCGATTAGCAGCGAACGTAAAGCAAATGAACTGATCGTTGCCGTTAAGGATAACGGGATTGGTTTTGATCCTGAATTTAGTGAGCAGATCTTCAATCTTTTTGAAAGATTACATGGTCGTAGCGCATATGCCGGTACAGGACTTGGACTTGCTATTTGTAAAAAAATCGTCGAAAGACACCATGGTCGCATATGGGTCGAAACGGAAGTAGGGCAAGGCTCTACTTTCTATTTTAGCTTGCCGATTTCAGCGCAAGAGAGTTAACTTAGCTGTAGAACCATTGATGCGGTTCTGATATCAGCATACAAACTCGAGGTTAATGCGAGTTTAAGGAGAGTGTGTATGGTTCATCATCATGATTTAATTAGACAGCTTCACTCTGTAAACTATATCTTGGTTGCGGATGATGATTTCGACGACCAAGAATTAATCCGTGATGCATTTGAAGACAACGGCGTGATGGAGGCTAAGTTACAATTCGTAAGTGATGGCGTTGAGTTGATTGAGAAACTCAATAGCACTGAGCTATTACCTAGCCTTATTATTCTTGATTTAAATATGCCACGAAAAAGCGGTAAAGATGTATTGGCTGAGATGCGCGGGGCTGCAAACCTTAAGCATATTCCGGTTATTATGTTCAGTACATCGGATTCTGAGCTAGATATAAAACAGTGTTACTTGCTTGGGGCAAATTCTTATATGACCAAACCGTCTCAATATCATGAGCTGGTTGATTCAATGAAGTCCTTGCTGTCCTTTTGGCTTGGCACTGCAAAGCTCGTGATCGATTAGAAGTGAAGGGCCAGAATAACTAGCTGGCCCTTAAGCTGTTATAGCACTAAATAGCTTCGTTGGTATGCTTTTGCTTTAACAAGCGACTTGTCACTGTACCTGCGGTCATTGAGCCCGATACATTGAGTGCCGTTCTTGCCATATCAATTAGTGGCTCAATAGAAATAAGCAGCGCTGCAATTGTCACTGGTAGTCCCATCGCAGGCAGTACCACCAACGCCGCGAAAGTGGCACCACCTCCAACACCCGCAATACCAAACGAACTAATTGCAACCATAGCCACTAATGAGACAATAAAGTCGAGTGCGAACGGGTCAATTCCTACAGTCGGCGCAACCATTACAGCAAGCATTGCTGGATAAATGCCAGCGCAGCCATTTTGTCCGATTGTCGCACCAAACGATGCAGAAAGGTTTGCAATCGCAGGGGGAACATTAAGCTTGTGGATCTGCGCTTCAACATTCAATGGGATGGTTGCCGCGGAGCTTCTAGAGGTGAAAGCAAAAGTTAAAACAGGCCAAATTTTTTGGAAGAAATGCTTTGGGTTTTCACCAACCAAAGTAACTAGTAAGCCATGCACCACAAACATCAGTAAAATGGCAACGTAAGAGGCAATAATAAAACCGAGTAAGCTAATAATGTCAGCCATGCTTGATGTGGCGATCACTTTGGCCATCAAACCAGCTACACCATAAGGTGTAAGGGCGATGATCATACGTACTAATCTCAACACAACTGCCTGTGCGCCTTCAACTGCATTTTTTATTGGACTACTTAAATCTGACTCTTCCATGATGGCTCTACGAGCAGCAATACCAGTTAACACACCAAAAATCACCACTGCGATAATCGAGGTCGAGCGCTCGCCAGTCAAGTCAGCAAACGGATTGGTTGGTACAAAGCTAAGCAGCATTTGTGGAATGGTTAAATCGGCAACGGTTGTTGCACGTTCTTCAAGTACCGCTATTCTGGCCGTTTCGCGTGCACCTTCAACTAAGCCTTGTGCGCTTAAACCAAATGCTTGAGTGATAAAAATACCAATGAGCGCTGCAATGGCCGTGGTAAAAACTAAAATTGCGATGGTGACAAACGAGATCTTTCCAAGAGAGCCTTGATTATCTAATTTTACGACCGCGGCAATCATAGAAACTAAGACCAATGGCATAATCACCATTTTGAGAAGATTGACATAGCCGCTACCAACAATCGCAACCCAATCTAGTACGGTCTGTTTGGTGGTTAAATCACCTGAGAAAACAAATTGTAAGGCGAGTCCAAATAGGCTACCCGCAACTAAGCCTAGTAATACCGTTCGTGACAGGGTTTCGGAGCGCTGTTGAAAGCGATAAAGACCGAAAAGTATGGCAATAAAAACCGCAAACGCGGCGATAACAGCAAAAGACATCAGAATACCTTTCGAAATATATGAAAATAACGCGCTACTATAGAGGTTTTGTTGATTTGGCTAAAATATTCTTTGACTATGGAATAGAACAAAAGGTTATCAATAAAAATGAAAGTTTTTAATGGTTTTTCCTTTCATATAAAGATGTTTTGTAGTGAGTTGGTACTAACTCATAGTAATTAAAAACACTGAGATATGCGCTTAGCTTACAATAATCTTTCGTAGCAGCGAGTTTATCTCGCGACTCTTTTCTAGCGTTATCTCGCGACTCTTTTCTAGCGTTATCTCGCGATTTCTTTTGCTTTTCGACGTTAACCGTGTGGCCGCTTTTATAGTATGGAGTTGGGTATACGGTTTATTGAGTAGGTGTAAAAGCGAGTTAGCTTTGAGGCGATGACATGCGTAGAGTGGGAAAGGTTGTTCCCCGGCTTCGCGGATGCCGATGTCAGCCCTTGAACCCTGAGGTTCAAGGCGGAGAGCAACAGCCTACCGTAGGCTTCTCGGTACATGCCGAGCATGCTCAATAGTAAACAAACTGCTATCCTAAACGAAATTTATCGGCTCAGGGACTTAACCAGCTGTCCTACGAGCTAGGGAACAATTACAGTATATAAAACATCTGCCGATCACGAAACCATAGTAATGCAATTTATGTGTTAACCGCATGCTTTTTACTCGCTTTGTTTAGTGACTAAGCAAACGTTAATCTGAGCGTTAGCTGGCAACGCTAAATTTGCTTAATTTTTCGAAGACCACAGTGTCTAAACCGTTTCTAACTAACAGAGTAAACAGGTTACTTAGAAAGGAACCGGTGCGGTAAAGGCCATCATCTCAGCAGTTGTTGGATGCGAAATTTGCAGCATCTCTGCATGCAACTGTAGACGTGAAGCCGCCGCTAACGCCTCTCCCGTAGCGTATAGCCTATCACCTAGGATAACGTGCCCAAGCGAAAGCATATGTACTCTGAGTTGATGAGAACGTCCTGTGATGGGGATTAGCTTAACGCGTGTTGCCTGTGCTTCATATTCCATGACTTCAAAATACGTTAACGAAGGTTTACCGGTCTCATGACAAACCATTTGCTTTGGGCGGTTAGGCCAATCACACACCAGCGGTAAATCAACAGAACCCGTTTGCTGTTGTAATTTACCATGAACTCGGGCGATGTAGTGTTTGCGGGTTAAGCGGTCTTGAAATTGAATGCTCAGATGGCGATGCGCTGCTTTATTCATAGCAAGGCACAGCACGCCGGATGTTGCCATATCAAGGCGATGCACAATTCTTGCCGTAGGGTAGACAAAATTCACTCTGGCGATAGCGCTGTCCCAATGCTTTGGATCTTTACCAGGTACGGTGAGTAACCCGCTTGGTTTGTTGATCACCAGCATATCTTCATCTTGGTACAAAATATCAAGATAGGGAGAAAGGGGGGGAGCGTAATTTAGTAACACCAGCTGCCTCAGCATGAACAGAACGAAGCCGGGTATTATATATGAGTTGCTAATTGAGCGGTAGCGAGAAAGAGAGCCGCAGCTCTCTTTCGGTGTGGGAGGTTTACTGGTTTGCAACCACAATTAAACGAATCGCATCCAACTTAAGCTGCGCTTTTTCAATGTGTGTGCTCAGCTCAGCTCTTTGTTTATCAAATACTTGAACTTCTTCATCACGGATGTTCGGATTGATAGCCTTAAGTGCTTGTAAACGACCTTGCTCATCACCTAATTGCTTTTGCATTTTATCCATCGCGTTGGCTTGAATGCTTTCAAGTTGAGTTTGTGCAATATCGCCAGCTTGAGTAATAAGTGGGTGAATAGCACTTTGTAGCGCATTAACTAGCTTACTGCCGGTTTGTCTGCCAACGGCAGAAAGCTGTTGATTGAATGCATCAAACGCCACGTTTTGGGCTAAGTCATTGCCACCTTTATCCATTAGAACACGAATTGGTGTTGGTGGTAAAAAGCGGCCTACCTGGAGAGACTTAGGCGCAGAAGCTTCTGCAACGAAGATCATTTCAACAAAGAAAGTACCGACAGGTAACTTGTTGTTTTTAAGCAGTGCTACCGACGCACAACCAAAGTCATCGTTACAGATCATATCCATTACGCCGCTGACCATGGGGTGATCCCAGCTGATGAAATGCGCGTCTTCTTGTGACAGTGAGGTGTTACGGTCAAAAGTCACTGTGATGCCATCGTCTTTCAAACAAGGGAAAGAAGGATTTAGCATGTGCTCGGTTGGTTTGAGAATAATCGTATTCTCGCCTTTGTCTTCTTGGTTAACACCAAAAGTATCAAACACATTAATCATAAACGCAGGCAAAATTACGTCGTTATCAAGAGCTTCAAGTTCAGCAACGATATTATCTGTTTTACCTTGACCACTTGAGTGAAGCTCAAGTAGGCGGTCTCGACCTTGCTCCATCTTTGTGCGCAGCTGTGCGTTTTCTTTTGCGGCTTGCTCCAATAGAGGATCTAATTCGTCTTCGTCACAGTTGTGCTCAGCGATCAGCGCTAACAAATCATCAGAGAAAGACTTATACAGCATTTGCCCCGTGGTGCTGGTGGTTTCAAACGCATCTAAGCCCTCGTGATACCAACGTAGTAATACTTCTTGTGCGGTACTTTCAAAGTAAGGCACGTGAATATTGATGTCGTGCTTTTGACCAATGCGGTCAAGACGACCAATACGTTGCTCAAGTAAGTCAGGGTTAAGCGGTAGATCAAATAGCACCAAATGATGTGAGAACTGGAAGTTACGACCTTCAGAGCCAATTTCAGAGCAGAGCAATACTTGCGCGCTATCATATTCATCAGCAAAAAACGCTGCCGCGCGGTCGCGCTCGATGATAGACATGCCTTCGTGGAACACCGCCGCTTTAATCGCTTCGCGCTCACGTAATACTTGTTCAAGGCTAATTGCGGTTTCCGCTTTGGCACAAATAAGCAGTACTTTTTCGTGCTTTAACTCTTTTAATTTAGCAATCAACCACTCGACGCGCGGGTCAAACTGCGCCCAGCTGCTTCCTTCACCTTCAAACTCTTGGAAGATTTTTTCAGGGAACAAAGCACGCATCGCGTTAAATTCAGGACTTTGAATACCACCAATGTTACCCATTACCGACATTGCTGTTTTGTATTGCTTTGGTAAAGGTACTGGGTATTGATGTAGCAAACGACTTGGGTAGCCATCAATGCCACTGCGGCTATTTCTAAATAGAATACGGCCAGTACCATGACGGTCTAGTAACATAGACAAGATTTCAGCTTTGGCGTCGCTATCGCCACTTTGTGCCTCTGCAAGTAGCTCAGAAATATCGGTTTCTTTTAGCAGTGTACAAAGTGTTTGTTCTTCTTTTGCATCTAACTTTTTGTCTTGCAGTAAGTTGTTCGCGGCTTCTGCGACTTCTTTATAATGACTTTCTTCTTCAACGAACACGTCGTAGTCGTAGAAGCGGTCTGGATCGAGTAGCTGTAAACGCGCAAAGTGACTGCGGTGACCCAGTTGGTCAGGTGTTGCAGTCAACAAGATAAGTCCAGGAATGTCCTGAGAAAGCTCAGCAATACGTTGATATTCAGTGCTTGGCTTTTCCTTTGTGACCGTCAGATGGTGTGCTTCATCAACAATCAGTAGATCCCAATCAGCGAGTGTGGCTTGTTCAAACCAGCGGCGCTTTTTGGTAATAAACTCTAGGCTAACCAGTACTAGTTGTTCTGTTTCGAATACATTCGGTGCATCTGCATAAGCTTCGCTACAACGCTCTTCGTCAAAAATAGAGAAGTGTAGGTTAAAGCGGCGTAGCATCTCAACTAACCATTGGTGTTGTAAGTTTTCTGGAACCACAATCAACACGCGGTTGGCACGACCAGAGAGAATTTGCTGGTGTAAAATCATGCCTGCTTCAATGGTTTTACCTAGGCCCACTTCATCAGATAGAAGTACGCGAGGTGCAAAGCGCTTACCGACTTCATCGGCAATATAGAGCTGGTGTGGAATCAGGCTAGCGCGCTGACCTATCAATCCTTTAAGGTGAGATTGTTCTTTATCAAACTGGTGTTGCCAAGTTTGATAGCGCAGTGTGTAGCGATCAAAACGGTCGATTTGGCCTGCAAATAGACGATCTTGAGGTTTATTGAACTTGAGGAAGTGATCAAGAAAGGTCTCTTTGAATGAAGTCTCTTCTTCATTATCAACTCGAGTACCATGATAGCAAAATAGTCCATCTTGCTCTTCCACGCTGTCAACACGTAGTTCCCACTCTTCAACATGGCGGATCACATCGCCTGGGTTGAATACAACTCGAGTTACAGGCGCTTCCTGTACTGAGTAAACACGGTTTTCTCCGCTAGCGGGAAATAAAATAGTCACTTGACGCCCCTCAAGTGCCACTATTGTACCTAATCCCAAATCTGATTCCGTATCACTGATCCAGCGCTGACCTAAGGAAAAATTCATGGTTATCTCGTCTATGCAGAAAAAAGGCGGCTATGTTACCTATTCATGTCGGTTTGTTCAATACACAACAGTGACTCAAGCCTTTATTTATCAAGCGCTGACGCCTTTTCTATTTAGTTGGCATGGCAATCGCTAACTAGTTGTTTTTTATAAATATGCAAGTTGGATTTTCTACTGTCATAAAAGCGACTTTTGCGACAAATAGACTAAACTTGAACTATACCCAAAACATAATTAACCGCAGTGTTGTGTATTGGGTATAGCATAATAATCTGTAAACAACAGGAATGCGCTATGGTAAAACAAGACAAAGACCATAAAGTGTACGTGCTCGACACCAACGTACTTCTCCATGAACCACTCGCTTACCTTTCCTTCCAAGAACACGATGTTGTGATTCCCATGACTGTCCTTGAAGAACTCGATCACATTAAAGATCGAAAGAGTGACGTGAGCCGAGACGCAAGAGTTGCCATTCGTGGGTTAGATGATGTGCTTCGCGATGCAACACCAGAGCAAATGCTAGAGGGGGTAGCGCTACCAACATTGAGGATAGAAAGTCACCGAACGCCTTGTTCAGGTAAATTGATTATTGTAAACGATCACTTGTTTCCTGATTCCATCTCCGGGTTACCCGGCAACGAAAATGATCACCGCATTATTAATTGTGCGGTACATTTGCAAACTCAGTACAGCGACAAAAAAGTGGTGCTGGTTACCAAAGACATCAATATGAGACTGAAAGCGAAAGGCGCTGGACTCAAGTATGTTGAAGATTATCGTACCGATCAGCTGATTGACGACATTGCGCTTTTAACCAGTGGCTTTAAAAAGGTTGAAGGCGATTTTTGGCAAAATGTTGGTGAGTGTCAAACGCAGCAGGAAGGGCGATACACGGTTCATGATGTGCCAAAATCACTCGTACCAGATGTGTTCTGTAATGAGTATCTGATAGATGATACTAATCACTTCGCAGCTCGGGTTGTGGGATACGATTCTGAGCACATTCGATTAAAAGACTTAGGCGTTGAACGTTTGATGCACCGTCAAGCATGGGGAGTGAAACCGAAGAATATCAACCAAGGTATGGCGCTGGATGCATTACTTGATACTGACATTGAGCTGGTGATATTAACAGGACCTGCGGGGTGCGGAAAAACCTTATTGGCGCTTGCCAGTGCGCTTGAAATGATCATCGAAAAAGGAATTTACGATAAGGTAATTGTGACGCGAAATACGCCTGAAATTGCAGAAAGCATCGGCTTTTTACCCGGCACGGAAGAAGAGAAAATGGCCCCTTGGCTTGCGGCAATCACAGATACCTTAGAAGTGCTTCACAAACACGATGAAAGCCCAGTGACTAGCCGAAACTATATTATGGAAAAGGCGAACATTCAGTTCAAATCGGTGAATTTTATGCGTGGCCGAAGTATTCAAAATGCGGTCGTTATTTTAGATGAGAGCCAAAACTTAACGGCATCACAGTTAAAAACCATCATCACTCGCTGCGGTGAAGGGACTAAATTGATTTGTACGGGAAACCTCGCCCAAATTGATAGTAATTATCTCACCCCTGTGACATCAGGGTTAACCTATATTGTCGAGCGCTTTAAAGACTTTGAAGGTAGTGCTACCATTAACTTAAACGGTGTAGTACGAAGCCGCTTGGCAAGTTTTGCTGAAGAAAATTTATAACTTGCCTTGAGCCGACTGGCTCGTTACTCTTTTGCTAACACTGTGTGCAAACGGGAACGAGCCAGTAAATGGATGCGACAAAAGAATTTTTACCACTAAAAAGTTACCGAAAGGGAATTTTAGTGGCGGTAATAATACCCATCCTACTTGTCCTCGTCTTAGCTTACCATCTCTATCAAATTAAACTCGAACGCCAGTACAAAGTACGTTTTGGTCAGTATGAATATGTTTCTCAGCAGCTGAAACAAGAGTTTTATGCTGCACATGTCGTTCTTGATAGTATCGCCGTTAACCTAGCGCAGCCCATTTCTTTTCAAAAGCCACCAGAGTGGTTAGAAGATATAGAGCAACACCCTGAACATTATTATCATGCGTTACCAAACAATGGTGGAGAGATTGTTGGTCGTGGGCAAGTCAGTGAAGCGCTTTTTGCCACTAAACGATGGCAAACCGTATTATCGCTTAATACCGCTTTTGATGCCGCACTCGCATTGCAAGGTGGATTGTATGCGGTCGCATACATAGAAGATGATGGTTTTGCGTATGTTAAGCGTCGAGATGCGTCAAGCAGCCATTTCATCACCCGGTTAGTTCAAGGTAAGTTCGAACCCGACTTTAGCTTGGGCAATATAGTCGTTGGTCCACCCGTGAAGTTTTTCGATAGACAAATGTTTGCGCTCGGCAAGAAACTATCAACGGTGGATAACGCTCATGTATTGATGATCTATGATAGCGATATTATTGATAGGTGGTTGTTAAACATCGGCTCCTTAGACGGTACGATGGAATTTAAAAACCAAAGTGATGAGATTATCGCGGGGGAACGCTATGATCACGACCACGATGGGCTTGTAAACTCATCAGCACCTTGGCAGTACGGACTGCACTTTATTGCAAAACCCGCCAAAGAGCCTATTAGTTTAAACTATCATGAAAGCTATGAGCAGTTTGCCGCTCCGCTACAGCGGGAGATCTTGCTCGAACTTGCACTATTACTGTTTTTTATTCTTTTTACCTTTGTGACTATTGTATGGTTAAGCGGACAAGTATTTGTCCGACCTCTAAAGCATTTTGTGAATTATCTATCTTTGCAAGAGCATACACCACAAGCCACTTTAAACTATCCTATCCCCTCAGAATGGCAACCTTGGTTTATACAAATCAAACAGGTGGTGGAGCAAAAATCGCGCTTAATGCATGCCCTTAAGCAACATAATCAAGAACTAGACGACGAAATTAAGCGTAAACAACAGGCATTAAAGCAAAGCTTTGAGGCAAAAGAGCGTCAAGCTGCTTTGCTAAATGCAGTGCTTGACTCTGTGCCCGATATTATCTATTTCAAAAATATAGACGGTTCATTCATAGGCTGTAATCGCGCGTTTGAAGAGTTTATGGGGGTTGATAAGTCGGATTTAGTTGCGAAAACACAACCTGAAGTGACATCTGGATTAACCATTTTACTTGAGCAAGAAGCGGCGATGGAGCGCTCGCAAGAACAAGTGGCAACTAATTTTGTCCTTGGGGCAAATACCTACTTTTTGACTATCACGCCATTGAAATCGGAAACTGGAAAGCTCATCGGTTGTTTGGGGGTTGCGAGAGATATTACTGCCGCACAAGAGGCATATAATGCCCTAAGAGACTCTGAAGAAAACTTTAGGGCAGCGACTGAGTTTGCACCTAATGGCGTTATTCTAGCTGCGATCAGCGGTAAAATTTTGGAGATGAACAAGGCTGCCAAACGTTACTTATCACTTGATAAGAATACCGGAGAAAAGCAGCTGGAACGCTTGTTTGATGAACAAAACTGGCAAGAGCTGAAGCCTGTCTTGGCTGGGCTATTAAAAGAGCAAAAGAAAGTCGTTGAGCACATGATTTCACAGTCGGGTAAGCACCGCTGGTTACAATTGAGTATTTCTTTAGTTTGGGATAAAAATAAGCGCCCTAAGTATTACGTGATCCATATTCAAAATATCACTGGTCTGCTGTTAGCGAAGCAAGATGCTGAGCGCGCAACGCTTGCCAAAAGCCGCTTTATCGCGAATATCAGCCATGAAATTAGAACGCCAATTAATGCCATATTAGGTCTGGCGGATATGATCAAAAGTGAGGCGCTGACTCGAGTTCAGAGTAAAAAATTGCAGCAGCTTTCTGGGGCTGCAAACGAGCTGCTTACCATGCTCAACAGTATTTTAGAGTTTGCCAAAGTAGAAAGTCATCAAGGCACAATTCAATACGAGACATTTCAAACCTGCCATGTATTTACCACGATAGAATCACTGATTAAGCCTTTATGTATACAAAAAGGCTTGGAGTTTGAGTTACAGGTCGACCCTCAAGTTTGGCCTTACCTTTACAGTGATGAAGATAAAGTAAAGCAAATCTTAGTAAACCTACTTGGTAACGCCGTAAAGTATACCAACCATGGTAAGGTGGGTCTGAAAGTAACGTTAACTAATGATAGAGCTGCAAAACAAACCATAAAGTTTGCTGTTTGGGACACTGGCGTTGGGATCAAATCGCAAGAAATTGAACACCTTTTTGATGCATTTACCCAAGGTGATGAAAGCTTCACACGTCGTCACGAAGGCATTGGTTTGGGGCTTGCGATTGTGAAGCAAGAAGTTGCACTCTTAGGTGGCGATATTGCGGTTAACTCAACCCCGAACGAAGGAAGCTGCTTTTTCTTCGAATTGGTGCTAGATAAAGGCGCTTGTCCAGTTGTGGATAGTCACAAAGAAGTTTACTGTCTCACCACCGAAGCACATAGCTTACCAAGCTATTTTGCAGGTCTTGCGGAACCTTTATCTGTTGAGCGATTGCACGGGATGCATGCTCAGCTCGACAAGTCTATTGTTGTTATTCCACCAGAAGCAGCACTTGACCCCGCTTATACGCTACCTGGAAATACCGCATTACTACTGCATTGTGAAGGGGAGTTTCCTGAGCAAAGTAACCATATTGCGCTTAATCAAAGTGTGTTTTACCAATCAGCTTATACTTGGCTTGCTGAATTTGCCCATATGACGCAAACCGTCGACAACGTGTGTATGCAGGTTGCCGGTGCACTTTGCTTGGTGGTCGACGATAACAACTTAAATTTAGATATTACTGAAAATATGTTGAAGCAGAATGGTATTTCTACCGTAGGGCTCCAAAGCGCCGAACATATTGAGGAAGTTTGTCGCTCACTGCAACCCGATATCATCCTGATGGATATCCATATGCCAAATATTGATGGCTATCAAGCGACCAAGCAGATCAGAGCCGTGTGGTCTGAAACTGAGCTTCCCGTTATCGCCTTGACCGCCAATGCAAGCAAAGAAGAGCGGGCGAAAGCCACAGCCGTTGGTATGAATGATTATTTGGTAAAGCCGATCAATAGCACACAGGCGTGCAAGGCATTGGCAAGTAATATTTTCCAGTCAGATAAAACAGAAGAAATCTTTTTCGATTATGAGTTTGCTTTATCACAAATGATGCAAAATGAAACGTTTTTGCAAACAATGTTAGATAAATTTGCTAAACTTTGCCATGATTACCTAGAACAGGTTGCTGAAATAGAGCAAGGTTCAGCATTATTCGAGTTAGCACACGGAATTAAGGGCGCAGCTGCTGGTCTGGGTTTTAAGCGACTGGCGAAAGTTGCAAAAGACCTTGAAACGCAAAGCAAAACGATCACAACAATAACAAATCGCACTGACTTGGATGTGTTAACAAATGCACTTTCACAGGTGGTGTGCTTTATCGAGCTAAAAAGGTAGCGTCATAAGATGCAGCAAGCTGAGCACATTTTTATTATTGATGATGACCCAATAAATAAGATGGTCCTAAGTAATACATTAGGTGACGGCCATCGGTTATCCCATAGCACTGACGCTAAGTTATGTATTGATGAACTAAAAGTAAGCAAACCAGATCTTATTATTTTAGATGTGTTAATGGCTGACGGCGCTGGCTTTGCTGTTTTAGAGTGCCTGAAAAAGGATGCGAGCACTTACGGTATTCCCGTTGTCGTGATCTCCGGTAGTGTGAGCTTTAAAGATGAAGCACGAGGTTTGGAGTTAGGGGCTGTGGATTATATTACTAAACCCTTTAACCCTTTGATTGTAAAAGCCAGAATCAAAAACCATTTAGCAATAAAAAAGAAAAATGATCTGCTAGAAAAGCTAGCCTCTATCGATGGTTTAACAGAGTTGCCCAATCGCAGGTATCTAGATGAAGCGATGAAATCAGCTTTAGAGAGCGCAAAAGCTGATGGCAGTGGGTTTACCGTAATGCTGGTTGAGGTGGACTATTTTAAAACGTTTAATGAGCATTATGGCTATATGCATGGTGATGACTGCTTATTTAAGGTAGCCAAAGCGCTAGAAGAAGCCGCAACCCGACGTTCTTTATTTATTGGCCGTTTTGACGGTACCCGTTTTGCGTTGGTGCTAACTCAGCATAATATCGACATAATTAATGAAATAGCAGAAGCGTTGCACGACTCGGTTAACGCGTTAAAAATCCCCCATATTGCCTCACCCATATGTGCGCATGTGAGCGTTAGCATTGGTGCAGTTCATATTGAAAATCACTGTAGTAATGAGCTCGGTGAGCTGATCAAAATGGCCGATAGCGCACTTGCCGTTGCACAAAAACAGCAAAGTACGGTTTTTATTAAAGTGTTATAAATATATAAAGCCATATGCGGGGGCTAAAGCATATCCGCATTATTCACCATCCTTGGTGCGATAAAGTCTTACTGAATTTGCTTTAGTGCGTTGTCGCCAAAGCCAACCAGTTGGTTGTTTTTGAATACCAATGGCGTGCACTCATCTTTTGTTACTTTGCCGTCTGAGTGTTTGCTGTTGGTTGCATAGTACAGCACTTGATAGTTGTCGCCGTCTTTTGACACCAACTCGCTAAAGTCAGGAGTTGCAAACATGTCTTTTACTGATGAGTAAGACGCGCCCATTTCAAGGTTAGCAATCTTTTCACGATTTTTACGCTGTTTATGTTCCCAGTTAGACGAGTTGTATTCAGAAGCCCAACCGTGTTCTACTTCACCGTCGGATACAGCAACGATACAGCCTGATAATAGAGTAGAGCTAAGCGCAGCCACTAACATTAATTTTTTCATTGTTGTTTTCCTTTTTAATTTTGTTGCTGAGCAAGTAATGCAAACAGCCATTTATTTTTTGCTTGAATTATCACAAGAGTTGCAAACTCTTTGCCAACTAATAAAGTTTATAAATATCAGTTTGTTGTTGTTTTTTAATCAGTTTGTGGTTGATGGTTTTCACTAACTTTTAGCGATATCACTCACTAAAACAATAATCTAGACCACTCGGTTTCTCGTTGTGCCTGCCACAAAACTTTCAATATTAATGGCAATTTCGCCGACTAAACGTTCGATGGCTTCTTTACTTGCCCATGCCGTATGCGGTGTTAAAAGCAAGTTTTCCCCTTGGTATTGAACAAGTGGGTTGCTTGCTTGGGCCGGCTCTTGAGTGAGGACATCCACAGCAGCACCAGCTATTTGCTTGTTAGTTAGCGCATCCACCAGCGCTTGCTCATTGACTATTCCGCCTCTCGCGGTGTTGATAAGATAAGCATGATTTGGAAGTAGAGCGAATTCAGCTCTCGAAATCAGGTTTTCTGTTTCAGCGGTAAGCGGGCAGTGAATCGATACAATATCCGCAATCTGCAGTGCTTCTTCAAAAGCCATTCGTCCTGCTCTAACCTCAGTTACGCCCCTACGTTCGGCAACAATTACCTGAGCTCCAAATGCTTGTGCGACTTTTGCAACGGCTTCTCCTAACGTTCCATGGCCTACGATCACAAAGTTTTTGCCTGCAATTTCGTTGATGCTGTAGTCCAAGCGACAAAACATATCACTTTGCTGCCAAAGCCCTGCACGGCAGTCTTGCTGGTAACGATGAATATTTGTCATTAAGTTACCAAGCATAGTAAAGGTGTGCTGCACGACAGAAGGGGTCGAATAACCAGCCACATTAGCCACCGCAATTTGATGGGCTTTTGCGGCTGCCAAATCGATGTTGTTGACGCCTGTGGCCGCAACACAAATCAGGCGTAATTGCGGTAACGCCGCGATTGTTTGTTCAGTTAACTGTACTTTATTGGTGATGATGACTGCTGCATCTTTACAGCGTGTGATGATGTCCTCACTGGGTGTGGTGTCGTAAGACGTTAATGTGCCTAGTTTGGCAATGGGGGAAAGATCGGTTCCTGCAAGGGTTTTAGCGTCTAATACCACGATTTGCATTATTTTTATCCTTTTCTTGACTTTGGAGTTAACTCTAAGGTTTATACTTGTGATGTCGACTAGGATAATCTTCAGGACTTGGGAGTGTAAAGTGGTAAAGATTGGTGAGCTGGCAAAGCGGCTTAACGTATCAACTGACACGTTAAGGTATTATGAAGCAAACGATCTTCTACACCCTTGCACAAGGAGCGAGGGCGGGTATCGGTTGTTTGATGAGCAAAGTGAAAAGCAAATGCGCTTTATTCTTCGCGCGAAGGAAGTAGGGTTTAGCCTCAAAGAAGTGCAAGACTTGCTGAAGATAAAGTTTGAAAAGCATCAGCACAGTTGCGAAGAAGTGAAAACGCTGACTATCACTAAACGGGATTTAGTGAGAGCGCGGATCGCTGAGTTACAAAAATTTGAACAATCATTATCGACGCTAGCAGAGCAATGCTGCGGCGGTAAGGAAGCGGCAGTGAGCTGCTCGATTTTAACGGCCTTGGAGGCTATCGATGAATGAACTGATAGTAAATTTTTGGCAGCTATTTTTAGTATCTGCCCCGTGGTTACTGCTTGGCCTAATATTGGCTGGGTTACTTAATGTATTTATTCCAAAAGATTTATTGCAAAAGCACTTAGGAAAAGAAGGATTTTGGACAACGATAAAGGCAGCGCTGATTGGGGCGCCTATGCCACTGTGCTCTTGCGGCGTTATTCCTGCTGCGGTGGGACTGAGAAGAGCGGGGAGCTCGAAAAGTGCGACAACCGCATTTTTAGTCTCAACGCCTGAAACTGGAGTGGACTCTATCTCAGTTTCTTATGTACTACTTGGTCCTTTTATGGCGATAATTAGGCCAATTGCGGCTGTGGTTAGCGCAATTGCGGCCGGGTTACTCGTTGGCAGTGAGAAAGATGATAAGCCTGTGCCACTAAAGCACCTTAATACCTCAGAGGAACCAAGCGCGACTAGCGGTTGTTGTGACGCTAATCATCACTCAGAGCCAAAGCCTGCTGAAAAGCATCACAGCCATGATAGCTGTTGCGCCAGCGCTAAAGTGGAAACCGCAAAAGTAAGCTCAAGCTGCTGTGCGCCTGCAAGCCCGCAATTAGCAATGGTAGGGACGAATATGTCTTGTTGTGATACTACGGAGCCTACCGTAACCAGTTGTTGCGATTCTTCATCAGCCACGACAAGCTGTTGTGAGCCAGCTCCTAAGCCTAAAAATCAAGGGGCTTTTGGCAAAATTATGGAAGCTGTTAAGTTCAGCTGTAATCAATTACTGTCCGACACCGCAGTTTGGCTACTTATCGGTTTATTCTTTGCAGCGTTAGTGCAAACCTTTGTGCCTGAGTCTTTCTTATCTCAGTGGGGCGACGGTATTATCGCCATGCTAGTGGTTATTCTTATCAGTATCCCAATGTATATTTGTGCGACCGCTTCAACTCCAATCGCTGCGGGTTTATTAATGGCAGGTGTGTCACCCGGTGCAGTATTGGTGTTTATGCTCGCAGGCCCTGCAACTAACATCGCCACAATTGGGGTAGTTGGTAAAGAGTTAGGGCGTCGTGCCGTGTTTGCCTACTTGGGCGGTGTCATCGGGGTTGCACTTATCTTTGGCTATTTAACTGATTACTTAGTCAATACTTATGGTTTTGTTGTAACGCCGATGATAGGTGAAGAACACGAAGTGCTACCACATTGGTTAACAGTATCGATGGGCGCATTATTAGCAGCACTCTTACTAAGATTAGCTATACTCAAATTAGGTAAAGTTGTTAGAAGATAAACTATTGTGGTACTTTTTACCGTATTACAATTGCATGACGCTTAAGCATTTAATGTTCCAACTTGGTATATCGCCTTGGTGGTCAGACATGAAATGCTTAGCGTCTGTTTATTTGACACGATAGAATGCGTTCCAGTATTCGTTAATCCGACAATTTGAGAAGTAGAGTGGATAAATACGCTGACATTAGACCGTATAATGATGATGAAGTAGTGCCAGCACTGGCACGTCTACTAGGTGATGATCAATTCATTGATGTGATCGCCAAATATAACCTGCCAGCTTGGTTAAATGCTTGGCCTGCTATTGCACGCCCACTCGTAAGAATGAAACTAAAAAAGAAGTGGGGAGATTTTTGTACGATTGAACAAGTACAAGATGAAGTGGCGTACTATCTGCAAATTTTAATCAATAAAACGACGTCTAAAGTGACTTATTCTGGCCTTGAAACATTAGACTCGAATACCTCGTATTTATTTATTTCAAATCACCGTGACATCGTATTAGACCCTGCACTTGTTAACTGGGGCTTGCATCAGCAAGATATGCGCACGGTGCGTATCGCTATTGGTGATAACTTACTGCAAGTACCTTATATCACTGAGCTTATGCGCCTTAATAAGAGTTTTATTGTAAAACGCTCGGCAAAGGCGCCGAAAGAAATGCTAAAAGCATTAACCCAGCTTTCAGCCTATATTTCTGACTCATTAAGTGAAGGTAACTCCATTTGGATTGCGCAAAAAGAGGGGCGTGCGAAGGATGGAGTGGATCAAACCGATCCGGCACTGTTAAAAATGCTACAGCTCAATGGCCGCAAACAGAAGCTAGATTTTTCAGAATATGTAAAGCAGCTCAGGATAGTGCCCGTTGCCATCTCCTATCAATATGAGCCATGCGCGGTTGCTAAGGCTAAAGAGCTATACCATAAAAAGCAGTTTGGCCAATATGTGAAAGCACAAGGCGAAGACATTGCTAGCATTGTTGAGGGCTTTAGTTCAGATAAAGGCCATGTGCATATCGCATTTGGCGACCCTATCACTGCGGATGTTGAAAACCCAGATGAGCTGGCGAATGTCATTGATAAACAGATTTTAGATTTATACTATCTGCATTCAACCAATCACCTAGCAGCAGGCGATGATGCGCAAGTTAGTCCAGAAGATAAAGAGGACTTTATCTCTAAACTAGAGTCTGTACCGGAAGAGCTGAAGCAATTGGTGTTGAGCATGTATGCCGAACCACTGCGTCGCAAAGGCATTTAATAGTAGTGAGCATGCGCAACCGTGGTGTTAAGTGGTTGCGCTTTTGTTCGGTTAATTAAGAACTTTATGATAATAAACGACTTCCATATCTCCTAAAATATCTTTGTGAAGCCCTTTTTTCACATAGCTCATCCCAAGTTTTTTCATAATATTGATGGAGCCAAGGTTCTCTTCTTCAGCGATAGCGCTCAAGTGTGTCAAAGTAGGATTTACTGCTATTAGGTCTGGAATAAGATGTTGTGCGGCCTCTGTTGCAAACCCTTTGCCCCAAGAAGCTTGTTTAAAACGCCAACCGAGTTCTAAATCCTGATCGTTTCTTTGTTCTGAAAAGAAGTTAGCAGGGCGAACCAAAATCCAACCAATAAATGCCTTGTTTGGCAGCTCGAAACAGCCCCAAAGCCCCCAACCTTTGATCTCGTCCGTATACTCGGTTAAACGTGGAATATATACGGCTTTTACTTCTTCAAGTGAGTTAGTCTGACCGCCTGTGATGTATTTCATTACTTCAGGGTCGCTATCAAGATCGGCGAGTAGCTGTGCATCTTGTGGGGTGAGTAGGCGATAACTCAGTCTTGCAGAATCCTTTACTTGCATTTTTTACTCCTAATGAAACCCAATAAAACTTTAGAGTACAAAAGCTTATGTCATGAGTAAATATGTTACATAAGTTTGCGTAGACGCCAGCCGAGCGCTTTACTAAAATACGCCGGCATTTTTAGAGGGGGAACAGAGTGAATAATTCAGTACTAGCGCTTAGACAGCGTCAAATCGCTGCGGCTCAACGCGAATATAAGGCAAGGGGATCAAAGCTTGCGCGTTGTGAATGCTGCTTATTAGCCACGACTCTATGTATTTGCGATAAAGTCGAAATGGCCAAAGCAGACTGTGCAGTGTGTTTGCTTATGTATCATAATGAAAGCTTTAAGCCCTCTAACACTGGACGCTTAATTGCCGATGTGATCCCTGATAATCATGCCTTTCGTTGGGACAGAACTGAGCCTGACGCTGCGTTATTAGCGCTTCTTTCGGACGAGCAATATGCACCAATAGTCGTTTTCCCAGAGCAGGGCGTAGAGCCTGAACGAGTAATTACTAAGGTGACTCGCACTGAAAGTAAAACACCACTATTTATCTTTTTGGATGGCACATGGCGTGAAGCTAAGAAAATGTTCAGAAAGAGCCCCTACCTCGATAATTTACCTGTGTTATCCATCGCCCCTGAAAAGCTCTCGGATTACAAGCTTCGAGTAGCGCCGCATGAACATCAACTTGGTACGGCAGAAGTCGCGTGTGTATTGTTTGCCGAATGCGGCGAGCAGGATGCGGCAGATAAATTAACCGCGCATTTTATCGATTTTAGAGATGCCTACTTAAAAGGTAAGCGCAGCAAACTGTAGGTCGAAATTTATTTCGACAAAAAGCTGAATTGTTTAGGCGCTACAGCGAGCAAGATGATGGTAGGTCGAGATTTACCTCGACAAAAACAGCATTGTTTACGCGGTATGGCAAGCTGATGACGGTAGGTCGAAATTTATTTCGACAAAAAGCTGAATTGTTTACGCAGTACGGCGAGCAAGATGACGGTCGGTCGAGATTTATTTCGACAACACAAGCGCAATATCACGCGACAGATAGGAATAAAAATAAAATAAGAAGCGCGCGACTCATTGCTGAGTCGCGCTTACGGAATCTTCTAAATGCATCCTGCAAAGTTGAGTAGTTCAACGTCCTGAATCTTTCCTCTTCCATGGCATCGCTTGGTGTTCTCGTTTTGCGAATAAAGGCATCTTGCCCTGTGTCCATCTTCCTTTTACACGTCCGCTGTCTTATCCATTGCCATCCACTTGCTAAGAACAAGCCCTTGTTCTAATTGTCCTTGTTTGCTACTTTCCAAAATAGCAGTGCCAATCATCACCTTGTTTTACCTTGGCACTTGGTAGCCTGAACGTGTTGCTTCAAGCTAGGTGTTGCACTGTTAATTGCAACAATTGGCATCTCCTAAGCCACATTTTACCAGTACATCCAATGTACCTTCCTTCCTCATCCTTAACCACCTGCATATCCAATGCAGTAACGTTATCCCTCAACGTTTAGCCTCTCCCCTGAAGCAATCCTTAGGTTCATCATGAACCTTTAATCCCTGCCCTTTAATGTAATCACACCATGTGACATACAATCTCGCTCGCTTTTCCCTATATTCCTTTAAGTGGGTGCTTATCCATTAGCAAATCCTGCCCTGAGCGTATCCTGTGTATCCTCTATCTCTCTTCCTGAGATGTTGTTAAGTATAAGCAGACTAAAAAAAATCGGGAGCAGTGAAATTCAATCTTTTTTGCGTCTTTTTCTGGTAATAATAAATAACTTTTTATTTTTTAATTAGTTACCTTGATTCTGAGTGTTATTTCAGCATGTCTTTACTCAATTTCTGGTAGCTAAGTGAGATATATCTCACAGGTGATTCTCCCGTTTTCTACAACGCTAATTTTATCTTGAGCGTAGTTTCAAATATTCAGGGTGTAAAACGGCACAATTACAGGTAGAATTAGTTGATAATAATTATTGTTTACCTAATGGAGTCTTTATGAAAAAAGCACTTGTTACTATACTGGCAACGCTTACTTGCCTACCAGCAATGGCTGCAGAGGAAGTTAATATCTACTCGTTTAGACAACCTTTTCTGATCCAACCTATTTTGGATGACTTCACCAAGCAAACCGGTATCAAGACCAATGTGGTTTTTGCAAAAAAAGGCTTAATCGAGCGTGTTAAGCGTGAAGGCAAGCATAGCCGTGCCGATCTTGTACTCACTTCAAACTTCAGTGCGCTAATTCAACTTGAAGACGAAAACCTAACACAAGCAATTAACAGCGAAACCGTCACTAAGAATATCCCAGCGAACTTCAGAGATCCTGAAGGCCAGTGGGTTGCGCTTACTAAGCGTGTACGCAATATATATTCTGCAAAAGACCGTGTAGGCAAGTTAGATGCGCTTACGTATGAAGCGCTAGCAGATGAACAATACCGCGGAAAAATATGTACGCGCTCAGGTAAACATCCCTATAACCTTGGTTTAGTGGCCTCTATGATTGCCCATCATGGCGAAGCAAAAACCAAAGAGTGGCTTGAAGGCGTGAAGAAAAACTTAGCTCGTAAGCCTCAAGGTAATGACCGTGCACAAGTCAAAGCGGTAAAAGAAGGACTGTGTGATTTAGCCATCGGAAACAGCTATTATTTCGGTAAGATGATGGAAGATGAGAAACAAAAAGCCTGGGCTGAAGCGGTATATATTAACTTCCCAAATCAACAAGATCGTGGTTCACATATCAACGTTTCTGGTGTTGTCTTGACCAAGCACGCTAAAAATACAGAAAATGCCTTGAAACTCATTGAGTTTATGACCGACAATAAGGCGCAAAATATGTATGCGTCGATGAATATGGAATACCCGGTTAAACCTGGCGTCGAGTTATCGAAACTTGTGGCATCTTGGGGTGAGTTTAAGGAAGACAGCCTACCATTGTCAGAGATCAGTAAATACCGTCCGTTAGCGCTTAAGCTAATCGATGAGGTAAAATTTGACCTTTAATGCAATTATCATTTTCACTGTCTAAATGGCAGAGTTTTGCGTGGCTGATAGGGCTTAGCCTATCAGTCCCGCTGATGTTTTTAATCTTTGAGTCGCTACAACCTGACTCCGAAGTCTTTGCTCACCTTTGGGATACCGTTCTGTGGGATTATGTCCGCAATACGATTTTGCTGATTGTGGGTGTATGCATCCTTTGCGCTTTAATCGCGCTACCACTTGGCTGGCTAACTGCATATTGTGAGTTTCCTGGACGGCGCTTTTTCGAGTGGTCGTTGATGCTACCCCTAGCGATGCCAACCTATTTGATTGCTTACGTGTATACCGATTTGCTAGATTATGCAGGGCCTGTACAAATAGCGCTGCGAGAGTGGTTTGGTTGGCAATCTCCAGACGATTATTGGTTTTTTGATATTCGCACTTTGTCAGGTGCTATCGTGATGATTGCACTGGTGCTTTATCCTTATTTGTTTTTGATTTTTAGAACGGCGCTAAGAGAGCAGTCGTTTAAGCTGGTGCAAGCCAGCCAATTGATGGGCAAGTCGCCTTCACAGAGCTTCTTTAAGGTAAGTTTACCTTTGTCGCGAGGGGCGATTGTGGCGGGGCTGGCACTGATCGCCATGGAAAGCATGGCAGATTTTGCAACCGTACATTACTTTGCTGTGAGCACACTAACCACCGCCGTTTACGATACTTGGTTGGGCTATTATTCACTTACCGCAGCGGCTAAAATTTCAGGCATTATGTTACTGTTTTTATTTTTAGCCCTAACACTGGAGCGAGTGAGCCGCCCAACTCAGGTAGTGCATGAGCGCCAGTCGAGTGTTAACAGTACCACGCTTTATCATCTTAAAGGCGCGCAGGCTTGGCTCGCTAGCGCTTTTTGTTGGCTTATTCTTATTGCGGCTTTTATCGTGCCTACATGGGTGCTTGCAGATTACGCCATTGACTATTTTGAACAAGCTTGGAATGACGATTTTTTCTTGTATGCGTGGCAAAGTTTAAAAATAGCGTTTTGGGTGAGCGTGGTATTAATTATCATGAGCATGCTGGTGGTGTTTAACCAGCGAGTTAGCAGTGGTAAACGGGTCACGCTACCGGGCAAGCTTGCAAGTACCGGATATGCGCTACCGGGCACGGTGCTGGCAATTGCGGTACTTATTCCACTCACTTTATTAGACGACAAGCTAAATGCTTGGCTTGAAGGTACTTCATTTGAGCCTGGTTTGCTGTTCAGCGGGACGATTTTTGCGCTGGTTTTCGCTTACGTTGTACGATTTTATGCGATTGCGCAAGGCGCGGTCGAATCAAGTTATCAGCGGATCAGTCCAAGTCTAGATATGGCAAGTTTTTCGTTGGGTCGCAATCGTTTCAAAACCATGTTATCAATACATTTGCCATTGCTGCGTCGCGGTATTTTAACCGCAGCACTGCTGGTTTTTATTGAGTGTATGAAAGAACTTCCAGCGGCATTGTTATTACGACCCTTTAATTATGAAACACTAGCAACACATGTTTTCCAATATGTGAGTGATGAGCAGCTGGAGTTGGCTTCTGTCTCTGCGTTATTTATTGTGTTGGTTGGTTTAATTCCGCTTTATGTTGTAAACCGTTCTATGGAGCAGCGAAGTTAATGCATAGTTTAGTGCTTGAAAATCTCTCTTATCGCTATGACGGTGAAGCCGTTGTGGATAGCCTAAATCTGACTGTAGAACAAAACGAGATTGTTTGTTTGCTTGGTGCCAGTGGCTGCGGTAAAACGACCACGCTGAAGGCGATAGCGGGCTTGATTGAACCATTTCAAGGCTCGGTGAGTATTTTAGGCAAAGCCATGAATGGTCATGGCACTTTTGTACCTCCACAAAAACGCAATATTGGCATGATGTTTCAAGACTATGCGCTATTCCCACACCTCACTGTGGCGCAAAATGTCGCGTTTGGTTTAACCTCAAAAAGCAAGCGTGAACGTCAAGACCGAGTGGCTGAAATGCTCCATTTGGTGCAGCTGCAAGACTATAGCGACCGCTTTCCACACGAGCTTTCAGGTGGCCAGCAACAACGTGTCGCAATTGCGCGAGCACTGGCGTACAAGCCAAATTTGTTGCTTCTTGATGAGCCGTTTTCAAATATAGATGCTCAAGTGCGGTTTCAGTTAATTAACGATATTCGCCGTATAATCAAAGATCAGCAAGTTTCCGCGATTTTTGTTAGTCACTCGAAAGAAGAAGCTTTTGCTTTTGCTGATCGGTTGGCAATTATGGATAAAGGGAAGATCGCACAAGTGGGCGAGCCGAGAACGTTATTCCAACGACCAAAGAGCAAAATGGTTGCCGAGTTTTTGGGTCAGGGTATTTATATTCCTGCACAGCGAGTGAATGGCGCGTCGGTAGAAACCCAATTTGGTGCCGTAAAGTCTCTCGTTGAGCTCGGTAATATCGACGCGAAGGGCGAAATGTATGTGAGGCCACAGCACATTACGTTAGAAAACGCCGAGCTTGGCAGCGTTAAAGTACTCAATCAGCGCTTTATGGGAACAGAGTACATTTATCGTATTGCATTAGAGGGACAAGAGCTCGAAGTCCCGCATCCAGCGCATGAGCCACTCGACTTAAATCAACCAATCTCTTTAAAAATTAAGGCACATGCTGTAAATTTCTTTTCTTAATAGCAAATGAATAAACGCAGGGAGTAGAGCATGGCGCTTGCCCAATCAGGTGTGTGTGCTGAAGCCAATTTGCACGGCTTACACTTGTTCTTCAATGTGCTTGAAGGGCAAGACGAGGCGCTAAGAGCGGCGCTCGCCAATTGTGGACGCTTGCAAGAGGAGTTAGAAGACAGATTCTCTGAGTCTATGCTGTCGAGCTTTATCGCGGTTGGTGCGCAATACTGGCCGCACATTTATCCTGAGTTTATTCCTAAAGAGTTAAAAAGCTTTCCACATATTGTTGAGGCTGAGCACACCGTGCATACTCAGCCTTTTGACTTGCTTTATGTGATCCGCTCCGATCGAGAAGATGTTAATCATATCTTTGCTCAAAGTGTGCTGCATATGCTAAACGGCCTAGTCGAAATGGTAGCACATGTGCGCGCCTTTCGTTTCTTAGACGGTCGTGATTTTAATGGCTTTATTTATGGCGCAGACACTCCTAGAGGGCGTAACAAACGGGAAGTTGCACTTGTGCACAACCCAAATGCAGCCGACCACCTTGGTAGTTATATTCACGTACAGCGGGTGAAGTTTGATTTACTGCGCTGGCAGGCGTTGCCGCTCGCTGAGCAAGAGCAATTAATGGGGCGTACACGTCTAGACAATGACCTAATTGAAGATTGCGAACCCTGTAATCATGCGGCATTAACCGAATTGAAAGACGTAAATGGTAATGCGCTACTGCTTAACCAAAGCATGCCATTTGGTGATGTATTTGAACAAGGAAGCTTGTCGCTAAGTTGCAGCGCCAAGGGTGATGCTTTTGAGCAGGTGTTAAGAAGCCGATTGGGGGAAGCGGATGAATACGACCCCATATTAGATTATTCCAGTGCCGATATGGGTTCTGCGTTTTTTGCACCCTCACTAGAATTTTTGGCGGTGATGGCAAAAATGCCGGAGTAAGTTACTTTTTAACCCGGGTTCAGGTTTTTTAGCTTTACATCTCCAAAGCCCATCCATGGGCTTTGACTTGTTTCGCAAGCGTTTTTCCGCCGTTACAACATATACGGGTTTTTCGCAGGTGATCCGTTACTAACAACAGGTCTTGATTGAATATCCTCCAGCTTTTGTAAAATGTCTTTTAGCTGTTGCTGCTGGACTTGTTCAGCGCTTGAGTTTGCTAAGGTATTTGTCAGCAAAGTGGTGACGGCTTCAAGCGCTTTTGCACTGCTATCATCAACGTGATTGTCGACTTGAATATGCGGTTGTGCCACCGCTTCTAAGCGCTCAGACAGGTTTTCAAATAGCGTATTTTGCTGCTGACCTTGTTGACCCAACGCTTGTTGTATCTGCGCTTGGGTGCTGAGCAAGTCATTGAGTTTGCCAAGGTTGGCGAGTAGCTGCTCGTTGTTCGCAGTGCGTTTGATAGCGTTTTGCAGCCCCGCAATTTCTTCTGCGACTTGTTGCTGTGAAGCTATCAATTGCTTTAGCGGTGTAGCGTAAGGTTGCTGCGTTAAGGCCTCACGTAGCTCAGTTAACTGCGTGGCAAACTCTTGCTCGTTAAGCACTTGAGCCAATTGTTGCAACAGCGCACTGTAATCAAAGCTAAGCTGCTCTTTATCGAGTTTAGCGGCGATTTGTGAAAGGGATTTATTGACAAAGCTTAGTTGTTCAACTGCCAATTGCGCAGGGCTTCCTTCGTCGCTATTGCGGTGCAGGCGGGCATATTCGGCCTTGATTTCATGCCAGCGCGTAGCTTCTTCAGCCGTTAAGGTACCGCGTAATTCAGCCAGTTTCAGTAAGTTTTCTTCGCTGCCTTTGCTAAGTGTTTGTGCTTCACCGCGATAGTGATCTTGAATTAGATTTTCAAGTTCACTGTCATTCATGGCAGCAACCACCTTTTCAGCCATCTTATTCATGTTACGGTAACTGCCTTGTAGCTTAAACGGCGGCTCGGTTCGATAGTTATCATCTTGCGCTGCTGAGGCTATATATTGGGCATTTACTTTGAGCACGGTGTTGCGAATGGTGAGCAGCTTTTTCAGTACGCTGACAATTTCATTCACTTGCGCTTGAGAGTAATTAAATTCCAATTCATTGATGGAGATGTCTTCTCCGTCGGCAATGCGTACTAGCTTGTACAAGTCTTCCATACCACGATTGGCAAGTGGTGCGAGCACCGCATTGGAAGTAAGCGTATTTTCAATAAAGCTCATGGCAAATTCTTGTTCGCAGCCACTGAGAGTGTCACCGAGGTTGTAAATATCCGCACGGTTGGCAAGCATATCTGGGATCTTAAAGGATTCACCGGATTCGGTGTAGGGGTTTCCTGCCATCACAACGGCAAACTTTTTGCCTCTCAGATCATAGGTTTTACTGCGGCCATTCCACACCCCGTCTATGCGTCTTGAACCGTCACATAAAGAGATGAACTTTTGTAAAAATTCGGGGTTGGTGTGCTGAATATCGTCAAGGTACAGCATCACATTATTGCCCATCTCAAAGCTTTGGTTGATCTTCTCAATTTCTTTTGCGGCAGTCGCGTTGATGGCTTGAGCAGGATCCAAAGAGACTTGGTCGTGACCAATGGATGGACAGTTGACCTTAACAAAGGTGAGTCCTAAGCGGTTGGCCACATACTCTATTAGCGTGGTTTTACCATAGCCCGGAGGGGAGATAAGCAGCAACATGCCCATTAAGTCGGTGCGTTTATTGTTTCCTGCAGCCCCTATTTGTTTTGCTAAGTTATCGCCAATAATAGGGAAGTAGACTTTGTCAATCAGCTGGTTACGTACAAATGAGCTTAGTGGTCTGGGTTTAAACTCATCCAATTGCAAGCGCTGCTTTTGTACCTCAAGCACTTGTGCTTTTAACTGTTGGTACTGTTTGTAGGCCGGAACATGAACCGTGAGATACTCGTTACTACGGGCAAAAAAGTCTGCATAATCTAGGTGTAGCACTTGGTTCTCGATACGTGGGTGTTGGCCCATCAAACCTGAAATTTCGGTTTTTATTTCGGCTTCTTTGACTTGGTAGGTGATATCTAACTGGGTGGAAAGCAAAATGCAGTTAGCGGCCTCAAGCAAGGTCTCAGCACTTTCATTTTGCTTACTGCCATAGGCGCGCAGCCAGCTGTTTAGCAGACGGCATTTGTCCGCAAGTTTAGTCAAATGCGTTAATGAGTCTTCAAGCTGTTGCCAAACGCCTTTGGCCTTTGCCATCGAGATAAACTGCTCGCTGGTGTGTTTTGCAGGTGAAGCCAAATCAAATTGTCTCGGCTTGACTTGCTTGGCAAGGGCTTTAATTAAGTAAGTTGCGCTTAACTCGCCTGAAAAGCGGTGTAGCTCGGTTAAATAGCTCGATAAATTTTGTTGGCAAAAAGCGGTGATCTTTTCACTCAATTCTTTGCTTAGCTGTTGGCTAAAACTATGGTCATCTAACTTCGTTGCCATCAGCTCTGCTTGTGTGGCCTGAAACGCCAATTCAGCTAGCTCAGCCTTGCTTTGTTGAGTATAAAATAGCTGTGCCGCAATTCGACAGCTGGCAGGGTAGACGAGTAACTCAAGCTGTCGTTTTTGTTTTAGTAAATTTGCTAAGATCAGGCTGGCATCTTGATCATGAATGCCTTTTTCATAGCCTTCTTGATATCGAGGTTCTGCAAATTTTTGTACGATAGACAGTAAACTTCCCTCATCAACGGCAAGTTCTAAATCCGCTAGACTAAAGTCGTTGCCATCTTGCTCTGCAGCCGCTAATACTTGAGCTGCAAGGTACTCGCCTCGATATAAGTGACGATTTTCTGAGATCAGGTTTTGCTGCCAGTATGTGCTTGCGTCATTGAGTTGTTGATTGACCTTGGCGTCAGGAATGGTATCAAAATACTCAGTGCCAGTGAGGTGTAACATCAGCTGTTCACCACGAGGCAGCAAAGTCAAATCAAGGATTTGTTTATTGAAACTAAACGCATGTTTGCCGACTTTAACGGTATTGCCACCATCAATATAAATATCTTGCTTGTCTCGCAAAGCGCGGATCGCTTGATCTTTGCAGGCCTTGAGTTTGGCTTGAATATCATCCGCCTTCACTTCATCGCTTAGGCTTTTTAGCTCTTGCGTTAAATCGCGAAGCTTGCCAATCATAGGATCGGAGGCAAAATAGCTATTGATGTCATCTAAGGTTTTAAAACTTTGCGAGCGTCGCGTCACCCCCTGTAAAATCCGCTCAGCTGCGTTTGCTAGGCTCAGCGCGCGGCGCTGTCTTTCGTCAATGAGCTGCTGTTTGTGCGCCTCAAAGCTTTCATAAACGTCATCACGTTTAGCCAAGATCTCTGTTAAAAATTCATCATACTGACTAAATTGAGACTCGAGCTCTTCTAATTGGATAAGTAAGCGAGAGAGCTGGTCGTCACATTGCTCTGGGGTTTTGGCAGCGCTTAGACCGCTGGTAATACTTTGGCTGAAAAGCTTAAAACGAGCCGCAAATTCGGCTTTTGCTTCAACACTGCCCACGCTCTTTTTCTGGATTTCTAACGCTGCTTTGGCGCGGTTTACTTGACCATAAATGGCGCTGACATCTTCCAAAATTTTAGTGCGAATGCGGCTATCGTCAATGTCGAGATCCAGCATGGTATGGTTGAGCAAATCAAGTTCAGCGCTTAAGGTTTCCAAGGTCGCCAAAAAGCCGTTAAGCTCGGTGACACTCTCTGTTTGCGCTCTGGCTTGCTCTAAGGAATCTAGCTGCTCGTAGTAGGGCGCCAGAGCACTATCTTGCTGCAAAAACTCCGCGGTTTTATGGCTTAAACTCAAGGTTTGCTCATCAATCTGCTGCTGCATGGCAGATAGCGCGTCAAGATTGATGTACTTCACTTCTTCAAGGCTTATCACTTTGCCTTTTAAGCGTTTGAGAGACTCTAAGCTCTGGACAAATTGCTCGGCTGTTTTAAAGCTATCAGGTCTTACCTCGCGAAGCACATCTTGCATGGCTTGTTCGATTTCGGCTTCTACGTGCCTAGCGTCGGCCTCAATTTGGCTTACCTTTTCAAATTCGTCTAGTACCTGCTCCGAGGTTTCAAAAATTTCATGTAGTTTTGCTGTGACATCCGCAAAGTCCGCCTCGGCAAGCCAATGATAGCGGTCTAAGATACTGCGGGTGAGTGCAATTAAATCTTCATAATGAAAGACCGTGGGGCTTTGTTCGTTAATGGCTTTGAACACACTGTATAAATCAGAAATTGCACGTACTAAATCCGGGTTGCCGATCCGGCCAAATATGCCTGTTGCGCGAGGGGCTTGTGCGGCAAACTCGCTGCCACAAAATGGGCTTTGCCAGATTTGAATAGGGTGCACGCGCTCAGGCTCAGGCTCTGCTTTAAAGGTTAGCGCTAAGCCATCGTCATAAATTCCATAGCCATGACAATAAATGGGATTTTGCAGGTTTTTCTCAATAATATTGTAAGAGAAAAGTGCGTAACGACCCTCGTTTGGTTCGTAGAAGATATACAGTACATCTTCACCATTGGGTGATTTGATCTGGCGATGGAAAATTAAATCGTCCAGTTGGTCGTCAAAATAGCGTGTTTGCCCAGATTGTAAATAATAGCCACCAGGAAAAATAATTCCCTGGTTCTCAGGTAATTGAACACAGGCACCACCCAATGCATCTTGGCGCAATACCTGCTGGGTGCGGCAATTATAAATAAAATAACGCCACTGTTTTTCTCGGTAGGGAAGTAATTTTAACAACACCATTTCGCCAACTTCGGCAAAACGTAAATCGCAATCTGCGAGTGATTGACTGGCGTCATCAACGGCTTCTTGATAAATACCTTCACCGCTTTGGGTATTGTTTTCTATTTTTACGGTGAGTTTGCCACTCGATACTTCAATAAATACTTTGTCGTTTACATTAATATGTGGGTGACGGCCTTCGACGTGATCGGCGCGATCGGTTTTTTGCCATTCAAAGTCAAAGTTTTCCACTTCGCCTAGGTCACGCTCTCCTCGATTATCAATATAATCTATGGTGTCATCTTTGGCGATTTGCCAGCGGAACACACGAACATCGGAGAGTTTTTCGCCAATCTGAAATAGCGCAAAGAGCTTGTTTGATTTAACAAATAGGTGTTGTAGACGGGTGTCTTTGTAATACGTGTATAGTTCGTCGAAGTCCCGTAAGAAACGTTGATCAGTGAGGAATTTGGTTTCTTGCGGGTAAGGTTCTATTTCGTAGTGGTCTTCTTGCAAGTGTAGCTTTTGTACGGTGAATACATCGCTGACTTGGGTATTTTGTTTAAGCCCCATAAAGACATTATAAGCAAAGATAAGCTTGTCGCCGATCAGTACGATGTCGCGCGGTACGCAGTTATGCTCAGTACGAACTCTTGCTCGACCTTTCACTTTAAGCTCGGTGCTGCCAAAAGTATCAACACGCTGTTGGTTGAGTTTATCTATTTGACTTTTCAGTTCGCTGCCAAAGTTACTAAGTCGGCGTTTAATCAGTTGATAAGAGTCTTGTTCGAGCGTTCGCTCTGGCGCTTGTTGCGTTGCTTCCGTCATTCTTTGCTTTCCTATGTGCGCTGTCGCAAATGGGGGAGAGGAGCCAAGCAGATTGACTCCTCAGGGTTAATTACTCTAGTGGTTCGCTTTGTTTACTGCCATTTAACGAGCCGCCAAGTAACTTGAGTAGCTGCTGTTTGTCCGCATCTGAGCTATTGCTTAGTTGTTGGAAGAACTTACTCATGTTGATGTTTTTTAGCGTTTCCGACGACGCATTTGCACCAGCCAACACCCCTTTTAGGTCGTCCATCAAATTACGCTCACCGTTTAGGTGATCTTTAAATACGGTTTGTACCGTCTTACTTTCGCCGACTAAGCCGTCAATTGACTTGCCCACTGTGATGGCATTCATAAACTGGTTAAAGAACTGGCCGTCGCCGCCCATAAAGTTGATATCAGCACCGCTTAGTGCTTTACCTAATACTTCAGCCTGACTTGCAGAAACTTGTTTGTTTGCCTCGATACTCGCAAGCGTCAGCTCTTTCTGTTGATTTAGCTGTAGTGTAAAGCCTTCGTATTCACGGGCGTCTTTATCCATCTTATTAAGTGCTTCCAGCTTCTCTGTAAGACCTTTGGCTTCTGCTGACATCTTACGCTCAAGGTTGATAGCTTCTGCTTCACCTTGTTTTTCAATTGCTTCAGCCATTGCTGATTGAACCTCAGCTTCTGCTAAACCAATTTCACGTTTGCCTTGTGCCTCGGCTTCACTTTGCTTCTTGGTTGCCTCTGCCATTGCAGCTTGTACTTCGGCTTCGGCGCGGCCAATATCACGTTTGCCTTGTGCTTCGGCTTCTAGTTTTTGCTGTAGCACTTTAGCGTCTGTTTCGCCTTGTATCGCACTTGCAGCAGCTTTAGCCTTGATGATATCGGCTTCTGCAAGACCAGGCGCAGCCGCTTCAACTTGGGCAGCTTCGGCAAGAATCTTCTTCGACTCTGCGGTTTGGTTCGCAATACGTAGTTCTGCTGCGGCCATTTTTTCCATTTCACGGGCTTTAAATTCGGCAGCTTGCTCTTTAGCTTTAGCCGCTTCAATATCTTTAACCAACGCTTCTTCGGCCTCAGCTTGAGCAAGAATAATTTTCGCTTGCTTCTCACGCTCGGCTTCAGCAATACATTGCACGTCTTTGATGCGCTCTTGTTCCTCGGCAACGGTTTTCTCTACGGCAACCCGTTCACGCTGAACATCGGCGATTTCTTTTTGCTCGACTTCCAGTGCTTTGGCTTTTTGGATACGTAAAATTTCGGTTTCGCGTTCGCGTTCGATAATTTCAATTTGGCGAGAACGCGTGACTTTTTCTTCTTCTATGCCGAGTAAGCGAAGGCGATTTTGCTCTGCAACATCGATTTCGCGTTGTTTGTTGTGTTCTGCAATTGCAATTGCTTCGTCTGCTTTGAGGCGTGCTTCTTCGGCTTTTAAGCGCTCTTCATGCTTAACACGTTCAGCTTCAGCGGCTTCACGAGCGCGCACTGATTCGATTTCACGGCGCTGTCTCGCGCTGGCATCTTCTCGTTGACGCTCGACTTCTGCGGCTTTTTCAAAGGCTGCTTGGTTTTGGTTGTCGATTTGCGCTTTTTCATCGCATTTAAGTTGGTTAGTTTCCACGTTTTGGCGCGAGGTTTTTTCGGTAATACGGCGAATACCTTCAGCGTCAAGAATGTTATTTGGATCTAACTTTTCGATAGAGGTTTGTTCAAGATAATCAATCGCCACATCCTCTAACGTATAGCCAGATAAATCTTGTCCAATCACTTCTTTAATAGAATCTCGGAACTCATTACGATGTGTAAATAGCTCCTCAAAATTCATGCGCTTACCAACGGTTTTCAAGGCTTCGGAGAATTTTGCCTCAAATAATGCTTGTAAGGTTTCTGGTGCAGATGCGCGGGCACAGCCAACTTGTTTCGCAACACGTAGGATATCTTCTTTGTTTTCGTTTACGCGAATGTAAAAAGTAATGGCGATGTCAGCACGGATATTATCTTTACAGATCAGGCCGCTGTTTTCACGACGCTCTAATACCATGCGATTAGTTGAAATATCCATGACTTCCATTTTATGGATCACAGGTAGTACGATGCCGCCCGTTGTCGTAACATCAGGTTCGTTTTTCATCTTGTTGATGATCAGTGCCTGACCTTGTTCAACCTTGCGGTAGAACTTTCCAATCAGAAGTAGAATGGCAAAAATAATGACGATGGATATACCCACGATTGTGAGCACTGGTCCGAGGTTGTTTAGAAATTCCATGTTTTTTCCTGCGTTGCGCTATGTTGTTTGAGTTGGTATTAGCTGTATCAACTCGTTCCTAAATTCCGTTATTTTCTGTATTATTACCAAGGTTTAGCCACAATAGTGTAGCTATGTGTAAGGGGGTCGTGTTCGATAAGTAAGGCACTGTCTCCTAGTGTGAAGGTGTTATCTTCATCCGAGCGTACTTCAATGAGTTGATCCGTTCCTTGAATATATACTCGGGCTTGGCCAAAAGTGTTACTGACTCTTGATGTTGCAATGACGCATTCGAGCCCAACCAGCGCTTGCTTCGATGTGGTTTCTTGGCTTTCGAAAAAGCGCCGTAATGGCCGTACAATCACGGCGGTTAGTGGTAGTGCAACAATGAGGCTGACGAGCATAAATGCCGTTCCCATCAGGTAGTAAAAAATGCCATTACCCAGTAGGTAAGCAAAAAATTGTTGTACATAAATACTGACAATCCAGCCCAGCGCGATGATTAGGCTCAGTGAAATACTCACTGGGACGCCACCAAAAGCAACCTCCCAAAAAGAACCAGAACTTGCGCCTTCGGCTTCAATATCAACATCGCCTTCTAAGATATCGATATCAGCAAAACCGAGTAAAGCAATTAACCAGAACAATAGCACTATGAGTAATAGTGTTGAAAAAATAACAGTGGGAAACGTAAATACAGTATTTAAAAATTCCATTGTTGCTCCCTAACTCCTTGCTTTTCCTTTTTAAGTGGTTAAGTAAGCAAGTAAACTGGCCCACTCAACGTCATCAGGCGCTTTTTGGGCCTATCAAAGCGGTAAGTTCCGCATCATAGGATAGTGAGATGAGTGAAAAGAATAGCGTGCGTGTCCGATGGGTTATCGACATCGCAGGAAACAAGTCCGAGAAGCTAGTCAATCAGCTTAAAAACTATCCATGCGTAGTGAGAAAAATCTCACCTTGCGTTTCTAAAGTTGCCACACAAGGACATATTATGTCAAACATTTTTTTGCTGTAAAGATAAGCAGTTTATTCTGTTTATTGTGATAGTGGGAAAGCGTGTTTGTTGGGAGGAAAGTACCAGAGTAAGTGCTAACTTGTGAGTTAGCACCGATAAAAATAATAGACTAAACGTTATCGAACAGGGTTTTTACTTTATCTAGAGTAACGTCGATTTCAGATACTTTGGCAGGCGCAATAAAAATCGTGTCATCGCCAGCAATGGTACCTAATACACCATCTGCGGTGCCTAATGAGTCAAGTAGTCTTGCAATTAATTGTGCAGCACCAGGACTGGTTCGAATAATAATCATCATTTCGTTGTGCATAATATCAACGACTAACTGACGCAAAGGGCTTTTTGCTGTTGGAACGCTCATTTCTGCGGGTAAACAGTAAACCATTTCTTGCTTAGCATTACGTGTACGTACAGCACCAAACTTGCTCAGCATGCGCGATACTTTACTCTGACTGACGTTGTCAAAACCTTGTTGTTTTAGAGCATCAACAATTTCACCTTGAGAGCCAAAGTTTTCTTCTTTTAAAATGGCTTTAAATGCTTTGATCAGTGCTTCTTGTTTTTCTTGCGGCTGCATAGTCTGTCTTCTTTTACGGCTAATCTTTAAATTCTACACAAAACCACCGAGATTCCCAAATTTGCGCGACCAAAATGGCAGTCGTAAAGCATAAGTGGACAAAGTGTCGCGATCTTTACACTTTTATTTAAGACATTAGTCAAAAAATCTCGAAAATAACCGTGATTAATTTGTGTTTAACAGCGCTTTTCATTATCTTTACTGCACACTCAATTCCACCTTCAAATTATGGAGAATTCAAATGAAAGTTGCTGTATTAGGTGCCGCTGGCGGTATCGGTCAAGCTCTATCTTTATTGCTTAAAAATGGTCTTCCAGCTGGCTCGGAGTTAGCGCTTTATGACGTTGCACCTGTTGTACCTGGTGTTGCAGTTGACTTATCTCACATCCCAACTGCGGTAAAAGTAGCGGGTTATGGTAAAGACGACCTAGACCCAGCTCTTGCAGGTGCTGACGTAGTGCTTATCCCTGCTGGTATGCCTCGTAAGCCTGGTATGGACCGTGCTGACCTTTTCAACGTTAACGCAGGTATCATCAAGACACTTGCTGAAGGTATCGTTAGAAGCTGCCCTAAAGCACTTGTTGGTATCATCACAAACCCAGTAAATGGCACGGTACCAATCGTTGCTGAAGTGTTCAAAAAAGCAGGTACTTATGATCCAGCTCGCGTATTCGGTGTAACAACCCTTGACGTTATCCGCGCTGAAACCTTCATCGCAGAGCTTAAAGGTCTAGACGTTGCTGAAGTTAAGATCCCAGTAATTGGTGGTCACTCAGGTACTACAATTCTACCTCTACTTTCTCAAGTTGAAGGTGTTGAGTTCACTGACGAAGAAGTTGCTGCACTAACGACTCGTATCCAAAACGCGGGTACTGAAGTGGTTGAAGCTAAAGCGGGTGGCGGTTCAGCTACACTTTCAATGGGTGCAGCAGCAGCACGTTTCTGCTTCTCACTAGTGAAAGGTCTACAAGGTGAAGAAGTACTTGAGTACGCATACGTTGAAGGTAACACAGGCGATGCAACATTCTTTGCACAGCCAGTTATCCTTGGTAAAAACGGTGTAGAGAAGTTACTTCCTTACGGTGAGCTAAGCGCGTTTGAGCAAAAAGCAAAAGACGACATGCTAGCGACACTTGAAAAAGACATCAAAGAAGGTGTTGATTTCATGGCGTAAGCCAGATTGATATAAAAAAACCAGTCGCCTCACAGTGACTGGTTTTTTTATGTGTGATTATTCTTAGTGAAGAATACGTGCTCTGATAGTTCCTTCAACTGCACTTAACTCTTTCAACGCCACTTCAGAGTGGTCGCTATCGACGTCGATAACCACGTAACCAATAGATTCATCCGTTTGTAGGTATTGCGCCGCAATATTGATACCGTGCTGAGCGAACGCTTGGTTGATTTGCGTTAGTACACCTGGGCGGTTTACGTGTACGTGTAATAAACGGCTTCGGTTTGATAATTCTGGTAGAGAAACCTCGGGGAAGTTGACTGCCGTGACTGTTGAACCATTATCTGAATACTTCGCCAACTTACCCGCGACTTCTACACCGATGTTTTCTTGTGCTTCTTGGGTAGAACCACCAACGTGTGGGGTTAGCAGTACATTGTCAAACTCGCGTAGTGGTGAGACGAATTCTTCATGATTAGATTTTGGCTCAACGGGGAATACATCAATAGCAGCGCCGGAAAGTTTCTTTGCCGCTAATGCTTCAGCTAAGGCGTCGATATCAACAACCGTTCCGCGTGATGCATTAATTAGGATTGCGCCTTGCTTCATCACTTCAATTTCGGCCATGCCGATAAGGTTTTTGGTCTGCGACGTTTCTGGTACATGCAAACTGACCACATCCGCTCTTTGTAGCAGTTGCGTAAGCGTGTGTAACTGGGTTGCGTTACCAAGCGTGAGCTTATCTTCGATGTCATAAAACTCGACGTTCATCCCGATATTCTCAGCCATAATGCCAAGCTGGGTGCCAATGTGACCATAACCGATAATACCCAGCGTTTTACCACGGGCTTCGTATGAACCGTCGGCAGATTTATCCCATTCACCGCGATGTGCCTTTGCGTTACGTTCAGGAACACGGCGCAGTAACAAGAGAATTTCACCTAATACGAGTTCAGCCACAGAGCGGGTGTTAGAAAATGGCGCGTTGAATACGGCGATACCGCGTTTTTTAGCGGCATCCAAATCCACTTGGTTGGTGCCGATGCAGAAACAGCCAACAGCGACCAGCTTTTCAGCCTGTTCTAATACTGCTTCCGTAAGGTGGGTACGTGAGCGGATCCCGACAAAGTGAGCATCTTTGATCCGCTCGATCAGCTCAGGCTCCGGTAAGGATGTTTTAACGTAGTCTATGTTGCTATAACCATTGCGCTTTAGTGTCTCAACGGCGCTTTGGTGCACACCTTCTAACAACAAAATTCGAATTTTATCCTTTGATAACGAAACCTTGCTCATCTGTAATCTCACTAGTTGATTTTAGGCCCTTCTGGAGTGCCTGTTATTACAACGTCAGCGCCACGCGCGGCAAATAAGCCATTAGTCACGACGCCAACAATCTGGTTAATTTTTTCTTCAAGCGCTTTTGCTGCGCTAATTTCTAGGCCATGCACATCAAGAATGACATTGCCGTTATCAGTGATAACGCCTTGGCGGTAAACCGGATCGCCACCTAATTTTAGTAACTCTCTTGCCACGTAACTACGCGCCATTGGGATCACTTCAACAGGTAGTGGAAATGCGCCTAGCGTCTCAACATGCTTTGTATTATCAACGATACAAACAAATTTCTTGGCAACGGCTGCAACGATTTTCTCGCGCGTCAGTGCTGCGCCACCGCCTTTTATCATTTCATTGGTGCTGTTGATTTCATCTGCGCCATCAACATATACCGCAAGCTCTGACACATCGTTTAGCTCGAAAACTTCAATACCAAGTGCTTTTAGCTTCTCTGTTGAAGCTTCAGAGCTTGATACTGCCCCTTTGATTTGATCCTTGATACTGCCAAGCGCATCAATAAAGTGGTTTACCGTTGAGCCTGTACCAACCCCAACAATGGTGTTTTCTTCTACATAGTTCAAAGCTGCCCATGCCGCGGCTTTTTTCATTTCATCTTGAGTCATAACGCTACACTTAGTTGTCATTGAAGTTGTATGGAGTATAACTCAATCAAAGTGTCAGCGTCATGGTCAAAAGCGCCTCAAAATGCGCTTAACTATTTGCCTGCTCAATTATTTTTTGGCCAAGTGTATAGTTGGGTTGGAGTGAGGATAGTTGGGAGCGGTACATCCCAAGCTGCTGTTGGTAAGCTCGGAACTTGCTGGCAATCATGAGCAAGGCCAACAAGTGCTGGTTTAGCTCGCTGCTCAGCGTAGTGTAACGCTAAAGTTCTATCGTAGTACCCACCGCCCATACCGAGGCGATTACCTTGCTCATCAAAAGCAACCAGAGGCATCAAAAGTAAATCCAGTGATGCAAGCGGTGCCACAGCTGAACAATCTAACTTAGGTTCCAAGATAGCATAGCGATTTGCCTTCATGGGTGAGTTTTTTTCATACTTCTGGAAGAGTAAATTTGCAGGGTTGAAGGGATGGATTACGGGTAAGAAAACCTGGTGATTTTTATCCCAAAGCGATTGAATTAAAAGGGATGTATCTAGTTCGCCATCGTTTTGAATATAGACCCCTATATTGGCATTTTTTGGGAGGTTTATTTGTTGAAAAAAATTAATGTTGAGATGTGCCGCGGCTGTCTTCTGTTGCTCTGCTGATAGCGAGTTTCTTGCGTTTCTAATCATTTTTCTCAAATCAGCACGAGTAACTTGAGATTTATTTATGTTGTTATTAGTTTTATTCATTCTAACGCGAGCCACTCAGGGAAAAACAAACTTACACCAAGCAGAATAAATAAAATAATTAATACAGCGAGCAGATAATATAGCCAAGTTTTAGATTTAGCCGGAGGGCTAGGCTCAAAGTCCAGCTCATCGAATAGCTCCTTCGTCTCCCACTCTTCGTCAGTTGTATCTTCAATTTCAGTATGAGCGGTTGGTGCTACGCGTTGCTCAAGTTCTTCTAATCGCTCTTCGATACGTATTAGACTGCTTGTGATGTAATCCAGCGCTTCAAATACGCGCTCTTGATCCGCGTTAGTTGGGGTAGCGGCTGTTTGGCTTTGTAGCTTGGCGTTGATCCCCGCGCTTGCAAGTAATTTTACCTGTTTTAGCGCTTTGGCTTTATCTGCAGGAGCAAACAAGTTCTTGCCAGCGTAAAATTGCTGGATCTTTGAGGGTGAGGTTTTCAACCTGTCTGCCATCGCGATAGCGGCGCTTTGTTGATCCTTACCGTCGGCCATGCCAACGAAGACGACTTTAAACTGCTCGTTCATGGTGCGTGCCTAAGTTGTAGAGAGATAGTATTGAGTATATCTAGATTATAGGTAACTGTAGAAGGATAAAAGGAAATTTTTACAACCCGGTGAGCATTAAGATAAGTGACCGCTTGCGCGGCCACAATGGGTTGGGAATTTAGTAAAGCGCTGACTGATCTGCTTTGGGTGTTGTTTTTAAGATAAAGTCGCGGAGATCTTCGTTCGATTTTTGTAAATCTTCATGACGCAGGTACATCATGTGCCCGGAGCGGTAACCTTTAAAGCTTAAGCGATCACGCATTTTTCCGCTCGGATCGAGTTGCCACATATTGTACTTGGCATCAAAGTAATTCGTTGCGCCATCGTAGTAGCCAGACTGGATCATCACGTTTAGGTAAGGGTTTTGTGCCATCGCTAATCGTAATTGTTCACCGACATTATTATCGCTGCTATCCCAAGGGTGAACTGAACCAAACATATTATATTTTACATCGGTTTTATAGTTGAGTTCTGTAGCGAAGTAATGATTAATCGCTGGCGTAAATGAGTGCAACCAAGAGGTCAGCTCAGGCCAATAATCAGGGCGAGAACCTGCATCTCTTTTATCAATACCAAGATAGCGTGAGTCCAACCGACCTAGGGTATAGCCACGCTCACGCAATAGCTCTTTCCAAAATGCGGCAGTAGGAATATCTAGGTTGTTTTGAGCTACAAAGCGCTCGCTTAAGCCACTATATTTAGCAACGGCCTGTGTCACACTTTGCTTTTCTTGGGCACTGATAAATGCGCCTTTGGCGAGTGCGGGAAGATACTGATCAACCGTATATTGTTCAACCTCTGCAAGTACTTCGAGTAAATCTTTATTTTGCAATTCAGAAGACAGCGCTTTGTGGTACCAAGCGGCGGCAGCGTAATACGGTAAACGGTTTGCCACTTCAACCGGACCTTCTCGTTTAATGCCGATTTCTGTAGGAGATACCAACACCACGCCATTGAGATAAAGCCACTGATTGTTTTGCATCGCGTGCGCAAGACCTGACACTCGAGTCGTGCCGTAGCTCTCACCAATCAGGTACTTAGGAGAAAGCATACGCTCATTGCGATGAATAAATGTATTGAGCCATTCGGCTAAGTACTTCACGTCCGCGTTGACGCCAAAAAACATCTTTGTTTGTTCGGCTTTACTCGGATATTTACCTTCAGCATTTTTGAGTACGCGAGAATAACCTGTGTTGACTGGGTTTACATAAACAATATCGGCAACATCTAGCACTGAATATGGGTTGTCTTTCAAGCCGTAAGGTTGCAGTGGATATCCTTCGTCATCAATTTTTAATACTCTTGGGCCAGTATAGGCAATGTGCATCCACACGGAAGCCGAGCCCGGACCACCGTTAAATGAGATCAGCAGCGGACGTTTGCTCATATCTTTGATTTTTGTGCGCTTGTAGTAGGTGTAATGCAACGTTGCAACTGCGTCGCCGTTTTCATTCCACACCGGCTGCGTGCCTGTTGTCGCGGTGTAGTTAATACGTTCACCTTTTATTTCGGCTCTATGCTCAGTTGTTATTTTATGATCTATCTCAATTGCGCGGTTGTGCTCCTCAGCTATGCTTGGTGCTGAGAGTAGGGCACAACTCATGAGCAATAGTGGTAGTAGTTTTTTCATTGCTTCCTCGGTATTGCATTAGGTATGTCTGCATTAAAGAAGTATTTCATCTGAAATTCAAAGCCGTTGAGACAAACTCAACAAAAAAAACGGCAGGTTTGAAAAATAGGCTGTTGTAACCTCGTTTATCGAAAAGTAACGAATTTGAGCCGATTTGGTTTTTTTTAGTGCAAGATTCGCGTATATTTAATACTTAATTATGTAGTAATAAAGTATTTAGCCTCGTTAAATTCTTGTTTCACTGCGCTTCTCGTTGTACTTAAGAGATCTCAATCCATGCAAAGAATTTTAATTGTTGAAGACAGTAAAGTCGTACAACAGGTATTGCGACACCTTGCTGCTCAGCATCTAGATGTCGAAATCGATTTTGCTTGGTCCCTCAAGGAAAGTAAGGACTTCTTAGCACAGCACCAATATACATTGGCGCTGGTAGATTTAACGCTGCCCGATGCGATGGACGCAGAGGTCGTGCAGCTCACGCTTAGCCACAAAATACCCACCGTGGTGTTGACCTCAAAAATAGATGAATATAGCCGCCAGCAAATGCTTGAAATGGGTGTGGTGGATTATGTGATTAAAGATAACCGCGATTCATACCTATACGCGGTCAAGTTAGCATCTAGACTATTGAGAAACCAAGGTTGCAAGGCGCTGATCGCCGATGATTCTGTGATCAGTCGCGCGGTAATGAAGCAGATGCTTGAAAAGCAATTATTTACAGTGCTTGAGGCGCAAGATGGCGAACAGGCATTGGAGATGTTGCTATCTGACCATGAAATTAAGCTACTGCTGACGGACTTTGCGATGCCGACGATGGATGGCTTTGAGTTGGTAAAATCCGTTCGTAATAGTCGTGGACGAGATGAGTTGGCGATTATTGGTCTGTCTGGCGCAGGAAGTCATGGTTTGTCAGCAAAGTTTATCAAATACGGCGCCAATGACTTTTTGGCAAAACCTTTTATGAGTGAAGAGTTTCATTGTCGTATCATGCAGACGATGGAACAGCTCAATTTGATCGCAGAAATCAAAGAATATGCGCATCGAGACTATTTAACAGGGCTTTATAACCGCCGCTATTTTTGTCAGCAAGCAGAGCGTTTAATCAAGAACAAACCGAGCCAGCATATATTGGCATTGTTAGACCTCGATCACTTTAAGTCTATTAATGATCAATATGGCCATGAAAGCGGTGATGATGTACTTAAACAAGTTGCTGATTTACTGCGTAGTGCATTTGGTCACTACATTGTCGCACGTATCGGTGGGGAAGAGTTTGCTTTGCTTATTCCAAGCTCAGATATGAAGATGGCAAAGCACATGCTAGAAGACTTTAGAGAGCGCCTTGCACAGCAAGCATTCAAAATTCCTGAGGGTAAGCATTATTGCACCATCAGTATTGGCCTCGCGGCTTGCCAATCAAAGAGTTTAAGCGAAGTAATGCGCAAGGCAGATAAGGCGCTCTACAAAGCGAAGGACAAACAACGAAATTGCGTTATCGCGCATTAGCTTTTCGTTATTTGGGTGTTTATGCACCAATTCAGTTCAGACTTAATATCAATGCACCTAGATGGTGCATTTTTTATGCGTGAAATTCCACCTCTCACTTTAATTCATTGTTAATTAAGGAATAAAAAATTTGGCATAAAGGTTGGATTACTGCATACAACAGGATCAACTGTCCTAAGGGGACTCAGCATGAAAATGATAAGTGCAATAATAAAACCATTTAAGCTTGATGAGGTACGTGAAGCGTTAGCCGATCTAGGGATTGAAGGTATGACGGTTGTTGACGTTAAAGGGTTTGGACGTCAGCGCGGTCATACCGAACTGTATCGCGGTGCAGAATATCAAGTCGATTTCATTCCAAAAATAAAAATAGAAATTGCGACATTAAGCGAAAACACCGAGCGCGTTGTGGAAACGGTTACAAAGGCTGCGTTCACTGGAAAAATTGGTGACGGAAAAATCTTTGTTTACGACTTAGACCAAGTTGTTCGGATCCGTACCGGCGAACTTGATGAAGAAGCCATTTAAGGGGAGCCGAACAATGGAAAATACAATAATAGAACTAAAATTTTCATTAAATACCTTTTACTTTTTGATCTCTGGTGTCTTAGTTATGTGGATGGCTGCCGGATTCGCTATGCTTGAAGCGGGATTAGTACGCTCAAAAAATACCACTGAAATCCTTACCAAGAACGTCGCACTGTACGCCATTGCTTGTACTATGTATCTGCTTATTGGTTACAACATCATGTATGTCGATAATGCCGAAGGTGGGGTTTTACCAAGTCTCGGTGCGCTCATTGGCAGTGCAGCTGATGATGCCGACCATGCACTGCAATCCGACTTTTTCTTCCAAGTGGTATTTGTTGCAACGGCTATGTCAATTGTCTCTGGCGCTGTTGCCGAGCGTATGAAATTGTGGGCGTTTTTAGCATTTTGTGTGGTGTTAACTGGTTTTATCTACCCGTTAGAAGGCTATTGGACGTGGGGCGGTGGTTTCTTATCTGAGCTTGGCTTTGTTGACTTTGCCGGTTCAGCCATTGTGCATGGTGCCGGTGCTGCTGCGGCACTAGCGGGTGTTCTGTTACTTGGTGCGCGCAAAGGAAAATATGGCAAAAATGGTGAGATTTACCCAATTCCTGGTTCCAACATGCCACTGGCTACACTAGGCACCTTTATTTTGTGGATGGGATGGTTTGGCTTTAACGGTGGCTCTCAACTGTTCCTTGCCGACAAAGAAAATGCCATCGCGGTCAGCCAAATCATGCTAAATACCAATGCGGCGGCGGCGGCAGGTGCGGTTGCTGCACTGTTGGTGTGTAAATTAATGTGGGGCAAGGCGGATTTAACTATGGTACTTAATGGTGCACTAGCAGGTTTAGTGACCATCACCGCTGAGCCTGCCTCTCCAACACCTGTATTAGCGCTTATTCTCGGTGCCATAGGCGGTGCATTGGTGGTGTTTAGTATCGTTGCACTAGATAAGGCAAAAATTGATGATCCTGTCGGTGCTATCTCTGTTCACGGTATATGTGGTGCGCTAGGTGTGATGATGGTGCCATTTTCAAACTCAGACGCTACTTTCCAAGGTCAGGCTGTGGGACTTATCACTATTTTAGGTTTTGTTTTCATTGCTTCTTATATTGTTTGGAGTGTATTGAAAGCGAGCATGGGGATCCGCGTTGGCGAAGAAGAAGAACTAAGCGGTATGGATCAACATGATTGCGGCGTAGATGCCTATCCCGAGTTCGTGACAGTTCGCGGACAATAATACCAATTTGGCTCTCAGTCAATATTGTAAAGTTCTCGTTGTCTAAACAAAGTGAGTCCAACAGGGCTCACTTTTCTTTATATATATTATTCTACTTTCAGCAGTTGTTAATTTAGGTTACCCTACCATCTTGCGATTCATTTTTTAGTTTTACTTGGGTCATGACGGATAAAAAGAAACGAAAACCTGCCAACAAATCAAACGTCAAAGCGAACACTTCGCGTAAAAACAATACCCAGCAAAACGGTTCTAAGATGCAAAGAGTTAAAAGCCGTGTACTGAGCACGTTGTGGTCTTTCTTTTGGAAAGGGACTATTGCGGCGATATTCCTTGTTGCAATCTATATCATCTACTTAGACGCCAAAATAAGCCGGCAGTTTGAGGGCAATAAGTGGGAACTTCCCGTTCAGGTTTATGCCAGATCGATGCAGTTTTTCCCCGATCAATTCCTTAATGAGGATGAAGTGCTGTGGGAGCTGAAGCGGCTTAACTATTCTCGTGTAAATCGTATCAGCCGTACCGGTCAATATATCGTTCAAGGTCGCACAATCACCATCCATCGTCGCGCGTTCGAATTCTACGATGGCCCAGAAGTGGCGCGTATTTTTACGCTTAATTTTGCTGGTAAAAAGCTTGCCAATATTGTTGATAATCAAGGTCGGCGCTTAGCCGGCGCTCGCTTAGAGCCGGTGCAGATTGCTCGGATCGGCAATGAATCGCGCCAAGACCGAGAGTTTGTTCCGTTCGATAAATTCCCTAATATTTTAAAAGAAACACTGCTGGTGGTAGAAGATCGAGACTTTTACGAACATCATGGTGTTTCTGCGCTGTCTATTTTGCGTGCGCTGTATGCCAACATCAAAGCGGGGCGAACTGTGCAAGGTGGCAGTACGCTTACGCAACAGCTCGCAAAGAACTTTTATCTCACCAGAGATCGCACCTTAATCCGCAAGGTGAATGAAGCATTCATCGCATTGATTTTAGATTTCCGTTATAGCAAAGATGAAATCCTTGAAGCCTATTTAAACGAAGTGTTTTTGGGACAAGCCTATAATCAAGGCGTTCATGGTATGGGGCTTGCGGCCGATTTTTATTTTGGTAAACCAGTGGACGAGCTTGAGTTTGACCAAGTCGCTATGTTAGTTGCAATGGTTAAAGGACCGTCTTTTTATAACCCAAGACGATATCCTGAGCGGGTAATGGAAAGGCGCGATTTAGTCTTAAGGTTGATGGTGGAAAATGGCCTCATCACAACCCCTGAGTATCGCGCGGCGCTCTCTAGGCCGATTGATGTACAGCCTTTAAAAGCGAGCCGTATGCAGTCTTATCCTGGATATTTGGAGTTGGTGAATCGCGAGTTAAAGAAACTGGTGCCTGATGATGACATTGTCGACTCTGGAATTCGGATTTTTACTTACCTAGATTTACAAAAGCAAACGGCGATGGAAGATGCTGTTAAAAAGGGCTTACCTTACTTAGAGCGCCGTTTCAAAACGGAAGAGCTAGAAACCGCGATGCTGTCAGTTAATGTTGAAAAAGCGGGCGTATCGGCGTTAGTTGCTGGTCGCCAGTTGAAGTTTTCAGGTTTTAATCGGGTATTAGACACCGAGCGCAATATAGGTTCACTGGTTAAACCCGCTATTTATTTGAGCGCTTTGTCGAATCCAAACTACCATTTGGGTATGCTACTTGATGACAGTCCACTCGAAGTGACTGACGGTTCAGGTAAAGTTTGGTCTCCAGAGAACTTTGATCATAAATTCAGAGGCCAAGTACCAATGTTTGAAGCGTTCAGCAATAGTATCAATATTCCAGCAGTAAACCTTGGCTTGGATGTGGGTGTGAATCGAGTCGCGCAAACTTTGAATGACCTTGGTGTTTCTAAGTCGATTCCACTTTATCCTTCTTTATTGTTGGGCGCGTTAGAGTTATCCAGTTTTGATGTTGCACAGGCGTACACCACACTTGCTGCAGATGGTAAGCAGAGCGAGTTGACTAGTGTCATGGCGATCACCGATTCACTGGGTAAGCTGGTATACGAACATCCCGTGCAAAAAAACCAAACGCTAGACAGCGATGCGGTATACATGACGAAATATGGCATGAAGCGTGTAACTAAAAAAGGCACTGCTAAACGTCTTAACCTTCACTTCCCCTCAATTCAACTTGCAGGGAAAACGGGGACTAGTAATGATTTAAGAGATAGCTGGTTTGCAGGTTTTGACCAAAATACGGTCACCGTGGCTTGGATTGGCCGTGATGATAATAAGCCAACGGGATTAACGGGCAGTCAAGGAGCGCTTGAACTTTATATTCGGTATCTCAAGCCGCTGAATCCACAAGCGATTGTTGATGAGCGTCCAAAGTCCATTCGCTGGGCCTTTATCAATCCGAAAACGGGTAAGCAGTCGCCTCCGAGTTGTGGTCCTGTATTACAGCTACCTATTAGAGAGAGTATGTTTGAACCCAGACCAGGTTGTTAGTAATTTAGGAACTTGAAAGTATTTTTGTAAACTAATCTTTAATTATTCTCTTGTTTGTCATAGTATATTTCCGTTCAGGGAACAGAAACTGAACATATAACAATTACAATGTTCAAAGGAAATATAATAATGAAGACATTTCAAAGAAATATCCTTTCTTTGGCTGTAGTTGGTGCCTTGGTTTCAGGTACCGCGATCGCAGCCGACGCCACATCTTCAGGGTTTCTATACGGTGTTGTAGAGAACACTGCGGGAGAATCAGTATCAGGCGTTACTATTGAGATACTTAATAAAGATACTGGACTGCAGCGTGTAGTTACTACAGGTAATAACGGTAGTTACCGATTCCCGTTGTTGCCAGCGGGTACCTATGATGTAACCGTTAAAAAGAATGGCCAAATATTACACCAGCAAACAGATGTAAATGTTAGAGTGGGTACACGTACAAATATTCCACTCTCTGTTACTTCTAGCAATGGTACTGAAGTGATTGAGGTTGTAGGATCTCGCATTAGTTCGATAGATGTGGCATCCAGTGAAGCGGTGACTATTGTCGACCAAGAGTTCCTTGCTCGAGTTCCTGTTTCGCGAGATATTGCCTCAGTTGCAATGTTAGCACCAGGCACGACAAAAGGTGATGAATCATTCGGTAATATCGCTTCGTTTGGTGGGTCATCAGTAGGTGAAAACAGCTACTATGTTAACGGTATGAATGTCACAAACTTCCGTAATGGTCTAGGTGGTGCAGATGTTCCGTTTGACTTTTACGATAGCTTTGAGGTGAAAACAGGTGGTTACTCTGCCGAGTTTGGTCGCTCAACGGGTGGTGTAATTAATGCCACAACACGTCGCGGTAGCAATACTTTTGAGTACGGTGGCGGGGTAGTTTTAGAGCCAAGCTCACTGCGCGAGACTAGTCCTCAGGCTTATCGTTCGGCGGAAGGTGAAGCTCTTTATGGTACGGATATTTATCACCGTGACCAAGAAGAACGAAAAGTAGGTAAAAACGAATATACACTGTACGCTGGTGGTGCGTTGATAGAAGATAAACTTTTCTTCTTTGGCCTTGCTAATTATAACGAACGTGATTCTGATTACGCAGAGGAGTCAACAAAATACGTTCGTGAATCAGGCGATTTGTTCCTTGCTCTTAAATTAGATTATTACATTACAGATGATCACATTATTGAGTTTACTGGGTGGGATAGCTCAAGTGATCTTGATAGTGTGAAATATAACTGGGATTCAAAAGCGCACAAAACGACTTCTCGTCGAGGAGACTACACTCAAAAGCGTGGTGGTAAAACTTACTCATTCAAATATACAGGTATTTTGACTGATACATTCACAATGAGCGCAATGTATGGTGTAAATGAAGCAAACTACAGTAACGTTAACGCAGGTAGTTCACCTTTTGGTGAGTATCCACGTGTATACGAGCGCTTCTCTAGTACTGATCTGGGTGATTGGGCACTAAGTACACCTAGCTTGGAAGAAGATAAACGAACAGCTTACCGCTTAGATTTTGATTGGTATGTGACGGATAATCATACTCTACGTTTTGGTATTGATAGAGAAGAGTTAGAGGCGGTTAACCAGACACAGCGTGCTGGCGGTGCTTCATATCGTTACGAAGGCTGTGCGGATATGGACGCTGTACGTGCAGGAGACCCTTCATCGTGTACGTCAGTACGTAAAGAGATATACCGCAATATCGGTGATTTTGAAACCAATAGTTCAGCCTATTATATTACTGATACGTGGACTGTCACTGACGATCTAACTGTTACTTTAGGCTTAAGAAACGAAACCTTTGAAAACTATAATAAAGCAGGTGAAAAGTTTATTGATGTGAGCGACCAATGGGCTCCTCGAGTTGGTTTAAGTTGGGACCCATACGGGGAAGGTGAGTTTAAAGTATTTGCTAATTTTGGCCGCTATTTCTTACCGGTTGCAACGAATACAAACGTTCGTATGGCAGGTGATGAGCTTTATACTCGCCAGCAATTTGAAGTACTTGGTATCGCCGATGATATTTCTAAAGAGCCAATTTTAGGTGAAGCGACAGGTGGCTTATTGGTACTAGCAGATGGTACTTTGAAAAACACCGCTGAAACCGTTAATCAAGACCTAGATCCTATGTATCAAGATGAATTTATTTTAGGTTTTCAGATGATGCTTGATGATGATTGGAGCTTAGGTGTTAAAGGGACTTACCGTAATCTTGGTAGCTCGCTTGAGGACATTGCGGTTGACAAAGGCTTTGACGACTATTTAAAAGCTGAGTTTGGCAGTGGTTGTACAGTGTGTGATGGTTTCCATTACTATGTGCTAACCAACCCTGGTTCAGATGTAACCTTTGCGACTGACCCTGATGGTGATGGACCGCTAGCAAACCAAGAGTATACTATTCCAGCTTCATACCTAGGTTATCCAGAGTCAGAGCGTCAATATGGGGCAGTTGACATCAACCTTAGCAAAGCTTGGGGCGATGGTTGGATGTTAGATCTAACGTATACTTGGGCGCATAGCTGGGGTAATAATGAAGGTTTCGTACGCTCAGATAACGAGCAAGATGATGCGGGTGCAACAACCAACTTTGACCAACCAGGCTTGACTGATGGTGCAAAAGGCAACTTGCCTAATGACAGACGTCATCAGATCAAAGCTCAGTTTGCTTACGAAATCACAGAAAATATTCTGTTAGGTTCAAACTTCTTATGGCAGACGGGTCGTCCATATGGGGCTTATGGATATCACCCGACAGATGTATTCGCATCTTACTACGATGCAGAGTCATTTTATCGCGGTGGCGAGCTCGTACCTCGTGGCTCTTTAGGGACTACCCCTAACACTTGGAGTCTAGACTTGAGCTTACAATATAACACGACTGTTTATGATCACGATCTGACATTCAGAGCGGACGTGTTCAACGTGTTTAATAACGATAAACCGACCAAGTATAATGAAGTTTCTGAAATTAGAAAAACAGTACCTGATGAAGGTGATAATTTCGAAGGGTATCGTGGTGATCCAGATCCAGACTACCTGTTACCTAAGTACTTCCAAGAGCCTCGTAAGATTCGCTTGAGTGCGACATTTAAGTTTTAATACTTAATACCATGTTATAGGGGAAGCTTAGCTTCCCTTTTTTATTCCGTTTTGTACTTAGTTATATTTTCCTCCATAACGGCTGCAGTATCGGTAAGTAAGAACGCATTAGCTTGAGTTTCTCGTGCTGAACTCAATGTGTGTTGAGCAAGCTCGTTAATCTCAGAGGATTCATTTAAAGCCTGCTCTGTTGCTTGAGTTTGTTGTTGTACCAGCTGACTTATCAGTTTCCCTTGCTCGTCTATGTCTCGCATGCTTTGCTCGGCGTGCTGTAGGACTTCATTAGTATCATTCGCGGCGATAACGCTTTGTGCCATATTGTCTTCACTGCTGCGCATTTTGTCTTGCGTGTCTCTGGATGCAGCTTGTAAAGATTGAATAATATTGTGTATTTCCTCTGTTTGTTGCTGCGTTCTTTGCGCAAGCGTTCTAACTTCATCCGCTACTACTGCAAACCCTCGGCCCTGTTCACCTGCACGAGCAGCCTCAATTGCGGCATTGAGCGCGAGTAAGTTGGTTTGCTCGGCAATTTCTCTAATCGCGGAACTCACCTGACTAATGTTTTGCGTGTCTTCTGCGAGCTTATCTAAGGCCGCACGACTTTGTTGAAACTCAGTTTGTAGCTCGGTCATTTGTTCTGCTAGGGCTGTGGTATTGACACTACTTTGCTTTACTTGTTTGGCTGCTACGGAGGCCAGCTCTGTGGCGTTAAATGCGGCATCCTCAACCGAGCGAGCGGATTGTGCCATATTCTCGAGTGAGTGGTGAATAGACTGGATTTTATTCTCTTGCTGGGCGACGTCCTTCTCAGTATCTTGGCTTATCTTATTGAGTGTTTTTGTTGCTTGCTGTAGCTCGTCACTACTTAATCGAACGCTACCAAGTAAAGAGATAAAGGCATGTAGTACCGCATTAAATTGTTCAATAATTTGGCTAAGCTCGTCAGAGCCAGTTGCCTGCGCTTTGATGCTTAAATCCCCTCGAGAGGCGGCCTGCGCGGCATGTGAGAAAGTCGTGATGGTGCCCATGACCGACAAGTAAAAGCCAACCATAAGATAAATAGCGATGATCAGTGAGAGTAGCGAAGCCATGGCAACGGTGTTTCTGATCCACCGTTGCTGGTTTTGTTTTTCGGCGACAAGCCCGGCAAGCGTGGGTGTTGCAACATTAACAAACTGCTTGATAGCATCACTTGCACTTTGGTAGTAACGGTTAAATTGCGCTTGTGAGAGTGCCAGTTCATCAGGGTCTAACAAACCTGTTTTCACCGCTTGCTGGTAATCAGAGAGGCTAGACTCAAGCTCAGCTAAGGGCTGACTAAGCTGCTTTTTGAGTCGCTGATTATCATTGATAGCAATGTTAAGCTTGCCTGAAAATAGTGTCGTGACGCCTGGCAATCCTTTGTTTAAATTGGACAGCGCAATAAAACTATCTGGAGTAAAACTGCCTCTACTGATGATATCGCTTGCTTGCGCTTCAATTGCATTGATTTGCGACATAAGTCTTGGCGCAGACTCAACAAGTGTGCGATTCAGGTAACTGCGTCCAAGATCATCATCGACGGCAAGTTGAGAGGCAATTGAGAGCTGCTCAAGGGCGCTTGCACCTGCGGCGCTCACTTTGGGTAACTTAGCGCGTTGCAATAAAATTGAATTATCGGAAGCTTTACCCGCTAAAATGTTTTCCAACATACTAGGGTAAAGCGTGAGCCCTTGCCTTTGCATCTCACTGACAGAAATAGAATGGTTAAGTACACTGTTTAGAAAAAACAAGCTGAGGCTTAGCGGTAGTAATAAAATACCAAATACAACGGCCATTTTGGTTTTGTATCGCAACCGCGCCATCAAACGGGTTGCAGGATTAATTAGTGTATTAAATCCAGCCATCACTTCCTCTGTATGATAGTTTTAACTTAGCACAGCGTTATTAATTAAGTACGCCTTGGTTAACTAGACCGAAGCTTTTGAAAAGCTTATTCAAAGCGTAGCTGAAAAAACAAAAAAAGCCCTGAACGGGCTTTTTAAATACAAACTAATGTGGGTTACAATCAGTGATTACAACTTGGCAAATGCACGCTTTGCAGCATTAATAGTGTTAGCAATTTCTTTGTCAGAATGCATTGTGCTCACGAAACCCGCTTCGAATGCAGATGGGGCCAAATAAACGCCTTCATCTAGCATCAGATGGAAGAACTTTTTGAAGCGCTCTAGGTCACATTCAGTTGCTTGTTGATAGCTGGTTACTTTCTTAGCGTCAGTAAAGAAGAAGCCAAACATACCACCTGCGTAGTTAGTCGTAAGTGCGATACCTGCTTCATCAGCAGCCGCTTGGAAGCCTTCACACAGGGCCTTACTCTTAGCTTCAAGCTCTGCGTGTAGCCTTTCTTTTGAAAGCAGCTCTAGCGCTTTTAAACCGGCAGCCATAGCAATTGGATTACCAGATAGCGTACCTGCTTGATAAACGGGACCAACAGGTGCGATGTAATCCATGATCTCTTTTTTACCACCAAACGCACCCACTGGCATACCGCCACCAATCACTTTACCTAAACAGGTCAAGTCTGGGGTGATGTTGTAGTATTGTTGAGCACCACCAAGTGCAACACGAAAGCCTGTCATGACTTCATCAAAGATAAGCACACTTTGATTGTTAGTACATACTTCGCGCAGGCCTTCTAAAAAGCCTTCTACCGGTGGAATACAGTTCATGTTTCCAGCAACTGGCTCGATGATCACACAGGCGATTTGATCTTTGTACTGCTCAAAAATCGCTTTTACTTCATCAAGATTATTAAATGAAACCGTTAGCGTATGCTTGGCAAAATCGGCAGGAATACCCGGTGAGTTAGGCACGCCCATGGTTAGAGCTCCTGAGCCTGCTTTAACAAGCAAAGAGTCAGCGTGACCATGGTAGCAGCCTTCAAACTTTAAGATTTTATCGCGGCCGGTGTAACCACGAGCAAGGCGAATAGCGCTCATGGTCGCTTCTGTACCAGAGCTTACCATGCGTACTTTTTCAATAGATGGTACTAGCGCTTTTACTTTTTCCGCCATTAGGATTTCAGTTTCCGTCGGCGCGCCGTACGATAGGCCATTTTCAACCGCTTCAAGCACTGCTTGTTTAATCTCAGGATGGTTATGACCTAAGATCATCGGGCCCCAAGAACCCACATAATCAATGTACTGTTTACCATCGGCATCAAAGGTGTGAACGCCTTCGGCTTTGGTGATAAATAGTGGCGTACCACCTACACCATTAAAAGCGCGAACAGGAGAGTTAACGCCTCCAGGGATTGAGTTTTGGGCGCGTTTGAATAAGTCTTGACTGATTGTCATTGTCGATCCTTTTTAGCTTTCACGTTTGCGGCTAAACCAAGGTACTTCTACCTCGTGTTTTTCCACTTGGTTTTCAACACCTAGCGTTAGGGCAAAAAGTGCCATACGGATCAATACACCATTTTGAACTTGGCGGAAGATAGCTAGGTTGTCATTGTTATTTAGGTCGTTGTCTAGCTCGTTTGCATCGCTACGGCTGTCGCGAGGTAATGGGTGCATTAATACTGAGCTAGGTTTACAGTGAGCGTCATAAATCGCTTGGCTGATCCTAAAACCACCACGGTATTTGTTTGCTTCTTCTTGAGAAGGGAAACGCTCTTCTTGAATACGGGTCTGGTAAACGATATCGGCAGCTAAATTGCCTTCCATCTTAGACACGACTTCGACACGGTGACCGGCATTGTCTACGACATCTAAAATAGACTGAGGCATTTGTAAGCCATCCGGTGCAACCATTGTAAAGTGGATATCTTTGTAGTGGCTAAGTAACTTTGATAAAGAATGCACGGTGCGGCCGTATTTTAAATCCCCGACTAGGGCGATGTGCATGTTATCAATTCCAGTACCAAAGCGGCTAAGCTCCCGGTCAATTGTCAGTAAGTCCAACAGAGCTTGGGTAGGGTGCTCATTAGGGCCATCGCCCCCGTTTATGACAGGAACATCGGAACCGGTTGCAAACTCGGCTACTGAACCTGCATCTGGGTGGCGCATTGCCACCGCGTCAGCATAAGCGGAAATCACACGGGCGGTATCATACAACGATTCGCCTTTTGTCAGTGCTGAGCTTTGCATACCTGTGGTTTCACGGACTAGGCCGCCGAGCAGGTTAAATGCGGTGCCGAAACTTACGCGTGTTCTCGTACTTGGTTCAAAGAATAGATTTGCCAAAATCGCCCCATTGAGTACTTGGGTACGTTTTTGCTTTTTAGCATAGGGTTCCATTTTTTTGGCAATGGAGAAGATGTGTTCAATAGAATCTCTGTCTAATTGATTGACAGAAAGAATGTTTTCACCTTGGAAACTGAACATTTGGCGATTCCTAAAGACAAATTGACTACCGGGTTGCAGGTCGCTTACCCAACCAGATAACACGCAGATTGTGGGCGGTTACTTGGGCGCATATTATACCCAAGTACCCCCAATAATGCACGGTTACAGTGCAGGTTTTAAAACGGCAAGAAAGACAATGGCTAATAGGATTAGCACGGGAAATTCGTTGAAAAAACGATAGAACTTGTCACTTTTACGATTGCGATCATGTTTGAAATCGGCAAGCAATTTAAAGCAATAGCCATGATAAATATAAAGTAAAATCACTAAAGTCAGCTTGTAGTGCAGCCACATACTGTGCTTAAACCATTCGCGTCCGTATTCTGTAATCGTTAAGACCCCAAACACAGCGGTGAGAATAGCAAATGGGGTTACAAAATAGAGTAGGCGGCGCTCCATGATTTTGAGCATTGAGCTGCAAGATTTTTCTTCAGTCATCGCGTGATATACAAAGAGACGTGGCAGATAAAAAATCCCTGCAAACCAGGCAATCATAAAAAAGATATGTAAGGCTTTATACGTTAGCAATAAGCTCATTATAAATTCCACTTTTTAGGCTAGAGTAAACTGTTTCTGGTGGTGAGTATGTGACGAATTTGGTCCCATCGCAATAATCCAAGTATTTGTTTATCATCCTTTTGATTGTATATATACACCGCGCCTGAACGTTTATCTTTTAGCACATCAAAAGCATCTGCTAAGGTCGCTTGTGTGCTTAATCCTTGCAGCTCGATATAAGAGACCGATACGCTGCCCTCGGAGATTAAGTTCAAATCGTATTCGGCTAAGCGGTAGCCGCTTTGTTCGTCATAAACAATAAGTGGTGTTTGGCTATCAACCGCGGATAGGGTTTCTTTTATTTGCTCTTTGTCGTCGGAATAGAGCAGTTTAAAATTCTCATCCATCTCAGCCACTATCCCCACTTTCTGCAATGCCTCTTTTGCGGGCGATACTTGGTAAGGTAGTCCTTGAAAGTCCAGTTGTTGAATAAAAATGGAGCGATTGCCAAACGCCTGTAAAGCCGTAACGTAAGCAGTGGTGATCACCAGCATAGCTGGAACGATTATTTTTGGGTTTGAAGTCAGCTCCATTACCGCAGTAAGCGCAGCAAGCGGGGCGTGCAAAGTCGCAGCAAGTAAGCCTGCCATACCGAGTACACCATAAGTTCCTGCAACATCAACGCTTGGCTCTATAAACTGGGCAAAGAAAGACATTAAGGTGCCCATGATAACCCCAAGCCCAATCACTGGACCAATAATACCACCGGGAATACCAAGTCCAATCGCAAATAAAGTTGCCATCAGCTTGGCAATCAAAATTGTGGTAAGTAGTTGTAAGTTATGCGGAGATTCAACTGCTTGGGTGATAGCGCTCATACCTGAGCCCATGGCCCCTGGTACGGCATAGCCAATTAATCCCGCAATTAAACCCGCTAATAGAAGACGAGGAAACATACTGATGGGCTTAAAAGTTTTGATGATCAGCATTAGATTTTGATTAAAGGCAAAAGCAACCGCCCCTAATGCTGCACCACAAATAATTAAATAAGGGTAATGCCATAAACTCAACGGGGTGATATGAATGAGTGCCAGCTCGGAACTGTTACCAAACACATATTGCGTGCTCATCGCACCGATCACTGAAGCCAACATCACGGGAACGAAAATGTGGATTTTATACTCCCGGAGCACGACTTCCATGACGAATATCACTGCCGCGAGTGGGGTATTAAATGAGGCGGCAATACCTGCAGCTACACCGCATCCGGCCAAAGTTCGCGCAGCATTGAGTGGTAGATGTAAACGCTCTGATAGAACGCTTGCAGCTGTAGCCCCCATGTGTACAGATGGTCCTTCTCGACCAACAGAGAAACCACTGATCAAAGCAACAGCACCACCAAAAAACTGGTTGGCAGAATTCCAAATTGGCATATGACCGTAGTGGTGTTTGATCCGATTGATCACATATGGAATGCCCAAACGGTAGTGCTTAAACCCTGTAAAAGCAGCAAAGACAGCGATGAGTAGCGCGGCAAGGACAGGCAAAAATAGTCGATGTAGCTCAGAAAGCTCAGTAAAGTCATCTGGTTTATCGAGAAATGTGCCTTGGATTAATTCAATAGTAAGACGAAAAGCAATGATAAGTATCGCTGCAAGCAGGCCTGCACCGGCACCAAGTAGGCACAGTTGCGCTGAAGTTTTAGGTTTTGCAAGGCTTCGTCTTAATGTATCCAACGACATGAACGTCATTCCACAATAGTAAACCGTTTAAGAATATCAAATTTTTTATACTAAGTCCTTGTGTCAACGCAACTTAACTAAGGCAATAGTCATATTTTCCTTGGTTAAACGTGCTGTTACCAATTTATATCAATATGGGCGCATAAGTTTGCAGCACATAGAGTTAAAAGTTTCTCGATGGGAAAAAGTAGAAAAATTTTGCGGTGTAATCAATGGGGCTCTCTTTTTCTTTAAAAAAGAGGTAGCTTAACAAATGTGACTGGTACAAACGCTATACTTGATTAAAATACTCAGGTATTAGATAATTTGCAGATTACAGGATTAGGGGTCTAAATCTATGTCTGAACAATTACCAATTCAGTTTTCTGACGCTGCTGCAAGCCGTGTAAAGGAACTTATTGAAGAAGAAGAGAATGCCAATCTTAAGCTACGCGTGTATGTAACGGGTGGCGGTTGCTCAGGCTTTCAATATGGTTTCACTTTCGATGAAAAAGTAAATCCAGGTGATTTGGAAATCGTAAAAAACGGTGTCACTATGGTTGTCGATCCAATGAGTATTCAGTATCTAATTGACGGTATCGTAGATTATACCGAAGGGCTTGAGGGCGCACGTTTCTTTGTGAATAATCCCAATGCAACAACCACTTGTGGCTGTGGTGCAAGTTTCAGCGTCTAGACATTATTCGCACTACGTTCTGCTAAGCTAAAGAGTCATGCTTTTGTCATGGCTCTTTTTGTTTCTGCCCATCAAAACTCAATTTGCTTTATTTGTCACAAACTACCTGTTAGATACATCATTAAGACAAAAAAACCTAAAACAAAAGATGAAAATACTAAGATGTAGATAAAGCCTTTTTTCCCTTGCTTAAGCGGCACGCCGTTTGAACGAAGGAAGTAAACCCAGCCTAAGCACAATAGAATTGGCAGTAAAAACAGTAATCGAATCATCTAGTAATAGCCTCTTTTTTAACCACTCAGTAAATGTTAGCTGTAAGTTTTTATTTTTTAAAGAAAAATAATTTATTTCAAATACTGGTACATTTTTTAAAAAATTTGTTAAAGTGTTACTGGATATTACAACCCTTAATGAATTAATAAAAAGTAAAAAATTAATTAGGTGTTACGCGTGTTTTAGTCTATACCTAATTGGGTACATAGGGACAAGTTAACATTTTGTCTACGTGTTACTGGTTTGGCACAATTTATCGCAGCTAGCTGGTAAGTTGTACCGCATTCGGGGTAAACTGTAGGCTTGATCGAGTTCTAAAGACAAAATGCTGAGTTCATACAAGCTTAACATTTTGCATTGTAGAGTTCTTCGATAAGCTACAACTGTAATATTTAGAGAATAACTAAATGAGACGGGCATATTTCATTTAGATAATTTAGTCTTTCATCTAGTAGGAGATGTTTAATTATGATGGGTAAAACGGTTTCTTCTGAAGAAAACGGCAAACTAACGAAGTGGCTAAAATCGAAACGCCACGAGAAAGGTCACACAATGCGTAGTCTTGCGCAGGTGCTAGGTACGCCTCATTCATTCATCGGTAAAATTGAAAACCAAGAGCGTCGATTGGATGTCATTGAGTTTTTACGTTACTGCGAAGCGTTAGAAGTTGATCCTTATGAGGGCTTACAGCTAATCAAAGAAGATCAATAAGCGTTTAGTTAGCAATAACGTAAAAGGTGCAAGGACCTGCACCTCTAGTCTTTGTTAGCATGATACGCCTTTTCAATAGCATAAAGCTTGTGCCGAATTAAATATAAAAACAATAACGACGGAAGCACCATAAGCGCAGTTAGCGCGAAGAAGAGTGCCCAATTACCTCCAAGCAAATCATCTATCACAAAACCACTATAGCCTGACAGCACAGTACGGCCTAAACTGCCAAGTGATGCAAGTAAGGCATAGTGGGTTGCGCTAAACGCTCTATCACAGAGCATAGAAATAAATGCTACCATCGCTACTAGTGACCAAGCTTGGGTAAAGCCATCCACTACAATTGCCAGTGCGTAAAGGTGTTCTTTAGGTCCTGCAATTGCAATCCAAGAGAACATTAAATTTGATGCGGCCATAGCAACGCCGCTAATAAATAAGCCCTTTACGATACCGTATTTATGGTTAAAGATACTGCCAAGAAAAGCAAATACGATAGTGATCACACCGGTACCAAGCTTAGAATATTGCCCAATTTGGGTGTTTGAAAACCCCACTTCTTTATAAAATACGATGGACATACGGGCTAAGAAAGCTTCTCCTATCTTAAATAGGAAAATAAAGGCGAGTAGTGCACATGCAGTTTTAACCCCATTCTTTTCAAAAAATCGCTTAAAGGGTTCAACCAGAGTCACAGCAAGCCAGGCATAGATCTTTTTAGAAGCATTTGATGATGCGCTGTGGTTAAGTTTATGCTCGTAACTCTTCTGTAGCTGTGCTTGTACTTGCTCCCGATGAGATTTTGGTTCTTTTGCCAACAAAGTGACAACTAATAAACACACTACGATGACGCTTAGCATCTGATAGATAATGGGCCAACTAAAGCCAGGTAAATCAGCCATAAAGAATGGAATTGCACCAAGTAAGGCATAGCCAGACCACCAACCTGAAGTCGCCATCGCTGCCGCTGCCGTTGCCTTTTCACTTTCGTCTTCTGGTAAAATGTCGATGCGATAAGCATCTATTGCAATATCTTGGGTAGCTGAAAATAACGCAATAATAAAGCACAATAATGCGGCATGTGAAAGATGGTCTTTAATTGAAATAGTGGCTAATGCAAAGGTGGCAATAATAATAATAAACTGACAACCTGCTATCCAACTTCGTCGTTGCCCTAAGCGATTGTACAGCAGGGGGATTTTTATTCGGTCAACGAGTGGGGACCACAAAAAGTTGATTGTATAGGCACCATATACTAGGCCAAATAGGCCAATGGTGCTACGGCTTAACCCTTCATCTTTAAGCCAAGCTGACATCACAGAGCCAATCAATACCCAAGGAAAACCGCTACTTATTCCAAAAGCAAAGACAGTTAATAGACGTTTGTCTTTGTAATAACCGAGATATTGCGAAAAGCTAGATGATATCAACATAAAAGGTAATTACTCTGGCTGCTTTAATACTTCAACTGAAAGAATAATGACGGGCTCTTTAGGTATAAAGGTATAGCCAAGTTTTTCATTGTAGCCGGTTTCCACCTTCATAATTGCGTCCAGTGTTTCATAACCTTCAGAGACGTTCCCGAATACGGCAAAACCCCAGCCTCTACCCGGGTTCAAGTGATCGTTGTCATCCATATTAAAGAAAAACTGCCTAGTACCTGAGTGTGGTTTGTTGTCTTGGTAGGCCATGGCAATAGTATACATATCATTTTTCAAGCCATTACCGCTTTCATTGAAGATAGCTTCGCGCTCAAACATACCATCGTACTCTTTGTCGTAACCTCCACCTTGGATAACAAAGTCTTTTTCGTTGGCTTCATCACGCTCAACTCGATGAAAGACAGAGCCGTTATAATCTTTGTTAATAACGTAAGTTAAAAAGTTATTTACTGTTATAGGCGCTCTCGATCTGTCTAGTTCGACAATAATAGGCCCTTTACTAGTATTGATTTGAACTCGAGGGAATAGGTTATTCTTTTGTACAAATTTACCGTTCATTTCGGCAAATACATTCATACTTAATAATAGGATGGTTAAGCTTAGAATTATTTTTTTCATTAACTTCCTCTCACAAATTGAATAAATTCAGGATCTTGAATGATTCGAGTAACAACCTGTTGAGCTAGATTGTTGAGCTGTTCTTCGATTTTAGCTTGGTCGTGTTTTAGTGGACCATTTAAATTAGCGCTACCTTTATATTGCTTTTTGAAACTGCGAGTGCCTTGCTTTATCAGTACGGTGACGTCAGCTTCAGCATCACTTTGGTGAGTCGAGAAAGACTCCTCAATAATGGCTTTAAAGCGATTGATATCCACAGTGACTTGCGTTGCTGCAACCGGTGTTATTTGCGCGCCATGTGCAGTGAGTGCTTGCGTTAATACCTGATTGAAGTTAACCGGTAAATTAGCATCAGGTACGTAAAGTGCGGGTTCTTGGTTCTTCACGCGAATGGTGTATTTTGTAGTCCGTAGGTCGTTTACTTGTACCGCCACGTTGGCGGCAAGCGCGTTTGACGAAGGACCTTGATATTCCGGATGAAGAATGACACTGCGTGGTGAGCTTTCACAGCCCACGAGTATCAAGGTTAGCAGAATAATCAGCAATGAAAAACGCATGAAGTTAGCTCCTTTTTATTGCACTTAAAACAGTGAATTTTTTGTTGTTGCCTAGTGTCTTGCTGTTACCGAATAAGCGCTTGAGTTTGTCGTCATATTCCAAGTGGCGGTTACCAATAATTCTTAACTCTCCCCCATGGCGAAGCGCTGCCTTAGCTTGTAAAAACATCTGCCAAGCGATGTGATCGGTGATTGCATTGGCCTGATGGAATGGCGGGTTACACAGTATCAGATCCGCACCGTAATTTTCAAAACCCGTAAGGCAGTCGTTTTGTACGAACTGACAATCAGCAACACGCTCGGGTAGGTTATTGACGATATTTTGCTCCGCGCTATGCACTGCCATCGCGGACTCGTCGATAAAGGTGACGGTGGCATTTGGCATTTTTGCGAGCGTCATCAATCCAATAACACCGTTACCACAGCCGAGATCAATGACCTTCAATGGTTTTTTCCCCATAGGAAGGTAATTGATAAAAAAACGTGCGCCAATATCAAGAGAATCTCGTGAGAAGACATTTGCTTCATTCGACAAGGCAAAATCGGTTTTTTCCAGCGGCCAAGACACAGGGAATTTACTATCAATGGCTTTGGCTGACGTCTTGCTGAACACTAAACGCGATTTTTTTACCGCTAAGCTAGTCGTTGGCTCCGTCAAAAAGTGGCTAAAGCTTTTTAATGTTGAGGTGTGAATTTCTTTTGCTTTGCCAGCCGCAATTACGGGAATGTCTGTAGTCAGTTTACTTAATTGTGCAAGTTGCGATTGCAATAGCCCTGAATTTTTGGGAATTTTTATTAATATCAGATCGATATCTTTTGGCAGCTCATCCATGCTAGTGAGTACATCAACCTTAGCGTCCGCAAGTTCGTTGGCCTCTAAATTATACTCATAGGCGAGGGTACTTACATAAGAGTCGGTCACTACCGTACAGTGCTTGTCAGCAAGTGCACAGCATAATGCGCCAAAACTATCGTTGAGAATGAGAATACGATTTGCATCGCGGTGATGTTCAAAGACATAATCTAACAGGTATTCGTCGGCTGAATCCCAAGCTTGTAAGCTACGATTTTTTTGATCGAGTGGAAACCTATGTAGCGTAAAAGGGTTTCCGGCTAGAATTGCATCAGTCGTCATGTGAATGTTCTATAAATAAAAGCAGCGGGTAGTTTAACATGAGAGCAGTAGACAAAGCACGGAACTTGCCGTGCGGTTTTAGCTATCAAGCACAGGCTATTAGCTTCGATAAAAGTCTAGCGCTATATAATGTACTACTGAATAGCCTTGCGTGGCAGCAAAATACCATCACCTTATTTGGTAAGACCCATCAAACGCCTCGACTTGAACGATTTATTGCCGACCCTGACGTGCATTACAGTTATTCTGGAAAGCGACTTGAAAATGCTCCTTGGCCTTCGGTATTGCTTGGGATGAGACAAACGCTAGAACGCAGATTTAATATTCCTTTTAATGCGGTATTGGCTAATTTTTATCGTGATGGTCAAGACAGTATGGGCTGGCACAGTGATGATGAACCCGAACTTGGTTTGACGCCCACAATCGCTTCACTGTCGCTTGGCGCGACCCGCAAATTTAAAATACGCCACAAAGTAAGCCACTCTGTAACCGACATTTTATTGGAAACTGGCAGCCTATTGGTAATGCAAGGTGATAGTCAGCGCGACTATCAACATGCTTTGCCAAAGCAGGCCAAGGTGACTCAGGGGCGTATTAATCTTACTTTTCGAAGTGTTGGAAATACGCGCTGAACGGCGTATAGTAGCGTCACGAATTGCTCAAGGAGACAAAGTATAATGTCAATGCAATCACAGATTTATGACAAAATAGCTGAAGCCGTTGCGTGCAAGCATCTGAACGTTATCAATGAAAGCCATATGCACAGCCGTGGCGAAGAGTCTCATTTTAAAGTCATTGTTGTAAGCGAACAATTTATCGGCCAGAGGTTGCTGCAACGTCACCGAAAGATCAATGAAGTGCTAAAAGATGAATTACAAAACCATATTCACGCTTTGGCCATTCATGCCTATACACCAGAAGAGTTTTCGGACAAAGAAGGTCAGACGCCAGAGTCACCAAAATGCTTGGGTGGCTCTAAGTTCGATAGCTGATCAGATGTGTGTTTTACATATCTGCCAGTACACTACGCAGTAATTTTAATAAAGTGAGACCAATCTCACTTTTATTTTGTATCAAATCAATGGATAGGATCTCTTATGGTCATCAAACCAAAAATTCGTGGATTTATTTGTACTAATGCGCATCCAGTAGGCTGTGCTGCACACGTTCAAGAACAGATTGAATACGTAAAACAACAAGGCCAAATCGAAAATGGTCCTAAGAATGTATTAGTAATTGGTGCATCGACGGGCTATGGCTTGGCGTCGCGTATCACCGCTGCATTTGGTGCCGGTGCGAAAACGCTAGGTATCTTCTTTGAAAAAGAAGGCTCAGAGAAGAAAACCGCGTCAGCGGGTTGGTATAATACGGCTGCATTCCAGCAAGCTGCAGAAGAAGCGGGTTTATGGTCTAAAAATATCAATGGTGATGCGTTTTCTGATGAGTTGAAGCAAAAAACTATCGACATAATCAAAGCTGAATTGGGTAAAGTAGATTTAGTGGTATATAGCCTTGCGTCTCCTCGTCGTAAAGACCCTAAATCTGATGAAGTTTACTCTTCAACACTTAAGCCAATTGGCTCAGCTATCACAACTAAAAACCTAAATACTTCAAAGCGCGTCATTGATGAAATGACAGTTGAAGCTGCTAACGAAGACGAAATTGCTAATACGGTTAAAGTGATGGGTGGTGAAGACTGGGAACTTTGGATTGATGCGCTTAAGCAAGCTGATGTACTGGCTGATGGTTTCAAGACAACGGCATATACTTATATTGGTAAAGAGCTGACTTGGCCGATATACGGTCACGCGACTATTGGTAAAGCAAAAGAAGACTTGGACCGTGCGACGCAGGCAATTCGTGAAACCACAGCGGATATTAAAGGCGAAGCGTATGTGTCTTCACTGAATGCAGTAGTGACGCAGGCAAGCTCTGCTATTCCAATTATGCCTCTTTATATCTCTGCGCTATTCAAAGTGATGAAAGGTGATGGAACTTATGAGGGCACAATTGAGCAAATCCATGGGTTGTTTACTGAAAATCTATATAGTCAATCACCACGCTTTGATGATGGCGGTCACTTGTTTCAAAACTATAAAGAACTAGAAGACGGCGTTCAAGCTCGTGTGCAAACTATTTGGGATACTGTTGACACAGATACAATTGATGAATTGACGGATTATGTTGGTTATCACAACGAATTCTTGAAGCTATTCGGCTTCGGGGTTGATGGCGTAGATTACGAAGCTGATGTGGATGTAACGGTAGAAATTAATCACCTCGTTTAATTTCACGGTTTTTGATCTCACTGTTTTTGATTTTGCGGGCAAAGTGCTAATTGGTACTTTGCCCGTTTTTGTTTGACCGTGAATTTTTACTTATTTTGCAGATTAGGGTAAGAAAAATTTTATCTATGCAACTTTGGTCTATACTCCTTCCAGTGATGGATTTTTCAACTAATCTAAATCCACGTTAAAGTCGTATTAATTTCATAATTCCACTCGCATACTCAGTACGATTAATGTTAAAATCAGAGAAATATGTGAGGACTTTTATCACGACGCTGCTTTTTTGTGCGCGTTGAGAGGTATTTTAAAGGGGCTTGTTTGGGAACCCTATCCGGACTCATAACTTTCTGCTCTTTATACCTAATACTTAGTACAAACGAGGTGGCGCTGTGGTGACTAAAGATATTTTCAGTTTCTTTCCGTTAATGTAATGCAAGTGCGTATGATCAACATAAAAAAAGGTCTGGACTTACCAATAGAGGGCGCACCTCAGCAAGTTATTCATGATGGTTCTGCTGTCAAACGAGTAGCTGTGCTAGGTGAAGAATTCATCGGTATGCGTCCTACCATGCATATTCGTGTGGATGACCAAGTCAAAAAAGGCCAAGTTCTTTTTGAAGATAAAAAGAACCCAGGCGTCAAGTTTACTGCGCCAGCTTCTGGTGTAGTTAAAGAAATTAACCGTGGTGCTAAGCGTGTACTTCAATCCGTTGTGATCGAAGTTCAAGGCGACGAGCAAATCACTTTCGAGAAGTTTTCAGCTGCTGATTTAAGCAACTTAGACTCTGAAAAAGTGAAGGAAGTGCTAATCGAGTCTGGTCAATGGCCAGCGCTTCGTGCACGTCCATTCAGCCGTGTCGCTGTGCCGAGTGCAACACCTAGCTCAATCTTTGTGACAGCAACAGATACTAATCCGTTAGCAGCAGATCCTGCTGTTATCATCGCAGAAAACGTGGAAGCGTTTGAAGCGGGTCTAGCGGTTGTATCTCGTTTGACTGAAGGCAAAGTATTTGTGTGTAAGAAAGCGGGTGCTAATGTACCTAGTTCTTCTATCTCACAAGTAGAAGTTCATGAGTTTGCAGGTGTGCATCCAGCAGGTAACGTGGGTACTCACATTCACTTCCTAGATTCTGTAGGTACAAACAAGCAAGTTTGGCACATTGGTTATCAAGATGTCATCGCGTTTGGTAAGTTGTTCCTGACAGGTGAAATCTACTCAGACAGAGTTATTGCTCTAGCAGGTCCTCGAGTTAAGAACCCTCGCTTAGTAAAAACTCATGTCGGTGCGTCGCTAACAGATTTAGTTGCAGGCGAGCTTGAAGACGGTGATAACCGAGTCATTTCTGGCTCTGTGTTAGCTGGTAAAACAGCAACTGGCCCTCACGCTTACCTTGGTCGTTACCATACTCAAGTATCAGTTTTACTTGAAGGTCGCGAGAAAGAGCTATTTGGCTGGATCGCTCCGGGTAGTGACAAATTCTCAGTAACACGTACATTCATTTCACACTTAACACCTAGCCGTTTGTTCAAGATGACAACGTCTACTGGTGGTTCTAAGCGTGCGATGGTACCAATCGGTAACTATGAGCGTGTTATGCCACTCGATATTTTGCCAACGCTATTATTACGTGATCTTATTTCACGTGATCTAGATTCTGCGATTTCGTTGGGTGCACTAGAGCTAGATGAAGAAGATTTAGCACTATGTACTTACGTATGTCCGGGCAAATATGAGTACGGTTCAATCCTGCGCGATTGCCTGACTACTATCGAGAAGGAAGGTTAAAAATGGCCTTAAAGAAATTTTTAGAAGACATTGAACCTCACTTTGAACCTGGTGGTAAACACGAGAAGTGGTACGCGCTTTACGAAGCCGTAGCAACTATCTTCTATACTCCTGGTTATGTAAACAAAGGTGCAACGCACGTTCGTGATAACATCGACCTAAAACGTATTATGATTTTAGTGTGGATGGCGACGTTCCCTGCAATGTTCTTTGGTATGTTCAACATCGGTCACCAAGCTGCACTTGCACTAGGTAACGGTTTTGAGCTTGCTAATACTTGGCAGGTAGCTATCTTCCAAGCGCTTGGCGGAGAATTAACCGCTGATGCCGGGTGGGGCGCCAAAACGTTCTATGGTGCGTGTTTCTTCTTGCCTATTTATGCAACTGTGTTTGCGGTTGGTGGCTTCTGGGAAGTGTTATTCGCGTCAGTTCGCAAGCACGAAGTAAACGAAGGCTTCTTCGTAACCTCAGTGTTATTCGCGCTTATCCTGCCTGCAACAATTCCGCTATGGCAAGCTGCTTTAGGTATTACGTTCGGTGTTGTAATCGCGAAGGAAATCTTCGGTGGTACAGGTCGTAACTTCCTAAACCCAGCACTTGCAGGCCGTGCGTTCTTATTCTTTGCGTACCCTGCTGACATTTCTGGTGACACAGTGTGGACAGCTGTTGATTCGTTCTCTGGTGCAACTTACTTAGGTCAAGCGACTGCAGGTTCACTAGACTACAGCAATATGGACCTTTGGTTTAACGCGTTTTACGGCTTTATCCAAGGCTCTGTAGGTGAAACATCAACACTAGCAATCTTACTTGGTGGTTTGTTCCTTGTTTATGTTCGTATCGCTTCATGGCGCATCGTACTAGGTACATTCATTGGTATGGTTGTAATGTCATTCGTTCTAAATGCAATTGGCTCTGAAACAAATGCTGCGTTTGCTATGCCTTGGCACTGGCACTTAGTACTTGGTGGTTTTGCATTTGGTATGTTCTTTATGGCAACAGACCCTGTATCTGCGTCTTTCACAGACAAAGGTAAGTGGTTATACGGTGCACTAATCGGTGTAATGGTTGTGCTTATCCGTGTTGTTAACCCAGCATACCCAGAGGGCATGATGTTAGCAATCTTATTCGCTAACCTTTTTGCTCCACTATTCGACCACTTCGTAGTGCAGTCAAATGTGAAGAGGAGATTGGCACGTGTCAACTAATAATGAATCAATGGGCAAAACGCTCGGCGTAGTTGTTGGCTTATGTTTAGTGTGTGCAATCGTAGTATCTTTTGCTTCGGTTCAGCTTCGTCCTATGCAGCAAGCAAACAAAAACGAAGATATTCAACGTAACATTTTAGCCGTTGCTGGCTACGATAAAGTTAAAAACGTATCTGAAGTTTTTAACCAAAATATCGAATCACGTGTTGTTAGTCTTAAAACGGGTGAGTTTGTTGAAGACGTTAAAGCGGAAACTTTTGATTTTGAAGCGACTAAGTTTGATGCCAAACGTAGTTACAAGCTTTCAAAAGAAGAAGACAAAGCGGGTATTCAACGTATCACAAATAACTCTCCAGTTTATTTTGCAAAAGATGACCAAGGTAAAGTGTCTACTATCATTCTACCAATCCAAGGTTATGGCCTTTGGGGTGTGATGTATGGCTTCCTTGCGCTAGAAGCTGATGGTGAGACGATTAAGTCAATCAACTTTTATAAGCACAGTGAAACTCCTGGTCTTGGTGGCGAAATCCAAAACCCTAAGTGGACTGCACTTTGGGAAGGTAAAGAGCTTCCTATCGACGTTGTTAAAGGTAGTGCTGGCGGTAACGAACACAAGGTAGATGGTCTATCTGGTGCGACACTTACTTCTAATGGTGTTGATCATACAGTAGATTTCTGGACAAGCGACAAAGCGTTTGGTCCATTCCTTGCGAAAGTACGTAAAGGAGCATTGAACTAATGGCTAATGCAAAAGAAATGAAGGAAGTCTTGTTTGGTCCTGTTTTTGCGAACAACCCGATTGCACTGCAAGTGTTGGGTATCTGTTCTGCACTAGCGGTAACTTCAAGCCTTAAAAATGCACTTATCATGTCAATTGCGTTGACATTGGTTACTGCGTTTTCAAGTTTATTTATCTCAATGATCCGTAATCACATTCCTTCAAGTGTGCGTATCATTGTCCAAATGACGATTATTGCATCTTTAGTAATCGTTGTAGACCAAGTGCTTCAAGCCGTTGTTTATTCAACAGCAAAAGAACTATCAACGTTCATCGGCCTTATCATTACTAACTGTATCGTAATGGGCCGTGCAGAAGCATACGCAATGAAGTCACCACCAACAATGTCGTTCCTTGACGGTATTGGTAACGGTTTAGGCTATTCTGTTGTGCTTTTAACAGTTGGCTTTATTCGTGAGCTATTCGGTGCGGGAACATTGTTTGGCGTTGAAATCTTACCACTTATCTCTGAAGGTGGTTGGTATCAGCCTATGGGTCTACTAGTTATGCCATTCAGTTCGTTCTTCATCGTAGGTGCATTTATTTGGGCACTACGTACTTGGAAGAAAGAGCAAGTAGAAGCGAAGGCATAAGGGGAGAGAGATGGAACAATATATCAATTTATTTATAAAAGCAGTTTTCATTGAAAACTTAGCTTTGTCTTTCTTCTTAGGTATGTGTACTTTCTTGGCGGTATCTAAGAAAGTAACAACGTCGCTAGGTCTAGGTATTGCGGTAGTTGTAGTTCTTGGTATCTCTGTACCAGTAAACAACTTGGTTTATCACGCAGTGCTAGCGCCGGGCGCATTGGAATGGTTAGGCTTCCCTGAAGTGGATCTTAGCTTCCTACGCTTCTTGACGTTTATCGGTGTAATCGCAGCGCTTGTTCAAATTCTAGAAATGACATTGGATAAGTTCTTCCCTGCGCTATATAACGCACTAGGTATCTTCCTACCGCTAATCACAGTTAACTGTGCGATTTTCGGTGCGGTATCATTCATGGTTGAGCGTAACTTAAACTTCGGTGAATCTGTAGTTTATGGTCTAGGTTCAGGTGTGGGCTGGGCACTTGCTATCGTATTGTTAGCAGGTATTCGTGAGAAGATGAAGTATGCAGACGTTCCTGATGGATTACGTGGCTTAGGTATTACCTTTGTTACTGTAGGTCTAATGGGCTTTGGCTTCATGTCATTCTCTGGTATTTCACTGTAAGGTAGCGAGGAAACTATACGATGGAAACTATTGTATTAGGCGTAAGCATGTTCATCGCTATCGTTGTGATGCTAGTGCTTATCATCATTGCAGCGAAATCGAAGCTTGTAGCAAGCGGTGACGTTACAATTGATATTAACGGCGATCCTGAAAAAGCGATCAAGACTCCTGCTGGCGGTAAGCTACTAGGTGCACTTGCAAACGCGGGTATTTTCGTATCGTCTGCATGTGGTGGCGGTGGCTCATGTGGTCAGTGTCGCGTACATATTAAAGAGGGTGGTGGTGATATTCTACCAACCGAACTTGACCACATCTCTAAAGGTGAAGCACGTGAAGGCTGTCGTCTAGCGTGTCAGGTTAACGTTAAAAACGACATGGAAATCGAAGTTGAAGAATCAATCTTCGGTGTTAAAAAGTGGGAATGTACTGTTATCTCTAACGATAACAAAGCAACTTTCATCAAGGAGCTAAAACTAGGCATCCCTGAAGGTGAGGTTGTACCTTTCCGTGCCGGTGGTTACATTCAGATTGAAGCACCAGCTCACCATGTTAAATATGCAGACTATGATATTCCTGAAGAATATCGTGCTGACTGGGAACGTTTTGGTTTCTTTAAGCTAGAGTCTAAAGTTGACGAAGAAACGATCCGTGCATACTCAATGGCTAACTACCCAGAAGAGTTTGGCATCATCATGCTAAACGTACGTATCGCAACTCCGCCGCCAAATAACCTAACATTACCTTGTGGTAAGATGTCATCATTCATCTGGTCACTTAAAGAAGGTGATAAGGTTACTATTTCTGGTCCATTCGGTGAATTCTTCGCGAAAGACACAGATGCAGAAATGGTATTTGTTGGTGGTGGTGCTGGTATGGCGCCAATGCGTTCACACATCTTCGATCAGCTTAAGCGTCTTAACTCTAAGCGTAAGATGTCTTTCTGGTACGGTGCACGTTCTAAGCGTGAAATGTTCTACGTGGAAGACTTTGACGGTCTAGCTGAAGAAAATGATAACTTCCAATGGCATGTTGCCCTTTCAGATCCTCAACCAGAGGATAACTGGGAAGGTTACACGGGCTTCATTCATAACGTACTTTATGAAAACTACTTGAAAGATCATGAAGCACCGGAAGATTGTGAGTTCTACATGTGTGGTCCTCCAATGATGAACGCGGCAGTTATTAACATGCTTAAAGACTTAGGTGTTGAAGACGAAAACATCCTACTTGATGACTTCGGTGGTTAATTAGGTTTCGGTCTAACAATGAACTTAAGTTAGAATATCAGCCCTCCAGCAAAATGCTTTGCTCGAGGGCTTTTTTATACCCGTTGGTACTAAACTCAGGAAGTTCTGATGCAAGCAAGTTACGCTTTTTTATCTCGATTTTTTATTATTTCGTTTTTATTCGTTTTTTTAACAGGGTGCCAAGACGCCAAACCTGAAGCCAAGGAAATTGTGCTGTCTGGTAAAACCATGGGTACGACTTACAACATCAAGGTATTCTCCGGCGAAAAGCCGCTCGAACAAGCGCAGTTACATGAGGAGGTTGAGCAGGCATTAAAGGTTGTTAATCAATCTATGTCCACCTATATCCCAGATTCTGAGATTAACCAGTTTAACCGTTTAGCCGCAAATACCGTTATGCCTATCAGTGAAGACTTTCGCTTGGTAGTTGCTGAATCTATCCGCCTTGGAAAGTCGACCAAAACGCTTGATGTTACGATGGGACCGCTTATCGATTTGTGGGGATTTGGTCCTGACAAAAGACCAACAATGCGTCCGTCACAGGTCGAGTTAGACGATATGCGCACTCGTATCGGTGTTGATAAGCTTATTTTAAATGACCGTGGTCTTGCGAAAACAGTTACGGGGCTGGAATTATCATTTTCTGCAACCGCTAAAGGCTATGGCATAGATAAGGTGGCTGAGGTGATTGAGAGTCATGATATTCATGACTATATGGTAGAAATCGGTGGCGAGCTTCGCGTTTCTGGCAAGAAGCCGGATGGAGAGTGGCGTATTGCTATCGAGAAACCCGATGCGCCTGTTGGTCAACGCCAAATTCATCGCGTGATAGAGCCTGGCAAAAATGGCATTGCAACTTCAGGTGACTACCGTATTTTTTATGAAATGGATGGTGAAACCTTTACACACCTTATTGACCCTACAACGGGTCGCCCAGTTAAACATGAGCTGGTGTCGGTAACGGTACTACATCCATCTGCGATGACGGCTGATGGCCTAGCGACAGCATTGACTGTGATGGGCACGGAGCGTGCAAAGGCGTATGCCACTGAGCATCAACTCCCCGTGTATTTGATGTATAAAAGTCCTGAAGGGATCAAGAGTTACGCGAGTGAAGCATTTCAGCCGTACTTGAATTAAGCTGTACAACACCCCATAATTTAATTGTGAGTGACGCCATGAAAGCGTATAATTTGCGCGTCGTCACTCAATTCAATGTAGCAATAAAAGGGGCTAGATAATGTCTTTATTCCTCCTTACTTTCGGTTTACTTATGCTTATCGCTGTTGCGATGGCAGTAGGCGTTATCGTACAAAAGAAATCCATGGCCAGTAGTTGTGGTGGTTTGGGCTCAATGGGCATTGACAAAATTTGTGATTGCGACGATCCATGCGACAAACGCAAAAAGCGGTTAGCAAAAGAAGAGATGTGGAAAGAAAACCAGATCCTATAACCGTAGAATGGTATTAATTGAAAACGCAAGCTTAGCTTGCGTTTTTGCTTTTTGGGTAACAAATCTCAGGTTAAGTAAAAATGCAGCGGCAGCTATATTTTGTTCGTCATGGTGAAACGACCCTATCAGGCCATTTACTTGGAGTGACAGATCCCGAACTCAGTAGTACTGGTGCTCAGCAATTGCTGCAATCGTTAACGAGCCTAAGTGGCCTACAGGGTATTATTAGCTCTCCAAGGAAGCGCTGCCTGAATACAGCCACAGCCTTTGCAAAGCAGTATCAACTCCCCGTTGAGGTGGAGCCAAATCTCGCCGAATTTGATTTTGGATTATGGGATGGACAACCTTATGATACGCTTTGGCGAGAAACCCAATTTCCAAGTATTGGTGACTTTTGGCAAAACCCTTGGCTGCACACGCCTCCTGAGGGCGAGTCTATGTATGATTTTCATCATCGGGTCGCCACGTGGTGGCACAGTATTTTGGCGTCGCCAAGTGAAGAGTGTACCGCCGTCGTAGCGCATGCCGGAGTAATAAAAGCGCTTGTAGCACTTATTCTTGACCTATCGCCTGAGCTTACTGCATACCAATCGAAGATAGATATTCCTTATGCGGGTATAGTAAAAGTTGAGGTGTTTTACGACAGCAGCCAAACTGCTTGGCCAAAAGTTGTATTTTAGACGTCTAGACTTCATAATATTGCAAATTTCGTGATAGGCAGATATTGGGAATGAGGTGTGAGTCCTCAACTGTCCCCGCAACTGTAAGTGTATGAGTGTTACCTCTTGCATAAGTCAGATACCAAGGCCTATCTATATACTTAAGCGGGCAGACTTAAGTCAAAGTTGTCGCTTGTCTATAAGCTACTACTTTGCCGTGCCCAATCAGAGGTGCTATGGCAGTTACTCCACAGTTTCAAGTCGATAAACTTAGCGTGCAGCTTGGTGGTAAAGCCATCTTAAAGGCACTCAGCTTTGCTATTAATTCGGGTGAATTTATTGGTTTGCTCGGACCGAATGGTGCTGGAAAGTCGACTTTGCTGCGCACTTTATATCAATACACAGCGCCAAGTTCTGGGTCGCTACTTTTCAATGGTAAGCCGCTAGCTAGTTATGGACGTAAAGCCTACGCGAGACATGTTGCTGTGGTGCTACAAGAGATCCCCGCTGAGTTTACTCTGCCATTATTTGATATGGTATTGATGGGGCTAACACCGAACAAATCACTGCTCGCGACAACGACGGCTGCTGAAAAACAGGCAATCTTACATGCCATTGAGCAGGTTGGATTGAGCCATAAATTAGAGCAATGTTTTAGCTCCTTGTCTGGTGGGGAGAAGCAAAGGGCAATGATCGCACGTGCCATGGTGCAAGCGCCTCAAGTATTGATAATGGATGAGCCCACCAGCCATTTGGACATTAAATATCAAATCCAAATTATGGAGCTGGCCAAACAGCTTGGTGTTACTATCATTGCGTCTTTTCACGACTTAAATTTGGCTAGCGCCTTGTGCGACCGCTTATTAGTATTAAATAACGGTGAGCTTGTTGCAGATGGGTCGCCACTTGAAGTCATTACCGAAAGCCTATTAAGCCAAGTTTTTGGGGTATGTGCAGAGGTTTCTACTGTCCGTCATCCGCCAAATAACAGTGAGATCCCACATATACGCTTTCATTACGGGTATCAATTATGATTGCCGCAAAGCGGATCGCGTTGATATCGATACTGCTATTGGCCTTGTGCTGTTTTAGCATGCTGATGGCACTTAAGATCGGTGCGATTGATTTATCTTGGCATACGGTTATACAAGCGATTATTAATTTCGATCCCAGCGTACTTCAACAACGGGTGGTAGTTGAGCTTCGTCTGCCACGGACGTTACTGGCGATGAGTGCGGGAGCAGGACTGGCGATAGCGGGTCTTATTTTACAAACCGTGACGCGTAACCCTCTAGCTGATCCTTATTTATTTGGTATTTCTTCAGGTGCTTCATTCGGTGTGGTGGTGCTTATCGCGCTATTTGGTGCACAGTCTAGCCTAATGATGTCTGGGGCTGCATTTGTCGGAAGTTTGCTGTCTATCTTGCTGCTTTTATTTGTGGCAAAACGCAATGCACTACAGCAGGTAGAAACTATGCTCTTGGCGGGCGTCGCACTTTCTTTTCTGTTCAGTGCCTTTACTAGCTTGTTGCTCTATTGGAGTGACCCTCAAGCCATCAGTGCAATCTTGTTTTGGAATCTAGGCTCGTTTGCAAGGGCGAGCTGGCAATGGCTATGGCTTCCATGTTTGGTCGTGTTGCTGAGTTTTATCACGCTTTTAGTGATGCGTCGGCCGCTCAACGCCTTGTTACTCGGAGATGAGAGCGCCACCACGCTTGGCGTGAATGTAGGACGAGTGCGAATAGGTATGTTGTTATTGAGCTCCTTACTCACCGCAGTACTTGTGGCTGCGTGCGGCGGAGTCGGATTTGTAGGCTTGATGATCCCGCATATCGTACGCTTTTTTATCTCGCAAGCAAAGGTCATTGGGCTTGTGGCCACCGCGCTTTGCGGTTCGCTTTTGATGCTATGGGTGGATGTATTGTCGCGCACGCTTATCGATAATCAGGAACTTCCTGTGGGGGTGATCACCGCCGCCATTGGCAGCGTGTTCTTCTTAGCATTGCTTATTTTCAAAAATCGCCGCTCTGGAGGCGTCGGAGTTACCCATGGTTAAACCGTTAGATACTCGCTTAGACACGCTTATTCAACAGCGCATCGACTTAAAAACCAAACCGCTAGGTGCGCTAGGTAAGCTTGAAGCTTTAGCTGTGCAGCTAGTACAGATCTTCTCACAAGGGCAGACGCAATTAGACATAGAGCAGTTAGCAATAACACGCCCTGCAATGTTTGTTTTTGCGGGCGACCATGGTATTGCAAGCCAAGGGGTTTCTATTGCGCCAAGCGAAGTGACTGGGCAAATGGTTGCAAACTTTGTGCAGGGCGGTGCTGCGATCAACGTCTTTTGTCGACAACTTGGTTGGCAGTTAACCGTAGTAGACTGTGGCACGTTAGTGCCATGCGAGCCTGCGCCGAATTTGCGCTCACAGCGACTTGGCGATATTACTCATGCTTTCCATAAACAGTCCGCGATGAGCGAAATGCAGCTCAAGCAAGGACTTGAATATGGAGAGCAAGTGGTGATGCCCGCTATTGAAGCGGGTAGCAACGTGATTGCTTTTGGTGAAATGGGGATTGGCAATACCAGTTCCGCAGCTGCAATTTTAGCGGCGCTTAGCGGGGCGAGTGTGGAATTATGTGTGGGGCGTGGTACAGGCATTGACGATGAAACGCTTTGCAAAAAACGGGCACTTATCAAACAGGCTCTAGAATATCATCAAGATAAGCTTGCGACGCCAGAACAAATTTTGCAGCGCTTGGGTGGCTTTGAAATTGTGCAAATGGTTGGTGCTATGCTGGCGGTTGCTCGTGCACAAAAAGTGATTATAGTGGATGGCTTCATCTCCACCGCAGCGGCTATGTTGGCAAGTAGAATAGCACCGCATAGTAAGCAATATATGGTGTTTGCTCACGGCTCTATGGAGCAAGGTCATAAGTTAATGTTAGAGCAGTTAAACGCTGAGCCATTACTACATTTAAATATGCGCTTGGGTGAGGGAACGGGCGCCGCTCTAGCGCTTCCATTATTACAAGCTGCGCTAGGCTTTTTTTGCGAAATGGCAAGCTTTGCCGATGCCTATGTTACGCAAGTGGTAGACGCATAATGCAGTGGCAACAAGAGTGGCGACTGTTTAAGCTTGCCGTGGTGTTTTTAACGCGGGTGCCAATTCGTTTGGATCCTGCCCCTTCATCTGATGAACTTAACGAAGTGAGTGGTTACTTTGCTTTAGTTGGTTTATTTGTTGGTAGCTTCTCGGCCATACTTGGCTATGTTGCCAGTAGTGGTGTATCGCCAATGTTTGGTGCCGTTGTCGTACTGGCTGCGAGTATTTTACTTACCGGGGCTTTTCACGAAGATGGTCTTGCCGATGTTTTTGACGGTTTTGGCGGTGGCTGGAGCCGTGAACAAAAGCTTGAGATCATGAAAGATAGCCGTCTTGGTACATACGGTAGTTGTGCGCTGATATTGCTGTTATTGGCCAAATTTTCGCTTTTGACCATGCTCTTTAATGACTTTGCTGTGACACTCGCTGCACTTATTTTAGCCCATAGCCTAAGTCGTGCCTTTGCGGTGTCTTTAATCGGTGCGCTTAACTATGTACAGGCTGATGAGCTGAGCAAAGTTAAGCCGGTAGCGAAACATATATCGAGTGCTGCGGCGACCCGCCTTACGCTCACTACCATTGCGATTTTAATTTTCTGTTGGCCATGGCTTGCGCTTTCACTGTTCGACTTGTTGATGCTGTGTACTTGCTTGTTTGTGCTAAGACTTGTGTGCATTAAATGGTTTAACGCTCAGCTTGGTGGTTACACCGGAGATTGTTTAGGGGCTGCGCAACAGCTTGCTGAGCTTGTTATTTTGCTTTTTATTGTGGGTCATCTCTAATGGCACAAATACAGTTAATACTGGGCGGTGCTCGCTCAGGCAAAAGTCGCTTGGCAGAGCAGCGCGCTATTCTATTGTTAGAGCAAGGTGCGGTGAACGAACTTTACTATGTTGCAACTGCAAAAGCCCAAGATGAAGAAATGAAAAGCCGAGTGTTTGCTCACCAGATGCAGCGTGATAGCCGCTGGCAGCTAGTGGAAGAGCCGTGGCATATTGATAAGCTTATTGCTACTGCACGCGAAGATGCGCTGTTACTTATCGATTGTTTGACCTTATGGCTGAGTTTTGGCTTATGCGAAATGGGTAAGGCCGCGACCATAGACAAAAAAGAACATGTGCTGGCGGCACTAGAAAGCTGTGCTGCCACTGTTATTTTGGTGAGTAACGAAGTGGGGCATGGGATAATTCCGCTTGGCGAGCTAAGCCGTGAGTTTGTTGATGAATCTGGTTGGCTCCATCAAGACATTGCTAAAGTGGCCGACAGAGTCGATTTTGTTATTGCAGGCTTGCCACAATGTTTAAAAGGTCAAGACGTATGAAAACCTTAATGGTACAGGGCACCACGTCTGATGCCGGTAAAAGTACACTGGTTGCGGGACTTTGCCGGGTGCTGCAACGAAGAGGCTTATCTGTTGCGCCTTTTAAGCCGCAAAATATGGCACTAAATAGTGCCGTCACACCTTGTGGCGGTGAAATTGGTCGGGCACAAGCACTCCAAGCCGAAGCCGCAAAAGTCCCGCTATCCACAGACTTTAATCCTATTTTGCTTAAGCCAAACTCTGACACTGGCGCACAAGTGATCATTCACGGCAAAGCCATTAGCAATATGGAAGCAGCCGCTTATCATGATTACAAAAAGGTAGCGATGGAGGCCGTACTTTCCTCACATCAACGCCTCAGCGAACAATTTGAGCTGTGCATAGTGGAAGGGGCGGGGAGCCCTGCTGAGATCAATCTGCGTGAAAATGACATTGCCAATATGGGGTTTGCCTGTGAAGTTGCATGCCCCGTGATCATTATCGCTGATATCGACAAAGGCGGGGTGTTCGCACACTTGGTTGGCACACTTGCGCTATTAAGTGACTATGAACAAAGCTTGGTTAAAGGGTTTGTGATCAATCGCTTTCGTGGTGATATTGCGTTATTGCAATCTGGACTTGACTGGCTCGAGCAAAAAACGGGTAAGCCTGTACTTGGGGTATTGCCCTATTTGCATGGCTTAGCGCTCGATGCAGAAGATGCGGTGACGGTGGACAATATTTGTGAACGGGGATCGTTAAGCGTCAGGGTTTTACTATTTCCTCATATTAGCAATCACACCGACTTTGACACCTTGCGCTTAAACCCTGAAGTGGATTTGCGTTATGTACGCTATCAAGAATCTATCGGTCCTTGTGACTTAATCATTCTGCCCGGCAGCAAAAATGTGTTGAGCGATTTAACCTTCTTACGCAAACAGGGTTGGGCAGAAGAAATCAAACGGCACCTGAGGTACGGTGGTAAGGTACTAGGTGTGTGTGGCGGTTTGCAAATGTTAGGTAAGTTCATCAGAGATCCAAATGCGGTGGAATCAACACTCGGTGAAGTCGCTGGGCTTGGTCTGGCTGACTTTGAGACCACACTCTCAGAGCAAAAAGTACTGACGCAAGTGTCTGGCATTTGCCAATTGGATGAGCAAAGTGCTGAAATTTGTGGTTACGAGATCCATGCGGGGATCTCTTCTGGAGCGGCACTAGAGGTGCCATTCTTGCGATTTAACACACATCCAAATAACAGTGTGCAGGACGGTTTTATCTCCCGAGATAATCAAATTGCAGCCACCTATTTACATGGTTTATTTGATACGGTCGCCGCCACACAGGCTATCTTGTCTTGGGCCGGTAGTAAGCAAGCGGGAACAGCCGCGATTGATTTAGCGAAGCACAGAGAGCAGCAAATTACGCGTCTTGCCGACAGCTGTGAAGCACATTTAGATTGGCAAAAATTGATGAAAATAATTGAGGAATAACATGAGCGAACAACAAGATAAGCATCAGCAACGACAGCAAAAAGTAAAACAACAAGTCGATGAAAAAATTGCCGCTGCGCAGCAAGAGCAGGGCATTTTGCAAGTGATCACAGGTAACGGTAAAGGTAAGTCAACATCTGGTTTTGGCACCGTTGCGCGTTGTGTCGGTCATGGTATGAACGCTGCGGTTGTACAGTTTATTAAAGGAACCTGGGATTGCGGTGAACGCAATTTGCTCGAAAAAGTCGGCGTGCCATTTGCGGTCATGAAAACGGGCTTCACATGGGAAACGCAAAACCGTGAAACCGACACTGCCGCCGCGCAGGCGACGTGGCAACAAGCAAAAGTATGGCTACAAGATGAAAGCATCGACTTGGTATTGCTCGACGAAATTACGTATATGTTGAGCTATGATTATCTAGATTTGGACGAAGTCATAACGGCACTAGAAAACCGTCCTACCATGCAGTCGGTGATTGTAACTGGGCGCGGTGCACATCGACGTCTGACTGAGCTTGCAGATACCGTGAGTGAAGTGCGTAATGTGAAGCATGCGTTTGAGGCCGGCATTAAGGCGCAAAAAGGGTTTGACTACTGATGCTAAAATTCGCCTTATTTATTGTTCTAGGTTTTGCCTTTAGCGTTAGTGCTAAGCCCGCAGAGCGGATCATCGCGCTTGCGCCTCATATTGTCGAAAATCTTTATGCAATAGGAGCTGGGGAGCGGATTGTAGGCACGGTCGCCTATGCCGATTATCCAGAATCAGCCAAGCAACTGCCTCAAGTTGGCGACTATCAAGGTATTTCGGTTGAGAAAATTTTGGCACTTAAGCCTGATCTTATCATTGCGTGGAAAAATGCAAGTCACGCTCCGATGCTTGAAAAGCTCGAAAGCTTTGGTGTTGAGGTGATTTACAGTGAAGCGAAATATCTAGATAAACTGCCCAATGAGTTGCTACGCCTAGGTAAAATTACCGGCTTTGGATCTCAAGCACAGCAACAGGCAGATTTGTTTACTAAACGTTTAAATGAGCTAAAAGCCCAGTATAAACAAAGCGCTAGCTTAGCTGTATTTTATCAATTGTGGCCATCACCGTTGATGACCGTAGGAGGCGAAAGTTGGTTACAGCAAGTCTTTACTGTGTGTAATGTGAAAAATGTTTTTGCCGACGCCACCACGGACTATCCACAAATTAGCATTGAAAATGTTCTGTTGAAATCACCACAAGTGATTGTGATCCCTGAAGAAAAGACCAAAAAAGAGGTTAAAGCAATTGCATGGCAGCAATGGCCGTCGATCCCTGCGGTAAAGTATCAACAAACTATTTCGGTAGATGCCGATCTGCTCCATCGTTATAGCTATCGTATGCTTGAGGGAATATCGGATTTATGTGGTAAACTCGACGTTTCTCGAAGCCATTATAATATGATGAAAAAAGGTGAAGCATGACAACGTGGAGTGACGTGTTAGGTCAGGAAAAACAACAAGATTACTTTAAACAAACCATGGATTACGTGGCAGAGCGTCGCGCTCAAGGTATAAATGTATTTCCGCCCCATGAACAAGTATTTGAAGCGTTCAAAGTCACGCCTTTTGATCAGGTTAAAGTGGTGATTTTAGGGCAAGACCCCTATCACGGTCCTAATCAAGCCCATGGTTTATGTTTCTCTGTGTTGCCAGGGATTAAGCCGCCGCCGTCGTTAAATAATATGTATAAAGAGTTGGTGCAGGATATTGACGGCTTTCGCATACCTAATCACGGCTACCTAATTGACTGGGCTAAACAGGGCGTACTGCTGTTAAATACAGTGTTGACGGTAGAACAAGGCCAAGCCCATTCACATAAGCATTTAGGCTGGGAGCGCTTTACAGATGTAGTGATTGAAAGGTTGAATGCCCACAGCGAAGGTGTGATTTTCTTACTTTGGGGCTCACACGCTCAGAAAAAGGGTAAGAGCATAGACACAAACCGTCACCATGTTTTACACGCGCCACATCCTTCGCCGCTCTCAGCACATCGCGGCTTTTTTGGTAGTGGCCATTTTAGCAAAACTAATCAGCTGCTCACCCAAATGGGTAAGCTGCCAATCGACTGGCGATTGGCCGAGCTATAGCAGATAACAACAAAAAAGAGCGCCGTGAAGGGCGCTCTTTTTAGTTAAAATCAAATTCGTCTAAATCAACACTGTCTGCGAAAATATCCAATTCCTGTAATTCTTTGCGTAGTCGCTGTTTATCTTTTAGCGCTTCAATTTCACGCCATTTTCTTTTTTTGCCCTTAGATGAAGTTTTTTTCCTAGTATCCGGACTTTCTAATAATTCTAATAACTCGTCTAGGGTATCCATGAAAATCTCCTATTGATAAAAACAACCTAAAGTGGCATTTGCTTTGGCTGTTGTTAGCACTACAACTGCAATGACACCGTTGATTTCTTCATACTATTTGGCAAACCTCAATATGAGGAACCGATAAAAGTCTGATAGCTAAAGTACGCTACAAACAACCCCGCGTTGCTTGCTTTTTGTACCAAAACCAGAAAGTAGCGGCATCAATTTTCACTTCAAGTGATATTGATATACCACAGACGGGATAAAAATAAAACACAATTGTGTCTTTTGGGTTAAAACCAAGTGACAGTTTGATGAAGGTCAATTCGGGTGATATCTAGGAGGTGTTCAGAAGGGTTTGTATTGAGAGCGATAACAAAAACGCCGCAATATGCGGCGTTTCGAAATCGAATGTTTAAGGCACTTACAGTGCTTTAAAGCGTGCGACTAATGTTTCTTGTGCATCGGCAAATGAGCGAATACCTTCAGCAAGCTTTTCTGTGGCCATTGCGTCTTGGTTATGTAACCAACGGAACTCACTTTCGCTAAGCGCAGCTGGTTTTGCTTTAGGCGCAAAGTCAGCCTCAAGTAAGTAATTTTCGTTTGCAGGCATTGCGGCAAGCTCTTCTAATAGAGAAGGGCTAATCGTGAGCTTATCACAACCCGTTAGGGCTAGAATTTCACCTGTATTTCTGAAGCTGGCGCCCATTACAACGGTTTTATAACCGTGCTGCTTATAGAATTCAAAAATACTACGAACAGATTGCACACCCGGATCTTGTAGTGGGTCAGTTGGTTTTTCTAGGCCGTTGGCAACGTGCCAATCTAGAATACGCCCAACAAATGGTGAGATTAAAAATACGTTTGCATCGGCACATGCACGTGCTTGCGCTTCGCTAAATAGCAGCGTTAGGTTACACTTAACACCTTCTTTTTCCAGTGCTTCAGCGGCTTTAATACCTTCCCAAGTCGATGCAATCTTAATCAAGATTTTGTCTTTGCTTACGCCCTGCGCTTCATATAAATTTAATAGCGTTTTTGCTTTTGCGATAGTCGCTTCGGTATCAAAAGATAAACGTGCGTCTACTTCGGTTGAGATATATCCCGGCACAGAGTTCGCGATTTCTTTGCCAATCACAACGGCAAAATAGTCACAAGCAAGCGCTAACTGCTTGTCGGCGTCACTTTCATTGGCTTTGGCATAATCCCAAGCTTCTGTTAGATAAGGCTGATAAGCAGGCGTCTCCGCCGCTTTAAGTAAAAGAGAAGGGTTAGTTGTTGCATCCTCAGGCTGTAGCTTGCGGATGGCTTCAATGTCACCGGTGTCAGCGACGATTGATGAGTGTTGTTTTAGCCTATCTAATGCTGAAGTCATGTGTTCCTCATTCCAATATTGATAACAGCGAAGTGATATTAGACGCCTTATGTTGCAACACCATTAAATAGCTGAATAGGTCATATGTCCGTATCGGGCGACATATCACACTCGTTATTTAGGGTTATTGTTATATAAGGTCGAGTTGTAAAGCGAAGCTGTATTTTAACAGCGAATTGCTTAAGCCCAAGTGAAAGCGGACAAACACTTGAAGTTACTTGGGGATAGTGTTGAAATTGACATTAATTACTAGCTAAGTCAATAGGCAAACCATGATCACAGTTATCTCTCCAGCGAAAAACCTAGACTATGAAACACCTGCGCCAACCAAGATGCACACACAGCCAGAGCTGCTGGAGCATAGCGAGTCACTTATTCAAGTTTGTCGCGATTTATCACCACAGCAGATCGGTAGCTTAATGAAGATAAGCGACAAGCTCGCGGGCTTAAATGCGGCAAGGTTTGCCGAGTGGTCAGAGCCTTTTACACAAGACAATGCTAAACAAGCTATTTTTGCTTTTAATGGCGATGTGTATGTCGGTTTAGAAGCGCAAAGCCTAACTGAGGCTAATTTAAATTATGCGCAAAATCATTTACGTATCTTATCTGGGCTGTATGGCATCCTAAAACCACTTGACTTAATGCAGGCCTATCGTTTAGAAATGGGTACAAAGTTAAGTAACCCGCGTGGCAAAAACCTGTATGAGTTTTGGGGCACGATTATCGCTGAAAAACTGAATAAGGTCATGGAAGGGGCACAAACACAATACTTGGTGAACTTAGCTTCAAATGAGTACTTTAAAGCGGTAGATAAGAAGGCGCTGAAAGGTGACATTATCACTCCTATCTTTAAAGATTGTAAAAATGGTCAATACAAAGTCATCAGTTTTTACGCGAAGAAAGCGCGCGGTATGATGGCAAGGTATATCATTGAGAACCAAGTATCGGATTTGGAAAGCCTGAAAGCGTTTGATATTGCAGGATACCGCTTTAGTGAAGAAGCAACGCAAAAGGCTCAAGAACCGGTGTTTTTGAGAGCAGAACAATGACAACAAAATTATGTGTAGCAGCAGTGTTCGCCGCTGCGTTTGTGAGTGGCTGTAGTGGACATTTTACAACTAGAGTCAGCAATGTGCCGGTCGATTGCGAAGGTGATTCACGTTCGTGTTCTATGAGCTGTCGCAAAGATTACTCGGATCCGATGCAAGTACAAAATTGTGAGGACAGGTGTTTCCAACAGCAAAATCAATGTCGAGTGGATAGACCAACAGAAGACAAATGGGAAATTACAGACGAAAAACCGACTTATCCCACTTCCTTTTAATATGCCGCGCTACGCGCCTTTGGGTAAGCTCATATAGGCGCGTACGACCCTATCCCTAAATGCTAAATCCGTTGCCTTTTCGGCAGCTCTGTATAGTTGGCAAAACCCCTCGGGCTTTCCTGTTTGCAATAAGATGTCATCTAAAGCATCGATGCCAGTTAGGGTCTGTTGCCAGCGAGATACGATAACAGAGTCAGGCTCTGGCAGCTGACAGAGGATTTGCTCAGATAGCCTAAACTCACTGTTGGTAGCGACCTTGATCATATCGTCATTGGCCGCAGCTAACCAAGTAGCGCCTTTTGCGTTGACACAAATTAACGGTAAATAAGGCGCGATGGCTGGAAAGGCGGTGTTTTTAAACACCTCCACTTGCCAGTAAGCGCGAGCAATCTTAACAAACTGCTCGAAATTAGTGATGGCTGAAAAGCCTGATTGTGCGATGGGTTTGATTTCAACTCTGGGTTTGTTTGCATTCACGGTATCGTTTGCGGTATCTATATACCAATCTCCCACCAACATCGCATTTTGAAAGTACTCATCGCGTAGCGAACCCCATACTTTTTTCAGCTCGGCATTCTCTTTAAGCATGTAATTTCTGAGCACAGATAAACGTTCTGAATTTTGCTTGAGCTCCGTGGTGACGAGTTTAAACATTTCATCGCGAATTTCTAGGCAGCGACCAAGCGGGTAGGGTTTATCTGAAAAATAACTGTACTTTGGTGCGAGCGTGAGATCGGCATTGAGACGAAGGTTTGCCAGCTCAAAAGCGAGTAAATCTATTTCCTGTTGTGTCAAAACAAAGCCACTGGGTAGATACTAGATGGCACTAGTATAACCACAGTGGCGAATTTAGCCTATTTAATTGAAGAAATTAAATAACTTAGGATTGCATCTGGCTCGGGATCTCGGCTCGTATCCGGCAGATATTTAGGCCTTGTGAATATGCCTTGTTCTACTAACGCGTCCAGTGCATCTAAGTGCGCAATGCCCGTTTTACCGAGATATAAATTATCTAAGCTGCGGGTATTGGCAAGCTGCACTATGTCTTTAAAGCCTTTTAAGTAGAGATGATCTTTAGTAAAGCCACCACCACGGAAAATTCGAGTGGTCAGCGCAAAGGCTTCATTGACGTTTAATACACCCGAGTCAGCTAAAAACTCATACACTTGATAGAATTTATCGCCTTTAAGTAGCATGTTAACCGCAATCACCCTAAGCGCTAATACTTTCAATCGTGTCAGATTTATTTGCCCAGATTGATACTCGCGGTAGATGGCAAGGCCCTCTTGAGTATAGGTATTGCCAGGTAAACCTAAGTGCAGCACTTTAAGTTGCTGGGCGTCAGCATTTAAAGTCGTGAGTAAGTGCACGCCAATTTCATGCTCTATCAAGGCATTGATATCAAGCTCAGATAGCATCGCACTGCTATTTACAAGCAGAAGACGCTTACTATTGTCGACCATTGCTTTGGCAACGAGCTTGCTTGATATAGCGACCTTACAAGGTAAGCCCATAGCCTCAATCGCTTGATTAAAACGTACCAAGGCTTGCTCGGCTGTAATGTCTTTTTTTGGCAAGGTCTCTGTTTCGCGCGCGTGCAGCAAGAAGGTCGCATTATTTATATCGTTGTAATCCGGCTCACCATAATAGCGTAGCGAGTTATACAAAAAGGCTTCGCGACCAATTTGGGTGATCAGTTCGATTTTAGTCGCGTAGCTGTCGATCACTTTACGATATAAATCTTTTACGATCGGATCTTGGATTTTTCCAACGGGCAAGCGATAGAGTTGCTCTTTAAACTCATACGGGTCAATTTTCAGCGGGCGATATTTAAACGCAGGCTGATAATGACGTTTCGAGAAAAAGCGACGTTTCTCTTGGGCGATATTGCTTGGGTTAACATAATGCAGCGTTTCAAGGTTTCTGGCTATGCGGTACAGCGCAGAGTCCACGTTAATCAGCGCAGGGTCAAGCTGCGACGTTGATTTTGCTTTGCGAAGTGGCTTATAGCAGTGATTTTTAGCAAATGTTTTTGCCGTTTTACTCAAAGCAACATGCATGTTGCGCTGTAGTTTTTCAAACACCACAGGGAATAATTCGCCGCTGTTTTCGTCCATAAAGACTTTTTTTACTTCAAGCGGTACCACTAAGGTGTTATCAAAGTGGCTGGTAATATATTGCGCTTGATAACCATGACCCTGAAAGACGGTATTTTCAGCACAATCCACCAGCTGGCCTGCCAGTTTTTTCAGTCCTAGCTGTTTTTTCAGCTCATCTAATACGGCGCGAAAACGCAAGGTATCAAGTTGTGCAGTGCCAATATTAAAGGTTGGTGCATAAGGGTAGCTACGAATTTGATAATTATAGCTGTGCACATCAAATAGCAAGCAGGCACCAAACTTGCGCTCAAGCGTGGTTAACAGCGCACTGAGCACACGGTAATAGGCTGCATGCTTAGACAAGCTAACATCTATGTCTGCATTTGGTAGCGCTTGGCTCCACACTTGTTTACCCCATGCTTCTTTGTATATCGCAAGCTCTGGCGCACGGTTAAGATCGTATTCGTAACGTGAGTCACGCGCGATAAGCGTGATGGGTAATGATTCAATCATGCCGTCGGTAAACGGATCTTCCTCTTGTAAACGCTCAGCATCGCTAATGGCGAACAAGCCTTTTAGGCTAGCACGGGTGCGGTGGCCTGCGTGTACAGCAGTGGCGACATAAGGCACGTATTCCCTCACTTCGAGGTGAAAAGCACCTTCAGCAAATTGCCCACTGATGGGTTTGCCGGCTTCAAGCGCGGCAATGATGGCTTGTTCAGATAGCATGAGCATCTTCTATTACTTGACGGAATTGGTTTTTGCGATGCGTTACTAGCTCTTTGGCGTGCACCACACTCTCTACAAAATCGATAACTTGCACTTGCAGCTTACAGCGGTTTAAACGGTTAATACGGGTTATCCCGCCAGGTGAGAGCACGTTAACTTCAATAAGCTTGCCGCCTATCACGTCAATGCCAACAAAATACAAACCATCACGCACAAGCTTAGGGCCGATGTGCTTACATAGCGCTTTTTCTTGGTTGGTGAGTTTGTGTTTCACTACTTTGCCACCGGCATGTACGTTGGCACGCACTTCATTTGCTGCAGGCACACGTTTCATGGCGCCAATCGGTTCGCCGTTAAGCATTAGAATACGAACATCACCCTCGTCGGCACCTTCAACATAGTCTTGTAAAATGACGTAGTTGCTGCCTTTACCAGCCTCGTCGCCACCAATATAAAACTCAAGGAGTGAGCTAAAGCTTTGTTTCGCGCGTTTTTCAACGACGATAACACCGCGACCGCCAAAGCCATCAAGCGGCTTTAAGATCATTTTCTCTTGCTCTGATTCAGAGAATATACGCTCTAAATACTCTTTGTTTTTAGATACATGCGTATTTGGAATAAATTCTCTCGCAATACCTTGGAAAGATGCCGTGTATAGCTTGTTATTTGCGATACGCAGGCCATCGATGTCGTTGATGATGAAAGTATCATCACGAACAGAGTCTAAAAAGTTCATCGCTAAGGTATCAAGCGGTGGGTTGGCGCGCATAAATATTGCGTCAAAACCTGCCAAAGGAAGCTGTACTTTTTTAAACTCAGCTTTGTTGTAAAAGCTCACTAAGTTATCAGATACTTTTTGGCCCGCAACAAATACATCACAGAAGGCACTGGCGACACTTTCGCGAATAGTGAGGTTGTTTACGGTGGTGATGGCAACGACGTGACCGCGCGATACGGCTTCGTGGATAAGTCTTAGCGTGCTGTCGTTTTCAGCTTCTACACGCTCCCAAGGGTACATAATAAAACAGATTTTCACGGGCTATTTTTGCTCAGCAAATAAATTGGCAATATAGCGGTAAAATAGCTTAGACGCTCACGGATTATTTTTATCGACAAGATAAGGAATATCAATCATCTATTGGGCAAGAAGCAGAGCACTGACAGGTGCTCTGCAGGGTGGATATCATACTCTAAAGCGGTTAACTATGTCACTCAATTCGTGACTTGCTCGTGTTAGTTGCTCACTGGTGTTGTTGAGCGAATGCGTGGTATCCAAAGAGTGATGGGTGGAGTCAGAAAGCTGAGCTATTCGCTCATTAACTTCTTGTGCTGCAAGACTTTGCTCGTCGGTGGCTTTGGCGATGTGGGTACTCATATCCGAGATAGCGTCAATTAGGTGCTCAATTTCGGTTAATGCGTTATCGGCAAGCTGTACCTGCTCAACCGTTTGCTCCGAGATTTGTTGGCTAACTTTAACTGCTGCTACGGCCTGCTGCGCTTCTTTTTGCAGTCGCTCGATCATGTTGTGGATTTCATCTGTGCTTTGACCTGTACGACTTGCAAGGGTGCGAACTTCATCTGCAACTACGGCAAAGCCTCGTCCTTGTTCACCTGCTCGAGCGGCTTCTATTGCCGCGTTTAGTGCAAGTAAATTGGTTTGCTCCGCAATACCTCGAATAACATCGAGCACCGATCCTATATGCTGACTCTCTTGTGCAAGGCTTGTCGTTGTCACGCTCACAGATTGAATTTGCTCCGACAGCTTTTTAATGGCGGCAATGGTTTGAGAAATCGTTTGTTTGCCTTTTTCACTGTAATTGCGTGCGTCTGCGGCGGAATGTTCTGCAGTATCTGCATTGCTACTGATCTCGCGAACTTGCATGGTCATTTGTTCGGCAGCCGTGGCGACTTGGCGGCTATTGTCATTTTGCGACTCAATAAATGCCAAGTTTTCTTCGCCAGCCGCTTTTACCTGATTAGCCAGTGTTTCAACTTCTTTAGCGTTATGGGCCACTGTCGCGATGGAATGACGCATCTTCTCAGTATACAAGTTAAAGTATTTGGCAAGTGCGGTTATCTCATCTTTACCGCTTTCGTCGAGTTGTCGAGTCAAATCGCCTTCGCCTTGAGCGATATCTTTCATCATGTCTTTGGCTTGTTGAATGGGGGTGATTATGCTCTTACTAATGACTGCGCTAAACGGGAATAGCAGCACGATGAGTACAGCCATCTCAATTAATAGCAAATTTCGAATATAGGCAAACTCAGCTTCGATAGTGTCGAGGTACACACCGGAGCCGATGATCCAACCCCAAGGTGTAAACGCTTTGATGTAAGATATTTTTTCGACAGGAGCTTCTTTACCGGGCTTTGGCCAAAGGTAGGGAACAAACCCCGCACCACTTTTTTCTGCCACTTGTACCATTTCAACGAATAAGCGCTTGCCGGTGGGATCTTTTGATTGGCTGAGATCTTTGCCGTTGAGCTCGCTTTTAAATGGGTGCATCACCATTTTGGGATGGTAGTCGTTGATCCAGAAGTAATTGTTACCTTCGTATCGTAAAGCGGCAACGGCATCAAGAGCTGCGGATTTCGCTTGCGCTTCTGGGAGTTTCCCTGATACATATTGTTGATGAAAGTAAGCCACTAAACTATAGGCATTTTCAACAAGGTTTTGAGTTTTATGATATTGCTGCTTTTCGAGAGCATCATACTGTTGCGATAAGCTTACTGCGCTTTGAAGGATAACGCCGATAATAACGACAATGATCAGTAACGCGAGGCGCTGGAAAATGGTGAGATTTCGAAAAAACTGTTTGGACATAACGCAATCCTTATGTCGTTTTTATTATTGAAAGTAGCAAGCGCGAACGCCTCATCAATTCATACTAGTTAATCTTAGTAGTAATACCAATTGCGTTAATTCTCCAACCAATTTGAAGGGTGAAATACCATATTAGCTTAGTTAAAAATTTCTCATTTAGAACAACTAAATAGCAAAATTTTTGCCTTGCTACTAAAGCTATTTCTCCGCTTCAAATAGCTCATTTACTTAATGCAATTGATATATAACTTGAGATAGAACAATAATTTCAGTTTTTCTTAGTCTTGAAGAATAAACAATTAGACCAATGGATTAGAACTAAATGGAGAGAAAAGAAGAAGCGCCCAGCTCATAGGAAGCTAGGCGCTATTAAGTGTTTACTTAGCTTCAACCTCAAAATGACGATTAAAGAAGTCAGTAATGGTTTGATGCAAGTGGGTTTGTACTTTTTTGCCACGTAAACTGTGCTTCGATCCAGGGTAAGTCATCATTTCAAATGGCTTAACCTCGTCCTGCAACTGCTTAAATAGTTTCGTTGCATGGGTAAATAGCACGTTATCGTCCGCCATACCGTGATAGATCATCAGCGGGCCTTTTAGTCCATCAGCATAAGGGAACACCGCGCTTTGCTCATAGCCCTTAGCATTTGTATCTGGGTGACCCAAGTAACGCTCAGTGTAATGGGTGTCATATAGAGCCCAATCTGTTACTGGCGCACCAGAGACACCAGCTTTAAAGTAGTCGCCTGCTTTAAACATTGTCATCAGCGCCATATAACCACCATAGCTGTGACCATAAATACCGATACGCTCAGGGTCGACGTACTCTAGTGTACGTAAGAACTCAACGCCTTTAATTTGGTCAGCCACTTCCACTACACCTAAGTGCTTGTAGATTGGATCTTCAAACTTTTTACCACGGTTGTAAGAACCTCGGTTATCTAATTGGAAAATCACATAACCCTGCTGGGCAAGATATTGGAAGTACAAGTTTTTACTACGCCAGCTGTTGGTCACGCGTTGTGCATGAGGTCCGCCATACACGTTCACAATAACAGGATATTTCTTACCGTTTTCAAGCTTTGCTGGCTTAAATAAGCGGTAATACATAGTTTGACCATCTTCCGCTTTAAGTGTGCCATATTCTGGCGTAGCTAGATTGCTCAAATAAGGCGTTAACGGATGTTCGTTATTCAGCGCATTTTCTTCAAGCCAGGTCACAAAGTCACCATTCACTTTGCGTAGCGCAACCGCTGGTGGACGGTTTACAGAAGAGCTTTTATCGATAAAGGTACGGTTATCTTTTGCCAGTACGACACTATGATAGCTGCCTTTTTCGGTAATACGTTTTGTATCGCCATCTTTAAAAAGTGGTACGCTGTATAGGTGGCTTTCAAGCGGCGTGTCTTTGCGGCCGGAGAAGTATACGATGCCTTTTTTCTCATCAATTCCCTGAAGGCTCTCAACAATCCAATCGCCTTTAGTGATTTGGCGCACAAGTTGACCATTGGTTCTGTACAGGTAAAGGTGTTTAAAGCCATCGCGCTCAGATGCCCAAACGAAATGCTTTTTGTCCTTTAAGAATTCAAGGTCAAAGTGTAGGTTAATCCAAGTATCACTGGTTTCGGTTAGGGCGACTTGCTGCTTTTTGCTTTTAGTATCGTAAAAGCGCAGTTCCAGTTTTTGCTGTGAGCGATTTTGCCACTGATATGACAATGTTTTATTGTCTTTTAACCAATTTGCACGGGCAATATAGATATCTTTATCTTCGCCTAAATCAATCCAATCCACCTTTTGGTCATTGATCTTTACAACACCTAATTCAATCTCAACGTTAGCAGTCCCGGTGTATGGATAACGTTGATTGAATAGCTTGACCTCTTCGGCATAGATTTCGTTACGAATGGCTTCCTGAACTGGGCTTTCATCAATGCGAGTAAAAGCAATTTGTTGCTCATCACCCGACCACCAATAGCCTGTCATACGGCTCATTTCTTCTTGAGCAACGAACTCAGCCATGCCGTTTTTAATTACGCCACCGCCGTCTTTAGTTAATTGCGTTTCTTTACCCGATTTAAGATTAATGGCATAGAGGTTTTGCTCACGAATAAAAGAAACAAAATTGCCTTTTGGCGAGAAGCGAGCGTCGGTTTCGAATGCTTCAGTTTCCGTTAGTTTCTTACTCTTACCAGAAGCGATTTCATAGTAGTACAAGTCGCCATTGAGTGGGAAAAGTAGCGCTTTGCCATCTTTTGACCATTTGTATTCTAAAATACCACGGCCAAAAATACGTTGACGCTCACGACGTGCTTTTTCTTCATCTGAGAGGTTCTCTGGGCCAGAAAATAGTGCCGCAGAATCTACCAACAAGCGGTTTGTATTGTCTTTGAGATTGTATTCCCAAAGGTCGTAACGGTTATAGTCTTCTTTTTTACCTTGAAGATAAGTAACACGAGAACCGTCAGGAGAAAATTGCAGTTTTACAGGTGCTTTACCTGAAAGAGACGGATCGTCAAAAAGTCGCTCTAGCGTTAGTTGCTCTGCGCTAGCGGTGACAGAGGCAAGTGCTAATGGAAGAGCGATGGTGTAGTGTTTAATGCGAGAGTGCACGGTAGCCACCTTGTTATATTTTTAAAGTCTGATTGGATGGTAATGAAGCCGCTTTGCAATAGCAACAAATTCGGATAGAGTGCCGTGTAAATAGGATTTATAGAATTTCACTATGTCATTTGAATTAGCTAAAGAATTACAACGAGACTGTATCTTAATTACCGAGTGGCCGCTGTGTAGCGTGTTGTTAATGAATGATGTTCAGTACCCTTGGTTTATCTTAGTCCCTAGGGTTGTGGGCGCGAAAGAAATTATTGATTTACCTGAGTCGCAGCAAGTTCAATTTTGGCAAGAATCGGCCAAACTTAGTCAGCTGTTACAAGACACCTTTACCCCAGATAAATTAAACGTGGCTGCGCTTGGTAATATGGTGCCACAACTACATGTGCACCACATCGCACGATTTAAAACCGATATTGCATGGCCAAAACCGGTTTGGGGGCTCTATCCAGCAAAACCCTACAGTGATGAGGAAATTGAGCAGCTAAAGGCGAGTTTTGCTTAAATCCTCAAAAAGGCAATGAGACTGTAAACACACCAAGCGCTTTACAAACTTTTAAGTTCTACGTGTTTTGTGTTTATATCTGGAACTGTTATAACTGAAATTGACTTTTGCCGTTTTAAATCAATGAGTAGGCGATATGAATAAAAGTTTAGTTGTTATTTTGGCAGTATCATTATTATCCGCCTGTAAGGCGACTGTGCCAGAGCCTTATCAAAAAGATCGTGAACCAGAATCCAGAACTGAATATAGTGGTGTGGAAGGGTTGGCGCAGCAACAGCAAGATCAAAACTATTTGATGCGCAAAGAGCTACAAGACAAATGCGATGATGCGAAAGTAAATTTAGCGATTGCTAAATCTGACAAAGCCACAAAAGCCATCAAAAAACACCAAAGAGAAATCAAAGATTATTGTATCTAAGGTTAATTACCGAGCAACTGTTATCTTGCTTAAAGGTAACATCAACAAGAATATTCGTTTGTTAGTATCTGAATTAGCTTATTTTTTATAGTTTGATGGCTCTTTTATGAGAGGCAAAGTAAAAGTAAGATGTTGATACTGTTGTTTCGTAATTGGATGGTGTTTTCAAATTTAAATTATAATGAGTTTTGTTTGGCGAGAATTTTTTGATAATATGGAATTACCTTTTTTGGGTAATTTAAAGGATGAAATTATGAAACTTGTTTTGCTTGTATTACCTTTGACTCTAATCGGCTGTACCTCTTCTAACAATGTTCAATTAGTAGAAAAACATGCTGAGATGGCTGTTGTAGAGTGTGGCAAGGGTAATGTTAAATCGGTATCAACGACAAGCTTTACCTGTAAAGAAAAAGCTTAAGCGTGAATATTGGATTAAAAGGCGTTTCATATGAAGCGCCTTTTGTTTTTGATGATACTGAAGTTACAGTCCTAGCACCTGCTTACCTTGCTTAAAGGTAACATCAACAGGAATGTTTGCTTTGGAAAGCTTATCTAGATCTTTTTGCAGTTCCGCTTTGATATCGCCGTGTGTGGCGATCAGTTGATCTACTTTTTGATAGTCGCCGTCACCTTGTAGCGTTAGGATAAGGTTAGACAGTTTCTCCATCGCTGCGCCCATCTTTTCCATATTCACTTGATATAGACCATCCGTGTTCTTAGAAAATGCGCCTTCTTCTTTAAAGAAGTTAAAGCGGATCATGTTCGCTTTACCATGTGCACTGGATGCACCAAAACGTACTGAGCGGAAGATACCAGCCATAAAGGTGATGTAGTAATCCTCAAGCGTACCTTCGGTGATCTCGCCTTTTTTAAGCAATTGCTCGACCATGTATAGACCTAGGATATCGGCTTTACCTTCTTCAAGCGCACTGGCGTGTTCTTGCAGTGATTGGCGCACGGTGCCTTTACCTGTAATGGTATTTTTAATGCCTAGACCATGGGCCACCTCATGGAACATGGTATTAGCAAAGAAAGCATCAAAGGTGATGTGCTTACGTTGCTCAGGGACGATAAGTTGGTCAGCAATTGGTACTAAGATCTTATCGAATTTTGCGCGCATGGCGTTTTTAAGCTGTAGGCGACGCGTACCTTTTTGGAGTTGCACTTCTTCGTCATTTGGCAAGTTAATCGCAATGGTTTTACTACCCGCGTTTGAATGGCCTGCATAATAAATGACGTCATATGCGTTTAGGTCGGCATCAGAGCCTGGTACTTCTTGCTTGTATTTATCATCAACAGGCAAGCCGGTTTGTAGCTCAGGTAAGAAGGCGGCAAATTTAGCGAGACGCTCACTCCACGCTAAGTCTTTAACCAGAACGTAAGACTCAAAAGCGGCGCGATAGCCAAATAGCTGGTCTTCATAGGTTTCAATTGGGCCGATCACCACATCAATCGGGTTATTCTTCATGTCCATCCAAGCAAAATCAGACGCTTGGTAGCTATTATTGACTAACGCATCTGCACGCAAGTTTAAGTAGTTTGCAAACTCTTTATCTTGTGCCAGTTTACTTGCTTGGCGTAAAAGCTCTGCGGCTTTATCCAATTCAGCTTTATATGCGGATGAGTAAGAAGTGCTGTATAGCTTGCCGTTCTCATCGCGGCGGATGACAGAGTACAGTCCTGTTTTATCTTTTACATCGGCGTTATTTAGCTCGTCTTTGGTGATGTCGCTTGGGTAAAATTCTGCACCCAGTGCTTTTTCTTCAAAGCCAGAAAGAAAAACTTGGTCGCCATTTAAACGATCCCAAGGTCCATAGTTAATATCTGCGAATTGGCGTACTTTTTCGTCTGAGATTTTGCTTAGGAATGTTGCTTTGTCTTCGCCGAATGCTTGCTGCCAAAATAAATCATCCATAATAACCGAAGCGTCGATGAGTAAAGCTAGCATCTTTTTCTGGTTATCGTTTAAGTGACTCAAGTCTGTTTCGAGTGTTACTGGAGTATAAATATCTAGCCGGTCTTGAGATGCATTAACTAGCTTATAGCCTGATTGTTTAGTATCAACTTGTCCTTGCTCAGTTTGTGCACTAGGTTTCTCAGAAGAGGTTGATGGCTCAGAGCAGCCAGTTAGGGTGAGACCTGTTGCAAGTGCGATTGCAACCGAAATCATTGAGTGTTTCATAATGCTCCCTTGTTGTCTGTATTCTATTTATTTATGTGGCGATCACCTTACACGATTTTGTATCACAATACTTAGTTAACTTTGGTTGGCGTGTGATACGCAAGCCGCTGTTAACGTGAAAGGTCATCATTTGTGTTCAGCTATGGGTCATTTTCAGTATTTTTGCGGCAAAGTTTGCCACAAAGCACCATATGCTATGAATTCTAACTTGCTAATTATTGAGGGTATATAAATAAAATATTATTTTTTTAGATTTTCTTAACTTTATCCGAAAGTTAGACAATACTTACGTCATAGATACTAAAAATCAGCAGTGTGACCTCCAGCAAGCAAGTGCTTACTTTTGCCATAAGCTTACGCTTGTAGTCGGGTCTTTTATTCAGTTATTAAGGGATTTGGTTTCATGTCTACAGAAAATGCTTTGCTCACGATTCTAACTGACAGAATTAATAACGATACCTTGGTATTGCCGACATTACCTGAAATTGCAGTGCGGGTTAGGCAAGCGGCAGATGACCCTGAAATTAACTTGATGCAGATGGCAGATGTTATTTCTCACGACCCAGCCCTTGCAGCACGTATGATCAAAGTTGCCAACAGCGCATTTATGGGCCGTTCGGTGAAGGTAAACACCTTAAACCAAGCAGTAACTCGTATCGGTCTCAGACAAATCAAGAATATAGCGACTGCAATGGCGATGGAGCAGCTATTTGTTTCTAATAACAAGCTTATTAAAACTTACATGGACAAAGCTTGGCAGAAAACGCTAAAAGTTGCTTGCCAAGCGATAACAACGATGGATTTTTATCTTCGCGTCAATAAGCACACGTCGCTTAACAAAGATACAATCACGCTGGCTTCTTTGGTGTTTAATATCGGTGTTTTACCGATTTTGACGGAGGCCGAACGTCACCCTGAAGTGTTTGCCAATCCAAGCTTTTTGGCTCATGCAATCCAGAAATTAGGCGGCAAAATTGGGGGGGCAATAATGCGAGAGTGGGAATTCACCGATGAGTTTGTTGAAGTTGCAGAAAGCTGGGCAAATCCTAATTATCGACCTGAACATGTTTGTTATGTCGACTTTATTCGTGTTGGTGCGATTGTAGAAGGTATTTTGCAGGTGTCGGATAAGTCTGCAGCGCTAAAGCAATATGAAGAAAAGGGGGTAATAAGAGAGGTGAATATGTTTGCTGATGACACTTATTTGCATGTACTCGAAGACGTTAAAACAATGTTTGCCTAATCCTTGTAACTTAATGCGCAGTTTCAGCGCCTTCGTTTGCCGTGAATATAAAGACCTCTGTTGAGGTCTTTACCGTTTAGGGGATGGCCTCGGCTTGGGACTTTCTAAATATTTTACTTATCCGAGCACCTGTAACTGAAATCGTTAAGCCACATAAAATAAAACTACCCCCGATGGCTTCAATTAGCATCAATCGCTCATTAAGTAATAAGGCTGAACCTACAATGCCGACAATAGGGATTAATAAAGCAAAAGGCGTCACTGCTGCGGCCTTGTGATTTTTAAGTAGCCACCCCCATATTGCGAATGCAATCAGTGTCGAGATATAACCCACATAGGCAATGGATAACCAAGACTGTGTTGTAGTGTTTAGTAGTAAGGTCAATGGGGCGTCAGTTTCAATAAAATAAGACAGTGTAAAAAGTGGTAACGGCGGCACTAGGCTTACCCAAACAATAAAATGGAGTAAATTCACGTCTTGCAGGCGCTTCATAATGAGGTTTGAAAACGACCAAAATAATGCCGCGAATAGAATGAGTACCGCGCCCAACATTGTCGTTGACCCAGAGGAGTTGATAAAAAACAAACTAAAGCCAAACGTTGCAATGCTAATCCCTACCACTTGAAAGCGATTCATGGTTTCTTTTAACAACAAAACACTTAGCAAAATCGTGAAAATGACTTGGGCTTGTAGCAGCAAAGAAGCAATGCCGGCTGATGCATTTGATTCCATCGCAATAAACAGCAAGCTAAACTTAAGCACACCTAAAAATAGCCCAACCCCGAGTACGTTCCATACCGACGTGTTAGGAAAAGGAATGAAGAATACTGCTGGGATCGCGACTACCAAAAAACGCAAGCCTGAGAATAAAATAGGAGGTAACTCTGCTAGGCCAAATTTAATGACCGAAAAGTTAAGCCCCCAAATTATCACTACTATTAAAGCCAATGAAATGCTTTTTACATTCACGCGCGTCAAACTCCGTTTAATTGTACGAGTTACCGTTTTCGGGTATCGGACTACTGGCGTAAACTGTCTTCGATGCCTGAAATTCAGGTTAGCAAAGCGTTACTGCCAAAGCCGAATTACTATCATGCCATTGAAGAGTAAATAAAGCGCGACAAATACGTTGGTTAGTGCAAATAAACTCGCGAGTCAGTAACTATACGCTCGTACTTGAGTGCGTGCAATCTGCTTGCTATTGGCGCAAAGTGACCTTGTGAAGATAGCGTATTGAGCTGGATAAAGAAAAATTGATAGCCATATCCGCTATCAATTTTTCGTACCCAAAGCTCAACAGACTATAGATGGTAAAATTAAGACTCTAGGCCTTCGTCGTCACCAAGACCTTTGGTTAGATCTTCTAACAACTCTTTGATTTCTTCCGATACCAAAATAAAGTCAGCATCAAGTTTAACGGCTAGATCTTCTTTTGGGATATCTGCATTTTGGTCTTTAAGTGCTTCTGCATAGCTTAAACGTTTTAATGTGCCATCGTTTTGTAAAACGAATTTCACGCGCTCACGCCAATCTAACGCGAGTTTAGTCACACGTTTACCGTTTTCTAGGTGCGTTTTGATTTCGTCTGATGAAAGGTCATGTTGTTTTAACTTGACTTGAGCGCCGTTGTCGTCTGGCTCTTGCAACTCTGCGTCGGTGCCTATTGCAAAGCCTTCAGGTGCACTAAACTCGGTGAGCCAGTGTGTTAGCTGTAAGTCTAAATCATAGTTTGCAAACGCAGGTACAACAGGAAGCGTGCCCAGAGACTTACGCAGTAATGCAAGTAGTTCTTCCGCTTTATTGAAGCTGGCACTATTTACAATCACCCAACCTGATTTTTGGTCGATAAAAGCAAATTGCAGGCTCGATTTTTTGAACGCTTGAGGCAATAAAGTGGCTAGGATATTTTCCTTGATATCGTCTTTTTCTTTTTTCTTTACTGGACGATTTTCTTGTTGCTCTATTTGCTCAATTTTTTCAGCGACCATTTCATTGACTACGGCTGCAGGAAGCACCTTTTCTTCACGCTTAGCACAAACTAAGATACTGTCTTGAGAAAAATGTGAAAGCATCTGACCATGTTTACCGAAGGCTTTTGTCCAGCCAAAAGTGGTCATGTCTTGGCTACCACAAGGACGAAAAATATCCTGCTCGAGTGCTTTTTCGAAATCTTCTTGTGCGTAAGTTACATCTTGTTTGAATTTGTAGCAGATTAAGTTACTGAACCACATAGAAATATGCCCGTCTGGAATAAAATTGCGGTCATCATAGCAAAAAGGTCACAGCTTGTATTCCACTAGATGATGTTTGGTGGTGGGGGAGATATCTTGCGCCAATACGCCACTTTGCAGTATGGCGTATTGGATGGTTGTTGTGCTCTAAACTTGGTTAGCTAAACATCGCCATTGGTTTTTGTAAGTCTTTTGGGAAACTGATGTAGTAGGTGAGGCCTTTGCCTTCTTCACTATTTACTTCGATATCCCCATTCAAGGTTTGTTTTACGAGGTTTAAGGTAATATGGGTACCGAGCCCACTGCCACCTTGATCGCGTTTGGTCGTAAAGAAGGGGTCAAACAACCGGTCTAGTTGGGCTTTACTTACGCCCTTGCCGTTGTCTTTGTAGACGATATTTACCATACCATTGTCTTCTTTAATCTTAATATCTATTTGTCCTTGGTCTTGATTTTCAAAACCGTGGATCAAAGAGTTCATGATCAGATTAGTGAATATTTGGCTAATTGCCCCAGCCGGTAAATTTAGCGTCATGTCTTCAGGGCACTCAATATTCACTTGATGATGAGTTTTCTTCAATTTTGGATGTAATGAGCGGATCACTTCACCAAGGTATTGCTTCAGGTTAATGGTACGAACCGCCTCACTGGCCTGATCGACTGCAATTTGTTTAAAGCTTGCGACAAGCTCAGATGCGCGGTCTAAATTGGTTGTAAGTAGGCTAGCACTTTGCTTTGCTTCGCTAATGAATTCTTCTAACGCTTTTGGTGATAAGGTTTTTCCGTTGTAAGCCGCCTCAAGCTGATCTAAACGCTCCTGTAAGAACGACGTCGCAGTCACGCCAATACCAACGGGGGTATTAATATCGTGCGTAATACCGGCAACGAGACCACCAAGTGCCGCCATTTTTTCAGAGCCGACTAAGCGCTCTTGTGCCATGTTCAGCTCATCTACGTATTTCTCAAGTTCTTTTTGTTTCGTTAATAGTTCTTCTTCTGTTTGTTTTCTTAAATCAATCTCTTCTGTGAGCGTTAACTTCTGCTTTTCTAATTCATATTTTTGTTGCTGAAGATCCATCATCGCTTGGCTCAGGTTTGAGGTCTTACGTGCGACTTCTTGTTCCAGCTGAATGTTATGTTGATCAAGTTTTTCATTGCTGATCAAAAGCTCTTTTTGAGTTTGATCGAGCTTTTTACGATATTCAGAGACCTTATCAATTAGCTTATTGAATGCCTCTTCCATGATCTTTAGTTCATTACGCTCTTTTGCGCCGATATCTATTTTATGGCCATCAACGTTGTCGACCTCAAAGTCTTCAATTTGTTCGGTGAGATCGCTTAATGGTTCGGTAAGTAGCTTTCTGAAGGCAATTAAAAATAGAATAATCAAGAATGTTGTCTTGATCATCGCATTACCTATCAAAAAGTAGATAGAGATCATGATGCGACTAAAGACCACCTCTCGGCTAGAAAATAATGTTACGTCGCCGACTTGCGTTGCGCGTCCCGAGAATTCAAAAATCAACGGAAACGTATAACCAAACAAACCGGATGGCGTATCTTCGATTATTGCTTCTTCTTGAACAAGCTGTTGGCTATACAGCTCGTGAATATCTAGTGAGCGGCCAAGCTGTGAAATAATTTCGCCGCTGTCATCTCGTACAATAATTCCTTCGATCATGGGGATCGCAAGTAGCCCCTCAGCCGTAGTAACGGTCTGTTTCGTATTGAGTTCCCATATGGCACGGGTCAAACTGCGGCTAAAGGTTTTTTGCAGCATAGTAAGTTCATTGCGAATATAGTCTTTAGTATTGACGTATTCGGCAACGATTTGACCACATGTGACGACAAAGGTTAGAAGGAAGTAAACCGACAGCACATTGGTGAGCAATTTTTTTGAGAGGCTTTTTTGCAGCATGAATTAAGCTGAGCTCCTACGGTAAGTTCATCGCCTTTGTATAATCTGTTTTTAAAGTTAGCCAATAAATGGTTAAAAATAAATAATTATCTTCATTAATTATGCTTTTTAGCGCCTTACCTAGGAAAGTTTAATGTGTTATAAGATAGCGATATCCAGTGACCGTTTTATTAACGATAGTACAAGACTGACCACTTTATGAGTTATTCCGTCTTAGTTTGCGATGATTCGGCTGTCGCCCGTAAACAAGTCATTAAAAACTTACAAAGCAAATTAGACCTGACCTTGCACCAAGCACAGAATGGCCAGCAGGCGATTGATTTACTGAAAACCCAGCAAATAGATTTATTGTGCCTGGATTTAACCATGCCAATACTTGATGGGATTGCTGTGTTAGAGGCAATAAAAGCACACCGAATTGAATGTTTCGTGGTGGTTATTTCGGCAGATGTTCAGACCAAGATGAAAGAAAGAGTAGCAAATTTGGGGGCGTTAGGGTTTTTAGAAAAACCGGTTAAAGCAGAGCAGTTATTAGGATTACTGCACCAGTTTGGTATCCGATAACTTATCTATGCAAATTACAAATGTCACTATTAAAAATTTGCATAATCTATTTTGCTCTTTCGTATTGACAGCGCGGCTAAACTTCAGGCACTCTAAAATTATGAAAACGAATATTATCACTACGACCATTATTACAACCACCATCCTAACGGGATAGTGGCATAGGTCAGTGCGAGTTTGAAAAAGGCCTGTGTTCACTAAGAACACAGGCCTTTTTTGTTTTTGGAATGAGGAAAAATGATGCGAGTACTAAAGTTTGGAGGGTCTTCCCTCAAAGATTTTGCCTGTTTACAAAGAGTCAGCGAGCTAGTTAAAGACCATGGCCAACAACAAGCGCTTATCGTGCTGTCGGCTCCCGGTGGCATGACAGATCAGCTCGTTGAGCTTGCTGATTTGGCTGGACGAGGAGATGCGTTTGACTCCCAGTGGCAGTCATTTACTTCCCGCAGCCAAGGCTTATACGATGAAGTACAAGCGGTGTACGGTGGTGTTGTAGGCTGGCCTGACTTTGAATTACTTAAGAATAAATTAGATGGGGCCAAGTTACTGGGACATTGTCCAGATCAAGCAAGAGCCTATGTCATTAGTTTTGGCGAACGCATTAGCGTTGCGCTGATGGACACCATGCTGCAATCAGATTCAGTCGCGCTTAGTGCTGACGCTTGTGTAAAAACGCAGGGCGGGTATCTCGATGCTGAAGTTGACCTTAAGCTAAGTAAAGTATGTTTTGCAGAGTTAGTGCGTGCCCAAGCGTCGCGTTTTTATATCATGGCAGGATTTACGGGAAGCAATGAAGCGGGCGAGCTGACAACGCTTGGTCGCAACGGTTCTGACTACTCTGCAGCTGTCGCAGCTGCGTGTCTTGAAGCTGAAATCTGTCAAATCTGGACTGACGTTGATGGCGTTTACAGTGCAGATCCTCGTCTGATAAAGAAAGCGACTAAGGTCGACGTGCTATCTTATAAAGAAGCCATGGAGCTATCTTATTTTGGCGCTAAAGTGCTGCACCCAAAAACAATCTTACCTTGCGCCAAAGCTGATGTGCCTTGTGAAATTAAAAATACTCATGATCCAGAAGTGCCGGGTTCACTGATTTGTGCTCAGGGCGGTGGCGAGGCTCCAGTAAAAGCGCTTTCGAGTCTTGATAAACTTGCTATGCTGACCGTGGCAGGACCTGGGATGAAAGGCAAGGTTGGCATGGCTGCTCGGGTCTTTTCTGCACTGGCAGCAGATAACGTATCCATCGTACTTATTACGCAATCTTCTTGTGAATTCAGCATCAGTTTCTGTGTCCATGAGCAAGACTTAACACTTGCGCTGGCTGCGCTTGAGCAGGCATTTGAGCTTGAAACGCAAGCAGGTTTAATCGACCCAATTGAAGTGCAGCGTAACCTTGCTATCGTTACTTTGGTTGGCGACAACATGAAAGCGCACAAAGGTCTTGCGGCCAAATTCTTTGCCTCACTTGCACAGGCTCAGGTGAATATTGTTGCCATCGCGCAGGACTCAACGGAGAGTTCTATTTCTGCGGTGGTTGATGGTGAACTTTGCCAAGATGCAGTAAAAGTGTGCCACGAAAACTTCTTCACGCACGTGCCATCCATCGATGTATTCTTGATTGGCTGCGGTCTAGTGGGTCAAGAATTAATGAAGCAGTTTCATAAGCAGCAAGCATGGCTTGAAAAACGCAATATCCGTTTGAACCTCTATGGCATTGCAAACTCAAGTAAGTGTTACTTAGACCCTGAAGGCGTTCCGTTTGATAACTGGGAATTGGCGCTTGAGAAAGCGGAGTCGGGCTTTGATTTACAACAGGTTAGCCAGTTTGTTAGACAAAATCATTTAATTAACCCTGTGATTGTCGATTGTAGTGCGGCTCAGTTTGTTGCCGATGGCTATTTAGACTTTCTTAACGCGGGCTTTCATGTCGTTGCGGCTAATAAAAAAGCCAATACTGGCAGCTATGAGTATTATCAGTCACTGCAGCAGGCTGCACTAGCTAAACGCCGTCACTTTCTATACGAAACCAACGTTGGCGCCGGACTCCCTGTATTAGACAACCTTAAATTGCTGTTTGGCGCAGGAGATGAATTGCTTTCATTCAGTGGTATTTTGTCTGGCTCGCTATCGTATATTTTTGGCGTATTGTCGGATGGTTTATCGCTATCGGAAGCGACAGAGAAAGCCAAACAAAGCGGTTTTACAGAGCCAGATCCGCGCGATGACTTATCTGGTACGGATGTCGCACGTAAGCTGCTTATCATTGCCCGTGAATCGGGACTGCCGTTGGAACTCAGTGATATTGAAGTTGAATCAGTATTACCTGAAGGGTTTGCTGAGGGCGCCAGTGTTGATGAATTTATGGCGCAATTACCGCAATTAGATGATGCTTTCGCAGCGCGTATTGCGGCGGCCAAAGCACAAGGCCAAGTGCTACGCTATGTCGGTTCAATTGTTGACGGTAAATGCCGCGTTGGCATTGAAGCGGTAGATAAAGAGCACGCTTTGTACGATATTCGTGACGGTGAAAACGCACTGGCTATTTTGAGCCAATATTATCAACCAAAGCCTTTTGTGATCAGAGGTTATGGCGCGGGCGCAGAGGTAACCTCTGCAGGCGTATTTGCTGATATCCTAAAAACGCTGTCGAGGTAGGAGCTATGAAAACATTTTATGCACCAGCGTCAATGGGGAATTTTTGTGTTGGCTTTGATGCCCTTGGCGCCGCACTCCAGCCTATTGATGGCAGTTTACTGGGTGATCAGGTCAGCGTTGAAGCCGCAGAGCGTGATACGTTCAACTGTATTGGTCCATATGCTGAAAAGCTCTCCGCTGATCCTAAAGACAATTTAGCGTTTCAGTGTTTACAGCACTTCAAACAGCATGTGGCACCCAACATGCCGGCGGTTGCCATGACCTTGTATAAAGGCCTTCCTGTTGGTTCAGGTCTAGGCTCTAGCGCTTGCTCTGTGGTTGCCGCTTTTGCTGCACTCAATGATTTTGCCAATACGCAATTAAGCCAAGAGGCGCTTATTGAATTAATGGCCGACTTTGAAGCTAAGGTCAGTGGTGGTCGTCACTACGACAACATCACGCCCTGCTACCTTGGTGGGCTACAACTGACAGCAGACTGCATTCCAAGTAAAGCAATCAGCGTTGCGCATGATGAAAGCTGGTTTTATGTTATTGCATATCCTGGCTTTGCCTTGAATACAGCGAAAGCAAGGCAAGCACTACCACAGCAGTTTTCTTTGCATGATACGGTGGAGTTTGCCCAGCGACTGTCGGGCTTTTGTTTATTGATGCAGTCAGGTCAATTTGACAAAGCACTGTCGATGATGAAAGACAGCATTGCCGAAGAAGCGAGAGCGCCACTCATTGCTGGCTTTAACGAAGCAAAAGACGCGCTACCAGCCCTAGGTGCCGAGCTGGTAAGTATTTCAGGGGCAGGGCCCACGCTATTTGCTATTTGTAAGTCTGAGCAACAGGCAAATGCAGTGCAGCAATGGTTGCAACAAAATTACATTAATGAAGCGGGTTTTAGCCATATTTGCCGATTAGATACGCTAGGCACAAGAGAATTAAAGGATCAAAAGTAATGAAATTAGTGAATTTAAAAGACGAACAGCAGATAGTCTCATTCGTTGAAGCGGTAAAAATTGGTTTAGGTCGTAACCAAGGGGTATTTTTCCCTCCTACATTTGAGTGTATTGCGGATGTTGATGCACTACTTGAATTACCTTTTGCTGAGCGCAGTGCCAAGGTATTACATCACCTTATTGGTGATGAACTACCACAAGATACCCTCGATGCGATGGTAAAACGCGCCTTTAATTTCCCTGCTAAATTAGTCGAAGTTGCTAAAAATCAGCATTGTTTAGAGCTTTTTCATGGGCCAACATTGGCGTTTAAAGACTTTGGCGGCCGCTTTATGGCGGAATGCATTAGCATGTTTAATCAAGGTGAGCGCGTGACTATCCTCACCGCAACAAGTGGTGACACGGGCGCCGCCGTTGCCCATGCATTTTACGAAAAAGAAAATGTCGATGTGGTGATCCTTTATCCTCATGGCAAAATTTCGCTTGCCCAACAAAAGCTGTTTACAACACTTGGGAAAAACATTCATTGTTATGCTGTAGATGGCAGCTTTGATGACTGCCAAGCGATGGTGAAGTCTGCATTCCTTGATGACGAAGTAAAGCAAAAGCTTGGTCTTAATTCGGCAAACTCCATCAACATCAGCCGTTTAGTGGCACAAGTGTGTTATTACTTTGAAGCGCTAGCACAATTACCTAAATCTCAGCGTGATAAAGTGCATGTTTCAGTGCCAAGTGGTAACTTCGGCAACGTCTGTGCAGCAATGATTGCGGCGGCGATTGGATTACCTATTGCCAAGTTAAGTGCCACGACAAACCAAAATGATACTGTGCCCCGTTACATTGCCTCGGGTGAGTGGCAACCAAACGACACTTTAGAGTCACTCTCTAATGCGATGGACGTGAGTAAACCTAATAACTGGCCTCGTGTTGAAATCATGCTAGAAAGAGGAGATTTTAACAAACATGACTTTTATTCACGTTCGGTGACGGAAGCGCGAACTCAGACAGTAATGCAAGAATTACATGATAAAGGTTACTTGGCTGAGCCGCACACTGCGATAGCCTACGAGGGATTAGCACTGGACTCTCAAGCGGATGAAACCGGAATTTTCCTTGCCACTGCGCATCCTGCGAAGTTTAAGGAATCTGTAGAAGGTGTTTTAAATCAGCAGCTTGATATGCCGAAACCGTTGGCCGATGCATTGCAAAAACCATGTTTGGCAGAGCCGCTTAATGCAGATTATGATGCTTTGAAGGCAGCAATGTTAGCAAAACTTAACTAAATCAGAGAGCCTATCTGAGTGGGTAGAACGGCCACTCAGATAAGGTCAATTTCAAGACTATATTAGCTTTTCAAATACAACTTAGGTTGTCTTATTTAAAATATTAATGTTTAAATAAAAAAATATCATCGCGATAGGGGTGTGAAATAAATTCAATCCCTGCTTAAATATGCCCATGCTGATTTCATAGGCAAACTCGTTATCTTGTGATGCTAGATTGTCTTTAAAAATACCCTTACGTTTACCTAGGAGAAACCATGTTAGAACGTAACATGAATATTGCAGATTTTGACCCAGAACTATTTGCAGCGATTGAAGCAGAAACTTCACGTCAAGAAGAGCACATCGAGCTTATCGCTTCTGAGAACTACTGTAGCCCACGTGTACTTGAAGCGCAGGGTTCTCAGCTAACAAACAAGTATGCTGAAGGTTACCCAGGTAAGCGTTACTATGGCGGTTGTGAGCACGTTGACGTGGTTGAGCAGCTCGCGATTGACCGTGCCAATGCGCTATTTGGTTCGACTTACGCAAACGTTCAGCCTCACGCTGGCTCACAAGCAAATGCGGCGGTATTCCAAGCGCTACTTCAGCCACATGACACTGTGCTAGGTATGAGCCTTGCTCACGGTGGTCACTTAACGCACGGTTCACACGTAAACTTCTCTGGTAAAACGTACAATGCTATCCAGTACGGTCTAAACGAAGAAACTGGTGAAATCGATTACGCGCAAGTTGAAGCGTTAGCACTTGAGCACAAGCCAAAAATGATCATCGGTGGTTTCTCTGCGTACTCAGGTATCGTTGACTGGGCTAAGTTCCGCGAAATCGCTGATAAAGTAGGCGCTTACCTACTTGTTGATATGGCGCACGTTGCAGGTCTTGTTGCCGCTGGTATATACCCAAGCCCAGTGCCTCATGCACACGTTGTAACAACAACAACGCACAAAACGCTAGCGGGTCCTCGTGGTGGTCTTATCATCTCTGCTTGTGATGATGAAGAAATCTATAAAAAGCTAAACTCTGCGGTATTCCCTGGCGGTCAAGGTGGTCCTCTATGTCACGTTATCGCTGCGAAAGCGGTTGCGTTCAAAGAAGCACTACAGCCAGAGTTCAAGTCATACCAAGAGCAAGTGGTTAAAAATGCACAAGCTATGGTTGCGGTACTTCAGGAGCGTGGTTATAAAGTGGTTTCTGGCAAAACTGAAAACCACCTGTTCCTACTTGATCTGATTGATAAAGACATCACCGGTAAAGATGCGGATGCAGCGCTTGGCCGTGCAAACATCACAGTAAACAAAAACTCTGTACCAAACGATCCACGTTCACCGTTCGTTACTTCTGGTCTTCGTATCGGTTCTCCTGCGATCACTCGTCGTGGCTTCAAAGAAGCTGAGTCGAAAGAGCTTGCTGGCTGGATCTGTGACGTACTAGACAACATCAATGATGAGTCTGTACAGGCACAAGTGAAAGAAAAAGTAAAAGCAATTTGCGCTAAATTACCTGTTTACGCATAATTTCGCTCACAAAAAAGCAGTTTTTTGTTATGATTAAGGCCGCATTCAAGCGGCCTTTTTTGTTTTTGAGTCAACGAGAGCGTCTATGCATTGTCCATTCTGTACAGCCAAAGATACCAAAGTGATAGATTCACGTTTGGTTGCTTCCGGCCACCAAGTCCGTCGCCGTCGTGAGTGTATTTTATGCCACGAACGTTTTACTACCTTCGAGGGCGCAGAGCTCTTAATGCCGCGCGTGATAAAGCAAGATGGTACTAGAGAGCCTTTCAATGAAGATAAGTTACTCAATGGCATGCACCGAGCGCTGGAAAAGCGTCCCGTCAGCACAGAACAAATAGAAGAAGTAGTACATCAGATTAAATCTCAAATTCGTGGTACTGGCGAACGTGAAGTACCAAGCGACATGATTGGCGAATGTATTATGGAAGCCCTTAAAAAGCTCGATAAAGTGGCTTATGTGCGATTTGCTTCAGTATATCGCTCTTTCGAAGATATTCGTGAGTTTGGTGAGGAAATTGCGAGGTTGGGGGATTGAGCCAGTTCACAGCGCAAGATCATGATTACATGAGCCGCGCCATCACGCTTGCAAAGCGCGGTAAATACACCACAACACCCAATCCAAACGTCGGCTGTGTGATCGTAAAAGACGGTGAAATAGTCGGCGAAGGCGCACACTTAAAAGCAGGTGAAGGCCATGCTGAAGTACATGCGCTTAAGCAAGCTGGAGCTAAAGCCGCTGGTGCAACTGCCTATGTAACGCTTGAGCCATGTAGTCACTATGGCAGAACGCCGCCGTGTGCTAAAGGTCTGATTGACGCAGGCGTCAGCAGAGTGGTTGCTGCCATGGTTGATCCCAACCCACAAGTTGCAGGGCGTGGATTGGCAATGTTAGAGGCCGCGGGAATTGCAACGGCTTTTGGTTTGCTAGAGCCACAAGCAAGGGCACTGAATACCGGATTCTTGAAGCGAATGGAGTGTGGGTTGCCATTCGTGACTTGTAAGCTTGCCGCTTCTGTTGATGGTAAAACCGCATTAAACAATGGCCAGAGCAAGTGGATTACCTCAGCCGCAGCGCGCTTAGACGTACAGCGCCACCGCGCGCAGAGCTGTGTGGTCTTGACCGGAGCCGATACGGTTATGGTAGACAACGCCAGACTCAATGTTCGTGAAGAATTTTTGCAAGACACCGATTATCCTCAATCTGAGCTACGCCAACCGATACGTGCGATTATTGACTCACAAAATCGTCTGACACCAGATCTTGCGCTATTTACAACTGCATCTCCAGTGATTATTTTTCGCCGTACTATTGATAATTCAGTGCAATGGCCTCATTTCGTAGAGCAAATTGTCGTGCCTGAAATCAACGGTAAGCTCGACCTAAAAGCCGTTCTCAACAAATTGGCTGAAAAGCACTGTAATTATGTTTGGCTAGAGGCCGGTGCCACCCTTGCGGGGGTAATGCATGAACAAGGGCTAATCGATGAATATATCATCTATTTGGCACCGAAAATAATTGGCGCTGGAAAAGGGCTGTTTAACACCTCACCACTGAGTGCCATGTCGCAAATACCTGAGTTAGTGTTTGGCGACGTTTGCCAAGTGGGGCCTGATCTCAAACTTATCGCGACTAAAGAGAAGTAAAATGTTTACAGGTATTATCGAAGCAACAGGAACATTAACTCAATTGCAGCTCAAGGGCGGCGATTTAATTGTTCGTGTGACCACGACATCTCTTGATATGAGCGATGTAAACTTGGGTGATAGTATTGCCACTAACGGGGTTTGCCTGACTGTAACTGAGAAGTTTCATGATGGCTTCAAAGCCGATGTTTCTAACGAAACCTTAAGTTTGACGCGTTTTGCCGAGTACCAACAAGGCCAAAAGGTAAATCTTGAAAAGGCACTGCAGCCGATTTCACGTCTAGGCGGTCATTTGGTGTCAGGTCATGTGGATGGTATTGCTGAAGTGGTTGAGATAACCGCTAATGCCAGAGCGACTGACTATTGGTTAGCTGCGCCGTCATCGCTAATGAAGTATATTCCGTATAAAGGTTCGGTTGCCATTGATGGTATCAGTTTGACGGTCAATGCCGTGGAACAAAATCGCTTTAAATTGACCATAGTGCCACACACGGCGCAAGAAACGACGATTGCAGGTTTTCAAGTCGGGTCAAAATTAAACCTAGAGGTTGACCAAATCGCCCGCTACCTCGAAAGACTAATTCAGGGTGAGCCAAGCGCTGCCAGCGAGTCCACTCTCACAACCAGTCTATTGGCGAAAGCTGGCTTTATAAAGTAGCCATAGACAAAGTAAAAATGGGAAAACTATGAGTTTAAATAGTGCTGAGGAAATCATCGCGGACATTAAAGCCGGTAAAATGGTTATTTTGATGGACGATGAAGACCGAGAAAATGAAGGTGATCTGATCATTGCAGCAGAGCACATTACACCAGATGCAATTAATTTCATGGCAACATATGGTCGCGGGTTAATCTGTTTGACCATGACACAGGAGCGCTGTGAGCAGCTGAACTTGCCACTAATGGTGAAAACCAATGGCGCTCAGTTCTCTACCAACTTTACTTTGTCTATTGAAGCTGCGAAAGGCGTAACGACGGGGATTTCAGCGGCAGATCGCGCCCGTACAGTACAAGCTGCAGTTGCCAAAGGTGCAGTACCTGAAGATATCGTACAACCAGGTCATATCTTCCCAATCATGGCGCAACCAGGCGGCGTTTTAACGCGTGCAGGCCATACTGAAGCCGGATGTGATTTAGCGCGTTTGGCGGGACTGGAGCCTGCATCTGTGATTGTTGAAATTCTCAATCCAGACGGCACTATGGCACGTCGCCCACAACTAGAAGTATTCGCAAAAGAACACGATATTAAAATCGGCACCATTGCTGATTTAATTGAGTATCGTAACTTAAACGAAACCACTATCGAAAAAGTAGCAGAGTGTAAACTGCCTACTGAGTTTGGTGAGTTTAATCTAGTGACGTACAAAGACACCATTGATAATCAACTGCATTATGCGATGGTAAAGGGCGAGATCAAATCGGAAGAAGCCAATTTAGTACGTGTGCATTTGCAAAGCACGTTTAACGATATTCTTCATTCAGATCGCAGCGCGGATAGAAGCTGGACACTGCAAAGTGCCATGAAGCACATCGCCGACAACGAAGGCGTATTAGTCATTCTTGGTAAGCAAGAACGCAGCGAAGAGATGGAAGCGCTGGTTAAGGCATTTGCTGCGGAAGATGCGGGTGAACAGGTGAACTACCGTAAATTCCAAGGTACTTCGCGTACCGTAGGTGTGGGGTCGCAAATTTTGGCTGATTTAGGCATTCAGAAAATGCGCCTAATGAGTCTACCTAAAAAATATCATGCACTGTCTGGTTTCCACTTAGAAGTGGTTGAATACGTCGAACCAAAATAATTCCAAAATGCCAAATTGATCGCAATCGCCTATATTCAGATAGTAGGCGATTGCCACATTACTGTGCTATCATGCGCCTCAATTTGGCAATTGCTCATACAGATTAGGAACATCTAATGAAAGTAATCGAAGGTAATAAATACGCTCCTGGCAAAAAATTTGCCATTGTCATTTCACGTTTTAACGATTTTATCGGTAGCAGCTTACTTGAAGGCGCTGTAGATGAATTAAAACGTACCGGTGGTGTTAGCGATGAAGACATCACGGTTGTATATGTACCGGGAGCGGTTGAACTACCACTAGCAGCAAAACGCGTTGCGATGAAAAAAGAGCACGACGCGATTATTGCGCTAGGTGTGATTATTCGTGGTGGTACACCACACTTCGATTTAGTTGCTAACGAGTCTAACAAAGGCTTAGCTAGCGTTTCATTAGATTATGATATCCCTGTCGCTTTTGGTGTACTTACTACTGAAAGCATTGAGCAAGCTATCGAGCGCGCGGGCACTAAAATGGGCAACAAAGGGGGAGAAGCCGCCCTTGGAGCTCTAGAAATGGTGAACGTGCTAGAGCAAATTTAAGAGGAATCTCAGTGAAACCAGCAGCTAGACGCAAAGCACGTGTACTTGCTTTACAAGCTATTTATTCTTGGCAGCTAAGTGGTAACCCAATTGCCGATATCGAACAGCAAATGCTGATCGAAAACGACGTAACTAAAGTCGATGTAGAATACTTCAAAGACTTAGCGCGTGGTGTTGTTGTTAACCAAAAGCAGCTAGACGAAGCAATTCGTCCGCATTTAGCTCGTCCACTTGAAGAATTGGATATGGTTGAGCTTGCCGTGTTACGTGTTAGTGCTTATGAGCTTAAATTCCGTGAAGATGTGCCATACAAAGTGGCTATCAACGAAGGTATTGAGTTAGCGAAAATGTTTGGCGCTGAAGAGAGCCACAAATTCGTTAACGGTGTACTAGACAAAGCGGTTAAGTTTATTCGCAAATAAGCTTTACTATAGGAATAGCCGGCCTTGGCCGGCTTTTTTGTGTATGAAAGAATTTGAGCTAATCAATCACTACTTTAAAGGCCGTGGCATTACTCGCCGAGATGTAGAGCTTGGGATCGGTGATGACTGCGCCTTGGTTTCAGTTCCTGCTGGCAATCAACTTGCGGTAACTACGGATACGCTAGTTGCGGGTGTGCACTTTTTTGAAGATATTCCACCTCGGGCACTAGGCCATCGGGTTATCGCTGTGAATCTTAGCGACTTAGCTGCTATGGGTGCAGAACCTACTTGGGTGTCACTTGGTTTAACGCTACCTAACGCTGACTTGGAGTGGTTAGAAGCCTTCACTGAGGGCATGCATGAAATTGCTGAGTATTATAACGTACAAGTAATAGGTGGCGATACAACGCAAGGTCCATTGACTATCACTGTATGTGCAAAAGGTATTGTACCAACTGGTAAAGCACTCAAGCGCTCAGGAGCACGGGTGGGTGATTGGATTTATGTAACAGGTCCACTTGGTGACGCAGGGCTTGCTATTGAAGCGCGAAAGCAGGGCTGGACACTTGAGCCAAAACATTACAAAGCGGCGCTTGAAAAGTTTCACTACCCAGCACCAAGGGTTGCTGCGGGCCAAGTTCTTAGGGGTCTTGCTACCTCTGCAATTGATATCTCAGACGGTCTACTCGCGGATCTTAAGCATATTTTACGTAGCTCGTTAGTTGGCGCTAAGATAAACGCCGATAAAGTTCCTCAATCTGATGCGCTGCGCTCAAGTCTTGATGAAGATGCACGCATGCGGCTCGCGCTCGGTTTTGGCGATGACTACGAGTTACTCTTCACGGTCAATGATAATAACAAAAATGCCGTGGAAACCAGATTGAAGCAATATGGTGTTGAGCCAGTTTGTATTGGCCAAATTACGGCTAATAATGGCGAAATTCAATTGCTCAAAAAAGGTCAACCTTACCAGCTCTCAGGGTTTGGTTTTGAGCATTTTAGCTAGGAGTTGGTTTGGCTAAGCAGTATGTATTTAATTTAAAGAAGCCGCATCAATTCTTTGCACTCGGGTTTGGTCTTGGTTTAGCGAAAAAAGCACCTGGTACTTTTGGCACCTTCGCCGCATTACCGTTTATTTTTGCAACCCAAGGCGCACCAATTTGGCTGCAATGTCTGGTTGCGATTGTCATGACGTTATTTGGGATCTGGGTGTGTGGTAAAACAGCAGACGATGTTAATGTTCATGACCACCCAGCCATTGTCTGGGATGAAGTGGCAGGTTTTTATATTACCATGATAGGGGCGGCGCTTAGCTGGCAGTCATTAATCGTTGGCTTTATTTTGTTCCGCTTTTTCGATATTTTGAAACCGGGTCCGATAAGATGGCTCGATAAACGTTTGCACGGTGGCTCGGGGATTATGCTAGATGATGTATTAGCTGGCATTTTTTCATTGATTTGCGTGCAAGCTTTGTTTAAAACTGGCATTTTAGTCTAACTGTGCTGATGTGATGGAATCGAGATGACAAGGCTATTGTTTTTCATTTTCACTTTGCTGCTACCAATTACGAGTTTTGCGGCGATAGATGATTACGTAGTTAAACAGTGGAATATCCAAAGTGGGTTACCGTCACAAAGCGTTAAGAGTGTCGTTCAAGACAATCAAGGCTACATTTGGCTCGGAACTCAGTTTGGCTTAAGTCGGTTTGATGGTCATCAATTCCAAAATTTCAACACCCAAAATACCGAGTTTTTAAATAGTAATGCCATTAATAAATTGGTGGTGGATCGATTTGGCATGCTCTGGGTTGGCACGCGTCGAGGATTGTTAAGACTCAATCCCCAAACCTTAGAAGCTCGGCGTTTCGATCTGCAGGGGCCTGTACGAGATATCTTGCAAGATGAAGATGGCGGGATCTGGATTGCTGCGAATGGTCTGTATTATGTTTCTGCGAAAAAGCTGACGTTAGCCGCCAATAACATCGAACAAAGTACGTTAGATGTGACTCAAATAAACCAAATCGTAGGTTCTGTGACTAAAATGGCGTTGGTGCCTGATGGTATTTGGCTAGTGAATGAACGTCACCTACTTAAAATCAGTGAATCAAGCAATCGCAACGGTGATGGCGTTAGGCTTGAGCTGGCGAGTAAGGTTTCACTACCTGAGCAGTTAGCGCAAACCATTATACATGACTTAGCTTGGGTCGATGGTAAGTTGTTCTTAGCATCAGAGTTGGGTGCGTATTTTCTAGATATTGACGAAGTACTACGCCGTTATCAAGATGCGGGTAACAATGCCGTATATAAGTTTCTAAATGATAAGGAAGGCGGGCTATGGGTCTCTACTTATGGTCGGCTGTTATATCGACAGAATAATGGTGTTTGGCAAGCTGTCGAGCCAATTCAGTTGGATCAAAGTATCTGGTTTGCAGATATCTTTATGGACAAAGATAATAATATCTGGCTTGCCAGTTTAAATGAAGGCTTGTGGCTGGCCCACTCAGGAAAAGTGGAGCGGCATCATATTGGTCCTAGAGTAAACCAAGCAATTTCAGCCATCACACAGGGGCCCTCTGGTCAGTTATGGGTCGCTAGTCGTGAGGGGCTTGGCATTATGGGATTGAATGATAGTTATCAACCCGTGCTAACTAGTGCGCAGTTAAATCGTTCCGTGATACACGACTTGGAGTTTATTGGCGAAAAACTCATTCTTGGGACAGACCGTGGTGCACTTATCTACGAAAATGGCACACTACAAAAATTAACTGAGCGAGAGCTCAGACAGAATCCAGTCTTTTCACTAAGCCCTTCAAACCGAGGGGGAATGTGGTTTGGTACAGGGAGAGGTTTGTATCGTCTTGATTACAAGGGGATAACGCCATTTGCCTACAACGCTTTTCTTGGTAGTCAATTTGTTACTTTTGTTGAGGATTTTCCGAGATATGGTTTTATCGGTACTAACAAAGGTGCGTATCGCTACAATGATAAAGGCATCGAAAAAATTGGTTCTCAAACGTCGTTGGATACCGCTTATATCACCAGTATTTTGCATTTGGATACTGTGACGACTTTAGTTGGCTCTCTCAACGATGGGTTATTCTATCGTACCTCAGACGGTGATTGGTATCAGCTTGATGCTTCAAATGGATTGCCTTACGGATCGATATTTTCTTTGCATTATGACAAGAGCAATCAGCTCATCTGGGTGAGCACAATGAAAGGGGTATATCGCATGCCCGTTGCGCAATTTGGTCACGTTATAGAGAGTTTGCAAGTTGAACAAGTAATAAGCCCATTCGATAGGCAGCTTGATGGCAGACCAAGCCAATGTTGTTCAGGCCTTGGGCATGATGCCGTGGTTGAAACCGAGTCAGCTATTTTTTACCCCAGCTTACAAGGCGTTGTTGAGATCCCTAAAAATGTCCAGCTTTTTGGCGGTGGGGATTTATTGCCAAGGCTAGAGTCATTGTCTACCCACGATAGAGTATTTAGTACAGAATCATTAAATCAAGTGATCCAGCTTGAAACATCGGAACGCGATTTAACTATCAATTATACAGCCATTGATTTTTATGCGCCTCATAGCATTGAGTTTAGATACAAACTCAATGGCCATGATACACAATGGCGGGATGCACAATCACGGCGTGAAGCCATTTACACCAATTTGCCTCCAGGCAACTTTACCTTTGTGTTAGAAGCTAAGCGTCAAGGACAAGATTGGGAAAAGGCTAAAGTGCTAAGCTTATCAATTGTACTACCTCGGCGCTTCGACGAAACGATTTACTTTAGATTGTTTATTACTTGTGCATTTATCTTTATGTTCTATCTGATTTTTTGGGTGTTTAGAGCACAAGAAAGAAGAAAGCAGGCCGCATTAGAGGCGTTAGTTGCAGAGCGTACAACGGAGCTTAGAAAGGCAAATGAAAAGCTAAATCAAGTTAATACACAACTTAAGCTGGTTAGTCATTCCGATGAGCTGACAGGCTTGCGAAGTCGTCGCTTTTTGTTTGATCAACTTCCTAAAGATGTTGAGCACTACCAGCGCAATGCTCAATCACTACAAGCCCAAAATAAGAGCCTAGTGCTCATGATCATGAATATCGATGACTTTAGTAAGATTAACGATTCTTATGGTCCTATTGGTGGCGACAGTTGCTTACAACAGTTAGCGACACTTTTAAATACCCGTACTCAAGGTTCAGACTATGTTGTTAGATGGAGTGGGGATGAATTCTTATTGTTATTGCGTGATTTCAGTCGAGATGACATTGAAGAGTATGTTAGTGATTTATGTAAAGCCATTGCTGAGACGGACTATCGACTTCCTAATGGAAAAACCACTAAGCTGACAGTTTCTATGGGGTGGTCTTATTACCCTCTACCACTACTCGGTGGCAAAGTGATTGGTTGGGAATCATCAGTGAATTTGGCTGATATTGCGCTGCATCAAGTTAAACAACGCGGTGGGGATGGTGCTGCAACAATTACTTTTGATGATCAGTTAGATGCTTTTGAGTTTGAACAAAGTGCGAATATAGAGTCTCAATTACAGTTATTACAAAGTAATGGGCTTGCTGAAATCAGTGTATGGATGAGGTAAAACTCATAGCAAAAAGGCTTCCAAATGGAAGCCTTTTTTAGGTTGAATGCAGACTCACGCAAGCCAAGCCTTAATTTGTTGACTGATGCCTTCGCTGTTTAAGCCCAGCTCGGCATGGATCTCAGTTTGTGAACCATGCTTAATAAACTCGTCAGGTAGACCAAGAAGTTTAATTGGTTTTTGATGGCCTTGAGCAATTAAATACTCGCTTACTGCGGAGCCTGCGCCACCGGCAATAGCATTATCTTCAAGTGTGACGAAGCGCTCGTGAGTTACAACCAACTCTTCGATAAGGGCGCAGTCTAAGGGTTTGACAAAACGCATATCTACAAGTGTGGCATTTAGCTCTTCGGCTACGGCTTGAGCGTTTTCAAGCAATGTACCAAAGCTTAAAATAGCCAGCTTTTCACCTTCTCTTACTACCTTGCCCTTACCAACTTCTATTGCGGTCATTTCCGTATCAATCTCGGCGCTTCCCGCACTACCTCTGGGGTATCTCACTGCTGCTGGCCTATCTAGGCGATGACCTGTGTAGAGCATTTGGCGGCACTCATTAAGGTCGCTTGGTGCCATGATCACCATATTCGGGATACAGCGCAAGAAACTTAAGTCGTATGCGCCTTGGTGCGTCTCACCATCCGCACCAACGACACCGGCACGGTCAATAGCGAACAACACTGGCAGATTTTGTAGTGCGACATCATGAATGAGTTGGTCGTATGCGCGTTGTAAGAAGCTAGAATAGATTGCAACCACTGGGTTGAGGTCTTCACAAGCAAAACCCGCTGCCAGTGTCACAGCATGTTGCTCAGCAATGGCAACATCAAAATATTGAGCAGGGTACTCTTTAGAAAAGCGTACCATGCCCGAGCCTTCACGCATTGCTGGTGTGATTGCCATGAGCTTATTATCTTGTGCAGCCATATCGCAAAGCCAATCTCCAAACACCTTTGAAAAGGTTGGTGCACTAGGTTTTGATTTGGGTAAGCTATGGACGCTTGGATCGAACTTAGGCACGGCATGATAACCAATAGGATCTGCTTCTGCAGGTTTATAACCTTTCCCTTTTTGGGTTTTAACGTGTAATAGTTGAGGGCCTTTTAGGTTACGCATATTACGCAGCGTATCTACCAAAGTATCTACGTTATGTCCGTCAATTGGGCCAATATAGTTAAAGCCTAGCTCTTCAAAGAAAGTACCAGGGATTATCATCCCCTTTAAATGCTCTTCCATACGGCCTGCAAGCTCTTTTACCGGCGGCACACCAGACAGCAGTTTTTTGCTGCCTTCTCGAATATTGGTGTAAAAGCTACCAGAGAGGATCTTCGCGAAATGATTGGTGAGTGCGCCAACGTTTTCAGAGATAGACATTTCGTTGTCGTTTAGGATCACTAACATATCTGGATTGATGTCGCCTGCGTGATTCATGGCTTCAAACGCCATGCCCGCGGTCATTGCACCATCACCAATAACGGCGACGGTCTTACGTCCAATCCCTTCTTTTTCAGCTGCGATAGCCATACCAAGTGCCGCTGATATAGAAGTGCTTGAGTGGCCAACACTAAACGTATCGTATTCGCTTTCTTCTCTATAAGGGAAAGGATGCAGGCCATCTTTCTGGCGGATCGTATGCATCCTATCTCTTCTACCTGTAAGTAGTTTGTGCGGATAGGCTTGATGACCTACATCCCAAACGAGCCTATCGCTTGGTGTGTTATACACATAGTGTAAAGCTACAGTAAGCTCTACAGTGCCTAAACCAGATGCAAAGTGACCGCTGCTTTGAGAGACTGAGTTCAGCAAATACTCGCGAAGCTCATCACTAAAGGCGGTTAACTTGTGCTGGGGTAATTGACGGAGTTGACTTGGCTCGTCAATTAACGCGAGTAAGGGATACTTGCTACTATCAAGTTTCATGGTATTTATCAGAGTCCTAAGTGAATCTCAGCGCAATTACTCACGTGGTCCACTTCATAATTATTAAAATTCTTCACTAACTTGTCATAATATTATGTTAGCCAGCGTTTACAAAGTTCTTGTGAATATTTTCTTAGCTTGGCGTAGCTATTTTATACGTCAGCTTAATATTCTCGATCTATGATGTATTTTGCTAAATCTGCAAGTATTTCTGTATTACCGTTGATACGTGTAAGCGCTTCTAAAGCTTCATCTATCAAGTGTTCAGCTTTTTCTTTTGCTTGTTCTAACCCCAATAATGCTGGATAGGTAGATTTATTATGTTCTAAATCAGAGCCTTGAGGTTTACCAAGCACAAATGTGTCACCTTCTACATCAAGAATGTCATCTCTGACTTGAAATGCAAGGCCAATTGCACGTCCATAAGTACGTATCGCATCACGTGCTTGCTCTGAAACACGTTCCGGATCGCTACATAAGATCCCAAGTTCTACTGCACAGCTTAGTAGTGCACCTGTTTTTAGCTTATGAATACGTTCGAGCTCATCTATCGTAATTAAACGATTGGTTGCTGCTATATCGAGTGCTTGACCGCCTATCATGCCTTGTAGACCCGATGCCTTGGCTAGCACTGAAATCATTTTTATTTGGGCATGGTGGCTTACCGCGAATGGATGTTCACTTAGCAGTTCAAATGCCAGCGTTTGCAGAGCGTCACCAGCTAAAATCGCGGTCGCCTCATCGAATTGGATGTGGCAAGTTGGACGGCCGCGTCTGAGATCATCATCATCCATAGCAGGTAAATCGTCGTGCACCAAAGAGTAGCTATGCACACACTCTATTGCGGCTGCAGCTTTGTCTAAATCTTCTGGAGCAGCACCAAATAATTCACCAGTACAATACACTAAAAACGGTCGCAAGCGCTTGCCGCCGTTTTCTATACTATAGCGTGTAGCCGCTTTTATATTCTCTTCAGTTTCAAGCACACTATCAAAATAGTGTAAAATGGTGTTTTCTACACGAGTTTTAGCAAACTGGAGCTTTTCTTGTAATTTTTTCGACATTAGGCTTCGTTATCAAATGGCTGTAATTGTGCTTGTTCATCCTCGCCCATTAAAATAGCGACTTGTTGTTCAGCTTGCTGAAGTTTCTGATTTGAAGCTTTTGCGAGTTTTATCCCGCGTTCAAACTGTTTAAGTGCTTGATCTAAAGGTAAGCTACCGTTTTCCATGTCTGCAACGATTTGCTCCAGTTCTTGCATGGCTTCTTCAAAGCTCAAGTTGTCTGGTTTTTTTACTGCCATATGTCACGCTGACCCGTAAAGTAAAAGTGTGGCAATTTTAGGGTGATTGTGCGCCAAGGTCAAAAAAACCAGTGACTTTTTGATCTGACCGAGTATCAGCATTACAAGATCTGCTATAAACTCGCATTTTAAACACTTTTTAATATAATAGTGTTAAGTTGTAGAAAAACTTGCCGATAACTCAAACAACAATAACTGCGTGATTTATCACAAATAACTTCCCCCGGAGGACATGTGGATTTAGCAACGGTAATAGGGATCCTGGGTGCCATAGGTTTAATTGTAATGTCCATGGTACTAAGTAGTGATGGCCAGATCGCTATGTTCTATAACACGCCTTCCGTCGTTATCGTATTTGGTGGTTCAATTTTTATCGTATTGTCTAACTTTACGCTTGGACAGTTTTTCGGAATTGGAAAAGTGGCCGGGAAGGCCTTCATGTTCAAGATTGAAACTCCGGAAGAGCTGATTGAAAAAGCCGTTGAGCTTGCTGATTCAGCTCGCAAAGGTGGTTTTTTAGCGTTAGAAGAAGCCGAAATCCCCAACCAGTTTATGCGTAAAGGTGTCGATATGTTAGTCGATGGGCATGATGCTGATGTTGTGCGTGCCACATTGCAAAAAGATATTGCCCTAACGTCCTCAAGACACGAGTTAGGCGCTGGCTTATTTAAGTCCCTCGCCGATATCGCTCCTGCTATGGGGATGATTGGAACGCTCATCGGCCTAGTAGCGATGTTATCTAACATGGACGATCCAAAAGCAATTGGACCTGCTATGGCTGTTGCACTTTTGACAACTTTATACGGTGCGTTTTTGGCTAACGTGGTTGCGATCCCAATTCAGGTTAAGCTTGAACTTCGTAAAGATGAAGAAGAGCGAAACCAGCGCCTTATCTTAGATGCAATCTTAGGCATTCAAGATGGCCAAAATCCAAAAGTCATTGAAGGTATCTTGAAAAACTATCTGCCAGAATCTAAACGTGGCGCTGAGGCTGAGGAATAATCATGTCAGATGAGAAAGAATGTAAATGTCCCCCCCCAGGTCTTCCTGCCTGGATGGGAACGTTTGCTGATCTCATGTCGTTGTTAATGTGCTTCTTCGTACTGCTATTGGCATTCTCCGAAATGGATGTACTGAAGTTTAAGCAAATTGCAGGATCGATGAAGTTTGCTTTTGGTGTGCAAAATAAAATTGAAGTAAAAGATATTCCTAAAGGTACCAGCGTGATTGCGATGGAATTTACTCCAGGAAAGCCAGAACCAACACCGATTGAAACGATTCAACAGCAAACCGTAGAAATGACGCAGCAAATGCTAGAGTTCCAAGCTGGTGACGAGGCTTCGGCGGGTGGCAGACAGGAGCAACGAGGCAATAAGCGTGGTGGTGAGTCTGCCAGTACTGCACAGGAAATGGCGTCAACCCAAGCAGTTGCTTCTGCGGACCAAGAGCAAGTAAACGAGCTCGTTAAAAAGATTGCACAGCAGCTAGAAAAGCAAATTATGGATGGTGCAATTGAACTCGAGTCATTAGGGCAGCAAATTATTATTCGCATCCAAGAAAATGGTTCTTTTCCTGCGGGAAGTGCGTTTCTACAACCTAAATTTGAACCTGTGATTGCCGAAATTGCAGAGCTGCTCAAAGATGTACCTGGTGAAATTACAGTGTCGGGTCACACTGATGACTTTAGAGTGACTAACGAACTTTATTCGAATAACTGGGATTTATCGGCAACTAGAGCGGTAGCCGTTGCGACTGTAATGGAGCGTGTCCGTGGCTTTGATAAGAACAGAATGGTTGTAGTTGGTCATGCAGACACTAGACCTTTAGTACCTAATGACAGCGATGCAGATAGGCGCCGAAACCGGCGTGTCGAAATCTCGATTTTACAGGGTAAAGCGAAAGAATCAGACCCTATTGAAGTTAGGAAAAATTAGTTACAGTTTGTTGCCAAATTACAGGGAATTCGCTATTGTTCCGTTTGGTTCTACTTAAAGGAGAAATAGAATGATTTCAATAAAAAAACCCCAAAATTATAGATTGCCAGGTGGTAACGGCGATGGTGGTGACGCCGATGATGGTTCTGTAGAAAAGAAGCCAGAGTAGCGTTTAGCTATGTTAGAAGCTTGGGAACCTATTCGTATATTTTTTGCACATAACAGTGTGTGGATTGCTTTGCTTTCTGTTTTTCTTTGCTTTGTGTTAAAAGATAAAAAGGCGCTTAGATATTCACTACTTGTTGCGATTTTTTATATTGTGGGTACGTTCTCGAGCGACTTTGTTCGCTCTATTGATGAGCACCAAGTCATCCGTTACGTATACTGGGCCTTGAATGACATCCTATTTATGGGGATTGTTGCGTATTGGGCTGTAAAAGATAAAATGTATATGTGGCAGAGTATATTAGCCCAGCTCGTTGTTTTACCCGCGCCTATTTTACAACTGTTTAGATTAACTGATTACCATTTAATGGATTTGAGTTATTCGACTTATTTATACGCAACTATCATACCCATCACCAATGTGGTGACTTTGTGTTTGGCTTTTGCTCCAATAATTATGTTTTGGAAGCTTCATTACATTAGCGATGATATGGAAAAAGCAGGAGCTAGCCGATAGTGTTCGGCCAGCTATTGAAAAATACTCACCCCAAACTAGGAATAAGGCCAGCCATTTGCATTAGCTGAGAGGTGATGATCATCACACCGAAAACAGCGGCAAGTCCTAGTCCAAGCGTACCTCCTTTAACCTGATATCCATCATTACCTCTGGTTTTTCTCTGTTTCCATACCATAGCAACTGGTAGAAATACCGCTAACACCACGAGCGCAATCGCTGCATATCCCAGTGCCATAATAAAGCCCTTTGGATAAAAGAGGGCAAAGCCAAGCGGTGGTAAGAAGGTAATGAATGCCGTCTTGATGCGGTCTTTCTTAGTATCTTGCTTCTTAAAGGCATCTGCAAAAAAGTCGAATAAGCCGAGACTCACGCCTAAGAATGAAGTCGCGAGAGCAAGATCTGCAAACACAGTTACAAATAATTGTACGTTGTCGTTGTGTGCGATAGAAGAAATACTGGTTACAAAACCCGGCAGTCCCTCACTTGCCATTAAGCTCTTTTGCCCCATAACACCTTGGCTTAGTAATTGCCAAAACACATAAATGATAAGGGGGAGGGAGGCACCAAACATCATCACTTTACGTAATTGACGAATATCTACACCAACGTACTTGACGATTGAGGGGATTGAACCATGAAACCCAAATGAAGTGAAAATTACAGGAATTGCCGCAATTACAAGCCCTTGCTCCACAGGCATATCGATAAGATGTTGGCCATGAACATAGGGAGTCAGGATAAAAAATAAACTCGCGAGCACGATAACTTTAATGGTAAATAGTAATTGGTTAAGCTTATCGACGGTACTTGTGCCTAATGTCACTATGGTTGCAATGATAACAGCAAGTAGTACTGAACCGAGTTGGGGAGTGATCCCGTCACCCAATACACTAATCAGTTTGCTTTGAAGTTGTGCACCACCTCCCGCGATATAAGCTGCACACAGCGCATAGAATAAAAATACCATAGAAAAGTTAGCGACATATTGGCCCGATTTACCAAGTAAGTTTTTCGCCAGTGTATTTAGCGTAGCGTCTTGGTCCGCGTACTGATGTATTTCCAGCATAAGTAAAGCGGTATAGGTCATTAGCAACCATGTGATTGTTAATAACGCGATAGCGGTAGAAAAGCCGAGTCCTGCGGATGCAATCGGGAGGGCGAGCATACCTGCGCCAATTGTAGTACCTGCTACAATTAGCATGCTGCCCAAAGTTTTATTCTTAAGCACGTTTTGCCCCTGATTATTATTATCTGGTGAGGCAAGATATAACGAATAGCACGGAATTGAAACCGTTTTGCTGCTAATACCAATTTGCGTATAAAATTCATGTGTCAAAAACAAAAAAGCCGCATATCAATATGCGGCTTATTCTAATCACCAGTATTTCCATCCAGTGAATTTGTGCTTGTACCCTTAACTTTTATATAAAGTCTTCATCTCTCATGAAAATGCACCGTATCAAGCTAACTTACCTAAGAGTCTATTGTGCTCGTACTAAATTGTCAAACCAATCTTGACCTCTCGCACTGAGCGACTTTAGCACAATAAGGTCACTTTCACCGTCAGGTAGCTTCAACCTTAGATGCTCATCAAGCGCAATTGCACGTTCCAAATGGCTGCGGATCTCACCCAGCGTCCGGACCATACAATCTAGCTCCTCAGGTAAGCCTTCGCTAAAATCTATACGAGTCTGATAACAGGCTATATTCCAATGCATACGAGCTCTGACGGACTCACTCATATCTGAAATGGAAAGTGCGCTTTCTAGCAACTTGATGGCTTCTGCGAGCTTACCATCTCGGCTGAGTGCTCTGGCTTTTATGCCAATTGCTCTTGCATGGTTTGGGTGAATGTTGGTAAGAATGTCATCACAAACCTTAATTGCTTCATCGTATTGTGTGTTTGCAATCAATTCCCTAGCACGTTGGAGTGCGATCTCTACGGTATTCTTACGTGCTATTTCATACTCTTCTTTAACCTTTTGTTGGATGTCATTGAATTCATCTTCGCCAACGTAGCGTTTGTAGGCGCTAGAAACGAGTCCTACACCGCCAAAACCGCTTAAAATAGAGAATGAAAAGATCTTAATCCAAGTCCAAAATGCTTTATCAGAACCGGTAATTGAGTCATTTTCCCGTTTCAGATTGTGCTCTACGACCACTTTGATAATGCGGTTGATCTCAACGGCATTATCGTTATGCGCAGATGAAAACATTGCCACGGGAATGAGTATCTCGTCGTTGTTTTGATGGTGGGAGTCGTGCTCACCATTTTGATATGATTTAAATGCATACTTACTGACTGGGCTGAAGTCTGCAGCGCCCGCCATGGTGAGCACACCGATTGCCATAAATGCTGAGATCACACCGGCTAGAATGACACCGAATCCACCTAAGTCCCAATACTCTGGGGCGGCGCTATTCGCACTCTTAAACTTAGGTTTGCGAAACTTATATGACGACGTTGAACGCATCGCTTGTAAGAGCCCACCTAAGCTGCCTCCAAGCACCACAACGGCAATAAAAATAGCGTAAAAGCTGATTGGTCCGTATTCCATATTAAAGTTATGTCCGAAAATTAGGGAGCAGTTCTCTCAGGTTAAGTAACTGAACTTTGGCTATTTTACATTGAATTTACAAAAATGCGTAGGGGGAGAGTGGAAATTGCATGGATATTGCTCCTACTTACGGCTAGGAGCAATATACGTTTTACTTGAACTTAAGTTCAGGAGCAGCAGTTATTTTACTTCTTTACCGGCGGCTTGCTGATCTGCATGGTAGCTAGAGCGTACAAATGGTCCGCAAGCTGCGTGGCTAAAGCCTATTTCGTCGGCATACTCTTTTAGCCCATCAAACTCTGCCGGTGGCACGTAGCGCTTTACCGGTAAGTGGTGCTTTGAAGGTTGTAGGTACTGGCCTACCGTAAGCATATCTACGTTATGCTCGCGCAAGTCTCTTAAGACTTCTTCAATTTCAGAGATTTCTTCGCCCAGTCCAACCATTAAGCCAGACTTAGTTCTTACCTCTGGATGCGCTTCTTTAAAACGGCGTAGCAATTCGAGTGACCACTTATAGTCGGCACCTGGACGCGCTAGCTTGTAAAGTCTCGGTGCAGTTTCAAGGTTGTGGTTGAATACATCCGGTGGTGTTTCACTCAAAATTTCAAGTGCTCTGTCCATACGGCCGCGGAAATCAGGCACAAGAATTTCGATTGTAATACCTGGGTTATGCTTACGGATCTCACGAATACAGTCAGCAAAATGTTGTGCACCACCGTCGCGTAAATCATCACGGTCAACAGAGGTAATAACAACGTAGCTTAACTTCATGTCTTTGATAGTGAGCGCTAGCTTTTCAGGCTCTTGGGCGTCAGGTTTTAGTGGACGACCATGAGCCACATCGCAGAATGGACAGCGGCGAGTACAAATTGCACCTAAAATCATAAAGGTTGCTGTACCGTGATTAAAGCACTCAGAAAGGTTAGGGCATGACGCCTCTTCACAAACAGAGTGTAAGCCGTGCTTACGCATTGCTTGTTTAATGCCATCGATACGTTCACTTGATTTTGGCAAACGGATCTTTAACCACTCAGGCTTTCTCAGCATTTCTTCGCGTTCTGTTGGCATGACTTTTACTGGGATCAATGCCATTTTTTCAGCATCGCGGAGCTTTACCCCAGGCTCCATTTTGACTGGTTTACTCATACGTTTTCAAACCCTTCAGTGTATTCGACATGCTCAGCATTAATGCGTTTTAGCATGTGTTTTACCAGACCGGCCCCCGCATCAGCGACGGTTTGAGGTCCATTAATTTCGCTACTTTGCACCATATTCATGCCCGCGTAACCACAAGGGTTTATTCGTAAAAATGGACCAAGATCCATATTGACGTTGAGTGCGAGCCCATGAAATGAGCAGCCACGACGGACTCTAAGTCCAAGAGATGCTATCTTGCTATCGTTGACGTATACACCTGGTGCATCGGCTTTAGCATAAGCCTCTATCCCATATTCTTTTAGGGAGTCGATAATGCTTTCTTCTAGCCAAGTGACGAGCTCACGTACCCCTATTTTCAATCGTCGTAAGTTGAGCAGCACATAAAGCATTTGTTGCCCAGGACCGTGATAGGTAACTTGACCGCCGCGATCCACTTTTACGACGGGAATGTCACCTGGCGCCAAAACATGCTCTTCTTTACCTGCTTGACCTTGCGTAAAAACAGGCTCATGTTCCACCAGCCAGATTTCATCCGCTGTGGTGTCATCACGCTCGTCGGTAAAAGATTGCATTTTGTGCCAAATTGGTTCGTAACGACAAAGGCCAAGTTGGCGCACAATTAACTTACGAGATTCCATAACTAGGGTCCTTACCAACTACAGGATGTAGCGGACGTCTTCGATGCCACCGATCTCGGTATAAATCTGCTCGATATGCTCTTTGCTGGTTACTGTAACGACTAGAGATACGGCTTCATAGGTGCCTTTACTGCTTGGTTTAACCTTTGGTGCATAATCACCAGGTGCAATAACCTGCAGTTTGGCTAGGATCTGATCCGTCAAATTGACATTTGCTAGGCCCATAATTTTGAATGTAAATGGGCAAGGAAATTCTAAGTATTCATCAAACTTAGTATTTTTAACTGGTTTTACCACGACGGTATCCTCACAACGAACTACTTGCTGACGCCTTTATTTGGTCACTTAGGGACTCTTTCAAGCCTTGAGTTTCCAAGGTCGTCATTTATTGGCCGCATTCTATCATTTTTAAGACAAAAAAAAACGTCCATACGCAGGACGTTTTTGCTAAGCCGTATAGAGCTTAGTGAGTGTTAGAGATTAAACCCTTACAATCATCGAAAACTTCTGAGGTGAGAATGAGAAGAAAAAAATGACTATTGTTAGCAAAGGTTAGATCATCAAAGAAAAATTGCAATACCGTCATTACGAATAGTAGCAGTAAAATTCCTGTTTTTTTTCGTTTAAAACTATTAATAATATTTTCTTTAGATTGTAAGAACTTAGTATTTAAAACGAGTATTAATTGATAGATGATAGCGGCAATCACCATAAAATTGATTACTGTAACGAACACAGGGCGAAGTGGAAAAGCAATAAGACCAAGCAATATTACTACGAAAGCAAATAAATATCTCAAGTGTCCAAAGTTGTGACTTGATTCTAAGCTAGTATCGCTATTTTTTATTAAAGAATTTAACTCATAGAGCATGGAATAGAGTATTAAATAAAATCCAATATATGAAAATTCTGGCATCTTTAAATGGTAGCTTAACGCAAGGCAGGTAAGGTAAGCTATTGTGCTAATGTAGATATAAAATGGAGTGGACTTTATTTGTTCAATGAAAGTCATTAATTTATCCTTTTATTTTTCCATTTGATTCTATTGTTTTGTTTTATATAAATTAATTTAATGCTTGTCAGAGGTAAAAACCTTATAAAGAAAAGATGATTACATTCGATATTTGCGCTGTTTATCTAAATAGGCTAGTGCGAGAACTCTAAACTAGTTTAATCAGTTTCAAAAATATCCTCACTAATGATATGGTTTAAGTACTGCATGTAGCAGCTAAAAATAACCATATAATTAGCAGCCAACGCTCCTACGGGTATAGATAGAAAAGGTGTGGCGCACATAACAATAATGAGTACCAGGTTAACAGAAAGAATAAACCTCGACTTGGTTTTTAACCTCTCCTTTATCGCGTCAATAGCGGACATTTTTCTTATTTTATACACAATTCTTATAACATGGGCTGCTAATAACATAGCGAATGCAATATTAAAAAGTGTAAGTAGTAGGTATTCAAGGTGCAGCCCGGCAATACCTATACAAGCAAACGCTAGCATAAGTAGCAACTGTATCCAGTGCTGTTTACAGTAAGTTATGAGCATAACTTTTGCACAAGCTCCTTGTTCTTTTGCCACTACGGATAATAAATCCCAAGTAGGTACAATTAGCGCCATATAAAAACCAATATATAAAAGTAGGCTTGACTTGTATAAAATAGCAGAGAAAAGCAGTAATACTGCAATAGTCAACTTGGCTACTGGTAAGCCTGGTTTTAGGTATATATGATCTATGTAGTTCATAGGAAAGCCTTTTGTGTATCACCTCTTAGATTAACATCTCTCTACTTCTTCTCATTCATAACAGTCATCACCGGTACAAGTCAGGATACTCTGCTGAACAAAAATCTCCGAAGAGCTACTGGGACCGCTGTCATTATTTCCACAGTCACAAGGAGTTTCTACACTTCATCATTATTACCGCGATTGTCGCCATCATCACTTAAATATCCTTTTATTTATAATTCGAGTTTGTACCCGAAATTGATTATTACAAATTGTTTTTAAATTGTAAACTTAAAGTGAGTTTTCAGCCGTGTGGTATGTTGAAAAGGGGGCTAGATTAGAAAGTATGAATGTCAGGAAAGTGAAGGGAAATAAATAAGCTTTATAGGAAAGATAAGCCAACCAGTTTGTCTCGGCTGGCCTATCAGATAAGGAATTACTGCGAGATCTGTAAACGTAGGTAGTCGTAGATCTTGCTAAAGAATCCACCTTCTTGGATCTCTTCAAGCGTAACCAGCGGGTATTGTGCTACGTCTTCACCTTCAAGCTGTAAGAACAAAGTACCAACTTTAGTACCTTTTGCTAGCGGCGCTTCGAGTGTTTTATCTAACTCAAAGTTAGCCTTTAAGTTCTTGCTTTGACCACGTGGAATAGTGATTGGCGTGTCTTCCATAATGCCAAGCGATACGGTTTCTTTGTTACCCATCCATACGCGCTGATCGGCAAAAGCGTCACCGGCTTGGTAAGGAGTAATGGTTTCAAAGAAACGGAAGCCGTAGTTAAGCAACTTTTTGCTTTCAACTTTACGTGCTCGCTCACTCTCAGTACCCATGACGACTGCAACAAGACGCATATCATCTTTAACCGCTGAAGTAACAAGGCTGTAGCCGGCATCTGAGGTGTGGCCGGTTTTAATGCCGTCCACTTCAAGGCTTGCATCCCAAAGTAGTGAGTTACGGTTATATTGCTTTATACCATTGTATGAAAAAGACTTTTTCTTGTATAAAGCGTATTCGTCAGGTACATCACGAATAAGTGCGGCACCTAGAGTCGCCATGTCTCTTGGAGTGGTGTAATGCTCATCGGTGTCTAGGCCATGGCTATTGATAAAGTGACTATTCGTCATGCCTAGCTTTTCAGCATGTGCATTCATCAGATCGGCAAACGCACTTTCGCTACCAGCAATGTGCTCGGCCATTGCAACACAAGCATCATTGCCAGATTGAATAATGATCCCGTGGTTTAAGTCATCGACACTGACCTGCTTACCGACTTCGATAAACATCACCGACGAACCGGGAAAATTCTTAGCCCATGCTTTTTCACTAATGGTGACCTGATCAGATGGACTAATGTTACCTGCCGCGATTTCAGTACCAATAACATAACTGGTCATCATTTTGGTTAAACTTGCAGGCGCTAGCTTAGTATCGGCTTCACCCTCTGCAATCACCTTTCCTGTTGTGAAATCTACAAGGAAATAGCCTTTCGCATTGATTTGCGGCGGTGAAGGAATAATTTGTGCACTGGCACTCATAATAGAGAAAGTGCACACCAGTCCAAGGACTTTTTTAACGATTTTTGGTTTGATAGAAGTCATTATGCTCGCTTTTTTGTTTATCGGCATTCATTGCGGTTATTCTAAAGTTCCTGCTCACTGTAAAGCAAGAAAGCACGACTAAATTGACCTTGTTGTAAGGTTTTTAGTAAAGATTGTGCTTGATTGTCGTCGGTAATTGGGCCGACTCTAAGCTTGTACAGGTTGTTTTCAAACGTGATGGGTGTACCTAACCCCAATTCTTGTTTTAACTGACCTGCTAATAACTGTATGTTCTCAAGTTTACTGCCAGCAGCAACTTGTACATAGGTTAGCCTTGGAGACTCGCGCGATAGAGTAATGGCTTCGACCTTAACGCGCGCTGTACCCTGAAGGTGATAGCCTAGCTTGTAGGCGGCAGCGTAAGACAGGTCGATTAATCTATCGTCGTGGAATGGACCTCGGTCGTTAATTCTAACGATAGCAGAGCGTCCGTTGTCTAAGTTTGTTACTTTAGCAAAGCTAGGGAGTGGCAGCGTTTTATGTGCCGCTGTCATATCGAACATATTAAAAATTTCACCATTGGAGGTGTGGTAGCCATGGAATTTACGGCCATACCACGAGGCAATGCCTTGTTGTTGATACCCATGTTCGTCTGAGATTGGTGTGTAACGTTTACCAAGAACAGTGTAGGGGCGATTGGCACTCACGCTCTTTTTCTCATTGGTGACAATGGCATCTTGCATTTCCAGTTCGGTAGGTTCGCGCAGTGGCGCTTTATCATGGCGAATATGATAGCGGCTTCCACAAGCGCTGAGCACGCTTAACAGGGCAAATACTAAAACCAGTTTTGAAATTAGGGTAATACGAACTGTCATTATTTTAACAACATCCTCTTATCTGTTGCGATTGCCATAATAATGCCAAAACCGGCCATTAAGGTCACCATCGATGTGCCACCATAGCTAATTAGGGGCAGAGGTACACCGACTACTGGCAAGAGACCAGAAACCATTCCGATATTTACAAAGACATAGACGAAGAAGGTCAACGTCAGTGCTCCTGCAAGCAGTTTACTGAAAGCGTCTTGTGCTTGCACCGCGATATACAATCCGCGACCAATTATAAAAAGATACAAGCTGAGTAAAATGGTGACACCCAACAAGCCAAATTCTTCGCTCAACACCGAGAAGATAAAGTCGGTATGGCGTTCGGGTAAAAACTCTAATTGAGATTGTGTTCCATGTAGCCAACCTTTGCCCTCCACGCCACCGGAGCCTATCGCAATTTTCGATTGGATAATATGGTAACCAGAGCCCAGCGGGTCGCTTTCTGGATCTAAAAAGGTCAGAACACGTTGCTTTTGATAGGCATGCATTCCGTAATGCCAAAACGCATAGCCACCGGGGACCGCAAGTAATAAACCAGAGCCGATTAAACGCCAACTTAACCCAGCTAAAAAAAGTGCAAAAATACCAGAGCTGGCGATTAAGATAGAAGTACCCAAGTCAGGTTGCTCTTTGATCAGGATAGTTGGCACTAACACAATCACAAAGCCGATTGTTAAATTCAAAATACTAGGAGGTAAGTGAGAGCGGCCAATAAACCAAGCGACCGTCATAGGCACTGCTAGCTTCATTATTTCAGAAGGTTGAAAGCGGGTAACACCTAAGTCGAGCCAGCGCTGAGCCCCTTTACTACTGACTCCAAAAAACAGCACGGCGACGAGCATACCAAGCCCTAAAAGGTAAACGGGAATTGCCACACGCTTAAGTGTATTAGGGGAAAACTGCGCCATAAATAGCATGGCAACTAATGCACCAAACATGCGTGTGCCGTGGCGCATCATCATGCCCATATCTTGTCCACTAGCACTATAAACAATCGCAAGGCTACCAATCATCATAGTGAGCAAGGCTGCAAATAATGGTAGGTCGATATGGACTTTTTCAAATAGCGAACGCGGCTTATTCAGCGGGCTCATTGCTGTTGCTCCTTCTCAAGCGGGTAGGCTGAAAAGTAATAATCCATCACTTGTCTTGCCATTGGCGCTGCGATAGCACTACCACCACCTTGGTTTTCGACAACCACAGTGATAACAATTTGAGGGTCATCAAAAGGTGCAAAACCTACGTAGATACCATTGTCTCTGTGTTTTTCTTTTAGCTTTTTGGCATCGTACCTTTCGCCCTGAGCAATGCTGACAACTTGTGCGGTGCCTGTTTTACCTGCGTGGTCATAGGTCACGCCCTTAAATGCGCTTTTCGCGGTACCTATTTTTACTGTGTTGTGCATGGCTTTTAATGCGATATCCCAGTGATAAGGATTTTTCAACACAACGGGTGGTTTTTCTTCCGTAAATAATTGTTCTACTTCAGTGTCTTGCTTAGATATTTGTACTAAGTGCGGCTGGCGGTGTATGCCTTTATTGACCAAAATGCTCAGCGAGTTCGCTATTTGCATTGGAGTGGCAGTCCAGTAGCCTTGTCCTATCCCAACAGAAATCGTATCTCCTGGATACCACGACTCTTTAAAACGTTCTCTTTTCCATTCAACGGATGGCAAAATGGCGGAGGTTTCTTCATGAATATCGATACCCGAAAGCTCACCAAAGCCAAACTGGTTCATAAAGTCGCTAATTTTAGTTATGCCGAGTTTATATGCGGTTTCGTAAAAATAGGTATCACAAGACTGCTCAATAGCCTTATACACATCAACATGCTCATGACCCCAAGGACGCCAGTCACGCCATTTATGTTTTACATTGGGAATTTGAAAAAAGCCAGGATCCCAAATTTTGGTTGTTTCGGTGACAACACCTTCTTCCAGCGCAAGCACAGCGAGATGGGGTTTCACCGTGGAAGCAGGTGCATAACGGCCTTGAGTTGCACGGTTGATAAGCGGTCTGTCTGGGTTGAGCAAGGCTCGGTAATCTTTGCCGCTGATCCCGTGAACGAACAGATTCGGGTCGTAACTTGGGTTAGAATAGAGCGCTAAAATTCCTCCGTCGCGTGGATCCATAACGATGATCGCGCCTCGGGTGTCTTTTAGCACATGCTGGACGATTTGTTGCAAGCCGATATCAAGCGTTAGCACCAAGTCTTTACCTGGTTGTGGCGTTTCCATGCTTAATGTGCGAATGATACGACCGCGATTATTCACCTCGACGCGACGAGAGCCAACAATGCCGTGTAGCTGTTCTTCATAAAACTTCTCGACGCCGAGCTTACCGATATCATGGGTGGCACGATAGTTCGTGTCCTTGCCTTCTAGCTCTAAGTCAAAGAGTTCCTCTTTATTGAGCTTTGCGACATAGCCTAGAGCGTGTGTGAGGGTATCGCCATAAGGATAATAACGGGACAATCGAGCTTCAACGCTAAAGCCTGGCAAACGGTGTTGGTTAACCGACAAAATTGCGACTTCTTCTTCATTCAAGCGGCCCTTTAGTACTTGACTTTTGAAGCGGCGGTTATGCTTGATTTCCTTTTTGAAATCTTCTACTTCTTGCTCAGAAATCTTGATGAGTTGACGTACCGCAGCTAATGAAGCTTCGAGATCTTCAACATCTTCTGGGATCACTTCAAGGTTGTAAACAGGGCGGTTTTCGGCGAGCAAGACACCATTGCGGTCGTAAATCAGACCACGATTAGGGGCGACCGGTATGACTTTTATACGGTTATCGTTGGAGCGGGTACGATAGGTCTCGTGCTCAGTCACCTGAAGTTTGTAGACATTGTGAAACAAGATCCCAACAATAATAACGACAAAAACAAAGCCGACAAAGGCCCGTCTCGCAAAGAGGTTAGCCTCGGCAGAATGATCCCTAATCGTCGGCCGTTTTTTTATCATTATTATTCTCTGTGGTAAGGGTGATTGTTATTTAAACTCCAGCCACGATACAAGCTCTCGGCAACCACTATACGCACCAAAGGGTGGGGTAGGGTTAAGTTTGATAATGACCATTTTTGTTCAGCCGCAGCAATACATTCTGGTGCAAGCCCTTCAGGGCCGCCAATCAGTAAGCTAACATCGCGACCGTCCAGCTGCCACTTTTCCATATTGCTCGCAAGTTGGTGTGTATCCCATGGCTTGCCAGTCACTTCTAAGGTTACGATCCGATTGCCTTTTGGAATAGCGGCTAAGGTTTTTTCACCTTCTTGTTGCAAAATGCGTTTAATATCTGCGTTTTTCCCCCGTTTGCCAGCGCTAATTTCAATTAACTCCAGTGGCATATCTTTGGGAAAGCGTCTTTGATATTCAGTGAAGCCAGTTTCAACCCACTTCGGCATTTTGGTACCTACTGCAATGAGTTGGATCTTCACATCAGCCCCACAGCTTTTCTAAGTCATAAAAGTCGCGGGTTTGGTCTTGCATCACGTGTACAACAACGTCACCCAAATCAACCAATACCCACTCTCCGATGTCTTGACCTTCTTGGCCAATCGGTGTTTCTCCAGCATGACGAGCTTCTTTTGCGACATGATCGGCAATTGATTGTACATGGCGTTTTGAGGTGCCTGTACAGATCACTAAGTAATCGGTGATTGAAGAAGTTTCGCGAACGTCGAGCTTTACAATATCACGCGCTTTCATATCATCTACTTTGTCTAGCGCGAAATCTAATAACTGTTGTGAATCCAAGTTTTTGTCTCTGTATTTCAAATAATCGGCAATTTTAACATGCTTTATGGGGTTAATCAGCATACAAGCCATGGCTATTTATATAATCTATGACAGAAGCGGGCAGCCAATGTTCCAAATATTCTTTATCTCGCTGTGCAATTGCAGCTCTTATTGTACTCGATGCAATGTCTTTTTGCTCACCGTGAAGGAAATAGCAATGTCCAGCCTTGGTGGTTTGGAGCTTATTTAAGTTATCTGTGCGTGCTTTGGCTAAATAAGCCGAGACTTTAGCATCTGGTGAGCAATGTTCTTTTGGGCGTTGATACACCACCAGATGACACAGCTTTGTGATTTCTTGCCATTGATACCAAGTGTGCAGGCTATTAAATGAGTCCATACCCATTAAAAATAAAATCGGCTGATCCTGATATTCGTTACGCAGCTCTTGCAGTGTTAGCAGGCTGTAAGAAGGTCCTTGTCGGTCAAGCTCACGTCTATCAATAACCAGCTTTTGTTGCCCTGCTAGCAAATTTGCAAGCATCGCTAGGCGATGCTCGTCACTGATGCTGGGCTTTTGTTTATGAACCGGTATGGCACAAGGTAAAAACTTTAACTCAGCCAGACTTAGCTCGTCGACGCAGCGCATCGCCATATTTAAATGGCCTAAATGCGGAGGATCGAAAGTACCACCAAACAAAGCAATCATACATGCTCACTCTGGCTAATTGGTAACGGCATTGCGATGGGGGTGGCAAAGGCCAGCGCGATGTGTGCTAGAGCTTGATATGGCGCAGTGAGCCTTGCTTCTTTATATGCGGTATCAAAGTCTGCCATCATACAGAGCAACTGTTTCATCTGCTCTAGCGTTAATCTGTCTAACGCTTGTTGCGTAATGGTTTGCTGATTTTTCCAGACATTATGCTTTTTATAGGCATCCGCAAGCGTAGTGCCTGTTTGCCACAAGGTTTTAACACCCAGTAGGGTGCGTGCTTGGTTTTGCAAGGTCCAGAGAATACTCGCGGGCTCTACATTATCGCTGGCGAGCTTATTCAATACTTTGATGATTTGTTTAGGGTTGCCACTTAGCAATCCGGTATTTAAATCAAAAATATCGAACTTAGATTGATTTAATAAGCCGCTCAGCAATTGCTGTTCATCAATCGGGTTTTTACCAAATAGTAAGGAGAGCTTTTCGAGCTCCTGATGCGTTGCAAGCAAGTTGCCTTCTGTGGCGACGAGGAGGGCGCGCTTGCCTTGTGGTGACACAGACAGCTTCAGCCGCTTACATTCATCATCAAACCAGCGCTCAAGATGACGGCCCGTTAACGCATAGCAAGGGACGAACAGGCCTTTAGGCTCTAATGCTTTGAACCAAGCGGTTCGTTGAATGTCTTGACCCGCGCCCAGCCCTTTAAAAATAACAACGACATCTGGATTGACCTGTTCGGCCAAAGACTTTAAAACCGCAACACCTTGGGTAGGAACTTTTTGCTCGTTAAAGTCGAACTCGATGAGCGTACGTGCACTGAACAAAGACATACTGTTGTACTGTGCACTGAGCTCTTGCCAGTCAAATCCCGGAAGTAGAGCAAATTTAATGACTTCGTCAAAGCCTTGCTGCTTGGCTGCGGTTCGTATGGCAAGTACACATTCGCCTTGCTGAAAGGGTTCTTCACCAAAGACCAGATAAAAAGGGGCAAGCCCTTTACTTAGGTAATTGGAGAGTTGATTGGCATAACAACGCATTACAGTTGCGACAACTCTCGAATAATACGTTGGCTTGCAAGACGGCGCATCTCGGTTAGGATCAGCTCAAGCTCTTTTGCCTTTGCTAGCGCGTTGTCTGGGTCGTCCTGATAGTTACGATACAGCTCGAACATTTGTTTAACGGGTTCTTGGCCCGGACGACTCAATCGGTACGACACGCGATACGCCAGTTCATACTGAGCAACCTGACCATTTTTGAACAAACTGAGTGTTTGACGTTCAAGTGAGTCATTGTACAAGTACAACTCAGCAGCTTGTTTGGTATTTTTTGGTGTAAGGGATACCTGAGCGCGCTGAAGATCGGACTGTAGCTGTTCAAACAAGGCTGAACGCTTGTCGTCACCGCTTAAGGTGATTTCTTTTAGATCGTCAGGAAGGTAAGAGGCTTGCTTGAGGTGAAAACCGCAGCTCGCCACGAAGAAGCAAGCTAGCAAAACTGCTAGCTTGCTGGTGTGCCAAAATAGGCTACGCATCTTAGTTTGCAACCACATTAAGTAGCTTACCAGGAACATAGATCACCTTACGGATGGTCTTGCCGTCAGTAAACTTAGTGACGTTTTCTTCGCTAAATGCAATCGCTTCAACTTGTTCTTGCGTTGCATCTGCCGCCACGGTGATTTTAGAGCGCAGCTTGCCGTTGACTTGTACAACGATAAGCTTTTCATCTTCAACTAGTGCGCTTTGGTCGATAACAGGCCATGCCGCATCAAGGATATCGCCAGCTTTGCCAAGCTCAGCCCATAGCTCGTGACACATGTGCGGTGTGATAGGTGCAAGCATGATCACCATGGCTTCTAGTGCTTCGTTGGCTAGTGCAATGTCCTGCTCATCGCTCAGTGGCGCTTTGATAAGCTTATTTGAAAGCTCCATCACCGCCGCAATTGCCGTGTTGAACGTTTGACGACGTTCGATATCGTCTGTCACCTTTGCAATGGCTTTGTGGATGTCGCGACGTAGCGTCTTTTGCGCTGCATTTAGTTTGCTTAAATCAAGCTCGGCAGTACCTGCTTGCTTTACGTCAACCGCGTATTTCCAAATACGACGAAGGAAACGGTGCGCACCTTCAACGCCTGAGTCAGACCATTCAAGCGTTTGTTCTGGTGGAGCCGTAAACATCATGAATAAGCGAACGGTGTCAGCGCCGTATTGCTTGATAACCGTTTGCGGGTCAATACCATTGTTCTTCGACTTAGACATTTTGCTCATGCCTGCAGAGAATACCGGCTCGCCGTCTTCTTTATGCCACGCTTTAGTGATGCGGCCTTTGTCGTCAGTCTCAGTTAATACGTCAGTTGGTGCGATCCAAATGTCACCGCCTTTCTCGTCTTTGCGGTAGTAAGTATCCGCAAGTACCATGCCTTGACATAGTAGACGCTCAAATGGCTCATCAGAATTCACTAAACCGAAATCACGCAGCAACTTGTGGAAGAAGCGCGAGTACAACAAGTGCAAGATAGCGTGCTCAATACCACCAATATATTGGTTTACTGGTAGCCAGTAGTTTGCAGCACCTGGTTCAAGCATACCTTCATCGTAGCGTGGGCTACAGTAACGTGCATAGTACCAAGATGATTCCATAAAGGTGTCGAATGTATCGGTTTCGTGGAATACCGCTTCACCATTTATTGTTGCTTTTGCCCATTCTGGATCCGCTTTAATCGGTGAAGTTACCCCATTCATGACTACGTCTTCAGGTAGACGAACAGGGAGCATGTCTTCAGGTGCCGCAAGCTCAGAACCATCTTCTTTGTTTAACATTGGGATTGGCGAACCCCAGTAACGCTGGCGGCTCACACCCCAATCGCGAAGACGGAAGTTTACTTTGCGCTTACCTACGCCAAGTGATTCTAATTTAGTCGCGATGGCGTTAAAGGCGCCTTCAAAGTCTAGGCCATCGAACTCGCCAGAGTTGATAAGCGTGCCTTTTTCGGTAAACGCTGCTTCAGCCAGATTGGCTTCTACTTCTGCGCCGGCTAGAGGCTGAATAACTTGTTTGATCTCAAGGCCATAAGCGGTTGCAAACTCATAGTCACGTTGGTCGTGACCTGGTACTGCCATCACGGCACCTGAGCCGTAATCCATCAGTACAAAGTTAGCTACCCAAATTGGCACCTCTTGTCCTGTGAGTGGGTGGATAGCCGTAAAGCCTGTCGCGATGCCTTTTTTCTCCATCGTTGCCATATCCGCTTCGGCAACTTTGGTGTTCTTGCACTCTTCAACAAAGCGAGAGATTGCTTCGCTGTTTTTCGCCGCTTCTTGAGCGATCGGATGACCTGCCGCAACTGCCACATAAGTCACGCCCATAAAGGTATCAGGGCGGGTGGTGTATACGGTGAAGCTTTCGTCGTTGTCGGCACGTTTAAAGTCGATTTCAACGCCTTCTGAGCGACCAATCCAGTTACGCTGCATGGTTTTAACTTGCTCAGGCCAGTGGTCAAGCTTGTCTAAGTCATCCAGCAACTCTTGTGCATAATCGGTGATCTTAATGAACCATTGTGGAATTTCTTTTTGCTCGACAATGGCACCAGAGCGCCAACCACGGCCGTCAATTACCTGTTCATTTGCCAGTACCGTTTGGTCAACTGGATCCCAGTTTACCGTTGACATCTTTTTGTATACTAAGCCTTTTTCGTAAAGCTTAGTGAAGAACCACTGTTCCCACTTATAATATTCAGGGTGACAAGTCGCGATTTCACGATCCCAGTCGTAACCAAAACCAAGTAACTTAAGCTGGTTGCGCATGTAGTCGATATTTTCGTAGGTCCATTTCGCCGGTGCGGTATTATTTTTAATTGCCGCGTTTTCAGCTGGAAGACCAAACGCATCCCAACCCATAGGTTGCATAACGTTTTTGCCTTGTAGGCGTTGGAAACGAGAAACCACATCACCAATGGTGTAGTTACGTACGTGACCCATGTGGAGGCGACCACTTGGGTATGGGAACATTGAGAGACAGTAGTACTTCTCTTTACTTTCGTCTTCGACAACTTTGAAGGTATTGTTTTCTTCCCAGTACGACTGTACTTTGGCTTCGATATCTTGCGGGTTATATTGCTCTTGCATCTAGGTTTCCAAACATCTGGCAAAATTAATAGAAAATTGCTCGATAGCATACCCGAAATTGGCCAGCAATCACAGCACCTAAAGTGGAATTATTTTAGTCGATTGCCGCGGACTAAAGGTGGTGTCGAAGTGGAGATAAACTACGCGAAGATCTGCAGCGGTAAAAGGGGAAATTTTGTGCTGTTGCAAGTAAGAGTTATTATCACTTACTATTGCTAAATATCGAAAGAAGTTTGAGAATTCCCTTGATAAAATTGTGGTTACGCCGTGCTCACCTAGTAATGGCGCTAGTGGCTGGTGCATTTATTATTTGCTTAAGCTTAACTGGGGCACTGCTTATATATGCCAAAGATATTCAATATCTTACTCAGCCTCAGTTGTGGCGAGTTGAGCCACAGTCTGAGCCTCTTGGGGTAGAGCAAATAGTAACCTTTATTGAATCTACAACCGCTGAAAAAGTTTCACTGTTTATGCCTGAGCAGCAACCGGATTTGGCGTGGCAACTGAAGTTGTCTAGCGGTGATTATGTTAGCGTTAACCCCTACAGTGGCGAGATCCTTCATCGCTACGAGTATTATTCTACGATATATGGCTTTACGATGGCGCTACACCGTTGGTTGTTGTTTGAAGATGCTGACAACAAAAAGCCGCTTAGAGATTGGGTATCTATTTGTGCACTTGTACTCATTATTGAGTTAGTGTTGGGCTTTTATCTTTGGGTAAAGCCTAAAAATTGCTTGAAACGGTTAGTGATAAAACCAAAAGCTAAGCTAAGGATCCTACTTTATCAGTTACACACCGTATTGGGGGTATATTTGCTTTTACCTATACTGCTCATTGCCTTCAGTGGTATGGCGTTTAACTGGCAGCCGCAAACTAAGGCTGTGGTTGAGTGGTTAAGCTTTGATGAGGTCGAAGTAAGGCCAAAACCACCCACTATTGCGGTTAATTTTCACGGCTTACCCTACGATTTAAATAGCGCTACAAAGCGCGTAAAATCTATCTTCCCAGACGGTCAGTTGTTCCGTATTTATATGCCTGACAAAGCGTCCGACAGCGTCGCTTATAGAGTTCAAAACCCTGGTGAAAGTCATGCCTACAGCTGGGTTTGGGTAAATCCTTATAACAGTGAGGTGGTAGCGCAATATGATGCATCAAAAGCCGGAGTCGCTACGCAAATATGGAACTTTAAGTACAAGTTTCATATTGGTGATTTTGCCGGTCCCATCGTGCAATTTGTTTGGTTAATGCTTGCCTTAGTTCCGACTTTTTTCACGGTATCCGGCCTGTATTTTTGGCTGCAACGTCATCGTAGGAAGCGGTAATTAACTTCACTCTAAGTTACTGTTATGTGTATATAATTGCAAAAATCGATGTAAAGTAAGGTGGTCTTGCACTAAAAGGTAATGCAAACCATTCACATTCATCTTGTTTTTACTGAGGTTTGGCAATATTATATTGCCGCTTTTTACATCATTATTATTCTAAATCCAGCAAGGATAACCATGTTAAAAACTACTCTCAGTATGGTAGCGTTGGCTGTTAGCGCAGCAGCCATTGCAGACGATACCAATGTTAAAGATCTTCAAGCTGCAGATATGGAGCATATCGTGGTCTCGGGCAGTCGTGTGTTTGAAAGCATCGATGAAGTGCCTGCCTCCATTACGATTATTAATCAAAAGCAAATCGAAGATCATTTAAAAGTAAATCCAGAACTACAAAGTTTGTTATCTCAAATTGTTCCTGGTCTTGCTCCGGATACGGGTAGTTCAAGTAATACTGGGCAATCGTTGCGTGGACGTGCGCCTCTGGTGATGATTGACGGTGTACCTCAGTCTACACCACTGCGAAATGGTTCTTTGGGTGTAAAAACACTCGATCCAAGTGCCATCGCTCGTATAGAAGTTATCAAAGGGGCAACCTCAATTTATGGTAATGGTGCTTCAGGCGGGATCATTAACTACATCACCAAGCAGGCTAAAAGCGATGGCAAACCAGAAGGTGAAATTAGCCTATCTAGCCGCTTTAGCGCAGTAAAACTTGCAGAGAGTGCGGGTGCTCGAATTGCGGGCGCGATTAATGGTCGCGTTGACCAATTTAGTTATTTAGTCACGGCAAGCTATGAAGAAAATGGTGTTCAGCGTGATGCAGAAGGTGATATTCTGGGTTTACAGTATGGTCTGTCGGATACCGTGACAGAAAACTACTTCACTAAGCTGGGCTATGACTTTGACGAAGACAAGCAACTGCAATTTAGCTATAACTTCTACAGTTCACAGCAAAAAACGGACCTAGGTGATGTATTTGGTAACATCAATTTAGGTGAAAAATCTTACGCTATTCACGTGCCACCAGCTCAGCAAAAACAAGGTAAACCACAAGGTCCTGAAGGTAATGAAAACATTACTTTGAAATACACCGATATAGAAGTTTTTGCTAATACACAAATGACGCTTGATGCGTATATGCAAGACATTGAGAACGTGTTCTTCTTCTCTCCAAGCTTAGCAAACCCTGATGAAGGATACACTGGCGGTCAATCTATCATCCGCTCTGAAAAAAAGGGCGCGCGTGCGACATTTAATACCTTGGTTGATTTTGACAATGTCCAAGCTACCTTCATTTATGGTATTGATGCGTTGAATGATGTGACCTCACAGCCACTTGTTGATGGTCGTATTTGGGTGCCGGAAATGGACATGGAAAGCATCGCAGGTTACCTACAGACCAAGTGGATTGTTGCCGATGACCTAGTGTTAAAAGCGGGAGTGAGACAAGAAAGTATTGATCTTGCGGTAGCTGATTACCAAACACTAAAACTTTGCCGCTCAGCGGATCAGTGCTCTGTGCCACTTAACGTGAAAGGTGACACCATTGACTATGACGCCACAACTTACAACGTGGGTATTAAATATAACGCAAATGAAAAGTTCAGCCCATTCGCCAGTTACTCGCAAGGCTCTGATATCTCTGATATTGGCCGTCTGCTGCGCAGTGCAACGGTAGAAGACATTGGTCAAATTCAAACAGAAGCATCAATTGTTGATAACTACGAAATCGGTTTTAACTCTCAATTTGAGACGTTACGATTTGAATTTGCGGCATATAGAAGTACATCTGAGTTTGGCACAACGAATAAATTCAATGAAGTAACCGGAGTTTATGAGCCTGTTCGAGCACCACAAAAAATTTGGGGTTATGAGGCACTTGTCGATTACAAGATCAATGACACGCTAAAACTCATTGCGACATATAGCTATGTAGAGGGTAAAGATACCGAAGCCGATACTTATCTTGGCTCTAGACAAATTAGTCCACCAAAGCTTACGGCAAACCTAAACTGGCAGCCAATTGATGCGTTATCGATGACGTTAAGCTGGTTACATGTGGGCGACCGTAAACGCTTTGAGCGGAACGATAAAGGTAACTATGTTGGAGATCAAGGTCCAATTGACAGCTATAACGTGGTTAACTTTAGTGGTCAATATCAATTCGGCCAAAGCTGGCAAGCATTTGTTGGTATTGAGAACTTATTTAATTCAGACTACTACCCAGCTCGCGCACAAGCCTATACGTACGGTGGCTATAACATCAAAGGCCTTGGCACGACGGCAACCGTTGGCGTGAAGTATCGTTTTTAAGCTAATAACAATGACTTTTGGCTTCATAATCTAAAGCCAAATGGGTTTGCTGAGCACCCAGTTCAGCAAACCCTAATACAATGAATGGTATATCTGGTCTATACTTAATCTATTGGCGAAACAGGAGTGTAGCAATGGCGGATTATCAAAAATGGCTGGATCAATTTTCCGATTGGCTCAAAGACGTCAAAGAACATGAAATTGACGATTTATCTAAACGATTCTGGGAAGCGCAGAGCGCACTGAAAGACTACACTAAACAAACCTATGATGATTATAGTTACTATCTAAAACGTGACTTGGAACATCTTCTCGAAAACAAATCTTTCTATGATGAAGCGGCTTGGAGTGAGCTCAAAGCTAACATCTTATTTGAAATATCCCAATTAGAAGATAGAACTCAACTTGAGTGGTCCGCACTTTTAAAAGATTTTGAACACCAAGGCATTTATAAAGAAGGTGAATGGATAGCTTTGGGACAATTAGTGTGTAAGAATTGTGGCTATAAATTAGATGTTTATTATGCCATCAAGATCCCAGCTTGCAGCGAGTGCGGGCATGGGGAATATACTAGAAAAGCATTAGCGCCCTAAAGTGTGGGCGCTCAGCTTGGAAGCACCAAGTTGAGTAGACTAACGTATGCGAATAATACAAAGAAGTTAGAATGACCAAATCTAAATTGTCGTCTGAAAAAGCACTGCCTGCGAGCCAGCTCGCGCCATCAGTTTCGTTGACTCACATAGAAAATTGTATCCAAAACCCTTACCCAGAAGCGCTGCCATTTATTGGCCAGCAACGCGCTCAAACCGCCCTAGACTTTGCCTTGGGAATGGAGCTTCCCGGTTATAATGTGTATGTCATGGGAGAAGCGGCGCTGGGTCGTTTTACCATGGTGAAAGACAAGCTCGAGGCGCACAGTAAAACTAAGCCAACGCCCAAAGAATGGTTGTACGTTAATAACTATGACGACCATCGTGAGCCTATCGCGCTATTTATGCAGGCGGGCGAAAGTAAGCAGCTTGAGGCCGATATTGACGCCTTTATTGATGAGATCTTAGATACTTTTCCTGCAGCTTTTGACAATCCGGGTTATCAACGCAAGAAAAAGTCGCTAGATAAAGAATTCGAACAAAAATACGATGCTGCGATCACCGCTGTTGAGCAACAAGCTATGAATATGAGTGTTGCACTGATAGAAGATACAGGGACAGTTGGCTTTGCTCCTGTGGTCGATGGTAAACAGCTCAGTGATACGGAGTTTTCGGCGCTAGATGAGCATGTTCAGGCGCACTTTTTAACGGCAATTGAAACATTAGAAGATGCCCTAATCGAGTCGCTGATTGAGCTGCCAAGATGGAAACGCGAATCCTCAGAGCGCTTGCGTAATCTTAAAAAAACCACCATCGAAGTGGCGACCAAACCGCTATTAAAAGCGCTTGAGCATAAGTACGCCGCACACATTGGCGTGCTGCGTTATCTTAAAGACCTCAAGGTTGAAATTGTCGATGCGGTATTAGATTGGCTAGACGATGATAGTAGCAACAGCGACGAAAACAAAGATGACTTTGACTCAAAGGGAATGCTCACTGACTTTTTTGCGCCCAATATTCTGGTTGAGTTTAAAGAGGACGACCCTGCGCCTGTAGTGTATGAGCCAAATCCGACCTTTGGTAATATTTTTGGTAAGGTGGAATATGCAACCTCTCAAGGTAATTTGATCACCAGCTATCGTTCTATTCAAGCCGGTGCATTGCACCGCGCCAATGGCGGTTATCTGATCATGGATGCGGAAAAGGTCATGGCTAACGCCCAGGTGTGGGATGGCCTTAAACTGTCGTTAAAAACCCACCAAATTAAAAATGACCTACCGTACCAAGACAATTCGGTGGGCAGCAGCTTTACCTTAAAGCCGCAGCTAATTCCGTTGGATGTCAAAATTATTCTTTTGGGTTCGCGAGACCTGTATTACACCATTGGTGAATACGATGAAGAGTTTGCAGAACTATTTAGAGTGCTGGCCGATTTTGATTACTATTTACCAAGCTCGGACAAAATGCAGTATCAATTTATCACTAAGGTGATGGAATACTGTAATGATACCTTGAAGATTGAGCTTAGCTCAGCGGCGCTGGCGCGTATGCTTAAATTTAGCTATCGCCAAGCGGAGCACCACAGTAAGCTTTCGGCGCGCTTTGCTGATGTTTTGGAGCTGGTGGCAGAAGCCAGTTTTTATGCCAAGCAAGATGGCGTAAACCAAATTGCCGCTAATCACATCGATGAAGCGATAGCTGGAAAAGAATATCGAACAGGGCAGTTAAGCGAAAACATGCTCAGCGATATTCAAGAAGGGCATACCTTGATTGCAACTGAAGGCACCGCAATTGGTAAGGTAAATGGCCTGACGGTACTGCATATTGGTGACACCGCATTTGGTACGCCTGCGCGTATTACCTCTACGGTATACGCAGGTGCTGACGGGGTGATTGACGTTGAACGTGAGGTAGACTTAGGTAAGTCAATTCACTCAAAAGGCGTGATGCTGCTTACCGGTTACCTAGGTAACAAGTATGCGCAAGACTTTAGCCTGACACTCAGTGCAAATATCGCCATTGAACAAAATTATGGTTTTATTGACGGTGATAGCGCATCACTTGCAGAGCTTTGTGCGCTGCTATCGGCGGTGACGCAACTCCCTGTGGATCAATCTTTAGCGCTCACCGGCTCAATAAACCAACACGGTGAAGTACAAGCCATTGGTGGTGTAAACGAAAAAATCGAAGGCTTCTTTAAACTCTGCAAAATGCGAGGCCTCACAGGTAAGCAAGGGGTGATCGTCCCTGAATCTAACAAGGTCAACTTAGTGTTAGATGATGAAGTGATTGCAGCTGTTGAAAAAGGCTTATTCCATGTCTATGCCGTTGCCACAGTAGATGAAGCGCTTAGCTTGTTAATGGATAGACCAGCAGGAGATCTAAGTGATGAAGGCTATCCCGAAAACAGTATCAATGCAGTTGCAATGGCGAAACTTGAGCGTATTGCAAAAGTAGTAAACGGCGATGACGACAAAGGAGAAGAAAGCCATGACGACCACTAATATTATCCTCGTTATTGTTGCACTGGTGATTGCGGTGGTGTTTTTTCGAGGTGGTCAGAAACAAAAGCAGCTTGCGCAGTTTAATCGAATTCAAGCGGCAGACTTTTTGAAAGAAAACGAAAAGCGCGCAGAGGTACATAAAACTGACTCAGGTCTTCAGTACGAAATAATTACTCAAACTGACGGTGGCAAACAGCCAAATGCAACGAGCAAAGTTAAAGTGCATTATCATGGCACTTTACTTGATGGCTCCGTATTCGACAGCTCGGTACTGCGTGACCAACCTATCAGCTTTGGACTTAATCAAGTGATCCCTGGTTGGACCGAAGGTGTGCAGTTGATGAGCGAAGGGGATAAATACCGCTTTTGGATTGGTCCAGACTTAGGCTATGGTGACCGTGCTGCAGGTAAAATCGAACCGGGTTCGTTATTAGTGTTTGAAGTTGAGCTGCTCGCGGTAGAGTGATGATCTCAAAGCTATGAGGCTCTAGCAGCTATCTTTATTTGCCCAAGCGTGATAAACCGTCGCTACAATTGTTAAAGTGGGCTGCTAGAGAGAAATGATGTTATTTAAGCTCAGGTTATTTAGAGCTATCCTGTGTTGATTTTGTGACAAGGACGTCACAGAGGACATTTTTGAAGATGTGTATGCCAGCAGCTAATGCTCCGAAAATGAGTAGGTTTGGAGATAGTGGGTCATCTTCCAATAAGTAGTTATTCAATAATGCTATTAGTAACATCATAATGACTACGAAAATAAGTGGTTTCACACTATGTTTATCAATACTTTTCTTAATCTCTGCTTCTGTCATCGTTCCCTCTTAGGTGGTAGCTTTAACTATTTAAAATAGTTGGAGAATTAATGGATTGGTATTACTGCTTACTTGTTTCTTTTATCTGAGTAGCGACTAAGTAGCATATTGGCGACTTGTTGCTTTACAGCCCGTTTGTCATTAGGGTCAACGCCAAAACGTTCCGCCAGTAGTGCGATTTCTTCATCGGTTAGATTGAAGGATAAGCGTTGCCGAGTTTTCTTCGATTTAACTTCTAAATCAAGGATCTTTCTGATCATATCGGATGGCGTTAGCTCTTCGTCTATCGCCTGTTTTTTAATGTTTTTTTGTACTTCCGTGGTTAAGTCGAAGGCCATTTGTGTGGCCCTCAAAGCCACTTCTTGACGTTTCCACTTGTCTTCTCTTGTGGTCACGAGTTAGCTCCAGGAAATAGGTCAACAATATCGCTCAGTGGGCGACACATGGTTAGTGACACGTCAGTTTCCCCCCCATCCCAGATCTCGATATTGATAGCGAACTTTTCGTCAGGACTAAGTAACTCGATAACTTCACATACTTCGCCACTTTCATCTCGATAGCGTGGCAAGGCGCGACCGCGATAATCGCTATCGTAAAAATAGCAAACGTAGGGCGCTTCACTTTGTTGATAGCTTTTACCTAAAAATCGCTCGAAAATCTCTGGAGTGGCGTGGGTGTCGATGTGGGTCAGTGCTTCTTCATCGAAAATACGCGCAAATTCATCAAGCGTAAAAATAGCGTCGACGTCTTCTCTTTGGATTTTGATAGAAAAATTCGCATATTCCTCACCGTCACTTTGTTCAATTTGCAAAAAAGTAATGTTACCTGAATCACTTTCGAGAACAAATTCATATGCAGCGCTGCGCTCAAATTGGTAAGTTTGTACGCCAACCACTTTTAGGGTTTGCCCCTTGAGCCAGCTAGGGTAAGCAAATGAATCAATGATGGTGAGCATATCCCCAACTTTCAGATCTTTTGCATGAGTAAGTTGTCGCTCAGGAGTTTTTTTTGATTTAAAAAAGCCAAACATAATGCACCTACATAATCAAAAAGGGTAAAAAGGAGGCGAGGCCTCCTTTTTCTATTCGGCAAATATTAGTTGCTTTGTTTCGCTCTAATACGTTCAAGAATATCATTACTCTTTTGCGTAGAGCCAATTCCAGCTTCTGCCATTTTGGCTTTTAGATCTGCACCCGTTGCAGCGGCTTCAAGCTCTTTTGCTGCAGCCAGTTGATCTTGCCTATCTTGCTGGCGTTGCTTGATACGCTCAAGCGACTGACGTGCATTTACCATAGATGACGTATTGGTATTTAGCGTACTGTTTACTGCCATGGTTGCTTTTTGAACGCTGTCTGTGGTTTTTACCATTGTTAGTTGGCGCTGGTTTTCTTTAATCGTTTTTTCAGCTTCTTTAATTTGCTGTTTTAACAGGATCACATGTTTACTAAAACCGTCTAGCACTTGCTGGTGCTCTGCGCGCTCAACTTCAAATTCACCGATTTTCTCTGCAATTTCTACCGCTAAAGCTTCGTTACCTTTTTCCAGCGCTTGTCCAGCATAGTTTTCATGCTCGATAATGCTTTCGTCAAGTGCAGCTAATTTGCGTTTTGTCTGCATCTCTTTCGCCATTACTTCTGTTAAGTTCTTTTTAGCTTTAGCTAATGCGTTTTGTGCGTCAGCAATTTCTTGCTCAAAAATACGAATGCCATTTGCGTCAACAATTGACTCACCAACTTCTCTAGCGCCACCACGAACAGCAGTAAATAATTTCTTTAAAATACTCATTTCACAACTCCAATATTATTCATTCAAATACACAGTCACGGCTTCCAATGCTTCGATTGCATTGTCCGCGAGGGTGACCAGTTCGTGCGTGATCTCATCAATTGAGGAGGAAACGGCTAGAGCACCAAATATCGCATACTGCTCATCAATTTTAGCAAACGCACTCAGCGGGATCGGCACATTCAGTTTTAATAGTGCTTCATTTAACTCGTTTAGCAACTCAGGCTTTACCTCATTCTCTTTAAATAGGTAACTAATGCATACAAGTTGTTCTTCAGTCTGAGTCACAAAAATTGGTAATTCGTCATTTCCGTCAACAATCACTTGCAATACATCTTGCTCGCCTTCATTGGCGATTAAGAAAGATTCGAAGTTAGCACCTTCTGTTTCAAATGATGCTAATTTGATTGATAGTTCATTTAATTCCATCTTCATTTACCTTTTTTGTTTTGACATATTATGTCTGAGTTAAGAGTTGCACGTAAGACATAATATGTCAATGGCCGTGCGCTAATTTTTATACAACTCATCTTCCGTTTGCCATGCTTGACGATAATAATCGTATAGTCTGCCCGTTCCTAACTGGTTGACTTCAATATCTTTTGCTCCGTCAAAAAAGCGATTTGGGAAAGCGAAAGTAGCAAGTAAATACTCTTTGTTTATCCAGTTACTTGGAACAGGCAAAGACTCGACCGACCGGATCCTAGCACTTGCTGGTTGTCCTGTTCTCGTTGCGATTGTCCATCCCCATTGACCAAATGAGGGAATATTCTGCTGATATTGCTCAACATGCGTAAACCCGGCATGTTTTACTGTTTTAGCTATGCTAATAAACGCTTTTTTGGCGTGATAGGGAGACGTTGATTGAATAGCGAGTGCGCCATCGGGTGCCAGTAATTGACGCACATGATTATAAAAGTAGTCGCTATATAGCTTATTCAAATCAGGGTGATTTGGGTCGGGTAAATCAATAATGATGGTGTCAAATTGTCTACCTTGGTCGAGCATTTTCTCTACTTCTAAAAATGCATCTGCAACGATAACTGTTGCTCTTGGGTCATTTAACGCATCGTCATTTAATTGAGTTAATTGACTGGTGATGTTCGGTCTAGCGGGGTATGGCTGCCCTTGTAGTCCAAATAATGAAAGTAGTTGTCCATCCAAATCGATTAAGGTTGCATTTTCAACAGGCCATTCCAGTACATCTCGAAGTGCCAGACCATCTCCGCCGCCAATGATTAATACCTTTTTGCGCCGGTTAGAAGCCAGCATTGCAGGATAAACGAGCATAGTGTGATAGATCTGTTCATCTACAGATGAAAACTGTAATCGACCATTTAAGAATAAATCGTTAATTGGCATCGGTTGTGCGCGGCTCAATCGCTCAGTGATGACAACATGTTGATACTTCGTTGACTCTGAATAGATCACCTTGTCTTTGTATAGCACATTGCTGAGGTCTTTCATCCAAAGAGAGCCATGGCTCAAGATGACAAAAAAGATACCAAGTAGAACAAAGTGGCAAGCAAACAGCAGCTTAGCGAAGCGGACATGAGCATGGTAACGCCATAGGAAGATAAGTCCTGCAATGATATTAAATAGCGCAGTCCACGCTGCTGCTTGCATTATTGGCAGCGCAAGCATAATCGTGACCCAAATGGCAGCACCAACACCTGCACCGATATAATCTGCACCGTAAATGGTACCTGCGTTATTTTCAAGGAAGCGGCCATACACTTGTTGACGGATCCTAGCAATCAGCGGAATTTCCATGCCAATTAAAATGCCTAGGATGAGGCCGAAAACATAAGGTAAAAATCGGGCAAATGCTTGTAATTGCGCAAATGGCATGCCATCTAAGACACTATCGGGAGGCAGGCTATAAAGGCTAGAAAGCGTATGGGGCAGGGTATAGGTAAGTGCAATAACACTGGCGATCACCAAAATACTGCTCATGCCGAGTAGTGCGATTAGGCTTTCAAGCCATGCAAAAGCGGTAAAGGGATCTTTAAACCAGCGCGCTAAAAATGCGCCAATGCCCATGGCCACGATCATAGTGCCTATCATGGCATAAATCGCGCTTTCTACAGAGCCTAAAACGCGGCCAGCATAATGGGAGAGCAAATATTCGTAGATTAGGCCGCAACCGGCCAAAATGGCCATGACGCCAATAAGTAGGGTGTCGTGACCAAACAACGACCAGTTGCCGGTCACTCTTGCTGAAGTTTGTGGTGCAGATGCGCTCAAGGGTTATGCACCTAACAAACTTGCCATAGTCGTACCAATCGCAAAAGAAAGCGCGGCTGAGATGGCAGCAACACCAATATTCTTTTGTCTGTTCACTTCATCGGAAATATCTTTACCTGCCAGAATAATTTTTATCATGACGAGGTGTAAGACGATGAAAAGCACAATGCTACCCAGTGCTGCAATACTCCAGTAAAGTAGGCTTGAGTTAATATTGTCCGCTACATACGGCGCTAAACCGGACGCTGCAGTCAGTGCCAGTGCTGAGCCGATTAAAAAGCCCGCGTAGCGGATCCCAACCGCGATATTGTTGTCTTTAATTGCCTGCTGTAAACAGTCGCCACTTTTGTTGGTGCGCTTGAATAGTTGTACTCGGTATTGGCTCACAAGCAGCATACAAATATTACCAATAATGAAGGCTGCAACCACAATAGGTAAGCCATACCAGCCTTCTGTGAGTACCCAAAGTAGAGCTGAGCGGATCACAATGGCAACGCTCACCACATGGCCAAAGTCAATCAGTGCTGAGGTGACATTACCTTTAACGATTTCGTCATGGAGGTTTACCTTGCGTAGCGCGACTTTGTCTTGGAAAAAGTGACCGAGCTTGATAAGGATGATACCAACGATACCATAGCCCGCCATTTGTAGCGCTTCTTGAGCTAAAGAACTGGCAAAAGCACCACTTGAAATACCTGAAATTACAATGGCCAGACCTGCTAAACCACCAGCAAAACTGAGGCCAAATGCAAAGTTGTCTTTTTCTGTGATTTCATCGTTTGCATGAAGGTTAGATACCCAACCTTTGATGTATTTTAAGCTAACAAATAACGCGACGATCACCGCCATATCTATTAGCAATGCTTGAAAAGTCCAAGCTGTTAATCCGTTAAATTGGTACATGTGTTAACTCCGCTATATATGCGCTATTTGCCCCGGCTTACGCCACGGGAGGTTCTACTTGAGCTATTGCGAACAGAGCCGTAGCTTGATGTTCGAGAATAGCTGCTTCGAGTTACTGCTGATGGGGTGTTACTACTTCGACTTAACCCTGAAGCGCCAGACTTTTTCTTGGCATAGGGACTGGTAAACTGTTTGCCTTGGCGTTGATACGATTGTTGAGTACGTTTGGCGAGCTCAGTTTGGCGTTTGTAGCCTTTATAACTGGTGTATCTGTGGCGGCCATAGTCGCTGTAGTAACTGTATCTGCGATGTTTACTCCAGCGGCCATATTCCACATCACCGACAATATCTCCAAGCATGCGATACATGCCATACCACATCCAAAAGCTAGTGCCGTTAGAGTTAGTCTGCCATTCGCCATAGTTGGCATTGCCAACAAGCTGATTGCCGACACTGGTCTGACCGTTTGCCGCTTGTTCCGCCTGCTGACTAATAGCGCCAACTCGCGCTAGCTTGCCATCTGACATATCAGCTAAAACATTGATTGGATCTGTCAGCGCATCATTGAACAAACTGATGGAAGCGGCTTCTTTTAACAACACTGCTTGGTTGATAATGTCGTCGCTGTTCATACTTGGAGCGGGGGACTTGAGGGACTGATAACGAGTCAATAAACTCTGATATAAGGTTCCACTGCTTGTTGCGTCTTGAGCAATAATTTGCGCAATTTCACTGAGCTGAGGTTTTTGCTGACTAAGTACTTTGCCATACTCAGTCAAAAGGTTGGCATTTCTCACCTGCTTTTTATCAAGGGCGGTTCCCAGCGTATTTATCGCTGTTGAAGCTTCTTGAAGTGTATGTGTAATGGTTTGCTGGATACGTTCTTCTTTCGATTCGCAGCCCAGCATTAGGCTCAAAACACACAGTAGGCTAACCAGTTTCCAAATTCTAAAGTTGGACATTCATTGTCACCTAATCTACCTTGACCGTTCATTTAAATGTGCTGTTTTATTGAGCTTAAGTCAACTCAAACGTGCCGTGATTGGCATGTTAAATGGGCTTAAATTGTAACAATAAATCAGTCTAGAGAGTTATTATCTATACACCTTAACATTTGTATTAATATAAACCATAGCGTTAGGTGAACTGGGATAATAATAGAGTTTGTTCATATAGAAGTTGCATTCGTATGAATGCAACGATCACCAAAGCATCAATATAAATCTATCGATACTACAAGGTTAATATACCTTAGCAATTTGCCTCTAGAATGTCATAAATGGCATCTTCTAGGTCTTCTAAATCAGTTTCATCTATCAGCAATCTGGCTTTTGATTCATCAAGGTCTAGCGCCTCCGCAAAGAAGCCTTTAAAGCCTCGCGCTTTGCGGTCAATCTCAAAGATAATTTCTAGTTGCTCACCGCGATTAAAGAAAACCACTTCCACTTCATCAAAGCGACCATGGAAGTAACCTGTGATCGTTTTAAACTCTAGCTCTTGTACGAATGGGAGGCGTGAGAAAGATACTTCATCAATACCTTCACAGTCTGATTCATAGAGTTTAAAGCCAAGCGCTTCCATCGCATCGATAGCCGCTTGTTGTAGCTCGGTAGGTACTATGTGTAAATAGTCCCTATCTGACTTGTCGAGCGCCATATCAATATCAAGGTTGGTAGCAATCCAAGTTTTGGATTGTCCAACGGTAAGCGGGGTTTCTTCAGCGAGGTCAAGCGCAAATGGAATGTGCTTTTCATCACCGGGTTCGATAGTAAATCGTTCGTTGATTTGAAATTTAGCAAGGGTGTGGTTTTTAGTGATGGTCGTTGTTTCACCTTCACTGTCTTCTCTTTCAACCGTGTAGTTACACATTACGTTAAGATCTATTTTGTTGATCTCTTGAGCAACTTTGCCACCGATGATTTTAACCGTTCCAGAAATTTCTTCGCCAGGAGAGGCGTGATGGGTCTCTAAAATGGTATCTACTTTTGCTGCACCGATACCGACTGCGCCAAGGGCTTTTTTGAAAAAAGACATAGTCATCCTTATATATCTTGTGACCTTCCATCATGGAAAGCGCTGCTGTGTCGATTATAGGAATTATTATCTATTCGTCAATTGCTTTTCTCTTTCGAAGCCAATGACTTGAAAATATTTTCTTTGATGCAGTCGGTAATTAGTCATTATTCGTAAAATTGGTATATTATTTTATAACGATAGCCGTAGATGAGCTGTGTTCATTGGCATGTTTCAAATTGCAAAGTTCAAGTTTATAGAATTATGGAACAGGATGTTGCAACGCCTCATGGTCAAGGATCGTCGTATGGCCCGCACTCAAGCTTTGGCGCAACCGAGCTATGAGGAATTGGCGTCGACATTAAGTGCGATGCCGGACTTGATGTTTGAACTAGACGAAGAGGGGCGACACTGGGACGCCAGAATACTCCGCCCTGAGTTGTTAGTCGCGCCTGCAGAACAATTGATTGGCCATACGGTGACTGAAGTGATGCCAGAGCAAGCCGCTAAAATAGTGATGCGGGCATTACAGGAAGCAAAAGTTAACGGCTATTCACACGGCAGCCATATTCACTTGTCTACGCCTGTTGGCGAGCGTTGGTTTGAAGTCTCTATCGCCCGTAAGGTTGTCACTGCAAGCGATAATCATGCTGAAACACGTTTTATCGTGTTATCTCGGGATATCAATGATCGTAAGTTGGAGTATCTTGAAGCCGAGAAGCTGGCGTATCATGATCAATTAACCGAATTACCGAATCGCCATGTTCTCCAACATGGGTTGATGGAGCAACTCCATGCCGGGCAGCTGTTTGGTAGTTACAGCGCAATCTTGTTTTTGGACCTTGACGATTTTAAAAAAGTAAATGACTTGCATGGTCACCATGTGGGGGATCAGTTACTCAAGGCGGTTGCTCAGCGTTTGAGTGCTAGCGTACGTGAGGATGATGTGGTGATCCGTTGGGGAGGTGATGAGTTTGTGATTTTAATTACTCATTTATCTCCACAACAGCCTCAAGCCGAATCTCATGTGGTTGGGATCTGCCAGCAAATAATCAACAAGGTAGATAAACCATATCTCTTTGAAGGCAATAAACTAAGTTGTCGGATTAGTATCGGTGTCAGTCTGTTTAATAACCTCGACATCGAGACTGGGATCCAACAGGCAGATTCCGCTATGTATCAAGCCAAGCAATCTGACAGTGTGCGCTATGCTTTCCACAACAAACCGATTAAGGATGTTGGAACCTAGATAAATTCATCTGACAATAACGACAACCATAATACACTTCGTGACTTTTCAGCAGTTTGAGGTAGAGAATGAAAGTCGGGTTTGATTAACTAAGCTCTCATTGTGCTATGCCTAGTGTGTTATGCACAATGGTATCATTCCACGATAAGCCTATTAAAGATGTGAGAACCTAGATAAATTCATCTGACAATAACGACAACCATGATACACTTCGCGACTTTTCAGCAGTTTGAGGTAGAGAATGAAAGTCGGGTTTGATTACGGAAGTTCTAATTGTGCGATGGGTGTCATGCAAAATGGTGAAGTGGACTTACTGCATCTCGAGCAAGATAAATATTACCTGCCTTCAACTATGTATGCGATGCACAATGCGTTAATTCCTGCATTTGTTAATCGTCATCTCAATGAGCCAGATCCAGTCTACACGCAGTCTCGCCAAGGGCTGCTAACGGTAGCACAGCAAGCTAAGCGCGATCTTGATTTAGAAGCACATGAAGCGGGCGTCTTTTTTGGTCAAGCGGCAATTTCTGAGTATATCGAATTTCCCGAAGAAGGTTTTTTTGTAAAATCACCCAAGTCCTTCTTTGGGGCGGTTGGGCTTAAACCTCAACAAATCGCCTTCTTTGAAGATATTGCTGCGGCGATGATGGTGGAGATTAAGCGTCGTGCCGAGTCGCAGCTGCAACAGTCCATTACCGACACTGTGATTGGTCGACCTGTTAATTTTCAGTCCGTCGGTGGAGAGGAAAGCAATCAACAAGCGGTTAATATTCTTACCACCGCTGCAAAAAGAGCTGGGTTTAAGGAAGTGGATTTTCTCTTCGAACCGCTCGCAGCGGGAATTGAGTACGAAAGCCGTCTTCAGCAAGATAAACTTGTGCTGGTGGTTGATATCGGCGGTGGTACTAGCGATTGTTCGTTTGTCCGAATGGGGCCAAGCTATCGCAATAACACACAACGCCAGCAAGACTTTTTAGCGCATACAGGCAAACGTATCGGCGGTAACGACTTAGATATTGCGCTAGCTTATCACCAATTAATGCCGTTGTGTGGTCTCGGATCTAACATGAGCTCAGGTTTGCCGATGCCTAGTCAACTCTATTGGCAGGCATGTAAAATCAATGATATTCAGTCTCAACTAGACTTCTACAGCGATAAATTAGCGCGAGAATTGCAAAGCATGTTGCGAGATGTCGCTGAGCCGCAAAAGCTGGCGCGTTTACTTCATATTCAACAGAACAAACTTACCCATCAGGTGGTTCGTGAAGGTGAACTCGGCAAGATTGCACTCTCTGAGCAAGCAAAGTTTAATGCCGATCTTGGTTTTATTGAACCACAGCTAGCCTCTGAATTTACGCAGCAAGATTTTGCCGAGTCGGTCATGTCGAACTTAGAACAGATGGGGGGGCTTGCGAAAGAAGCCATTCATCAAGCGGGATCAAAACCCGATGTAATTTATCTGACTGGCGGTAGCGCGCAATCACCGTTACTCAAGGCAACGCTTGCACAGCAAATTGGTGATATTGAAATGGTGAACGGGGATAACTTTGGGAGTGTTACTGCAGGCTTGACTAAGTGGGCGGATAAAATATTTAAATAATCGAAGTCAAAATCAAAGAAGCGGTCACAAACCGCTTCCATACTCATCTATTTTATCAATCTAAGCGACTAGCAAGGTACTGCCCATAATCAGGTAAATGCCTTGCGATTGGCTGGTTCATTTTATCGCACGCCATCAGTAAATCTGCCGTCGCTTCATTACAGGCAACGGGAATATTCCAAACAGCAGCCAGTCTCAACAGTGCTTTTACATCCGGATCGTGAGGCTGTGACGCGAGCGGATCCCAAAAGAAAATCAAGACATGAACATCTTGCTCCGCGATTTTGGCACCAATTTGCTGGTCGCCACCCATTGGCCCACTAAATAGTTTGGTGACTTCTAAACCAGTATGCTTTTCTATCAGATTACCCGTTGTGCCCGTGGCGTAAAGCTTGTGCTGCTTAAGGCTATCTAAGTGAGTCTGACACCACTCAAGTAGGGCTGGTTTCATGCCATCGTGTGCAACTAAAGCAATATGCTTTTTTGCTGGTAGTGGCTGTGAACGTTTTTGCATGTGTGCTGCTCCCTGTTTAGAGTAATAAATTGACTGCCAATGCGATAAAAATTAAGCCTGAAATTCGATCAATCCACACTGGCGCTGTGGGATGCCGCCTAAAATAGCCTGCGATTTTATCACCACCATAGATATACATGCAGTCGATGGGAAAAGCTAAAATAGGATACAGTAAACCAAACATGGCCAGTTGCATTGTTGTCGAGGTCGCCAAGCTACTATCGACAAACTGAGGAATAAATGCAATAAAAAACAGGGCGACTTTGGGGTTTAAGACTTCTGTCATCATTGCTTGGAACATCACGTTTTTAGGCTTTTTGGTGCTCACGTGCGGTTTTTCCTCGCAAGCTATCTGCGCCTTTCCAAGCGTTTCTTTGATAGTCATTATACCTAGATAAGCTAAGTAAGCTGCGCCGAGATATTGCACTGTGGTATAGGCGGTCTCTGAGGCTTTTAGGAGTGCGGATAAGCCAACAACGGCAAAGAGTGTGTGGATCACCCCTCCGAGCGCAAAGCCTAATGCGCTTTGCATGCCAGCTACGCGGCCATTAGTAAAGGTCTGCGCCATTAAAAATGCATTAGATGGACCTGGAGCTACGGCAATCACCGTGCTAGCAATTAAAAATGAGAATAAGTATTCAAGGTTTAACATTTTTCTTTTCGTTATTGGTTTTTATATCGTTTTTGTGAATAGCCAATATGCATGAAATTGGTATTATTGTGGTTATTTTATACTTTGAAATTCTAACATTATTATGCAGAGCAACAATATTAGTGGTCTTTTCACCGTGATTAAATCATCTTTTTTGTATTGTGGCTGTTTCCTCTGAGTTGAGCAATTTTTAAAGTTGCTATTGTGTATGGTAGTTAGCCCTGATTTTTACTATAAAAAAGCCAGCTTACGCTGGCTTTGTTCGATAAAACCGCTATGTCTAGCATAGCGATTTATATTCTCTTACTCTTCGTCTTCAACAAGCGTCATCAGTGAAGTGTTACCACCAGAAGCTGTGGTATCGATACTGATGGTTTTCTCAGTCACTAGACGATTGATAAGCGTATCGTAGTACTCTGCACTGATCACCGGCAGGATAGCACCTTTACGCTCTGCAAGTTGCTGTGAGAAGTAACCAAGGCGTGAAGAGCGCGCAGCCACAACAGCACCTGCAAGGTGAGGGTGTGCCAAAATCGCTTGTAGCTGGTTTTGCTTCGCTACTTGGAATACGCCTTCGGCAACGCCAGTTGAGATGAACTTATCTCTAAATGCCAATGCTTCTTCGTAGAATAAGTCAGAGGCTACTGTGATCACTGTGTTACCGGCAGCAAGTGCTGTGATAATTGAAATCGCCCAGAAGTTGAACGACGTACTCTTATCGGCATATACCACTACACAACCACGCGCTTCTAAGTGCAGCGTGTTCGATTCACCAGTTGGTCCTGGTAGCGTTGTGTAAGTACGCATACGCTTTTCTAAGCGGTTTAGCTGAGCACGCGCATCAGAAAGCGTTAATGACAAATCATCCGCCAGCTCATCAATGATGTCTACTGTTGCCACTTTAGCAAGTAGCTGACGCACTGCCGAAACACGGTCATTAAGCGCAGTACGACGCCAGATCTTCTCATCACGCTTAGAGTTTTGCATCAGTTTTTCAACTTGCTCAACGGCACCTGGGAAGTGGTGGATCTCTAGCTCATCAGGCGTCAGATCTGTCATTTGTACGTTGTCTGGTGACGCTTTTTCTTTCACAAGGCGAACTAAGTAGTTTGGACCACCTGCTTTTGGACCTGTACCAGATAGGCCACGACCACCAAATGGCTGTACACCAACGATCGCACCAATCATGTTACGGTTCACGTATACGTTACCCGCACGCGACATCTTAGCTAGGTATTCGCAGCGCTCTTCAATACGTGAATGAACGCCCATTGTTAGACCGTAGCCTGTACCATTGATTTGGTCGATCACATTATCAAGTTGATCTGCTTTGAAGCGTACAACGTGAACTACCGGACCGAATACTTCACGCTTAAGCACGGATAGATCAGAAATCTCATATAGACGAGGCGCGAAGAAGTAAGCGCCGTTCTCACTGTTATCAGGGATCTTAGCTTCGAATAGTAGCTTACCGTTCGACTTCATGTAATCAACGTGCTTAGTCAAAGTGGTCAGCGCTTTTTCGTCGATTACTGGGCCTACGTCTGTAGATAGTAGCGATGGGTCGCCGATATGTAGCTCTTTAAGTGCACCTTGGATCATTTCAATGATACCGTCAGCAACATCTTCCTGTAAGAACAACACACGAAGTGCTGAACAGCGTTGACCGGCACTTTGGAAACCTGATGAAATAACATCGTCAACCACTTGCTCTGGTAAAGCTGTTGAGTCAACGATCATACAGTTTTGACCACCGGTTTCTGCGATCAGAGGAACCTGAATATCGTTACGCTCAGCAAGAATTTGTGAGATAAGCGTACCTGTCTCTGTTGAACCTGTGAACATAACCGCTTGGATACGCTCGTCAGGCACGATGTGTTTACCCACTTCGCTACCACGTGCGATAACCGGTTGTACTACGTGCTCAGGTAAGCCAACGGTGTGCATTAGTTCGATACAACGCAGTGCAATCATACTGGTTTGTTCAGCTGGCTTTGCAATAACGGTATTACCCGTCACGATAGCAGCAGCTACCTGACCTAAGAAGATTGCAAGCGGGAAGTTCCACGGGCTGATACATAAAATCACGCCACGAGCTTCAAAACGCTCATCTTTAGAAAGCTCTTCTGCACGCGCTGCATAGTAGCGACAGAAGTCAACGGCTTCACGTACTTCATCGATGCTGTCTTGGGTTACTTTACCTGCTTCTTTAATACAGATAGCAACAAGTTCGTCATGGTGACGCTCAAGGATGTCAGCAGTGCGGCGTAGTAAGTTTGCACGCTCTTCAACAGAGGTTTGAGACCAACTTTCAAAAGCCGCATCAGCATTGGCAAGCACGCTTTGCATATGTGCTTCATCGTGTAAAGGCACAGATCCAATCACTTGTTTGTGATTCGCAGGGTTACGAACAGCAAGGTGACCTTCTGGTACTTGGCTTTCATCGATTAGGTGTTCGTTAAACCAGTTGTCTAGGTTTTCTTTAAACGGTGTTAAATCGTTGATGTCTGTTAGGTCTTTACCTTTTGAGTTTGGACGCTCATCGCCATAAAGCTCGATAGGTAGTTTAATCTGCGTATTGTAACGGTTACGTAGGCCTTGCAGTGTTTCTACAGGGTCAGGAAGTAGTGACTCAACAGGCTTAGTGGTATCAACAATCGCGTTTACGAATGATGAGTTTGCACCATTTTCAAGTAGACGGCGTACCAGATAAGCAAGTAGGTCTTCGTGCTGACCAACTGGCGCATACACACGACACTGAATACCCTCGTTTTCAACGATTTGGTCGTAAAGTGATTCACCCATTCCGTGTAAACGTTGGAATTCGAACCCTTTGTTGTCGCCTTTGGCAACTTCTAGGATAGTTGCTGCGGTGTAAGCATTATGCGTTGCAAACTGTGGGAAAAGTGCATCACGTGCTTCTAGTAGCTTAATAGCACACGCTTTATAAGAAACGTCAGTCGTTGCTTTACGGGTGAACACAGGGAAGTGCTCAAGACCATCTTGTTGAGTGGTTTTGATTTCTGTATCCCAGTAAGCACCTTTAACTAGACGCACCATCAGTTTACGGCCTACGCGACGAGCAAGTTCAGCCACCCATTCAACAACGAAAATGGCACGCTTTTGATATGCTTGCACTGCAAGACCAAAACCATTCCAGTCGCCAAGCGCGTCGTCTGAGAATACAGCCTCGATGACATCTAGTGAGATATCCAAACGATCCGCTTCTTCCGCATCAACCGTGAAACCGATATCGTATTCTTTCGCAGCAATTGCAAGTTCTTTTAGCTTAGGTACAAGCTCGTCCATCACGCGGTCGCGATGTGTGAATTCATAGCGTGGGTGAATAGCTGAAAGCTTTACAGATATACCAGGGCTCTTTATTGGGCCACGGCCTTTCGCTGCTTTACCAATTGCGTGAATGGCGTTCATATAGCTTTGGAAGTAGCGCTCTGCATCTTTCATCGTACGTGCGCCTTCACCTAGCATGTCGTACGAATATACATAACCTTTTTGTTCTTTATCAGCGGCACGATCGATAGCATCTTGAATGGTTTCACCCATTACAAACTGCTTACCCATGATCTTCATTGCATAGTTAACGGATTTACGGATAACTGGCTCACCAAGACGACCAATTGTGCGTTTTAGCACGCCAAATTGTTCTTCTTTATTCTTGTCTGAATAATTAACCATTTTACCAGTAACGAGTAGACCCCAGCTTGAAGCGTTAACAAATAACGAGTCGCTGCTGCCTAAGTGTGAACTCCAGTCGCCTTGTGCGAGCTTGTCACGGATTAGGCTTTCTTGCGTTGCTTTGTCTGGTACACGAAGTAAAGCTTCCGCCAAACACATCAGTACCACGCCTTCTTCGGTAGAAAGAGAGAATTCATTTAAAAGCGCGTCGACACCGTTTTGACCATCTTGATCTCTACGAATGTTCAATACCATTTGACGTGCACGTTCCCATGCTCGGCTTCGAGCTGTAACGCCTACCTCAGCTAAAGGTAAAATATGATCAATTACTGCGTTCTCATCGATGCGGTAAAAATCACGGATCTTTTGTCGGATAGGACAGTTAGTTGTCAAATCGCCGTTATAAAGCATAAGCAACCCTCAAAAATTGGAGTCAAAAATACATGTAATTCGCGCCTGCCTATGGAATCACACACCTTAATGTGTAGATTACAAAACTACATCTGAACTGATGCCAAACTATGCAACCAAAGGTTGAAAGTGTAGTTTAATTTGTATAGGAAGCCTCAATTACGACAAAATGATGCAGTCACATTGCTAACCATAACACACCCATTTGGGGGTTCAAATTTTAGCCAGAATGCATAATCTAAATGTTCGAACAAAGTTGCGTTAAAGGCTGAAACAAGCCGCTTTGTTCTTTATCGTTAATTTCGCGGGCATTCTATCGAAAAGACAGCAGAATATGCTGTTTTATTTTCAACGAATACGGTAAATTTGCGGGTAATCTCAAACCCTCACAAAATTTTATGCTGATATGACGACTTCCATTAAAACTCGGGTATTAGATCGCATCGACTTAGCAATCTTAGACGCGCTTCAGCGCAATGCTCGGATCTCTAATGTAAACTTGGCGAAAGAGGTAAACTTGAGTCCGAGTCCTTGCCTCGATCGAGTAAAAAAACTCGAGTCCGAGGGGTATATCGAAGGATATACGGCAAGATTAAATGCCGCGAAACTTGGCCAGCATTTGGTTGCGCATGTGGAGATCACCTTGAAAAGCTCGACCGAAGTGGTATTTGAGGTGTTTAAACAGCACATTGTAAAAATCCCCAACGTCGTTTCTTGTGATATGGTAGCAGGTGGCTTTGATTATTTAGTTAAGATCCGAGTCCAAGATATGCGTCAATATCGAGAGGTATTAGGTCAAATCGTTGAAATACCTGGAGTTGGCACAAATCATACCTATATGGTGATAGAACACGTCAAAGAAGACATGGGTGTAGAGGTGCTGAACTATCAGTAACTGTTGACCCAGTTTAAGGAATAATAGATGCAAAAACTGGTACTTATCACCGGTGCGAGCCGTGGGATTGGTGCGGCAACGGCTCAACTGCTGGGACAACAAGGATTTACTGTTGTTATAAATTACAAGCAGAACGTGCAAGCCGCAGAAACGGTTGCTGATACCATCCTAAGTAATAATGGTAAAGCGCATTTGTTACAAGCAGATGTCACAGACGAAAAATCTGTAGAGGCAATGTTTGACAAGATAAAGACCGATATTGGCATGGTAACGCATTTGGTCAACAACGCTGGCATGCTGAACGTGCAGACTCGAGTTGAACACATGACCGCAGCGCGCATCAACAATATGCTTACTAATAATGTTACGCCGTATTTTATTTGTGCTCGCGAAGCAATTAAACATATGCGTTTGAGTGCCAATCCAGCACAGTGCGCAATGGTGAATGTATCGTCGGCAGCTTCTTATTTAGGTGGGGCTAATGAGTATGTTGACTATGCGGCTGCAAAAGGTGCAATAGACAGCTTCACTAAAGGTTTATCTCTGGAATTAGCCGCTGAGCAGATCCGCGTGAACTGCGTGAGACCGGGCTGTATTTATACCGATATTCACGGCGACGGTGGCGAACCAAACCGAGTTGATCGTCTAGCCGATTTTTTACCGCTGAAGCGAGGTGGAACCGCGATTGAGGTTGCCAATGCCATCGCTTGGCTTTTAAGTGACGAAGCAAGCTTTGTTACAGGAACTTTTATTGATTTAGCTGGAGGGAAATAGCAATTTATGAAAAATAAAATTGTTTATGTCTCAGGAACATTTGATTTATTTCACAGTAATCATTTAAAAATGATTAGTTATGGCCGAGGTTTAGGGGACACGTTGATCGTTGGTGTAAGTACCGATGAACTTGTTTGTTCTTATAAAAAGCCACCAGCAGTGCCATTTGAAGAGCGTTTGGCGATTATCGAAGGGTTAAGAGACCCAGATCTTGCTATTCCACAACGTACTTTAGATCATCGTGAAACGGTGAAAAATCTAAATATTGATGTGTTCGTGATTGGCGATGATTGGAAGGGAAAATATGATTATCTGAAAGAGCTTGGGGTTCAGGTATTTTACTTTCCTTATGGTGCTGGCGTTAGCTCTAGTAACTTAAAGCAAAAAATCTACGATCAGTATAAAAAGCTGATTGAGCAAAGCGACAATCATCCAATCCCAGAGCCACAGAAATGAAAGTGTTAATAACGGGCGGACAGGGTGGTCTTGCCGCTTATTTAAGCGATGAACTGAAGCGCTTAGGACATGAAGTGGAAGCGCCATCGCGCGCGCAGCTTGATGTTTCTAAACCAGCTGAAGTTGAGCGTTTTTTTGACGACAAATCTTATGACTGTGTAATCAATGCGGCAGGAACGCTTTACTCAAGTTTAGTGGCAGACTCTGACCCAAGTCTTTGGATCCGTGACATCGAAGTAAACCTAATCGGCACTTATTTAATTTCTCGTGCTGCAATTAAAGCAAACAAAGCGGTGCATTTGATCAATGTGGCGTCGACGGCGGCATTTAACAGTTACAAAGATTGGACGTCTTATTGTGCGGCGAAAGCGGGCGTGGTGACTCTATCTAAAGGTCTTCACAAGGACGGCTACAAAATAGCGGTACTGTGCCCCGGGGCAATAGATACTAAACTGCGCGATGGTCTTACTATCAACAATCCCAATGTGATGAGCATACCACAAGGCGCCGCGCCAATCTTAGAGGCTGTAACTACACCACAGCACATCGGTAAGCTGTTTTTTTATCGCCTGAACGAAAGTCGTAGCGAGTCGCTTGATTAGACTGTTTTGCTAATATTCATTGGCATAATGCACTAGAGCTACGTTCTCAATACGATTGCGCAAGGTCGGTGCAAGCAGTTTGTAATAGTATGTGGTGGCATGGAAGTCACCGCGCTCATCACTGACAAAATGAGGGATTTGCCCAGCAACTTTAAAGCCCAAGCTCTGATATAAGATTTCTGCGTCCGAATCCGATTGTGTGTCAAGGACGAGTAACGATATCTGCTGCCGTGTAGATTCTTGCTCTATGGCTTGCATCAGCTTTGTTGCTACGCCTTTTCGTCGGCTATTCGGATGAACTAATAGCTTTTCAACTTCAGCCCGGTGCTGAGCATTATCTTTTGTTGCCGGCGAGAGTTGCACACAACCTGCCATTACGCCATTAAGTTCAGCGATAATAAGCGTCTTTTGCGACTTGATCACAGCATCGAATACCTGCCACCAGTAGTTTTGTATTGCTCTGCTAGAGGAAGAGGGCAAAAAGCCGATAGAGGCGCCAAGATTAATACAGGCTTGCGTCAGCGCACTGAGCTGTTTTACCCAAAGCTGACAATCTAAGCGATTGTATTTCAAGCTAGGCGCCTGAATAATGCGAAGCTGCATAGCGGTATTAGACAAATTGTTCATGCAGTTCCTTATTTATCCGAGCCAGACTTTGCTCAAGCCTTGCCTTTTCATGCATTAATTTCTGCCATCGAGTTTGCTGCTTCTCTTGGGAGCGTCGCAGTGCTTCGTAAAGTGCTCGCTGCGGCACATGATAGGCTTTTGCGGCTTGTGATGGGGTGAGCATATCGTTCATTACTGCGTGTACTGCAGTTTCTAGTTTGCCAAGTGTCATTGCGCTTCCTCCTTACCATCTACAGGGGTTGTTGCTGTATCGTGCACAGGCCAGATACTCACATCCAAATGCCAAAGTAAGTACATCGTTTGATATAAAGTGTACATAATTACGCTCCTTTCATCCGTCGTGTCGTTTAATAAGGAAAAACTGTGCCAGAAATTAAAACTATTTAATATCAATAGGATGCGGTTTTTGTTGGTCTGTAAATACGTTCATATTGCACTGCTTTAGTGAGGTGAGTGCAGCATTTGCACCGAATTGAACAGAATTAGCGCGAGAGTGCTTAAAAGTTAATTTGGATCAAATTAAAGTGAATAAAGTAAATAAAATGTTTATTTTTAATATTTGGATAGTAGGCTTTATGCGACTTTATTGAAGGAGCATTTTTTCATGTCTGAATTATCCAGAACGCAAGATATTACAGACCCTGAGGGGTTACAGTTCCAAATTCAAATCGACGACATTGCGGTTAACGCATGCGACGGTGAAACCGTGTTGTCTGTTTTGCTTGCGGCGAACTACAAGCAAATTATGGAAAGCGATCGAGAAGCCGTATCTGGTGCTTATTGTGGTATGGGCGTTTGTCATTGTTGTCAGGTAACGATAAACAAGCAACATAAACAAAAGGCTTGCCAAACCTTAGTACAACCCAACATGCAGGTTGAAACTAAACAAAATCGTTTCAAGCAGGTTGGAGTATAGTGTGATGTCTAATTGTCAAAAAGAAAAAATCGTTATTGTTGGTGCAGGGCCTGCTGGCGTTAGCTGTGCAGCTGAGCTGGCTAAATATGGCATTACTAGCACCTTAGTGGATGAAGCACCAAAAATTGGTGGGGTGATCTATCGCGGGCCACTTCGACAAGCAAGTAAGCTTCCTCATTTAGATGAAAATCTTAAACGTGCGATGGCTGCACTAAAGGTACGCTACGAACATCATAAACAAGATATAACACTACAACTACAAACCAAAGTGCTTGGGCCCGAGGGCGAAAGCGGTTTGCTGTTGCAAACACAAAATCAGTTAACACAAATAGATTACACCAAGTTGGTTCTGGCAACTGGTTGTCATGAGCGCAGTGTGCCATTTGAAGGATGGCAGTTACCTGGTGTGATGTTAATGGGTGGGATGCAACTTCAGCTTAAAAGTGGGTTAGTTCGACCAGGGAAAAAAGTGGCGTTAGTCGGAACTGGACCATTATTGCCACTGGTTGCTTGCCAGTTACATAAATCCGGTGCACAAGTGGTTGGCGTATATGAAGCGAGTCGCTTTAGTGAACTGGCGAAAGAGACCGTGGCGCTGCTCAATAAACCTAAGCTTACGCTTTCGGGATTGAGTATGTTGGCGTATCTCAAAAAGCATAATATTCCGTTCAAGTATGGTTATGGCATTGTGAAAGCAGAAGGCCAAGAAAAACTCTCTAGCGTTACCGTAGCGCCTTACGATGAGCATTGGCATGCGGACTTGTCAAAAGCACAGCATTTAGCCGTGGATAGTTTGGGAGTTGGCTATGGTTTTGTTGCCCGCACCCAGCTTGCCATGCTACTTGGGGTTTCTCATCAGTACACCACCACGAATGGTTATGTGCCTTTATTAGATGACAATTTACGCAGTAGCTTAAATTCAATTTTTGTCTGTGGTGACACCAATGGTTTGCTAGGCGCAGAAGCGGCTATCATTGAAGGGAAAATGGCCGCAACCATGCTTGCCTATGAGCAAGCCTGTTTAAGCGAATCGACCTTCCACACGCGGATGCGCAAGCTCAAAACTAAGCGTAAGCAAGCACAGAAGTTTAGAGCCGGATTTGACCGCTTCTCGGCGCGCCGAGAGGGGCTGCTTGCGTTAACCCAGGCAGATACCGTGGTGTGTCGCTGCGAACAAGTAAAGCGCCAGCAACTCGATTTAGCATTGCAACAAGGTGCAAAAGATTTATCTAGCGTAAAAATGAGAACCCGTATTGGCATGGGAGACTGCCAAGGAAAAATGTGTTCTAGCTATGCGTTAGATCGACTGCATGCGGCAGGGCACTTAGATACGCTGGGCGTGATAAGGCCAAGATTCCCACTTGACCCAATTCCGTTTACTTTACTGGAGAAAAACCATGAAGCAGTATGATGTCATTATCGCAGGTGGCGGTGTAATTGGTGCGGCTTGTGCCTATTTTTTAAGCCGCGATACCAACCTAAAAATCGCGTTAGTAGATTTAAAAAAGCCGGGTAACGCGTCTCGTGCATCTGCGGGTGGATTATGGGCAATTGGTGAGTCGGTCGGACTTGGCTGTGGTGTGATCTTCTTCAAAACCTTGTCGAAGCTCCAAAGTGAAGGAGATACCGAAGCTGCGGAAACATTGCGGCCGCATCAATTACCAGAATGCTTTTTTGAACTTGCACTCAAATCAAATGAGTTATATCCAGCACTGCATGAAGAAATGCTGGCCAGACACGATGTCGACTTTAAGTTTGAACGTACCGGTCTTAAATTCATTATGTACAATCGCGATGATGAAATATATGCAGATAGCATAGTGTCAGGGATCCCTAATTTGTCTTCGCAGATCAGGTGGTTAGACCAACAGCAATTACGTGCAGAGGAGCCTTACATCACCCCAGATGCAATTGGTGCAATAGATTTTATTTGCGACCATCAGGTAAACCCATACCGGTTAGTTGATGCGTATACCGAAGGAGCACGCCAAAATGGTGTTGAGTTATTTTTGAATACCGAAGTGCTAGAGGTACTGCGTGAAGGCAGTAAGGTGATAGGCGTGAAGACACAAGATCAAAGCCTGCATTGCGAGACTCTAATTAATGCCGCTGGTGCCTGGGCGGATGACATTTACCATCAGGCGACAGGTAAACACATGCCAGTTTACCCTGTTAAGGGTCAAATAGTGCTGTCTGAGCGCATGCCTAAAGTATTAAATGGTTGTATCAGTACCAGTGATTGCTACATTGCACAAAAAGACAACGGCGAGATTTTAATTGGCTCTTCAACGGAGGAAAAAGGCTTCGATACCACCAACAGTCTAGATAAAATAACCGAGTTGTCACAAGGTGCTATGAAGTGTTTGCCAGTGCTAAAAGAGTCGAGTATTAAACGTTGTTGGGCAGGACTTAGACCTGGTACACCGGATGAGCTGCCAATTTTGGGCCCCGTTGATGGCGTGGAAGGTTACATTAATGCGTGTGGGCACTTTAGGACGGGGATTTTAATGTCGGCCATTACTGGCACGCTTATTACTGAACTCATGACAGGCAAACCTACCTCTGTTGATTTAGCTCCGTTTCGCGTTGAAAGGTTCGAATAAGTATTTGATTCTGTTGTCTTAATGGGATATATCTAGTTGCTGATGAATATTCCATTAAGGCAAGATAGACGGTGCAATTACGCAAGCCTAAAAAACTAAACCGAGGTGATACCCTTGCGATTGTATCACCTAGCTGGGGTGGCCCAGGTACATTTCCTCACATCTTTGAGGAAGGGTTAGCAAACCTGCGTTCGCTTGGTTTTAATATTGTTGAAATGATGTGCTAAGCTCAAACTGTCACCTAAGTTAACTCGAACTTGTTAAATTAACATATATATGTATCGTTAGAATATCTAATTGACAGTCTGAGTTGTTTTTTAAGTTAGTCTGAACTTTACAAGGTGATAAATATAAATAGTGAAGTATTCCACTATTTATATTTGTCTCGGTGTTTGCACAAGAATGCTAGTAAAACCCCAGTAATAAATCCTGATATATGTGCAGTATTGCTAATCGAATGTGATAGTAGTGCGCTTAAAGCGGTGCTCATAAATAAAAAGTTAACTATTGATATGTGCAGGTTTCCAGTTTTTATATTTTTGTTTTTATATGAGTTAATGGTGATGTAACCAAGTAATGCATATATTCCTGCAGAAATTCCGCCATATGCGTCAGCAGAGGTGAGACCAAAAAAATACAAAAAATATGCAGATATAGCTCCAGTGATACAACCTGAAATAAAAACAAATAACCCTGTTCTTCTCACTAATGCTATAAATAATGGACCTGATAACAATGCGAAAGCAAGATTACTAAACCAGTGGGTTAATCCAGAGTGAAAGAATGATGCTGTGATAATTCGCCACCATTCACCTGCCATAATTAACTTATAAATCCCACCATATCGATACGCTGCTTCTTCAAACCCACCTGCTAAGTAGTTTATAAATACTTGAATTAATCCTATGGCTAAGCATATAAAAAACCATTTTGCAGCATGTTTTTTATACCTGTGTGATAGGTTAGAGATAAACACATTTCTATCAGTTAGGCTCTGCAGATTATTTGAAATTGTGATGTAGTCAATTGTTAAGTATAGCGTTACTATTAGTCCTGATAAGGTAAGGTTTAGTAGTTTTTCATTTTTTGTATATGTGAATAAAAGTAATGAGACTAATGTGGCGAATATTGAGTATATGATGATGAACTGAGATTTTTTCTTGTTAAATTTAAATGCGCTTTTCTTAAAGCCATCAACAAGCATAACCGGTTTAAAATCTTGACTGTATGGTAAAGCTATAAAAAGTGGTGAGAGTATATGCCATTTAGAAATAGCTCTGTTTACGTTTGACTCACCTGAAAATATCTTACCATTTCCAACTTTAGCTCTAACTTCCTCTATAGATGCAGTCTTTTCCATCTTACCTCGCTTTATTAAGTGATAAGTTGCAACAAGGCTGAACATGTAGCCTTGTTGCTTATCCTAACTAAAAAAATTAAGAAACGAAATACAAGGCTGCTGCAATTGGTATAGCAAATCCAAGTGTAGCAGGGTTACTTATTTTTAATCATTATTGTCATGCTTATCTCTTGCTAATGAAAGGCAAGGCCACATCTGTTTATTTAGTTCCGTTTCGAGATGAAAGCTTGAGTGAGTATTTGATTTTGTAGTCTTAATTGGATATATCTAGTCGCTAATGAATATTCCATTAAGGCAGGATAAACGGTGCAATTGCGCAAGCCTAAAAAACTAAACCGAGGTGATACCCTTGCGATTGTATCACCTAGCTGGGGTGGCCCAGGTATATTTCCCCACATCTTTGATCAAGGGCTGGCAAACTTGCGTTCGCTTGGTTTTAATATTGTCGAAATGCCGTCGGCTCGAACGGCTGCAGACGTACTCTTTTCACAGCCGCAATTACGTGCAAAAGATATTAATGATGCCTTTGCCGATCCGAATATAGCCGGGATAATTTCTTCTATTGGTGGTTCAGATTCCGCGCGGATCCTACCTTATTTAGATAAATCCGTTATCTTGAATAACCCTAAGTTTATGATGGGCTATTCTGATTTTTCCACGCTGACCACACTGCTGAACCAATGGGGATTAGTCACTTTTAACGGCCCATCAGTCATGGCCGGTTTCTCCCAGTACCACAATGCTAGTGCTGAATATCAAGCCTATTTAGTGCAGGCGCTGCTAGGTGAAGTCCATTATCCAATATTCAAAGCTTATTCTCATGGCTATCCGGAGTGGGCAATACCAGAAAACGTCGGTAAGCTGCATCCCGCAATTGCGACAAATGGTCCAAAAGTACTGCAAGGTACTGGGCAAGTGGAAGGGCGGCTATTTGGCGGCTGTTTTGAAGTGATGGAGATGCTAAAAGGCACAGAATACTGGCCATCGCCGTCATTTTGGCAAGACAAATTGCTATTTTTAGAAACCTCTGAGGATAAACCTAGTCAAGATTATATTCGCTTTTGGTTACGTAACTATGGGGTGATGGGGGTGTTTGAAAAACTATCCGGCTTAATGATTGGCCGTGCACGGGATTACAGCGAGCGCGAGATGGCTGAGCTTGATGAGGTGATTTTATCGGTTGTACGTGATGAGTTTGGCTGTGACAGTTTACCCGTAATAACTCGGCTTGATTTCGGCCATACCGATCCGCAGTGGATTTTGCCGTTAGGAATACAGCACCGCTTGGATCTGGACAACTTCAGTCTAAATGCGATAGAGCCGGTATTTGATTTGTTGTAGTGGTGTGATGAGGGAGACATACTGTGCTGAAAAGTTTTTTGGTGAGTGCAGGCAAATTTGCTGCTTTGAGAGAAAAACTAGAACTCGCAGTCAAAACTAATCCCCTTAACCACACCAGAAGAGCATAACTTCTCGGCGGGTGAACCGCCTCCCACAAAACTATTTAGACTGTGGGGTAGGAGGCTGCGCTGATAGTCTTTGCAATGCTTGCAAGCAGCTTAATCATAAAAATTGTAGAAGATCTCACAAGCAACTTACTCCCCCTCCATCACACCCGAAAAGTATGAGCTGATATGCAATGCGCTGACAGGATGTCGGCCAAGTCTTGTCTGGTACAGGGACGTGCCTTACAAGGCGGTTGCACTATATCAGCTTAGGGTTTGAGGATTGAGTGTGATGCTGGGGCGACGTTTTCTTGGTTCGTTCTTTTTCGTCGTTTAAAAAGAATGAACGAGAAGCGCATGGATGCGCTTTGATATTAAACATGGAGGTTTATGTTGCTAACGACTGGTAGCTCGAAATTTACCGTAAAGTCAGCCCGTCCTCCTGACTGGTTTCGACACCCATCCATGGACTACGACTTACTTTTCTTTGATGGCCAAAGAATCGTTGCGCAAAAGAAAGGGCACTCCCAACATCACACTGACTCCTCAAGTAAATTGCCAATATGAACGTCACCGCGGTGTAAGGGCTATCCTTGGCCCTGTCACCGCTTTTCACGCATCCATGCGTTGAAATGACTCATTGGCAATTCACTTTCGGGTGTGATGAGGGAGGAAAACGGTGCTGATAGTTTTGTTTGGTGCTTGCAGGCAAATTTGCTGCTTTTGAGAGAAAAACTAGAACTCGCAGTCAAAACCAATCCCCCCTCCATCACACCCGAAAAACATAAGCTGATATGCAATGTGCCGACAGGATGTCGGCCAAGTCTTGTCTGGCATAGGGATGTGCCTTACAAGACGGTTGCTACCAATTGTATTAGGTAAATGAGCAATTTGAAGCGGAGAAATAGCTTTAGTAGCTAGGCAAAAATTTTGCTATTTAGTTGTTCTAAATGAGAAATTTTTAACGACGCTAATATGGTATTTCACCCTTCAAATTGATTGGAGACTTAGTGCAATTGGTATTATATATCGGCTTAGGGCTTGAGGATTGAGTGTGATGTTGGGGCGACGTTTTCTTGGTTCGTTCTTTTTCGTCGTTTAAAAAGAATGAACGAGAAGCGCATGGATGCGCTTTGATATTAGCCAAGGAGGGGATGCTTGATTATGGCTGCTTTGTAAAATCAAGTAATTAACCTGCTTAATTGCTCAAGCTAGCGGCCTCTGTACGCGTAAAAAATATAATTGCTTCTTAAGGCAAATTTAGGTGTAATGAAGACATAATAAGCGCTGAGCGATGCAGCAGGGAAAGCTTACATAACACTAGCTAAACTGATTACACTAGCTAGGAAAGTGAAAGCCTCCAAAAAGCCTATTTTTTCTAAGTAAGCCATAGCATAAACAACACCAATTCTGACACACCTAGCTGCTCAGTCCAACAAGCGATTATGCAACACAAACTGCATGTCGCATAAATACTAAAATGTTATGTTTTCAGAGAAGGAGCCTAAATCACCATGGAAAAAGTTATAGCGGGTGCGCTCATCGCCGTTACGGGTTGGCTTGTAGCACATTTTAGCAAACTGCATTTTGAGAAAAGGTCAGCGCAACTCGCTCGAATTAACGAACAATTAGAAAATCTATATGGGCCACTAATGGCAACATTAACGGCAAGCCATGAAACTTGGGTTTCTTTTACTAAAAAACATTGGCCTAGTCATGGAATGCCAGGGTATTTTGGAAAAGGTGAAGACCAACTTTCAGAAGCTGAATTGCTAAAGTGGAGGACATGGATTGTAAATGTATTCCACCCTCTTAATGAGAGAGTTGAATCAATAATAATCGAAAATATACATCTCATTGAAGGAGATGAAATTCCTGAAGCATTCACGCTGGCGCTATCCCATGTTAGTTCATATCGAGCAGTTATAGCTCAATGGGAAAATCAGGACTTTTCGGAACATGTATCTGTGAATAATTGGCCAACGAAGGGTTTAATGGATTCAGTAAAGCCAGTATTCGATGAATTAACCCGAAAACAGTCAGAATTATTAGGTAAAAAAACATAACAAGCAAAGGCAGCATCGCCACTACGTGGCTGGACACGCTAACGCGCGCCGCTGCTTTGGGCGCTATACGAAAGGGGTTTTATGAAATATTCAATTTTGGTGTCATTAGCAATTGCTTTACTAATGGGGTGTGCTTCAAAACCATTACCTGATAGAGCTAATGCTACCCTACAAGAAACAGCAAATCCAACATATCCAGCTTATGCTGCTCGCAATAGAATCGAAGGCTATGTTCAAATGAGTTTTGATATCAGTGAAAGTGGAAAGCCTATTAACATTCAGGTACTAAAGTCTGTACCTGAACAAGTCTTTGATAAAGCTGCAATCAAAGCTCTCTCCAATTGGAAATATGCCCCTAAAGTAGAGAATGGCGTTGCCGTTATTCAAAAAGATCTTAAGGTACAATTAGACTTTACATTAGGTTAAATGTATAGCTAACAAGCATGAAAAATAAGTCACACCCATCACTATTAACATCAAAGCTGAGGAAGTGAAGTAAATACTTAAATGCGGCGTTACCACAGCCTGCTATTGGCGCATATACGACCGTTAGATTTACTAAGTTTTATCAGCCAAATCTAACAAAGTAAGCTAAGGTTTACTCATATTAGCACTTGCTCAAATTAGCATAAAAAAACCAGCGTACTGACGCTGGTTTTTTGTGTTACTTCTTCTTTTTAACCTTGGCGGCTTTCTTTTTCGCTTTGATTTTCACCGGATCTTTTTTCTTCTTCGGTGCTTTTGCTTCTTTATGTTTAGGTTCAAGGCCTTTAATTACACGGCGCTTAAGTTTTTGGTCGGTGTAACGCTCAACCTTACCTAAAATCTCAACATCGTGGGCTTCAACCAAGGAAACCGCGGTCCCTTTTTTACCTGCGCGGCCTGTACGACCGATGCGGTGTACATAAATATCTGCGGTGCGTGGCATATCAAAGTTAAATACGTGGCTGATATCCGCAACGTCGATACCACGGGCTGCAACATCTGTTGCCACTAAGATATTCGTCTTACCACTGTGAAAACTTGCCATCGCAGCCATGCGCTTGTCTTGTGGCATTTCACCACGCAGCCAAGTGGTTTTAATGCCTTTAGCAAATAGCTCGCCAACGAGTGTTTCTAGGCGTTCACGCGTTTTTACGAAGATAACCGCTTTGGTTACTTCTTCGTCATCTAGTAGTTGTGCGAGCAAATTGACTTTGTGCTCGTAGTTATCAGCAAGGTGAACCCACTGATGAATTTTACCTTTTTCTTTACGTGATGGCGTGGCTTCAAGTAGTGCTGGGTCTTGTAATATACGTTCAGCAAACTTCTCAACGCTTTCGCCCTCAAGGGTTGCAGAGAACAAAAAGCATTGACGACGGTTAACTGCTTCAGAGCAAATACGTAGCATTTCTTTTCGAAAGCCCATATCTAGCATGCGGTCGGCTTCATCTAAGATCAGTAGCTCAACGTTTTCTGCGTGGAAGTTCTCGGTTTCAAGATATTCCATCAAACGACCAGGCGTTGCGATGAGAATATCATTGTTCTTTTCGAATATTTCTTTGTGACTGCCGTAATTAATACCGCCAGTTACCACGCCTATCTTAAGGTTAACACCCGCGGCAAGGAGTTCACATTGCTCGTGTATTTGATAGGCAAGTTCACGTGTTGGCGTCATGATAAGTACGCGGGCAAAGCCTGGCTCTTTGCGAGGGAAATCAAGCAAATACTGAATCGCAGGGATCAAGAATGCAGCGGTTTTACCCGTACCGGTTGGTGCGCTGGCGAGAATATCTCGGCCAATTAGCGCTTCAGGAATAGCCATCTGTTGAATGCTGGTGGGAGTATCGAAACCCATTTTTTTAATCGCACTAATCAGCTTGCTGTCTAAATCAAATTCAGTAAATTGCATATTGCATCACAAATAAAGGACAATAGCGGAATTATACGTTGCTATTGCATTTTCTCAAAGGTATAGGATGTCTCAGTTTGCATTTAAACAGTTTTCGGTGACCCAGCATCATGCGGCAATGAAGGTTTCGACCGATGGTATTTTGCTTGGCGCGTGGGTTCCGCTCGCTGAAGCCAACCGGGTTGTTGATGTCGGAACGGGAACTGGGCTTATCGCATTGATGTGTAAACAGCGAAGTCCAATGAGCACAGTCCATGCGGTTGAGATTGATGACGATGCGTTAAAAGATGCAGAGTTTAATATCAAGCACAGCCCGTGGCCTGATATTGAGCTGCATCGCTGTGCAATACAAAAGTTTGATAGCGAGCTGCGCTTTGACCTCATGGTATCAAACCCACCTTACTTCAACGCGAGTTTGAAAGGAGAAAATCAAGCGAGAAATAGAGCGAGACACACGGACAGCCTGAGTTTTGATGCGTTGCTTGATGCCTTCGAAAAGTTCACATCGGATGCTGGGCAACTTGCGGTAATTTTACCCTATCAAGAGAGTTTGCTCTTTTGTCAGCTTGCCAAAGCGCGAAATTGGTTTCTTGTTTCAAGCTGTGCGATTAAAACTACCCCGAGTAAATCTTACTCTCGCAGATTGCTACTGATAGGCAAACAAAACATAGCACAACCAAGTCATGAGCAATCGTTGGTGATATACGATGTAGATAACCAATATACGAATGATTTTGTTTCTTTATGTCATGAGTTTTACCTAAAAATGTGATGGATATTTTTTGCTTGTATCGTGATTTATCTTCTACACTTTAGCTGAGAAATAGTCAGAATCATCGTGTTAAAAGTGCAGTCTGATTTACGTGTACTTAGCTGGTTTAATTCGCTTGTGTAGGTGTCCATGAAAAAAGCCGAGATCCCAAATAACGAAGAGAATCGCCTCAAAGCGCTGCGCGAATATAAGGTATTGGATACTGCTGCAGAAGCAAATCTTGATGAAATTACGCAGCTGGTGTCAGAGATCTGTGAAACGCCTATCGCGCTTATTAGCTTGATAGATACAAATCGCCAATGGTTTAAGTCTAAAGTGGGGCTGGATGTGGATGAAACCCATCGAGATATCTCCTTTTGTTCTCATGCTATTTTGCAAGAGGATGTATTTGAGGTGCAAGATGCCCTAGAAGATGAACGCTTTTTTGACAATCCACTGGTTACTGGCGGTCCGAAAATCCGCCATTATTCCGGTGCACCGCTGATTAGCTCTGGCGGTTATAAGGTAGGCACTATTTGTGCTATCAGTGATAAGCCCAAAAAACTCACCGATTTGCAAAAGAAAACACTCGCCACCTTGGGGCGTCAGGTAATTCGGCAACTTGAACTGCGCAGAGAAGTAAACGTACTTAAGCTGCTCAATGATTCCAAAGACAGTTTTTTATCTGATATCAGCCATGAATTACACACTCAACTTAACGCCATCATTGGCTTTAATGATGTGGTACTCAACTCTGCTGAAGCAGAAGGGTTTTCTGAATCTACGACAAGCTACCTGCAAAATATAGAAACAGGAGGGAGTAAACTGCTTACTGTCATTGATTCCGTATTAGAGCTTGAGCTTATTGAAGGTGAAAAAGTTCAGTTTGAACCCATTCTTTGTTCATTATCCGATCTACTAAAGCAGTCAGTTGCTCGCTTTGCTACTGAGGCAAAACAACACGATATTACGATTACGCACTCTATTGCTGGTGTCTATAAAGGTGAGGCTTTGATGCTCGATAAGGATAAAGTGTCACGCGTTATAGAGACTTTACTCGACACCGCAATTCAGTGCAGCGAGGCTGGGCAAGAGGTGGTGCTCAGAGCATATGTCATTGGTAATGAAATACAGTTTATCGTAAAAGACAGTGGTAAAGGCCTTTCAGCGCTCGAGCAAAGTAATCTGTTTGACCGTTTTAGTATGTTTGAGGGCAGAGGAAACTTAGGGGTTGGGTTAAGCCTATGTGTAACTAAAGCACTTATTGATATTATGGGAGGGCGGATCAGTGTCTCCAGTCAAGAGGGCGAAGGAACTGAGGTGGTGTTTATTATTCCGTGCCGAAGTGAAAGTGGAGTAAAAGTCGCTTCGCCGCCAAAAACAGAGCATATTGCCATTTTCTATCATCAAATTGGTGTAATAGAAGACAATCCGCTTAATCAGCTACTGATCACTGCGATACTCGACAAACTGAATTGTAGTTATGATATTTTCGAATCTGCTGAAGCCTATTTTGAAGTGGCAAAAGAAAAACACTTTGACATCATTTTTATGGATGTGAATCTTCCGGGTATGAGTGGTACAGAGGCGGCACATTTAATCAAACAAGAAAATTCAAGGCTACCGGTTTTGGCGATAACCGCTGATATTTTCTTAACTCAAGCTCAAAATGAAGTTTTTGATAATGTGATCCATAAGCCGTATAAGCTATCACAAATTGAGGCCGCATTGAGTCAGTTTTACAGATGATATTAGGAATGGGCGTTAACACTTTGGATTAGTGCTAACGCTTACTGCGCTAAACATCTAATTCGGCGTATTCCGTCATGATTTGCTCTATCCAAGTTGCGATACGCTCGTCGCTTTTATCGTATTGACTGTCTTCATCTAGTGCCAGGCCAACAAACTGACTTTTATCTTCGGTAAGTGCTTTTGACGCTTCAAATTCATAGTCATCTGAATTTGGCCAGTAACCTAAAAAGGTGACGCCTTGAGGGGCAATTTTTTCATGTAGCATGCCTAGTGCATCTTGAAACCATTCACCATAACCTTGTTGGTCACCCATACCGAATAGCGCTATCACTTTGTTGCTCAGATCAACGCTGTCGATATCGTCCCAGTGAGACTCCCAGTCTTCCTGAAGTTCGCCGAAGTCCCATGTTGAGATACCAAAAATGAGGAAGTCAAACTGCTCAGCTTGTTTTAGCGGCTCGTCCTTAATATTAAATAAGGTAATTGTGTCTTTGCCGATGATTTCTTGAATCTTTTCTGCGGCCATTTCTGTGTAACATGTTGTCGAGCCGTAAAATAACCCAATTTGCATTGTATTTATCACTTTCAATTTGACTGGTATTATAGGTGGCAAGTCTACATCATGACGTTAATAATTAATACAGGTACTCTGTGAGCGAACACCAAGCAACTACCCATACACTGTCCGATCTGCAATATATAGAAGCCTTTTTAGATGCGCTATTTTTGGAGCAAGGGCTCAGTGAAAATACCATTGCAGCTTATCGCAGTGACCTTGAAAAGTTTCTCTTATTTATAAAAGCAGAAACCTCGGTGTCTTCTTTACTGGCAATCACAAGCCAAGACGTCGAGGCTTATTTGGCACACAGAATAGACAAGGGCTTAAAAGCAAAGAGTAACGCGCGAGCCATTAGTGCATTAAAGAGATTTTATTTATATTGGTTGAGAGAAAAACAAATCGCGCAGTCTCCACTGGATACTATTGCGCAACCTAAAACAACACCGTCGCTGCCAAAAACCTTGTCAGAACAAGAAGTTGAGGCCTTGTTAAATGCTCCTGATTGTGACGACCCGATGGGGCTGAGAGATAAGGCAATGCTCGAGCTCTTGTATGCCACGGGGTTGCGCGTGACTGAGTTAGTCGGGCTAAGAATGGAGCAAGTCAACATGAGACAAGCTGTTGTACTTGTGCGTGGTAAAGGAGGCAAAGAACGCTTAGTGCCTATGGGTGAAGAAGCATTGCATTGGATCGAACAATTTCTCAAAAAAGGGCGGGGCTTAATGATCAAACATGCTACTGATTTTGTCTTTCCATCCAAGCGCGGTATAGGCATGACGCGACAAACTTTTTGGCATCGCATAAAACACTATGCTATTTTGGCAGACGTTAAGTCGCCGTTATCGCCACATACGCTACGTCATGCTTTTGCAACACATTTATTGAATCATGGCGCTGACTTGCGAGTTGTGCAAATGATGCTTGGCCATAGCGACTTGTCGACGACTCAAATTTATACACATGTTGCCAGTGAACGTTTAAAAACATTGCACCAGCAGCATCACCCAAGAGCTTAATTTTTGTTGCTTGGGAATTATTTATGGTTACTCCGGTCTTAGTGAGTAGCACAAAGGGGCGCGTGAACCCCTCAAATAACAGGTTTAGAGAGAACATAATGAAAAAACTAATAGTTGCCGCTTCACTGGCATTGAGCTTTGGCGCTTTCGCTGAGCAAGTTGAGGGTCCTGTCGCACCAACAGCACCAGTAGACCCAATTACGACGCAATTTAGCGGATTGGGTATAACGGTTAAGCAAATCAAAAATAGTCCGCTTGCTGGCTTAAAAACAGTGATCACAGATAAAGGGGTGCTGTATTCAAGTGCCGATGGTAAATATCTGATTCAGGGCACTATGATTGATCTTGATAACCGTCGTAATATTACCGAAGACGCGTTGAGTGATGTGCGCCAGAAAGGTATCGCTGAATACGAAGACTCAATGATCGTCTATAAAGCGGAAAACGAAAAACATCAAATCACGGTATTCACAGACATTACTTGTGGCTACTGCCGCAAACTGCACCGTGAATTAGAAGATTATTTAGCGGCAGGTATTACCGTGAAATACCTAGCTTTCCCACGTGGTGGTTTGCGTGGCTCAGGCTATGAAGATTTGAAAAACGTATGGTGTGCAAAAGACGCAGCAGCTGCACTTACTGAAGCGAAAGCTGGTGGTGCAGTGAAACCAGTTGAAAACTGCCACGCGCCAGTAGCTGAGCACTATCAACTTGGGCAAAGTTTTGGCATTTCAGGAACGCCAGCGATCATTCTTGAAGATGGTTCTATGATCCCAGGTTATCAACCTGCTGCAGCTATTGCACAAATGCTAGACGCAAATAGCCCTAAGTCATAATGACTCACGCTTAGCGATGGAGTTCGCGTTGAGAACTCGATAAGATAGCAAGATAAAGAATATAAAAGGCCATTTTGGCCTTTTTTGTTTTGTGAAAAAGTATGCATACAGAAATTAAACCAAGAGACTGGGTTGATGACAGCCATTTACCGGCTTCACTGCATCCCGTGATCAAGCAGCTTTATGCTGCCAGAGGGGTTAAATCGGTCGTTGAACTGGATAATAGCGCCGCAACCTTACACGATTTTAAATTATTTAAAGACATCGAGCTTGCAAGCCAAATTCTGGCTGAAGCACTTTCTTTGCAACAACAAGTGTTGATTGTTGGTGACTTTGACGCCGATGGCGCAACGAGCACCGCCGTATTAATGGAGGGTCTGCCTCAGTTTGGTTTTCAGCGTGTGGATTACCTCGTGCCTGATAGATTTAGCTTGGGGTACGGTCTAAGCCCTGCATTGGCCGAGCAAATCGTCGCCATAAAACCTGATTTGGTGATCACCGTAGATAACGGTATTTCCTGTATTCGCGGTGTCGAAATCGTGAAGCAGGCGGGTATTAAGGTGATTGTTACTGATCACCATTTACAAGGTGATGAGTTGCCGATTGCCGATGCGATTGTTAATCCAAATCGTCTTGACTGCGATTTCCCGTCTAAGTCTATCGCGGGCGTTGGGGTTGCCTTTTATCTGCTGATAGCGCTGAGGCATTACTTACGGGCGCAAAACTATTTTGTGGAGCAAAATGTCGCGATGCCAAATTTGGCGACATTATTAGATATTGTTGCCCTAGGAACCGTGGCTGACGTTGTGGCGTTGGACGCGAATAACCGCACTTTGGTACACCAAGGACTCGCCCGGATCCGCAGTGGTCAAACGCGACCGGGGATCCAAGCGCTAATCGAGGTTTCTAACCGTAATAATGCTAGATTAAGTGCCAGTGATTTTGGCTTTGCGTTAGCGCCAAGACTCAATGCCGCGGGGCGTCTTGACGATATGAGTTTAGGTATTGCTTGCTTGTTATCGAAAGACATTAACCAAGCTCGCCGTATTGCATCCGAGCTCGATAGTCTAAATATAGAACGACGCGAGATTGAGCAAAGTATGCAGCAAGAGGCGCAAGCGGTATTGGAGCGTTTGGTACTTAAAAGCCAAGAAGTACCAGATGCCTTGTGTTTGTATCAAGATGATTGGCATCAAGGTGTGATAGGTATTCTGGCGGGACGCTTAAAAGAAAAATATCACCGCCCATGTATTATTTTTGCACAAGGCGACAACGGCGAGATCAAGGGCTCATGTCGTTCTATTGAAGGTCTACACATGCGCGACCTTTTAGAGTCAATCAATACCCAGCACCCAGAATTAATTGTAAAGTTTGGTGGCCATGCGATGGCAGCAGGATTGACCATTTTAGAGTCTGAATTTGCGCGGTTTAAACAGGTATTTGAACAAAACGTCAGTGCGACGCTGAGTGAAGAAGCAAAGCAAAGCATTCTCTTGACGGATGGTGAACTGCCGGGCGATTGCTTTACCATGGATTTTGCTTTTGAACTACAGCAGGCAGGTCCGTGGGGGCAGCAATTTAGTGAGCCGGTATTTCAGGATGTATTTGAGTTGGTGCAGCAACGTATTGTTGGCGACAAACATCTAAAACTTGTGCTTAAGCATCGCTCGGGCCGATTGGTTGATGCGATAGCATTTAACGTTGACGTTCGGGCTTGGCCAAATCTCCAGGCAACCCATGCTTTATTTGCTTATCAATTAGATATTAATGAGTTTCGTGGTAAATATAATTTGCAGCTCATTGTGCGTGAACTTCAGGCGCAATCGAATTAATAGAGATGTGCGTACTGAGTTTGTTAAAAAACTCCCAAAATTCTCACTTTAAGGGATGCTAAGCGCGGTTATTATTTGATACTATTGGTCGCTTAAATCTATGGTCTGACCCGTTGTCAGACCTGTTTGTGTGAATTCACAAACCGACAAATTTAGTTCTGGAGTAAAGGTAAATGTTTGAAGTGAATCCTGTGATTAACCAAATCAAGGAAATTCGCGAACGTACAGAGCTTCTTAGGGGGTATCTTTGACTACGCTCTAAAGCAAGAGCGTTTAGAAGAAGTTAATGCCGAATTAGAAGATCCCGCTGTATGGAATGAGCCGGAAAGAGCCCAAGCACTGGGCAAAGAAAAATCGAATTTAGAAGTGATTGTTGAAACCATCGACAATCTCGTGTCTGGTGCCGATGATGCAGAGGGTTTAGTTGAGCTCGCCGTAGAAGCCGAAGATGAAGAAACCTTCACTGAAGCAGAGCAAGAGGTCAACGGCCTTGTTGAGCAGCTGGAAAAACTAGAGTTTCGTCGTATGTTCTCAGGCGAGCAAGATGCCAACGATGCGTACATCGACTTACAGTCAGGCTCTGGCGGTACTGAAGCTCAAGACTGGTGTAACATGTTGCTGCGTATGTACCTGCGCTGGGCTGAGGCGAAAGGTTTTAAAGCCGAAATCGTTGAAGCGACAGATGGCGATGTTGCTGGTATTAAGGGCGCGACAGTTAAAGTCACGGGCGAATATGCTTACGGTTGGCTTCGTACAGAAACGGGCGTACACCGCTTAGTACGTAAGAGTCCTTTTGATTCAGGCGGCCGTCGTCATACTTCGTTTGCTTCTGTATTCGTTTATCCAGAAATTGACGACAATATCGAAATCGATATTAATCCTGCAGATCTTCGTATCGATGTATATCGTGCATCGGGCGCGGGTGGTCAGCACGTTAACCGTACAGAATCTGCGGTACGTATTACGCACTTACCAACCAATACCGTAGTGCAGTGTCAGAATGACCGTTCGCAGCACAAGAACAAAGATCAAGCGATGAAGCAGTTAAAGGCGAAATTGTTTGAACTTGAACTGCAAAAGCAAAACGCTGAAAAGCAAGCCCAAGAAGATGCAAAATCTGACATCGGCTGGGGCAGCCAAATCCGTTCATACGTGCTAGATGATTCACGTATTAAAGATTTGCGTACAGGTATTGAAAATCGCAATACCCAAGCCGTACTAGACGGCGATTTAGACAAATTTATCGAAGCAAGCCTGAAATCAGGCCTTTAATCCACAAGCTAAACTAAGAGCTAAACAATGACAGATCACAATCAAGACGAAAATAAACTTATTGCTGAGCGTCGTGGCAAGCTAGATGCGATCCGGGAAAATTGCCCTGCGAATGGCCACCCGAACTCATTCCGCCGCGAAGACTACACACAAGATCTACAAGCTAAGTTTGGTGATAAATCGAAGGAAGAGCTAGTAGAACTTGATCATCATGTTTCTGTTGCGGGTCGTTTGCTTGCGAAACGTGGTCCTTTCTTAGTGTTGCAAGACATGAAAGGTCGTATTCAGGCTTATGCTTCAAAAGACGTACAAAAAGACCTAAAAGAGAAGTATGGTCAATTAGATATCGGCGATATCGTTGGTGTTAAAGGTCCGCTTCATAAATCCGGTAAAGGCGATTTATACGTCGACATGGTTGAGTATGAACTACTGACTAAGTCGCTACGTCCACTACCTGAAAAGTTCCACGGCCTGACTGACCAAGAAGCAAAATACCGTCAGCGTTATGTTGATTTGATCACTAACATGGACACACGCGAAACATTCCGTATTCGTTCAAAAGTGATTGAAGGTATTCGCCGTTTCTTAGCCGAGCGTGACTTTATGGAAGTGGAAACGCCGATGCTACAGGTTATTCCTGGCGGTGCCTCTGCACGCCCATTTGTAACGCATCACAATGCACTAGATATCGATATGTATCTACGTATCGCGCCTGAGTTATACCTTAAGCGTCTAGTGGTTGGTGGTTTTGATCGTGTGTTCGAAATCAACCGTAACTTCCGTAACGAAGGTTTATCTACGCGTCATAATCCTGAATTCACTATGATTGAGTTCTATCAAGCATACGCGGATTACAATGATTTGATGAACTTGACTGAAGACATGTTACGCACCGTGGCACAAGACGTGTTAGGCACTACTACGGTTGTTAATACTGTGAAGAATGCTGAAGGCGAAGTGACAGAGACGATTGAGTATGACTTTGGTAGTGCGTTCCAGCGTTTGTCTATGGCTGATGCTATTTTACAATATGGCCCAGATGCTGAAGCACAAGCTGAAATCTTCAAAGATCCAGAAAACCACTTTGAAGCACTAAAAGCATACGCTAAGAAAGTTCACGTTAAGATCCCTGAAAACTGTGTATGGGGTCCAGGTAAGTTCCTATGTGAAATCTTCGAAGAAGTCGCTGAACACAGACTTATCCAACCGACGTTCATTACTGAATATCCTTGGGAAGTGTCACCGCTTGCACGTCGTAACGATGAAAATCCATTTATCACAGACCGCTTCGAGTTCTTCGTGGGTGGCCGTGAGCTTGCAAATGGTTTCTCTGAGCTTAATGATGCTGAAGATCAAGCTGCGCGCTTTGCTCGCCAAGTGGAAGAAAAAGATGCAGGTGACGATGAAGCAATGCACTACGATGCGGATTATATCCGTGCGCTAGAGCATGGTTTACCACCAACAGCAGGTGAGGGGATTGGTATCGATCGCCTTGTGATGTTGTTCACGGACTCACCGACTATTAAAGACGTTATCTTATTCCCACACATGCGTCCTGAAGTGCAAGCTGAACAGTAAGTATTTTACGTAATCTGAAAGCACATCTAGAAAAGCGCCTTATGGCGCTTTTCTGTTATTTGCGTAAGATAAATCTCACAGTATTTCTAAATACTTAGTTTTATTATGTAGTTATTGCCAACTCCTATTCATCATAAAAGTTGTTTCTCTTTTGAAACTAGATTATCCCAATTTCCTAACTAGTCTTTTTCAAGTTCTAATACTGCGTTAAAAATAACGAATAGGGAATCCAATAAGATGAGCAATAATGAGTTTGAAAATGTCGATGAGCACGAGCAAGCGAGAATCTTATATTATCGGGCTTGCATCGCTGAGTTTCAGCAGCTTGGTTATCAAGAAGCATTTTTGGACGAAGTTTTGCGTCAACAACGTGCATTAAGAAATACCTATAGCGATCCTAACCCCCTACAAAATGAGTAAAAATTGGCGTTAGTGCCGAGTAACTAAGCAGACTGCACAATCTATCACCATTTAGTGCTTTTTTACAAGAAAAGTATTTGACATATTTTTTCTAACCTATATCATACGCCCCACAAGACGGAGAGGTGGCCGAGTGGCCGAAGGCGCTCCCCTGCTAAGGGAGTATAGGGTTTGTAGCCCTATCGAGGGTTCGAATCCCTCCCTCTCCGCCATTTTTAATGGTTGTCTTGTATGGACGCATAGCTCAGCTGGATAGAGTACCTGGCTACGAACCAGGCGGTCGGAGGTTCGAATCCTCCTGCGTCCGCCACTTCTCCTTGAGTGGTTAAATAATAAAGGTAGGAAACAGGCAGTTGGAGGTTCACCTTCAAAAAACATGTCCTGAGTACAGCACTTTTCTTTAAGTGGTTAAATATTAAAAAAGTTGGAAAACTATACATTCGTAACGGACGCATAGCTCAGCTGGATAGAGTACCTGGCTACGAACCAGGCGGTCGGAGGTTCGAATCCTCCTGCGTCCGCCACTTCTCCTTGAGTGGTTAAATAATAAAGGTAGGAAACAGGAAGTCGGAGGTTCACCTTCAAAAAATACGTCCTGCATCCGGCACTTTTCTTTAGGTGATTAAATATAAAGAAGTTGGAAAACTATACATTAGTAACGGACGCATAGCTCAGCTGGATAGAGTACCTGGCTACGAACCAGGCGGTCGGAGGTTCGAATCCTCCTGCGTCCGCCACTTTTCTTTAAGTGGTTAAATATAAAGAAGTTGGAAAACTATACATTCGTAACGGACGCATAGCTCAGCTGGATAGAGTACCTGGCTACGAACCAGGCGGTCGGAGGTTCGAATCCTCCTGCGTCCGCCACTTTTCCTCAAGTGGTGAAATAAAGAGATAAACAAGCCGACGAAAGTCGGTTTTTTTGTGTCTAATATCCATGTAGGAGCAGGTTTACCCTGCGATTTTTTACAAAAGTTGAATATGACGACGCTCGGAGGTTCACTCTCCACAACATACGTCCTGCATCCGCCACTTTTCCTCAAGTGGTGAAAGAATGAAGGTAAAAACAGGCGGTCGGAGGTTCACTCTCCACAATACACGTCCTGCATCCGCCACTTTTCCTCAAGTGGTGAAATAAAGAGATAAACAAGCCGACGAAAGTCGGTTTTTTTGTGTCTAATATCCATGTAGGAGCAGGTTTATCCTGCGATCTTTTACAAAAGTTGAATATGACGACGGTCGGAGGTTCACTCTCCACAACACACGTCCTGCGTCCGCCACTTTTCCTCAAGTGGTGAAAGAATGAAGGTAAAAACAGGCGGTCGGAGGTTCACTCTCCACAATACACGTCCTGCATCCGCCACTTTCTCTCAAGTGGTGAAATAAAGAGATAAACAAGCCGACGAAAGTCGGTTTTTTTGTGTCTAATATCCATGTAGGAGCAGGTTTACCCTGCGATTTTTTACAAAAGTTGAATATGACGAAAGTCGGTTTTTTTGTGTCTAATATCCATGTAGGAGCAGGTTTATCCTGCGATCTTTTACAAAAGTTGAATATGACGACGCTCGGAGGTTCACTCTCCACAACATACGTCCTGCATCCGCCACTTTTCCTCAAGTGGTGAAAGAATGAAGGTAAAAACAGGCGGTCGGAGGTTCACTCTCCACAATACACGTCCTGCATCCGCCACTTTTCCTCAAGTGGTGAAATAAAGAGATAAACAAGCCGACGAAAGTCGGTTTTTTTGTGTCTAATATCCATGTAGGAGCAGGTTTACCCTGCGATTTTTTACAAAAGTTGAATATGACGACGCTCGGAGGTTCACTCTCCACAACATACGTCCTGCATCCGCCACTTTTCCTCAAGTGGTGAAAGAATGAAGGTAAAAACAGGCGGTCGGAGGTTCACTCTCCACAATACACGTCCTGCATCCACTACTTATCTCAAGTGGTAAAATAAAGAGATAAACAAGCCGACGAAAGTCGGTTTTTTTGTGTCTAATATCCATGTAGGAGCAGGTTTACCCTGCGATCTTTTACGAAAGTTGAATATGACGACGCTCGGAGGTTCACTCTCCACAACATACGTCCTGCATCCGCCACTTTTCCTCAATTGGTGAAATAAAGAGATAAACAAGCCGACGAAAGTCGGTTTTTTTGTGCTTAAATGTATCGTGTAGGAGCAGGTTTACCCTGCGATCTTTTATGAAAGTTGAATATGACGACGGTCGGAGGTTCACTCTCCACAACACACGTCCTGCGTCCGCCACTTTTCCTCAAGTGGTGAAATATAGAGGTAAACAAGCCGACGAAAGTCGGTTTTTTTGTGTCTAATATCCATGTAGGAGCAGGTTTACCCTGCGATCTTTTACGAAAGTTAAATATGACGACGCTCGGAGGTTCACTACTGCATGATTAAACTCCCGAAATACTTTTCATTTTTTTTCTGACTGATACCCTAATCGCGTATTTATTTAGAGAAAGCGTTATATGTTTCAATCACTCAGAATTTTATTACTACTTGTTTTTTGTTGTGTTCCTTTAACTGTTGAAGCGCTTACATTAGGTGCTGAGCGCGCAGAAGAGTATTTACCTGTGTTAAAAGGTAAGCGCGTCGGATTAATCGTAAACCAAACATCCCGCATTGACGACCAACATCTAGTTGATTACTTACTTAATAAAGAAGTGGATGTTAAAAAGGTCTTTGCACCGGAACATGGTTTTCGTGGTAATTATGATGCGGGTGCTAAAGTAGATGATGCAACAGATGTGAAAACTGGGCTACCAATCATTTCGCTTTATGGTAGTAATAAAAAGCCAAGGCCTGAGCAGCTCAAAGATATCGATGTGCTTATTTTTGATATTCAAGATGTGGGGTTACGCTTTTATACATACATCAGCACTATGCACCTCGCGATGGAAGCTGCAGCCGATGCAAATATTGAATTTTGGGTTTTTGATAGGCCAAACCCAAATATCGCATATGTTGATGGCCCATTATTAGAAAAACCATTTCAATCTTTTGTTGGTATGCATCCCATTCCCGTATTGCATGGCATGACCGTTGGCGAACTGGCGACTATGATTAAAGGAGAAGGGTGGTTAACCTCGCTTACAGCGCCACAGTTACGTGTATTTCCAATGCGAAATTATAGCGGTGCCACCGAATACAGATTGCCGATACCACCAAGTCCTAACCTACCAAACCAACAAGCAATCTACTTGTATCCATCTTTGTGCTTTTTTGAAGCGACACCTATTTCTGTTGGTCGTGGAACGGATTTTCCATTTCAAGTTTTTGGCTATCCAGATCCTAAATTGGGTGAGTTTCAGTTCACTCCCCGACCAGTACTAGGTGCGGCTTCCAATCCTAAATTAAATGGTGTGACTGCGTTTGGCCTAGACTTAAGAAACAGCAATGTACGAGGTTTTGATCTAACTTGGTTTGTTGCTGCATATGCACAGTTCAAACACGAGAATAAAGCGTTTTTTCAGTCCCCCGATTTTCTCGATAAGCTTGCAGGCACGGACAAAATCCGCAAAGCCATTGAATCTGGCCAATCGGCATCAGAGCTGAAAAAACTGTGGCAGCAGGATGTACAAGATTTTTTAAAGCAGCAGAAAAAGTATTTATTATACCCGAGACTGTAACGGGTTTTTGCTAGAGGTAAACGGCAGCACGAGTCTGCCGTGAGTGGCTTAAGTCTTACTCGCTACGCAATACTTGCATGTTTTCATTGGCCTTATCCACGCGTTTTTGCCAATGCAGGTTTGATTGTGCAAGTGCCGTGAATAAAACGTCAATAAGGTAGGCTTGAGAAGTACGAGACAGCATACCTGAATGCTTAAGTGGCTCCCCTTCATTGATGCAATATAGTATCGCATCTACCATTTCCGCGAGTGAGTGGCTACCATAACGTGAAATGGCAAGACATTTACAGCCATTATCCAGAGCTTGATTAGTCAAGGTTAGCAAGCTCTTGCTGGTTCCTGTATTGCTGATCACAATAAAAAGATCGTCTTTTCCCATCGTTGCAATAAAGCTAGAGGCACTGATTTCATCGACCTGAGCAATTGCCGGAATACCAAGCTTTTGGAGTTTCCAAGTTAAATCTTGGGCCATAGTGAAGGTACTACCAAGTGCACATACGATGACTTTTCGTGCGTTTTTCACCAACTGAATTGCGTTCTCAAACTGTTTTGCTGAGTTAAGTTTTCGAGTTTCGGAAATAACATTTTGCTGTTTTAGTTGTAATTTATCTGCGATTAACTCGATTGAGTCATTACTGGAAATTAACTCATCAATTGCTGCGCTGGTATCTGTTTGCTCGTTGAGCGCATCAACGACGGCAAGTTTAAATGCTGGAAATCCTTTATACCCCAGCTTTTGGGCAAATTTTACGACGCTAGATTGGCTGACACCGGCTTCGCGTGCCAGCTCAACGGAGGAAAGCGCACGGATTTTATCGCCCGAGTTCAAGGTAAAGTCAGCAAGCTTTGCTTCACTATTTGAGAGTGATGGACGAAGTGCTTTTATTTTGACAAATGTAGACATACGATACTCAATCCGAACTAAATTAATCTGTCCATATTATAGGTTCAATTGGAACGTTACGATAGACCAAAAAGGAATATCATTGCACAAAACACACTCATTGTACCAGTATTGGGGTTAAATGTTGACTTAAATTTAATTTAGTCGCAAAGACTTGGTGTTTTAAACCGCTTAACTTAAGCTAAGTGTTTTGAATTTATAGACTAAACTATATGGCTTGGTACTCGATTTTGCCACCTTTGATTGCGATTGCAGTCGTGTTTTGGCGTAAAGAAGTGATTATCGCTTTGATTTTAGCGTTAGTTTCTTCCGAATTTTTATTGGCTCTACATGGTCAGCAGTCGCTAATTGCTGGCACATTCGTAGGCAGTATTGAACGTGTTATTGAGGTTGCGACATCGGCAGGTAACAGCCGGATCTTGATTTTTAGCATTGTGATCGGTGCATTGCTTGCCTTCATCCGAGAGTCAGGTGGGGTTGCTGCAACGGTGAATATGCTGCTTAATCGAGGCGTCGCTAAAAGTAAACGTCAGGTTGGCTTACTAACCATGTTTACTGGCACTGCAGTGTTCATCGAATCAAATATGAGTGTACTAACCTCTGGTATTGTTGCGAGGGGACTATTTGATAAGTTCAAAATGAGTCGGGCTCGTTTGGCTTATATCATCGATAGTACTAGCGCTCCTGTATGTATTTTGATTTTGCTTAATGGTTGGGGTGCTTATGTGCTTGGATTGCTGAGTAACTACGAACTTGAGCAGTCGGCAGTGAGTATTTTATGGGGTAGTGTCGCGTTTAATTTTTATGCGATTATTGCACTGTTAATTGTTCTCTATACGATTGTCTTTGATAAAGTTCATGGACCGATGAGGGCCGCAGAGCAAGAGTTAAAGCACCATACAGCTGAAATAAGTAGTGGGCCAAGTGCCACCAAATCGCGTTATATGCTGATCCCTTTATTAACGCTGATTGTAAGTATGATTGGATTTATGTTTTGGACAGGCGATGGTGTATTGGCAAATGGTAGTGGTTCTAAGTCAGTACTTTATGCCACAATTTTAGCTTCAACCGTTGCGTACCTGCTGCTTTTAACTGGTAAGAGATTTAGTCATCACGAGCTAATGGATGTTGGCTTTAAGGGGATGGGGGAGCTGCTGCCATTGGTAAGCATTGTGTTACTCTCTTTGACTCTAGGTGCAAGTCTAAAAGAGTTGGGAACAGGGACTTTTGTTGCGTCTTTAGTTGGTGACTATCTGCCTATTTACTTGATAGTACCTGTACTCTTTATTACAGGTGCAATCATGTCATTTACAACTGGCACATCATGGGGCACCTTTGCCATATTAATACCGATTGGTGTGCCACTGATTCAAGCGCTTGGCTTGCCGCCGTCGCTTGTGCTTGGTGCTATTTTAAGCGGTGGTATATTTGGCGATCACTGCTCGCCTATCTCTGATACCAGCGCGGTATCGGCACTGGCATCTGGATGTGACTTACTGACTCATGTTAAAACCCAGTTGCCTTATGCATTGGTGGGCGGGGTATTAGCAATTATCTGCTTCTTTATTGCCAGCCTTATTATGATTTAAGAGTAAGCGCCAGTTAGGGGCAAGCCAAAACTTGGTTGTGCCCCGTACTTTCAATAGCAATAATTTGTCCGTTGTTGGCGGTCGACAGTGCTAGCATAACTGGCGTATTAAAATTGATAACACTAGTTTTTGGCTGTGGCATCACGCTAAGTAGGCTTTGTTTTAACTCGATGAGGGTATGGGTATTACACTCTTCAATTAACCAAGCATCATCGTTAATTGCAACGAGTCGACCGTAACGCTGTTCTTGAACTTGTTGTTGCGCAGCCTCAAATCTAGCATCCAGCACTTTTTTCTGTTCATCTATACGGGCAAGATACTGGCCTTGCTGTAGCTCATGCGTTTCGATGTGTTGAAAATCTCCATAACTGACTAAATGAGCATTTGAGTTATATTCTTTATCAATATCAAAATGTTGATTTTGATACCATAAGGTGAAAAGTAAAGCGACTGAACAAGTAACCGCGCTCCACTGCCAAGTTTCTATACGACCCAAATAATGATGGGCAAAGCTAACTAGTCGCACCTTGATGCGAGTAGCCAAAGTTAACGGTTTTTCCTGCTTGTTAGCTTGGTAAGCCGCTTTTAACTTGGCGTCAAATTTGTCTAAATTACTCATGATCTTCACCCACTTGAGACTTTAGAGTCTCTTTTGCGTATCTAATTCGAGTTTTTACAGTCTCTTGTGTGGCCCCTACAATTTGTGCTATTTCAGCTAAACTGAACCCTTCTAACTGTAAGCTTAGCGCCTCTTTTTGTAATAAAGGAAGTGTAGCAATTTGCTGGTATAGCCACTGTTCCTCCGATGTTTTTGTGAACTCATTGGAGTTGGTCATACCTACTTTACTATCTGTCAACTCAGAGAGTTTACCTGACGCCCTGATTGAATCGATTAGCAAGTTACGTGCAATGTGAAACAAGTAAGCCTTGGGGTGACCCTGTTGTCGATAAGCGCTTTTCTTTTCGATGACTTTTAGCCATGTTTTTTGACATATATCTTCTGCCGACGCCGCCTGTGTTTGTGTTTTTAGAAAGTGAAATAAATCACCTTGATAGCGCTCAATGACTTGCTCTAGGTATTTTACTTTACCCGTCGTCGCATATTCATAAAGCGGATCTTCTACATTGCTGGTGGCGCGAGCACGCCACATTTTCAAGCTACTCAGCATAGGCAATCCTAAGTCTCAAGGGTCAACAGACCCTAATATCAATAAGCTAAATTAACCTGAGCTTCGGATAATTAATGCCTTTCTAGCAGCCAGTTTTAGCGCTAACTGCGTTGAATTCACTTCCAATAGCCAGCTATTGGTGCATAAATTCGCCTTGTTATCCCTAAAACTGTCAGGCTAGATAAGGGGATAATTTAATGTGCTATTAAAAACAATGAGTTAGCTCATTCCTTATCCAAACCTCAGGTTAAATTAAGAAGTTTACTTCGTGACTCAGCGACTCAAATTGATTACGTATCAATGGCTGTTATTGTTCCAGTGTAAACTCTAATACAACGCGCTGAGCGTATTGCGGCTGCGGCTTTCCATCAACAATAAGTGGTCTATACTTCCATTTCCTGAGTGCTCTGACAGCAGCCTGATCAAATACTCTTTTAGGCTCCGCATTCGTCACTTTAACATCAATCACTTCGCCTTGTGGAGAAATGGCAAACTCCATTTCTACCCAGCCTTCCACTCCATCTCTAGCAGCCGCGGGCGGATAGTTAGGGTTGCTTCTAACAAGTGGAGTCGCTTGCCCATCGGTGGAGAATTGCAGTGTCATTGTGTTAGTAAACTTACCTAAATCTACGCTAGGTGTCTCGCTACTAATTTGTAGATTATCTCCTGTATCAACGATATTTTCAGTCGGTCTAACTGGGGCCGTTATTGGTTTTGGTGGTTCTGGCATTACCCTTTTTTCTTCGACTGGAGAGTCCTCTCTATCCGTTGCAATAGTAAGATCAAATACTTCTATGTCGACAATGGGGGGAGTGAGTTCCTGAGAAACTAAGTTTTGCATAAAGCCAAAGGTGGCAAAAGTAATAATAACTGCGCCAACAAGCGATAGTGCGAGTTTTGGAATTCCTAAATTAGGCTGTTGAAGAGTGGCTAATGTCGTCATGATTTTATCCCTGTTATATTGTTTTCGTATATAAAACGTTTGGGTAACTGAAACGGGGTGAAAGTTTTTAGATTTTTTTTGATGTGTATCTTGGTTTGGCTACAGGCCATGGATTACAATGCACGAAGAGCAGAGCACATTATTTAATTTTTCGTGATCATAGGTAGTTATGAAGTTAGTTGAGATCAATAAAGCGCGTTATCGCAAACATTTAAATCAAGTAATTATTGCTTGCGTTGTGGCGCTAGCACTCGGTAGTTTAGGGATTGCTCAGTTATTGATCCAATTATTTCCTGATGTAGATGGTAGCCATTTTCATTGGAATCTAACTGGTGTAGTAGTGACCTGCATCGTCATTGGGCTCGTGCTCAAAAAGCATAAAGCGCATCCCTTTATGACTGAAGTCAGTTATGTGTGGGACTTAAAGCAATCATTGAACAAAATCACCCGTAAAATGGCGAAGTTAAAACAGGCAGCGCAGCAGGGGGATGTAGATGCGATGACGGCGATTCAGTATAGCTATGCGGGATCTCGTCAGCTATGGCAATTGGATGACAACACCATAACGATGGATGATTTGGCGATGTGGCAAGCAGAGCTGGATTCACTGGCTAGCAAGTATCAAGTTGAAATAAAAGCAGAAAACTATAAAGAAACGATATTGAAATAGTACTAACAAAGCGGCTTGTTTCGGCGTTAAACTTTTTCACAATTTTTAATGTGACACTAATGTGTCAGAACGGTAATATAACAGTCAAATTTTCTATTAAAGGAACAATTTGAACTGTGCTATTGCGTCATCGATTTCACCAGTTCGGCTGGTTGGTTCTTATCAACTCTCTTTGCTCAATCTTAATTACCATAAATGTTGTAAATACCAACCCTGTTGATTATCAAGGACTGACATTATTTTACGTTTCCGTATCAACGTGGAGCCATATGGCTTTACTCACAGCGTTAGTGAGTATTGTCGCTATGCCTTTAGTATGGTTACAGTCAAATAAAGTGAGATCCGTATGCTTTGCTTTATTTTATGCATTGTTTTTCGTAGCACTTATTGCAAATAGCTTGTGCTTTGAGCTTTACAAGTTTCATATTAACGGTGTTATTGTCGATATGCTGCTTGCAGGCCAAGTTATTGAGTTCTCGCCAATTGCATGGGCTCAAGCGGTAGCCATTTTTGTTATGATATTTGCTTTCCAGTTTTACCTGTTAACGTGGTTAAGTAAGCCCCGAGCCGTAATGCAGCTGCGCTTTGGTCGAAAGTTCACTAGCGTAACCATTATTGCCCTGTTGGCGAGCAATACAATTCATGCTTGGGCAAGTGCGACGGTATATCAACCGATCACAGGATTCAGTAAGTATTTACCCCTCTACAAACCTGCAACAGCAAACTCTTTTTTGCGTAAATATGATTTGCTAGATGAGGCTGCATTGGCGCAGCAGAAATCAATGTCTTTAACACAAGGGCAATTTAACTATCCTTTACAACCTATTGAAGTAGAGCCAGTTAAAAAGCCTCTTGATATTGTTTTTGTGGTACTGGATTCATGGCGGTATGATGCTTTCACGGCACAAGTTACTCCCAATATTTGGCGGTTCTCACAACAAGGTGTGGTCTTCAATCAACACTTCTCTACTGGAAATTCTACACGAACAGGGATCACCGGACTGTTTTATGGTTTGCCAGGCACTGCTTGGCAGGATATTTACAACAATCGAGTTACGCCATTATTGATGGATAGAATGCGCGATTTGGGTTATCAATTTGGGGTATTTTCGTCTGCACAACTTGTTCGCCCTGAGTTTAATGAAACCGTGTTTGCTCGCATTAAGGGGCTAAAAACGCATACAAAAGGTGATGACGTATTAGCTAGGGATGAGCAGATCACCAAAAATTGGGTTAAATGGTATGCTAATAAAGATCCAAACCAGCCGTCTTTCAGTTTTCTCTTTTATGATGCAATCCATGGCTACGCAGTTCCTGAGGGTTACCATGCCGGGTTTGGGCCAATGCACGGCCCCATTAACCATATGTTATTGGACAACGATTATGATAGAGAACCAATTTTAAATCGTTATCTTACCAGTACACACTTTGTAGATAGTCTTGCTGCATCGGTATTAGCGCAGCTTGATATAGAAAATACACTGGTGATTATCACATCAGATCATGGTGAAGAGCTTAATGACAACAAGCTTAATTACTGGGGACACAATAGTAATTTTACTGAGCCGCAGATAAAGGTGCCATTTATTGTTGTAGGACCAAAAAGCGAAAAGTGGCAGCATTGGCAAGCCTCAAATGTGGTAACCAGTCACTTAGATGTCGTGCCGACGTTGATGAATGAGTACTTAGGGGTTAAAAACACACTTGAAGATTATAGTACGGGTTATAACTTAACCGGAACAGTTAAAAAGAGAAACTGGCTATTACTCAGTAGCTACAATAAATATGCGATTGTGAGTAAGCAGCAAATTGTTGAAGTCTCGCCCATGGGAACTTATGAGATGCTCGATGAAACTAACCAGCCAGCTGAGCAAGAGCCAAACTTTGAATATATTCAAGAGGCAATGCAGCAGATAAGCCACTTTCAGTAGATAAAAGAGGATTAGGTGTGCTGGTGGACTGTCGTGCTAACTTGAGCGGTATAACTAAGCGCTTAACGAGTAAAATTGAAAGGCGTTTTTCTTGTCTTTTTTAACCGTATACATGGCGACATCGGCACATTCGATTAATTGGCTTAGCTCAACCGCGTCTCTTGGGTAGCTTGCAATACCTATGCTCGCACCAACTCGCAGTGGAAGTAATTTCCCTTCTGACGTTTGCCAAATCATCTCGGTGTTTATCGCCCCTAACAGGTTTTCAGCGATGCGCTGCAATTTTTCATTTTTAGCGCAGTGCAAGGCAATCAAAAACTCATCACCTCCCCAACGACAAACCACGTCTTGTTCTCTCACCTGAGCACTAATTTGAGTGGCGATGTGTTTTAACATAGCGTCACCGGCGTTATGGCCATAAATATCATTGATTGGTTTAAACTCATCTAAATCAATAATAAATAAGCTAAACGGAGTTTCGTTATCTAACCACTCGTTGATCTTGATTTCAGTACCATGGCGATTGTAGAGGCCTGTTAGCTTATCGCGGTTAGCCTTTTTATTGAGTTCTTGAAACACAGTTTTTCTAAGCGTGATATCTGATAAAAACACCTGTAAATAGAATTGCCCGCTACTTTCCACTCTAAGCATGATGACACTCAGCCAAACAGGCTGTTCGGTCATGGGGTTAATAAACTCAAACTCTGACTGAGTTGGCTGGTTAAGCTCCAAGGTATGCTCCGTAAAGGTGTAGAGAATATCCGGAGTTTTGCAGTAGCGACCAAAACTTTCGGGAAAATATTCATCAAGGTCAATTGCCATGCCTGCCAGCAAATCACAAGCGGCATCATTAGCTAAGATCACTTCACCTTTGTCTTTTACCAGTAGGGTGGGAGAAGAGGAGCGCTCAAACATCAGCCTAAAGCGCTTCTCAAGTATTTCAATATCAGCTCGCAGTTGGCGCTCTTGCTCGAACATGGAAGCGGTTTTAGCAATAAGTTGATTGGTATTGCTCGCAATATCACCAATTTCACTTGATTCATGCCCCCTAGGCACGACTAAATCCAATGGTGTTCCAGGAATAACCCTAGCAATTTGACTACTTAAGTTACTCAGGGGTTTTGTAACTATAAAATGTGTAACAACGGTGAAGATGACTAAGATTGGGATGATGACAACCAACAAAGTTTGAACACTTGAACGGGCGATATCTCTAGCACTTTGCTCGATAAAAACGGAATTTGGTTGAATATAGATCTCACCAACAATTTCACTCAATAAAAACGGATGATTAAGCGAAATAATGGTCGCATTTTGCGATTTAAATCCTACACTTTGAGCGAGCCACTTATCCTCACTTTTTATTGCGGCAGAAGAGATAATGTCGTTACTGACTAGGCCATTAATAACTTCTACAGCAAGGTCTTTGTCATTGAGATAAGTGGCAATAGAGGAAGAAGACGACACGGTTTGGCCAATTTGCCCAATAATAGTATTAGAACGCCGAAGTTCACGCTCAACAATATGGTCGTGATATAACTTAGCGTAAAGCATTGAAAAAATAAAAGTCGAGACAACAAGCACGAGTGCTAGCCGCACGATCAGCCCATATTTAGTCATCGATTTGATAAATTACCTTCACATCACCCGTCACAAAGTCTGCTGGAACATAGCCGATTGCATTTGGCGTATTTCTGATATTTTCAAGTATAGTCGACGGTGAGGAAAATGACTGTGGGGGAGAAACTTTGCCGCTGAACTTTATTCTTGACCAATAAGCATTGATTTGGCTTTCATTGCGTCCTGTCAGTGCCAAGAAAAAAGGACCTCTTAAAGGGTGTGATTTCTCGTAGTCATAGGTCACGGCCATATCGCCGTTGGGAAAGGCAACGTATTTTCCCATGTACATGTCGATGAGTTGGCGCTGCGATATTGACTCGATGGGGTTGTCTTTGTTAACTATGACGGCAATATCAGCTGTTGCTGAAATTGGGTAAGAAATCAGGAAGAAAACAGCAGTAAGTAACCTTTTCATCAGAACACCCAATTAAAGCTAAGTGTGAAGGTGTTAAAAGAAAGGTCGGGATCACTAAATTGCTCAGTATCGTGAAGGTAAAAAGCGCTGGGCAAATGGTCCGCTGATGTATGCTTCCAATTGAACTTTAGTGCTAACGTCGGGCTCAATTCGCGTCGCCACGTTAGTGAGGTGCTATGCTGATCCAGTTGATAAAAACCAGAGTGCATGGAAGCAGCTTCGTATATTTGTATTAATTCAGGTAATGGGACGAGCGGACCGGGTTCTACACTTGGCTCATTATCGGACTTGGCAACTGAGTAGGTGAAAGACAAAGTGTTTAAATCGAAGCGCTTGCCTAGTGTGATATAAGCTGCTTTTAGGCGGTTGAGCACGCTGGAATTTGAATCCGTCAGCGATAATTCACTTTGTACCAACCACTTCGAATCATCATATCTCATACTGAGCGCGCTATAGGTGAAGCGCTTGTCGATAATATAAAGAGAGTCGATAAGCTCATTTTTGGTTGGCCAAACTTGTAGAGGAACTTGCGCGAGAGCCTCACGTAACTGCTTTTGCTGTTCATGCTCATTAGCTGCTTTTGTTGTTGTATAGTTGGCTCTAAACAGCCAATTTAACGTTTCGTACTGTACCGCTACACCCAAGATAGATTTAAGTTCTACATTCCAAAAAAACTTATAATCGCTGTAGATAGGCGATTCGGAGCGGCCCCAATATGCTTTGATGCTGGCGATGCCCTGATCAAGCGGTGCGCGATACTGCAAGTCAACGCCATCTAGGTTTTGGTGAGGAATAATAGAATAAAACTCGACAGGCGGATGTTCCATATCCATTGAATAGCCAATATCCCGATATTCAGTCATCAAAAATAGGTCTAACCCGGTGCGTCCGGCACGAAATTGCCAGTTCGAATTTAGGTTGTAGCGTAGAAAAGCCAGTTTTATTGCATTGTTGACTCGGTCATCGTGTTGCTCTTTTAATAGCAGTTGCCCAACAAACTCTACATTATCATTTGCATGCCACTCTGCCTGTAGGCCCAAAGAAGAAAATGAAAAGTCGAGCTCATCTTTTTCCACACCGTGCGGATGTGAGATGGATTCTCTGATTTTGGCGGTATGGGAGTCTGTTTTAACCGCCTTGAGCGTAGCAAAGCCACTGAAATCAATGTCAGAGCCGTAGCTGAATGTGGTTAAAAATAGTAGGCAGATAAAAACAGAGCGCATGAGTTATAAATGTTTTCGCTTTCCTTTTTATATAGCCTAGTTCGAATTTTGACATTTACCAATGCGATGTCCGCCTTGGCCTTGTATAATGAACTTAGAGACACCATATCCCATGTATGGTAGCATATTGTTATATTATCACATTAGGCAAGATTAAGACGTGGCAGAAGTAAGAGCGAGAGTCGGGCTGAATGTAGGGCAGCATAGTAATATCCCTGCAGAAATAGTTTCTTTTTCAGGGCTAAAAGATGGCCAGGAACATGTTGCGCTGGTATTTAATAGCGCAGACAGTCAGCAGCAAATTCCCCTAATTCGTATGCACTCTGAGTGCTTAACCGGCGATGTCTTTCATTCTTCTCGTTGTGATTGTGGCGAACAGTTAAATGAATGTATTGAGGCGATGCATAAACAAGGCGGCATTTTGTTATATTTGCGCCAAGAAGGTCGTGGCATTGGCTTGTACAATAAAATCGATGCTTATGTATTGCAATCACAAGGGATGAACACCTACGAGGCAAACAACCACCTCGGCTTTGAAGATGACTTAAGAGATTTCTCTGATGCCGTGTTGATGCTTCAGGCGCTCGGATTAAACCACGTTAAGTTAATGACGAATAATCCAAGAAAGCTGAAGGCGTTGAGAAATGCGGGTATTACTGTCGATGAGGTAGTTGGCACTCAGGCGCATGTTAAGGCTGGGGTTTCTGGTAATGAACAGTATCTAAAAACCAAGATCCAACACGGTGCCCACATGCTGGATATCAAAAAGATATCAAAAGCGGATTAGCCGAAGCGTATATGCTTACTACAACAAGCCGACTAGATAAGTGCTTCGGTTGGCTTGTCATATCAAACATACTATTCTCATTACAACTCTCTCAAACTTAAGATGTCCAACATAGGTTATGGTAACCGTCAGTATTTGTTTAAAATATGCTAAAAAGCGCTGACAAATCCGCTTTTCATGCCTTTTCACTCGACGCGGTAATCAGTATAATCAAAGACGTTATAGCTTAAATTAAGTGGACTATGTCGACACCAATTAGAACATTCAAAGCAAGCATGGGCGTGCAGTGGCTAAAAGCCGGGTGGGCAATTTTCAAAACCCAGCCTATGACTTTCATGTTGATGTATATTTTCATGGCGGTAGTAAGTCTATTGCCCCTGTTCGCACCTATTTTTCATATCATCGCTGCCTTGTCTGGTCCTTTCTTAAGCGCTGGCTTCTACCTTGCAGTTATCAATAAACAGATCAATAAACCAATAAAGTTAGCTGATATTTTTGAGCCTTTTGCAGCAAAAGGCCGCCGATTACACTTGTTCCGAGTTGGTATTTATCAAATGGCAGGTGCGCTGTTGCTGACTATGGTTGCCGGTGTGCTATTCAGTGATGTGGCGACTGCGCTGGAGAGTGTTGGCCCAAATACCGAGCCGAATGAACTTATCGGACTTATCGCGAGCAATATTAGTTTTGCCGAAGTTGCCGTATTTGTGATTGCACAATCGGTCATTATGATGGCCTTCGCTTTTGTCGTGCCACAGGTGTTTTTCCAAGGTGAAAAACGTATTTTTCACGCGATGAAGTGCTCGCTTGCCGCTTTTTATCATAATATGGCCGCGCTGAGTATTTACGGCCTGGTCGTCGCAGCGTTTATCGTTGCGTCTATACCGCTGTCGATGATCCCGGCGATTATTATCATGCCGGTCGCCATGATAGGCTTTTTTGTTTCTTTTCAAGCGATGTTTATGCCAATTATCGTTGAAAAGAAGGAAAATGATGAAAATACTAACATCTCTCAGTCTGACTCAGGACGCTTTGACGCCTGATGGATGAACAAGAAGTTAAAAAGCTAAAAAACTATGCGGTTTGGTTATTGTCGAGACAAGAGTACTCTGAGTCTGGATTGACGCAAAAGCTACTGCAAAAAGGGGCTACAGCGGCAGTCGCGGAGCAATTGGTATCTTGGCTAAAGTCGCTCGATTACGTTAATGACGACCGCTATGCAGAGAGCTTTTTAAACCGTCAGATTGCAAAAGGACTTGGAGAAAAGCGTGTATTAATGGATGCAGGGCAAAAGGGTGTGAGCCGAGAGACTTTGCATACGCTAATCGCTGAGCGCGAAATTGATTGGTACATGCAAGCCGCAAAAACCTATGAAAAAAAGTACGGTCTTTGCGCACAACCGATAGAATATAAAGAAAAAACTAAGCGCGTACGTTACATGAGTTATCGTGGTTTTAGTTTTGATGAAATAGATTTTGCAATTGAAGCTGCAATGACTGCAGCAGAGCAAGAAGAAATAAAGGGTGAATGATCACATGCAGCATATGACTACCGCACAAATCAGGCAAAGCTTCTTAGATTTCTTTGCTAAACAACAGCACCAAGTGGTGCCTTCAAGCTCGTTAATTCCGGGTAATGATGCCACCTTACTGTTCACCAACGCTGGTATGGTGCAGTTTAAAGATGCCTTCTTGGGTGCGGAAAAACGCCCTTATACGCGAGCAACCAGTTCACAGCGCTGTGTTCGTGCTGGTGGTAAACATAATGACCTTGAAAACGTAGGTTATACCGCAAGGCACCACACTTTCTTCGAAATGCTAGGTAACTTTAGCTTTGGTGACTATTTTAAAACCGACGCAATAAAATTTGCTTGGGGTTTCCTTACGGATGTGATCAAGCTGCCAAAAGAAAAGCTACTAGTTACTATTTATCATGAAGACGACGAAGCATTTGATATCTGGTCAAAACAAGTTGGTGTTCCAGAAGACAGGATCATCCGTATTGCGACGGCGGATAACTTTTGGTCAATGGGCGACACGGGTCCTTGCGGTCCTTGCTCTGAAATCTTTTATGACCACGGCGAGCACATTTGGGGGGGACCTCCGGGCTCACCAGAAGAAGACGGCGATCGCTTCATTGAGATCTGGAACTTAGTATTCATGCAGTACAACCGTCATGCAGACGGCACAATGGAGCCGCTGCCAATGCAGTCGGTTGATACCGGCATGGGTCTTGAACGTATCTCGGCTATTATGCAAGGTGTGCACTCAAACTATGAGATTGACCTGTTCCAAGCGCTGATTAAAGCAGCTGCAAAAGTAACAGATGCACAAGATTTAGAAGATAAATCACTACGTGTGGTTGCTGACCACATTCGTTCGTGTGCGTTCCTTATTGCTGACGGCGTCATGCCATCGAATGAAGGTCGTGGTTACGTGCTACGTCGTATCATTCGTCGTGCAGTTCGTCACGGCAATAAACTCGGTGCAAAAGGGGCATTCTTCTATAAGTTAGTTGCCGCACTTGCTGAGCAAATGGGTGAAGCTTACCCAGAATTAGTGAAGCAACAAGCGATTATCGAAAAAGTACTACGTATTGAAGAAGATCAGTTTGGTAAAACACTAGACCGTGGTTTGACTATCCTAGAAGACAGCCTTGGAGGTATTGAAGGCGACGTTATTCCAGGCGATCTAGTGTTCAAACTGTATGACACTTACGGCTTCCCTGCAGACTTAACGGCAGATGTGGCGCGTGAGCGTTTTATGACGATTGACGAGCGTGGCTTCCAAGCATGCATGGAAGAACAGCGTAAAAAAGCACAAGCGGCTGGCAAGTTCGGTGCAGATTACAACGAGCGCTTGAAGTCTGATAAAAATACTGACTTCAAAGGCTATGATGCTGAGCACTATACCGGCACTGTGGTTGAAATCTTTAAAGACGGTCAACATACCAATACGTTAGAAGATGGTGAACAAGGTGTGGTTATCCTTGACCGCACGCCTTTCTATGCTGAGTCAGGCGGCCAAGTTGGTGATACGGGTGTACTAAAAGTGGCTAACGGCGAGTTTGTGGTTACTGACACGCAAAAGCTAGGTAATGCATTTGCACACCATGGTCATGTGGTTGGCCGTATTGGTGTTAACGATAAAGCCGATGCGCGTATTGACGCTGAGCGTCGCGAGCGAGTGAAGAAAAACCATACTGCAACGCACTTGGTGCACAAAGCACTGCGCGATTTGTTGGGTGACCATGTTACTCAAAAAGGTTCATTGGTACTGCCGGATCGTCTTCGTTTCGACTTTTCACATTTTGAAGGCGTCACTAAAGCGCAGTTGCAGCAGGTAGAAGATGCAGTGAACGCAGAGATCCGTCGTAACTTTGCTCTGCAAACTGAGTTGATGGATATCGATGCTGCCAAAGATAAAGGTGCGATGGCGCTCTTTGGTGAAAAGTACGATGATGAAGTTCGAGTCGTTTCAATTGGTGGGTACTCAATCGAGCTTTGTGGTGGTACACACGTGAAGCGCGCTGGTGATATTGGTCTCTTCAAGATTGTATCAGAAGGCGGTATCGCAGCGGGTGTTCGTCGTATCGAAGCGGTAACAGGTGCTGATGCTATCGCTTATGTTAATGAGCAAGAGCAAGTGCTTTCTGAAATTGCGGCTTTGGTTAAGGGTGATACCTCATCAGTGCTAGAAAAAGTATCTGCGCTACTTGAAAAGTCAAAAGGCCTTGAAAAGCAAGTTGCTCAACTAAATGACAAACTAGCAAGTGCTGCGGGTGCAACGCTACTTGACTCTGTAACCGAAGTGAATGGGATTAAATTACTCGTAGCGAACGTTGCAGGAGCTGAGTCTAAAGCACTACGTGGCATGGTCGATGACCTGAAGAACAAGATTGGCTCAGGTGTCATCGCGCTAGGTGTAGCAAATGGCGATAAAGTAAGCCTAATCGCTGGCGTAACGAAAGACTTAGTTGGTCAGGTAAAAGCAGGTGAGCTAGTTAATCACATGGCTTCTCAAGTCGGTGGTAAAGGTGGCGGTCGTCCTGATATGGCGCAAGCTGGTGGTTCACAACCAGAAAACCTAGACGCAGCACTAAACAGTGTTCCAACTTGGTTAAATGAAGTAACGCAGTAATCAGCAAGTGGCGCTGATTGTACAAAAGTTTGGCGGCACCTCGGTAGGTTCGGTAGAGCGTATTGAGGCGGTTGCCGAACACGTTATCAAAACACAACAACAAGGCCACCAAGTGGTGGTCGTGTTGTCTGCAATGTCAGGCGAGACAAATCGTCTCATTTCCCTTGCCCAACAAATCGATGCACGTCCGAGTTCTCGTGAGCTAGATGTATTGATCACCACCGGCGAACAAGTTTCTATTGCGTTATTGGCGATGGCCATCATTAAGCGTGGGCATTCTGCCGTGAGCTTACTTGCCGATCAGGTTGGTATTAAAACCGATAACATGTTCTCTAAAGCGCGGATCACAGAAATAGACACGACCCGCTTAAAGCAAGAGCTTGAGCATAACCGAATAACCATTATTGCCGGATTTCAAGGGCGCGATGAAGAAGGCAATATCACCACGTTGGGGCGTGGTGGTACAGATACCTCAGCAGTTGAAATCGCAGGGGCTTTGCAAGCAGACGAATGTCAGATATATACTGATGTCGATGGCGTTTATACTACCGATCCGCGCATAGAGCCAAATGCAAGGCGTTTATCACATATTACTTTTCCTGAGATGTTGGAGCTGGCCAGTGTGGGCGCTAAAGTTTTGCAGATCCGTTCGGTTGAAGCGGCTGGTCGATATAATGTACCACTGCGTGTACTTTCTTCGTTTTCTCCTGACAACGGCACCTTAATTAGCTATGAGGAAGGTAAGATGAAAAATACTAAAGTGGTCTCTGGGGTAGCGAGTGTCAAAGACGAAGCGCTTATCTTAGTTAACAATGTAGATGCAAAACCTAGTAATCTTGCCAATATACTTTCTCTTCTTGGTGAGCATAATATCGAAGTCGATATGATTAACCATTTGAACCACAGTGAGAAAAAAATAGACTATGCTTTTACTGTGCACACAAATGATTGTATTCTGGCGGAAGAAGTTTTAGCGCAACATGCACAAAATTTAGGTGGCGCAACCGTAGAGGTTAATGCTAACGTGGCAAAAATCTCAGCGGTTGGCATCGGGATGAAATCTCATTCAGGTGTTGCTGGTCTCTTTTTTATGGCATTGGCCGAAGAAAATATTCACACTCTATTAGTATCTACATCAGAGATAAAAATCTCGGCACTGGTAGAAGAAAAATATTTAGAGCTAGCTGTACGGGCTTTACATGCCAAATTCGAATTGGAAAGTACTGAGTAAAAGAAGTTTTTGCTTACTTTTCTAGGAACTTTTATTTAAAATGGATTTGACGCGGAATCTTTTAAATTTTGGAATAACAGGAGCAAGAGAATGCTAATACTAACTCGTCGAGTAGGTGAAACCCTGATGATTGGTGATGAAGTGACTGTAACAGTACTAGGTGTTAAAGGTAACCAAGTACGTATTGGTGTAAATGCGCCTAAAGATGTTTCAGTTCACCGTGAAGAAATTTACATGCGAATTCAGGCTGAGAAATCTAGCCCGGGCAATATGTAATTGACCAAATATTGAATTACGATGTTAGTTAACATAGTTTGACTGGCATAAAAAAACCCCGCCACTGCGGGGTTTCTTATTTCTGGCTTTGCCCAGACAAAAAAGCAATCGCTTCTTCGTTAAGTCCAGATTTACTGATATAGCTCGGTTTGTTTTGGTGAAATACCAAAAAACCTCTACTCGTTTCAACGAGTTTATCTAAGTCGTCAAATGGGTAAGAAAATTCGGCATGTGTCGCTTTGGTGCTAATACCAGTTTTAGTGATTGAAACTTTGACGACATTGCCAGCAGCGCGAGAATACGACTGCCTTATCACCCACCAAGCTTTACGATAGTAGAAAGCGACGCATTCAACCACAGCCAATAGAATAAGAAAGTTCCCAACGTAGTGCTCCTGCAAACCGTAAATAGCAAACAGCCCCAGTGCAATTAGCAGTACAAGCAAGCCATATTTCGGTTTAACAGCAAGTCCATTGGCTTCAGATTCTTCAAAACACTCTCGATAATAGGCTTTATCTAACTTAAATTGGCTTTGAAAAGATAAATTTTCATTTTGTTCAAGGGAGGGCATAGACGTTCGTTGTGGCAAAAATTTCCCCTTATTATACCCATCTATATTGAAAAAGCTGTAATGCGAATAAATTGTTTGCAGTTCCCTTTTACTATATCCAGCGAAATACGCGTTATACAGCGTAACGTTTACGTAAACGTTAACTTTTGGTCAGTCCAATTTACAATTTATCTTGCGTAATCAAAAATCCATTCTATATTCATTAAAATCACTGTATTAGTCGGCGCTATTTTGAATATTTTTCATATTTATTACGTTGGTTTTCCATATTTATTAGTGATTTCAAAGCTAACTTACTGATTGTTTATAAGTTAAGTGTTTTGGTAATACCAATTTACAATGCACTTTACAGTGGAACATTTTTTGTTATAAGGTGAATAAATATCTACAAAAAGTGAAGGTTTATACCAGTTCGTTAACATCGAACAGGAAAACCAAACAGCAAGTAAGGGGTAAAAATGGATATTGGAGCGCAGCTACTGCAAGCAGGAAATCTCATGCTGACCGGTATGGTTGGTGTTTTTGTTTTTCTGTCCATTTTGATTTTTGCGATGCGACTGTTGGCCAACTTTGCTGCTCAATTTAAAGAAGTAGAGCCAAGTACCACAAGATCAAAAACAACTAGAGCAACATCGTCACAGGGTGTGCCACAGGCACATATTGCAGCCATTAGCGCTGCCGTTGTAGCCTACAGAAAAAACAATTAATAGGGGTTTTGCATGTCACAGTTAAAGCTAACCGAATTAGTGCTGCGCGATGCGCATCAGTCATTACTCGCCACCAGAATGCGCTTGGAAGATATGCTTCCTATCGCTGAGAAGCTCGACAATATGGGCTACTGGTCTGTTGAATCATGGGGGGGAGCAACCTTCGACTCGTGTATTCGCTATTTAGGCGAAGATCCATGGGAGCGGATCCGTGCACTGAAAGCTGCAATGCCAAAAACCAAACAGCAAATGCTACTGCGTGGTCAGAATCTATTGGGCTATCGTCATTATGCTGATGATGTTGTCGAAAAGTTTGTTGAACGTGCCCACCATAACGGGGTAGATGTATTTAGAATATTCGATGCAATGAACGACGTGCGCAACTTAGAAACGGCTATTAAAGCGGCCATCAAAGTGGGCGCGCATGCGCAGGGCACGATTTCGTACACCGTAAGCCCTGTTCATACGCTGGAAATGTGGCTCACGCAGGCCAAGCAGCTCGAAGACTTAGGCTGTCATTCCATTTGTATCAAGGACATGGCTGGATTACTGAAACCCTATGATGCCGAAAAGTTAATCTCTGGGCTTAAAGCGTCCGTCTCTATTCCTATCGCAATGCAGTGCCATGCAACCACAGGGCTCAGTACTGCAACTTATCAAAAAGCCATAGATGCGGGTATCGATATGCTCGATACGGCGATTTCTTCGATGAGTATGACCTATGGCCATAGTGCAACAGAAACTATCGCGGCGATTGTGGAAGGTACAGAACGTGATACAGGGCTTGATTTACTGGAGCTAGAAGAGATCGCAGCCTATTTCCGTGAGGTGAGAAAGAAATATGCAGCTTTTGAGGGTAGCTTAAAAGGAGTAGATGGTCGTATTCTATCTGCACAAGTGCCTGGTGGCATGTTAACCAATATGGAAAATCAACTGCGAGAGCAAGGTGCAGGTGACAAGCTTGACGCGGTACTAAAAGAAATTCCAAGTGTGCGTAAAGAACTTGGCTACTTACCGCTCGTAACACCAACCTCACAGATAGTCGGGACGCAAGCGGTATTAAACGTACTTACCGGTGAGCGTTACAAGTCTATAACCAAAGAAACAGCTGGCGTGCTGAAAGGCGAATATGGAGCGACACCAGCGCAAGTCGACCAAGCTTTGCAACAACGAGTGCTTGAAGGCGCAGAGCCTATTACCTGCCGTCCTGCAGACTTAATTGAACCTGAGCTGGATAGTTTACAAAGCGAACTAGTCGCGACGGCAAAAGAGGAACAAATTACCTTAGCCGACGAGGTTATTGATGATGTGCTTACCTATGCATTATTCCCGCAGATTGGCCTTAAATTCCTGAAAAACCGCAACAACCCAGATGCGTTTGAGCCAAAACCGACGCTTGTTGAAAGCCAACAACAAAAAGCTGCAGCGGCGCCTGCTAAAACCAAGTCATCAGCTACTGAGCGTTACAGCGTAAAAGTGGATGGCAAAGTATACGATGTAGTGGTTGCGCCGGGAGGTGAGTTACAAGAAGTACAAGTCAAAGACAGTGAGCTCATTCCGCAATCAACTTCGGTGAGCTCCAGTGAAACTTTGAATGCCCCACTTGCCGGCAACATCTTTAAGCTTATGGTGCGCGCAGGAGATGAGGTGCAAGAAGGCGATGTAGTACTCATCATGGAAGCCATGAAAATGGAAACCGAGGTGCGTGCAACACACAGCGGCCAAGTCGCAGAACTACTCGTCTCTGAAGGCGATTCTGTCAGTGCTGGCGATGCCATCATGTCTTTAGCATAAGGATGTCGTGATGGAAGGGTTACTTAATTTATGGCAAGCAACAGGGCTTGCCAACTTCACCGTGCCTGCACTTTGCATGATGGCAGTGGGCTGCGGACTTTTGTATCTTGCGATCGCTAAAGGCTTTGAGCCGTTGCTATTAGTGCCTATTGGCTTTGGTGCCATACTCACGAATATTCCTGTCGCTGGGCTTGCCGATCCTGGTGGGCTCTTATACTACGTGTATTACATTGGTATCGACAGCGGAGTATTCCCCTTGTTGATCTTTATGGGGGTGGGTGCGATGACGGACTTTAGTGCACTGATAGCCAACCCCAAGATGCTGTTGCTTGGTGCCGCGGCGCAGTTTGGGATTTTTGCCACTTTGTTTGGGGCTATTTTGCTGAACTATATTCCGGGCTTTGAATTTACCCTGCAAGACGCTTCAGCAATCGCCATTATTGGCGGTGCAGATGGACCAACTGCGATATTTCTCGCGTCTAAGCTTGCACCAGAGTTACTAGGGGCAATTGCGGTGGCTGCCTATTCGTATATGGCGTTAGTGCCAATTATTCAACCACCAATCATGAAAGCACTCACGACGCAAGAAGAGCGTCAGATTGCGATGCCGCAGCTGCGCCATGTATCAAAAACCGAGAAAATCCTCTTTCCTCTGGCGGTACTGGGCCTAACGATACTGTTTTTACCTGCAGCAACACCTTTGGTTGGTATGTTTTGCTTGGGTAACTTGATGAAAGAGTGCGGTGTAGTAGACCGCTTGAGTAAAACGGCGCAAAACGAGTTGATTAATATCACCACTATTTTCCTCGGACTGGCGGTGGGTTCAAAGCTGGCCGCTGATCAATTCTTAACGGTTGAGACGTTGGGGATTTTAGCGCTAGGCGCTGTGGCTTTCGGAATTGGTACTGCAGCAGGTGTATTAATGGCTAAGGCGATGAATAGATTTAGCGATAGTCCCATTAATCCGCTAGTTGGCGCTGCTGGGGTATCTGCAGTCCCGATGGCTGCGCGTGTGGTCAATAAGGTTGGCCTTGAAAGTAATCCGCATAATTTCTTGCTGATGCATGCGATGGGCCCCAATGTAGCGGGTGTATTAGGCAGTGCGGTTGCTGCTGGTATTTTGCTTGCACTGGTAGGCTAATTTACACTTCTCCAACCATTTGCGTGGCGATTTTAGGTTGCCGCGCATTTTTATTTCTGGACTTTATATTCTTGAACTTGATAGTCTTTCGTCACTTTTAATTAACACGAACAACTTCAGATGAAGTTTTTAGCTCCTTTCTTATTTTTGTTACCCTGTGTGACAGTTGCAACGGAAACATCGACTTTAGTGGTAACACCGATAGCAGAGCATGTTTATAAACATGAATCTTCGCTACACGTTGAACCTTGGGGGTTAGTGGCAGGCTCTGGGCTGATTGTGGTCGACGGTCAAGATGCTTACATTGTTGATACACCTTGGACCGAGCAAGACACAGAAGCACTGCTATTGTGGGCCGAGGACCGCAAGCTCAATATTAAAGGGGCGGTGGTCACGCATTATCATCAAGATGCAAGCGGTGGCCTAGCGGTATTAAATAAACATCAGATCCCAACCTATGCATCAGCCCAAACTAACCATCTATTAGCCCAAAAACACAGCGCTATCGCGTCACATAATTTGCCGCAAGCCTCAGCAGCGATAAAGTCAGGTGTCGTTGAAACCTATTACCCAGGTGCAGGACACTCGAAAGATAATATTGTCGTGTGGCTGCCACAATCTAAGATTTTATTCGCAGGATGCTTTGTGAAAAGTGTGGTGAGTAAAAATTTAGGTAACTTGGAGGATGCTTCGGTTGATGAGTGGCAAGCGTCTATACACAAGGTATTGAGCCGATATCCGGAAGCAAACATGGTTATTCCAGGGCATGGTAAAGAAGGGGATTTATCTTTGTTGCACCATACCGTTAAGCTAATCAAAATCGAGCAATCAAAAGGTAAATAAAGGACTGACATGAAATTTATTCCATTTCGTAATTTACGCTGTCCGGGTTTAGAAACTGCGCTGTGGTATTGTCGCTTGTTGTTTTTAACGGGCGTAGCCTTGATAGTGCTTGGGGTTATCAAAGAGGGGATTGCAATCTATCATTGGCTAATCGCCATGATAGAGAATGGCGACGCGCCAATAAAAGCAGCCTATATCTATGACTTAGATTTGCTTTCCCACCCAAACTTTCATTTGATCATTGTTGGAGTGGTGAAGATCTACTTCTCCTGTGGCCTCGCGATTAAACTAAAAACAATGTCCCACGAGCAGGCGTTACAAAAATAACGAATACCACGTAAAGGAGTCTCATAGAGGAGTTTCTCAGAGAAATTTCTTAGACCCTTTTACGCGGCAGAGCTACTATTTAAAAATTAATACTCCAGCTGTCCGCCATTTTGGATAAAGGCGACATATTCGTTCCAAACATCTTCAACACTTCGGCCCAAGATATGTTGAAATGCAGCATCAAATGACCAGGTATAGTTACCCATATCTTTCGCCGCTTTATTAAACTTGTAGATAAACTCAGAGTCGTGCTGTTGTTTGACGTAATGTAAGAAAAACCCAGTTGTGGTGTAGCCACTAAGCCAGCGTTTAGCGTTGATGATATCTGGTGAGCGTGACTTATGAAAACCAGCACCGATCCGCACGGCATCAGCTAGACCTTCGGTGTATGCCCAGTTTGCCTTGCCATCACCATAGCTGTCATGAGTCAGCGGCGAGTTATTGTAACCATGGGTGACTTCGTGGAATAAAATGCCGTCGATTTCATCACGGATCACGGCATCGTTGTTATTATTATCGCGATAAATACGTTCTAAGTGCGCGGTGCTAACGACGATAGTCATCTCACCCGAACCGTCTTGCCCCATCTTATAGGCAACGAAATCCTTACCCCAATGATCTTTGGCTCTCAACTCAAACTGCAATTTTCTAAAACGCTGGGATTCACTGGCGTCGCGGTATAGCACTTTTGCTACATCCACACAGCGTTCGGCCATGTGTGCAGCTGGGTTTGGTATGATCCGTTTAAATAATGCCGAGCCTTGTGTTTCAGGGTTTACATCAACAAAGTTTACTTCCGGACGTTGCCACGTGTCGTTTGGTGGTGTGCTATCGCTACTGACGGCTAATTCATAATTGGCGCTTTGGAAACCGTATACAGAAACATAAACCGGCGCATTTGAGCTTATATCGCAGCGCTCGTTGGAGCTGGCATCATTGATACTTTGGCAGTCATAACTTGTGGTGGTCGGTTGGCTATTTGCTTTTAGGTATAGATCTGCATCACCGCTGCCAGTCAAGGTTGCTGTGATAGGAGCTGAGCTTGTAAATGGCCCAAAATGTGCCCATTGGCCAGGGGTAACGCTGCCATTTTGGTTAAATGGCAAGGTTGTACCACCGTTTGCCGGAGCACCGATAAATTCGATTTCTGCAAGCTGTAATAAATTGGCACCTTGCGTTGCGGTGACATTTAAGCGCACAAAGCGGTACGCTTGATTGGTACTGACATTGAACTGCTTAGTTTGATGTCTCGAAGCAAAACTTTGATTGTTTTGCGAATCTATAGTAAACCACACTTGACCGTCTTGAGAGCCTTGAAGCGTCCAATTTTTGGGATCTCTTTGTGGCGCATCGTTCGCAGAAGTGAGGGTGTAAGCTGTTAAATTCACCGCTTCGCTAAACGCATAACTTATCCAACCGGAAGCTGAAAAAGTAAGCCACTTGCTGTAGTGGTTATTATCAAATGCGTTGACTTTACCTTCATAGGGTTGGTTTTCTCCTGAAACGCTGATAGCAGCGGCATTGGCAGTTGTCAGATCGCTGTTTGCGTGCGCCGAGCTTAAGCCTAGGCTCACTAAAGCGGCTGCTATAAAAGAACGTTGGAATCGCGTTTTAGCTATAGTGATGTTCATGTTGACCTCTTTTGTATCGTTCCACTTTTTGCAGAAAGATATTGTTGGTGTTGTATCCATGGTTATTTTTATTTTGGTGTCCAAATAAGTTTGGAACGGTTTAATTGTTGTTGCTTTTATGTGCGTTTGTCAAATGGAAATTTACTTTAATTTAACGATAAGGGTGAAATTGTTGCTTCTCATTTAGGCTGAATTACGCTGCGAAGGCTAGCACTATCAGGCTTTACAGGGCGTGATGTTAGGGAATGTTATTTATTTTGAACTGTGTTTTGTTGGGGCGTGTTTGATTGATTTTTCGGGACTTTTTTTTTATTTGTAGTATCCTGGACAGCATTTTGTTTGCGCTGTTTCTTTTTTAATCGCTTTCGCTCTGCTTTAGTTACGTGTTTTGCCACCCATTTGGCAATCTTTTGCATGAGCATTGGAGGGAAGTCATGACCCATCCCATTGACCAGTTTTAGTTTGGATTTGCGAATAGTCGCGGCGGTTTGCTGGCCAGCGGCCGCGGGGAAAATAGGGTCGTCGGTACCATGGATCACAAGTGTAGGCGTTTTGATCTTTTCTAGCGTGTGCTTGCGACATTGGCTTGCGACAATCGCCGCAAGCTGACGCTTAAATCCTTGCGGGTTATGCGCGCGTTCAATACTGTGTTTGGCTTGTTGATGTAGCGTCCCTTCGTCTTGAGGGTAGGCAGGACTGCCGATCAGCTGGTTGAGTTTTATATTGTATTGAATGGCAGATTGGTGGCAGTCTGACTTTGGCCGTGCTTTTGCCAGTTGCAGCATGACTTTTACATTTGCTGCGGTAAACTTGGGATACGCTGAGGTTGACATAATTGAGGTCAAACTTACCACTTTCTTTTTATGCTTAGCAGCAACGATTTGTGCAATCATCCCGCCCATAGAAGCACCAACAAGGTGGGCGCGTTTAATCTTAAGTCCTGCCATCAAAGCAACAACATCTTCGGCCATATCTTCTAGGGTATAGGGAACAGAAGCGCGAATGGGAAGTTTTTTGCTCAGCATGGTTTTTATCACACTTGGTGAACCTAGATGATCCAAGTGGCTCGACAATCCCGTGTCGCGATTATCAAAACGGATCACCCGAAAACCTTTATTGACTAGCCCAAAGTACAATTCATCTGGCCAAATCGTCATTTGTGCCCCAAGACCCATTATCAAAATAATAACGGGGGCGTGATGCGCTCCCTCGTCCTGATAATGTATGCTGATCCCGGTTGCAATCTCGATATCGGTCATTGTCGCGAATGTTTAGCTTGACTTGAAAGGACTGCATTTAAGTATAGAGCGTAGGTATGAACTTAACTTTAAAATAGCAGTCAAAAAAGACGAAAATTTATTGCTAAAAGCCATTGCGCTTTAAAACATTTAGGTTAATATTCGCGCTTGTTGATGGTCTGAAATTATGCATCAACACTATCAATTTATATGATTCTTATTTGGAGTAAGTCATGACTAAAAAAAGCAAACTTCACCATGCTCATCAGCGTGGTGAAATTAAAGACAACGCATTAAAAGCGTTGGTAACCAGCCCGTTGTTTAAGGCGAAAGTTGAAAAAAGCAAAAAAGGCAAAGGTAGTTATCAACGGAGCGTAAAGCACAAAGGCCAAGAGCCTTACCTTAAGGCAGCCTAAGCTTTAAGATAAGGTTTTTTGCTGATACATTTGCTTGTCAGCTTGTGCGATTAAATCGCTGATATCTGTTATCGGGTGTTGGGAAAATGCTCGCCCGACACTACCTTGAATTGCTACTTTTTGTTTCCCATGACTAAATTGCAAGGTATTGAGTTGTTGTTGCAGCTGTTGTGCTTTTTCTTCTGCAGACTGTGTGTCGTCAAATAAGCACAGGGCTGCAAACTCATCGCCACCTAGGCGTCCTACAATATCTTGTTTTCTGATACTTGATGACAAAAACGTCGCAACATGGGCAAGCGCCTTATCTCCAGCATCGTGACCAAATTGGTCATTAATCAACTTAAACTTATCTAAGTCAATGTAAAATAATGCCAAAACACCACCACGTTTATTAAATTGCTCGACTAGCACGTTGGCTTGTTTGTACCAGCCTCGACGGTTAAAAATGGCGCACAATTGATCATAATTTGCTTCATTTTCAGCTTGTTGCTTTTGCTGTCTGAGTCGTCCAATGCGTTTAGATACCGCAACGGCAAGCAGTAAAGACTCAATGGCAAACGCAAAAATAAGTGCATACCGCTGCATAAATGGGCTATATCCCACTAACAGCACGCGAAATACCATACCGACTAATACTAGGCTCAGTGCCGCAAAAACCAAACTTGCTTCGCCAATTTTACGCTTGGTTTGAAGAGCAGATAGCACAAAGATAGTGGCGACAATAACGAGGGTGATATAGGCCATAATTTGGCTTAATAAGTAGGACAATTGTGCTTGTTGAGTGGGAATTTTAAGTATGCTCAGGAGCATCACGATACCCGCGGCACTTTTAAGTAACAACACGAGTTTTGGCCACTGTTTGTCAACAAGTAGGATACTCAACATAAACCAGGTTGCCGAAACCACAGTGAGACCAATACTAAGTAAATATGCGTGTTTGAGTAATGGCTTATACTGAGATGAAACAAAAAGATTTAATTGCCCTTCTTGGAATAATACAAATCCACAAAGGCAGAAGATATAAGCGCCGTAAAGCCTAAATATAGGATCATTGAGGCGACTACCCATGATCAATACATAGCAAATCAAGGTAAAACAAAGGCCATAAAATGCGCCCATGACTAGGCTGCTTTTTTGACTTTCCCAAATAAATTTCCCCATGCTCATCAGCCTAAATCTTGGCGTATGAATTTGCATAGAATCCAAGCTTAAGGTTGCTGTGTACTTACCTTTTGGAATGATAAATGCGGGTTGTGAGAACTTAACGGGCAAAGGGGCGTTGACTCGCCACTGATAGTGATTAAGGCCAACATCTACAAATGAAAAAACGCTGTCTTCATGTAAATTGCAGGCTATCGAGACGGTATTGTTGCCGCGTTCAATTTTGCTATAAGACGTGGTATTGATAGTAAGCAAAATTGAGTCATCGTGAGCGGTCGTGAGCGAGCAATTGTCATCAAGCGCAAAAATTGAGGGGCTAAACAAAAATACGGCGCCGTAAATAACAGCGAGTAGGAGCGTAAGCTTCCCACTAAAGTTGCTATGTATTTTGACGCCATTCAACCTAGACTGCAGCACAACCAAAACCTAAGGTTATTGTTGTGGTTAATGTAACAAACTTGTACGTAACTTAGCCAGTGTAAAATCCCTTTAACCAGTGACTTTTTATATTCTATCGAACAAGAAGCTAAACCAGGCAAAAAACAAGCAAAAGCTACTTAATCCAAATGCTAGGGTTCGTAACCGTAAATTGCTGCCTAGCACGTGCTCGTAGCTGTGCCAATATCTTGCTGCGACAAACACGGTGCTAAGCACAAACCAAAATTGTCCCGTCATTTGCTCAATATGCAAAAGTATCAGTAATGCGATAAATAACACCGGTTGCTGAAACTGGCTGTCATAGCTATTACCTAATAATCTTATGCGCTCGGGGAAGGCGTGTTTTTCAACATAGCGAATATCTTGAAGTGCAATATCACCATTTTTGACTGCGCGAATTCTACTCGTTGCGGTTAAAAGAAATAATAGCAGCGTTAGGCTAAGCAAAAATAAAACCGGAATATGGATCCACATAGTAAAGCTCCTGAATTTGAAAGAGGTTTTACTTTAACTAGATTGATTGCTAACTTATCGTGTCAATAATGACTAATTTTGGTTTGATATTGCCATGAAGGTGATTTTGCTTTGTCCTGAACATGTGTTTGCGAGCGCATTAACTGGCGTGATTGATATATTGAACGTGGCAAACAAAGTCGCTGGTAAGGCGGTGTTTTGCTGGCAGACGGTTGCGCTTTCAGGGCAAAAGTCGGTGATGAGTAGTCAGGGTTTAGAATTTGTTTGTCATGCTGAATTTAGCGCATTGGCTGATGCTGATGTCGTTATCTGGCTCGGCAGTCACTTTTCATCAGAGCCTTTGTTGTGGCAACAATGCCAACAAGTCAAAGCACAATTAAACAAGCATGGTATTGAATTTCATCCCACGACTTATCAACTTGCCGGATGTTGCGGTACCGCATTTTTAGCCACAGCAGGATTGTTGGATAAAAAACAATTTACGTGTAGCTGGTGGCTTACGCCTTTTTTTACACGATATTATCCCGTTTTAAAGCCCAACAGCCAAAAGGTAACAGAGCAAAGCGGTATGGTGTATACCGCGGGCGCAGCTCATAGTTACTTGCACTTGATGCTGCGGTTTATTACCGACGTGCTGGGTTCAGAAGTGGCAAAAACAATCGCCGCGTGGCTGGCGATACCAAACGAGCAAGCGAGTCAAAATGAGTTTGTGCAGCTCAGTGGCTTTTTACAACATAGAGATGCGCAATTGCTTAAGGCACAGTATCATATCAGCGATAATCTCGATGTTTCGCATAGCTTACAGAGCCTTGCGAAACATGCTTGTATGTCAGAGCGTACGTTAATTCGACGCTTTAAACAGCACACGAGTATGACGCCTTTTGAGTACGTGCGACTTGCGCGACTCGTTCGCACCAAACAGCTATTGCATAGCACTAATATGAGTGTGGAGCAGATAGCCAATCAGGTTGGCTACCAAGACAGTCAGGCTTTAGCGAAGCAATACAAAAAGCACTATAACCAATCGCTTAATCGAGTGAGAGGGTAGTCATAGTGGGTGTTAACCTTTCTCTTTGTGCAATAAATAACATCGGCTGTTATCGCTATAGTCAACTGCAAAACATGACTACTACAGGAAACCAAACTACGGAAATACTAACTTGGACATGTATTGTATGTTTACTTGTAAAGTTTCTCTGTTGCTTCTTTAAGTCCTGAATGGGGTAAAAATTGATCTGTGATTGTTAGAATCGAGTGCAGATTATTTTTTAATTTATCAAGCTCTATGTTACCTGGCTGAATAGCCGTTTGTAATAAATGAATGGCCATGTCAGCTAATAGAATACGCTGTTTTTCTAGCCATTCCTCATCGCCTTTGGTAGCGGGATTGCCAAGGTAGCTACTTTCTACCAAACTATGCAAATCCCAGCTAGTTTTGATTAACTTATTCCTTTCAATATCATTCACTGCCGACCTTCCGAAATATATAGATATAATGACTCCCACACTGTGCTAGCCTTCTCTTTTTCGTGGGTTAGCTTAATACAAAGCGAGGCCATAATTAATTTGTTAAATAACTAAACAGCTGAGGCTAGCATGAACGAACATAACATACTTTATATCTGAATTAATACACTAAAACATACAACGCAGTAGCATGTATTGAAGGCTATAGCGGAGCATAATTTGTATCTTTTGCTAGAGCACTATGCTTTAAAATTGCCATCTAAAAACGAGTTCGTTATTTTGAATGTAACTATCCTGATATTATTTGGGTCAGGCAATCACCACTAACTTCTACACATCCAAGGGTTGAGGAAACCAAACAATGTCAGCTACAAATTATGGTGGATGTCTGCGTTTAAATTCATTGCATATCGACTTATGATTTTCGGGTGTGATGAAGGGGGGAAATAAGTTGTCTGTTAGCTGTCCACAAAGCCATCAGAAACATAGTTGCTTGCAAGCACCACAAGAATTTATCAGCGCCTTGTATCTCCCTCATCACACCCGAAAGTAAATTGCCAATGAGTCATTTCAACGCATGGATGCGTGAAAAGCGGTGACAGGGCCAAGGATGGCCCTTACACCGCGGTGACGTTCATATTGGTAATTTACTTGAGGAGTCAGTGTGATGTTGGGAGTGCCTTTTCTTTTGCGCAACGATTCTTTGGGCATCAAAGAAAAGTAAGTCGTAGCCCATGGATGGGCGTCGAAATCCGTCAGGAGGACGGGCTGACTTTACGGTAAATTTCGAGCTACCAGTCGTTAGCAACATAAACCTCCATGTTTAATATCAAAGCGCATCCATGCGCTCCTCGTTCATTCTTTTTAAACGACGAAAAAGAACGAACCAAGAAAACGTCGCCCCAGCATCACACTTAATCCTCAAACCCTAAGCCGACATAGTGCAACCGTCTTGTAAGGTACGTCCCTGTGCCTGACAAGACTTGGCCGACATCCTGTCGGCACATTGCATATCGACTTATGATTTTCGGGTGTGATGGAGGGGGAATACGTTGCTTGTGAGATCTTCTACGATTTTTATGATTAAGTTGCTTTAAAGCATTGCAAAAACTATCAGCGTAGCCTCCTAACTCACAGTGTAAATAGTTTTGTGGGAGGCGGTTCACCCGCCGAGAAGTTATGCTTTTGTGGTGAGATAGAGAGGGTACAGTGTGATGTTGGGAGTGCCTTTTCTTTTGAGCAACGATTCTTTGGACATCAAAGAATCGTAAGTCGTGGCACTTGGATGGGCGTTGAAACCTGTCATCAGAGCATAGAGGTTCTACTTACTACAGCTTGTGAATACAAAAGCAAAAAAACCAGATAGAAATCTGGTTTTTTACACTTTTGCTGATTGCTTACGACAGTCTTGGCTCTTGGGAGTCGTTTGATTTTGCTGAGCATATCATCATGGTCAGTACCGCGCCGCAACATATCGCCCATGCGATATAGATTAAGCCTTCGAAATTATCGTAAATAAATGTCCATGATTTTAGGTTGAAGTATGACCACGCTATATTTTCTACTAGCCCCAGTAAGTAAATTAAGGAGGTGTACATGTATATCCAATGGAAAAGTCCATCAAAGTAGGTTAATTCAATATCATTAGATTTAGAAATTAACCGGGATAGCTGGACTCTAAAAATCATTACAATGAAAGCTATAACACTTAATAAAAGCTGTGTACCATAGACAACTGTGCCTTGCAGTAATTTATTCTCATCAGGTAGAACATAACTAATTATACCGCCCTCAAAAATCACATAACTAATTCCGGTACAGATAAGGATAAAGCTAGAGATATGAAGCACATTAATATTTTTGGCGTAAAAACCATATACCGTACTAACTACCAGTAGAGAAAGATAAAGAGGCATTACAATACGCGGATCCCACAATTGTATGTAGAAAAATGCTATTGTGGCAGTGCTAAGTAACACTAAGTTTGAAAGTTTCATTACTCATCCTTAAGAATTAATAGCTGGGTTATCGGATGCAGTGGTAGTTTCAACACTTTGTTCTCTCGGTGGTTTATAGGCACCAGTACCAGCAGTCACGACGAGACACATTTCTGATGTGAGACAATTTGCATATTTTTTCACGATTTGTCCATTTCTATTTGTATCACGCTGCGTCCTAGGGGGTTTAAAAGCAGTATTGCCGCCCGCAACCGAAGAGCATATACCAGTAGAAAGTTGACTTGTATTGTGGTTATCCATCTTTTCTCTGGGGGGATTATGCGTGCGGAAGCTATAAATAGAATCACAGTGTATTGATTTGGTACTACCTTTATTGAACAAAGACTTGGAGAATAAAAAGCATTGTATTAAGCCCAGAAAATTTACCTTTTTCATTAGTCATCATCCTGTATTTTTGTTTTTTCAGAGCCATTCATCGTACTACTCAGCTCTTTGATCTGATTAAGTAAAGATTTAGCGTCTATTTTGCAGAACATAAACCACTGAAAAAGTTGCTTTGATCTTATATCGCTTACGTCTAGCTCATAGTTACTAATGGTTTTACGATCGCATCCAAGCTTTTTTGCCATCTGTTCTTGCGAGATACCGGCCTTTCTTCTCATTGCTTTTAAATCATCGCCATTAATCACGTCCTTTTCCTTTTTTCTATGATGCGGAGACTTTTGCGCATCTAATTAAACATAATGTTAACAATAAAGTTGAAACATTAAAACAGAAAATGAACATGCTAAGTTTACTAAAAATTGATGAAGTTGTAGTCACAGCCGTGCCGGGCTATGGGTTACACGATATTTCTAAATATACCAAAGGTCAACAGGTGGTTTACATAAAACATGTTTTTGTATCCAAAATACATTCGCTAGTGAAACCAAATATAACTGCGGAAGAAATAGACTTTTTGCGTAGGCTCGATCAGGCACATCAACACTGTTACTTTTTAGTTTATGTAAAGAGCAAAACTACAGGGCGATATGATTCTGCCTTTTTTATGGATGACGCTGAGGCTATAAAGGGACTTGAAGTGATCGAGGTAGAACCACGCTTGAAGAATTTAGATACTATCTCACAAGTGATTAGAAACGTTTTACTGTAAAAAGTAGCTGTCTCCTCTTCGTTTTTAATTCTAGTCGGGTATAAGGTAGTCGTATTTTGCTCAATATCGCTTGTCAGTTAAAGTCCATATCACTTTGTCTAAATAGTAAGAGCAGTGATGAGAAGTGGGCATTGGAGGAATATTTTCCTCCATTCAGTCAGTTCAACTTGGTTAGCTTGACGCGAGGCAACGGGCACTTGGGGTTTCACCGGGTTCGATGATATTAATATTGACCTCTTTTAAGTCGCCAATTATGGGTTTTAAAGCTTTATCAAAACGATTTGCTGCGGCTTCGATTTTTTCGGCATAGTCGTCAATGGCATCAAAATTAGCAGCGTGACTTTCAATTACTGCCTCAATTTGCTTGGCCTTTTCTTCTTGTTTTGCCAGTAGCGCTTTATTGATCACAAGTCGATCGTCGTCTTCTTGTATGGCCTCTTTACTAATGACTTCCATTTCTTTGCTGAGCAGTGCGAGCTTGTCTTCAATATCTTTCATTGGTAACTCAGAAGCTGACATATTAAGCTCTGCCGCTTTGAGTGCTTTGTATGCGGCCACCTGTTCGGCGTCCATGGTGTGTTTGATTATTGGGTTACAGTCTTGGTAAGCGATAAGCCGGTAGCTGCCTTGTGTTTGCGGCTCGGTTGTATTTGCATTGGAGTAGCCAATGCAGGCACTCAAAGCCAGTGTTACCGAAATAATGAGTATTGATTTTGTGGTTTTCATAAGCACCTCGAAGGAATAAGTCTGATTTACAAAATTAGTCGCGGTGCAGTTTGAAAAGGTTGGTGTTAGATGCGCAAGTATTAGTAACAAAATATGAATCGGGCAGTGAGCTTAGAATGAGTTGCTACTTTTATCAGGCGCTTGGCATTGGTGCTGTGCAATTTCTTCGGCGTATTTGGCCTTAACTAGTTCAACGTAATGGTTGAGGTTTTTATCAGGACTTACGGTAAAGGTCAGCTCACTTTTATGTATCGCGGTGATACGGTCCAAGCGAAATTCACGGTAATCACTGCGGAGCTGACAAAATGCGACCAGCGTCCACTTTCCACCCCAATAAACCAATCCGAGAGGCTCGATAATACGCTGGGTTTGTTGCTTTGCAACGTCTTGATATTCAAGTTGTACACACTGCTTAGCCGCAATGGCGAGCCTGAGTGTAGCGCTAAAGGATTGTTGTTGTGGTCCGTGTTTAAAACTCGAAACCAAATAAGGGGAGTGGTCATGCTGTTGTTTGAGGTGAGCGGGTAGCACGGCCTCTATTTTGGCAATGGCTGCTTTTGCATGTGCGCTTAGTTCGGGATCCGTCCATGCTCCAACCATTTTACTGCCAAGTAATAATGCGGTGAGTTCATCATAGCTAAACATCATAGGGGGCAGTGGGTAGTCACCAATAATATAGCCGACACCTGCTTCCCCCTCAATTGGCACGCCAGAACTTTGTAAGTCCTGAATATCGCGATAAATCGTACGCTCAGATACCGTAAAGTGATCGGCCAATGACTTAGCGGTAACCGCTAATCGTCGACCCTTGAGCAGATCCACTAACTGAAAGAGACGTTCTGATTTATGCACGAATTTTCCTTGTTATTCAAATCTCAGATTGATTAACCGCTACATGGGGTTTGAGAGAGCACATTACTGTGACTAATGGTGACACTCTCGCTGTCTATGTATTGCGTTAATCTTTGGCATACTTCGGTTGTTGGGAATTGTGCCGAAACCGCTTTAGCATGCTCCATCGATTGCCAATAAATAATATCTAAATACTCGTCAGTCTGACTGTCTTTAGTCAACGAACGATATAGTAACCCAGGTTGCTGTTCAACCCACTCGGTAAAAGCTGGGTTTACACCCATAATGTCACTCTCTGTAGCACCAAGAGCCAATTTAAATTTTACAATCTCTACGACATTTTGTTGCATGGTCTTTCTCCTTTTTGAGTTCAAAAAGAGTAAACCACGATGTTGTGTCAGGGAGTGTCAGTAGTGTTTAAATATACAGTGCATTTTATATCTAGATCTGTATTAGGATTTAGGGTACTGCAATTGGCAGGATTAACCGTGTAAAGGATAAGGAAATGAAATTAAGTACAAGCATATTTGCAACCAGTTTGGTTGCATCCGCTATCTGCGCTTCCCATGTTTTTGCAAAGGATACAAATGACAGCGATGTCAAAAGGCTGCATGTCTTGGCAAAGCAAGTCGCATCACAAAGCGTCAGTGGGTCGTATACTTTTGCTATCAACTGTCATACTAACCCCAGCTTACTGAAACGTGCCGTTGAGCAAGTAAGTTGGCCTGTCGATGAAATTACCTTTGCTATTCAAGGACAATGTCAGGGCCCAATTAAGATCACGAGATCTGGTATCACCATTACTGGGTCTGATAATACCCAAGATGTTATCTCTGGGGCGCTAAGCGGCGTGCAGCCGACCATATTAGTGGAGTCTGGCTCGGCTAAGCTCAATAACTTAGGGCTTGTCAGCACCGCTCAGCAAAGTAGCATAACGGTAACGGCGCAGGGAATGGCAAGATTGGATAATGTCGCGACTCAAGTGCAAGGCACTGAGCCTGAATACCACTATATCGTGACAGATAATAGTAATCTTTACTTAAGTAATCTAAACCAAGCCAAAGTGAAAATAGCAGGGGGCGCTTTTGCTGAATTTGTAGCCGGAAATCAGGCGATGACAGCATATGTGTTTGACACCGCCAATGCTAGAAGTACCCAAGGGAACCAGTTCGACGCAGTACAAGTTGCTGGAAATGGCTACTTTTTAGCAGATGGGCAGTCGCATATAAACCTATTAATGATCTGGAGTAAAGGCGCCGCCGAAATCGACCAGCAAAGTAGTGTTGGTGAACTGATGATGGGCGGCCAAACCTTGTTTGCTGCTTATAGAAACTCGACCTTGTCAGGGCCTTACAGCTTCTTTGGGAACGTGGTTTTTGAGTTGGAGCACTCCTCTGCGACAAATTGGGTAACGCAAGAAAGGCCGCACTCGCTGTTTTCTGGTAATAATGCCGTCGTGAATGGCGAGCTATTTCCAAGTTGGAGTTGGCAAGGACAGGCACCACAACCTGAGTGACCTGAGCTTCAAAACAATGAGTTAGCGTATTTCTTATTCAAACCTCAGGTTGAGTAATTTATGCTACTACGCCGCTTGGTATTATGCTTTACTACTAAGCGGCAACGATTAACCTAAAGGCAGAAGAATAAGATGGATCATCAACAAGTACATGACTACTTGCTTGCAAAACCCTATACCAGCGTAAGTCAGCCTTTTGGTGAAGGCGTTGATGTATATAAAGTGAAAGACAAAATGTTCGCGACGTTGGCGCTTGGTAAAATGGGCAAAAAAGATGACGAGCATCCCCATTGGCGCGTAAATCTCAAATGCGATCCTGATGAAGCGCAAGCGCTGCGAGACATTTTTAGTGCGGTGTTACCGGGTTATCACATGAATAAAAAGCTGTGGAACACGGTGGTGCTCGATGGCTCCATTCCTACAGGAGAACTTGAGCGGATGATGGATAACTCATTTCGCCTTGTAGTCGAAAAAATGCCGAAAAAGCAGCAGGGGATTATCCTTGCGCAGCATCAATAGATGCACAAACGACTTGGTACACGGCGTTCACTTTAGGCTCTGTGAGCGCTTGATTTGCCACAACAAAATTTACGGGGAGCGAAAAGTCTAGCAAACTAGACAAGGCAACTTCTGCTCCTTGATCTGCAATGGCGTTGGCTTCAATAAAACTCACGCCGAGCCCTGCCTTAACTAAAGCCAAGCGGGAGCGCTCATCCGCAGCATTAATATTTACCGCGTTTACTTCGCTTAGCTGTTGATCAAGTTGCTTATCAAAAGGGCAGCCTTTTCCCATACGTATCCACGTCATCTGTGCCAATTCGGCTTTATGTGATGGCACAGGCCAAGATGCAGGATAAGCGGTGGTAACTGCAACTTCTGTGAGCGGTACAGCGCTAAAATGTGCAGGTACTTCGCCATAAATAACCCCACCATCAAGTAGCCCATCACTGAGTTTGTCGACGATGACACCACTTGAGAGTAATTCCAGCGAAAAAGAAAGACTTGGAAAGTGCTGGTTGAGGGTTTTTATCAGTGTGCCAAGTTCGCTCGAGGTGCCGATAGGGTGGTTCAAGCCAAGTCTGAACTCGCCTGTGAGCAGTGTTTTGGTTTGCGCTGCGGTGTGCATTAAATCATTTGCACTTGCAAGCGTTAACTTAGCTTTGTCTAGCAAGATCTTACCTTGTTCTGTGAGCTGCATCCCTTTACTCGAACGGTGAAACAACACGGTATTGAGTTCTTCCTCAAGCGCTTTGATATGGGCGCTGATAGCAGGTGGTGTGGTGTACAGTCGTTTCGCTGCTGCCGTTAGATTTTGGGCCTCTGCAACTGCAACAAACGACCTTAAATGGTAAAACTCCATTGCACTAAACTCAATTACGTATTGAATACCACCAGTTTAAATGAGCTTGCTGTGATTGCCTATTCTGAAATGATGAACATCGCCTTCAAAAAATATGAATTCATTAACGCCTATCAAGTGCGTAACGTAGTTGACCTCGGGTGAGGTTAAATAACCTGAGCTAGCTCATTCCTTATCCAAACCTCAGGTTAAATAATTATCCGCAGCTCAGATTATTTAGGACCCAAGGTATTTAAATAGGAGTTAAAAGATGAAAGTAGAAGTATCACAGTATTTTGCAATGAAGCTGGCTTGCGAAACGGATTGTGCTGATGTTTATCAGGCGATGTTAACGGGGCAGCAGGATTTTGTGCTATTTGATGTCAGGTCGAATGAAGCCTTTGCTAAAAGTCATGCTCAAGGCGCAGTCAATATGCCAAGCGCAGACATAAGCGAACTGACGATGGCTAAGTATGACAAGGTCACACCAATCGTGGTTTATTGTTGGGGTCCTGGGTGTAATGGCGCGACAAAGGCCGCGTATAAGCTTGCAAAATTGGGCTATCAAGTAAAAGAGATGATAGGTGGAATTCATTACTGGGAGGATTTTGAGCGTTACCCCGTTAATCGCCGAGTGTCTCAGGCACAAAGTTGATGTAGGTGCATTTTTCTTTATCTCATGATTATACTGTTATTCATTCACGGCACATTTATCAATGTGTAAAGTGAGTGAATAACGATAATAACAAGGGAAATATCATGTCGAAACTATTGTACTGCGCCATATTTTGCTCGTCTTTGCTAAGTCAGACATCCTTCGCCACTGACTCGGCCCAACATCAAGTTCAACAAGTTGCACAAAATCTTTTACCTAGAGTTCAGTTAGAAGGCCAAAAATATAAACCTGTAGATTTGCAGACGCGTCTTCAAGAAACGCATTTGCCGGGCTTAAGCCTTGCCGTGATCAAAGATGGTAAAGTGGTGTGGGCTGAGGGTTTTGGCATTGCAGATAAAAAGCAAAATCGAAAAGTGACTACTGAAACGCTGTTTCAGGCAGGGTCAATTAGTAAGCCAGTTGCTGCGCTTGCGGTATTAAAGTTAGCGCAAGATGGTAAAGTCGATTTAGATGCTGACGTTAATCAATATCTCACTTCTTGGAAAGTACCAACGAACGAATTTACCAAAGCCAATCCTGTTACTTTGAGACAGTTAATGACTCACACCTCGGGGCTCACTCAACATGGTTTTCCGGGCTACGTGCGTGGTAGTAAAATTCCAACTGACGTTGAAGTCTTAATGGGTAAAGGCAATACCGACTTAGTGACGGTTGACACTTTGCCAGGTAAAGCTTGGCGCTATTCTGGCGGTGGTTACACGGTAATGGAATTGCTCGTGGCAGATGTGACAAAAATGCCATTTGAAGAGTATGTCCAGCAGGCAATTTTAACTCCGCTAGGGATGCACAATAGTACCTATGCGCAACCATTACCGAAAACGCTATGGTCAAAAGCCAGTGCTGCGTTTGACGATAAAGGCGAGCAAGTTGAAGGGGACTGGCATGTTTATCCAGAACAAGCCGCGGCTGGCCTTTGGACCACTCCGGTGGATCTCGCTAAATATATTATGGCCGTACAACAAGCGTATGCAGGCAATACCGTGGGGCCCATCACACCAGAGCTGGCGAAGCAAATGCTTGAAGTTCATCATGACGTATGGGGTTTGGGACCAGAGCTTGAACAGCGAGAGCAAGGGCTTGTTTTCACCCATGGTGGTAAAAATAAAGGCTTTAGCAATCGTTTTGAAGCATTTGTGGAAAAAGATGAGGGTATGGTGTTGATGTCCAATGGCGACTCAGCGAGTACCGTATTTGGTGAGCTTCGCATTGCCATCAGCGAACATTACGGCTGGAATTTTATACGCAGTAAAAAGATAACCGCGATTACATTACCTGAGGCACGCGCAAAGCAATTGGAAGGTCTGTATGCTTATGAGAAAGATCATCAGTTTAAAATGAAAATCACCCGAGAGGGGACGCGATTTAACGTCTTAGATATGGCCCGTGACAACCTGATGGCCTTTGTTGCCACAGAGGAAGATACCCTGATTGAGCTTGAAGGGGGCGCAGATGTCACCATTGAAACGAATGATAAAGGTGAGATCACCGCGGTGATTTGGCGTGGCCTATATCGTTTTGAGCGGATTTAATCGGAAGTTTCACTTCAACGAGTAGTCTGTCTCTGGTATTGGTATAAAATACACCTAGCGTTTATGTACCGTTTTGACTGGTTAGATAGCAGCCAAAGAACAGGTGTCCAGCGGGGTGGCAGCCCTTCCTGGCAACCTTGCAATCGAGTTGGTATTGAGTAACACGGCGACAGTTTACTCTATTTTCTGGTGCTCTATGGATTGCTGCCTTATGTGCTCAACCAACTGCGGAAAAAAGGTTTGAAATCCAGATTCAAGCTGGTGGTAGTGCTCTTTTATATCCACTTCAGTGCCTGAAAATTGGTTTTGAAAACGAATACGTTGGGCGATGTTATCGAGTGCATGACCCACACCAGCTACGGATTCATAGGTGGCAAACCAATCATTTTGTGTCATTGCGCTAACGACTCGTTGCATGTGCGCAGGCATGATGTGCAAGTTATCGTGCAGCAATGAAAAGCTCTGACGTTTAAAGTCATCAAGCGAGGTGCTGTGATATTGCTGCCAGTGCTTAATCAAAAAGTGGTCATATAACACATCCAGTGCAATGCCTGCAAAGCGACGACGCGCGGGCGAAAAAAGTTGTTTAGCAGATTTTGTTATCGTGTGGCTATCAGTAAATTTATCGACTTGCATATGTGTTTGTAGACCAAGTTGCACAGGTTTGGGCAGTACTTGTATATTCACGCCTTTTTGAAAGTCACCGAGCAAGTTGCCAAAGTGCGATGCGGCAGTTGGTTTGGCAAAGTACAAATGCGCCAAATAATTCACAGAAACATCCCCCAATAATTCACTCTAAAACAGAGTATCGCATTTGTCCGCACATACAAATACCAGCATATATGAATAACCATTTAATTCAGGAAGGAGAAACATAGCTTAGGCTATGCTTGTCTCCATTACTCAGAACATCAGGGGAAGTGTGATGGCGCTAACGGCTGAATTGAAGCAAAAGACCAAGCGATTAGTAGAATCAAAAAATATGCTCAAAGGGATCACGGTTGCCTCTTTTTTAGAGTCAACCATCGTGCCTATTCCGCTTGAAGCTGTGATGGTGCCGCTAATGCAGGCGAGGCGAGAAAAACTGTGGCTAATTGCGCTAATGGCGACGGTTGGATGTGTGATTGGTGCCTTATTTGGTTATGCGTTGGGGTACTATTTATTTGATGCAGTGGGGGATTCCGCTATTGAGCTGCTGTCGAGCCAGTCTCAGTTTGAGCAAGTGAAAGCGCAGATGCAAAGTCAGGGATTTTGGTTTGTGTTGACCTTAGGTATTGCGCCAGTACCTTTTCAGATTGCCATGTTAGCAGCTGGCGCCACAAAGTTTTCACTATTACAATTTCTAATTGCAACCTGTATTGCCCGTTCACTACGTTATTTTGGCTTGGCGGCGGTCGTTTACTTTGCTGGTGATCAGGCTGAAAAGCTAATTAAACAACATAAAATAAAAGCCGTTATTCTCACAACGGCAATTGTGCTGCTCGCATGGTGGATAACTAGTCGCTAGTAGGGCCTAGTATTTTCTATACAAAAATTTTGATTCATTTTGTGAGCGTGCAAAAGCGAGTAAATCATCGCTCAGTGTTAGTGGCTCTGACACCAGCATTTGATACTGTTGATAAAAGTTATGAGGGGCTCCGGCGCGCTCAAATAATGCGAGGGCTGCTTTCCCTTGTCGAGCATACTCTCTGTAATCTTTGGACTTATTCAGCAGTTGAATATAAGCAAGGTAAAAAGGCTCAAACTCAGCATGTCTTGCAGAGCCTGTATGCTTTAACATGAGATCAATGTTATACAGCAGCTCGCTTTGGTGCTGCATTGTCTCTATTAATTTATTTTGATCTTGGCGGATCATTGAGGCTACTACTCGTTCTTCAAAGTTATTCAGTTGCTCTGTCACTGTGTGATGAAGCTGTATAAATTGCTCCGCATGTATGGTACTTAATTGCTGCTGAAGGTTGCGCAAAAGCAAACTCTCCTGCTTACCTAGTTGTTCAATTTGAGATTCAGCCTCCGTCAGTACAGTTTGGTACACTGCATTGTGCTTTTTACCTTCAGTAATAGCAGCAATCTGCTTTCGAATTGCTTGAATATGAGCGTTGATCAGCGACAATTTCTGATTGACGTCGATTATGTTCCATTTACTAGGAGGTTGGTTAAAGAAGCTCGTGAGTGCAATTTCATGCCGGTTTGGCGCAGAATGTAACTTTACCAATGTATCAATCAGCTCCGTCAGAGGATAGTCGGCAGATAAGGTGCGCAGCAACGTATCCGCTTGTAGTGAATTGTTAAGTGCTTTTGATTGCGCGGCTTTTATCTGAGCCGTAACGATATCAGCGTTTTCATAAGCAATTTGTGCGTCTAGTAGTAAAGCTGAGGCATTTTGTGTTTCTTGATATAAGCTTTGCCATGTGGCGCTGTCGTATTCACTGAGTGTCTTGAGCGCCTGTGCTTGTGCTTCTATGTCTCTTTGCTGTTGAGCTTGTGTGAGTGCTTGCTCGGTTTTTGTTATTTCGACCGGTGTACAAGCCACAAGTGTTGCGAAACAGAGAGTAGGGAATAGTTGCTTCATATCGTTATTGTTTTGTATTCCTTTTGTCTAACGTTAGCATCATCACTGCAATGGGGCAATATTCCTATATTGGGTATACATTTCGATATTTGTCCACACTTGCATTGTTCAATGGTTGTCTGATCTGCATTTTGCTGGCTGTCGCTGAGTAATAACCCTGCTTATAAAAGTGAAGTGCATTGTCTTGCCAATCCAACTCGAGAAATTGACAGACTTCTCTCATCACAGCCTGAGGCATTTCTACCAGCGATTCATAATTCACAAATTTAATTTGAGTCGGATGTTTTTGTGCGGCATCTTGCAAAAACGCATAAGTATTATCATACATAGCTTGAATATCTTGCATCCGGTATGAGTAGCCATGAAAGGGGCTATTCGTTTGATATAATTGACGGAAGTTTGCGATACAAGTATCTGTTCTGTCTCGTTTCATCACGACAAATTTCGCGCGTGGAAACGCCTTTGCAAGCAAATCGATAAAGAAAAAATGAAATGGTTGTTTGTCTACAAAACGTTGAGCACCAGCAACGGACTGCGCGGTGAAGAGACGGTATTGCCCAATGGCGTTAGCCTCTTTATAGGCGTGGCTGATATATTGAATATTACTGTCGTAGTCACGAGAAAACCTAAGTGCTTGGGGCAATACACTGGTTTCTCCCAGCGGTTGTAGCGACAATTGCGCTAAGATCTGCTCCATTAAACTGGTGCCTGAGCGTGGTAGCCCAATGATAAATACAGGTGCAAGCGTTTGCTCTGGAGCAAAATCAATAGGCTTGTCTAGAAGTTTGCCAAGTGCTTGAAAATAGCCAGTCATTTGTTTAGATGAATAGGAAACCTCAGCACTGACCGCTTGTTTACTGGCCACAAAGCTTTGCCATGCCTTGGGATAATTTTCCTGCTTTTCGTATTCGAGTGCCAGTGCATGGTGAAGCCGCTGTAATGCAAGTGGTGTAGTTTGCGCTGTTATTTCAGTTGCTAACTGAGCGATGCGAGTCGATGCTAATTCTACAGGAGTAAGCTCTGAGTAGGCTAACTGGCACTTTGCATTACTTGGGTTTGCTTGCACTAAAGAGGCAAGCAGCGTCCGCGCTTGTGCTAATTCACCAGACATCTTTAAATGCATTGCATAGTTGAGCGCGATTTCAGGACTGTGTGGTGAGCGTGTATAGGCATGGTTAAAATGCCAACCAGCGTCAGTATATTGGTTTAATCTCAGTAAGATATTTGCGAGGGTATCGTGCTCTGACCCCGACAATTGTGTGTTACCTAGTAAATGCAGAATATAGCGCTTTGCCACTAATGGTGCTTGGGTAAAAAGCGCAAGTTTGGCAGCACTTAGGGAGTAAAGTGCGCAGGGAAATAAACTTAGGCACTTGTCGTAAATTTTTAGTGCTTTGCTGAGGTTACCGAGAGCGATATTCAATTCGGCCAATAAGGCGTACGCGTGGTGATCGTTGGCATTGGTATTAATGCGAGCGACTAATGCGTGATGCGCCGCTTGAAATTGACGCTGTTGAATATAGCTTTGGATCTGATTGTATGATGTCATCGCAACGTATAGAGAGTGAAGGTAGCTTCACTCTCTATTTTAGTTTTTTGCTGATTATAACTCAAACTGGTAGTTAAGCTTGACCCCAACGGTACGAGGTGTTGTGACATAGTGTCCGTACACACGCTGCTGCTCTGGCAAGGCTTTGTTTAACGCCGCGAATTTAGCTTCACCAGCCCAAGACTTGTCGCGTCTTACCGAGGTGAAAGCAAATTTGTCAAACAGGTTGTCGACATAAAAAGTGACGGCCCATTGCTCGCTTGAAAGCTTCGCACTGAGGTTAGACAAGGCAAAGCCTGGTAATACCTCTCCGTCCGCTTTGAGTCCGACTTTCGTGTATACGTCACTCTGCGCGGTTACTCCATAATTAACGTTAAGCATTTTGTCGTCGAACACTTCCTGCTCGTAGCTTAAACCGAATGAAAACTGCTGTTTTGGGGCGCCAGGTAGGCGGTCGCCATCTGTACCGTCATAGTACGGCTGGTAAAGCGCGATTTCTTCAGCGCTATAGTCACCTTCTTTGAATACCGCAAACAGGGCCGGTGCATCATCAGTTAGCTGTGCTTTTGCATAAGAATAGGTTGCATACACCGTCCACTGGTCGTTCAACATAGCCCGGGTTGACAACTCAATCCCACTAGAGTTTGCAGATCCAGCATTAGAGGTAATGATCTCTTGGCCGTTTACCGTCACAGATGAGATCTGTGCATCTTCCCAATCAACACTGAATAATGCGGCATTAAAATGTAGCTTGTTATTCAGCCATGTAGATTTTAATCCCAGCTCATAGTTAGTGGTGGTATCTGGTTTATAGCTAAGCTCATGCGGCAGTGCACAGATGATTTGTTGCTCAGGTAGTGTTTCTGGACAGGACTCCAAACCGTTGCCACCGCCTAACCTAAATCCTTCACTGACAGTGAAGTACGTCAGCAGTCCATCTTGCCAAGTGTAATTGGCATTAAACTTAAACAAACTACCATTGTCTTTGGCACTGACTTGTTCAAATGAAATTTGTTCGAGGCTTGGCAGGCCCCCAGAATAGAGCGGGGTTTCAGCCGCTGACTCAGTTTTAACATCATAGCGATAGAAACGAGCGCCCACTGTGATATTAAAATCATCTGAAAATGCATAGCCAATTTCGCCAAACAATGCTGACTCTTTGCTGGTGGCATTGGTAAGTGCAATATACTCAAGGTCTTGCTCAATATTGTCGATTTCATCGCCCCAAAACTCCGTAAGTCCTGGCGTGTACTCTCTATCGTCCGAGCTAATTTCTTGTTTACTGTAATATACCCCAGCAATCCAATTTAGCGCGTCATCCCCTTTAGAGACTAAACGGAACTCTTGGGTAAAAGTGTCTTGATCTGTGGTGTCTTTGGTCAATGCGGTGAAACTAGGAAAATCCGCATAACCCGGCCAAATATCATAAAGTAGATCGGTTTGATCTCGTTGGCCTTGTTGTTCTTTACTTGACCAACCGGATGCCGAAACTAAATCAGCAAACTCTAAATCGGCGTTGATTTCAAGGCTAAGCAGGTCGTCTTCTTGTTCGTTAGGTTCAAGCACGCGATAGGCTGACTCGTATGGTTTGATCGTATCGGCAAGCGGGTGCTGTGCTGCAAGGCTTTGATATTGTGAAATTGAGTTAGCGCCATTTTCTTGCTTCTGGTGAAAATAGTTCAGCGTGGTATCGATATTCTCACTCACCAACCAACGTAGAGAAACCCGTGTGGTCGTAATGGTCTCATCATTTGCATCCGCAACTGCGTTGATGTTTGCTTTTACATCCTCAGCATTGGACCAATCAGGATCTGGGTTTGAAACGCCAGCTTGCTTAACCACATAACTGTAATCCATAAAGCCGGGGTTGTGATAGCGGTTAATACTTGCACGAACGGCTAATTCATCCATCACTACAGGCATATTGAAGACAGCACCCACTTCATGACCATGACTGTCACTATCATTGATACTGAATAAATCACCACTTAGTTTACCCTCAATAACGTCAAGCACTGGTGCTTTAAGCATGGTTCTAATCGCACCACCTAGCGTGCCTGCACCGTAAAGCGTACCTTGTGGGCCAATCAAGACTTCAACACGTTCGATATCGGTTAGTCGCAAATCCACATTGATTGGGATTTCGCCGAGGTAAGTTGCCACGGTTCCCGAGTCAGAGGCACGTTCTGACGAATTAGTATTCAAACCACGAACAATAATAGGTGAACCTTCACGGCCACCTTGTTCTGTGATTGTCAAACCTGGGACCCATCTTGCTACGTCTTCAAGGTCGCCAATATTTTGGTCGCTCATTACATCGCTGTCGACGGCGGTAATGTTTAATGGCGCTTCTTGAACTGTGCCTGCGCGTCGAGTTGCTGTTACTTGAATTCGCTCAATTGACTTTTCTTGAGCCTTACTTTCTTCTGCTTGTGATTGATTAACAACAAAAAAACTCGAACTAACAGCTAGTGCGACTAAGCTTGGATGGAGCTTACTCATAAATGGTGGAACCTCAAATTTAGAATTAAACGTGACGAAATTTCAATATTTATAAATGGGTAAGTATGCAGGTAGCACATTTTAGTCCCGAGTTTAGAGAAAATTTCATACAGCTGGCGGTAAATAGACGGGCAATACTTTGTATTTACTTTAGGTAATTTAACCACCCTGAAACTGCGGCGCATGCTAACATGCTTATTCGTATTTTGTGAATAATTATTTTGATTTTTTGAATGGTTATTTCTTTATGGAAGACGGCTATTTGCGAAAATTTTTAAATAGCTTAGAGTATTAGCTCCGTATACTTCTTTTATACATCGATAATATTAAGGAAAAACAATGAAAAAGCTGATGTTTGCATTGTTGGCATCTTGTTCGTTACTCGGTTGCTCTGACAGTGAAGTTGGTGATGTATCTCTTGGTCTATTTACGCTCAAAGATATAAAACTAGACTCTATGGTTGACCCTGTTGTAACGGGCGTGACCTGCCATGTCGCGAGTGTTGAAGATAACTTGAGTTTTTCAGATCCTAGCGATAGCTCTATTTCTTGTCGTCAAACGAGCGAAATAACACCGGCAATGCTAGCAAATATAGACAAAAGCGATTCTGGTGAAGTGGTGTTCAAAAAATCAAAAAGTGTGTTTTTTAAAGCAATGAAAGTGAGAAGGATCTTTGATGCAAAAAACCAAACTTTAATGTACTTAGCCTATACCACCAAGGAAACCTCTGGCAGTTTTAAGCATAGCTTATCAACTGTGCCACTATGGGGAACTCAGGCTTATCAAGGCGATAAAACCAATTAACTCGAATGTTCGCTAGCACATAAACCCACACGCTTCGATAATTGCATTTAATGAGTTATTTTTTTGTTTGAATTAAACCTTTTTGCTCACGATTTCGACTAAGCTTAGTAGTGATAAGTTTAGGAGAAATCGTGATGTTAAAAACACGCTTTTTAGGGAAAACGGTCAATATTGCATTTGCAGTGATGACTGTATTGTTTGTTATTTTAACGTTAACAACTGATGCACATAGCATCTCATCTCAAGCTGCTCAGGTTGAGATGTTTAGCCAAGACGAGGTAATCTCTGAATCCAAATCTAAGTAAATTTGGGCCGTGATTTATCTTGTTTTGCTGATTAATGTCATTCGAAACGATGAAAATATAATATAAATATTGCGCTCGGCTCAGTCTCTGTCGCGCGTGGTGTTAAGTGCATAAATTTGCATGAAGTTTTTATAACATACATTCATGCTTCACTTACGCGCTGTATAGCGTATAAGCTCTAAAGCGCCATCTCTGACTCATCTCATTAATAGTCTTAGCTAGGCTGCCAGCAAAATTGTAATTAATTTGTTGCGTTCTCCTCAGTCTGCATTAGCTTTAATTAGGGACTAAGAAAAAAGCAGCGCAGTTTGCAATCGGATATTTGCAAGTTTCTGTTTTAAAAAAACTCGAATTTTAGCTGACGCACTCTCTATTCGTCTGACTAAAACGCTTACAAACAAGGAAGAAATATGGCACGCCAATTTGATAACTTTTATAGTCATGGGGCAATTAGCTTTAGTGACTTTGTTAATTGTGTTTCTAGCTTATATACAGGTCCAGCTTGCTTGGATGACAGTACATTGAGGCTGCTGGCTGAAATGTTGTATCGGCTATCGCAAAATAAGCAATTTCTCGCGGCACAAGTTGCGGGTAGTAGTAATTACCAACATCATGCGCGAGGGATGGTGGACAATGATGATCTATATGTACTTTATGAAAATAAACGACCATTTTTTAAAGTATGTGCACAGATTTGGCATCCAACGCCAAAGCGGGGAACTCAGCGCTGCTTTATTCCACAAGTGCGGGACTACAATTTTACGGCATTGACGACCTGTTATTTTGGCCCCGGTTGTGGCAGCAAGCTCTATCAATATGAATATAGAAAGGACTTACAGCAAGGCGACCACTGTGATTTGCAGTTTGGGCAGTTTTATCAATTTACCCCTGAATCTGTACTCTTTACCGAAGCATCGAGAGATGTGATAGCCCAAGCTTTACCCAAAAGTTTGAGTATCACCATCAGCTTACAGTTAGAGCAAAGGCCACATGCTTGCTTTGTGTTTGACAAGTCATCTGGTCGCGTGCAGCGCGTTATCGTTGAGTTACCGTCGCAATGCGCTAATACGCCAAAGCCCCTAGTGCTCGAAAGCTAAGCTAGTTTGTTGGAAAAAGCTCGGAAAAGTCAATTAATTCGCAATTTTCCGTCTTTTATAGCTGTAACAAAAACGCAAATATGTTACTTGTAGTTGCATCTATGAGAATAGCGTGAGCACTTTATTGCAGTCTCATATTCTTAATAAAGTGCTTATATCCATTTGCTTTTTCAAATTGGTATGACTATTCCATCAGCAGCCAGATCTGCACTGGTATTTTAGCTTTGACAACAACCTTAATGGAGCGGCGTAATAATGAATAAAATAAGCTTGGTAGCACTCTCTGTTGTGCTAGGTTTGAGCGGATGTGCTCAAGACAAGCCAACAACAGAAACTATATCTGTTGCTAAAACCACTGAATCAACTCTCTCTCGTGCAGAAATCGACAAAGTCGTAGAACAGTACACCAAGCAGTTTATTAACCACGAACCCGCACTTGCCACTTCGCTCAAATTATCAAGCAGTGAATATGGTCACTACGCCAATAGACTGCCAGATTACTCGGTTGTCGGTATGCAGGCGCTACAGGTGGATATGAACGCAGCCGCAGATAAATTAAAACAATTACAATCGGGCGTGGCGAACTCTGATGACTTGTTGCACCTTAAAGTAAATGAAGTTATTGCCCGTTATTATGCCGGCGATAAAGGCTTCTCAGCAGGTTATATTGATACTTGGGGCGGACACCTGCCATACATTGTTAACCAGTTGTCTGGCCCATTGCTGGATATTCCGAATGTGCTTAAAGACCAACATGGAATAGAGAGCGAGCAAGATGCAAAAGACTATGTTGCGCGCCTAAATGCCTTTGTTGAAGTCACGAAGCAAGTTGCAAGCAAGGTAAAAGCGGATGCCAATAAAGGCGTAATTTTACCAAAAGTATTATTTCCAAACACGCTAGGTTATTTAGATAACTTCACGGCGCCAAGTGGTACAGAACATCCTTTGGTTGCGTCGTTTAAAGATAAACTTGCGAATATTGATGGTATTACGGATAAAGCCGCCGCTGATTATGTTGCACAGGCAACACAAATAGTTGAGCAAAAGCTTTATCCTGAGTTTAAAAATGTGTCTGCGATTATGCACGCGCTAGAGAGCAAAGCGCCTGAAAATGTCGGTATTTGGGCCCAACCAAATGGCGAATCTTTCTACCAGCATGAAATCACCTATTTGGCGGATTCTGATATGAGCGCGGAAGAGATCCACCAAATTGGCCTTGCTGAGGTGGAGCGTATTTCAAAGCGTATGGACGAAATCCTTAAGCAAAATGGCTATTCACAAGGCACAGTTGGTGAGCGGATGAAGCTGCTCAATGAAGAGTCGAGATTTTTATATGCAGATTCTGACGAGGGTCGTGAAGCGTTATTATCGTTCTTGCGTGGTGAAATAGGGACAATTTTACAAAAAGCGCCAGATTATTTTTCTACTATTCCACCACAACCTGTTGAAGTTAAACGTATACCAAAAGCCGTGGAAGCAGGGGCACCAGGTGGTTACTACAACGGTCCATCGCTTGATGGCAGTCGCCCAGGGGTATTTTCAATCAACCTAAAAGACATGAAAGCAGTACCAAGCTTTGGGATGAAAACCTTAACGTATCATGAGGCGGTTCCTGGTCACCACTTCCAAATTGCGCTTAATATGTTGCAAACAGAAATCGGTTTGATGCGTCAAAATGCCTCATTTAATGGCTATGTTGAGGGCTGGGCGCTGTATTCAGAGCTATTGGCATACGAAATGGGGATGTATAAGGACGACCCATTTGGAGACTTAGGTCGTCTGCAAGCTGAGGCATATCGTGCGGCTCGATTGGTGGTTGATACGGGCCTACATTATAAAAAGTGGACACGCGACCAAGCGATCACGTATTTTGCTGATGCAACTGGTACGGCGATGAGCGATGTGGTATCGGCTATCGACCGTTATATCGCTTGGCCAGGACAAGCGCTTGGTTATAAGTTAGGTATGCTTAAATTGGTTGAGCTTAGAGAGCATGCTAAACAGCAACTGGGCGATAAGTTTGATATTAAAGCATTCCACGACGTGGTGTTGCTAAAGGGCGCAAGGCCAATGGCGCTTGTTGAAGAAGATATCAAGACTTGGATTAATTCTCTGAAGTCGTAAATACACTTTTCGGCTTGAAGTCAGTACGCGATACTGGCTTCAAGCTGATGTTATTTAAAAAACCTTATAACACTCGTTCATACTAACCGTACTTAAACTCACTATCATAATTTGCAATTCGGCTTTGCCACGGCATTTTCAATAATTTCTTTGCTGCGATGTATATCTTTCTTTTTCAGCTCAAGTCCTGCTTCATCTTCATTTTTGACCGGTTGATAAGCGAGTTTTGCATAAAGCGCAAAGTGATCTGACCCTATGTTGTTGAGCCTTTTAATATCGATCACTGTGAAATGGTGACTCGAAAACAAATGATCCAGCGGCCAACGTGCAAACGGGTACTGTGCATGAAAAGTGTTAAACATGCCTCGGCCAACTCTCGGATCAAGAAGCCCACTTATTTTCCTAAATAACCTCGTGGTTGGTGACCAAGCAACATCATTGAGATCGCCAGTGACGATGGTGGGCAGAGGCTCATTTATGACGCGTTTGGCGACAACCACCAATTCCGCATCTCGCTCAATGGCCGTTTCGTTTTCGGTGGGGCTTGGCGGTGCCGGATGCAAAAAATGGGTTTGGAGCATGATATGGGGAGCTATCCTGAGTTTTGCATGTATCGAAGGTACGCCTTCTTCAACGATATACTCACATTTTGCCTCGTCTAGCGGGTAGCGAGAATAAACGTGCATGCCGTATAAATTGGATTGTGGACATTTAACGCTGTAGGGCAGTATGTCCAACAATGAGTCTAATTGTTGCTCCCATATCTCATCACTTTCTAACGTGACTAAAATATCAGGTTGATGTACCCGGACTTGCTCCAGCAGCAAATTAAACTGTCGATTGGTTTGCAGTACATTGGCGGTGATCAAACTAATTGTGTGAGTATTGGTTGTCGCTTTTTTTACCTCGACAGGCCAAAGCGGGGTGTAGGGTAAAATCCACCACAGTTGAAAACTTAAACAACCTAATAGAGAAATGGCAGCAAGCGCGGCTACACTTTGAAGATTAAGATAGAAAATGGACAGCAGTAGCGTAAATGCGGTAATAACAACGAGCTGAAGCCGCGGGAACTCCATTGCTCTCACACTCCAATGCGGATGTTTAGCAAGTGGCAATAGCGTAGCTAGTAGGATAAAACCACACAGCGCGACGATAACCCAAGTCATGAAATTCCTCAGCAAATAGATGAATTTAAGAAGTATATTTCATGTTAGCTGAAATCGCTGTGAATAGCATCGGGTCTAGGCGCTTGCCTAAACCCGATACTCGTCAGGGATATCTATACCAAATAAGTCGAGATTAGTTTTGGTACGGAGTGTTTTCCGCAAAATATTCATGGCTGTCAGCATTTTGAATTGCTTGACTTGGATTTGAATTTGCTAAGTTTTTCGCACCAGATTGGCCATAAACGATGTCATCTGTACCTGCAACGGCATTAAAGTGGCTTAGCTCATGAACAATCGTGCCCGCACGTGAATCCGTACCTAGCTCATTTGCGCTCCAAAATGCGCGACATAGATATACTTTGTATGGTTGATTTGGGTATACATAAGCAAAGTATGATTTGTTACAACTACAGTCAAAAGTGAGATCTTGGTTGTCGATTGCATCATTGATTGCGTTGAAGTTAGATTTCACGGTTGCATAGCGGCTGCTTGTCGCTGCGCCAAACCAAGTTTGATAACGCGTAGACGGGTTGCTCGCTGAGTGGCTATTTAAGTAAGCAACAGAGTCATTAGTAATTTGGTCCGCAGCATTCAGTGCTGACAAAATACTGGTTTTTTCACTGTTACTACAACGACCTGTAAAACAAGTGCCATCAGTACAGTCTGCTGCACCAGCGACTGGTTTTGCGTTAACTTGGAGGTTACCTTTGCTTAATGCTACACCTTCAAGCCAAAGATTGACCGAATTTGAACTGAGTTCTGCTACATCGGCACGCATCATCGATTGCTGCCCCATCGTTCTTGTAGTCATGCTTGGGATTTCTTTTTTACCGAAAAGGTCAAATGATTCAACATCATAACTAATTTCGTAGTTACCTGGCTGGCTAAGATCATAAAGGCCCGAAAGCTCAAATGATTTAGTGAGCGTTTCGCCAGACTTTAGCTTGATAAAGTCAGCTTCGGTAGGAGCTGGGCGTTTGTAGTGAGGGCCAAAGAAATTAACTTCTTTACCATCACGCGTAATTTTAAAAATATGCTCTTCTTCGAGATCTGTATACCAGCTTAAGATTTTTTGGTTACCTTTACCCTGATTGGTGATGTTTAGCGTCGCAATAACATCGCCATTGCTTTTTGTGTCGACATCAACGCTTACCGCTAGGTCTTTATTCATTGCTTGAGCATTCAGTGATGCGGTTACGGCTGCTGCGAGTAACCCGGTAGATAGTGTGCGTGATAGTAGCTTCATTATTTCTTCCTGTTGAGGTTGCTACAGTCTCTCGGCTGGCAGGTACAAAACCAGTTGTGAGGACTGAGTTTACTTGTTGTCATTTCGTTATTTTTAAAGGTGAATTCACTCTTCACTTTTAATTAACAATAATATATTCGATGTTTCAAGCAGAATTTTCACAATAGAGCTAAAAAGTTTACATTAAAAAATTACCAATAATTTCAAATAACTGTAATGTTATTGAAAAGTATGGATAAATTTAATACAAAACTGAGGAAAGGAAAGTTGTGAATTTATTGTTTCATTCACATTGATTTACATTGTGGTGTTTGAAATGGTATTCCAACAGAAGCTGGAGTGGCACTGATGTTATCTAGCAAACCATTATCAGTGCCAAACTGGGTATTAGATTTCGGTAATGATATCGTCGATAGCAAGGCGAGATTTAGGCAATTTAGCATTAAAATCACCTTCGTCTCGATAGCCCAATGCGACAATGGCAAGGGCATCAAAGCCTTGCTCAGTTAACCCAAGTTCATTGCTGAGAATTTCAGCGTCAAAACCCTCAATGGGTACAGAGTCTATACCGAGTAGTGCAGTGCTTAGCAAAAATTGCCCAAGATTTAAGTAAACTTGCTTGCCAGTCCATGCTTTGATTGCTTCATCGCTGGTTTGATTTAAGCCGACAAAATAGCGACGGCCATTATTCATTTGTGCTTCTACTTCAGAGCCTTTTTCAAATCGGCCGTCGGCACTTTCTTTGGCAAGCACTTTATCTAAATGTGCATCATCTATATTTTGTTTTGCAGCAAATACAACAACATGTGATGCGTTAAGTACTTTGGCTTCATTAAATTTGTAATTCTCTTGTGTGCTTTTAGCCACCTGAGTTTTGCCTGTCTCAGTACTTGCGATGACGAAATGCCATGGCTGAACGTTGGTACTAGATGGGCTCAGCCTTAGTACTTGCTTAAGTAGCTCAATATCTGAATCACTAATTTTTTTATTAGGATCAAAGGCTTTTGTGGAATAACGATTGTGAATTGCATCGCGTAATGTGTACATAACAGACTCCTAAAATTGCTTTCAAGAGATAATAGGGTTTTACATAATCAATAAAAAGATGATAATGAGTTAAATAGTTTCAAAAATTTTTTGAAAATGAATACACAAGATTTAATCGTCGTGATGAAAACGGCTCAGCTTGGCAATATTAGTGCGGCGGCTGCGCAGTTAGATATGCAAGTTGCCACGGCGAGCGCTGCGATAAAGCGAGTGGAAAAGCACCTTGGCTTTCAACTTTTTGTGCGTTCTACGCGTAGCTTAAGGCTATCAAAGCAAGGTGAAACCTATTTGCCAATTTGCGAGCAGGCACTTGCGCTTTTGGCTGATGGCAAAAAGCAGGTGCTCGATAACGACAACGAAATTGACGGTGAGCTAAGGTTAACCGCTCCGTCAGATTTTGGCCGTAATATTCTCCTTCCTTGGCTAGACGAATTACTTGATGAATACCCCAAACTTGCCCTGAAGCTTATTCTTAATGATCACAATCTCGACTTTTATCGTGACGGTGTTGATATCGCGCTGCGCTATGGTGCGCCTGAAGACAGTAGCTTCTACGGCTTTAAAATTTGTGATGTGCCATTACTGCTTTGTGCCTCTACGGAATACTTAGAAAAACAAGGCACGCCAAAGGATCACGAGGAATTAAGCGAGCACCAAGGACTGTTCTTTTTGATCAGAGGCAGTAAGTTTGATACGTGGAAACTGACGAAAAATGAACAAACTTACAAAGTGGTGCTTAAAGGGCGTAGAACCAGTAATGATGCGGATGTGGTAAAGCGCTGGTGTGCGCAAGGAGCGGGTATTTCATTGCGATCCGCGATAGACGTAGCAGACCAAATAGAACAAGGTGTGGTGCAAAGTATATTAAATGACTATCGCGTTGAATGTAAGCCGCTGTGGTTGATCTGCCCGTCAAAGCAAATGATCAACCCAAGCGTGAGAGTGCTGCGCGATAAACTAAGAAAGTACTGCCAAGCGCTTGTAGAAAAGGCCGAGCGGTATAAATAGCTCTAGGATTTGGCAGAGTCCGTATTTTTTAGCTTGTCGGGTAAGTGGGTTGGATAACCAAACAGCGCCAACCATTTGTCTTTTAAAGTGTTTGCTTGTGAAAAGCGGTGGAACATATGACGCCACTGAGCAAAGTTAACATCTAAAGGGGTCTGCTTTGGTGCCGCACCTCTTATTCCATAACAAATTGGTATGTCTTCACGCTCCTCGATAAAGGTGCCAAAAAGCTTATCCCAAATGATCAGCACCCCGGCAAAGTTTTTATCTATATAGTCAGGATTACTGGCGTGATGGACTCTGTGGTGGGAAGGCGTATTAAAAATTCGCTCTACCATCCCTAATCGATTAACCGTTTGTGTATGAACAAAAAATTGAAAAGCTAAGTTGATTGCGACGATGGCAAATACCAAGGTCGGGGTAAATCCAAGAAGTATCATAGGCAGCCAGAACAGCCACATACCGACAATTGGGTATAGCAAGCTTTGGCGAAATGCAGTGGTAAAGTTCATGTTGTTAGAACTGTGATGGACCACATGTGCACTCCAAAGCCAGTGAATACAATGTGATGCGCGGTGAAACCAGTAATACAAAAAATCTTGCAAGATAAACCCAAAGAGCAAAGAGAAGAAATTTAATTCGATTGTGAATAAGGCAAATTGATGGAGCCAGTAAAAGAGCGGCATCAGCACAAGTAAAGCCAACGCGTCGCTGCCTTGATGTAGCAACGCAAGTAGGGCATTGAGTAATGAATCTCGCCAATCATAGTGTTCGTGGTGCTTGATATACTCCCAGGCAACACAAAGTAAAAAGACGGGACTGAGTGCCAGTAAAATTAGCGATACATCAATCATATATAGCTCCTTCTTTAGCCATAGCTTTGGTACTTTATATGCACTAGCGTAACGGGTTAGCCATTGACAATCCTGCCAAACTGCGCCAACAATTTGTCCAAATACGACAAAAGGAACTGCAATGCACTCCACTTCGTTTGTATATTTTTATAGTGCGTGGGTCTATCTTCATGATTATTTTACCGATGACAAGAGACTGCAAGGCGAGTTTGCTGAGCTGGTAGCGTCACGGCCTGAACGTGTAACACTCGTTGAGTACGAGCGGTTGCTTGAGGTAGGGCAGGAGTTAAGCGGCGATCCCTTAATTGGTTTTGAACTGGGTAAAGCCATTCAGTTGCATGACTATGGGGCGCTTGGCTACTTGGTCGAAACCAGTAAAGACTTGCAGCAGGCTATAGCCTCATTATTGCATTACGACGCAATTGTCGCCGATATTGGCCTCGCCGTATTCACAAGTGATAGTGACAATGCCAAGTTAACTTGGCAACCAAAAACCCCGCTGGGTAAGCAAGCCATTTTGCGTAATATGACCGCTTGGGTGAGCGCTGCAAGGCAGCTTTTGCGTTCAACTTTATCGCCTAACCAACTCCAGCTTAGCTTTAGCGTGTGTGGCCTAGAATTACAGCGTTTGCAAAGTTGGTTTGGCTGCCCCGTATCACAAAACTGCCCTGAAAATACGCTGTCGTTTCCGTTAGATTTTCTTACCATGCCAGTCGCTACCGTCGACAGCCTAATGCACGAACATATTGAGCAAGCGGTTGCCAAAAGCGTATCAGCGCTTTGTGATAATCATGATTTAAAAACGCGTGTTGCCAATTTACTGGCGGCAAAGCACTCACTGACTGGAGTCAACCAAGCAAGTATGGCTAAGGCATTAAACATGAGTGTGCGTTCGATGCAGCGTAAGCTAAAAGCACAACACACCAGCTTTAGAACCTTACTCGACCAAGAGCGAAAGCATAGATTTGAACAACTCATCGATAACACCAGATTGCTCGATATTGTAGACGCACTCGGTTTTACAGAGCAAAGTGCGCTCAATAAAGTTTGTTTAAAATGGTATGGGAAGCCACCGTCAAAGCTAAAGTGAAGAACCGAAGGTAGGTAAGTTTTGGTTTGTTAGTCAAATTCCCAGCTTCGGTGCAAATACAGGGCGGGATCGAACTTTAAATTGACGAGTATTGGGGTTTTATGATCTGATTGCGCATCGCAATTTTTTAGGCCGTTACAATGAGCATCATCACGCACTTAGAGTGGATTGAAGATCCTAGAACCGATGTAAATATCAAACATAATCTTGTCGACGTCTTGTTTTTAACTTTGAGTGCCGTGCTTAGTGGCGCTGATGGATGGAAATCAATTCAAGAATTTGGTGAGTTGCAACTGGATTGGTTAAGGCAGCATCGTCCTTTTGAAAATGGCATTCCAAAACGTCATTGTATTACTAATATAATCAGGGCATTAGTACAGATTCTTTACTCAAGGCACTGTTAAATTGGATTAATTCTCGTCGTGAAGAAGCTCAAAAGCCACACATTGCGATTGATGGGAAAGTACTTAGAGGTTGCTGGAAAGACAATGTGTACAATGCGCTAAATGTGGTTAGTGCATTTGATGTTGATAATGGCCTAGCCTTGTATCAACAAGCTGCGCAAAAGAAGGGCCAAGAAGGTCAAATTGCCCGTGATATCATTGACATATTAGCGTGTAAAGGTTGCATTGTGACGCTTGATGCTCTGCATTGCCAAACGAAAACGTTGGAGACGATTGTAAAGAATAAGGGCGACTTTATTATCCAAGTCAAAGCCAATCAGCGTAATTTACACAATGCTATCGCTGAGCACTTTAAAGCTCACTTATGACAGCATGGGCTCACACGAAGAAGCACAAAGCAATGGTAATGCCCATAGCCGAGTTGAAAGTCGTCTAGTTATGCAGCTACCGATTAAATTATCACAGAAACTCAAAGAGAAATGGCCTCATGTCAAAATGGTGATTGAGGTTGCAAGAGGTCGTAAATTAGGCGACAAAACCAGTTATACCTCCCACTTCTATGTCAGTTCATTGGCGGTAGAGCCAGAGTTAGTGGCAAAAGCAATACGCGAACATTGGCACATAGAGAATCGGCTTCACTGGGTATTAGATGTTGTTTTCGAAGAAGATAAGTTAAAGGTATCAGACCCCGACGGGGCGGCACACATCGCTTTGTTCAACAGGGTATGCTTAAACATAATTAGGCAACATCAAGGTAAAAAAGACAGTTTAGCAGCGAAAAGAAGAGGAGCAGCTTGGAACGGTGATTTTAGGACGGAGTTACTCTTTGGTTAATCTATAAGCAAAGTGGAATCCCACCCTGTCTTTTGAATACACAAACTTTAGGTGGGTGTCAGCACAAACTGTATTATTATATTTTTATTGACAGCGACTCAGATAAGAGGTACAAATTTATTAGTTGAATTCCTACTTAACTATTGATAGAAATGTTTATTAATGCACAGGTAAATTTTGATACAAACTTTGATTATTTAATTGATGAAATATATAAAGAAAAAGAAATTGGATTATTAATAGAAAGAAGTAACCAAGGTGGTTGGCACTCTGAATACAAACTTCATCTTTCAAAAAACAAAGCATTCATGAGTATATCGAAAGAAATATCTGAGATATCAAATTTCATATTAAAGAATAAGAAAAAAGTTAATCATACACTTGAATTAAAACAAATGTGGGCAAACATAAACAAAAGTGGTGATTGGAATTCTCCTCACAATCATTTAGATTCTAAAAATGAGAATGCTAAACCAGGATGGTCTGGAGTTCTTTATCTCAATATTGAAGAGTCTAAGATGGATTCTGGTGGTGATTTAATATTATTTTTTATAAATGAAAAAAACATCGTTGATAGATACTTCCATAAACCAAAGCAAAACCAAATGATACTCTTTTCTTCTGACACTCTTCACATGGTTACACCAAATAAGTCGAATGAAGACCGAATATCGATTGCTTTTAATCTAGTTTGAGAATTTTAAAATGGGAAATACTGCTAAAAGACCTATTCTAGATGAGATTTTAAATTACGAACATGATGATCTAGTTATTCGAATGGAAAATAAGTACAATCTAAGCCACTTAGAATCCTTGAGGATTTTTGGTTTGTTAAAAAAATTTTTATGGCTTTGCAATGAATCGAACTTTGATAAAGAAATGGAACATGTAGATATCATCATAGATGAGCCATTAACCATGATTGATGAATACTGGCACAACTTTATACTTTACACGAAAGATTATGAATCATTTTGTAAAAAATATTTTGGATACTTTTTACATCATAGTCCCACCTCTGAGTCTGATAAAGAAAAGTTCAAAGCGGAACATAAAAACCTAAGTGATTCAGATAGTAGGAATAAAATAATTGAAGAAAGAAGAAAAGTATACACGTATGTATACAAAAAATTAGGGGAAGAAACCTTTAAAGATTTTTACTTTGAATTACCAAAAAAGTACGTAAATAGATTGTAACCATAAAATTAAACACAAAACAAAAGGAGATTTAACAATGAAAAAAGACGTCAACGTAGAAGAAAAGAAAACCCAAGAAGATAAAATTGCTTCTAAAATTGAACTTGTTGAAGAAGCTTTACTAAGAAATGTTAATGGTTCTGGTAAGGAAGTGTGCACGAAAAGTTGTGCAGCAAAGAAAGGTCAAGAGTTATGCGGTGCAGGAGGTTGGGAATAACAATTAATAAAAAGACTAAAATTTAGTTGACATTTGCCATTTTAGTTAAAATCATAATTTAAAGTTAACTAAGGTGGCATTTCCTATAGAACAGGGTAAGAGCATACTTTGGTAACTAGTCGCCCCTGAAATCAATTTAATTTATTGAATTGTAACTCCCCCAAAAAATGAAACAGTTCATAAGTAGAATTTTCCATTAACTAAAATAGGAAAATTTACTATGAGAAAAAGCAAGTTCACCGAAACCCAAATTGTCAGCATGATCAAGGAAGCTGAGTCAGGTATTCCTGTACCAGGAATCTGCCGTAAACATGGCATCGGCCAAAGTACGTTTTATAAATAAGTTTGTGCTTATAAGTTTGTGCTGATAAGTTTGTGCTGACACCCACCTAAAGTTTGTGTATTCAAATACAGTTTGTGCTGACACCCACCTACATATTGACGTATTCTAAAAATGCCACTTAAGTTTTAATACTGAAATGTAGTGATAGGTGTCATCTTTTAGCCCTGTTCATAATCAATTCGTTTTATGTCGCAACCGAAAAAGCATAAAATCAGTTATTGAGGCTATAGTCTCGTATTATCTAGCTAATTTACCAATGCTTTTTTCGATCAATATAATACTTCATTGTCGAAAAAACATATGCCATTAAAAAAAATGCAGGTGTGGCAAAGATATCAGGTTTTACAACCCAAGTTAAGAAACCAAGAGATAAGCACAGAAACTCCATACTTAACACCTGCTTTCTTGCTTTTACACCCCAGAAAAACCATCGTATAAAAAGTGATTCTGATTTCCATAACTCTGAATTTTTGTCTATCACTATAATTTCCTCTTTTAATTTAGAAATATCTATTTCAAAAACAGAGGCGAGTGATTTTAGAGATTCAAGACTTGCTCTGTTGCCGCTTTCAATTCGTTGAATTGTTCTGGTACTTAAACCAGACATCATTGCAAGTTGCTCCTGAGACCAATTCCGTTTCTCTCGTAATTTTTTAACTATCATAAAATATCCTCTCCATCTGTGAGGAAAACTTAACTTAAAAACACTATTGGCGGCTACGAAATACACCCGACAGTGGCACGACAGTCTACAATTTAGCTACATGACGCTCAACAGCGTAAAATAAATCGCTGACACCCACCACTAATTTGCACCTTCTTAAGATTCCGCCTACGCTTTAATTTTGCACTCAAAGGATTGAGGAAACCAAACTATGGCAACTGCTCGTAAAAAACAAATCAGTTTAACCGACACCAAATATTATCACTGTATCTCCCGCTGCGTAAGGCGCGCCTTTCTGTGCGGTGAAGATAAATTTACTGGAAAATCATATGAACACCGCCGGGATTGGGTTGAAGAAAAGCTCCTGATGCTGGGCTCCGTGTTTTGTATTGATGTCTGTGCTTATGCCGTGATGAGTAATCACACCCACATTGTTTTATATGTTGATGATAAAAAGGCGAAACGTCTGTCTGATGAAGCGATTGTTATTCGATGGCACAAGTTGTTTAAAGGTAATTGGATAAGCCAAAAATTTATTGAAGGTGAGCCTCTTAGTAAGTCGGAACAATTGATATTCGACGAGCTGGTTGATGAGTACAGAGAAAGGCTCGCAGATATTAGCTGGTTTATGCGAGTGCTTAACGAAGACATCGCCCGCCGAGCAAATAAAGAAGATAATTGTACAGGCCGATTTTGGGAAGGACGATTCAAATCCCAAGCATTACTGGATGAGGCAGCACTGGCTGCTTGTCTAGCCTACGTAGACCTAAACCCCATTAGAGCCAAAATCGCCGTAACGCCTGAAACCTCAGACTACACCAGCATCAAAAAGCGCATCGACCACGCTAAGCTGGGCAAACAACCAAAAAGCCTACTACGCTTTGCTGGTAGCCCGCGAAAACATATGCCTAAAGGCCTACCTTTTGAACTCAAGTCCTATATTGAATTAGTTGAACTCACAGGCCAATGTATTCGCGCCGACAAGCGAGGCTATATTAACGAAGCACAACCCATTCTCACTCGATTAAATATAGAACCAGAGAACTGGATAAAACTCACCACGCAATTTTCACAGGTATTTCATGGTGCAGTGGGCCGAGAACGGACAATAACCGCTTACTGTGAAACACTGCAAAAAAGACGGCGGACAAACCTAACAAACTGCGAGCGTTTGTTGGCTTAGCAAAACTCACATTCTCAACGCTAGAATTTCTTACTGCTGTATTTGCAGCGCTTTGTCGTGCACGATAACTCGGTTTTGATGTAGAGATACGCTTGGGCGCTAAAAATTAGCCTATCTATAAACGTTTTTGACCAAAGTGATTGAAGTAATTTTATACCTTTTTACCTAAGTTTATTCAGCGTTGATACAAATAGTAGTGGGTGTCATCGATTTCTCTTGATCACTATATTGAATTAGTTGAGCTCACGGGCAAATGCATTCGAGTCGATAAACGCGGGTATATCAATGAAGCACAACCGATTCTTACTCGACTCAATATAGAACCTGAGAACTGGATAAAACTCACCACGCAATTTTCTCGGGTATTTCATGGTGCAGTGGGCCGAGAACGGACAATAACCGCTTACTGTGAAACACTGCAAAAAAGACGGCGGACAAACCTAACAAACTGCGAGCGTTTGTTGGCTTAGCAAAACTCACATTCTCAACGCTAGAATTTCTTATTTCTGTATTTACAGCGCTTTGTCGTGCACGATAACTCGGTTTTGATGTAGAGATACGCTTGGGCGCTAAAAATTAGCCTATCTATAAACGTTTTTGACCAAAGTGATTGAAGTAATTTTATACCTTTTTACCTAAGTTTATTCAGCGTTGATACAAATAGTAGTGGGTGTCATCGATTTCTCTTGATCATCGATTCCATTAAACGAACCATATTGGTGCAAAAAGAACGTAACTATTCGAAGTCATATGAGCAACAATACTATAATTGATATTTTCGGTTTTAAGCCTAATGAACCCTAAGATAAGGCTATAAATTAAAAGGACTATGAGCGGCAATATCTGTTGGTTTTGGAAATGAAATAGTGTAAATAAAATACTAGGAATCCCTACAGCTCCAACAGAACCGAGCGTCGTACTAATCAACTTTTTAAATAACCACCCTCTAAATATAAACTCTTCCATTATAGGGGCAATAATGCAAATAGCAAATGCAGTTAAAGTAGCCTTCTCATATGAGTTGATGAATTCTCTAACTTCAAGTGAAAAGCCATCAATAGGAATATTATTGAAACTGAAAAAAACATCAAAAGAAAATTCCAAAAGCGCTGTAAAAATTATCACATATAAAATATAAGTTGACTTTACTTTGTTAAATTTTAAATAGGATAGTGTTTCGTAAATGCTTTTACAGCCAGCGGCATATATTAGTAATGGAAAAAATAATATTGGAGATAAAATCGATGTCCAAAGCGCTATCATCACCTCTATCTGAGGATCTTTTGTTTCATAAATGTTCAGTCCATTTATAGCTAAGATAACAGATACAATAAAACTAAATAGTACAGAAGGTGCAAAACTTAATGCGATACACCACCCAAATATAGAGAAATCTAAGTTAGATTTCTCATGATACACGCCTTCAACCACAATAGCCCCTCTATTTCAAGCCTGAAATAGTTAAATCAACCAGCATTTTTATATATCTAAAAGTTACAAATTCGATTAAATGGACGAATGAAATTTGAAATTCTATAGTATAATAGATGTGTTTTTAACAACTAAATAAGAGGTGGTTGAAACTTTACAGACACCTATAAACTTATAAGGTGTTAAGGTAATTTATAACATTAAATATTTTTAAAGTCGCTCCAGTTAGTTAAGTTTAACTATTCAATTAAGATTGTGGAGCGATCACTGTTATTAAGATTAATTAACTAAAATTAAGGTCTCCATCCTCCAGCACCATACCTATCTCCTCCTGCTCCGCCGTCCGATTCAAGAGCTAACCAACGTAACAGTTTAACAAGCCTACTACCACCATTTATTTGTTTAATTTCATTTGCTTTTAATTCACACATAATGTTATACTTCATTTATCCGGCCTTGCTTTCTTTTTAGAAAAGAGTGTCGGGTGATTAGTTTGCTCAATATCTCATGATAATGAGCTGTTAATTAAGCTGGCTTTAGCTATCTCGCTAAAGTTGACTAAAGTCAGCCGTTTTATTTTCTAACAAGGCTGTTCGATATTGCCTAAATAGAAAAATCTTTTTATTTCGGTTCTTCTAAGTAAGGTATTAACTCACTCTTCCTTTTAGGCTATAAATGGGTTCTAACAACCACTCAATTAAAGCCCCATGCTCTTACATAGTACCAGCTTCAAATGTCACTTTACTTTTTGTTTATATGCTTGCATTTGCTACTTTGTTAATCTTACTCTTATTTTTTGTGTTATTTCTGCGACTGCAAGCTTTCACATTATATTTTTCTTCCGCGAGTATAGAACCATTTACATTAATCTAGTCAATTCCAGTCGGGGACTCGCTGTGTACGAGTCCTAAGATGCGACTTGATAAAACTACCATAAAAATTCACAAGAACAAAAATCAATAAAATAAAATTTATCACATTATATCATAGTGCTAGTTGTGTTTGTTATAGAGCAATAACAACTAGATTTGCCAATCATAATAATTATTTTCAGGTATGTAGCCGACAGGGTGGGATTCCACTTCAGTTTCTTCAGTTTGTGCTGACACCCACCTAAAGTTTGTGTATTCAAAAGATGACAGCTTCAACTTTGAAGTGCCTTCCCTGTATCGGTGAAAATATGGGATGGGTATTATCTGTTCGCTCTCTTTTTAAACCTAAATTTACCGGCAACGTTATGTTGAAAGTCGAATAGTAGTGATTATTCTTCTTTAATCATGTTAAACCGCTAGTCCTTTTTATGCTTTGCTTCTTCAGAGCAATATGATTCTTGATGCGTACTTTCTACGCAATGACAAAACCAGCTTTCAAAACGTTTGAGATAATAAGCTCCTCCGAATCCATCGTTCTTATCATAAACAATGTAATCAGTGCCGCCACCTCTAAGGTACTTCTCTCCGGTGCCAACATATTCCCAATAGGTTAAGGAAGTGAATAAATAATTGTCATTAACCAAAAAACCAAGAAAATTAGGAGTATGTTCATAAAGGTAAGTTTTGATCGTGACGTGTTTCATTCCCTCGGCTTGCAACCTTTGCTTGGTAAATTCTATTTCCTTTAATACCGATTGGACTACAGAATATCTTTCCGTACCACCATCGATTGAGCCGACTTGTTGCGGCGCTAATAAAGCTATCTCTATGACTATTTGCTTTTTACTCAAAAGACACATCTCTGAGCTTGGATCTAAAAATCTGGCAATTACAGTACTCCAGCCATGTCTTCCTGCGACACCGATATATTTGATATTTATTTCTCGTTCAGATTCACATAGTCGACCAATGTCTCCTAACAAGTCATTGGATTTAATTATTTTTACTTCTCTACGATTGTGCAAAACAGCATCGTATATTTTGAACAAAAGCTCCAGCAAGATAAATGCAATAGGTAACATCAACCCTGTTTTGATGGTGTTGGCTACTTCAACTCTAAAAAATAATTCAGTTGGCAGCATGTCAACAACGACTGCAAGTAACAACAATAATATTAGTAGTTCTTTTTTAGTCGTTTCATACGCGATACGAAGTCGGGCCAGAAGATTTGCTTTCCTTTGCATGAGGAAGTCCTGTTATTTTATTTTTGATCAATTAAGTATTGTAAACTTTACTGATAATGCAATTTTTCTTCATCGTTAGCATTAATCTTATTTATCGAACCTTTAACTTGTTTAACTGATTGAAAATAAAGGTTTTTATTCCAACCGCCGACAGCAAGAAAGATTTATCTTGAGAATCAAAATTACTCAATTGCTAAGTGCTATATTTAAGATTACAACTACTCCACTTTTATGTGGGCCCTTGAATTTGCCCACTAACCCTATGTTAAATTGTGGGGTGCCTAAACCATCATGTACTGATGTGCTAACGCATCGCCACCTAAGGATTATTTAGATGCTATCTACTCTATTCGTTGTTGATCAAAATGCAGATGTACTGCCTTTGGCAAATAACGTAGTGACGTTTGAAACGTATTTGCAAGAGTACCCAAAGCTCGGTGAATCAAAACTTCGAGTGATTAATTTATGTGACTGTGACCGTTATTTAAGCCAAGGTTATTACTGCTCTTTACTTGCTGAAGCGCGTAATCACCAAGTGCTTCCGAGTCTAAAGGTTATTAATGGTTTACGTGATGGCGATAATGCGTTGTTTTTATCGCAAGCCTGGTTTGATAAGCGTGGGATCGCGATTACCGATGACGCTGAGCTGATCATTTGTATGGGCGAAACCCAACAGCCTGAATTTAGTAAGTTGGCGGCGTATTTATTTCAGCAATTTCCAGCGCCTTTACTAAAAGTGACATTACAGCAGCAAGATAAAGGCGTGCGTGTGCAGGTGCAGCGTCGCGATTTTTCGACTCTACAGGTGGCGCAGCTTGAGTTTTGTACTCAAGTATTAGGTCATGTGCATGCCACTCAGTGGAACAAACGTAAGAGCCACAAAAAGTATCGCTGGGATATTGCGATGTTGGTGGACCACGATGAAAAATTGCCGCCAAGTAATAAAGGGGCGATCAGCCGCTTTGTTAAAGCGGGTGAAAAGCTTGGCATTAAAGTACATCCATTAGAAGCGGCTGAGTTATACAACTTAGGCCAATACGATGGGCTATTTATTCGTGAAACCACAGCGATTGATCACCATACTTATCGCCTTGCGCAAGAAGCAGAGCAAAAAGATTTAGTGGTAATTGATGACCCAAGCTCGATCCTACGCTGTTGTAATAAGGTGTTTTTACATGATGCCTTTAATTACAAGAAGGTGCCAAGTTTAGAAACGCGATTTGTGAGTCAGTGTAATGAACAAGTAATCGATAAACTCATTGCAGAGTTATCGCTACCTATGGTGCTTAAAATGCCTGAGAGTTCGTTCTCAAAAGGCGTATTTAAAGTAAAAACCAAAGAAGAGCTTGGCGAGCGTTTACAAGAGCTGATGAGCGTCTCTGCGATTGTGTTGGCGCAAGCTTACTTATACACAGATTACGACTGGCGTATTGGGGTATTAAATGGCCGTGCGATCTACGCATGCCGTTACCATATGGCACGTAACCATTGGCAAATCTATAACCATGAGTCAAAACGTAATTTCTCGGGTGGGTTTGACACGCTACCAACGTTTGAAGTGCCAAAAGCGGTGTTACGTGCAGCGTTAAAAGCGGCGGCAGTTGTGGGTAATGGTTTGTATGGTATTGATATTAAAGAGCACAACGGCAAAGCCTACGTACTTGAAGTAAACGACAACCCGAATATTGATCAAGGGGTTGAAGACAAATATCTTGGTGACGAGCTGTACATGCAAGTGATGTCTGAATTTTCAAGACGTCTTGAAGCGAGAGGTAAAAAGTAATGTTGCAAGCCGCGTTGGTGCTTGAAAAGGCGACACAACAAGATTTGAACTCACTGAATGCGCTGGAACAAAACTGCTTTAGTGCGGATAGACTGAGTCGTCGCCAACTCAAGCATTACATCAGTTTTGAACATAGCCTGCTGCTCACTGCAAAGTTGGCAGGGGAACTTGTGGGCTATGGGCTGCTTTGGTTGCACCAAGGAACGCGGCTAGCAAGGCTTTATTCATTGGCGGTATCGCCTCATCATCAAGGTAAAGGGATCGCACGCCAATTGATGTCTGAGCTTGAAGTCAGAGCGGGTGAAATGGGCTGGTTATATATGCGTTTAGAAGTGGCTAAACGCAATGACGCGGCCATCGGCTTATATAAACGCATGGGTTATCGTGTATTTGGCGAGTATCAAAACTACTATGCGGATCATGATGACGCGCTAAGAATGCAAAAATGTGTGCGTAAGCTGTCGCAAAAGGCGGTGTTGCATCAGGCACCTTGGTATCAGCAAACGACAGACTTTACTTGCGGACCGGCGTCACTGATGATGGCAATGGCGAGTATAGATCCAGGCTGTATGGGCGATCAGGCCTTAGAGCTTGAAATATGGCGTGAAGCGACCACCATTTTTATGACCGCAGGTCACGGCGGCTGTCACCCATTTGGATTGGCATTGGCTGCGGAGCGCCGTGGTTTTGCGGCAGAGGTGATGGTGAATACGGCGGGCCCGCTATTTTTAGATGGCGTGAGAAGCGCGCAGAAAAAGCAGGTGATGACCTTAGTTCATGAACAATTTCGTCAAGAGTGTGAATATCGTGATATTGCTATTCACCAAGCCGATGTAAAGCTTGAACAGGTTGAACAATGGTTGTTACAGGGCAGTGCGGTATTGGCCTTGATCAGCACTTATCGGCTAAACGGTAAAAAAGCGCCGCATTGGGTGCTTATTACGGGGTTGGATGAGTTGTGCTTATATCTTAATGACCCTGATGTTGAGGACGACCAAAACCCTATCGACTGCCAGCAAGTACCAATCGCAAGGTCGGATTTTGAAAAAATGATGACGTTTGGCGCAAGCAAGTTAAGTGCGCTGGTGGTGTTGCACGAGTCATTTTAAATAACCTTTTCGGTTATAAGTCAAAGGGCCTGTATTCGGCCCTTTGTTTATAGCGCTAAACGGCGTTTATAGCGTTTTCAAAAACTCAACGATTTGCCATTTTTCATTGTCACTCAAGGTTGTGCCGTAAACGTGACCGCTATTATCATTGCCCGGCATCACTTCACCGCTGGCTTTGTTCACTTTGAACTCGTTCATGCCTTGATGAGTAATATAACCAACGTTGATAGGATCGAATTCACGACTGCCAACCCAGAAGGTATCTGGGCGCGACTCTGGTGATTGTAGTAGTGACCATAGGTTTGGCACAGAGCCATTATGTAAATAAGGCGCGGTTGCCCAAATTCCATTTAACGGCCTTGCTTTGTAGACACCCGCATCGTAAAAACCATCCACACAGTCTTCGTTAGTATTGGGGGTTAACTGTTGTCTATTTGCCAAATAGACTTTGAGGCGCTCTTCAATGGATTTTTTCACGGTGGTTTTCTTACCATCTGGCCCGGTGCGTTCTGCTATTAAGCCCGCTTCGATTGCTTTGATGGGATCTTTTAGCACTAGACCCACAACCCCGTTTACTGGGATATCGATAGCGCTATCCACCGCTTGGAATTTGTCTCCCGCGATAATGTCGGTTTTTGTGCCTTCCAAGAACAGTGTTTTTGCCATGTGGCAGCTGGCGTTATTAGACATAGTCGGATCGGTACCAATCTCTTTTACCGGTACTTTTACCGCTTCGTAATCTTTAAGTAGATTTTTTTGGTCAATTAATTGATGGCAGCTAGCACAATTTGCTTGGAATAGCATTTTTCCTTGTGCCGCCTTATTGGTGTCAATCCCTGGAAGGTATTGCTCAGGCCAAGCTGGTGGCAGAAGTGTTTTTACCCACGCTTCTAGTTGCCCTAACGCATGTAAGTCTACCGTTGAGCTATATCGAGCATGTTTCCCCCAAACGCGCTGCCAAACCGGTGCTTCTTCAATGGATAACGAACCAAACACACCGACAACTTCACCAATGTTGCGTACTAATGGGCCGACCACAGGAATATTGGGTGCGGAAGCATTCCACTGCACAACATTTGACTGGTGCGTCCCCCATAAAAATGGATAGGAGACGGGCGCGGTGGGCGCATTTTTATTGTTAAGGTCGTCAAGCGCAAATGCCGTACCGGCGTTTTGAATATTGCCAAACGCATCAAGTCGAGCATAGCTGGTAAAATCGTCTGGATAGTCTTCGGGTAAGTCATTAACGGTTTGTCGCTCGGCGGTTGCAAGCGCCACATGCTTGAGATCGTCTCGTAAATCATCAATCAATTCTTGCGATGCCCCTTCTTTTAATACGCGCATCGCGAAACGGCTAAACTTTTGATTATCGTTAAGGGTCGCTTCTAACGCGGCATTTAGGCGGCTAAAGAAGAGTACAAAGTTGGCGAGGGTGGGCGCACCTTCTATCAAGATTTTTGTGCCGTTATAGTCAATTTGGTTAGTGTGACATGCGGCACAGGTCATTCCGACCCAAGCTTGTCCCGTAGTTTGATTGTTATGCACGGCAAAACCGATGGGCAAGCCTGAAGGGTTATTGGCGGCGGTTTTACTGGGCAGGTAGCGCAGCATTTCCATATGTTCGCTATCGCGAAAGAGCTTTTTACTGTTAGGTTGCTCTAACCAAGTAAACCAAGTATAGGGAATGATTTGTGACCCTTGGCCTGTGAACCAAAAGTCTTGCCGAAGTTTATCTGACCATCCTTGATTGAGCCAAACTCGCTCAGGCACTTGACCAGATTCTGCAACTGGGTCGAGCGTTTCTTTTGGCACTGAAGGTTTTTTACTTGGTGAGCTACAACTTGCGAGAAACAATGTGCAAGCCACTGCTGCACTTACATATTTTATTACTAGTCTATTGTTCATGTTGAACTGTCCGTGACGGTGGAAGTACCAACTACCTTAGTACAAACTAATTAACAATCAAGTTACACGGCATTACACTTGCCGCTGATTCACAAGATGAGAAAGTCTCATCTTTCCAAATATGAAATATTTATGTAAATTTATTTGTTTACACTAAATTTACTTTATTTGTTTGGGAGCGGTTGTGCGTCGAAGTAGTTTTGCCATTTTTCATGTTATGGCGGTAATAGTTATCTTGGTTGGGTTACTGACAGGTCCTCGTTTAGGCATTATCAATCATGATTTTCTGGCGTTTCTTTCGCCTTTGCTTCCACAAGGCGCGTTGCTGTCAATGCATGTGTTATTTGGTTGCTTACTCACCTTGATTGCGATTGTTTTTACTTTGGCAACCATTCGCGCACCGTTTCGTGGTGCACCAAGCAAGTTTGATAAAGCTGTTAACTACATTGGGTATCTTGTTATTGTGCTGAGTATAGCCACAGGATGGTTACTTTGGCTCAATCCAGAGAGTCTAAGTTTAGTCATTCATGGGTTATCAGCGACAGGCATTTTTTTGTATTTGGTGTTACATGGCATAAAGCACACGGTGTTTAAGGGCAAGCAAGTACTGAGCGTGTTATTGCCCCGAAATGCGCTTATTTTGCTCAGTTGCAGTATTGCTCTGGTGTATTTTTGCGGCCTTGGGATAAAGCTTATTGTTGCAGATCAGCATTTACGGTTAGAAGTTGCGCCGCTATCAAGGCAAAGTCACCTTGAAATAGACGGTAAAGGAGACGAGCCTGAATGGTTGCGTGCTAAGCCTATTAAGTTAACTACATTTGGTGGTGCAAACTTCTTGGATGGGAGTAGTGAGGTCGAAATAAAAGCGTTGAGCAACCATGATGAAACCTTCTTTCTGATCCGCTGGCAAGATCCGACCGAAAGCCTAGAGCATCTGCCGCTGGAAAAAACCTCGGACGGTTGGCAAGTACAAGAAAATGGCTTTTATCGCTTTGACGAGCGCACTTATTACGAAGATAAGTTTGCCATCATGTTATCGACAACCTGTGAACTAGGAGGTGATGGCACCGTTCAATACGGCGATGCGCCGCTTACAGACAAGCCCCGTAACTGGCATGGCAAGGGCTATCACGCAAGTACGGACGGCCGCACGCGAGACTTATGGCACTGGAAAGCGCTGAGAACCAATGACATGTACTTGGCCGATGATAATTTTTTTGGGCCGCCTCAAAGCGTTGCTCTTGGGCAAAGACGCTACACCGCAGGGTATCAACCTGATGGCAAAGAAAGCGGTGCTTATGTGATGAACTGGCGCTGGTATTCACCAACTGAGGTTACGCCAAAGCGAATGCCAATTCCATCGCCGGATACCACTGAGCGCAAAGTCCTTGACTGGTTTGCCAGCGAAACCTACAACCCACAACGAGACATGGCGAAAATTGGCGAACAGCTCCCGTCCGTGTTGTACCGTTCAAATCGTTTTGAGGGAGATAGAGCCGATGTTAGAGCTAGGGGAGAGTGGCACGATGGCTATTGGACGCTAGAGCTGGTACGTAAACACCAAACGCATTCTCCCCTTGATGTTGAACTGCGCTCTGGTGTTTGCATGTGGGTTTCGGCATTTGATCACGCACAAATCGCGCATACTCGTCACCACAGAGCGATTCAATTGAGGTATATGCTATGACCGTAGCCTCACGTTTAATACTTAGTTTAGCGATTGCCGCTGTGGCGATTAGCTACTTGTTATTCAGCCCCTCTGAGCGAGAAATTCCAACTCATGCACGCTTTATTAAAGTCACTAATGACATGCAGTTTTTGTCTGTCTGGCAGGGTCCTTGGCATTGTGTCTATGACAAAAAGCTTAATCTGCTCTGGGAAGTAAAACGAGATGATGAGTCTATCCACGATGGCTATTGGAGTTACTCTTGGTATGACGGTCAATTTGGTCATGCTGATCAAGGTGATTGTTATTTCGAAGCATCCCACTGCGATAGCCAAGATCTGATCCGTAAAACCAACCAAGCTTTTTTATGTGGTAGTGCCGAGTGGCGCTTACCTACACCTGATGAGCTGCGCTCTTTAATTCAAACGCCAAATAGTCCCGGACAACCCCATATCGCAAGTGATTTTTTCCCACATATTAAAAATGGTGATTATTGGAGTGGTGAGGCTGGTGTGCCGTTACCCAAGTCGTTTAAGCGTGAAAAGTTAGGAGCAACGGCTGTGAATTTTCAATTTGCAGAGACGCTTTCGCTCCCTTATGCAAACGCCGCATTTGTCATGTTGGTGGCTACGCCATCAACACCACTCTCATTGGCTCAAAGTCGTGCTGAGCCTGTTACTCTAAACTAGGAACCAAGGAAATGAAATATACTCAAATGGCAACTTTTGTGGTTGCAGCAGGTCTATCTTGCAGCAGTTTTGCTGCGAGTGACTACCACCGTCTTGTGTGGGACACCAGTCCAAGCACTTCAGCAACAATAGGGTTTACACCTACATCAGGCACTAATCATATTGTAAAATATGGCAGCACAACGGATGAGCAGAGTTGGCAAAGTGCTGCGGTCAGCGCTACGCATACCTTTGACGGTGGCCTCTCAAGTTCATTTGTGAAATTAACCGGCTTAACCCCTGATAGTGCGGTTTATTATCGTGTTTGTGATTCACAAGGTTGCGGTCAGCGTTTGTGGTTCAGAACTGCGCCGCAAACGGCATCAGGGATCACTGCTGTAGCTGGTGGTGATACGCGCACGGGTTGGACAACACGCCGTAAAGGCAATGAGTTGATCGCTAAAATTCGACCGCTATTTATTATGCATGGTGGCGATTACACCAATGCAAACTCCGTTTCTGAAATGCGTGAATACTTAAAAGATTGGCAATTAACTTTTTCGGATGATTTGATTGATGGCCTTGCATACAAGCGAATTTATCCATTTGTAGCAACACATGGCAATCACGAAGACGATAACTACAAAACGCTATGCGAAGTATTTGGCGTAGATTATGACCAAGATGGTGCGTGTACAGCAAAAGATACCTATGGTGCTTTTAACGTGGCGGGGCTTTTAAGGGTTTATACCTTAAACAGCCAATTTAAAAATAGTGGCTGGTCGAGCTATGCCACAGCGATGAACAATTGGCTGAAAAGCGACTTACAGTCTCAGGGCAACAGCGCAACGTGGCGTATCGCTCAGTATCACAAGCCGATGTATCCTCACTATTCAGGTAAGTCAGACAACACCATATTACACACTTGGTGGGCACAAGACTTCTATAATAATGCGATGAACCTAGTGGTAGAGTCTGATACTCATATCAATAAACTGACTTACGCACTAACGCCTACCAGCAATGGCTTTACTGCAACGACCCAAGGCGGCACCGTTTATGTGGGTGAGGGAAGCTGGGGTGCACCGGCAAGAAGCGCCAATGATCCAAAAAGCTGGACTATCGACCTTGCGAGTATTCAACAGTTTAAAGTGTTGAGTGTGACAAATGATAAGCTTACTGTTCGAACTGCTGAGTTTTCAAGCAATGCAACTGCCTTATCTAAGGCGCAGCGAGATGCCGATCCGCTTGCGTTACCTATGAATATGACATGGTGGTATGCCGCTGAAATTGGTGATGAACTAAATCTGATCAAAGCAAGCAATAATCTATCTGTGATAGAAACTCCCATTATTGAGCCGCCAGCTGCAATTGAACTTATCAGTGGTCAAACACAAGCGAATGTCACTGGCGCTAAGTCTTCTCAGGCACTTTATTACATTGATGCGCCTGCAGGAGCGACGCAGCTAAAAGTTGAAACGGCGGGCGGTAGTGGTGATGTAGATATGTATGTGCGTTTTAATGCGGAGCCAACGACACAAAACTACGATTGTCGACCCTATAAATCAGGTAATAATGAAGTTTGTACAATTACTCCAGTACAAGCAGGTCGTTACTATGTCATGCTTGATGGCTATGAGCGTTATTCGGGCGTTGCGCTAACGGCTACGGTTTATACTGACACTCCTCCTGATCAAGGTAATAGCCAGCAATGGTTGGATCAGTCCGCCAGCAAAGGCCAGTGGCAGTATTATACTTTTGACGTGGCACAGGGGACACGGAGCCTACAAGTAAAGGCATCGGGTGGTACTGGTGATGCTGATTTATATCTGCGTTTTGGTCAACAACCAAATAGTAATACCTACGAGTGTCGGCCTTATGAAAATGGCAATAATGAAACGTGCACAATCACCAATCCAAATGTGGGAACTTGGTATATTGGACTCTATGGTTACGCTGCTTTTTCAGGGTTGACTTTACAAGCAGAAAGTCAATAACTCTGTAAATGAGAGCTTGGTGGTTATTGATGTAACGATCAAGCTCACTTTAAAACTGACCGAATATTGAGAGTAACTTGACTGCGCACAATTAATGGAATTGAGACAATAATCAGGGTACAATAGCGCTGCATTTTTGGACACTTAGGTGTTTTGATGCAACGACCTCTGACGCGCGCAATCGTTGCGGTTCGTAGGGAAGAATAAATTTACCACGTGTTTGGCTATGTTCCGTGGTGATAACAAGGATCACATTATGAATACAAAACTTCTCGTTGGCTTAGGTGCTGTGGCTATTGCCGTTGGTGCTTATGTAACCACTCAATCATCATCTTCTTCAAGCATCGCGATGGAACAACTGGAATATGTTCCGGCTGATACCGCGGTATTTTGGGGGCAATTAACGCCTTTTGAGCAACAAAAATATTTGTCTTTCATGCCTGAAGAGCTTCGACAGGTTCAAAATATCGAAGAGATAACTGGGTTGCTTAGAAAAGAAAATGATAAGCATTTGGACTTTGTAGCAACGCTACTAGAGCAATACAATCTAGCGATGACATCCCCTGAACAAATGAAAGCTATCTTAGGCATGGGTGATACGGTCAGAAGTGTATTCTACACAGTTGGTTTGCTGCCAACATTGCGCTATGAACTGGCGGATCCTGAGGCTTTTCAACGTACGATAAAAATGGCTGCAAAAGATGCCGAAATCACATACCAAGAAGATACGCTTGATGGTGTCGCATTAACGCGTTATCAGCTTGAGTTCGCGCCAGAAGCTAAATTTGAGCTTATCACATCCGTGCAAGGTCAATGGGTAACAACAACATTTAACACGCCAATTAACACCGAAGCGGATTTAAAAGTTGCTTTGGGTATTGCCAAACCAGCCCAGTCACTGGCGCAATCTGGCAAACTTGAGCAATACAATACGCAGTTTGGTTTTGATGGTTCGTCAATTGCGTTTCTGAACCATGTGGCTATCGTCGATGGTATTACTGCAAACAAGCAGTCTGATTTGACTCGTATGTTAAATAATCTATTGCAGCTAGGTGGTGGTACTGAGAAATTAGCAGCGGTACGTGCTCCAGAGTGTCAGGCGGACTACAGCGAAATCGCCAATCTGTGGCCTGCGACGGTATTGGGTACCAAGAATATCAAATTTACAAATTCCGCAATCGACTTTGAAGTTGATACTGTGGTGGTGGGTAAAGATGCTGAACTGATGAAAGCGCTTGGGTCTATCCGTGGTTTTATTCCTGCGCACGTCACCAACGGCGAAGAGAAAGTACTAGGGTTTGGCTATGGTGTTGATGTTGCAAAAGTTGCGCCGCTTGTAAACACCCTGTGGGGCCGCTTTACTAAAGCTGAATTCAAGTGTTCTGAACTCGTTGCGCTACAGCAGCAAGCGAAACAAAACAGTCCAATGGCTATTGCGATGATGACAGGCATGGCGAACTCGGTTAAAGGCGTGAGTGCATCCGTTTTTGATCTTGTTATGGAGCCAAACGACCAAGGCATGCCAGAACCTAAAACGTTTGATGCGCTAGTCACATTATCTGCTGAAGATCCTTTAGTACTTGTTAATACGGTGAAAGGGCTTGCACCTATGCTGGGTCAAATTCAAATCCCAGAAGATGGTACTCCGGTTTCAATTAACCAGTACATTCCATCTCCACAGCCTTTAGATGTAGATATTAAACTAGCAGTTAAAGGCGATCACTTGGTATTGTTTACGGGTGAAAAGGCGACGGTTATTGCTGAGAAAATGGCAAACCAAGCGCTAGAAACCAATGGCATGACGCATTTCAGCATGGATATGCAAGCGTTTTTAGCACCAATGTTAGAAGCGGCAAAAGCGACAGGTCAACCAATGCCTGAAGGTATTGATGCACTTTTACAGCAAAATATGGTGTTTGAGTTTAGTATGGATGTTGCAGATCATGGCCTTGTATTTGGCACTGATATGAAGCTGAAAAAACTATAACGAGCAAAAACCAAAATGACGTTAAAAATGCCGACTTTAAGTCGGCATTTTTGTTTATACTGGCTGTAATTTTTGAGAAGGAGGTTTTATGAAGTTACAAAATAGGTTGCTGCTGATGTTGGCATTGCTTAGCACTATATCTTATGCAAGTGATACCCAGTTTGGCGGCGGTGCGAACATGAACAAGCTTGTTGCGGCCGCAGATGTATTGAAAAACTCGGAGCAGTTTACGGGAAGTGAGATCACGCTGTCAGGTGAAGTGGTAAAAGTGTGCAAAAAGCGTGGCTGTTGGATGACACTGAAGGTAGATAATGGTGAGGAAATAAACGTAAAGGTACGGGATGGCGATATGGTTTTTCCAATGTCAGCCATTGGCAAGCGCGCTTATGCGACTGGTGTACTTGAACAGTTCGAGCTAGATATTGAGAAAACGAAGCGTTATTTGGCCCATAGAGCGCACGAAAACGGTGAAGCGTTTGATGCAAGCAAAGTCACTGAGGGGATGAGTCTAGTTAGGCTCAAACCGGATGCAGTAACGATTTTAGAAACAAAATAAAAGCTATTTCACAAGGACGGCGTACTCGAAGTTTGTACGCTGTGAATTTGGGCTGATCACCACTTGGTAAGTGTCAGCACCAAGCATCACATAATTCACCTTACCCACCTTTAGGGGTTTTGGTGTGCTATCTAAATCCATTATCCAGACACCAGTTTCGGTATCTGGTGCTAAATTTATTAAGGTTCTGCCGGCGTTATTTGGAATATATAAAGCGGCATTACTACTTTTACCCCAAATCGCTTTTAGTTTGTGGTTTTCCGACACCAATGTGTAATCCGCGGGGCCAGAAGGGCGCATATCGGACTGGCGCTTGACTTCACACTGTTCGCATTGAATTGAAGCAGCGGAAAGATGTGTTTGCAGCTGCCCGTCAAAGATAATGCCCTCAGAGGCTATTTTCCACAAAGGTTGGCCTTCACCCAACTGATGACACCCTGACACCAGTAAAGCTGAAAATACTAAGCTGTAATATTTGTTAACAATAGGCACCGGATCACCAAACGAAAACTAGTTAAACCGGTACAAATAGTAGCTAATCTTAAGCGTCAATATAAGGTCTTAACGTTAACGAATGTAAAAGGTTACTTCATCAATTATTAAGACTAACTGCTACAGCCGCTGCCACAACTTGAGCCACTATTACAACTTGAGTTTGAAGAACTCGACGAGGAGGTACTGCTGTCGCCACTGTCCATTGACGTACACCCGATGTGCCCCGCATAGGTTGTGCTGCTGGAGTCGCCTTTGGCAATGGGCTCTCGAAAATCAGTTGCCGAGTAGTAATAGCCATTTGGAATATTAAGTAAAGCGTCAACTGCGAATAATATAGGTAAAGTAGCCGGTCTGCGAGGAGATATTCCTTCGATGCTACAGCAGGCTCTCCATGTTTTACGCAGACTGAGCTGAGCTTTGTTTTTCCCTTTCATTGCCTCAGATGGACAATGATGTAAGAAACGGTCAAAGGCCTCATAGCAAAAGGAATGATACTCTTGTGTGTGTAAAATAAATTCATGCCACAGCGCATCGACAACCTGGGAGGGCATAGCTAAGGACTGATCTTCGAGCAATAAGTTCGCTTGGAAAAACTGCTTAAGGCCCAATTCAACCTGTGTAAGTTGCTCATTGGTAAGTTCAGGATAATGTTGACTGAGTTTGGGTCTTAAATGCGTGAGATCGTAATCTTGAATAAAACTACGTCTACGCGCCGTCATTTTTACTTTTTGATATTGTAATACACCAACAAAGACCACAAATACCGCAACAAGTAGAAGAAATCCAATCATGTTATTTCCCTATATTTTTGCGTTCTAGACTGACCGAATGTGTAGCGTGTGTCAATAACGGGAAATATTAGAAGCAAGATAGCTTGCCTCTAATTGATTTGATTGTAAGTTTCTTAAATACTCTGTTTGACGTATTCTCCGGGGGCATCGTAAATCCCCGGTTGTTCATCACTTTGCGCGGCACGGGCTGGAACTTGCTCTGGGTTTATTTGATGTAACCACTGTGCCCAATGCGACCACCATGACCCGCTTTCATGCTTTGCCGAGGCAAGCCACTCAGCGGGGTTCTCGTGGTCTTGTCCATCAAACCAATAACCATATTTGTTTGCACTTGGCGGGTTGACCACTCCGGCAATATGACCTGACTCCCCAAGCACAAAAGTGAGCGGGCTGCTGAGTCTTTTGGCGCCCTCAAAAGTGCCTTGCCACAGCGCAATATGATCGTCACGGGTAGAGAGAAAGTAGACAGGTTGCTTTACTTTACTGAGGTCAATTTTAGTGCCACGAATACTGACAGACTTGTCTTCAATAAGCTGATTATTAAGATATAAGTCCCGCAAAATAAAGTTGTGGCAGGCCGCTGTTAGATTTGTACTATCACTATTCCAATAGAGTAAATCTAAGTCAGCGGGCGCTTTGCCTTTGAGGTAGTTATTAACGAAGTAATTCCAATACAAGCTGTTTTCTCTCAGCATACTAAAAGAAGTACCGAGCAGATGCCCAGACATCACGCCATTTTGATTATTATACTGTTCTAGCGCATTAATGGTGGGCTCATTGATAAATGCGCCAAGTTCACCTGGCTGTGAGAAATCTAAAATCGTGGTCAACAAGGTTGCACTTTTTACTCTTTGTTTCATGCGCTTAGCAGCAATATAGGCCATACATGAGGTGAGTAGAGTACCGCCGATACAATAACCCACATTATGGATTTGTGTTTCGCCTGTTTGTTTTTCAGTTTGCTCTAAAGCACATAACACACCGTCTACGACGTAGTCGTCAAACGCAATATTTGCCATGCTTGGATCTGGGTTTTTCCATGACATCATTAACACGGTATAGCCTTGTTCAAGTGCCCATTTAACCATGGAGTTATCTGCTCTCAAGTCCAAAATATAGTATTTATTAACAAATGGCGGCACGATAAGCAGGGGAGTCTTGTGTACTTGCTCCGTAGTCGGATGATATTGGATCAATTCAAACAAGTGGTTTTGAAATACCACTCTACCCGGTGTACAAGCTAGGTCTTCCCCGAGTGTATACGCATTTTCATTGGTCATGCTGACTCGGAGCATTTCAGTACTTTTGGCTAGATCTTTTTTTAAGCGCGCCAGTCCATCGAATAGATTTTGCCCGTTACTTTCTAACGTCAGCTTAAGTAATTCAGGGTTGGTTGAAACAAAGTTGCTCGGTGATACTGAATTAACGGACTGTCTTGCAAAAAACGCTAATCGCTCTTTAAGTTTTGGGTCGAGGCCTGGAGTATTTTCAATGGTGTTTTGTAGTGATTGTCCAAACCAAAGATAGCTTTGTTTAAGGTAGTTAAACCAAGGATTTTCTTGCCAATCAGGGTCTACAAAGCGTTTGTCTCCACGTTCTGGGCTAATAATGTCTTCTTTATCATCGGTAGTTTGTGACATAAAACTGTTTTGAAAAATTGCAAACTGAGTCTGCCACCACGCATTTTGCTGTTTAATAAAGGTTTCCGGTTGCTGATTGAGTGCACTGAGCCAGCTTTGTAAGTCGGCTTGGTTTTGCTCATTTAATGCATTTTGTAATGGATTCTCTTTACCAAAATGTGTCGCTGCGAGCTGCCACAATTCTTGGTTATATTGCCACCACGCAGTTAACCCTTGCTCAATATTTTCTTGAGTGCCCATACAGGTAGATCCTTTGTGTTGTTTGAACGGGTAAGGCGACCTAAGTCGCCCAAAATTGCAGGTTATTGCGCTTTCGCGGTTTTTAGGGTGTCTTTGCCAAGAGATTCTAAGCTGTCTTTAAATTCTTGACCTAATTGAGAAAGCTTTTGACCATCTTGGATCATCTGTTGGCTTAGAGCGTTTAACGCGTTCAACTGACTTGCGTTAAAATCCATCATAGATTTTGCATCTTTGATTTCAGTCGCTTGCTTTAGCTGCTCAATGGATGTTTTAGTGATCTGTTCAGCCGAGTGCAGCTGAATTTTTGAGAGTGCTTCGATGTTTTTTGCTACGATTTGGTTAAACTGTACCGCTGGTGCAAAGAATTGCTCAGTTTGTTCGTTGAATGTTTTGAATAAATCGCTGTACATGGTCTTTTCCTTGTTATCGATTAAATTAACACAATGGATGATAGTGATCAGTTAGCACCACCGAACATCAGGGACAGCTCGCTCCCTCGGTGGTATTTAACCTGAGGTTTTTTAGGTTATTGCATATATAGGCCGCCATTGAGCGACAGGGTTTCCCCAGTAATGTAACCGGCTGCATTTGATGCTAAGTAAGCAACTGCGGCTGCAACTTCGTCAGGCGTGGCTAAACGTTGCATCGGTACTTGTGCTTTTATGCTATTTAATACGTCTTCACGCATGGCGCTTACCATAGGCGTTTCCGTGTAGCCTGGCGCTACTGCATTGACGGTGACACCGCTTCTCGCACCTTCATAGGCTAGCGCTTTAGTAAACCCAATCATGCCCGCTTTCGCAGCGGAATAATTTGCCTGCCCAAATTGACCTTTTAGGCCATTAACGCTAGAGATATTAACGATACGACCTTGCTTATTAGCGCACATTGCCGCAAAGACAGGGTTGGTCATATTAAAAAGGGAATTTAGATTGGTGTTGATCACCTCGCTCCATTGCGCGTGGGTCATTTTTTTAAACGCTGAGTCGCGTGTGATCCCGGCATTGTTTACGAGTAAATCGATATTACCAAATTCTTGTAGGACCTGAATCATCGCTGCGTGGCATTGTTCAGCGTTAGTCACATCCAAGAATAAAGGTTTTACTGCAGCTGGATTTATTTGTAGCGTGTTAAGCCAGAGATCAAAGTCGGCCTCATTACGCCTTTCGCTTGCTATCGCTATAACAAAAAAATCTTTTTCAATGAGTGTTTTCGTAATAGCAGAACCAATCCCACCAAAGGCACCAGTTACCACTGCAATTTGCTTGTTTTCCATAACGCTCCCGCGAAAAAAAGAGGCTATACCAACATACTTCCTAGCCGAGTTAGCTTATCGAGTATTTTTGCTGGTATTTATGACAAATTGGTCGCGAGTTGATGTCAGTTTGAAGACAGCGGAAACGAAATTAGGAACGCACAACATAAATTTAATTAAGTTTTTTCCAGCTTTTCCGATATGTATAACAATCAGTGTCTATCCCAAGGAGTGAAAATGGATATTCAAATACATCAAGGTGGCTTATCACCGTTAAAGCAACTGGCTGAGTTGAAATCACAGGGCTCGGCTCAAGCTGCTTCAAACCAGTTAGAATCGCAATCCCAAAGCGATGTGGAGGAAAAGCAAGAGGTACCCGCGATGCTTTCCAAAGAACTCGATGACGAAGCGGCTGGTTATAAGGAAGATAACCCTGTATTTAAAGAGGATTATGAAAACTTAGAAAAGGCAATGGACCTCATTCAAGCGCAAATTCGTAAGCTCCAAGAGAGAATTAATAAGCTAATGCAGTCCCAAGAGCAGCGTTTTTTACGGGTCGAACAACTCCCAGACGCGACTAATGATGAGCAGCAAGCTTTAATCGAACATGTAGGCAGTAAAAAGTATCGTGACCAAACAAAAGTAGATGAAGTGAAAGTGCTTGAAGAGCAGCTCTCTGAATTTAAACAGCAAGAAGCGGAACTTCGCATCCAGATGTTAAAGATGATTTTAGCGGAGCGGGAGCGATTAGAGGAGCTTAAACGTAAAGGAAAACGGTAGAAATCAGATAAAGGTCATTAATACATCATCAGAAATTCAAGAGAATTTTGCTGAAATTGTTACCTTACCCACTCTCATAAAATAACCTCTAACAGAAGAAAGTGAGTAATAAAAATGAAAATAAACATTGGTTTAGCGCTGTTGATGATATCAATGTCTGCTAAGAGTTATGCGCAGCTTATATCCGGTCCTTATCTTGGCCAAACACCACCTGGGGACACACCTCAAGTATTTGCGCTTGGCACGGTGTCAACAGAGCACAGAGATCACAATGCGTTTTTCTCTCCCGACATGAAAACTTTTTATTTTACGCGAAAGGACCTGAACGTGAACCGTTGGAGTTTAATTGCATACGAGCAGCGAGGTGAACAGTGGTATGAAACGACAGTAGGTCCAAGAGTTGGCAGGCCATTGCTAGCACCAGGTGGCGAGACCATGCATATGGGTAAATATATTATGACGCGTCGAGAGGGGAGCTGGTCTGAAGCCAAAAGTCTTGGTCCTATGTTTGATAAAGAAAGCTGGGGGATCATGCGGTTAAGTGCATCTGCGAGTGGTACGTATGTGTTTGACGATTATAAAGGTGGCGATGTTATTAGGATCTCTGAGGTGAAAAATGGTCAACGGCAAAGACCGGTTAAATTAGGTCCTGAAATTAACACTGGCCTTTATAATGCACATCCATTTATCGCGCCCGATGATTCTTACATTATATGGGACGGGGTTCGAGATTCAGGGTTTGGTAACTCAGATCTTTATATCAGTTTTCGTTTGAAAGACGGTAGTTGGGGCGAAGCGATTAATCTGGGAGACAAAGTAAACACGAGTGCGCGGGAGGCGTCAGCGAGTGTAACGCCAGATGGCAAATATCTGTTCTTTAACCGTACCACACCTTCAAGAGATGCTGATATTTTTTGGGTTGATGCTCAGGTCATCGAAACGCTAAGACCTGCCAATTAACTTATTGGCATACAGCGCACAGTGATTACTTCGGTGTGCGCTTTATTCTTTTCTTTAAGTTAGTCAGAGTAAGCTGCTCAACAATGTTATCTACAAAATGAGCTTGATCCGCCGTGATGTTGAAGGGCAATGCTTTAAACCTAAACTCGTCACTAAATCCCTGGTCAATAGCCTGTTTGAAATAGTCCTGAGCCTTGTCATTTTGCTGATGGTAAAGGCTGATGAGGCCGAGGCTAAAGACCAATTCAGGATCTTGGTTGCCGGCCTTTATCTGGTTGGCAATATCATCGATATATCTACTTATTGATTGATGCTTAGCAGTGAGAAATGACAAGTATAATTGACTGAATAATGCATATCTACCGTGCTTTTCAACCGTCAGCGCTAAAACATTGGTCGCTTTATCATGATGATTGTTACTTAGATAAGAAAGGGCTGTGAACCAGTTTAATGTCTGGGAATTTGGCGCGGCTTTGGCTAATAAATTAAGTTGTTGGATGGCTTGTTCATGCCGCGCTTGTTGCTGCAAAAACTGGACGTGTTCTAGTTGTATCCAAGGAGATGCCTTTACTTCAGGACTGGGGTTGACAAGTACCTTGTTAAACCAGTTGGCCATATGCATTTTGCGCAGGCAGTGGAGGTAGCTAGCAACTACTTTGGGTTCGCTGGGAGAAGCCTCATAAGCTTGGCGTGCTAGTGGGTATGCATCAATGGTATTGCCTTGCAAGAGATAGGTTTCGGCCAGATGTGACTTTAACAAGGGCCAATTAGGCGTATTTGCTACGGTGTCATTTAGAATTTTTTGCGCTTGTTGGTAATGCCCTTGAAGAAAATGGACTTGAGCCAAAAGCAGTTTTGCCGACGGACTATCGGGTGTTAAATTCAGTGCTTTTTCTGTATTGTTCCGGCTTTTTGTCAGCGCGTCTGCAACCTGATTATATAAATTATAGTCGCTCAATAATGCTCGACTCAATCCCTTATAACTCTCATCTACATCTTGTGATGTAGTGATGCTTTGCTGATACAGCGCTATCGCCCGTAAATTATCTTCTAAAGTTTGTTGGGTAAAGTGTTGTTGGGCGATGCTCAATGTTGCGTCATAGCTTGTTGAAGAAAATGGTGAGGTAAAAGGGGAGTGATATATACCAATAATGCACGCCAGAGCTAGGCCGATACTTCCGCCGGCTAGAGTCGTAAATCGCTTTACTGCTGGCGCTTGCGGTTTATGATTTATCTTATTAACGGTTGCACTAAAGCGGTATCCGAAGCTGCGTTCAGACACGATATATTCTGGTTTATTGGCATCATCTTCAAGGAGCTTTCGTAGCCTTGCTATTTGTTTTTTAATCGCATCATGAGTCACGACTCGACCAAGCCAAACTTGTTGTTCTAATTGCTGGTGGCTCACAAGGTGAGGTGCATGCTCAATCAGGTTCAGCAACAATCTATGCGCGAGCGGTGTCAGTACATGAGATACATCGCGATGACTGATGGTGCGAGAAGATACATCAAAATCCCATTTTTGATTCAACTGATACTGCAAGTTATAAATCCTGTATTTTTTATTTTATTGATTTAAATGCTTTTAATTGTTCTGTCACGCAATGTCACCAAAGCCCACTGGCAAGCCAACATTAAATACGTAGAGTAAGACTCGTCATAACAATAAACAAGGATTTACATGAAAGCATTACCCCATTTACTGTTATTTTTATGCCTGTTTTCTATGCCCGCTCAGGCGACGACTCAACTGCAAAAACAACTAGATGACTATATCGCGCAGTATCACCAAATTAAAGAGTTTGATGGTGCCGCTTTGGTTGCTCGAGGATCTGAGGTGTTACTGCAGCAAGGTTATGGATTTGCCAATGTAGAGTGGCAAATAGCAAATCAACCCAACACTAAATTTAAGCTAGCATCAGTGACCAAGCAGTTTACGGCACTTTTGGTATTACAACAGGTTGAGAAAGGAAAGATTGAGCTTGATGCCAACATTTCCAGCTATTTACCCACATACCGAAAGGATACGGGAGGCCAAATTACCATAAGGCAGTTACTTAATCACACGTCAGGCTTACCAGATGTGTTTCAACACCCCGAATTTCGTCAGGTGCAAAGTCACAACCCTTATAATCGCGATGAGTTTATCGACCATTTTTGCTCAGGAGACTTGTTGTTTGAGCCGGGTTCTGCGTTTCGTTACAGCAATGCCGGCTACACTATACTTGGACGTATCCTTGAGCTTGTGAGTGGAAACAGCTACTGGCAACTACTTGAAAAGCAAATATTAGCACCGCTAGATATGAAAGAAACTGGATTTGCCGATCATAAGCAGGTAATTAAGGGCCTAGCGAATGGTTACGATACCACGTTAAAGGGGTTCAAACATGCCGATTTTATTGACATGACAGTGCCTTTTTCCGCGGGCGCAATGTATTCAACGGTGCAAGATATGTATAAGTGGGAGCGTGCATTATACACAGATAAACTATTAACGCCTGAAATCAAGAGATTGTTATTTACCCCTTCCAAACACAGAAATTACGGATTTGGCTGGGAAATCACCAACAAAGGAGATGACAGTCAAATTAAAACGCTGGTTCACCATGGCGGTGGAATCCCAGGGTTTGGGGCTAAGATTGCAAGAGTATTGGAGGACAAAACGGTTATTATTTTACTGGATAATACAGGCGGCGCACCATTGACACAGATGGTTGATGGCATACTTGAAATCCTTGCAGGTAAAGCTGCAGCATCGCCCAAGTTAAGTCCATATCGGCTGCTTTTTGCAACGATTTTATCTGACGGTGTTGAAGTTGCGATTAAAAGTTATCAGCACCAAGCTCGTGCGGGGAAGGGATTAAGTGAGCGCCAACTAAATCGCTTTGGGTATCAATTATTGGAAGTCGGTTATTACGACGCCGCAATTGAATTTTTCAAATTGAATGTTGCGGCACACCCAAAAAGCGCGAATACCTATGACAGTCTCGCTGAGGCGTATCTGATTAAAGGAGATAAAACCAATGCACGTGTTACTTACCTGCAGCTATTGCAATTAGATAGTAACCATGAGGCGGCTAAGAGATTTGTAGAATCCGTCCTAAAGTGAGCGCTGCAATCAACTTTTGCTATGTCTGTTACCGAGCATTGTTTTTTTGATGATAGAGTGCCTCAATTATATAGCGCCTAGCCGTACCTAGGCTTAGGCGCTATTTATCCATTATGGCGGTATTTTAGAGCGTAAACTTGTCGACTTGCGACTTTAAGTCGTGGGCAAGTTTACTCATTTCATTACACGCCGTCGCGGTTTGGTTGGCGCCTTCGGTCATTTCAACAGCCGAGTAATTGATAGTCTCGATATTTTTGTTCAGCTCCTCTGAAACCACAGATTGCTGATGACAAGCTGACGCGATCTGTGTACTCATGGCTGCGATGCTATCAATTTGAGATTCAATTTGATGGATCATATTGCCGGCGACTTCTGATTGCTCAACGCAAAGTGCAATACCTTGCTCACAGCTCTTGGTTGCCACGCCGGTTTCCTTCGACTTGGTTTGTAGGTCATTGACGATTTCAACAATTTGCGTGGTTGAATCTTGAGTGCGCTGAGCCAGTGAGCGGACTTCATCCGCAACAACAGCGAAACCACGTCCCTGAGCACCTGCACGAGCAGCTTCAATAGCAGCATTTAATGCTAATAGATTCGTTTGCTCCGCGATTTCTCTGATTACGTCAACAACCACATTGATGTTGTGTGAGTTTTTTTCGAGATTATTGGCAAGTTCACCTGCAGATGTGACTGTTTGTGCAACGTCTGAAATATGATCGATATTTGATTTAAGTGCGTCGCTGCCTTCTCTGGCTTTTTCACTTGCCTGATTTGCTGATTCAGCGCCCATTTCTGTACTTTTAGCCACTTCACTAATCGCCGCTTGCATCTGTGTCATCGCGGATGCGACGGATTGCAGCTCATTTTGCTGTACATTCATACCTTGTGCATTCTGGTAAGAAATGGCATTTACTTCTTCTACTGCCGCAGTTAATTGAATGGCTGAGTCATTGATCATGGTGATCAAGGCGTGTAACTGTGAACGCATTTTTTCTAAAGATTGGGTCAATAAACCGAGCTCGTTCTTACCTGTATCTTCAAGTGCAATTGCGTGATTTAGCTCGCCACGGGCTATCTTACTCGCAAGATCCACGGATAAAGCAAGCGGTGTCTTAATCGCTTTACTCAAAAGTATGCAGATAATGACTATGGTTACTGCAACGAGTAATCCAGAAATCGCTAAAGTAAATAGGGTGCTATTAACTGCTGATATAGCCGAGCGCTCAGAATTTTCAACACTGCTATCATTTAATGCTTCCAGTTCACTAAGCTCAGACATGGCGTTGGCAAACACTGGATAGCTATCCAAAATAATACGATTTGCTTCTTTTGCGTTGCCACTTAGGATAAGGCTTTCGTAATGATAAGTCGCATTGACGTATCGCTGCCAAGCGGTAATAAACGCATTGAACAGTGCCTTTTCTTCTTTGCTGACTGGCAATGATTGATAAAATGCTATCTTGTCATTCAATGACTTCTTCAGATCTCTTAAAATAGCAAGCCAGTTGTGCACCTCTGGGTCTTCAGGGTTTAATGCAGTACTAAACTCATCTTTACGTATCGTTGCTAAGTCAATTTTAATGTCTTTAATGGTTTCCATAGATGGAATGCTGGTTCTGACAATGTAGTTTAGATTGGCATTCACTTCTTTCATTCCTTGGTAGCTCATCAAGCCAACTCCAATGAAAATGACAAAAAGTAAGGTGAAACTTAACGTTATTTGGTTAGATATAGATAGTTTTTTTAACTGCATTATTGAAGCTCAATGAATCCATGGATGATGATTGATATTTAAAGGGGCGGTATTGTATTTGAAAAGCAGGTGGTATTAGTAATTAAATATTTTTTGCTAATGTTTGCAGTTTGTATTATTTGTTGATTAAATTTGGTGTTTTGGGATTGTGGTTTTTTATTGAAAAATTAATATGGTTTTTTATTCTCTTTTAGTGGTTTTATTTTCGAAAAGCACGCTTTTTTAAAATTTGCTAAATTACTTTGTTTTTTTGTTTAAAGTCTTAGTGTTATGGGGTTTTATGGATAGTGTTTAATTATGAGGTTGAAGTGTGGTCTATAGGTGAATTAAAATTCACCCTAAACTGAAGTTGTAAAAAACTGCATAATATTGATTTCGTTAACTCGCTATGAAGTAATAGAAGTATTTGAGCTATTTAGACTTCATACCTTTTATCTCGTTGCCTAGTCATTTCATCAAGTACCATTTGGATCATCTGTTGCTTTATATCAGCATGCTGTGATTTAAGTTCATCAAGTTGTTGGGTTAAAATCTCAATTTCTTTTTCTGTTTCATTATCGCGATACTGTTTTGCGCCGGTATGCTCATATCTCAGGATATTTTCTTGTGTTGTTGGGATATCAGCATCGCTTACTGTGGATACTTTTATGGCTCGTTGTAGAGGTGTTTTTTTTAACTCGCTAATAAGCTGTTGTAAATGTTGGATTTGCTCTTTCATTAGGGCTTCTGACTGCTCTAACATTTCATATTGTTGCTTAAAATTTGGGTTGTTACCTTTGTATTTCTTTGCCTGTTTGTCCATAAACTCAGTCAATATGGCTTCATTTGTAGGTTTTTCTTCCGTTTCTTCTGTGGAATTACTCGTGGCAGTAGGTGTTTCGTTGTTTGCGTTTGGTGCGCCGGCAAAGTGATGTGGCTTCATTTGAATTTCCATAACGTTATCCTTGTTATCTCTATTTCTAACTGTATCGGAGTATTTCCTGATTTCTTTAGCTGTTTGGTTAAACCCCGCTAAGCTAACAAGGTTGGATATAAGGAGTCAGTGAAATGAAGGTATGGTTGGTTATTAGTATTTTGTTTTTTAGCTGTAATAGCTTAGCTAAATGTGAAGATCAAGGATTTAGACAGTTTGATTTTTGGCTTGGAGATTGGTCGGTAACGAGTGTAGGAGGCCTTGAGTCTGGGCGTAATCGCATTACCCGTGAGTATGATGGCTGTGTTATTAAAGAAAGTTATACCACTGAACTTGGGTATCGTGGTGAGAGTATAAATATTTATGATGCATCCACTCATCGTTGGCATCAAACTTGGGTGGATAATAGCGGACTGTTGTTGCGGTTGGATGGTGAGTTTCATGAAGGGAAAATGGTATTACAAGGGGATAGGAAAAATGCAGCAGGTATTAAGGTGACGGATAAGATAACATGGACTGCGAACCCAGATGGTACGGTACGTCAGGTTTGGCTGAGTAAGCAAGGGGCTGAAAAGTGGCAAATAGTATTTGATGGATTGTACAAAAAGGAGACTGAAAAATGAGAAAACTGATTATTAGCTTTATGTGGTTTGTTAGCAGTATTTGCTATGCCCAATCGGAAACGATCACACAGCAAGCACTGATGGTAAATCAAATGTCAGCAGACGCTTACACCATAGTGGACGTACGAAGCCCTGAAGAGTTTGCCGCAGGACATATCAAAGGGGCAATAAACATTCCTTTTAACGAGATTGAGACGCATCAGGAAGAACTGACTAAATTGACTGATACACCACTCGTTGTGTACTGCCGCTCTGGGCGTAGGGCTGGCATCTTTATTGAGGCACTAGCGCCAAAAGGCTACACCTTAAAACACCTAGAAGGTGATATGAATAAGTGGCTGGCGAAGTCTTTACCTGTGGTGAAGAAATAGGGGCTCCCTACTTTTTGAGTAAATAACCTGAGGTTTGGATAAGGAATGTTCCAACTCATTGTTTCTAAAGCACAACTTAGTTTTTCCTTGTCTAGCCAGAGAGTTTTAGGGAAAACACCGCTTCCGCGTCCTGCTCTCGCTAAGGTACCTACATCCTGTAGGCAAGGCGAATTTACGCACCAATAGCTGGCTATTGGAAGTGAATTCAACGCAGTTAGCGCTAAAACTGGCTGCTAGAAAGGCATTAATTATCCGCAGCTCAGGTTAAATAGTAGCGGGTAAAAACAAAAGGTAAACGGCAAAGCTTAATAAGTTTTGGTCACTACCACACTTGAATTGCGCTTCAAATAACGGCATATAACTAAAAAAGGGACTTGAAAGAGTTGGTAATATAAATGATAATCACTATCGTTTTCATAATGAAGTTAATTTAGGGAAAAACGATGTGCTCTTCATCTTCACGTACAATAAATAATTCTTTAAAACTCTCTCTTTGCGCCACTTTTGTGCTGTTCTCACTACACGGCAATGCACATGCCGCTGAAGTTGCTGATGATACGTTAGCTGCTGATGCCGCGGGTGATGGTAGGGCTCAAGAACTAGAGCATATTTATGTGACTGGTACGAGTGTAAAAAATTACACCGAGTCTTCGAACAAAGCGGCATTAAAAATGATTTTATCACAGCGTGAGACGCCTCAAGCGGTGACCGTTATCACAAATCAAATGATGCAAGATTGGCAGACGGTTAACATTGATGAGATCTTGGAACATGCAACGGGCTTTTATGCAAAGCGGGGAGCCAGTCTTGATAGGACACGTTTTTCTGTACGTGGCGGTGATGTCAATTTAATCCAAATAGACGGTGTGCAACAGTTCCCAGGTGGCCGAAGACCAAATGTAAATGGTGATGCGGTTGCTTATGAGCGTGTTGAGATTGTACGTGGTGCAAATGGTTTATTAACTGGCGTTGGTGACCCAACCGCGACCGTAAACTTAGTAAGAAAACGTGCAACAAGCGATGAGTTTAAGGGCAGTGTGGCGGTTTCGGCTGGTAGTTGGGATAATTACCGCGCAGAGGTGGATGTGGCGAGTGGGTTAAACCAAGAGGGCAGTATTCGCGGCCGCTTTGTTGCTGCACATTATGAAAGAGATTCCTACATTGAGCGTTATAGCCAGGAGAAGACGTCTATATACTCTACCGTTGAGGCTGATCTGACCGATTACACCTTATTGCGACTCGGTGTGGAATATGCTGATACTGCTTCAAAAGGGGCGATAAATAGCCACTCTCAACCTTACTTTTACGCTGATGGTAGTCGCTATCAGGGACGCCGTGGTGACACCGGGATGACGGCAAAATGGAGTAGCTGGCCAATCGAAGAATACACCTATTTTGTTGGGCTTGATCACGCGTTTGAAAACGATTGGCAACTCCATGCCATCGCGACTTACAATACCATTGAGATGCAAGGTGGGCTGCTGTTTTTCGTCTATCCTGATGGGCCTATTAACCCAGATGGTAGCAGCGATAATGGATTCGGTTACAGTGCTGTAATAAGTAGCTCCGAAGATGAACAAAAGACAATAGACTTGTCACTCCAAGGCCCGGTTGAGTTATTTGGTCGTACGCATGATGTCATTTTCAGCTACAACCAATTCAAGCGGGAGCGTACGTCATTTGGTAATGAAGCCAACCAGACTACTATTTCATTAGAAGGGTTAAATTTTCACGATTGGACAGGTGACGTGCCGCGCTATCCATTTAAAGATTTAGGCCGTGATAGTTTGACGGTAACAGACTCTAATGGTGGATTTGTGGCCGTGCGTGTTAACCCGCATGATGATGTTAAGCTTATTGTTGGCGCTAGGATCACCAATTGGGAGTACGATATTGACCTCTATGATCCTAATAACGGTAAGTTTCTTCGTAACCGCTATCACGAAAAGGTGGATACAGAAGTCACACCTTATGCCGGGCTCGTGGTTGATATTAATGAGCAATATAGTGTTTACGCAAGCTACACCGAAGCATTTCAGCCGCAAGCCTATTTTGATATCAATGATAAAATGCTCGACCCAAGCACAGGCGAAAGCTATGAGCTAGGGGTAAAAGGTGAGTTACTTGATGACACCTTGAACTTTACGGCAGCGGTGTATCGCAATGTTGAAAATGGACTTGCGATTGCCGATCCAAATTACCCAGACAGCTATCTAACTCCGCAGGGCAATAGACCATATATTCAGCGCGGTGAAGGCGATACGACAGAAGGCTTTGAAGTTGAGTTTACAGGCTCTATCAATGAGCAGTGGAATATCAGCTTAGGGCTATCAAAACACAAAACTGAATCAAAAGATGGCAAAGAGCTGTTAACGGATCAGCCCAAAGAGCTCATAAACCTGTATACCACCTATGACTTTAGCGAGTTTGTTGACGGCTTGACTGCGGGGCTTGGAATTAATTGGCAAGGTAGCTTTTATGCAATACCACAAAGGCCATTGCCGGGCGGCGGTAGCGAGGCGTATAAGATCACACAATCTTCCGGAGCGTTACTTAATTTAATGGCAAGATATGAAGTGAGTGAACAGCTTAGTGTGTCGCTTAACTTCAACAACCTACTGGATGAAAGTTACTACAACAGTATTTCATCTTGGGACGGCTATGTAATGCACGGCGAACCGTTCAATTGGCAATTAGGGATGCGCTATAGCTTTTAGTGAGTCAACCTAAGCTTGGGTGACTTAAGCTTAAAATACGGAGTGCACCGCCGAGGCGGTGCATTTTTTTGCTTCAAAATAATAAGCAAATTGGCATTAGATTTTGCATTGTTCCGCAACTCCGTTATTATATGAATTATATATGATATGTATATGGTTTATATAAATGGGTATCGTAAAAATTTCAGATGAACTACACGATGAGATCCGTGAAGCAAGCACTGTGATGTCGCGCTCAATCAATTCACAGGCTGAGTTTTGGATTAAAATTGGGCGACTTGCCGAGCGCAATCCAACGCTTACGTTTACAGAGATCATTACGGCAGAAATGACGCGAGTGAAGTCACAACAGCTACAAGGAAATTGAGATGCAAGAGGTTACTTTCAAAACCGCTGATGAGATCCAATTGATGCGCGAAAGTGGGCGATTGCTTACGCAAGTGTTTGACTATATTGATAGTTGGATTGAACCCGGAATTTCTACGCTAGAGATTAATGACAAAGTGCACAACTTTATTGTTGATGAGCTTAAAGCGCGTCCTGCCAGCCTTGGTCAATATGGTTATCAGTTCGTCCTTAATAGCTCTGTGAACGAGGTCGTGTGCCATGGTGTGCCGAGTAAATCACAAATCTTAAAGTCTTCTGATATTGTAAACATCGATATTACGCTTGAGAAAAATGGCTTTATCAGCGACTCCAGCAAAATGTATGTGATGCCAGACGCATTACTCCCAGCCAAAAAGTTAGTGGCAACGACTTACCAAGCGATGTGGGCTGGAATAAAAATGGTTAAACCTGGAGCAAAGCTTGGGGATATCGGTTCAGCTGTACAGCAAGTGGCTGAAAAAGCCGGCTACACTGTGGTACGCGAGTATTGTGGTCATGGGATAGGTAGAGAAATGCATGAAGCGCCAAATGTACTGCACTATGGCAAAGCAAATACCGGGATGACGCTAAAGCCTGGGATGACCTTTACCATTGAGCCGATGATCAATCAGGGTAGCGCAAAAATTAAAACCAAAAAAGATGGCTGGACTGTGGTAACCCGAGATAAAAAGCTATCGGCGCAGTGGGAGCATACTGTGTTGGTAACAGATGACGGCGTTGAAGTGTTAACCCTAAGAGCGGAAGAAGCGTAAGCAGTGCTGTACTTACGCTTGTTTTAATATCAAGTGGGTATAACGACCTAGAGATGCATAGGGCTCTTGGCGATTGTATTTAAGCTCTAAGGCGAGCAAAGCGTCAAAATCTTCATCCGCCTTACTCAACTCCCTTAAATAGTCATGAAAACAGCGAACACCGGTTTTTTGCATAACGCTGAGCTTTGCCTCATTAAGCCAAGTTGCCATATCAGTTTGGCTAATTGGTTTATTGGGACTGAGACCTACTTTTTGCTTTACCTTAAGGCCTTTTTGCACATAGTCGAAGTTACCGTACACCATATTGGCCATCAGATGCGCCTCATGGTTGAAATACATTAGCGAAAGCAAGCCAGTTTCGCTCAGCTGCGACTTTAGCAGCATAAGCGCACTTTGTTGCTCAACTAGCCATTCAAACACCGCATGGCACAATACTAAGTCGAATTGTCCTAAGTGCAGCGTATCGAGTGCTTGCAGGGGCGCGTGGATAAAATGCAGCTGGTCACTCAGTCCGGCTTCATCCGCGCGCGTTTTGGCAAGTTCAAGCATCTCTTCAGAAATATCAATCACAGTGACATGGTGGCCAAGCGATGCTAGAAAGAGCGCCAATTGCCCTTGTCCGCCGCCAACATCTAATATGCGTTTGCCACTTGATTGCGTTAACCAGTTAACTTGTGCGCTTAAGTCGCGCTTGAGCACCGCTTCTCTGATTTTGCCTTTATTGGTGCCATAGATATTGTTTTTAAACTTGTGAGTTAGTTCAGCAAAGTTTCTATCTGTCGGTGCCGGCTTTTGTTGCTGCTTTTTTCTAGCCATATGCAAGATCACTTAATTAAGCAAAGTGCTATTAAACCGGGTTGTCGATATCAATAAATTCAACATCCAAACCATATTGCGAAGCCAAATATTCACCAAGAGCCTTCGCGCCGTAACGCTCTGTGGCATGATGTCCAGCCGCGATAAAGTGGATCTGCTGTTCGTTTGATGAATGAATGGTTTGCTCTGATGCTTCACCCGTTAAGTAGGCATCAATGCCTTGGCTTGCCGCGAGATCGATAAAGCTTTGCCCACCACCTGTACACCAAGCGATGGTGCTGATCGGGTGATCGCCTGCAACATTTAAGAGCGGTTTTCTACCGAGTTTTTCTTCAACTAAAGCGGCAAAATCAACAGCAGTCATTGGCGTCGTTAATTTACCTTTTACCGCTACGCTATTTTTATTCCAAGGTTCAAGCGGTCTTTCATATTCAAGCCCAAGTAACTTACCGAGCTGGGCGTTATTCCCGAGTTCAGGATGAACATCCAGTGGAAGGTGGTAAGCGATTAAGTTGATGTCATTGGCAAGCAGGGCTTGTAGGCGGCGCTTTTTCATGCCCGTGACACATTGATCTTCCCCTTTCCAAAAATAGCCGTGGTGAACCAAAATGGCATCTGCACCTCGTTCAATAGCGGCATCAATTAAAGCTTGGCTGGCGGTAACACCTGTGACGATTTTTTGGATTTCGTCTGTCCCTTCTACTTGCAGACCATTTGGACAGTAATCGTTAATTTGAAATGGCTTCAGTAATTCCGTTAATTGATTCACTAATTTGGTTCGTTTCATAACACCCCCTAACTCTCAGATAGCGCTAGTTTAACTGGTTTTACGATAGATCAAAAAGGGAGAATATCGTGGGGGTGGAAAAGAAAAATGAGCCGCTCGTCCATGAGTGAGCTCATTGGGCTAGTAACTGGTTTGTTATTAAGGGTTTGTCACCTCGACGTCTTGTCCTGTTTGCAGGCGCTCAGCACCGCGAACGGCGACTCTATCACCGGCATGTAAGATATCGCTGGTGCGGGGAGTAATTTCCACCCATTGGCCTTTGCCATTGCCGACGGTGACAGGAATTTGTTCGGCTTTATTTTGCTCATCTATTTTGACGATATGGGTGCCTTGTTTACGTAATATTAAGGCGTCCCGGTCAACCAGCAATACGGCTTGTTTGCTGGTGAGCGGCACCGCTACATCAACTAATTGACCAATTGCCCACCTATGGGTCTGATCTGCTGCCAGTGCTGCACGCACTTCAACGGTTTGTGAGCGCGGATCGGTTGAGGGGATCACCGCTGTGACTTTTGCTGACGTGTTATCTGGCTGCGATAAATCACCAGAACGGATTGGCAGCGCTATGCCTTTTTGCAAAAACTTTAAGTATTTAACGGGCACATATAGGCGAACTTCTAGATGATGGATATCTAATATGGTGAGCAGTTCGTCGGCGCGGTTTATTTCTCGACCCGCGCGCTTAAAACGTTCACTGATAACGCCATCAAATGGTGCACGGACCGTTGCGCGAGTCAACTTATCGTCAATAACCTTAAGTTCGACTTCTGCTAAGGCGATATCCGACAGCGCTAGGTCATGTTTATTTTGCATTTCATCGACTTGACTCTCTGCCGCACTGCTGGCTTTTGCGAGCTTCTTTAATCGAGTCAATTCTTGTTGATATAAGCGTAAATTGATCTTGGCTCGATTTAATAATTCGGCTTGGCGGGCCTTATCGAGTTCCAGCGGAAGTGTATCCATACGTACTAAGATTTCGTCTTTTGCGACACTGGTACCGGGTTCTGCTACGTACAACAAACGGCCACTAACTCCGGCGGTCAGCGTCACGTCGTCTTTCCCATACAGTGTGCCACTAACTTCAATTTCGCTCGTGAGAGGGGCTTTTGTCACTTCTGCGACGGTGACTGGCACCACGGCGATGGCTTGTGGCGCAACGATCCCAGCACATAGTGCTAGGGCCTGAAGTGTCTGTTTTATCGGGTTTTTCATTCTGTTCTCACTACTTACTGATTGGCAACTAGGCTGAGCGGGGCTTTGGCCGTTGATTTGTTTGTTTCGGATGGCGGAGTTTGCCGCCCAAGTTGCAATAAACTCGGCATCAACACTAAGGTAAATAAAGCACTGATAGCCATACCACCGACGATGACGGTCGCAAGGCCGCGGTAGATTTCTGAGCCTACGCCTGGCATGAGCATTAGTGGCAGCATGCCAAACAGACTGGTTAAGGTGCTCAAGTAAACTGGCCTTGCTCTTAGTAACACCGCTTGTCTGACCGATGCTTCACGGCTCATACCTGATACCATCGCAACGCGAGTCTGATCCACCAGCAAAATGGCATTATTAACGACCAGCCCAAGCAAGATGATAAAGCCTATCATGGTCAGTAAATCCAAGGACTGGAAGGTAAAGAGGTTTAAGATATACAGAGCCAGCACGCCACCTGCGATAGCCAGTGGCATCACTAACAATACCAAGGCGCTGTCTTTGGCGGACTTGAACAGCGCGGTCATTAACAAGAACAAAATGAACAACGCGAGGACAAAATTCAACGCCATTTCTTCCATTGCGGAATTCATCTTTTGTGCATTTCCCGCCAAAATAGCACCCGCACTGGCCGGTAGGCTTGCGCGCACTTTTGGCATCACCTGTTCACTCAAGATGGTTTGCACTTGCTGCAGGCTCATATCAGCCGGAGGCGTGACAACAATGCTGACCGTGCGACGACCATTAACACGCCGCAGTTGCGTCGGGCCAACTGTACGTTCTATATTTGCCAACTCGCCGAGAGTTTGAATTCCTGACTGAGGGGTTACGATAGGCAAGGCTTTTAGTTCCTCAGGGCTTTGCCAAGGGATACCACGAAGAATAACGTTCATACGCTCGTTACCATCAAAATACTCATTGACGAATAATCCACCGGTATAAGCTTGTACCGCTTGAGATACATCTCGACGCGTTAATCCCGCTTGGGTGATCCTGCGATCGTTAGGCGTTAATCTAAGCTCTGGCTCTGCCATATCCAATCGCGGCTGAGGTCTGGCCGTTGCCTCAGGGAGTGCGGTTTGCACAGCTTGTAGAGCCACTTGAGCAGCTGAGATTAAGTCGTCCATATTGGGACCTGTAAGGTCAATATTGATATCGCGACCATCGCCGCCATTGGCGACTTGGATCATGGAGCCGCGAAAGAAAAATACTTGAGTATCGGGAAGGTCAACGAAGATTTCTTCTCTGGCCACTTTCATCAGTTCTTCAACACGTTGAGGGTCGGCTGAATAGATAAAACCGCCAGCATTAGAGCCAAACGCATAGAAATTAAAGTCTTTAATACCAGGTTCTTTTTCGCCTTGGTAATAGGGCATTAAGCGTTTTTTCACGCGCAGCAGCAATTCTTCTTCCATAAACTGTACGTTGCCACCAGGTGGTGTCACTAGGTTAAAGAAAAAGCCATCGGTGGGGGCTCTTGGCATAAAGTCAGTTTTTGGCAGCATGGTCATGGTTGCAACCACCGAGCCACCCAGTAATACGCCAATCCAAGTAAGTTGCTTTACTCTGTTATTGGTCAACTTCATGATGAAGTTGGTGAGCTTTTGCCAGTATTGATGATAAGGATCTGGTTTTAGTTCAGAGTCTGGCCACAAATGGTTTGCCAGTGGAATAAGGGTAATCGCACACAACATTGACGCAATAACGGCAATCGAGAGTGTCAGAGCTAAATCAGAGAATAGCTGTCCCTCAATACCCGCCATAAAGAGAATAGGTAAAAAGATGGCGACGCTGGTGGTTGTCGAAGCAAATAATGCTCCTGTCACTTGGGCAGCTCCTTTTAAGGCGGCTTTTTTGTTATCGAATCCTTCAGCTCTTAAGCGTGAGATATTCTCTTGGACTATGATAGCGGCGTCTAGTACAAGGCCCACTGCAAATGCCAATCCCGCCAACGAGATCACATTTAGACTACGGTCAAAGATATTAAGTGCGAGAAAGGCGACCATCAATGAAATGGGGATTGTAGCTGCAATCACCAAGGTTGCTTTTAAGCCTCTAAAAAATAGCCACAGAATTAAACAAGATAAGAGTACCCCAAGGCCTAAGTTACTTTTTACTAAAGAAAGTGCATTTCGAATGTGGACGGAGGCATCAAAGCTGAGCTCAATCGATAAGCCATTTTCAGCCAGCGGCCCTTGGTTTAATTCATCAATTGCAAGGTTGATTTCATCAAGCAAGGCAACGGTATTTGCTTCGTTGGCCCGAGAGAGCCGAATATAATAGGCCGGTTTACCATTGCGGCCACTCATGCCCAAACGGTCTGAAAAGGTGCGCTCAACACTTGCAATATCACCTAAGTAGATTGGCCTGTCCCCAGAGTAGCCGACACGCATTTGAGCCATACTGGAAAGGTCATATTGGCCAGTGAATCGCACGGTATATTGACGACGCCCAACGTTGGCAAGACCTCCAGAGGTATCGCGAGAGCTTGCAAGTACATTACTGATTTGATCTAAACTAATACCAAGCGCGGCGGCTTTGTGCGGATCAAAAGTAACACGCAGCTCTTTTGGCCGCTCACTCGCTAGATCGACACGTGCCACGCCGGGAATTCGTGCAAGTCTTGGTTCAATAAACTCGTCGATTTGCTTTTGAAACTGCGCCATATCAAAATCGAGACTATTTGCCTGATAGTCTTTGGGCGTGACCAACAAAGTGGCTGCTGCTTCACCGTTATTACCGCCGGCGAATACGACTGGGTCTAGCGCATCAAGTGGCAACGGTGGGGCTTGATTTAAGCTTGTTAGCACATCTAGCATCGCTTGTTGCATATTTGCACCCACCGCAAATGTTAGCGTAATAGAGCCATTACCACGATTGATGTTGGTATTAACCTCAAGTGCGCCAGGTGTGTTTTTTACCGCATTTTCTAGCGGTTCGATGATCACTGATTCTATTTCTTCTGGGGCGGCTTGGCGCCATCCCGAGAAAATCGTGATCTGTGGTTGCTCAATATCTGGCGTCAACTGAATGGGCAGTTTAAATATACTTAACAGCCCAAATAAAATAATCAACACCAAGATGACAATTACACTCGCTGGGTTTTTTAGCGAACTGCGTGTCACATTCATCGGTACGTTTCCAATCTTGCTTTTTCTGCATTGTAGTGTGATGTAAAAAAAGTGCCAGTAAGGTGAAATTTACGTTTGCTAAAGCTAGCGCTAAATTGGCAAAAATAAGCGATAAAGTGCGGTTCTGTAATACCTTGTAACGCTTTTTTATAGTTTGAAAAACTTTTTGATCTGAATTAAAGGCAATTGAACTTGCACTAGTAAGATCAATAGAAGTGGCTAAACTTAGCTGGGCATGATCAGTTCTTTGCAATAATTGATAAATGATGTTCAAAAGGAGGTTATATGTACGTTGCGTTGAAATGGGACCATATTATCGGGGCACATTTTGTGCAGTGGATTGTCGTAAAGTGCAATGGTATATCGGATAAATTTGGATTACCTCAAGCCTTACCACCTAGGCGTGATATTGCCTATTTCACTGATCCTCAATCGGCGGAGCAAGATGCTAAACAATTTGCGGATTACAAAAATACCGGGCAAATGGCGGATATTGAAAAAAAATACTCACCTAATTTGGGGGAGCACCATGGCTTTTGTCACTATGCGTGGGATCACACCTATCTCGGTGAATTAGTAAAGCACGCTGTGCTCTATTGGGAAGATGGCAAACACTTCTCACCTGAGCCATATCGAAGCGATATTGCTTATTTTATCGATCCGCAAACAAGTGAAATGGATAGTATTTTCTTTGCACAATATAAACTAGAGCGAGCAAGGTTGCTTAGGCAGAAGCAAGACGCAGGCTAATACCAATTGGTATAGCATATCGACTCACCTCATCGATTGATGAGGTGAGTTTGTCTAAGCAATTACTGAGCGTTGTCTATATCACTTTGCGCGTAAGTTGGGTAGTCACTTGGTTTAAAGCGATTGAGGTTATTGAGGAAACGACTGTCTTTAACGGGCAAGGTGGCGGAGCCATAATCATATTGATTGAGCTTTTCTCGTAATGCTGTGTTCGAAATTCCATCTCCAGCCATTTTGTACCAACTGATGATAGCGGGTGTGACAAAGCGGTGATAGTTGTTTTCAGCGATTTCGTTTGATTTGGCAAAGCGCAGTGCATGGGTCAAAATGCCGTCTTTATGATAGACAATTTTTAAGTGGCCATTTTCGAATGGTAGCTCATTAGCAGGTTTAGTGAATAAGTCGCCATGTGCGCTATAGCTACCATGTGTAACTATCCCATCTCGAGTCCATACCGCTGCATATTCCCAGTCATGGCGGTGACCACCACCAAAGTAGTCGAACACTTGGTCTTTTTTGAAGTAAAGTGCATAGAAGTGTCCACAATACTCGCCGTTAGTTGTTGTTTTACAGGCGTAGCGGTGCACAGTATTAGAGGTATTTAAAAATTGATTATCTCTGCAATCTCCTGTGATGCGGCCCGATGTTTTTAGCCCTGAATTTTGCGCGCCAGTTCTACTGATCCCAGCACTCGGCAGGCAACCATCACCATCAAAATCAAACACAGGTTCAGTACCGTTGATAATGTAGGGTGCTGGGAGGGCTTCGTCTAATGCAGCAAAGTCATTGGCGTAAGCATATTGTGCAGACGCAGCAATAATCGCGAGGGACAATAAAGGGAGTTGTGTTGTTGTCATACAGCTTTCCTTAATAAACGCGGTTGTGCCGTTTTGCACAACCGCTATTGATTAGAATCTAAGGTTAAAAAATAAGTATGACTTAAATGTATATTTAATGTTAAGTTTTTTGTTGGTTATTCAGCTTGTTTTGAAAGTCAGATCTGACAATTTCAAGTGCAGCCATGACTTCCTCCGCAGGAAGATCATGCTCCTCTAACAACATAATGAGGTCGACGGCAAGCTTTACATGAGTTGGCGCTTGTTCTAAAGGGGTACTCATACTTGAAATTGTTCCTTTTTAGCGATTTGTGAAATGGCAAAATCAATCGCACGCTCTACCGCCTGTTCCATTTTTACACGCTCGGGCTGAGGCAGGTAAAACTCCATGTCGACATCGTAGCGAATATAACGCGATGGTAGTTGGTTCAATACAGTACAACAAAAGTCAGCCATTACGTCTTCATCATAAATTTTATCTAACTTACGACGGACGATATGTTCGACGACCAGCTTCTCATAATAATTATGAATATCATCATGTAACTTCATACAGCCTCCTGCACACTCCTTTTAAGTTTATATCATAATAGCGGGGTTATCGAACAAAGCCAAAAAGGTTTGTTGATGTATATCTACAAGATGATCAACGTCGCGCTGGTAGCCCCCACCCAGAGCAAAAGCTAATGGGATATTGAGGTGATGAGCATACTCAAAAACAATCGAATCTCGAGCTCTAACACCTTGCTTTGAAACACTAAAGTGTCCTAGTTCATCGCCTTGATAGACGTCTGCACCAGCGTTATAGAGGATGATGTCTGGCTGGTATAATCGAACCGCCAGTTGTAAGGCTTCGCGGACGGTTGCCACATATTGCGCATCCTGTGTATTCACAGGTAAGGCAAAGTCCAAATCGGATTGCGGTTTAATGCGAGGAAAGTTACTTTCACAGTGGATGGAGCAGGTAATGATATCGTCTCTATCTGCAACGATCGTTGCTGTGCCATCGCCTTGATGTACGTCACAGTCAAAGATCAGCACTCGCTCAACCCGTTGATGGGCAATGAGCGTTGCCGCGACCACCGCCCAATCATTAAATATGCAAAAGCCGCTGCCAAAATCGCGATGTGCGTGATGATAGCCGCCGCTTAAGTTTGCTCCAAATCCATATTCGAGCGCATACTTTGCTGCCGCTAAACCGCCACCTAGAGAAATCAAAGTGCGTTCAACTAGTTGCTCACTCCAAGGAAAGCCCATTTTCTTAATTGCTTTTTCGCTCAACGTGCCGTTTAGAAAGCCATCAACGTAATTACTGTCGTGGCAAAGTTGCAGTGCATCAGCTGTGATTTTTTGCTCGGGTTCTTTGATAAATTTAGCAAATCTACTGGCGTTTATTCGTTGGTATAATTTTTTATACTTGCTGATAGGGAAGCGATGCTTTTCAGGCAGGCTCAACTCGCTATAAATAGGGTGGTAGTACAGCATTAACGGCTCTGACTTTTCTCAACTTCTTGAATTTTTTGCTCGGTGGCGGAAATGGCTTTTCTACAGCGGCCAAGGCGGGCATGAAGGGCTAATATTTCGGCATTGAGTTTGGCAGCTTGAGTGGGCTCTGCTTTGTCCATCTGTAGTCTTCTGAGATCAATCATTTCTTGCAGTCGACGCTCAAATTCATGATTTTGTGACAGCTCCTGATATAACTCATGGGACGACTGCATAATCTTCTGCACTGCCTTCTTATACACTTTGGTTTTTTTTGGTGTATTCAGTTTGTTTTCTTTCGCCCAGACCGGGGTTGATTTTAACACCTTCAACACGGCTTCCATTTGTGAACCTATCCGTTCGATGGCAAATGTAAAGGCGTGGCGCTGTTCACTTGGCGGCAGGTGGGACATTGCTTCTGCTATTTCTTCAACATAGTCGCTGAGCTTTAAGCTTTTAGTTCGAAATACACGGGCATCAAATAAGCTGGGCTGTGCCTGCATATAACGATTCTTATCAAACCATTTCGCGGAGTCAAATTGCGCTGCTTGTTGCTTTAAGCGGCTGACTTGTTGCTCAAGCTTGATAAGCCCTGTGCTCACGAGAAATAAGCCTCAAAAATGAGCTTGCCAGCAAGTACAATAACCACAGTGTTAAAGAGTGGTTTGATTAGTTTGTTGCCAAACTTAATCGCAGAATGCGCACCAAGCCAAGCTCCAAACATTAAAAAGGCGCCCATGGTGATACCCAGCATAAAGTTAACATGACCCAAGGCTACAAAGGTGATAAGCGAAATAAAGTTGGAAACAAAGTTCATTGAACGAGCAAGACCACAGTTTAAAAGTAAACTCATTTTATAGAGCATACTGTTAGACGCAGTCCAAAACGTGCCAGTACCAGGTCCTGCCATACCATCAAAAAATCCCAACGATAAACCTTGCGCCCACTGCTTGATTTTGAGTGTTCGATTCGCTTCTGGCAAAGTATGGGAATCTGTTGGGCTTAGCCTACCGACTAAGCTATAAATTGCGACAGCGATGATAATAACGGGGATAAGTTTATTTAAAAACTCGATACTTAAAAAGTCGACAAGTAATGTGCCCAATACGGCACCTATCGCCGTGGCAATAATAGAGCCAATCCAAAAGCTAGGTTTGAATAACTGCTTTTTGTAGTAGGTAAAGCTCGCAGTTAAGGAGCCAAAACTCGCGGCAAGCTTGTTGGTACCTAAGGTTAAATGCGGAGGAAGGCCAGCAGTAAGCAAAGCTGGTACGGTTAGCAGCCCACCACCACCTGCAATTGCATCAATAAATCCAGCAGCCAGTGCGACTAAGCAAAGTAACCCCCAAGTTGTGGGATCTAAAGCGAGTTCAAACATTATTAATCAATTTGCCTTTTGTATGGTGGCAGAGTATCAAGCATGGCTTTGCCATAACGTTTTGTAACTAAACGTCTATCTAAGATGGTGATACGGCCGGAGTCTGATTCCTTACGCAGCAGTCTACCACAGCTTTGTACTAATTTCTTTGCAGCATCGGGTACCGTGATAGATAAAAATGGATTCCCACCTTTACTTTGTACGAATTCCGCCTGGGCTTCCTCAATAGGGGATGTTGGCACGGCAAAAGGGATCTTAGTCACCACGAGGTTCTCTAAGTATTTTCCGGGTAAATCTAGTCCCTCGGATAAGCTTTGTGTACCAAATAAGATACTGCCACGACCTAAGTCGATATTTGCTTTATGACGAGTGAGTAGGGCGTCACGGGAAAGCTCACCCTGTACCAAAATATTGAGATTTTTACCTCTTAATTTTTCTACCACATGATTCATTTGCCAATAAGAAGCAAACAGTACAAGGTTAGCCTTACTGGTGTCTAAATAGGTTGGCAGGGCATCCGCTAAATAATCGCTAAAGGCTTTATCCGTTGGATCTGTTTGGGTTTTTGGCAAATGCAATGTCGCTTGATTGGGATAATCAAACGGAGAATCAGCCTTGATATATTTAACACCAGGCTCTTTTGCCAACCCACTTTCGTGGGCGAAATGATCGAATGTGCCCAAAGCACTGAGGGTTGCGGAGCAGAGCACCGCGCCTGCACACTCTCGCCAGAGGTGATCCTTCAAATAATAGCCGACTTCAATCGGACAATCGCAAAGTAAATGGTCGTGATGGTGTTTGTATTCTAAGCGTTTTATCCACCTTGCATGTGGCACGCTGTCGCCTTTTCGAGCATAGCTAAACCAGAGTTTGTTGAGTTGCTCAAGTCGGTTGATATATTGACCGCTTTCAACCAATAACGGGTCGGCTAAAAAAGCTTGTACATCGCCGTCTGAAACATCGCCCGATAGAGCATCATGCATCTTGGTAAGGCAACGCAGTGCATCTTGCGTGGCATCCGCAATATCTTTTGCTTTTACGGTGAGCGCTTCAGGTACTTCGCCATGACTAAAGCGGTAGGTATCGTCATCGTTATAAGTAAAGTCGCTCTGATCGAGTATATCCCTTACCGCTCTAAGGTACTTCGCAGCGTCATTGGCTGCATCATTCAGTTTGAAATTCTGCCCAATGGCTTTTTGCGAAACCACGGTGTTTGCCATCTTTCCGCTAAACTTAAGTAGCTTTTCAAGCCACTCGATAGTGCCTTTAATCGTTGCCGCTGCAGAAGAAAAATCTCTGGTAATATGAGGCAGGTGGTGCGCCTCATCAATTACGTAAAATGTTTCTTCTGGTTCCGGTAATATCGTTCCGCCACCTAGTTCTAAGTCGGCCAGTAACAAAGCGTGATTAATCACCAACACATCCATTTGTGCAATCTTTTGTCGAGCTAAATGAAAAGGGCATAAGTGATGAGATTTTAGTTGCCGTTGGCAGGCGTGTTTATCACAAGCGATAACATTCCAAACTTTATCTGGAATTGTGTCTTCCCAGCTATCTCTATCACCTTGCCAGCGCTTTTCTTGGTAAGCAAGTGCTAACTCTCTTAAACACCTTTGCTCCATTTGAGAAAGCGGACTGCTGGTTGTCGGCATCATCGACATTTGCATCTCATCATCGCTGACGGCAGCCATCAGTTTTTGTACACAGATGTAGCGTTGACGGCCTTTTACAAGGTCAAATTTAAAGTCTATGCCTGAATGTTCTTTTAAAAATGGCAACTCTTTGTTGATCAGCTGTTCTTGTAAAGCGACGGTTGCAGTCGAGATGACGAGTTTCTTTTTACTTGAGAGTGCAACAGGAAGCGCGCCGAGTAGATAGGCTAAAGATTTTCCAGTACCTGTTCCTGCTTCAATCACGCAAATACGTTGAGTGCGGTGATAATCACCAGAGAGTGTTTTTGCGATTTCGGCGACCAGATAATTTTGACTCGGACGAGGACGAAAGCCATCTAAAGCGGAGGCGACATTTTGATGTGCTTGGCGGATGGTTTTTTTTAGTTTGTCTGAGAGCATAATCTATTTAGCCTAGAGTTCTGATATGAAGCAAGCCTACCACTTGAGTCTCGATTTTTAGTTAATCACTGCGTTAATGGATAGGTTTTATTCTGTTTGTGACTTTATGTTCAATAAACAGGTGGATATAATTACAGTGATTCGTCTATTTTAGGGTGGTATTGGAGTTGGCACAAGCGATATATCAGGGCTTTATTTTATCGAGACAGCAGATGCAGGTAAATGGCCAACTGCGCTTGTGTTATTGGCTCAAATCGCAACATCAGTTACTCAAGGTGTGGGTAGAGGATGAGCAGCCACTCTTTTTCATTAAACAAGATAAAAAAACGGAAGTAGAGCTGCTGCTAAGTCGCGCTCAGTTGCAGTTTAGCATCTCGCCAAGTCAACTAAAGCACTTCGATCAAGCTCCTGTTTGTGTTGTGAAATTTCGCACCTTGAATCACTTCTATGAGGCAAAACAGCTACTTGAAAATAAAATCGCGTTATATGAAGAGGATATTCGCCATTCCGACCGCTATTTAATGGAGCGCTTTATTCGCGGAGCTGCTTGGGTCAAAGGTAAAGCCACGCAAAAACCGGGCTATATCGAAATTACTCAGGCGCAATTTAAGGCTTGCGATGATTATAGGCCACACCTTGAAATGCTTTCTATCGATATAGAATGTAACGGCGAGGGGGTCTTATTTTCGGTGGGTTTAGTGACCGATACCAAAAAGCTGGTGATCATGATAGGTGAGGCGCAACATGCTGCCGTCAATGTCGTTTGGGTTGAAGATGAAATTGCGTTACTAGAAGAGCTGGTCAAGCAAGTGAATCGTTTAGACCCAGATGTGTTAATCGGGTGGAACGTGATTGAGTTCGATGCCGCAATACTTGTGGAGCGCGCGCAGGCTAACGGCGTCGCACTTGCGATAGGGCGAGATGGCGGAGCGATGTCAACCTTCAAAGGTAACTATACCCGGGTGTTTATTCCGGGGAGAGTGATGCTAGATGGCATCGATATGATGAAAAATGCGACCTATCACTTTGAAACATTTAAACTGAGCTTTGTGGCTGAGAAGATTTTGGGTGCTACCAAGCTTATCGCACAGGACGACAGGCTTGAGGAAATCATCAGGCAGTTTCATCATGATAAACCGGCGCTCGCAGCGTATAACTTACAAGATTGTCAGTTGGTGCTCGACATTTTTAGTAAACTAAACTTACTTGAATTTGCCCTCGCTCGAACTCAGTTGACGGGTTTGGAACTCGAGAAAATGGGCGGCTCAGTCGCTGCGTTTACCAACTTGTATTTACCGTTACTGCACCGTAGCGGTTACATTGCACCAAATTTATCTGAGCATGGTATTAACTTTGACAGTCCCGGCGGTTATGTCATGGACTCAAAGCCAGGCCTCTACCAAAATATTTTGGTACTCGATTTCAAAAGCCTTTACCCCTCAATTATCCGCACTTTTTGCATTGACCCTATGGGGTTAATAGAAGGATTACAGCATCCTGAACGTGCCATAGAGGGCTTTAATGAAGGTAAATTTAGCCGCACAGAACATCATTTACCGGGTTTAGTCGCCGCGCTCTCCAGCGCACGTGAACAAGCTAAATTAGACAAAGACATGATGCTCTCACAGGCGATTAAAATCATCATGAATAGCTTGTATGGCGTACTTGGTTCAAAAGGCTGTCGCTTTTACGATCCCCGTCTTGCGAGTTCAATAACGATGCGCGGTCATCAAATAATGCAACAAACGCGAACCTGGATTGAACAGCTTGGATATGAGGTGATCTACGGCGATACCGACTCAACTTTCGTCTGTTTACCCGAGTCTTTGCGTAGCGAAGCGTGCCAAGCAATAGGCAAGCAGCTGATGGTAGAAATTAATGAGCGCTGGCGCGCTTTACTTACGGAAAGCTTTGGTCTTCACAGTTATTTAGAAATAGAGTTTGAAACACATTATAGCCCATTCTTTATGCCCACCATTCGTGGTCAAGAAGTCGGCTCTAAAAAGCGATATGTTGGGCAGATCACAGATCTTGGCGAGCAAAAGCTGGTTTTTAAAGGAATGGAGACCGTGCGTAGTGATTGGACGGAAATTGCAAAGGAATATCAACAAGCAATTATTCGCGCGCTGTTTGACGGGCTCGACACCGTTGAGATCACTCATCAATACATAAATGAGATTTTCGCTGGAAAAGTAGACGAAAAACTTATTTATAAAAAGAAGCTTGGTAAGTCTGTTGAGTTATATACAAAAAATATCCCTCCTCAGGTAAAAGCTGCGAAACAAGCTATCGAAGATGGATTGTTGCAAACTGCTAAAAAGGGGGCGCAAATACCGTATTATTTAAGTACCGATGGACCCAAGTTCGCGCAGCAAGGCAAGCTTGTAGATATTGATTATTATCAATACATTGAAAAACAAATTCTTCCTATATATCAGATGCTTCCAAATGCATCTAAGCTATCAATTCGTTCAGATGGGCAACAAAGTTTCGATTTGATTTAATAGGGATCGTGCTTTCAAATTGCAGCCACCTTCAAGTCTCAAAATTAATTGATCAGCAAAAACACACTAAAATGAAGTTCCTTTTTTGTTAACTAAAATGGTGTGTTTCACCTTATTTTCATATTTAGTCCCGTTTTTGTGGATTTTTATTTTTATCAAGCTCACGGTTATGTGGTTTTGTTGTTTTAATTCAGTATTTTATGTTGATATTTATTTGTGCCTGCAATTTGTAATTGCAAAAAATGGTATAATTAACCTTGATCATTACTCGGGTGTTTGTTTAATATCTTGCCCCTAATGTTGCCAATTTAGAAATTAACAAGGCGACAAAATAATAATTAATACAAGCTGTTTACAATAAAACAATCCAGGGTGATTCACATGCTAAACAATAAGTTAACTAAGGCGATTCGCTTAGCGATCGCGTTTGGTGGCGCTAGCGCTGCCGTGTTTGCAACCAATGTAGTTGCAGAAGAAGAAGGCGCGAAAAGCGTTGAGCGTATTGAAGTTACAGGTTCTCGCTTAAAGCGCACCGACCTTGAATCTACTGCCCCAATTACTGTTATCGGCGGCGAAGCGCTTGGCGATATGGGTATCAGTAACGTTGGTGAATTTGTTCAATCAAACCCAGTTATGTCTGGATCACCAGCAACAACAACGCGTAACAACGGCGGTAGTGGTGGTGTATTTGTAGAACTACGTGGTTTAGGTTCAGAGCGTACGCTAGTACTTATCAATGGTCGCAAGCCTGTAAGTGCAGACTTCCAGAATATTCCTGCTGCGATGATCGACCGTATCGAAATTCTAAAAGATGGTGCTTCGGTTGCGTATGGCTCGTCAGCAATGGCTGGTGTTGTAAACATCATCACCAAAAAAGAACTTACTGGTGTTGAAGTTAAAGCAACAACGTCTTGGTATGACATGTTTAGTGGTGGTAAAGAGCAAAGCTTCCAACTAGTTGGTGGTAAAGAGTTCGATGCAGGTCATATCACAGTAGGTTTCGATTATACCAAGCAGGATCCAATCTATCAGGGTGACGTGAAAGATGTTAACTTCTTCCAATACCCTTGGCAGGTGCTCTCAGAAGAAGGTGCTAAGAGCTTTTACGAGAACGGTTTAATTCCAGATGGTGACAATGCGAACGTATTCATTTTAGGGTCTGGTTCTACTCCTTGTGGTAATTTCTACGTTGAAGGTAAAGGTAACTTTACCAACGACAAATGCCCAAGTGGTGGTGACGGTAAGCCTTCTCTAAGCGACATGCGTCCATTTGTTGGCGGTGGTGAAGTAAACGATACTTACAACTACAACCCAGTAAACTTAATGCAAACACCTTTTGAAGTCGTTAACTTCTTTGTTGATACTTCATTTGAGTTAAACGATGACCTTGTTGTATATACAGAAACACGCATCAATAAGCGTACCTCAAAACAGGAACTTGCGGCTGTACCTTTCGACACAGCCTATGACCCAGGCTATGTAGTTACACTGTCAAATGGTTCGACGGCTAACGGTGTGTCAGCTGATAACTACTATAACCCATTCGGTGAAGATGTTTATCGCTCTCGTCGTCGTATGCTAGAGGGTGGTCGTTACTTTGAACAAGATTATGTTCGTTTCCAACAAGTTGCAGGTCTAAAGGGCGCAATTAACGATAACTGGCAGTTCGATGCTTACTACAACTATGGTGCAAATAGCCTTCAAGATACTGACTTTGGTCAGCTATACGGTCCACACCTAGCAAAAGCTTTAGGCCCATCATTCAAAGATGACGCTGGCAATGTGGTATGTGGTACGCCTGACGCACCTATTTCTGATTGTGTATCGTTAAATGTATTTGGTGGCCCAGGAACTGTGACGCAAGAGATGCTTGACTACATTACTGCTCCACTAGGCGATCACTATAATGATTCATTCCACCAAGTTCGTGTTGACGTGTTTGGTGAGCTATTTGAAGTCCCAGCAGGTTATGTTTCAAGTGCATTTGGCCTTGAGTATTACACCACTGAGTTTGAACAAGTAAATGATTCTGGTAAGTTCTTTGATTCAGTGACTGGTAACACCAGTAAGCCACTAACAGGTCTATCTAAGAACTACACAGCTGCATCGGCAGAGTTCTTGATCCCACTAGTTCGTGATTTAGGTGTTGAATCTGCAGATTTAACGCTAGGTGCACGTTATGACGACTTTAGCACAACTGGTTCAAACTTCTCTTGGATGGCTAAAATTGAGTCAAACATTTTTGATGGCTTAAAGTTCCGTGCAAACTATTCCGAAGTATACCGTGAACCAACGCTAAGCGATTTGTATTCGCCAGAGCTTGATTCATTTGAAAGCGCTTCAGATCCGTGTTCTGCGGCAAACATTGGTGGTTTATCTGCAGCCGGTCAGGCTAAATGTCTTGAAATGGGGGCTCCAGCAGGCGGTCACAACAGTGCTGACGCGCAAGTTCGTACACGTTTAGGTGGCAACACAGGTGTTCAATCTGAAGAAGGCGAAACATTCACTATTGGTTTTGTGTGGGCTCCTGATTTTGTTGAAAACTTAGGTGTCACTATTGATTACTGGGATATCAACATTGAGGGTAAAATTGGTTCTCTAGCAACTGATGATATTCTGCAGGGTTGTTATGCTGGTCTTATCGAAGATATGTGTGCAAAAATCTCACGTGGCTTTGATGGTTCAGTTGACCGTGTAGACAGCCGCACTACAAACTTACAAAGTATGACTGCTCGCGGTATCGACCTTGATGTGAATTATTCATTTGACACAGACTTCGGTGCATTTGTTGCTAGCGTATCATGGACTCACTTCTTAGAGCGTGGAGAAGAAAACTTTGATGGTGAAACAGGTACATTTATCGTTGAAGATCTCGTTGGCAGATTTGAAGATGACACGTCTTACTTTGAAGACAAAATCTTATTCAATCTACGTTATGACCTAGACAACCTACGTGTTGTGTGGGCTGCAAACTATCAGTCTGGTCTTGAGTACGGTGATCTAACTTACATTAAGCGTGATAATTACGATTCACTAGCAGGTTTAGTTGCTAAAGTTGATTCATATGTGTATCACGATTTAACAGCACAATACTCATTTGACACGAACACAACGGTGCAAGCCGGTATTCGTAACCTAACGGACGAGCTACCTCCTTATATTGAAACAGCGTTCAATGCGAACACTGATGAAAGTAACTTCAAGCTATTCGGACGTCAGTTCTTCTTAGGTGTAACTCAGAAGTTCTAACCGAAATTTAGCAATTTTGACCCAAATCGGCCTCTGTTGAGGTCGATTTTTTGTCTCAAAAATAAGTCCGAGTCCGATCTCACTAAACACTTTTCCTTAACAACTCCAACAGCGTATTGATTGCTTTTACACAGTGATGCTTACAATGAACAACTGATACATAGCAACACTTGATGGTCTAGTGCGATTTTTGTCCCCATATTGTTGCGCAAAGAAGGAAAGTTTGCGATGAATAACAAAATGGGTAAAAAAAAGTGAACTTATTTTTAATTTTATAACTTCATGAGTTATAAAGAGAAATTTGATATTTTATGTTAAAGTAGTGGTGTTTTACGTTTATTTTATGAAATGATTGTTGACCCTATGTTGGTACTAAAAGTAGTATAACCTTCGATACGATAAATCGACCAACTTTGGAAACAGGATTTGATTAATATTAAATTATTGTTTTCATATGGTTTTTGTATATATAAAAATAAAATCAGGGATCAATCATGTTTAATAATAAAGTAAGCAAAGCTGTTCGCTTAGCATTAGCTTTCGGAGCTGCATCAACAGCAGCATTCGCCAGTACAGCTGTTTCAGCTGAAGAACAGCAAGCCGAAGAAGGCGAGAGCGTTGAGCGCATCCAAGTAACTGGTTCGCGTATCAAGCGTTTTTCAGAAGTTGCACCTACTCCAGTTACTTCTATTACAGGTGTTGAGTTAGTAAACGCAGGTATTACTAACGTTGCAGACCTTCTTCAAAAACTTCCAGCTTCAGGTGTTGGTTCATCTCCAACAACTACTACAAACTCTATCTTCGGTGCGGGTATTAATACCACTGACTTACGCCAATTGGGCGAGGGTCGCACACTTGTACTTGTAAATGGTCGTCGTTATGTTGGTGCTTCTGTAGATAACCCTGCTGTAGACTTAAATGGTATCCCAACAGAAATGATCGAACGTATGGATGTTGTACACGGCGGTGCATCAGCAGTATACGGTTCTGATGCGGTTGCAGGTGTTGTAAACATCATTTTGAAGAAGTCTCAAGATACAATCGATTTTAACTATAAAAAATCTACTCCAGAACAAAGTGGCGGTGGTTCAGAATTCTTCTCATTCACTTTTGGTGATGAGGGTGAGAAAACAAGCTTTATTACAAGTTTGTCATACTCAGAAACAGAGCAATTGTCAGCAGAACAGCGTGACTTTTTACGTAACCCAGTAACGACTTTACGTAACCCAGACAACACAAGTGACAAAGATGGCTTGCCAGAGCGTGTACTTGCCGATGGTAAATGGGCGCAATACGGTGGACTTCAAACTTTAGGTATTTATGACCGTGCTGGTGATGCTTTTCTACCTGATGGTCACTTTGTATTTGGTGACAACGGGGAGCTAACTCCATTTGCGACAGGTGGAGGTCCACAGCCAGCTCCTAACGATCAACACCGTTATTTCGGTGATGAATTTGCTAATGGTTATAAATTTATTGAACACCAATATTTGGCAACGCCACTTAGACGTTTCAACGTATTTTCAAATGTTGTAAATAACTACCATGAAGACCACTCAATGAACTTCGAGATCTCATTCTCTAAGGCGAGTGCGTATTCTGAAAGTAGTCCAATTTTCTTATATAGTACCCTACGTGCGGATAACGCATTTTGGCACCCAGATGCAAAAGCACAGTTTGCAGAGGCAGGCTACGAAGATGACGACACAATCGGAGTATATAAACTAGCTCAGGGCTTTGGTAACCGTACTTATGAAGATGATCGTACTTCATTAAACACGACGCTTTCTTTCCAAGGTGTTTTGCTAGATGACTATGATTATGAAGTCTATTTCAGCTATGGTCGTAATAAAAACGACACAGTTTGGAATGGTGAATTCCTAGAAGAAAATTACAATAACGCGATCGATGCTGTGTTGATTGATGGTGTTGTTCGTTGTGCTAACCGTAATGAAGAAGGTGAACTTTTAGGTGCGTTGGATGGCTGTCAACCGCTTAGTCTGTTTGGCTTAAACGGTGCTTCTCAAGAAGCGATGGATTATGTGACTACATCGGCTTCAATCTCGAAAGTGAAACAACAGCAAATTATCGGTGGTGTACTATCTGGCTATGCGTTCGAAATGCCAGCCGGTGGCGTATCGTTTGCACTTAGTGCAGAGCACAGGAAAGAAACTGGTTCTAACAAACCAGGAGCTGCGATGCAAAATAACCTAGTATTTGGTAACTTTGTATATGGCTGGGAAGGATCTTTCACGGTTGATGAGATTGGTCTAGAGACTTCAATCCCTCTACTAGCAGACGCGCCATTTGTTGAGTCGTTGAGCCTAGAGCTTGCAGCTCGTTACATGGACTACTCGTCTGTTGGTGATAATGTTGCTTGGAAGGTTGGTTTCAACTATGCGGTAAATGACCAGTTACGTTTCCGTGCGACTAAATCGCAGTCAGTTCGTGCTCCTTCATTATCACAAATTCATGCAGCGGGTACTCAGTCATTTGCTCCGTATAGAGATCCATGTGACCAAGTTGAAATTGCAACCGCTGATGCTGAAAAGAAATCGAATATTATCGCAAACTGTAAAGCCGCGGGTATCCCTAACCCAGGTCCTTTAGAGTCAAATTGGAGACCATCTGTTGATTGGCGTGGTGTTACACCTCCAAGTGTGAATTCTGGTAATCCAAATCTAAAAGAAGAGACTTCTGACGATACATTGTTTGGTTTTATCTATACACCGACAGAAGACTTAACGTTAATTGTTGATTACTGGAGCTTCGATGTAGAAGACGCTATTGCATCTCTAGGTGCGCAGCGTGTGGTAAACGATTGTTACGAGGCATCGAGCCTTGATAACACATCTTGCGAGTTAGTAGACCGTGACCCAGCGACCAAAGAGATCTCAATTGTACGTAATGCACCATATAACTTAGCGTCTTATGCACTTAAAGGTGTTGATATCGAGTCAACATATAAGTATGAGACTGAGTTTGGTTCATTTGATTTCCGTCTACTTGCTACATACTTAGAGCACCGCGAGTTTAACACTGACGTTGCGAACGAAGAGTATGAATTTAACCCAACAGTTGGCGAAGTTAGATACCCTCGCTGGCAAGGTAACTTGACGATTGGCTACACATACGATGATTTGTATGTTGGTCTAATTGGTAAGTATCGTCATTCGACAGTAAACGATAGAAAGTGGACTGCTGAAGTCAATAACTACAATGACGTTCCTTCATATACTGAGTGGACATTGAATGCTCGCTATACAGTTAATGAAATGATTGAGGTCCGTGCTGGTGTAGCTAACCTATTTGATATTACACCACCGAGAAATCCAGGAACATATGATGAAGGTGAGTTCTTTGATGTTTACGGCCGTCGTCTAAACGTTGGTCTTAATATCCGATTCTAAAAATGAATTAACATACAAAAAGGGCTAACTTCGGTTAGCCCTTTTTTATTTCAGTATCCCAACCATAATATTGTGGAGGTTGGACAAAAATAAGTTAACCTGAACTTGGGATAAGAAGTTAGTTATTAAACTAAAATACCTAAGGTCAAAAGCGTAATATCACTCTAGCCAGAAGTTATTTCTTAATACAAGGCAAATTTGTGCGTCAATAGCTGGCCTATAGCAAGCAAATTTAACGCAGTAGTAAGGGATAACAGCTGCTAGAGAACAAGTTACTATCCCGAGTTCAGGTTAAGTTAAGTCACATCGACTACTCTACTCGCTTTACGATAGCGTATTTTAAAACCACTCCAGGCTGGCAATTCCCACCTCTTTGGTGCGCCTTTCCTTGTACCGTTGATATGAGTAAGCTCGATTCTTTTTCCTTTAAAGTTATAGCTTACCGCCATAGTCAGCTCTGGAATTGACCAGGTTAGCGGAAACTTTTCAATAAACGGTGTTAATTCCCACGCTTCAATTTCTTTGAATAACAAGTCTTGTTCGCTGATTAGTTCTATATCGTCATAGCTTTCTATACCAAGGGCCGTTAGCTTGTCACTTAAAAAGGAGTTGAGTGTGGGCACAAGTTCATCGCGCTCATGAAATTGGTAGAACAATGCAGTTTGCTCAATACTGGCTTCTATTTGCTTGGCCAAACCTGAAAAGAGCGTATTATTATGGATAAGAAATACTAAGGCATAAACAACATCCTTAGGCTTTTCAAGGCGCTTAGTTTGTTGGCCTAAAACCTCGTCACTGTAATGTGTAATAAACTCACCCCAAAGCTCACCATTATCAATATGGGCAGAGCGCAATGTTTGGTTGCCGAGGCCCATTTCAAGTAATTGCTTTTTCGTTAGTAGCGCATTACACATCGCGAGCGTCTTGGCTTGTTTGGTACCTTTACCTGCGAGAGAAAAAGTATCTAATACCAGTAATGCTTCTGCCTGTTCCGGTACGCGAGTATGGTTTGAAGGCATGACTTCAGCTAGGCCATTGTTAAAGCCGTTGCGACGGTTTTGCTTATTAATATAAACCCAGTGTGGCATTAGCTTAGCTAACTCAATGACCAGTTTGTCATGGTCAAAACTGGCTGCCTTATCTAAAGGCGGTAGTGCAAATGCTTCACGCAATTGCGTGCTAAATTGCTGTGCTTCTGTGAGCGCCTCAGGCGTAATATCAATTAATTCTTCAGTTTGTCCTCTCACCACCGCGATAGCGATTTCTATATCTGAGCCTCGAGTAAATCGGCTATTTAATCTTGTTAAACGCTCTACATCATTAGGTAGCTGGTAGACTCGGGCTGGCACAGACAGTAGCGAAATAAGGTCAATAGCCGCTTGGCGTAGCGTGTTTGAAGCCAATTTATGGATCACATAACCAAACTCAAAATCGACGGGCAGCGGGTACAGCAGCTTGCCAAGCGGAGTTGCTATATTTTGTTCGTCAATGGCTTCTAATGTAATTAGCTGTTGTTTAGCTTTATTTAGTGAGCTTTCTGGGAGTGGGTCGATAAAATCAATAGACGAAATGCCCGTTGTTGCGCAGCCCGCCGCAAGTACAAGCTCTGCCAATGATTCTCTTTGGATCTCAGGCGGGGTGCTGTCTATCAATGGCGCGTATTGGCCATATAACCGGATACATAGTCCCGGTTGCGTGCGTCCTGCGCGTCCTAGACGTTGCTTTGCCGAATCTCTTGCAATCGCATCTAAGCCTAATACGGTTTTTCCAAGGCGCAAATGAGTACGACGCTCAAGCCCTGAGTCAATTACGCAAGTGACATTGGGAATAGTGAGCGAGGTTTCGGCAACATTGGTTGCGAGAATAATTCGACGTGTACTTTGTGCGGTTAATGCAATGCGCTGAGCTTCTGGGCTGCAGCCACTATATAAACCAACGATAGTCGCTGGCAGCGCTTTTACTTTAGCTAAGCTTGCTTGGATCTCGGCCTTGCCAGGTAAAAAGACCAAAATATCGCCCTGGCAATGTTCCAATGCGTATTGGCAAGCTGCAAAAACTCGAGTATCGAGTTGCTCTTTTTGGGGCATAGTTCTTGGATCGGGCGCGTGAAAACACTCTTCAACGGGGTAAATGAATCCTTCTGACTCTAAGATAGGGGCGCCTAAATAAGAGGCTAACTTTTGGCTGTTTAACGTTGCCGAGGTAACAATTAGCTTGTGCGATTGAGCCTGTTTTAAGAGCGCTAATAATAAGTCCATGTCCCAGCGTCTTTCATGAAACTCATCCAACATAACGACGCTGAATTCTGCAAGTTTGCTCTCAAAAAACCACCTTAATGCCACACCAGGCGTTGCATAAACTACCTGAGTGTCTGGTGAAAACTTCCCCTCAAACCGAATAGCAAAGCCCACCTTTTCGCCAAGCGGTGAGCCACTTTGAGCCGCGAGATATTCAGCTAAAGAGGTACAAGCAATACGCCGAGGCTCAATGACTAATACTCTGCCATGTTGTGAGGCCCAGAGCGGAAGTTGGGTTGATTTGCCAGAACCTGTTGTGGCACATACAACAATCGCATTTTGTTCGCTTAGTGTTTGAGTAAACTGAGGCTGTAAAGATTCAATGGGTAAAGACATAGCAGTTCATTTGCATTTTTTCGCCATAGTAACAAAGTTTGCTTGAAAAAGTCGGAGTCAGTACCAATTAATATTTGACGGATTATTCAACCTGAACTCGGAATAAGAAGTTAGGGAACTGATATAAAATACGCCTTCTAACATTATTCCTAGTTCAGGTTATTTTATAAAGGCCAACAGCCATGATAGAAATAGTGCTTATTATCGGCCTTATTCTATTTGTTTCTCTGTATTGGAACTGGGAAAAAATTCAAAGACTGCAGTGGCAATGTAAATACCAAGATCAAACGCTGAGCGCCTCAGATAAGCAAGTATTGCTAAAATACATGCCTATCTATCGTAAGATGACAGATGTTGACCGCGCACAGCTGGAAAAACATATTGTATGGTTTCTTGGCGAGAAACGGGTGTTGGGTAGAGATGGGTTAACGGTGTCACGGCCGATGACTTTAATTATTGCCGCAGATGCCTGTTTACTGGTTCTTAAGCAAGCTTGGCCGTTATATCCCAACGTCAAAGAAATATTACTCTATCCCAGTAGCTATTACGCGCCACAAACCTCTAGAGATGGTGCAGGTTTGGTTAGTTTTCACCAAACAGTTCGTCAAGGAGAGTCTTGGCCTGGAGGTACTTTAGTGCTGAGTTGGCACGATGTACTTGAGGGAAATCGATTGCCTGAGGATGGCCACAACTTGGTGTTTCATGAGTTTGCCCATCAACTTGACCAACAAACTGGTGCGACGAATGGAACGCCTGCGTTACCTGTAGGAATGAGTTACCAAGACTGGGGGAGGGTGCTATCAAAGGCTTACCAGCACTTAAAAATGCAGCTGTCTTACAATATGCCCCATGCTATTCATTCATACGGCGCAACAAACGAAGCGGAGTTTTTCGCCGTGGTAACAGAAACCTTTATTGAAAAGCCCCATGAACTCAAACAGGAAAACCCAGAACTATATAATTTGTTAAAAGACTACTATCAGTTTGAACCAAGAGATTGGCAACAACATTAAAGCATAACTGACGCTAGCTAAAATAAAAAAACCGCTCGGTTGAGCGGCTTTTTCTTAAGAGCTTCGATTAAGAAAAGCTAATTTCTTTTCTTTCGCGTTTTTCTCTTCTTTGACCTTCAGGACGGCGTTTATCACCACCGCCACTACGTGGGTCTTTAAAGCTACGCTTACGATCTCTTTGCTCTTCGCCTCTGCCTTGACCTTGGTCGGCAGGGTGAGTGCTCTTAGTCATGTTCATAGGGCGTTGACAGATGTGGACGCTCTTGAAGTGGCTAAGTACATCACTTGGCATATTTTGCGGCAATTGAACCGTGCTGTGTTCATTGAACAGACGGATCTCACCGATGAATTTGCTTGAGATATCTGCTTCGTTTGCGATAGCACCAACGATGTTCTTAACCTGAACACCATGATCACGACCTACTTCGATACGGTAAGTATCCATTGGACCTGATGCACGGTCACGGCTACGAGATTTGCGTTCACCACGTTCACCACGGCTACCATCTCTGTCGCGACGCTCGCCACGACGGTCGTCACGTTCTCTACGCTCACGCTGTTGAATTTGAATATCTTCAACTTTCAGCGGCGTTTGCTGCTGTGCAAGACACAATAGCGCTGCTGCTAAGTCTTCTTGGCTCAGTTCTAGCTTTTGTGCAAGGCCTGATGCGACTTTTGAGAAGAACTCAATGTCTTTGTGCTCAAGCGCTGTAGAGATCTTAGTCTCTAATGCACCAATACGCTTTTCTTCAACGACTTTCGCACTTGGTAATTCAACCTGTGCAATATCAGAGCGCGTATGGCGCATGATGTTCTTAAGTAAATAACGCTCGTTGTTCTTAACGAACAAGATTGCTTTACCTTGACGACCAGCACGGCCGGTACGACCGATACGGTGAACATAAGCTTCACAGTCTTGTGGGATATCGTAGTTAACAACAAGGCTTAGACGTTCTACGTCAAGACCACGTGCTGCAACGTCGGTTGCGATAACGATATCTAGCAAGCCGTTCTTAAGACGGTCTACTGTGCGCTCACGCGCCTGTTGGTTCATGTCGCCGTTGAGCGGTGCAGCTGAGAAGCCTTCACGTTCTAGTAGCTCTGCAAGCTGAACAGTGTCATTACGTGTACGTACGAACACGATAGCACCGTCGTAATCTTCCGCTTCTAAGAAACGTACGATAGCTTTGTTTTTGTGTGCAGTTGCACGCCAGTAAACTTGCTCGATCGTAGATACTGTAGAGTTACGCGGAGTGATCTTAACTTGTTCAGCATTGTCTAAATATTTATTACAGATTGATTGGATCTGCTTAGGCATAGTCGCAGAGAACAAACAAGTTTGCTTCTCTTCCGGTGTTTTCTCCATGATGCTTTCAACATCATCGATAAAGCCCATGCGTAGCATTTCATCAGCTTCATCAAGTACAAGTGCGTTTAGACCAGAAAGGTCAATCGTCTTGCGGTTGATGTGATCAATCAAACGACCTGGTGTCGCCACAATAATTTGGGCACCACGGCGTAGAGCACTTAGCTGAATGCCATAGCTTTGACCACCATAAAGCGCTAGTACTTCAACGCCTTTAGTATATTTAGCATATTGCTGAAATGCTTCAGCAACTTGAATAGCTAGCTCACGCGTTGGCGTAAGCACAAGAATTTGCGGTTGTTTAACGGATGCGTCTACTTGGTTTAACAATGGCAGTGCAAATGCTGCCGTTTTACCTGTACCCGTCTGCGCTAGTCCCAGTACGTCTTTTCTTTCTAGCAATAACGGTATACATTGAGCTTGGATCTCAGAAGGTGTTTTATATCCCAGCTCTTCGACTGCTTTTAAGATTGCAGGAGAAAGGTCTAAAGATTCAAACGTAACTGGTTCTGACATTAATGCGCCTCAACTATTTTAAAGAGGCGCGCATTGTACAGGAAAGATAAAATAAAAGCTTGCATAAAATCACACTATTTTATATGTGCCTGATATTGGTTAAAATTTAATCTATGTGATTTTGCTAATTTACTGGTAAAGGCCTAAATTTGCTTTTGCATAGGCTTCAAATTCAGTAAAGCCGCCAATGTGATCTTGGTCGATAAAAATCTGTGGTACGGTAGGGCAAGGTTTACCCGCTGACTTTTCAAGATCGGCTTTGCTTACGCCTTCCTTGATAATGTCAACATAGCGAAAATTGAAGTCATCGCGCTCTTGCGTTAAACGCTCAGCCACTTCTTTTGCACGAACACAAAACGGGCAACCTTCACGACCAAAAATAACAGTAAACATATTCTTTCTCCTAAATGAACCTGAACTTCGGATAATTAATGCCTTTCTAGCAGCCAGTTTTAGCGCTAACTGCGTTGAATTCACTTCCAATAGCCAGCTATTGGTGCGTAAATTCGCCTGGTTATCTCCAAAACTCTCTGGCTAGAATGATTAACTTCAGTATAGAGGATTAATCATGAAGGTAAATTGAATTAAAATGATGAGATTAATCCAAAAAAGCGATTAACTCCGATAGACGGTTTTGATCAAGTGGAAGCCGAACTTGGTTTTCACAGGGCCGTGCACTTCAAATAACGGCTTTTTGAATACCACATCGTCAAAGGCCTTCACCATATCCCCTTTATTGAACTCACCAAGGTCGCCACCGCGCTTTTTTGAAGGACAAAGGGAATATTGTTTAGCCAATTTGCCAAAGTCAGCACCTTTGGCTAGTTTGGCTTTGATGTCTAAACACTCTTTTTCGGTTTTTACTAAAATATGATAGGCGCACGCTTTAGGCATGAAGGGACTCTCATTAAAAAATAAATGCGATCATGCAGAGCTTGCGCGCCTATGGCAAGTTAAAATGTTACGCTGAAGCCAATAGAAGGACGCATTTCAAAGTCATCGCTTTCCTCTTCTATATATAAATCATTGATTGATTTGACTCTATCGTAGTCAAGGTCAACATAGGCAGTATTGTCTTGGCCATATGCATTCATTAGCTCCAAAATTAGCTTGCCATCGAGACCAAATAACTCTGTTTTGCGTTCAAAACGAATATCTAGGCGGTGATAAGTGTCAAAACGCTCTGAGAATGGGTCGCCATACACAGGCAAGTAGCGGTTCGCAAATTCAGGGTTCTCTTTTACACCCACAATTGGGGTGTAGGCTTGACCGCTGCGAGCGGTAAAGTTAAAGCCTCCAGACCACTTTTCACCAAAGTCATAGTGAAACACGGCATTCAGAATAAAAGGGGTATCGGCATAATAGTCACGCTTAATGCCGGTTAGCTCATCCTCACGTTCACTTTTTGCAAGGCTTACCGCAATCCAACCATACCAGTCATCGGTTTTGTTTTTGTTAACAATAAAATCAACACCGTAGGCTGTACCGGAAGTCCCATTGATGTAGTTTACTTGAGATAAGGGGGCGCTTTTTGGCAGATCATCCATGGTTTTATAATAGGTCTCGACGGAATATGACCACTCATTTTTCAACTCCTGCTTAAAACCTAAGGTATAGTGAGTTGAACGCTGTGCTTCAAGTTCCGGGTTACCAACAACAGGTAAAATGTATTCAAGGTCTTGAATGCGGCTGTAAGTGCCAGCCTTAGCTGAGATCACTGTGTCATCGTTATAGAAGTAATTGAGCGCAAGGCGTGGATGGACAATCGTCTCATCACTGTAGTCATAATATTCACCCACTATTCCTAGTTCACTTTGCCAGTTTGGTGAAAATTGCCAAACGTGATTAACCCCAATAAAGGCAGAATCTGTTCCAGCACTCGATGTGCCCTTAATCCTTTCACCTTTATTTAGATCACAGTCGGGGTCAAACTCAGTGCAAACATAATTAAAAGCGTCGTAGCGGTAGGTGGATTTTTTGTCGTAGTAGCCGGCATCTGCAATGACACGTTGCTCTTTATTTAGCTTATAACTGGCTCGTACTTTATAACTGAGTTGTTCTTCTTCAAAATTCTCAAAGTAGCCATCAGATAAAGTCGCGCGTTGACCGTAGCGCATGGTGGCTTGGTGATTGAGATAACCGACGCCTGCGCGAATATGTAAGTCTTTGGCGTAGTGGTCCCACAAAATGTTCTGACTATTAAATTTACGAATATAGCGAGCATCGCCCTGATATTCTGGAGTTTTAAGAGCAAGATCTGACGCACCTGAAAACCCAGCCGCAACCGAATCCTCCGCGCCATTGATATTTACCGTTAAGGTATTATTTGCATTGATATCCCACAGCCACTTGGCTTGATAGTCGTGATCATCCGGTGGATCGTTAATGGTGATCCCTGTTGGCTTGCCATCATCATCCTCAAGCTCCTCGCCATCACTGAAAAACAGCGGTAAGGTACTTTTTCTTGCTGACACATAGAATGCAGAATTTTCAGTTGCTTTACCTTCAACAAAAATACCTGCGTTAAACATGGTTAAATCAAGTGTGGTGGCAATATCTTGGTATTTTGGATTACGCAGCGTGACGTCAAATACGGCACCAGTGGCATTGCTGTAACTGGTACCAAATCCAGCAGAATTTAGCTGAAAATCTTGAATTGTATTGCGGTTGAAAATAGAGCTGCCGAAATCGTGAAAGATATATCCTGCGGGCATAAAGTCCACTTCAAAGATATTGTCGTCAGGAGAAGAGCCTCGCACGGCAGGTGCGCCCATAGATCCACCCGCAGCAACAACGCCAGGTAGAGCAAAAGCAGCCCTGAGCGGGTCGCCCATGGCTCCTGGCATGTCTACGAGTTTTTGCGCATCTTCGGTAATTTCTGAAATAACTGAGCTGCGTTTATAGATAACTTCGATGTGTTCAATTTTCTTCTCATCGGCTAATGCATGATTAGTAAGGGTAGTGCAGAGCACGAGGAGTGAAATTTTGCTGAGCGTAAAGTGTGGGGCGTGGCGCATGGTCGGCTTCCTATTCATCCTTTATTAAGATGTGCGTCAGCCTAAACGAAATAATTGTTGATTAATTTCAGAGAGTTGTAATTAACTGTAAGCGGTATACTGAGGTTTCTTACAATCTCGCTCGGATCCCTATCTCAGATGAGTAACCAACAGAGCGCTCGGTTATTTTGAAGTTTTCATCAAGTACATAATATGTAGGGTAAGCCTGCACTTTATACGCTTGTGCTGTGGTCTGATTACCGAGCAATACGGGCATGTCTAATTGTAGATCGCTGACAAACTTTGTTACTTCTTCAGTGGAACGATAATCCAACGCAATCGCCACCGCTTTGACTTTGCCTTGCTGATGTAGTTTATCAATATTTGGCATGCTCACTCGACATACGCCGCACCAAGGCGCAAAAAAATACACGACACTTTGTTGACCTTTAAGCTGAATAGACGAATAAGTTTGCTTGGATTGTAAAATGGGTAGGTGAAATGGCGGCGCCGTTTGCTCTCCCGAGTCGACAAGCATGTTTCTTTCTTGATAGGCTGAAACGGCGAAAAACACCAGCACAATGATGGCAGCTTGGCCAAGTAGCTTGAACATACTAATGATCCCGTGATAACAATAGGCAACAATAAAGACCGCAGTGTAGCGATCTTTATTGCAGCGGATCAATGTATTTGAGCTTAACCGTAGGGGTTGTCGCCTAGGTAGCGTTTCGCTTTTTGCTCTTTTAATTTCGCTAAGTCAACGAGTACCAGACCATCGATACAGTTATTAAAGTCGGGATCTATACTAAAGCTCAGAAAGTTCACGCCTTGCTCTTCGCAAAGCTCAGTATACTGTTTAAATAAGGTTGGTACTTGAGCACCCATATTAGCAAGAATATGTTTGAGCTCTGCGAAATCTTCTTTGATGTCATCGCCACTGAACATGTGTTGATAACGGTTAAGCTGATCATTACTTAGCTTCATTTCGTTGTTCGGCGTGGCGATACCTGCAAGGTTTGAAAAGTAATGTTGGTAGTGATAAACCAACATGGCTTTTGCTTCATCCGGTAACGCGTTTGAGAGGCTGACTGCACCAAACATATAACGGTGTTCTGGGTAGCGCTTTACGAATGCACCGATCCCATACCACAGGTAATCTAGGCTCTTGCGACCCCAGTACTTGGGCTGCACAAAGCTGCGACCAAGTTCGAGGCCTTTTTCGAAGTATGGGGCCATGGCTTCACTGTACGAAAACAAACTGTCGGTATAAAGCCCGGCTTGCCCTTGTTCTTCAATCACTTGCTTGGCACTTGCAAGGCGGTAGGCGCCCACCAACTCAAGCTGTTTCGTGTCCCATAACAACAAATGGTGGTAGTGCATATCGTATTTATCGATATCACGACGATTACCACTCCCTTCTCCCACGGCCCTAAAGGCAATTTCTCTAAGGCGTCCAAGCTCTCTAAATATCACCGAGCTGCCGGTGTATTGGTAAACGTATATTTGCATGCCATCGGGTGTTTCACCGATACATTCGCACGCTTCCACTGCCTTTTTAAGTTCTTTGCGATTTTCTGGAACTGCAATGGGGGTTTGTGTTTTGAGTGGCAGTGGCTTTTTACTGGCAAGGCGATAAAGTTGCTTGCGAATAAGCGCGACTATCTCTTTGTCTTTAAGGTTATCAATAAGATAAGATTCTGGAGGAATGCTGGCGCCTATTTCAAATTCTAGCGACTTTTGCCTTTGTTTAAACATCTCTTTGACCAATAATAAACTGGCTAAAGGCTTATAAATCATACTGGTGCCGTAAAAGAGCGGACTGTTTTTCGCTTTGATAAAAATGGGTAGAATGGGGCAGTTGGCTTTTTTAGCCATTCTTAAAAAGCCAGAGTTCCATTTGCAGTCTTTAATTCCGGTTGGGCTTAAGCGAGAAACTTCACCTGCTGGGAAGATAAGTAGCGCCCCCTCAGATTTTAAATGCTTGTGAATGTTTGCCAGCTCTTGCTTTTTACTGGTCCCTGAGAGGTTATCAACAGGCAGTAATAGTGGATGCATTGGTGTAACCGACATCAACATCCGGTTAGCAACAACCTTTAAGTCAGGCCGTACTTGCGCCAGCACTTTGATTAGTGCCAGTGCATCTAAAGAGCCAATAGGGTGGTTTGCGACGATCACCACCGGACCTTCGCTTGGGATATGCTCTATTTGCTTTGGTTTAAAGCGAGCGTCAAAATCTAACTCATCGAGCACCTGTTCAACAAACTCGAGCCCCTGCAAATGGGGGTAGGTGTCAGCAAACGCGACAAACTCTTGCTCATGCAAGAGATAACCAAGTCCTTTTTTTACTAAACCTTTTACCTTTGGGGAGTTTTCAAGTTGTGGAAGATTTGCTTCAATGACTTTATCTACACTGATCATTTTTCATCACCTGTTGGCGCTTTTTTGCAAGAGTAAAAACTATTAATGACAAGCATGTTGCATTGGTATGTCATTTATTTTGCAGTGATAGCGTATAGCGAAAATAAAGGAACGATATGGCTTTACTTATTTGTGTTACTGGTCGTAATAATGACAAGTTAGTTGCTAAGCTAGCAGCGCTGCTGCCGCAGCAAACCTTGCTTGAATGGCCCGTTGATGATGTTAGCTTATTAAAGGAGGTCGAGTTTGTGCTGGCATGGAATGCGCCAGAGACGTTATGGTCACAGCTTCCTAATTTAAAAGTTGTGCATTCTTACGGTGCCGGTGTTGATAGTATTCCGATGCAGCTATTACCACCACATGTGGAAGTTGCGCGTATCGTTGACCCAAATTTAGCGAATGATATGGCTGAATATGTATTAGGCCAACTATTAAGTCATAAGCTTAGAGTTAGAGAGTACGGGCACAATCAATCTCAGCAAATATGGAAGCCAAGGCGCGCAAGAGCAGGCCGCACGGTTGGTATTATGGGAATGGGGCAACTTGGCCTTGCGGTCGCGCACAAGCTACACGTAAATGGATTTAACATCAAAGGTTGGTCCGGCTCTGCAAAACAATTCGACAATATTGAGCACTTCAGTGGGCAAGATGAGCTAGCTGTTTTTCTTTCGGACATCGATTATCTTGTGTGCCTTCTGCCATTGACTGAACGAACAAAAGGGATATTAAACGCCCAGCTATTTGCACTCGCGCCAGATCATTGCGTACTCATCAATGTCGCAAGAGGAGGTCATCTTAACGAGGCGGATTTACTCAATGCATTAGCGGCTGAGACGTTTGGCGGGGCTATTTTAGACGTGTTTGACACTGAGCCACTCCCTGCATCACATGCTTTTTGGCAGCAGCCAAACATTAGTATTACTCCACATATTGCCGCATTAACTAGTTTGAATACGGCTGTTCAGCAAATTGCTAACAACTATTTAGCGATGCAGGAGGGCAAAGCACTCGTTCACTCAGTCCAGAAAAAACAGGGTTACTAATTGATTAAATGATTGTAATTAGCCACAGAGCAGAGTGTAAAGAGAATAGAATAAACTACTGTATAAAAAAACATCTTGAGTGTTTATGAATGATGCATTAATTTAACAAAAAAACAATAATAAAAAGGTCTAACCCATGAAGCAAAGTCAAGGTGGCGCGAAATTATCACTTGTTGTGGTTTCGGTTATTTTGTTAGGTGTATCAGCTTGGTTTAATCAAGCTAGTGCAAGTGAACTTCAGGGGACGACACCCACCGCAAATAGCAAATAAGCCGAGTTTCACTCGGCTTTTTGTTTTTTAGCGTTTAGCGTGACGCTCTCTATTCTCTTGTTTTTTCTCTTCACTCTTTCTTAGTAGTACGTAAGTAGAGCCGCTACCACCATGGCATTTTAATGCAGAGTGAAATGCCAACACTTGCGGCATTTCTTGCAGCCATTTATTTGTATAGCTTTTCAATACAGCGGGAAAGGGTTTACTGTTTAAACCGATACCATGTCTTAATAACAACACTCGGATGCTTTTCGCATGGCAATCGGTAACAAAGTCAAACAAGGCTTTACGGGCATCATGAAAGGGTTTGCCATGTAAGTCTAAGGTAGCATCAACTTGGTATTTACCTAATCTGAGATTTTTGTATACACCATCTTGGACGCCACTTTTTTTATAGGCGAGTAGATCGTGTGGATCTAATAGATCGACGTACTCTGTAGATAAGTAATTAGGATCAAACTCAAGTTCTTGCTCGGCGGCCTCGCGTTTTGCGAGTTGCGAAATAGTAGGTTCGTTTTTGTGACGGCGTAATTCTGCTTTTTTGTCTTGGGCGAGCGGAGTGACGTCGCCCATTGAAGCTAAAAATAGCTCTTCATCAGTCATGGCCATACTGCTTCTCCATTAACAAGCAATGATGGCCATGATTTTAGCGCACCGAAGTGAAATAGGGAACTAGTCGCTGGGAACTAGTCGCTATGAACGAGTTACTGCAAAGAACTAGTGAACTTCCAGCTGACCAAAGGTATAGACTTTGAATAGATAAAAAGTATTTATCAAAATCAAGCTAAGGTTAGAAATTACACTGGTGTTCATCAGATCAAGGCTAAACGAGATAAAAAGTACGCCACATGCGCACACAGCAGCTATTCTTAGTAGCATTTTATGGTTAATAAAAAAGGCACCAAAACCTAAAGTAAGTAATATTAAGTTAAGTAGCCAGTCGAGCTCGTTTGCCATTGTCTGTTTGGTTCTCCAAATGCGTTTAAAGGATCGCCATTATGGTGATCATTTATGCTTCATTCAACTGATAAATTTTATGATTTTCACATTAGAAATTTTAATGGATTAATGGTGGCTGAATACTTATGTAGCAGCGCTTGCATAAGTCGTTACAAATACCCAGACGCACTTTTTATTTCTTTGTGAATAGTCTCAGCTATAGTTAAGTATCTTCATGATTATCATAAACAAGTTGATGAATCAGCGCAGATTAAGAAATGCATACCTATACTTAGTTACATATGTACAAACCTAAGAGAGTTCCGCATAAGGCGATAATAAAAAGCCGTAGGCGACAAAAATAATTAAGGAAAGGCAATGAAAATGCTCAAGTACTACCTGTTTGCAAGTCTCTGTTTAGCCGCACTCACGATCCACAGTATTGGATCTTGGCTAATGTTGCCGCTTGCGTGGTTTACCGTCTCTATTTCTTTAGTTACTTTTGCTTATGCAACCAACTATCCGCACATATTTAGAAAGCACGGTACAGGCAAAATTCCTTGGTATATAACTTGGCTATTTTGGCCTTATTTAGGCTGTGTACATTTATACAATGCAATTGAAAGAGGTAGAGATGTTGTTGATGCATTTCAGCCGCTTACCGATGATTTATTTGTTGCTTGTCGGTTATTTCCAAGCGATGTGGATATGCTTAAGGCGGAAGGGATTGAAGCCATTTTAGACGTAACTGCGGAGTTTGATGGGTTAAACTGGTCAGCAGAACAGCAAGGCTTACACTACCTCAATATTCCAGTGTTAGATCATCAAGCGCCTACCTCAGAGCAGTTAGCGCATGGCATGGCATGGATAGCGGCGCAGCACGAATTAAAGCGAAAGGTTGTGGTGCATTGTGCGTTAGGTCGAGGACGCTCAGTGTTCTTTTGTACTGCTTATTTACTTGCAACCAACCCCGATTATACCGTCCGTGAAGCACTTGAAAAAATTCAAAACCGCCGTGAAACAGCAAGGTTAAACAAGCATCAGCTAAAAGGGCTGACAAAGCTACATCACAGTCAAAATTTTACCCATAGTGAGCAGGCGGCATTAGTCATTAACCCTGTATCAGGATCGGGTAAATGGTTTACCTATGAAAACGACATTGTGGGTATGCTGACGGAAAAATATAACTTATCCATTCACTTTACAGAGAAAGAGACAGATGTCGCGGCTTTGGCTAAACAAATCATGTCTGATAAACAGCCAAATATCATCATCGCAGGAGGCGGTGATGGCACATTAGCAAGTGTTGCTCATGGTGTTCATCAAAGTGATGTACAGTTTGGTATATTGCCTTTAGGTACTGCCAATTCCTTAGCGACCGTGTTACTTGGTTCACTGTCCAAAATAGATCCCATTAACCGTGCCTGTGAAGCAATTTTAGCGGGTAAAACTAAGCCTATTGATATAATGAACTGTAATGGCCGCACCGCGCTTTTAGCAGCAGCCGTTGGCTTTGGTCAGGAAATGATCGAAAAGGCTGGGCGTGAAGAAAAGAATAACTCGGGGCAATTAGCCTATATTCGAGGCCTTTGGCAGGCGGTAAGTGAGAATAAGCCTCTTAATTTTAAAGTGAGCTTTGATGGCGCTGAGCAATCTCAAATAGAATGTGTTAGTCTGGTTGTAGCGAATGCAGCACCAAAAACCACAATTCTTGCTCAAGGTCATGGAGAGCCAATCTATGACGATGGCAAACTAGATATTACGATTTTACCGGTTGAGCCGGATGGTGCGCAGAATCTTACGGTAGCCGAACTTATTTTACCTAAATTGGACGGCAAACCTTCTAATATTCGCACCGAGCAGTGCGAAAAGATAAACATAGAATTTGAACAAGAACAACACTTTGCACTAGATGGTGAAGTGCTTAGTGCAAAAAGTATTGAGATAGTGATCCAGAAACACGCGCTGAACGTAATGGTTCCGAATTAGGTATTTTGCGGCCATTCATTAGTGTGCGAGATAAAAATCAAAAGTGGAAACACTATTGGAGTATTGAGAGAGGGACTCAATTGAAAACCGTTTTATTAGTAGATGATGATCATGATTTTGCAGAGCTGGCCTGTCGCATTGTCGAATACTTAGGCCATGACGCGTGTTTAGCGAATGACTTAGCGTCGGCCAGACAATGGCTAGAAACACAAAGTTTTGATCATATCTTTCTTGATTTTATGCTGCCAGATGGCAGTGGTTTACATTTGGTTGATGAAATCAGAGCTGCAGGGATCCGTACACCAATAACTATGGTTACGGGACATCCATCAGTAAAATCAGCATTGTCGCAGCTTTGTCATGATGGGTTAAATTATCTCACTAAACCAGTTGATGCAGACGATTTTAGAAACGCATTAAGCCCTTCTAAGAACAAAGCCAAGCGAACCGAGAGTCAAGCACATTTTGGTGTGTTGCTGGGCGAGTCTGCCAAAATGAAACATCTATATAAGATGATAGAGCGCGTTGCGGGTACTGATGCTAATGTGATGTTGATGGGGGAAAGCGGTGTAGGTAAAGAAATGTTTGCCCGCGCAATTCACAATGCCAGCACAGTGACAGGGGACTTGGTTAACGTAAACTGTGGTGCAATTCCGAAAGACTTGATCGGTAGCGAACTATTCGGTCACGAAAAAGGCGCGTTTACGGGAGCAAATGCTCAAAAAGTTGGAGTATTTGAACAAGCAGAAAATGGCACTTTGTTTTTAGATGAATTAACCGAAATGCCAATAGAGCAACAGCCAAACTTGTTACGTGTACTTGAAACGCATACGGTGACACGGGTCGGTGGCACAAAGCCGATAAAAGTAAACTGTCGGGTAATATCAGCGACTAACCGTAGCGTTGAAGATATTGCTACCAATGATGTACTGCGAGAAGACATTTATTTCCGATTGGCGGTATTTCCAATCCATATTCCACCGCTGAGAGAGAGAAAAGAAGACATTCCATTGCTTGCCGAGCATTTTCTCCAAGGCTTGAATAAAAAAGGTAATAGCCAATATGTGATCAAGGCGGCGGATATGAGCCGTTTGGTTGAATATGACTGGCCTGGTAACGTGCGTGAACTCAAGCACACAATTCATCGTGCCTATATTATGGCAGATCACGATGACCATAGCTTAGTATTTGATGCGAACTTCGCTTCACCATTCGCACAGGCTAAACGTATGATGGAGCATGCGCAGCTTAATCGTACTCCAATTCCACCACAGGTGGGGACTTCAAGCAGAGCAAATGCGATTCAAGTACCAACGCCTGAAATGAAGCCTGGTAAAACGATTGAAGAAGTAGAAAGAGAATTGATCTATCAAACGTTAGAATCAGTAGAAGGTAATAAGACGCTGGCCGCGCGAATGCTTGGGATCAGTACAAAAACGCTCTACAACCGTTTAAACGCCTATGAGGGAGAAACACAGTCATAATTTCGGGAGGAACAATGACACAACATGATCAAGGTGAGCTCGCGAAGCTAGTACACGATGCACGCAAACCTTTGAATCAAATTTCAATGAACTCAGAGTTGATTAAGCTTATTGCTGAACAGCCTGGTTCTCAGCAACAGGTGATCGAGATAGCGAATACGATTATTAAGGCAACCAAAGAGTGCAGCGAGTTGTTACAAACGCTGGTGGAGCAAGGAAATGATGAGTGAACAATGAAACAAAGTCGAATTACTTTATGAATTTGAGTAGTAAGCTTAATTTTATTTGGTTTGCGGTGGTTGTGAGCGTTGGCCTTGTCGCGTCCAATGCCCTAATCGGTTTTAACAATGTTAAAGAATTAAACCAAGTTCAAGAGAGTATCCGTAACACCAGCGAAGTGATGATGTCATTGGACAGGCTGCATATTGCGATGCTAAATGCAGAGGCTGGACAACGAGCATTTTTAATCTCAAATAAAGAAAGCGATTTGGCACCTTTTAGAAAGGCGTTGCAAAACCTTGATGAAAGTCTATCTAGGGTTGATAGCAATCACTCTGAAAGTGAAGTACAGCAGCAAAAAATCAATCGTTATGTTGAAGGTGTAAAAGCGCGATTTAAAACTTTACAAAGTACGGTAATCGTTGCGCGTAACACCGATACAGGTAATGAAAACTTATTACTTGACCGAGCTGCGGACTCTGGTGGCGACCTACGGGAAGAGTTTACTCAAATCATGGCCGCAGAAGTGGATATTCGAACCATTCAGCTTAATCAGTTAAAACGCGTCCGCAAAGAAGCACAAATGAATATCGTTGTATTTACTTTGCTGAGCGCCGTGATGATTTTTGCCATTTTGGTACTTTTAGTTGTCAATCTACGCAGCGCAAAGAAAGCAAAGAATGAGTTAGAAAAAGCGAACGATCACCTGGAAGAAAAGGTACAAGCGCGTACCGAAGCGTTAGAACATTATGCTGAAGAGTTAAACCGTAGTAACCGTGAGCTAGAAGACTTTGCATTTGTTGCCTCTCACGACCTGCAAGAGCCGCTGAGAAAGATCCGTGCTTTTGGCGATCGCATCGAAAAGAATTATGGCGAACACCTTGATGATAAGGGCAGAGATTATCTGGCTCGAATGACGAGCGCCGCGCAACGGATGTCAACGCTTATCACTGACTTGCTTGAGTTATCCCGAGTTACCACCAGAGCAAAGCCTTTTGAAGATCAGGATCTTAATCAAGTTTTACAGTTTGTGTTGGATGATTTAGAAATAGCAGTTCATGACAGTAGAGCGAGCGTAAACTCGGACGTGTTACCGACAATAAAATGTGATGCCAGTCAAATACATCAGTTGTTTTTAAATCTACTTTCCAATGCAATTAAATTCAGAATAGAAGGGCGCGATCCGATTATTACAATCGCGGTTGAAAACAGTCAATTGATGAGTCAAGATGCCTATACCTTTGTAGTGGAAGATAATGGCGTTGGCTTTGACGTTGAATACGCTGAGAAAATATTCTCGCCTTTTCAACGACTGCATGACAGAAAAAAATATGCTGGTACTGGCATTGGTTTAACCGTGTGTAGACGCATTGTTGAGCGACACGGCGGAACGATTTCAGCGACCAGTGAAGATGGTAAAGGTGCTAAATTCACGATAACACTACTCGCTGAACCAACACCAATTATTCAGGAATTGAAGAATGAACTATAAGAAAACTCAGCCGATCCATATTTTGATGGCGGATGATGACGAAGATGATCGTTTATTGGCTCAAGATGCTCTAGAAGAGAGCCGAGTACTCAATGCGTTTCAGTTTGTTAAAGACGGGGTTGAGCTTTTGGAATACTTGAGAAATGAGGGCCAGTTTACTGATAAGCAACAGTACCCAAGACCTAACCTTATTTTACTTGACCTGAATATGCCAAGAATGGATGGTAGAGAAGCACTACAAGAAATCAAAAAAGACCCGATACTACGTTCTATTCCTGTGGTGATTTTAACGACCTCAAAGGAAGAAGAGGACAAATTGAGAGGGTATGACTCAGGCGCTGCATCTTATATTACTAAACCTGTTGATTTTGATGGCTTAGTCGATTTGATGAAACATTTAGGCAAGTACTGGATTGAAATAGTAGAGCTGCCAAACTAATCCTATCGCGCTTGTGCAAGCAAGCGCTACCTCACCCCAAGTCGTCCTATATCTGTATCAACATAACGTGGCGACCTAAACGAATTAGTATCACTTCATTTGTGGAGGACAGTATGACAAAGGAGTCGGTCAGTGAAGTCAATGTGCTACTCATTGAAGATGACGAAGACGATTATATTTTAACCTTAGATTATTTACAGTCTATTCCTAACTTTAAATTTAATCTCGTTTGGCAAAGCCAATACCATCAAGCGCTAGAAGCACTTGAGAGCAATGGCTTCGATCTCTGCTTATTGGATTATCAATTAGGCCCACAAACCGGTTTGAGCGTGTTAAAAGAAGCGCGAGCAAGACGGGTCCATACACCGATAATCATGCTGACGGGGCAATCAGACGAAGTGTTAGATAACGAAGCCCTAAAAGCTGGTGCTGAAGACTTTGTACTTAAGTCAGAGATCAGTAGCGCACGATTTATTCGTTCCATTCGCTACGCTTTGGCACGCAAAGAGCTTGAACGTGAGCGCCTAGAGCGATTGCGTGTAGAGTCTGATAGTCGAGCAAAAGACCGCTTTTTGGCCCATTTAAGCCATGAGTTGAGAACACCCTTAACTTCTATCTTAGGTTACACTAATCTCCTCCTATCTCGGGAAGAATTGCAGAATGTTAAGCCTGAGCTTTCTATTATCAATAATAATAGTGAGCACTTACTTAATCTGCTAAACGATGTGCTTGACCTATCCAAGCTAAATGAAAATCGGTTACAGCTCAATAAACAAAGCACGTGTTTGAGTAGCTTTTTAAGTGATTTGTATAGTTTGTTTAAAATGGCCGCAGCTAAGAAAGGCTTGAGTTTTAGTATCGAGGCTAAAACGCCATTGCCGCAGGATGTAAAAGTAGATAAGACGCGGTTGAAGCAGGTACTTATCAACATTATTTATAATGCGATTAAGTTCACAAGCTCCGGTTTTGTGAAGGTTGAGATAACACTACAAGCGGATGCAAAACTTGAATTCAAGGTGATTGACACGGGTATTGGTATTCCTTGCGAGAAGTTAAAACGTATATTTAAACCTTTTGAACAAGTACAAAATGTTACGACTCGTACAGACGAAGGTGCAGGTCTTGGTTTGGCTATTAGCTCGGCACTCATTAAATTGATGGGGGGGGAGCTGGCGGTTGAGTCGACTTTGGGAGAGGGGAGTGAATTTGGCTTTAGTATTGACCTTGATACTATCGATGAAATGACTCTGGCGCCATTAATGCTTGATAAGACCCACAACGCGGCTAATAACTCGCTTCCATCTGATTTGAAAGGGCATATCCTTATCGTTGAAGATATCAGTGAGATCCAAATGTTAATGCGTACCTTGATTGGTCAAACTGGCGCAACCGCTGAAATTGCGGGTGATGGTATTGAAGCGCTTGCGATGCTAAAGGATAACCCTGATAAGTATGACTTAGTCTTTATGGACTTGCATATGCCTAGAATGGATGGCCGAGACACGATTGTTGCACTCAGAGAGCGTGGTATTGACTTACCTGTTGTCGCACTGACAGCAGCAGCTCAAAAAGGCACAAAAGAGGAGTTAATGGCATTAGGCTTTAGCGATATGATGAGCAAACCTGTTAATGTCTCTGAGTTAGGAGAATGTTTAACACACTACTTGAGCGGGGTGTTGGTAGCTTCTAGCAATGACGTAGAGCAAGCTAGCGGCACATTGCAGTTTTTAGTGGTAGAAGACGACGCAGATACACGCAATCTGCTTAAGCTGTTACTTAATTCACTGCAAGTGAATGTGGTTACGGCAGAGTGCGCGCAAACTTGTTGGCAGCATTTTGTTGGTTCTGAGCGCTTTGACACGATTTTACTGGATATAGGTCTGCCCGATAAGTCCGGGCTTACGCTTGCTCGAGAAATTAAAGCACAAGATCCTAATCAGCATATTGTGATTGCTAGTGGTTTTGATCCAGAGCCGGAAAAGTTGGCTGAGTCGCAAGTGGATGAAGTGTTATTAAAGCCAATTACACTTGTGGATTTGAAAGAAATTAAAGAAAAGCTAGTTTAGATAGAGAGCCAAAGAATAGCTCAAGGAGTTAAATGATACCTTGAGCTATTCTTTGTAAAAGTACGATTTTTCTTAGTGCGCCAAACTTGCCATATTTAGCGCTGAGTGCGCCAAACATAAACATGAAGCCCAACCCTTGAGGAGAGCTAATCGCGCCGGTGAATACCTTCTTGGCTTTCACTTGGGTAAGTTGATTAAAATGTTTAGCGGTAATGAGCTTTTTCTTCTCAATCACCACTTCTTGGTGCAACTTATCAGTGATGAATTCAGCGAGCTTCGTCATTGCTAGCCTCCTGCTTCGCAACTGGGGTATAAAACCCAGACGTCAGGTCGTTAATACTATTATTAAAGAGCTTCAGCCCTGTTATGATTAGGTAATAAATCATCGCGATATTGATAGTCAGTACGATACCCGCCGAAACAAACCAACTTAGTCCCGCGTAGGTTAACGCGTAAGCAAATAACACATGCAAGCTTCCCCACACCATTGCTGTCAAGATTAGAGAAAATAGAATTAACCCGAGCGCAATACATAAGGTTTTTAGATTAGCTCTAAACTTAGCACCTAATAGGTTTAGTTGTGCTTCTGCGATTTGCTGATAGCTGTTGAATAATAGAGACACAGAATCTTTAAGCTCAGCGAGCGCTGGAGTGCGCTCGTGAGCTGCTGCTTGACGGTCTCTTATTTGAGCTTGGTCTTGCATGATTACTTATTCCTTAACAGCATAGTTGCTAACATACCAAGTGAGAATGCGATACCAGCCGTTTTTACTGGGTTTTCCGTTGCATACTTTTTCACACCTGATGTATTCCACGCACGTTCCCACTCCTTGCGCTTGGCACCAATCGCTTCACTCGAATTATGGCTTTTTTCACGTAGTGAGGTTTCAGTACGAGATGCCGAAGCGTGCAGTGAATCTACTGATGCATGCAATGTATCTGCAATTTGATCCGTAACAGGATGGCTAGAGTCTTGGCCATTTGGCTGTGGTTTAGCTGTATTGCTTGTCTGTGTTTGGTTTGCTTGATTACTCATAAACTACTCCTTATTCGTTTAGTTCACTATATAGGTTGCAAACCCTTTGCCAACTTGAAAGCTGTTTAAATTCATAAGGTTAATGTTTTCCGGTATCGTTTGTCGGTAGATGCGAAATGAAGGGTGTAAATGTTACATAGCAGAACCTACAGGGTGTAGAGTTTGAAAAATTGACAGATTTCATTTCTTGCACTGAATGGCAACTATTACATCTAGAGGTTGTTTACCTTTAAATTCTGTTTCCTGAAAATAAGAAATAGCGAGAAAGTACTTACATTATTCAATATGGAGGCCGTACACTGAAAACAAAAAAAGCGCTACCAAGTGGTAGCGCCAAAACCAGACTCTTGTGGAAGAGCCAGGACTGAGTCAAAGGGGAAATAATTGGGAGGCTATAGAGCCAAAATTACTGCTTAAAACTGATATTCGATAGAGACGGCAGCTACGTCCATATCAGGGTCGATATTGTCTTCAAGTTCATAGCGAGTGTATTCTAACCGCATGTTAACGTTTTCATTGAGGTGAAACTCAACACCGGCACCATAGAGCCAGTCGCCACCCTCAAGGCTAGATGAAACTCGACCTACAGCTGGAATATCCGCGTAGATATCAGCATCCCACTCAAGCCAACCACCTTTAGCATACACTGAGAAATGTTCGTTTAGTGGAGCTGAAATACGTGTAGATAAAGAAATACCGTCTATTTCAGCAGAGTTGTCAATGTCACTTGCTTCGTCGAAGTTCTCATAGGCAAGTTCAAAACTCCAATATGGATTAATTTTTGTACCCACATACGCTTTTAGCATAGAAGAGTCGTCGTCGAATGAAGTGTCATTCTCACGATCTTCCCATTGGAAAGAGTATTGGCCATAACCGATACCTGTGTAAATTTTATAATCATCTAGTCCAAAATCAGACTCCGCGTGAGCGGCTGTGGATGCAAGACCTAGAGAGGCAAGTAGCGCAGCAGCAATTGTTAATTGTTTCATCTTTACTCCTTAAATCAATATAAGTATGGGAGGGGGAAAGCCCCCCTCAAATCAAAATTGGCTTATGATTTTGTGGTAACGCGAAGGTTATCTTTTACATCTCTAACGTCATTGGCGTTTTTCGCGATTTGCACAGCAAGTTTGCGCTCTGCTTCGCTACCTACATGACCGTTTAATGTTACGACTAAACCTTCCACATCAACATCGATGTCAGTACCATCTACATCTGTGTCGAACAGATAGCGAGACTTAATTACTGTTGCGATTTTTGCGTCAGTAAAACCGCTATCGCTTTCGTAATTGCGCTCTTTTTTGCGCTCATCTGACATATCTACGATAGTCAGGTCGTTTTTCACTTCTTTTACGCCATCGATACCTAGTACCAGTTCTTCAGCCAGCTTTTTATCTACTGAGTGTTCAACTTTACCGGTTAGCACTACAACGCCGTTCTTTACATCAGTGTTAATGTCAAAGTTGTTCAGTTCACCGTTGAAAAGCAGTGTTGCTTCTGCTTTACCGTCTATCCAAGCGTCACTCGCTTCTTTTTCCCAAGAGTTATCAGCAGCAAATGCTGAAGCAGTAGTAAGTGAAGATACTAGTACAGTTGCAATTAATGTCTTTTTCATAATTAAACTCCTTTAATTTCGTAGTCGAATTATCTGTTGCAGCTGTTGTGCCAACCTTTAAATTATTGATAATTATGTGATTTATTTTTATGGAGTAAGTTTTAAGGAAGAATTTACCGAGAAGATGTGTAAATTAGTTTGTAATAATTACCTTTTCCATGAACGGCTAATTAATATAACTAGGAATGATTACTGCATTCTAGATTTGTCGAGTACTTAAATAGGAATATTTGATTATGAATTTAGAAAAATTCTGGGCGTTAATTAATGATAAGTTAATCTCTTGGCTTGAATCCGGTGTGCAGTTACTACCGAATATGATCCTAGCCTTAATGATACTCATATTCTTCACAGTTTTGGCTAAAATATCTTCAATTTGGTTTTCAAAGGCAATTAAAAAAGCAATAAAGACAGAACAAGTGGCTTCACTTATTAGTTCCATATTTAAAGTCTCTATTATTGCCATTGGGATTTTCTTCGCTTTAGATATAGTAAAACTATCAGGTGCTGTAATGTCATTGTTGGCTGGGGCGGGGATCATTGGCCTTGCTATTGGCTTTGCATTCCAAGACATGACCGAGAACCTCATCGCTGGATTTGTGATGGGGGTCAGAAAACCTTTTATGGTCGGTGACATTATAAGAACCAAGGATTGCTTTGGCACGGTAAGCAAAATCAATTTGAGAAACACCTTAGTAGAAAACTTTTATGGCCAGCTGTCTTATATCCCCAACAAAATTCTCTTTAAGAATGAGTTACAAAACTACACTAAGCTTGGCAAGCGAAGAATAGAAGTACCAGTTGGTATCTCGTATGCGGACGACCCAGAGCAAGCCCGAGAGGTGATTGTTGAGGCAATTAACAAGCTTGATTTCGTAGTAAGCCAAAAAGAAACAGATGTCTATGCAGAGTCTTTTGGTGACAGCTCTATTAATCTATTAGTGTGGTTTTGGATAGATTACCCAGCAGATCCGGGCTTTATGGTGGTCAGGCACAAAGCAATTTGCACCATTAACCGTGTATTAGCTGATAACGATATCTTAATTCCTTTCCCAATTAGGACTATGGATTTCAATGCTAAAGGGAGCACAACCTTAAGTACGCAATTATCACAGGAATAATTTACATCTAGTTTGTAATATTTTCACCGGTCTGAAGGTGCTTAGATTAAAAAGCCTTATATAATAAAGGTTTATGATTTGGCATTTAATCTGCATTAGTGAAAGGGACAGAAAATAATATTTGCAAAATGCACTTATTAAATATCGCAACGAAAGGAGTTATTTATGGCAGATTCAAATTACGACATGGGGCCGGTAAAAGAGCTCATCAAAGTATTAAATGGTGGTGTTGATTTTTACACTGAAGCTAAAAAGAAGCTAGATAATATCGAATTAAACCGCGTATTTGACCAAATGATTGTAGATAAAGCGCAAGCAATCTCGGATCTACAACCATTTGTTCTTATTGACGAAGGTGAAATTGAGACAGATTCAGCGCTTAGCATCGACATTCGTGAATCGTACACCAAGTTGGTTGGTATGGTGAGCACCGACAAAGAGCACACCTATATTTCTCAGCTAGAAGAAGTGGAAGACAAAGTGTTAAGCAAGCTTGATAAAGCATTAAGCAAAGATCTTCCACCTAAATGCAAGAGTGTATTACTGCAAATTCAAACCAGAATGCAAGCTTGTCACGATCAAATGAAGCAGTTGCAAGAGCTAACTGCCTAAGGAGAATGTTATGTTGAGTTGGGCTGTAATGTTTTTATTCCTAGCACTTGTCGCAGCCGTGCTAGGTTTCACTGGAATCGCTGGCGCTGCGGCAGGTATGGCGAAAATTCTATTCTTTGTGTTTATCGCCTTTATGATTATTTCGTTTATTTTTGGCAAAGCACGAGCTCCCAGGTAAAAGGGAATTAACGTACAAAAACGGTTTTAGGAGATAGATTATGAAATCAGCAATTACATTAGCAAAAGCATTTGGTTTTGTTTCAATTTTAGCACTTTTTGGTTGTAGCGAAGGTCCGGCGGAAGATGCTGGTGAGCGTTTCGATGAAACAGTTCAGGAAGTAGAAAATAGTGTGGAAGACGCGTGTGAAGATGTAAAAGAGAACATGAACGCTGAAAACGAAGAGTGTTAAGCGAAAGTGATTTCGACGTGGAATAAAAGAGGAGAAGCCGATAAAAGCTTCTCCTCTTTTTTTTGTAATAGGTTTAAAAATCAAACCTATACAGTTAAGAGACACAGTTACGAAGTATGATGCATATCAATAATGCGCTGCTTAATTTGCAATTATTATTGTAATCTATGAACTTTGAGTAATACTTTATTTCTATGTTTACTCAATAAAAATCAGACTATGCTAAATAGGGTTTCAGTTAAAAGCAGATTGTTGTCGCTTTCGGGCATACCTGCTGTGTTTTTTATTCTCGCTACTATCTTTACAATTGGAACATTATCAAATCTTATCAATTACATTGACCGTATTTATGACGACAGAGTTGTACCGCTGAGGCAAATAAAAGTCGTGTCAGACAACTATGCGGTGGTTATTGTAGATACTTTTCACAAGTTACGAGGCCATCAATTATCCAACAGTGCCGCGTTAAAGCAAATCGAAGAAGCTAAAAATATCGCTGAAAAAGAATGGAATAGCTATTTGTCCACGGACCTTACGAGCGAAGAGCGAAGCTTAGTAAAGCAAGTTGAAAAAGCAGAGATAAGTGTCAAGCAACTGCTGTCTAATTATATTAACCGAGTTAACGCAAATACTTTTGAAGAAATTCCTTATGATAAATTTGTACGCGATCTCTATGCCGCCTTTGACCCCTTAAGTGAAAGCTACAATGCACTAATTGAGTTACAACTTGCAGAGGCAAGTGCACTAAGAGATGTTGGCCGCTCAGAAGCCAGTGCGACAAAAACGGCGATGATTATCTCTTCCGTTACTATTGTGATCGTAATGGTGATGATTGGTATGTTGATATTTAGGTCAATTAACGAACCACTCAGTCGTTTGCGTATGCGTATTGGTAACATTGCAAGAGATGCTGATTTAACCCAACGTGTAGTGGTTGAGGGGCAGGACGAGCTGAGTGAGATAGGAAACGACTTCAATACTATGGTGTCGAGCTTACATGAGTTAGTTACCAACCTAGTTACGATGGTGAATAGTCTGTCCTCAACATCCAACGAGCTAAATGGAATTAGTCAGTCAATTGCGGGCACTTCACAAGAACAAGAGCAGCAAACGGTAATGATCGCAACCGCAGCGACAGAAATGAGTAGTGCAATTCAGGAGGTTGCACATAATGCAATGAATACCGCAAACAAAGCAGAGATGTCGGGTCAGCTTGCAAAGCAGGGGATGGATGTTATTTCGCAAAATATTCAGGCCATCGAGCGTCTTGCCAGTGAGGTGGGAGATAACGCGCAGTTAATTAAAGCGTTGAACGACCAGTCGAATGAAATCAACCAAGTCGTGCTAATGATCCAAGGTGTGGCTGAACAAACAAATCTTTTGGCATTAAACGCTGCAATAGAAGCGGCGAGAGCTGGGGAATCAGGTCGAGGCTTCGCGGTTGTTGCTGATGAAGTTAGGCAATTGGCACACAACACGCAAAAAGCTACGGAATCGATCCGAGATATGATCAGTAAGTTACAGGGCATGGCACAAAATGCCGTGTCGTCAATGGAGAATGCACAGTCGAGTGCAGCTGCAGGAGTTGATAGGGCCAATGAGTCAGCTCAAATCATGACTGATATAGACAAGGCGGTGGATGAAATCGTCGGTATGAATATTCAGGTTTCAACGGCAACGGAAGAACAAACAACGGTGGTTGCGGAAATCAGCGAAAATATTAATGATTTCAGTAGCAGTATTTCTGAAATTACTCGAAGTGCGCAGAGTAATGCAGATGTGAGTAATGACTTAGAGGCGTTAGCTGAGCAGTTAAACGGTCAAGTGTCGGTATTTAAGGTTTAATGGCAACTCGACTTAGTACTTAATTTGGGAGGTTCGGCTCTTGGGATTGAAAACACAGTTACGTAAATTGGTGTGAGATAGAAAAGCGCGGGTTTCTAGTCAGAAGCCCGCGCTTTATTTATACCAGTTGTATTAAGTAAATGATCTATCTTGAAGCGGGGAAATAGCTTTAGTAGCAAGGCAAAAATTTTGCTATTTAGTTGTTCTAAATGAGAAATTTTTAACGAAGCTAATATGCTATTTCACCCTTCAAATTGATTAGAGAATTAATTCAATTGGTATTATAGGCATTTTGCTGCTGCAGCTAAGTTTTAAAGGTGTTGTAACCCTATCACGCCACAGCATTTGCATAGTGCTTTACGTTAAAACAGATATTCCATACTTAAATTGTATGCTCTAGGCTCGCTGTACTTTTTCGGCACGAAACCGTAAGTATCGTAATAGCCTTCATCTGTGAGATTACTGATATTCAGTTTAACGCTCAGTTGGCTAGAAAATTGATATTTGACGTGTGCATTTAGTAAAAGCTGGCTATCTTGATCTGCACGCACTGCGCCTCGACGACCACCTGTTGGAAGTCCAAGGTCAACTCCTGGGACGTTTAAAATATCGACTTTTCTGTCCGTATCCCAAGTTGCATTTAGCCCTAATCGCCAAGCCCCATAAGTATACTTGGTGCTCGTATTGAGCGTTTGTCTTGGTGCATACAAGTTAATATCTTCGCCATGCTCATCGACAACATCAAAATCACTGTAACCAAAGTTTACTTGCCAATCATCTGTCAGTTTTGCTTCTAATTCAACTTCAAATCCATCAGCTTCTGCACCATCTACGGGTCGATACCTAGCAGGTCTTTCGTCTGCATATTCGGGGATAACAACACCGAAGTCTTCCTTTAAACTATCAAAGTAAGCGACGTTTAGACGTAGTTTATCATCCCAAAGGGTGGTTTTAATGCCGACTTCTAAGTTCCGGGCGGTGATTGGTGCTAATTGATTTAAATTGGCATCCACTTTATCCAGTTGCGGCTCATAAGCATCGGTATAACTTGCATACGTGCTGATCTGGTCATTGAGATCGTAAACCAGCCCCAAGTATAAGCTCTCACCGGTTTCTTCACCTTTGTCGCTTGAGAACCCGCTCCAAGCAAAGTCACGCTCATTGGTACGTTCATAATCAAAAAATTTGACACCAACAATGGCATGAAGGTCATCCGTTAACGTTAACTTACTGCTGAGTGCAATACTCTGTTCTTTCGTCGTTTTGTCCCAATAGCCAATAAATTGCTTATCTGTCGCAGTTAAATGAGCGGCTGGGTGAAGGTTATTAATCGATTGGAGTGGATAAAATACTGTTCTCGCGTTTTCATCCAGTTCTTCGAAGCGATCGTCTGTGGACTCAAAATCGGCATTTAAATAGGTGATATTCACCTGATGTGCGCGGTCAAATAACTCAAACCGACCAACCAGTCCCAAAATAAAATTAGTCCCATCAACCGTTTCAACCCAGCGTCTGTCACCGCCTTGAAGGCCAAGACCTGTTTCTTTGTCTGGGTTACCACTAAAGTAGGTCAAGGTAATGTCAGCTTCTGTTTTACTGTATTGTGCGCCAAAGTTAAGTTCCCAATCTAAATTGATTTGGTGAGATAATTTTAAATGATAACTTTGGTGGGTATTGCCGTTGTGACTATCTGGCGATGATAAATTTGTTTTCTTGTCTATTTCGACGGAACTACCATCAGAGTAAAAAATGGGTAATCCCCAGGGTGATAGTTTCAGTTCATTGTCTTGGTAATGAACACTAAGCGAGGCTTCGGTATCTTCGGAGAAATAATGATGTAATTGGGTGTATGCGACGATCTTATTACTATTTTCTTTGTCGACAAAGCTATCTCTTTCCTCATAGGCAAGAATAACTCGTCCGGCCAATGCTTCATCTTTCGTTAGGGAGCCTGTTGCATCTATGTGTGTACGCACTTTATTCCAAGAGCCAATCTCAGCACCAACTTCAACAAATCCACTTCGGTCTGGTTGTTTTGTGATGACATTTAATGTTGCCGATGGTTGTCCTGCACCCGCCATTAACCCCGCAGCGCCCCGAAGAACCTCTACTCGGTCATAGACAATAGTGTCTAAGCGACTCTCTTGTGGTCCAGCAATTGAGGTCGGTAAGCCATCTTTAACCAATGCATTGACGAGATACCCACGAGAAGTAAACTCAGTATTATCACCCGCTCCAAATTTGTATCTTGAGATGCCTGTTGCCTGTACCATGATGTCCTCAAGATCATTCAGTTCGAAGTCTTCTATGTAATCGTGGCTTAACACGGTAACAGACTGGGGGGTTTCTTTAATGGTAAGGTCAAGTCCTGTTGGACCCGAGTTACGCTTGATTGGCTGGCCTACAACACTGATCCGTTCAATATTGTCGCGCTCGGCTTTTGCTGCCGCATTTGGAGAAAAATAAAGGAGTGATAACATCAGAGCTAGTGCTGTAGATTGATGCGCTTTGGTTTGCATGGGTGTTTCCTTTCCTAAATTGTTTTTTCGTCACAAGAGATAAAGATGAAAGTTCCTATGATATGTAGGAGCTATTTTTCTGAGATTGAACCAAGCTTTTGAATAGTTCTAACTGAAAACAGAAATTATTTTCAATTCTAAATGATAATTCTTTTTGTTACTATAAGGGGTAATGCAAAAAATGAATTATTGCAAAAATAATGGCTTACCCAAATCTCATAGTTGTTAGGATCTGATTGTTAGGGGGGATGTCAATTAGGTTGGATGGCGCTGTCATAGGGCTTATCTATGTTTGAATATTAATACAAGGCAAGGAAGTGAAGTCGTTTTATGTCTTCGCTATTGGGTGGTCCATGACGGCAAAACAATGGTTCAACTGGCATAGTTTGAGTGGCGTGTGGTTTGGGGTGTTGCTGTTCATAATATGCTGGACTGGCGCGTTTGCGAGTATTGCCCACGAACTAGATTGGCTATTCAACGATCAGGTGAGGGCAGTAGACGGGCAATCAAACATAAGCTTAGCAGCAGCTTACGAGATGGTACAAAAGGCGTATCCTGACGCCCGAATAGGGATTGCCTTTACAGGTCCTGATACCTATTTTTCGTATGATATCGTGATGCGGATGCCTGATAGTCCTTGGCAACACGTTTATGTCGATCCACTTTCAGGAGCTATCCAAGGTGAAAGTAGTTTTTTTAATATTCAGCGCTTTTTTCGCGATTTCCACATGCATTTTTTCGGCGTGTTTGACAGCATCATTTCATACTATCTTGTGCTTATCTTTGCAGTTCCTTTGTGTATTTCGACCGTGAGTGCGCATTATGTATATCGCCTCTGGTGGAAAAAGTTATTTGTATTTACGTTTAGCGGGGATGCACGTGCCAAAATGGCAAGTATGCATAAAATAAGTGGGACGTGGGGCTTATGGCTTGCGGTTGTTATTTCGCTTACGAGTATCTGGTATCTATTTGAGTTTGTACGAATGGATATGGTCGATGGTAAAACAGCTTATACTGATGTTGGGGATTTTGCCGTTAATCCCTTGGCAGAACTGCCGAGACAGGATAAACCACAATTGTCTGTTGTGGAATTATTCGCAATAGTAAAAGCGACGAGACCCGATCTTGAGGTGAAAGCTATTCGCTATTCTGGGGGTTATTTTTATGCTGAAGGACAATCGCAGGATTGGATAGTTCGGGATAGGGCAAACAAGATCTATGTCAACCCTTACACGGGGGAAGTTGTTTATAGCCAAACAGCATCGAGCCAAGGGCTATATTGGCGATTATCCGACACCGCAGACCCTCTACATTTTGGCAATTTTGCGGGGATATGGGGGAAGATACTGTGGTTTATATTTGGGGTTGTGCTCTCATTTTTGGTTCTCAGTGGTACTTACATGTATATCAAGCGGCAGTTTAAATTGCGCCGCAAAGATGAATACCGAGGTGTAATGGTATCACTAGCGTTGAGTTTCGGATTGGTCTTATGTATTTGTTTTTACGCCCATCGCACAATTGCGGGTTATGGTATGGCAGGAAAGTGGCCGGAATTGCCGCTTGCTTCGTTGACTTTTTTATTAGGCTGGGTGTCACTAACTTGCTTGATTATCCTGGTTTGGAGCGCCGCCCTGCTCAATTTACGTCATAAAAATAGCTCTTCTTCGCTCAGGTTGAATCGGTATTGATTGTTGCAGACCAAAAAAAACCTCGCAGCTGCGAGGTTTCTTCACTCATGAAACTGTGCTTACACAACACCACGAGGTAAGCGACAGTCGTGATCTTTTGCTGCTAGTTCAGCAATCCACTGTTCTTCCGCTTTGAAGCCATCTTCGTTTTCTGTAACGATAGTAAAGCTTGCTGATTTTACAGCTGCTGCCTTCGGCGCTTTCTTAGTCGTTTTCGCTTTTTTGGCAGGCGCCTGCGTTGTCTCACTTGCTACAGCTGACCCTGAAGTTAGCTCTTCTGTTAATTCAGCTACCTCAGCAAGACGCATGTTTTTGCCACCATCGATGCTATACCAACCTGGCTTTGCAGTGATTTCAGGCTTTTTGCCATGTGCAGCTTCGTACGCAGCTTCGAAAGCGCTTAGTACTTCAGTTTTATCTAGTTTACTCATCGTAGATCCTAGTCGTGTTGTACGCGGATACGCGGGTTAAGATTAAACTCTATTTATACCCATATTTGCGCAAATTTTCAATTTTTTACGTTTTTCAGCGCCAATTTATCGAACTTTAGCCTGGTTTTGATGCCTTTTTCGACGCTTAAAGTGCTTCAGGGTCGATAATGCGACGTATCGTGATCCACATACTACCAACTTGTTCATGCCAAATTCGAGTGACTATATCTAGCGCCTTATCATTTGCGATAAACTGCCGACTTAATGGGAGTGACTTAAAATTATAAAACTCTGTCGGGGCAGGGAATACTTCAACGCCTTGTGCTTCAAATAGGTTTTTTGCGCGTTTCATGTGCGAAGCTGACGTGACAAGTGCAACATCATAATCTACCAAAACGGGCGCGAGCATTTTCGCTTCGTCTGCGGTGTCTTTGGCATTGTGGTTTTGCTTGATACGGGTAGCGGAAATACCTAAGCTCTGTGCAGTTTTAGCCATGAGTCCTGCGCTTGTTGCGTTGCCATAGCCATAACCAGAAACATACAGCTGGGCTTTTGGGTAAATATTAGCAAGTCTAATGCCTTCAACTAGTCGAGCTAAACCGCAACTACCTAGTTGAGCATTACTGGGGAGGGAATCATCGGGGTATAAATTACAACCAAGCACAACAATTCTGTCTATGTTTTTGTGCCTGCTTGGATTGAATGCGGTGAGCGTGCCCTTATCCCACTCGATAATGTGTTGCGCGACATAAGGAGTGGATATGCTCCAAGTAGTTAGTAGGACCAACCAGACTGCGATATACGGCCCTTTGCGTGTTTTGGCGATAAAAAACATGAGCCCCATAAGTGCAACCAAAGATAACGGTAACGGCATCAGAAGTTGACCGATAACCTTTTTGACTTCAAACATTTAAACATGCCTTAGATTTAGATAAGCCTGACGCAATGCTAGCATGAGATGGGAGCTGTAGAAATGTATAACAGTTAGGGCTCAAAAAGAGCCCAGTCAACTATCTTGCCGTGGTTTTACGGCAAGTATTGAGGAAATGGCGATAAACAGGGTTATCTTTCATGCTTTTCTTCATTGCTAAATACATTGGACGATTTAGCCCAAGAGCGCCTAGAGGAATCGATTTAATCAGCCCTTGGCTTTCATACGGTGTGACCAACCAGTCTGGTAATGCCGCAACCCCCATACCTGCACTCACAAGTTGGAAGATTAATAAACCTTGATCGACGGTTTTTAGCGTACCATCAAAGCGTGCATTTTGAATAAAGTGCTTAAATATGTCCTGACGCTCGCGAGGAATAGGGTAAGAAATGATGGTTTCATCTTTTAGGTCGAGTGCTGTGACATAGGCCTTCTTGGCCAATTCGTGATCTGGTGCAACGATTAACTTTAATTTAAAGTCAAAAAGATGCGCGTATTCGAGCTGTTCTGGTTCTCGAATGTCCGAAGTAAGCACTAAGTCCAGCTCATCTTCAATAAGGTCAGGAATCGCATCATAGCTAAAGCCTCGTTCGTAATCGACTTTAATGTCAGGCCAAAAGGTATTGAATTCTTTAATCGTTGGCAGCAACCAGTGAAAACAAGCATGACATTCCACGCTTAATCTGAGTTGTGAGATGGGCTGGTTAAGGCTTTCCTTCAAACGACACTTTGTTGCTTCAACTTTAGGCAATACATCATTGGCGAGCTCTAATAGCAACATGCCTTGAGGGGTAAAGCGTACCGGTTGGGTCTTGCGCTCGAATAGTTGGCAGTCGAGTTTGTTCTCTAGATCTTTGATCTGATGAGATAAAGCGGATTGAGTCAGGAATAGCTCTCGTGCTGTATTCACAAGAGAACCAGTTTCTTTCAAGGTGGAGATAGTCTTTAGGTGCTTTATATCAATCATTATCAACAATTCTCATATTTGAAGTGAGCAAATCTCAGCATTACTCAATATTACGATTCTATTTAGTTATTATCAATGTCTAGACGTCTAAATACCTACGGTGAATTGTTCAAAAATTCACAAATCCACTATAACACTAAAAATGACAGCGTTGTCACTACTTCTGTAAAAATTTTGCAAAAAATTACAAATTAATTTTATTCATATGAAATCTGAAAAAGCATCAATTGTTGTTTTTGATTATGATAATTAAATTTAGACATCCATACATCTAGACGGAATTAAAATCATGGCATTAACACATAATTTGGGTTTTCCACGCGTAGGCAAAAAACGTGAACTTAAATTTGCAGTAGAGCGCTATTGGTCGGGCGACTTAACGCAAGACGACTTAATCGCGGAAGGAAAGCGCATTCGTGCAGAAAATTGGGCATTGCAAGCTGATGCTGGTGTTGACCTTATCCCAGTTGGCGATTTCGCTTGGTATGACCACGTGTTGAATATTTCATTACTTGTCGGCGCGATCCCTAGTCGTCACAAAAATGATGAGTCTGTAAATCTCGATACTTTGTTTCGGATTGGCAGGGGTCGAGCACCTAGCGGCTGTGCGTGTGCAGCAAGTGAAATGACAAAATGGTTCAACACCAATTATCATTACATCGTCCCTGAGCTAACTCAAACACAGGAGTTTGCTCTGACTTGGACTGAGTTATTCATTCAAGTAGAGGAAGCACAATTACTTGGCTACCGAGCAAAACCCGTCTTGGTCGGCCCGGTAACCTATCTCTACTTAGCTAAATGTGTTGGCCAAGAGTTTGATAAATTAGTTTTATTAGATAAGTTATTGGCTGTATATCAGCAGGTACTTGCCAAGCTTGCAGCTCAAGGTGTTGAGTGGGTACAAATTGATGAACCTATTTTAGCACTGGAAATCGACGATGCTTATCGTAACGCGCTGCGCCGGAGTTTTGATGCGTTGAGTGGCCAAGGAGTAAAAGTGTTGTTGGCCAGTTATTTTGACTCCGTACAAGCGCATGTTGAAGATATTCAATCTTACCCCGTAGAAGGCGTGCATTTTGACTGCGTAACGGCAAACTACGACTTGGCTGCGTTAGAGGAAGTAGTTGGGCAAGATAGCGTACTGTCTCTCGGGATTGTGAATGGTCGTAACATTTGGCGCTCGGATCTCGAAGGTGTATATCAGCAACTTGCTCTGGTTCATGAACGTCGCGGTGATAATCTCTGGCTCGCTCCTTCGTGCTCATTATTACATACGCCAGTGGACTTAGAGCAAGAGCAAAAGCTTGATAGTGAGTTAAAGTCTTGGCTCGCATTTGCCAAACAAAAAGGGCAAGAGCTGGCATTATTGAAAAATGCATTGGAGCAGCGTGATATTACCCAGTTGGTCGAATATTCTAAGCCTGTAAAAGCGCGTTTGACTTCTACTCGAGTGAATAATAATGAGGTGCAGCAGCGTGTTTCAGCGCTTACAACAAAAGACGGTCAACGCACGAGTGAATTCGCAACCAGAATTAAAAAGCAAGCACAATCGCTAAATTTACCCTTATTGCCAACCACAACGATAGGCTCTTTCCCACAAACCCAAGCTATTCGTAAGGCGCGACGTGATTATAAAGCGGGTACGTTGAGTACTGATGCTTATCAAAGCCAGATGGAAGCGGAGATCCGTTATGCCGTTGAAGAACAAGAAGCGCTTAACTTAGATGTGCTTGTACATGGCGAAGCAGAGCGCAATGATATGGTTGAGTATTTTGGTGAATTACTCGAAGGTTTTGCCTTTACTCAGTTTGGTTGGGTGCAAAGTTATGGGTCGCGCTGTGTTAAACCCCCTGTGATCTGGGGAGATGTCTCGCGTGCAGCACCAATGACAGTGAAGTGGACGAGTTATGCACAGAGCTTAACCAAAAAACCGATGAAGGGCATGCTAACAGGGCCGGTGACTATTTTATTTTGGTCGTTTGTCAGAGATGACTTAGACAAGCCGAGCATCGCGAATCAAATCGCATTAGCACTGAGAGATGAAGTGGTAGATTTGCAAAATGCAGGGATTAAGGTGATCCAAATCGATGAACCTGCTTTTAGAGAGGGGATGCCACTCAAAGCCAGTCAGTGGAAAACTTACTTAGCGTGGGCGGCATATGCGTTTAGGGTATCTGCAAGTGGTGTGAATGACGAAACACAGATCCATACGCATATGTGTTATTCGGAGTTTAACGATATTATCGCCGCCATAGCGGATATGGATGCGGACGTGATCACAATTGAAACGTCACGTTCAAATATGACCTTACTCGACGCCTTTGAAGATTTTGACTACCCCAATGACATCGGGCCTGGTGTTTATGATATTCACACGCCAAACGTCCCTGAGGTGGCTTGGATAAAAGACTTAATTCACAAAGCAGCGAAGAAAATCCCAGTAGAAAGATTATGGGTGAATCCAGATTGCGGGCTAAAAACCCGAGCATGGCCAGAAACCCGGGCTGCACTTGAGAATATGGTGGCAGCAACCAAGGAGCTTAGAAGCGAATTAGGTAGAAGTTAAACTAAACCAGTCTAAATACCCATTGTTTATAAACAATGGGTATTTGCTAGTTTCTACTCAGTAAAAATGCCATCGCTTGATCTGCGGCGAGTGGTTTAGAAACAATATAACCTTGACCAAATTGACAGCCTTTTTGCTTTAATAGCTGCCACTGGGTTTCGAGCTCGATACCTTCGGCGACAACGGTCAGGTTAAGTGATTGTGCAAGCTTCAAAATCGCATCAACTAGGGGGTTTTCTCTTTCAGTTAGTTGGTCAATAAAGCTCTTATCAATTTTAAGCACATGAATGGGGAGCTGGTGCAAATAACCTAAAGCAGAGTAACCGGTGCCAAAGTCGTCAAGATAAAGCTTCACTCCAAGGGATTCTAATCCTTGAATAATTTTGGTTGCAAGAGCTAAGTTTGCTATTAATCCAGATTCTGTGATTTCCAAACATAAAGAGCCAGGTGTAAGCTCATAATGATGATAAAGTTGCTGAATTGTATCTACGAACTCTAAGCTTGCGAAATGTCGCGATGAAACATTTACCGTAACGCGAGTTTTCGGCAGCTTTTGCGCTTTCCAACGTTTGAGTTGTTTGGCTGCTAATTCCAACAAATGTAAGTCAAGTTCAATGATCTGTCCGGTTTGCTCTGCAATTGGAATAAAAGCATCTGGAGAGACGAGACCATTTTTGGGGTGAAACCAACGGACAAGGGCTTCAAAGCTCACAATAGCGCCAGTCGTGAGAGAAAATATCGGCTGATAGTACAGCGCAAATTCATTGTTTTTTATGCCATGTTGCAGATCATTTTCAATATCGGCTTGCTGTTTTAGGCGCTTGCGCATGGCATTATTAAAATAGCAGACCTGACCCCGACCCGAAGATTTTGCTTCGTACATGGCGGCATCTGCTTGCTGCAGTAAATTAATTGCGCTATCGGATTCGTTATCAGTGAAGGCAACGCCAATACTGCCAGAAGCTTGCAGAACATGACCATCTATATGAAGGGGCTTGGTTATTGCTGTGGTGATCCTATCAAGTAGCAGAGTGACTTGTTGCCTGTCTTGGACATTTTCCATAAAAATTGCAAACTCATCACCCCCGAGCCGCGCGAATGTATCGGTTTTGCGAATACAGCCATTTATCATCTCGACAATAGCAATCAAGAAATGGTCACCAACATCGTGGCCAAGTGAGTCATTAATGCTCTTAAATCTGTCTAAATCCAGATAAATTAGGCAGTGCAAATTAGAGGACTCGATTCGTGCAAGCCTCAAAATGGCATGCTTGATCCGCTCTAACAATAAATAGCGATTGGCAAGACCTGTTAAGTCGTCATGTAAGGCTCTATGCTCTAACGCTTGTCGTGAAAGCTGCCGGTCTATGGCCATGCTGACTTGGCGACTTATATAAGTCAAAATAGATAAATCATGATTCACGAAAGCTTGGTCGTTATTGTAGCTTTGCAGTACAATCACGCCCTGATATTGATCATTAACCAAAAATGGTACGCCTAACCAAGAGCGCGGCGAGCGGCCCACCATTTTAAAATCACCCCGCGTAATGTGCATTCTAAATTGATTGTTATCACACAGCAGTGGTCGTTGGTTCTTCAGTATATAGTAGGATGCAGTATGCTTAATCTGATCTTTTGATACTTTTTGATGTGCATTACATTTTTCGCCTCCCTCAATCAAATAATCGATTTCTAAAATATCCTGTTGAGTATCATAAAGGCCGATAAAGAAGTTCTCGGCGCAAAGCTGAGAGGCAATGATTTTATATAAGTCATCATAAAAAGCTTCAAGGTTCTCAAAGCGGTAAGTGATGTTTGCAATTTTAAGCAGGGACTTTTCTAAATTCTGTGCTTGGTGTAACTGGGCAATCGTGGTTTGGAGGTTTTCTAAGGTACGTAACTGGTGGATTTTGGCACTGAGCAGATGTGCGACCGTCGATAATATCTGTAAATGCGCGGAGGTAAAATAATCGGCCTCTGGATGCTCACAGTCAATCACACCGATTAAATGACCGTCATACTCAAGTGGTACACAAAGCTCTGACATGGCGGGTCGTAAGTCAGCAATGTACATAGGGTGAGCGGCGACGTTTCCAGAAATAAAGGGCGCTCTAGTCGTTGCTACTTGACCAGTAATACCTAAACCAATCTTTATCTTGGTTTGTTCAACACGATAATCACCATTAGCATGGGAAACGCCCATACTTGCAGCGACTTCTAGATATTCTTGGTAAGGATCAGCGAGATAGATAACACAATCGACAAACCCCAGTCGGTTGACAACCTGTGTCGTAACGTATTCAAATAATTCGTCAAGTTTGGTTAGATGCAGCAGCGACGAAGAAAACTGGTTAATGATGCTAAGCTGCTCAGTTTTTGATTCTAATTTTTGGTTCTCAGATAGCATACATATTTCTCATGAAAAGATGCTACTAAGTTAACTTAAATTGTACATATTTACCAATATTGTGAAAAATGAAAACGCGCTAAAGTAAACTCACAAAGTGAAATAATCTGCGGTTGGCCTGAAAAACTTTACTAACACCCATGTGCAGCCTATGATCGGGCAAATTCAGCAGTGGAAGAGAGCAATGACGAGCAAACAAACGCTAACGATTACACGACCAGATGATTGGCATGTGCACCTACGTGATGGTGATGTATTGGTCGATACGGTAAGAGATATTAGTCGCTATATGGGCCGCGCGATTATCATGCCAAATCTGGTCCCACCAGCAACTTGCACAGAGACTGCTTTGGCTTATCGTGACCGCATAATGGCCGCTAATCCTCAAGGTAACTTTCAGCCTCTAATGGTGTTGTACCTTACGGATAACACTACTCCTGAAGAAATAAAAAAAGCGAAAGCAACCGGTCATATCGTTGCTGCTAAGTTGTATCCAGCCGGTGCGACGACAAACTCAGCGTCGGGGGTAACGGATATTGAAAACGTGTATCCAGCACTTGAAGCGATGCAAGAAGTTGGCATGTTGCTGCTTGTGCACGGTGAAGTGACGGACTCATCTATTGATATTTTTGATAGAGAAAAAGTATTCCTTGAGACGAAGCTATCTAAAGTCGTTGATAACTTTCCAGCGCTAAAAATCGTACTCGAACATATCACAACAAAAGATGCCGTTGATTTTGTCAATCAAGCACCTGACAACGTTGCAGCAACTATCACTGCTCATCACTTGCTTTATAACCGCAATCATATGTTGGCTGGTGGTATTCGCCCTCACTATTATTGCTTACCTATCTTAAAACGTAATACACATCAACAAGCGCTAATTGAAGCGGCGACAAGCGGAAGTAAGAAATTCTTTTTGGGCACTGATTCAGCCCCTCATGCGAAAGATAAAAAAGAAGCCGCATGTGGCTGTGCCGGTGCATACACTGCACATGCCGCAATAGAGCTATACGCCGAAGCATTTGAAGACGCGGGAGAGCTTGATAAATTAGAAGGCTTTGCGAGTCACTTTGGTCCGGACTTTTATGACTTACCACGCAATACAGATACCATTACGCTGACTAAGTCTCCTTGGCAAGTGCCTGATGCATACAAATTAGGTGAAGGATCTGTTGTTCCTATTAAAGCGGGTACAACTATTGACTGGAAAGTTGAATGAGATTTAAACAAAATGTAATTAAATCTTCTTAATCCTAACTAGAAAGCGCTATTATGGCGCTTTTTTCGTAACAAAATTAAAATTCACAGAATACAATTTGTTTTTTATTAATTTTAATATAGTATTCAATATAAATATTAAAACTAAGCTTAATTGAGAGAGTATCAATGCGTGAGATCAAGTCTTTTATTAAAAATGCAAGCTACGGTGATTTAGAAAAAGCGTTAGAGCTTATCCAAAAAGCACTGGACGAGCAAAAGGAACAACAGCAAGCTAAAGAAGAGGTATTGGCTATGCTGAAAGAAAAAGGACTTACGCTTGATGATTTAGTGGGCACTACGTCAGCTGACCGTCGTTCTAAAGTAAAAGCAAAATACCGTATTGAAAAAGACGGTGAGGTAATCGAGTGGACTGGCCGTGGTAAAACACCTAAAGTATTCCAAGGTGTTAACCTAGATGATTATCTAATCTAATAATGCTTTATTATGAAGGTGGTTCGGTGTTGAACAACCTTTGTTTAAATTGCTTAAATAAAAGGCGTACCTTAGTAGGTACGCCTTTTTTGACTTAATTATATATCCCCTGAGGCGCTTATTTACGTTTTAAGACCTTATCAGCAGGAAGCGGTACAAAATACACTGCTCCACTTTCGTAAATCTAGCGAGTCTGCAGTAATTGTTTTGCCTACTGGCGCCGGAAAGAGTTTAGTTATTGCGGAGCTTGCACGGCTTGCTAGGCACAAAATATTAGTGTTGACTCATGTTAAAGAGCTTGTAGAACAAAATGCACAAAAATATAAAAGCTATGGATTACAAGCGAGCATTTTTTCTGCTGGATTAAAAGAAAAGTCGTTACAGCATCAGGTGACTTTTGCCAGTGTGCAGTCGTTGTCTCGAAATTTGTCACAACTTAATCAATTCTATTCATTAGTTATCATTGATGAATGTCACCGAGTAAGTGGTGATGATAATAGTCAGTATCAGCAAATTTTAAACCAGCTGACTGAATTTAATCCTGAATTAAAGTTACTGGGCTTAACAGCAACACCTTATCGCTTGGGTATGGGATGGATATATCATAAGCATTATCACGGTTTTGTGAGGGGGAAAGCAGAATCACCATTTAAGCGGTGTATTTATGAGCTGCCGCTCAGATATATGATAAAAAACTCGTACCTAACGCCACCTAAAAAAATTGATCCAGCGGTTGAAAATTATGACTTTTCTAGTTTAAGTACAGATTCATTTGGGCGTTATTCAGAATCTGATATGAATACATTATTACAGGCTCAGACCCGTGCAACAAAAAGCATTATCTCGCACTTACTAGCGCTAAGTGAGAATAGGGTCGGCGTAATGATTTTTGCCGCGACGGTTATGCATGCAAAAGAAATTCTCGGCTATTTACCTGAGCAATATAGTGCGCTAATAACGGGTGAAACCAAATCTGCCGTGAGAGATGCACTTATCGTCCAGTTCAAAAATAGAGAAATTAAGTATTTAGTGAATGTTTCTGTGCTGACTACCGGGTTTGACGCGCCCCATGTTGATGTTATCGCTATCTTGAGACCCACGGAGTCCGTGAGCCTCTATCAGCAGATTGTAGGCAGAGGACTTAGGTTAGACGAAAATAAAGAAGATTGCTTTGTCATTGATTATGCTGGCAATGACTTTGACTTATTTGCACCTGAAGTGGGAAGTAAAAAGCCAAATTCAGACAATGAGCCCGTACAGGTGCTGTGTCCTGGTTGTGGCTTTGCCAATATTTTCTGGGGCAAGGTAGACGAGCAAGGCAAGCTTATTGAGCATTTTGGTAGGCGCTGTCAGGGGTTGCTTGAAGACGATGAAGGTCACTCACAGCAATGTGATTATCGTTTTAAGTTTAAAGAATGTGAGCAGTGCGGTGCAGAAAATGATATTGCTGCAAGGCAATGTCATCAGTGCGGCGGAATAATGGCAGACCCAGATGATAAGCTGCGCGCGGCACTGAATTTAAAACATGCAATGGTATTACGCTGTAGCGGGCTATGTAGCGAAGTACTCGGTGGCAATAAATTAAAAATTACTTACTTTGATGAGGATGGGGCAAGTTGCAGTGAAGTCTATGACTTTTCTAATCAAAAGAGCCTATTTATATTCCACCAGCAATTTGCAAAGCGGAGAAAGTCAACATCGGCACCTGCGCAATGGCAGTCAGCTGAAGAAGTGATAGATACTGACTTAATTGCACCGGATTTTGTGATTGCTAAATTACACAAGAAGTTTGGTTGGCAGGTTTCTGAAAAGCTGTTTGATTATCAAGGAAACTACAGAAAGGCCGACAAAAGTTAGCTTTTCTGTAGCAAGTTTATTCTTCCGAGGCCATTAAGCCCCAGCCATCACCATATCCTTCATAGCCATTGGCTATGCTTTCTAGGTATTGCTCTGTCTGACTCAGCAGCTCGTGCATAGGGACCATAGTCACTGTGGTGATCACTTCCCAAACGCCAGTATCAGGACATTGTTGTAACTGGGTTTTAGGTGCTAATTCATCTTTCTCAATCGCGCTACTGAAGCGCTTAGCATCATCAGCTTGCTCGAAAAGAATATAAAAATCGATATTCTGCATTTGCGTCAGATCAACGCCAGCAGCGGCAATCTCAGCTAAAAGTTCACCGTTATCATCATTTGGGAATTGCATAATTTCACTCTGCAGGTTCAATTGCTGCTATTGTCCGTCATCTGCAAGAAAATAAAAAGGATGAATGTAAATAAATGTGCGATAAAGCCACTGCGTTACATCAAAATACACCCTATGTTCAGCTTAAGCTCAGTAAAATTGCACTTTCTCTGAAAAGTCGTTTTACAGTATCCATTTTCACAAGCACAATGGCGTTATCGATGCCCATAAGTCGCGATATTTAGGTCGTTTTATTTAAATGAAGCCGTATTTCTCTTGTTTAACACTAGCGCTTTTTTTGTGCTGCTTTTCCTCGTTTAACGCAGGTGCGGAGTCTCGCCCTGCATCAGTAAAAATCTCCAACATTGAAGTCAAAGTCGAAAACGGCGATGTAGAAGACAACATCACTGGTTTTTTAAAATCTTACAAAGGTAAGCCAAAAATCCCTCGGGTGATGAAAGAGGTACGTGCGGACATACGTCGCGCTTTGCATGCTTTAGGTTATTACCATTTTGATATTCAACTCAGTGGAGAAGGGCAAAACGTCATAGCCGAAGTCAAACTTGAAGCACCACTTAAATGGAAAGATATTAATATTGAGCTTGTGGGCACAGGGAAGGACAATGCGGATTTAGTTTCGCTTATCAAAGATGTACCAATCCAAGTTGGCAAGCAAGTTAATCATAGTGATTATCAGGCAACGAAAAGCAGCTTTGAAAGCGAGCTACTAGAACTTGGATATTTTGATTATCAATGGCAGGAGTCCAAGTTGCTTGTTCACAAAGCGAATCGCTATGCTGGCGTGCGACTACTTCTCAACACAGGTAAACGTTATCAATTTGGCGACCTTGCTATTGAGGGAAACACCAAAGCGGCTAACTATATACGTTCGCTAAGCCCATTTTCGAAAGGGCAGCCGTTTGAAGCTAGCCTCTTGTCTGATTTTAATCTTTCTTTAAATGCCACACCTTATTTTAGTGCGATAAAGGTTTATCCGCTGTTAAAGGACCGGACGAGCGATCAGATCCCCGTTCGAGTGAGTGTTGAAGACAAACCCGCAAATAGCTTTGAAGTGGGTGCTGGCTACAGTGATGATGTGGGTGCAAAAACCCGTTTTAAGTGGACTAAACCTTGGATCACCGAGGATGGCCATTCCTTTGAATCCAATCTGAGGCTGTCGCAAAAGCAACAAGATATCACTGCCAGTTATACCATTCCAGTAGACAATCCTAACGACGATTTATGGCGTGTGTTAGGCGGTTATAAGGTGCAGGATGAAGTAACTGAAGGGATCAACAGCCGGATTTGGAACGTACAAGTACAGCGACAATGGCTAACGGATGACGAGTGGGTGAGGACGGCGTTTTTGAAACGTGAACACGAAACTACGGAACAGCTAGGCGAAAAACAACGGACGGAAATGTTGATCCCAGGTATTAGCTACTTAAAGAAAGAAAGTAAAGGTGGAGCGTTACCTTATTGGGGGAACGAGCGCCTGATCTCCATTGAAGCTGCAGCAGATTCTGTACTATCGTCTGCAAATATGTTGAAAGTGAGATGGAACAATGAATGGTTAAGAAGCTTTGAAACCAAGCACTTGTTTTTTGGTCGTTTAGACTTAGGGGCGATTGTGACAAAGGATATTGACCAAATTCCGTTTACCCATCGTTTTCTTGCTGGGGGGGATCAGAGTATCCGTGGTTTTGCCTATGAATCTATCGGCCCTCGCGATGACGAAGGGCGCATACTTGGCGGCAGATATTTAGCCACTGGTACAGTGGAATATAACTATCAATTCCATCCAAGTTGGCGAGCTGCTTTGTTTGTTGATGCGGGTACTGCAACGAACGATTTCTCGGACGCTTGGGAAGTTGGAGCTGGGTTTGGTTTTCGTTATTTAACCCCCGTTGGTCCAATCCGGCTCGATCATGCTTGGGGGCTGACCAAAGAAAGTAAAAGCACCCGTCTCAGTATTGTTATAGGACCTGAAATCTAATGCAGTTCAGAAGCTTAAGAATCAAAATCATTACTGCCATTATTAGCTTATTTTTACTTTTGGTTTGTTTATGCTTTACCTTGCCTGGGCAAAAGTTACTGGTTTGGACAGCGAATAAAACGGTTTCAGGGTTAGAAATCGATGGCTTAGATAAGCGCTTGTTATCTGGCGCCAATCTTACGTTGCGTTATCACAATGACAATATAGATATTCGTCTTAGAGACACCAAAGTCACTGTTGAGTGGTTGACCTGTGCCAGCGTTTGCATTGCGCTAGACGCAAAAACGATAGCGATCGTACAAAAGCAGAAAAGTGTCAGCGAAGCGGAAACTACTGAAAGTGGCCAAGTTGAGTTACCACTGCCAATTGCAATAAAACGTGCTCAAGTTCAGCAATTCTCGTTGGACACGCCGGAAATTACTGTGCGATTGCAAGGCTTAGACACGCAGTTTTCAGGTTCTGGCTCACATTTTAATGTCCCTTTTTTGCTGTTAGACAGTGTGAAGTTGACCACAAAGGCAACTGAACAGCCTGTGCCTGCAAAATCGCCAGCACCACTTAATGCAATAGCGCCACTCCAGCTGCCTAAGATAGACCTACCGCTAACCGCTGAGCTCGGCGAGTTAAAGATTAACAACCTCGCGGTAGATGAGCAGACACTTGAGAATATCAAGCTTTCTCAAGTTGTAGTGGATGAAAATGTGGACGTGGAGCAGGTTCAGCTTAACTATCAAGAATGGTTTATATCAGCAGCGGCAGAAATCTTGCTTAATGACTGGACTATTGATCTGAGGTCAACCTTGAGCGCGCCACAGGGATTAGCCAGTTTAACACTGGCGGGTCGCCCTCACGATCTCACGCTTACTTTGAATAGCGAGGGAATGGCTTTTGCACAACTGCAAGCCCATGCGGATTTGACAGCGACAAACTGGCCTTTTGATTTACAGGGTCAAATAGATAAATTAGTTATTCCTTCAGAGCCCACGACTTTAAAAGGTGCGACACTCGGCTTGAGCGGGGATGCCTCAAAATACAATTTGTCAGGCTCAATCGCTGTTAATACTGTGCAGTTTGGTGATGTTACCGCGACACTTGAAGGGCAAGGTGGACTACAAGCGTTTACATTAGCTAAAGCAAAGCTTCAGCTTGAAAAAGCGCAAGCGCAAATCGCGGGACAAGTGAACTGGTCGCAAGGGGTGAAGGGTAAAGTGAACGGGGACTTTTCTCAGCTACCAGTCGATAGATTACTAGGGCTAGTGCAATACGATGCAGGCCTGACGAAAAACGATATGCTGGCAGGGCAATTCGCGTTTGATTTTATGAGTCAAGGTGAGCAGTGGCAGGTTAATGTTGAGCGCTTTAAGCTCGATGGTAAAGTGGCGGGTACACCACTTAATGCGGACGTTAAGGTCGTTGTGGATGAGAGCCTGCTAGGTGAGTTTAGCCATGCACGCCTGAATTATGGCAAAAATAGCCTGACGGTAAGCGGTGAGCTTGGTCAGCAGTTAGATCTCGATATTGACTTTCAGTTTGAGCAGGCGGCAAATACGCTTATTCCAGCTGACTTAAAGGGCAGTGGTGAAATCTTTGTTCAGGGCGACCACCTCAAGCCAAGGATTCAGACCGATATTAAGTTTGACTCTGTGCGTTACCAGAATATAGCACTACATGGCTTAACGACGAAAGGCACGGTTGATATTGCCAATGAAGTGACTGGGCAAATTAAACTGGCATTAGACCGTTTGATTGTTGACTCTGAAATGGTTGAAGACATTAGTCTAGCTGTGAAAGGCAATCAGCAGCAACATAACGCGACATTGGATATTCGTGATAAGCGAGTGGTTGCAAGCTTTGAAGTCAATGGCAAGTTGCAACAGTCCACTTGGCAGGGAGAATTATCGTCTGGAGAGGTAACTTCCCAAGGGCAAACGATAGCATTGCAAAGTCCTGCCGCAATCGTGATCAGTGAAGTCAGTCAACGCATTGCAAAGCAGTGTTGGCGGATGGATGATACTGATTTGTGTTTTGCAGCCGAGCAACAAGGCACACAAGGGCAAGCCGATGTTAAACTGGAGAAATTGGCACTGGCTAAACTACAAACTTGGTTGCCAGCAGAGCTCAAAATAACAGGTGAAACTCAGGCCGTGGCTAAACTTGCGTGGCAAAACGGCCAAGTAACGCGAGCCGATGGCGAGCTGAACATTGTTGATGCCGGCATTACGACTCATGGGCAAACATTTTCAATTTCTGAATTTAAAGCGTTACTAAAAACCAATAACAAGCAAATCCACGCTGATTGGCGCATGACCTCCGAAACCTTAGGTAAGTTCAGTGGTGATACGCGTGTGCCGCTAGATAAACAATCCCCCCAATTAGCTGGTAACGTAAAAATAGAGTCAATTGAGCTGGCTAAGTTGTCAGCGCTACTAAACCGAGTAACGGAACAAAGTTTTGACCTGCAAGGGGAAGTGTTAGGGGATATAAATATTTCAGGTAGCCTCGCGGCCCCTGAAGTGAACGGTAAACTAACTGCTCAGCGCTTATTTATGTCTTCTGACTCTTTGCCTGTTGAAATTGATAAAGGTCACATCAATCTTGATTTTAATGCCACTTCAGCTCAACTTGAGGCTGAGTTAACAGCAGCAAAAGGCGGCAAGGTAGCACTAACTGGCGAAGCCTATTGGTCGCCCGAGCTCTCTGCTGAAGTCAAAATAAAGGGCGAAAATATTTATGTGCAACCAGACTCACAGATTGAACTAACCGCAAGCCCAGATCTAACACTTGCCTATAAAGGTAAGATTGCGCGAGTACTTGGAGAAATTGTGGTGCCGTTTGGCCGAGTAAACATTGAATCTCTGCCTGAGGGAGTCACCTCGCCAAGCGACGATGAAGTCATTGTTGATGCTAAGGTGCAAAAGCAGATGTCGGTGCCAGTTCAACATGAAATAGATTTAAAACTGACCGTTAAAGATAATTTTAGGGTGAAGGCGCTTGGGCTAGATAGCTTTGTTACCGGTGCAATCGAAATTGACAAGCAAGTTGAGTCGCCAATGTTAGCAACGGGAGAGTTGCAATTGCGAGAGGGGAAATATCGTGCATTTGGCCAAGACTTGTTGATCCGTACTGGGCAAATTGGCTTCAATGGTGCATTAGATAAACCTTATTTGAACATTCGAGCTATTCGAAATCCAGCGACAACCGCCAATGATGTAATAGCGGGTGTTGAGCTCACGGGCAATATTGCTAAGCCGCGTTTGACTGTGTTTTCAGAGCCTGCAATGGACCAAGCCAAGGCACTGTCATACCTACTTAACGGTCAGCCTTTAGGGGAGTCAGAAACCTCTAACAATGCGCTACTCACGCAGTTTTTACTCTCACAGGGAATTGACCGCAGTGAAGGGTTCTTTAGTAAGGCGGGGGAATCGCTTGGACTTTCGGATGTTAACCTATCAGCAAAAGGCAGTGGTGACGATACACAGGTCGAGGTGTCAGGTTACATCACCCCCAATGTTCAGGTCAGTTATCGTGTTGGGGTATTTGAGTCTATTAATGAAATTGCGCTGCGTTATCGTGTTTTTTCGAAGTTTTATGTTGAAGCCACGAGCGGTTTGTACAACAGTATAGACTTCTTATACAAATTTGATTGGGATGATAAATGAAACTGCTTTGGCTCGTTCTAGGTTTTGTGATATTTCCTCTCAAAGCACAAGAAACAACGGAAATTAGAATCAGCGCTGGTGCCGATCCGTACATTATAGAGCTGCTTACTTTGAGTTTATCCTACCAGGTAGAGTCAGCGAGGCTCGTATCAGTGAGAAGTATTCCTTCTCAAGACAGAGCGGTGCGCCTACTTGGAGAAAAAGGGGGGCTGGATGTCAGTTGGTTAGTGACTAACTCACAGCGCGAAAAGGCCGCGAGTGCAATTCGCATTCCCCTAGTGAAAGGGATTTTGGGTTATCGCATTCCTTTAGTGCACAAACATAATCAAGCCTTACTGAGCGGAGTACGCTACATTGGCGACTTGCGCCGAGTTACTTTTGGTTTACGCAGAGATTGGCCAGACCATCAGATTTTTGAGCGTAATGGCCTCAGTGTGACTTCTTTCTCACAAGAAGACAGTGGTTACGACATGCTGTTGAAAAAACGTTTTGATGTGCTACCAAGCGATTTAGTGAGTATTGAAGCTGCCCTGAGTGACACGGATTTGGTAGCAGATCAGCATGTGGTGTTTTACTATCCTTCGGCGGTATATTTTTTTGTTTCTCACGACAACCCGTTGCTCCATAGCCAAATTGAGAAAGGCCTTAAAAGCGCACTGCAAGATGGCCGATTCGAGGCGTTATTTTTAAAACACTTTTCCGCTCGTCTTGAAAAGCTAGATCTTAAAAACAAAACAGTCATAGAATTAGACAACCCAAACCTGCCACCCAGTGCGCCGTTGGAGGTGCCATTTTATTGGTATAAACAAGGAAAATAATAATGAAAAAAACCTTACTACTTATTGCGCTTGGCATAAGTTCATCTCTTGTCTTAGCAAAACCTTATACAAAGTCACCAACGGAAGTTGTCGCTGAGGCCAAAAGCAGCGACTGGCAGCAGCTGGACCCTGAAAATATTCTTAAAATAGAATTACAAACAGGATCGGTCTATATCGCGCTTAACCCTGAACTTGCGCCCAATCATGTGGCAAATATTAAAGCGTTAGCGCGAGAGGGGTTTTACACAAACTTGAGTATGTATCGGTTCGTGGAAAACTTTGTGGCCCAAGGCGGCGATATGTCGGACAATAAAATGCCGCAAAAAGGAAAAAAAGCGATTGCCGCTGAGTTTTTTCATAGCACAGAATCAACCTTGAAGATCACACCTCTTGCTGCTGTAGACGGCTACGCGCCGCGTACCGGGTTTTTAAATGGTTTTGCCGTAGGACAAAATGAAGCTGGAACTAAAACCTGGATGACACACTGCGTTGGTTCGTTTGCCATGGCCAGAACCAACGATGTTAATAGTGGTGGTACCGAGTTTTACATCACGTTGACGCCGCAGCGGTACCTAGACAAAAACACCACCGTGTTTGGGCAGCTGTTATCGGGAATGGAGCATGTTCAGCATCTAGATCGTAAACCAGTTGCTGGACAAGCGTATAATGTTATCAAAGGCGTTACGGTACTTGCTGATGTAAAAGGTGCACCTTCTTTTAAAAGGCTAAAGACAAATACGCCGGTTTTTGAGTCGCTAATTGCTGCACGTAAAAATAGAGCGGGAGATTGGTTTGTTGATACGCCAAATCACACCGATATATGTTCGGTTCCCGTCCCTGTTGAAATGGAAGACACGGCAGGGGAATAAATAACCTGAGCTGCGGATAATTAATGCCTTTCTAGCAGCTAGTTTTAGCGCTAACTGCGTTGAATTCACTTCCAATAGCCAGCTATTGGTGCGTAAATTCGCCTTGCCTACAGGATGTAGGTACCTTAGCGAGAGCAGGACGCGGAAGCGGTGTTTTCCCTAAAACTCTCTGGCTAGACAAGGAAAAAACTAAGTTTTGCTTTAGCAACAATGAGTTGGAACATTCCTTATCCAAACCTCAGGTTAAATAGCAATACTTAGATGTGATAAAAAGCCAAGCCATGTGAGAACATGGCTTTTTTACGTTTTACTGTCGGTTAGTTCTTACCGTATACGGAGTCTGATCTTGTTCACTCGAACGATATGGATTGATATCTAACCCGCCACGGCGAGTATAGCGTGCATAAACCGATAATTTTTCAGGGTTAAAGGTGCGCCAAAGCTCGCAGTAAATGCGCTCCACACATTGCTCATGGAACTCGTTGTGGTCACGGAATGAGATTAGGTACTTAAGCAGCGCTTCTCGGTCGATTTGCTTACCACGGTAACTTATCACCACGCTTGCCCAGTCTGGCTGTGAGGTGATCAAGCAATTTGACTTGAGTAAGTGGCTGTGAAGCGTCTCGTCGACCACATCCTCAGAGGCAAGTTGTAGTAAGTTACTATTTGGTGTGTAGCTATCAACTTCAATATCCAGCTCGTCGATACACTCACCAGGGAGACGCGAGAAAGGAATACAATCGAATTCGTCTGCGCCAAATAAAGTCACGCTAACTTGGCTATTTGATGCCGTGGAAAGATCCGCAGCTAGCATTTGGCGCACGGTTTCCATCGTATCAAAGCGACTTTGGTTAAAGCTATTCAAGTAAAGTTTGAACGATTTTGACTCAATGATATGCGAGCTTTGGCAAGGAAACACAAAAGTGGCAACCGCAACTTGAGGCTTACCTTTGTTATTGAGCCAAGACAATTCGTAGCCTGTCCAGCTGTCTTCACCTTTGAATGGTAAAGCGGACTCATCAACATTGATTTGGTCACGATTGAGTTTACGTGCAATGGGGTGTAGCAGGCTTGGAGTATAAACACTGGCATATTCTGTGGTTTTACCAAGCACAGAAGATTGCAGCTCTGGCGAATTACTGTAGTCTGTCATGTTAATTCAAATCTCGTTACAATGCGGTCATTATAACGAATGTTCACCTCGGGATTAATAGCAATTTGCTTAATTACACGAAACAAGTATTCAGCCCGAGGTGAGAAAAATAAAGAGAGCTTTATATATGACTCAGCCCGTAAATATGACGCGCTTGCATCAAGCCTATGCAGACTATCATCAACAGACCTTCAAAGATTTACCGAGTACCGAGCATGATGAAAGTTGGCCGAGCCCATGTGAGCAGGGTGAACCGAACAAGCTTAACGAGATAAAATGGCTAGCGGTAGCGCGCTCGCCAGCGGGACATCTAAATGATTTAGCCAGAGCGTTGGAAACGCAATTTCCTGAGGGATTGAACGGACTGTATGGTGATTTCTTTGCTGGCAATATCGTGGCATTTATTGAGGGTAAGCAAATTGAGCTACTGCAAGCATGGAACGAAGATGACTTCGAGCGCTTGCAGCAAAATATCACCGGCCATATTTTAATGAAGCGCAGGCTCAAACAACCTGAAACCGTATTTATTGGCTTAACAGAAGCAGACGACTTATTGGTGTCGGTCGATGTCGCTACGGGTCAAATTGGGTTAGAGTTTGTCGGTAAGAAACAGCATCATGTTTTGGCTGATTCTATCGCGGAGTTTGTAGAAAAACTGACAGTCAACTATCCAATATAGCTAGTTGGTATCAAGGAGCTTGCGCTCCTTATTGAAAGTCCCACGAAATATTCGAGACCAATTGGCAAGTTTCGCAGCGAAAGTCGAAAAGGCCGAACCAAGGCTCCTCGAGTAACCAGTCTCCCTGACAGCTTGGGCATTTTCTTGCTTTTTCTGCGGCGAGGTTTTCGCCGCCAACACGATACAGATAATAGTAAACCGGTTTTTTCGTGAGATAGCGAATACGTTTGCTCAAATCCATGCCACGTCTAAACAAATCACTACCCGTACTGGAAATTTCCTCTAGTGCAGCAAATTCGCAGCGAGTCGCACCATTGATCTGTATTTGATCGCAGGCTTGCCAATCTTCTTTCCATTTGATCAGTGTTTTGTAATCGCCATTGGCAATAGCAGGGATTTTATATAAAGGCACTGGTAAAAAGTCGTCGCCACAATACAGTGGACTACAAGTGTGTACGTATGTGGTGTAGAGAATGTAGCTTGACGGCTCATGACAGGCATCAGCGCTGTTGGCATGTATATCTTGCCCAAAAACTTTAACCTTAGGTGCAAGCAAGCCTGATTGCTGTAGCTGGTCAATCGCAAACTTCACAAAAGGACTATGGTTTAATGGATGCAAAGCGTCTTCTTCTGGACACATCACACGAGTGACGAAATAGCCATCTTTAAGTACAGTTGGAAATTCGTCACCAATGATTTGACCATTAAAGCGAAGCGCATTGACCACCCGGTTAATGGCCTGCTCGGCAGCATCTAAGGTGGTTTCCTCATAGCAATCAAAAGTTAAGTCGACAACAAACACTACGACTTCTCCAATAAGGCAATGAGCTTATCAAGCTTAGCTTCAATTCTATCTAATTGGCTTTGTGAACTTGTTTTGACGACCTCTTCAACCTCTTGATAGTGCTCAATACAGGTAGGGTCTTGTTTGTACGCAGCAATGCCTGAGATAACGTCAGGCATTGCGACGCTTTGAGTTAATTTGCTTTTTGTTAGCGCGACAGTTGGAGTCTTCCCACTATCGACTAATTTTTTGATAGCTCTGGCAACGGCAGGATGCATAGAGGTTCCTAAACGTCTTAATCATAGGAGTGGATCATAGCACCAAGTTACGTAAGGAGCGATTGCTTTAGCTATCTTAACATCGCATCTAGTTCGTCAATGATTTCACTCCAATCGGCGTCTTCTTTTAGCGATTCTTCAATAAAGTGACGTTGCCCTTCATTCCAAAATGGTGCTTGGCTTAACAGCATATCGTCAGGAAGGCGATGTTGTTTGACAAACCCTTCGATTGCCTTGGGATTGTTGTCGAGCCCAAGTTGGGCAAATAAAGTACTCATAGTGTGGCGACTAGTATCCATTTCGTTCTCCCTCGTTTGCTTGAATTTTACTCACTAACTATAGTAAAGGTGGTTGTAAAACCTTTAGCAAGTCATCATCGATAAAAACCATAATGACTAATGCGAGGATAAATATACCTGTCCACGACTGAATAAATTGTGACTTGTATCAATATCTACCACTAGCGAGTAACCGTACATTATTAAAGTACACAGAAAAAATTCTGAGGTTTTGATATTAAGTAGTATTTCGGCATGATTATCAGAAGCTTGGGGCAATAACAATAAGGAACCATGATGTCAGTAGAAACTTCTCAACATGAATTAATCGTTAGATATTTAAATCCAGAAGATATCAACGTAGCCGCGAGTGTGTTGTATCAGGCTTACCATGATGATCCGTTACTCAAGCAGGTATTGGAGGCAAAACAAGAAGCAATTTTTGAAAAAAAACTCAGAGCCTTAATACGAGAGGAGCTGTCGGCATTTGGTCAAACGGGGCAGCCGATGGTGGGGTTATATCATCAAGATAGATTGGTCGCGGTAGCATGCGTTATTGCAAATGGCGATGAATTGGACGCAAATCGGCAGTGGCATTGGCGATTACGACTCATGATGAGTGCGGGATATTTGCAAACGCAGCAGCTTATCGATAAAGAAAAGTCGATTAGACAAGCGTTGCAAACGCAAGAGCCGTGTCACTTTTTATCTCTAATTGCCGTTGACCCACATGTTCAAGGGCTTGGCTATGGCCACTATTTACTCACTGCGTTGGATGATTTAATTGCACAAAGTGAAGAAACGAAAGGGATGGCAGTATTTATTACTAAGCCAGAACAAGCGCAGTTTTTTGCGGGTCACGGTTATCAAGTTCTGCAAAAGATGGCGTTTAGCTCAGTAGAGGGCACATTACTATTTAAGAGCAAATAGCAACAATGGAAATTACCATGTAAGAGATCTCGTACGAGAATGTGGGTTAAGGCGCTTTGTAGTACCGAATTTGTAGTGTGATTTTTAGTTACCCTTCTGTTTTTAAAGAAGTTACTTTGCTTTTCTTTTAAATGACAGCAAAAAGATTGTTCGGAGCTATCTAACAAAAGTGCTCAATCCCCGTAAACTTAACAATGTAAGGAAACACAAGAGCAGGAGCTCAGCGTCAAAGGATAAGGAATTTGACAACAAGAGAAGGATGTATTGCATAGGGCAAGGAAGATCAGGAACTCGAGGAAGCGAGTGTGAAGCGGAGCTTCACTAGGGATAAGGAGACACATGGAGTGTCAAGGAGCGCGGGAAGCGTAGTGGAGCAAGGAAGAGCAGATAAGGACGAGCAAGGCTCTAGGATGAGGGAGCGCAATTTGGATGATTGCGAAGTGGATGGGTTACACTGGACGTAACAATGTATAGGGAGCACATAGGGATTATGTGAAGCGGAGCCAAGGTGGCATTGGAGCGCGGGAAGCGAAGTGGAGGCCAAGGTGGCTAAAATGGAGATGCATTGGAAGTGCTAATGGATGACACAAGGATGGGATTCGGGTAGGTCGGAGTACATACCCGTTCAGGGGAAGAAGAATTGGCGGATGGCTTTTGGGTTGTAAAGCAGAGGAATTGGATACCTCTTGGGATAATCGTCAGGATTGAGGCGCAGCAGATAGGCTAGCGCCTTAGTTTTTTGTGACGGTTGTAAATTGGATGTATATTTTCCTAATAACTTAGTTGAAGTTCTCAAAACTCTCCGCTTGCAGTTTCATTCTTATCTTTCGATCTCATTGCTAGATTATTCCACTCTCATTTTAGTCTTATACTGATTAGTCTTAATACTTGCTCAATTTTAAGGAGCAAATCTGACGCTAACCGCGTTAAAAATTTCTCATTTAGAACAACTAAATAGCAAAATTTTTGCCTTGCCTTGCCTTGCCTGCATGGATGTTGGTACCTTGGCGATAGCAGGACGCGGTAGTGGTGTTATCGCTAAGATTCTCCCGCCTCAAAATAGATCACTTAATTAAGCGAATTGGTATTGTTTTTTAGTGCGCGATGTTGGCGCAATAGTTAAGGAAAAAGAAATGGAATGGTATCTAACAGTATTAAAAAGATATTCCGATTTTAGTGGACGTTCAAGACGCAAAGAATACTGGATGTTTATCTTAATAAATGCGTTGATAGGCTTTGCAATTGGTATTGTCGACGGGCTTTTTGGAACTCTGTTTTTGACAGGTATCTATTATTTGGTGGTTCTAGTACCGACAGTTGCAGTATCTATTCGTCGTCTTCACGACACTGGACGCTCGGGCTGGTGGCTTCTAGTGAGCTTTGTACCTATCGTTGGCTTATTAGTGATTATATATTTCACCACTATGGATAGCGAGGTTGGTGAAAACGACTACGGGCCAAGCGTCAAAGGGTATGTTTAAAATAGTTGTACTATTATAAATTCAGTGCAGGCACTTGTATTTATATGAATTTAAGTGCCTACTTTCGCACCCATCGGATTAACTTGCGATTTTATAAGCGGGCAATTCTTTTTTGACTAATCGTTCATTTTCTAAGTAAAGCTTACCTTGATAGGCTGACTCGCCATCTGAACTAAACTCAAACATAAATTGGCTTTTTATTCCGAGTTTACCGCCTTTTAATACGCCGAAACGGCGCTTAATACAGGCAACACTTAACAGTTGCACTTGCAAACTTTCAGCTTGATGCTGTGCATGCCTATTTGCCGCTTCTGCGATCTGGCGGCTATACCAAAATAGCGCGATAACAGATGAAACGATGATAAAAAGCCAAAGCGTTGTCATTTAAGAAAATAACCTTCCAATTGCACGAGACAGAGTTTCACTGCGATTTTCTGCTCTAATAATCCCTAAAACATGTGGGCGTAACATAGGTATTGCAACTAAGTCTGCGAAAATACTGCTGAAAAGTCCATCAATTTGATTATTCTCAGCGGCCTTTTCCATATAGGAAAAGAGTCTTTGCTGGTCGGTTAGTGTCTCCCAAGCACGCCCTGCAATCGTGAGTAAGCAATCTGCATCTGATCCCAATTCGGATGCTAAAATAGCGTCTACTGCATGGGCGATGAGACCAAGCGCGTGACTTCCCGACATCGCACGCAAATTAGTGACTACGGCGTCCTTATCTTGCTGTTGGCATGCATGGATTAAAGCGGCTAAAAAGTCTTCGGTTTGTGATGTTGAGACCGTAACGTGTTCAAGCATTGCGGCTAATGGGGTCTTAACTTCTGCTGGCAAAAAAGACCACGCCTGTTGCAGGTTGCTCGCGTTATGACCATGGTCTAGACGTAGGGCAAAGTCTGCAATACCTTGTAGCGCTATTTCTTGCCAGCGTTCAAACCCAAGCTTGCCCGAAAAGTAGAGTTCGGCGTGCTCGTAATATTGAGAAGCCGGGCGATTAAGCTCACGCTTTAATAGCGCATTGAATGCAGCGAGTTTGTTCGCGTTTGGCGTGAAGACATAAGGGTTGTTATCAAGTTTCCCTTGAGCGGCTTCGCCCGTGAGTTGAGTACCTAATGCTTCGAGTACCATGGAGGCAAAGTGGTCACGGCTGGCGATAATGAGCTTGCTTTGCTCATCTAGTGGAAACTTTAAAAACCACACATAAGGATCAACGGTTGCTTCATTATCCCAAAATTGAATCGCCATGATGGCATGGCCGCCAAGCGGGTAAGGATAAGGGACTTGAGTACTCTCGATTTGCGCAAACTGCTTCTTATCTATTTTTGTGATACGTCGACCCAGATCATAGACTCGCCACTGTGTACCGGCGTTTGTTAGTAATTCACCTAAAGTTGAAATTTGCGCTGTCATGAATGCTCTATATGTTACTTATATTTTCAATAGCGGCAATTATAGCTACTTTTAGGTGCGCTGATAAGCCTATGAAAAAGGTGCACTTGAGAGAATTGGCTAGCTCCTAAATCATGCAAATTGCTATAATGTAAAAAATTGAGAAAGAGACAGAACCGATGAATTCGGAATTATTGATTCAGTTAGACGAACTTGAGACTTGTTTAAAGGCGACGGGTCTTTGGCAAGACGAGCCAATTTCGGCTAAGGCACTTACCTCTACGGAGCCATTTTGCTGCGATACGATGACCTTCGCGCAGTGGTTGCAATTTGTATTCTTGGGCAAAATGCGAACAATGGTAGAAAGTGGTGAAGCATTACCGGAAAATATGGCGATTGCGCCAATGGCTGAAATGGTGCTGAGTGAACATCTTTATTTTAATGCGGTGCATCAGTGCTTAAAAAACCTCGATAATACAATTGCAAAGAGCGCGTAATGCTTGAGATTTTATATCAAGATGCACATTATGTTGCGATAAATAAGCCGTCAGGGTTATTGGTTCATCGCTCATTTTTGGATAAGCGAGAAACACAATTTGCGATGCAAATGCTACGTGATCAACTTGGTCAACATGTTTTCCCCGTTCACCGTTTAGATAGGCCAACGTCAGGCGTGCTACTGTTTGCACTAAGCTCTGAAGCCGCGCGAGACATGAATGAAATCTTTATTAGCGGTAATATTCAAAAACGCTATTTAGCGCTTGTTCGCGGATTTGCTCCGGAATCTAGATTCATCGACAGACCACTCAAAGAAGAACTTGATAAAATTGCTGATAAGTTTGCCTGTCAGGATAAAGCTCCGCAGGAGGCGCAAACACAGATAAATTGTTTATTGCAGGGTAGCTTGCCAATTCCTTTTGGTAAGTATCCAAGTATTCGCTACTCATTGGTGGAGTGTTTTCCTAAAACGGGTAGAAAACACCAAATCAGGCGCCACCTTAACTATTTAGCACATCCGATTATTGGTGATGTCAATCACGGTGATAATAAACACAACCACTTTTTTGTCGATCATTTTGGCTTACGTCGGTTGATGTTATTTGCAACTAAATTGGAATTTGTACATCCTTATACCAACACGACGATTTCAATTACCGCGGATTTGGGAGAAGAAGCATTGGCTGTCTTCGCTCAGCTCGGCTGGTCAGACAACGAGAAGGATTATAAATAATGGCAAAAGTTTCCATTTTTGTGGGAAGTATGTACGGCAATGCTGAAAACTTGGCAAACGACAGTGCTGAGTTTTTGAATAAATCGGGTCATGAGGCAAGTGTTATTGAGCCTGCTTCCATCGTTGATGTAACGCAAGCTGAAAACATTTTATTTATTTCTTCTACTACCGGATCTGGTGATATTCCCGATAACTTGCTGCCTTTATTTTTGCAAATGCAAAGCGAATTTCCGATGCTAACGGGCAAGAAAGTAGCGGTCATCGCATTGGGGGATTCTAGTTATGGCGATACTTATTGTGGTGCTGGAAAGCAAATTGATGCCCTGATTGAAGAGTTGAACGCCACTCGAGCACAACCGCGTCTAGACATCGATGCCTGTGAATATTTTGAGCCTTGGGAGCCGGCAGAGGCTTGGCTTCAATCATTGGCAAAAAACCTTTAGGTTTTATCTTCTGTTCAAGCATTACCTTTCAATTTACGCGGCTTAATAGGTCGCGTTGCCTGCTTAAATAGCAAACTCATCAGCATAATCATAGTAACGGAAAAATATAAATATTTACATTTCGGTTACGTTGTGTGACATTGGTCTTGGTTGTATGAAAAGTGACCGATATTATAAAGTTCAAAATAATGAAAAGGAAAAATAATGATTAAACCGATTCTATTTGCTGTATCTGCTATTTTCGCCACCGCTATGTCGTCTAATGCTACCGCATTCGAAGAAATTTACCTTGAATGTTACAAAAATGGTGAGTTGTTATGGGCTGACTCTTTTAGTGATTATCGAGATGCGGATAACGCATCGAGAATTTGCAGGAGGATTGGTGGTACGCCAATAATGTACTAACGATATCAGTTCTTTATGAAATTTTCTTTAGATAATATTAATCAGCATTGAAGCCTAACCAAATTTTTGGGTTTAAATCAGCTGTAAGCGACGTTGAAAAACTGTGTATTTAAACGATAGAACTGTCGTAATCTTTAAGGAAAAGTGAGTCAAAAGTGCTGCTTTAATATGTAAAAATCCAATATCATCACTGATATTGGATTTTTATTTTTAAACCCTGGTTCTTAGCGCTAAACACGTTTCGTCTGAACTTTCAGTTTTAACTTTTGACCAGGCTGAAGATACTTCTGTCCAGTCAGGTTGTTCCATTTGACGATTTCATTCACGCTGACGTTAAACTTAGTGGCGATACGTGCCAATGAGTCGCCTTTACGCACTTTGTAAGTGATTGTGCGCTCGGTGTTGACGAGGACGGTTTGATTTGCTGCTTTTTCATCTTTAAAGACGGTAAGCTTTTGTCCAAGGCGCAAAACGGCATTGGTTTTTAACTTATTCCAGCTAGCTAATTGCTTAACGGTAACATCATATTCGCGGCTGATATCCCACAATGTATCGCCTGATTTTACTGTGTGGCTGAGTTTTTTCTTAGTTACTTTGTTGGCGGCAAGGCGCACTTCTGGTGGTAAATGCTCACTTTGCAATTCGCCATCACTGAGTGGCACCAATAACTTCTGGCCAACACGGATCATATTGCCATCGATGCTATTGAGTGAGCGAATGGCGCCGATACTAGTATTAAACTTAGTCGCAACGACCGACAGGCTATCTCCTTTTTGCACTGTATAATATTGCCAACGAAGTCGATCTTTTACTTCAGTTTTAGCTAATTTCTCTTGAAAAGCGTCAACTTTTTCCATGGGTAATAATAACTGGTGTGGGCCATCTGGATCGGTGGCCCAACGATTAAAACCTGGATTTAAGCGATAGAGTTCAGTTAAAGAAATATCGGCCATTTCAGCGGCAAGCGCTAAATCAATTTGTGACCCTACCTCAACGGTATCAACAACTTGGGCATTGATTATAGGTTGCCACGCGACCTTAAACTCATCTGAGCGTTTTAAGAGGTCGGATAAGGCAAGTAATTTAGGCACATACGCGGTGGTTTCGCGAGGTAAATCGAGAGACCAAAAATCGGTAGGCAAATGCTTTTTACGATTTTTTCGGATTGCTCTGAGCAATCGACCTTCACCTGAATTGTAAGCGGCAATTGCGTTTAACCAGTCGCCTTCCAGTGTTTTATGGAGATAGGTGAGGTAATCTAATGCAGCCTGCGTTGATGCAATAATATCGCGACGGCCGTCATACCACCAATTTTGTTTGAGGTTAAAGCGTTCACCGGTTTGAGGCATAAATTGCCAAATACCGGAAGCGGTACGGTGTGAATAGCCAAATGGATCGAATGCGCTTTCCACAATAGGTAACAACGCGATTTCTACCGGCATATTGCGCTTTTCTACTTCTTCAACAATGTAGTAGAGGTAAGGTTCTGCACGTTTTGCGATACGGTCTAAATAGGCTTGGTGACGTTGATAGTAATTACGCTCGGCGACCACAGGTCTATTTTGTGGCACTTCGATAGATAACTGATAACGGATCCGCTCCCATACGTCGTCAAATACAGGCACAGCCTCTTCATCTTCGTCTTGCCATGAGGTACTGAGTGTTTGAGAGATATCATAAGGGCTCGCGTGATCTAAGTTGGCCTGCTTCACTTGTTCAGTTGCAGTTTCCAATGGGGTTTCTTGTGTGATTTCACAACCACTTAATATTGCTGTTGATGCAATAATAAAGGCGAGCTTTTTCATAAATGCGTTCTTTTGCTTGGGGGTTCGGACAAAAACTCGGCAATATTACCGAGTTTGTATCAGCATTTAAAGCTTCTTTATTATTTTATTTCGACTTCCTAAAAATCGTTAGAAATGCTTATCTTTGGCGGTATTGCAAAGAAAATGGATAATTTATTCAATACTTCCCATGTAAGTACGCCAAAAAAGCGTCATTTTGGCGTTACATTAGGTCACTATTGAATATTTTAGAAGTTATCCTTCCATTTTCTCAGTGCACTAAAGCGAGCTTCAGGTGTATTTTCTGACGCGATAAATTGCGTTGGAACATGGGTGAGAATGGCTTCATTTGCGGCACGTACAAAAGGATTGATTGCTTTTTGCTGTTCAATTGTCGTCGGTACTGTGCGCTCGTTATTGGCACGTAATGACTTTGCTTGTTGGTGATACTGGGTTAGTGCTTGGTTAGCGGGCTCAACGGCCTCAGCAAAAGCAAGATTCGCGAGCGTGTACTCGTGCGTGCAATACACTTTACATGTGTCAGGTAGGGTGAGTAGCTTTTCAAAGGAGCGCCACATTTGGCTTGGTGTGCCCTCAAAAAGTCTGCCACAACCTGCATTGAATAAGGTATCCCCCGTAAAAGCCAGTTCATCATTTACATAACAGATATGGTCTAAGGTGTGACCTGGGGTGGCAATAATGTTCAGCATGGTATCAAAAAGTGTGATCTTATCGTGTTCGCTAAGGCCATGAGTAATGCCTTTATATTTACCATTTTTGGGCCCATAGACTGTTAAGCTGGGAAAATGTGATAAAAGCGGGGCAATGCCATCAGTATGATCCCAATGATGATGGGTGACTAATATGCCTTGGAGTGTTAAATCAAACTTGGCGAGGTAATCTAAAACAGGTTGTTCGTCACCGGGGTCAACCACCCAACAGTTTGAACTTAGAGGGTCTTTTATCACCCAGATATAATTGTCATCAAATGCTTTGATTGCATCGACTTGCACCATAACGCAATGCTCTATAAAGTGATTAATAACACCAGTATAACGAGCTTAGTAAATGAAACCAGCGTTAAGTTTTTTACAAGGACCCAAACCCGATGAGTGGCAAGACTTTCCTCACGGTGAATATTTAAAGGTGGGGATCCAAAAACGACTGGATGAATGGCTACCAAGAATGTTTGGTTACCACATGCTAAAGCTCGGCTGTTTGAGCGGTCAAATGAATACCTCTGCCAGCCCGATTAAGCATCAAGTTTGTGTTGCCCCACAAGGCAAACATGTCGGAGTATTTGCTGAAATTGACGAGCTACCTTTTTACGAAAACTCAGTCGATGCTTGTATTTTAAGTCAGTGCTTAGAATATCATTCTGATCCGCATCATATTCTACGCGAAGCCCACCGAACGCTTATTCCCGGAGGTTATATTGTGATCTCAGGTTTTAATCCGTTTAGTTTATGTGGTGTGGCGCAAATGCTTCCCTTTAGTAAAGAAAAACTACCTTGGTCAGGGCGCTTCTTTACTCCATCGCGGGTGAAGGATTGGCTAGATTTACTCGGGTTTGAGATTGTTGGTGACGAGCGCTTTATTTATGCGTCTTTAGCGCGAGGCTCGAGGCTTTCTCGTTTTGCGCCATGGCGTCGTTTTTGCCGTCATTACTTAAAGCCGATGGGAAGCGTGTATATGTTGGTGGCAAGAAAGCGGGTGATGCCGCTCACTCCAATCAAACCCAAGTGGCATGTAAAGCCTAAGTGGACACCCGCTGTGAAAGGGGCTGGACTCAGGCAAACCTGCCAAGATAAAGAATAACGAGTATTATTATTTAAGATAAATCTTAAGGGAGCTGTTATTTGTTATTGAATGATCCCTTAGTTAGACGCTGGCTTCGTAACCTTCATCTACAAGTAGGTTTGAACCTGAAGCCGCTTCACGCGCTAAGTCATCAACAAGCTCATTATATTTATTTCCAGCGTGGCCTTTTACCCAGCGCCATTGGATCGTATGTCGGCTGGTGGCAGCGTCCAGTCTTTGCCATAAATCGACATTTTTTACCGGTTGTTTGGCTGCGGTTTTCCAATTGCGCTTTTTCCAATTTTCAAGCCAAGACTCAATGCCTTGTTTAACATATTGGCTGTCGGTATACAGAATAATATCGCAGGGACGCTTTAATGTTTCGAGTGCAACAATAGCCGCAAGCATTTCCATTCTATTATTGGTTGTGAGTTTATACCCTGCACTCATTTCTTTTTCATGTCCTTGATAGGAAAGGTAAACACCATAACCACCTGGACCTGGATTGCCTAAACACGAGCCATCGGTATAAATCTCTACGGTTTTTTGCACTGAATTGCCTATTTTTATGTAAAATGTGCGAATAGGGCAAAATAATAGCAAAGTTAAGCGAGCAACGATATGCACACACGGCAAATAGTACTGGATACAGAAACCACAGGTATTGATCCTAAAGCAGGGCACAGGATCATTGAAATTGGTTGTGTTGAGCTAGTCAATCGCAGACTAACGGGGAATAACTTCCACGTATATATCAACCCTCAGCGCGACATTGAAGAAGAAGCCATTGATGTTCACGGTATCACCAACGAATTTTTACGTGATAAACCTTTTTTCCATCAAATTGCGCAAGAGTTTTTTGACTATATTAAAGGAGCTGAGCTTGTCATTCATAACGCGCCGTTCGACGTCGGCTTTATGGATCACGAGTTTGCTAAGTTAAATCAAGGCTTTCCGGCAACCCATGACTATTGTCAAGTGCTAGATACTTTGGTGATGGCAAGGGATCTTCATCCGGGCCAGAAGAACAGCCTAGATGCGCTTTGCCGTCGCTACGATATCGATAACTCAAAGCGTACGCTGCACGGCGCTTTGCTGGATTCCGAGATCCTTGCTGATGTTTACCTGTCGATGACGGGAGGCCAAAAAAAGCTGAATTTGGCAAATCAAAATAAAGGTGATCAGGCTAACTCAGCCGGTGGCATTATTCGTTTAGACAGCAATCGTCCTGCACTTAAAGTTTTACGTGCTTCTGCCGATGAAGAACAAGCACATACAGAACGTTTAGAGCTTGTAAACAAAGCTTGTGGACAAAGTCTGTGGCAACAATAATGAATATAATCGGTATCGTTGGGGTGGAGTAGACGCTTAACTAGGGGCTTTGTCCCAAAAAAAAGATCACTCAGGCCATCAACGCAATGTAGGGTTAATACATGAATCTAAAACAGCTTATCTTGGGGTTTGTACTGCTAGTAAGTACGGTTGTTGGCGCTCAAACACCACAGATAACGATGTTGCAGCGGGACGGTAAGGTAAATGAAATCCCTCTTTTAGATAACCGTTTTCGTATTGATTATAATATTGAAGAGATCACTTTACTGTTTTTTCGCGCCCCAGGCGCTCCCGCCGTGGTACTTGTGAAGCCTGATGGTAGTAAATATTATGCGACCAGTTCACTGGATAATGATGCACTACGATGGTATGACGAAGTCAGTTATGACTTGATCATTCTAAAGAACCCAACGCCAGGCCCTTGGCAAGTCATCGGACAGATCCAAAAAAACAGCCGCATAATGGTGCTTGGTGACATTGAACTCGAAGTTGAAGCTTTGCCCCCGCTATTATTCCGTGGTGAAGTGCTGAAGGTAACAGGGCGCGTGACTAATGATGGCAAACAGATAGATGTGGGTTACTTCCGGGATGTCGTGACTTTGTATGTGGAGTTCTCTAGTACCAATAACGATGAATATGCCAACTTTGGTGCAGGTACGCAAAGCGTGACCGACTTTAAAGATGATGGCCGAGAGTTTGATGAAAGACCCTTGGATGGAATTTTTACTGGTGAGTTTAAATTAAACTTTCCTGCGGGAGAGTGGCAGCCTGAATTTTTCATAGAAACGCCCATTCTAAAAAGAAGAGTGATCAAATCACCTATTGTTATCGCTGAGCCGCCATTCAACTTTGAATTGATGCTAGCGGGTGAAAACGAGCTTGAACATGGCCTTACTATTACGATAGACGACACGGTTGTGAAACCTGAGACCATATTGCTACAGGGTAAAATCTTTTACCCTAATGGTGAAGAGCAGATGTTTACCTTAGATGCAGAAGAACGGCTTTATCGTCAGCTGCCAATCAAGAATTATGATTGGGGGCGTTATAGTGTAGAAATCTCCGTATTTGGTGAAAATATCAATGGCCGTGAGTTTATGGCAACGTTGCCAAACTACAATTTTGAAATTGAAAGACCCATTGAAAAAGTGCCTGAATTGGAAGCCGCTGCGTTACCGGCAGTGATACAACCTGAGCCAGAACCAGAGCCGACTATAAGTACAGCGCTACTAGTCAGTATTATTGTTGCTGGTAACTTAGTTGTATTATTGCTCGGTTGGTTAGCCATTCGTGTTCTGGTGCAAAAAAAGCCAATTAGACTAAAAGTACCAATGCCAAAGAATCCATTTAAGAAAACCGAAGAAGTCATTGATCTTGATGATTTAGGACCATCTGAAAATAACGCAGCAGGGAATGGTTCAAAAAATGATAAATCAGGTGATATTTTGAACCTTTCAATGAAAGATAACTAAAAAACACGGTTTTTTTTCAAAAAACGGTTGACTCATGAGGGGGTCATTCGTATTATTCACGCCGCTGTCAGGGAGCACACCTTACAGCAAACACTGCAAGAATATGACGCGGAGTGGTAGTTCAGTTGGTTAGAATACCGGCCTGTCACGCCGGGGGTCGCGGGTTCGAGTCCCGTCCACTCCGCCAAATTTCTTCGTGGTATCAATAAGTCGCGCTGGAGTGGTAGTTCAGTTGGTTAGAATACCGGCCTGTCACGCCGGGGGTCGCGGGTTCGAGTCCCGTCCACTCCGCCAATACTTATTACAAACGTGCATTTGCTTCTTATGGAGTGGTAGTTCAGTTGGTTAGAATACCGGCCTGTCACGCCGGGGGTCGCGGGTTCGAGTCCCGTCCACTCCGCCAACACTTCGAAGCAAAATATGCGAATACTCAGTGGAGTGGTAGTTCAGTTGGTTAGAATACCGGCCTGTCACGCCGGGGGTCGCGGGTTCGAGTCCCGTCCACTCCGCCAATGTATCGCATAACTATATTCAAGCTTTATGACAGCTTGTTTACTCGCTGGAGTGGTAGTTCAGTTGGTTAGAATACCGGCCTGTCACGCCGGGGGTCGCGGGTTCGAGTCCCGTCCACTCCGCCAACACTAAAACGAGTAAAATAATGTCATTAAGATATCTCTGCGGAGTGGTAGTTCAGTTGGTTAGAATACCGGCCTGTCACGCCGGGGGTCGCGGGTTCGAGTCCCGTCCACTCCGCCATTTAAGATATCTTGCAAATCTATCACTGCGGAGTGGTAGTTCAGTTGGTTAGAATACCGGCCTGTCACGCCGGGGGTCGCGGGTTCGAGTCCCGTCCACTCCGCCAGTTTGCAATCTCTCTTCTCATATTTCAATTACTTATCTCCTAATTTTCTTTTTCTATTGTATTGTTATTTTATCCTGTGATCAGATGATCACCATTTGGTGACCGTGGGCGTTTAAAAATGGTATTCATTGGTCACGAGAATGCGGTTTGGTTTTCATGATCAACTTTGTTTTTTCTTAGCATATCTATCTTTTATCTTTGTTTTATTTCTCTTCATTGCTACCCGCGAATTCAAGTCCGAAGTGCACCACTCGCTAAATTAGGCTGCTTTGCGTAATTCATTGAATATCACCACAGGTTGCCTAAACCCTATACATTTTATCGGCCTCGCATTGATCGCCCGCTCTATATGCGCAATTTGCTTATCTGTCACCGTTCGTAAATCTGTTCCTTTGCAAATATATTGACGCAGCAGACCATTAAAGTTTTCATTCAACCCTCTCTCCCATGAGGAGTAGGGGTTAGCAAAATAGATATCGGTTTTTAGCTTATCTGAGACATATTCATGCTCGCAAAACTCACTCCCATTATCTGCGGTTATCGTATGAACATGACGTCGATAGCGCCACAGCATGCCTCTCATCGCTCTGCTCACTTGCGCTGCACTTTTTGCTGGAACTTTGCGTATCAGGTAAAACTTACTTGTACGTTCGACCAAACTAACGATTGCCCCCGTGCCATGCTTGCCAAGTACAGTATCCACTTCCCAATCACCAAACCGTGTTTTAATGTCAACAATCGCAGGTTTATGCTCAATGCCAACCCGATTTAGGATGATGACACGTTTGCTTCGGCAACCTTTACGATAACGTCTGTGTCCTTATTCGGGGAGGACTCAGGGGACGATTAACAGAGCTTGACCATAGGCAGCAATACATTGATTTAATTCAAGAAGCAAAACAATCGGGTTGCGCTGTAGAGAAAGCTTGCAGAGAAATGGATATCAGCTTGAGAACGTATAGACGATGGTATCAGCAAGGCATAGTACAAACAGACAAACGCCCAGAGGCAGAGCGTCCAGTGCCAAGTAATAAACTAACCGTGCATGAGCAACAAGCCATTGTTGATGTTTGTAATGAGCCTGAATTTGCTAGCTTACCGCCTTCACAGATAGTGCCTAGGTTGTTAGATAACAATATCTATCTTGGCTCAGTTTCAAGCTTCTATCGTGTGCTTAAGGCTGAAAACCAATTACATCATCGTGGTCGCAGCAAAGCACTGAGAAAAGTGGCTAAACCCACGAGTTTTACAGCTGCTACACCGAATGAAGTTTGGTCATGGGATATAACTTACCGTGTGCCCGGAGTTCAGGGCTAACAAGGATGTTTTAAATTGAACCACGAACCTGTCTGAAATCGATAAATATATTGGCCGGAGCGCTCGTAGTAGTGCGAGGTGGGGAAAGCCCACTACATGGCAAAGGGGCGCAGTAAGCTCAATTTTGTTTTACCTTGAACTCTTGATTGTTTGACTGTTTATTTAGTTTGGTTGGTTGTTGTTTTTATGTTAAGTATGAGAGGTGAACTGAAAGTAAAATGTGATTTTTTAGTAGTAAAACTTAGAAAGTTGGGTATAATTCCGCGTCTCGAAAATTAAAAGGATATGCAAGCATGATGGATGATATGGACGTAGTTAAGCAACCAAATGATGTTTTGGAAGGGAAATCTTGGTTATCTTTTAGAAAAAGAATTGATGATGAAATCTTAAAAGAAATGGACAAGGTTCGTTTTTTAAATATCTATCAACCGATTTGTGATGCTCTTCAAGGTGGTAAACGTATTCGAGCGATTTTGGTTCTCATGGCTAACCAAGTATATGACGAACCTCAAGAATCTGCTTCTGATGCAATGAAAGTTGCTGTTGCTATTGAAATGTTACACGCGGCAGCGTTAGTACATGATGATATTATGGATAATTCTGATTATCGTCGTAATGAGCCAACAATTTACAAAAAATATGGTACCGATACTGCCATTTTGGCTGGTAACTTTCTTATTAGTCTGGCATTTAAATTGGCTAATTCCGTTAAGGCAAAATATGCTGCAGGTTGCAGTTTGTATTTGTGTGATATTTGCATGGAATTAGTTGATGGTCAGCTATTGGATATTAATTCTTTTGATACCGAAGATCTCGATAGTTATTATAAACTCATTGATGGTAAAACTTCCTCGATTATCTCTCTTCCGATGAAAATTCTTGGTGTGATTAATGAAAATGAACAGCTTAGTCAGCATTTGTTTGATTACGCCCGAGAAGTTGCTCGTATTTTGCAGATTCTAGATGATTTTTATGATGCCTTTATTGGTGATGAGAAAACAAGTAAAACGCCGGGGCTTGATCGGTTAAATGGTAAAAAGACTATTGTGGATTTGGTCAGTAACAAAGATGACTTAGAATCAATGACCAGAACACAAGTGAAAAAGGCGATTCAAGTGACTCTTGCTGAACATCGAGAGGCGGCACATGCTCTTCTTGCTCGAATCGATACTCCAAATACTCAAGCGCTGAGTGACTTAGATGCTTACGTTTGGCATATGTTGACTAAGTATACGATTTAGTTTGTGAGTATTATATCTGGTTTTGTCTATGCTTTTTAAACGTTTAAAACTTAGTTTTTCTTACTCCAAACATATTCGGGTATTGTTTGTTTTCGCTTTGCTAATTAGTTTAATTGGCTCGTTTACGGCGTTTTTTACCCAGTATCTTATCGATAGCGTTATTCCGTCGGGGGATATGCGATTTTTGCTAATCTTCTTAATGTTTTATGCTTGCTACGAAACTCTAAATTTGACTATCGGGTATTTGTCTAGAAGTTATCGAGTGGTGTTAGAAAAATTTCTCGATTACCATCATTTAGATAAGTATTTGGTGGCCTTACTTACGGCCAAAATCCCTGAATTAAACAGTTATAAGAAGGGCAGTTTGATTCAGAGGATTTATGATGCTCAGAATATCAAAAAGTATTATTTAACTTTGCAAGTTGATATCGCCGTTAGCTTTTTGACCATCTTTGTTCTTAGTTCGATTATTTTGTATATGAGCCCTCTGATAGGTTTGGTGATGGCTATCAGTTTGGGGTTGTTGGTGGTGATCTACCTTAAAGCCGTTCCTAAAACTGTTGAGTATGAAACCCAGCGTTTTCAAATTAAATCAGATTTTTTGTCTGTAGTCGATGATATTGTTGATGGGCGGGAAACTATCCGCGCTAATAATTATAAAAGTCAAGTCTTTAAACGATGTACTGCTCGTATGGAGGATTTTCTCAATCGTGAGCGGGATGTGTCGTTTTTACAGCAAAAAATTCAAACTAGTACTTCTGTCGTCCGTACTGTTAGCAGTATTGCTATCCGAGCAATTGTGGTGATAAGTATTTTGTCTTTAAATAAGTTCACTTTAGGTGAAATGTTGACTTTAATGGCATTTTCTGAAATTTCGATGAAAACCACAATGCAAATATTGATGTCTTTTATGCAATTGAAGCGCACTAGTATAACTCTAAAGCGTTATCGGGAGTTTTTGGATAGTGTCAGTATCAATGAAAAGGAGTTGAATGATAAACCTGTTGAATGTCAGCCAATTGAGCAAGTAAGTGTTTGTGGTCTTAAGGTTGGGGTTAATGGTAAGGCTGTTTGTGATGTACCTGATACTACCTTTAAACTTAATCGAATTTATAAATTGGTTGGTGCTAATGGTGCAGGTAAAACGACTTTTTGTAAGTCGTTGGTCGGTTTGTTTGACCCCATTGATGGCGAATTTTCTTTTAAAATTGGCGAGCGTTTGGTTAACTCAAACCGTCGTATTAACCATTGTGCGGCGTACTTTCCCCATGACATTCTGTTTACTACTACGCTGTGGGAAAACATTACTTTAGGCCAAGCAATCGAACAAGAAACGGTCGTTGATTTACTTAAGAAAATAGGTCTATGGTCTGTAATTGCAGCTTTGCCGGAGCAATTGCATACGCAAATTAGTGATAGGGTGAATCCTTTTTCTGAGGGACAAAGACAGATTATCTTGTTTTTGAGAGTGTATTTGTCGAATAAGCCTATATTGGTGTTTGATGAGGTGTTTCGTGGTTTAGATAAGCACACTAGTAAGATTGTTGGTGAGCTTATTAATCAGAAAACAAACTGTATCATTCTTTATGTTGCCCATGATTTTACTATTGATAGTGAACGCAGTGAACTTCTGACGTTAACTAAACGTCTGTCGGATAGTAAACAGACTGATAAACGCAAGGATGTGGCATATGCATGAGGTCAATGACAATATTCACGGTGAATTGAGAAAAGCTCGCTCTAAGTTGTTAAAAGTGACTTTTTGGTTATTTTCTATTGCATTAGTGGCGTCATTGGCGGTAACGATTCAATTGCGAGTGGTGCTGGAAGAAGCGTTTATTTATATCGTTCCCGAACCTGTCCTTCATTACGCTGAGCGAGATATTATTATTGATCAATATCAGGTGCCTGACGGGAGTAAAGTGGTGTCCGATATGTCTATGTACCAAGCGGAAAATATTCAGCTTAAGGATCAGTTGGTTTTGCTTCGGCAAGAAGAGATCCGCGATCAAGTGCAAGCGCAGGCTTTAAAGCAGAAAATAGAGCAAACTCGAAGTTCGGTGGCTATGCTCAGTCAGTTTGAAGAGGTTGAAGTCAAAAGTATAAAGGCTGAGATTATCATGATCGAAGACCTGCTGGTTAGGTTGAAGCAAGAATTGACTTTACTTAATAAGGATTATCTTAAGCAATCGACCTTTGTCGAAGGAGTGACTAATTTAAGTCATATCTCTAAAGACCGCAAAATCCGCTATCAACAGGATTTATTCCATAAGCGAGCGGAAATCATTGAGATGGAGCAAGATATTCATCAACAACAGCTGAAATTGGCGCAATTAAAAAATCAACAAAGCCAACAACAGATAGGTTTAACCCGTCAACGCGATATGGCGGTGACTTTATCTGTATTGGAAAACGAAGCTAAAGTGTTTGCCGATAGCCTAAAACTTAAAGAATTAGAGTTAGCGCAATTGGAAAAAAATCATAACCGCTTGCAGGGCAAGGCTGAAGTTGATGGCCGAGTTGAGTTTGAAAGTCTCAATGGCATTCGCAAAACCCAATATAGAAAAGGCGAATTGGTTTACACCATCTACCCTGAAGGACAGCACTTTGTTACCAAAGGTTATGTCGATGAAAAGCACATTCTCGATATCGCCTTGGGTAAAGAGGTTGAAGTTAAACTCAGCGCATATAATTATCTTAAGTATGGTTCTATTAAAGGAAAGGTTAAAACCATTATGGGAGTAAAGGATGGTCGTGCTGAAGTGATTATTGATATTGTGGATATGAAAGACTTTAAGTTAGTTCATGGTAATTCAACTCAAGCCTTTATTACCCTTGAAGGGGTAAAACTCTATGAGTATGTGTTTGGGATTTTCTTCCCGTATATCGTTTAATTTGTCATTGATAATAAGGAATAGCCCATGGATAAATATGTTTCTGATGCGCTTGAGCGCATCTTGGATGCGACACCTGTCCGCAATCAAGTATCTCAACAGGTTTGTGAGCATTTGCAAGAATACGGCCCTCTTATTAGTTCTGTATTGGGTCAGTCGGCTCAATACTTTTCGTCAAAGTGCATGGGATACCCATCAATTTGGTTTTTATTTCGTGTTTGCGATATTCCTCAAGAGCAATGGCCTGAGCGTATTGAAAGTGTGATGCAAAGTTTACTGTTTAGCTTGTCTACTAGTATCGCCGACGACTTTATTGATGGCGACGAAAGGGTCGGCGATAAAGATATGTATGTCTTTTACATCATGATGTTAGCAATTGCTGAAAGAAGCTGCGGTGAGAAAAGTCGTTTAGATAATATTAAGCAGACTTGTAAAGGACTCTACGACTCCATTATTCAAAGTAAAATAGCCCAAGCAAAGGGGGAAAATGGTGACGAATATGTTTCTACTGACCGCATCGGTAGTTTCTTCGCGATGATTGCCAGAGATTTTGTTGATGCTTTACCACAACAAAATGACCATAACCTCATTGAAGCGACCCGTTATTTCGGTCGTATTTGTTGTTTGATTGATGATGCCATTGATTTTACTAAAGATGTCGAAATCCAAGGTGAGAATATTATTTTTGAAGTTATGGATAAGGCGACTTTTGAGCAATCTAAATCTGACGTTCAAATCCGCATTAATGCTGCTTTGCAAGTTCTTGATAGGGAATACAGTACTTTGAGCAAACTGCTTGAAAGCATATGGAGTCAAGATTGTCAGCAGCAATTTGCTCAAATTCGTTTGGATATAGTTGATTACATTACTACTACTATGAATGCACAATAAGAGGACTTGAGGATGATTTTAATTGTATGTATGAAGTCCTGGGGAGAATTTGGGAATTTTCTGGCTGCTAAACAGTTGCAGGCGTTTTTGACTAAGACCTCGGGTCAGCTTGTGGATTTGATTGCTGGTGATGATTATATTGATAATTTTGTTCAAGTGGGTCAAGACATTAAGATGGCGGTAAAGAGTGCCGCTAATAGTGATGAAGTATTTGATAATTATTTGAATATTGTTACCCGTTTAGATCATAGGGTGGCTAAGCAAACCGAAGAGCAAGATTTTTCTGAATATTTACCTTTGCTTGAGGCGATTGAACAGCGTAAACCTACGACCGTTATCTGCACTAAAGGTGTGGTGGCTCGTATGTTAGCAGCCCAGAAAATTAAGAAAATGCCGGAACAATTATATAACTATGTGACTAATCACGGTCACTTTAGTATGGATGTTCACCGTAGTGCAATTGATAGCGGTATGAAATATCTGACTCGTTTACCTGCTGCAACTGAATATCTGCGCGATATAGTGAAAGTGCCTGCAACACAAATTCATGATTTTGGTTATATCTCTTCGGTGCAAATGGAAAATTTAGCTGATACGCAGCAAGTTAGTGAATTGACAGATGTGATTTTGGTAAGTAATCGCGGTGGGCGTAAATATACATTGTTGTATCAAGAGTTGTTGAAAAACACCAATTTAAACCTTCATTATATTGTGATCAATGATGCTGAAGAGCTGGCGGTAGCTGAACAAAGCGCCCGTGATTATCCGGGCCGTGCAAAAGTCCTTGATGGTCTGCAACAAAAGGATTTTTTAGCTTTAGTGGCCGAACTTGGTAAGAAAGGCACTGTGTATGTTGGTAAAGGTAGTATTAATACATTGATCGAAGCTGTACTTGGTAAGCAACCTGTGTTGGGTTTGCGTTCTGGATTGCCAATGGAAGAGTGGGGAGCACAGTACCTTGAGCAGCATCAACTTGGTTGTATCAGAGATGATTGGAAAGATATTTACAACAAGATTGCTGAGTTGGTTGACTCGCCACAGGCTTATTGTGAACTAAGAACCAATGTATTGAAGTATTTGGCTGGTGATTCGATTAACTTAAGGCCTAACTTAGCGTGGTTACAACCACCTACCGAAGAGCAAAAAGTTCTTGGGCAAATAGGTCAGTGCAAGGTTCAACTGATTGCTGGTCTTGAAGCTAAAATGTCTGAGCATCAAGTTGAGATGACAGATAGCGCTAAGGCAATGATGAATATGTTTGTTGATGCTCAGTTGACTGACAAAGTTGTTACTTCACCAGAGGATTTGGTGTTGCTGTTACAAAAGCTCAATATCGAACAGATTAGTCAAATGTATATTGAGGAGTTTGGAGCCTTGCGCCTGACCACTAATCGGACTGTGCGTTTATTAGCAATGATGCATGAACAATGGGTTGCGGCCAAACAAGCGCAGGAAGCAGCATCATGTTGATTATGGGGGTTCACTCAATAGGTCATGACTCGGCTGTTAGCTTTGTTGAAAATGGAGAATTGATTTGGTCGATTGAAACCGAGCGGTTATCTCGGGTCAAACACGATGGAAAAATTCAAACTACCCTGGATTATCTAAAAGAGCATAAGGCCGATTTGTTGCAAAGGGTCGATGTGGTTTCTTTTAGTACTCACGTTAGCAATAAGGTCGCAAAAATCGATGATTTTGAAACGTTGAATCAAGGTATTGACCAGCATAACTTCTATTTTGAGTCTAAAACTCTGATTACAGGAAAGTCAGTTAAATGTTTTGTTGTTGCCCATGAAATGTGCCATGCAATGGTTGGCTTTCAATATGCTAAACCAGCGGAAAAACAGCTGTGTTTTGTTAATGAAGGGCGGGGGCATTTTTCACGTAATTGTGTGGTTCGTCGTGATGGCAAACAATTAACTATTACTCATTGCAATGAATTGCCTTGGTTTGGCTCTGGTATGGGTTGGACTTCTCTTGCGGTTATGATGGGCATAGAAAAATCTCCTTCAGCTGCAGGCAAAGTGATGGGTATGGCGGCATATGGTGAATATGAACCGAGATATGCTGAGATGATTTTGGCTGCACCACATAATCTTTATGATTATTCAGTAGTTGAAAGACCTAAGTTTTTAGCTAAGTTGTTTAAACAATATATAGGGCAACCGACGTTTAAAGTTAAGGCTAATTTGGCGGCGACTTTACAACAATTGTTCGCTCAGACAGTGGTTGAGCATGTTAGTCACATTGTTACTGATGAGGACCTCTCAGTTTCCATGTCTGGTGGTTGCGCATTGAATCTTATGGTGAATACTCTGCTGTGGCAGCGCTATGGTGAACGTTATTCTGTACCTCCTGTTTGCAATGACTCAGGTCAAAGTTTGGGAGCGGCGATATTTGCCCAGTTACAATTGAAAGGTCATTTACTTGAGCCTGTGTCTGTATATAGCTGTGGTGAAAGCTATACAGTTGAGCGTGACTGGCTTGAAAAGCAAGGTTTTATTGTCGAGGACTATACAGCGCAAAAATTAGCAAAATATCTACACAATCATGAGGTTGTTGCTTGGTATCAGGGTAAATCTGAGATGGGACCAAGAGCTTTGGGTAATCGTTCATTATTTGCAAGTTGTCAGGCTCATGGAATGAAAGATAGACTCAATCATATGGTTAAGTCTCGTGAATGGTATCGCCCTTTAGCGGCGATAGTTGCTGAAGAGTCTTTGGCTAAAATCACCAATGATATATTTCCGTCCAAATATATGTTGTTTAATTATGATATTGACTCGGACTTAATCCCAGAGGCTACTCATGTTGACGGCACGTCGCGTTTGCAAATCGTTAGCTCAACAGATAATGCTAAAGTTCATGAGTTATTACTAGCATATGAAAAGTTTAGTGGTGTTGGGGCGTTGATTAATACTTCTCTTAATGGTCGTGGCAAGCCAATTTGTTTGACACCAGAAGATGTAATCAATGATTTTGCCGACAGAGATGTTGATGTTTATGTATTTGGTGATTTGATTGCAAGGAGGGGGCATTTTGTTTGAGTGCGAATATGATTTTAATCAAAAGCGGCAACATTATCTAGATAATGGTGTTGTTGGTTTCGAAAAATTAATAGGTGAAGATTTGCTTGAAAGACTTGAAGCTTGTTTTGACCGTATTATTGAAGGTAATTATCTAACAGGTGTACCACCGACTAATCGCACTCATATGCCAAATGACTCATACGATAATTTGACCAGAATTTCTTGTCCGGCAATTGCAGATCCGCAAATGGTCAGCTTATTAATGGAAGCTGGAATTGGGGTTGTGGCCAATGCATTAAGCGAGAGTGATTTTGTTCAGGCTTGGGGTATTCAATTGATTAATAAGGTGCCCGGCGAGGGGCCTGAGTTTAATATCGGCTGGCATCAAGATGGACAATATTCTCCTTGGTTATTTGAAGGAGATTGGATCACCGCTCACATTACTTTATCTGATGTTAATGAAGATGATGCGCCAGTATTGTATATTGAAGATTCACATCATTTACCGACTTTCAAACAAGGTTTACATAAAGGACAAATTACTGGGCAGGCCTTTAAGGCTGATTTGTATGAGCATGGCTTGGTATTAGCTGAGCGTTTAAATGTACCTTGGAAGGTTAAGTATCATACTTCTAAGCGCGGTGATGTTAATTTTCATCACAGTCGTTTAATTCACGCTTCGGACAATCTACGCAGTGGTAAAACCCGTAAGACCTTTAGTATTCATATGCGTACTAGCCATAACCCGTTGGTGATCAACGAACCGTTTTTAATTCGGAATAATCCGCCACAAACTAGTTATTACTTGGACTTTGCCGATCAATTGATGTGTCCGGTAATTCATGGTGTTGCTACTGATTTGGTCGGTTTTGCTGCGCCTAAACAAACATTTGAGGAACTAAACCGTGTTTGATAAATACTATGATATGTCTGCTCATCAAAAGCAATTGAATGATACTGGCTTGGTAAAATTTGAAGGGCTACTTAACGAGCAAATGCTAGATAAGCTAGAGGCTTGTTATGACCGTATTATGGCTGGTGAATATGTTAGTGGTAATCCGCCACCTCGTCGTACTCACCCTCCGAAAGATTCAGAAAAATACCTTACTCGTGTTTCTTATCCTACTGTGGCAGATCCTGCTTTGGTTGGTTTATTGATGGAAGCTGGGATTGGGGTATTGTCTAGTCGCTTGATGAATAGTGATTTTGCTCAGGCATTTTTTATTCACTTGGTTAACAAAGTGCCCGGTGAAGGTTTAGAGTACAACATAAGTTGGCATCAAGACGGTCAATACGGTAAACATTTGTTTAGTGGTCACTGGATTACAGCTCATATCGCTCTTGAAGATGTTAACAGTGATGATGCGCCAATTCTTTATGTTGAAAATTCTCACCGACTTGAGCCGCTGAATAAGCGCGAAGTGTCTGGATTCAGTTTCCGTAAACCGTTGGATGAATTGGGACAGCAGTTTGCCCAAAAGACAGGTATTAAGTGGAATGTGGTGGAATATCTATCTAAGCGTGGTGATGTGACTTTTCATGATAGTCGTTTGATCCATGCCACTGATAATTTACTCTCAGGTCGTACCCGTAAAACTTTTGTATTGCATTTGCGTTTTGAGCATAACAAGTTGCTGTTTAGCGATCCTATTCATGTTACAAACGAGCCGCCACAACCGAATTTTTATGTTGATATAGCCGATTCGATCATGTGTCCAGTTTTACACGGTGTTGCGACAGATTTACCAGAGCGTCGGTTAAAGGCTGGATAAATTTGGTTTAAACGGATGAAAATAGTCTATTTTCTCGAAAGATTTCCGGAGCTGAGTGAAACCTTTATTCGTCAAGAAATATTGGGTTTGTTGCAGCAGGGGATTAGCGTTCGAGTGGTCACAGTAGCTTGTTCAGAACAGAGTAATCATGTGGATTTGGCTAACGAGCATCCGCTGTTGGCTCGGTGTGAAGTCGATGTTATTGGTGAGCAAGATTTAGTTTATTCAAAAGGGCGTATGCTTCGTTGGTTATTACACCCTTATTCTCAAGGTAAGTTTAAACAGCGCTGGGATAATTTAAATGCTAAACATTACCGCACTAAGTTACTGTATAAAATTGTTTCAGGTCCTAAGCGTATTGCAGCTGATGAGATTGTCATCACTCATTTTGGGGGAGCAGGCGTTATGGCGGCACAGTTAAAGCAGTTTGGCTATATACAAGGGCCGTTAGTTAGTGTTTTACATGCCTATGAACTTACTAAGCTTCCAGCGTTTAAAGATTTAACACCACATTATCATAAGTTATTTACTCAAGCGGATAAGGTGTTATCGGTCTGCCGTTTTATGCAAGATAAGATCACATCTTTGGGCTGTGCGCGAGAGAAAGTTGATGTTATGCATATGGGAGTGAATATTGAACAACTAGCTCAATTGGCTGAGTACCATAAAATGGATGCGGGGTTATTGCGTGTCCTGTTTGTTGGTCGCCTGACTCAAAAGAAGGGGATACTGGATGCTCTTGAAGCTTTGGCCAGAGTTTCTAATCGAGTCAATTTTCATTTTGATATTGTCGGTGATGGCGAGTTAAACCTAATTTGTGAAAATTCGGTTAGAGAACTAGAACTTGAGGATCGAGTGACATTACACGGTGCTTTGGCCCATCACAAAACTTTGCAGCTTATGGCGCAAACTGATGTTTTGTTGTTGCCTTCTAAGACTGCGGATAACGGTGATATGGAAGGGGTGCCAGTAGTGTTGATGGAAGCTATGGCCATGAAAAAAGTTGTGTTGTCGAGTTTTCATTCGGGGATTGGTGAGTTGGTCGATGATGGTGAGAATGGTTTTTTGGTTGCAGAAGGTGATATTGAAGGGCTTTCGTTGAAGATTGAACTAATAGCTAATTTTACATCTGATATGCGTCTTCATATTGGGCAACAGGCTGTAGCTAAAGTTAGTCAATTATTTAACCAAGGCAAGCAATCTCATGCCTTGGCTAGTTTATTGCGAGAATTATGATGCAGTACGATATTGTTTTTATTTCATATGATGAGCTGTGTGCTGAGGATAACTGGCTAAATTTACGCAGACGTTTTCCAAAAGTTAAGCGGGTTCATGGTGTTGATGGTATTCTCAATGCGCATAAATTAGCAGCTCAAGCGGTTAGTGGTGAGTGGTTTTTTGTTGTTGATGGTGATAATAAAATTCATTCTGAGTTTGATTTTGCCTTACCTGAATCACAGTTGTGTGACGACACCACTTATGTTTGGCGTTGTATCAATTCGGTCAATGGGTTGTGTTATGGCAATGGTGGGGTAAAACTGTTTAATAAACGAGTTTTTGCTACGGTCGATGAGTTTTGGGGCGATATGACAATGTCGCTAAGTAAGCGATACAAGCCAGTGGATGTGGTTGCTTCTACCACTATTATTAATGCTAGCGCTTTTCATGCGTGGCGTGCAGCGTTTCGCGAGTCGGTTAAATTGAGTGTGCCGCGAAAGCGAGTGCGGGAAGAATTTATACGTCAACAACGCTTAGGACAGTGGTCCAATGTTAAAGAGGATGTTGAATATGCGCAATGGGTGGCACGGGGTTGTGTTGAAGGTATAGAGTTTTATCGTCAATGTAGTGCAACAGGAGAAGATCACGCTAGCTTCATTAACAACTTTAATTGGTTGCAACAGCGCTTTAATGAAAAATATTCCGAGGATCAAAGATGAAGAAGCTTGCTAACATACTGCTGATATTGGCATTGGTTGGTACAGTCATTGTTGGTTTTTTTAAAAGCCCTGAGTTTCAATTGCGCCACCAAGGTGATGTTGTTGCTTATCGTGGCGGTGGTTTGGTGGTGGACTATCTTAAACTCAAGCAAACTGGTTGTATGGCTCAAAGTATTACGGCAAGTGAAAGTGGTTTAATCGAAAACACGCTGGCGGCGGTTGAGCAACAAATCAAAAACGGTGTACGTAATATTCATTTGAATGTGCAGTTAACTCGTGATAACCGTTTGGTGGCGTTTCATGATAATGACTTGAGCTGTGCTACTGATGGTGAAGGTAAAGTTCACCAATTGACTTGGGAGCAAATAAAAGATTTAGATGCTGGCTACGGTTATACCCTAGATGGCGGCAAAACTTTTCCTTATCGCAATCAAGGATTAAGAATAGCTTTGTTAGAGACTTTAGTTACAGATCCAGATGTTACTTACTGGTTGAATCTAAAAACCACCGCTAAACGTGCATCGCGTATTTTGTTGGAGTTTATCGATACTTTAGAGCCTCAAATGCAGCAACAAATTGTACATATCGGCAATGCTCAGGTTGTGGATTATATTCATAGCCTCAATCCGCAAGTGAACAGTATTACCCAACGGGATTTAAAGACTTGTCTGATTGATTACGCGCTGGTTGGTTGGAGTGAGTCTTATCCTAATTCGTGTAAAAACCGCATCATTATTGTGTCACCTGAATTTGCTGAATACTTGTGGGGGTGGCCTGAACAGTTTGCTGCCAGAGCGCAACAGCATGGTAGCCGAGTTTATTTATGGACTAAACATCAAAGCTATCAACACAGTGATAATTTGTTGCTGCATGGTATTGGTTTAATTAGTGGCAACGCGCCTGCTGCTTTGTCCCAAGGTAGTTTATAGCTAGTTGTATTGTGATGCATAAGGTAGCCATAGGAATTCCAACTTATCAACGGCCAAAGTCGTTGTTACGTTTGCTTGATTCAATTAATCAACTGAAATTTTCTGCACAATTTTGTGTTTTTGTCGTGGACAATGATAATCACAGTCAATCAGCAGTTAATTTGTTGGCTAGCAGGTTAGCCGATTATCGTTTTACTTTGCATACCCGTGCCGTTGCGCCTGCCAATATTTCTGTAGCTCGCAATATGTTGTTGCAGATGGTATTTGAAGAACATGACTTTAGTGTCATTGCTATGGTAGATGATGATGAAATAGTAGATTGTGATTGGCTTAACCAGTTGGTTAATTGTCAATTGCAAAGCGAAGCGGATATTGTCCAGGGTAATACACTTCCTAACTTTTTAGTTAAGGTTGAACCTTGGATGAGTCAAGTGCCTTTTTTCTATCGCCATCAATTGATGAGCAGTCATGATTCAATGGCGTTGAGTTCTTGCAATATTTTGATAACTAAGGCTATTTATCAAAAGATGCACGGGCAATTGTTCGATCTGCAATTTGGCATTTCAGGTGGTGAGGATACCGACTTTTTCCATCGGGCTAAAGCTTTAGGTGCTAAGTTTGCCTATGAGGGTAAGGCTTTGGCTTATGAAGATTATGATCAACTAAGAGCAACTAAAAGTTGGGTGCGTAAGCGTAGTTTTAGAGTCGGCCAAACTAATGTCAAAATTTTTCATCAAAATCGCAGTGGCTTCATTTTTAGCTTAAAAATTTTCGCCAGATTTTTGGTTAATTTAGTTAGATTGGCGCTGCTGTGTTGGCATCCTGCACACTCTATCCGTTATCAAATGAAAATTTGCCGCCAGTGGGGGATGTTGCTGGCCGCCTGTGGAAGTAGCTAATCAATGTCTTTTTTATTTAATCAAATGCGTAAGCTCATTGGGAAAACTTGGCAAGCTGATTTTGGCCGTTTTGATGCTCAAGTTGAATTCATCCGCGAAGGTGATACTGCCCAATTGAGTTTTTTACTACCTTTGGTATTGCCAAATGATAATATTGCCGCGTTTTATCGTTGTGTTTGTCAAGTGTGTGAACAATTGAATTCACAGCTTGAAAGTGGGTTGATCTCTAGTGCTCAGTTGATTTTAGGCATTCAGGGAAATTGGCAACAAAGTGTATACCAGCAAATCATTGCTGATTTATGCGCTAAATTGGCTAAATCTAATGTACATGTGGCACTGATAAAGCAAAATAAAGCCAATAAAATCGCTATGATCAAAAGAGCAATTAAATGTGCTAAAGAAAAACAAAGTGAATTATTTGGTTGGTGTGATGGTGATTTGCTGTTGTCTGACAATATTATGGAAACATTAATTGGTAGTATTTATGTGCGACACAATTGCATCGTAGGTCCAGTGCATGTTCAAGTTAAAAATCCGCAAGATTTTATTGAGCAGCGTTACTTAAAACTTCCAAGGACTAAACCAAATAAATATCCCCAAGGCTGTGTGCTGTTTAAGCTCAATGCTGTTGAGCATGACTTTGATGAAAGAGATATCAGTGATGATGGCTATCTAACATTTGCCAATCTGTGTTTGGATGGTCAACCTATGAATGGAATACAGGTTATTGAAGCGGCCAAAATTTATTATTTGACCGATTTGAATCTTAAACAAAAGTTAATTCGTTTTCGCCGTATCAGTCTTAGTCATATGATCTTATTGCATAAGTTCGATAAGACTAAAGCTAAATATATTTATCACAATATTATGTTTGCACCATTGTTTGCACGGCCTTTGAAGTTTAATCGTCAACTGGTTGTAAAGTCTTTACTCTATTTTGGTTATTTGTTAGTGACTTTTGAATTGCTTTTAAGAGTGCTGATAGACAAACCGTTAAAACGAATTGTGTGGTCTGCTTCATCTGGTGGTGACGAATGAGCCGTATCAGTATTGCTATTCCTCATTATAATCAACCTCATTTGATTAGTAGGGCTATTGAGTCATTGTCTTTGACGTGTCTTAAAGATATTCAATTATTGGTAATGGACGATGCCTCATCAGATGATGTCTTTGCTCAGTTGCAACAGCAGTTAGATAAAACTAAACAACTAAGCAAACATCCTATTCGTTTGTTTCGTGCCAGTAAAAATGTTGGTACTTATCGGATGAAAAATGCCATTATCCAGCAGTTGGATACTGAATATTTGGCCTTTCACGATGCTGATGACTTCAGTGTGGCTATGCGTTTAGACCGTTTATATGATGGGATGAGAGACAGCAATATCGATATACTTGGCTCTGCTTATATGGAAGTCATGTCGGATTTAGATAAAGGCGATAGTTATTACATTAAACGGTTTTATAAGATGCCTTATCTTGCCCATAAAGTGGGGATTAAATACATCAGTTATCAACCCTCTCAATTAGTGCGCTTTAGCTGTTTTGACACTTTAGGTGGATTTGATGGTTCTACTCGAATTGGTGCGGACGATGAGTTTACCTTACGTGCTGTACATTGCAAAAAGGTGCGTAATTTAAGTGAGCCTCTCTATGTAAAAATAGAACAAGCTAAGTCGTTGACTACCGATGAGACGACTGGCTATCAATCGCCTATACGTGCAGCTTATAAACAGAAAATGGCCGATTTGCGTAAGAAAATTAAAACGGGCTTAAGCCAAGAGTGTTATCGCAATACGCCTAATGATGAAGATTTTAGTTTGAAGGAATTTTAAAAGGGATACATATGACAACAGGAATTTCTACAACACAACTCAAAGATGCCTGCGAACAAGGGTTGGCTTATTTGCGTCAGCAACAAAAAGCCAATGGAGCAATTACAGCTGCTAATTACGGCACTTTTGATGTTTGGGAAACTATTGAAGCGGCTATGGCTATCACTTTGTGGACTGAGCAGGAAAGTTTGCAAAATGATGCAGTGCTAAGTGCCGCTATGGCGTTTTTGGCCAGTAGCGAAACTGATGATGGTATGGTGCCAGACTCAGCAAAACGTACGGATTTATATTGCATTGAGACTTCCAGTGAATATCTGCAATTATTAAAGACCTTGCTAGAACGCCAATTTCCTCAGCGCACCGATGTGATAAATCAAGCGCAATATATCTGTGAGAAACAACTTAATGATGGTCGTTGGAGAATCGAAAATCCGGCGGTAAGCGAAGATGTACAGCACTTGCCTAGTGTCACCGCTTTTGCCATGTTGGCTTTGCTTAGGGTTGATACTGAGCCTAAATATTTTTTACAAGCACTGACATTTTTAACTGAAGGACAGTTGGCTAATGGTACTTGGGGTCAACATTGGCAATATTATGAAACGCCGTTTTATCTGATGGCTCCAATTTGCGAGTTGTTGCAGCGCTTAAATGATAATGGCCGTTTTGATAGTTATCTTGCTAAAGCGCAACGTTTTGTTTTATCTGAGCAACAAAGTGATGGACGTCTGGTTAGTGGCCAAACTGATGGTGAAAATCAGATCAGTGAGTCTTTACATACGGTATTGGGGCTAAAAACTTTATTGGCGACGGGCATTCAATTAGATGATCCTAACGTTCAAAAAGCCCTTAAATGGTTGCTTAGCCAACAAAGTGAAAACGGTTGCTGGCATGGTGGGGTATTTCCTCATCCGAATGTCAAAATCAAGAAAAATGAAGACGTTTTTTGTAGTGCTCAGGTGCTGATCATGTTGAATCAATATTGGCAGTTGAGCCAAGGCTATAAGGTATAGCGGATGTCTGCTGTTGTATTGTGTTCTGATTGTTTTAACAATCCGGGTTTGAAAAGATATGTTGAGGAATTGTTTGTCGCTGATTTAGCTGGGTGCCCTCATTGCGATTCGACTGAAGGCCATTGTTTAAGTGGCGCTATGGTTATTGAATTGGCTGATAAGTGCTTTTTGCACGGGGAAATCGCTAAGGCTGCTTATTACAATGATAAGAATATAGAGCGCAATAAACAGCAAAAGTTGTCAAGCAGTCTGGGGAAAACCCTGAAACAGGATATATTGTGCATTGAAAATGCCATTAATTATGCCTATTTGGAGAATACTGATTCCCAGATACTACTGCGAGCGTTAGAGAGTTATCCGGTTCGGGTTTTAACCCCATCAGATCAATTTTACCGTATAAGAGTATCGCCAGAGCAGCCACAAAATTCAGCAGAATATGATAGCCCTCCAGATGAATTGTTGGGTTCGGGACGACTTGATTCGGATAACATGCCTGTCATGTATGCATCGCAAAATCTTCAGATATGTATTCATGAGTGCCGAGCGGCGGCAAATGATAGCCTTTTTGTTGCGACATTGCGCCCGACGTCACATTTAAAATTGCTGGATTTGACTTGTATTGCAGCCGAACCGCTGCAAAAAGCTTTGCATATGGTATTTATGTTTAGTCGTTTTTCTTATCCTCTGACTCGCAGAATTGCGGTGTTGGCTAAACAGGCTGGTTTTGATGGCATTATCTATCCGGCTACATCTACTATTCTGGCAAAAATCGATCCTAAGGCTAAACAACAAAATAATTCGAAGGTGGTAGAGAATATTGCCATGTTCGGTAGGCCCATACTCGACTCATTGGTCGAAGTGGTAACTATAGAAGCAATAACATCGAGTAACCAACTTTAGGGAAAATGAAGATGGGTTTAGAATTAGTGAATCAAAAATTCGATGCAGAAATCGAAAAACTTAAACAAGACGATGAAGTGCTTGCTGTGATGGGCTACGGCTCATATTTTAAAGGCAGATTTAAATCTGGCAGCGATATTGATTTGATTTTGATACGCGATGGCGAAGATATTTCATATAAAAAGAAAGTGTTTAATGAAGGGTTGGAATTTGAATTTCGTTATGTGACTGAAGATTTCTTACTTGAACTGCTTAGCCGAAGGCATGGTCCTACCATCAAACATATGTTGGAAGCCACTATTGTGTCAGATCCAAACGGCATAGCTGAAAAACTAAAGCAATACGCTATAGATATTACTGCCAAGTCTATTGATGAGACCTTTCCTCATGATGCCAGACGGGAAAAAGCGCTGGTGATTGAAAGCCTGCATCGCAAAATCCATCAGGTTAAAGATCATCCCGGCTTTTTTGAATTTGCTTGTTCAAAACTATTGCTTAATTTGGCTGATGCTTTTATTCGTCTGCATTGTCATTGGGGGCTACAGGGCTTTCGCGAATCAGCAAGACAACTCAAAGCGATAGATCCTAAAGTGCACCAGCAATTTGAATCTGCTATGGCACCTAATCCTCAAGAGCTGAGAATGGAAAACATTGATGCCTTGTATCATTTGGTGATTGATGCTCTTGGCGGTGTGGTGGCAGTGAAAGAGTCGGTGCTGTCTATGGGCGTTGAACAGGTGATCAATACCATTGAAAATTAAGGGATGATGTGATGGCTTTTTTTAAAAGTATAAAGCAACGGCAATTGTTGGTGACCAATAAAAAGGTGATGTATACCAGCTTAACGTGCGCGCAAACTCTTGAAGAGATTGACTTGGCCCAATTTAAGGCGCTGTTCGATGAAGGTTGGCCTATATTGCAACTGGTTAGAAATCCGGTGGATAGGGTCGTTTCTTTTTATAAAGATAAAATTATCGATGCTGGTAGACGTAATGATAATGGCAAAATTCAAATTCAAAATTGCCAATATATGTTGTTGGCCATGATGCAAATGGAACTTAGTTTAGAAACCACAGTAGCCGATATTTTGGCTGGATTGCGGGCGGTGCGTTTTGATGTTTTTGCTTTAAAAATGTTACCTCATTTGTATCCTCATACTAAACACTTAACTCCACAATATGCGATTTTGCCTGAAGAAATTCGAGAGGCTTTGAATGATAACAATTATCGTGTGGTAAAGATGGAAGATAGTGAACAATTGTCCAAGGAGTTGACGCCGCTTGGTGTTGATGTCGGAGTGATACACAATCAATCGAAAGTAAATATTCAAGTTGAGCTTGAGGAGCGTGTGAGTGTGTTTATCAAGAACCTCTATACTCAGGATTATGGAGAATATCAATATGAGTGATATTAATCCTCAGTTACTTTTAGTAGATGAAAATGATCAAGTTATTGGTCATCAGAGTAAATTGGCGGCCCATTTGGGTGAAGGTCAATTACATCGAGCTTACTCGGTGTTTATTTTTAATCGTCAAGGGCAGTTGTTATTGCAACAAAGGGCTGCGCCAAAACCACTTTGGCCGGGAAGTTGGTCTAATTCTTGTTGTTCTCATCCGTCAGTGGGTGTTGCTATTAAAGATTCTGCTCAGTGCCGTGTTCAAATGGAGCTAGGCTTAGAGGCATCAGTGGAATACTTGTATAAGTTCTTGTATCGCGCTAAATATTTGGATGTTGGTCATGAGCATGAGTTGTGTCACGTGTTTTGGGCTATTTGCGATGATTTGCCAAAACCAAATACCGATGAAGTGGCTGCATATCAGTATATTGATATTGATGGTGTCGCCGATTTTATTGCTGCTAATGAACAGCAAGTGACTCCTTGGTTTAAGATGGAATGGGCTTATTTGCAAGTTCATCATCTTGAGGCTATTAAACAACAATTATTCGGTGAGTTATCGCCATGTTAAACACAATTAGACGTGTCATTGGTGAAGTTTATCAATATGATGCGCCGAAAAATGGTTATCAAATAGAGTGGGGAGGAGTTGCTGAGTCTGCACAGTTAACTGTTTTAGTGCCTTGTTTACTTACTAGCGATAGTCTTATTGATTTGTATAAAACGCTTGAAAGTTTGTTTGCAGAAGTCGAGTTGGTGCTAGAAAAGAAAATTTGCTCAGATGTGCAGCTGGTCGTGGCTGCACAATATCATCCTGCTCATCAGCATGAAAGTGATATTTACATTGAATTGTTGCAAGGGTTATTGGCATCGAAGTCGATTGTAGGCCTAACTACATTACTCATTAGTATGGATTATCCAAATAAAATTGATGCGATAAATACTGCTGTGGAATTGGCACGTCAAGCTGGCTCATTGTTTTTCTGTTGGTGTGACGATGATATTAAAGTGTCTTCTGGAAGCTTGGGTATGTTGGTGGACAAAATTAAGTCGGATGATTGCCATCTTGCAGGCTGCCGTAAGGTGTTGATTGAGCAAAAAGGCCAAACCCTATGGAGTAGCATCCGAAATTCACATAATAAGGTTAATAAATATCCGCAAGCATATTTAGCGTTTAAATTAGATAAAATTGATCACCAATTCGATTCTGGGGTTATTAGTGATGATACCTATCTTACATTCGCTAATATTTTTATTGATGCCGAACCTATGAATAAAATTGCTATTGTTGAGCAGGCTGTGGGGGAGTTTCAATCGGGGGCGACACCTTTGTCTAATCTAAAACGCTTGCGTCGTTTGGTTCTGAGCAATTTTATTGTGTTATCTAGAGTGGATGAAAGCTCTGCAAAATACGCATTTAATCAGATTATTTTTAAAGAATTGATGGATAAATCCCATCATAGCACTGCTAAAACTCGTTTGATAAAACGTTGCTTATATGGTTTATATGGGCTGTTTCTAGCCGAGATCACTGTAAGATATTGGTTGAAAAAACCAATTCGGCAAGTTGGGTGGTATGGTCATTCTGGTAAAAGGCGGCCCACTTAAGTTTTATTTGCTATGGATATTATTGTAATGAACGAGAGTCAATCCATTGTGTTATTGGTTATTGTGCTGGTATCGCTATTTATTTTTAGCTGGTGGTATAGGCTGCGAGGCCCTGTTGTCCAAGTCAAACAGAGTCGATTACTTAAACAGCTTACACAGCGTTTAGGTACTCAATTGAATTGGTCGCGACTTGAGTTGCATTTAATTGAGCAGGCTCATCCGCAATTGACAGAACAAATTGGTAATATTAATAAGACTGATTTTGAGCTGTTTTTCCGTCGTACATTCGGCTCTGGCTATTTGTATGAGTTCCATTCAATAGAGCCTGATCGCAATGCAGTGACCGTTACCAGTCGTTATAGCCCTGAACAATTGCAGAAGATGAAACTCTACGCTGAACAAACGGGCAGAGCTAAGACTGAATGGGAGTTTGTTCGAACGTTACTGGATTTGATTAAGTTTCATTTTGGTCGGCCTTATTTGCTAAAACCTAATGACAAAATAAAAGCGTATGGTGTAGAAGTTTTTAGGCCTAATCATCCATTAGATCACGGTATTCGCCAAGGTCGTTTGTCTGGAGATATTATTCGCTTGGTGGGTAAGTACCCTGATGAGTTCCGACAAGATATTGTTCAATTGGTTGCGGCTCAAACAGACCTGTGTAAGTTTATCCGCCAAATGCAATTTACGGGGGCATTTCAGCGCTCGGGACGCGAAAGTGAGGGGAATGTTGCTGAAAACTATCAAGCTTATGCCCGTGCTGATGTTGGCTTTTTTCGTCAGGCTGCACGATATTCAAGTTTATTTGATGATCAACTACAAATAGATGATTTTGCCAACGCTTTGACTGCTGCTTGTGATTATCTTGCTGAGCCTCATGTGATGGGTGATATAATGGCAGCGGCCCATATGTTGGATTTACAAAGAATTGGTTTGTATGGTGAAAAAGATAGCATTATTGCTGCTCAATTACTTAATGCTAATACACAATTAATGCATAATAGTGAGAATAAGGGAGGTACTGGTGGCTCACAAGTAATCAGGGAACTTAGACAGTTAACTGACTGCTACTTGGTTAATAATGGTATTTTGGGTTTTTATCGTTTTGAGAAGAAATGGTATATGCAAAACAATGATTTAGATTTAATGGCGCAAGCTGTGGTATTGGACTATTCAAAACCGTTGCCAGTATATTCACCGAGAACGAAAAAAGTTGGAAAATTGGTAAAAGCTAGTCGTAAAATATTTAAAAGATTGAAAAAATATTAGTCAAAAAACTTACCAAATATTATAAGTGAAAATTTAATTTCGCAGTAAGTATACCCGAATTCAGATAATAATTGATAACTGTAATATTATGCCTTCCAAACTCTGATAAATAAAACTTTACAAAACTCGTGGTCAAATAAAAGTTTTTATTCGGTGTTACGAATTAAATTAAATAAAACCAATGAGTTATGGGTTGTACCTATTAAGCCCGATTAACAATATGAAGTGGGCATGGCCTGTCACGCCGGGGTTGCGGCGGTTCGACGCTTCGATTCGAATCCCGACCACTGGGCTTGCTTGCATTTTCTCTTCTAAGCGAGCTTCCTTTACAAAAATCCAAAAAGCTCATTTACTTTAGCCCTTCCTTTGTCATCGCAATCAAACAGCTCACTTTTCAACATAAGCTTATAATAATGTCGACATAACTTTGCCTGTTGTGGCAAAGTGGCAGGCTCAGTTGGTTAGCTCTTGTCTTAGATAACTAGGCCTAAGACGATTATCTACGCGCCGTACTCATTGCAACTCTCATATCCTCTAAGCAAAACACGATTAACTTAAAGCGTAAACCATGGTTACTTTTTAACTCGTCTCTTTTCTAGCGATCTACTTGCGATCTGTCTTTATTTAAATATACTGTATGTATAAACAGTGTTTGGTGATGTATGGCGAATTATATAGATCTTCTTGAGCGTAAAAACTTGCTTTGGCGTGGGCGTGGAAAGGCCGTGCAGCATGATGTCGTCAGTACTCGCTTTGCTGCACTTGATGATGTGCTGTGTGGTGGTTGGCCGCAACAAGGTGTGATTGGTGTAAAAACTGCAATGGGAATAGGGGAGTTAAGGTTGATATTGCCCCACTTTGCGGATGATAACCGTTTGAAGGTATTAATTAATCCACCAGGACAAATACATGCCGCGGCATTGCATTATTTATCGTTAGACCTGAGTGAATTTATGATATTGCAGCCACCAAGTGAAAAAGAAGCACTGTGGGCTGCGGAGCAGTGTGTAAAAAGTGGTGCGTGTAGTGCGCTTGTACTTTGGCACGAAGCGCTTTCTATTGCCGCTGTAAAGCGTTTGCAGCTAGGTGCACAGACGGGAGGTTGTAGGTTATTTGTTTTACATCAAGCACAGTACGCTCAAACTCTACCATTTACGCTTTCAGTGGCTTTACAAGCACAGCACAGCGGCTTGGATGTGATAGTGAAGAAGCACAAGGGGCACTTGGCACATCGTAGTCTTAAACTAGAAAACCCCCACTATTGGCCAGAGCTTGAAAAGCCAAATCTACCTCATGTTAGCGATAATATAGTTGCATTTACAGGCTATGAGCGGCGTTTAACGAGCTAGTTATGTGGTTATATCTCTATTTTCCTATGCTGCAACTAGAGGGAATGACAAAGCGAACGGTTTCTGGTGATTTTGTTACACCCGTTGTTATTATTGATGGCCGCAAAAACCAGATAGTGCAGCTCAATGATGCAGCGCAGCAGCGAGGTATAAAAATAGGAATGGGCCTTGGGACTGCTTGTGCATTGTGTACACAGCTTCATGTTTTGCCCTACGACGACCTTCTAGAAAGACAGCAGCTATTAGAAATTGCCAATACGCTTTATCAAGTAAGTGCAGATATTGTAATCGATGAACCTAATGGCCTTGTGCTTAAAGTCGATTCTATGCTGTCGCTCTATCATGATTTGCCAAGTTACTGGCAAGTAATATCTGGACAATTAGCGCAACTTGGCAAGAGTTATTATTACGGCATGGGTGAGTCCACAATAATGGCTAAGCTCTTAGCGCGAGAGCATTGCAATGCGCTTATGTTAACGCAGTGCCAAAAGCGTCATTACTTGGGGAAGATAGGATTAACACGTACAAGTCTAGGCAGTCAAGTGATTGAGTTGCTTGCTCGCACCGGAGTTAAAAACGTGGCGCAGTTAGAGCTGTTTTCACTCAGTGAACTGGCCAAACGTTTTGATACTGAACTCGTACATTATGTAGGCTGCTTGTTTGGAAAACTAAAGGAAACCCTTAACTATTACCAACCTGCGGAAACCTTTGAGCTTACTGCACCTTTACTTTACGAAGTCGAAGTAATGGCTTGGTTAGAAAAGCCAATCGAGCATTTGCTATCGCGTTTAGCGTTATTCCTACAGCAACGTAACTTAGTAACTCGAACGCTTTATTTTACCTTAGCACTTCGAGATAAAGAGGCTTTAGAGATCACATTAAACAGCGCGGAGCCTGAATATAAGGCGGCAAATTGGCAGCGCTTGTTAAACCTCAAGCTAGAATCCATAACCTTAGATGCACCCGTACAAAGTGTTTCACTCAAAGCTGATGCACTAGAAGCGCAGCATGCCACAATAAAAGATCTCTTCTCAACGCAGCAAAGTGCGATGTCTGCGCAAGGACTGCGGGCTATTCTATGTGCTAAGCTCGGTGAGCAGGCAGTGCAAGGTTTACAACTTACAGGCGATCCTCGTCCTGAAAAGGCCAGCACTTATAGCCACGAGCCACATTTCACGACACTCAAGAGTAAATTAAGACCTACTATCCTATTTTCGAAGCCACAGCTGTTATGTGAAAGAGTCAATATTATTTCTGGTCCAGAGCGTATCGCTTCGGGGTGGTGGGACGGTGAGCCGGTCCAGCGAGATTATTTTATTGTACAAAATGAACAAGCGCAGCGGTTATGGGTATTTCGAGAGCAAAATAATCATTGGTATATTCATGGAGTATTTAGCTAATGTCTTATGCCGAGCTTTTTTGCCAGAGCAACTTTTCATTTTTGACTGGCGCATCGCGACCAGAAGAGTTGGTCAAACAAGCAGATTTTTTAGGTTATAGCGCAATAGGCATTACTGACGAATGCTCTTTGGCTGGTATTGTCCGTGCTCATGCTTATATTCGAGATCATAAACTCAAGATAAAACTGATAGTTGGGAGTTTACTGAAGTACAACAATATTGAGTTGGTTGCTCTTTGTCCTTGCCAGCTCGCTTATACAGAGTTATGTCGAGTGATCAGTAATGCTCGCCAGCGAATGGAGAAGGGACAATATCAGCTTAGTGAGTGGGATATTATGTCGCTTAAGCATGTCTTATTGTTATGGTTGCCAAAGGGAAACAGTCAAGATGTTCAATCATTGCAATGGCTGTGTAAATATCACCATAATAGAATATGGATTGGCTACCGACGTAACTTGAGTGCAAAAGATGTACATTATTTTACCCATTGTGTAAAACTGTCAAAAGCTTACCAAATACCTATTTGCGCTGTTGGTGGGGTGCTTATGCACTGCTCGTCTAGACTTGCGCTACAGCATACACTGACAGCCATTCGACAGAATCGTGTGATAAGCGAGATCCCTGAGAAAATGATTAGCAATAGCGAGTCGGCACTTAGATCTATCACTAAGCTTAATAAGTTGTTTTCACCTACCTTTCTTGAAGAAAGTGCCAATATCGCGAAGCGATGTGTATTTAATTTAGACTCATTGCATTATCAATATCCTCAGGAGTTAGTGCCTAAAGGTTTTACTCCAATGACTTATTTACGCGCGTTGGTCGAAAAGGGTAAACAAGTTCGCTTTCCTGATGGCGTGCCGCCAGATATAGAAGCCATTATTGATAAAGAGCTAGCGCTTATCGAAGCGCTTGATTATCCGTTTTTCTTTATCACTATTCATGACATTGTGATGTATGCCAAACAGCATCAAATCTTATACCAAGGGCGAGGCTCAGCCGCTAACTCTGTGGTCTGTTATTGCTTAGAGATAACCGCGGTTGACCCTCGGCAAGTGGGTGTATTGTTCGAGCGTTTTATTAGTAAAGAGCGTAATGAGCCACCCGATATAGATGTGGATTTTGAACACCAACGTCGTGAAGAGGTGATCCAATATATCTACAAAAAATATGGTCGTAAACGCGCAGCATTAGCAGCAACGGTGATCACGTATCGTTTAAAAAGTGCCATGCGTGATGTTGGCAAAGCCTTGGGCATTGAAATGGCGCAAATAGAGTACTTTATTAAGCATCTCAACCGCCGTGATAAAGGACTTAACTGGCAGGCCCAATTAGTGGAGTTAGGGTTAGAGCCAAACTCATTAAAAGGTCAGCACTTTATTCAGTTGGTTAATGACATTATGGGGTTTCCAAGGCATTTATCGCAGCATGTTGGTGGTTTTGTTATCTCAGAAAGCCCATTACATGAATTAGTGCCCGTAGAAAATGCAGCTATGCCAGAGCGCACCATTATTCAATGGGATAAAGATGACCTTGAAACCCTTAAGTTACTCAAAGTCGATATCTTGGCCTTGGGTATGCTAAGCGCTATCCGTAAGTGTTTTGGCTATATTGCAGCGCATACGAAGCGAAATCTGGATCTTGCCCAATTGACTCGTATGCAAGACGACCCTTTGGTCTATAAGATGTTGCAAAAAGGGGATAGTGTTGGCGTGTTTCAAGTAGAGTCTCGTGCACAAATGAGTATGTTGCCAAGGCTGAAACCCGCGAATTACTACGACTTAGTGATCCAAATAGCGATTGTACGTCCCGGCCCTATTCAAGGGGATATGGTGCATCCATTTTTAAAGCGACGGGATGGTGAAGAGCAAGTGACTTATCCATCCGAAGCGGTTAAATCGGTATTAGAGAGGACAATGGGGGTTCCTATTTTCCAAGAACAAGTGATAAAACTGGCTATGGTTGCTGCTGGGTTCACTGGAGGAGAAGCGGATAGCCTACGCCGAGCCATGGCGTCATGGAAAAAAACCGGGGAGCTAATGCAGTTTAGAGAAAAGCTTATTCGAGGCATGCTGGATCGGGGCTATGAAGCACAATTTGCTGAGCGGATTTTTGAGCAGATCTGCGGCTTTGGTGAATATGGTTTTCCTGAAAGTCACTCAGCTTCTTTTGCAGTGCTGGCTTATGCCTCTGCGTGGTTGAAATACTACTACCCCGCAATGTTTTATACCGCTCTACTCAATAGCTTTCCAATGGGGTTTTATTCGGCTTCACAGCTGTTGCAAGATGCATCAAGGCATGAGGTTAGCATTTTACCTATCTGTGTTAACCAGTCCGATTACGAACATCAAGTCGTACAAGAGCCAAGACAAGCAACGTTTGCGATCCGCTTAGGACTTCGGCTTATAAAAGGGTTAAGTGAAGAAGAAGCACTGCAATTATTACAATGCAGACCTCAAGAGGGGTTTGGGAATATCGTGCAGTTACAGCAAGCTGGTATTACTAACAGCACTATTGAAAAGCTGATTTCCGCGGATGCTTTACATCACTTTGTAGATAGCCGTTATGCGGCTAGGTGGTCACTTGCAGATCAAAGTAAAACCTTGCCACTATTCAGCGATATTGAAGAGAAAGAGTCGCAATATAGTCACTTTAGCGCCACAGAGTTTGAAAACTTACAGGAAGATTACAATAGCACTAAGGTTTCTTTACGCACTCACCCAATCAAGCAACTTGAGCAAAAAAAGCTTATACACCGAACGGTTAAGGCCAATGAACTGCTTTATCGACCGCATAAATCGTTAGTAACAGTGATAGGGCTGGTGACAGGAAAGCAAGCCCCGGGTACCGCAAAAGGCGTGACCTTTTTTACTTTAGAAGATGAAACAGGCAACATCAATGTAATTGTGTGGTCTGGTACTGCTCGAGCACAAAAGCAAGCCTATATGGGCGCACAGCTATTAGAAATAAAGGGTATAGTAGAGAAAGAGGGTGAAGTGGTACATGTTATTGCTGGTAGGTTAATCGATAGAAGTGAATTACTAGCAGCGATGACAATTAAGGCTCGCGCTTTTCATTAATTGCTTGTGAGGTGCTCGGCCTTTCGTAAATGCGTTTCACATATGCGTATAAGGTTTAAATGCCCCAATAGAGAGGCATTTTCGTTGCTTTTTCGCTTTAGCCTTGGAGCAGCTTCATCATGGCTGCAATAAACCCTTCTTGCTTAACGATTTGGTACTTCTGACAGGAGTCAGGGTTTTTCAAATCGTGGCATAAATATAGTGTATTGCGCTCAAGCGCAGGCTTTGGATGTAAGTTTGAATCAAATAGCACAGGATCTATACCAGGAAGACCAGACCAATATACACTACTAGCCACAAGGCCTAATTTTTCATAAGTAATCAGTTGTGGTTTTGGCAGGATAATAAATAAAACACCAATCACAGCAAACACTATCCACTTACCTTTACCCTTGGGTTTATCGTTATCTGTAGCGGCTTGTGTTTGAGGTGTATTTGTTTGCCGCGCTTGCGCGGTCTGTTGAGCCTTTATCGCTGCAATTTGTTGTGGCGATGGTCGACGGTTTTTTGTTGTACTAGTGCGTTTCTTTTGATTGGACTGTACTTGACCTAAAAGCGATTGTTTTTTTGATGGTTTTGCCATGCTTTAAGTAGCCTTTTAGTTGCAGGTCTCTATAATGCTTCTATGCTAAGTATAATAGCTTATTTTTACACTACAGCCTACGGGAAAGGACTATGGATCAAAACATCTCTATTTTAATCGTCGATGATGTAGGGACAGTTCGCAGCTTTTTACATCAAACCTTAATGCACTTAGGCATTGATCATGTAAGAGAAGCCTCCACTGCAACGCAATGCGTAAAGTCATGTGAAGAGCAACATTTTGATATTGTCTTTTTAGATATTGAGCTGCCCGATGGTGATGGTAAAGAGTTAATTGCAACCCTAAATGAAATAAACCCGAATATTAATGTCGTTATGGTGTCGGCACACTCAACGGTAGACAATGTTAAAGATGCGATTGAGCGCGGTGCTAAAGGTTTTGTTGTTAAGCCATTTTCGCCAAAGAAAATCGCGGCTATGCTGAAGAAGTTTTACCCAGATTTAGAATTGGTTTAAAACGGCACTGATTTTATCTTTTGATACCAAAGTATATAAATTACAGACATAAAAAAACCGACATAATGTCGGTTTTTTCAATCCAGCAACAAATTAAAGTGCTTTGATCTTAGCAACTAAACGGCTCTTATGACGAGCAGCTTTGTTTTTGTGGATTAGACCTTTAGTTGCGTAACGGTCTAGGATAGGTGCAGCAACAGCGAATGCTTGAGTTGCAGCTTCTTTATCACCAGCTTCAATTGCAGCGATTACTTTTTTGAAGTATGTACGCATCATTGAACGACGGCTTGCGTTGTGCTTACGACGCTTTTCGCTAGTGATAGCGCGTTTTTTTGCAGACTTGATGTTAGCCAAGGTTTGCTCCTAACAATCTTAAAATAAGCTTAATTTAAAGGCCGAGGAATATGCCTGTTTTAATCGCAAAAGTCAATATAAATTAACAAGCGCGGCCTAATGTTCAACACCCAAGACTCGACTTGGGCTATTCTCAATTCTTAACCTGTACAAATCAAAACGTTGCTATGCGACATTTTTACTTCTATAGCAGGCAAGTAAACCCGTAATATCCCAAGTTGCACTAATAATTTGCAAAGCGTAGCTTCACAAAGTGCCTTGAAAATCTCAGGTCTGAACCAAAGTAAACAGTCAAATTTCACAAGGTGAAACAGGCCTACCAAGGTTAATGGCGCGTATTGTATCAAAGCTGACAGGGCACGCCTAGTGCTAAATGCACAACGACTGTGGCATAATCTGCCGCGATTCACTGAATTTAGGAGTTAAGGTGGCAAAAGGGTTATTTAAATCGGGTATGATTGTCAGTGCCATGACTATGATTTCGCGGGTTCTGGGCCTCGTTCGAGATGCCGTCGTGGCAAACTTATTAGGCGCTGGATTGGCCGCAGATGTCTTTTTATTCGCCAACCGGATCCCTAATTTTTTACGTAGACTATTCGCTGAAGGCGCGTTTGCTCAGGCATTTGTACCTGTGCTTTCTGAAATTAGAGAAAAGCATGGCGATGATAAAGTGAGGTTATTTGTTGCACAAGCCGCAGGTACACTTGGCACGGTGCTACTTATTGTCACTATTTTGGGCGTAGTTGGTTCGCCTGTCATTGCGGCATTATTCGGTACGAGTTGGTTCATAGATTGGTGGCAAGGTGGTGCAGATGGTGAAAAGTTTGTGCTTGCAAGTGCACTATTAAAACTGACCTTTCCTTATTTGTTCTTTGTTTCTCTCGTGGCTCTGAGTGGCGCGGTACTGAATGTTTATAATCGTTTTGCCGCAGCTGCTTTTACCCCTGTATTATTGAACGTTGCGATTATTATTTGCGCTATTTTCCTTCATGATAAATTTGAGCAGGGTGCATATGCATTGGCACTAGGGGTATTTATTGGGGGAATGGTTCAACTGCTATTCCAAATACCGTTTTTACTGCGTTTAAACGTGCTAAGTCGCCCCCGCTTTGCTTGGCGAAGCCCCGAGGTAACCAAAGTAAGAACTTTGATGATCCCAGCATTATTTGGAGTTTCTGTTAGCCAAATTAACTTATTAATAGACACCGTTATCGCCTCGTTTTTAGTCACAGGCTCAATTGCTTGGTTGTATTATTCAGATCGATTAATTGAGTTTCCACTAGGTCTGTTTGGTGTTGGAATTGCTACGGTCATCTTACCTGCATTGTCGAGGTTGCATGCCGGAGACAATAGTTCAGACTTCCAAAAGACGCTGGATTGGGGGGTGCGCTTCGTTGTTTTTTTAGGTTTACCCGCAATGTTTGGGTTGATGGTAATAAGCCCACTTATCATTTCAGTATTGTTTGGACACGGTGAGTTTGTTTCTCAAAATGCAGACAATATAGAAAAAGTCAGCTTAGGTGTTGCTGCATATTCCGTCGGTTTGCTAAGTTTTATGCTAATAAAAGTGCTCGCTCCGGGGTTTTATGCGAGACAAGACATAAAAACGCCAGTTCGTATAGGTATCATTTCGATGGTACTGAATATGGTGTTTAATCTGCTTTTAGCTCCTTTTATTGGCTATATCGGCCTTGCATTGGCAACTTCATTATCAGCGTCTTGTAATGCGTTTTTACTTTATCGTCAGCTGTCACATCAAGGTGTGTATCAGCTAAGCGCATTTTCTCTTGGTTTTACTGCCAAATGCTTTGTTGCAGCGGTCGTGATGGCTGTATGTGTATACTTTCTCGGCGCACGTTTTGAATGGCTAGAGTGGGGACTGATGGAGCAGGTGCTATTACTTTGCGGATTATTAGTAACTGCGATGGTGAGCTATTTTAGTTTACTATTTATACTAGGGGTAAGATTGAGCACAATCCGAGATGCTTGATTCGCATTTTTAAGCAACTTGGGTATAATCGGGCTCTTTGATATTTGCTGCACAAAGGCACGGCACTATGCAACTAATCCGAGGGATCCATAATATTCGACCACATCATTTTGGTTGTGTGTTGACGATTGGAAACTTTGACGGGGTTCATCTTGGACATGTAGAGGTTTTGAAGGGGCTGATTAGCGACGCAAAACACTATCAACTTCCAAGCACAGTGATGTTATTTGAGCCGCAGCCCTTGGAGTTTTTTGCCAAAGATAAAGCACCGGCTAGGCTGACGCGATTACGTGATAAGCTAGTCCTGTTGCAAGAGCTTGGCATAGAGCGGGTCATTTGCGTCAACTTTAATCGCAAATTTGCCTCGCAAGATGCAGAGCAGTTTATCAAAGAAGTCCTAGTGACAAAGCTTGGAACCAAGGCGCTCACGGTCGGCGATGACTTTCGTTTTGGCCGTGAACGTGCTGGTGATTTTGCAATGTTAAAGCAAGTAGGCGAACCGCTAGGTATGCAAGTAAAAGACACGGCAAGTTTTCGCAAGCAAGATTGTCGTGTAAGTAGCACGTTGATCCGCACGGCACTTGCGGCTGGTGATTTACGTCAAGCACATGATATGTTGGGCCATACCTATGCCATTTCGGGCCGTGTTATTCACGGTTGGAAGAAAGGCAGAGAGCTTGGTTTCCATACTGCAAATATTGCCTTAAAACGCCAAGTGAGCCCTGTGCGCGGTGTGTATGCGGTCAAAGCGACTGTGAGTCACAAAACACATTATGGCGTAGCGAATGTTGGCACTAAGCCAACCCTAAACGGAACGAAAGCCCTTTTAGAGGTGCATCTGTTTAATTTTAATGAGACCATCTACGGTCAGTTTATGAAAGTGGAGCTAATTGAAAAGCTTCGCGATGAGCAAAAATTCGAAACATTGTCGCAGTTAACAGAACAAATCAGTCGTGATGTTAGCAATGCAAAACAGTGTTTTTCTTTAACGTAGCCGATACGGAAAGTAGGATAAATGAGCGACTACAAACATACTTTAAATCTACCGGAAACTGAGTTTCCGATGCGTGGTAATTTGGCGCAACGCGAACCAAAGATGCTGAAAAAATGGTATGAAGAAGACCTATACGGTCAAATTCGCATTGCGAAAAAAGGTAAAAAGCCATTTATTTTGCATGACGGTCCTCCGTATGCAAATGGTGATATTCACCTAGGTCACTCAGTAAACAAAATCCTAAAAGATATTATTATTAAGTCAAAAACGCTTTCTGATTTTGATGCACCTTATGTACCTGGTTGGGACTGTCATGGTCTTCCAATTGAGCTACAGGTGGAAAAGAAAGTAGGCAAACCAGGTAAGAAGGTATCGGCTGCTGAATTCCGTGAAAAGTGCCGCGACTATGCTAAAAAGCAAGTTGATGGCCAAAAAACAGATTTCAAACGCCTTGGTGTTTTAGGTGACTGGGATAAGCCATACCTAACCATGAACTTTGATTTTGAAGCCAATGCTATTCGTGTGCTTGGTCGTATTATCAAAAATGGTCACCTGCACAAAGGTGCAAAGCCAGTTCACTGGTGTACGGATTGTGGTTCAGCACTTGCAGAAGCGGAAGTTGAATACCAAGACAAACAATCGCCAGCAATCGACGTAAAATTTGTGTTTGCTGATCAAGCGGCAATCATTGGTGCGTTTGGCTTGGCCGAAGGTCACGAAGGCAAAGGCGAAGTAAGTACCGCAATTTGGACTACAACGCCTTGGACATTGCCTGCAAACCGCGCTGTGGCAGTACACGGCGCGCTAGAGTATGCGCTGGTACAAATCGAAGATGAAGGTCAAGAGCAGCGTATTGTACTTGGTTCTGAATTAGTCAAAGACGCTGTTGATCGTTTTGGATTCAAGCACTTCCACGTACTAGGTTACGCGAAAGGCGCTGCGCTTGAGAATCTGCGCGTTGCACACCCATTCTTAGATTTCGATGTGCCTGTTATTTTAGGTGAGCACGTAACAACAGACTCAGGTACTGGTATCGTTCACACTGCACCTGGTCACGGTCAAGAAGACTTTGCTGCGGGCCAGGCTTACGGTCTAGAAGTTGCAAACCCTGTTGGTGCAAATGGTGTTTATCTACCAGATACACCGATTTTTGCAGGTCAGCACGTATTTAAAGCAAATGACAGCATCATTGAGTTATTAACTGAGAAAGGCGTATTGTTCCGTCATAAGGCGCTAACGCATAGTTATCCACATTGCTGGCGTCACAAAACTCCTATTATTTTCCGTGCGACGCCACAATGGTTCGTCAGCATGGATCAGGCTAACCTACGTGCTGATTCACTGAATGAAATCAAAAAGACAGAGTGGTTACCAGAGTGGGGTGAAAGCCGCATCGCAAACATGGTTGAAGGTCGCCCTGACTGGTGTATTTCACGTCAGCGTACTTGGGGTGTACCAATCGCATTATTTGTCGATAAAGACACCGGTAGCCTACATCCTGAAACGGAAGCCCTTATTGAAGCCGTTGCTAAATTAGTGGAAGAAAAGGGTATTCAGGCGTGGTACGACCTAGAGCTTAGCGCGCTATTAAGTGAAGCAGATGCTCAACAGTACGTAAAAGTACAAGATACACTAGACGTATGGTTTGACTCAGGTGTAACACATGCGTGTGTTGTTGATGCGCGTGAAGATTTAACAGGTCCTGCAGATCTTTACCTTGAAGGCTCGGATCAGCACCGTGGTTGGTTTATGTCATCAATGATGACTTCAGTTGCTATCAATGGTCATGCACCTTATAAGCAAGTGTTAACGCATGGCTTCACGGTCGATGAAAAAGGCCATAAGATGTCTAAGTCATTAGGCAACGTGATCTCGCCGCAAGACATCATGAACAAACTAGGTGCAGATATTTTACGTTTATGGGTAGCTTCTACCGATTATACGGCCGAAATGACTGTGTCTGATGAAATCTTTAAGCGCTCAGCTGACCGTTATCGTCGTATTCGTAACACAAGTCGTTATCTACTTGCGAACCTAAGCGGCTTTGATCCAAAAACGAATTTAGTAGCAATTGAAGATATGGTTGAGCTAGATCGCTGGATTGTTGCGCGTGCTGCACAGCTACAAACTGAGATCAAAACAGCGTACGACAAGTATCAAATGCTTCAAGTAACACAGAAGCTTATGAATTTCTGTACTGGTGAATTGGGTTCGTTCTATCTAGACGTGATTAAAGACCGTCAGTACACGGCGAAAAGTGATAGCCATGCCCGTCGTTCTTGTCAATCAGCGCTTTATCATATCGCCGAAGCGATGACACGTTGGATGGCGCCAATCATGAGCTTTACTGCGCAAGAAATCTGGGAAGTATTACCAGGTGAGCGTGGCCAGTTTGTATTCACGGATACTTGGTATGATGCAATTGAAGGGGCGACAGAAGGCTCGTTGAATAACGAGTACTGGCAAAACCTACTGGCGGTACGTGATGAAGTAAACCGTGTGCTTGAGAATGCACGTAAAGAAGAAGTGATCGGTGCGACGCTACAGGCTGAAGTAACGCTATATACTGGCGGTGACTTAGCTGAGCAGCTCAACGCCATTGGCGACGAATTGCGCTTTGTTTTACTGACTTCGAAAGCAACGGTAGAAGTAGTCAACCGCAAGCCAGAAAATGCAATTTCATCAGAAATTGATGGTTTATACATTAGTGTAGCGGCAACATCGGCTAAAAAATGTGATCGTTGTTGGCACTATACGGACGACGTAGGTAAGAATGAGCAACATGCAGATATCTGTGGCCGTTGTATTAGTAACGTTGAAGGTGACGGCGAGCAGCGTCAATTCGCCTAGGAGTAAAACGTGACACAAACTACACAGAAAAGTGGTCTGGTGTGGTTGTGGCTTAGTCTACTGCTTTTTGCAGTAGACTATTTCACCAAAGCACTGGTTATGACTGAAATGGAACTCTATGAGTCCATTGATATTTTGCCTATATTCAATCTCACCTATATGCATAACTATGGTGCGGCTTTTAGCTTCCTAAGTGAAGCAGGTGGCTGGCAACGTTACTTTTTAAGTGGCATTGCCGTGGCGATTAGCACTTTATTGATTTTTTGGCTACGTAAGTTGCCGGCATCAAATTGGAAGTTGGGATTGGCCTACGCCCTGGTATTAGGTGGTGCGGTAGGAAATTTATACGACCGCATTATTCATGGTTATGTGATTGACTTCCTTCATTTCTATTATCAAGACTGGCATTATCCAGCGTTTAATGTCGCAGACATGGCGATTGTCGGCGGTGCTGCACTATTAATTTTCGATGCCTTTACCAGTGGCGATAAACCACAGGAGAAAAATGCGTGAGTGAGCAACTAATTGGAGCAAAGTCTGAAGTCTTGTTCCATTTTTCAATCAAGTTATCAGACGGTTCAGCAGCAGATTCTACCAAAGTTCATAATAAACCCGCTAAGTTGTTTATGGGTGATGGCAGCCTGACGGAAAATTTTGAAAAGTGCTTGCTTGGATTAAAAGCGGGCGATGAGAAATCTTTTGAGCTAGAGCCAGAAGACGCGTTTGGACAACCAAATCCTGATAACATCTATTATGTTGATAGAAGCAAATTTGGCGCAGAAACCCCTGCTCAAGTAGGTAGCATCATTGCATTTACGCAACCTGATGGTACTGACTTACCTGGATTGATCCGAGAAGTAGCCGGCGACTCGGTAACTGTCGATTTCAATCACCCGCTTGCAGGCCAAAAAGTAACGTTTGAAGTTGAAATTCTTGAGGTAAATAACTGATGGATATCTTGCTGGCAAACCCGAGAGGATTCTGTGCAGGTGTAGATAGAGCGATCAGCATTGTTGAGCGTGCACTCGATATTTTCGAAGCGCCTATTTATGTTCGCCATGAAGTTGTTCATAACAAATATGTTGTTGATGGTCTGAAGTCTCGTGGTGCGGTATTCGTTGAAGAGCTAAATGAAGTGCCAGACGACAGTATTGTTATTTTCAGCGCGCATGGTGTTTCTCAGCAAGTACGTAATGAAGCGAAGCGCCGAGAGCTAAAAGTCTTTGATGCGACTTGTCCGTTAGTGACAAAGGTGCATATGGAAGTGACGCGTGCTAGCCGCAGAGGTACTGAGTGTATTTTGATTGGGCACCAGGGGCACCCTGAAGTTGAGGGTACTATGGGGCAGTATGACAATCCGAATGGTGGTATTTATCTCGTTGAAAAACCAGAGGATGTAGCAGCACTCGAAGTGAAAGATGCTGACAATGTGTTCTATTGCAGTCAAACAACATTATCGGTAGATGACACTGCGGATGTAATTGACGCACTGCGTAGCAAGTTTCCGAACATCAGTGGTCCTCGAAAAGATGATATCTGTTATGCCACGCAAAACCGCCAAGATGCGGTTCGCGACTTAGCGGACAAAGTTGATTTATTGCTTGTGGTGGGTGCGAAAAATAGTTCTAACTCTAACCGTTTAAGAGAGCTTGCGGATAAAATGGGAACTAAAGCATTTCTTATCGATGATGCCTCTTCCATCGAAGAAGCTTGGTTCGATGGGGTTGCAAAGGTAGGTGTAACTGCCGGCGCATCTGCACCTGAAGTGTTGGTTCAACAGGTTATCTCTCGACTTAAAGAACTTGGTGGGAAAACGGTAGTTGAGAACCCAGGACAAGAAGAAAATGTCGTGTTTGCCGTACCTGTAGAACTCAGATAAGAGAGTTAGCACGATGACACCGCGTATCAGGTTGTTGTCTGCACTATTGAGTGAGCGAGGTGTGCTAGCATTGCTAGTTGCCTCGCAAATCCTAGCCTTTTTATACACGCTGATTTCCGCGACTGCGTTTTGGCAATCCCTTGGGTTAACTAGCTTATTTATTCATTTCACTGCCTTTTTATCACTTGCCGTGATAGCGATTGTACGCCACGCTGTTGAGAAGCGCTCAGATCTAGTTGAAGCAGGTATTCTCATATCTGTCTTCGTGCTTTGTACTGTTGTCACTAGTACGGCTTTTCCCTATGGTTTTACATTGCTCGGTTGGATTGATGAGGCAAAAATTGAATTGAGCTTATGGCGTAACATCGCAATATGTCTTTGCATTATCACGCTTTTCGCGCATTTCTTAGCTATCTTTACCGATAATATTCGTAAGGTGAAAGCGCTATCTCAAGCGGAACTTGAAGCGTTACATGCGAGAATTCGGCCGCACTTTTTATATAACTCACTCAATACAGTGGCCGAATTGACTCATATCGATCCAAGTGCAGCAGAAAAGTCAGCATTAGCCCTTGCCGATTTATCTCGCGCTGCGATGTCCACACAAAATATTGTTCCGCTGGAAAGTGAAATATCTTTATGCAAAGCGTATTTAGCACTTGAGCAGTGGCGCTTTGCAGAGCGTCTGAGGGTAGAGTGGGAATTAGACAATGTCTTGGGAGATGTTTTTATCCCTGCGTTGATATTGCAGCCATTGGTGGAGAACGCGGTTAGCCATGGGGTAGAGCCAAACCCAAATGGAGCGGATATTCGTATTCATATTCACTGTAGTAAACGCACCTTAACGGTGGTAATTTTTAACAGCTATGACGCAAAATTAAAGCCGACGCACCAAGGGCATGGCATTGGGATAAGTAACATCAGACGCCGCTTGACTTTACACTACAATCAGCCCATTGATTTTAAAACCGAAGCCAGTCAAGATAGCTATACCGTCAGTTTTTCGCTACCACTATGAAAACAGTAATATCTTATCTTATTGTGGATGATGAGCCGTTGGCAAGAGCTCGCGTTAAACGACTAATGCAAAAGCACGTGGGCTTTCGTTGTATCGGTGAAGTTGACTGCGCTGACGGTGTGGAAGCGCTACTAAATCAGGAGCCTGTACAGCTAATTTTTCTTGATATTTCGATGCCAGGTCAGTCAGGTGTTGAGCTTGCGAGTCAATTACGCCTGCAATTTCCGAGGATGAAAATCGTGTTTCTAACGGCGCATCCGGAATATGCGTTAGAAGCATTTGAACTGCACGCCAATGGTTATCTAGTGAAGCCACTAGATAGTGATAAGCTTGATGCTTTATTGACTACTATCTTTCCGAGTATGGAGACGCTCAGCTATTACGTTGGCAGTGAGTTGCGTTACGTTCAGGCTTCGGATGTTATTGTTGCCGAGGCGGATGAAAAATATACGCGAGTAACCTTGAATTCCGGCCTACAAGCATTAATTGACATGTCACTCAAGTCACTGTTAGATAAGTTTCCAACACATTTTATTCAAATCCATCGCAGTACATTAGTTAAGCGAACAGAAATTTCTGCTTTAGAACTACATGAACAAAAGCACTATGTTTGCCTCAAGTCGCTGCCCAATCGCTATGAAGTTAGCCGTAGAGCTTATACCCAAATAAAAACATTGTTTTGAGTGTTAAGTGGTGAATAAACCGTTTATCGCCTCAATAGACCTTTCATACTATCTCGTATTGAGTTTCAAAGACGACCGCTTACACTGAAACTAGGATAATTGAATTCTGGTTGAGATATGCATCTTTCGCTAAAGCAACATGGCTTCACACTGTTAGAAGTGCTTATTGCTTTTATGATTTTGAGCTTTGGGCTGCTTGGTGCTGTGGCATTACAAGCAAAAGCTAAACAAGCAAGTTTTGATTCTATGCAGCGAGCCGCAGCGGTTGAGCTTGCCAGCGACATCATGCATCGTATTCGTAGTAATGATGCGACCGACATCACGACACTTTATAAGGTAAAGTTTAATAGTGAGAGCGGAACTACAAAAGCGGACACTTGTTATACCGGATATTGTAGTGCAGCTAGCATCGCGCAAACGGATATTGCTAATTGGCGTCGAGCCATAAGAGCACGAGAAAATACCGGTTCGTTGGATAATGCGGTTGTATGTATTACTCCCACCTCGAGTGCCACCGATCCTTCCGGGGTAAATGTGAGGGTTGTTGTCACGTGGCGAGGACGTCAGGCCATGACTGCCCTTGAGGATAATCCCGCGGGGGATTGTGGTACGGTTGATGATAGACGCAGAGCGGTAGTCATGGAAACATTTGTTTTAATTAGGAGTGAGCCATGAAAAGGATGCTAGGGTTTACCTTATTGGAAATAATGATCGCCATGTTCATTGGTGTGATGTTATTAGCAGGTGTTATAGCAACATACATAGGTATGAAGGCGACCACCAATGACACGATGCAAATTGGAGAATTACAAGAAAAGGGACGCTTGTCTCTATCAATAATGCGTCGCGATATCGAGCAAGTTGGCTTTTGGGGAACCTTTTACGACAAAGGCTTCAAAAGTACCAATCAAAGTGCACCAGCAAATCCGGGTAATGATTGCAGCGATGGACCTAATAATGGAAGTTTCCCTAACAACGACCCCACAAATTTTAGACCTATCTTAGCGACACTCTCCGACGGTGCTAATGCTATGGAGTGTATTACCAAAGCGATACCCGAGACCGAAGTGTTGCAAGTGAAGTTTTTGGAAGGTAACCCAGTGGAAATCACAGGACTAGTTCCAGATGGGACACAAATCCAAAATGGAAGATACTACTTTATTGCGCAGCAAGAGCAGGCGGAGTTTATTGCTGGTAATACCATTGGCAATATGCCAAGTGTAAACGCCACATTGTGGCCTTATAGTCACCATGTTTATTACATAAGTGAAGAGCAGCAGGTGATTAACAATCGCACTATCACCATCCCTGTATTGAGAAGAAAACGTCTACTGGTAAGTGGTGGAATGAGTGATGAGCTGGTCATTGAAGGGGTTGAACGGATGCGGTTTGTGTTTGGCTTAGATACCGATTATGACGGCCGCGTAGATAGATATAGGCACACTGCGAATATGTCTGAGGCCGATTGGAGCGGAACGCGAGGGATTTTATCTTTGCAGTTGTTTGTTTTAGTTAGAGTCCTACAGCCTGATGCAGATTTCGGGGTGCAAAAGCGGACTTACTATCTGGGAAATGATCCCAATAGAAGCGAGCTAACTTATACAGATGCCGTTCGCAGAACGGTTTTCTCAACTACGATTTCGATGTACAACATGGGAGGCTCAGCATGGGAAATGTAAAGCAACGAGGTGTGGTGCTGATCATGGCGATGGTGATGGTGGTTGCTGTTATGGCGGTTGCAGTGACTTTAATGAGCACAAGTACCTTGGATATTAAAATGACACATGCGGTGATGGAGCGAGAAGAAGCCGAGAGTTTACTGTTTGGTGAAATGCAAAGGTTGATAAGGCAAGAGCAACGAGCCCCCAATAATGTGTTTTTACGCTCACGACAGCAGCTAGCAGATGGTGGCGCGACAGTACAAACACCCAATGGCTTACAAGCGACCGTGAAAAACTTAAATAACGGAGAGCTTGAGCTATTTTGTCCCCGACAATTTGATTACACAGATGGGTTCGTCTGTAACATGACGGAAGTCCAGGCCACGGTGGAATACGGCGATAGAGGTCGTCACAATGTAACTATTGTGATGGGTGTTGGGCAAGAAATAGTCAGTGTTTCAAATTAACTATAGACTTCTTCGGATATAAATTATGAAAAAGTTATTTTGTATTTTAATTGCTTGGTCCGCGTTGACACAAATCGTTCAGGCCGAAGATATCGAGCTTTACGTTAAACATAATGTCTCTACCCGTGAGCAGCCCAGAGTATTAATGTTATTTGATACATCGGGCAGTATGGCGTGGGACTCACAAAATGGTAAGGCGTGTTATGAGCGTTACTCATATCGCGTGTGGACTGGCTGGCGTTATGAAACACGTTATGGATACCAAGAAACAGAGTGCTTTAACGGTAGTAACTGTTATCAAGCAAATGAGTACAATCAAGCTGTACAGGGCTGTGCTGATAGCCGCCTCAAAGTTGCGCAAAACGCGATGCGTAAACTGGTGAAAGACAACGCAGATATCCAATTTGGTTTATCTCGCCTATATTCTTCAAGTGGCGGTTATATATTAAATGGTATTGGTAGTAGTAGTGATGACATTGTAGAAAAAATAAATGCATTACCTGCTTCTGGCTCAACGCCGTTATCTGAAACCTTATGGGAGTTGTATAACTACCTTAAAGGTGGAGATGTCTACTGGGGCGAAAACGGTGGAAACGATAGAGATAAGAGTATAGAGCGTCGTGGTAATTATATCTCCGCGTTTACTCCAGCCCGTGGCGCGGATGAACGCTGCGATACCTCAATTAATTTAATTTTAATGACAGATGGAGATCCAACCAGTGACACTAGCTCTAACAATAGCATAGTGAATGAATATTTTTCAGTCTATGGCTCTTATCCCAATTACTTTGATATAAATGAAGGTTCTGGTGTCACTAAAAATTATTTACCCGCATTAGCTAAAACAATGCGCGGTACGTCTCAAGTTAAAGTTGACTTATATCCTTCTACACCTGATGAACACGATTTTGCACGGGTCTTCACGATTGGTTTTGGTAATGGTATGTCGGGTACAGGCATAGATCTGCTTAAAGAAACCGCGACGCAAGGTGGTGGGCAATATCTTCATGCGCATACCGCAAACGACTTATCGGACGTGCTCAAAACCACGATTACCAATATCAGAAATGTGAGTGCAAGCTTTAGTTCACCAACCGTGTCTGCCAACGCACAAGATCCGACGCAAACCGGAAATGCTTTATACTACACTCAGTTTAAGCCGGAAACTCATACTCGCTGGCGCGGTAACCTTAAAAAATTAAAATTTGAAAATAAAAAAGTGGTGGGCCAAGAAGGTACCCCCGCGATAGATGAAAAAGGCGCAATCTCAAACAGTATTACCACCTTTTGGTCAGCTGGAGGCTCGAAGGATGGCAATAATATTGAAAAGGGTGGTGTTAACTACGCTTTGGAAAATCAACTAACGAGAAAAGTGCTGTCGGATTTTGACGGCGGCTCGTTAGTTGAATTTACTTATGATAATGCAGAGAGTGCATACGGTGGCCGAACACAATTAGCGGATGCGATGGGCCTAAGTGGTGCCAGTAAAAGCCAGTTACAAGAAGTCTTCAACTGGGTAATTGGCAAAGATGTAGATGATGACGATGGAGATGGTTTTTCTTCGGATAGAAGAGCCGATATATTTGCAGATCCGCTTCATTCAAAGCCAGCATCAATTGACTATGGGAATGGTGACGTTCGCATCTTAGTAGGCACCAATGCTGGTGTGTTACACATGTTCAAAGACAATGGTAACAGTGTAAGCGAAAGTTGGGCATTTATTCCGAAGTCACTTTTATCTATCTTAAACCCAGTGAAAACGGAAAAAGCAGAAACCAAGTTATATGGCATGGATGGCCCAATTACTGTCTATTTTCATGATATCAATAAAAACCGAAAAGTAGAGTCTGGTGACAAGGTGTGGGCCTTTGTTGGTATGCGCCGTGGTGGAAACAAGTACTATGGTTTCGATATCACTAACCCTGATTCGCCATCATTACTTTGGGGTGGGCCTATTTCTGGTGATTCAAATAAGTTTAAAGATTTGGGACAAACGTGGTCTAAGCCTGTCGTCAGCTTTATTGAGAAGCAAAAGAATAGACCCGTATTGATTTTTGCTGCAGGTTACAACACCAACAAAGATAATGTATCGCGCTCAGTCGACGAGAATAACAAAGGTGTTGGCATTTACATGGTCGATATTATGTCAAACAATGCTGATATCGTTTGGTCGCTTACGGGGGATGCGTTTAAGGGGGAGCATAGCATCGTTGCGCAACCTGCATTGACGGATTCGGACTACGATGGCTTTAGCGACCGAATATATTTAGCGGATACCGCAGGCAGTATATGGCGAATAGATATGCCTGGACCAAACCCTAATGATCCTACGGAGCCGTGGACACACTTTGAGCTTGCACAACTGGGTAGTACAGCCGCTGATCAGGATAGACGTTTTTTCTATAAACCGACGATTGCGAGAACGTTTTATAGTGAGGTAACTAAAACTATCTTCGGTACAGGAGCGAATGATTATCGTATGGAGCGAAAAGATACACCGTTTGATGCCATTGTAATAGGTAGCGGCAACCGCGCAAAACCAACAGACTCAAGTGTAACGGATTATCTATTTATGGTTAGGGATGTGAATACCAAAACACAGTCATTTGTCGAGGATATCCCAGAGCCGATAGTCATCAGTGATTTAATGGAAATGAAAGATGATCCTTTTGGTAATGCGGTAAATGACTTGGACAAATTCGTTAAACAAGAGGCTAAGCTGGCTCAATTTAAAGGTTGGAAGTATCAATTATCTGGTGGAGAAAAGTCGCTAGCAGAATCAACAGTGATTGGTGGGGTCGCTTATTTTACGTCATTTACCCCAGCAGACCAGACTACTCAGCAATGTACGCTCACGGGCGGCAAAGGCCAGCTCTATATGTTTCACTTGCACTATGGTACGGGTAAAACCTATATTACATCACAAGACTTACCAGATAAGCCCTCGATCATAGTAAGAGACAATATTGTGTATATTCCAGGTCCAGGGATTGAAGCAGGACCTGATGCAAGTACTCCATTTGCACCACCGAGTATTCCTAGTGAACCGGTACCCGTTAAAAAACCGGTTGAAATATTCACAACCAAAAGTACAAAGATAAAGACTAAACAGCTTTATATCTATAAGAGAGAAGATAGCGATGAGAAAGGGAAAGATGAATAGAAATAACTCCGCAGGTTGTTTAGTCGAAAGAGGGTTTACCTTAATTGAAGTAATGATAGTGGTGGTGATTATCGGGATCCTATCAGCTATCGCTTACCCTAATTACAGTGAATACGTTAGGAGGGGGGCAAGAGCAGACGCTATGACTTTGTTACTTGACGCTGCGAATAAGCAAGAACAATTTTTTGTGGACAACAGAGCATATTCGAATGATCTTGAAGCAATCGGTGTACCAACAGCAACAGAGAATGGCTACTTCAACGTGACACTTGAAAACGTCACCAATGATACTTTCAGAATTGTTGCAACAGCTGCATCGGGGCCCGTACAAGGTGATGAGCAGTGTCCTGCTTTAACTATCGATGAACTTGGGGTTCGTGGTGTTACTGGGACAACGAATCAAGACGCTATAGACAGGTGTTGGGAGCGCTAGTTTTCTGGGGAAGTAGTTAACTTCCCTTTTTATTAATACTAACTATCCCCGAGCTTAGGTTATTTACTTTTGACACTCATCAGTATCTTTTAGAGTGCTTTTCCCTGTGTAGCTAACTGACAACGACAATCCCACAGTAGAACTTGCGTTACAGTAGACAAAAGTACCGTTATAGAGTCCTGCGAGATGACCAAAATGACGAAATATAATGGCGTTTCTTGGGTAGGTGAGCTTGTCACCTGAGTCTACCGAGTCCACAACCGCTAACTTATAATCATCGTCTGAAAACTCACCTTGAGGGTGGTAGTCGATAAAAACCGTTAACTGAGTGTGCCATTCTTTGTCGTCGCAGCGATTGTTTTTCAATGGGCACAAAGTAACGGTTGCACCGCTTGCAACGGCTTGAATGCGAGCAAAATTAATGGCCCGTCGTAATGCTTCCAATTTTATTTTTGGTTTATCAAACTGAAACAAAGCAGTAAGAGTGGGAAGAGAAAATAAACTGACGATGGTGATAATCGCCAAACACACTAAAGATTCCAATAGGGAAAAACCCATATGACGATGCATATCCTTTGCCTCGTATTATATTTTCTTTAAGCCTAGTCGTTTATATGTTAAAGGCAAGATTGGAACTTCGAGATAATTTGCGTATCGGTGTTTTGCGTCTATTCACAGGATTCTGTCGTACTTCCTCGATATAATGCTGTGCCAGCGGTTGAAACACTCAGCTGCTGATTATTGTTGTCATCGCCTGGGCAATAGGTGAAATTGCCAGCGTTTGAACCACTTAAGAGTCCGCTTGAATCAAACCTTAGAAGATTGCCTGCAGGCTGGTCTTTGTTCTTAAACACCATAGTGTCGTTATCGTCTACGACCTCCATAGTGCGATGGATAGTATCTCCATTACTAAATGTGCCATTTTTATCTCTGTCAACAAACACGCTAATTCTGTTTGTTGCCCAATTATCTTGGCAAGTAAATGCAGTCCTAGCTTGAATATTGGCTGGTGGCGCGGGGCAGAGAATGACAATGTCGTCTGCAGCGGTTGCTTTTACACGAGCAAAAGCGATATTGCGTTGTAATTCTTGTAAGAAGGACTCTGCTCGGTTACGTTGCAGCAGGTTGCCATCAAAGCTAAATGAAATGGCCAACACGATAGCCAATATAGCGATGGTTATCATCAGTTCTAGTAGATTGAATCCTGCTGATTGTTTCATTACCGCCTCACAACCAAAAAGTAATAATTTATGATTAATATTATTGCGTGAAATCACTTCAACTTTCAATGTCTTTGTTTGCCTTGGGCAAGCGGATTGTCTAAAATCGACGCTATACCAAAGGAATCGAGATAGTCATGAAGAAAATAGAAGCAATAATTAAACCGTTTAAACTTGATGATGTCCGAGAAGCGCTTTCGGATGTGGGGATCACGGGTATGACGGTATGTGAGGTAAAAGGTTTTGGTCGTCAGAAAGGTCATACTGAGTTATATCGCGGTGCTGAATATATGGTAGATTTCTTGCCTAAAGTGAAACTTGATATTGTTACCGCAGATGAAGACGTTGACAGAGCCATTGAAGTTATCCTAAAAACCGCTCAAACGGGCAAAATTGGTGACGGTAAAATCTTTGTGACCGATGTTGAGCGTGTGGTTCGGATCCGTACAGGTGAAGAGGACGAAGAAGCAATTTAATACGCTGCTCAGTCAAATGCTTACCTTTTAAGGCTGCTTACCTTCTATTATGGGCAGCCTAAATCCTTCCTTATTACAACGACAATCAAAAAAAACACGCTGACGGCTGATGTCTATGTACAGGAAACAAGTATTTTTTACTGCTGTAGAATGCTTGAAGGCGAGTACTGGTGAAAGAGGCGTCACGACATTGGTGATATCGTGACTTAGCACTCTTTTTATTTGTTACGTGCGTTAACCGATTTGGCTTTTTTCACGTTATCTGCAAGGTCAGGAAGACCAAGCTTTCGGTAGCTTTTTTCCATAATGTCAAAAGCTTGGGTCAGATAACTACTTTGAGAGTAGTGCTCTACTACATATTTGCCACGGTTTGCTGCGGCAAGATATGCTTCACGTTCGAAGTAATATTCAGCGACTCTCAGTTCGTAACGAGCCATTTTGTTTAGTAACCATACTAAGCGTTTTTTCGCCTCTGGTGCATATGGACTGTTTGGGTAGTTTTTAACCAGCGTGGTTAAGTCCTGAAAAGCAACGCGGGTGCGATTGGCATCGCGGTCGGCTCTGTCTACACCGAAATATTCTTGGAATGCGTTTTCGTCAGCTTTAATACTTACCAGACCTCGCATGTAGTACATGTAGTCTAGGTCTTTATGATTTGGATTTAAGCGAATAAAACGATCAATAGTGGCAAGTGCTTGGTCAGTGTTACCTGTTTGATAATATGCATAGACTAAGTCCATTTGAACTTGTCTTGCATAAGGGCCAAACGGGTAACGAGCATTAATCGCGCCCAATAATTCAATGGCGCGGGCATATAAACCTGAATCTAATGTTTGTTTAGCATCTTCATAAAGCGCTTGGGCGGATTTGTTTGGTACGCGCTCAATATCTTCTTGTTCTGGTGCGGATGAACAGGCTGCCAAACCCAAAACAGACGCGGCTAACGCCAGCCTAAAGGCGTGTGTCCTTAAGTTTTTAATCATTTTATTTTACTACCTTTGTTTTCTTCGGCTAGGCCAACTCGGCAAAACCGAGTAAACTATGCATTAATACGATTCTAACCCAGTCGAGCACGGCTTGCACTGGTAAATTAGGTAAAGTTTCAGATGTCAGAGCAAATTTCCCTCCAAGCGGAGGTTCCAGTCGAACTCGGTGGTAAACGTCTAGACCAAATATTGGCGCAATTGTTCCCGGATTTTTCTCGTTCAAGAATAAAAACTTGGATCCTTGAAGATAAAGTCACCGTAGATGGCGAAGTATTCAACACCCCTCGTGAAAAGTTACTTGGTGGTGAAAGTGTCGCTATCGAGACGGTTATCGAAGCACAACGTGAATACGAAGCGCAAGATATAGAGTTAGACATTGTTTACGAAGATGATGACATTCTTGTGATAAACAAGCCGATGGGGCTGGTGGTTCACCCCGGTGCCGGTAACCCAGATGGCACAGTGTTAAATGCTCTGTTGCACCATCACCCAGAAATCATTAACGTGCCACGTGCTGGCATCGTACACCGTCTAGACAAAGACACGACTGGTCTAATGGTCGTAGCGAAAACTATTCAAGCACAAACGCACTTGGTGAAGAATCTGCAAGCGCGTGAAAACTTCACACGTGAATACGAAGCTGTCTGTAATGGCACGATGACCGCAGGTGGCATGATTGAAAAGCCAATCGGTCGTCACGCAACCAAGCGTACACATATGGCAGTACATGAGATGGGTAAGCCAGCTATCACTCATTACCGTGTTGCTGAAAAGTTCAGAGCACACACGCGATTGCGCCTGCGCCTAGAAACCGGTAGAACGCACCAAATTCGTGTACACATGGCGTATTTGAATCACCCACTAATTGGCGATCAGCTCTATGGCGGCCGTCCTCGTCCACCAAGAAATGCAACTCAAGGATTAACCGAGCAATTAAGAGAGTTTAAACGTCAGGCATTGCATGCTATAAAATTGAGTATCGCTCACCCTATTACTGGCGAGAAGATGACATGGGAAGCGCCTGTGCCTGAAGATATGATTAAGTTGGTGGCAGCGCTCAGAGAAGACACCAAAGAAAACCCGGATTTAACGTTATAAGATGCAACTTGCTCAGTGGCCATTAACCCAATTAGTTGGGACATTATCAACAACGCGTAAGGGCGGTGTTTCAGCGCCGCCGTATGATAGCTTCAATCTAGCCTTTCATGTTGGTGATAATGCTGAACATGTAGCCGAAAACCGTCGAATTTTACATGGTTATGTGGCCAACCCGATTGTATGGCTTGAGCAAGTACATGGCGCAGAAGTGGTGGTGGTCGACGAGCAGTTTGAAATCGCACAGGTCCATCAAGCCGATGCCTTATACACTCGATTGCGTCAAACACCACTGGCTATCATGACAGCAGACTGCTTACCCATTCTGCTTGCATCAAAAGATGGTGAAGAGGTGGCCGCTATCCATGGTGGTTGGAAGCCTCTTGCGGCTGGAATTATCTCGCAAACACTGGCTAAGTTTAACTGTGCACCTGAAGAGATCTGTGTATGGTTTGGCCCTGCGATTGGGCCTAGAGCATTCGAGGTGGGCGAAGACGTAGTAGAGGCTTTTGAGGCGCAACGAAATACGGCATTTGTTGCCAAAAAAGACGGTAAATATATTGCGGATATTTTCGAGCTTGCACAATCGTTACTACGCGAGCAAGGTGTAAAAAATTTTTACGGCGATAAACACTGTACAGTAACTATGTCCGAGCAGTATTTTTCCTATCGTAGAGACAAAACAACGGGCCGTATGGCAACTTTGATTTGGCGCAAATAATCAGGGTAAATTATTACTTTTACGCTTGATCTTCGTTCAGTTAATACCCATAAATAAGGTAATTCGATATTTTATATGGGTAAATAAATCATGCGTTTAGATAGATTTACAAGCAAATTCCAAGCTGCGCTTTCTGATGCGCAGTCATTAGCGCTTGGGCGCGATCACCAATTTATTGAACCTGTTCATTTAATGTATGCTTTGCTCCAACAGAGCGGATCGAGTGTGCGCGCATTATTAGCACAAGCAGGTGTGAGCGCCGACGAGCTTAATACTAAGTTGTCACAAGCCATTGAAAAGCTATTTAAAGTAGAAGGTGTAGGTGGTGATGTACAGCTTTCAAATAACCTTATTTCGCTGATCAATCTGTGTGATAAATATGCACAAAAGCGTAAAGATAAATATATCTCCAGCGAGCTATTTGTTTTTGCTGCGTGCGAAGATAAAGGCCCATTAGGCGAGATTTTCAAAGCGCTTAACATCACCCAGCCAAAGATTGAGCAAGCCATTAAGGCTATTCGAGGGGGTCAAAAAGTGGATGACCCTAATGCCGAAGACACTCGCCAAGCTCTTGAGAAATTTACCATCGATCTCACTGAGCGTGCTGAGCAAGGTAAGCTTGATCCTGTTATTGGCCGTGACGACGAAATTCGCCGCACTATTCAAGTGCTACAGCGCCGTACTAAAAACAACCCTGTACTTATCGGTGAACCGGGCGTTGGTAAAACCGCCATCGTTGAGGGGCTCGCGCAGCGTATTATCAACGGTGAAGTTCCTGAAGGTTTGAAAAGTAAGCGCGTACTATCGCTAGATATGGGCGCATTGGTGGCAGGAGCCAAATACCGTGGTGAATTTGAAGAGCGCCTAAAGTCGGTATTGAACGAGTTGGCTAAAGAAGAAGGTCAAGTTATTCTCTTTATTGATGAAATCCATACTATGGTAGGGGCTGGCAAGACCGACGGTGCAATGGATGCAGGTAACATGCTAAAACCCGCACTTGCTCGTGGTGAGCTTCACTGTGTGGGGGCGACCACGCTCGATGAATATCGTCAGTATATTGAAAAGGACGCGGCACTTGAGCGTCGTTTCCAAAAAGTATTTGTTGCAGAGCCAACCGTAGAGGACACCATCGCGATTCTACGTGGCTTAAAAGAGCGTTACGAATTGCACCACTCGGTCGATATTACCGATCCCGCGATTGTCGCTGCGGCTAATTTATCACATCGTTATATCTCAGATCGGCAGCTTCCAGATAAAGCTATCGATTTGATAGACGAAGCAGGGTCTTCAATTCGGCTGCAAATTGATTCAAAGCCGGAGCAATTAGACAGACTAGAGCGCCGTATTATCCAACTAAAATTGGAAGATAACGCGCTGGCAAAAGAGAAAGATGAAGCGAGTCAAAAGCGTCGCACTGAGATGCAAACGCTCATTAATGAATTAGAAGCTGAGTATCGTGAGCTGGATGAGGTGTGGAATGCCGAAAAAGCCTCACTACAAGGCACACAAGTGATTAAGGCTGAGCTTGAGCAAGCGCGTTTAGATCTAGAAGTCGCGCGTCGAGCAAGTGACTTGCAACGCATGTCCGAACTGCAATACGGTCGGATCCCTGAGCTTGAGCGAAAACTAGACCTTGCTTCTCAGGCTGAAATGCAGGAAATGAGCCTTTTAAAAAATCAGGTGGGTGAAGATGAAATTGCAGAAATTTTATCTCGCTGGACTGGAATCCCGGTAGCAAAAATGCTTCAAGGTGAGCGTGAAAAGTTACTGCAAATGGAAGACGAGCTCCATAAAAAAGTGATTGGGCAAGACGAAGCCGTTAATGCGGTTGCCAACGCTATCCGTCGCTCACGAGCCGGGCTTGCAGACCCAAATCGCCCAATTGGTTCGTTTTTGTTCTTAGGTCCAACAGGGGTCGGTAAAACGGAGCTGACCAAAGCGTTAGCCAACTTTATGTTTGATACAGAAGACGCCATGGTGCGCATTGATATGTCCGAGTTTATGGAAAAACACTCAGTTGCGCGCTTGGTTGGTGCACCTCCTGGTTATGTTGGCTATGAAGAAGGCGGCTATTTAACAGAAGCGGTAAGGCGTCGTCCTTATTCTGTGATTTTACTTGATGAAGTGGAAAAAGCGCATCCAGATGTATTTAACATCTTATTGCAGGTCTTGGACGATGGTCGCTTGACCGATGGTCAAGGTCGCACGGTTGATTTTAAAAATGCGGTGATCATCATGACCTCGAACTTAGGGTCGGATGTCATTCAAGAGCAAGCAGGAAATAACGACTACGCGACACTCAAGGAGCGTGTTATGGGCGTGCTTGCTAGTCAGTTTAGGCCTGAATTTATTAATCGCATTGATGAAACTGTGGTGTTCCACCCGCTTATCAATGAGCATATTAAAGAAATTGCGAGTATCCAGTTAGACAGATTGAGTAAACGCTTAACTGAAAAAGGCTTTGCGCTTGAGCTCAGTGACGCCGCGCTTGATAAAATCGCTGCAAGCGGGTTTGATCCTGTATATGGTGCCCGTCCTCTAAAACGAGCAGTGCAACAATACATTGAAAACCCGTTGGCGCAGGACTTGTTACAAGGGAAGTTTGTGACTGGAGATACCATTAAAGTCGAGGTTGTCGACGACCAGATAGTGTTCAATCACTAATATGGCTAAACGCTCTTACAGCCATACTGTAAGAGCGTTTTTCTTTCCCATACTGTAAATTTCTTCAAACTCTTTACCCTTTCGCGTATTCTACAAAGATAACAAACTGTCTTCTAAGAAAGCCGCACATGATAAATAAGTCAACCACTTACGGTATCTACGAATTTGGTGATAGCAATCAGCTGTGTAGTACCACCATTTCTTTGCCAGCGCTTAGTTCAGGCCAAGTGCGCATAAAAGTAAACAGTACCAGCATAAATCCTATTGAAGTGAAAACCAGACAAGGCCTTGGTTATGTTGCAGCGCAAAAAAGCGCAGATGCTTTTTTGCCGCTCGGATATGATCTGTATGGTGAGGTGGTTGAGGTTTATGGCCCAGATAGCCAATTTAAAGTAGGCGACCTTGTCATCGGTATGATTGGGTTTGCAAGTAACCCCGGAACCTATAGTGATTATGTCGTGGCGCTTGAGCCAGAGCTCATTAAGGTTTCTTTGCAAGAAAATCCAGATATTGCAGGTCTTTGTCTTGCGGGTCTTACGGCAAAACAAGCGCTAGATAAATTTTCGAATCATAATCGTCCACTATATGTATTGGCACCAACCGGTGGCGTGGGGCATTTAGCAGTTCAACTAGCACAGCTTGAAGGTCGAAAGGTAGTTGCTGTCTCGACCCGCCCTGAGCACGAATTGTTGTCAAAGCTTAAGGTAACGGCAATAAGTTATGACGAATTTTATCAGCACCAAGTTGAATGCGATTTACTGGACTTAATTGGTGGCGATATTGCATTACAGTGTGTCGACTCGATGAAGCCGGATTCGCACCTAGTGACTATTCCCAGCGTCACCAAAGAAATGGTCTGTGAGCGAGCTACGACAAGGGGTGTAAGGGCTGAGGGGATGTTGGTTGCGAGTAATTTAGACGATCTTAAATATTTGTATCAGGCGTACCAAGCTGGCAAAATCAGCATAAATGTAAGTCATTACTTTGCTATGGCGGATATTGCGCTGGCTCATCACTGTATGGAAAGTGGTAAGCATGTTGGCAAAGTTATTATTAAGGCCTAAGTGTACTAAAAGTAACCATATTTAAATTGATTGCTCGGTTTAAATCACTCATTTAATGAATACACTTGGTATAATTTGGTTTCGACCCCATAAACTTGAAATTGGCCTGTAGGTTCGAGGAAGAATTTTTGAAACAATTAGACTTAAACACTAAGCTGGACTTATTGTCTGACGGCGCGCATCGCGGCGTTTTCAAAGGTATCAAAAGAGGTATCGAACGTGAGGCATTGCGGATCCAAGGGTCGGGAAAAATAGCGAAAACACCGCATCCAGAAAAGACGGGCCATGCATTGACCAATGGTCATATCACCACTGATTTTTCTGAGTCGCTACTCGAATTTATCACTCCAGTGAGTGAGGACCCACAAGAGACATTAGCGCAACTTTCTGATCTACAGAAGTTTACTTTGGCTAACATGGGTGATGAGTTACTGTGGCCTTTGTCGATGCCGTGCTTTATTGAGGATGAAGAAGATATTGTCCTAGCACAGTTTGGTACTTCTAATATCGGCAAAATGAAAACCCTATATCGTGAAGGGCTGAAAAATCGCTATGGCAGTATGATGCAGGCCATTGCGGGTGTGCACTTCAATATTTCGTTTCCAGAGACCGTATGGCAAAGCCTGCAAGTGATGTCTGAAGATGATAACCCTCAACAATCATTTATCTCCCAGCAGTATTTAGGCCTCATTCGTAACTTCAAGCGTGAAATGTGGCTGATAAGCTACCTGTTTGGCGCATCTCCTGCGCTTTGTCCGTCATTTTTGCAAGGCAAAAAGAGCGACTTGCCATTTAGTAAGCTAGAAAATGGCTCCATATATCTTGAATATGGCACCGCACTTAGACTGGGTGATTTAGGTTATACCAATAGCGCACAAAGCTCGCTTAAGGTGATGTATAACGATCTGGATGAGTATATTGCAGGCTTGCGACAAGCCATTCGTTGCCGCTCCGACTTGTATCATGAAATTCCAGACTATCGAGCAGCAGAGCCAAAACAGCTGAATCGCAACATTTTACAAATTGAAAATGAGTTCTACTCACCAATTAGACCAAAGCGCAATGCCAAGTCTGGTGAAACGCCGACTCAGGCACTTGAACGTGGTGGTATCGAATATATCGAAATTCGTGCGCTGGATGTTAACCCATTCGAGCACACCGGTGTGAGTCTGGAGCAAATCCACTTCCTAGACGTGTTTTTAACCTATTGTTTGTTAAAGCCAAGCCCTGAACTTTCGTTTGAAGCGCAGAAGCTCGCTGGTAAGAATTTACATCAGGTGGTTAACCAAGGTCGCTGCACAGCACTCGAACTGAGTAAAGCGGGTGAGCCTGTGAGTGTGAAACAGTGGGGCACAGAGATTTTTACAGACTTACTCAAAGTCGCAAAAATGTTAGATGCGAGTACTGAACAATCAGTCTATGTGGCGACGGTGGAAAAATTAATGTTGTCAATTGAAACGCCTGCACTTACTTTTTCTGGGCAGTTGCTATCTCAACTGAAGAGTCGTACCTTAGAACAAGGCTCAATGGGCATTGAACTTGCGAAAAAATATAAGCAACTTCATCAAGATATCAAATATGGTTATTACGATGAAGATACGCTGAAGTCATTTGCACGTCAGTCTTTCGAAGATGAGGCTGCGGTTAGAGCTGCGGATACGGTAGACTTCACGGCTTTCCTTGACGATTATTTTTCAAGGGCATAATGCACAAGACAAAAAAAAGCGCAGCCATAAGGCTGCGCAAATAAATTTCAGGGATGAAACAATGCTAAACTGCTGCATTCATAAGTTCAGACCAATGCAAATTGTAAAAGTTCATTAGGTTTCGAAAAAATGCAAAAAAAATTAATTTTAATTAGCCTCGTCGCCGTTTTATCCGGATGTGCTACTGCACCACCTAAACAACCTCATGATATTTGTAAAATTTTTGAGGAAAAAGAAGATTGGTATTATGATGCTCGTGATGCTCAAGAAAAATGGGGCTCACCAAAGCATGTACTGATGAGCATGATGTACCAAGAAAGCTCTTTTCGTCACGATGCGGCTCCTCCTATGGAATATTTCCTGTGGTTTATTCCTGTTGGCAGAGTGAGCTCTGCTTATGGCTACTCTCAAGCCAAAACTCCGACCTGGTCTGATTATATTCGTGAAACTGGAAACTCAGGTGCAGATCGCGATGACTTTGAAGACGCCATCGATTTTATGGCTTGGTTCGTATACAAAACTCACAAAGTAAACGGCGTGTCAAAATGGGACGCTTATGCACAATACCTCAATTATCATGAAGGCTGGGGCGGTTATCGTCGTGGCACTTATAAAAATAAGAAATGGTTAATGCAAGTCGCAAATAAGGTAAAGCATCGAGCTGCGCGCTATGCCGTTCAACTTAAACGCTGTGAAGATGATTTAGATAAGAACTGGTTCGAGCGAATTTTTTCTTGAGGAAATTGCGGTGTTATTTTCAACACCACAATTGAGTTTACTTGCTTAAGAGTTATACCAATTAGTCTTAATACTTGCTCAATTTGAAGGATAAAATCTGACGCTAACTGCGTTAAAAATTTCTCATTTAGAACAACTAAATAACCTGAGCTGCGGATAATTAATGCCTTTCTAGCAGCCAGTTTTAGCGCTAACTGCGTTGAATTCACTTCCAATAGCCAGCTATTGGTGCGTAAATTCGCCTTGTTTTCCCTAAAACTCTCTGGCTAGACAAGGAGAAAACTAAGTTGTGCTTTAGCAACAATGAGTTGGAACATTCCTTATCCAAACCTCAGGTTAAATAGTAAAATTTTTGCCTTGCCTATATGGATGTAGGTACCTTGGCGATAGCAGGACGCGGTAGCGGTGTTATCGACAAGATTTTCTTGCCTCAAAATAGACCACTTAATTAAGCTAATTGGTATTAGAGGAAATTTTCACCATCTTGATCATGTTTTCTTTTATCTCAATGACTTCCATCTTATAACCAGAAATCGTTAAGCCAAGAGGCGCATCTGGAATATCTTCAAGGTGCTCTACAATCAGGCCACTCAGGGTTTTAGGACCTTCGGTAGGTAAGTCCCAACTCATTTCCTTATTTAAGTCACGCACGTTTACACTGCCGTCAACCATAACTGAGCCATCACGCTGCATGTTTACGTCTTCGCTCGGCGCACGCGTCTGCGTGGTGGTAAAGTCACCAACAACTTCTTCAAGAATATCTTCGAGTGTAACCAGACCTTGAATGTCACCATACTCATCAACAACAAGACCAATACGCTCTTTGGCTTCTTGGAATTTAATCAGCTGTGTATTGAGCGAGGTATTCTCTGGTACATAGTAAATCTCTCTTACCGCACGTAGTAGTGACGGCTTATCAAACTGCTCTTTTGTCAGTAGGCGTAGCGCATCACGAGCGTGAATAAAACCAACCGCATCATCAATTTGGTCACGGTAAAGTAGCACTCGGGTATGCTGCGCATTCGTGAGCTGGCGAGCAATATCTTTCCACTCGTCATTGATATCTATCGCATTGATTTCACTGCGTGGGATCATAATGTCTTCTACGGTCACGTGATCCAAGTCTAAGATAGAAGTGAGCATGTTTTGGTGGTTTGAGGGCAGCATAGCGCTCGACTCATTTACCACGGTTTTTAATTCTTCTTTACTTAGGCTGTGCTCTTCAATCTCTTGTGGTGTGATCCCGACCAATCGCAACATACCATTGGTGATCCAGTTGGTTGCCACAACCAAAGGGAACAAGACCTTCAACAATACTTTGAGGATAACAGAGCTTGGGAACGCGACTTTCTCAGGGTATAAAGCCGCGAGAGTCTTAGGTGTAACTTCAGCGAAGATAAGAACCACAAGTGTGAGACCAAAAGTAGCAACTGCGATACCCATATCGCCATACAGGCGTAATCCAATGATGGTAGCCACTTGCGCAGCGGCAATATTGACGAGGTTATTTCCAATCAGGATCAGACCAATCAGTCTGTCAGGACGGTTAAGGAGGTTACTTACACGCTTCGCACCACGGTGATTCTCTTTTTCAAGATGGCGTAGACGAATACGGTTGATTGACATGATACCGGTTTCTGAACTAGAAAAATAAGCCGACATCAAAATGAGCACGCCGAGTATGATAAACAAGGCGCTGGTCGATATGTCTTCCAACAGTGGATCCCTTTTTTACTTACGAAAGAGTATTAAGCGTTAGTGAGTTACGATAGTCAAGTTAAAGTTTAAAACCTGCCTAAAATCACTTCTTGTATAAAGCGACTACCAAAGTAACCTAAAGTTACGATGCCAGAAGCCGCTATGATTGAAATCACCACAGATTTACCGCGCCAGCCGAACTGCTTATGCCCAAATGCGACGACGACATAAATAAGCCATGCAACGATAGATAAAATGGTTTTGTGAATAGTCTCTTTAGCGAACATACCGTCTAAAAAGTAAAAACCGGATGCCAATGCCAGCGTTAATAAACCTGTGCCTACAAATAACAGTTGATAAAGCTGCCTTTCCACTTGCATAAGTGGCGGTAGATGGCTGGTCATAATCGCCAAATCCCGCTGTTTTAGACGTTTATCAATAAACATAAATTGAATGGCGTAGAGGGTGGCGATGATAAGTACGCAGTAAGCCAACAATGAAAGTGAAATATGCAAAACGAGACCAACATCTATGTTTATTGTATGCATAATAATATGGTGCGGAATAAACAGGCTTGCTAATAACAAAATGGCGGCAAAGCCATACACCACAGGTAGTAATAGTGTTGCAGGGAAGCGCAAAGATACGGTCGTTACAGAAACGACGATAACCCAACAGGTTAACAAGGCAACGTTGACGGTACTGAGATCTTGTCCTTGATGCGTAAACACTGAATTCACCAACACTAGCATATGAGTCAAAATGGCGACGGTGCTTAATATTAAGGTTTTCTTTTGATCTGGACCTTGTTTGTCAAATAAGCGCGATAAAACATGGCTAGTGGCCATGACGTAAAAGAGACAGGCGATTAATGACAAGCTAACAATCAACATAAAAATAAGTGCCTAATTTTTGCTTTCCTTTTTTAGCTATTGTATTTAAAGCCTCTGCGCTTGCATAGGGTTTTATTTCAATCCGTTAACTTATTCTTATTTTCGTTCAACGAAAGCGTAAAAAGCAGAACAATCGGCTTGAATACTGTATTAGTGGCTCGCATATCAGTATAATGCCCGACAATTTCGAGATTTTGGAACCGATACATGTTTGAAAACCTCCAAGAGCGTTTAGGAAAAACGCTTAAAAACATCAGTGGCCGTGGCCGACTAACTGAAGACAATATTAAAGAAACACTCCGTGAAGTACGCATGGCATTGCTTGAGGCTGACGTTGCCTTGCCGGTTGTGCGCGACTTTGTAAAACAAGTAAAAGAACGTGCGGTTGGTGTAGAAGTCACAAAGAGTCTGAGCCCAGGCCAGGTTTTCATCAAGATTGTTCGCGAAGAACTTGAAAAGTCGATGGGTGAGGCCAACGAGGAGCTGAACCTAAACGCGCAGCCGCCAGCTGTCGTCATGATGGCAGGTCTTCAAGGTGCGGGTAAAACCACCAGTGTTGGTAAGCTGGCTAAATTCCTTAAAGAGCGCAAAAAGAAATCTGTGTTGGTGGTGAGTGCTGACGTTTATCGTCCAGCGGCTATCAAACAGCTTGAAACGTTAGCAGCAGAAGTTGACGTCGAGTTCTTCCCCAGTGATATTTCACAAAAGCCGGTAGATATCGCAACGGGTGCTATTTCTCACGCGAAGAAAAAGTTCATTGATGTGGTACTTGTGGATACCGCAGGTCGTTTGCACGTAGATGCAGACATGATGGACGAAATCAAAGATTTACACGCGGCGATTGATCCGATTGAAACCTTATTTGTCGTTGACTCAATGACAGGTCAGGATGCTGCAAATACAGCAAAGGCGTTTGATGAAGCGCTGCCACTTAGCGGTGTTATCTTAACTAAGACGGATGGTGATGCGCGCGGCGGTGCGGCTCTGTCTATTCGTCATATTACCGGTAAACCCATTAAGTTTATCGGTGTGGGTGAAAGAACTGATGCTCTAGAGCCATTCCACCCTGACCGTGTTGCATCTCGAATTCTAGGTATGGGCGATGTACTGTCGCTTATTGAAGAAGTCGAAATGAAAGTCGATAAAGACAAAGCCCAAAAAGTGGCTGAGAAAGTCTTTAAAGGCGACGGTTTTACACTGGAAGATTTTGCTGAGCAGCTGCGCCAGATGAAAAACATGGGCGGTATGATGTCGATGATGGAAAAGCTGCCTGGTATGTCGAACTTGCCAGATGCAGTAAAAGGTCAAGTAAATGATAAGACCTTTAACCAAATGGAAGCCATCATAAGCTCAATGACGCCAAAAGAGCGTGCACGTCCTGAAATCATCAAAGGCTCGCGTAAAAAGCGTATCGCTGCGGGTTCTGGTACGCAAGTACAAGACATTAATAAGTTGCTGAAGCAATTTACCCAAATGCAGAAGATGATGAAGAAGATGAAAGGCAAAGGCGGCATGATGAAAATGATGAAGAACATGAAAGGCATGATGCCGCCGGGCATGTTCGGTGGCGGTGGGCCTAAGTTCTAACACCGTTTTATAGTTTTTATAACGTGAAGGCAAGCCATGGGGCTTGCCTTTTTGTTTACTTAGTTATTCTTAAAATTGGGCACTATTGGCCTAAAGTTTTCTGCTTTTTTAGGGTCGCCTGTACCAATGTACTGGGCTTCTTGTGGATAGGGGTAAACAGGGCGAGTGAAAAGAATATTACCCTGCGGATCTTCTTTTTGCGTCATAAGCGCATCCGGTGCTATGCCTGTATCAAGCCAATGCGCTAACGCTGCGATAGCATCAAAGGTTTCAGCGCCAGGTCCCTCGATACCACAATGCACCAATCCTGGTGGCAAGAATAGCCGAGCAAAGTCGTAGGTGTTGTCTTTACCCATATAGTTGATAACTGACTCATACCAATCAATAGTTGCATATGCGGGTATTGCAGCGTCTGACCATCCATGTAATACAATCATTTTGCCACCGCTATTTTTAAATCCAGTGAGATCAGGGTGATCGGCGTCCATAAAGCTTGAGATAGGTGAAAGCTCTCCAGCCTCATTGTTATAAGAAAAGTCTCTCCAGTTGCCTTGATTGTATCTTTCTCGAGGAAAAGCCAAGTACTTTAAATACTCGGTTGCAGCATAATAGTGATAAGGCTTGATAAACGGTGCTTCAGGGAACAACCAACCTGTCCATTCAGGTTCAGAGCCATAGGGGAGGCCGCCATAAATGACGTTGCCTTGTTGGTCGTAGGATGGTGCATATATTTCCTTAATTGCGTTGACTTGGCGAGGTGTCAGGCATTTACCCGTGGTGTTGTTGCTGCACAGGAGCGTTTGCGGGTCAAAATCGCAGCGTCTTGGGTCGCTTATTAATCCATCAACTAAGCCATCTTTATGGTCACATGCTTGCATGACGGCCTGTGAAATAAAGTCAGTGTAGCTTGCATCGAGCAGTGCGTTATCGTTTTCATCCAAAATAGCTTTTGCGTTATCCATGCAGTTAATTAGGTTGACTTTGGTGTAATTAATCGTCGGTCCTCTGGCAATCACGCCATCAAAATCATTTGGGTAACGCTTTGCGGCCATTATCCCTGCATGACCTCCCTTCGAACAACCCGATATAAATGAGTACGTAAGTTGTTTACTATAAAAGCGCTCAATAACCGCCCTTGCTGCAACAGCAACCACATGATTCGCTCGGTAGGCAAAGTCCTCCCTTAATGGCACATTGTTTTTAGCCCACAAACCATCGAATCCGGCAGCAGTATGGCCGCCATCATGAGACATGGTCGCGTAATTACGCATAACGCCAGCCATCGTTGGGTAGTTGGATACTTCGCCACAAAAGCCCATACAGGCATTGAGCAAGAAACGTTGGTTCCAAACTTGATTCATTGGCAACCTAAGCTGAAAACGTATCGTCGGTGCCGCATAGCCTTCAACCAAACAGTGCTCAGGTAAAGAGTTTATTCCTTTTGGTATAGGTGCACCCAATAGGCGACTATACTTATATGTCCAGAGTTCGGTGTCGGCATCTAGGGTTTGGCTTGGTACATATTCTGCGTTGGTGATACTCATTGCAGCATTACCTTGCTCTAGCTGCGAGAAGTCACCAAAACGTAACAGTTTACAAGCCGTTATTTCTTCATTGTTTGCTGCAAGTGTTGAAGTAGCAATGAGCGCAAAAGAAAAGAGTGGTATACCTAGAAGTAGATGTTTAATTGAACGTTTTGCTTTTCGCATTTGGTTCATATGTGTGCTTTCCTTATAAATGAAACAACAGGGATTTTCGACTTTCCAGCAGTGCTGAAAAAGCCAATTTTTTGTACCACTATTGGGACGAATGTGCCGTGCGAAACTTCAGCGGTAACTTTGTAGCAGGGTCTAATAAAGCATCAACTTTGGAATTAACTTGCATTGCGCGTGAAAATGCGTAAAATGCCCGAGCTTCCCGTAATGGGAAGTACAAACTTATTAATGAAAACAGTCAATCTATGTAGAGGACGGTATGGTAACTATTCGTTTGCAACGTGGCGGCGCTAAAAAGCGTCCATTCTATCAAATCGTGGTTGCGGATAGCCGTTTCTCGCGTGACGGTCGTTTCATCGAGAAGGTAGGTTTCTTTAACCCTATCGCTGCAGGTCAGGAAGAAAAAGTACGTTTAGATTTATCTCGTGTTGATCACTGGGTAGGTCAAGGTGCAGCTCTTTCAGATCGTGTTGCGAAGCTGGTTAAAGACGCTCGTAAAGCGGCTTAATAGGCGTAAGTGTAACCATGAGTCAAAGTAAAACCTCGACAATCGTTGTTGGTAAGCTTGGTGCTCCTTATGGCATCAAGGGTTGGCTTAAGGTGCATTCATTTACTGACGATCCCCAAGGGATCTTCGATTTCAGCCCATGGTTGATAGGGCAACAAGGTAAATGGCAAAACCTTGAAGTGAGCGACTGGCGTCGTCACAACAAGGGATATATCGCTAAATTTGCACAGGTAAACGACAGAGACGAAGCAGTGGCTTATACCAATGCTGAAATCGCTGTTTATGCTGAGCAGCTTCCTGAATTACCTGAAGGGGAGTTTTATTGGCGAGATCTCATCGGCATGTCAGTAGTAACCGATAAAGGCTACGACTTAGGCATAGTTGATGACTTGATGGAGACTGGTTCAAACGACGTTTTGGTTGTGAAAGCAAACAAAAAAGATGCATTTGGCCAATCGGAAAGATTAATTCCATTCTTAACAGACTCTGTTATTTTGGATATTAATCATGACGAGAGAAAAATTACGGTAGATTGGGATCCAGCGTTTTAATGAGCGATCAGCAAAAGCTATGGGTTGGAGTGGTTTCACTTTTTCCTGACATGTTTAATGCGATAACTCAGCAAGGCGTAACGGGTCGAGCTGTGAAAAACGGCTTGATTGAGTTTAATTGTTGGAATCCGAGAGACTACGCCACTGATAAACATAGAACCGTGGATGACCGCCCTTATGGTGGTGGCCCGGGAATGTTGATGATGGTTGAGCCTCTTAAAAAAGCTATTCTTGATGCCAAAACGGCAGCAGGAGCAGGCGCTAAAGTAATTTATATGTCCCCTCAAGGGCGAAAGCTAGATCAACAAGGTGCGACTGAATTGGCGCAATCTGAAAAGTTGATTTTAGTAGCGGGTCGTTATGAAGGTATTGATGAGCGGATCATCGAGTCTTATATAGACGAAGAGTGGTCCATCGGCGATTTTATACTGAGTGGTGGTGAGTTACCAGCCATGACATTAATCGATGCAGTCGCGCGATTAGTGCCAGGTGTGTTAGGTCATAACCAATCAGCAGAACAAGATTCATTTTCGGATGGCTTGTTGGATTGTCCTCATTATACTCGGCCGGAAACATTGGATGATAAACAGGTGCCTGCTGTATTACTCAGCGGAAACCACCAAGAAATAGCCAAATGGCGCTTAAAGCAGTCTTTGGGTAGAACTTGGCAACGTCGTCCTGACTTGTTGCGTAACCTAGCTCTGACTGAGGAGCAGGCGGCATTACTTGCTGAATTTCAGCAAGAGAATGGCCAAGCTTGTGGCTAGAAGACAGTTACACCTAGGAATGTGAGAAATAAAATGGCAAAAGTAAACCAAAATATTATTAAAGAGCTTGAAGCTGAACAGCTTAAGCAAGACGTACCTGCGTTCGGCGCTGGTGATACAGTAGTTGTACAGGTACGCGTAAAAGAAGGTAACAAAGAGCGTCTACAGGCCTTTGAAGGTGTTGTAATCGCTAAGCGTAACCGTGGTCTACACTCATCTTTCACTGTTCGTAAGATTTCAAGCGGTGAAGGTGTTGAGCGTGTATTCCAAACGCACAGCCCTCTTATCAGCAGCGTAGCAGTTAAGCGTCGTGGTGCGGTTCGTCGCGCTAAGCTTTACTACCTACGTGAGCGTTCTGGTAAATCTGCACGTATTAAAGAAAAACTTAACTAATACGTCGCATTTATCAAATGCAGATAAAACAGGCCGCTTTATGCGGCCTGTTTTGGTTTTATTTCCTCTCATTATTTCCATTCTGTGAATACTCACTGACATATCAGGCGTCTTGTCACGATATTTTCATGGTTGCTTACTTTTAAAGCGGCGCACTTCTTGTTAGACTCGGTGTATTATTTGATTTACTACTGTATATATAAGTTTACATCATGAATGGGGCTAACGATTTAGAAGCAATACGCGTTGCAATAGATGATTGCGATAGTGAGCTTGTCGCACTACTTGCAAAGCGCAAAGCATTGACCGAGCAGGTTGGAAAAATAAAACAGCAAAAGGGCGCACCGCTACATGTGCCGAAGCGCGAAGCTGAGCTGATCAAAGCCCGGCGCGCAGAAGCGGATGCCAAAGGGGTAAACCCTGATTTAGTTGAAGATATTCTGCGTCGTATGATGCGAGAAGCCTACGAAAACCAGCAAAGTGAACTCGCCTGTGCCGCACCAAAAATGTCTCCGGTTGTTATTGTCGGTGGCCAAGGCGCCATGGGTAAACTGTTTGCGAAACAGTTTAGACGCTCAGGCTACGAAGTACGCATTTTAGACAAAGACAATCAATCACAGGCTACTGAGCTACTGAGTGATGCAAAATTGGTGCTGGTGAGCGTACCAATTAACGCGCTAGAGCAAGTCGTTAACGAGTTACCAGCGCTACCTGATGATTGTATTCTTGCAGATATTACCTCTGTGAAGCAAGCCCCGCTCAAAGTACTAATGAACAAGCACAACGGCCCTGTGGTCGGTCTACACCCTATGTTTGGTCCAGATATATCTCACTGGGTTAAGCAAACTGTCGTGGTGTGCGAAGGACGTATGCCAAAGCAATGCGAAGGATTAATCAAGCAACTAAAGATCTGGGGCAGCCAGTTGGTACCGATGGACGCTAAAAAACACGACCAATCCATGCAGATCATTCAGGTAATGCGCCACTTAACTACGTTTGTATACGGTCAGTTCTTATCTAAGCAGTGCCATTCATTAAAAGAGCTAAGAAGCTGCTCATCGCCTATCTACCAATTAGAGCTGATGATGGTGGGACGGCTGTTTGCGCAATCCCCTGAGCTTTATTCAGATATTATGCTCGCGCAATTTAATGATGTAGAAGGGTTATTGGCAAGCTATCAAGATACCTTTGAGCAGACATTGACCAAGCTACAACAAGGCGATAAAGAAGGCCTAATGCAATCTTTTTCAGAGGCCAAACAGTATTTCTCAGAAAGCGCGAAACACTTCTTATCACAAAGCCGAGGCCTGCTTAACAAAGCCAATGACGCAAAAGTGTTGGATTATGAGGAAAGTATTTAGCGTCAAGGTATGTCTCCTACATCACAGTGCAAATAGTGTTGCGGGAGTGGCTTTACGCCACGATTTTATGTAGGTCGCCATTTATGGCGACAAATAACTTAGATGCTGATACAAAAGAAATTTGTTCTTAGCCCTAGCCTAACGAAGCGAAGTATCAAATAATACCCGTTACTATCTGCATCAATGCTGATAATACAGCTCCAAGCATGAGGTGGGTGTCAGCGATTTCTTTCTTTTTAAAGTGAATGGTTGAATCAAATAAAGAACACGGCTAAGGTTAATACCACAATGGGAAATGTATTAAAAACAAGTGATTCTACTGACTCGTTAACTGCATGGAGTCGCATGGTCAAGTTCCTTAAAGTTATTGCATGTGTTGTTATCGTTGCAGCACTTCTAGTTGGCGCATTGTTTCTGTGGTTTGACCGTTCCCAAGATATAGACTTTTCTGCTTATCAACCAGATTTTTGGGCTACATGTAATGGAAAAATCAACAAGGGTTCAGTTGAATATAGCCGACTTAATAAATGGTTGAAATTAAATGGCTCAAACTGGCAAAACTATGTAGCAACTGCTGCTCCTGGATATTTTTATAAATCAGACAAAATTACGATATATGTACATAAGCATGGTGTTGTTGTTAATTATTACGATGGTCAAAATTGGTCCCAAGTGAACAAGTTTGTTGATACACAGGAAATCTATCATGTTTGCAAAAGCAGTTAACAAGTTAAAGCACTGGAAAACCACCCGCTGTGCTCGTGTTTTCCATTGTTTAAAGCATTAGGTGAACTTTTGATTTTGTGGAATATTGCTATCATTAAGGAAGGCCAAAGCAGTTGGCACTTTCCATCATTTGAAATTCAAGAATATTTATTACCAATCATTAATGTTGGTGGACAAAATTTCGATGAATATGGGCAAACTAATTACACCGTAGAAGATTGCCGTCGTTTGATAAATACGGTAGCTTTCGCTAAAGAAACTCTAGCTCTTATGTCAAAGTCAGTTGTGAGATACGAAACTATTGAGAAAGGTTTGGTTTCATTGAATAAATGCGAAATTATGTCAACTCTAGCGCAATTATCTGAAGCAGCTGAGTTAGCAATAAAACATAAAACGGGCTTGTTGTTCTATGGTGATTAATTCACCTAATGCATACTAGCTTTCTCCATTCAAGTATGCATTACGATTCTTTTTAGCTGCTAATTTGTAGTGGCAATGCTTAGAACTATACAACTTCGTTATGTCGGTGAGTCGTTAATAGACGAATCAATGACACGGTTACTAATTGTATGATGCTGAAAAAGCTATCTTTGGAACGCACAGGTTTGAGATGGGGTGTCAGCGATTTTCTAGCAACAGGCATTATGTGTTAAAGGGTTAACATGAAGTTTCGATTCAAATCTGAAGATATTTTTGTGCTGGCTGGGCGTGGGATCGTATTTCGTGGATACGTGTTGGACGGTGTATTAAAAACGGGACAGACAGTTTCTTTTCAGACGAATGAAGGGAGTCTATCTGCCGAGGTGACTTTAATTGAGTGCAATCGAAAAATAATCCCCAAAACGAGAAAAAATGTAGAAATAGGTATACTCCTCAACAGCTTTAGTCAGTCATATGCAAATGAAGTTATTGCTATGAATCCAACTAAAGAAGCGATGGAACAGTTGCCTTCACCAGTTGAGTTACTAAATACCAAGTACCCTGTTTATTTGCATGAGGTTGAGGGGAAGCCTTGGTGGCGTTTCTGGTAAACGCACATACAAGCGCTTAAAACATTCGCTTCACAAATCGGGCCTAAAGCGTAGCGTATCTTCGCGTTATAGCACCATATTTTCCCTTACCTTAATATTACCATTTTCTACTCTCGCACCATTACAGCAGTCAGGTTTGATTAACCCTAAAGCTCAAACCTGACAGTGACTATTAGCTATTTCAGATAAACATATTCCCGCTTGTTACTCACTCAGTATCTTATCTAAATTCGCTTTTGAGCGGGCGACGCTTTCTAGGGGCGTTAGGCCGCTTGGGTATTCTTCTTGTTCGATTACCAGCCACTGTGTACCGCCGTGTTGCTGCATGGTTTGGATGAGCGCTTTCCAGGGGTAGTGGTTTTCGCCAATGATTGGGCTTTTGTCATCTCCTTGATGAGTACGTATTTTAATATGTGTCGATACGGTTCTTCCTGCATATCGCTTAACATAATCGCTGGGTGATTTACCTGCGTAAATCACCCAGCCGACATCGAGCTGCAGTGGGAAATCGCTAGGGGTATTGGTGGCGATATAATCCCAAAACGTGCTATTAGCGTATGGGTTAAATTCCTTCTCATGATTATGAAATCCGATCCTCATATCATAACGTTTGGCAATTTGGTGCACTTGGTTAAGCTGTTTTACAAATGCTTGCACTTGGTTTTTATCCCATGCTCTTTCATCCCAAGGAATAAAGAGCGTGGATACGCCTAAGGTTTTGTAAAAGAGTAGGGTGCTTGCTCGTTTTTCTTCAGCTAATGCGTCAAAGCCGATGTGGGCGCTGCTCGCAACTAGGCCGAGTTCGGCTAACCTTTGTTTTAATTTACTTGGGTTATTGGCATAGCTGCCAAAGTTTCCCGCAAACTCAACGCCATCAAATCCCATGCTAGCGAGTGCTTGCAAGGTGCCGTCGAAGTCTCTTGCCAATTCATCTTTTACCGACCACAGTTGAACGCTAACGGGCAAAGGTTGAAGGGAAGGCTGTGCATACAGTGGCGAGATAAAAATTAAAGCAATGAACAGCATTACTTGCTTTAATCGGTTGGTGTTTTCAACAAACATGATCTACTCCTAAAGAAAAAGCAGAGCTAGACTCTGCTTCGGTTAGTCATAACAAAATGACTCAAGGGTTAGTCGCGGTACGCATACTGGCTTAGCCCAAGCTCTGCGAGTACGCCATCTAGATGCGCCTTGGCTTCGGCAGTAGGCCCTGGATAATCACCTGCAATTGGCATATTGCCCAGATAACCTATGTCTTGACAGCCCTCAGGTGTGCAGAAGTAAGCGCCGAGAACGAGATCTTTAAAGCGCAAGAATGCTTTACCTATACGCTGAAATTGCTCTGGTGTTTGTGCATTAAAATAAGCAATATCATCCATAATCTTACTTTGCTGCGTTGCGCTAAGTTGTATAAATGGCTTTTTAAAGCGCAAAGTCGACTCATCGTCAATCCAAGCAAGCGCATGGAGTATTGTCACTCTGTCTTTTTGTTGTCCGTGATACGGTGCGCTTACCCATTCATCGATCACACTCGGTACTTGTACTTCAGAAGCCGATGGATGATTTCCTTCCTTTGGCACAATAAAATCAGCTAGTACTGCAACTAACGTGAGCTGCGCTTCGGTGAGGGTGAGCGGCCAAGGTGATTCTGGCGGCATGATCATGTTTGGATCGGTGCCATACCCTTGAGCGCTAACTGGCTTTATTTCAATATCTGGCCAGTGCCCAGCTGCAGCCGTTTCACCTTCAATGGCCTTACTGCAACCAGCGGTGAGTGTCACCGCAGATCCAGCAGCAAGCAAGCCTAACCACTTTAATGACTCGCGACGTGTCATGCCTGAAATATATTTATAAGAATCAACGCGGACAGGTGTATTCATCACAGCGCTCCTTTATCAATTTGTGCTGCTAACCAGGTGGAGTTTCGCATCGCTAAGGTCATAATGGTTAAGGTGCAATTTTTATGGGGGTTAGACGCAAAGACGCCGGCATCCATCACAAATAGATTGTCACAGTCCCATGTTTGCCCCCACTGATTCGTTACCGATTCTTTTGCTGAGCTGCCCATTCTCGTCGTGCCGACCTCATGAATGATCTCACCGCCTTTTGAAATGGCTTTTTCCGCAGGCGGTAGCTCGCCGACTTTGGCACCCATGTTCTCAAGGATCTGCTTAGCGGTTTTGAGACCATGCTCGATTTGCTTGAGCTCTCTGTCAGACCATTTGAAATGGAACTTAGCAACCGGGATCCCCCATTTATCTTTGACGTTTTCGTCAATTTCCATGTAAGAATTTTTGTTCGGTAGCATTTCTCCACGCAGTGCAAATCCAACATAGGAGCCATAAGCGTCACGCACTTGCTGCTTTAATTTGGGGCCATAACCTTGTTTATTGCCAGACACGCCAGAGCCCGGTTGATTAAAGCCGCTGCTAATTTCAAAGTGATAGCCGCGCGGAAAATTAAGCTCACCTTTCTCATGGGCTTTGTGTCCCCACCAAGGAATAAAAAGGTGGTTACCGGTATGGCCGTCTTCGTTATAACGCGGGCGGCCTTTTAACGCAGGGATTTGTGCACCAAGCCAAGCACCTGTAGAGTCCATTAGATTGCGACCTACCTGACCACTTGAGTTTGCAAGTCCCTTGGGATGTTTTGCATGTTTAGAATTAAGCAAAATACGTGCAGATTCACAGGCGCTGGCCGCCAAAATCACTACATCAGCATTGAGTGCATGTTCTTGTGCAGACTTTTTATCGACGTAAGTCACACCAGTTACTTTGCCATCTTCATTCATCGCCACTGACTTCACCATGGCATCGGTGATCACTTCAAGGTTTCCTGTCGCTTTGGCCATCGGAATAAGCGAGGTTGTGGTTTGGAATGCCGCACCAATCGAGCAACCGTGGCCACAAGGCGTGGCGTAAAAACACGCTAAGCGGTCGCCTTTGTTACGAGTCAGCACCGCTCTGTGCATGGGAACCGCTGGGATCCCCATTTTTTTCGCGGCAGCTGCAACCAATAATTCGGGTACTCTTGGCGTCGGTGGTGGCTGTAACACGCCAGGCGCAGAAGGGGGCATGTCATCCAAGCCGGTATTGGTACCGCAGATCCCGACTATTTCTTCTGTTTTGTCATACCAAGGCGCAATGTCTTGATATTCAAACGGCCAATCAGCGCCATGTCCATCGCGGCTTTTGCCCTTAAAGTCGTGTTCACTAAAACGTAGCGAGTAGCGACCCCAGTGATTGGTGCGGCCACCGAGCATACGTGCACGCCACCAATAAAAATCGGTGTTTTCTGCGCGTGTGTATGGTTCATCTGGCACTTGCCAACCGCCATCAATCGTCGCGTCGTAAAAACCAAAGTTCTTATCCTTATTACCAGCGCCCATGAGTGGGGCTTCGCTATTGCGACGGAACATCGGGCTTTCTGTTTTTGGGTCGTAATTTCTGCCAGCTTCTAGCAATAAAACTTTGTGGCCTAGCTTAGTGAGTGTATAAGCGGCCATTGCGCCACCGGCACCTGAGCCAACGACCAATACTTTATGATCAAATGTTGCCATGGTTACAGCTCCTTGATCTTAATGTTTTTAAACCAGACTTTGTCGCCGTGATCTTGCAAGCCGATGTGGCCTTTTTTACCTTCAGCAAACCCTTGCCATGTTGCAAATTTACTATTCTTAACCAAAGCATTCCAAGTGGTGCTGCCAATCACGATACTCGTCGTGCTTACACCATTTTGCCAAACTTGTAGGTGACTATCTTGTAGCTTAATGCGAACTTGGTTCCAAGCTTCGGCAGGTTTATGTGCCGTACTTGGCGCTGCAAACAGGTCATATATAGAACCTGCAAGGTGAGAGTCTATTTTATTGTCTGGGTGTTCTTTGTTATCTAGAATTTGGATTTCTGGGGCGTGGGAGTATATTGCACCGCCTCTTTCATCCGCCAATACAAAGATCCCACTGTTGCCTTTTTTAGAAATCTTCCAATCGAGCTGGAGCTCAAAATTGTGATACTGTTTTTTGGTCAGAATATCGCCGCCACCACCTTGGGTAAGTGTCATCGCGCCGTCCTCAACTTGCCATTGGCTATTTAGGCCGTCACTTTTAAAGTTGCGCCATTGCGACATATCTTTGCCATCGAAAAGCAGTTGCCATCCGGCTTGTTGTTCTTGCGGGCTCAATTGGTTGTCAGTTGTACTAGCGCAAGCCGCACAACTAACAGCCAATGCCAGCGTTAGTATTTTTATAGAGTTGAGCATATTGGAACCTCGTCTGTTCACTTTTTACTTGTTGCTACTTAATACAAAGGGTATTACGCGTATTTCTCAACGCGTTTATTTTTATTGATATAAAGGTAAAGGCCGATAAAAGCGGCAATGAGAATAGCTGGGAATAACAGGATATTTTCAAGCACCGCTTGACCTGCAACTAGTTCTGATTGCTGCGCAGTTAAGTTCGCCGCTTGGGCTTCGAGTCGCGCCGAATCAATCCAACTACCAATTACTGGATTCCACATGCTGACAGCGAACATCCCCGCACCGCCCATTAAAGACATACCAAGTGCGCCTGTTTTTGGGGTATATTCTGCAACACAGCCCAGCATGGTTGGCCAAAAATAAGTGACACCCAAGGCAAATAATATTGCAGCCAAGTAGATTGCTGACCCTTGTGCTTGGCTCATCATGAAAATCCCCGCGGTTGCCAATACCGCAGAGCCGAGTAACACGCCTGTTGGATTAAAACGGTGGACTATTGGGCCGGCAAAGAAGCGACCTAATGCCATCAAGCCTGTGATCAGTGCGAGGATCATCATAGGAGAGGCGCCTGACGCTCCCAGTATGCGTTCAATCCACTGTTGTGTACCAAGTTCAGTGGTTGCTGATTATGTTTTAAACACAACTAACTGAGGCTATAAGTGGTTGAAAAATATCGGGAAGATTATTCTTGAGGTTGAGAAAGAGGCTAAAAGACGATTCGGGAACTATTCAGTTAATTTTAGTAAGGATCTCTTACCTCACGGCCACACTGAAACCTATGGGAAAGATTGTTCTATGTTCTTGTTATTCATACATTTTGAATTATTCAGAATAGCTGATGAACGGGGTGTAAAAGTTGAGCATGTTAAATATAATACTTAAGGTAAAGGACGGTTCACTGAGAATATGACTGTAAACTCATGAACCGTCCCGCCCCATGCATTAATATTTATATTGAATATACATCGTGCGCGACATTTATATATGTAATATTAAGGTAATATTCTGTAAATATACCTTTGTAGTTATTAACATTCATCAAAAATAATCAATAATTAATTAACAGTTGCTTTATGCTCACGTATAAGCCATTGATTTATAGACAAAAAAAATCACCATCATTAATGATAGTGATTTTTGATAAGGAAAAATATATGCGTTAACATACTAAAAAGGATATTCAGGATATGTGAATACTGAGCGACAATTCGCTAAAATGGCAAAAAGTCTAAAAAACGTGTGTGTTAGAGTGTTTCTAGATGATTTACTAGACGATAGCGAATGATTAATGGGATGTCATTAACGTTCTCTAGCATCTTTAAAAAAGGTACTGGATTCGTGATCCCTTGAGCAACATGGCTGAATAGCTTAAATAATAATTCAGGGTTCTTAACTAGTCCTACAAGGAAAATTCGCAATGCTGCATAATCATCAATTTTTTCACTAACATTATGAAAAATAGATGTTTTGTATGTTGTTAGATCTATACCTAAACGGTCACATAAGCTTATGATAGTGACTTCTAGCGAGGTATCTAACTGTTTAACACCTTTACCGTATAGTATTTTTGATAATGTTTCTCTTTGTAATTCGGTTGTTTTTTGCATGGGTTTACCGTTAATTAATTATTGTTCTTCTTTTGAAAAATGAGGGTGAATAATCGCTCTCAAGATTGAGATTTGCTTTTGCAGCAATTTTTCAGTATCGCTTGACTTTTTAGTATTAAGGACTAGCTTTTCTAAACGATTCAGCTCACGTTCGCCACGAACAAAGTCACTGTAAGCAAGTCTGTCTCTACGTGTGAGGGATTCTTGTAAACTATTGATAATAGAATTTGTTTCCATTTTTACACCTTTCTTTTTATTGTTATTTTCAGCAATCATAGATCTGTCTGAACTCTAGCGGCTGGTATTCAACTTCTGCCTTACGCTCTGGCACACCATGAAAACTAGTATTCTCATGTGACTCTAAACGCTGACGCATAAGAAACTTTTGTTCATTATTCTTAGCATCTAACACAAGGTTATATACATAATCTTCAATGTGCTGAATAGGGTCGATAATGTTCATGTAACGTTGTAGTAAGTCGATTTCATCTTCTTTTAGAACAATAACTCGATCATTAATGAACTCTAGAAAATCATTGAATTGATCGCCCTTAGTTTTATCTTCATCTTGGGTCAGCTTGTTAAAAGCATCGTTAGCCTTATCGGTCAATCTCACTGTATATTTGTGTATCCTCTTCGCCATAATTTACAACCTTTACTTTTTATAATATTTATGATTGTAAAATGTCGCGGATTTTGTTAAAAGCGCGACAACATTAAATGATAATTATTATTAAATGATATTAGCTCTCAACCACCAGCCTTTTTGTTACATTGTAACACTGTTCATTATTATAGATTAATTATTGAAAACCGTTTTATATTATTGATATATCATTCATTAAGTTTCGCTTCACGTTTATTGGTGGTTGTCAACTCTAAGTAGAAAATAAAAAGGTATGTTAATTTATAATAATTCGAACCATACCAAAATCATGCAAAATACCACTTTACATACTGATTAAACGAACCTATACTTTCCATACTGATTAAACATACTGTTGATAAATGAGGTTACATGATGAAGTGTTTTTTGTACATGCGCGTTTCTACTGTTCAGCAAAAATTGGATAGGCAAGAACAAACGTTACTGAATTATGCAAAAGAAAATAACTTAACTGTTAGTGACCGTTACTACTACGAGAAAGAGAGCGGGTCTAAACTTGAACGTCCTCAGTTAATGGCCTTATTGGAATTTGCAAACAAAAGGGATGCAATTTTAGTAGAACAAGTAGATCGATTATCAAGGCTTAATGATGATGATTGGACTACTCTAAAAGCCATTATCAAAAAGAAAGAATTAATCATCCTTTCGCCAGAGTTGCCAGCAATAACTAAGATGATTGATAAAGATAACAAAATATTGAGTATGATAGGCGAATTTCTTTCTGAATTGGTGTTAGAACTTTTGGTAACTACTGCACGAAAAGATCTTGAAGACCGTAAACGTAGATGCAACGAGGGTCGTAAAATTGCAATTCAGAATGGTGTAAAAATGGGTCGTCCCGTTGATACTAAACTACATGAAAATATAGCATCGTTGCTTAATGATGGTGTGTCGTGGACTAGAATCCAACAACTTTTGAATTGTAGTAGATCAACTATTCAGAAAGTTTCTAAAACTATGAAAGAAGAGGGATGAACAATGACCGATCTAGTTACAAAGTATGTCCCTAATACTGGTATAGGTCTTACCAGTAGACTGGTCTTAAATGGTGTATTATTCATTGCTTATAAAATAGATGGGGGTATGATTTATTTTAGAATGGTTAACGAATAGTCCGTACAATATCCCCACATACAGAAAAACCCCATGATCTACCAAACAGATAAAAGATCATGGGGTTTCTGCTTTATGGCATAGTTAAAATTAATTAATCAAAAGATTAACTAGCCATTTTTCAACCATTCATAAAACTATCTCAAAATAATCCAGATATTAAAATTGAGTTCAGAAGTATAGTTTTATGAACAGTTCTTATCATGCTCACTACCATCTGGGATAGCCTCAAAGAGAGCATGAAGTATTAAGCTTTAAAGCTTTGAATCAGTACAGGAATATTTATGTAGATTAAAATCAACAGGTTTTTATGTATATTAAAATCGACAGTTAAAAAATAGAATTCGGATTGTTGCGCATAGTAGGGAGATGGTGGCTTGATGATTCAGTTACGATTCAGCAAGCCATAAAAAGACTGCGCAATCTTTGTTTTTTGGTATTGAAAACTTGCTAATTTAGTATTGACGTAAACCGCATTAACAAGAGGCTTAATATTAACGGAACATTCGCCGCGATGCAACTACTTTATACAAAAAATGGTGAATTAATTTAATCCATCATTCATTGTTATTTTTATACTGTTTAATAATTAATCAGGTTGTAGGTTTTGAACATAGTCGCGAATTAATTCGAGATCTGTTAGTGACAGTTCTGTATTTTGGTAGTCCTCGTTTAGGGACATTAAAAACTCATTTTCAGAAAATAACTCACCGTTTATAATGGCGTTGATACCATCTAGGAAGCTTGATTTAGCTTCGTCAAAGTTATCAAAACTGTTGAAGTATAATACAATATTTTCATTCATGATTCATTAATCCTTATCAACTATTCTGTAATTTTATGATTTTTTATAAGACACTTCAAAAGAGAATGGATCGATGTAAATATTTTTATGTTTTTCTTCAAGGTCGTATAAGTCAAAATACATTATATTATTAATGTGCTTACACATTTCTTTTAAATCATCCCTGCTTAACAATCCTTTTTCGAATTCTCTGTTAATTCTGTTAATAATGAATTGTTGTTCAGTTTCGTAGGAATATACAAAATCTTGTTTGTTAATAATATTTTCAATAGCTTCTGAAAAATCATTTTGCATTGTTTGTAAATCATCTAACTGACCATTAAGAACCAAAAATAGTTCAGGGTATAATTTTAATTCCATTTTCAATTCATCATCGTTGCTCATGCTAATTCTCCATCGATTAAATATACACGGATTTTACATTAAAATTCCTTCAATATCAATCACCTTTCTGAACAATGCGCGAATGGGGACATGCTATATTTCTTAACCATATTTTATAGCTAGTGGTTTAGTGTATTTAACACATGGAATTTCGAAACTATACTTCTCGCCTTTTGGCAATTCATAACTAACAGGTTTCGGATATTCGTATTTTACAGGTTTGTTATTATTCTTAAATGTTGCTTTGAAGTTTTCAATTCTTGCTTTAATGTCGTTCATGTTGATTTACCTTTTTTTATTATTGTTTTTGATAGTGTAACCGTTGTAACCAAGGTGTAACCGTTTTTCTAAAATATTGGTTACACCTTAAACCCAGTAATGACGGGGGCTACAGCTTGATTTTTATATTTGTAACCGTTGTAACCATTTTTTATAAGTTAAAATAATAATAGTAGTGATAATATAAGGGGATGAATCCTTTATTTTTTGGTTACATTGGTTACAACCACCTGAAAACCCTCTACAGGCCAGTAAATACGGGGGTTTAAGGTGTAACCGTTTTTCTAAAATATTGGTTACACCTTGGTTACGCTGGTTACACCAGTTTATTCGAATACAGGAATAGCGCTTTCTACTAATTTTTCCATTTTCCATTGTTCCATTTTATTTTTAAGATCCTTATGCTCTTTATAAAGGGTTGGTAAAAATACTTGACCCTCGTTTCTCCATGTTGAATAAACGGTGTTTACTTTATGCTTAGGATCGAATTCGGATTTTGGCAAACCTGTTTTTAATCGCTGTAAATATATCAAAGCATAGGATTGTGGTATACCTAGTTTTGCTAACTCTCTACTGAGTTCAAAGCTTTGTGTGTCACCTTTATTTTTAGAAGCTGCCTTGTATTTTGTTAAAAGTTGTTCAGCAGTATTTTCTATAATCTCACTTAGAAAGTTTGGTATATCGTAAAAATTAATAAAGGCATCATCGGTTATCTTCTCTTTAGGTTTAGATGAATAATATTCAAGCTTGCCTTTATTTTCTTCAAACCCTGTTATATCCAGTAAGTTACCATTGTTACTATAAAATTGTTTGTATAGCTCTTTATGTTCTTCTTTAGCACCACCAGCAAGATAGAATAGTCTAGACCTAGCAAAAGTTGATTCATCATCTATAACCGTTTCATGGCCTAATACAAAGCTTTCTAGATAGTTCTTAATAGCTTCTTTACGGCTTGCAATAAAGTCACCTGTCACTGGTGTTTTAAGAGGTATTAACACACGGTATCTATCCCCGCCACCATCCAGACCATGACTTGAACTTGTGTGCATGAAGAACTCTAATTTACGTTTAAACATTTGCTTAAAACGTTCAAAACTAACCCCGTCCCCATCAATATCTAAAATAAGCATGTATTGTAAATTAATATTTTCTTTGCATCGTCTTATAGCAGTTTCACCATTTTTTACGATGGGGTTTTTATCATCGTCTAACGCTGGTTGATAATCTTCTTTCCAGTCTACAGGGACTATTGCAGGTAGGTTTTCTTTACTAGCCACTTTATAGAAATTTGAAAGTTGTGTTACTAGTCCGCCCCACGTTATTGATTTTACATCCTCATTGTATATACTTTTACGGAACGCTGTTTTAATTAAACCGTTACCTTTAAGAAGAGTCATTTTTAAAGGAAGATTTTTTGTATTTTTATTAATTTTTACTTGATTGTTTTTCATTATTTTGATACCATAAATATTGTAGTAGGGGGAATCGTTCATCCTCCTAACCGTATTTTTAAAACCCAGCCTGTTCAACTGGGTTTTTTTATGCCTAAAATTAAATATTAAGAGAAGTTAAAATCATCAAAAATAGAATTAACTTCTTTTTCTTTTTTTACAAAAGGTAAAACGTTGTCTGTGTTTTCGTCAATGTAGTTGTCAATATCATGATGTAAGTCATTTTTGATCTGACCGTCAAAACCTATAAACAAAGCGCTGTTATACTTGTTTGAACCTTTATCGTTCACATAACATTTAACCGTTTTACCGTCAATTCGTACTGACTTGATAACAACCTCACCACGTTTAGAAACCGCTGTTTTAACCATCCTATTTAATGTGGTCTTATTAATCATACGGTTTTTATTCTCTTTATAAAGAGCTTTAACCGCATCGTTAACAACTGATACAGGAACACTTTCTAAACTTTTCATTTTAAACGCATAATCTAAGATCTGTTCTGCTTCGTCTTTCGTATTCTCTTTAAGCTCTGCATAATCTTGGCCGTGGTGTGCTTTAGGTGGTGTATCAGTTAACACGTTTTCTTCTAACCATTTAACATGCTCCGCAACCGCATGTTCATCTTCTGTTACCACTCTTACTAATTCCTCTAGAAAATCGTCTGTATTCTCGTTCGGATATAGTTTCTTAATCACATCAACAAGTGTATGTTCACACTTGATAATAGACCAACGCCTGTTAACACCGTCTTGTGTATCGATCTTAATAGAGCCGAGCATGTCGTTAGTGAACAGCAGCACTGACATTAAGTTTTCCGCCTCGTATGCGTCATGGCCTTTCTTCTCAATGATAAGTGAAGTCGCACCTACTATTTGTTTTAATCCCTCCATGTTAGCCTTTTCTTGTGCACTCTCGTTAAACACTGCAAAACGTTTGCCTTCCCAATGTCCATTAAACCCGCCTACGTTCTTCATGTTAGCTGACGTTAAGGCATGTTTACCATGAAACATAATAGGGAGTAAGCGTTCAAAAAATAGATTTTTTCCCGTACCGCCTTGTCCATAAATGTTTAAAGCAGGTAGCGTCTGGCAGTCTGTAGCGTTAAATAATTTAAAAGCTATCCATTCCTCAATGTGTTTCTTATTTTCTTCTTTACACCCTGCTAGTGACGTGAAAAGAGTATCAATGTACTTGTTCTTCTTAGCTGTAACCTCGCTGTATAAAGGTCTATTATAGATCCAATACTTTTCCTCTTGTTCAGCTAGGTTTAAAGCTTTAGGATTCTTTATACTAGTTTTGGTGACAGTCTGCTTAGCTCTTGCTAGGCCATTGTCTAACGCTAAATCAACTAAGTCCGCCGCTGTTATCTTAACTTGTGCGTATAAACGGATCTGGTTTGACATTTCTTTAGGCTTACTCACAATCCAGCTTCTATTATAACCGTCCCCGCCGTTCTCATCTTCAAAATGGACAAACTTGTCACCCCTTAAAATATAAGTGATCTCGTTATCTATAAGGTATTTTAAAACCTTTTCTTTGTTCTCGTTGTCTTTCTTAGTCTCCGCTTCTAGTCGTTCCATTTTAAGATTATTATCGTTCATTTTTATTTTACCTGTATATTATTTTGTCTCCCTTGTTGGGTTGTTTTATCCTTGTTCAGGACAGTTTTCTAAATTTCAATTTTATAACGTTTCAAGTTTTTTTAGATTACGTTGAATACACGCTCGGCTACATCCAAAATAATCAGCTAATTCGCATTGATTGTATTTTCCTGTTTCGTGTAGCTTTTTCAGTTCCATAAGTGTTCTTAGATTCTTAAAAATGTGTATGTATTGTTTTGCCATTGTTATTTACCTTTAGCCCCGTAACAGAGCATTTTTAATTTAAAAAAAAGCGAGTCTTTGCTCACCATGTATTAATATATATAAAAGTTTTTTCTAAAAAGTGGCTAAAACTGTACAAAAAGTAGCCGAACAGTCGCTTTTTTTGTAAATGAATGTAAACAGAGCATTGTTCATGCCATTTGCAAGCTAAAAGTGAATTAATATTCCATTGTTAATGCTAAAGTGAGTCAATATTCCTGTAAAGTGGTTAAAATAATGCAAAATAACATAATTTTACCTCAGTATTCGCAACCATTGTGAATAATTTATCTAAAGTTGTTGACAATTCAGGGTATGGATAAGATAGGGTAGGGATAAGATAGGGTAGGGATAAGATAGGGTAGGGATAAGATAGGGTAGGGATAAGATAGGGTAGGGATAAGATAGGGTAGGGATAAGATAGGGTAGGGATAGGGACTAAATATTAAGGTATAAATTAAAAAAAAGTCCTCATTTTACATCAAAATAGCTCAACGAATTTTCCCTCGTTGGGCTATTTTTTTTATCTAAATATTCACAGACTAGCGATAGTTGATGATGAATCTTTACTCGAAAAGTTATCTATCATGTTTTGTGAACGGTTAAATTAATATTGACGAATTTTAATTTAACCGTTTTTTATGCCTAGCCAATTAAATGAGTATTATCAACTTTTGGTTTGGGGTTGATAATTTTCACTAACTGTCGAGTTAAATCCTCAATAGACGTGTCAACGTTATCGAGTAAATGATAGTTCCCATTAATTCCATAATATTCTAAAATGTCATTTACTATTAACCTTTTGTCTTTAAATGATATACTTACTGTAAAATATTCGTATATTTTTCTATATAAATTTTCCATTTTTTTCTTTACCTTTTATATTAAATCTTTAAATAAATCTTCATCAACCCTAGTTTTATAATCCCCTGAATAGTCAAAATTTACAGCCTCTTTTTTTATGATTTTTAGCCATTTATTGAAATCATTGTTTTCTTTAAGCTCTTTTAATATTAATTTTAAATGATTTTCCTCTCTTTCGAATCTTTCTTTGGTGTTTTCAGAATACGTAGCTAACCTTAAATGATTGGGGTTTGAACATAATGGGTTGCTACAAGCAAAATGGTCTACAGTTAATCCTTTAAGGTCTTTACTTGGATAGCGAATTTTATACGCGACTCTGTGGTTAGATAACCAATTTTGTTTAATATTATACTTAACTCTAAAGCGAGTTTTAATAATGGTTCGTTGATATTTTAAATACGATTTAACATCTTTTGGTATTATACAGCAACCATGCTTCTCAATAATATATTCTGGGATATTGGATTTATTATCAATATCTTCAAAAACAGTGCTGTTAAAATAATCAATAAAATCTGGATCTGTAGCTAATTTTGAACGGATATTATTCGGGGTAGTATCTCTTTTAGGCTTTTTTATAAGGGGTTTATCATCATTTTTATCATTATTGTTAATATTCTTGTTCATTTTTAACCCCGTTTATTTTATTATTGTTTTGTTTCTTTATAGATAAGATCTGCTAAAGTTTCTGACAATGTATAATAATCAATTTTAGAATAATCATCATTAAAGCATTTTAATACATTATCTAAAGTGAAATTAAAATCACCACCAGCTATAACAGACTTGATTAAATTATTAATATCTTCATCTGTATAATCATCGTCTTGAGTATAAAAAGATGTTAATTTATTTTTAATGTATAATAAAAGTCCTCTTTTATAAGCTTTCTCAGACATCATTTATTCACCTTTATTTTTTCCTTTAATATTATGTTTCTTTGCATTTTTCTCAAGCATCATAACAACGTCGTTATGTTTAATAAATTGATGTTTGAATTTTTCAGCCTCATTCATTAAATGTGTGTATAATGTTTTAGTGTAATTTTCAATCATTTATTCTTTACCTTTTAAGATCTCTTTGAAATCATCTCGATTATGTTCAAAAATCCGTAATACTTCTTTAAGATAGTTAATAGTTTTTTGTAGTCTAGGGATTCTAGTTTCAAGCTCTTTTAACTCTGCTTCAATAATGGGTTTGTATGCCTTAATATTTTCAACAGTTTTTAATTGTTCAATTAACGCTGGATTATTAATGCTAGGATAGCTAGAGTTTAAACTTGTAGATCTTTTCTCCTGTTTTACTTTCTGTAATACCATTTTCAATACCTTTATTTTTATTTTCTGGTAAAATTACCTTTTCATTTTCTGAATTATCACTAGGATCTTTCTTCTTGTTTTTAGATTTTTCATCGATTTTATTTTTAACGATTTGATTATATTCATACTTTAATTGTTTAAGATTATCTTCTGAATATTCATCACCTTTCTTTAAACTATCAATTAATAAATCAAAATCTTTCTGTAAAATTCGCTTCTTAGCGTCAACACACTTTTGGATATAACGCCTAAAGATTGATGCCGTTTTTTCTTTAAATTCTTTTGATAGTTCTACACCCTCGAATAATTGTTTAATGTTCTCACTCATTATTTGTCACCTATAAAGTTTAAAAGTTCGCGAATAGTATCAACCTGTGTTTTAATATGTCCTATTTCTTGTTCAGCCTCTTTTAATTGCTCAACAAAAGCTCGACATAATTTATTATATTCACCGTTTAAAGCCTCTTCTATGGCCTCTCCGAACACTTTAGCAGTTTTAGATTCAAACTCTTCCGAAACTTCAATACCGATTGATTCTATAAGTTCTTTTTTAGCCTGTTCTATAATATCTTTAATTTCTTGTTCCATTATTGCACCTGTTTTTTATATTCGGATAATCTTTCTTTTTTAAATTGATATACATCAACTAGGTATTCGTTTAATAGTTCAGCAATAACGGCATTAATACTTTTCTTTTTACCGTTGTTAAATTCTGGTTGCTGTAGTTTATCTAGTGCTATTCTGGCATATTCATTAAGATCAACCTGCACACCTTTAATTCTTGTTTTCATGTTTTCACCATACTGTAAACTTACTTTATTTATTTTAATAATATTTATATATAAAATGTTTGCAGTAAAAATACAGTAAATTAAAGTATATAAATATTGATACAATAAAAGATACAGTAAAAGAACAGCAAATGTTAATCCATGATTTTCATTGATTATAATGTAGAGTGTTTTTACTGTAAGTTATAATTAAAACAAAGAGGATTAAAAATATGGCTGCAACATTAAAACAACAAGCTAAAAAAGTGACTAAGAGTGAAACAAAATTAACTACACATGATGTAAAAAACGTTAGCGTGTATTCAGTATTTAAATATGCGACGAATAATAATTGTAGAATTCGTCAGGGTATGTTTGACAGTGCCACAGGTTTAGAACTTATCAACCTGAAGTTTAAAGATTATGATTTAGTTGATAAGAACGCATTTTATGATCTGGATGATACTCTTATTCATTCAGAAACATACAAAAACTTTAAGAATGTTAGTTTGAAACTATTAATCAATGATGAGGTATATTCATTTAATCATAATTTAAAATTAAATGATGGTTCTTTAACATTGAAAAACCTTATGGAATTAACAGTCCATTTTATTGGATTTGCAGCGGATAATGTATCAACTAGTGAAAAATACGATGCAATTTTTGCAGGCCAACATCCATTTTTAATGACTTTTACTAAACTACAAACAAGGGTTTCTGAGGATAAGGTCACGGTTCACGCCACATTAAAAAGTAACGCTCTCGAACCATTAAAAGAAAAGTGGGCGGCACTGGAAGAACAAGCTAAAGCTAACGCTGTGTTTAATCATGAATATAAAAAGGACAGTTATTCAGAAAGTGTTCATAAATCACACATGCTTATGGCTTAATCAAAAAGTTGAAAATAATTCAAAAAAAAGGGTTGACAATGTTTTCTAAACATGAGATAATCTTTCGTGATGGTGGGGTAGACTCTTAACTTTGAGATCTCCATGAGAACCACCAGTAAAAATATTTAAAAAAATATGCAAAAAGAGTTGGCACTATCAAATGATTGGTGTTATGCTTCGTGCATAGTTTGAAAAGGTTCTTTAGGCGGATTGAATTATATATTCACAGTGCTTAGAGTCACACAATTTAATAAAAGATTTCTAAAAGAATCGTTACTTCCATTCCTGTAGATGTGAAATTCGCATCGATGACGCGATAATACACAGTGTTGAAAAATGTATTATTCAAGTCTGAATGGTGAGCTACACTAAGCAATAATAAAGAACGGTTCTATAATCATCAAAAACAATGATTGAATATTGCACCTGTCATTTAATTTTTCAAGTGAATGATTTTTTAAATGGGTTTATTGTAAAACAATGTGCTGAAAAAGTTTTACATGTTATGTGTACCATTGCACGAATGGTTAAAAAATATTCAATTATGATGGGCAATAGTTAGTGAATACTTACACAGGGTAGTGTAACGATTTATTTACAGTTGCTCATCGGTTCATGATGATGTTTAAGGGTTGGTTGAGAATGGCGACGAATTATACATTTATGGATCTCAACCTTTACCAACGCTATTGATAATGGTATTCAATGAGTATTATTATCAATAGCACTTTACAACCCAAAGTGTCCGCATTGGTCAGCTTAATGTTGACCTTACCAGTTTACCAGTTAATTTCTCCTCATTTAATTAACGTTCAAAAATAGTCTGTCTATGTTTTATATCATGGTTTCATAGTCAGGCTACTTTTGTATATTAAGGTGTGTAAATTCCATTTATAAGATGTACAAAAATTAATCATCGGCGAGCTTAGCGAGTGGTTGAACGTAGTGAAACTATATTGTTAACATCCTATTAATGATTATTGTAAGATATTTAATAATCATTCCTCATCTATTCAATATTCCTTTTAAAGATCAGTTACTTACGAGCAAGGCGAGAAAACCGTAGGTTTTTAGATGATCAATTATGTTAACAGATCCTATTAATAATCATTAATTATAATCAAATATACGCTCCCCAAGGGGAGTGCGAGGGGCGCGCCCCTGCAAATTAAAACTTATTTTAAAGTTAGATCTGTTAGCTATTAATTAAGTTTGGATTAAAAAAGGGATTTTATCATATTTTTAAATATAAATCAACCCTTTAGAACACTTTTTTTCAATTATTTCCAAACTTTTTTGAATGTCTCAAAAGCGTCTGGATCTTTAACAACGCTTGGCAGTTTTAACCGAACAATACCGCCATACTTCCAATGTATTATAGCCACACAGCCCATTGTAAGCTGTTTCTTATCATCGTTTGATAGCAACTCGATCTTATCAATATAACGTCTTAAAATGGCATTCACGGCGATTTTATCATCCTTTGATTCTATAGGATGTTCTACAATAGTTGACCACTCTACAGAATCTATCTGTAAAGGTTTCTCATGCTGTTTTAACTCAGCTTTCAGTCTCTCTAACTCTGTTTTACAACTTTTTGACTTATCGAGGAATGATTCGTCATCGAGACTTAAGTATAAATTAGTAAGTTTCTTTAACAGTTTTTCATGCTGGTGAATCTGTTCCTCTAAGATAGTGGTATCAATACCTGAATCATCCCTTTTCATAACCTCTTTAATGTCAACGCTGTTAAAATAATATCTGAGACAAGGTTCAATGATTGAATTGTATCTTATGGCGCTATTGCTGCATGATTTAGATTTTTCATCTATGCCACGCGCACGATTGCTACATCTTAAACTAAAGTCATCCCTGCTTGTATTAACGCTTATGTATGGTGAAGCACATTTACTACATACCGTGAGACCATAAAACAAGTTATGAATAGTCTGTGCCTGTCTAGTACTTTTGGTGTTAAAAGATAGGGCAACTTTATCAAAGGTTTCATCATCAATTAAACGTGGGAAAAAGTTAGGAATAGTGCGGCCTTTTGTCACGTAACTGCCAAGGACTTGTGACTCTGTTAATAACTTCTTGATGCGAATTTCTTGAATACTCTTCTTTTGATGCTTACCAAGCAAGATACCTCTATCGTTAAAGTATCTTGCTATGTTTAAACAACTATACCCTTGTAACCTCAGATTGAATGCTTTATGAACGTGTTTCGAATATTCGTTAATATTGTATTCTTGTGTTTTATGGTTAAAATCTATCCAGAAAGGTAGGTTCATTGATGAGCGGATAGTACCTTTTTCAACATTATTTTTATAGGTCTGCCGAAGTCGTTCGGCTTTGTTGCGTGAGTCTTCGTGAGCTTGCCATAGGGCTACACTCAACATGATACTTGAGCTTATATTGTTTTGATCGTCCGAGCACCATAATTTATGAATGCCTGTTTTTTGAACAATGATCGATATACCAGCTGAGAACATTCTATTTAATAATTGTTGACTATTTTGTAAGCTTAAACGCGATAGTCTGTCCCAGTTTTCCACATAGAGAATAGGCTGGTTATAGAGTCCGTTTTCGGCGTTCCGAATTATTTTGTATAGTTCAGAGCCTTCCTCTAAATGTTCACCTTTAAAGCCTGACTTCCCCTTATCGCTGAATGTTCCTTTATAGGTACATCCATAATATTCTTCAATTTGCGCACGATCCTCTATAAGCTTATGTTGTCTATTCATAGAGTCTCTGTTTACTTGCTCAACTTGCCTCTTAGTGGAGCTACGGGCATAAATCAATAAGTCTCTTTCCATCATCATAAATCCATGTTTTATAAAAGATTTAGGCATTATACCACACTATAAATTGATTGTGTTTAAACTTAACTCAGCGGTTGCTGTTAATGTCATACAGCAAATTAAAAATAGGTAGAGCGGAGAAAACAGGTGCTTGAGATTGCTGGTGGTAGAATGATCTGTGCGGTCAAATTCAGGAAACCGTGACTTGACCATCATTGCTCCGTAAATCAGCGTTGGAATTAATATCAAAGCAACTTGCCATTGCCAATTAAAGCCCGATGCAGTCATGGCATTCGATGCCAGAGCACCAATCACAATGCCGCCTGGAAACCAGACATGGAATCGGTTGAGCATGGTCGTGGTGTTTTTCGGATACATTTCGGCAATCAGTGGATTACAGCCAGCTTCCACTGAACCATTCGCAAAGCCGATTAAAAACGTCGAGATCAGCAGTAACCAAAAACCGTCAGCGGTAATGGTTAAAACCAATCCTGCAAAGTGGCAAATAAAGGCGAGGGCAACTAACTTTTTAGCGCCAATGGCGTTGTAGATTGCGCCACCTAACATGGTTGCAACGGGAAAGCCCAGAAATGCCATAGCGTTAACCCAACCAAGTTCTGTATCTGAGAGTCCAAACTGCGCACCTAATTGCCCCAAAATGCCTGCGCGAATAGCGAACGTCATTGATGTGACGACCAGTGCAAGGCAACAGAGCTGAAACACGGTCCGATTATGATTATTATTATTCATGGTCGTAGTCCTGTTTATTTTATGCCGAGGATTTGATTATTGCGTTCGGTATCGGTGCTACTTCCTGCAAAATCATCGAAGGCTTTTTCGGTTGGTCTTATCAAGTGCTGTTTGATAAATTCGGCACCTTCTTTGGCCCCATCTTCAGGGTGCTTAATACAGCATTCCCATTCCAATACAGCCCAACCATCAAAACCGTACTGTGTTAACTTACTAAATATTTTCTTAAAGTCGACCTGTCCGTCACCTAATGAACGGAACCGACCTGGCCGTTGTTGCCATCCTTGGTATCCGCCGTAAACACCGCAGCGGCCATTGGGGATAAATTCGGCATCTTTTACATGGAACGCTTTGATACGTTCATGATAGATGTCGATAAACGCTAAGTAGTCCAATTGCTGTAAAACAAAGTGACTTGGATCGTAAAGAATATTGGCTCGCGGGTGATTATTCGTCGCCGCTAAAAAGCGCTCAAAAGTCACGCCATCGTGTAGATCTTCACCTGGATGAAGCTCGTAGCAGACATCCACACCAACCTCGTCAAAGCGGTTCAAAATAGGCAACCAGCGTTTTGCGAGCTCCTCAAACCCTTGTTCCACCAAGCCATTTGGACGTTGTGGCCAGGGGTAAAAGGTATGCCAGAGCAAGGCGCCAGAAAAGCTTGCGTGACTAGTTAGCCCAAGCTTAGCACTGGCACTGGCCGCTAACATTAGCTGCTCGGTTGCCCACTCCATACGAGCCTGAGGCGAGCCATGCACTTTTGCTGGTGCAAAGCCGTCAAACATTTGGTCATAAGCTGGGTGCACCGCCACTAATTGACCCTGCAAATGGGTTGATAGCTCTGAAATAGTAAGGCCATGCTCTGCAGCAATACCAGTGATCTCGTCGCAATAATCTTGGCTTTCAGCGGCTTTTTGCAGATCGAACAGTCGCTGTTCCCAACTTGGTAGCTGAATACCTTTATAACCTAGGTTACTTGCCCACTGGCAAATACTATTAAAATTGTTAAATGGCACCTCGTCCGAGACAAACTGCGCGAGAAAAATAGCGGGTCCTTTAATTTGCTTCATTCTTATTTTATCCAATGGTAAAGGGGTGCCACTTAGTGTCTTTTGCACTAGCTGCGACCGCGTTTTCAATAAATGCCATGCCACGGACTGCAGCGTTAATACTTGGCACGTCAAATTCTTCGTGCTGCACATCGGGTTGCAGCTGATGCGCACGAATAAGGCTGGCGAAGTTAAGGTAGATATTTGCAAATGCTTCCAGATATCCCTCAGGGTGACCGGCTGGCACACGAGTTGCGCTAATGGCTGCTTGGCTAAGTGAACCCACTCCTGTGCGGATCAACTGAGCTGGAGCATTTGCCGCACGTAACCACAAACTATTAGGCTCCATTTGCGACCATTCGATACTGGCTTTGTCACCATAGATTTTTAAGGTGAGATTATTTTCTTCGCCAAGGGCTATTTGGCTTGCCATCAACACGCCCTTTGCACCGTTGCCAAAGCGCAGTAACACGGTGCCGTCATCGTCGAGCTGTCGGCCGGACACAACCGTGTTTAAATCCGCACAAAGCGCCTCTATCTCCAAGCCACTCACATATTCGGCGAGGTTCGCTGCGTGCACACCGATATCGCCCATACAACAACTCACGCCAGACTTACTTGCATCTAGTCGCCAGCTGGCTTGCTTGCTGTTTTCGTCATCAGCACTTGCAAGCCATCCTTGACTATATTCAACGACGACTTTGCGTATTTTGCCAAGTTCGCCATTTGCGATGCGGTGGCGTGCTTCTTTCACCATTGGGTAGCCGGTATAGGTGTGTGTTAATCCGTACAAGCAATTGCTCTTCTGAAGCTGTGTTTGTAGACGCAGAGCCTCAGATAAATTGAGCGTTGCAGGTTTATCACTCAAGACGTGAAAGCCGTGTTCGATAGCGGCTGTGGCAATCGGAAAATGCAAATGGTTTGGGGTCACGATGGCAACAAAGTGGATGCGCTCCGACTCTGGTAGTTCCGCCTCTTGTTGTAAGAGTGCTTGGTAGCTGGTATAGCAACGTGCTGGGTTAAGCCCGAGTTGCTGGCCCATTGCTAGGCTTTTGTTTGGATCGGCGCTAAATGCGCCTGCAACAAGTTCAATTTGACCATCTAAACGCGCGGCTATGCGGTGCACAGCACCTATGAAAGCGCCTTCTCCACCACCGATCATGGCCATGCGGATTTTGTTATTATCCATCGTTTAGCTCCGTCTCCGTCGAGTTATCGAGGTAAGTTAATCTGATGTTATTGATAATAGGTAACAGAGGCGCCAAAGTGATAATAAAAATTCGGTTGACAATGCAACAAAATCGGCGTTTAAAATAAATTATTATAATTATAAAAAGGCGGTAAGTAGGGCAATGGAAGAGCAAACAATATTGAATAAAGCTGGCGTAAATCAATTGATTGCAGCATTTGATCTGATCCCAGACATCCTCTTTTGGGTCAAAGACACAAAAAGTAGAATAGTGCATGCGAACCAACACTTTGTTGAACATCAGGGCTATAAAACCCTAGATCAAATCTTACTGAAAACCGATTTTGACTTTTCACCGCAACACTTGGCATTCCAATACGTTAACGATGATAAACGAGTGATGGAAGGCTTTATCGTGACGGATAGATTAGAACTCAATCAAACCGCAAATGGGGAATTGGCATGGTTTTCCACGTCAAAAAAAGTGTTACTTGATGGCGAAAATGCGATTATGGGCACTTATGGTGTTACACGACATCTAGCGAAAACGTCAAAGGCGTTGTCTCACGTAAGAGCCATTGAAGCGCCCGTTGAATTTATTCGGGCACATTACCATCGTCATATTTGTATCGAAGAATTGGCGGAACTTGCTCACCTGTCGGTAAGCGCACTGGAGCGTAGATTTAAAAAGCATTTAGCCAAAACTCCCAATCAATTTATCAACGAAGTGAGATTGGAAAATGCCCGTAAATTATTGGTCGAAACACGTTTACCAGTATCACAAGTCGCTTATCAGTGCGGCTTTTCAGAGCCAAGTTATTTTAGCAAGCAGTTTCGTCGTTTATTTGGTGAAATCCCGTCGCAATTACGTAAGGAATTAACGTCGAGCGAGCGTTAACGCTGCGACTTCTGGTGGTAGTGCCGGTGTCACCAGCGTATCTGCGTACTCAGAAGCTAACCATGGACGAATGGGCGTGGCAATGCCTCCAACTAACGCGACTTTATGTGCCCCTAAGCTCTGCAGATGACGGACATAACGCTCAATAAACCGTGCCGCGCCATTTAAGATCTGCTCGGCATAGGGATCGTTTGGCGTAGCAAAAACATGTTGAGCAAACTGGGCAAAATACTGGGGAGTGGCGTTTAGCGTGAGTTTGACTAGCTGTTCGGTACTGTGGCAATTCATGGCAGCCAAAAACGACTCAATCATCAGACTGCTAGGGGATAGTGTATCAAGCACCTCGATGGCATGCTTCACTAAACTCAAACCGATCCAACTGCCACTTGCACCATCACTGAGTAATAATCCGTGGCCACCGAACTCCCTAAATTGTCCATGCGTCACCAGACCCGCGCAAAATCCGGTGCCAAGAATGATTACACCGCCATCTTCGTGTTGATGCGCACCAAGGCAAGCTATGTGTGCATCGGTTGAAAATTGAAAACGTGCAAAAGGGGAACGCCATTGCTGCATCGCCTCACAAGCCGTCGTGACATTCGCGCCGGCAAGTCCTGCAAAAGCACTGATGTTGGCAATATCGTGGTGGGGGATTTTTGCGTTTGTCAGCGCTGTCATTGTTGCGCTCAACATTGACTCTTGGGCCTGATGTATTGATGTTGCTATGTTTGCAGGGCCGCTGGTGGCCTCGGCAAGGAGCTGTCCATGTTGATCCTCGAGGCGGACTTTACATTTCGTACCGCCACCATCAATCCCTAAAAATAGCTTCGATGCTGTCATTGTATTGCCTTTTCTGATCCGGTGAGTATTGCATTAACTAGCCTTGGGCAAACTTCATCGCCATGATGCACGCCAGAGTGAGTATGTAGAGAGAGTGGACCAAATTCACTTAAAAGCCAAAGATCCGCGGCGTTTTTCGTGTTGACCCCTCCACCGATCACCACTTCGATTTCAGCATTGAGTTTTTTCAGTAAGGCAATGAGCTGACTGGTACCAAACGCTGCGCCTTTACCACTTTGCCATGTATTGCCGGCGCTTAAGACCCGCTCAACGCCTAACTCTAGCAGCGTCTCGGCTGCCTGCTGCCAGTTTGCAGCGGCATCAAAGGCGCGATGAAAGGTGACAGAAAGGCCTAAGGATTTTGCCGTGGCAATGAGTGCGCTACAGTGGTCAGCCGCTATCTCCTGATTGTCGTCGATAAAACCAAGCGCAATACCGGTTGCACCCGCGCAAGCAATGCCATCTATCTCTTTTTGTAACTGATAGAGCATGGTGTCATCAATAAAAAAATGCGGCGCTTGGCGTAACATCACAATACATTCGCCAAAGCTTGGTAAATACTGGGCAACTGCCGCTATCGCCGTCGGGTTTGGGGTCAAGCCACCGCAACTCAGAACACCACAGAGCTCTATCCTTGTTGCACCTGATGCAAAAGCAATTTGTGCATTTCGCTGCAACAAATGAGGATTATCGCTGCTGAGGCATATTTCCAAGTTTTTACCTGAATAGTTTGCCGAATTCATATTTCACTCTTGAAGTTGAATAATTTTAAAGTTTAAAATGCTTGGTTTTGAATATTTAATTAGTTCAATAAAAACATTTAGTTACACGTGTTTGGAACGTTTTTAAATTGCCTAATATAGAAACTAATAATGAGTTTTTATGTTAATCAGACTATAAACTAAGGAAATTGAAATTGGATCTTTTTTTGACCTAAACGCCGATTTTGTCTTAGTGCAAACCGAAATTCTATTATCACTTTTTGTAGAGCGCTCCTATTCTGAACGAGTGTTTCACAAACCATTAACCCCTATAGGGAAACAAAAAAGGGTCGTCACAAAGTCATGCGTCATGGAGCAGCAAGGGACGTCGTGGCTTTACAAATTATAAAAAACTTGGAGATAGGAATGGCCAATAATAATAACAGACGCCATGTGACAGGAAGGTCACGGCAATTTAGCAAGTCTGCACTGGTCCTCGCTATGTTATCAGCTACTAACTGGGCAATGGCTGAAGAAACCGAAAAAGAGGAAGCGCAGGAAATCGAAACGATTGAGGTGCGTGGGATCCGCGCATCTATGGCCGAAAACTTGGCGATTAAGCGTTTATCAAACGCGATTGTGGATGCCATTACAGCAGAAGACATTGGCAAGTTTCCCGATAAAAATGTGGCGGATTCACTGCAACGCGTACCCGGTGTGGTGATTTCTCGTAGTGGCGGGGAAGGGGAAAACGTCAGTATTCGTGGTCTTTCCTCTGATCTTACTTTTACGCAGTTAAACGGCAACTTTATCGCGTCTTCTCCGGGCTCGCCGTCGCGCTCTTTTAGTTACTCTTTGTTGCCTTCTACCATGGTGCAATCGGTTGAGGTGTTTAAGTCTTCTGAGGCGCGTTTAGATGAAGGTGGGGTTGGCGGCACGGTTATTCTACACAGCCGGAAACCGCTGGATATGGAGGCAAATTCTGGGGCGTTGAATGTTGAATATACCTACGCTGATGTGACTGAAGAGTACGAGCCTAATTTTAGCGGCGTTTATTCTTGGAAGAACGAAGAAGAAACCTTTGGCTTGCTAGTTGGTTATACTAAACAAGACCGTACCAACCGTTCTTTAGGCGGTGATATGTCGGGCGGTGGCGGTTGGCGTTGGGCAACGAGTTCAGACTTGCAAGCAACGGACACGGCGGGCAATGTGATTGCTGATAGTACACGTCGATTTGCAGCGTTAGAAGATGCTTATGGTAACGTTTATGATGGTGTTTGGGCACCGCAAGTTGCAGGTATTGGGGTAACCAAAGAAAAACGTGAACGTCAGGGGTTACAAGCCACCATTCAATGGCGTCCAATAGATGATTTATCTTTAACATTCAATCATTTTCATTTTGAGCTTGGGCAAAATCGCACCACGTCACAAATGTGGATCCCAGAATGGAAGTACAACCCAGATTATCTTACCGGTATTACTCTAGACGAAACCGGTACGATTGTGACTGGCATGGACTTTACCAGTGGCGCAGGTGGCACTGAAGGGAATCTTGAATTTCCTTGGATCATTGGTAGTTATACGGTAGAAAAAGATACCTCGGATACCTACGACTTCGCCTTTGAGTATGCCGGTGACTTATATGACTTACGCGGTAAATTTGGTCACACTGAAGCCAGCGGTGGCCCTTCAGAATCTTGGAGTGCGGCGTATAAAAGCGGCCAACCTGCGAGTCGCAGCGATTCCGGGCAGGTTGAAAACGCCGCTTCATTTGCAGGGTGGCGATTAGGTGACAGAGTGTCGCTGTACGCTGATCCCGCTTTGTTGTCTAACCTTCAGGCTGGTATTGCCGGCGATCCCGATCCGGGTTCGACAGGCTCAAGCTTTGTCGTCAGTGACTTAGAAGAGGACTATGCTCAGTTAGACCTTGATTATCGCGTCGGGTACGGCATCGTTGATACGCTGCGCGTCGGTGCTAAATATCGTAAAGCAACACTACACCGCGAAACCAACAACACCTTCTTTATTACTCAAGATGGGGCTGACAGAATTGCCAGTGGCGAGCTAGATCCATTTAGTCAAGGTGCCATTGATGAAGTGTCTTATCAGTGGATTGGGGGTATGCCAAAACTGGAGGATATTTTGAATGCAACGTCTGAACAAAATATCCCAGGCGGTTTTGAAGTGAATGCGATGCCCACGATCAATTGGGATCGATACCGCGAAATTGTGACTAGTGAATATGTTAAGCACACGCGCCGTGAGCCTGATTTTGTGTTCGACATAGAAGAAGAGATCATGGCCGCCTATCTACAGGCCGATTTTTCTTTTGGAGATTTTAGAGGAAACATCGGAGTACGCTATGTCGAGACTGAAACGCAGATTATGTCGTCGGATAAAATTAACTACTTTTTAGATGACATTGATGATGTCACCGAAGAGGATATTTTAGGTGATGAACGTCTCATTGATGTTGAAACCACCACCGTGCGTACCGTAACCGACTCACAATTTTTACCTAGTTTCAATATTGTCTGGGATGCCAGCGACAATCTTGTCATACGTGGTGCTATCGCCAAAACGATGTCTCGAGCTCCGTTCAACGACATGGGTGCGCCAGAGCAGCTGACCTTTATCTCTCAAGAATGGGCAGACGATAGACTAGAGTTTAGAGGCAACCCTGTGGAGCCAGGGTGGCGCGGCTCAGGTGGTAACAAGGCGCTAAAACCATTTGAATCGGTACAGATGGATTTATCTGCGGAGTATTATTATGGCGAAGGATCTGCGGTTGGCATTGCGGTATTCAACAAAGACGTAGATAACTTTATCGTGCCTTTGATTATTACCTCAGTAAGGCCGTTTGAGGGCTTTGATAACCCTTTTACCGGTGTTGAAATTGTACCGCCGGGTGATATTACCGTCACGCCGTTTACCACCACCGCCAATGGTACAAACGCAACCTCTCGGGGAATAGAGCTGTTTGCACAACATGCATTCGACAATGGCTTTGGTCTCAACGTTAACTACACCCTAAACGATACCAATCAGGCAGACATTAGCGTAGACGGTGAAAAGGTCGGTGAGTCTGCGCTTGTTGGCAGTGCCGATAATCAATTTAACTTCTCCGCCTATTACGAGAATGACACTTTTAGTGTCAGAGCATCATATAACCGCCGAGGAGAAACCGCTTTGGGGCTTGCCGACGGACTCACTGTATATCAGGAACCATACCAACAAGTTGATGTGAACGCTTCTTATAACTTGATGGAAAACTTGATCCTAACCGCGTCTGTGATCAACCTAACCAAAGAAGAACCGAGAACCTTTTATGGTGAAGATTCTAAAGCGAGATTGCGCAGCAGCAGCTACACCGGGCAGCGCTACTATGCCGGGATCACCTATCGATTTTAACTTTGGCGATAACCATAAAGTAATGCAAACAGGGTGAAGTCGTGTCAGCACAACGAGAAACAATATCACGGCTTATCACCTGCTTGTGGTGCGTTTATATCAACCTAGTCACACGAGTTGGTTGATATGTAAGAAGGGATAAATATGAAAACGTTAAATAAAATAAGAAATGCGATCCCGCTCATTGCCGTTAGCAGTTTATTGGCTGCATGTGGCGGCGGGAGCGATGACCCAAAAGTTGAAGAAGTGCCAGTAACCCCTGCTGTGACGACGGCAGAAGTATCTGGTTCAGTGATAAAAGGCGCGTTGAGCCAAGCCCGCATTTCGGTGACGGCGCTCAATGGCTCTAGCATGATGATGGATGAGAACTCGGCAACCAGTCAATCGGGGGAGTTGTTTATTGAACTGACGGGTAAAGCCGGGTTTGGCATTAATTCCACCATTAAAGTGACCGCCACAACGAGTGAAGGCTCGCAGATGCGCTGCGACGCCAGTCGCTGTGGTTCTGCAGGAATTGGGGAGCAGGTAAGTGGCGATTACATTGCTGGTGTGACTTTGGCTACCTTAAGTCATGTCGCCGTGCCGTTTGGTTCAAATGCCGATGGCAGTGCTGATGCTACCATACAAATCAACGCCTTGACGACACTAGCAACCATGCTGGTAGAGCAGCAAATTGCTGAGGGGCGTAATGTCTCTACTCCCGAATTAATGGCATTGGCAAAAGTGGAGATGTCTGCGTTATTGCTTCGGGCCCTTGGCTGGCAAACCGGGAACATCAATGTTTTTGAGTTACCTGTGGTTAGCGCTGATCAATTAACGAATTTTGAATTAGGAGAAACTTGCACAACCTCTGACTCTGGTGAGCAAAGTTGTGAGATGACATATGTTTCCGAAAGTGTGCAAAAGCTTTCTCTATTCAATGCCGCGTTTGCACAGTTTGACGAGCAAGGCTCTTTGCAAGGCGTCTTAAGCGACTCAGCTAGCAATCTTAGCGCCGCACTTGGCGGTGATGAAGTTGCACTTGAAGCGCTTCGATTGCCAATTTACAACGCGCTTCAAGCTCACCCATTAACTGCGCAGCTAGATCTTAGTGCCGATAGTATTATGGACTTAGCGTTACCATTATTTGATGAGCCGGTCTCCACGGGGCCGATGCAGCAAGTCGTGACATCAGGTGCCACTATCACAGCAAGAAATGCTATTGGTGATGCCGAGAGTGCAGACAAAGCATTTGATGGCGATCCACAAACTAAATGGCTTGACCACAATGACTGGCAGGGGCCACCTACTGAGGAAGCGCCATCTTGGATCCAGGTGGATTTTCCTACTCAACAAGCAATTAGCGGTGTTTACATTACCAGTGCTAATGATGCCCCAGAGCGAGACCCTGAAAACTTCTCTTTACTAGCTTCTAATGATGAGGGTGCGAGTTGGGTTAATTTGGGTAATGTGGTTGGGGCGTCGTTTGAAGCGCGCTTTGAACGTCAAGGCTTTGTATTTGGTAATGCGCAAAAGTATACAAGCTACCGAATTGCAGTGACAAAGAACAAAAATAACGATGGCTTACTGCAAATTGGAGAAATTCAATTTGTCGGGCCGGTTTATCCGAGCGTTGACCATACTGATACTGAGACGTTTGCGGTCACGGCAAGCAACAGTATCGGTGAGGGGGAAAACCAAGATAAGGCATTTGATAACGACCCAACCACTAAGTGGCTAGATCATAATGATTGGCAAGGCCCGCCTACCGTCGAAGCGCCTTCATGGATCCAAGTAGACTTTAATGAGGCGGTGGCGGTTAATCAGCTTGCGATAACGAGCGCCAATGATGCACCAGAGCGAGATCCTGAGAACTTTGCTTTGTTTGGCTCTAACGATAACGGGGTTACATGGCAGCATTTGAGTAATTGGGTTGGTGAGTCTTTTGAAGCGCGAGGGGAGCGTCAAAGCTTTGTGGTAGCGAATCAATTGCCATACCAAAGCTATCGTCTTGAGATAACCAAGAACAAAAATAATGACGGCTTGATGCAGCTTGCTGAGATTGAATTAATCGGTCCAGAAATCTCTGGATTAGATCATGCACAAGTACAAGGTGCGAGTTACTCGGCGCGTTTTAGCATTAGTGATTCAGAGGGCGCAGCGCAAGCATTTGATAAAAATGTTGAGACTAAATGGCTCGATCACAACGACTGGCAGGGGCCACCCACTGTTGAAAATCCGGCTTGGGTTCAAGTTAGCTTGCCGCAAGCGCAAGCGGTAAATACTTTGTACATTACCAGCGCCAATGATGCGCCGGAGCGTGACCCTGAAAACTTCCAACTTTTAGCATCTCACGATGGGGAAGTGTGGCAAGTATTAAATACTTGGGTAGGAGAATCGTTTGAATCGCGTTTTGAACGTCGTGCCTTCGCGTTTGCTAATGGTTTGGCTTACTCACATTATCGCTTGTCTATCAGTAAAAATGCGAATAATGATGGATTAGTGCAAGTAGCTGAAATTGAACTCGCTGGACCTCAGTATGCACTTGAAGATTTATCTGATTTGGCTGGAACAAGCTTTACCGCGCGTAATCGTATTGGAGATGCAGAAAGTGAACAAAAGGCGTTTGATAATGATATCGAGACAAAATGGCTAGATCACAATGAGTGGCAAGGCCCGCCAACAGAGGAATCACCATCTTGGATCCAAGCTGATTTTACTACGCCACAGATTGTGAGTGGTTTGGCAATCACCAGTGCCAATGATGCACCAGAGCGCGATCCCGAAAACTTCCAGTTACTGGGTTCTAATGATGGCGGTGAGACGTGGACAGAAGTTGCGGTTTGGGTGGGAGAAAGCTGGGATGAGCGCTTACAACGAAGAGCGTTTACTTTCTCCAATGCTTTTGCCTATAGCAGTTATCGTCTAAATATTAGCAAAAATGCGAATAACGATGGCTTAGTACAGATCTCAGAAATCGAGCTCCTAGGCCTTAGCGGCGAATAGCCTGAATATCCTAAGGTTAAACAAATCTCAACCAAAAAAAGCCAGAATGCAACTTGCGCTCTGGCTTTTTATTTTTCTCAATGAGAGTGACTTAATATGATTGATTATGCCAATTTACTTAATTAAGAGGTCTATTTTGAGGCAAGAAAATCTTGTCGATAGCCCCGCTACCGCGTCCTGCTATCGCCAAGGTACCTACCTCCGTGTAGGCAAGGCAAAAATTTTGCTATTTAGTTGCTCTAAATGAGAAATTTTTAACGCAGCTAGCGTCAGATTTAATCCCTCAAATTGAGCAAGTATTGAGTCAAATTGGGATTATAACACCTCTACTGCTTGCAAAGACTCGCTTTGGTAGCAGCCCAACAAGCGTACAAACTGGGTATGGTCTTTTAATTCTTCAAGTGCTACTTGGACTTGTGAGTCTGCAATATTGGCAAGCAAATCTACATAAAAGACTTCTTCCCAAGGGTTACCAGGTACTGGGCGTGACTCTAACTTAACCATATTGATATTGTGCTGTTTAAATACCATCAGCGCGTCAGCAAGTGAGCCTACTTGCTGTTTGGTGGCCATAATTAAACTGGTTTTCGTTGGGATTTGAGTAGACACTTGAAGTGCTTTTCTTGCTACCACAATAAAGCGGCTATGGTTTTCGGTCTGATTCGCAAGGCCAGACTTCACCACTTCTAGACCCATATTTTTACCAGCTTGTGCAGAGCCAATCGCGGCACTATTTGGGTGCTCTGCAGCTTGCTTTAATGCACTAGAGGTTGAGTCGCAAGTTTCATGCTGAATATCCCCAAGACCTTGAATAAAACGGCTGCACTGCGCAAAAGGTTGAGGGTGCGCATAAATTTTGTCGATCGCTTGTAATTCTGTGTCTGGCAAAGCCAGGAGGCAATGCTCTACGGTATGCGTTACTTCACCCACAATAGATACTTGCGCATGTTGCAATAAATCGAATACTTCGTTGATACTGCCTGAACTGGTATTTTCAATAGGTAAGATACCAAAGTCAGCTTGGCCTTTCTCTACCTGCTCGGTGATTTGCTCAAAGCTTTGGCAACCCATTTCCACAAGCTTACCGGGACGACGACTGAAGTATTTATGACAAGCAAGCTGGCTATAAGAGCCTTGTCCACCCAAGTAGGCAACGCGGTGTGTATCACCTACGGCATCGGGGTTTAAGTTCTTTTGCAGCATGGCTTGCTGGTTTAATACAGAGTCTTCTAAGATAGTTTGGAAAACGCTGTTTATATAAAAGGCATCAAGACCCAGAGATTTACCATATCGGATCAGTTTCTCCAGCAATGCCTGCTCACGTGCTTCATCACGGATAGGTTTGTTGTTGGTAATCTTATATTCCAGCACGCCATGACTAATGCGACGTCGCTTTGCCAGTAAAATCAGTAATTCTGAATCTATCTCATTGATGTCATGCCTAAGGGCATCTAATGTATTTTGTGTCATAGGTCCTCACTCCCATTTAGCCAAAAAAAAGCCTCCCGAAGTTGGGAGGCTTAGCTATTCTTTTTCACTCGCGAACAGTCAAGCCTCTTCACCTAAAGAAGCTAAAAAAGAAATATGTGTTGCTGTTGCGTGTGATGAAATTCATTTATTCAAACCTTACTTTGAAACTGAATACATTATTAGCATAGAACTAAACGAGAAAACAAGTACTACTTTGGACGTATGCGCAAAAACCTAAGTTATTTGGTAGATAAGTGTCCAATCTCAGTGAGTTAAGTACGTTAATCAAACGTAACTTATTGGCGAGTCGAAAAATATTCTGGTATATTCAGGCAACACCACCACTGTAAATAAAAGAATAGGCTAACTTGTGGGCAATCGTCGTCCCCCATCAAGATATGGTGCAAGCTCTTTAAGTGTAAAGCTGTCGATGTTGATTTCGGCCGTGTGTTTGATCGCGGGGGTTTTTGCTGCGGCATTGATGCTAAAATCTGAAGAAAAGCAGTTAATCTATGAAGAGTATGATGAGCTCAAGCGTTTTAGTGCGCAGGTGAACAATCAGTTCTCAAATTACCTCGATCTTAAAGCCAACTTGGCCGAACAAGCCAACTCAGTGGTTTCCAAACACTTACTTTACGGTGTTCAAGATTTATCTGGCGCACAAGCGAGCGTTGACGTGCGTGGCGAAAACTTAGCGAGTACAGCTAAAAATGGCCTCTCTGCAGCTATGTATACTGGCAATTTAAAATTGCAGTCAGTGCAAAAGCTATTTTCTGAATCTGAATTGCTCTGGAACATTCTTGCGCCTCCACTGTTACAAGATTTCTTTAATTTTTACTTATCTACAAAAGACGGCTTTGTTCGTGTTGCACCTCCTAATGCCTTATTAGCGAAAGACCCAAGGCTGGTAAATAATCAGCTTCATAACTTGCCTGTTTTACACGCTGAACAAAACCCAACGAGGGAAGCGGTTTGGTCGGGCGTGTATTTTGATAGGGTTTGGAACAAGTGGGTGGTGAGTATTTTGGTGCCTTTATACTTACATGATAAATACCTTGGGTTAACGGGTAGCGATATAGAGTTGACCACCTTACTCGAAAAATTACCTAAATCTGACCATCAGCAAGGCTTCATCGTTTTTGATAAACAGGGTCGGTTATTGGCAGCTCCAGGTCTGTTTAAAACCACTGCTACGACCGGGCAGCTACTGGACCACAACAAACTACCTGAAGACTTGAGTAAAATAGTACAAACTGCACTTATTACTAAGCTACCAAATATCCAAGATGAATTTAGGTATAAAGACAACTGGCATATTATGCACGTGACCCATATTGCCAATTTAGATTGGTACATTGGGATCTACAAGAAGCGGGCGTCGGCTATCTCGGCCATTGAAGAGCTTAAAGTTAAGTTCTTTGGTTTGTTTATTCTGTATGCCATTTTTGTTGCGATATTACTGCATCAGGTTCTATATCAATTAGTACTCAAACGCATCAATGCGCTTGTTAAAGCAGTGAAGGGATTTGGCCGAGGGCAGTGGGATACGCCAACCTTACCCCATACCGATGACGAAATAGGTCAATTGAACGCCTCATTTAATGACATGAGTGTTGAGATAAAACAGCTTGTAAATGGCCTAAATCAACGTATTACAGAAAAGGAAATCGCAGAAAAGGCGGCAAACCGTTTGTCAAAAGCTGTGGCTTTTTCTGGTACTGGCGTTGTATTGACCAATGAGCATTTTCAAATTGAGTACGTCAATCCAAAAATGCAGGAAATGACGGGCTATGATGAACAGCATTTTATTGGCTCTCCGCTTTTGAGTATTATTTCAAAAGACATGGCAATTCTCATTGATGATATCGATATTGACTTACGCAGTCGCAATCATTGGCGCGGGGATACCATGTTGGCGGGTAACAGAGAGGCGCCTATTTGGGTCAGTTTGAGCGTGTCGCCGATCCGTGAAGAAGGCGGCGCAATTTCAAGTTATGTCGCCTCAGCCCAAGATATTTCGTTTGTAAAAGAAAGCCAGCGTAAAATGGAAGAATTGGCTTACTTTGATACCTTAACTGGCCTTGCCAACCGAACGTTTTTCAGGATGCAGTTACGTAAATCCATGGCGCTTGCCGAACGTGGCCATTACGCCTTTGCTCTATTTTACTTTGACTTAGATGAGTTTAAACGCATCAATGATACCTTGGGACATGACGCGGGTGACCGCTTATTGCTTGAAGTCGCGACGAGATTGAAAAAGCGGCTCCGTGCAGAAGATACCATTGCCAGATTGGGTGGGGATGAGTTTGCGGTGTTACTGAGTGGCATCAATGAGCGAGAAAATGCCATGGAAGTTGCCAATATCATTCAAAAGACACTGGCAGAACCAATAAAACTGGGGAATAACGAAGTGATCGTCAGTGCAAGTATTGGTATAACCATGGCTCCGTTTGACAGTAAAGAAGAGGAGCAGCTGCTTAAACATGCAGATTTGGCAATGTATCAGGCCAAAGCAAAAGGGCGGAACACTTACCATTTCTATAGCCAAGATTTAGACGAAGCTGCTAACGAGCGCCTATATATAGAAAACGAGCTGCGTATAGCAATTAAAGCGCAACAATTTACCTTGCATTATCAGCCACAAGTGAACAGTGAAAGTAGAGAGGTTGTAGGCTATGAAGCGCTTATTCGCTGGTTCCACCCGAGCGAGGGAACTATTCCGCCAAGTAAGTTTATTCCAATTGCTGAAGCGACAGGCCTAATCGTAGAGCTTGGTGCATGGGTGTTAGAAGAAGCGTGCCATTTTTCTCGTCGTTTAAAAGCCGCGGGGAAGATTGCCAACATATCCATCAACCTTTCTGCGAGGCAGTTTAAAGATGCACAATTGATCAGCACGCTGTCAGATATTATAGACAGAACTGAGATGGAGCCGACTCTACTGCACCTTGAGCTTACCGAGAGTATGCTGATGGGAGACGTGGAAGCGGCAATCATACAACTTAAAGATATCAAAGCGCTTGGTGTTTCACTGTCTATTGACGACTTTGGTACAGGCTATTCGTCTTTGAGTTACATTAAGCGTTTCCCAGTTGATATACTCAAAATAGACCGCTCCTTTGTAAAGGATATCCCTGAAGATCCGAACGATATGGAAATCACTGCAGCTATCATTGCGATGGCGCAAAAATTAAATTTGCAGGTTATTGCTGAAGGGGTGGAGACTGAGGCTCAGATGACGTTCTTGGCGAAAAATAACTGCTATATTGTACAAGGTTATTACTACAGCCCGCCGTTAAGTGAAGCCGAGATTTTGCGGTTTGCCCCAGCGGTATAGCGACTCAGCCCCAAAGCTTGGGGCTGAAAATAATAAGCGCTTAACCACCAGCGATTTTCACTTTGAAGCCTTGGCCTTCTAATAATTGCTTAAGCTTTTCTCTGTCATCGCCTTGAATTTCAATAACGCCTTCTTTAACTGCACCACCTTGACCCATTTTAGATTTAAGCGTTTTTGCCAATTTCTTGAGATCGTGCTGTTCACTATCGATGCCAACAACAAGCATAACACCTTTACCTTTGCGCCCTTTAGTTTGTCTTTCAATACGAACGGCGCCGTCCTTAAAAACTTTCCCTTGAACTTCTTGCTTTGGCTCTTTGGTGTCAATACGGCCTACATCTGTGGAGTACACAAGTCTTGATTCTGACATTGATTCTGGTCCTCTTACGGGTTCTTTGCAGAGATCATAGCAAAAAGCAGATTAGATGTTTTTTATTTTTTGCTAAATGATTTTTAAGCGTTATATTTAAATTGGTGAGGGGAAACAAATCAAAATAATTTAGGAGCTTAATGATGAGCTTGAGTAAAAACGCTTCTGCTGACGGTAAGACACTAACCATTCAAATTAGAGGCAAGTTCGACTTTAATTTGGTGCAATCGTTTCGTCAGGCGTATGCGGAGGTGAATGATCAAACCGAAAAGGTTGTTGTTGACCTGCGTGAAACCGACTATATGGATAGCTCCGCTTTGGGTATGCTGTTAAATATGAAAAAAACACTAGGAAGCTCAGTTTCTAGCATTCAAATTAGTAATTGTCGTCCACAACTTAAGAAAATCCTCCAGATCTCTCGTTTTGATAAGAAGTTTGATATTGACTGAACGCCGATAGATTAGCCCCTCATGAATATCTTGGTAGTCGACGATCAGGTATTAAACTGTAAGCTGCTCAAGGCGATGCTTGAGCAACAATTTTATACCGTTTTTTGTGCGCACAATGGTCGTGATGCATTAAAAATTCTCGAAAGTCAGGACATCGACATCGTGCTGCTAGACGTTGTCATGCCCGTAATGGATGGCTTTGAGACTGCCCCCAAAATAAAGCAATATGCGGGCGACGTATACCTCCCCATCATCTTTATCACTGCACTTGAAGATCAAAGCAGCTTTGAAAAGTGTCTCGCTGTAGGAGGCGATGACTTTATTCATAAGCCGTTTGATAAAGTCATTTTATCAGCCAAAATCAAAGCGCATGCGAGGACCCGTAGGCTCAGCCAACAAAGCAACGAACAACGCCGACAACTAGAATATCACTATAACCAAATAGAGCGAGAGCACGAGATTGTTGAGCACATCTTTAGTAATGCGCTTGCACAACAATCTGAATATCCTGAGATTTGTGAATATCACTTGTCACCCGCGTCAATGTTTAATGGCGATATGTTTTTAATGGCCAAGAGCCCGATGGGTGGCTTTTATTGTTTACTTGGTGATTTTACTGGCCATGGTTTAGCAGCTGCGGTCGGCGCGCTTCCTGCGTCGCGCATTTTCTATACTATGGTGCAAAAGGGGATGGCGGTGAGTGATATAGCCGTTGAGCTCAATACCGCCCTTAATGAGTTATTACCCGGTCATATGTTTTGTGCAGCAGCAATCATTGAATTGAGCAGCTCAGGGAAAAGTGTTTCTGCTTGGCTTGGTGGTTTGCCAGATTTATATCTGATTGACCAAAATGGTAGCCTTATTAAAACCATTGAGAGCCAACATATGGCACTCGGCATTTTAGAAGTCGATGAGTTTGAACGTAATCTGCTGCATTTTGAAGTTAGCCCCGACCAACGCCTCGTAATGGCGACAGACGGTATCATCGAGTCTGAGTCTGAGCGGGGGGAAATGTATGGCGAACGACGGTTAAAGCGCTTGCTGGCGAGTCGGCAGCATATTTCCACGGATCAAATTATCTCTGAAGTTCGCGAGTTTTCTGGCAATACAGAGCAACAAGATGACTTAAGTATCGCGATTGTTAATTGCGTTGCTAGCGATTCAATTGTTTCTGTGCCTAACCATTATTCAAGTTTGCCGTTTAATATTTCGTTATCTTTAGATGCCAAGCAGATGAAAACGACAGATCCGGTACTTGAGCTGGTGGATTTGCTTAGTGAGGTTGACGGTATTTCGGCGCATCGCTCTAACATCTTCTTATTACTCTCAGAGGCCTACAATAATTCTTTAGATCACGGTGTGCTGGGGTTAGATTCTGAGATTAAAAACAAAGAAGATGGGTTTTTTGAGTTCTATAGTCTGCGAGAGAGTGTTTTGAAGGAGCTAAAAGAAGCGCTAATTATTATTTCTGTGCGCTATAGCCCTGAAGAGCTAAAGCTATACTTCAACATTTGTGATTCAGGTAATGGTTTTGAATCAAGCGAGCGCAATAAAGCGCAGCAAGAGCATAGCCACGGTCGAGGTGTTAGCTTACTTAACGAGATTGCCCAAAGCGTTAGCTACAACAGTGCTGGAAATGAAGTAGAAATGATTTATTCACTCACCTCCAAATCGGTCTAACTTCCACTCAAGCGCATTTCACCTCTGCTTTAGTTTAATATCTATTCCTATTACTCTATGTACCTGTTTTTTAGTGTTGGCAAGGTATAAAGAGCGTGGTAAAGTTGCATTAACTTTAGATGTTTAGATGGCTAAAATGTCAGATTATATTTCATTGAGTGGATTATCTATCTCCCGCGAATTGCTTTTGCTGCAATTAGAAAAACTAGATGCTTATATTGAGCAAAACTCAAGCCTTGCTGTGTGGTCATATCAGATCCCTGAGCTTGGGGAAGGAGGCGCTTGTAGCTTGTTTGGGCACCTTCAGGAAGCGCCTTTTTTGTTGAGTGACTACGTTGAAAAGAACACGGTGAATGAGCAATCGCTTGCTAAGCTACAAACGATAGTGTCAGCGGTAGTTGAATTTACAGCTGTTGATTGGTTTGGCATATACCAAGCAAGAGCGACAAATGAAGGGAAACAACTTCTCAAATTAGCGTACTCTGGCGCGCCGAGTAGACCGCTATTCCCAATAACGGAGGCTTTTGCCGCTACGTCAAATAATATTCAAACGGTATTAAGTGCTAAAGCTCGAGTGATTAATGACATCCCTCAATATGTCGCCAGTGGTGGAGAGTACTACACTTGCGATCCAAAGGTGAAAGCAGAAACCTGTATGCCATTATTCGATGATGCTCAAAATTGTATTGGAATTCTTGATGCAGAAGCGTTTTCTGAGTCATTTTTCAACGAAGAAATTTTAGCATTGCTTGCAGCAGCATGTACGAGAATCCCTGAATATTTACCCAAATAATTATCGGAATGTCCGGCTGTAAACTTGACGCCTTTGTGGTGCTGCCAAGTTTACAAAAATGAATAAAATTCTAGATAAATATGGTAACTGAGATGCAAGTCTCTATGTTACCATCAAGTCTACTGGAATCGGGCGTCAGCCGCTCGAGTTTGCATTAATTAAAATAAAAGAGATAAGCCATGTTCTCAGAGCTAAAACCACTTCCAACAGATCCTATTTTAGGCCTGATGGCCGCTTATAAACAGGACACTAACCCAAACAAAATTGACCTTGGTGTAGGTGTTTATAAGGACGAGCAGGGAAACACGCCGGTACTTAAAGCGGTTAAAAAAGCGGAAGCGTTTCGTTTAGAAAACGAAACGACAAAATCTTATATTGGTTTGGCTGGTAATTTAGACTTCTGTCAAAAGATGGAAACACTGTTACTTGGAGAGCATAGTACATTATTGGCAAATCGCGTACGTACGGCGCAAGCACCTGGTGGTACTGGCGCATTACGTGTTGCTGCCGAATTTATTAAACGTTGCAACACCAATGCAACTGTTTGGGTTACGACTCCAACTTGGGCAAACCACATCAGCCTATTTGAAGCAGCTGGTCTAACAGTTAAAGAGTATCCTTACTACGACTACGAAAACAAAGGGTTGTTGTTTGATGAGATGATCAATGCGCTGAAGCAAGTACCTAAAGGTGATGTAGTACTACTTCATGCATGTTGTCATAACCCAAGTGGTATGGACTTAAATCAAGCGCAATGGAAAGTGGTTGCTGAACTTGCAAAAGAGCAAGGCTTTACGCCATTAATTGATATTGCATACCAAGGCTTTGGTACTAGCCTTGAAGAAGATGCACAAGGCCTTAGAACGGTTGCGGATACAGTTGATGAAATGATCATCTGTTCATCTTGCTCTAAAAACTTTGGTTTATACCGCGAGCGTATCGGTGCGTGTTCAATCATTGCAAAAGACAGTGCAACTGCTGATGTTTCAAACTCAGTATTACTTAGTGTGGTTCGTAGTATCTATTCAATGCCGCCAGCACACGGTGCTGATATTGTAAATACCATTCTAAGCAGTACTGAACTTACGCAAATGTGGTACGACGAACTTGACGAAATGCGCGGTCGTATCAATGGTCTACGTACGTTGATCAAAGAAAGCCTAGCTGCAAAAGGTGTTGAGCAAGACTTCTCGTTCATTGACCGTCAGCACGGTATGTTCTCTTTCTTGGGTATTAATAAAGAGCAAATTGACAGACTACGCACTGAATATGCTATCTATATGGTAGGCTCTAGCCGCGTTAACGTAGCTGGCGTAAGCAAAGACAATATTGACTACTTTGCTGACGCAGTGGCAAGCGTGATTAAATAATACCACGCTACACAGCACAAAATAAAAAACCGCAGAACATGCGGTTTTTTATTTTCAGCCTAAACCACCCACTGAAGTAAGTGGTTATTATCATTTAGGCTTGCTTAATTTTGGTCACTTTATCTGGATCTGACGCTTTTTCGTTTTCAGATTTGTTTTTGGTATTGGCCTTTGGTGCTACTTTGCCACCTTTTAACACAGACACAAAGTCATCTTTTTGTTTTGCAATTTCAAGCGCTAGGGATTCAACTTGTTGTTCACTTAGCGGCACGTCAACTTTCGTTAGCATGTCTTCCAATGCTTCAGCTACATCTAGCATCTTATCATAAGCATCAGCTTCTTTTTTAGACGTGAAAGTCATACGCTCGACTCCATTTCTTTCAACAACATATTTGATGATAACGGCCATGGTTATTCCCCTAGTCACTGTTTTTTTATACAGTAAATCGAATCGAGTGATTAAGCAAGTTATTTTGAAAATTTTTCAAGTGCTGTTGAGTGAAGTAGAATTAATTAAATTCATTAAAAACAAAAGCTTAATGTTTATTTTGATTTTTGAAAGAATGAATGTTTTTTGACAAAGTCAATATTCCAATCTTTATTTAAAAAGCTTGCTGCAATCATCCATTGAGAGGAATGCAAAAAGCTTTGGATACTTTTTACGCACAAGGAGTGTATATATGTTCAATAAACCCACCATACTTTCTATTTTATTGGCGTTAGGTTTAAGCTGTTCAAGCGTGCTCGCAAAACCTGCGGAGCAAGCAAAGTCAGTCTTTCAAACACAGCAGCAAAGTGCTGTACTCGATATTAATTCTGCTGACGCTTCGGCGCTTTCAAGTTTACCAGGGATTGGTATTCGTAAAGCTGAAGCCATCGTAGAGTACCGCAAGAAAATGGGGCGCTTTAAAACAACAACGGAGTTGCTGGAAGTAAAAGGAATTGGGAAAGGAATATTGGCAAAACTGGAGGGGAAAATTAGAGTCTAGTCGTAGTTATTGTGTGCGAGCTTAGCTGCTCGCACACAGGTAAATTAAAGATTAGGGCTTATTCGAGGCGTTAAACTCAGCGATTGCCTGAGCTAACTTGGGTTTGCCAAACTGTATTTCCAGTGGTGTGGTCAGTAGCGGATAAATTAGTCCTGCTACCAATAAGACAGGTAATAACAGCCAGCCTTCAAATACGACCAATGAGGCAAAAAATGGTGTGAGCAGTAGCAACTTGGCTATTCTTAACACGACCTTTGTTTTTGCATCAAGGTGGCTAAGTGCAAGACGTAAGATCATCTGCTTGTCACGTAATTTAAACGCTCTCAGTTGCTCAATTTGGCTTAACCTAAAATGCATGAATGTGATATCTCAACTTCTTTTGGTAACGTGGAAAAATAAGAAAAGAATAAATGCAACACTATAAAATGCAAAGATAATTTCCATCCATCCAGGCATAGATAATCCTGCAAAAGACCAATCTATGTTGCCGCAGTCACCTGTTGCAGCAAAAAAGCTTGGTAGCCATTCATGCAGCGGCATAAACGCAGGAAAGTTTGGTACAAAGTCACAGGTAAAAGCAAATGGATCCGTTGTGGTTTGCATACTGATATGTTCACGGGCGATAAAATAACCCCAAATACTGCCTACACCCCACGAAACAAATGCCAGACTACGCAGCGCGAATGAGCGAGGAGAAGTCATACCGATTAAACCAGCTGCTAATAACCCCAACATAGCAAAACGCTGATAGATGCACATAATACAGGGCTCTAAACCCATACCGTATTGGAAATACAGTGCAGCGGCTTCAAAAATAGCAGCGGATAGTGCTAGCAATCCCCAAGATTGCCTAGAGAGATGAAAAGATGAAATCTTCATTATAGAGAAACCCTTTTTGTTTTATTATGCTTTATCTGGCCGCGTTAGAGCAACCTTACTTCGCAGTGTGCGCTATCTTTGCAACGATTTTTCGACTCTTGTTACCTGCAGAAGTTCGAAAATATCAAAACAGACCACTTGATTAAGTCAATTGAAGTGAGACCGACATTATCAGCATTTCTATTCTAACGTATTTACTCATTCACTTTTCTCGAGGGCATCGATATGAAAAGTCGCACGCTCAAAGGCGGAGCCATGTAAGATAACATATTCAATATCGTTATAAGCCGCGACTGACTGCAAAGGGTTACTATTTAAAAGTAATAGATTTGCCACTTTTCCAGCTGCGATACTGCCGTACTGGTTGTCTATTGCAAATGCTTTCGCATTATTAATGGTAGCAGCAGATAGCAAGCTAACGAGGCCTACTCCGGCTTGATCCATCATCGTTAATTCTTGATAAGTCGATAAGCCAGGTTGCGAGACATAAGTTGGTGCGGGTGGCGTATCTGAGCCAAGCAGCAAGGTTGCGCCATTTTTATATAGATAATTTAGTGCTCGTTGCCCTTGTGAGAAAACTTGCTCAAGTTTAGCGACCTTTTGTTGATTACTTATTTCACCCCAGCCTTGACCCATTTCTCGAGAAAACCAGCGACCAGGTTCACTTTGATACCAAGCAATTTGAAACGGAGGTAATACGGTACGATATTCAGAGGAGAAGGTAAAAGTGTTGTCAGTCACTTTCGCCAGAGCATTCATCACATTTAATGTGGCTTGATATGCGATGCCTTTTTCGATGATGGTATCCAGCACAGCTTTTACATTGGTTGGCAGTTCGCTTTCGCTAGGGGCTGTATTTGGCGATAACCAGTTCCAAAGTCCATGCGCCATAACGTTGATATTGGCATCTACAGCAAGTTGTTGCATATCAACGGCATTCGCATGTGCCATTACGGGTAACTTCAATGAGTTTGCGGACTCGACTAATTGTTTAGCAGTTTCTTGGTTAATAAGCGGTATAGCACTGTTTTCTCCAAAGCCATCTTCAAAGTACAGTTTGGCACAAGTTGCACCGTCAGATTTCATTCGCGTCAAGGGCTGAGCTCCTTGGTGAGCGTGTGCTTGAGATGGCGTCAGCTCATAAGCAGGATCGCCGTGTTGTGCAGCAAAGTAGGGTTTATGTTGATGTAGCTTTGAGTAACTAAGGCCTTCAGCATTATACCCTTGGTAAACCGGCATCGCGCCACAAAAGTAGGCGTCGGGTGCGGGGCCATTTGCTGTAAATTCGGTCATGCCGGTTGCAGTGTTTGACGGGTCAATAACTTGCGTGACGCCATAGTAAAGATAATTAGCGCCTTGCCGTTGTAAAAATGCTGCCTGCATTTGGCGAGCTTTAGGGGAAGTGTTAAGCAATCCCGGCATTGTTTTTAGGTGGACATGGCTATCGGTTAACCCTGGTATGAGGTATTGACCATGAGCATCAATGACCTGTGCTGCATCCGGTTTTTGACTTGAGTCAGAGACTTGTATAATTTTGCCATCTTGGATGGCGAGCCAATGATTGGAAATGATATTGACTTGGTGCTTATCAATAGGATTTAAAATGGTAGCATTGTCGATACGAAGGTCCACTGCTGCAAATAATGCATGAGAAGACAGGGCGCAACAGGCCGCAAATATTAATGTTTGTTTTTTCATAATGAAAACCAGTTAGTGTCGTATTAGATGCCTTCGAGCATAACTGGCGAGGTACTTTGTGTTTTAATTTTCATATAAATTAACTCTGAAATTTTTCTTAATTTAATTAAAACTATAACAATCAATAATGTAAGGTGTTCGTGGGTTGAAAAATTTGCTTTTGGGAAATTGGCTTGTCGTGCCTAAATTGAACCAGATTGTGGAGTATCCGACTGGCCGTGAATATACCGTCACCCCAAAAGTGATGAAATTACTGTTGGTGCTGGTCGATGCGAAACCTGAGCCTCTGAGTATTGATACCCTCGTCGAGTTAGTTTGGCACCCGAAGGTGGTGTCTGACAATTCGGTCTATCAAGCTGTTGCGCAGTTAAGAAAGATTTTAAACACAGATCCGCAACACGAAGAATACATAGAAAGAATATCAGCTCAAGGCTACCGCATTCATCCAAACATTGCGCTTAGAGAGCATAAAGCGGCTGTGATGCCTGTGAGCAAAAAGCGAATTTGGCTGCTTGGTGTCATCATTACGTTGCTCGCTCTCATCGCTTTTTTTGCTTTTTATATTCAAACTGATCAAAAGCACAAGACACAAAACAACCCGTACTTTGATGAGATCACTCTTGCCACACACCTATCCCAAAGTACAGCGGTGGAAGAGTTAGCGCGAGCGAAAACGATTTATCAACAAGTGTTATCTAAACAAAGTGATAATGTCGAGGCACTTAGTGGCTTGTGCAATGTCTTTATGGGGCTAAGCGTATATGGCGCGGTGTCAGAGTATGAATCGCTTGCTTTATGTCGGCCATTGTTAGAAAAAGCACGGATCTTAGATGATACAAATATTGAAGTGATAACCTCTCTTGCACGCTTTGCGGTGATGGAGAATGAAATTGAGCAAGCACAGAATTATTTTAAGCGCGGATTTGAGCTCTCAACCAAGCATGCTCGCCTATGGCATTGGTACGGTCGATTTCTTCGGGACCAACACAAAATATCCGATGCAATTGCTGCGCATAAACAAGCGTATCAGTTAGCACCAAACGATGCGGTTATTATCCGAGGGTTAGCCTATGCCTATTTGAATTTTAGAGAGTTAGTACTCGCTCGAAAATATTTTGATCGTAGCGTTGCCGTAGCCCCTCACACCAAGAACAATCCGCTCTATGCGCTAGACTTTTATCCGCTTAACCAGAATAGAGCAAGCCAATATTTGCTGTGGTACCGCAACAATCACATCAGTCATAGTAAATTGTACCCCGCGCAGCAGTTGAGCCACATATTGGTGTTATTGAGTTTAGGGCGAGCAGAAGAAGCTGAGGAAAAATATCAGCAAGCCGCAAATTTAGGTTCAATTTCTACAGCATTTAGACTCTATGTTGAATCTGGGATCGCATGGCGACAAGGCGATTTCGAAAAGGCCGAAGAACTCTTAAAACAGCGATACGAGCTCGACTCAAAGGGTAATCATTATGTGATGCCTTATATTCTTGCTTTACTTGCACAGCAGAGAATACAACCTGCGCTAACACTTTTTGAACAGCATTTTGCTGATATCGCGGCGCTTAAATTGCCAGAGGCAGGTAATGTAGGGCAATACCTTACTTATGCCCTGATGCTGAAACGTACAGGTGAACAAAGCAAGCTTAAGCGAGTAACACAGTTGTTGGCACAATACCTTAACCAAGGAAATCAGCTAGATGCAGCGTTATCTCCTTACTGGTTTGCACTTAACAATGACGTAGCAGAAACGAAACAAGCGCTAACGCAGCTGCTCAACACAGGTTGGTTACCCGACTACAATGATAGTTTTTTTGCTACGGATCTTTATCTCGCTTTGACATCAGACCACGAATTTAAACAAGCATGGCTGAATAAGCTTGAAAGCAGACAAAACGAGCTCTAATACGTTTGGTTACTCAGGTATAAAGTTCGCTATGTGATTTAAAAATAGGGAGCGAATTTTTTTGGTGTTTTCAATATGTGCAATACTGCTATTGATTATGCTTTTCACACATTAAAACTTCATCGCATAATGGCAAACTACATGGCTTATAATTTGGGGTCAGAAAAATTACTAAACCGTTTGGGTTTTTGTAAAAGAAGGGTTGGCGCATGAGTACCTTAAAATTGCCGGTAAATGGGAAGATCATATACTTACCTCTCTCACGAGCAATCAGTGTGCATCACATTGCAATTAGCGGGCAAAGCGCTGTTACGCATTTTTGTGTTAGCTCCGCCTTTCTATACAAAAATACTTCACTATAATTTACCGCTGTTGCGGCGTAATAAACATAAAACAATATGAGCAATCAACAACATTGGCAAAGGAAGTGGAGAGAAGTATTAGGAGAGTCGACTGACTCAATGCCTGATATCAGGGAGGATTATGCTCTTCATTTCGACATATGGAAACTAGATGATGAAAAGCTCGAAGCCTGCTTTTCAATATTTCCAAATGGCAAGCGAATACTTAAAAGAGTGAAAGAAGTCAGAAAAGTGTGTCCGCAATCTACAGATACTGATGATGAAACACTCTTAAGCAAGCTAAATCAACTCAATGAAAATATAGAGATTGTGCTTCAAGCATTCGGCGATCAAGCACTTATTGAGTTAAATAGAGAAAAGTCTTCCACTGAGAAATGTCGTGTTTATCGAGGCAGTGAAACGCTAAGGTGTGAAGTGTTTAAAAATGCGGATCCACCCACCATACATTTAGATGATGCACTGTCTGAAATTATCAAGAAACACTGTGGTGGAGAAGGTTACGAAGCACTTTTCTTTTTAAGTGAGCCGCTATACCAATTGGCAGGTTGCGATTATACCGTTTCGCATTGGATAGCATGGGCGATGGTAGAAAACGAATACGATACCGATCCGTACTACGAAGCATTTGAGTTATACAAAATGAAAGCAGAGGCAGGATGGTCTGATGAGGAGCAATTTGTTTACATTAACAGCTCAGTGTTGAGCGAAGATGAGCCTGTTATGGCCAAGTCTATATCGCCTTAAGTGAGTTCTAAGTCTCACACCGCGTAACAATCTCATCTGCATTAAACATGGCTATTTTCAGCTAGGGTGATTTGTAGCTTGTTAGTTGAGCTTCATCTGGTACAATCAGTGGATTAACAAGCACAACCTGCCAATCAAGGCATTGATGTAATAATAAAGTGGTGTGAGATGAGAATTTTCAAAGCCAAGAGCCCAGCTGGATTTGCTGAAGAATATATTGTTGAGTCAATTTGGAACGGCGAATTCCCTCCGGGATCCATTCTACCTGCTGAGCGTGAGCTTTCTGAACTCATTGGTGTAACAAGAACAACACTGCGCGAAGTATTACAAAGGCTAGCTCGTGATGGCTGGTTGACTATCCAACATGGTAAGCCAACCCGGGTGAATAACTTTTGGGAAACGTCAGGGCTTAATATATTAGAAACTTTAGCGCGTCTTGATGAAGATAAGATGCCTGAGTTGACCGATCAGCTGCTGTCTGCGCGTACCAATATTAGTGCTATCTATACGCGTGCGGCGATAAAATTCAATCCGCAGCGTGTTATCGATATTTTGTCTAAGCATGAAGAGCTAGAAGACACCGCAGAAGCGTTTGCCGATTATGACTACCAAGTTCACCATGAGCTGGCAGGTGCTGGGCAAAACAAAATTTATGTGCTTATTTTAAATGGCTTCAGAGGTTTATACTCAAAAATTGGTTGCCATTACTTTTCTGATTCAAGAACACGAGGACTGGCGAGACAGTTCTATGCAGATTTAACCAAACTGGCAGAAAATCAAGAACACGATGGTGCTATTTCATTGATGCGTAAGTATGGTCACCAATCGGGTGAAATTTGGCAGCAGATCCGCGGTGATATGCCTGAAAATATCATGGACTAATGTCCACTGAGTGATAGACATTTTAAAAAGGCTTCTTCGTGAAGCCTTTTTTGATCTCCGAATGGCATTTTGAGCGGAGGCATTTTTGTCTCATCGAATTTATAGATTGGTGCTATCGGTAAATTCGATTGTTAATTATGGCGCTTGCCAAATACACTAGGCGCAGTTTTTGGCGGTGAGAATGACAAAGAGACTTTGGTTATGAATTTAGCTAGGGTTGTTTTTTCATAAGCACGCCACAATATTATGAACAAGATATTTTGGTCTCGACACGAGATACCAAATAAGATTGGAAATAAACCTAACTATTGGAGATAAAAATGGGTGTATTAGTAGGCCGCAAGGCACCAGACTTTACAGCAGCAGCAGTACTAGGTAACGGTGAGATCGTAGATAGCTACAACCTGCACGAGCGTATTAAAGGTAAAAAAGCGGTTGTTTTCTTTTACCCACTAGACTTCACGTTTGTTTGTCCTTCAGAGCTAATCGCGTTCGACAAGCGTTACGAAGAGTTCCAAAAGCGTGGTGTTGAAGTGATCGGTGTTTCTATCGATTCTCAATTCTCACACAACGCATGGCGTAACACTCCAGTAAACGAAGGCGGTATCGGTCAAGTTAAATACGATCTAATCGCTGATGTTAAGCACGAAATCTGTCAAGCATACGACGTTGAGCACCCAGAAGCTGGTGTTGCTTTCCGTGGTTCTTTCCTAATCGATGCTGAAGGTAATGTACGTCACCAAGTAGTTAACGACCTACCACTAGGCCGTAACATCGACGAAATGCTTCGCATGGTTGATGCACTAGCATTCCACGAAGAGCACGGTGAAGTATGTCCAGCTGGTTGGACTGAAGGTAAAGCAGGTATGGATGCAAGCCCTGAAGGTGTTGCTAAGTTCCTATCTGAAAACGAAGGCGCACTATAATTTAGTGTCGACTTTGTGATATCTCGCTGATATCAAAAAGAAACCCGCCAATTGGCGGGTTTTTTAATGGCTACTGATACCTCAATAGCTTTCTCAGGGTAAAACTTTGACTACTCGGCTACCTTGCCTACTTTAGCAAGTGCCATGCTAGTTAAAGTTGATAAACTGACCCAGTGATTTTATCAGTTGAATGCTTAGGTAAGCGGCAAATAAACTGATCACGGGAGTTGCGAGCAGACTCAGAAATTCGAGTTCATTAATCATTAGTCTCTTCCTTTTTTTCTTGCTCGTTGTTATTGGTTGTTTGAAACGCTTTCTCTAAAGACTGTTTGGTCTCAATTTTTATTTCTTCTAGATTCGCTTTGATTGACTCAGTGATAGCTTGCGTTACTTTGGTTTTTACTTCTTGAAGTAATGAAGCATCAATTTCTGCAGCTGGTGTTGTCATGCTTGCTGTAAACAGTAAAGTGGTCATGGTGATTTTCGCTAAAGTAGTCATAATAAGTTTCCTTGTAATTTGTTAGTCGCAATAACTATTACAAAGGTTGTGCCAAAATGAATTTAAATTTTATCTTATTGATTTTTATGTATTTTAATTTTTTCTTGGCATAGGGGAGTTAATGGGGTGGTGAATTTGACCAGTGCAGAATGGGTGAAATGGCTAAGATTTAGTTAAATTTATTAAGGCTGGATTAAGCGAAGTAAGAAAGGATGAAAAACAAGGTTTGGGCCGAATTAACGGCCAAAGTTAGGGTCATCAGGTAAATCAACCAAGATTAATACCGCCCCTTTACCGCCATATTCTAAAGGTGCTTGGTGCATCGCCAGTATATCTGGATGCTGGACAAGATACTGCGGTACTTTATGTTTAAGCACACGCTCACCAATTCCATGCACCACGCACGCACAAGCAATATGCTGTTTCTTACAAGCATGAATTAATGCTGCCAGTTCTTGTTTTACCGTTTCTTTATTTAGTCCGTGTAAATCTAAGATGAGTTCGGGCGCGTAGTCACCACGCCTTAGCTGCTTTGCTAAATAGCGATCAGCTCCGGGCTTTACGAAATTAATGGTTCCCGAGGTATCAATATCAGGAATATACTCGTCAGAAAAGTAAAACTCAGATTGCTGCTGCTTGACTTGTTGCTTCAGCTCAACGCTCTGAATTTTTTTCTTTTGTTTGAGCTGCACCTGATCTTGTTTGAGGGGTTTTACACCATTCAAAGACTCACGAAACATCGCGAAATCGTCATTTAGGTCAGCATTAGTGTTAGATTCTCTGTTCATGATGGCATTTTAAATAAAAAAAGCATAAAAACCTAGCTTAAAAACCGCTACAATAGCGCCATATAGTTTGATCTTTAGAGAGTCATCATGACGGAAATGTCGCAACCACTTATTACCGAAGAAATGGCCGTTGAAGCCTTTCAAGACTTACATACCATTCAGGACTGGGTACGCTGGACAGCGAGCCAGTTTGTGAGTAACGAGGTGTTTTTTGGTCATGGTACGGATAATCCTTGGGACGAAGCGGTCAGTTTAGTGCTTCCGGTGCTGCATATGCCAATTGATGCTCCCAAAGAAATCATGCATGCGCGTATGACACAAAGTGAAAAAGCGCATCTGATGGAGTTTATCAAAGCACGTATTGAGCAGCGTATTCCCGTCGCCTACTTAACCAATCAAGCTTGGTTTGCTGGTATGCCGTTTTATGTTGATGAGCGCGTATTAGTACCACGCTCACCATTTGCAGAGTTAATCGCAAAACATTTTGCCCCCTGGGTAGCTGCACCGAATAAAGTAACGCGTATTTTAGATATGTGTACGGGTTCTGGTTGTATTGCGATTGCATTGGCCAAAGCTTTTGAGCGCGCACAAGTAGACGCAGTCGATATTTCTTTTGAAGCCTTAGAAGTGGCTGATCACAATATCAATCAGCATATGATGCAAGACAGAGTCTTTGCTATCCAATCTGATGTATTTAGTGGTGTACCGGGTCAAAAGTACGATTTAATCGTAGCGAACCCTCCTTATGTTGATGCAGAAGATATGTCAGATCTGCCAGAGGAGTTCCACCATGAGCCAGAGCTTGGCTTGGCGTCAGGAGAAGATGGCCTTGATGTGACCCGCACACTACTGGCAGAAGCGGCCGATCATCTAAATGATGATGGTTTGTTATTTGTCGAAGTTGGCAATTCTATGGTACATATGGAGCAGCAATTTCCTGAAGCGCCATTTACTTGGTTAGACTTTGAGCATGGTGGTTTAGGGGTCTTTGTCGTATCCAAACAACAACTATTGGAATACTTTAAAAACTGATAGGGAGCCAATGCTCTCTATCGTCTATTTAGGAATGAGGAAAAACGATGGCAGGCAATAGCATTGGCCAATTATTTAAGGTGTCGACCTTTGGTGAAAGCCATGGCGCCGCGCTTGGTGGCGTGGTGGATGGTGTACCACCAGGGCTTGAGATCACTGAAGCTGATTTACAAATCGATTTAGATAGACGTAAACCAGGTCAAAGCCGCTACACAACACAGCGCCGAGAGGGCGATGAGATAAAAATTCTCTCGGGTGTGTTTGAAGGCAAGACCACAGGTACGAGCATTGGATTGTTGATTGAAAATACCGACCAACGTTCAAAAGATTACTCAAACATCAAAGACTTGTTCCGTCCGGGTCACGGCGACTATACCTATTGGCACAAATACGGACATAGAGATTATCGCGGTGGTGGTAGGTCGTCGGCACGTGAAACTGCCATTCGAGTTGCAGCAGGGGCAATCGCGAAAAAATATCTCAAGCAAGTCCATGGCATCGAAATCAACGCCTGTCTTTCTCAATTAGGCCCGATTAAAGCCGAGCATTATGATTGGTCAGCCGTTGAAACCAATCCATTTTTCTTTCCCGATGAATCTAAGCTAGAGGCGCTAGATGAATATATGCGTACGCTGAAAAAAGAAGGTGATTCAGTCGGCGCAAAGGTAAAAGTCGTGGCGAAAAATGTGCCTGTTGGTTTAGGTGAGCCAGTGTTTGACCGTTTGGATGCTGAGATAGCGCACTCCTTGATGAGCATTAATGCCGTAAAAGGCGTAGAGATTGGTGATGGCTTTGATGTGGTTGAGCAAAAGGGCTCGGAGCATAGAGATGAGCTAACGCCACAGGGTTTTACCTCTAATCATGCAGGCGGCGTTTTAGCGGGTATTTCTACAGGGCAAGATATTATCGCATCAATTGCGCTAAAACCGACATCAAGTATCTCGGTACCAGGACAGAGTATTGATACCCACAACCAACCGCAAGAAGTTGTGACGAAGGGTCGCCATGATCCTTGTGTTGGTATTCGTGCCATTCCAATCGCAGAAGCTATGTTGGCTATTACGCTCATGGATCACTTATTACGTCACCGTGGTCAAAACCAAGACGTCAATTTGCCGCATAAGCCAATTCCTGGTCATATCTAGCCAGTAAGCTAATTCTGGCACAGTGATTGCTTTTCTTGGACAAATCAAGGAGAGCAATCATGATCACTTACCAAACCCACTCCGCAATTCGTACCACTGAGTCCGTTTCAGAGCAGCAAAGCCTTGCCCAAACTAAACGAGCTAATACCGCTGCGCAGGAGCAAGACTATGTCGCGGCTGCTAACATCGCAACCCAATCATCCCCTGTACTGGATAATAAAGCCGACGAGCCATATAAATATGAAGTGGTGGAGCGTAATCAGTCATTTCTAGAAAAAATGAGAGAAGCGGTAATGTTTAGCCGCTTAGGGGCAAATAAAGAGAAAATAGACGAATTAAAAGAGAAAATGGCAGAACTTGAAAAGCTTGCGGCTGAGGGAAAAATTTCACCTGAAGAATTAGAAGAGCGGATGGCTGCCTTACAAGAAGCGATGAGAGAAGCGGTAACTCAGGAAGAAAACAAAGCGAACAAGGACACGCTAATGAGTTAGTGAGGCTTAAAATAATAAAAGCCTCAACTGAGGCTTTTATTACAGCTATAAACTAACAGCGTTTAGCTGTGATATTTTTCACACGCTTCTAGCGTATTTTCGATTAAGCTTGCGACGGTCATTGGGCCCACACCACCTGGCACTGGGGTAATAAAGCTCGCGTTTTGTTCTGCGATGTCGTATTGCACGTCACCTACCAGTTTGCCAGATTCTAAGCGATTAATGCCTACATCGATGACAATCGCGCCTTCTTTAACCCAGTCGCCTGGAATAAACTCAGGTTTACCAACCGCCACAACTAATAGATCGGCGCGACGAACGTGAGCCTCCAAGTCTTGCGTAAATTTATGGCAAACGGTTGTAGTACAACCGGCAAGTAATAGTTCTAGCGACATAGGACGACCAACGATGTTTGAAGCACCAACCACAACAGCATGCATGCCTTTATAACGCACACCGGTAGAGTCGAGTAGGGTGATGATCCCTTTTGGCGTACAAGGTCTCAGTGCTGGCATTCTTTGGGCAAGACGACCTACGTTATATGGGTGAAAGCCGTCGACGTCTTTATGAGGATCAATACGCTCTAACACTTTTTCTGCGTCTAGGCCTTCAGGTAGCGGCAATTGTACTAAGATCCCATCAACTTCAGGATCTGCATTAAGCTCATCAACAAGCGCAAGTAATTGCTCTTCGCTTGTGTCACCTGGTAAGTCGAAAGATTTAGAAACAAATCCGACTTCTTCACAGGCTTTACGCTTTGAACCAACATAAACTTGGCTCGCGGGATCCTGGCCTACTAATACCACAGCCAAGCCAGGCGCTCTTAGGCCTTGCGCTAGTCTGTCTTGAACTCGTTGTGCAACAGTAGAACGAACTTGTTTCGCGATAGCTTTGCCATCAATGATGTTTGCCGTCATGATTGACCTATATTAAGGGTTAAAAAACTTGAACGATGATAGAGCCTTTAAATTCTTCTATACAAGCACTTTCATGTATTGATGAAATGATTGCTTAATAAAGATGAAAATGGGGTCGCTCTATTTATATGTCCCTTTAGTTACAACAAAGGAGGACATTTGCCCGCTATTTTCTCAAAAAACAGCCAGCCCGCCAAGTTTGCATTGCGTAAAAGCAAAGGTTTTCATGATCTGTTCTACAAGAACCGCTCAAAAATTGTTTAAGTCAGCTGTTTTATCAACAATTTGTGGCAAAATTAGGCAGTTGAAACAAAAACTAAAAAAAATATTTGACCTACTTCGGGCAAATCACTATTATGCACCCCGTTGCCAACGAGGACTCACCGATAAAAAGGTTCTTAGTTCTCCAAGGTCACAGTCGGCGATTAGCGCAGCTTGGTAGCGCACTTGGTTTGGGTCCAAGGGGTCGCAGGTTCAAATCCTGCATCGCCGACCACTTTTAAAATAAGAATGTAGCATGAAGATGTTTACGAGTTTGCGCCCTTAGCTCAGCTGGATAGAGCAACGCCCTTCTAAGGCGTCGGTCGAAGGTTCGAATCCTTCAGGGTGCGCCATCTTATTTTAATCCACATGTAGTGGCGGCTGTAGCTCAGTTGGTAGAGCCCTGGATTGTGATTCCGGTTGTCGTGGGTTCAAGTCCCATCAGTCGCCCCATCTACATGCCAAAATCAGTCGGCGATTAGCGCAGCTTGGTAGCGCACTTGGTTTGGGTCCAAGGGGTCGCAGGTTCAAATCCTGCATCGCCGACCACTTCTACAAAATATATATGTTCGGCGATTAGCGCAGCTTGGTAGCGCACTTGGTTTGGGTCCAAGGGGTCGCAGGTTCAAATCCTGCATCGCCGACCACTTTCTCTCTAGTATTTCAGTCCTTTATTTCAAATTTACTAACTTTTAATCAATTAGCACCAATATGCCTAATTATTTAACCTGATTGCTCGACTCCGTCGTTGAATAGGTTATAATGCCGCGTCTATTAATTAACGTAGTGCCCGTAGGGCAGGCAACAAGCGTCACATGCAACGGAGAGTTTGGCAATTTAGCCGAAGGCCCATAAAAGCATGATGGTTGTCTTGTTAGTAAGGAAGGCGCTTTGTCGCCCAAAAATGAAGATTGAGGTAAATCATGCAAGTTTCTGTTGAGACGACTCAAGGCCTTGAGCGCCGTCTGACCATCACCGTTCCTGCAGAGAACGTTGAGACTGAAGTTAAAAAACGCCTACAACAACTGTCAAGAACACAGCGTATCGATGGCTTCCGCCCTGGTAAGGTTCCAGTGTCAATCATCACTAAGCGTTACGGCGCGGCTGTACGTCAAGAAGTTGCTGGCGATCTGATGCAGCGTAACTATATCGAAGCAATCATTGCAGAGAAAATCAACCCTGCAGGCGCACCATCTTTTGCTCCTAAGTCACTAGAAGCGGGTAAAGATCTAGAATTCGATGCAACTTTTGAAGTATACCCAGAAGTTGAGCTTAAAGATCTAGACAAAATTGCGGTTGAGAAGCCTGCAGTTTCTGTCACTGATGAAGACCTAGCGAACATGCTTGAAACGCTTCGTAAGCAACACGCTTCTTGGACTGAGAGTGATGCTGCAGCTGGCGAAAAAGACCGTGTAACGGTTGATTTCGTTGGTACAATCGACGGTGAAGAGTTCGAAGGCGGTAAAGCTGAAGACTTCCCTCTAGAGCTTGGTCAAGGTCGTATGATCCCAGGTTTCGAAGACGGTATCGTTGGTAAAAAAGCAGGTGAAGAAGTTGTTTCTGACGTAACTTTCCCTGAAGAATATCACGCTGAAAACCTAAAAGGTAAAGCGGCTCAATTCACAATCACTGTGAAGAAAGTTGAAGTTCAAGAGCTTCCTGAACTAACTGACGAGTTCGCAACTAAGTTTGGTGTTGCTGAAGGCGGCGTTGACGCACTTAAAGAAGAAGTTAAGAAGAACATGGAGCGTGAGCTAAACCAAGCGGTTAAAGCTAACGTGAAAGATCAAGCTATCAAAGGTCTTCTAGAAACTAACGAAGTTGAAGTGCCAAAAGCACTAATCGACCAAGAAATCGATGCACTTCGTCAACAAGCTGCACAACGTTTTGGTGGCAACGCACAAAACATGCCTGAGCTTCCAGCTGAGCTATTCCACGAGCAAGCAGTAACTCGCGTGAAAACTGGCCTACTACTAGGTGAAGTGATCAAAGCGAACGACATCAAAGTTGATGAAGATAAAGTTGCTGAACTAATCGACACAGTTGCTTCTGCATACGAAGATCCAAGTGAAGTAGTGGCATACTACAAAGCAAACGATCAACTAATGCAGCAAATGCGCAACGTTGCGATGGAAGAGCTAGCAGTTGAAGCTGTACTTGCTGCTGCATCTGTTTCTGATGTTGAAAAGTCATTCGACGACATCATGAATCCACAGGCTGCTCAATAAGTCTTTGAAGAAATCATTGACTTACAGCTAAGCTGAAGTTTAAATGGCTCGAGTTACTCTAATAGAGAATTCGGGCCATTTTTGTTTTTAAGCCTTGATATTGAAGCATTAAGTACTTATATCTTGAGGCATGGCTTATTTTATTAGCTATACTTATTTTACGAGTCAGGTTTCGTTGAGTATTACTGATACAGTTATATCTACTCGTTTCAATTCGCTCAAAAAAGTATTAGCCTAAACACCGATCACAGAATGTTTTTATGGACCGCGCTAAGTCCAATGAAAGTTGCTGCGAATAGGCAATAGATTCTGTGCTAATAAGGAATAAAAAACATGAATGATGGTATGATCGATCCAATCAATGCGTTAGTACCTATGGTCGTGGAGCAAACGGCTAAAGGCGAGCGTTCTTATGATATTTACTCACGACTGTTAAAAGACCGTATTATTTTCTTAACAGGTCAAGTCGAAGACCATATGGCCAATCTAATTGTGGCGCAGATGCTGTTCTTAGAATCAGAAAGCCCTGACAAAGATATATTCTTGTATATCAACTCGCCAGGTGGTTCTGTGACTGCTGGAATGTCAATCTACGACACGATGAACTTTATCAAGCCTGACGTTAGTACGGTTTGTGTTGGTCAGGCTGCGAGTATGGGAGCATTTTTGCTATCTGGCGGTGCTAAAGGTAAACGTTATTGCTTGCCGAACTCGCGTGTGATGATCCACCAACCTTTAGGTGGTTTCCAAGGTCAGGCTTCTGATTTTGAAATTCACGCCCGCGAAATCTTGGCGATCAAAGAAAAATTGAATCGCTTAATGGCGGATCACACCGGTCAACCTTATGATGTGGTTGCGCATGACACAGACCGAGACAACTTTATGACTGCAGATCAAGCGTTAGAATATGGTCTGATTGATGCGGTTCACTCTCGTCGAGAGCTTAAGTGATTATGAATTAGCCGATGAATTGAATTCATCGGCTTCTACTGTGCCAAAGCCAAATTTCTTTGGTATAGTTAAAAGAAATACGATGTTATCTAGAGATAACAGCAATTGAATGAGGTAGCTGAATGTCAGACACTCCAACAGACGGCGATAAGAATAGCAAGCTACTCTACTGCTCATTTTGCGGTAAGAGCCAGCATGAAGTTCGTAAGTTAATTGCCGGTCCATCTGTCTATATATGTGACGAGTGCGTTGAACTTTGTAACGACATTATTAGGGAAGAAATCAAAGATATTGCGCCTAAGCATGACGCGTCTGATAAATTACCTGTGCCAAAAGAGATCAGAAATCACTTAGATGATTATGTGATAGGTCAAGACCACGCTAAAAAAGTCTTGTCTGTTGCGGTTTATAATCACTACAAGCGCCTGCGTAACCAAGGTGGTAAAGGTGATGTAGAACTTGGCAAGAGTAATATTCTACTAATTGGTCCAACGGGTAGTGGTAAAACCCTTCTAGCGGAAACGCTTGCACGTTTACTTGACGTCCCATTCACCATGGCAGATGCAACGACATTAACCGAAGCCGGTTATGTGGGGGAAGATGTTGAAAACATCATTCAAAAGCTTCTGCAAAAATGTGATTACGACGTTGAGAAAGCACAGCGTGGTATTGTTTACATTGACGAAATCGACAAAATTTCAAGAAAATCTGACAACCCATCAATTACCCGTGATGTGTCAGGTGAAGGTGTACAACAAGCACTACTAAAACTGATTGAAGGCACGGTTGCATCTGTTCCGCCACAAGGTGGTAGAAAGCACCCGCAACAAGAGTTTTTACAAGTAGATACTTCTAAGATCTTGTTTATCTGTGGTGGTGCGTTTGCAGGCTTAGATAAAGTCATCGAGCAGCGCAGTACAAAAAATACCGGAATTGGGTTTGGTGCTGAAGTTAAGTCTAAAGACTCTGAGCGCTCATTAAGCGAAACGTTTAAAGACGTAGAGCCTGAAGATTTAGTTAAGTACGGCTTAATTCCTGAATTTATTGGTCGTTTGCCTGTAGTTGCAACTTTGACTGAACTGGACGAAGAAGCACTAATTGAAATCCTAAATGAGCCGAAAAATGCACTCACTAAGCAATACGCGGCGCTATTTAAGATGGAAGGTGTTGACCTTGAATTCCGTGAAGATGCGCTACGAGCGATTGCTCATAAAGCGATGGAGCGTAAAACGGGTGCCCGCGGTCTGCGTTCGATTGTCGAAGGCGTACTGCTTGATACTATGTATGAGCTTCCTTCACTAGAAGAAGTGAGTAAAGTCGTCATTGATGAAACGGTGATCAAAGGCGAATCAGACCCTATTATGATTTACGAAAATAACGGTAAAGAAAAGGCGGCGTCTGAATAGCTCAGTATGAGATTGAAAAAAGGAGCCTAGCGCTCCTTTTTATTTCTTAGTCCACATCAGATAGAAACCAATATAGTCAAATTGCTATAACAATAAAGGGCAATAGCGAGACAAGTTTTTAGGGTGAATATTTCATACATTTCACCACGGTAAATTGAGTGTCAAAACTAAGCTTTTTATACGTTAAATTGATCTCTACTTGATGCGGATTACTATAAACTATTGAACTTTATCTGCGTTATCCCCATATAGCTCAGTATTCCCAAAATTAATTGAAGTGCGAAGAGAACATAATGACGCTTGAAAGAACGGATCGAGTAGAAATTCCTGTGCTAGCGCTACGCGATGTAGTGGTGTATCCGCATATGGTGATCCCGCTGTTTGTAGGTCGAGAAAAATCAATAAAATGCCTAGAAGCTGCGATGGACAATGACAAGCAAATCTTTTTAGTTGCGCAAAAAGACGCCTCAGTTGATGACCCAAGCACTGATGATGTCTATCAGACTGGTACCATTGCAACGGTACTACAGTTACTCAAACTACCTGATGGCACAGTGAAAGTGCTAGTTGAAGGTACTCAACGCGCAAAAATAGATGAGTTTCTAATTACAGACGAATATTTCTTGGCGCAAGCTCAGTACATTCCATCTCAGGATGTGGATGAGCAAGAGCAAGACATATTAGTTCGCAGCGCAATTAGCCAGTTCGAAGGCTATGTGAAGCTAAATAAAAAGATCCCACCAGAAGTACTAACTTCAGTATCGGGTATCGATGAAGCTGCACGCTTAGCGGATACGATGGCTGCTCATATGCCAATTAAAGTACCTGAAAAACAAAAGGTGCTAGAAATTAACGATGTGACTGAGCGTCTCGAGTATTTGATGGCGTTGATGGAAGGCGAGATCGATTTACTTCAAGTAGAGAAGAAGATCCGCTCACGCGTTAAAAAGCAAATGGAGAAATCTCAACGAGAGTACTATCTGAATGAGCAAATGAAAGCTATTCAGAAAGAGCTTGGTGAGCTGGATGATGTTCCTGACGAATTTGAAGCCCTGAAAAAGCGTATTAGCGAAGCGAATATGCCGCAAGAAGCGGAAGAAAAAGCGCTTTCAGAGCTTAACAAACTTAAAATGATGTCACCTATGTCTGCAGAGGCGACAGTTGTGCGCTCGTACATTGAGACGATGATCAATGTACCTTGGAAAAAACGCTCAAAGGTGAAAAAAGACCTAGCTGGTGCACAAAAGATACTAGATGCCGATCATTATGGTCTTGAGAAAGTGAAAGACCGCATCATCGAATATCTAGCGGTACAGCAGCGCACCAATAAGCTTAAAGGTCCTATATTATGCTTAGTTGGTCCTCCAGGCGTTGGTAAAACCAGTTTAGGTCAATCTATCGCGCGTTCGACTGGCCGTAAGTACGTACGTATGGCGCTCGGTGGCGTGCGCGACGAAGCTGAAATTCGTGGTCACAGAAGAACTTATATTGGCTCAATGCCGGGTAAATTGATCCAAAGCATGTCGAAAGTTGGCGTAAAGAACCCGCTTTTCTTGTTGGATGAAATCGATAAGATGTCATCGGATATGCGTGGCGATCCTGCATCGGCTCTACTAGAAGTGTTAGATCCAGAGCAAAATAGCAACTTTGCAGACCACTATTTAGAAGTGGACTACGATCTGTCTGATGTTATGTTTGTTGCGACTTCTAATAGCTTTAACATTCCAGGTCCATTATTAGACCGTATGGAAGTCATTCGTCTTTCTGGTTACACCGAGGACGAAAAGCTAAATATTGCCAAGCAGCACTTAATTCCAAAGCAAGTGAAACGCAATGGATTAAAAGAGTCTGAAATCAATATTGAAGACAGTGCGATCATTGGCATTATCCGCTACTACACGCGTGAAGCGGGTGTCCGTAATCTAGAGCGCGAAGTTTCTAAGTTATGCCGAAAAGCCGTTAAGAACATCTTGCTAGATAAAAATGTTAAGCAAGTTGTGATTAACCAAGAAAATCTTGAAGACTTCTTAGGTGTACAACGTCACGACTACGGCAAGGCGGAAGACGGCGATAGAGTTGGTCAAGTTACCGGGCTTGCATGGACGGAAGTAGGGGGTGACTTACTCACTATCGAATGTGCGGCAGTACCAGGTAAAGGCAAACTTGCTTACACCGGCTCGCTGGGCGATGTGATGCAAGAGTCAATTCAGGCGGCAATGACGGTTGTGCGCAACCGTGCTGACAAACTACGCATTAATGACGATTTCTACGAGAAACGTGATATTCATGTTCATGTTCCTGAAGGTGCAACACCGAAAGACGGTCCGAGCGCCGGTATTGCGATGGTAACGGGCTTAGTGTCAAGCCTCACTGGCAATCCAGTGCGTGCAGATGTCGCGATGACAGGTGAAATTACCTTGCGTGGTGAAGTTCTGCCTATCGGTGGTCTGAAAGAGAAATTATTGGCAGCGCACCGTGGTGGAATTAAACGAGTTTTAATACCGAAAAAGAACGAGCGCGACTTAAAAGAAATTCCTGAGAATGTTCTTGAAGGGCTTGATATTCATGCGGTGTCATGGATTGATGAGGTATTATCACTGGCGTTAGCGCACCCAATAGACAGTTTTAGTGTGGAATCGCAAAAAAACTAAGAAAAAAGCCAAAAAATTGAGTGAAAAGGCTTTTCAAATCTAAAAGGTGTGTTAAGTTAGGCACTGTATTCAAGCCTACTGGTTCGGAAGCCCCGTAATCACTAGGCTTGAGAAAGATTTCGAGAATTAGAGAGTCGCTGTGATGTCTCTAAATGAATAGCAAAAGTTACCAGTAAGAAGTAACTTTTGACAATAACTATGGAAGAGGATGATATTGTGAATAAATCTCAATTAATCGATCAAATCGCAGCTGATGCTGACATTTCTAAAGCGGCTGCTGGTCGTGCGCTAGATTCATTCATTGAGTCTGTAACGGGTGCACTAAAAGACGGTGACTCTGTTGCACTTGTAGGTTTTGGTACTTTCTCAGTGCGCGAGCGTGCTGCACGTTCTGGTCGTAACCCACAAACTGGTGAGACTATTCAAATCGCAGCAGCTAACATCCCATCTTTCAAAGCGGGTAAAGCGCTTAAAGACGCAGTAAACTAATTCAATTTGAATTAGGCGGTGCAGAGTCATCGCGAACTGCTTCAAGATAAAAGGCGTATCTGCTAAGATACGCTTTTTTTATACCATCACTAATCTGATTGGTGTAATGCTTAACCCAAATCTAGCAAACACAAAGTGCTTTAGTGCTTTGACTTAGATAAGAGAAACAATAAATGCTTGAAAAGATCAGAGAAGGCTCGCAAGGCCCGGCGGCTAAAATCGTATTAGGTTTAGTCATCTTATCTTTTGCGTTAGCAGGGATCGGTGGTTACCTAGGTCAAACCACAGAGCAGCCTGTCGCAGAAGTGAACGGAGTAAAGATTTCACAAACCAAGTTTTCTCGTGCTTACTCAAATGAACGCGCACGACTAGAGCAACAGTTTGGCGAATACTTTGCACAGATTGCAGCCGATCCTAATTATATGGCGCAAATTCGCCAAGGTGTTGTTGATCAATTAGTACAACAAGAATTACAAACTCAATTAGCTAAAGAGCTTGGTCTTCGTGTGAGCGATGAGCAGGTTAAAAAAGCGATTGTTGAAATGCCATATTTTCAAATTGGTGGAGAATTCAGTAACGACCGTTACTTACAAGTTATCCGTCAAATGAACTTCCAGCCAGATAGCTTCCGTGAATATCTTCGTGACGAGATGACTCGTGCGCAGTTAATCTCTGCAGTTGCTGGCACTGATTTTGTACTGAAAAACGAACTTCAGCAATCTATTGCGCTACAGCAACAAACTCGTGCTATCGACTATGCGGTATTAAGCAAAGAGTTGGTGAAAGATGAAGTGTCAGTATCAGATGAAGAAGTTCAGAACTATTACGACTTGAATCAAACTCAGTTCCAAGCTCCAGAATTGGTGGCGGTTAACTATATCGAGCTAAAAGCTGAAGATTTAGCGCCTGCAGAACCAGTTACTGAGGAAGCGTTAAAAACGTATTACGAAGAGCAAAAAAACCAATATCTTGAACCTGAAAGACGCCGCGTGTCACACATTCTTGTTGATGCAAGCGAAGATGCTGAAGCCGCTAAACAAAAAGCAGATGAAATTCTGGCTGAATTGAATAACGGTGCTGATTTTGCCGTTGTTGCAGAAGAAAAATCTGACGACGTGGTGAGCGCTGAGCTTGGCGGTGATCTAGATTGGATTGAAAGGGACATGATGGATCCGGCGTTTGAAGATGCAGCATTTGCGCTTGCCGCGGTAGGTGATGTATCTGAAGTAGTTGAATCTGAGTTTGGTTTTCACATTATCAAGCTAACAGACATTCAGCGCCAACAGGCACAATCTTTTGAAGACGTAAAAGACGACCTTCGTGCAGAGCTTGAAAATGCAGCTAAGATCGATGCGTTCTATCAAAAGCAAACCCGTGTAGCTGAACTTGCTTTTGAAATGGCTGACTCGCTACAAGACGCTGCTGAAGCCGCTGGTGTTGAAATCAAATCAACTGAGCTGGTAAGTCGTAATGCGCTTCCTGAGCCACTGAATTCACCAGCGATAAGCAATACTATCTTCACGCCAGAGCTGCTAGAAGACCGCGTAAACTCTGAAGTGTTAGAAGTTGCACCAGAGCATATCGTGGTGGTTCGTGTTGCTGAGCATAAAGCGGCAGCGACGAAGCCACTTGAGGAAGTCAGCGCGCAGATCAAAACGCAGTTGAGCAATGAAAAAGCGTCGACATTAATTGCAGAGAAAGCACAGTCACTATTTGAGCAACTACAAGGTAGTTCTACTTTAGCTGAGATTGCCAAAGCACAAAATATCGAAGTGAAAAGCGTGACTGAGCTTAAGCGTCGTAGCTACGACGTACCGCCAGCTATCGCAGCAGAAGCATTTAAATTGCCTCAGCCTGGTGTAGCAGAAACAGAATCTGCACTTGTAGAGCTTGGTAATGGTGACTCGGCATTTGTGGTGCTGAAGTCTGTAACCACGCCTGAAGTTGATGGCAAAGTTGATGTGCAGCAGAAGCAGTCAATCACGGCTTCTTATGCAAACAAAAACTATCTTGAGCTACTAGCAGCACTTGAAGCTAAGTCTGAAGTGAAAAGACCACAGTTACAGGTCACAGAGCAGCAATAATCGTTTTTAGATAGCAGAAAGGCGCCAACACGGCGCCTTTTTTATGCCTTGTGAAGGGATATCGGTATTATTGAATATGCTCAAGTACGGTGCTTGCAACCGCTTGTGAAGACTGATAATTCTGGCCCGTCACTATGCGGCTATCTACCTTGATAAAAGACGCATCCCGCTCTCCATATACAAAATTCCCTCCAAGCTCTTCCACTTTAGGCTGAATTTGAAAAGGAAAATGCTCGAAATACGCTCTATCTGGATTTTCAAATGCGGTAGGGTAACCGGTGATTTGTTTTCCTTTGATGAGATACTCGCCATTTTTCAAGCGCAAATTAACGATACCAGCTGTGCCGTGGCATACAGCGGCAACAACACCTTGGTTTTGTTCATATATATGCATAGCAATACGCTGTAGAGTAAGGTTTTCTGCTACTTCATACATGGCATTACTGCCGCCTACATAATAGAGTGCCGCATATTGGCTAGGGTCGACTTCAGCTGGGCGCATTGTGTTGCTGAGCGCATACATATAGTCAGGTTGGTAAAGGTACTTTTTATGTTCGCCGTTTGAAGTATTTATATAGCTCAGGTTTAGCGCGCCACCTTGTGTGCTGACAAAATCAACAATTAGTCCTGCTTGAGTAAATACGTCATAGGCACTGAGTAGCTCTTCGAAGCTCGTGCCAGCTGGCAGCTGACTATCGCCGTGAAAGGCCTTGCTTGACGCGACAATGAGCACTCGGCGACCTAAGTTCGTTACTTGCTCGGAAGTTAGCGTGGTTTGCTGCGCAGATTTACTGATGATTTTCCATGTGCCAGCTATTTTCTTTAGGAGTAGGTGATCGATGTACTGCACGTTTGACTTCAATATATCAATGCGGATTTTGGCCTGTGCAAGGTGATCATTCACGCTGATATTTAGAATTTTTGCGCGCCTGCCTGTGTCTTTTTTCGGACCTTTATACCAACTCAAATACTCTTTCAACGGGACTTGCCACATCGCTTGGTCTGACTTTTCTAAAATAAGTATCGCATCGGGATGAAACGCTTTTCTTATCATTTCAGGCTGGTTATTCGCGGTGCCACCGATGTAGTGGTTTAATGTAGCGGTAATTTTAGCGGTCTCATCCTCAAAAGCGATGGCGATGCTGGTTTGGATAAGTAGTAAAAATAACAATGGTACTAGTTTTGATAGGGTCATAAGCTTCTCCTGTAATGATTCAGAAGAAACATAAACTTATTTAATTAAAGCAGTCACCTAGAGTATATTTTAGGAGTCTGATAGTATGTTCTCGGAGTGCTTAAAGCTATTTGGAGAGTACCCCGTGAGCTTCTTAAATGCGGCAAAAAATGTGGATGCAGAATTAAAACCACACTCCAGTGCAAGGTGTTCCAGCGGCATGTTGGTGCTCGAAAGCAAGTGTTTCGCATATTCAACTCTCAAGCCATTGAGATATTGTTTAAAGTTACAATGATAGTGGCGATTTACTATTTGCGATAATTTGTTGTGGCTCGTGCCTAATCGTTTGGCCAATCGGGGGAGCGTTAAATCCGGCTCAGTAAATAGCTTGCTTTCTGACATTAGCGACTCAAGTTTGGCTATGAGCTGATTGTATTCATCGTCGCTTATGTGCGTATTGGCATATTTCTTTTCATTAGCAGTTGGTTTTCGTAGTAATTTGGGTGCGAAAAGGATGCTTAAATAGAGCACAAAGCTGAACGTGAGTGCTCCTGTGATGTAAGAAGTGAACGACGAAAAGAAATACGCGGCCCAAATGAGCCAGCAACCGCAGATCACAACCAAAGTTAGATGAAACTCAGCGTTGCCATTGGCGCTTTTGCCTATAGCTAGACGATAAAAAGTATAAGAACTTATCAGTAAATAACCTAGCCAAAAATAGGATGTGCCTTTGTAACCCCACATTTGCCAAATTTCAGGGTGAAGCTGATAGGGCATAAGTATACCAAATCCAATAATAAAACCGCTTAATGCCAAAAAGTGTATTGTTAGATAACGATTTTTGGTTTTACTGTAGCTTGCAAGTACAAAATTAAGCAGGCAGGGACCAAGCAAAAAGTAGGCACTCAAACCTATTTGCAGGATCGTTTTATCCAGCTCTGGGTTAAAGTAAAAAAGGACTGATTTACCAATTCGAATACAGAGTAAAATGAGGAGCACCGACACCCAGCGCAGTGCCTTTGCCTCCTGAAATTTTATTAGCAGTAGGGCGCTGAGAATAAAGCCATTAAACACCCCGATAAGTGAGAAGAAAAATAACAGATGGGCACTAAAATCCATTACTTATTCCCCGCGAAATTATGCTGATAGCAGCTTCTGCATGGTTTTAGATTTTGGAGTATTGAACACACGTTCGGTTTCGCCATATTCGACGACTTTGCCGCGGTTTAATACCAAAATCTCATCACTCATGTGACGAACCAAACTCAAATGATGTGTGATAAGCACGTATGCAAGTCCCGTTGCTGCTTGTAGCTCTAGCAGCAGATTTACGGTTTGCGCGCGTACGGATGGGTCTAATGATGACAACGCTTCATCCAATACCAGCACTTTTGGGTCTAAAATAAGGGCCCGCGCTAAGGCAACCCGCTGTAACTGCCCGCCACTAAACATATGAGGATAATAGTCTATGTGTTCGCCAAGTAGCCCGACGCGGCTGAGCGTGATGCGGATTTTCTTATAGCGCTGCTCTTCAGTGAGTTCTGTATTGTATTGCAGACAATCATCAAGCATATCCCCAATGGTGAGACCCGGGTTGAGCGAGCGAGTTGGGTCTTGAAAGATAAGGCGAATAGTACGGCAGTCATGATTGCGAATACCTGCGTCTTCTACAATTTGGCCATTCAGTAATATTTGTCCTGAGTCTGCCATGTCGGCACCGGCAAGTACTTTGGCGAGCGTACTTTTACCAGAGCCAGTCTCGCCTATGATCGCGAGGGTTTGTCCGGGAGCAAGCGCAAACGACACATCTCTGAGTACCTGTAACGAGCGGCGTCTGAACAGTCCTTGACGAGAAGTGTAGGACTTGTTTAAAGACTGTACTTTTAAGACGGGTTGCATTTTTGCTTCACCTTAATTAACGGAAAGTGGCAAGCGTAACTATGACCATGCGAGCGACTTTGCCTTGGCGTGACGACACATTCTTTTTGCGCTTGAGGGCATCTAGGCCCCAAGCGGCATCCTATGGGTAAATGCTGTAATGGTGGAATCGTGCCTTTCAAGGCATAGAATGCTTCTTTATGGCCGAGCCCTTGACCAAAGTCAGGTAAACTCTTAACCAGCGCCTGGGTGTAGGGATGCAATGGCTGTTTAAAAATAGCCTGAGTAGGACCTGCTTCAACCATCTGTCCGCAGTAGAGCACATGCATTGCATGAGACCAGTCGGAGATCTCTTCCAGCTCATGCGAAATCATTAATATCGACATGTTCTTAAGCTGGTTTAATGCCTTGAGCAATCGAAATACTTGCGCGCGGGCGGTACTCTCAAGTGCGGTGGTTGGCTCATCGGCAATAAGTAATTTAGGGCTTCTGGCGATGGCCATCGCAATCATGATCTTTTGACACATCCCCTCAGAAAGTTCATGTGGGTAACTGCTGCAGATCTTTTTATCGTCTCGGATCCCAGCTTTGTGCAATAGCGCTCGGACCTTTTCTTTTCGTGCTTTTCTACGACCAAAAAAGCCACCTTTTAAGACGCTATCGGGAATAGATTCCGCGACTTGGTCGAAAATGGTAGCGGTTGGGTCAAGGCTTCGACTTGGCTCTTGGTAAATCATCGCAATATCTTGGCTGACGAGCTTTCTGCGCTTTTCTGAAGATAAACGCATAAGGTCAACGCCACGCCAGTGCATGCGGTCTGCGGTTACTGTCCAGCGCTGATTGAGTACCCCCACAATGGCTTTGGCGATTAGACTTTTACCAGAGCCAGACTCACCGACAAGCGCATGTACTTCGCCTTCTTTAAGGCTAAGGTTGACCTTATCAACCGCGCGAATAACACCGTCTTCGGTACGTAGTTCAATGGTGAGGTTCTTAATGTCTAGTAATTGCATTAATCTGCCTTACGTTGTTTCAGCGCTTCACGCAGTCCATCACCAACCAAGTTGGTAGACAGTACTGCCAAAAAGAGCAATACACCTGGGAGACCTACAGTCCAAGGCGCTAGATAAATTAAACTTAAGTTTTCTTGGAGAATTGCACCCCATTCGGTCGATGGAGGCTGCGCACCGAGCTTTAAGAAACCAAGTGCCGCAATATCCAAAATAGCAGTCGACAGCGCCATGGTGAAGATAACCACGATATGCTCGTAAATGTTAGGCAGTATGCCACGGACGAGCAGTTTCCAGCGTGTTGCACCATCAAGCTTAAAGGCGATGATATAGTCTTTACTCAGCTCAGTGACCACTAAGTTTCTAATCGAGTGGATGTATTGTGGCAATAGCGCGAAGATAATTGCCCACACTGTATTCATCAAACCTGGCCCCAATATAGCAATGATGATAATGGCCAGCAGTAACGAAGGAATGGCGAGCGTAATATCCAATAAGTGATTAAGAAAGCTGGATTTTAAGCCTCGACTGGCGCCAGCAAGCGTACCAAGTACGACGCCGAGCGCCGTGGTAACCAAGGCTGCAATGATAGATAAACCAAACGTGTAGGTTGCTCCATTCATTAAGCGCGATAAGATGTCTCGCCCTAAATCATCTGTACCGAGTATAAAGCGCACATCGCCATCGTCATGCCAAGAAGGTGGTAGCAACAGGGCATCAGCATGCTGCTGGTTAACACCATAGGGCGCGATCAGCGGCGCTGTTAAAGCCAACACCGTCAGAGCAACAAACAGCCATAAACCCACTAGCGCAACGTGGTTTGAGCGGAATTTACGCCATAACCTAAATAAAGGTGAGCGATTAGACTCTTCGGTAAATAGATTAAACTTTGCCATGAGCCTGATTCCTTGCGAGCGGATCGAGTATCGAGTGAATAAAATCAGACAACATGTTGGCAATGATAACAAAGAAAGACACCGCGAGCAGTCCCCCTTGGATGGCGGGGAAATCACGTTGATAGATGCTTTCAATTAACCATCGACCGATCCCAGGCCAAGAGAATATCACCTCAGTGATCATCGCAAGTGTGATGAGCGTGCTAAATTGGAGGCCAATTTGTTTTATCACTGGAAGCAGCGCATTTCTCAGCGCGTGGTGGATGATAAGCTGGCTGCGATTAAGGCCTTTTGCTCTAGCTGTTTTAATATAGTTCTGGTCGAGGACTTCGAGCATAGAGTCGCGAGTAAAGCGGATCAAAACTGTCGTTGGGTACATAGCTAGCACAACGGTTGGCAGCGCTAAATGATGAAGTGCATCCCAAAATGCGGCACCACCATAGGGAAAATCTTCAAGATAAATATCAATCAGAATAAAATGAGTAACGGGCTGTATTTCATAAAGTAAGCCAATTCTACCGGACATGGGGAAAAGCCCAAGGCCCAGACAAAATGCCATAATAAGCAGCAGGGCTAACCAAAAAACTGGAATGGAAAATCCCATCAAGCTTAATGAGTTAATGAGCTTATCTGGCCACTTTTTATGATAAGCGCTGGCTATTACTCCACTTGGTACACCAATCAAGACTGCAACCGTCAAAGCATATAAACACAGCTCAAGCGTTGCTGGAAATAGATGTTTCACATGAGAAAGCACGGGCTGCCCTGATGATAAAGATAAACCCCAGTCGCCTTCAAACATACGAGTCATAAACGCGCCATATTGCACAAAGATATTTTCTTCAATACGATATTTTTCAACTAGCGCCTGCGTTTGGGCATAACTTGAGTTGACTTCACCACTGAAGTTAGTGATCAACTCACCAGGAAACAGGTAATTGAGGGCGAAAGTAAATATCGTTAGGGTAAACAACATAAAGCAAAGCAAGCTCAGTCTTCGATAAGCATATTTTGCGAACATGTTAGTCTCTCCTTGCCTCAGCGAGCGAAATACCACCAAATGGACGTAATGAGACGCCCTTGATATCAGAGCTAGTTGCTTGGAACCTTAGCCCGTGCGCAATTGGGACGAGAGGCAGTTGCTCAATGACCATTTTTTGTGCTTGCTGATAATAGTATTTTCTTTCTTCCATATCGTTGGTGTCTAACGCTTGAGTGAGCAATAAGTCAAACTCCGGATTACACCAGTTGGAAGGGTTTTTGCCACTAAATGTCGCAGTGCAGCTCAATAATGGGCTGAAGAAATTGTCTGGATCAGGTGTATCTGCTGCCCAGCCTAATAACACGCTATCATGCTCATGGCGGCCAACGCGTTCAATAAAGGTATTCCATTCGTACTCGACGATTCTGGCATTGACGCCAATATCACGTAGATCACGTTGAATAAGCTCAGCCATTTTCCGCGCGTTAGGATTGTAAATTCGCGACACCGGCATGGCCCATAAGGTCATGGAAAAACCACCCTCAAGACCAGCCTGTTTCAAATACTCTTTGGCTTTTTCAGGGTCATATGTTGGCATTTTTTGCTGTGCTTCAAATGCCCATGAAGAAGGGGGAAGCATCGAGCGGGCTAAAATTCCATTGTTGTAAAATACCGCTTGCATGATTTTTTCAAAATCTATGCTGTGCGCCAGCGCTTTGCGGACCAACGGATTATCAAATGGTGGCTTTTCGGTGTTGAATGCCCAGTAGCCTATATTCAGATTTGCGGCCTTTTCAACTTCTATGTCTTTTCTTTGCTCAAGCACGGTGAGCTGGGTAGCACTGGGGTGCGCCGTAATATCACATTCTTTAGTTAGCATTTTTGCGATGCGGCTAGTGCCATTGGTGGTGATATCGTAGACCAATTGTTCCATGTATACCGGGTGTTTCCAGTAATGCTCATGGCGATAATATCGGATCAGGTTATCACGTAAAAATTCACGGTACTTATACGGACCTGTGCCTACGGGCTTTTGATCAAAATCTTGCTTATGTTCAAGCTGTATAAGCTGATCGGCATATTCTTTAGAAAGAATGACAGCGAAGTCTGTGGCGATATTGGATAAAAAGCTACTTTCCGCGTTGAACAGATCAAAGCGAACGGTATGTTCATCCACTTTTTTTACTTGGCGGATCAGTTGGTCGAGTCCAATACTTTGAAAATAAGGATAATTTGCATCACCAACAAAGTGGTACGGATTGTAAACATCAAATAAACGGTTAAATGAGAATACCACATCATCGGCATTCATTTTTCTTGTTGGTGTGAAGTAGAGGGTATCGTGAAATTGGACATCATCCCTCAGGGTAAAAGTGAAAGATTTACCGTCATCGCTGACCTGCCAAGACGTTGCCAACTCAGGTAAGAATTCGCCGCTTTCAGGATCAATACTGATCAAGGTGTCATAAAGCTGATTGGCAATAATATCAATCGTAGACCCTGTTGTGGTCACTTGTGGATTAAATGACACAGGGTTCGCTTCTGCACAATATACTAAGCCTTGTGACTTATCATTCACTTTATTTGGCGTCTGATCCGTACAGCCAAATAAAGCGGTACACAGCACACCAAAAAACAATTTACGCACCACTATGCCTCTTGTTTTTGGTTTTGGTCCAGTAGGTTGTATTTTTTCAAATAACCTCTAAGTTGATGATACGTCAAACCAAGGTTTTGTGCAGTTTTCTTTTGATTAAATTGACTAAATTCAAGTGCTTTTTGCAGCATTGTGATTTCATAGTCGTTGGAAAGCGATTTTAAATCACAAGGGAAGTCGAATTCGAGGGCAGGATCTGCCTGTTGTTCGTTACTCGGTTGCGCTGCAGGCAAAGGCTCAACTTTATGAGTGGCTGCAGTTGTTGGCTGGGCATTTGGCGCTTTGATCCGTTGACTCGGCCTAAATGGGCTGGCAAAGGGGTCAAACACAATATCATGAACCGGAATTTGGTCATTGCCATGACGATATAAACTACGCTCCACCACATTTTTGAGCTCTCGTACATTACCGGGCCACGGGTAATCAAGCAGTTTCTCGATGGCTTTGCGGGTAAAGCCGCTAAATAACTCCCATCCTAAATCCCGAGCCATATTTATTGCAAAATGTTCGGCCAATAATAAGATGTCTTCTTTTCTCGCTCTTAATGGCGGTAAGGTGATGACGTCAAATGCGAGGCGGTCCAATAAGTCGTGTCTGAACTCTCCAGCATCGGCAAGAGTGGGGAGGTCTTCATTGGTAGCGCATACCAGTCGAGTATCTACTTTTACGGTTTGCTTGCCGCCAACTCGCTCGAACTCACCGTATTCAATTACACGCAAGAGCTTTTCTTGCACCATCGCAGAGGTATTAGCTAACTCATCCAAAAACAGTGTGCCACTGTTAGCGCGTTCAAATCGACCTTCATGGCGCTTGCTTGCACCAGTAAAGGCACCGCTCTCGTGACCAAATAATTCACTCTCTAAAAGGTTTTCGTTTAGGGCTGCACAGTTTAGTTTGACGTATTCCTGATCCCACCGCTCTGAGAGATAATGCAAACGTGCCGCAATTAACTCTTTACCTGTGCCACGCTCGCCAATAATAAGCACGGGCTTTTCTAAAGGAGCGAGCTGTGAAACCTTGTCTAGCACAGCTAAAAAGCTGTCAGATTGGCCTAATAAATTATCCTGTTGGCGAAAACGGCTCATATTGCCTAACTCTTAGTGGTTTTTACTAATAACTAGTGTATTTTAAAAAAAGTGATAACTAAAGGCTTTTTAAAAATAAAATAACCTTATGATTTTATTGTGTTTTTAATTTTGTTAAAGTTGGCAAGCTATTTGATACATAGAAGTAAGCAATTTAGCTATTAACCAAAGAGGTAACCACTATGGGAATTTTTTCTCGTTTTGCAGACATAGTGAATTCTAATATCAATGCTATTTTGGATAAAGCCGAAGATCCAGAAAAAATGGTTCGCCTAATTATCCAAGAAATGGAAGATACACTAGTCGAAGTAAGATCGACCTCAGCAAAAACACTCGCTGAGAAAAAGGAGTTAACACGCCGTCTAGATCAGCTAAAAGCACAGGTAGATGATTGGCAAACCAAAGCAGAGCTTGCACTAAGTAAGGAACGTGAAGATTTAGCACGTGCTGCTTTACTTGAAAAGCAAAAGTCTGCGGAAGATGTTGCAGCCCTTGAAAAAGAGCTAGAGCATGTAGACACGCACATTGAAAAGCTGCAGCAAGAAGTCAGTACATTACAAGATAAACTGGCCGACGCAAAAGCGCGCCAAAAAGCGATTGTACTACGTCAGCGCTCAGCAGAATCTCGTTTAGAGGTGAAAAAGGCACTCGACAGCAGTAAAGTAGATGATGCCCTAAATCGCTTTGAGCGTTATGAGAGCAAAATCGATGGCCTAGAGTCGCAAATCGAATCTTACGATTTAGGTAAGAAATCTTTAGCGGATGAGATTGCTGATCTGCAAAAGAACGAAAAGATTGACGATGAGCTTGAACAGCTGAAAAAGAAAATGGCTGAAAAGTGAAAATAGTCGCACCTACTGTCAGGGTAGGTGCTAACCAACTACAATAATAACAGCCAGGTTGAAGGCAGGAGAAGATTATGTTTGACGCAGAAGTTTTAATGGCTCCGTTGATTATTTTTATGGTCATCGTGGCACCACTTTGGTTGATTTTGCACTACCGTAGCAAAAAGCAGGTAAGCCAAGGGTTAAGTGAACACGAGCATCGTCAGCTTATCGAATTAGCCAGCAAGGCAGAAAAAATGGCAGATCGTGTTGAAACGTTAGAAGCTTTACTTGACCAAGAGTCACCACAATGGAGACGCAAGTTATGAGTAGAGTAAAGCGAGAGCTATATCGTGACCCAAGTCGCGGCAAGATAGCTGGGGTATGCGCAGGTCTTAGCGATTACTTCAACATGGAGTTATGGCTTGTTAGGATCTTATTCATCACAGCCGTGCTATTATCAGGTGGTCCATTATTTATCGTCGTGTATGTGGCATGCTGGTTTATTTTAGATAAACGTGAAGTGACGCCAAACCGTTCACCTGATGCAAAAGATGAAGATAAAGTATCGGTGAAGTTTAAGGTGTGGCAAAAAGGCGAGCCGCCAAGACAGGCACTTTACGACCTAAAAGACAGATTATCACGACTTGATGGTCGCATTCAGAACATGGAACGCTACGTAACTTCCCCTGAATTTACGGTTAGCAGAGAAATTGACAAGCTATAAGGCGGTATTGGCCGCCTTGGCATTTTCTTGAGGGGCACTTTTCTACTTATGACTACGTCACGTTTTCGAACCCCATCTTCCCTAGATAAGTTAAAACAACAAGCCAAAAAAACGCTCCACCGCTCTTTTGATAAGCATATAAAGCTTGCCGTAACCGGGTTTAGTGGCAGCGGGAAAACCGCATTTATCACGGCTCTTATCAAGCACCTGACTACCCAAACGAGCACCGACAACTTACCGTTTTTAGATGTCGTGAGTGAAGGTCGTCTTGTTGCGTGTCGTCCTGAGCCGCAGAAGGCACTGGCGGTACCAACTTTTGACTATCAGCAAGCGATAACTTGTTTGTTGGAAGAGCCGCCAACATGGCCTGCGTCAACCAAACGTATCAACACCTTAACACTGGCGTTTAGGTATCATAGTGAACGCGGACTCAAACAGCACTTAGCGCAAACCCATACACTATACCTTGAACTATATGATTACCCAGGTGAATGGTTAATGGACTTGCCGCTACTTAAAATGACTTTTCCCGAGTGGTGTGAGCAGCAATTTGCATTATTAAATAAGCCTAAATACCAGCCATTTGCACAAACGTTTTTACAGCTCCTCAAGCAGTTTGATGGGACGGAAGCGGTGGATGAAAGTAAGCTGAAAATGCTTGCACAAAGTTACCATGCGCTTTTAGCGCAGTTGCAGCGGGACACTCGTTTATCTAACTTGCAACCTGGCAGAGCGTTGATCCCAGGTGACCTTGAGGGAGCGCCAATATTGCTGTTTTTCCCGGTACAAGTTCACCCAAACGACATTACCGAGCATTCACAATATCAACAGCTTGTGGAGCGTTTTGAAGCCTACAAAAAGCAAGTCGTCGCACCTTTTTACAAAGATTACTTTTGTCAGTTTGACCGCCAAGTCGTGTTAGTTGATCTATTGGGTAGTTTAAGTGATGGCTATGACACACTGAAGGAGCAAGAAGTTGCGTTAAAGCAGATCCTCGCCATGTTTTCTCATGGTAAAAGTGGCTTTTTGTCTCGTTTATTTAACCCAAAAATAGATAAGGTGCTATTTGCCGCCAACAAATGTGATGGCGTTTTGAACGAGCAGCAGACCAATTTGACCAGGTTGTTAAATGAAATGCTGGTGGACAGTGCCAATGAGCTGCGCTTCAACGGGGTAACCGTGGATACGATGTCTCTTTCTTCGGTGAGAAGTGTTGAGTCGAGGGCAGTGAAAGAGGGGACGCAACATGTGCAATGTATCTACGGCAAGCCAGTCGGCGAGCAGCAGTTTATTAATTATGTGCCACCAACCCCGCCTGATCACGTTCCAAAATCGCAGGCTTGGCCTCAAAATGGGTTTGAGTTTTTAGCGTTTGAGCCGCTACCTGCCAGGCAAGGAAACTTATCGCATATCAGGCTTGATCATGCTTTGCAGTTCTTAATTGGAGATAAATTAAGATGACAGATCAGACAAAATCTTACCAAGGCTCGGGTAGGCGCTTAAACATCGATACTGAACGCCAAGATGAGTCTCAACATTTGGGTGGTGAAGGCAAAGTTCTCGGCAACGAGCTGGTTGTGAGTGAAAGCCTTGATGCTGTGCCTGAACCCGAGTTACCGAAAATTGAACGTATTTACGAATCGCCTTGGCGATTTGGGTTTAAGCAGTGCTTTTTGCTTGCGCTATTAATACTTATCATTGTGGAAGCAGCACTGACCTTGATAGAGAGCTATGAGCAAAATATTCTGCTGTTTAGTCTATACACCACCGTGTTGTCTCTTGGGTTGCTTGCGCTATTTAAGTTCTTATTTTCGGAAGTCATCGCACTTAGCAAGCTTAAACAACATCAGCAAATTAAGCATGATGCCCAGCGCTTATTACAGAGTGACCAAATTGGCGAGGCGCGAGCTTGGCTTGCGCCACTATTAAAAGCGCATCCAGAGCAAAAGGTTGCCGCATTTGAAGAGGCATTACAGCCTCACCACACAGACAAAGAAGTCATCACTTTATATGAAAAAACCTTGCTCCGAGGCCAAGATGCTGAAGCTAAAAAGCTAATTCAGGCTCATGCAACAACATCGGCGCTCTTAGTTGCTTTAAGTTCACTTGCACTTGTGGATATGCTGGCGGTGCTTTGGCGCGGAGTCGTGCTGGTGGAAAAGATCAGCAAACATTATGGTATTCGATTAGCGTATCGTAGCCGCATCACCTTGTATAAAATGTTGTTGAAGCAAATGGTATTTGTTGGCGCAAGTGAACTGGTAAGCGACCTTGCTGCGACCAGTGTGGGGGCTGAATTACTTGGCAAGCTTTCTACCCGTTCGGCACAGGGCCTAAGTGCTGGGATATTCACAGCCCGCTTGGGCTATAAGGCGATGGAACTTTGTCGACCATTGCCACGCTTGGAGCACAAACAAAGTCTTTTAAAAAATGCGATTAGCTCAGTCGTTGATGTGCTATTAAGGCGTAGCAAAAAAGATTAAGCGGCAACAATTTTATACACCTCTTTAAGTAAAATTGGCTAGTCACAATAAGTGAACTAGCCGTCTCCCCATCTGGCATGCTTGTCTATTATTCTAAACTGCCCTACATATTGGTTATTACACAAAAACGACGCTAATCAATTCACTACCATGTTTATTTGGTTGGCAATAATAAAATCAGCAGGCAAGTATGAAAAAATTAAGAGATGACAGTCAGTGTATTCACGGACCCAATCATTTTGACGACCCACATGGGGCGTTAACCGCTCCTTTGTATCAAACCTCAACATTCCACTTTAAAGACGCAGCGCAAGGAGCCGCACGGTTTGCCGGTGAAGAGCCCGGCTATATCTATACTCGCTTAGGCAACCCTACGACGCGAGAGCTAGAAGAAAAAGTAGCTCGACTCGAGGGAATGGAAGATGCTGCGGCGACCGCCACTGGTATGGGGGCTGTGTCTGCATCGGTGCTGAGCTTTTTGCAGCAAGGCGACCATATGATTGCATCAAGCGCATTATATGGCTGTAGCTTCGCACTATTTGCGCATATGTTGCCTAAATTCGGTATTGAGGTGTCATTTGTAGACTTAACCGATGAGCACGCGTTACGTGATGCGGTACAGGAAAATACAAAACTATTGTTTGCCGAAACGCCGATCAACCCCAACATGACGGTATTAGATCTGAAAATGTTAGGAGAGATCGCTAAACAGTACGAGCTCTTGTTTGTCGTTGACAATACCTTTATGACACCGCTTTTACAAAAGCCTGTGAATTATGGTGCTGATCTTATTGTGCACAGCGCAACCAAGTATCTAAATGGTCATGGGGATGTGGTAGCAGGGCTCGTGTGCGGTTCAAAAGAGCACATAGAACTTATCAAATTAACCGTGTTAAAAGACATTGGCGCTACAATCAGTCCGCATGATGCTTGGTTAATCAATCGAGGGTTGAAAACCTTAGCTTTGCGTGTACAACGCCACTGTCAAAGCGCACAAACGGTAGCAGAGTTCCTAGAAGCGCACCCTAAAGTGAATAAAGTCTACTACCCTGGTTTACCTTCGCATCCTGGTTACCAATTTCTTGGTGAACAAATGAAAGGGGCTGGTGGGGTAATTGCTTTTGAAATCAACGGCTCACTAGAGCAGGGTGAACAATTTATCAATGCGACTGAGCTGTGTACGTTAGCGGTAAGTCTAGGTGATCCGGAAACGCTCATTCAACATCCGGCATCAATGACACACTCTCCTTATACACAAGAGGAAAGGTTAGCTGCGGGAATTTCTGATGGACTAATTCGGATTTCAGTGGGGCTTGAAGACGTAGAAGACATTATTGACGATCTTAAGCAGGCGTTTGATAAAATATAGCTGTAAGTTAATTTTTACAAAGGGGCTGGGTTTAGCCCCTTTTTATTATGTGTGTAATTTTAATTTTACAGGTGTGTATTTTATAGTTTACGAAAATGCTTGTTGTGCGAAATGTGATAAACGTGCGCACTATTAAACTTTCCTTCACTTTTACTTAGTATCAAAGTCACAAGTTGAAGCGCTCCGAACCATCAACAGGACGGCAATTGAAATTGCAAGATCATAAACTCGGGGTGAAGTAAGTGAGAATGTAAAATGGCTAAAGCAAGTAAATATGTATCTAAGCAGCCAGATGAAAATGGCGTTATTGCTTGGACAGATGAAGAGAACCAAATTTGGTCAGAGTTAGTTGCACGTCAGCTAGCGTGTATCGAAGGCAAAGCCTGTGATGAATATTTGGCGGGCCTTGAGAAAATTAACTTACCAAAAGACCGCATTCCACAACTAAGTGAATTAAACGAAGCATTAGCGAAAGAAACGGGTTGGCAGGTAGCACCAGTGCCGGCACTGATTGATTTTGATGAGTTCTTTCGATTACTTGCCAACAAACAGTTTCCTGTAGCGACCTTTATTCGCTCCAGAGAAGAATTTGATTACTTGCAAGAACCAGATATCTTCCATGAGATTTTTGGCCACTGTGCAATGCTAACAAACCCAGCATTCGCTGAGTTTACACACAAGTATGGTCAGCTAGGCTATGCCGCTGAGAAGAAAGATCGCGTATACCTTGCACGCTTATACTGGTTTACCGTCGAGTTCGGTTTAATGCAAACTGAGCAAGGTCTACGTATCTATGGTGGCGGTGTGCTGTCAAGCCCAGGTGAGACTCAATATGTTTACTCTGACAAACCAGAAATTAATCCGCTTAAAGTGTTAGATGTGTTACGTACACCTTATCGCATCGACATTATGCAACCTGTTTACTATACAATTAACTCAATCAACGACTTATTTGAGATCTCTAAAATGGATATCATGTCGCAGGTTGAACAAGCAAAAGAGCTAGGGTTATTTGAACCTAAGTTTCCGCCAAAAGAAAAACTAGCAAGTTAAGGAATTATCAATGTCTGATTTAAGTGCACAAAAATGTGAAGCGTGTCGTGCGGATGCGCCTAAAGTATCAGATGAAGAACTAGCGGTTCTGATCAAACAGATCCCTGATTGGGTACCTGAAGTACGCGATGGTATTATGCAGCTTGAGCGTGTTTACAAGTTTAAAAACTTTAAACAAGCAATTGCGTTCACAAACAAGGTGGGCGATATGGCTGAAGAAGAAGGCCATCACCCAGGTTTACTTACCGAATGGGGTAAAGTGACGGTAACGTGGTGGAGCCACTCTATCAAAGGTCTTCATAAAAACGATTTTATTTGTGCCGCTAAAACTGACGAAGTATTCGCAGCACAGTAGGTCGACATTTATGTCGACAAATATCGACAACCCCATGTCATATTTCGACCTACAAAATAAAAACGGCGCTAAACAAGCGCCGTTTTTATTCATCATTTAGGATAAAAGCCAAGAAAACGTTCGTCTTTTCATTTTCCAAGCAAATACAACTAGCGTTAGCAGACATAGATTAATCTATTTTTATCCCACCTTCAGGCTACGTAAACGTAGGGCTAATTATGCCATTAGTCCACAAGATAGCGGTTGCAGCAAGAATGATGACTAACAGCACTAGGCCACAAGTCACAACCGAGCTGGCATAAATAAAACCGCGCTCTTCAGGAATATGCATCAGAATAGGCACGCCCGTATAAAGCAGATAAACGGAGTACGCCAGTGCAACCATCCCAACCGATACGACAAACCAAAGCTCAGGATAAAATGCCGCAAAAGCCGACATAAACATTGGCGTTGCCGTGTAAGCCGATAACTCTAGAGTTTGTGTATAGGTCGGTGTTGAGCCAAAAGTGATGGCCATCCAGTGGGCGAGATACGCCAGAATAAAGACGCCTGCAATTAATGCGCAGTACATTGCAACACCAATTAATATTGCCGACTCATGAGTTAAATAGACAGCATCCCCAGTACCAACACTCCAGCCTAAGTAGACCGAAGAATAATACCCCATAATGCTTGGGATCAGCGCAACAAGTGCGATATGTGACAAACTGTAAAACATACTTTCGTGACGGTTATCGATTGTTTGCCACTCTTCGTGCGGGTGAGCATATAAGCCCCATAGATGATTAAAGATCATAGTTAGCCCCTCAAATATAGGTTTGTACTATTTTTGTACAATTCAATTAAGTTATGAGAGATGAGTTAATTTTTGTCAAGAAAATGTAGTTGAATAGCAATATTACTATTTTCAGAATGATCTAAAACTTCTTGGGGAATAGCCTTGTGGTGCACCTTGCAGCGAGAAGTTATGATAAAATGGCGCAAACACATTAGTCTTTTGTTGTTATGTTAGAAAAGTACACAGATTTACTTGCGCCTATTAACCAATTTTTAGGCTGTGAAACCCCGCAAGCTTGGATTGAAAAAGCAAAACAAAGCGAGCACTTACCATTGTTGCTTATCGATCATATGCATTGTGAGTTAAAAGCGGCACAAAGTGCGGCCTTCTTAATTCGCAAATATGCAATAGATGATGCGTCTGCAAAAACATTGTTAAGTTGGTTGCAACCCTACGAAGATTTTATTTATCGCAGTGTTGGTGATGGCGAGTTTTCAGGCAGTAAAAATGAATTGATTGGTGAGTTAACTGCACGACCTGAATATGCTTACAATCAAGATATCTTGAGTAAGATGGTGAGGCTTATCAAAGAAGAGCTACATCACTTTGAACAGGTGCTAGAAATCATAAGGGCACGTGATATTCCTGTTGAGTACGTACAAGCATCTCGCTATGCGTCTGGAATGATCAAACATATTCGCACCTATGAACCCGCAGCTCTGGTTGATAAACTGATCATTGGTGCCTACATTGAGGCTCGTTCATGTGAGCGTTTCGCTAAACTTGCGCCACACTTAGATCAAGAAATTGCTAAGTTTTATGTGTCGCTATTGCGCTCAGAAGCCAGACATTACCAAGACTATATTGATTTGGCGCATCAAGTAGCCAACGCAACCGATCCTAAGCGCTGTGATGTAGCTGGGCGCATTAAACTATTTCAACAAGTAGAAAACGAGCTTATCAGCTCACCGGACCTTGATTTCAAGTTCCACTCAGGTGCGCCTATTTAAGCACTAAATTTATTCAAAAGGGTGGCAAAGGAGCTGCTGTTTGCCACAGTCATCAACGACGATATATGAGCTTTGTGAATACCAATCGCCAAGCACAGTGCGTACCTTACCGCCTTGGTATGTGTGCACCTTTGGTCTGTGGGTGTGGCCGTGGATCATATTGTCTACGCCATGTTTTGCGAACATTTCAGCCACTGCTTCTTCGGTGACATCTAGAATCTCGAGGGGCTTGCCTTTTTGGTTTTCAATACTCTTACGTCTTGCATTTGCAGCGACTCTGCGACGATACCAAAGTGGCATAGCAAGCATCAGCCTTGGCCACCACCAGCCGCGGCTCTTCCTGCGAAACTTTTGATAGGCTTCGTCTTGTGTACACATCTGGTCGCCGTGCAAAATCACCGTTGGTGTGCCGTATAGATCTATCACCGCTTGTTCAGGTAGCAAAGTCATTTGGCATTCGTCAGCAAAGGCCTGTTTGATTAAAAAATCACGGTTACCGTGAATAAAAAATACTTGAATGCCGAGGTGACTCAAGCTTCGCAGTTTTTGTGCAATACTCAGGGCGTAGGGGTCTTTTTCATCGTCTCCAATCCACACTTCAAAAAAATCACCCAGAATATATAAAGCGTCGACATCGGCGGTCATATGATGGTCGAGAAAAGCGAAAAATGCGTCGGTGATATCAGTGCGGTGCTCGGTTAAATGCAAGTCGGCGATAAAATAGGTTTTACCCATGGGACCTCAAAACTAATAAGGCCAGCATAAATACTGGCCTTGAATAAAAAGTAGGATATTACTCAGCAACGTATGCTTTTTCGATGATCACATCTTCAAGCGGTACGTCTTGGTGGAAACCAGAAGAACCAGTAGCAACACCTTTAATCTTATTTACTACGTCCATGCCTTCAACAACTTCACCGAATACACAGTAACCCCAACCTTGCGATGTTTCGCTAGAGAAGTTAAGGAAGTCATTGTCGTTAACATTGATAAAAAATTGTGCAGTTGCAGAGTGTGGATCTGGCGTACGTGCCATTGCTAGGGTACCCACTTTGTTTGCAACACCGTTGTTAGCTTCGTTTTTGATCGGTGCTTCAACTGGTTTTTGTTCCATACCCGATGCGAATCCGCCACCTTGAACCATAAAACCGTCGATTACACGGTGGAAAATAGTACCGTTATAAAACTCGCTGTTTACGTAGTTTAGGAAGTTAGCTACCGTTTCAGGCGCTTTGTCAGCGAAAAGATTAATACGGATTTCGCCGTGATTTGTTTCTAAAACAACCATGTTAGTGTCCATCGTGTTGAATGATAAAACCCTATTTTATATCAACTGGGCTTTTGTGAAAAAGCATTCCTTAAAAATCAGCGTAAAAAATCAAAAAACTGCCGTAATTTGTTATTAAAATCTAGAGGCGCTGCTATGCAGGTGGTATGATTAAAAGCACTTTTGTTAAAAAATGAACCGTACTTAGGAAGAAAACTACATGTTGCAGATTTTCAACACACTCACTCGCCAAAAAGCCCCTTTTAAACCGCTCAAAGAAGGCAAGGTTGATATGTACGTGTGTGGTATCACTATCTATGATTTCTGTCATGTAGGACACGCACGCACTTACGTTTCATTTGACGTAATGAACCGTTATTTACGTTATTTAGGTTATGACGTCACGTATGTGCGTAATATTACTGACGTGGATGACAAAATCATTAAACGCGCCGCGGAAAACAAAGAGTCGATTAATGATCTAACCGTTCGCATGACCAAAGCCATGCATGAAGACTTTACTGCGTTGAATATGCTACCTGCGGATATTGAGCCGACGGTAACAGGGCATATGGATGAAATCATCGAGATGATCGCGCGCTTGATTGAAAAAGGCCATGCTTACGTTGCGAAGGATGGGGATGTATTGTTTGATGTCTCAACGTTTGAGCAATATGGTCAGTTATCTCAGCAGGATTTAGAAATGCTACAAGCGGGCGCACGCGTTGAGGTAGCACAAGATAAAGATGATCCACTCGACTTTGTATTGTGGAAAAAAGCCAAAACGGGTGAGCCTGCGTGGCAATCTCCGTGGGGCGAAGGTCGTCCGGGTTGGCACATTGAATGTAGCGCAATGAGTTCAAAGCATTTGGGTGAATTTTTTGATATTCACGGTGGGGGTTCAGATTTGCAATTCCCGCACCATGAAAACGAGATTGCCCAATCTTGCTGCGCAAATAATGGCCGTTATGTGAACACCTGGATCCACACCGGCATGGTACAAGTTAACAAAGAGAAAATGTCTAAGTCTCTTGGCAATTTCTTTACCGTACGTGAAGTGCTAAAAGCTTTTGATAGAGAAACAGTACGCTATTTCTTGATCAATGGTCATTATCGTAGCCAGCTAAACTATTCACAAGAAAACCTTGAACAAGCACGTTCGTCGCTTGAGCGTATTTACACTGCGCTACGTGGCGTTGAGCTGGTGGAAGTCGAGCTTAAAGGTAATGTTTACGCTGAACGTTTTGAGACAGCAATGAACGACGACTTTAACACGCCAGAAGCACTGCCAGTGATTTTTGAATTATCAAAAGAAGTGAATCGCTTAAAAGAGAGTGACGCAGAAGCTGCAGGTGAGCATGCATTTATTCTTGTGAAACTCGCGGAAGTCTTAGGTATTGCGCAGCAAGACCCTGAATCTTTCTTACAAGGTGAACAAGACGACGACGAAGTAGCGCAAATCGAAGCATTGATTGAAAAGCGCCGCAGCGCTCGCGAAAATAAAGATTGGGCTGCAGCGGATGAAGCGCGTGATGCGCTAACTGCCTTAGGCGTTGTGTTAGAAGATAGCGCGGGCAAAACAACTTGGCGTAAAGCTTAACCTTCTTGGTACCAACACGATACGCAAATAAAAATGCCTTCACATCAATCGGTGTGAAGGCATTTTTATTTATAACACTACTATTATTTTTAAGGCGTTAATGTCGCCTTAAACTCAGGTGCTTTGCGTGCATTAGTCAACTGTTCGAAAGCATAGGCAAGCTTGATTAATTTCGCTTCGCTATAAGCCTCAGCGAAGAAAGAAATACCCAGCGGTAGCTCGTGATGAAAACCCATCGGTACTGTAATGCTTGGATATCCTGCAATCGCCGCGGGAGATGACGACGAGGCTGAGAAGTTATCACCGTTAATGATATCGATACTCCAAGCTGGGGTATTCGTTGGTGCGATAAATGCGTCAAGGCGATGTTCTTGTATTATTTTATCAATGCCTTGTTGGCGGGCAAATTTTTTAACCAAAGCTTGGGCTTCTTGATATCGGTGTTCTGTGATATCGCCTTTCTTTGCTGCTTCCTCTATCAAATATTGATCAAAGTACTTAATGGTGGAGGGATGTTGCTGGTTGAATTGGATGAGCTGGTTTAGGTTTTTTACTTTTACCTGCTCTGGTGTCGTGGCAAGGTAAGCATTGAGATCATGTTTAAAGTCATAGAGCAAAATATCCAATTCGGCGGAGCCTAAAGCTTCCAGCTCAGGTAAGTCTAACCCTTCAATTATTTCTGCGCCATTTGCTTTCATGGTTGCAACGGCTTTTGCAAATACCGCTTGAACTGCAGGTGGAAACTGACCTACATGACTGGTGATAGCAATTCGTTTGCCTTTGAAACTGGCGGCGTTTAAGCCTTGGGTAAAATCAATAGGCTGTTTTGCATTGGTAACGATAGCATTGAGTAATAAGGCGGCGCCCATCACCGATTTTGCCATAGGGCCTGCGCTATCTTGGCTATGACTAATAGGAACAATGCCTTCACCAGAAACCAAACCGACAGTCGGTTTAATACCTACAACGCCATTATGTGCTGAAGGACAAACAATAGAGCCGTCAGTTTCCGTGCCAATGGCGAGCAGTGCAAGACCTGCGGAGACGGCAACGGCAGAGCCTGAACTTGAGCCACATGGGGTTCTATCTAACACATACGGGTTTTTGGTTTGACCACCGAGCGTGCTGTAGCCGCTCGAGCTGAAACTTGATTTAAAGTTTGCCCATTCACTTAAATTGGCTTTGCCAAGGATGATAGCGCCGGCTTGTTCTAACTGGATGATAAGCGGTGCAGCTTGGGTTTTGACGTTGTGTTGCAGGGCGAGCGCGCCTGCGGTTGTTGCCATTGGCGCCCTGGTGTCGATATTATCTTTAACAATAACTGGCAGGCCATGAAGTGGCCCTCGATATTTTCCCGCGAGTATTTCGGCATCAAGCTTTTTAGCGTCTTGTAAAGCGTTGGGATTGAGCGTGATCACGGCATTGAGCATAGGGCCACTGTCGTCAAGTTGTGAAATCCTTTTTAAATAAAACTCAGTGAGTTGCGTTGCTGATAAAGTTCGATTTTGTATTTTGGTTTGTGCTTCGAGCGTGGTAAGGTCCGCAAGCGATTGACTATGAGCCGGCAACGCAAGCGCGAGACAAGTGGTTAAAGCGAGTAGGGACTTTTTCATGACGTATTTTACCAATCCGCAGTAGTATTTTTGTTATTTGTTTGTCCTTTATTTAGTCACGAGCCCTGTAAAAGGTCAAGCGAGTAGCTTGAACAAAGCATGATTTAGGCGTCTTTAAAACTTGTATTTTTGCTGCTCGCCACACACACTTAACTTCACGAGATAACAAAAAATATAACCATGATAAAAGCACCAATAGATATAGACGTAGATATTCCGTGGCTTGACCAAAAGCTATTTTCATTAGGTAAATTTTCATTAGAGGTGGGAGAAGCACTCTCATTTATCGCGGTGATCGTTGCGACTTTGGTGATCTCCAAGATCCTACGACTAGCATTTAATCGTCTTGCGTCAAGACAAGGGGTGATCCAGCATACCTCAGCCTATGTGATAGGCAGGATCATTCACTACATCGTGTTATTTATTGGTCTTATTATTGCGCTGACGGCGTTAGGAATAGAGATCACTGAATTAGCGCTTGTTGCCAGTGCGCTCGGCGTTGGGATTGGCTTAGGCCTACAAGGTCTGGTGAATAACTTTGTCTCAGGTCTGGTGTTACTGCTAGAGAAAACCGTCAAAGTCGGGGACTTTGTGGAGCTGACCAACGGGGTGGTGGGGGAAGTGATAGCCATTCACATGCGCTCAACTTGGATCCGTACAAATGACAACGTCGACCTGCTTATTCCTAACTCGGAAATGGTGTCAAATACAATTACCAATTGGACAATGTCGGACAAATATCGTCGTTTCCGTATTCCTTTTTCGGTGGCCTACGGCAGCGACAAAGAGAAGGTGAAGCGTGCCGCATTGGAAGCGGCCAAAAATGTCCAATATACCTTGAATACGCCGGGGCGAGAAGCAACGGTATGGATGACAGGGTTTGGTGATAGTAGCTTGAATTTCACGCTAGGAGTTTGGGTGCAACCTGAGCAGGTAAAGCGGCCAACTGCGCTGGTTTCTGATTACCTCTGGGCTATTGATGATGCCTTTCGCAAATATCAAATCGAGATCCCGTTTCCACAGCGCGATCTTCATTTACGCAGTGGCTTTTCTATGGAAAAGCCTGATGAAAACTGAGTGTAGAATAACGGCTAGCACCCTAGCCGTTCGTGAGTTTACTCACTGAATGACTTTAACCACTCGTTGCGGGAATGGAATTTCGATTTCCGCATTTTTAATCGCGGCAAACACCGCTTTATTCACTTCTAATTTAGTTTCGATAAGTGAAGTTGTAGGCACCCAGTAGCGGTAGCTCAATATCACCGCACTGTCGGCAAATTCCTCAATCCCCACCTGAGGCTTAGGGTCTTGACTGACCTTCGCATTATCAGCGAGTACCTGATTGATAAGTGTTAATGCACCTTGATAATCAGCATCATAAGCTATCCCTATTTCACCTTTAACCAGAGAGTTTGCAAATGAGTTATGGAGAATTTCTCCCACCACATGTTTATTCGGGATAGTGATCTCTACTTTGTCTTCGTTGATGAGCGTGGTATGTCCAAGCTCAATCATTTTAACTTGGCCGTTAACCCCTTTGATGCTGATGGTATCGCCAATCACAAATGGGCGGGTAGCAATGATGGCAAGCCCTGCGCCATAGTTTGCCAGCATACCTTGCAGCGCAAGACCAGCACCTAGGGACGCGGCACCGATGGCGGCAACAAACGGTGTGATACTTATGCCAACCTTGCCAAGAGAAATAATCACAAACATGGCAATGATAAGCACTTTGATCACATTGCCAATAAAGTTGGTTAAAGCAGGATCGATATTGTGTTTTAGCATCAAGTTTTCAGTCGCTTTAGACAGCTTTCTTGATAACCACAAACCGAGAAGGAAGATGAATATCGCAGCGAGCAATTGGAAACTGTAAGTCACCAGATACTCTCGAATAATGTTGTAATAGTGTTCTATTTGCTCGATTTCTTGATTGATCAAAGTCGTATCCCGAGTTATTAAATTAGAGTAGCCAACCAATGATAAAACAAAGGCACCCAAAGTGCAGTTATCATGGCGGTAATTGTCATCGCCGCTGAAGCAAAAGCGCCAGCCATGGGGTGATGCTCTATCGCTGCGGCTGTGCCTATCGCATGGCAAGCAACACCAAGCGCAGTGCCTTTCGCTTGCATATGGTCAACTTTACACCAGTGCAAGATATGTAGTCCAAACACGCCACCAAATACACCAATTAGTATCACCATAATCGCTGCAATAGCGGGGATCCCTCCGAGATAATCACTAATGAGTAAGGTGATTGGTGTTGTAACCGACAGGGCCGCCATTGAAGCTGAGAGCTGCGGATCGGCTGCAAAAAACTGGCAGATAAGAAAAGCGCTTAACGTAGACAGTGAAACACCCAACCAACTGGTTAAGCACAATGCAAAAAATACCGGTTTAATTTGGTGAAATTGTTTATACAAAGGGTAAGCGAGTGCAACGACAGCTGGCTCTAACAAGTAATGAATTGGTAGCGTTGCTTGTTGATATACCTTGTAGTCGAATTTCGTGAACAGTAGAAATGCCGAAATGGCCAAAATGCAGATCAGCACAGGGTTCAATATCGGTAAGGAGATGCGCTGATATAGTTTGCGAGCACTAAAAAATAATAGCACAGTGAGCGCTGACGCCATAATCATATTAATCACGAAACTTGATGCTCTTAACGATAGGGCTTAACAATACAAGACTTATTGTTGGTACACCAACTAGCAATAACAGTAGCATAAGCCATTGGGATTGAAACAAACTGAGATGCTCTACCAAGCCCACTCCCGCTGGAATAAAAAACAGCGCCATGTATTTTAAGATGGGCTCTGCTGCGGGGGCTAACCATTCTACTTTAATGATTTTTGTGGCAAGGAGTATGACAAGAAACACCATGCCAAGTAGGGCGGCTGGGATCTGTAAAGCACTAAGCTGAATTATCCACTTAGCGCTGAAGAGGCACGCTAAAATGATGGCAAAGCCTAGTGCAAATTGTAATATCAACTTCGCTCTGTGTACCATTAAATGTAAATCCTTAGCGCTGTAATGGCTCTAGTATGTATGATGGCTCATTGTACGCTTTCGTATTGCGATGACCATTATACTTTGGGCAAACAGGCATTCAATCTAGCCTCACCACTTCATGCGAGGCAAAAATGGCTTTTTATTATCATCTGCTACAGAGGCATTCTTCATTGCAATTTTGGTATTTTTAGCGGCGAGCAATTTAATTTGTGACCACGTTTCTAACCACAATAGTTTACGTGCGGGCTGGTTGTAGGCTCGATTATACACTTTCTTAATTGCTGCAATGGCATCTGGCGAGCGTGCGGTAAATTGAGAGAGTAACTCTGAGAGTCTAGCGTCAACATCATCACAGATCTCGGTAATGAGACCGTCCTTTAGTGCTTGCTGGGCGTCTATTCGCTGTGCATGGACTGTCATTAGCAATGCCTTATCCTTGTTCATTGTGGCAGGCAAAAGTAAGCTGCCGCCCATGTCAGGGCAAAGTCCCCATTTGGCTTCCATAATGGCAAACTGCGCACTGCTGTCGGCTAAACGAATATCTGCACCTAATGCAATATGACAGCCTCCGCCTAAACAATTGCCTGTGATCTTGGCGATGACAGGAACAGGCAAAGTTTGCCAGCCGAGTACGACTCTTTGTACTAAGTTAGCATTGCCAGGTAACCACTTTTTAAGTAGCTTGATGATCCCAGAAGGTTTATTCAGCACGCTTTTTACATCTAGGCCAGCACAAAAATGTGCGCCTTCACCTTGGAGAACGACAGCCCTAATTGATTTGCTTTTTCTAATTTTCTTTATTGCATTATCTAAACCAACAAACATTTCAACAGACAGCGCGTTTTGTTTTTCTGGTCGAGATAAGGTCACAAATGCGATGTTGTTCGCTTCGGAAAATAAAATCATGATGAGATGCTCCCTGCGGGTTTTGTGCGATAGTTTTAGAGTAATAACTCAAAAGCGACGTAACATTCAACTTTTACCGATAATTTGTTCGTCATTTAGCGTTATTTTCTGTTTGATTATCGCGACTATGTATTTATGTTTTACCTCATTTTGCTATCATTGCGCCAACTTTAAAACAACAGGCTAGCGTCCATGACAGCGAGACTTTGTAGCATCGAAGAAGCCACTCACCAAGCATATGATATCTTCCTTGAGTTGGCCCCGGATAATCTTGAAGAACACGATATTAATATGTTCAACGAACATCGTGAAGAGCGTGGCTTCATTGAAGAAAGTGAGCCGGACGAGAGTTGGTCGAGCATCACTGCGTATGAACAAGAAGCAGAACCAGAGCATTTCGTACAGGTTTTGGTTGGTATCGAGTTTGATGACTCGGATCAGGTGTACGCAAAAATCTTGATTAGCAGAGATTTAGATGCACCGTTTTGTCATATCATATGGAAGCAATAACCGGAAAGTAGTTGCCAGTGCCGTTTTTTAGAACTTTCGCCTTATTTGCAATTGGCTTGGTTTCGCTACCAAGCTTAGCTACGGATCCATTCGAAGATTTTCACGAATATGGCAAAATGCCCGATGACGAAATTCATCAAAAACACAAGGGCGAAATGCTGTACGGCGACGTTGAATTTGGCTTTATCGTTAACAAAGGTAATACGCAAAACACGTCATTTAAGTTTAAAAGTAACCTTTACCAAGATTTCCCCAAGTGGCGTAATCAATTTAAATTTAATGGCCTTTATCGCCGCGAGCAAAATACAGAAACAGACGTCGAAGATGTCTCAGCGTCGCGCTATTTTGGCTCTGCGCAAGGTAACTACAAGCTAGGAGACGATAACGCTTCGTTCTTTATGTACGGTGACTATGAGCGTGACAGGTTTAACGGCAAGGAATATACCACGACATTTGCGCTCGGTTATGGCAATCGTGTGTACGAGGGACGAAAGAATACTGTAGATATCGACGTTGGTCCCGGTATGTCCATTTCTCGTGTGGATAACGAAATCGAGCTTGAACCGGAAGAAGATAGAACCGAGCAAGGCCAGCTTTTGCGTATGGCATTGCAGTGGGAAAGAAACGTTTCAAAGCGTACCCGCTTTAATCAAGACGTCAGTTTTGAGCAATCGCTGTCAGGTTTAAACTCCCGATTGTTTGCTGAGTCTGCGCTAGTCACACAAGTGATTGGCGGGATTGCGCTGAAGTTTGCGTTTATTTACCGTTATAATTCGCAGCCAGAAAATGAAAAAGAAAAGGTAGACACCGAACTTGGTGCTACATTAGTTTACAGCTTTGATTAAGAAGACTATCGATGTATAAAAATACACAGTTTGCATGGGTTATATGGCTGTTTCTAGCCTTTATCGCCAGTTTTACCATATTGGCAATTTTCCTAGCTGGTAGCAATCTCGCCTTTGTTGGCTTTTTGGTGATCCTCGCGCTTGTTGCGTTTATTTTTTACGGCTTAACCATTCAAGTGAACCAAGAGCAACAAACGTTAAGCTGGTGGTTTGGACCGTCGGTGGCCAAAATGACCTTAAAGTTTGACGATATTGATTATGTTCAGCCTGTGACTAATTCTCTACGCCATGGTATTGGCATGCGGATCAGCACAGACGGTTGGGTATACACAGTTGCCGGATTCAAGGCACTCGAAGTGGTGATGAAGGACGGCACTAAATATCGCTTGGGTACAAATGACCAAGCTAACTTGGTTACGGCAATGGAAAGTAAACTTAAACAAGAAAAAAGCGCTGAATGATCAGCGCTTTTTATTAGTAACTCGACTAATCTTAGTGGTCGTGACCACAACCGCCCTCGCCATGAACATGGCCGTGGGCAACTTCTTCTGCTGTTGCTTCACGTACTTCAAGCACTTCAACGTCAAAATTTAGTGTGATCCCAGAAAGCGGGTGGTTCGCGTCAACAATGACTTCTTCATCTTCGATACCAATGATCACAACGATTTGGTCGCCTTCGTCGGTGGTAGCTCTAAATTGCATACCCACTTCGATTTCCATGCCTTCAAACATTGACTTAGGAACAGCTTGAGTCAATTCGTCAAAGCGCTCACCATAACCTTCTTGTGGCTCTATGGTCACACTGAAAGTGTCACCAGCTTGTTTGCCTTGTAGGGCATCATCAAGACCTGGGATCAGATAACCTGAGCCAAGCATCGCTATCACAGGCTCATCATCAAATGTGCTATCAATCGTGTTGTTGTCTTTGTCTTGAACTGAGTAGTGGATTGTCACTACCGAGTTAGGGCCAATAATCATATAAGATCCCGTTAGTTGTCTTCTAAAGAATAAGGTAGAGGTTGAATAGTAAGACTCACCTCTGGTGAATTTTTTGCTCTTAGCACTGCGTCTTGTGGTGTGTCATTTGGCATCACAGCCAGCGCATAATAACGGCCGCTGCTTGCATCGAAGGTTTGTTGAATAACCTTGCCACCACGACGCCAGTTGTCTTCAATCTGCAGTTCAATGTCTGCCTCTTCGATGCGCTCTGCTGCATTGCCTGTCACTATGTACATGGCACGTTTGTTTTTACCAAGATAGCGCATACGAGCTACGGTTTCTTGACCAGTATAGCAACCTTTCTTAAAGCTGATCCCGTTAAGGGCCTGAAGGTTAACCATTTGTGGTACAAATTCGTCCACGTGATCTGCATCAAGGCTTGGCTCACCTGCTAAAATGCTGGCCGCAATAAACGGTGCTGGATTGCTTTGTTGTTCCACGTCCGCGGGTAAACTTGCGCCTTCGAACGCGATGAAAACAAAGCGCTCGTCTGCGAGTTTTAGCAGCTTGCCGTTGGCAACATCTACAGCGCTTGCGTCAGACGAAAGCTCAACGCCAAAGGCAGTAGCAAGCGCTTTACTGTCCTGAGTCATTAAGCCAAAGACTTCGCAGTCAGCAAAATCAATGTCAACTTTGGCAAAAACGCCGTACTTTTTTAGCTCACGAAGTGATGCTTCAGCTTCGGCTACACCTGCAAGCATTAAGTAGTCGTCTTGATAGCGGGTTAAGCGCGCCACAGACCAAAGCTTGCCTTTAGGGCTACAATGCCCAGACCACATAAAATTATCTTCTTTGATAAGGTTAATGTCTTGAGTAACCTGACCGTGCAAATAGCTAAGTTTATCTTGTCCTGAAATGCGAATAACCTTGAACGGAAGCGCATAAGCACGAGCAATTGACATAATGTTGATCCCTATTAAAGTGTTTTCGTAATGTTACCGTAAAATCATAAGTGGAGATAGGGACGGACGATTTCAATGTGCCATTTCTATAAGTTTTATGGCATATGTCCTGCACAGTGGGTATAATTTTCTCAATAGTTTATGAGGGGTTAATCAGTTTATGGTTGAGTTACTGCCTAAAGCTCGAGTTAAATGGGCTTGCCGTCGTGGCATGTTAGAGCTGGACGTTATTTTAGAGCCGTTTGTTGAGCAGGCTTATGACGCGCTATCCGACGAAGGTAAGTACGTGTTTCAGCGTCTAGTTACCTGTGAGGATCCAGATTTATTTGCTTGGTTTATGGGTCATGAAGAATGTCCAGATCCAGAGCTAAAACGCATGGTTAAGTTAATCCTTGATCGGATCCGCGTATAGAATCGACTTTCAACACAATCTTCAGAACCACACCTTCTTTGTGGTTCTTTTTTCTTGCCTCGCTTTTATCCTTTTTCTGCTGTTTCCAACACTGTGGTGGTTAGTCGCAATCGTGTTTGCTGTTACGGGTTATTGCAGTTGGCAAACTGTTCTATCTCGTACACCAAAGGCGGGTACTGTACTCTTGATCCCGAAGGAAAACTTCATTGAAATACAGTCGAAAACGATAAATTTCAAAGGGCAGCTTATTGGTGCAACCATATGGTTTGATAGTCAAATAGCGCTAAAAATCATGGATGCGAACCAAGCTAAGCAGCAGGTATTTTTGACTCGACAGGCAATACCAGAAGCGGACTGGCGTTTACTTTGCCGCACTGCGCTGCAAGCCAATTAGAAACAGCGACCAGAGCATGGCGATAAAAATCAGCACATGCTCTACATGCAAATATTATTATTTTGTCGGTGACAAAACGGTCGGTGTGGAGTTTTCAGCCATGTCAGGGAAGTCAATGGTGTAGTGCAGTCCGCGACTTTCTTTACGTTCTAACGCGCTGCGAATAATAAGTTCAGCTACTTGTACTAAGTTACGTAATTCGAGCAGGTTGTTACTCACTCTAAAGTTGGCGTAATAATCGTGGATCTCTTGCTGCAATAACTCAACGCGGTGTAGCGCACGTTCTAACCGTTTAGTTGAGCGAACAATGCCAACATAATCCCACATAAACAATCTAAGTTCATGCCAGTTGTGGGTGATAACTACTTCTTCATCCGAATCGCTGACACGGCTTTCGTCCCAATCTGGTAACTTAGATGGCTCAGGACGATTATCGATTTTAGCTAAAATATCTTTTGCGGCAGCGTGGGCAAACACAATGCATTCTAACAACGAGTTACTCGCCATGCGGTTTGCGCCGTGTAGACCTGTGTAAGCCACTTCGCCAATTGCATATAAATTGTCGATGTCAGTACGACCGTTAAAGTCAGTCATAACACCACCGCAAGTATAATGCGCCGCTGGCACTACGGGGATTGGCTCTTTGGTGATATCTAAACCAACACTTAAGCACTTAGCATAAATCGTAGGGAAGTGCTCAATGATGAACTCTTTGTCTTTATGTGAGATATCCAGATAGACGCAATTTGCACCCAATCGCTTCATCTCATAGTCAATGGCACGGGCGACTACATCGCGAGGGGCAAGTTCTTCGCGTTCATCGAAGTCAGGCATAAAGCGTGTGCCGTCAGGACGTTTAAGCAGCGCGCCTTCACCGCGCATGGCTTCGGTTATTAAAAAGTTTTGTAGCTCAGGGTGGTATAAGCTGGTCGGGTGAAATTGGTTAAACTCCATGTTGGCTACACGGCAACCCGCACGCCACGCCATTGCGATGCCGTCACCTGAAGAAACATCTGGATTTGAGGTATACAAGTAAACTTTACTTGCGCCACCCGTTGCTAAAGCGACAAACTTAGCCGAGATGCTCTCAACTCTATCCGCTTTGCGATTGTAGACGTAAACACCTTTAATATCGCTTGAGTCACCATATTTATCTTTAATGAGATCGATGGCGTTGTATTGCTCTAATATATTAATTTTTGGGTGTAACTGTACTTGGCTAATTAATGTGGTTTGAACGGCTTTACCCGTTGCATCAGCTGCGTGCAATATACGACGATGTGAATGCCCACCTTCGCGGGTTAAATGAAAGCGCTCTTTCCCTTTGCTATCCACTTCCATATCAAATGGTACGCCTTGCTCAATCAGCCACTTCAAGCAATTTTTTGCATTTGAGGCGGTATAGTGCACCGCATCGCGGTCACATAAGCCAGCGCCTGCCGCAAGTGTGTCTTCGACATGTGATTCGATACTGTCATTTTTCTTATCGAATACTGCGGCAATGCCACCCTGAGCATAAAGTGTGGAGCCTTCTTTTAACGCCCCTTTGCTTATCACGGTAACTTTACAGTGGTTTGCTAAAGAGAGCGCAAGAGAGAGTCCAGCAGCGCCACTGCCAATAATGACTACATCAGTATTGTGGTGAGTCGTATTTTTCATATTCGAAGATCTTTACTGTTTTTGCGTTTAATTCTGCTATTTATACCACATCTGCTATCATAGAAGGCAGAGAGTTTGTTCCGTTTAATGAGAATCATTTAGAACATTTTGTGTGACTGCTAATGGAATAATGCTAAAAAGCAGCCAAGAAACTAGTACGCAAAGATGGATGAATTCGTTTATTTTAAAAAAAAATACAAAAAAACAGAACTTTTTATTCAGTACTAAGTCAGAGTAGCTGTGAATGATGGCAACTAGATACGATTTAGAAAAGCAAAAAGAGGAGTACCGGCTCGAATGAGCGAGCAGGATTTAGATCTAGATATAGTTAAACGCGTTCAACAGGGAGATAAAAACGCATTCAACCTGTTAGTTGCCAAGTATCAAAATAAAGTCGCAGCGCTGATTTCTCGTTATGTAGCGAATCAAGGCGATGTGGCAGATGTGGCACAGGAAACGTTCATTAAAGCTTATCGAGCGTTGCCTAACTTTAGGGGCGAGAGCGCATTTTATACTTGGTTGTATAGAATCGCGGTTAACTGTTCAAAAAATTATTTGGTGGCGCTTGGTCGAAAGCCGCCAGCAAACGACGTAGATGCGGAAGAAGCTGAGTTTTATGATGGTGCAGACCAATTAAGATCGAACGCTTCACCGGAAAATCTATTGTTAAGCGACGAAGTGAAAGCAGTGATTTTCAAAACTATCGAGCGCTTGCCTGACGATTTAAAAACCGCAATTACTTTGCGTGAAATCGAAGGTATGAGCTACGAGGAAATAGCTGTCATTATGGATTGTCCGGTTGGTACAGTTCGTTCGAGAATTTTTCGCGCAAGGGAAGCGATAGATAACAATTTGAACCCATTAATAGGTGAGTCTTAATATGGCACAAGCTGAAAAACAAGTGACAGAAGATTTAACGACATCGCAAATTTTTGACGGTGATCTGTCACTCAACGCTGAAACTGATGTTCGTTTAGACGAACAAAAGTTTGCTCGGTATGCCTTGATTGGTGATGTAATGCGTAGTCAAAAGCAAGACACACTTTGCATTGATATCACCAGCAGCTTTGCAGCGGCACTTGAACAAGAGCAAACGTATAGTGATACGGCCGTTGAGCAAGTGAAAGAAACGACGCCAAAGAGCAATGTGATTGAGCTAAGTGCATGGCGTAAGCCGTTTGCACAAGTGGCTATCGCGGCAAGTGTGTCATTGTTTGCTGTGCTTGGGGTTAATACGCTAAGCACTGACGCGACTTTACCTGCGGGCGATGCATTACAGTTGCAATCTACTCCTTTTGCTGGAGGCGTTTCTCCTGTGAGCTTATCAACTGAGCCTGCGCTTGAATCAGCGGCTAAAGGCATTAGAGAGTTACAGCAGCAGCGTATTGGTGCATTGGTGCTAGAGCATCAAAGACAGTCACGTATGGCGTATGCGCTGCAGCAATCTGGTGAAAACAACACCGCTGAAAAGCAAGAGGAAAAAGAGCAATAAATGAGAGCACTGTTAGTTGTAGTAAGTGTATTTTTCTCTAGTTGGCTGTGGGCAAATGAAAGCGTATCAGCCAAACAACTGCTAAAAGACATGGCCGAAGCGGTGCATCATAGAAACTTTGATGCATCGTTTGTCGTGGTGAAAGGAAAATCTATGGAGCCTTACCGTTGGCTTCATGGTAACCAAGATGGGACTGAATTTGAGCTTTTAAGTTTGCTCAATGGTGCTGGACTTGAAATGATCCGCATTGGTGACAAAGTGACTTATTTTGAACCAAAGTCTGAGCCTTACACCATCCAAACAGATTCGATAGCAGGTCCTATTCCCGAAGTTTTATTCAAAAATATCGACAGCCTCAAAGAAAGCTATGATTTTGTCTTAGGTGGTAAAGGTCGGATTGTTGACAGACCTGCTCAGCTTGTCAGGTTAGAAGCAAAGGACGACGCTAAATACAACTATTGGTTGTGGATCGATACCGAGTCATCTCTGTTGCTAAAATCCGCTTACGTAAACCAACAAGGCGAATTGTTAGAGCAGCTTCAGCTCACCCATATCAGCGTGACTGAAACCCCAGCCGAGCAATTGTTAGAACTTTCACAAAAGCAGTTTCCTGAAGCCGTATCTGGGTTGTTGAAGACACTTGAGAATGGCACAAAAAACAATTGGCAAATTGGTTGGTTACCTCAGGGCTTCGAGCTGCTAAAATCTGACAGACATAAGTTAGATTTAAACAATGAGCTGGCAGACTACTACTTGTTTTCCGATGGCCTTGTTGATATTTCGGTATTTGTACAACGTCCTTTACCGGGCCAGCGCCCAAGTGGAGCGCTCTCGTCAGGTGCAACAACGGTGTACGTACACAACACAGGTGCGTTTGACGTATCCGTAGTTGGAAATATTCCAGCAATGACCGCAAAAGCAATCGCTGAGTCTGTGAAAAGACCTTTATGATAGAACAAACTCTGACAGTTGCCGCCATAAAAGGCGCAACTGTCTACTTAGAAGCACAGCCAAAGCCCGCCTGTGAAGGTTGTAACGGCAAATGCGGCTCCCAAGTATTCGCCAAACTCTTTGGCACCCACAAAAAACAATTCCTTGTAGATTTGACGGAATCTGTCGAAATTGGCCAAAAAATTAAGTTGGCATTAGACGACTCTAATGTGGTGAAACATGCGTTTTATGTTTACATGATGCCATTACTTTTTGCTTTTGCCGGCATGTTTATCGCAGCTCTCGTACTTGGTCTCAATGAACCTTTGCAGATACTTATTGCATTTACGAGTGCAGCACTCGGTTTATTTTTCGCCAGAGTCCAAGGGGATAAACTCAAACATCAGGTAAAAGTGATAAAAATTTACCCAATTAGCCTACCAATAACGCAAATAGATGGTGATTGTACTAAATAAAATGTAAAATCGAGGCCTTAATCTCTATTTGTGACTAACAGAAGTATTGAATCCAGTATATGAAGCATATCCGTAACTTTTCTATTATTGCCCACATTGACCATGGAAAATCGACGCTATCAGACCGCTTAATCCAAGTTTGTGGAGGTTTAACAGACCGCGAAATGCAGCAGCAGGTACTGGATTCGATGGACATCGAACGTGAGCGCGGCATTACCATCAAAGCACAGAGTGTAACGCTTAACTATCAAGCAAAAGATGGTGAAACCTACCAGCTAAACTTTATCGATACACCGGGACACGTTGACTTCACTTATGAAGTTTCACGCTCTCTAGCCGCTTGTGAAGGTGCGCTATTGGTTGTTGACGCGGGTCAAGGTGTAGAAGCACAAACACTAGCGAACTGTTACACTGCACTTGAGATGGACTTGGAAGTTATTCCGGTACTAAACAAAATTGATTTACCACAGGCTGATCCACTTCGCGTTGCCGAAGAAATTGAAGATATCGTTGGTATTGAAGCATTAGAAGCGGTGCGTTGTAGTGCGAAAACGGGGATCGGCATTGATGAAGTGCTCGAAGTGATCGTACGTGATATTCCGCCGCCAGAAGGTGAGCCAAATGCGCCACTACAGGCACTGATTATCGATTCATGGTTTGACCCGTACCAAGGCGTAGTGTCATTGGTACGTATTAAAAACGGTGAATTAAGAGCGGGCGAGAAGATCAAGATCATGTCTACAGAGCAAGCTCACCAAGTAGATAAGGTTGGTATCTTTACACCGAAGCAGACCAATACTGGGGTGTTGAAAACGGGTGAAGTAGGCTTTGTTATCGCAGGTATCAAAGACATCCATGGTGCACCAGTTGGTGATACCATTACCATGGCTCGTGATTCTGCAACAGACCGTTTGCCTGGTTTCCAAAAGGTGAAGCCTCAGGTATACGCGGGAATGTTCCCAATTTCATCTGATGACTATGAAAACTTCCGCGATGCGCTTAATAAATTGAGCCTCAACGATGCATCACTATTCTTCGAGCCTGAAAACTCAACAGCACTAGGCTTTGGTTTCCGTTGTGGTTTCTTAGGTATGCTGCATATGGAGATTATTCAAGAGCGCCTTGAACGTGAATATGACATGGATCTTATTACCACAGCTCCAACGGTAATCTATGAAGTAGAAACTAAGCACGGTGTGGTGAAAATCGATAATCCATCGGATTTACCGCCAGTAAACGACATTATTGAAATTCGTGAACCAATTGTTGAAGCAAATATTCTCGTTCCGCAAGAGTATTTAGGAAATGTGATCACGCTATGTGTTGAAAAGCGTGGTATGCAGACCAAGATGACCTATCACGGTAAGCAAGTTGCGTTAACCTATGAATTGCCGATGTCAGAAGTGGTAATGGACTTCTTTGATAAGTTGAAGTCTACCAGCCGTGGTTTTGCATCACTAGATTACAACTTCAAGCGTTTTGAAGCATCAGACATGGTGCGTGTGGATATTCTGATCAATGGTGACCGCGTTGATGCACTTGCAATAATTGTTCACCGCGACGGTTCACAAACGCGTGGCCGTCAGTTAGCTGAAGCGCTGAGAGAATTGATCCCTCGCCAAATGTTTGATATTGCTATTCAAGCTGCAATTGGTAATCACGTCATTGCGCGTAGTACAGTTAAGCAGTTACGTAAAAACGTAATCGCAAAATGTTATGGTGGTGACGTGAGCCGTAAGAAAAAGCTACTGCAAAAGCAAAAAGAAGGTAAGAAGCGTATGAAGCAACTTGGTAACGTTGAAGTGCCACAAGACGCATTCTTAGCAATATTGAAAGTAGGTAAGTAACAGGAAATACAAATGGCAGGTTATTTTTCAATTTTATTGGTGCTACTCACGGTCGGTTCAGGCCTTATTTGGTTGATCGATCATTTGGTGTATGCACCAAAAAGACAAGCTAGGCTTGCTATTGCGCAAGGTGCGTCTGACACTCAGTTAGATGCCGACATCATTGCGGAAATCGCACCTGAACCTGCCATTGTTGAAAACGCGAAATCAATTTTTCCTATGATTGCCGCAATCACGATTTTCCGTTCGTTTATTTTTGAACCGTTTCAAATTCCATCCGGCTCAATGATGCCAACCTTATTGGATGGCGATTTTATTCTCGTGGAAAAATATGCTTACGGGATTAAAGACCCAGTGTGGCGTAGCAAAATCGTTGAAACGGGTACCCCTGAGCGCGGTGATATTGCGGTGTTCAAGTTTCCGCTAGACGAGAGAATTGACTTCATCAAACGTATTGTTGGTTTACCGGGCGACCACATTGTTTATCGCAATCGTCAGCTTTACATTAAACCTAAGTGTGAAGACGGGCAGAGCGAAGCAAACGGGTTGACGTGTGGCGAATATAACAAGATTGATGTAGACATTGTAAATCGTGACGAGTTTACGCAAGGTCCAATGCAGTTAGTGCGTCTAACCGAGCATTTGCCAAACGTAGAACATGATATTTTAATTAATCCTGAAGTGTTAGAGTTAACAGATCGCTACTATCAACAACCAGGTACTCGCCGCGATGAGTGGGTAGTACCAGAGGGAAGTTATTTTGCGATGGGTGATAACCGTAATAACAGCCAAGATAGTCGTATGTGGGGTTTTGTACCTGATGAAAACTTGGTTGGAAGAGCGGTATTTATTTGGTTAAGTTTTGATTTTGATAATGGCCCAGACAGCATTTTGCCAGGGTGGGTTCCAACTGGTGTTCGTTTTGAACGCCTAGGTAGTATTCAGTAAAAATGAAAAGAAACGTAGAAGAACTTTATAATAAAATAGGGTACAACTTCTCTGATAAGGCGCTGCTTGAGCAGGCTTTGACGCATCGCAGTCACAAAGGCCAGCACAACGAGCGTCTCGAATTTTTGGGCGACTCTATTTTAAGCTTTGTGATTGCAAATGCTTTGTATCACAAGTTTCCAAAAGCGCGTGAAGGTGATTTAAGCCGCATGCGTTCAACGTTAGTGCGTGGTCAAACTCTGGCGGAATTCGGTGTGGAATTCGCGCTGGGTGATTATCTGCGCCTAGGTCCAGGTGAGCTGAAGAGCGGCGGTTTTCGCCGTGAGTCGACGCTCGCAGATGCAGTAGAAGCCATAATTGGTGCCGTTTTCTTAGACTCTGACATCGACGTGTGTAGAGATTTGGTACTAAGTTGGTACGAATCACGCTTAACAGCGATTTCACCTGGTCATAATCAAAAAGACCCGAAGACGCTGCTGCAGGAGTATCTACAAGCTCGAAAATTACCTTTGCCGGGCTACACTGTAATAGATACCAAAGGGCAAGCTCACAACCAAACATTCACGGTCGAATGTATAGTGGAAGGGATGGAAAGTATAATTTCAGTAGGCAGCTCGCGACGTAAAGCTGAGCAAAAAGCTGCCGAAAAAGCGCTTAAGATATTAAAGAATGACGCTTGATACACATTGCGGCATGATTGCCATTGTCGGTAGACCTAATGTAGGTAAATCGACACTATTAAATAAATTGGTTGAGCAAAAGGTAAGTATTACCTCGCGTAAACCACAAACCACTCGTCACCGCATCATGGGGATCCATACAGAGGGTAACTATCAAGCGGTGTACGTTGATACACCAGGACTTCATATTGAAGAAAAGCGTGCAATTAACCGCTTAATGAACCGAGCAGCATCAAGCTCAATCGGCGATGTTGAACTGGTTATTTTTGTCGTAGAAGGGACGCATTGGACGCCTGATGACGAAATGGTACTGGCTAAAGTTAAAGACAGCGGTCGTCCTATCTTGGTGGTGATGAATAAAACCGATCAGGTAAAAGATAAAGACTTGTTGATGCCACATATTCAGTGGTTGAGTGAACAGGGGGATTTTATCGGGATCGTACCTATCTCTGCGAAGCAAGGTAAAAACGTTGATATGATCAGAGAAGAAGTGCACAAGCGTTTACCTGCGTGTGAATTCTATTTCCCTGAAGATTATGTTACCGATCGCTCGATGCGTTTTATGGCGGCAGAGATCGTGCGTGAAAAGTTGATGCGCTTTATGGGCGATGAGTTACCGTACTCGGTGACGGTAGAGATCGAACAGTTTAAGTGGCAAGACAACGGCGTTTGGCAGATCAACGCGTTGATCCTTGTTGAGCGCGAATCGCAAAAACGCATGGTGATCGGCAACAAAGGCGAAAAGCTCAAAGTTATCGGTCGCGAAGCGCGTAAAGATCTTGAGAACATGCTAGACAACAAGGTCTATCTCGAATGCTGGGTTAAAGTGAAATCTGGCTGGGCAGACGACGAACGTGCTCTTCGTAGCTTAGGGTACGGAGAAGACTGATTGGATAGCGACTTTCGACAGGCCTATCTGTTACATCGCAGACCTTACAGCGATTCTCAGGTACTGCTTGACGTGCTGGTCGAAGGCGTTGGACAACTTAAAATGCTTGCCCGAGTCAAGGGCAAGCAATCCCTCAAACATAATGCCCAGCTGCGGCCATTTTCATTACTTTTACTGCAATATGCAGGCAGATACGATTTTAAATACCTAAACCGTTTTGAACCCACAGACAACCAAATCCAACTCGTTGGGCGGCAGCTATATTGTGGTTTGTATCTCAATGAATTAACGCAACGCGTGGTACCAACCAACGAACCGCTAGAGCAGATCTTTGCGCTCTATCAGCTACATTTAATGCGTTTGGCCCAAGATGAAGATGTGGAACCTATCTTACGTAGCTTTGAGTTGCAATTGTTAGGTGAGCTGGGTTTCGGGGTGGAACTGGAATTTGACGCTGAAGGTAATCCAGTGCGGCCAAAAGCCGCGTATAAGTACGTATCTGAGTACGGTTTTATTGCAGTCGGTCGTGAACCTGATACGATACCGGGCAGTATGTTATTGGCCATTGCCAATCAAGATTTCCAAGACCTTGCCGTGAGAAGAGCGGCTAAGCTATTAACACGAAAATTAATGGCGCCGCTGGTTGGTAAGCAAGGGCTGAAAAGTAGAGAACTATTTATTTCAAAGAAATAATACCAATTTAATCAAAAGTATAAATCGGTAAATTGGTATCGCAGTAATAGGTGGGTGATCCACTTGCTACGTCATATTATCAAGGGATAAACGATGAAAGATATTTTACTCGGCGTCAACGTAGACCATATTGCAACGCTTCGTCAGGCGCGAGGCACTAGCTATCCTGATCCTGCACATGCAGCTGCAGTAGCTGAGCACGCAGGTGCCGACGGCGTTACTATTCACTTACGTGAAGACCGTCGCCACATTCAAGATCGCGATGTTTACGTGATGGCAAAAACCATCCAAACACGTATGAATCTAGAAATCGCAGTAACTGACGAAATGCTCGACATCGCTTGCGAAGTAAAACCTGAATATGTTTGCCTAGTGCCAGAAAAGCGCGAAGAGTTAACCACGGAAGGTGGCTTAGACGTTGCGGGTAATCTTGATAGGATCACAGCGGCAACTCAGCGTCTAGCTGATGCAGGTATTAAAGTAAGCTTGTTCATTGACGCGGACAAAAAGCAGCTAGATGCTGCAAAGCAAACCGGTGCGCCTTACATTGAGATCCACACTGGTGCTTATGCGGATGCTGAGAGCGACACCGAAATGAGCGCTGAGCTTGAACGCATTCGTGAAGGCGTTCAGTATGCTCATGGCTTAGGTCTTATCGTTAACGCTGGTCATGGTTTGCATTACCATAACGTTAAACCGATTGCACAAATGCCAGAAATCTACGAACTTAACATTGGCCATGCCATTATTGCTCGAGCGGCAATTGATGGGCTGGAAAAGGCAGTACGAGATATGAAGCGTTTGATGTTAGAGGCGAGACAAGCATAACGCTTAGTGGTAAAGAAAACGAAAGGGCTGTGTAGCCCTTTCTTTTTGCCTTGTAATCGAGTTAATACAGTTGGTATCAAAATGAAAAAAATGGTGTTGGTCTTTGCAAGTTGTGCCCTTGCACCACAACTTAGCGAAGCGACAGAGAACAACGAATTTGAAATCATCACTACTACGGCATCCAGATTGGCTGAGACGGCAGGAGAGCGTCCTGTAAGCCTCTCTTTGCTAACAGAAGCTCAATTAGATGATACAGGCGTCACGCATATCGAAAAGGCGTTGAGGCTCGTTGCTGGCGCAAATGTACAACATGGTAATGGTCAAGAGTATCTACCTGCATTGCGCTCACAAGTGCTCTCTGGTGCAGGCGCATGTGGCGGCATTTTAATGGCTGAAGATGGTATTGCACTCAGAGCCGCAGGTTTTTGCAATATTAATGAACTCTTTGAATCGCACTTTGAAGCAGCTGAGCGTATAGAAGTGCTAAAAGGGCCAAACAGCGTATTGTATGGCTCGAATGCGGTGCATGGAGTGGTTAATGTGATTACTTCAAACAGCATTCAAAAAACACCTAGGGTAGCGTTAGATATCGGCTCCTATGGTTATAGCCGAACTCGAATACAAGCTGGCGATAAAGCCCTTGGCTTGGGCGCAGCGTTAACCCTTACAAAAGATACGGGTTATCGTGACGATGAAAGCGTTGAGCAACAAAAGTTGAGCGTCAAACATCAATATGAAGGTGAGAAGGTTGGTGTCGTATCTGGGATGACATACACCCACTTAAATCAGCAAACTGCGGGTTATATAACAGGAGTGGACAGCTATAAAAATAAGCAATTGGCAAAGCAAAACGAAAACCCTGAAGCATTTAGAAAGGCAGAGTCATTTAGAGCTTGGACAGAAATAACCGGGCACTTTGATGATAGCAACACCGTACTGATAAAACCTTATGTACGCTGGCAAGAGATGGAATTTGTTAAGCATTTCTTGCCGGGTAAGCCGTTTGAAGAAAATGGTCAAACTGGTGTAGGGCTGCAAACGCTTATACACACTGAATTAAGTGACTCAATACAACTAGATTGGGGAATGGATGCGGAATATACTCAAGGCGAGATGTTGCAGTATCAGCCTACGCCGACTGAAGGCTCTGCATTTTTGCGCTCAACTATTCCCACAGGAAAGCATTACGACTATGAGGTAGATGCAAGGCAACTCGCGCCTTTTGCAAACCTCAGTTGGCGACAGGGTAACTGGTTAGTTGAACTGGGCGGTCGTTTTGAGTCAATGAAATACGATTATCGCAACTTTTTGCCTACTGGGCGCACCAAAGAAGATGGCTCGGTGTGTGCAATGGGAGGATGTCGTTATAGTCGCCCAGCCAGTGGCAAAGATAGCTTTGCATATTTTTCACCAAAATTTGGCCTAAGCTATGCTTTCACTGAGCGAGATATTGCCTATGCTAACTTGTCCAAAGGCTATCGCGCACCACAAAGTGCTGAGCTTTACCAATTGCAGCGAGAGCAGATAAAAGCATCGCTAGAGGAAGAAAAGGCGGACAATATCGAGCTTGGCCTAAAAGGGAGTGCAGATAGTCTTGGCTATCAGGTCGCGATTTATGACATGGAAAAAGAAAATTTGATCTTCCGAGATAGCGACTTTTTCTATATTAACGATGGTCGCTCAAGACACCGAGGTGTGGAGTTGGAGCTGAGTTATTCATTCACAGCACATTGGCAACTAGATCTCGCCGCAACGCGTGCTAAGCATACCTATGAACAAGATAATATTCTTGGTGGCATCAATATTAACGGCAACGATCTAGATTCAGCACCAAGGAACGTCATTAACGCCCAATTACACTGGCAAGCACTGGATAATCTCAGTTGGTCTTTAGCTTGGCATCATGTAGGAGAGTATTTTACTGACCCCGAAAATCTTCATCGTTATTCCGGTCACGATTTGCTGAGCTTACGAGGAAAGTGGCAGGTAAATCCGCATTTGGCGTTGACGATGAGAGTGAAGAACCTAACCGACGAACGTTACGCTGAGCGTGCCGATTACACTTCATTTAGTGGTGAAAGGTACTTTCCAGGAAGACCAAGAAACATTCTAGTGTCACTGGACTACCGCTGGTAATAGATGAAAAAGGGAGCAGAAAGCTCCCTTTTTTGAAACCGTCGTGATATTTATTCGTCTAGTGAGCGAAGTAGTGCATTGATCCCAACTTTTTCGCGGGTTTGCTGGTCTACTTTTTTCACAATAATTGCTGCATATAGGCTATGAGAGCCATCTTTACTTGGTAGTGATCCTGGTACTACCACTGCACCAGCTGGTACGCGACCATAATGGATTTCACCAGTTTCACGGTCGTAAATACGAGTACTTTGTGAAATATAGACACCCATGGAGATAACTGCACCTTCTTCAACAATTACACCTTCTACGATTTCAGAACGCGCGCCGATGAAACAGTTATCTTCAATAATCGTTGGATTGGCTTGTAGCGGCTCTAATACGCCACCAATGCCCACACCGCCAGATAGGTGTACGTTTTTACCGATCTGTGCACACGAGCCTACGGTTGCCCAAGTGTCTACCATGGTGCCTTCATCAACATATGCACCAATATTAACGTAAGACGGCATAAGTACCACGTTCTTACCGACAAAGCTGCCCTGACGTGCTACCGCGTTTGGTACTACGCGCATACCACCTTGTTGGAACTGCTCTGGCGTATACTCTGAGAATTTTAATGGTACCTTGTCGTAAAACTGGTTAACGCCATCGTTCATTGGTTGGTTGTCACGAATTCTAAAAGACAGGAGTACCGCCTTTTTCAACCATTGATGTACAACCCACTCACCACTAATTTTTTCAGCAACACGCGCTGCACCTGAATCTAGCATTTCCAATGCGTTGACAATCGCTTGTTTTACTTCGTCTGATACCGTGGTTGGAGTAATGGTATCGCGGTTTTCCCACGCGGTTTCAATAGTCGTTTTTAAATCAGACATAAATTCCTCGTTAATCTGTTTCAGCATTTAATTTTTTGAGTAGGGCGCGATGAAGCTCAGCTTTTTGTACTTCATCTAGTGCCTTGTAATCTTTGTTTGAGACGACGAAAAAGTCTTCTGCGCGTTCGCCGACGGTTGTAATGCGCGCGGCATGAATATGTAGTGAATAGGCCTGAAATACCTCAGCAATTTTAGTCAGTAACCCCGGAATATCAATGGCCTGAATTTCAATAAGGCTACGGTTTGCTCTAGCATGAGGGCGCAAGATAATTTTTGGCCTAATATTAAAATCTTTAAACTTCTGTGAGCGATTCTTTTTGACTCTGATTTTCTTTTTTGGGTCTTTTAAGAGCGTCTCTAAGCCTCTCCTGATCCCCGCTGCACGACTGGTGCTGAGTGGGTCGCCATTCACTTCTAGGATAACAAAACTAAAGACAACATAGCCATCTTTTGTGGTCATGACCTGAGCATGCTGGATCTGTGCTTTTTTAGAACCAATTACACTGACTAGTTTGGCGAATAGCGCCGACTCATAAGGACTGTATACGAATACTTGCGTCCCGCCATGCATGGGCTTGTTAGAGACGATCACGCTTGGCTGACTTAAATCATCAGACTGTAATAAGTGCTCAGTATGCCAAGAGATCTGCTGTTCACTAAAGGCAGTAAAATAATTGGCCTTAAAGCGTGACCAAATAAGGTCAATGTACTCTTCGAAGTAGCCCAAATTAATCAGTCGTTGCTTGGCTTGGCGTTTCTTATCACGGATCTGGTCGCGCATATCCATTGGGTTTTCAAGACCCAAGCGCAATGCCCGTTGAGTATGTAGATATAGCTCGCGTAAGAGGGTGTTTTTCCAGTCGTTCCAGAGGTTGTCGTTGGTGGCACGAATGTCGGCAACCGTTAAGCAATAGAGATAATCTAGCTGACGTTCGTTTTTCACTTTTTGTGCAAATTCTGCAATAACATCGGGGTCGTTAATATCTTTACGCTGGGCTGTGACAGACATCAGGAGGTGATTTTGCACCAGCCAAGCTACCAATTTAGCGTCGGAAGCGGTAAAACCGTGCATTTTGGTAAATGCCATGGCGTCAACGGCACCAAGCTCGGAATGGTCGCCACCTCGACCTTTGGCAATATCGTGAAAGATCCCAGCCAAGTAGAGTAGCTCTGGTTTGTCCATGCGGGCAACAATCTCAGAACAAATCGGGAATTCACTAATATGCTCTTTATCGAAATAGCGGTAGATGTTATTGATGAGTTTATGGGTATGCTCATCTACCGTGTAGGCGTGAAACAGATCGAACTGCATTTGTCCAAAAATATTACGCCACTGCGGTAAATAGGCAGCGATGATCCCGTGTTTGTGCATCAGAGTAAACGCTCGTCCCATGCCATTAGGGTGTTTCAATAACCTTAAAAAAGCGTCACGACAGCCTGCGTAATCTTGCAAATCGCCTAATAAACGGCGTCTGACTTGGCGCATAGTACGTATGGTACTGGGGTCAATCTGATTAATTTTAGGGTTGTCTGCAATATGTTCAAAGAGGACAAACAAATTCTCTCGACGGAAAAAGACCGAGGGGTTTTTAACGCGAATTTTATTGCCAATACGCTCAAAGTTTCTGTCAAGTGGCACGGCTTCTTGCTCTAACTGCTCAGGAAGAATACTTTGTTCGAAATAGGAAAGCAGCATCTGGTTCATTTCGCGCACTCGGCTCATGATCCTAAATAAGCGTTTCATCATACGCTCGACCGAGGCTTTACCTTCAGAGCCAAAACCGAGGAGCTCTGCGGCATGTGGTTGATGGTCAAACAGTAAGCGGTTCTCACTGCGACCAGCGGCTAAGTGCAGCGCAAAGCGAATGTTCCACAGGTTTTCGATGCACTCTAACAGCTCTTGATATTCTTCATGGGTCAAATAACCGTGATTGATTAACTCTTCCAAAGTTTCAGCGCGGAAGTGTTTTTTAGCGACCCAAAAAATGGTTTGCAGGTCGCGCAGGCCACCGGGGTTTTCTTTAATATTAGGCTCAAGGTTGTAGGCGGTACCATGGCATTTTTTATGGCGAATATTCTGCTCATTGACCTTAGCGATAAAAAAGTCACTAGATTGCCAAATTGGGGTTTCAACAATATGTCGTTTGAGGCGTTCATATTCAATATGGTTACCACAAATGAGGCGGCTTTCTAGCAGGCTAGTGGCAAAGTGAACGTCATTTTGTTTTTGTTCTAGGACTTGTTCATGGGTTCTTACGCTATGACCAATATCTAGACCTAAGTCCCATAAATAAGTGACAAAACGCTCTAAGCAGCTGGTCACTTCTTCACAGGGAACGGATTTGGTCAGCACCAAAAAATCGATATCAGAGAACGGGTGTAACTCACCACGGCCATAACCACCAATGGCGATTAACGACAAGTCTGGTTGGTGCGCTAGCCCAGTTTCATTAAACAATTTAATCAACAATCGATCGATAAATTCGGCTCGAGAGTTAATTAGATTTCTAACGGGTTGCTTGGCAAATTGATTGCTTAACCATTTGTAGAAAAAAGCAAGACAATCACGGTAATCGGTAAGTTCTTGTGCTTCGTCAAGAAGCGTCTTCACTTTGTTCGGTAATGCCACTTAGGATCCTGTGTCATGCGCGCAAAAACAGTAGAGTCCTGTTTTACACTAAATAAATAAGAATTGCGAGTGACGAGGAGGTGAAGGGTCAAGGATTGGACAACTATCATCGTGTGTAACTGACATCTAAACCAAGGGGTGCTGTAATCGCTGTTGTGTGAGTTTTGCAACAAAAAAGCCAGCAATCTGGCTGGCTTTGATAAATGCTTTTTGCAATTAAGCTGAATGCGTAATAACGCGGTCTATCGTTTCGTCATTGCGCAGCGTTAAGATCTCAACGCCATTATCTGTGACAAGCAGCGTGTGTTCCCACTGCGCCGAAAGACTACGGTCTTTGGTAACGACAGTCCAATCGTCTTTTAGTAGCTTACATTGGCGCTTACCGGCGTTAACCATAGGCTCGATAGTCAAACACATGCCAGCTTTGAGCACTTCGCCAGTACCTGGTTTGCCGTAGTGCATTACTTGTGGCTCTTCATGGAATTCTTTACCAATACCGTGACCACAATATTCACGCACGATAGAGTAGTTAAAGCCTTCTGCATACTTTTGAATTGCAGCGCCAATATCACCCAAACGCACGCCCGGTTTTACCATTTTTATCGCAAGGTATAGGCTTTCTTGCGTGATCTCGCTTAAGCGCTTACCTTGGATCGTTGGTGTACCGACGTAAAACATTTTTGACGTATCACCATGATACCCATCTTTGATCACAGTGATGTCGATATTGATAATGTCGCCTTCTTTTAGCGGTTTATCGTTCGGGATTCCGTGACAGATAACGTGGTTAACTGAGGTACAAATAGACTTCGGAAAGCCGTGATAATTTAGCGGTGCAGGAATGGCACCTTGCTCATCAACAATGTAGTTGTGACAAATGGTGTTTAATTCGTCGGTGGTCACCCCTGGCTTAACATACGGCTCGATCATTTCCAGTACTTCCGCGGCTAAACGCCCAGCAACACGCATTTTTTCGATTTCTTCAGGGGTTTTGATCACTGCACTCATTTAGACTCCAAGTCAATTTAGATGAACATTTATTATGCACAAATTTTACGCATAAGATTGAGTTAATTCTTTATATATGGTATAAAGCGCGCCGTCTTTTTACAAATAATTCTTCCTCACACGATGAGATTGAATGTTTGTAGTTAAGACAACACACTTATTAATATTAACACACACACATATCGACACATACACTTGGGTGCATGCAGTTATAAAAACTTCGTGTTGGTGCTATGGGATATGTGGAGGCCTAACCCTAACTTTTAGAGGAAATATACAATGGCAAACGTTTCAATGCGCGATATGCTTCAAGCTGGTGTTCACTTCGGTCACCAAGCACGTTACTGGAACCCTAAGATGAAGCCGTTCATCTTCGGTGCACGTAACCGCGTTCATATCATCAACCTAGAAAAAACTGTTCCTATGTTCAACGATGCACTTAAGTTCTTACAGAACGTAGCATCTAACAAAGGCAAAATCCTTTTCGTAGGTACTAAGCGCGCTGCAAGCGAAGCAGTTAAAGAAGCGGCTATCCAAAGTGAGCAGTTCTACGTAAATCACCGTTGGTTAGGTGGTATGTTGACTAACTGGAAAACAGTTCGTCAATCAATCAAGCGTCTTAAAGAGCTTGAGACTCAAAGCCAAGACGGTACTTTCGAGAAGCTTACTAAGAAAGAAGCGCTAATGCTTACTCGTGAAATGCAAAAGCTTGAAAAAGGCCTTGGCGGTATCAAAGATATGGGCGGTCTTCCTGACGCTATCTTCGTTATCGACGCTGACCACGAGCACATCGCTATCCGTGAAGCTAACAACCTAGGTATCCCAGTAGTATCTGTTGTTGATACTAACTCTAACCCAGATGGTGTTGATTTCATCATCCCTGGTAACGACGACGCTATCCGTGCAATCCAGCTATACACTGGTGCAGTAGCGACTGCTATCACTGAAGGTCGTGAAAGCAACATCGTTGCTCAAGCAGAAAACGACGACTTCGTTGAAGCTGAGTAATTACCTGATTAGGTATTAGCTGTCATCAAGTCTTCATCAAATTATTGGTGAAGACTTGATATTCTTTATAAGCGATTAACTGCTTATCCCGTTGTTTGCCAAGCAGACCTTGAAAGATAACGGATTTTTATCAAATTGAGGCGAGCTGTACTTGATTTGATATTCAGCCAACCGAAGGTTGGTTTTATCAAGAACTGAATTCAGATTTGAGGATATTCTAATGGCTGTAACTGCTGCCCTAGTAAAAGAACTTCGTGAGCGCACTGGCGCTGGCATGATGGATTGTAAAAAAGCACTGACAGAAACTGGCGGTGATATCGATCAAGCAATCGAAAACATGCGTAAAAGTGGTGCTGCTAAAGCTGCTAAAAAAGCAGGCAACATCGCTGCTGAAGGTACAATCATCATCAAGCAAGGCGAAGGTTTTGCTGCACTAGTAGAAGTTAACTGTCAAACTGACTTCGTAGCAAAAGATGCAAGCTTCCTTGCATTTGCTAACGAAATTGCTGACGCAGCTGTAGCTGAGCAACTAACTATCGAAGACTTACAAGCTAAGTTTGAAGAGACTCGCGTTGCACTAGTAGCTAAAATCGGTGAGAACATGAACATCCGTCGTGTTTCTTACATCCAAGGTGACAAGCTAGTTGCTTACCGTCACGGCGAGCGTATCGGTGTTGTTGTAGCTGGTGATGCTGACGAAGAAACACTTAAGCACGTTGCAATGCACGTTGCTGCTTCTAAGCCAGACTACCTAAACCCAGAAGACGTACCTGCTGAAGTAGTTGAAAAAGAAAAAGCGGTTCAAGTTGAAATCGCAATGAACGAAGGTAAGCCAGCTGAAATCGCTGAGAAAATGGTTGTTGGTCGTATGAAGAAGTTCACTGGTGAGATCTCTCTTACTGGTCAAGCTTTCATCATGGAACCTAAGAAATCAGTGGGTGACTACCTTAAAGAGAAGAATGCATCTGTTTCTTCATTCGTTCGCCTAGAGGTAGGTGAAGGTATCGAGAAGAAAGAAGAAGATTTCGCAGCAGAAGTTGCAGCACAAATCGCTGCAGCAAAAGGCCAGTAATCACTTATTGTGATGCCTAATGACGTAAAAGCTGACATTAGCTTTGCGTCATTGCTGAAAATTCTCTAAAATAACCGCGCATTTATGTCTAGCATAAGCGCGGTTATTTTTTACCTCACTTTTAATTGGCCCGGATATTATGACTATCAATAAAAAACCTGTTTTTAGACGCGTTCTTTTAAAGCTTAGTGGTGAAGCTTTAATGGGAGATGAAGGCTTTGGTATCGATCCAAAAGTATTGGATCGTATGGCACAAGAAATCAAAGAGTTAGTAGAGCTCGACGTAGAAGTGGGTTTGGTTATCGGTGGCGGTAACTTCTTACGTGGTGGTTCACTTGCAGAAGCGGGCATGAACCGAGTTGTGGGCGACCACATGGGCATGCTGGCGACCGTCATGAACGGCCTTGCGATGCGTGATGCGCTGCACCGTGCTTTTGTAAACGCACGTTTGATGTCTGCTATCCCGCTAAATGGTGTGTGTGATGCGTACAATTGGGCAGAAGCAATTAGCCTACTAAAATCTGGCCGTGTTGTTATTTTCTCTGCAGGTACGGGCAATCCTTTCTTTACTACAGACTCAGCAGCATGTTTGCGCGGTATTGAGATTGAAGCGGATACCGTGATTAAAGCCACTAAGGTTGAAGGGGTATTTAGTGACGATCCGGTGAAAAACCCAGATGCTACGCTATACCGCACGTTGACTTACAACGAAGTGATCGATAAAGAATTGAAAGTGATGGATTTAGCTGCATTTACATTGGCACGTGACCACAATATGCCAATCAGCGTATTCAACATGAATAAACCGGGTGCATTGAAAAATGTCATCATGGGTGAAGAGGAAGGTACCCTTATCTCTTCTCAAGCAGCAGAATAATCTGACGACTATTTCAGCAATTCGCAGTTAAGTAGCGAATCTCTAAATTGCGAGTATAATCTGGCATAACAAGAACAGACTAGGAAAGTATTGTGATCGAAGATATTAAAAAAGACGCTCAAGAGCGCATGAAAAAAAGTGTGGCGGCACTTGGAAGCCAGCTTTCTAAAATCCGCACAGGTCGTGCACACCCTGCACTACTAGATGGTATCTCTGTTTCATACTACGGTGCAGATACACCGCTAAACCAAGTAGCAAACGTAACGACGGAAGACTCTCGTACGCTGGCTATCAGCGTATTCGACAAGTCACTTGCACAAGCGGTAGAAAAAGCAATCATGTCTTCTGACTTAGGTCTAAACCCAATGTCAGCAGGTACCGTGATCCGTGTTCCACTTCCTCCACTAACTGAAGAGCGTCGTAAAGATCTCATCAAGATCGTACGTGGTGAGGTTGAAGGTGGTCGTGTTGCAGTACGTAACATTCGCCGTGATGCAAACGGTGATATTAAATCATTGCTAAAAGACAAAGAAATTTCTGAAGACGAAGCGCGTCAAGCTGAAGATGATATCCAAAAACTGACTGACAAGTTCATCAAAGAAATGGATACTCAACTAAGCGCGAAAGAAGCAGAGTTGATGGAAATCTAAATGTCTTTATCCTAGCGTTTATATTTACGCACTGTTTACGTATTGCAGAAAATTCTGCTTTGTTTCTGAGCAGTTAGGTTTTTTTGGGCTAGGTACACTGACAAATTTATTAGGTTTGAAGCGCCGCCTAAGGTATACTAGGCGGCGTTTTTTTTCACTTAAATTGGAATTATGGTTTTAAAAGCAGAGGTTATTTCGCAGCAATCATTGCCAAAACATGTTGCGATAATAATGGATGGCAACGGTCGTTGGGCTCAAGCTCGCAGGCGTCCACGCGCCTTCGGACACAAGAAGGGCGTAGATTCTGTTCGTAGTGCTGTACAATTCTGTTCCAAGTTAGGTATAGAGTCTCTGACGCTATTTGCCTTTAGTAGTGAAAACTGGCGTAGGCCAGAAGATGAAGTCAGCACGTTAATGGAATTATTTATTTATGTGCTGACTAAAGAAGTTAAAAAATTACATAAGAACAACGTAAAGCTAACCATTATTGGCGAACTTTCTCGTTTTCCTGACAGCCTCCAAAAGCGTGTTCATGAAGCTCAAACATTGACCCAGGACAATACAGGGCTTAACTTAAACATTGCAGCAAATTACGGTGGACGTTGGGATATCACACAGGCAGCACAACACCTCGCAAAACAAGTTGCAGCGGGTGAATTGCAACCAAGTGATATAACCGAAGATGCCTTGACAGAGCAGATGACGATGGCCGATCAAGCGAATCTCGACTTGCTGATCAGAACGGGAGGCGACTTCCGCATCAGTAACTTCTTGCTATGGCAAGCTGCGTATGCCGAACTCTATTTTACCGACACGCTTTGGCCTGATTTTGACGAGCAAGCATTCTCTGAAGCCATTGCTTGTTACGTGTCTAGAGAGCGACGCTTCGGATGCACAGGAGAGCAGATAAAGCAGCTCCTCGCAGAGAAAGACGCAACAAGTTAAGGGTTCAAATTTGTTAAAACAACGTATTCTAACGTCAGCGGTGCTTGCACCTCTGGCTCTACTTTTGGTGTTTTATACACCGCTGGCAATGTTTAGTACGATTGCCGCACTAATCGTTTTGCTTGGTGCATGGGAGTGGTCGGCGCTTGCGGGCCTATGTCAAAAGCGTCAGCGTTTTACTTTCGTTGGCGTCATGGCGGTGTTAATTCTATTGCTTAACACCCACTGGCCAATACAGGATTTATGGCAGCAAGGGCGCTTAGTCGCTGATGCTAATTATGTATTTACGCTCGCTTTTGCGTGGTGGCTGGTTGCTACTTTCTTGGTAGTTAAATATCCACGAGCAGCTCGTGCTTGGAATGAAGGGATCATGATGCGCTCCATCGCTGGTGTACTGACACTAGTACCGCTGTGGCTTGCGTTAAACGTGATGCGTAGTGCCGGATACGAAGATGGCGAACACATAGGTTCGGTTCTTATCATGGTGGTATTGGGTATAGTGTGGAGCGCAGACATTGGCGCCTACTTCGCTGGAAAGAATTTAGGTAAGCACAAGCTCATGCCTAAAGTGAGCCCTAATAAAACGATTGAAGGTCTTGTTGGTGGTGTGATCACCGCGGTTGTTTTTGTTTTGGTGTTTTGTCACTTCGCTGCGATTGATCTCAACATGTGGCCAATTTACGCTGCAATGACCATTATTATCGCGCTATTTTCCGCCGTTGGTGATTTGCTTGAAAGTATGTTTAAACGCGAAGTAGGCCTTAAAGATTCAGGCCGTTGTTTGCCAGGTCACGGCGGTATCCTAGATCGCATTGATAGCTTAACGGCTGCAGCACCCATTTTTGCTTTTTGCTACGCTTGGACGGTAGTGCTATGAGCGAGCAAAACTTGGTAGTACTGGGGGCGACAGGCTCAATTGGACTATCAACCTTAGACGTCGTCAGCCGCAATACAGAACAATATCGTGTATTTGCCTTAGTCGCAGGGCAAAACGCGGAAAAGATGGCTGAGCTTTGTTTACATCATCAACCCAAATACGCGGTTATGAGCTCTGAGCACGCAGCTAAGCAACTTTCTCAACGTTTGACGGACACTACCACCGAAGTACTCCATGGCGTTGAAGCAATGGCTGAGATGGCTCGCCACGTGGATGTGGATATTGTGATGTCCGCAATCGTTGGTGCAGCTGGGTTGTTACCGACTTTAGCGGCAGTCGAAGCGGGTAAAAAAGTGTTGCTGGCGAACAAAGAGTCGTTAGTAATGAGTGGCCAGCTGTTTATGGATAAAGTAAAAGCGCATGGTGCGACTTTACTCCCTATCGACAGTGAGCATAATGCTATTTATCAGTGCCTACCAACGACCATACAAACTGGGCAATCTTCAAATCTAAGCCACAGCGGTGTTAGTAAGATTTTATTAACCGGTTCAGGTGGACCTTTCTTGCAGCGTTCATTGGCTACCTTAGCTTCAGTAACGGTAGAAGAAGCGGTTGCGCATCCTAATTGGTCGATGGGCAGAAAAATCTCTGTCGACTCTGCGACCATGATGAATAAAGGGCTAGAGTTTATTGAAGCTAAGTGGTTATTTAACTGTTCAGCTGACGATATTGAAGTGGTGATACACCCACAAAGTATGATCCACTCTATGGTGCAGTATCGCGATGGCTCGGTGCTGGCACAAATGGGGCAACCAGACATGCGAACGCCGATTGCATATGGGCTTGCCTATCCTGACAGAATTGACGCGGGCGTCAAGCCATTAGATTTTTCTCAGATTGTCGATTTCACTTTTACCAAACCAGATTTTAACCGTTATCCCAACCTCAAATTAGCGATTGACGCATGTCGTAGTGGTCAGGCCGCAACAACAACAGTGAATGCTGCAAATGAAATTGCTGTTGCGGCATTTTTAGAGGGTAAGATAGGGTTTTGTGATATCTATCGAGTCAATGCCTTAACGCTTGAGCACAGTGAGCTAAGCGTATTAGAATCCGTTGAGTCTATTATGGAAACAGACCGAACGGCACGCCACCGAGCGCAGCAAATTATCGCCACATTGAGGTAACCATGTTTGAATTTTTCTGGCACTTAGGCTCATTTATTCTTGCTTTAGGGATTTTAGTTACCGTTCATGAATATGGCCATTTTTGGGTTGCCAGAAAAGCCGGCGTTAAGGTCTTACGTTTTTCTATCGGTTTTGGTAAGCCTTTAGTTAAGTGGTATGACAAACACCAAACCGAATACGTTATCGCCGCAATTCCACTTGGTGGTTATGTCAAAATGCTCGATGAACGTGTCGACGATGTGCCAGAGCAGGAGCGCCACCTTGCCTTCAATAATAAGCCAGTACTTTCTCGTATCGCTGTGGTAGCTGCAGGCCCCATTGCGAACTTTTTGTTTGCCATTGTCGCGTTGGCGGCAATGTATATGGTAGGGGTTCAATCAGTAAAACCCGTCGTTGGAGCTGTGACACCAACCAGTATCGCGGCGGATGCTGGGTTTCAATCAGGCGACCACATCATTGCACTGAATGATGAGTTAGTGCACTCATGGCAAGACGTTACGTTTGAATTGATGGCGCATTTAGGTGAACCATCACTGGTTGCCAAAGTACAAGATGAAAAGGGTAGCTTAGCAATTCGCACGCTACGTTTGAGTGACTGGAAGCTGGAAAAGCAGGACGAAGCGCCGCTGACCTCAGTCGGCATTACGCCATATAGGCCGCCGCTGACGCTGCAGCTCGGTTATATTGAAGAAGGTGCGGCTGCCGACAAAGGTGGCTTACAAGTAGAAGACACGCTAGTTGCGATAAATGGTGACAAATTGGCGTCGTGGCAACAGCTGGTGAGCCGAGTTCAAAAATCGGCAAATCAAGCCATAAGCATTGATATTCTGCGCGATGGGCAGCCACAAACCCTAACGGTAACCCCTCGGGCAAAAACGTCATCAGAAGGTGTCGTACAAGGCTACTTGGGCGTTGTGCCTGTGATGGAAAAATGGCCAAATGGTTATATTGAAACTAGACAATATGGCATCCTAGATAGTATGGTGCTTGGCATTCGTAAAACTTACGACTTGATTGCCTTAAGTTTCGACATGATCGGCAACTTAATCACGGGCCAAGTCTCGGTAAAAAACTTAAGCGGGCCTGTGGGGATCGCGGTTAGTGCCGGAAATAGCGTTAGTTACGGGTTAGTTGCATTTTTAGGCTTCTTAGCGCTTATCAGCGTGAATTTAGGAGTTTTTAACTTATTACCGCTCCCTGTCCTAGATGGTGGGCATTTAATGTATTACTTAGTTGAACTAATTCGCAGAAAACCAGTCTCTGAAAAGACACAAGAGTTTGGGTTTAAGATTGGAGCAGCGCTTCTTCTTGCCTTAACGTTTTTTGCACTATTTAATGATGTTTCTCGGCTTTAAGCCGTGCGGTGCTAAAAAGCGCACATTATATGCAGTTTAAATGTTTGCATTTTTGTTCAAGCATACAACGGATAACATAATACAAAAGCTGTAACGTTTGAATGTTGTGATGTAGTGGGCCTTAGCGTATCGCGCCAAAATTGTTGTAAAGGATAAAGATAATAAAATGCCTATAAAAAAACACATTGCAGTAACCAGTTTACTGGGCGCTAGTTTTGCTGCCTTAGGGCAAAACTCCTTTATCGTAGAAGATTTAAAAGTAGAAGGGCTGCAGCGCGTTGCACTAGGTGCTGCATTGACACATATTCCGATCAACGTTGGTGACAATGTCGATCAGTTTACTATTTCACGCACAATCAAGGCGTTGTATAAGTCTGGCCACTTTGACAACATTGCGGTATTCCGTGATGGTAATCAGATTATTTTTAAGGTTAAAGAACGTCCAACTATCAGCTCAATCGAATTTGATGGCAACAAAGACATCAAAGACGAGCAGCTAAATGAGAGTTTAGAACAGCAAAATATTCGCCAAGGTGAGCCGTTAGACAGAACGGTACTCGATAGTATCGAAAAAGGCTTAACGGAATTCTTCCACAGTATTGGTAAATACAATGCTAAGGTTGAGGTGAGCATTGTAGAATTGCCACGTAACCGTGTGAAGTTGATGCTGAAGTTTGAAGAGGGTGATGCTGCTTCTGTACGTCAAATTAACCTTGTTGGTAATGAACTGTTCTCGGACGAAGAACTTCTTAACCTAATTGAATCTCAGCAGGACTTGCCGTGGTGGCGCTTCCTCTCTAATGACCGTTATCAAAAACAAACTATTGAAGGCGATTTAGAAAAGATCCGCAGTTTTTACCTAGACCGTGGTTATTTACGTTTTAACATCGATTCAACGCAAGTTTCAGTAAGCCCAGAACGTGAATCAGTTTATGTTACGGCAAACATCACCGAAGGTGAAAAGTATACCGTTAAAGGATTTGATTTCATTGGTGACTTACTAGGCCGTGAAGACTTAATTAAAGGTATTGTGCCACTTCGCGCTGGTGAGCTTTACAACGGCTCAGTTGTAACGGCGACGGAAGACTTCATTAAGAGTTATTTGGCGCGCTTTGGATATGCTAACGCTGAAGTGCGAACAGTCCCTGAAATTGATGACGAAAATAAAGAAGTACAACTAACGCTATCGGTAGACCCTGGTAAGCGTGTGTATGTGCGTCGAATCGTAGTGAATGGTAACCAGAATACAGCGGATGAAGTGTTACGTCGTGAAATGACGCAGCTTGAAGGTGCATGGTTGTCTAACCAAAACTTAGAGCGTTCTAAGCTTCAAATTCAACGTTTGCCATATATGGAATCGGTAGAGTTTGAAGTCAAGCCAATTCCAGGGGTTGAAGATCAGGTTGATGTTGACTTTAAAGTAAAAGAGCAACCTGCAGGCAGTTTCCAAGCGGGTGTTGCTTATGGTTCATATGCGGGCCTTCAGTTTAACATCGGTGTCAGTGAGTCTAACTTCTTGGGGTCAGGTAACCAAGTTGCGTTCAATATCAACACTTCGCGTGGTTCAGAGCGTTATAGTGTATCTTATACCGATCCGTACTTTACACCTGATGGTGTGTCGCAAGGCAGCAGTATCTTCTATAGTAAGTTCGATGCAAGTGAGTTTGGGATTGTAGATTATAAATCGACGAGCTACGGTATCGGCACTAACTTTGGTTTCCCAATCAATGCGATAAACCGTGTTAACTTTGGTATTCGTTGGATTGAAGAAAGCCTTTCGCAAATTTCAGACTTTGAGCAAACACGCGTACTTCGTGAGAGCTTCTTAAACGAAAGCGATCCAAACGCAGATTATGACTTTACCAAATATGAGTTAAGCGCAGGTTGGTCACGTGTAACGGTTAACCGTGGTATGTTCCCAACCGCAGGTTCTCGTCAAAGCTTGAACTTAAGTATTACTACACCAAACTCAGATCTTAATTTCTTCAAGATTAATTACGATTCACGTTTTTACTGGCCAATCAGTAACGACCATCGTTGGGTATTCTCAGCGAGAGCGGGCTTAGGTTATGGTAACGGTTATGGCGAGACCAATGGCTTTGAGCAAGTATTGCCATTCCAAGAGTTCTTCCGTATTTCAGAGCAAGAGCTGCGAGGCTTTGACCGAAACACGATCCTACCTCGAGCGGTACAGCGTGCGCCTAAGTGTATTCCGGGTACACCTAAACCAGATGGTACATCAGGTAGCTGTATTGGCGGCGATCAGCAATTCGATACGCTAAACCTAGGTGGCCGTATCGGTGGTAACGCAAAAGCACTAGCAGGTTTAGAGCTTATTGTACCAACGCCATTCCTAGACGAAGATAATACCAGTTCTGTAAGAACCAGCTTCTTCGTTGATGCGGCAAACGTTTGGGATACCGAGTTTGATGTAGATCGCTATAACAACTTGACGGAAGATCAATACAATCTACTTTCTGATTTCTCTGATCCATCAAGGTTCAGAGTATCAACGGGTTTATCGATTCAGTGGATCTCGCCAATGGGTCCAATGCTGATCAGTTTCGCTTACCCACTCAAAAAAGAAGAAGAAGACGATACGAAGACGATCAGCTTCAATATCAGTAATACATTCTAAGGAGTTTTATTGTGAAAAAATTTATTAAATCATCAACACTAGCCATGACAGCAGCACTAATGATGGGTGCTTCAGGTAGCGCGCTTGCACACAAAGTCGGCATCGTAGACATGCAGGAAGTGTATAAGCAAATTCCACAAATGGCGAAAATTGAACAAACGCTACAAGCTGAGTTTGCTGAGCGTCGTCAAGAGCTTGAAAAAATTCAAGGTGACATTCGTTTCGAAGCTGAAAAATTTAAGCGCGAAGCGACGACTATGAGTGAAGAGCAAAAAGAAGCGCTTCGTGAAAAAATCCAAGGAATGCAAAAGACACTTGCTGAAAAAGGTCGTCCACTAGAGCAAGAAATTAAAGTTCGTCAAAACCAAGAGCTTGCTAAAGTACAAAAGCTAATCGTAGATGCGATTGAGTCTGTTGCTAAAAAAGGTAAGTTTGATGAAGTTAAAGTAAAAGATACGACAATTTACTTCAATCCTGATAAAGTAGCCGACCTTTCTGAAGAAGTGGTAAAAGCGGTTAGCAATAAGTAATGACAAAACTTCACACCTTATCTCAACTTGCTGAGTTTCTAGGTGCTCAGCTGCAAGGTGATGGCGATAAATCAATTCGAAATATCGCCACTCTCGCACAGGCAAAAGACGACCAAATCGCGTTTTTAGCCAACAGCAAATACCGTGGTCAGCTTGAAAGCACGACTGCGGGGGCCGTGATCTTGAGTGAAAAAGACGCGGATTATTTTGCGGGTAATAAACTCATTATCGCAGATCCCTATGTAGCCTATGCAAAACTTGCACAGAAGCTAGACTCAACACCTAGCGCAGCAGCAGGAGTTCATCGTACAGCAGTTATCTCTGATACCGCGACGCTTGGCGAAAATGTCAGTGTGGGTGCGAACGCTGTAATTGAAGATGGCGCTGTGATTGGTGATGATGTTGAGATAGGGCCAGGCTGTTTCATTGGAAAACATGCCAAAATAGGCGCAAAGACTAAACTCTGGGCAAACGTGACTATCTATCATGAAGTACAGATAGGCGAGCAATGTCTATTCCAGTCTGGTGCCGTAATAGGAAGTGATGGTTTTGGCTACGCCAACGAGAAAGGCGAGTGGGTTAAAATCCCTCAAGTTGGCACCGTAATTATTGGCGACCGTGTCGAAGTTGGCGCGAGTACCTCTATTGATAGAGGTGCGCTAGAAGACACCATTATTCATAGCAACGTCATTTTAGATAACCAGATCCAAATTGCCCATAACGTCGAAGTTGGTTACGGTACAGCCATCGCAGGCTGCACGGTATTAGCGGGCAGTGTTAAGATCGGCAAGTACTGCCAAATTGGCGGCATGACAGCAATCAATGGTCACAACGAAATTTGTGATGGGGTTGTCATTACTGGTATGAGCATGGTTACTAAAGGAATTACTGAGCCAGGGATCTATTCTTCTGGTTTACCTCACCAAACGAATAAAGAGTGGCGTAAGTCTATTGCACACTTACGCAATTTATCTGACTTTAAGTCGCGCCTGAAGGCACTTGAGCTGCTGACAGCACAGCTTAAAGATACTGATGTAGAATAAGGAAGCTATTTTGGCTAACGAATTAAACAGCTTTGATATCCAAGAGATTTTAAAACTTCTTCCGCACCGCTACCCAATGTTGCTTGTTGACAAAGTGGTAGACTTTAAGCCTGGCGAATATCTTCACGCGATTAAAAACGTGACGATTAATGAGCCTATTTTCACGGGTCACTTCCCAGAGCAACCTATTTTCCCAGGTGTGTTGATCCTAGAAGCGATGGCACAGGCAACTGGTTTACTTGGTTTTAAAACGGTCGAGAATCGCAGCGAGAATGAACTATACTTATTTGCAGCGATTGACAATGCACGTTTCAAACAACCTGTTCTACCGGGTGACACGATGCATTTGCACGTTCAGTTCGAAAAAGAACGCCGTAATATCTGGAAATTCAGTGCTGAAGCTAAAGTAGAAGGCAAAACTGTGTGTTCAGCTGAAATTATGTGTGCTAGAAGAGAGTTTTAATGGCTATTCATCCTACCGCAATTATCGAATCAGGCGCGCGTCTAGGCGAGAATGTTTCTGTAGGCCCTTATAGTTATATTGGCAATGACGTAGTCATTGGCGATAACTGTAAGATTGAATCACATGTTGTGATCAAAGGCCCATCTGAAATTGGTTCAGGCAATCACATTTTCCAATTCGCGTCAGTAGGGGAAGCCTGCCAAGATAAAAAGTACAAGGATGAACCAACCAAGCTAATTATTGGTGATAACAACGTTATTCGTGAGTGTGCGACCATCCATCGTGGCACAATTCAAGACGAAGGGATCACTCGAATTGGTAGCAACAACTTATTTATGGCTTACACCCATGTAGCACACGACGCAGTCATTGGCAGCAATGTGATTTTCGCTAACAATGCGAGTGTAGCCGGACACGTACATATTGGTGACTGGGTTATCCTTGCGGGTAATTCTGGTGTACATCAATTTTGTAAAGTGGGTTCACATGCCTTTATTGGTATGTACTCGGGTGTGAACCAAGACGTGCCGCCATTTGTTACAACGACTGGCACGCCAGCGAGACCCGTTGCAATTAATACTGAAGGCTTAAAGCGTCGCGGCTTTGAGTCTGATGAAATCATGGCAACAAGACGCGCATACAAAACGTTGTTCCGTAAGGGGCTGCGTTTAGAAGATGCGTTAGAAGCGCTAAAAGAAGAGGCTTCTGAGTTCGCAGCAGTTCAACAAATGATTGATTTTATTGCGACTTCTAATCGTGGTTTGATCCGCTAAACTTGAACCGCAATACAGGTTATACTTACGCCATACATTTTGTATGGCGTTTTTTTATACTGAAAAATAACAATGGCTAACGAAAAAAATATTACCATTGGCGTGGTCGCAGGAGAGTTATCGGGCGATATACTCGGAGCAGGCCTCATAAACGCGCTAAAACTTCATTACCCCAATGCCAATTTTGTCGGGATCGGTGGTCCTAAAATGCAACAAGCTGGTTGTAAAAGCCTGTTTGACATGGATGAACTGGCTGTTATGGGACTAGTCGAAGTGCTTGGTCGCTTACCTCGCTTGCTAAAAATTAAAAAGCAATTGGTGAATTACTTTATTGATAATCCACCCGATGTATTCATCGGTATCGATGCGCCGGATTTTAATTTGCGTGTTGAAAAACCGTTGAAAGCGGCTGGGGTTAAAACCATTCAGTATGTAAGCCCAAGTGTGTGGGCGTGGCGTCAAAAACGCATCCATAAGATTGCTGAAGCGACTAACCTAGTGCTGTCTTTGCTGCCGTTCGAAAAAGCCTTTTATGATAAACATGAAGTGCCTTGTACATTTGTGGGTCACACGCTAGCGGATGAAATTCCACTTGAGCCGGATACCGCAGGTGCGCGTGCACAGCTGAGCTTAAGTCAAGATGATACGGTTTTAGCACTGCTTCCTGGTAGCCGGGGCTCTGAAGTTGGCTTATTGAGTCGCACTTACCTTGCCACTGCAAAAAAACTAGTCGATAAAATTCCCGACTTAAAAATCGTCGTGCCTTTGGTAAACGAAAAGCGCAGAGCGCAGTTTTTGGAAGCCTTGAAGGAAGTTGCGCCGGAATTGAACCCGATTATGCTTGACGGCCAGTCAGCACTGGCAATGCAAGCTGCGGATAGCGTTTTACTGGCCTCGGGTACAGCCACACTTGAGGCGATGCTATATAAAAAGCCAATGGTGGTAGGGTATAAGCTAAATCCTAAGAGTTATTGGATTTTTAATACCTTTTTTACCTTTAACATCAAATACTTTGCTTTGCCGAATTTATTGGCTGACGCACCACTTGTGCCTGAATTTTTACAGGCAGAATGTAATCCTGACGCACTCGCTGATGCACTTTTCCCGATGTTAAAGGGCAATAATAGTAAGCTTGTTAGAAAGTTTTACGAGATACATGAGAACATTCGCCTAAATGCCAGCAAACAAGCGGCTCAGGCTGTAATGGAGTTAATAGATGCAAATTGAACGTCCTGATGTGCAGTATATTGCAGGCGTTGACGAGGTAGGACGTGGCCCGTTGGTGGGTGACGTTGTGACCGCTGCCGTTATTTTAGACCCAACCAAACCAATAGTAGGGTTAACCGACTCAAAAAAACTGTCAGAGAAAAAGCGCATTGCATTGGCAGAAGAAATAAAAGAAAAGGCATTATGTTACTGCATTGCGAGAGCATCAGTTGCAGAAATTGACGATCTGAATATTCTTCACGCAACGATGTTGGCGATGACACGCGCAGTTGAAGGGTTGGAAATTCAACCAAATCATGTATTTGTTGATGGAAATCGTTTACCTAAGCTAAGTGTTGCGGCAACCGCAGTTGTAAAAGGGGATAGCCTAGTTGCCGAGATAAGTGCAGCATCCATATTGGCGAAAGTCACCCGAGACAATGAGATGTTAGCACTCGATGCGGAATATCCAGAGTTTGGTTTTGCAGGCCACAAAGGTTATCCAACCAAAGCCCATTTTGCCGCACTCGAAGCACATGGTGTTACTCCGCATCACCGTACAAGCTTTAAGCCTGTGCAACGAATTTTGGCCGAGAAGGAGTAAACATGCCAGCCCCGCAATTTGTCCATTTGCGTGTACACAGTGACTTCTCAATGGTGGATGGTCTAGCAAAGACCAAACCAATTGTGGCTAGGGCCGAAGAGCTTGCAATGCCTGCGCTTGCCATCACCGATCAAATGAACTTATGTGGTTTGGTGCGTTTTTATGGTGGCGCACACGGGGCAGGGATTAAGCCAATAATTGGTGCGGATTTTTGGCTGAAGTCAGATCAGTTTCCTGATGAACCAAGCCGAATTCTCGTTCTCGCCAAGAACAATCAAGGGTATAAAAACCTCACCTTGTTGATCTCCGATGCCTATCTTCGTGGTCATGTATTCCATCGTCCTGTTATTGATAAAGAATGGCTCGCCAAATACAAAGAAGGGCTGATCCTTATCTCCGGCGCGAAAGATGGCGATTTAGGTAAAGCCATCTTAAAAGGCAATCCTAAGCTAATTGAAGAAACGCTGGCGTTTTACGAGCAACATTTTAGCGACCATTTTTATATTGAGCTGCAACGCACAGCACGTGCACAAGAAGAAGAATATCTCCATGGTGCTGTGGAGGTCGCGGCTGCGCGTAATATACCCGTCGTTGCGACGAATGAAGTGGTGTTTTTACACGAAAAAGACTTTGATGCCCACGAAATTCGTGTTGCTATTCACGACGGCTATACATTAGAAGACAAAAATCGACCAAAACGCTTTTCTAAAGAGCAATATTTAAAGACTTCTGAGCAAATGCAAGCGCTCTTTAGTGACATTCCAGAAGCTTTAGAAAACACCGTAGAAATCGCCAAACGCTGTAACGTGACGGTACAGCTTGGCACCTACTTCCTACCAGATTATCCAACGGGCGATCTGGCGATTGAAGATTTCTTGGTAAAAGTGTCGCGAGATGGCCTAGAAGAACGGTTGCAGTTCTTATTTCCTGATGAAAATGATCGCAAAGAAAAGCGTGGTGAATATGACGACCGTCTGCAGGTTGAACTCGATGTTATCAACCAAATGGGATTCCCAGGTTACTTCTTAATCGTAATGGAGTTCATTCAGTGGAGTAAGGATAACGGCATCCCTGTAGGTCCTGGTCGTGGTTCCGGTGCCGGCTCTTTGGTGGCATATGCGCTTAAGATCACAGATCTTGACCCACTTGAATTCGATCTTCTATTCGAACGATTCCTTAACCCCGAGCGGGTTTCGATGCCAGACTTTGACGTCGACTTCTGTATGGATAGACGAGACGAGGTAATTGATCACGTTGCTAAACTGTACGGTCGAGACGCCGTATCTCAGATCATCACCTTTGGTACGATGGCGGCAAAAGCGGTAATTCGAGACGTTGGTCGTGTGCTTGGTCACCCTTATGGCTTCGTAGATAGGATCTCTAAGCTTGTACCTGGCGACCCTGGGATGACACTTGCCAAAGCGTTTGATGTTGAACCTCGCCTGCCTGAAGCTTACGATAGCGATGAAGAAGTTCGTGAACTGATTGATAAATGTCGTATTCTTGAAGGCTGTACGCGTAACGCAGGTAAACACGCCGGTGGTGTTGTTATCTCGCCTACCACCATTACCGACTTTGCAGCGCTGTATTGCGATGAAGAAGGTAAATTCCCAGTTACCCAGTTTGATAAGAATGACGTAGAAACTGCAGGTCTGGTTAAGTTTGACTTCCTCGGTCTAAGAACGCTAACCATTTTGCAATGGGCGCTCGACATGGCGAACGAACGCCTTGGTAGAGAAAGTCGTGAGCCGATTGATATCGCTGCGATCCCATTGGATGACCCTGCAAGTTTTAAAGTGTTACTAGACGCACAAACAACTGCGGTATTTCAGTTGGAATCTCGTGGTATGAAAGACTTGATCCGTCGCTTGAAGCCAGACTGTTTCGAAGACATGATCGCACTGGTTGCGCTATTCCGTCCGGGTCCTTTGCAATCAGGCATGGTAGATAACTTTATCGACCGTAAGCATGGTCGTGAAGAAGTATCGTATCCAGACGCACAATACCAGCATGAAAGTCTACAACCCATACTGGAGCCAACCTACGGGATCATCCTATATCAAGAACAGGTAATGCAGATAGCGCAGGTGCTTGCCGGTTATAGTCTAGGTGGCGCTGACTTGCTTCGTCGTGCGATGGGTAAGAAAAAGCCTGAAGAAATGGCGAAGCAACGTGCAACGTTCGAAGATGGTGCCAAAGATAATGGCGTCGAAGGCGAACTTGCCATGAAAATCTTCGACTTGGTAGAAAAGTTCGCGGGTTACGGCTTTAACAAATCACACTCCGCAGCCTACGCGTTAGTGTCGTACCAAACGCTATGGATGAAGACCCATTTCCCTGCCGAGTTTATGGCGGCAGTAATGTCAGCGGATATGGATAACACCGACAAAATCGTAACCTTGGTAGATGAATGCGAAAATATGAAGTTGACGCTGCTACCACCAGACGTGAATGCCGGTGTCTACAAATTTGCTGTAAATCTTCAAGGTGAGATCGTCTATGGTTTAGGTGCGATAAAAGGGGTGGGTGAAGGCCCCGTTGAAGCGATCCTTGAAGCGCGAGCCCAAGGGGGAGAATTTAAAGATTTATTCGACTTCTGTGCGCGAGTTGATTTAAAGCGTCTAAATAAACGCGTGATTGAAAAGCTCATTTACGCAGGAGCGCTTGATAAGCTTGGCCCTGACAGAGATCAGCCTGGGCGCGCGACTTTACTGGCAAGCTTAAAAGATGCCATGAAGTCGGCAGAGCAGCATCACAAAGCCGAATCACTTGGACAGAGCGACTTATTTGGTTTGCTAGCAGTTGAGCCTGAGGAGGTTGAGCAAGCCTTTATCAAAGCCACGCCGCTTAGCGATAAAGAATGGTTAAATGGGGAAAAAGAAACCTTAGGTCTTTATCTAACAGGCCACCCAATTAACCAATATCGTAAAGAATTAAAATATTATACCTCTGGCAAGTTAGTTGACTTACAACCCGGTAATCGTGATACGGTAGCAACCGCGGCGGGACTGGTTATCAATGCTCGTACCTTGATAAACAAAAAAGGAGCGCGTTGGGGGCTTATCACTTTAGATGACAAAAGTGCCCGAATTGATGTACGCTTATTTCCTGAACAGTTTGAAATGTACCAAGAAATGCTGCAAATTAACCAAATCTTGGTAATATCTGGACAGGTCAGCTTTGATAACTTCTCTGGTGGCATTACAATGACCGCAAGAGAAATCTCTACCATTGCTCAGGCGCGAGAAAAGCGTATTAGTGCAATAAAAATGACGCTAAATATGGCTCAAATTGACGCGAACTTCTTTGATAATTTCAAAAAAGTGCTAGAACCATACAAATTTGGAACGTGTCCGGTAAAAATTAAATATCAGCGTCCTGATGCATTAGCAGAGTTAACATTAGGAACACAATGGTGTGTGACGCCAAGTGATGAGCTTTTAACTCGTTTATCACTGTTGGCGGCGCAGGAATTAGAATTAGAATTTAACTAAACAGGTAGTTTAGAGCATGAGCCTCAATTATCTTGAATTTGAACTTCCAATCGCTGAATTGGAAGCAAAAATCAAAGAATTACAAAACGTAAGCCGCTCTGGCGATTTAGATCTTAGCCTTGAAGAAGAGATAAGCCGCTTAAAAGACAAAAATGTTGAACTAACCAAGAAAATTTTCGATGGTTTAGGTACTTGGCAAGTGTCTCAATTAGCGCGTCATCCGCTTCGTCCATATACTCGCGATTATATTGAACGCATTTTTACCGAGTTTGACGAGTTCGCAGGCGACCGTACTTTTGCTAACGATCCGGCTATTCTTGGTGGTGTTGCACGTCTTGACGACAAGCCAGTAATGATTATCGGTCAGCAAAAAGGTCGTGATACGGCTGAAAAAATCAAACGTAATTTTGGTATGCCAAAGCCAGAAGGTTACCGTAAAGCATTACGCTTAATGGAAATGGCTGAACGCTTTAAGATGCCAATCATTACCTTTATCGACACTCCGGGAGCTTACCCGGGTGTAGGTGCTGAAGAGCGCGGTCAAAGTGAAGCGATTGCACGTAACCTTAAGGTGATGGCAGCGCTCAAAGTGCCAACCATTTGTACTGTGATCGGTGAAGGCGGCTCTGGTGGCGCATTGGCTATTGGGGTAGGTGACAGAGTAAACATGCTGCAATACAGCACGTATTCGGTAATTTCACCTGAAGGTTGTGCTTCTATTCTTTGGAAGAGTGCAGACAAAGCTTCACTTGCAGCAGAAGCAATGGGTGTATCAGCTTCTCGCGTAAAAGAGTTAGACCTTATCAATAACATCATCGAAGAGCCGCTAGGTGGCGCACACCGCAATTACGATGCGATGGCGAAAAACCTGAAAGTGCAGCTTAAACGTGACTTGGCTGATCTTGAAGCGCTAAGCACCGAAGAGATGTTAGATCAGCGTTATAAGCGTCTGATGTCATTTGGTTATTGTTAATACGGGTTCTGCTCGTATTGATATCAATGCTAATTTAAGTTAAAAAGCCGCTATTGAGCGGCTTTTTTTATTGATTGTAGAAAACATGATTAATAGTCGGGTTTACCAACAAGTAGAGTCAAGTTTAAAGGTATTGAGTTCCAGCCTTGACGCCAAAGGGTTGTGTATTGCTTTATCTGGTGGTGTGGATTCGGTTGTGTTGCTCCATCTTTGTCGAGAATATGCAAACAAGCATAACGTTATACTCCAAGCGGTTTATGTTAATCATGGCTTGTCACAGCACGCTACGCAGTGGCAGCAGTTTTGTAAATCGCTTTGTGAAACACTCAATGTTCCCTTTGTTGCAAAACAGGTTGCTATTACTCGGAAAACCCGTACTAGCCTTGAAGCGCAAGCACGCGAAGCTCGCTATCAAGCTTTAGATGACGCGGCCAAAGCCGGTTTTGCAATCGTACTTGGGCAACATGCCGATGACCAAGTAGAAACTTTCTTACTGAGATTAAAGCGCGGCTCGGGATTACTCGGGCTTGGAGCGATGAGAGCGACTACTCAGCTGCCATCTGGGCGCTATTGTATTCGTCCGTTACTTGCCGTTAGTCGCAGTGACATTGAAGCATTTGCACAGCAGTTTGGCCTTGAGCATATTACTGATGAGTCCAACGCTGACGATGTGTTTGACCGTAACTTTTTACGCAATCAGGTTATCCCGCTACTTACCTCTCGATTCAATGGTTTTGTAGGTAACACACTGCGCAGTATTGATATTTTACAGCGCCAACAAGCCATAATTGATGAGGTGAGTGAAGAAGACTTGCAAAAGTGTCGTTGTCGGATGGCGCTAAATATCACGGCTTTACAACGGCTCTCTTGTGCAAGAAGAGATAATGTTATCAGACTGTGGCTATCAAAGCAGGGCATAGAGATGCCGAGTCACAAACAGCTAGATGAAATCGTACAACAGGCGTTTTTATCGCGCCAAGACAGTCAACTTGAAATTCGTTTTAAGCAAGGCGCAGTGAGGCGCTATCGTGACGCACTTTATTGGGTAACGGAAACTAGCCAAAAGCATGACATTGAGACCGTCAACCTCAACGAACTCAGCGGACAAAGTACACCTGTTGCTTTACAAACTGGCAAGGGGATCCGCAAACCTTTCACGGACGAAATCGTTAGCATTCGCTACGGCAGACTTAAAGATAAAATCAAACCACAGAGCAAACCTGGCTCTAATACCTTGAAACATTGGCTAAAAGATTTACACATTCCAAGCTGGGAGCGTGATTCTATTGCGGTTGTTTATTACAATGATACACCGGTTGCGGTGAACGGACTGTTTGTGAGTGCCGATCACGCAGAAGACAATGGCATTATTTGGGTAGTAAAAGATGACTGAAAGTAAAAAGATTGGCCAACAGTTAGCGCAAAAGGCACCTTATGCGGTGGTGTTCACTGCGGTGGTGTTTATCGTACTTTTTATGTCGAGTGAAGTGGTGTGGCTAAATCAAATATTTGCTTCCGCGTCAGGCATTATCAGTATCGTGTTTTTACTTCTGTATTGGCATGGTAAGGGTGGAATGTATTTTATTCTTGGCTTACTTGCGCCAATGCTTGCGGTGATGTTTTCAGTGTTACCCGATTTCCTTGCGCTTGCATGGGTAATAAATGGATTTTTTAACGGCGCGGCGTTAGCCCTGATGGCCTACCTATACTTAGGAAAAGGTGCTCAGCGTTAACGCATAACACTGAGCAAAAGGGGAAGTGGTTTTTTTATACTGCGCGAGCGCAGTTTCGTCCGGCTGCTTTGGCGCGGTATAAGCCGCTATCCGAACGAGCAAATATGTTGTCGGCAGTATCATGGCTCGATGCCAGCGTAAAGCCAATGCTCGTGGTCACCGTATATTTAGCCAACATGCTCGACTTTCTTACGGCTTCCATAATTCTTTCTGCAATTACCTTGTTGGTGGTAAACGCAGGATCGTCAATTAAAATGGCGAACTCATCACCACCGAATCTAAATACCGAATCAGTTGCGCGCGTTGAGGTTTGCAAAATACGTGAAAACTCAACCAGCACTTCGTCACCGGCTTTATGACCATGAACATCATTCACCTGCTTAAAGTTGTCTAAATCTAAAAGCATTAGGCTAAAATTACGATGTTGACGACGGCAACGCTCGAGTTTCTCTTCTAAATTGTCAGTAAATTGACTGCGATTATAAAGTCCTGTTAGAGAGTCCTTAGTTGCTAATTGCAATACACGGTTGTACATCAAGGCATTACGCATTGGGTAAATTAAACAGGCGTGTAATTTTGACAATTTTGCCTTGATCGCTTCACTAAATGGAAACTCACTGAAATACACCAGCTGTCCTAAGTGCTCTTTTTCTAGCTCAAGATCAAACGTACTAGCCGGAAATTGGCTATCGCTGTCCTTCATCTGAAAGACACCAAGGCTACAATGGAACTGGAGCCCCGAAATTTTTGAAATTCTTGCCACATGCTCCGCGTAAATAGTCAACAGCTCTTCAATGTTGAGTGTTGTCTGAAGTTTGTCGACTAATCGCGCGTAGTGTTCACCGCCTTGCGTACTATACTGTTCAGAATTGAACGGCAAGTAATCGCCTCTGGTCGGCAATCTCTGTGTCAAAATATGGACATTTTCCATATTTCTTCCCCTTAAATACAACAATACATGATTAATATGCGAACTTTGTGCCAAAAATTTAAACTGGCTTAAAAACAAACGCTTGCTATATTTAAGAGAAAGAAAAAGAAATCCACCTTTATTCCCCGTCAATTTTTTCGCTCAGGAGGCAGATTGCAAAGTATCTTCGCGCAGGTTTTTGCCTTGCTGTTATGTGCAGTGATTTTAGTCTGGTCCTTTAAGCGGATTGGCTTGCCGCCTATTCTGGCTTATTTGCTCACTGGAGTCATTGCAGGCAGTCACGGCATTGGATGGATGAGTGACAGCCAAGAAATCCACTTTATGGCCGAGCTTGGGATCGTGTTTTTACTGTTCAGTTTAGGGCTTGAATTTTCCGTGCCAAAATTAATGGCAATGCGAAACGTAGTATTCGGTTTAGGGAGTTTGCAGGTCATCGTTACCACGATCATTGGTATGTTTGTGTTGCGTTTTATGCAATATGAGTGGGTGGGTGCATTTGTGATTGCAAGCCTCATTGCACTTTCTTCTACGGCGGTTGTGGTTAAGCTGTTAAAGGAGCTGGGGATGCTCAACACACGTCATGGTCAGCTCGGTATTGGTATGTTGTTATTCCAAGATATTGCCGTTGTGCCGCTGCTCATCGCGTTTCCGCTTATTTCCTCTGCGAGTAATTCAGAGCTGGCGTCAGCGCTACTTTTTGCATTTGCTAAGGGTGCGGTTGTGTGTCTGGTTTTATGGGCAGTAGGTAAGTGGTTACTACCTAAAATATTTAACGAAATCGCATTAGTAAGAACGGATGAGCTCTTTGTTTTATCTACTTTAGTTGTTGCCCTGTGCGCGGGTTCGCTCACTTATGCCTTCGGACTTTCAATGGCGCTCGGCGCATTTTTAGCGGGCATGATGTTAGGGGAAAGCCAATATCGGCATCAGCTTGAGGCAGAAATTAGACCGTTTCGAGATATTCTAATGGGACTCTTTTTTGTCACAGTGGGTATGCAACTAGATATTCCTTATGTGCTCGACCAATTTATTTATATTGTTGCAGCACTTGGCGCTGTGCTTGTGATCAAAGTGTTGATCATCGTTGGCGTTGCGCAGTTAATGGGAGAGCGTAAAAAAGACGCTTGGGGCGCTGGTATTTTGATCTGGCAAATGGGGGAATTTGGCTTTGTATTGGTTGCTCTTGCCAGTAAACATCAATTATTAGACAAGAATGAAGTGTCCTTCTTTATCACGCTTGGCGTGTTGTCTATGGCGTTAACGCCTTATCTTATTAGTAAAACCGCGCATATTCTCAATATCTTGGGAATAGAAAAAGACTGGCAACCCGAAGCGCCAAGTGGTTATAACGCGGCTGATTTAAAAAATCATGTTGTGATTTTTGGCTACGCGCGTGTTGGTCAAACTATCGCACGATTTTTACGTCCAGAGGCTATTCCATATATTGCGGTAGAGCGCAACCCGCAAATTGTACAAGACGCACAAATTGCGGGTGAGCCCGTGTTATTTGGTCATGCGGCACAAAAAACGCTGTTAAAGTCAGCAAATATTGATAAAGCGCGCTTGGTTATCATTACCTTTGATGACTTTGAACAGACGCAGGTGGTTGTTGACGCCATTCGTCGGCGTACCCACGAAGTGAAGATCTTGGTACGCATGAAAGATGACAGCTACATGGAGCAATTAAAAGCCATGGGCGTCGCAGAAGTTGTGCCAGAAACTTTAGAAGCAAGTTTGATGCTGGTTTCTCATGTGTTGTACATGTCTGGTGTGCCAATGCGCAGAATTTTTCGTCGCGTCAGTAAAGAGCGAGAAAATCGTTATCCGTATTTACATGGTTTTTTTGCTGGAGACAGCAGTGATCTGCATGAAGTCACAGGTGAGCGGTTAGAATATCTGCATGCCATTGCTTTGCCTGACCATGCATTTGCCGTTAATAAATCGATTGCTGAGCTTGAGCTCAACGTTAAGCGCGTTGATATTACTGCGTTAAGGCGTGACGGCGAAGAAATTGCTCAACCAGATGAGCAAACCGTTTTACGCGTTAATGATGTTTTGCTGTTAAAGGGGAAACCCCGCCGCGTTGAACGTGCGGAGCAGTTTTTACTCGATGGCCTACCGTAATAACGTTTCTTAAATTTATGCTTTTTTAACAGATCGCCGCGTAAAGCGTCTCCTACAACACGGAGTAGGCCTGCGTTCTTGCTCTATCTATGTGCCTTGATCATCAGGTGTATTAAATGACACGATATGCTTTTGTAACAAATGCATTTGAGTAAACAAAAAGGTTTCACCGTTAAAATCTGCCAAGTAACGGCTGTTACTGGGTACCTCTGCAAGGCGTTGATATATCCCTGTACTGAGATGATAAGACCATAGCTGGTTGTCGTTGTTTACGCCGTACAATATACCATCTTTATAAACGGCAAATGGCTGCGCTAACTGAGCGCGTAACGCATTGATCTCAGTCGGTATAGGATCTGTGTTTGTGTTAACAAGCCAAAAACGCTGATTCATATCTTGATACAGAAAATGCTCACTATCTACTTGCGTGGCCCAAACTACATTTTCAGAAACAATGAGTGAGGCCTCTTTGGTATCTTTATTAAGAATGTAAAGCCCCGCGTTTCCATTCTCCCTTGCTGTGACCAACAACGTTTTCGGCGTTAGCCACTGCAGGACAGAATCAATGGCAAGCGAATTAGCAATGAGGGTTTTCTCACCATTTAAAGACCAAATAGTGAGTCCTTGTTGTGTTGTGCCCGCTATCTCATTACCCGCAGGAGACCACACAATTCGTTTGCTGATATTGTCTTGCTGTGAATCGGTAAGCTGTGCAACACCTTGGTCATTATAAAGCCATAATTGCCTTGAACCAGTACGTGTAGACGTAAAAGCAATATGATCACCATAAGGTTGAAACTGAGGGTTGTCTTCCTTCATTGTTGTTCTGGCTATCTTTGCTGCCGCAGTGGTTTGGTGATTTCGTATTTGAGCAAGACTTAATGTAAAAATATCGGTATCGGCATTTATCTGTGTCGCTAAAATCTGTTTTCCATCAGCTGAAAAAGAAGCCTCCCTTAGATTTTTTCTACCCCCAGTATCAAGTGCAACCATTCTCCCGTTGGTTTGCAGTTTATAAAGTCCATTAGTCGTCGATGCGAGCAAATACTCGCCGCTTGGATGATAACTGACTTCAATTGGCTGTAATGGTGACAATTCGTGCGGTAGTAATATCTTTGCCGTGATCGTTGGTGTCTTATCGGGATTGTAAATATTCAGGTGATGAGAGTTGTGCTCATCAATGCTTACCATTGCGAAAACATTTTTATCTGCAAGATAGTCAAGAGTGTAGTTTTCAAAGTTTGGCATATACTCGGTAGTGCGGCTTTTTTTTGTCTTTAAATCAAAAAGGTAGGGCACTGCTTGTTTGGGACGTAAATGAGATAAGTAACTGATCTCGCCATTTTTCATCCAATTTGGACGCCATATGGGCTTTTCTTGGCAAGCAATAACGGCATGTGGATTTTGTGGTGAGTTGATTGCAGTATCGACATTTAGTGTGTTTAAAGACCAGCAAAAGGGAGACGTCTCTTGAGCCTTGCAATGACTCCGTTCGGTAAAAGTTAGTTGCTTTGCGTCCTGTGACCAACTTGGTTTTCCGTACACGCCCTGGCGAGCGGTTAAACGAGAGGTTTTGTGCGAGGCTAGATTTTTGACCCAAAGCTGACTATGGCAATTATCGCTAAAGCGCTGAAAAACAATCCATTGTCCATTGGGTGAGTAGCTGGCATTTGCATCCCATGCGTCACTTGTGGTCATTGGAGTAAAAGTAGGTTGAATAGGTACTCTGGGGGCGGTTTCGGGTGCAATTATAATAGTAAAGAGGTAAGCCGTGATAACTACCACTAGTGCCGCCACCCCAAATTTTGCAGCGCGTGGGCGAGATTTTTGAGTCGCTTTATGCGCGCTCGGCTTATCGCTTGTCGACGTAACGGATGCCTCTAAACTATAGCCTTTTTTACTGTGCGTTTTTATAAACTCTAACTCACTATCAGCATATTTGAATACTTGGCGAATTTGGAAAATGCAGCGCTGCAATGTATTGGGAGAAACAACTCTGTCGTGCCAAACGGTGTTAAGTAGTTGCTCAAAGCTCACTACTTCTCTGGGTTGTTTTGCCAATTCACAAAGCACCGCTATTGCTTTAGGGGGGAGCGCATAAGTCTGTTGGTCGATAACAATATGATTGCGGTTTACATCCACAAGGTGCTCTGCAATCAAAAACTGCTTTAATTCCATTTTAAAATTCTTTTTTCAGCGAATTATCAGCGAAAAATCAGCAAACTTTGCTGTTTTATCGCCCTGTTTTTTTCTAATGTAACACACTGATAAAAATAAACTAAAAAGGAAAGTCATGCGTTTTATTATTTTGCTATTGTTAATGCTACTTGCAGCATTGGGCAAGGTGTATGGGCAAACATTAGAACAACAAGCCATCACGATTGGATCTAAAATAACTTTTGCATCTAAGATATTAAGTGAGAATAGGGAGGTCATGGTTTATACGCCAAATGATTATGACCCTAAGAAACAATATCAAGTGTTGTACTTACTCGATGCAGAATTCTTTTTTACCCAAACAGTGGGCATTGTGGAGTCTTTGGTTAGCACTGGAAAAATACCAGCTACCATCGTTGTTGGGTTGAAAACCACGGTGAGAACAAGAGACTACTTACCGCCAATTAACGGTGAGGCTCAAAGTGATAGACAGCGCTGGATTAAAGAGAAGTTTCCTCAATTTGGCAAGACAACCGAGTTTACAGCCTTCTTAACTCAAGAGTTATTTCCTTTCATTGAGTCACAATATTTACTCAAACCTAATCGTACGTTAGTAGGGTATTCCAATGGTGGGATCTACGGACTACACACCTTTCTAAATAAGCCAGAGACATTTACTAATTATCTGCTTATTAGCCCGCCAGGTTGGTGGGGTGAGGAAGAGCTCGATCAGCAGTTTAAAGCACTTAGCAACTCAGCACATGATTTACGTCGCAATCTGTATATTAGTATCGCAGGGGAAGGTGGCGACTTTTACACCAACGGTATGCGAGTTGCGTCAAACCTGAAAGCACTTCGATCAAAAGAAGTAAATTGGCAATTTAGCCTCAAAGAATTGGAAACGCATCAAACTACGTTCTACCCAAGTCTCTATGAAGGACTAACAAAACTTTTTGATGATTTTTATTTTGAGCTTAATGAAGAAGCAGGAAAATATGCGCATATCTCTGATATTGAAGATTATTATCTAAAGCTCTCTAAGCGCTATGAGTTTGATGTGTTAGTGCCAGAGTCTATATACAGAGCACTTGCTGACGCGCAAATCAGCCATAAACGTGTAGACGCTGCACTTGCGACTTTAAATGCATTTGTCACGCGTTATCCCGACTCGTCTTATGCGCATGCAAGCCTAGGCCATGGATATTTAGAGAATAAAGCGTATAACAAGGCGCTGAAAAGCTTTAATCACGCCTTGCAACTTGCGAAAGCACAGCAAGTCGACGACCCGTCAGTATATGATTATTTTGAAAGCATGATAGCCCAAGCAAAAAGCAAAATCGTGCAGTAAGCTATACAGATCGCCGCGTAAAGCGTCTCCTACAACACAAAGTTGGAGCAGATTCACCCTGCGATCTTGTGCGCTGTTCTGTTTTTGTTGTTACTGCTCGCTGCGTAAAGCGTCTCCTACAACACAAAGTAGGAGCAGGTTTACCCTGCGAGGTTGTGCTCTGTTCTGTTTTTGTTGTTACAGATCGCCGCGTAAAGTGTCTCCTACAACACGGAGTAGGAGCAGGTTCACCCTGCGATCTTTTATGCTTTTACTACCTGTCAAGCTTGCTCAATAAATGCTGCTTAACGGTGGGCCATTCTGAGGCGATAATCGAATACACAACAGTGTCTCTTAGCTCGCTGTTTCTACCGATCTGGTGGCTGCGCAAGATACCATCGAGTTTGGCGCCAAGCCGCTCAATCGCATTGCGAGAGGCATGATTAAAAAAGTGGGTTCTAAATTCAACGGCAATGGCGTCAAAATCTTCAAAAAGTTGCTGTAACAGCAAAAGCTTACACTCCGTGTTAACCGCTGTTCGACGTACTTTATCGCTGTACCAAGTATAGCCAAGCATGGCACGGCGATTGGCTATATCTGCATTGTAATAGCGGGTGGTTCCCACAATTTCGTTGCTGCTATTTAGCCTTACCGCATACGCAAGGTTGCCTTCAGATCCTTGGCTTATCGCAGTGTTAATATAGCGTTCCATATCGTCTGGAGTGGGTACATTGGCATACCAAAGCTTCCAAGCTTCACCATCTTTTACTGCTTGTTGCAGGGCATTAATATGGGTTGTTGATAATGGTTCAAGGGTGACATGCTGTCCTATCAGTGGTTTATTAGCTGGCCACATGCGGTACTACTTCCTTATTTTGAGTATTTTGACGGTATCTTGTTTTGCAAGAGATACAGCTAAGTGATTTGGGTCAGTTACAAAAGCCAAGGCCGATATATTGGCTAAAGGATTGGTCAAATCATCAAAAGTTGCGATATGTGTGAGCTTGCCCGTTGCGGTAACGCTAAACTCTGCAATACCAGAGCTACTCTCTGAGGCTGCGAACAACCTTTTGCCATCAGCAGCAAGTAACAAGGTGGAGACACCGTTAAGTGGCTTGCCAACTTGGTTTGCATCAATGGTCTGGAGTAAATGATATTGACCATTTTGTTGACGTTCAAAGGCTAAAATGCTGTTACTGCCCGCCGCTGCAACATAAAAAACAGTGAAATCTGAGCTTGCAACTAAGGCTTGTGGTTTACTGAGTGCGAGCAAGTTAGTGTCGTCTTTAACGATGCGCTGTTTAACAGTATAAGTACCTTTTGTCTGTTGCCACAGCGTAATGACATCGCCTTCATAACCTGCAACGATAAGCGCGTTAGCCTCTTTACTTACTAGCACATCCACAGGCCCACCCATATCAGTTTGCTCAGCGCTATCAATAGGGCCGAGCCATGTCACGCTGTTTGTAGGCGTGATCCTAAAAGCAGTGATGGTATTGCTTTTATAACTTGGGATAAATGCATAGCGCTTGTCGCCACTTAAACTAATTTTCCAAGGTGCAAACAAGCCAAGGGTGTCATGAGCTGAGGCATTTTTGGTTGGATCAAATACCACTTTGTAAGACACTTCGTCAGAAAAGGTTTGCACAAGGTTAAACTTACCCGTTTTATCTTTTGCAAACACATTTAATGCACCATCGTAAAAGCTAGTGTTAAGAATGAGATTGCTATTTACGAATACCGCATCGGATGCGCCAGTAAGTAAAAGCGGTTGCGCGTCGCTCGATTGAAAGAGTTGATCTTGGACTAGCTGCTTATTTTCATTAAGCGTAAATGTAACCACTGCGTTATCGTCGCCACTTACTGCAACGGCCTGTGTACCTTGGTGATTAAAACGCAGCTGCCTTGGATTATCTAAGCCGCTAAACCCTGCGGTGTTATTTTGGATGGTTTGAACAACGTCGAACGTTTGGCTGTGTGCGCAAAATGAAATTGACCCAAGTGCGATAAGCATAAGTGCACTTATAGTAGGTTTATACATCTTTACTACCTATTTTTATTATTGTATATCTTACTTGAGTTCCAAAAACTCTCTCATTTCGTCCAAGCGGCTCATGCCGTCTTCAAATCCAAGCTCAATGAGTTTTTGTGTATAAGTACGCTCAAACAGCAAGTAACTCGTTAAACTCGACGGAGAATGCTTTTTAACCCCCATGGTTCTGAGCAACAGCTTGATTGCCAACGGCATATCTTCGTAATAATGATCTGCGACTTCATTAAAATTAACCGTTGGCTTGATGAGCATATGATCTACTCGTCTAAGCTCTTTGTGCTTTTCTCTGGCCGGTAGCAAGCTTACCGTACGGTTGACGCGGTCGAGCCGTTCGATGTCTGAATTTAAGGTATCGCTAAACACACTGTCTAGCAGGTGACCGGCGACCACTGACATTCCCGGAAAATGCGGCTCATAGCCGAGCGGCTGTGGCAGTTTAGGCTGCTCAACACCAATCACAAAGATTTTATCCGCACCTAAATGAATGGCAGGGCTAAGCGGGGAAAGCTGGTGGATAGAGCCATCACCATAGTAATGATGCTTAACGCGCACGCTTGGAAACACCATAGGTATAGCCGAACTTGCCATGAGTAAGTCGAGCGAAATCGTGCCCGGAACACCTTCGCGCTTTGAGCGCTGCCAAGGTTCAGCATTGTTCGCCTGATAAAACGCCACAGATTTACCAGTAGAATAGCTCGAAACCGTAATCGCGATGGCATCAAGATAATGGCGGTGTAGATTGTGATCGATGCGATTTAAATCAAGTACATTGGCCAGCAGCTTTCGAAGCGGCGAGTTATTTAACAAGCTGGCTGGTGGCTGATTAAGGTATTGCGCTTGAAAGCTGCGCATCATATTGGCAAATAAATGGCCGTATGCACCAGTAAACGAGCTTTTGTACACCATGTCGGTGCTAAAGTTCTTCCAAATATATTCCACTTTTTTCACCGCAAGGTGAAAACAAGATGCGTAACAGGCAATCCCCGCCGAGTTAATTGCGCCGGCAGAGGTACCAGTAATGATCTCAAAAGGGAGGGGAGAAGTACGAGGCATACTTTGCGCAAGCGCCTTTAATACCCCAACTTGATAAGCGGCCCTTGCGCCACCTCCAGTCAGTAGTAAGGCAATTTTTTTATCACTCGTTCTATGCTTTCTCAAAAGAGGCCATCCTGCTGTTAAATTTGCTTAATTTAAATTTGGTCTTTTTATGCGTTATTTATCTTTGTTGATGTTGTAATGCTTTAGGGGCAAAGAGTTGATAACTCCAGTAAATGCGTTATTTTTAGTAGTAAAGTGCCACTTTGCCCTTAAGCCGCTTATAGGTTGTTTTATTTATTCTAGTTGAACCTAGCTAAAACCCAAGTTGTCTGAGTGCACATACCCGCGCAATATATTAGGCTATTATTTTGAAATTTAAGTACTAAAGCGCTATGGTGGCACAAACAAATTTTAACAAACTAGCGATTTAATTTAGTCGCTAATTGGCGCGATTTTGTATTTAATAAAGTGGCAATTTAGCTTAACTTCAATGTACTGAACTTAAGTTCGGTGCTCAAGTATTTTTATTAAGATCAAATGTTTGAACAAGGTGTAGCCAGAGTTTGCACCACAACGCATTTTTTTAGGGTTTCAGCGCGCATTAAGTTATTAGTCAAGTATTTGGTGATAGTTTTACATTAACGCGTATCAACAATGACGAAGAGGGAGTCCCCATGTCAGAGAACCATCAAGAAGGTAATAAAAGACCTTCTAACAGCCAGTTGTTATTTGCCGCGGTAGTTGTACTAGCGTTGATTATTGTGGCTGTGTTTGTGCTAGCACAAAAAGACACTCCATCGACGGAAAACCAAAAGGTCAAACAAGATATTGTTGTGCCTGAACAAACAGAAACGCCATTGGTCAATACCGCAAGAGAAACACCACCTGAGCAAGTGGTTGAACCTGAAGTAACCTTGCCACCGCAACGAGAGCAAATCGAGCCAGAGCAAGTAGAACCGGTTGAACCTGAAGTAACACTACCGCCGCTTTCTCAAAGTGATACCGAAATTAAAGAAGCAGTATCAAATTATCTCTCTAATCAAGCGGTAAAATTGCTGGCAGATGACGACGTGATCCGCCGCACGGTGGTTTATGTAGATAACCTAGCAAAGGGTAAAGTGGCAGAAAACCACGCACCAGTGGTGAAGCCGCAAGATGGCTTTAGCGTAATTGATGACGACATTATTATTACTGATCCTAACAGCTACGAGCGTTACACACCTTATGTCGCCATGTTCGACACCATGAGCACCGCGCAAGTGGTTAGACTATACGACCAATACAAACCATTGTTTGAAGAAGCATACGAAGAAATAGGCTACGAAGGAGATGCATTCAACGGCACGTTAACTGATGCAATCGACGAGTTGTTGGCAACACCCATTCCAGACACCGCACTGCCTTTGGTAAAAGACTCAGTTACCTATAAATATGCATATGCAGAATGGGAGCAACTTTCTCCGGCGCAAAAACAGTTTTTAAGAATGGGCCCTGAAAACATGAAAAAAGTGAAAAAGCGCCTAGAAGAAATCAAAATTGCGTTGAACAAATAAGCACACAGCCTCATAAAATCCACAAAAGCTTGGCAAACTGTTTAAACATCACCCAGTTAGCCAAGCTTTTTGACTTTTCCCTTGCATCCCCCTGCAATCTTCGAGATAATTCATCCCGCGCCAAACAAGGCCCTCAATGGTAGTCTTATTGGTCCTCTCGCAACAATAGTACGTGAATCTGGTCAGGTCGGGAACGAAGCAGCCACAGCGTATGACTTGTGTGCCGGGATGTGGCTGGTAAGACTGCCACCCAAACCTCCAAGTGTGTTGTTTGAAGTGTAAGTCTTATTGATAGTACTTAAAACTATACTAAAACATACTAATTCCTATCTTTCTAAATTTAAAAACTAAATCAAATAAAACACTTATTCTTCGTTCGTTAGATCAACAACACTTTATTAGCGTGTTCTCGTAGGTTGGAAAAGTCGTAGGCGCTTTCCAACTGAGTTATGAAAAAAGTGTAACTGCTGTGCAAAAGGTTTGTCGGATGGCGGCGTTGCACGCTTTATTCGACCTACAAATCAACAAAGTAAGTCATAATAATAAATACTTTGTCGCAATCCGCTTCCTCAAGTTTGGCTACTTGTAAACCTAAAGACGGATCTGTGGTCGAAACTCGCGCATACCTAACCTTATTCACGGCAGTTGTTCGTTTAGAAAAGAACATGAAGGCAATAAGCAAGATCTGACCCTAATAATTACTACAAGATTGACCCTCTGCCTTAAGGTGTGGCATCAGCGTCGAATACCAAGCGCGATGGGTTTCAGGCCCTAATAGAATATAACGTCGATGCTTCATTTGCCTACGCTATCAAATTGACTATTCTATAGAGTTTCTTTTCATCAGTACTTCTAACGCTTGCGAGAGTGCTTTGGGTGCGTTATCTGTATCGCCATTCACTGCCGCAAAATAAGCGCTATTTTGACTAGGATAAAGCAGGCTACTGACCGAAAATGCGCCCGTAAAGCCGTCATGACCAAAAGCCGTTTTATCTGACTTGACAAACCAGCCCATCGCATACTCAGAATGGCTGTCTTGAATTTTACTATAAGGCGAGAGCAACATTTTGTAACTCTCTTTACTCACAATATTGTCACCTCCCTGCATTCCCTCTAATACCGAAGAAAAATAAACAGCAAGGTCAGGTAAACTTATATTCACCGTACCGGCAGGACCATATACTTTTGGAGCAAGCTTTTTTTCTTCAGTTACCCCATGCCAGTGACCATTTTCGTAAATATGCCCTTTAGGCTGCTTTGCGCTCTCAAAGCTCGGTTCACCAAAACCATAATTAGTGATGCCTAATTGCCCAAAGACTTCTTCGCCAATAAGCCACTCCCAAGTCTGATTGCTGACTCGCTCTAACATATGTCCTGCTATCACGTAACCAACATTACTATACCAAAACTCACTTCGGGTTTTCACTGCAGCGGTATTAAGCACCTCTTTTGTTAGCTCATATCTTAATTCGGTTAAAGGCTTGGTATTGTCGTACCACTGCTGATTTTTTACATCTATGTCCTTTTTTAATCCGGATGTCATGCTCAACAGATTCTGTAAAGTAATTGTCTCATGTTCTGGTCGAATTTGGCCTTTAAGTTCAGGAAATATATCTATGACGGTAGTGTCAAAAGTAATGAGGCCTTGTTCAACTAAACGAGCGGCGAGCAAAGCGGTCATAGATTTTGCGACAGAGCCGATCGCCCAACGATCATTATCGCTTACAGGCTCAAGGCTTTGTATATCACGATAGCCTGTGCTGGCAATTTCGTACACTAAGCCATCTTTTACTGTCATAGCCGTAATTGCAGGTACATTATATGCCTGTCGAATACTTTCTAAATGCTGTTTTAATGCACCATCTTGTGCAATACCTACTTCTTTAGGGAGCTCAGTTTCATCAATTAAGGGCGAAGTTTGAGTTATATCCGAACCACATGCGCTTAATAGTAAGGTTAATAACGCTAAATGAGCGAATTTAAATGATGATTGTAAGTTTGTTATAAGCAAAGCAAAATCCTTTATGTTGGTTGTTAATGCTCCACTGTAGACTCAAATATTATTGAATTACTCAAAATTAATTTGTTTAAAAATGTATAGTTAGCTAATTTGTGTGGCCTTACTGCCGCTGCTACCCCTGCAAAAGGGAGTTTTATCGCAAGCCAGTCATGTGATATGTACCAGTCTAAGCGTAAAGGAACCAACTCCGGTTCACTTGAATCAACTCCAGGAGAAACGTACCCCATTATTGAAGTTGATGCCCAAGAGGCGCAACAAGTAAATTGGGTAAGAGTTAAGACTACATATAACCCTTCATCTGATCGCTGGGTGTCGGCCAGTTGTGGAGTTAAAAGTTTGCCATGGATGAATCACATTACGTTTGCTTGCCAACTGTTGCTCGAGTACATGGAAGCCAACACTGGGTTATTTTCAGACGCTAGTAAGTTGTTTCAATCATTTTTCATACGTTTATCACTGAGTAAAAATATGGCAAAACCCATCAGTATTTTTTGTAATGCGCTGTAATGTCCTCACTCATTTTTCGTTTCTATACTTTGTACGCAGCTTGAGGGAAGGCCTTCAAGCACAAGTTCGAAAGAAGGAGTTTGTTTATGTCCAGTCCAGCGAATGTCACAATTAAGAATAGAACAAATCAATCAATTACTACGAAAGTCACTCGAGACTCTTGGGTTGAGGGTGATGGCAGTTCAATTGATGGTAAAGTAATCCCTCGAGGTGAACATGGCGTCTTTAAGGTGGTCGCTAAAACAGGCCACCATGGTGAGTTAGATATTGACTTTATTGGCGGAGACAGCGGTAACGTACTTGGTACTTTGGAAATTTTGAGTATTAAAGATCCTCAGGAAGGTGTAAAGAGCCTTGCAGTAAATGCTAACCAAAGCGAAATAGATGTGTCAGCAATGGGATATAGAAGTTCGCCTAATGATGACGAATTACGAAGAATTAATTTCTTAATTGTCTAGTCGTTAATATTGAAAAGAGTAAGGCAGTTTTTTGTCACCAAAATCTGGTTTGTGTAGTGAAAATATCATTGCTGACCTATACCTTAACTTCCTCATTAAAGTGGCATAGAGTTAACTTTCTCTATGCCAATATGTCTTATACAGTATTTTAGTCTTTTAAAAGCGGTTACAAATGTTGTTTTCTTTTCTCCTTGAGAAAATCAACACAAATGTTAATGTTTTCTGCATCAGACATTTACCACTATCAAGGACTGAAACAGTGAAGATTAATTCACCACTAGTTAATTCGCAGGTCAATTTAGCCAGTAACTTAACCGCTAAAAAGGAGGCTAAGGCGCATAACATCGAACCTCAAGCACCAAAGAAGGAGATGAACGCTGCGGCATTGTCAGCCGAAAATACGCCAGTATTAACAGAAGAAGAAATCCAAAAATTAAAACAAGAAACTTTTGAGATTAGCAAACAAAATTATAAAGTGATGGGAGAGACGCAAGAGGCGTTTGCAACCACCTTAAGCGAGTTTGAAAAATTTAAAAAAGAACAAAGTAGCTTAAATCCAAGAATTGATTTGAGCTCTTTAGATTTATCGCAAGAGGAAGATGGCACACTAAAGCTCGTTGGTGGAAGTGTAGACGGTAAATTGCGTGAGGATCTTGAGTCTATAATTAACGAAAACAATAAGCTAAAAAATGCCTATGAACAGGTGCATGAAGGACTTGCACAAATTGTTCGATTCTCTGGTGCAGATCGGCAAGGCATCGAAGCAAAGGACCTTTATGGCAATATTAGGTTGAATGAGTTAAGTAAAAGCTTCGAAAACCAATTCCATGATACGGGCTTTGGTCAGGATTATCATACACTTGAGGACAAAGTGAATAGCCACCCAATGCTGTTTGCAATGAAAATGAACGAGGCAATATATCCTAGAATTAACATAAATGTGTAATTGAGTATCGATAGCTAGAGCAAGTCTCACATTTTGTATGACGCTCAAGAGTTAAAGATAGTGATGAACGGGCGCAACTACAATACTCCAGAGTCTAAAATATTAGAGACTGCTTGTGTAAAGCCAATCGGCAAAAATTCGTTAAAATGAAATTCACTTATAAACTATGACGTTAATAAACTTTGTAGCAGAATCTAAAGCTCTATAACCATGCTTTTGCGCAGCACTAAACTTGGTTTTCTGATCAGTTTTAAGGAGATGCCAAACACCGTCATAAAAAACTTCAAGTTGACCTTCTAGAACATGAACAAGCTCTTCTGCAACATTATCATGCGGCTCTCTTAAGTGTTCATCATTTGGAATGAGAGAAATGACAAACACCTCGGTATTTTTGCTCCCGTTAGATGAATAAACAGGAGCAAATATAGAGCCTTCTTGGTTGATAGAGTTATTCGAATTCTGCGGGTCGCTCGGATCAAGTAACATTGTGTACTCTATGCCAATACCCTGCGCCAACTTCCACAATAATTCAACTGTTGGACTAGACTCAAACCTTTCAATTTGTCCTAACATCGCCTTGGAGATGCCGGTCATGTTGGCCAATTTATCTAGGCTTAGGCCTCTCTCTTTTCTGATGTCTTTTAATCTAACACCTAGGTTTTTGGAAATTTCCGATTTAACTTTCATTATGTTGTGCGTTATTGCGTACAGTGATATTGTGTGCACTATAACGCACAATGCAGCACTTATCTATTCAGAAGGGAATTACATGCCTAGTAAAACTTTTGTTTGCTTCGTTTATTTACTTTGTTTCATCAGCTCTGTCAGTGTAGCGTCAGAATATACGCCTTTAGACAACTTTATCGTTAAAGCCAAATCCGTGACCAAGTCGGCTTCAGGCACATCCGTTGTATTGATTAAGGATGGTAAAATTACTCACGAAGTTCACGTTGGTATGGCGAATGTTGAAAAGCAGATCCCTGTCGATACAAATTCGGTTTACTACTTCGCTTCGACAACTAAAGCGATAATGGGGCTGGCGACATTACAGGCTGAAAAAGAAGGTTTGCTTTCTAAGGACTCTACCTTGAGGCAGCTATTTCCAAACGTTAAGTTTTCTTATATCAATCCTGACAACTACTCAGTCAGAGACTTATTGTCTCATCGCTCTGGATTAACCAATGACGCGATGACATGGACTTTTTCTTACACTGGAAACCATGATAAAAAGCAACGAATTCATTTTGTTTCCTCGCTAAAACAGCACCCGAAAATTAAAAAAGATGAGTTTGGTTACACAAACCTTGGGTACAATCTTTTAGCAATATGGTTTGATGAGAACTATGAAGGGGGATGGACAAATGCGATTAAAGATCTAGTGCTTTCACCTGCAGGAATGAAAAATTCAACAGCAGATGTTGATCAAGCAAGATTGCAAAATTGGCCTATTCCAAGCCCATATTCATATAAATTCCGAAGTGGTCAATCTGAGATTTATATGAATAAAAACAATGCGACTTTGTATTCAGTGGGTATTTTTGCCAGACCAAATGATTGGGGTAAGTTGATAACCCACTTGTTACCAATAAATGCAGAGCGCTCAGCGTTTCCCAAGTCGGTTGTAAGAGCGTCTCAACAACTACTGGTTAGTGATATTGATAGCTATTTTTCCGGCTATGGATGGGGATGGATGCACTCAAAAGTGGCTGGTGAAAGTGTGTTAATGCACACTGGAGGGTTTGATGGCGCTTCTGTTCAAGTATCTTACGCTCCCGAAAAAAACCTTGGTGTCGTTGTTGTTCATAACGAAAGTGGGCTCATTGCAAATGAGTTAAATGGCAGAATAACTGAAATCGCTTATAAAATGTTAACTAATCAAGATGTGAGTAAGCTTATTGAATTCCACCAAGAGGAGATGACTGATCTTGCTGTTTATGTTGAAAAAGCAAAGGCAGCAATTGCCGCTAAAAGAGAAGACTTGTCAAAACGCCGGAGCATATCACCTTCGCTTAAATTATCACTTGAAGGTGTATACGAAAACACGGATGTTGGACAGTTGACTATTAAACAGAGAGACAGCGATTTACATCTTGCTTGGGGGGATTTACAGAGCAAGGTTTACAGTGGACAAGCAGATAATGAATTTATAGTAGAACTTAGACCGGGTAAGTTCTACGAACTAACCGCTGATAAAAGCATGTCCGTTATCGAATTAAAGGATTGGCAATTCCAAAAAGTTAGGTAATTCAGAGGTAAGGTTAGTTGCAATCTAGATGCAAATTAGTGTGACAACGCCAAAGTTGTGTAGCGGATATGCCGACTGCCCCTTTTGGAGCTCACATTAGCGTAACAGCAGCTCCAATTCCAACCCCAAAGCTTGTATAGAACTAGTGTATATAGTCATCAATTAGCTGGCGCCAAGCATCGGGCTTACCGTAATAGGCAGTATGCGGAAGCTTTACGAACGTCTCATGCTTTTCAAGGATAAGGGTTGGGTAGCCAGTAACCTGAAGCTTTTGCATTAATTGGCGGCTTTGCGCGATTTTTGTTTGCTCAGCACCTTGATTTGCCAGCATAGCTCGTTGCCAGTGGTTTTTATCTAGCCCAAGCTCTACCGCGAGTCCTTCTATGACTTCAGTTTGGTTAACCTGTTTGCCGGCTACATAGTGGGCATGCTGAATAGTTTTAAGCATGTTAAGTGGCGCTATGCCCAATTGCTCAGCGGTTATGATGGCACGAGCGGTGATGTATGAGTCAAGGATCATCGACTCGTTACTCTTCACCCTTGGATGTAACCTTTACCAAACTGCGCGCCTGTTATGCTGGCTATACGCGCATCGCTTGTGAGAATGTGGTTGCGGAACGCTTTCTCTATAGATTGGTTGGCAATCATACCTCCAGGATGCAGTTCAAGCTTGAGGTCACTGTTGGCCGCAATCGCATCCAACAGTGAAGTCGCACCGTAACACCAGCCACACATGGGGTCGAAGAAGTAGTGCACTTTTACCATTTCATCTCTCCCATATGTACCTTAGCACCAATACCCAACGCCATCGGTAATCCTGCATCAGGGTAGCGTGCAGAAATACTATCAATCAGTTCAGCGCTATTTTTGCTGCTGCTTTTTGCCTGACTAAAGTCGCTTAAATACTGCTGCGAGTAGCTTATGGTACTTGAATCAAGTTTGGTGCCTGCTTTCATGTGACCAGGTATTACAACCTCTGGCTTCAGTGCTTTTAACTCTTTTAATTGGCGACTCCACGCTTGTTGACTGCGTTGGGATTGTGCATCGGCCATCCATAAGTGTACATTACCGTAGACTGCAACATTGCCCAGAACCGCTTTACTTGACGGGATCCATAAGTAGGGGCGGTGTGCCAGCTCAGATTGCGTGCCGTGGATCTCTATTTTGTGCCCATCTACAAAGAGTGTATTTCCCTCTACAACCGTTGGAATGTACGGTTTTACAGGAGCATTCGCGCCCATTTTTGGTGTCCAAAATGCTAATTTACCCGCGAGCTTTTCTTCAATCACTGCTTTTACGGCAGCTGTGGTTAGGATCTTAGCTTCTGGGAACAAAGCGTGTAGCACTTCCGCGCCAAAGTAATAATCCGGATCGGCTTGGCTGATAAAAATCGTCTTTAAGGTTTTGCCGCTGTCGAGTACTTTGGCTGCTATGCGTAGAGCATCCGCTTTGGTAAAACCTGTATCTACGACCATCACTTCACTCTCACCAATCACTAGCGTTGAGTTAACGTGGAAGCTGTTTTTGTCAGCGTTATAAACATCCAGTGTAAGTGGGGCGGTGTTTGCTGTCATCGCATTGCTTGCTAATAAAATCGATACTGCTATCAACGTTAGGTGTTTCATATCTTTTGCCTCAATAGGTTTAGTACGGAGCAGATGATATGAAATTGATAGGCTCAGAAAAACATGCCAAACTAAACATCATTGTTTCATAAATCGAGCAAATAAATGGATAGACTCATCGCTGCTAAGGTCTTTGCCGACGTTGCAATCACAGGTAGCTTTACCGCGACGGCTGACAGGCTAGATATGTCTCGCCCTATGGTAACTCGGTACATTGAAGCAATGGAAAGCTGGCTAAACATTCGTTTATTACATCGCACCACGAGAAGAGTGTCTTTAACGACAGCAGGGGAGTCCTGCTTGGAAGAAGTAAGACAGTGGCTGAGGCAAGCTGACACCATAACCGGCTTGGCGAATACTAGCGGAAAACTGTCTGGTACGGTTCGACTAGCAACCAGTATGTCTTTTGGCTTTTCTCAACTTGTGCCCGCTATTCAACAGTTTATGTCAGCACATCCTGATGTGAATATTGATATTGATTTGCAAGATTCTGTGGCCGATCTCACTGAGAGTCAGATAGATCTTGCTATTCGTATTGCCTCTGCACCGGACCCTTCTTTGATTGGTAAATCAATTGCAGTATGTGACTCTGTTATTGTGGCGTCGCCGCAGTACCTTACGAGTGCAAGTGAAATCACAAAACCTGATGACCTAGCTGAGCACTTATGCCTTGGGTATAAGAATTTTCAGCAGCATATCTGGCATTTGCGCAAAGGTAACTCACAACAGTCGGTAGCCGTAAACTGTCGTTTAACTGCGAACGAAGCGACGGCCTTAATGCACGCAGCGTTAAATGGCGCTGGTTTGGCAATTCAACCCACTTATTTGGTTAACCGCTACATCAAATCTGGCGAGCTTAAGCCGGTACTACCTGATTGGAAGCCAAGCGATATGAATATATACGTGCTCTATTCTTCGAGAAAGTATATGTCTCCAACCGTGAGGGCATTGATAGATTATTTGTCGCACTATTTTGCCAGCACGCCATGGTGAAACTGCAAGTATCTTAAGAGTTACATCTTAATGTTGTTACGTTACTAGCTCGTTTGCTCAGATGAGTGGCTAACACGACGAGTGTTTTATTATCGCTATATTTCTCAATTACTTTTTACTTAAAACTAAGCCCAGCTAGTTGCTGGGCTTGACATACTTAGCAGATGTAAACTGTTGGGCAAAATTCAGGTGCGGTATAGCATGCACCGTAGTCTTTACTGTAAGCGCCGGTTCCGCCTGCTATTTCTTTCGTTTGTTTAGCATCTAGCGCTTTGTTTGCGTTAAGGTTTTTTAATTTTACTTTTTTCAGTTTCATGTTGTATCCAGTTATTTTGTTATCTTTGATTATTCGGTAATGTAGATAAATACCTATTTCTAAGTACTTATCTGTTAAATAATGTGTTTAATTTTTAAACATATTTCAAGCGGGGATGGCAAATAACTTCAGTAGATCTTTTAGTTGTTTGTTTTTTAAGTTGTTTATTATATTGAATTTTTATCAAGCAAGTAAAAATGACAGCGTTGGACTTTTGTGCATGTCAATCTTGTTGATTGTACAACCTATATCCAACCAATTGTTGCGGCAAATAGCTGCGTGCGCCTTACACATTAAAAGAAGCAATGCTAGTATCCTTGTTAGGATAACAATCGAGTTGATAAAAAGTAGGGGAGCTAATGGCATTATCATTTCAGACCTTAAGGTTGCATATTATTGAGGTTAACGACGATTTTCCGGCACTCGATCGTGAACGGCTGATAGAGCAAATTCCCCATATCCTGAGTTCTAACGTGGTTGAAAACCTTCCCCCCTATTTTCATGGTATTGATTCAACAAAACAGGCCGAAAACTGGTTTCAGCGTATGTGTTCAGAGAGCCGCTTACTGCAAGTTAAGCTTGGGCAGCATGAGACAATTGGCTTTTTGTTTGTTTACGTTGAAAACGAAAGTGATGCGCATATCGGTTACTTATTGGCTGAAAAGCACTGGGGCAAAGGTTACGCCAGTGAATTGCTGCAAGGGTTTATCCATGCAGTTACCAGTATAGAGTATTGGAGTACCCTAATTGCGGGAGTGGAGCAATCCAACCATGCTTCCATTCGGTTGCTCAAAAAGCTGGGGTTTTCACAGCAAGTGCATGATGAAAACAGTCCACTTTTCTTTGAATATGAGATCCATCGCGTCTGTTGACCTCAGCGGTTTGACTTTTATTTCCCTGAATGTGCTTTGGTCACAACGCTCGACTTGTCGTTAGTCCATCAATTGATAAAAGTAAAAAATATAACAATTGTTGTTATTTTCTTGTTAATGTAAGCGCTTACATGTTAGGTTTAACATTCAACATACGATTACACCGCGCTGAAAAGTGTGTAGTAAAGCTCGTGTGTTTGAAAAGCGCTATATTTTTCAATTGTTCGGGGTTGTTATGGATTGAAATGTAAGCGCTTTCATTTCTGCGGTTTATGAAGTGATAAAAGGATCCGTGTTTTAGTGGTTGATCACTAAAGCAGTTTTATACATTACATTTGGAGACATAAAGTGAAAACGAGTAGCAAGTTAATCGCAAAGCTCGCAAACATTAGCGTTATCAGTCTGATTGTTTGTGCGTCTTCGCAAAGTAACGCGGCTGTGGGGAATTTACTTTGGGAAGATAATTTTAATAATTTAGATACCAACACATGGAATATAGATGTCGGGGATGGTTGTGACCAAGGAATATGTGGTTGGGGTAATCAAGAATTACAGTGGTACAGTGAAAATAATGTCTATATTACCGACATTGTAGGCGAGGTGGGAAACAAAGGCCTTGTTCTTGAAGCAAAAAATCAAGCGATAGGCGGCAAGGCATTTACCTCAGGTAAGATCCAGAGTAAGAATAAGCTTGCTGTGCAATATGGCATGATAGAGATCAGAATGAAGGTATCTGATGTCGACACGGGGCTTTGGCCTGCACTTTGGATGCTAGGGACGAGTACTGCTAGCTGGCCGGCAAAAGGCGAAATCGACATCATGGAGATGGGCCAATCTCAAGCCGCTCGTAATGATGCTGGCTTTCCCGGTGCGCCAAGCAATAACTATACAGGCTCAAACTTAATTTTTTATGCAGATGCCGCCTGCAATGAAGGTAATCCAACCTGTGCAGCAAGTGTGGCATACAAAACCGATAATGCACATTTGTCCTCAACCCCCTTAACCAATCGCTTTGTTATCTATCGTACTTATTGGACCGAAGAAACGATCCGTTTCACAGTTGAAGATAATGGGGTCGAATATGATATGTTCGATAGCCCGTTTGTTATTAGTGAAGAGTCAAACGAATTCAACGCGCCATTTTATCTATTGATGAACTTGGCTGTCGGCGGGTTATTTACGGACGCGCTTAGCAATGACCAGGTGAGCGCACCACTTCCTGGGAAAATGGTGGTGGATTATGTGCGTATTTATGAGCTAGATGGTCAAGGTGAAGTGTTCAGCGGCAATGTCACTAAGCCCGAAGTTGGCACCTTTGGTGTTTTTAGTGAGGGGCCAAGCGATAATCAGTTAGTGCCGGGAAGCAACGCGGATATTTATGTGTGGAACCAAAACTCACTCACTCAGGGCAATATCCCTGCCTATGAAGGCAATGAAGTGATTGCATGGCAATATTCGCCAACGCAGTGGTTTGGAGCCGGTATTCAAAGTCGTCAAGCGCGAGATATGAGCAACTTTAGGGATGGTTACTTAAATTTTAAGATTAAAATTCCTGCGAATGTGAGTTTCAGAATTGGCATTGCTGACACTTATACTAATGAGAACTGGATCACATTCCCCGCGAACACCAATCAGTATGGCCTTGTTCGTGATGGTCAATGGGGTGAAGTGCGTATTCCAATCACTGAGTTAGCGGGTAGCTTGGTGGCATTACAATCAATTAAAAATCACTTCAATATTGTCTCTGTCGCTGGGCAAGAACCTAACTATTCTTTTCAAATGGCAATTGACGATATTACCTGGACAGGGGGCGGTAGTACCCCTGTCGATAGCGATCAAGATGGTGTTGAGGATAGCCTCGATCAGTGCCCAAATACTCAACCAAATGAAGAAGTTGATGCGAATGGCTGTCCACTGAATAATCTACCCGATGGATTGGAACAGGTCTCTCTGGATACTTTAACTTTCTATGTTAACACTACCGGCTGGGCGGATGTTCATTATCGAGTCAACGGCGGTGTGCAGCAAAATGTCCGCATGCAAGTGATTAATGGTCGCAATGAGCTGACAATATCTGGGCTAGCAGTGGGGGATGTGGTTAGTTTTTGGTTTACTTACCAACAGGAGGACGGAACGGTCGTAGATACCGCAGAGCAGGCCTATATACTTTCAGAATCCTCAGCTGGTAACGATAGCGATGGTGATGGCGTGAATGATGGTATCGATCAGTGTCCAGATACGCCTGTGGGGGATGTGGTAAACACCGATGGATGTAGCATTTTAATCACTGAGCAACTTCGTATCGAAGCGGAAGACTACAGCAACTATTTTGATAACGATGCAGGCAATACAGGTGGCGAATATCGCAATGATGATGTTGATATTGAGCTGACCAGCGACAACGGCGGTGGTTACAACGTAGGTTGGACGTCGGCGGGAGAGTGGCTCGAATATCAGGCTAATTTAGGCGCGGGAAGCTATAATTTGACCGCACGCGTTGCCTCCCAAGTTGGTAACGGAGCGTATAACGTTCTTGTTAATGGTAATCTAGTTGCCAGTACCGTTGTGCCTGCTACGGGTGGCTGGCAAACCTTTATTAGTCAAAATATTGCGTCGATTACGTTAAATGAGGGTGTACATACCGTTCGTGTTGAAATGGCGGGTGGCGAGTTAAATCTAAACTGGCTTGAGTTCAATATCGCTGGTTCATCTAACAATGATAGCGATAACGATGGTGTGCCAGATAATCTAGACCAATGTCCCAATACCCCTACGGGGCGCCAAGTTGACAGCCAAGGTTGTGAGCTCAGCTTTGGCACTATTGTGCCACTTTATGATGCAACAACACCTTTAGAGCAAGCCGTTAGTTATGACCGTGGAGATGCACTAATTACGCGTTTTGCTGATCGCGGCCGAGACCGCCATGCAAAAGAAGATCAGTTTCAAATCTATGATCACTATTTATCGCATTATTGGACGCATCGAACTGCGCAATTTGAAATCGCTGATTTTGTAGCTAAAGGCGGCTCACGCATTGAAGTGACCTTTATTACAGAATGGAAACTCGGTGCGCGCGAATTTCGTGCTTGGTATCGTGGATTAGGCACAGTTGCTGAGTACCACGGTAATTACTTTGGTGGCGGTGCGGTCGTTGAGCTTGATAACGGCAGTTATGATACGAACTTTAATAAGATAAGTGATTCAGGTGATCAATATCGTTATAGAGTGATCATTGATGACTACAGACCGCTAAATTGGGACCCTGCTGCAGGCTTTTTGCCTCTTGAAGTTGGTCAGCGCATGGAGTTTGAAGTTAGCCAGTTTCTTGATGCGCCACCAGAAGGACGAGAAAATTATTATGGTACAACGTATTTATACATGGTAGGTGAAGGGCTTGTCCCATGGAAAACCGTTGGCGACTTTGCTGATCCATCATCACAACGCGAAGATTCTTACCCGATTGCAGAAGCGGGGTGGTTGGGAGGCAAAACCACATTGCCATACAATTACACCAATGAGCCTGATAATCACTTTATGCAAATGGCGACCAATTTATCGAGCCAAAATGGACAGGCATTTGTTCAGGGGCGACGTGTTCACCACAGTAGTTTTGTTAATGGTGAGCACGATGAACGCAACGGAGAAAATGGCGTGTTTAGTGCGGTGGTTGGAAAGTCAGGCCCACACTACATCAACGACAGTTGCGCAGCTTGCCATGTTCGCAATGGTCGTGCGGCTCCACCAGCTATTGGCGGCTCATTGGCAAAATGGGTGTTTAAAGTGGCCGATATCAATGGCAACACCCATCCCTTATTGGGGAATGTGTTACAGCCTAAAAACACAGGCATAGATACCGAGACGCAAGGCGAGGGAGATGTAACGATTGCTTCGTGGACTGAAAATAATGGTTTGCGTTCACCCAATTACCAATTTAATAAAACCACTCCAGCACGCTACTCAGCCCGTATCGCGCCTCAGCTGGTGGGCTTGGGCTTACTTGAAGCGATACCAGAGAGTGCGGTGTTAGCCTTGGCGGATGAAAACGACAGTAACGGCGACGGTATTTCGGGCAAAGCGCAGCGCGTGAACGATCCTATTACCGGTCAAACACGGTTAGGACGCTTTGGCTACAAAGCTGCGGCGGCATCAATTAAACACCAAGTCGCTAGTGCATTTAATACGGATATGGGAGTAACCAACTCGGTATTTCCAAATCCTGACTGTGGAGCATCACAATCAAGCTGCGGAGGTGGCGGTGTAGAAGTGTCTGATCAACATCTCACTGCGCTAAGCAAATATATCGCTTTATTGGGTGTAAGAGCGCAGCGTGGGCTTGACGACCCTGAGGTGCAATTAGGAAAGGCACGCTTTACCTCAATTGGCTGTGAAGGTTGCCATACAGCAACATTTGAAACCAGTGAGTATCATCCATTTGCGGAGTTACGTGCGCAAACGATCCATCCGTATACCGATTTATTACTACATGATATGGGCCCAGGTCTTGCGGATAACTTAGGTGAAGGCATCGCTAGCGGTGCTGAGTGGCGAACAGCGCCATTATGGGGGATTGGATTGTCTGCTTGTGTGACAGGTGGTGTTGATAATGTGTTAGGTGGGCAGGGCAATGAGTTTTGTACCGCTGAGCCAAGCTATCTGCACGATGGTCGTGCGCGAACGATTGAAGAAGCTATTTTATGGCATGATGGTGAAGCGCAAGCAGCGAGAGTAGCTTACGAAAGCTTGTCGGCAAATGATAAATCAGCCGTGTTGGCATTTTTAAACTCATTGTAAGTTTGTGCATCAAAGATCACGAAAGTCATGAGCTTTGATGCACTTGAAGTTGTTATTACAGTGCTTAGTCTTACAGCGTGTAATGGAAACCGATGGCGATACCGTCGTCTTCGGTTTGTGACATTTGTGCTTCTTGCGCGGCATCGGCGCTTGAGAAGTCACTAAAGTCCTTACGCGCTTCAATGTACAAAATGGTGTCTTCAGACATAAAGTAGTGTGCGCCTATCACGGCAAACTGACGCTTAAAAACATCATTAGGATCAGCATTAAAGTTTGGTTGGATCACATAGTCATCGCCCGCATCAAATACGTTGTAAGCGATAAATGTACGCACGTCATTATCAAAGCGGTAGCTAACAAGCGACTCTAATCCAACGGCATCCTTGATTAAGCGGCCTAGGTTATCTGTATCGTGGTTTTCGTTTTTATTGATGTTTGCAGCTGCATACCAACCAGGCTTATAGAAATCCCCGTAAGTAATACCGACGCCATAAATTAAATCTTTAACCGATTGATTTCGGCCACCAGCGTACACAATATCAAACGCGCCGCGGTTAACACCGGCTGTGAGAGTTAAGTTTTCGGTCGCAGCATAGGTAAGTGAGGCACCATAAGTTGAATTAAACTCTACTTTTTGTGCCGCGTTGTTCCCTTGATTAAATTGGGCTTCGCAGGAGCTGCTCGAAATATCAACGACATCACAAGTATAAAAGTCATCAGATTTTAGCTGAGCTTGTACAGCAAAGCTCAGCTTGCCAAATTGATTACGGTATTGCAGCACTTTATCACCACGACCAGTACCATTGATCGCGCCGTCGTCTTTGTTATAGGTGTAAACACCTGCGGCATTACCATCCCAAACTAGGCTGTAGTTGGTGCTGTATACCACGTCGTACCAAGCGCCCCATTGTTTTCCTAGGGTAACTTGGCCGTATTCATCGTGCTTAATACCAACATAACCTAATCGGTTATATAAAAACTCGTCTTGTATTGATTCGAAGCGGTTGCTGTAAACAATATCACTACTACCAACAGGGTTTACACCCCATTCAAGGAGTGCGAAAGCCTGCCAGTTGTTTTTCAATTGGCGTTTAAAGTCAAAGTTAATACGCGATGCGCCGTTTACCAACTCAGTCTCGCCTTGAGTGTTAATAACTCGAGCATCGATAAAGCCGCCAACCGTGACACTATTCTTTTCATCTTTGAATATCTCGATAGCGTTCACTGTTGGAATAGTAGTCACGCTAGCGATTAGGGTGGCAGCAAGTGTTCTTTTCATGAATTACCTTGTTTCAATGTTGTTGCTAAATAGGGCTAAATTAGCTAAAAAATGGAGATTATCAAAGCTAAAATACAGGCAAAAGTGAAAAAATATCAAGAAAATAACGTGGTTTTTGGTAAATTTATTCATTTCCTGTTCATTGAGTTTAAATATCAATGAGTTAGGAAAGTACGAGTTCTGAGGTTATTGATTGATTTTACGCAATAAATGTAAGGGGTTATAGCAATATCAGCGTTTTGTTACTGCAAGATAGCACGAAAAAGTGTAATTCAGCGAAAAATCAATAAAACATCATGTTTTTGGTAGATAGACTTCTGTAGTCTTCCAATTAGATACACAACTACAAAAGGGAGATTGAGTAATGCTTGTTAAAAAAATTGGCATCTCAAAATTGGCTTGTTTTTCCACCATTATGTTGTTTTTTATTCATGAAGTTCAATCATATAGCGAACTACCAACAGAGTCGTATGGTGTTATATATGGTCTTAAAGACGGTAATAGCAAAGCGATTTACTTAAGTGACCAAGGTGGTAAATCGCCAGTAAAGATCGTGAAAGCCACGTCAAGTGACGGCTATCCTGCTGTCTCACCATCGGGAGACAAAGTAACCTTTTACGGTAAATACGATAACTTCAAAACATGGTCAATTCATACCGTTGATATTACTGGCCGCAATCTGAAAAGATTAACCAGTAAAAAATATGTGTGGGATAGTGCACCTGCTTGGTCTTTGGATGGAATGACGATAGCGTTTGCTAGAGAATATGAAAATAAGGAAGGTGTTTGGCAGGAAGAAATTTGGTTAATGAATGCTGATGGTAGTGAACAGCGCCAAATTAAAAATCTCGAAGGTCGTGCTCCAGAATTTCTGCCAGATGGTCGATTACTATACCAATCTAAAGCCAGCCCAAGCCAAATTAGCATTGCCAATTTGGATGGCAGCGAGGTTATTCAACTCACTCAAGACGACACTGATAACATGTCTCCTCAAATTTCCCCAGATGGCACAAAAATAGCCTATCTATCTAATAGAGATGGGAATCAGGAAGTATATGTTATGAGTATTGATGGAACCAATAACAAGCGACTGACTCGTAATAACATTCAAGAGTGGGATCCATCTTGGTCTCCAGACGGCACAAAGGTGTATTTCGCTTCAGAGAATGTATTTGGCTTTTATGATGTCTTTTCTATAAATGTGGATGGCACGTCTATCAAAAAAATACTTCAAAACAGCTCGCAAGCGACAGTTGTGCCAGGTCTTGACCAAGAAACGCTACAAAAATTAAAGAAAACAAATGAGCGCCAGTAGACCTGTGCGCTGACCGCAGCTTAAGTTATTTACTTTTGCTGTTGTTGGAGACGACCTAAAAAAGGAAAAGAAGTATCGCGATATTGTGACTAAATCTGGTAATGTTCTACAAAATATTAATAACAACTACGACCAATTAAGAGACCGTTATAATTTTACTATATTGCCAAGATCAACGCGTTGGAATAGTGTTAATAGGCTCGGCTTCATTAGTACGTATTTGATTAGACAAGGCCGAGTCATAGAAGCGATAGAAGTCGCAGAACGTTACACCGAATATCAACCTAAGTCTTGGCAAGCCTATGAGTCATTAGCAAAGGCATTTGAGGCGAATGAGGATAACTTACAAGCGCTGAAAAACACCAAAGTAGCCGTGCGACTGGTTGATAATGAAGTAAATAAAAGCCTTCTATTGGAATACATCAATCAATTAACCGAGGCGCCAGAGTAAATATGCTGCTACGTTCAGTGAAATCATTAACTCTACTTTGTTTGATGCTCTTTTTGATGGTGTTAACCGCCTGCAACAACGATAGCAAACTAGACTTTGACGCGTTTGTTGAGAAAAAACTAACAGATTTTCTGATTGAGGAAAATGCACAAATTGCTTCCATCGCTATTGTGAATGATAAGCTTAACTATCAAAAGCAATTTGGCGAGTTTCCTGATGGTACAAAGCCACGCCATGATACCGTGTATGAAATTGCATCCATCACTAAAACTTATACCGGGTTGTTGCTTGCCAAGGCGGTAGTAGATAAAAAAGTGCAATTAGATGAAGATATTAGGGTGTACTTGCAGGGTGGTGATTATCAAAACCTGCAACATCTAGGCAAACCTATCACTTTGCGTCATCTCGCGACTCACAGAAGTGGTTTACCGCAAGATTTTGCATATACAAGCGCAGATATAAAGTCTGGCAAGGCTTTTGAGCTGTTCTCTAACTATTCAAAAGCGAAGTTTTTTGAAGATTTAGCTCAGTACCAACTTACCTCAATGCCTGGTCAGACATTTCAATACTCCAATGTTGGCGCAAACCTGACTGGGTATATTTTGGAAAACGTGTATAACCGACCACTATCTACACTTGTTGCGCAATTGATCACGGAACAATCGGGTGAAGAACATACAAGGTTTCGTTTAGAGCCCAGTGAGATAAGTAAAATAACGAGAGGGGTAGATAGAAACGGCAAAATTGCACCGTTACTCAGTCCACACTCGTTTGCTGAAGGCGGACTAACATCCAATGCAGCTTCGATTGCCGATTATATGCAGTATTTACTCAGCACCCAAGCAGAAGAAGTGCTGTTGTCGCGCACCTTATTAACAGAAACCAGCAGTGAACATGGCCATGCATTTTTTTGGAATACATACGAGTATCACTCAGCTAATCCTATGTTCTATCACAGTGGAGGCTCTATAGGTACTTCCACTTGGCTTGCGCTTTATCCAAAGCAGAAGTTAGGAATATTTATTGCCACAAATGTTTCAGCGAACAACACGCAAGGGAAATTAAATGATATTGCCAATGCGATTGTTGAAAAGTATGAGCACGCTAAGCGCTAAAAAGACAATGAAAATTCCGGATTCAAGAAGTTAAAAAATATGCAATTGATTAAAGTGGTTTAATATCAGCTTCATTAGCTTACTTTCTGAAGCGAAAGCTGGATCGGGTACGAACTTAGAGACAAGGAGTTAGGTATGAGTTTACTTACATGGATACTCTCTCATGTCACACTTGCGGCATTTTGGCTTTGGATTTTAAATTTTGGCGGAGCTGCAAAAATAGAAGGATGGAAGTCGTTCTTTATCATAGGGTGGTTTGCTGCGCTATGGACTGCTGAGCAGTTGCGTTTGTATGCACTGTGTATTCTCGTACTACAAGTTCCTTGGTTTATTGCAGGCCTTTTGATTCCGCAATGGCGAGGCTTTGCGGTGTAACATCAATTTGCTTAATTAAGTGCTCTATTTTGAGGCGAGAAAATCTTGTCGATAACAAGACAAAGATTTTGCTATTTAACCTGAGGTTTGGATAAGGAATGTTCCAACTCATTGTTGCTAAAGCACAACTTAGTTTTTTCCTTGTCTAGCCAGAGAGTTTTAGGGAAAACAAGGCGAATTTACGCACCAATAGCTGGCTATTGGAAGTGAATTCAACGCAGTTAGCGCTAAAACTGGCTGCTAGAAAGGCATTAATTATCCGCAGCTCAGGTTATTTAGTTATTCTAAATAAGAAATCTTTAACGCAGTTAGCGTCAGATTTGCTCCTTCAAATTGAGCAAGTATTAAGACAAACTGGTGTTATTGTCAGGTTTTGTAAAGGTGCTTGGATTTGTCTGTTTCCTAGTGCAATTATATTTACTTGAAAACTAAAGGCTCTAATAAAAGGATAGTTTATGAAGCAGATGAGCATTCTAGTTGCTATGTTTTGCAGTTTAATAATTTGCGATAAAAGTTATGCCCAAAACAATTACGATTTAGGACAAAAAACACCGGGATTAACACCCGAGTTATTTGCTCCAGGTGTCGTTTCTACGGATGAGCACCGCGAGACTGAAGTGTTGTTTTTGCCAGATATGTCAGAGCTTTCTTTTACTCGCTCTGGTGGGGAATATCAAAAACCAACATGGATTGTGATGCAATATAAAAACAATCAATGGATTGAAAAATCAATACCCGAAGCAGATAGAAAAGCATATCAGGAGCAATTTAGCCCACCGGTTTCACACATACAAAACATCGAGCCTTTTAAAGATATTCCAATCAGAGGTTATACCACCTCAGCAAAAGGGACACACTACTTTTATGTCTTAGATTTGAAAGACGGCAGTGGGCATTTGAGTTATTCACGGCTTGTTGATGGCAAATATGAAACACCGCACAAAATGAGTAAGGCAATTAACCAAGGAAAGTACATTGCTCACCCCTACATCGCGCCAGATGAGTCTTATATTATGTGGGATGCTGAAAAGGAAGGTGAAAACACGCCTGATATCTACATTAGTTTTCGTAACCAAGATGGCACATGGACAAACGCAATAAATATGGGAGATACGATTAATACGGCTGCGTACGAGCAACGACCTAAAGTATCACCAGACGGAAAGTACTTATTTTTTTGGCGAGGTGACAAAAAAGTCAAAAAAGACGGCACGAGTTACTGGGAAGGTAATCCATATTGGATGGATGCGAAGGTTATTGAAACGCTGAGACCAACACGCTAGCACTCAATTATTCTTGGTTATACTACTACTAAAAACCTAGACTAAACGGCATGCATGCATGCCTTTTTCTACATCACTGAATTTTTTATTAATGGTCTAATAAAATTACCTTGAAAAAAGGAACAAAGGTGATTTAATAAAAAAGCATGGATACTGCCAGGGATTGCTGAGAATAGTATCGTATTTAGATAGCATGGTATGGATATCGCAAAATAAATCCAAAAATCTAGTGCGTCTATTTATCTCCCTTACAACCGTCAGCATAAGTACGAACACATTCGAACCGACAATTACGCAGTACGTCTTACTTGATTGAGGCTTAAATTTTTATGAAGGTCTTTTTAATACTGTTATTGGTAGCTGCGTTTTCGGGAGATGTTGTTGCAGACATGCCAATAGAAACTACTTTACCAAACAACTTAGATAAGGAAATAGCAATGGACTTAAAGGATAGAACAATTTATCCCATTATTAAGGCTGGAGATTGGCCAGGTATTCAATACGGTGCGGTTTATTCAGTATTAATTGGCCCAGAAGATGACCCAGAAGTCGTGATTGGTTTTGGTTATGATACCCCAGATAACTTCGTTTTTTTAACACATCAAGACGGTCAAGAGATCGATTTAAATGTGGTAGTTCCACAGGCTTTTCAAAATATTGATGCTTTAGATGTAACCTTTGTCCCGTCCGCAGTGCTAAACAACCAAGTATTAACTGCCAGCGGAGAGTCTTTTAGTAGTGAAGCGATTTTATCTCAAACGCAAATGCTGAAAGCGCACGAAATGCTAGATGCCGAACAGTTACTTGTCTCAATAGCGAGACGTACCGGATTAATGGTGGTATCCAGAGATGCATCGCACGATTTATTGGATAAGTTTATTTATTTACATAGCGAAGCTTGGAACGATGATAGTTACGGTAACGCACCTATCGCAAATAGGCTCTTTTTAATCGAAAATGGCAAAATAGTTGGGTCGATGTCATTAGCAGATAAATAAGCCTGCGGATCTGTTTGGTGTGTTATCCAGAGTGTAGTGTATGGAGGTTGTGCCATGTCAGATTTGATTGACTTTGATAAGTTGAAAAGTCTCGTCAAAGATGCCGTAAAAACTACTTTTACAAACCTCCAACGTATACACCAGCCAGATGAGTTGCTCGGTTATGCCTTATGTACTGATGATAGTGTAATGACGCTCTATCACGTTGCCATGACACAACAATGGCTTTCACAAGATGATAATACTGAGTTTGAGTTCTCTCCCGTTGAGTGGGATTTAAGCGATAGGGATGTGCATTTTAAAGGTGTTGCTACTTTACTCGCAGCTCGCCTTGAACTGGAAGATGCAAAGCTCTATGAAAATTATCTTGAAGAAATTATCAACCCCACTTTCAAGGCTTTTGTATTGGCGCTTTTAGAGTTGAGGCAAGAAGGCGTCTTTGCCAAAAATGTTTTTCTGTCAGTGCTAAGTACAGATCCAAGCGAGCATATGTTGGAACTTGAAAGCGCAGCAAATCGTAAGCTAAATAGCGCAGAGTTGCTGAACCGATTCAATGATTGGCATGCTCGGTTTGGTTGAAGGCGGATGAGTAAACACGCGTATTTTAGATATCAATGGAATTAACTCTTAGATTTAAGTGATAAGGAAGTAATTAAAATGAACTTGATGGAATGGGTACAGGCAACATTGCCTGAGCTTATGTGTGATCTTAATCAGCCGGCGACAGCGAGTGAAATAGCAAGCCTAGAGAATAAGCTCGGTGTTGAACTGCCTGAGCGATTGAAAGCGATGTATCTCGAACATAACGGCCAGAAAGATGAGATCAATACTGGTTTATTTTACGGACTCAATTTTCTACCTTTGAACAGAGTTTATGAAGAATGGTGTTCGTGGGCTGAAATCATCGATTCACAAGGTGAAGAGGGAATGAAAGAGCTGAGCATGTTTTCAACCTCTCACGTTCCTGGGTTTATCAAAGAAGTTTATGCCAATAAAAAGTGGGTACCGTTTGCCCATGATTGGGCAGGCAACTACCTTGGTTTAGATTTTGATCCGGCCGAAAATGGCACAGTTGGACAAGTGATAAACTTTGGTCGTGATGAAGACGAAAAGTTTGTGATTGCTAAGTCGTTCTCTGAGTTTATGCAGTGGTATACCGCTGAACTTGAGTCAGGTAATTACAGTATTGTGGTCGAAGACGATGGTGGTAGAAGTTTTAATACTAAACAGCCGCAATCCGGCCATTTTTTAGATGCAGTCAAAGTGCTATTTCGCGCAGTATAGATAACTTTCACCATGCTATTTATCGCGGTTTGAAGTTATCTCTGTGTTGCGTTTTGAATGTTTAGGAGATCAATATGCAATTTCCAGAATTTGAAACACCACGCTTGAAGCTTACGGCGCTATCCGAATGCGACAGTAATGCTATTTTTGAACTATTTTCAAACCGAGAGGTAGTGAAATACTACGATTTAGAGGCGTTTAGTGAGCGATTACAAGCTGAAAAACTCATAGATTTCTTTCATTCTCGATTTGATAGCGGTGTTGGGATCCGTTGGGCTATCCGATTAAAAGATACTGAGCAGCTTATAGGTACGTGTGGTTTTAACTCATGGAACTCAGCGATGAAAAATGCAGTTATCGGTTATGATTTGATGCCGAAATTTTGGGGAAAGGGTTATACCACTGAAGCATTACACCAAATTATCACCGCCGCGTTTGGTGGTTTACTAGCATGTGGCGCACTGAATCGAATTCAAGGAGATACGGTGCCGGGAAATCATGCGTCAGAGGCTGTGCTAGAAAAGCTAGGTTTTAAAGCTGAGGGGGTTAGACGACAAAGTGGATATTGGAAAGAACAATTTCACGACCTAACGTGCTTTGGGTTATTAAAGTCAGAATTTAATCGCTGAGCCAATATTTTTTAAAGGAAAGACAATGGACATCTGGACACTACTTTTATTTATTCCAGCCTGCTTTGCCTTGAATATGGCACCAGGGCCAAATAATCTTCTAGCGCTAAATAATGCTCGTCGTTATGGTTTTCGTATAGCTCTTCTTGCGGGATTTGGAAGGCTCGCCGCATTTTGTGTGATGATTGCGCTTGCCGCTTCAGGCCTTGCTGTTGTGCTGTACACGTCGGAAATATTGTTTCTTGCCATTAAGATTTGTGGCGCGCTCTATTTATTATGGATTGCTTATAATTTATGGCGCTCAGACGTTAGTCCAGTTTCGGATGATGTCCGCAATCTGAGCATTACCGGACTGATGAAGCAAGAGTTCGCTCTTGCTGCGGGTAATCCAAAGGCAATTTTGATATTTACCGCTTTTCTCCCTCAGTTTGTCGACGTTGCAAAAAATGTGACAGAGCAATTTTCACTATTGGGGGCTACTTTTCTCGTTCTGGAAATAGTGGCTATCGCTATGTACGCTGTTATTGGGCTATATCTAAGGCAGTGGTTTAGTAAACCTAAATTGGTTAAACGTTTTAATCGTGCATGTGCTTCATTTTTGGCGCTATCTGGCGGCAACTTACTGTTGAGTAGACAGTAGCGATGCCAAAGTTAGTGACTCGCCAGCCCACAAAGTGATGCTACTTCTCAATTCACTCATCTAGCCTGCGTGTGCTTGACAATAACTAATCATTACGTGAAAGTATCGTTATGAATATAGAACTATTTCTCACAAGTACACGAATTATTACCATTCCTTAGGAGTGGTGGTTTTGTGTGCTTTTTTAATGAACCCACCAAAGTAAGGTGGGTTTTTTGTATCTGCCTTGTGGGGCCACAGCAAGGAGGTTACATGAAGAAAATAGCAGTTTTTGGTAAACCGGGAAGCGGCAAGTCTACGGTGAGTAAAGGACTGGCCGCGGCAATACACATCCCGTTGTATCAATTAGACTCGATGCTCTACCAAGCAAATGGCGAGTTTGTTGACAGAGCCGCTTTTGATAAAGCACATCAAAACATATTGAATACTGATGCGTGGATCATTGACGGCTTTGGTCCGTTAGATGCGTTTAAACAGCGCTTAGATGCAGCAGATACCTTAGTCTACATCGACTTACCATATCGAGTGAGTTATTGGTTTGTAATAAAACGTCTTTTAAAAAGCATGATCACTAAGCCTGAAGGCTGGCCAGATGGTAGCTCAGTGTTTAAAGGGACGATTGCCAGTATTAAAACGTTAAGGCGCTGCCCGCAATTTTGGAATGAAAAATTTTTATCGCAGTTAGAGCAAAGCACGCAAACCAAAACACTCTATGTGATTAAGTCGGTTGCGGCGCTTGATAGCTTTGTACGCCAACATGCGAAGTAATATCATCAAAGGGTAAACGTGAGTAATGTATTGATTTGATTTACAGCCTTTGGTGTTACGTCTTTTGCGCTGTAAATGATGAATAATAAAGCTTGTAGCGGTCTTACCCTCACTAAAACGGTGATAAATCATCTAATCGCAGCTATTATTTGCTATTTGCTATTTGCCTTTGTACTTTTTTGTTGTTCTTTATACTTAGCCGGTTTGATAATTGCGCATGGAGAGGTGCATGAGAAGAGTTATAATATTTAATAAGAAAAAGCATTTTTTCGCCACAACCAGACGTTGAGTTACTCAACCAACAGATTGAGCAGATAGAGCAAGATGGTTGGAAGGTGTTGTCTGTCACGGCTAACTGCGATTTTTTAGGATATTAGGGCCTGTTGATCTTTCAAGTTTGTTTTTGCAGCAGTTTGATTGGTATTTATACAAGGCAGAGCCAGCGTAGCATAGTCATTCTATGTAAGTCTGGTGATAAAGACTTTGTGCTCCTGCAAAGTCACCTTACCCCACATCCTTGTGGGGCAACACAGAAGAAATGCCAATCAAGCGCTGCCCTTTGGGTTCACCTGAGTGCGCTTTGTTCATTGTTGCTCAACTTTTGCCTAGATTACTAGGCGACAAGTCGAGCGTCGCGACCAAAACACACTCAGAAGAACAAAAATCAAACAGCAAAGGTCAACAGGCCCTCGCTCTTTTACAATTTTAATTGAGTCTTAATTTGTTTGCCGTGAAGCTTGAATTAGCTTCACGGGCGTGCTAATTTTCTCTCGCTCTGGTGGACGACCTCCAGAGCTTTCTTTTACTGGCGGGGACGACCCCATTTTGGAGTTGTCATGAGCTGGTTGCTACTTGTTTTTGCAGGTTTATTGGAAGTCGTTTGGGCTATTGGTTTGAAATTTACCAACGGTTTTACGAAGCCTGTTCCCTCAATTATTACTTTAGTGGCGATGGCCGCAAGTTTCTACTTTCTCAGTGTTGCACTACGAACTTTACCGCTTAGCGTTGCTTATTCTGTCTGGGTTGGCATTGGTATGCTAGGGTCGATTATTGTTGGCTTTGTCTATTTTAAAGAGCCGTTGTCATCACTTAAGCTACTCAGTTTACTGCTGATAGTGATTGGGATTATTGGTCTAAAATTATCCTCTCAGGGTTAAATTACAGCTATAGTTAATCGGAGCTTAGGTTAGATAATTCCACTTCAGATGAAAAGGAAATTCGATGACGATTGAACTGAATATGACGGGCTTACAAACGCTTGTCGAGACTACCCTCACACCACTTAAAGACTATCATGGTGATTTGTTACCTTGGCGCGGGGAAATGGTAGAAAGCCATAGCTTCGCATTGGAAGATATAACCACAAGTGTTACTGGTGAAAGTAAGATAGAGCTTATCAACGCGAGCACAGTCATCGATGAAGACGGTATTATTGGTGAGCAAAAGGAGGTTAATGCAAATCTCGAACCTACCACAACACTTACCTATAGTGATGAGGTGTGCTGGATAAAATACAGCACACACATTGACTTTGATCTCACCGGTGCCTCCAAAGCGGAGCTGCTTGGTATTAATACAGATGGGCAGGCACAATGTAAACTAGCAGCCTACCTTTGCCATCAACCACATGAAGCTGTGGGTTTTGCCTTAGGCCGCGACCTTGCAACTATGCCGGTTATTTTCGATGTTGAGGATATTAAGTCACTTGCACCTAATAATGCATTAATGATGGAAACGGCAGGGGCGTTAACGGTGAGCGCCAATTTTAGGTGGTCAGATATAATCGCGCAAAATCTCGATATGTTTAGTCGTTGGTTGGATCAAGGAGAATTACTTGATATTAACCTTGATTCGGCTTTAAATGCGGACCTTAATATCGAGATCCGTGGTGGCTTTCGTGTTGTCTTTTCTAAACGCTTGGATAAACCACACCATACTTTCCTCGCAATTAAAAAATCAACATTGTCGAATACTGCTTTAACAATCACTGGGGGAGTGAACGCCAAATTTGCCGACCAAGCCGGATTTAAGCAAGCTTATTCGAGTATTTTGACAGGGATATTCAATGCACCTCTGGATAAGGTTGAAGAAGTCCTTTCACTCGTCGCAACAGACTCTCCCGATGAAGCGCAAAACGACCTGATCTTAAGATTAAAAGATCGCTTACAGCTTGATCCACTAATGGACAGTTTAGAACGACTCCAAAGCGAGCTGCTGACCATTAAAAAAACGGTGTTAGCAAATATTGAAACGGCTGCAAAGCTGAAAGCCGAGTTAAGTGCTAAGTTTGAATATACGCGTTTATCCAGTCATCAATCGCTGCTTGAAGCGAAATTAACTACCAAAGGCCTAGAGCAGGTGCATCTTGATGCGCTATTTGGGCGGGTTGGTACTATCACTCAGCCTAGTTACCAAGATGAAATCGAGATAGAGCGCTTCTTCTTTCAAACCAGTACTGAAATCAAGCAAGCCTATGGGTTCAATTTAGGCTTTGGTGCTTGGTCGGCCATGAGCCGTAACAGCTATTCATTTAAAACCATTGAAACGAGAGACAAGCTAAATAGAGTGCAACTTGCTACGCTTGGAATGCGTGGTTATCAAGATGATATTAATGGCGATAAACGTCATTACTATCTCAGCTTTGATGCTCAGATGGTGGCCTTTTCAACATCAACGCCGCCCAAGCTAAACGAGTTTACATTGGGTCTGACGCTCTTACATAAACAGCAAGAGGCGAGTGTGACCAGTAACGAGCTGGACCACTTGGTCGATGATTTATCGGTATGGGGTATGATCCCAGAGTTTGACTCTGAGGATACAAAACACCGATTGAGCGAGATACTCAAAGATGCCGATAATGTGCGGATCGTTAAGTCCTTACACCTTGACCATGACGCGTTTGTTCAGCTACTACCTTTATTAGGTCAGTTTGATAATAGAAGACTGGCCATCTCGCTTGCCGCTGCATTACCTATCAATCACAAAATACTTCCTGAGCGGGCGACTATAGAAAATCGGGTGAAATTATATGATGCGATTTTTGAGGCATTGTTAAATTCGCAACTTAACTCTCATAACGAAGTGGCTCTGGCGACATATCAATATCTCAAAGCAAAGGGATGTCGAAAACTTGCACGCAAAGAGCGGGATTGGCGCAGGCTAGGTGCGAGTAAATTCCAAACCCTTGCAGGAATAGTCGAGTTGCATCCGCGGATTTTGCACGACATTAAAAACCTATGCGATGGTTTTGCACAACTTAACCTCGCTTATCACCAAGAAGGGGATTATTCAGTGCTTGAAAAAGCATTTAATCTTTTTGATGACATGGGCGAACATGGATTTTATAACCGCTTTTTCGCCCATTATGTATTGCAATGTACGCGCACTTTTCCTCAGGCACAAAATGGTACCAAAGTGACGGTGAAGCTAGAGTTTGTTAAAGACGGTAAAGAAATTGATGTGCTTTGGGGCAAACGTTAGCATGCCACTTTGAGTCTCAGAGTACCACGTTCCCAAATTGTATACGTTATATCTAAAACCGAAATTTGGAGGCAAAGATAAATTGGATTACTTACGATGGATAAGGAATAATTTCACGAAAATCGAGCTGATAGACGATCGGATATTGCATGAGGTAATTACAGAAGCGAAAGCAGACTCAGCAACCTTAAATGAGCTGTGCAAAGCGCTTGGTGTATTGTTTATTGCAGTACCGTTTAACGTCTACCTTGCCGGTTCTGGGTTATTGTCTTACGACAATTTGTCCTTTTGGTTAGTGATGCTTATCACCGCTATGATAGGAGTGGGAGTCTCTTTATATATTGAACAGAAAATTATAAAAAGAAAGATCGCACAGTCGATCTCAAAGCTAAAATTAGCTGGTGATTAACCACTTTGTTTTCTATAGGTCGTCGCTTAATTTTCTCTTCAGTTTTGCTACTGCATCATGTTTGCAATCTAAACCCATATACAAGTAACACATTGTAATTGTGGGTAACTTTTATTTGTTGGACTTACGGTCGGTTAAATAAAACGAGATCAGTCCATGTAAAGGCGGTTTGTATCCATATGAATGATGTAGTCACTGACAAAGTACGGTTTACTTTTAAAAACCATCCTCAAGGTTGTGCTGAAGAATTTATTGTTGCGACGGCAGTGAGCGATAATATTTATCAAATAAAAGGCGCTCCGCTTTTTGCTTTTGGTGTTAACTACGACGACCACGTTTTGGTTGCACCAGATAGCGAAGGTTCTTTAGACGTCATCGAGATTGTGGCTCGAAGTGAGTATCACTCTTTGCGGATCCGCTTTACAAACGAGTTAGAAAATGCCAAAAACATAGAGCTACTTCAAGAGCTTACTCTATCTGGCGTGGAGAGCGAGCAATTGGATGATGGGTGCTTTGCCTTGACGGTTTCACCGCAAAGAGAATACGAATCTTTTATCGATATCTTGCATTATTATCAGGAGCTTGGCGTATTGAAGTATGAACTTGCCGGCGAGCCCCACGATAACTTCGATGGTAACAGTGCGTAACTAAGAGATACCTAACTAATGCATCACAAATTCAGTGGCTTAGTGTTCAGTTTTGTGTTTCACTTGGAACTTTATAGGCACGGTAATTTACTATCGTACTTAATTTAGGATAATGGTGAAATACTAAGGAAACACAAGGATGGCTGTCAATTTTGTTGGAGGATGTTTATGTGGGCAGATCCGTTTTACTGCGATTGGCGTCCCTCGTAACCCTCATACCTGCTCATGTAAAATGTGCCAAAGACATAGCGGTGCTCTAACCGTTACATGGGTAGAGTTCGCAAGTGAAGAGGTAAGCTGGGATGGGCCTGGCGGTGATCCTAAGGCGTGGCGTTCATCGGATTATTCATCGCGCGCTTTTTGCCCTGAGTGTGGTAGCACATTAGGTGCAATAGATGACGCACCTGTCATTGCATTGGTGCTCGGCGTTTTTGATGCCAATAGTCGTAAAGCCCTAGAACCCAAAACTCATTCTTATATTTCAAAAAGGCCAAAATGGTGGCGCATAGGATGAAGTTAACCTAAGCGTCGTATGTGAGTATATTATGACTTATTACGCTATCGAAGATGCGTCGTGGCCTGAGATCCTAACGCTACAAAGTCAGGCGTATCATGATGTTGCGCCGGAAACTGTGGATATCCTAAAAAGTAAATGGATGCGCTCGCCAAAGAGTTGTTTTTAAACAACATCGAGCCGTGTATGCCTATTTATTGGCGCACCCTAGCCGCCGAGTTTGTTTACATTACTTCCTGAACAGCCGCCTAGTTCGTCGTTGTTTCTACATGACCTAGTTGTTTCACAAGCCGTATCTGGGCAGGGGATTGGTGCCTTGATGATTAAACGCTTAGTTGAGTTGGCGACCCAAATGGGGTACTGTCGCATTCGACTCGTGGCTGTTCAAAATAGCGTAGGGTTTTGGTTGAAACTAGGCTTTGTTCCAAAGCCAATTAAGGTATGCAAAAGTTATGGTGAAGATGCGCAGCTGATGGAAATGAAAGTGTAAGGTGCGCCAGCTAAGGTTGGAAGTCATAAAAGTAGCCAAACGGTAATTTACGATGATTAAAAAAATAGTAATTATATTCTCACTGCTGTTTGCATCTAGCCACGGCAGTGCTGATGAATTAAAGCCATTCACAAGCGATGGTTGTAGTGCATTTCCTGATGGTACTTTGGCGCAAAATGAACTGTGGTTGAGCTGTTGCACGGCACACGACCTTGCCTACTGGAAAGGTGGTACCGCTATAGAGCGCGAAAATGCCGACATTGCCTTGCAAAAATGTGTTGCTGCGGTAGGTCAAGAAGAAGTGGCAACCTTGATGTTAGCGGGTGTACGACTTGGTGGGCTTCCTTATTTACCTACGCCATTTCGTTGGGGGTACGGGTGGTCTTATCCTAGACGTTACGCCGAATTGACCGCTGAAGAGATAGAGCAAGTAAATAAGCACATGGCAAAACTAGCATTAGACAAAAAATAAATTGACGCAAAGTCAAATTCTGTATATTTTCTCCGCGATGTTTCAATGAGGGCCATACAGTCAACTCGTCAACCCAATATTAGGCAGATCCTCACACGCCATTAAGTGCCTGTGATTTTAACCTTTTGTTCTGAATTTGGGAAACGGATAAGACTGCATCAACCGCTGTTTATAGCCGATGTTGCGTCCCTTTTTCCGCAGCTCAAATTCCTTTGATTTGGGAAATTCGCATGGCTGAGCCAAGTGCAATTAGCATCATTCCCCCAGTCGTCGTATTGACGCTTGCAATTATCTTACGTCGTCCTATCTTGTCCCTTGTCTTAGGGGCGCTTGTAGGACTCGCATTGTTAGACCCTGCCACCGTATTGGCAAATTTTGCTGATGCTTCGCTAAAAGTGATGGGCGATGAAACCATCGGCTGGCTTATTCTGGTATGTGGTACGTTTGGTGCTTTGATAGCATTGTTGGTGCACACGGGTGGTGCCTTAGCATTTGGTCGCAATGCACTGAAAATGGCAAAAGGGCCAAAGTCGTCTTTGCTTATGACCTATTTTTTAGGTGTGATCATTTTTATTGATGACTATCTTAATGCGCTGACGGTTGGTGAGACGATGCGTCGCGTTACCGATAAGTTTAAGATTTCTAGGGAAATGCTTGCCTATGTAGTGGATTCAACCGCTGCGCCTATCTGTGTTCTAGTACCACTTTCGACTTGGGCAGTGTTCTTTGGTGGTTTGCTGGTTGATAACGGTGTCGCCGGAGAAGGACAGGGGATCAGCATGTATATTCAGGCCATTCCTTACATGCTGTATGCTTGGGTGGCTGTAATTATGGTGCCACTGGTGATATTTGGTGTTGTTCCACTATTCGGCCCAATGAAAAAAGCAGAGCTTGCAGCTAAACAAGGACAGCCTGCGCTTGAGCAGGTTGATTTGGAAGAAGTGCATACACCGGATCACTATGCTGCAAAAGCCATTGAGCAGGAATTTGAACAAGCCGACACTCAAGGCAAACTGGTTAACTTTTTAGTGCCCATTGGTTTGTTGGTGGCGTTTACAGTGTATTTTGACATTGATGTATGGAAAGGCTTGTTAGCGACTTTGGCTGTGACTATCCCATTTTATATGGTGCAAAGGTTGATGCCGCTTGCAGACATGCTTGAGCAAATGATCAATGGTTTTAAATGCATGCTACCCGCGATAGGAACGGTTATCGCCGCATTTATCTTTAAGGATGTGTGCGATCAGCTGCTATTGCCACAATATGTGATAAATGCGCTGAGTCCTTATATGACTGCTGGTTTACTGCCTGCGATGGTGTTTTTATCTATGGCTATTTTGGCTTTTGCAACAGGCTCTAGTTGGGGGATCTTCGCTGTGACTATTCCTATCGTGATGCCATTGGCCGTTGCTGTAGATGCTAATATTCCTTTGGTAATAGGCGCGTTGTTGTCGGCATCATCATTTGGAAGTCAAGCGTGTTTCTACTCGGATTCTACAGTATTGGCAGCTCAAGGCTCAGATTGTAACTTAGTCAGTCACGCCATCACTCAGCTACCTTATGCGTTGATTGCGGCTGCTATCGCCTTTGTTGGCTTCTTGATCATTGCATAATCGCAAGTAAGTTTTAGGGTTAGTTTTGCTAACCCTTCGAAGCTAACTTTCTAAAATACATTACTCTATTGCTCAAGTCTTGCTAGGCTATATAACCAGACTCTCAAAGTGTAAGGATAGCAATGTTCACACCTCGCAAGTTAGCCGAAAATTATCGCGAACTGATAAGTAGTATCGGTTTCTACCCCTCTTTACTTGCAGTTGCATTTTTCATTTTCGCGCTTATAACCACTGCACTTGAATATGCAGCTCCTATCAGCAACTTTAAGGAGCTTATAGCGATTGTACTTGTCGACAGTGAAGAAAACGCACGAACCATTTTAAGCACGCTCGTGGGTAGTATCATCTCATTGACGGTATTTAGTTTTTCAATGGTGATGATTGTGCTGAATAATGCCAGCGCTGGGTTGTCACCTAGGGTACTGCCAGGCCTTATCACCAGAAAGTCGCACCAGCTGGTATTGGGGTTTTATCTCGGCAGTATCATTTATGCCATCATTATGCTGATAAACATTCGTGGTGTGGGCAATGGTGAAACTGGGATCCCAGCGTTAGGGGTTTTACTTTCGTTGGTGTTTGGACTGATCTCATTAGGCTTTTTTGTATTTTTTATCCATTCAATCTCCCGCGCCATACAGGTCGATAATGTGCTAAATGAACTGTTTAACAACACCAAGAATGAGATGAAGAATATTATCACCAAACAGCAAGAGCAGCCTTTTGATAACTTTCCTGACTTTTCGAGTTGGCATAATTTACCCAGCACAGAAGAGGGATATTTTAAGGGAGTACACAGTGACAAACTGTGCGGGTTGTGCGAGCAACATGACTTAAAAATATATATTGCAGTTAAACAAGGGTTTTTTACCGTTAAAGGCTATCCGTTTCTTAAGTGTAATAAGGATCTTAGTGAAAATGAGGCGCTACAGGATGCGTTACTTGGCTGTTTTATTTTTTATGTTGAAGAGTACATCAGCGACCATTATCGCTATGGTTTAACACAAATCTCGGAGATTGCAGTGAAGGCCATGAGCCCAGGGATTAATGACCCCGGTACTGCGGTAAAGGCGATTGATATGCTGAGTATTTTACTTATCCAGCGTTTGGATATTTGCGATGTGAACTACTCCTTTAAACACGCTAAAAATGAGCCGCTTTTATATATTCACGAAGCGTCTTTTGATGAATTACTGCATGATAATTTTACGCCGATAAGAAACTATGCAAAGACCGATGGCTATGTCATGGTTAATGTGTTGGAAGCGTTTAAAAATATACTGTTTCGCTCACGTGCGGGTCAACAAGCGACGGAAAGTTTATTTAATTATCTAGAGGCCATCATCGACGATGTGCGCAATACCATCACTAACCCGTTTGACCGTCAACGGATCATTGAAATGCTCGAGGCCATTGAGAAAATCAATGGCGACAAAGGAGAAGCGCTTATTACTCAATTTAAACGAGAATAAGCGCGAACTTTTTTAATTCAGCGCAAGCTTAGCAAGACCGGCGGCAATGGCAGAAAGGGAGAGTAACCTGAGTAAAATGATGGCAATATCAGAGCTGCCGCCTGCAGACGTATTTCGATAAACTAAGGGATAATCAAAGAATATAAGTAAGTAGAGTAAGTCAAAAAAACCGATCCGAGTGCCATTGAGTTCTACTTTTGTACCATCTTTTAATAAGATTTCGGCAAAGCATAAATTGGCCGTTGTTTTTATTCTTCCGCCTTTGCGGTCTTTTAATAGTAAGTAATGAAAGGTGATTTCAGTAATATCTTCTCTAGCAATTTTTTGCGTACCAGTTACCTTTGTTTTTATTGCTTTGGGCGAAATGGTTAATTGGTTTTTCGACACGTCCATCACCCATTGAGAGCCAAAGCCAAATTTTTTGTACAGCATGACTCTTTTAGTGAAAAAGATAATTAAAAATGCGATTAAACAAGCAGGAAAGGCAAGGTAGCGTGGGTACTCGCCATCAATAAACGACGCTGTGATAGCCAAGGCGAAGACTAATAATGCAAATAAAAACTCAGCGCCACCGGAAAGCATGCCCAGCGCTGCGATAGATTTGAGTGATACTTGAGAGTTATCGTTCAATTCATTTTTGTTTTTTAGAGTCACATATTTGAACCAAACTTTATCCGTTAGTGATAAATCGAGTGTGTGTTTAGCTAACGACATGAAACGCTTCCTTGATCTTATGTAAATTATTTTTAGTGTGCGTTGTTTATACCCTATAACCGCAACAACTTGAAATTCACTAGAAATAATACCAGGCTCTATCCGCCCTAAATACCATCGTTTTGTTTAAAATTTTAGTGTTTACCTGAGTTCTAGCCGTTAACTGCAGTTTTAGCAGTGGGTTTTGGTACTATCAGCACTAACTCTTGACTCTGTGGCTGGATCGGCGAGTTATGTGGCCATTCAATAGCATAAAATTGATAATTCAGATGATTTCAATATTAAGTTTCGTTGTGCTAATGGTGCTTTGAGAGGCGGACAATAACGACCGACTTTTTAGCATGGCTTATTATTGCAATCAGCAATCGTGCTGGCAAAGCAATTAGGTAAACAATGGACTAAATTAATGAGATAATATGTCCTATGGCGTATCTAGTAGATACGCAAGCACTGTTAAACACACCAGCAAGAGTACTTTTTGAAGAAGTTAATTTAAAATGTGCGAGAGAATTGCGTGAGATCAATTCAATGCTAGAAGATCATAGCGAGCACGTTCGCGCGTTAGATTTACTCAAAGAACTGCTGATTGGTGAGGGGAACCGAGCTGGACTAGGTTTTGCCTTTGGTTATTTATTCAAGGCCATTTGCGAGATAAAGGGACAATTTTTAAACAATAGTGCGTGGTACCCATGCGATATGGATAATCTTTATGATATCCCGTTCACCATCTATGATGGATATGCCTTATAAATTTCCAATCCCAGATGACTTTCCTGCAATTTTCAGCATTGCACCTGAGAGCATCAATACAGACGAAGCGGACTATGGTGAGCTTGATCAAACCCAAATCGCGCAGCTCGAAAGTTGGTTTAATGAAGCTAAAATGAAAAACCAGCATTTGTATCTTTTCTTGCATTGATCTCGCAAAGTTAGAATGAATCGTTCTCATCAAGAACGGAATGCTCGGCGCATACTTTAGAAGTATGCAATTTTTGTTAATTGTTTGTTTATAAATACTTTTTTTGTATCTAATAGAGGTTTTTTTTACAAGAATCCCTTTTCTAGGTAATTTAGCAATGTTAGCATCGCTTCCTTTTGGGTTGTTTATAGGGACGTTTATGTTAACAGTTAAGCATTTACCGATTGCAATTGTATTAACCACTTTGTTAGGTTGCTCTTCAGATAAAGTTAAAGAAGTCGAAGTAGTTAAAGAAGTCGAAGTAGTTAAAGAAGTCGAAGTAGTTAAAGAAGTCGAAGTAGTTAAAGAAATCGAAGTAGTTAAAGAAATCGAAGTAGTTAAAGAAATCGAAGTGATCAAAGAGGTTGTTCTTGGTCGTGAAAATCTGGGCAGCGTTGTTTTGACATTTGATGACGGCCACTGTGTTGACTCGTGGGTAGAGCATGCGCACTTGTTTGAAGAGCACGGAGCCACCGCGACTTTATACGTGAGTAAGTATAATAGTGATATGGCAGCAAATCTGCTCGACTTGCAAAGTAGAGGCTTTGAAATTGCCCACCATACTACTTATCACGCAAATGCAGTGGAATGGGTTGAAAAACATGGTGTAGAGTCTTGGCTCAAAGGTGCAGTGTTGGATTCTCTTACGAACATGAGAAATGATGGTCTTAACGTAACTGCCTTTGCATTTCCGTTCGGCTCATATAATTTAGAACTAAGTGAAGCTCTGAAAAGCGAGTTCACTTCCGTTAGGGGATATTTAAGTCCCAAAACGGATAGTTTGAGATTTGCGACACAAAGTGATGGCTATTTCTATAATGGTGTGGGTATTGACAGCGTTTATTTTGAACCTCAAGAAAGAGTGTTTGGAGCGATGGAAAGAGCAATGAAGACAGGTAGAGACCTAGTGTTGGTTGGCCATTGTATCGTCGAGGGAGAAGTCACAGATCGCTGGCAAACACCGACAAATACATTGCTAAAAATCTTCGCTCATGCGAAAAAAATAGGAATGGAATTTAAAACAATGAATCAGTTGAGATAGCCAACTTTAAATATGATTGGGTGCGCTCGAATTTGGAAAACACCGACTTAAGCGCACCTAATACGTTAAAATGTGAGAAATTTGCTGTGATTCGACAATTAGACAATCGCGATGCGTTGGTGGCGATAGAGATTTTCAGTGTGTTTCAACGCTCATACAAAGTAGAAGCAGAGTTAATTGGGGCGAGTTATTTTCCGCCTTTATCTCGAACGATAGAAGATATATGCGGTGCGACGAGTCACTTTTATGGATATTTTGAAAATCAAAATCTTGCTGCTGTCATTGAAATTGTCATTGTTGAGAAAACGCTAGAAATAGTTAGCCTGACCGTTGATCCCAGTTATTTTCGCAAAGGGATTGCGGGTAAATTACTGCATTTTGTGTTAGCTGAGTTGGGTGCGGAGAAGGTAATAGTTGAAACAGCTAGCGCAAATATCCCCGCCATAGCGCTTTATCAAAAGTATGGATTTATTGAGTTTAAACGTTGGTTGCCCACACATGGAATAGAGAAGCTGGCGTTTGTATCAGTAATTAAACCCGCTCAATAATAACTCATCCTTAAGATGATAAAATGTACACAGTAAACTTTTTTTGCTATAAAAGGTACGAACTCTAAAAATAAATGTTACAACAGGCTAAGGAGAATTCGATGATTAAAGGATGTTTAATAGGCATATGTGGCTTAATTACACTCAATACAACAACCGCTTATGCAGAAGATATGGAAATGGATTTTATTAAAAATGAGGTTGAAATATCATTTCAGCAATATAAAGATGGCTCAATTGAAAGTGGAATCTATGCTTTGGAGTCGTTGGCTAGGCTTTTGAATCAAGCGGAGTCCTCAAGCGTTCGTGCTGAATTAGGGCCCAATATTTTAGCATTTACTTACATCCGTATCGGATTATTGCACGAAAAGCTTGGAAACTCACTAACAGCTGAGCCGTTTTTCGCAGCAGCCCAGCAAAATCTTAGCAAAGAGTTTAGTGCAGAAAAAGTCACAGTTAATGAGCTAAAGTCGATGGTGAAACAACTCGATGAAATGTCCATTTAGTATTTGTGTAAACTGATTTGCCAATATTAAGTGAAAATATCATTAATGCTTAACTCTTAAACGTTATGTGTCAGAACACAGTGAAAGAGTTTTAATTTATTCTTTAATGTCATAGAGTTGACATACCTATGTCGCCTAAGTGGCGTAATCAGTAGGAAGGTCTCCGAGTATAGTTGAGCTAACTAATACAGGAGACCAATCATGGAAATGCAAATTAACAAACAACTTATAAAATCGAAAAGAGTAGAGCGGGCGTGGAGTCAATCCGAATTGGCACAGGTTTCTGGGCTAAGCCTGCGAACCATACAACGTATCGAAAAGTCAGGGACGGCATCGCTCGAGTCGATAAAAGCACTTGCTGCGGTTTATGAAGTTAAGGTGATAGAAATTCAACATCAGCCTAAGCTAAAAGGTGCCAAATTAACACGCAAAGCTGCGGCATTTTTTGCAGGTACTGCTGTGATGGCTGCAAGTGTTTTTACCTTAACGGCGTCAGCTAAGCCCGTGATGGTTGACCTTATGCTAACCTCTCAGGGACAAACGCTGGCTGATGTTCAGGTTTTGAATGACGAAGGCGCATTCAGCGAGATTGTATTTTCAGATAAGCTAAAAATTCGCCTCACCTCAAAAATTGAACAAGAAAACCAAGTGAAAATAGTGACCGAGATTTACAGCTTATCTTCTGAGGGTCAAGTTCTTATCGCTTCCCCTAGTGTTACGGTTCAACATCAAAAACAGGCTGAAGTACACTTTGATGATTATCAACTCTCGTTGTCACCAAATCTGTAATACAAAAAGCTCAGTAAGTTAAAGCAAACTTACTGAATTTTTTCTGATTATTGAGGCAAAGCAATAACCACACTAAACAAGTCAGTATAAATTGTCATGTAAACTTGATGTTACTCAATTTATGGTATGTTATATTGTATCTAAAATGGTGCAAGGTTTATTTTATGATCACAATAACGGATGGACCACTTCATCTTTACCAAGGTGGAGCAAGGTGGTATTTTGGTTACAGGCATTTTGGCCGAGCTTGACGTTTCAGTGTTACCTGAGCAAGCGATTCTGCCTCACGAGTCGGTTTCGGTTACCCATGCTATGGCGCTGAAAAAGCGTGTTCAGCTCGAGAAGTTGCTCTTACCCCCGTGTCTTTTGGTCGGAAAACTTAATTTGGACAAGGTGCGATGGCAAGCGGAATGTGTTGAAACTGCGCAGTGGCACAGTGATTGCGGTGAGTGTACTCATCGCCTCTATGCTGTTGAAAATCGTCACGTGCTACAAGAATTCAGACAGCAGATCGCAATGCACCAACAATGGCTAATTGCTGATGGACATCACAGGATGTTTGCTGCCAGCCAACGTCATGCGCCTCAATCTCGGATGATGGCATGGTTAGTTCCACAGCAAGATGCGGTGATAACGAGTTTCGCGGTGCAGGCATCTTACACACAAGCTGTAGATGTTACTAAATTCAAACAGCACCTTAGCGATTTTGATATCTGTGAATCCTCGGAGACTGAGGGCGATTATACTATTTGGTTGGGGAAAGCTGCTTTATGTTTTGCTCTCCAACGCGCGACAAGCGATTCTTATCTTATTCAGACCCAGTTGCGTAGAGCACTGCAGGCACTGCCAGCGTTTGAGGAGCTGTGGTCTAAAAATAAAGTTGAGCTAAGTGATGACGCTCATATTGTAACCGCCATCTGTCGCGCCCCCATAATTGAAGACATCTTTGCTGCTGCCAAAGCAGGCAAGTACTTTCCAGAAAAGTCGACCTTATTTACTCATAAGGCCGACAGCCAAGTACTTTACCATTTAAATCAGCAGGCAGCTTGTGCTTAAAAGCCCTCACAGAGGGCGATACTTACAACTGTTTAAAGGCTTCAAGCACCCTAAGGTTTTGCTCCGGCAGTCCGATGCTTACTCTTACAAAATGATCAAAACCTGATTCTAGCCATGGTTTTGTCATTATTCCTTGTTGCAGCAGCAAAGATGCGACATGCGCAGACGGCTGCTTGACATCAATAAATAAAAAGTTGGCTAGACTTGGCGCGACAAAATAACCCAGCTCGGTGAGGGCGGCGCTGAGTTTTTCCCTTTCGCGATTCGTTTGCGTGACCGTGTCTGCCAAATAGGAGGGATCTTGTAGTACCGCGATCGCTGCAAGTTGTGCTAGTCGATTTACATTGTAAGGTGTACGTACGCGGTGCAGATAATCCGCCAATTGTGCATTTGCCATTACGCCGTAGCCCACTCTAAGCCCTGCAAGACCATAGGCTTTGGAAAAAGTCCGTAATACCGCGTAGGGACGAGGCTGTGTTTGAAGTAGTGTTAAGCTATCGGCAAACTGTTTATGGCCTTGGGCATATTCGCAGTACGCTTCATCAATGACGATAACCGTATTGAGCGGACAGGCATCAATGAGGCGCTGCAAATTATTGGCATCAAACGTACAACCTATGGGGTTGGATGGGTTAGCAAGCATAAGCATTTTTAAATCTGGGTGGCATGCGATAGCATCGAGCCAATCATCAATTCGATAGGACAAATCGCTTTGCATCGGCACTTCTAGGACCTTTGCCCCCATCATATTGGCGTAAATCCCATGAAGCGCAAAGGTAGGCTTGGCCACTAACACCTTATCGCCTTGACTGAGGAAAGCTTTGCAGAGCATTGAGAGTACATCCTCAGAGCCATTGCCGAGTACAATTTGTTCTCTGGCAACGTTAAGTTTAGTTGCCAGCTGCTCATTTAGCTCAGTGCATTGGCTGTCTGGATAGCAGCTAGCGGTATGCAGTTGTGCTTTAAAAGCATTAAGCGCAGCAGGACTTGGCCCTAAAGGGTTTTCATTCACTGAGAGGTTTATCATATTGGGGTGGAGATTACGCGCTGTTGCTTGCTCAATGGTTTGTCCTGCACCATAGGGCGGCAGTGCAATGACTTCTTTGCGGGCTGGGTTTGGCATTGTCGTTGTCATGCGTTTTGCTCCTTGAGTGATGTGGGCTCAAGCAAACGGTTAGCCCTATGATTAAAAAGCCAAATCTCAGATAGTGCTGTGACTGCAAGTCCTAACATTAAGGCGTACCAAACGCCCAAAATACCCAAAGAGAAAAACTCTTGAAATAACCACGCACCGGGAAGACCAATGCACCAATAACCAATTAAAGACAGCATTAGGGTGCTTTTAACATCGCCAAGTCCACGCAAGATACCGAGCCCGATATTTTGCCACGCGTCAAAAAATTGCAAAAAGGCGGCAATAACGAGTAGCTCTATAGCGATAACAACGACGTCGGAGTTTTGTAATTCTTCTGCACTTAAAAATGGCAGCAGTACAAACTCGGGTGTGAATAAATAGATTAAGGCGAAAACAGACATGACCACGGCACCGCAAATAATCCCCAAATTGCCGATGCGTTTTGCATGATGAAAGTCCCCCGCAGCATTGGCTTCGCTGATGTAAATAGAACAAGCAGATGAAATGCCAGCAGATACCATAAATACGATGTACACCATTTGGCTTACCACGTTGTGGGCGGCTAAGGCATTTACGCCGAGTGTTGCCACAAACAACGCAAGCACGGTGAAAAAACCAGCTTCAAGCCCGTAAGTTGCGCCAATTGGCACGCCCATTTTCCATGTTTTACTAAGTGCTTCACGGTCGGTTTGCCAAAACTTTATAGTGAGGTAGGGGCTGAGTACGTCATCGCGCTTGGCAAATAGTACAAACAGTAAAAACGATAAATACAGCACGATACACGTGGCGGCTGCAACCCCCACAAAGCCGAGTTGTGGTAGGCCAAACTGACCAAAAATTAGACCGTAATTGAGCACGATAGTGAGTACAACAGATACACCCGTTATTAACATCAATGGCCCTGGTCTTTTCAATCCAACACTAAAATGCCGTACGCTTTGAAACCAAAAACAAGGTAATAGGCCCAAAGCGACAACGGTTAAATATTGGGTCGTCAAATTGGCAATTGCCTCGGATGTACCGATAAACCTTAAAAATGGCTCTATGGCAAACATCGCGGCGGCGAATAGCAGACCCAAAAATGTTCCGATAAGCATGCTGGCGTTAAAAAGAGGAGTGATCTGATCTAGTTTAGCCTTGCCGATTGCATCAGATACCAGATTACCCGTTGCCGTGACTACGCCCGTTCCCATGGTTCTAAATTGATTAAAAATACCAATGGCGAGGCCGCCAGCAGCCAGTTCTAACGGGCTCAACATACCGAGCATGATAAGATCTATCGTTGCAATTGCCACGTAGAGCAGATTGGTCAGAATAAGCGGCCCTGCGAGCTGACTTACTTTAAAAATATCGGCGCGCGCTGAAGCTACCATAACGTTACTTCCTCCACGTTTTCTTGTGTGATGGCAAAGTCTGCAACCGCTCTTCCGAGTGCCACGTCAGTAATGATCATGCCGCTGTTATAGACAAAGATAATTTCATCAGGGTGGGTTCGTGCCGGCTTTTCACCATTTAGTATTTCCGTCAATGTCGCATCAACGGCGGGTAGCTTATCGTTCTCGTCTAATAAATCGTCTCCGGTGACCTTCATTTGTTCTGCATCCGTTGTGAGCAATCTATCAGCTCGGTGTAGCACTGGTTTTTCGATCCCATAGCCAACTAAAATCACCACAGCGCCGGGTTTTAACCATTCATATTTTATGTTCTCTTTGGCGGATAACCCAGTAACGGCAAGGATCACATCGGCTTGTCTTACTGAAGCTTCTAAATCTTGTGATACCGCAACTTGTCGCTGTGGGTGATACTCCTTTAGTTTTTGCTGAACCACTTCCAAACCTGCTTGATAGCTGCCATGAACGGTTAGATTTGTGAGTTGTGGTAATGCCGTGACCAGCATTGGTAAAGCGATTTGCCCTTGAACACCGGTGCCTACAACCAACGCATTTTTAGCATCTGAATGAACGGCATATTTTGCGAACAAGGCGGAGGTGGCTGATGTGCGCATAGGACCTAGTTCTTTTACATCCATTAGGGCCACAGGGTGGCCTGTGGCATCATCGCAAAGGAAAATAAAGGAATAGAATTGATATTGGTTGCGACTTCTGTCTGGGTCGTATTCATAGACGACCTTAAACCCTACGGTATTACTTGCGGCATCTCGGCCAGCCATACTATAGGCAATGGATCGACCATCTTGTGGCGTCATAATCACTTTGAGTGGGTTGGCAGAGTCAGGGTGGTGCAGTGAACGAAAGGCATTTTCCACCACCTCAATGACTTTACTATAGGGAAAATCAAGTTGCGCCAGTCGGGCTTCATTTAGTATCGGCAGAACAGTTTGTTGGGTCATGGTTAGGCTCTCGCGGCAGGTTTATATTGCGTTAATAGGTCATCGAGCTCTTGCTCGATGTTAATGTCGATAAGGTCGTGTTTTGCCATCCAATCATCATTGAATACCGTATCGAGATACTTCTCGCCACCGTCACAAACGAGTACCACAAATAAGCTATCGGCGGGGGCGGTTTTTAACGCCTGTACTGCTTCGTATATAACCCCACCTGCCGAGCCACCGACCATTAGGGCGTAGTGCTTGGCAAGGTACCTGGCGGTATTAAACGCTTGTTTGTCAGATACCTTCACGCCTTTGTCGATAAGTTCATACTCAATAACGGGACCTATCTCAGCGCCTTCCGGCGTCCCCGTTCCTGACTGATGATAATTCAGTCCTGGTCCACCAAAAATCACAGACCCTACAGGTTCAACTCCAATCGTTGTGAGGTGATGACAACCTAAGTCGCGCAAAGCCCTTGTTGTGCCGCATAGCGACCCACCTGTGCCAACCGCACCGACAAGGTGAGTAATGTGTTCACCAAGTTCATGAAAGACCTCTTGCGCAAGTCCTGTATAACCGCGGCTATTGGCAAAATTATTGTGTTGGGCGGTCCAAAATGCGCCTTGCTCTTGTGCCAGCTTCGCGGCCATTGCATCGCGAATATCAGTAGATAGGCTGTCGTCTCCAGCTTCGCTAACGCAGATCACTTCCGCGCCAAAGGCTTTCATATTACTAATTTTCTCTTTTGCCGCATGGTTATCCACAAGTGCGGTAAAGCGATAGCCACGCTCCGCTGCAAGCAGCGCAAGACCAACGCCGGTATTGCCAGAAGTTGACTCAACGACCCAGCCACCTGGCTTCAGTTGGCCACTGGCTTCTGCTTCATCTAACATAGACTTCGCCATTCGGATCTTAGCGCTACCAGTGGGGTTAAATTGCTCAAGTTTAAGGAACAGTTTGCTACCGTTTGGTAGACTTAAAAACTGCATTAGCGGGGTATTACCAATACTTTGCGAAACCCTTAAATAGGGGGTTAGGGATAATGTCGAGGCGAGCGAATGCTGCACATTTATGTTCATAAATAGGCTCCTTTACGTTGTGTTGTTGGGGTTTTTCTAGCTAAGTAGTTGCCAAGAAAGTCTGTTGTGCTCCCACGTTACGGCGATTTTTCGTGGCAATGGCATAGAGTGAAATTCAGATTCATTTGAATCCATTTGATATCCTGCAGTGTTGAGGTAAACCATTAGGTCATCGCGCTGCGGTAGTTGCGACAAGGGGATAAACCGCCAGCTTATCATGTCGTTATCTAGGCAGGTTGCGCCGCCAAAAGCCACGCGATACGTTCCTTGTTTGCGGTTTGAATGTGCCGTGAGTAACAGCGGACTCGGCAAGTATTCGCTTTCAAACCACTGTTCTGACAGTGATAAGCTCGAGCCCGAAAGTGTAGCGATATAACAGTCTGATGTGCCTAGGTGCGGCTTTGTCCCTTGCACTTTAAACAAGCTAATGCCAGCCTCTTCGAGCAGTGCGCGCCCAGGTTCAAGCATCAATGTAAGGTTCCTTTGGCGTAATGCCGCTAATGCGGTTTGTCCATGCGCGTTCTTCACTGCCAAAATAGCGTGTAAGGTGTCCGCAGGGCTTTGTTTGTTATGGTAGGGATAAAATCCTGCAAAGGTTTTATCTGCAAAAAAGCATTCAAAGTCCAAGGCTTGTTGCCACTGCTCATTCTGTAAGTAGGAGACGGGCAGGCCACCGCCAATATTCACTTTTGATGGCGACAGTCCCATTTGCTTGGCCTCGTCTATCGCACCGACTAAAGTATGGATACTCTCGCCACGTGCTTGTGGGCAGTACCCGCTTAAGTGGCAGCTAAATCCTTCTAAGCTTACCCACTCCTTGTATTCTCGACACTGTGCTAATAGCGGCGTAAGCTGGCACAGTGAACTACCAAAGCGTGAGGCTTTAGTTGGTTGTGTTTGTAAACGCAGTAGCACTTGCGCTGGGCGCTTTCGCTGGCGGGCCAGTGTAATGATGGAGCTTAACTCAGCACTTGAATCTATGGCGACAAGTGCTTGATGCACAAGCGCTAAGCTAAGTAGTGCATCTGATTTATGCGGACCAGATACACCAATTTTTACACCTTGAATACCACCGCTTAGGGCAAGTTCAAACTCTTGCACACTAGCCACGTCTATTCCTATATCGTGATTGGACGCGACTTGAGTAAAACATTGGGCTTTGTTGGCTTTTTTGGCAAAATAAATCTCATGTTCAAGCCCGAGCTTTATTAAGTTAGCTTGCAGGGTTTCGATATTTTCCGCAAAACGCTGAGGAAACACTAAATGTAGCGGCGCTCCCAATGCTGCCGCCCATTCAAATAACTTGGCTTGGTGCTCCGCGAGCAGGCTCTGCGTTTGCGGATGCAATTTTGCAGTGAAGGCATCACTCATACGACTAACACCTCTTTGTTGTTTGCACTGTCTATCTTGTTGACACGGCGTTTTGCTATAAGGAGCAGGCCGGCGGCTAGGAGCAGCAACCAGATTAATGGCGTGTAGTTGTTCACTGGTGTGGCAAAGTCACTGCTAAATTGAGGAATATCAGCTAAGTCCGTGAGCGTTGGCTTGGCGCTACAACCCTCACAAGGAGCAAAGTCTCCTCTTTGGTTGGCTTTGGCAATTTCGTTGGCAAAGAAACCTTGTAGTGCTTGATGATGAGCTTCAACTTCCGCCATGAAGGCGTGATGACGTGCTAATCCATTGCCCGCTAAATCAACCAGCAGTGTTTGTGCGATGAGTGCGGGGGAGAGATACTGTAGCTTTTGTGCATTATGTTGCTGTGCTTGTTGCGCAGTTAAAAAGCGTAAATCTTCGGCCGCCATTGCGCGTTCAACAGAATTAATGGTGGCGATTTTTTTGGTTGCGTAATCGCTGGAACCACTGCCATTCTTCGCAAGTTCTGGATGATCTTGAAAATACTGAGCTAAGGTCTTTTCACTCGCTTTTTGGGCATCGTCGCTAGCGACACGGAGGCTATCTATATAGTGAATTCGTGAAGGGGTTGGGTCAAGCAAAGCGATGCTGGTATTGACCAAAGCTGGAACCACAATCACCAAGGCAAGCCAACAGGTGACTAAGGTAGCTGCGTTGTTTGCTGCACTTTTAGCTCTGCTATTTACCCAAGCGGTTAAGGCAATCCAAAACCCAGAATAACATAGTGCGATAAGGTTATAGCTCAGCAGTTCAACCACTCCTAGCTGCTCTCGTATTGTTATTAAAAGCAGGCTACTAATACTTAAAAATGGCAGCACAATTAACGCGCTTCGCAGCAATAATTGATAGGTCAGAAGGCGGGTCGCACTGCCTCCTTGCAGCATCAGTAGTCTTAGCTGCCCATCTTGGCGTTCACTTGCCAAGGCATTAAAGCAAATGCCAATAATGAGCAATGGCAGTAAGTAGACAATTACAAAACTTAAATCGAACTGGCCTAACAACAGAGATAGCGGATGAACATAGTCATATTGATGAACGATGTGCTGTTTTTCTTTGATTAGCATCTTAAAATAGTAAGGTAATACGTCGGCTTGCCCTGTTGCGATTGGCGACGTTGCAAGCGGGGTTTTGGTGGCGTAATTTTGCATTAAGTAAAAAGCCTGCCCGCGCAGGTCGTATGGGTCTTCCCACCATTTATAGTCTGCTGTACTGGCGACTCTTTCGGGTAATCCAGCTTTGGCATCTTGGATGGCCTGTTGCTGCATTTGCTGTGCGGCAAGTACCACGCCATGCTGTTTTTTAGCAAAGTAATGGGCGTTAAAAAATGCCACTAGTGCAAGCATGGTAGTGGTCACAAACAGCGCGAGTACGAGCTTTTCTCGCCAGAGGTTTTTAAACTCAGTAGCTAACATTAAGCGTTTCATCTTTGCTCCTCCAAGCGCAGTTTTTTAATCGCGAAGAAACTCAATAACACCAGCACAATCAACCAAAAGCTCAGGCTAAACAGGCTGATAACGTAGTGAGGCAGGTAACGAATGAAATTAGGGTATTGGAATGCGAACTTTGGGATCTGCTGCCATAATTCCTCGCCCGCGGTGTAATGTCCGTCCGCCTTGTGACCGTGATCTCTTTGATTAAAGTTAAGCACCTCTTGCATCAGGCGGCGGTGCTGCTCTGCCGCATTCTCAAATGCTTGCTGGTGGGTAAAGTCGCTGGCTGCGGTGGCCATCGACAGCGTTTGTATCGCGATAAACGGCGTTAACATTCCTGCAAGTTGATAGCTTTGTGATTGCGCTTCTAGTTGAGCTAAACGCGCTGAAAATAAGCGGTCAAAGATTTTATCAGCGTATTGTTCACCAAATTGGAGTTGCGCTCCGGCATAGTCAAAGGGCAAGTCTTCCACATTGCTAACACCATATTGAGTCAATGTTTGTTGTTTGAACTTTGCGATTGCTTCAACTCGTGCCTCGGTATAAACCTCACTTTCAAGCTTTGCTTGAAACGCTTGACCTGAACCTTGCGGATGAATGGTGGTTGCGATATTCATCGCCAGTTTTGGTAGTAAAAGTGTTGTAAGGGCCCAAATGGTTAATAGCGCTACCAATGCGCGCCTTGCCGTTGGAAGTAAACTTGAAAGCGTGGTGGTGAGTAACGACCAAAGCAATAAGTAAACCAAATAAAATAGTAAAAATAGCCCACTTCTGAGTGTATGAGGCTCCGCGCTTGTTACTTGGCTATAAAGTAAAAAAAGCGCGACAGGCAATAAAAATAAGCAAGAAATAGCAAAAAGCAGCGCACATTTGGCGATAAACAACTTAGCTGGGCTTGCGCCCGATGCGAGCAGTTGTTTTAAGGTGCCTTGCTCACGCTCTCGGGCAAGTAGTGGGTAGCCAATTAATATAATCAATAGCGGTAGTAAGACTTGCAGCACAAAGGCGGGTGATAAGCTACCAAAACGTGACATCGGCAAGTTATCTTGCGCACTTCTAAACATGCTATCGTTGCGAATATGAGCCTCAAGCCTCAACACATTCCCTTGGTATGCTTGTAATCCCGCGTCGAGTGCAGCCAATGGGGTGGTGGGTTTGACCACATAAATACCGTAGTGGGCGGCGGAATGGGGACCTTTTTCACCTTGATTTAACCAGCGTAATTGCTCTGATTGGGACACTTCCGTGACGGCTTGCTGATAGCTTTGGTGGCTTTTAAAACCAGTCAAGCAGGCAAGCAAGAGCAGCAATACTGCAATGCCTCCAAGCCAAAGAGCTTGTCCCTGTCGCTTGGTATCGAGCCATTCCTTTTTTAATGTCGTTTGAAACATCAGACACCCACCTTGATATGTTTGAGGTAAACGGATTCAAGTTGGACTTCTTGCAGCTGTTCATAGACTAAGGTATCGACTAATTGCCCTTGATTAATAATTGCCACGCGATGAGCATCTTCTTGAGCGCGGTATAAGTCGTGGGTCGCCATTAAAATCGCAACGCCTTGCTTTGCTAATGACTGAATGAGCTGGCTAAATTCATGGCTGGCTGAAGGATCAAGACCTGATGTAGGCTCATCTAAGATCAATGCCTTGGCTTGTTTTGCGAGGGCAATGGCTATGCCCACTTTTTGTCGCATCCCTTTTGAATAGGTTGCAACGGGTTTGTCTACAGCGTGACTTGGCAGTTTTACTTCACTGAGCAGTGTGCGAAAGGCCTCGTCGGTCTTTTCTATGCTGGCCATTTTGCTGAAATACGCGAGATTCTCAAGTCCGCTAAGTCGCGGATAGAGCGCGACTTGTTCAGGAATATAAGCCAGTTGCTGCCTTGCCGTTACTACGTCATGTTGTGGATTAATTCCAGCGATGGTGATTTCCCCGGCATCCGGTTGTAAAAAGCCCAGTAAGCAATTAATCGTGGTGGTTTTACCTGCACCATTTGGGCCTAGCAGCGCTAGAATTTCACCTTGATGTACGCTCAAGTTTAATCCCTGTAACGCTTGGTATTCACCAAAGCGCTTTTGCAGGTTATTGATTTGAATAACAGGTGTAGTCATGAATTATCCTTAAAAGCTCACGCTTAATGAGGCGATAAAGGTGCGGCCACGACCTGGAGCGACTCCCCAGTCTATGCCTTTGGCACCGCCAGATAGCCAATATTCTTTGTCGAACAGGTTTTCGGCCTTGAGTCGTAGCGTGGTGTTAATGTCAGTAAAGTGGTATTTAGCGCCCAAGTCGAAGCGCGTGTAGGCTGGTAGCTTTAGCGTGTTATTGACGTTTTGTTCGCGCTCACCAACATGGAAAATACCCGCATTGATGCTTAACGCCTCCCAAAATGGCAGTTGATAGTCGACATAGAGATTTGCTTGAAATTCAGGCACATTGGCTGGGGTGTTGCCATTAAGCGCGGGCTCGCCGTCGAGCTTATCTAAGCTGGGGTCCATCAAGGTGATGGATGCTACGGTTGCAAGACCGTGAGCCAATGAACCACTAGCATTGAGCTCAATACCTTTATGTGACTGGACACCGTCTTGCACGAAATAGTTAGTAATGTGATTGTGGTACTCCAACATTTTTTCTATTTCGAAGACGGCTATCGAGTAGTTCATGGTGTCCGTTTGGTATTTTATGCCAGCTTCAATTTGTTCGCTTTCTTGTGGGCCGAGTGATTCGCCCTCGTTTATTGCACCGCTGCCGATGACTGCAACGCCGCCTTCCCCCGCGCCTTCTGAGTAACTGGCATAAAACGCGAGCTGATCGCTTGGGTTGTAGTTAAGACCTATGATGGGGGTATTAAAAGTTCGGTCGTCTAGCGTGGTTTTAGTTTGGCTAGGTAGAGTTTGCTCTTTTTTGTATTGAATATGACGCAGCCCTAAGGTGGCATAAAATACATCGTTAAAGTGCAAGGTATCTGTGATAAATAACGCGCTTTCAGAGGCTTCAGTTTTGGTTGGTTCTGGATAATCAGGGAACTGCGGTTTACTGCTATGAATTGGATTGAAAATATTGCCAACGGGGTTGGTTAACTCAAACCAACGCCCATCCTTTGACTCATAATCACGAATACTAACGCCGACGACTAGCTCATGTTCAATTGCAGCGGTGGTAAGTTGACCGCTGACAAAACTATGTGCGGAGAGTGTGTCATACGTTTCGTCTGGGGTAATGTGGATAGCGGCAGACAGCACATTACCTTGTGTATCAACCGAGTAGATATCAGGAAAAACGGTAAACCTGTCATTACCAGAAAGCGCAGCTTGGTTTACCCATTGCCAGGTGTCGTTCAACCAAAAATCAGCACGTGCGGCAAGGTTATATGACTCGGTTTGATACTTTGCCCAAGGTTGTCCGAGCAAGACATCACTGGTGTCGACATAGGGCGGTAATATTTTACGGTCAGGATCATTGGGGTCGCTGGCAAGTCCTATCAAAGGCTGTGATACAGTGCTTTTGTCTTGGTAATCGCCGTCTAATCGGATAAATAGGCGGTCTGAGACTTGCCAATCCAGTGCTGCACTAAAGAAATAGCGCTCTAAGTCATCACCACCGGTAAAGTCACCGTTTTTCTCTGCTGCGGCATTAATACGATAGCCGAGCGTTTGCTCTTCGGAAATTGGCCCACCGAGGTCGATGTGTAAATACTTTCCTCCACGGCTACGTACTTCTGTTGTGACATCCAAAAAGGCGTCCATGGTAGGGCGCTTTGTCACATAGTTGATGGTACCGCCGGGGTTGTTAAAGCCTGATACGAGACTTGACGGGCCTTTAACGATATCAATGCGCTGAATATTCTCTAGCGGTACATCTTGGTAGGGGGCAAGCGCTAAACCGTCGCGTCTTAGACCGTTAGTCCAATCTAGTTGAAAGCCACGCAGACTCACAAAGTCGAAAACCGTACCAATTGAGGTGTTTTGAACAGAAGCATCGTTGGCAAGCACTTCGCCTAGCGTTTTTACTCTTTGATTGCTGATCAGTTCTTCAGAAAATGATTGAATGGAAATAGGAAGAAGCTGTGGATCTTTCATCCCCAACGCCGAAGCGTTCACGTCTCTCGTGCTGTAAAGAGGCGCGCGAGTGCCATGCACATCAATTGTTTCAATGGATTGTTCGGCAACACTAAGTGAAGAATATAAGCTACTAAGCACGCTAACTGTCAGGAGTGACCTTGTCATTTTGTTATTCCAACTGCAAAAACGAATGTGAAAAGAACCATCATTTATTTGATACAAATGATTATTTTTAAAAATGTTATAACGTAACGATCTTAATCATGTTTTTGCGTGCTTGAAAAGAGGGGAGTTATTGCCAAAAGGTTATCCTTGGTGATTTTTGTTGTGAAAAGTAAAATTAATGTAGGTCGTTCAAAGTACCGGCTTTACGTGTTGAAAAAGTATAAATCTCAACAAGTATTATTTTTACAAATAAAAATCGTTCTCATTAATTTGTTTTTAAAGCGGGTGAGTTGATTTTTTGTTGTGAATTTTTGTATAAAAAACAATGTGAAAGTTTGTAAATGGTTTGCGTGTTATTCAGTACATCGAGCTTAATCTCACTGAATAACGCTGAACATATGCTCAGAGAAGTGCTTGCTGCTTGATAAAGGTAACGAGTTTCTCAGCAATGTCTTGATGCTCTGAAGCGGTTGGATGCCACACACAGCCTTCTAATGGTGAGTCGAATGTATGACTGTATAGTTTACTGATATCTTGCTGATTAAGCTTTGCAATTGCATCGTGAGTTGCTGGAATAATAAAGTTATATGGATATGCCGGACGAGGCATATAAATAATGGGGACTGCAGGATATCTTGCACGCAGCTGTTTGGTGAAAACGACCATCGTTTTTACCCACTGCGTTTTGACTTCATCAATAGTTTGCCAAGGCTCTGCAGGGGTTGGATCGGTACTAAAGTCATTGGTGCCTACTTCAATGACGATAAGCTGTGGAAACTTGTCTTCAAAGTCAGTGTTGTCGGTAAATACTGCTGACATTTTGTCGTAGTAACTACGCAACGTATGATGTGGTTGATTGCCGCCCCAATTTCGAATTAAGCCTAAACCTGAGTATGAAACTTGGGTAAAACTGGCTCCCAGCTGTTGCGCGCTCATATACGGAAATGCTTTACGCGCGTTACTTAAATCAAGAATTTCACTCCATTCACACTGTCTTTGAGTGGACTCACTGCCAAAGCCTGCGCTAATTGAATCGCCAATAAATAAGATATGGGGCTGTGGCTGCTGGATTGAGTCTAATTTTCCGTCCACATCAACACTTAGGATCTGGGTATTGTGTTCGTAGTGCTCCCAGCGTTTAACGAGTTCAATTGTGACGGTTTCTGTCTTTGTACTTTCAAATAGCGTGAAGGTCTCCGCAACACCATTGGCGTTGGTCTTTAGCTTTTTTGTAAATTTGCCATCAATCAATACATCGAATTGATCGCCATAGCCCATCAACTCGATATGAAAGGCACGACCAGTGAGCTTGGTATGCAGCTGGCTACCCGGCCAATTAAAACTCACACTGCCATCGGCATAGTTTTTACTGACGCGTCCTTCATAATGAATCGCATGATGGGTCGCTGCGTGATTTGCGGCACTGGCTACGCTTCCAGAAGCTAATAAAGCCACCGTAACTAACGTTTTTAACATGTTGTATTCCTTGTAGGGTTATTCATTGAATAATGTAACTGGTTTAAATAGGTTGTGAGTTAATTTGGGCTTGAAAATTATTCACTTAACAAAGGAGAAAATAGAATATATCACTGGCAGGAAGAGAGTCGCTCAGGTACATTACTCTATGTAATCAGGTTAAGGAGAAGTAGCTGATGACGATTGTAGAACAGATAGTTGCTAGAGATATTGAAGCGGTTATTGTATATGAATCAGAGCAGGTGATTGCGTTTGCCGATCATGACCCCATAAACTTTGGCCATATCTTAATTTGCCCCAAATCCCCTTATGAAACGCTTCTTCAGGTCCCTGAATCCATACTGGCTGAAATCCACCGCGTTGCGCGTGACCTTTATGTGCGAATTGAGCGTAAATTTTCCCCAGATGGGATTACGCTGGTGCAAAACAACGGGCATTTTAACGAATTGAGCCACTATCACCTGCATATTTTCCCCCGCTATAAGCGAGATAGTTTTGCGTTTGGGCGCGATGGGCTCAATATTAAACCTCAAGAGGTTTTGCGTACCTCACTTGAGGGGTTATAGATGCTCGGGGAAGTATTAATTAAGGTTGTTGTGACGCTATTGCTTTGTATGTCACTTGTCTGGACTTTGTTGCCTTGGGCGTTTGGGTTATTAAATTTCCAAAAGAAACATGGCTACCCACTCTACAACATTGGCCGAGTGTGCTGGTGGGTAATGGTTGCTATGCATCCCGTATTTGCTATTGGCATTTGGTTTTTCGATGCCAGTTTAAGTAAGTTAATATTTAGCCTAGCGGCAATGCATTGCTTTTTTGGGATAATGTTTGCCAGAAATGTAAGCACGCAATAAATCAAAAGGTCATAAGTGAAGATTACCATCAATGCGATTCAGGGCGAGGATGCGGATGCCATCGAAAGGTTAATGCGTGAAGTCTCAGAGGCTGACGTCTTACCGAATTTTTCGCAGCTTGGCAAAGACACTTATCTAAACGAAATAATACCTGAAGTAACTCAAGTCATGTGCAACGCCAACTTTGTCGGTGCCAAGGCGTTGATAAACGGTGAGCTGATCGGGTTTGCTTTATTAAGAGACGGTAACTACCTCACCCATTTATTTGTTGCTAAGTCAGCTCAAGGTAAAGGGGTTGGCCGGCAGTTATTAGATACTGTGTTAGCGAGTACATCCGCAGCTCAAATCTCGCTATGTTCATCGCTTAATGCAGCATCGTTTTATCTTGCGCTAGGTTTTCAGGCGACAGGGCAAGAAGCACAGAAAAACGGTATTAGATTTGTTCCAATGAAGTTAGACCGAACTTAAGCAAGGATATTTTATGACATTTCCAATTAACGGCTCGTGCCAATGTGGTGAAGTAAGCTACACGTTAAAAGCAGCACCTAAAATGGTGGTCGCCTGTCATTGTAAGGCTTGCCAAAAACTGTCAACCAGCGCATTTAGCATTACAGCCATTGTTGATAAAGACGATATTGAATTTTCGGGTCCGATGAAGGAATGGCGACGCCCTGCTGACAGCGGTAACGTTAGCGGAGCTAAGTTTTGCCCAACTTGCGGCAATCGCATTTACCACTTTAATCCAGCAGAGCCGAATTCAATTAAACTCAAACCAAGTAATTTGGACGATACTCGCCTTATTCAACCGACGGCCCATGCATGGGTTAGTGAAAAGCAAGACTGGTATACCATCCCAGAGGGCGTCATCGTATTTGATAAACAGCCTTAGCCTGCTCTGATGTGTTCAACGTCAATTATTAAGCAAGTGATCGCGAAGGAGTGTGCGCTTCACCGCAAAGAAAATAGGCATAATATGGCGCTGTGTCGCGAACTCCTTCACCCTCAATTTATTGAGGTTGGACGCTCTGGAAGCCAATATAACTTAGGCCAGATCCTATGCTTAATGAATGAAGAAGAATGGCCAGATGGGGAGGTAGTAGCAGAGCAGTTTCACTGTGCTTATATGAATAGTGACGCTTTGCTTCTTACTTATCGCTCCGCATGGCGGAACACTGATGGCACGCTTTCAGAGCATGCCTATCGATCATCTTTATGGGTCGAGCAAAATGATAAGTGGCAGTTGTTACATCATCAGGGTACGCCCACCAGTTTATTTTAGTGCTGTTTTTACGACATAGGTTGGGTTGTAAAAAATCACAAAAGTAAATTTTAAGTAATTGAAAATGCGACTACACTAAATCGACATAAGAAGAATATCTGCTAGACCAAGATCTAAGGAACGAGTATGTCAACACCTCAACCCGGCACTGTTGTGAGTAATGCACAAACCAGAGCCGCTAATTTAACGACGACAAACAGCAATGAAGTGCCAGCGACTAAACAATTTGTAGTGAATGCCACCGGCAACTTATTTATCGCAAGTACGCTAAACAGTACCGCAGGTGGAAGTGTATTGCCGCAAGAAGCTGAAAATGCGTTTGGTGAAGTGAGTGTATTTTTTGCTGCTTTAACCAAGGCGATGGCAGAGTCAGGCACGAGTTTATATGACTATGACGCGCTCAATAAATTAGTCTCAAGTTCAGGTCTTTTTGTCAAAGTGACAGAGAGTAATATTCAGTTTGAGAGTAAACAGACAGGGGTCACACTATCGAGCCAGTTGATTCAAACTTTACTAGGGCTCAGTGGTAATTTAGCCTCCATAGGTAAATCATTGATGGATATGATCGCTGGTATGGGGCAAGCCTCGGTAAGTATTAGTGCGAGTTCCGACAGTCAAGACAAAAAGGTCGGCACCATCATTTTTGTTTGCGAATATTTACTCGGTGCTATTTCTATTGCGCCAATTGTTATCTCAGCGGATGCCAATGATGTCAAATCGGTGTGGCAAGCAGGCCCTTGTTTAAAAGGGGGCCATACGGAGATACAACTTACACTTTGTAAGTCTGTTTATTTATTCGTTCCTCCTGCTTTTGTTAAGCAAGCGGCATCGCTCAATGAGGCGATGTCAGATCCAGAGTTTAATAACCTGATTGAATCAATGCGAAGTGTCATAGCCGCACCGCCGCAAACCACAGCAGCCAGTAAAACGACTAAAAAGGACAGTTAATGTTGGGAGTAAAAAATGTTCTCAACTTGGTTTAGCAAGCAAGATAAACCGTCAAAACTGCAATCAAAGCCAATATATACCCCAATTACTAAACATTATGTGTTTAATGAAACGGGTAATATCATGTTGTGTGCAACGGCGGATAGCATTCAGAGCTTTGACACTGACTTAAAAAGTGCATTCGTTGATATTAGTGTGTTTTTTGCTGCGATGACAAAAGCGGTGACGTCGACAACAAATCCGGTGACGGGTAAGCCGTTTTCAATATTTAACTACCAAGCTGTGAAAAATATTTTGGTAGAGTCAGGGCTTTTCATTGAAACCAATGTGGAAGAAGGCACTTTTAGTCACGATGGCGTAGGTAATACGCTTGGCAAAGCGTTGTTTCAGCATGTCTTAAATCGAGAGTTTTCTGAAAAGCAGCTGCCTTTTGCCAAGTCCATGTTTAATGGTATGCAATATCAAAGGGCGAAGATGGCAGAGCAATCTGAGATGACGGAAGCGCAGCAGCAGTTGTGCCGCAGTGGTAGCATCTTTTTTATTGGTGAGCTGTTGATGGGCGTGCCACAAACGTCGGCAATTTTGCTCAGTATCGAACCACAAAGCGTTGCCCAGTCGACCGGCGATACCGAGAGTGACTGGCAAGATTTATTTTCGTTGGCTGGGTTAGATGAAGACAAGCATCAGCCCAAGCACATCGTGCGTCATTGGAAATTTAAAAAACGTACTTATCTATTTGTACCACCGCAGTTTATTTCTCATGCGGTGGCTGGACTTGGTGAGCAAAGCAATATTGATTTTGAGGAATACAGTCGCAAATTGGCGCAAAGTATTACTCCTAATCACAGCGTTAGCTAACTTCAAATATTATAATCTTAAAGCGCCTTAGCTAATTCGGTTAATGCGCTTTTTGCTATGTCTAAATCAACTTGCTCTGTTTGCCAATTACCGAGCGCAGCACGGATCACCTTCTGTCCTTGCCAACTCCCTGGGCTGACAAATATACGGCCGTCCGCATTAATGGCATGAAGAAGGGCGGTTGTTGCTGCGTCATCTTTGCCACTTGGCTTGAAAAGCACTACGTTGAGCTCTCCGTAATAAACTAAATCATAGTCTGGAGAATCAGTAAACCAGTCTGCAAGTTGTTTAGTTTGCGCAATATTTTTGCTTACCCATTGACGGACCCCGTCTTTACCATACGCAAGTAATGACATCCAAACGGGCAGCGCCCTAAATCGACGAGAGTTTTCTACACCCATCGAAAAAAAGTCAGGATCGGCTTTTGATGTGACTAAGTAAGGCGCTGGAACATCACAGCTTTCAACCAGATAGTACAAATGACGAGTGAGAAAAATACCGCAGTCGTATGGTACATTGAGCCACTTGTGTGCATCTAAGGTGATACTATCGGCTAACTCTAGCCCCTTAGTGCGACTTTCTGAGCCAGAGACCAGACGCTCGAAAATGCCAAATGCAGCATCAACATGCAGCCAAGCTTGGTGTTTATCGCATAAATGGCGGATCTGAATTAAATCATCAAAATTAGTGCCAGTAACCGTGGCGGCACTGGCGATGACAACTTTTCCTTTGGCGTTACTTGTTGCAAGCGCTGACTCAAGCGCTGCAATATCTGTAGCCTCATTGCCTACTTGCGTCGCGATTCTAGTGATTTGGTTGCGGCCAAGGCCTGCAAGACCAAGCGCCTTAATCATACTCGCGTGGGGCGTCGCGCAAAAAACCTCAATTTCCAAACCGAAGGCTCCTTCTTCTGCCACATTGATCCCTTGTTGATGCCCTGCAAACTGGCGTGCTATGACTGCACCTAAGTAATTTGCTGCTGTCGCCCCTGTAGTAAAAAGACCATCAAAGCTTGCTGGTAGGTCGAATAATTCGGTTAGCCAGCGAATGGCCTGCCGCTCTATACTGGTCGCAATGGAGCCATCGCCTTTTGAGACATTTTGGTCATAGGTTGACACTAGCCAATCGGCAAAGGTGGCAACAGGCGTTGCGCCGCCGGTGACAAATCCCCAATACCTAGGTCCAATACTGGTGCTTAAGTTTGGCACTACTTGTTTACTAAAAATCTCTATCAGTGATTCAAATGCAATTCCAGACTCTGTGAGTGCTAGGTCGGGCGGAGCAATATCGCGACCTGCGACTGGACGGCTATTGTTAGACTGTATAAATGCCTCGGTAAGTTTAGAAAACTCAGTGAGCAATTGGGGTAATGCTTGCCATTGGTTGTGTGTCATGGTCATGTGTCAATCCTATTTGTGAACGAATACTGGAATTACAGTGTAACTTCGGTAAAAATGCAGTACAGATACAAAGTTATTGGTTGTTAGGGATACAGATGGCGAGGAAGTTTATTACATTAAGTGAGCAGGTGATTGCAGAGATAAACGCCGGTGAGCGTCAATGCGGTGAAAAAATGACTTCACTTAGGATCTTTGCCAAGCAGCATGGCGTGAGCATGAGTACCGCGATTAGAACCTATGAGGAATTACAGGATAATGGCTTTTTAGCTTCTCAAGAGAAGTCTGGCTTTTATATTTGTAAACCGAAAGCGAAAAATAGTGACATTGACTTTGCCACGTTTACGAGTGAAGTAAAATTTCCCAAAAGTGCGTTAAGACCCTCTGTCGTAGGGCTCAATACGATGTTATCGACGGTGCAAGTAGCACCCGAGTTGATGCCCATAAATCGCCTGACTAAGTTTATAAAGCAAGCGTTCGACTCTCCTCAGTATCACCATTTTCATTATCCCAATGCGATGGGACTGAGGTCGCTTAGAGAGAATCTAACCAAGCACTTTAAACAAAAGGGGTTGGCGCTGAATCCTGATAATCTCGTGGTGACTGGCGGCTGTATTCAAGCCGTGATGGCGGGACTGCAGGCTGTTACAAAAGCGGGGGATTGTGTGGTAGTGCCATCACCTTGTTATCAAGGTTTATTGCAACTGCTTGCAACGCTACAGCTCAAGGTGATTGAGATCCCAACGACGCCCGAAGGACTCGACCTAGAAGCCTTGGAACAGGTAGTGACAACGCAAAGGGTATCTGCGTGTTTGCTTACGGCAAACCATCAAAATCCAACGGGGCACAGTCTATCTGTGCAACAAAAAGCGTGGCTTGCGGATTTTGCTGTGCGGTATCAAGTGGCGATTATCGAAGACGACGTCTTTGGGGAGCTGAGCCATAATCACACAATGCCTTTACCGATAAAGGCGTGGGATAAAGCCGGATATGTAATTTGGTGTAGCTCAGTGTCTAAGACGTTAGCGCCGGGCTTGCAAGTTGGATGGTGTGAAGCTGGGCGTTATCAAAGCCAAGTGGCCGCGCTCATGCAGGCATTTCACGGCATGCCAAATCAATGTTTACAAATGGCGGTATCACGATTTATTGAGACAGGACATTACCAGCGCCATTTACGGACGCTTAATCGCACCTTAGCGGCACACTGCTTCGCTTACCAAAGCTATTTGAAATCGCGTTTACCAAAGGGCTGTAAAATATCTTCCCCTCAGGGCGGGATGGCATTATGGCTGAAACTGCCTAATATTGACTGTGATGCACTCGCTTTACGGCTCGCTGAACTTGGTGTTGAAATTCGCCAAGGCAGCTTATTTACAAGTCGTGAGTTGTATCAAGATCATCTGCGGATCAATTGTGGTTGGCCGCTTGATGTGGCAAAACCTTGGTTAGATAAGCTATGTGATTGGGTACTTCATAATTGCGCCAAATTATAGTGTTAAGCTCGGTTCAGATAATACAACAAGGAATAAAAAAATGACTGTATTACTCAACGCAGAAACCCAAGTAAATAGCGAAGCGCTCAATGCCATTGCACATATGCCAACCAAGAGTCTTGGCGTATTACTCGATAGCGACTTTACGCGTAAGCTTTGCGATCAAGACTTTATGCGCATTGCTGTTTTGCTGGCAAAAAAGGGTTATGAAGAGGGAGGTTGCCCAATTGGTGCGGTTATTGTTGATAACGAGACCAATCAAATTGTAGGTAAAGGACATAATACGTTAGTGCAAGAGAGCCACCCATATAACCATGGTGAAACCTCGGCAATTCGAGATGCGGGACGGATTGATTTTAGTAAAACCACTTTGTATACCAGCCTAAGTCCTTGTGACGTATGCGCAACATTACTCTACATGCGTGGTTTTCAGCGAGTCGTGGTAGGGGATATCACTAATGCTTCAGGCAATGAGCCGTTACTTGAAAGTAAGGGCGTACAAGTCGATATTTTAGAAGATGAGCAAGGTATTGCCTTGTATCAACAATTTCGTGCTGAAAAGCCAGAACAAGATTTAGAAGATTGGCAAGGTCTGGCAGCGGTAAACGCGGGTCATAAGTAGCTAACTGTACCCATGGCGAGGTAAAACCATTACTACATGATGTACTGGATTATCAAATGAAATACTTTCTGAAGCAATCTAGCCATTGCTGCTGATTGAATTGCAATGCAAATACGGGCACACTGACCGAATGATTATTTAATTTATTGAGATAAAATGATTAGGAAAATTTTATTCCTTGTAGCGCTACTTGCATCAACCAAAATAATTGCTTCGCCGCAAGAAACAGTGCATTTTGTAGCGGAAGACTTGCCTCCCTATCATTTTATTAATGGCCAAGGAGAAGTGGATGGTGGCCTAGTTGAGCTTGCTCAAGCGGTAGCAGATAAAGCAAATGTTACTGCTAAAATTGAAATAATGCCGATGGCACGTGTGTTACACGAATTAGAAACTAAACCTAATGTGGTGCTGTTATCTTGGCTAAAAACACCAACTCGAGAAGTCTATTTCCGCTTTTTGGGGACAATGTGCCATACGTCCGCATCACTTATTGGCCTGAAACAATCTCAAACGCCAATAAACGATCTTGACGCTGCAAAGCGCTATCGTACTGGAACCATACGCGGTTACTATAGTGAAACCTTTCTCAAACAAGCTGGCTTTTCTGAAGGTTATGAGTTGGTATTAGTGTCAAACTACCAAAGTCTTTGGAATTTATTGTTTAAGGGCCGGATTGATTTTGTACTAACCAACACACTAACACTCGAGAAAGAACTAAACGCCCTTAAGCTGGACCCAAAAGCAATTGAGCATAAGTTACTTCTTGAGCATTTCCCAAGTGAGTTGGCTCTGGCGGTGAATGCAGAGTTTCCCAATGAGCTTGCGAACCGCCTGCAGCACGCACTAGCGGAATTAAGTCAAAGTGGTCAACAACAAGCTATTTTGGAGCGCTGGAAAATACACTAAATTGAATGCAGCTGCTTGGTTTCGTATGTTCCTAAATTAGTATAAAGTGTGTAGACATAAATTTAGCGCATTAAGGATAGGCGTGATGTTGCAAGAGTTGGTGAGTTATTTTGGCATACTAGCAAGTATATGGATGCTGGTAGGGGTGTATGGCGTTGCCAAGCGTTATCCAAATTATAGTCACAAAAATCAATTTTGTAGTGAGTTAGGTGCCAGTGGTAGCCCAACAGAACGATTGTCTCCCGCAGTTAATAATTACCCCTTAGCCTTGCTATTTTGTTGTTTTGGTTTTTATATCATCTTGGTACCCGAAGGGAACTGGGCGTTAGGTGTTATTGGCGGTTTGATTGTTTGTCATGGTCTAGCAACCGCTGTTGCAGGTTTCTTTCCTATGGATCCCGATCCATACACAACCTCGCCAAGTCGAGCGTGTACTATTCATTCTTTCGCGGGCATGGTAATGCTATTAAGCTTACTCATCGCCCCTTTATTGGTCTGGTTTGTAAGCCCGTTAAACTCGCTATTTGCTTGGTTTTCTACCGTTTGTGTACTTGTTTGTGTCGGTTTTAGCTATCAGCTTGCCAACGCTTACAAACAAAAACGTAATAGTGGGCTCTATCAGCGATTAAGTTATGGCACTCAGTTAGTTTGGCTGAGTGCGCTGTGTTTTATAGTGTAAGGTGTTGATAAGCCGATAAAATGGCTTGCGCTTCGGGTTTGCCTTTGGCAACTCGTGCATAATGATCCAACGTTTTCTCTAAATAGCGTTTGGAAAGCGTTCCTTGTTGCCAAATCGCTTCGCCCAACGGGGTTATGGCAGCGCCAGTCTTACCTGAAGTAAGATAGAGCACTTCGTAAATACGTCGATTTTCCTCAACCAGTGATTCATGGGTCAGCTTAAGTGGCAAAGATTGCAAGGTTTGCCTCAGGGTATAATGATGATGAACTGGGCAAAGCAAGAAATCGACCTCGTCACGCAAATTGCAGCAAAGACTTGTCATCAGTTCTGCGGTTAAGTCGCCGCCAACACCTGCGATGATCACTAATTGCCTGCCTGAGTATTGTGCAAGAGGGAGCTTCGCAACGTCTTGGGTGTAAAGGCTATAGCGCGTTTCGGCTTCTGGAAAGAAGCGTGTGAGATCCAGTTTCACTTTCGCGATAAGCGCTGGGACTACATCAACAAAGTGTATGTGCGCTTGGCTCGAATCTAAAAACTGTGCGCCAAGCTGGCCATGATCGCAGCAGCAGTCCCAAATATGTTGATAGTCTTCAGTAACAACATCATGCAAAGTCTGTAAGCGTTTTCCAAGCTTCAAGTGGATTCCTTTTATTCAGGCGTAGGTATGGTGGCGCGTTGCACTAAAGTGGTTAAGTAGGCGATGAATAAGGTAGATTGCACAGAGACTTACCGTAATTGCAACACTCACTGAACTGAAGCGATACAGTGCGCTGTAGATCAAATCTTGATTTGGTGCGAGAGACTGACCAAACAAGATCCCAAAAGTGGTAATAATACCAAAGCCAATCCCAGGAGCACCACCACTTAGCAAGTGGTAGCGGCTAAAAATGAAGACTAAGATCCATAAAATCAAAATTGGAAAAAGCAAAATTTGGCTATAGGTTTGCAGTAGGATTTGCGCTGCTAATGCCAAGTTACAACCTATCAGCGTGCCAACTGCACGTTGCCAGCCTGCTGTGCCCGCCGCTTTCCAGCTCAGTGGAAAGAGGATTAATATTGATGCCGCTTGGGCGGAAACGGAATCTTGTAAATCTAGGATTTGGAATACCATAAATGAGAGTGTGGCTACGGTGGCGCACAGTAAGACTTCATGGCGAATACTTGCAGCATCTTTTGCTGGCCGTGGCGGTAATTGACGCACAATAACGTCCGGAAATAACCAATGCATTACATATGCGGTTGCGATACTAATGATAATAGCCAGAGAGTTACTGGCTATGAGTGAATATAAGCCACCACTGGTTGAAGCATAACTGGCAAAATGAAGTTGGATTGATAGTCCCACCACACTCATTGCACCAAATAAGAAATTAACGCCTTTGCTCATTTGCAAAAACAAAAAGGCAAATAAGGCAAAGGTGAGTAAGGACATTAACGCAGGGTGGAAGCCAAATAGCCCTTGTAGCACCAATACCGAAAAGGCACAGACCAACCCACTTAAGATAAACTGGCGCACTATGTGTGCGTTTAACATTGGTACTAACCCAAGTAGCAGCATGGGATATACGGTAAAAAAGATACCGTACGGCCAGTTGAGCAGTTTGCTTAGTGCAAAGCCTAGCGTACTCCCAGTTGCAATACGCAGCATCTGTCTTAGGTCATTGGCGTTCAGTGCAACTTTCATATCAATAAACGTAGTGAAGTAGACTGACGAATTTGATTTGCGCTTGTGCAAGGGTTGCAAGCAAAGTGCTTTCAGGCAGGACTTGAACTGTCGCTCTGGCACCACTTGCTAGTATAGGTAATGGCTCATCAAATGCTAAATGAACGCGTTGACGCTGCGCATCTCGCACCCAGCGATTGGAGGTCTCAACGGCAGCTAATTGGCCGTCGGCATTGAGTTGTCCATCACTGACGCCAGCAGAAAATTCATGGATCACGGCGGGGTAGACTTTGCCCGGTAACGCATCAAAACTCACTAACGCTTGTTCACCAAGTTTGACGTGGTAAAGCGATTTTTCTCTGAAATCCGCAGCTAAGTCAACATTGTCCGAAACCAAACTGGTTAGGCTCACACCCGTGCGAGCATAGGTCCCCGTGGTGATCTGTAAGTTACTAATGATGCCATCATGGGGCGCGCGGACTTCGGTGTAGCTGAGTTGCAATTTAGCCTGCTCTACGGCATTTCGTGCTTGCATTAGTGCAATATTCTGTTCGTCGGTTGCACCACGCTTTACTTCAAGCGCATGTAGATTAGCTTTGAGTGCACTGAGCTGTGACTTAGCCGTCGCAAAATTTGCTTGAATTTGATCTGATTCCTGCGTTGAAATTGCGTGTTGTGACAGCAAAGATTGGCTGCGTTTATAAAGTCGCTGTTGCTCATCATACTTGGCTACAGCAGCCTCTATTTGTGCTTGCTGCGCAACCACCTGTGCGTCTAATTGTTTGTTCTGTTGATTAACTTCTGCCAAAGCGAGCTCAGCCTTAGCTAATGCTAAACGATACGGCGCTTCATCGATAGTAAGTAGTAGTTGCCCTTGCTGAACTCTTTGATTATTGCTGACATTTACTGCAAGCACTTCACCACTGACTTTGGGCGTCACTTTGGTTACTTGATGATACACACGTGCCTGAGGCGTCATTGGTATATAGAGATCAGCAAAGATAAAATAGCTAAAGCAGAGGGCAAAAAGGGCGATTGAAACCTTTACGTAGCGGGAAAATTGCTGATCTGGACTAAGTTTACTCACTGGTACTCCCATTTTCAGAAATATTGTCACAACATTGCTGAGCATTGTTCTCAAGTTTGACCAACGCATGTGCGATAGCATTGAGCTCGTCATCGCTAAGCCCATGATATAAAAGTGCCTTCACTTCACTGATCCGCATCTTTAGCTGCGCTAACTGGGCTTGCCCGTGTTCGGTGAAGTAGATTTTACGACAGCGTTTGTCTTGCTTATCAATGCGGCGCTCTATCACGTTATTTTCTTCTAACTGTTTCATCGTGCGAGTCAGGCTCGGCATTTCGATATCTAAACTGCACGCCAATTGGTGTTGTGTGCAACCTTCACCCAAATGATGAATATGCATCATGGCGGTCCAGCGTGGCTGGGTAAAACCGAGTGGCTCCACAGCTTGGGTTACGGCTTGACGGCAAATTCTATGGACTCGGCCTAACTTGCCACAGAGACTAAGATCGAGCGTTTCATGAAAGGGAAGTGACGACATAACTTAAGATATATTTACTTAGCATGCTAAGCATTCTAAAATAGTTAGCATGCTAAGTAAATGGTGTGTGTTTAGGTTATTGCAATATTAGCTTTAACTCTCTGAATTGGCAGTGCTTATTTTTAGTAAGAATCGCGCATAGTGAATACAAACGTGGCTAATTACTGCGATCGCAACGACAAGTTCAAGCCAAACTAGGTATTGCAACACACTTAACCAGCCTGGGCTTAAGTGTTCGCTGCTTAGCCAAGTGACGACTTTACTAATGGCGGTGACGCCGATGACTAATGGAAAGGTATATGCCGCAAAGGCAGGACTAAATGGCAGCCGTAGCAGCTGAATAAAAGCAAGGTATATCGCTAGGGTCATAATAATAGCGACGCTCAGTAGGGCAAACACCACGCCAGCCGCTGGCATTGGATGGACACTTAAATATCCTGCTAAACATAGACTAGCAGGCGCTGCCATGACTGCAATTGTTGGTTGGGTTTGCTGTGGTATGGCACTGCCTCTACATAAACGGTAAATCATGAACGGTAGCAGCAGTAAGTAAAATATCACTCCCAAGTACCAGAGCCCCATCGCCAATGGTTGCAACGCTGACATGCCGTTAAAGGTGACATCGGCAACGACAAACCCCACTGGGGGAATAAACCAACTTGGCACAAGCTGGTTAAGCTCAAAATTGCGGCTGCGAAAATACACAAAGCTGGCTAGCAAACCCAGATGAACTGCAATGGCGAGTAGCCAAACCACAGTTGCAATAAGGTGAGAATAGGCCGCGATGCTATGAGAAATAACCATGATTGTCATGGCGCTGGTTGGTAAGACACTCCCAACCACTGGATGCGCGAGATCTGCTCTTAATTGAGCGGGTTGATGAATAAACTTAAGCACTAACAGCAATAAAATAAAGCCAGCCAGCAGTGCACTTAAAGGTTTTAACACAAAAAATGCGGGAAAGAGGTTACTGATACACCAGCCTAAACTAGCCAGCCCAAGAGCAAGACCAGACATAGGGGTGGGGATATTGGCGGTGAGTTTTTTACTGTAAGAATGAAGAGTAGCCATGCGTAATTTCACAATAATTGTTCGATGAGGGAATAATACGCTTGCGCTTTAATTAAGAATATCTGAATATATTTAAATTAGTGTTCAGTAATTCTTAACGCCAATGATAACCCTTAAGCAACTCAATGTATTTACGGTAATCGTGCAAGAGCGTTCGATCACGGCTGCAGCGGATAAGCTATGTTTAACTAAGGCTGCTGTTAGCATGGCTCTGGCGGAGTTAGAGCGTCACCTCGAACAACCATTATTCGATCGTGTAAATAATCGATTAATGATAAATCCAGCCGGAGAGTTATTACTACCGCATGCGCATCAAGTGCTAGATAGATGTCGCTTCTTAGAGTCCCTATTTAAAGAAAGCGAGAGGCTATATGGCGAAATTAAAATTGGTGCCAGCGATACCTTAGGCAATCATTTGCTGCCTCCCATGCTAGCGGCTTTTCAGCAGCAAACAGGGCATACGCAGCAGCAGTTGTTTATCACCAATACGGCGAAAGTGTGCGCTATGCTTCGTGACTACGAATTAGACATTGGTTTTGTTGAAGGCCGAGTGATAGGCGAAGGTTTAGACATCATGCCTTGGTTTGAAGATGAAATGTGTATCGTGAGTGCAATGGACTTTGCGGTAACTGACTTTCAAACGCTGATACAAAGTCAATCTCGTTGGTTGTTGCGGGAACAAGGCTCCGGCAGTCGAGAATTTTTCTTAGCGAATATTGCAGCGCAGCTTACGTCGTGGCGAACCGCGTTTGAGTTAAATTCCACCGAGGCGATTATAAATGGTGTGGCGGCAGGGCTCGGTTTAGCGTGTATCTCAAAATACTCCGCTGAACATGCCATAGCACAGCAACGAATTAAGGCGCTTTCAGGTTTAAAAGCCGCACCGAGGCAGTTTTGGTTGGTGACGCGTAAAGATAAATTTCAAAGCCCAATATTAACGCGACTCATTGACTTTGCGACGCACTGGCATTGAACTGGGTTGTGGACCTAACTACTTAGTATACCTTGCAATGGGTATAAACTTCACAAACGCTGAATGAACTTTCTCAAACCTCGGGTCTTATAGACAATAGCATATTAAGAGGTTAGATATGTCGTTTAGAACTATCGATTATTCTATTTCAGGCGTGTTAGCAGTGAGCTTATTACTGCTTGGCATTTCATTTTTGTTTGGCGCTGGGCCAAGTACCATTTCCGGTACCTTTAGCTTTTACGGGTTAACAGAGTGGGTGCCTGTTGCCACACTTGGCATTGTATTTGGCTTTGCGTTAATGGTTGCCGCGGGTCTAGTCATTTTACAGCAATGTAAGATTATTCCTGCGGCGTGGCCGCTTGCCTTAATCGCCATCATTAGTTTATTTACTTTGTTGACGTTGTTTGCCGAAAACCGCTGGATAGCAGCTCATGGCGGCTTTCCCGTTATTGGTTCTGGGCAAGGGATCATCAAGTATTTTGCGTTAGTACCCATCGCACTATTTCTATACTGTCGTCATCATATCAACACGCGAACGCTAGTGTGGGCGAACTATTTCCCGGTGGCATTGGTTTTAGTCTGGATTGGCGGAATGAAATTTCTCGAACTCGAAGCAAAGGCAATCGTGCCGCTAGTGGAAACTTCACCGTTTATGTCTTGGATGTATGACTTGTTTTCCGTGCAAGAAGCCTCAAATGTTATAGGCGTCTATGACGTTTTGATGGCAGGCTTGCTCGGCATTGGCATTTGGTTTAATCAGCGAGTCTTGATTGGCGTTGCAAGCCTTGGGTGTCTTGCGGTGTTTGTTATGACACAAAGCTTTTTGTTTACCGCAGCCGGTGCGTTCAGCGACATGAGTTTGCTTGGTGGTTTAGGACAATTTGTGATTAAAGACTTGTGGTTCATCGCCAATATCATGGTGCTGGTGTTTTTGACATTGGAGTCCAGCTCAGCTGAGTCTTTAGAGCCCGTGGTCGCGTAAATTTCATTGTGATGCAGCCCGGCTGCCAAAAGAGCGTGACCTAAGTTGCGCTCTTTTTATTTTTATCACATATGCCAGATGTACCAAGTGAAGTTTTTTCCGAAAATAGTCTTGTCGGCAGTGAAAATTAAATGTGAATAAGTTAAGGTCATAAAAAGTTGATATCAGTGGTCTAAGCTAGATTATCAAACGTATACAGCAAGATGCCATTGGCATTAAGTGGCAAAGTGAGCAAAGTTTAAAAGCTGCATGCATTGAAATGGTGTATGTATCGAAGTAGCAAGTTTAAAGAAGATAATTGTATGGAAAGACCAAATACATTAAAGCCAATCTGGCTTTCAGGTGGCGACGTGGAGAAAAAGCGCGCTGAGATCAAAGCATACTTCAACAATAGCTGGCAGCAGTACGAATCATTATTTAGCAATATCAACAATGACGACGCCTATTTTGTGAAGGCTGAGCGGTTACGGCATCCGCTCATTTTCTATTTCGGTCATACCGCTTGTTTTTACGTTAATAAGTTGATGTTAGGGAAATATATCACTCAACGCGTTAATCCACACATTGAATCTACCTGTGCAGTTGGCGTAGACGAAATGTCTTGGGATGACCTTGATAGCAATAATTACGATTGGCCAACAGTGCCAGAAGTGCGTGCTTATCGCCAACAAGTGAATGCACTTATTAACGGGTTAATCGATGAGATGGATATTACCCTACCAATCACTCAAGATAGCCTTGCGTGGGTTGTCCTAATGGGGATTGAACACGAACGTATCCACCTAGAAACCTCTTCTGTAATAATGCGGATGTTGCCGCTGGCTGACTTGACTTTACAACCCGGTTGGGAAGCGTGTGATGAGTACGGTGATGCACCTGACAACAACCTAATCTCAGTAAGCGGTTGTGATGTTCGCCTCGGTAAACCTGAATCAAATCAAACCTACGGTTGGGATAACGAATATGGTGTACAAGACGTCAAAGTGGCACCATTCAAGGCCAGTAAATATGTGGTTTCAAACCAAGAGTTTTTAACCTTTGTCGAAGCTGGTGGCTACAATCAGCCTGAGTTTTGGACGGCTGAAGGTCAAGCTTGGCTGGCTTCAACTAAATCAACCATGCCGCGTTTTTGGGTAAAAAAAGACACAGGATTTTGGCAACGAAACTTAGCCGAAGAAATCCCTTTACCACTCAATTGGCCAGTTGAGGTTAATTACCTTGAAGCGAAGGCTTTTTGTAACTGGAAGTCTGAGCAAAGTGAGCACTTTGTACGCTTACCAACAGAAGCAGAGTGGCAAGTACTACGCGATAAGCTTGATGTTGATCTGCCGACATGGAGCGAAGCGCCGGGAAACATCAACCTTGAGGTATGTGCTTCAAGCTGTCCGGTTAACCGTTTTGAAACTGAAGGTTTATTCGACATCATCGGCAATGTTTGGCAATGGACGGAAAGTCCGATCGACGCATACAGCGGCTTTAAAGTGCACCCTTTATACGATGATTTCTCAACCCCTACTTTTGACGGTAAACACAATTTGATCAAAGGTGGCTCCTGGATTTCTACAGGCAACGAAGCCGTGCGAGATTCACGTTATGCCTTTAGACGCCACTTCTTCCAACATGCAGGATTCAGATACATCGAAAGTGAAGAATCACAAGTGCCAGTGCAAAAGGTCAACCTGTGTGAAATGGATGCGGACGTTGCCAATGCGCTACATAGCCACTACGGAAAGCCAGTTATGCATTTTGGCAATCCATTGCAAAGTGTTGTTTCACAGCTAATGGTGCATTATCAAGGTAATACAGATAAAGCGCTGGATTTGGGTTGCTCGGTCGGTCGTGCAAGTTTTGAATTAGCGAAACACTTTACTCAAGTAGATGGCATTGATTTTACTGCGCGCAATATTCAACACGCGTTGGCCTTAAAAGAAGGCACGCCGGTACGCTTTGCTACCGAGATTGAAGGTGAAATTGTGGACTTCCACGAAGTGTCTACTTCGCAATTAGGTTTTAATGAACTCAGTGAGCGTATCCATTTCTGCCAAGGGGATGGGCATAACCTTAAACCACAATTCGCCGAGTATGACTTAATCTTGTGTCATCGTGTTGTGGAATACTTATATTCACCAAAAACCTTTTTAAACCAAATTAAATCGCGCTTGAATGCAGGCGGGATCCTTGCGATAAGCTCAGCCTATCAGTGGGATAAAGCGCTAACCCAAGCACAAAACTGGTTGGGCGGTTATAAGGTCAGTGGTGAGAACGTCACGGGCCGTGATGGTTTAGAAATTTTACTGGGACGAGATTTTGAACTGTTGGCTGAAGATGAAGTAATGTCCGCCATAAGCAAAAACGCACGTAAAGTTGAACTAGAGCGATGCCAACTTACGCTATGGCGTCTTAAATAGTCGTTGATACACATGCCAGCCAAAGTGCTGGCATGACTTTTTAGGTTAGAGAATGGAATTAGTATTACCCGATCACATTAAGTTTAGTCAAAGCTTGGCTACTCCCATCGACATCAACTTGAGTGATTCCTGCGCTCAAGGCGTCACGCTTGGCGAACTTATTGAGCTTGGTGGCGGTAAAATGCCAGACATTGAACTGGGTTACAATCCGATTGCGGGCAGTGAAGGGCTAAAAGCGGCGATTAAAGCTTATCATCTGCCGACGACGGCATGTGTGGATCTTAATCAAATCGTGTCATTTAGCGGTGCTCAAGAAGCTATTTTCACTACGATGGCGCAATTACTAGACCCACAAGATGAGGTGGTGGTCTGCACACCAAGTTACCCATCGCTTGCAACACTTCCCAAACAGTTTGGCGCTATCGTCAACACGGTGGCATTGCGAGAAGAGGACAACTGGCAGGTTGATATAGAAAGACTCAAAAACGCAGTGACGACAAAAACCAAACTCATTATTGTCAATGCTCCTCATAATCCAACGGGCGCAGGCTTGACTGACAATGAAGTTGGACAAATACAACAACTGGCAGAGCAGTGTGGTGCTTACATATTAAGTGATGAAGTATCAGCACAGAGCCATGGCGATGACCGCGCCGCAGGTGGGCGTTTTTCGGCTTATCCGCGGTCGATTACGTTAGGCGTATTATCTAAAAGTATGGGCTTGCCTGGCATCCGAGTAGGGTGGGCAATTTGCGGTTCGAAAGCACTAGCTGATGCGCTGTTGGCCGGTAAAAGCTACTTAAGCATTTGTGGCAGTAAAGTGGATGATTTATTGGCGACGACTGCATTACTGCATAGTGAAACTATCTTAGCGCATAATGCAAAAATCATTGCAAACAACGTCCAATTGATGCGTGAATTTGCCAGTTTATACTCGCAAAAAGTAACTTGGGTTGAGCCGCATGGCGGTGTGTTGTCATTGCTGAAGATTAATTCAGTAAGGGATCCTGAAAAGTGGTCACGTCAATTTGCAGAGACCTCGAACACGCTATTGTTACCCGCAAAGTTATTTCTATTGGAGAGCGAGTGCCACTTTCGTTTAGGAACGGGCAAGCGTAACTTTGCCGCTGGTTTGGCAAGGCTCGAAACATACCTCTAAATTAATCCAGCATTCAAACTAAGCGTCTATGATAGGCAGTGTTATTTTCAATTAATGCAGGAAAGGAAAAACCTATGGTAAACGTTAAACATTTAATGGCTGGCTTTTTGGCCGTCATGCTTAGTGCATGTGCTTCAATGGGCGATGGTGACAAGGTTGAAAAGCAACGTGCCATCCTAGATATGAAAAACGATGTACTTACTCAGCTCTACAGCAAAAAGCCAGATACGCGTTCGCAAATTGCGGCAGCGCCGGGCTATGCTGTTTTTTCTAATGCCAATATTAATCTGCTATTTGTTGCAGCTGGAACAGGTTACGGTGTCGTACACGATAATACGGTAGGAAGTAACACCTATATGAATATGGCTGAAGGTGGTGTAGGCCTTGGTCTAGGTGTAAAAGATTATCGTATTGTGATGGTATTCCATACTCCTGAAGCAATGAATAAGTTTGTTACTTCAGGCTGGACGTTTGGCGGAAATGCAGATGCTGCAGCGAAAGCCGCTAAAAAAGGTGCGTCGGTAGAAGGCGAAGCCTATTATGGTGATGTTACTGTGTACACCTTTACTGAAAGTGGTTTGGCACTGCAAGCAACAGTAAAAGGCACTAAGTTCTGGAAAGATAAAGAGCTAAATTAACCTGATATAATAACGATTTTAGAGAAAAGCCCCGCAAGTCGGGGCTTTTTGTGATTTACTCTTTGATTTCTGTGGCGTTGAGACTTTTCTCAAAACGCCTATTTAACAATTGGCAGACGATAGTCAACACAATGGCAGCGAACATAAAGCTTGAGAACGGCAAAGGTGACTCAGGAACCGCGAGTGCAAGTAAGGGGCCGACCAAAGCGCCACTACCAAATCGTAGCGTGCCTATCACTGCGGTCGCAGTACCGGTTTGATGCTCAAAGCCCAGTAATATCAGCGCATCAGCGTTGCTGGCAATGATCCCCAAACTCATCATCAAAGGTGCAATGGCAGAAGCTAGCACCCAAACCGAGACTGATTGGCTGCTGAGTATGACCAGTAGTGTCGCGAAGACGATACCAATAGTAAGACCGATATTGAGCATTTTCCTAGAACCAAGCCTTGGCACTAAACGCGTGTTGGCAAAGTTACCGAGCATCAATGCAATCACATTCATGGCGAATAACACTCCAAATAGCTGCTCCGACACGCCATAATACTCAAGATAAATAAATGAAACTGAAGTTAAAAAGCAAAAGAATGCAAATGATGCCAGCATCGACGAAAGAATATCGTAGCGGGCTTTCTTTTGTGTTAATACAATGCGGTAGTTTTTTAAGAAAAACGATAAGCTAAGCGGTACATCAGCTTTGGTCGGGATTGCAATACAGAAAAACTGTAATGCGATGATAACGAGTATTGCATAAACCGCTAAAAACCAAAAAATGGCGTGCCAATCAAAGTACAACAAGATCAACGCACCAAGAGAGGGAGCAATAAGTGGCGCGATCATCATGATCATCGAAACATAAGACATCCCTTTGGCTGTGTGTTCTTTGTAATAATAGCGGATTACACCTGGTACAACGACAGTCGCTGCGGCACCACAAAATGCTTGAACAACACGTAAGAAGCAAAACATATCGATGTCATTCGTTAGCGCAAGCCCAATTGACGATGCGGTAAAGCCGACCAAGCCCCAAATAGCTAACGTCTGTCTTGAGAATCTATCAGCAAGGGGGCCAAACACCATCATGCCTACAGCATAACCTGCTAAATAGCTACTAAGAGAAACCTGTACTTGCTCAAGCGGGCTATTCAAGCTGTCTGCAATCGCAAGCATCGCGGGGAGATACAAGTCGATAGCCAAAGGCGTTATCGCGACAATACTAGCCAGTAATGGCAAGAGTATTGCTGGGAGTGTTGATGACTTCATATGTTGGTATTGTTACCTTGTTAATGTTAAGCAGAATAAATACACCAATCAGAGACGCTTTATATGGAAATGGAACTCGGTGCACTAGAGTGGAGCAACGAAAAGACGGCGTTCTGATCAGCAGAAGTTCATGAAAAATTTTTTATATTGTACTAAGTTAGTCTCGTTAAGTGACGAAATTGCGGTAAACTTAGAAAAACTTAAGTTATAAAATAAGAAAAGGAACAAGTTATGAAAAAACTGGTTCTCGCGATAGCTGTGGCAGCAACGCTTGCTGGCTGCAAAACATCGCCTACCGGACGCACTCAGTTAGCACTCTATTCCGAGCAGCAAATGGACCAAATGGGTGTTGCAAGCTTTGAACAAATGAAGCAAGAGCAAAAAGTTGATACTGATGCTAAAACCAATCGCTACGTTAAGTGTATTGCAAATGCCTTAATAGCACAACTCCCAGCAAACTACGCAAACCAGCAATGGGAAGTTGTGGTATTTGAAGATGACTCTGCTAATGCATTTGCACTACCCGGCGGCAAAATCGGGGTTCATACGGGGATTCTCAAAGTTGCAGAAAACCAAGATCAACTTGCTGCGGTGATGGGCCATGAAGTAGGACATGTTATTGCTGAACACGCTAATGAGCGTGTATCGCAAAACAGTGTGTTGCAGTTTGGCCTGCAAGCAGGGGCGGCGGTGCTTGAAATGAATAATATCGAATATCGCAATGCCATTATGCAGGGATTAGGTCTTGGCGCGCAGTATGGTGTCGCGCTGCCATTTAGCCGCTCTCATGAAAGCGAAGCGGACGTTATCGGCCTAGATCTAATGGCCAAGGCAGGCTTTAATCCTGAAGGCTCGGTTGCGCTTTGGCAAAATATGGCGAAAATGAGCGAACAGCGTCCACCAGAATTTATGTCGACGCACCCTGCGCCTGAAAATCGAATTAAGCAATTACAAGCAAACATGACAACTGCCCAAGCAACCGCTAACAAAGCGCGTACGGGTGGTTTTGCACCAAGCTGTAAACGCTAATTTCTCAAAACACCAATTACCCTTAAGTTAAGTGTAATTGGTGTTGCCTTCTGTTTCACACATCAGCATAAATAGCCGTAACTCTAGCTCAAGTTGATGATAGTGGGGTTCCATATGCTGACAAAGCTTGTAAAACGCCTTGTTATGGTCTTTCTCTTTAAAGTGCGCTAGCTCGTGTACAACCAATGCTCGTAGCACTGCCTCGGGTGCGTGTTTTAACTGTGCTGCAATGTGTATTTGGTGCGACGTTTTTTGTTTTTGCCCGTGTCGTGTGGTTTTGAACGTATGGGTTCCTAACGCATTCAATACCATATTGTTGCACTTTTCAAACTTGGCCTGCGATACCCGTGGGGTATTTTTTAAGTACTGCTGTCTTAATCCTTCCACATATTCGTAAAGTAGCTTATCGCTTTTGATTTGATGCGGTTCAGGATAGCGGCTTTTGAAAAAAGCACTGAGTCGTTTGCTCTCTATTAATTGAGTGACTTGAGTCTGGATTTGCTCTGAGTAGTTTAAAAAATAGGGATGGGACATTAAAACAGCGCCTCTTGCTTTGCTTCTTTTTCAGCGGGGAATGGATTGCTTACTTGATGATGTATCTCTAAATCTGCAATAAATTGTCTCGCTAAAAATGGCGCATCAAAATTGTCTGCGGTATGGAAAAACACATAAGGTGATTTACCTTCGCTGAGCCATTGATTGAGTTTAGTTAACCAAGGCTGATAAAAGTCTCTATTAGACTCAAGCTGAGAGCAACCAACAAATCGCAGAATAGGGCTGTCTCCAGTGGCAATTGCATGCACAGGTAATCGCGGCTTCTTTTGCTGTGCATCTACTATCGCAGGAGTACTGGCAGGCTCGCTGAAGAGTGCGCGAGTATCCATCACGATGCGGTTGTAGTTATTTTCGATTAAATATTGGTTGTATCTGCGCTCAGCATCGCCTTTGCGGTAAAAGTCCCAATGCCGTACTTCAACACCAACAGTTAGCGCTTTGGGCAACCAAGATAAAAATTGTCGCATTTTATTTATATGTTCAGGCGCAAACTGCGCAGGTAATTGCAGCATTAACACGCCTAATTTAGGAAACAGCGGCGCCATGTTTTTACACCAAGCCAATAATTCATCTTGGCAGTGGCTAAGTGCCATTTCATGACTAAAACGCTTAGGAATTTTAAACGTAAAGCGAAAGTCATCGGGCACTTGTTCTAGCCATTTTAATACGGTCTGCGGATTTGGATCGGCATAAAAAGTCGTATTGCCTTCAACGCTATTAAAAATTTGGCCATACTCTTTGAGCATATTTGTGGCACTACAATGGCTGGAAAATACTCGACCTTTCCAGTGTGCGCTACTCCATTGTGGGCAACCCAGATACAACATAGTGATCAAAACAACGATTAAATGTGTGAATAGTGTATCAGATCCTTAGATTGAGGATGACAATGCAGCGTATTTTTATATAATTGGCGGTTATTGAAAATGAGTCTTAGCGACTGGCTTACCAATACTGTGAATTCATATTGTGTGGTGAGAAGTGATTAGTCGTAAGAGCAAACTGGACTGACAGGAATTTTATGCGCTCTATATACTGCGGAAAACTAAATAAGAGCCATGTAGATCAGGAAGTTGAACTATGTGGTTGGATCAATAAACGTCGTGACCTTGGCGGCCTAATCTTTGTCGATTTAAGAGATAGAGAAGGGCTTGTGCAAGTGGTATTCGATCCTGAAGTGGAAGGCTTAATGGATAAAGCGAATACGTTGCGCCAAGAGTTCTGTGTTCAGATCAAAGGTGTTGTCCGTGCGCGTCCTGAAAGCCAAGTAAACAAAGACATGGCAACCGGTGAAGTTGAGATCTTAGGCACTGGCTTAACCATTATCAACCGTTCAGAACCATTACCGCTTGACTTCAATCAGCAAAACTCTGAAGAGCGTCGTCTAAAGTACCGTTATTTAGACCTACGTCGTCTAGAAATGAGCGATCGCATTAAAATGCGTGCTAAAGCGAGTAGCTTCGTGCGTCGTTTCTTGGATGAAAATGCATTCTTAGACATTGAAACGCCAGTACTAACGAAAGCGACACCTGAAGGTGCACGCGACTATCTAGTACCAAGTCGTGTCCACAAAGGCAGTTTCTATGCGCTACCGCAGTCGCCGCAGCTATTTAAGCAGCTACTAATGATGTCTGGTTTTGACCGCTACTATCAAATCGTAAAGTGTTTCCGTGATGAAGACTTACGTGCCGATCGCCAGCCAGAGTTCACTCAGATCGATATCGAAACGTCATTTATGAGCTCAGACCAAGTTCGTGGCGTGACAGAAAAAATGATCCGTGAAATGTGGCAGTCTTTCCTAGACGTTGATTTGGGTGAGTTCCCTGTGATGCCATACAGCGAAGCGATGAGCAAATATGGTTCGGATAAACCAGACCTACGTAACCCGCTTGAGCTTATCGACGTTGCAGACATCGTAAAAGACGTTGAATTTAAAGTACTAAGTGGCCCAGCGAATGACGAAAAAGGTCGTGTTGCAGTACTATCAGTACCAGGTGGCGCACAACTTTCACGTAAGCAAATCGATGAATATACTAAGTTTGTAGGTATTTACGGTGCGAAAGGCCTTGCTTGGATGAAAGTGAACGACCGTGATGCGGGTATCGAGGGCGTACAGTCACCAATCGCTAAGTTCTTGAATGAAGAAGTGATCAATGCACTGCTTGAGCGCACAGGCGCAAACACAGGTGACATTATTCTATTCGGCGCAGACAAGCGTAATACTGTAAACGAAGCGATGGGCGCGCTACGTCTGAAGATTGGTCTTGATTTAGAAATCACAGATCTAACTAAGTGGGCACCACTTTGGGTTGTTGACTTCCCGATGTTCGAAGAAGACGACGAAGGTAACCTACACGCGGTACACCACCCGTTTACCGCGCCTAAAGGCGTAAGTGCTGCGGACCTTGAAGCAAATCCAGCAGGTACACTTTCTGATGCATACGATATGGTACTTAACGGCTACGAAGTCGGTGGCGGTTCGGTTCGTATTCACAACAACGAAATGCAACAGGCTGCGTTCAGGATCCTAGGCATTGAAGAGTCTGAGCAGCAAGAGAAGTTTGGTTTCTTACTTGATGCTCTGAAGTATGGCACGCCTCCGCACGCAGGTTTGGCATTCGGTCTTGACCGTTTGGTGATGCTACTGTGTGGCACTGACAACATCCGTGACGTTATTGCGTTCCCGAAAACGACGCAAGCGTCGTGCTTGATGACTGATGCGCCAAGCCCTGCAAACCCAGATGCGCTAAAAGAGCTTGCTATCTCAATAGAAAAGCAGTTAACAGAGCAAGGTGAAGGCGAGTAAGTTCGTCAACCTGATGTAAAAGAGGCGACTTAGGTCGCCTTTTTTGATCAGATGAACTAGCTTATAACTGGTAATCTATACAGTATTTTGGCATTATAACCAAAAAACCAAGAGACGATGCGTTTGGCTGTCATTTTAGGAATTGATCCGGGGTCAAGATTTACAGGCTATGGTGTGATTGCTCACCAAGGTGCAAAGTTCCAATATTTGGGGAGCGGTTGCATTAAAGTTGGTGAACATGACTTTCCCACTCGATTAAAAATGATCTATCAAGGGATCACACAGCTCATAGAGCAGTTTTCGCCGAGCGACTTTGCGATTGAGCAAGTGTTCGTTGCGCATAATCCAAGCTCAGCCTTAAAACTTGGTCAAGCGCGAGGTGCGGCCATTGTTGCAGCGACCATGCAGTCAGTGGTTGTGAGTGAATATTCGGCAAGGCAAGTTAAACAAGCCGTTGCGGGTACCGGTGGTGCAGACAAAGCCCAAGTACAGGAAATGGTAAAGCGCATATTAAAATTGCCAGGCACACCCCAAGCTGATGCAGCAGATGCGTTGGCGGTGGCGATTTGTCACGCGCACTCAAGGCAAAACTTAATAAAAATGGCAGGCGCAGCGCGTAAAACCGTAAGAGGAAGGTTGAGATAACGATGATAGGAAAATTAAGCGGAACACTGTTAGAAAAGCAGCCACCAGAGATATTAATTGATGTTGCAGGTATAGGTTATGAGGTACAAATGCCAATGACCTGTTTTTATAAATTACCGAGCGTGGGCGAGCCGGTTTCCGTATTTACTCACTTTGTGGTGCGTGAAGATGCGCAGTTACTGTTTGGTTTTAATACCAAGATAGCACGTGCATTGTTTCGCACGTTAATTAAAGCAAACGGAGTCGGTCCAAAGCTCGGACTTGCAATTTTGTCGGGCATGTCGGCAGAGCAATTTGTTAGCTGCGTGAATCATGGCGATGCAACGACTTTGGTTAAGATCCCAGGAGTTGGTAAAAAGACCGCTGAGCGCCTAGTGCTTGAAATGAAAGATAAGCTAAAAGACTTTGGCAATGACTTACTCACACCGTTTAGCGATGCCGCTGTACTTGCGCCGCAAGAGCATCCGACGGTAAGTGATACCCCAGCAGATGAAGCGATTGCAGCCTTAATGGCATTAGGGTATAAACAAGTTCAAGCACAAAAAGCGGTAAAAGCCGTAAACAGAGAAGGCATGACGACCGAGAGTATCATTAAAGACGCTCTTAAATCGATGATGTAACTATGATTGAAGCAGATAGATTAATTGAACCTGAGATCCAAGGTAATGAAGATTTAGTTGATAGGGCGATTAGACCTAAATTACTAAATGATTATACCGGTCAGCCGCATGTCAAAAAGCAAATGGAAATTTTTATTGCGGCGGCACGTTCAAGACAGGAAGCCTTAGATCACTTGCTGATATTTGGTCCACCGGGTTTAGGTAAAACCACGCTTGCGAACATTGTCGCAAACGAGCTTGAGGTTAATATAAAAACCACCTCGGGACCTGTGCTTGAAAAAGCGGGAGACTTGGCCGCATTGCTCACTAACCTTGAAGAAGGGGATGTGTTATTTATTGATGAGATCCATCGTTTAAGCCCTCAGGTGGAAGAAATTCTCTATCCCGCTATGGAAGACTACCAATTGGACATCATGATTGGTGAAGGCCCTGCAGCACGCTCGATTAAACTGGATTTACCGCCTTTTACTTTGGTTGGCGCAACGACACGTGCCGGCTCATTAACCTCACCATTAAGAGATCGTTTTGGTATTGTGCAGCGCTTGGAGTTTTACTCGGTTGCGGATTTGTCTTCGATTGTGACTCGTTCAGCGCATCATTTAAATCTAGAGATCAGCGAGTCGGGTGCAACTGAAGTGGCGCGTCGAGCGCGCGGTACACCACGAATAGCAAACCGGTTACTACGCAGGGTAAGAGACTTTGCTGAAGTGAAGGGTGATGGCTCTATCACTGAAGAGATTGCACACTTGGCGCTGGATATGGTCGATGTTGATAAATGTGGCTTCGATTATATGGATCGCAAATATCTGCTGGCAATCATAGAAAAGTTTACCGGTGGCCCAGTTGGTCTTGATAACCTTGCTGCGGCGATTGGAGAAGAAAAAGAAACCATCGAAGATGTGATAGAACCATTTTTGATCCAACAAGGCTTTATTCAACGCACGCCAAGAGGACGTATTGTCTCTGATAAAGCCTATATGCATTTTGAGCTAAGCAAGCCAGAATAATCCAAGCTGGGTAACAAACACCTTTGTTCTTCATAGCCGAGTATTCACTCGGCTATTTCATTTCTACATTAGAGTTTTGCAAATCACGTTTGCATAAATCCATAATTTTGTATCAGCTCAATTCAAGCAAGATTCATTACCGCTGAAGTAATTTACCTGTGTGTTATACGTTGCTTAAACTATTTGTAGATTGCCTCGTCCTTTAAACCAAGTGCTAAATAAAAACCGCAAAATAATCGAGTGTTAAAGAAAACGAGGAGCGTAATAAGGGGCGTGCACCAAATTTCAGGCAAAAAAAAGCCCGCAAATAATGCGGGCAAAACAACAAGTTGAAGGAAGTAATCCAGGGAACAAGATGAGTTACTTTGGGTTTTATCCACAAAATGCATCATCTAAGCAATACGAAAAATCAGAATCCTATTGCAAGTAACTGTGCTTTGCTGAAACTTCAGCTGCTCGCTCAGTACAGGGTGTATATTAAAGAGGTTTTGGTTTTTCATCAAACTAGAAAAATTCTTTTTTCAGATAAAAAAAACTAATATCAGAATTTTTATTGAGGCTAAAAAGTGAGCTTAAATGTGGCGATGTATTTGTATAAGTTCATGTAAAATATGGGGTTGTATGTTAAATGCGCAAAATGTAAATATTAGATAATCTGTTGTTAATTGGTAAGACCAATCTGTTTTTTGAGGTTTTATTCTCTATTTGTGCATAAAACTCCTATTTTATGCAGTTTTGGGTCATATTTAGAGACTGTGATGGAGATTGCCGAATTTGCTTAAGTTTGGGTAAAGCAAAGGGAGTTACACTGTTTTGCTCTATTTATCGTCAAATACAATGAATTCGCAGTATTGAGATTGTAAGGTATTTGTAGTGTGGTTAAACTAGCTGAACCTTTTGGTAGTAAATCTAGTCTATCTCTAGATATTGCTCAGTAGAGCGCAAGAATATAAATGGCTACCATTGCCGAAACACTTTTGGGAGTATAATAACGTGGAATCGGGACTAAATTTTGTCGATCTAATTTTAAAAGCCAGTTTTTTGGTACAACTTGTAATGTTGACCCTGGTGGGATTGTCTATTGCTTCTTGGGCAATTATTTTTCAACGTAAAACTGTCATTTCTCAAGCCCAAAGCCAATCAAAGAATTTCGAGCAAAAATTTTGGTCCGGTATGGATCTTAGCAAACTCTATAATGAAATAGCTGCAAGGGCTGGTAGTGCAACAGGGTTAGAAGCGTTATTTGTATCCGGCTTTAAAGAATTTGCAAAGCATAAAAAAGGCAATATCCAATCTCCTTCGATTGTTGTTGAAGGTACTCACCGTTCAATGCGTGTCGCGCTTTCTCGTGAAATTGAAAAGTTAGAATCGAGCCTCTCTTTCTTAGCGACAGTTGGCTCTATCAGTCCTTATATCGGTCTATTTGGTACTGTTTGGGGGATCATGAATGCTTTCATCGCGCTTGGCGAAGTGAAACAAGCGACACTGCAAATGGTTGCACCAGGTATTGCTGAGGCGTTGATTGCAACAGCCATGGGTCTGTTTGCGGCAATTCCAGCGGTTATGGCGTATAACCGATTTGCCAAAAATGTAGAAAAGCTAGAAACTCAGTACATTAACTTTATGGAAGAGTTCGCTAACATTCTTTATCGTCAGGCTGCAACACAAGTAGAGGCAAAACAAAATGTATCAGCGTAAGAGACGTCGTCCCGTCGCGGAGATCAACGTCGTTCCTTATATTGATGTTATGTTGGTGCTGTTAATCATTTTTATGGCAACGGCTCCACTTATCCAACACGGCGTAAAAGTAGACTTACCTCAGATGGAAGAGTCTGAATTGGTTGAAACCAAAGACTCGCCACCGATTATTGCCACCATTGATGCTGAAGGTCGCTATTTTGTTACTGTCGGTACCGATCCTGAAGCACCGATGGATGCCGTAGAAGTAGCTGCGGTGATTAAACTAAAGTTAGAACAAAATCCAGATACTCCTGTGATGATCAAAGGTTCAGGCAGAGTGTCATATCAAGAAGTACTCTATTTAATGGACTTCTTGAAAAAAGCGGGTGTTCCTTCTGTTGGCTTAATGACTAAATCATTTGAGGATGAGTAATGAGTTCATTATCTAGCAGCGTAGTTAAGTCAGTATTGCTTCATGGCGCGATTGGCAGTCTGCTATTTGCTACGGCAAATTTTCAAGTTGAAACACCTACTGTGATGGAAGTCACCTTAAATCCACAGCAGAAAGATCAAAAGCCTGAAAGGGCGGTTTCTGCAGTGTCGGTTGATCAGCAAGCGGTTGAGAAAAAGATTGCTGCTTTAAAAAAGCGTGAAGAAGAAAAGCAAGCTGCTGAAGATCGCCGTATTCGCGATCTTGAACAGCGAGCACAGCAAGCTAGAAAAGACCGTGAAGCCGAAGCTCGGCGCATAAAAAAGCTGGAGCAAGAGCGTCAAGCTAAGTTGGAAGAGACTCGCCAAGCTGAGGCGCAAGCTAAACGCGCTCGCGAAATTGAGAAAAAGCAACGTGAACAGGCTGATAAAGCGAGAGCTGAAAAAGCCGCTGCGGAAGAAGCTGCTAAAAAGGCTGCTGCCCAACGCCAAGCTGAGGAAGATCGCTTAAGAAAGGCCGAAGAGGCGAGGAAGCGTCGCGAAGCTGAGGAAAAACGAAAAGCGGAAGAAGCGGAGCGTCAACGTCAAAAGGCACTTGAAGAACAAATGCTGCGTGACCAGCTTGCCAAAGAGCAGGCAGCAAGAGCTAAGATCCGTCAACAGCAAGTATTGAGCGAAGTGGATAAGTTTAAAGCGCTTATTATGCAACGCATTCAAGCAAACTTGCTTATTGATGAAACAATGAAAGGTAAACAATGCCGAGTAAACATTCGTCTTGCCTTTAATGGCCTTGTGACGCATGTAGAGTCATTGGGTGGCGATAAGCTTGTATGTGAAGCCGCTATCCGTGCTGTGAAAATGGCAGATACTTTACCTGTTTCTAAAGATAAAGACGTGTTTGAACAGCTTAAGAATATCAATTTAACAATTAAACCAAATTTTTAAAGGACGAACATGCTAAAGAAGTTCACAACCTTATTGCTGGTTTTTACTCTGGGTGTTTCACAGTTTGCGCAAGCCGCACTTGAAATTGTGATAACAGAAGGGGTAGACAGTGCTAGACCCATCGCAATTGTACCATTTAAATATAATGGCACTGGTGAAATGCCGTCGAGTTTAAGTGACGTTATTTCTGCAGACTTGATGCGCAGCGGTAAATTTAAGCCTGTTGCCGAGGCTGACATGCCTCAATTACCAACAACTGACTCGGAAATCGACTACGCTGCATGGGTCGATGCAGGGGTTGAAGCGGTAGTTGTAGGCACCGTGACCCAGCAATCTGCTGGACGTTACTTGGTAAAGTATGAACTGATTGACGTGATCAGAGCACAGCTGACCGGTGGTGAAACTCGCATAATGTCGAATGGTCGCTTAATGCAAAGCGACGATCATGTGCTTGAAGGACGCCAAAGTATTGTTAGCAGTACAGGCTTTAGAAATTACGCGCACCAAATTAGCGACGTAGTATATGAAGCTTTAACAGGTGAGCGAGGCGCATTTAGAACTAAGATTGCCTACATTATCGTGCGTGACGGACAGGATAAGCCATACCAATTAGTTGTTGCCGATTATGATGGTTACAACGAGCAGGTGTTATTGCGCTCAAAAGAGCCGTTAATGTCGCCTGCTTGGTCGCCAGATGCAAACAAACTTGCGTACGTGACTTTTGAAAATCGCCAATCCCAAATTTACATTCAAGATATCTATACAGGAAAGCGTGAACTGATCACTAGCCATCCAGGTATTAATGGTGCGCCACAGTTTTCTCCTGATGGAACTAAATTACTTGCGGTACTCTCTAAGGACTCAGGTGGTGCGACAGAAGTTTATCTAATTGACCTTAAAACTCGTCAAGAAACACGCTTAACTCGACACCGTAGTATAGATACTGAGCCTTCTTGGCACCCAAACGGTCAAGAAATTGTGTATACATCTGAAAGGGGTGGTAATGCTCAGATTTATAAGTTAAATTTAAAAACTGGTAGGTCTAAGCGAGTGACGTTCGACGGCGACATGAACTTAGCAGGTTCGATCACACCAGATGGAAAGCGTCTGATTATGGTTAACCGCACGCTTGGCCGTTACCACATTGCGAAAAAAGAATTAGATTCCGGGCTGTTTCAAGTTCTCACTCGTACGAGATTAGATGAGTCTCCGAGTATTGCACCAAATGGCTCGATGATAATATACAGCACCTTGCACAATAATAAGCAGGTATTGGCATTGGTGTCTATGGATGGTCGTTTTAAGGCAAGGTTACCTGTCTTGGATGGCCAAGTTAAGGCACCAGCCTGGTCGCCGTTTTTACAGTAATTTTGCTGGTTAGATTTATAAAGATATAGGAATATACTCGATGCAACTTAACAAAACTCTAAAAGCCTTAATGGTCGCGTTGCCAGTGATGACACTTGCAGCATGTAGCTCATCTTCAAGTGTTGACGAGGGCGCGGCGAGCGAAAGCAATCAAGCGGCAACCAATCAAGATAATAACACTGTTGACGTAAACACTATTTCTCGTGAGAAATCAGCAGAAGAAAAACTACGAGAGAAATACGAAGCACTACGTCAAGAACAGATCGTATACTTCGATTTCGATAAATCTACTATTCAGAGTAAGTACGCCGAATTACTTCAAGCGCACGCTGATTTCCTAGTGAAAAACCCAAGTGTGAAAGTACTAGTAGAAGGTCACGCAGACGAGCGTGGTACGCCTGAGTACAACATCGCGCTAGGTGAAAGCCGTGGTAAGGCAGTAGCTAAGTACCTTCAAAGCCTTGGTGTTTCTGACAGCCAAATTTCTGTAGTGAGCTACGGTGAAGAGAAACCTTTAGTGAAGTCACGTACAGAAGAAGCATTCGCTAAGAACCGCCGCGCGGTATTGGTGTACTAAGAAAGAGTTATTATGAAGCCGAATACTATTTTGGCAGCATTCTTACTCATGAGCGGGAGCGCCCAAGTTTGGGCTGCTCCCGCTCCTGTTTCAGAAGCTGCAAATTCAAATCAAACACTGGAAGAACGCGTCTCTCAACTTGAGAGTATGATGAGAACTCGCAATTTGCTACAGGCTGAGCTACAGCAGCAACTTAACTTGCTGCAAGAAGAAGTAAGCCAAGTACGCGGTGTGACGGAAGAGCAAAGCTATAAGCTTGAAAAAGTGCTACAACGTCAACGTGAGTTGTATCAAGAGATTGAAAATCGCGTCAGCCAAGCCTACGACCAGTCACAATCGACCGCAGTCGCGGTAACGCCAGATGTTACGCCCGAACAAGCATTTAGCAGTAATCTATCAGAGAATGAAGCGTACGACCGTACTGTAAACATGATAATGAAGGATAAGCGCTACGATGCGGCGATCCCTGAGTTTCAAAGTTTCTTGCAGCAGTATCCAAACTCAGTATATGTGCCGAACGCGCATTACTGGTTAGGTCAGCTATTCTTAATAAAATCTGATGATGGTAAAGCTAAGTCTCATTTCGCAACCGTAGTTGATAATTTCCCTGAATCGAATAAACGTCCAGAAGCGATGTTAAAGCTGGGTACTATTTTACATAAACAGGGACAAGCAGCAGAAGCGAAGACACTCCTTAATAAATTGATTAAAGAGTATCCAAGTACGACGCCTGCAAAATTGGCAACAGAGCGTTTAGCGAAGATGTAGTTATCACTTTTTGAGCTGAGTGCCTTAAAATTAGGCGCTTAGTCATAAAAAGTGAAAAAAACTAGCTATTTCAGTTGCACTCAAAATTTAAATAAGTATTATAAGCGCCCGCAGCAGGCGATTGGTAACAAAAAACTGCTGCGTTAAGTGGGTCATTAGCTCAGTTGGTAGAGCAGTGGACTTTTAATCCATTGGTCGATGGTTCGAGTCCATCATGACCCACCACTTATAAGCTTTAGAATTCATGTTTGAGCGGGTCATTAGCTCAGTTGGTAGAGCAGTGGACTTTTAATCCATTGGTCGATGGTTCGAGTCCATCATGACCCACCACTTATAAGCTTGCGAATTCGATTTTGAGCGGGTCATTAGCTCAGTTGGTAGAGCAGTGGACTTTTAATCCATTGGTCGATGGTTCAAGTCCATCATGACCCACCACTTATAAGCTTACGAATTCGATTTTGAGCGGGTCATTAGCTCAGTTGGTAGAGCAGTGGACTTTTAATCCATTGGTCGATGGTTCGAGTCCATCATGACCCACCACTTAATAAGCTTGCGAATTCGATTCTGAGCGGGTCATTAGCTCAGTTGGGTGAAAAAAGACCGAAGCATCGCTTCGCAGCTTTTTGAACGCGAGTCAGGACGACGAGCCGGAACACCTCTTCAGGATGAATTAATGGCACTTTTAATGCTTGAGCGGGTCATTAGCTCAGTTGGTAGAGCAGTGGACTTTTAATCCATTGGTCGATGGTTCAAGTCCATCATGACCCACCACTTTACAAGCTTTATAATTCATATTTGAGCGGGTCATTAGCTCAGTTGGGTGAAAAAAGACCGAAGCATCGCTTTGCAGCTTTTTGAACGCGAGTCAGGACGACGAGCCGGAACACCTCTTCAGGATGAATTAATGGCACTTTTAATGTTTGAGCGGGTCATTAGCTCAGTTGGTAGAGCAGTGGACTTTTAATCCATTGGTCGATGGTTCGAGTCCATCATGACCCACCATTTTACAAGCATACGAATTCAATCTTGAGCGGGTCATTAGCTCAGTTGGGTGAAAAAAGACCGAAGCATCGCTTCGCAGCTTTTTGAACGCGAGTCAGGACGACGAGCCGGAACACCTCTTCAGGATGAATTAATAGCACTTTTAATGCTTGAGCGGGTCATTAGCTCAGTTGGTAGAGCAGTGGACTTTTAATCCATTGGTCGATGGTTCAAGTCCATCATGACCCACCACTTTACAAGCATACTAATTCAGTTTTGAGCAAGTCATTAGCTCAGTTGGGTGAAAAAAGACCGGAGCATCGCTTCGCAGCTTTTTGAACGCGAGTCAGGACGACGAGCCAGAACACCTCTTCAGGATGAATTAATGGCACTTTTAATGCTTGAGCGGGTCATTAGCTCAGTTGGTAGAGCAGTGGACTTTTAATCCATTGGTCGATGGTTCGAGTCCATCATGACCCACCATCCTCTTATTCTTCATATATTATTCAAAATACTTTCTTAAACTCGCCATTTAGAGCTAAACAATCGCTAGGATTACCCCTGTATTTTTCGTATAATTCCACCTAATTATGCAATGTGGACTAGTGGTCGAGAAATGAGTCTAGCTGAACGTATTATGCCGGAAGATTATATCTTCCCTCCAAAACCTGCCCCTCTTACCGTTGAAGAAAAAGCAGAGTATAAAGCGCGTATCAAAGCGCTATTAGTTGAAAAGAATGCGGTACTGGTTGCCCACTATTATACTGATCCTGAGATCCAAGCACTTGCTGAAGAAACTGGCGGCTGTGTTGCTGATTCATTAGAAATGGCACGCTTTGGCGCTAAGCAAGAAGACAAAGACATGATCATCGTAGCCGGCGTGCGCTTTATGGGCGAAACGGCAAAAATATTGACACCGCACAAAACCGTTGTGATGCCAACACTCGAAGCAACTTGCTCGTTGGATGTAGGTTGCCCTATCGACGAGTTTTCTGCGTTTTGTGATCAATACCCAGACAGAAAAGTGGTGGTATACGCCAATACTTCAACTGCGGTAAAAGCAAGAGCGGATTGGATTGTCACCTCTTCTTGCGCGCTTGAGATTGTTGAGCACCTTGATGAGCAAGGTGAAAAAATTATCTGGGGTCCGGATAAGCACTTGGGTTCTTATATTCAAAAGAAAACAGGCGCCGATATGATCATGTGGAACGGTGCGTGTATCGTTCATGATGAATTTAAAACCAAAGCCCTTAAAGACATGAAGCAGCTACATCCTGACGCTGCGGTACTGGTTCACCCTGAGTCTCCTGCGGAAATCGTAGACTTAGCAGATGCAGTAGGCTCAACGAGTCAGTTAATTAAAGCTGCGCAAGAAATGGATAATCAGAAGTTTATCGTTGCTACCGATCGCGGTATCTTCTATAAAATGCAGCAACTTTGCCCTGAGAAAGAGTTCTTCGAAGCACCAACCGCCGGTGAAGGCGCTACATGTCGTAGCTGTGCCCATTGCCCTTGGATGGCAATGAATGGCCTACAGGCAATTGAAGAAGCGCTTATCAGCCCACAGGGCAAAGAAGTCTTCGTTGATATGGAATTGCGTGAAGGCGCACTACGTTCGCTCAATCGCATGCTAGATTTTTCTGCATCCTTGCAGAAATAGTAGGATTAATAGACAAATAGATCCTAAAAGCAAAAAACTGCTTGATAAAGTGCGAGGCTTTTCATAGTATTAGCCCCGCAATTCAGTGCGGAGAGATGGCTGAGTGGCTTAAGGCGCACGACTGGAACTCGTGTATACGTTTATAGCGTATCGAGGGTTCGACTCCCTCTCTCTCCGCCATTCCTTTTTTATTCAAATCAATCACCTACTAGAAGCTGCTCGTACTTTTGGGGACATTTTGGGGCTATGAAAACCCTAAACTTCGTTTTTATTTCCTCAATACAGCGCATCTTAAAAAGCCATTCTGGCTTACGTCATTTTTATTTAAAATATCTTTGCTTGTGCATTTAGCCTTAGATTATCGGTTGGAGTTGCAGACAGCACAGCCATCCGAATTTGAGGTGGGTATCTATGATTTATTTTAACTTAAATGTCTCAGCGATAGATATTAAGTCAAACGAACATAAGGTGGAGATAACTTCGCTATCTTATTTACAAAAATACGAAATGCCCGCTTTAAGTTTAAGTAATTACTTTTCTATAAGCCATTCGAACCAGAGTGATTTCTGAGTATCGGGGTCGGTTTGTAGGTGGAATAGGGTATCAAATTGAGCGGGCTTGAACTCAATAGGCGGTGCGAGCACTTGAGTATTTTGCGTTAAGGTTACGCCATTTTTCCGTCCTTTTTCGGTTACCTCACAGACCCCGTTTTTGCATGTCACATCCGGTTCTGGGAGGGAAATACTTTCTTCAGATTGGGTCATGACATAGCGCTCGTTGATGCTACTTGCCTCGGTGAACGTTTTAAATTCCGTTGCTGAGTCACTGGTCGCAATACCGGCTGTTACTTCTGCTATATGTGCCAGAAACTGGTAGCTGCCTTGGTGAGAGAGTGCGCCAAGGCCTGGGTCTGTGATAAAAGATACAAAGCCCGCGTCCAGAGCACTGGAAGATAGTGCACCATTATTCATCAGGCGATCTATAGAGGCTTGATCTCTTTGCGTAAATCCGACAGTGAGCTTTTGGCCTTCGGTATTAAAATGCCCCTCGTTGAAATTACTGAGTAATTTGCCGTCATCATGTCGTCGGTAGTTTCCTATGTCACTAGCAAGTTTTTGAATATACTCGAAATCTATGCCACTTTTTTCTGCATATTCATACATATCAGCCAGCATAAATCTGTCTTTATGAGTCAAGAAGTCATAGTTGCTTCGTTCTAAGTTATGTGAAGACATCCCTTCAGCGCCATTGTGCACTTTAGGTTCATTGCCAGCAAACAGATCTGTAACCATTAGGCTATAGTAATGCTCAGCTTGATTGCTCATTGTATGCGCTGATAAGTTCATGTCTTGGAGCGCTGACTCGAAGTGTGACTGTGCTTGCGAAAGATAATCATCAGGGAGCATAGCTTTACCGAGTTCTGAGAATGTCTGGCTATGTGTGTATAGCGCAGCTTCAAATGATGTCATTGCATTATCATCATTGAGGGCGTTCCGCTTCAGCTCAGACAACGCTCGTTGATCAAGTGCATGCCACTTTTCGTAAGCAGCAGTCTTCTCTGCTTTTGAAAAGGTATTACTGGGATCCATGGCGATAGTCTCCAGTTGAGGTTTTGACAGTTGCTCAAACTCCCACTTAGCCGAATTAATCTCTTCTTGATTGCTTTGCGCTTGCCACGTTAAAACGTTGTTATTCTGTGGAAATGATTGCTGATTTAAACGAGCTGCGTCAATCGCCTGTTGTGCTTCTTTTAGTTTCACAGCCAATGAAGAAACAGACACCTGTGTATTGCGTGCATTGTTCTGGTTGGTATCCGTATTCGAACGATATGAGGTAGCAGGCGAAGCTTTGGTTTTAGCATGCCATTGGGTATTTGATATATCCATATTGTCTGTCCCTGTGCTTACTTAACCCTTTCTTATATGAAGGGTTAAGTCAGCATTCGTTAGTAAAATAGTAGAAAGAAACATTTTTCTCTCTGTTTGGTTTTATATAGTTGAGACTACTTGATGCATTTACATGATGTATTATTGGTGCTAAAACATCCGCTCTTAGTCATAAGATATAGTCAAACCCCCTGAAGCATTAGGAGAAATTTCTGCGTTCCTATTAGGATTTTACTATAAGCTCGATAGTAGCATAATTAAGCTGCTCCGGAAGTTGACTCTGAAAGTCAAAAAAGCAGCGACACTCATCATAATTTAGACCTTAGAAAGTGCTAAATTACATAATAACTCACCTCCAACATAGAGAAAGAGATGGAACTCAACAAAATATCAAATAAGGAATTGAAGTTGGCTCTTAAGGCCAGTGCGGCATTAGATATTGAAATCTCTGATGATGAGTATTTGCGCTGTTTTACTTATACCGAAAATTGGGCCTCTGGTATTGATATCGCGACTTACAAAAATGGGGGCGGCGACAATATTGTTGTTGTGATTAAAGACGAGTCGATCCTTATCAAGGGGTTCGATCATGAGTCGGAAGTTAGCCCTCATGCTCAAGAAGAGTACGGTGTACGGCTTGGGATGTACGAGGGAGCGCCGACAGAGCTGTTGGAAGTACTGAATGACGAGGCTTTCGAAATAGAAGAGGTCACGTTTTGCATTTGGCGACTTGATAATGAAGCGACTAGGTCTCGGGGAGCTGTAGAGTTTAATAATGATGAAGATGACGGTTCGAGCTGGCTTCTGTCAGCTATTACTATCACTCCAAGCGCCTTTATTGAATATGTCGAAAACTATCATGACGGTGATTTCAACCAGCTAACGCGAGAGAAAATACATGACGTATTTGTGGCGAAAATGTAGAGTATGTCAACTAAGCTGCTGAAGGCTTTTCTCCGGCAGCAAATTCTCAAAAAATGTGATGTTAGTGGATAAGGAAAGTTTAATGAGGCGAGTTAAAGTCTATTACCAACATCGTGACGGCAGCACTGAGCTGATCAATTATGAAAAAGAACTACGTTCTTATCGTGAAGCTTGGGATGTTATTGATCATTACCCTTGGGACAAAGAATTGGAATTGTTTGAGGCACTTGGGGAAGGTGGCGGGTTCTTTTTTATACTTGGCGATGAAGGCGGTAAATGCGCCTCTTACCAATTGACACCAATAGAAAATAACAGCGGATTACTGACTTTGGATGTTGTGTCTAAGCCAGCTACTTTTGGACTATTTGGTGGTAAATCTGTTTCCGTCGATTTTGAGCTTGTCTCAATTCCAGAGGCTAAAAATCATATAAAAGCGCTATTTGAATGCTCAATTGACTCTTTCTATGAAAAGTATCGAAAGTAAATAAAATGGTTGTGTGAAAACATCCGGAAGAGGACGAATTGCAGTTTTACTTATTTTGAATCTGTTCCAACGATATAATTTGCAGTATAAAATAGACTACTGTGGGAAGTATCAACGGGAAATAAAAGGACATATCAATGAATAGACTTGGCATACTATCTGGTTTGCTACTTTGTTGTAGCTATTCAATCGCTCAGCCCCAGCCGCAAGCAATCACAATTTACAATAACCCTTCTCAAGGTGTCCTCACTGAGAGTCGTGTATTTTCCTATCTGCAAAGCCAATTAACTCAGTTTGAGATTACACAGTCTGATGCCAGTGTTGATCGTGCGCTTAAAAATATTGCAGGTGGTGAAGGGGAGTGTGTTAGAAACTTAGTTGTGAATAAAGCGCGCAGTAAAACATTACTATTTTCTGAGCCGACCACTTACTTTTTAGGGCTACAAGTTTTTGCTGCACCTTCCGCGCAATTGTCGTCTGCACAAACCGAGCAAAACCTAGAAGCATTGTTAACGAGTCATCCCAAATGGTTGTTGGGCGTAGAAAAAGAGCGCTCATATGGTGATATTGCCGATGCCATGATACAGCAGACACCAGCAGATCAGCTCTACGTGAAAGAAGGCAGCGAAAACGAAGCACAAATGTATTCTATGTTGATGAGCAAGCGCTTTGAGTTGCTGCTTGAGTATCCCTCGGTTATTGCATACCACGCGAAAGACGCATCAGAAAAACCCGTACCAATTGCGGTTAGTGGTTTTGCTCCATTTATTACTGGGCATATCGCTTGTCGGGATACACCCGTTACACGCGGGTTTTTAGCAGCGGTTAATTCTGTATTGGCGGGCTTGACGGTGGACGAGCGCTTTATTAACTGGCATCTCGAATTCATAGACAAGAGTTTACACGATACGTTTAAACGGCAGTTTAGCCAAGCTCAAAGCTCTCGGCTTTAAATTGAGACCTCCAATAACCTATCCGCCAGTGCATTTAGGTGTGAGCTGTCGCACTGAGTCGCTGCATAAGTTCGGATACCATATACAGACATAATGAAAAAACGCGCTCTCTTTGTGGCTTCATCTTCACTTAATGCTTCACTATCGGGCCAAACCATTAAAAATTGTTGCCTGATCAGTGATTCAAATTGGTGCAAGTTAGCGCTGAGTGCCGTTTGAATTTCCGCATCCTGCTCGCCAATTTCATTAAGCGTTTTGGTGAGCAAACACACTTTCTTTGACTCGTCGCCCAAACACTCACCGACGAGATCTTGTAAGAATCGCTCAAGTGCGCAGCGAAGGCTGGTGCTGTTTTCGAACAGCTGTTGATAATGCACTCGTCGGTCTGCTTGATATTGATCTATAGCGGCTAATAGCAAACCTTTTTTATTTTTGAACGCACAGTAGATAGAACCAGGATGGAGTCCGGTTACTTCGGTCAGTTTGGGCATACTGGTTTTATTGTAGCCATAAGTCATAAATGCTTGCATGGCATTTCTCAGTACGGTTTCTCTATCAAACTCTGCTGTTCTCATCGATTTCCTAGGTGCACCAAGTGGGTTTAAACGTCGTCATTATACCAATACTTCACCCCTATTTTTGATAACAATGAAAAAAATGTAAAGGTTTAACTTGAATAATGATTCAAGAATCCATATCTTGAATGTATATTCAAATATGGAGAGACACGCATGCCACAGGTACTTTTTGAAAATGTTAAGCTAAATAACACGATATCACTCAATAATCGCATCTTGATGGCGCCATTGACGCGCTGTATGGCAGACGACGATTTAGTTCCTACCGATGACATGGTGAAGTACTATGCTAAGCGAGCCAAAGCAGGATTAATCATTAGTGAAGCGACGATTATTCGTCCTGATGGGCAAGGCTACCCGAATACCCCAGGTTTGTTTACACAAGCACAAATTGCAGGGTGGAAAAAAGTAACCGATGCTGTACACGCTGAGGGGGGGAAAATGTTTGCGCAATTGTGGCACGTTGGGCGTGTTGCGCACCCGTACTTTTTTGACGGAGAAGTTTTAGCACCGTCGGCTATTGGTATCGAAGGTTCAATTCCAAGAATGCGTGATTTAACCTACCAAACGCCAAAAGCGGCGACGAAGGAAGATATTACAAAACTCATTGCCGACTATGCCCAAGCGGCAGCAAACGCGATAAAAGCAGGTTTTGATGGGGTTGAAATTCATGGTGCCAATGGTTATTTAATTGACCAGTTTTTACATTACGCTGCGAATCAGCGTACCGATGAGTATGGTCAAACACCAGAAAATATGAGCCGATTTGCTTTGGAGGTGACAGATGCTATCGCTGAGCGTATTGGTGCCGACAGAGTGGGTCTGAGAGTGTCACCGGGTGCTTACTTCAATATGGATGGCGACCAAAGAGACAGAGCGGTATTTGACTACCTACTTAAAGCGTTAAACAGTCGCAACTTAGCCTATCTGCATCTGGGCATTTTCGACGATGCAATGGAGTTTGATTATTTGGGCGGCAGTGCTTCAGCTTACTTACGCAGCATTTATAAAGGGACGTTAGTAGGTGTGGGGAGTTATACGGCTGAATCAGGTGCTGAGGCTATCCAAAACCAACAATTTGACTTATTAGCCATTGGTAGGCCGTTTATTGCTAATCCTGATTATGTGGAGAAGGTGCAAGCTGGTCAAGCCGTGAAAGAGTATGATGAGTCTATGCTTGCAACATTAGAATAAAACCAATCCATAAGTATGAATTTATAGCAATGCCAAACACTTAAGTTTGGCATTTTTTTGTACATTGCATAAGCTTAAAGCAGGCGTCAGTGGTAAAGCGAAAACTTTTGATGCAAAAGTTGTCATCTTTATCAATTAAGCTTGAGAGCAGTTAAGTGTTTAACCCTCAAGTATTTGCTAATTAATAATCAACTGGATTGTAGCTTATTTTTTAACATTGATAGGAATAAAGGAGTACTTTGGAGTTTATTTGTTCGCTAAGTGTGTAATAATATGCCAGCAATGCAGTTGTGAGTGCGTCGGACATGCAAGAAGATTTACTAAATTCCGTTATCAAAATAACAAAAACGAGAGACGTTGATTCTCTTGAATATAGCTTAGTATCTACTATTCAAGAGTTCATAGGCTGTAAAGAGGTCGCTGTCTATAAGGACTTGCTCGTTCCTGGAGAGATCGCGATAGAGAGAAGCCTGCTCTTAAGAAAACTCTCCGATAAGGAATTTGATTGGGAAGAGCGAAGCCTAGTTAAAGAGCCAGATAAGGAATTAATTTCTTGCTTGCAGTCGGCCTGTATAATTACGGTACAAGCGAAAGATGGCACTGAGCATCGTTGGGTGCCAATCAGCCTTCAGGAAAAGCCGGTTGGTGCAATAGCAGTTATCAGTACGGGCTTGTCGAGTGCAGATCAAGTATTACTTAATGCATTTTGCCGCATTTTTGAAAATTATCTCACCATTCTTCACGAAAACGAGCGTGATAAACTCACCGGACTACTGAACCGTCAAACCTTTGAAAAACGTTTAAAGCAACTGATTGAAAAGCAAGTTATCAAACAACACAAAACGGTATGGCATGGTGATGTGCGCTCGGTGCATAAAGGCGCAACCTCCTGGCTTGCTATCATGGATATCGATCACTTCAAAAAAGTCAACGATAACTACGGACATGTATGCGGAGATGAGGTTTTACTGTTATTAGCGCAGCGTATGCGTCAGTTTTTTCGATCCACAGACTTATTGTTTCGCTTCGGTGGCGAAGAATTTGTACTGGTCTTTGAGCCAACCGATTACGATTCGATAAAAGCTAAGATGGACGAGTTTATGGAGTTGGTACGAAATACTCACTTTCCATTCGTAAAAAAGCTCACCGTCAGTGTTGGAATGTCTCGCATTAGTCCATATGATTTCCCTATCACTGTGCTTGAAAATGCCGACAAAGCACTTTATTACGCAAAAGATAACGGTCGCGATATGCTTTGTTTTTACGAAGCGTTGCTGTCTGAGCATAAAATTGAAGCGCCGGAAGAGAGCTCTGATATAGATTTGTTCTAATACCAATTTGGTTTAATAAGGTGCTCAATTTGAGGGATTAAATCTGACGCTAGCTGTGTTAAAAATTTCTCATTTAGAACAAGTGAATGCAATGAGCGCTAAAACTTTCTGCTAGAAAGGCATTAATTATACGAAACTCAGGTTAAATAGGTATAAAAGTGTTTCTGAGAAGCGGCGGTTGTTGATTTTCTACTCAAGTGCACTCGCAATAACTTCAATAACTACCGCTTATAGGAAGATTCCGATACACTTAATACAGCGTTAAACTGCATGGCAGACAACATGTTACACATCATCCAATCGAATCGAATGGAAATCTTGCAGGCACAACTCTGCACACTCATAAAATCGGCACCGCTCGCAAATCCTTTTGCAAAAGAAGTGGTGTTAGTACAATCTCCTGGTATGTCTGAATGGCTCAAACTAGGCATGAGTCAACACTTAGGGATAAGTGCACAAGTCGACTTTCCATTACCATCTAGCTTCATTTGGAAGCTATATCAAAATTTCATTGATGATGTTCCCAAGGAATCCGCTTTTAATAAAGGCAATATGACTTGGAAACTATTTACGCTATTACCCGGCTGCATTGATAAGCCTCAATATATTGCGCTTAAGCACTATTTAGGTGACGACCCTTCAGGAATTAAACTCTTTGCGTTGTGTGAAAAAATTGCCGACGTTTTTGACCAATATTTAATGTATCGCCCCCAGTGGATTGAATTTTGGGATCAGGGCCAAGATGCGCTTATAGATGTGGATGTTGAAGCCATCGCCCCTTGGCAGCCTGATCTCTGGCGTCGTTTAGTCCACCATGTTGAAGCACTTGAACAAAGCCCGTATCACCGTGCCAACATGCACGATCAGTTACTGCAAGGGCTGGCCAATGCACCAGAAGGCAAACTTCCCGAGCGGATCTGTATATTTGGACTGTCGGCAATATCAACCAGCCAACTTGATATTTTTCAATCGCTTGGCCAAAAAACGAATGTATTTTTATTCTTTTTTAACCCTAGTGAACACTACTGGGGAGATTTAGTCGATGAGAAGACTCAAGCTAAAGTCGCCGCAAAATACGCCAAAATGCCAGAGCTCGAAGCGAAAGACGGCGAGTATTATTACGTTGGCAATCCACTACTCTCTTCATGGGGAAAGCTCGGGCGTGACTATTTTGAGCAATTATTGCAGCTTGATGCCAGTTGGATTGATGGATTTGATGACGCGTTTGATGACAGTCTGCTTGGTCAGGTTCAGCAAGAGATCTACCAGTTGGCATTTAAAGGAGAGTCGTTAACTGCTGATCCAAATTGGTTTGTTTCGCAGCAGGGCAAGTTACCCATTATGGCCGATGATACCAGTATCGTTTTTCAGGATTGCCATACGCCACTGCGTGAGGTCGAGCGGCTCCATGATTACTTACTCAATCAGTTTGAACAAAACCCTAGTCTGACGCCTAAAGACATTATCGTCATGATGCCTGATGTGGGCACCTATTCGCCATTTATTAAAGCTGTGTTTGACAGTAGTGAGGACAATCTGCGGATCCCCTATGCGATTTCTGATCTTGCAATTGAGCAAGAGCGGCCTATTTTAACGTCTTTTGTGACGTTGACAGACTTACCCAATAACCGTTTTTGCGTGTCGGATATTCTCGATTTGCTGGGCGTTGCGCCGATCGCCGAACAGTTTAACCTTGAAAGCCATGAGTTTGACTTAATTCGCTATTGGCTTGATCAGGTCAGTGTTAAATGGGGCCTAAACGACAGCCATAAAAGCGAATATGGCTTGCCAAAAATACCACTAAATACGTGGCAGCATGGACTCAACCGTTTGCTCTTAGGGGTTGCAACAAACGATGAACAGACACCGTTCGCTTCCATTTATCCTGCTGATGAAGTCGAAGGTATGTCGGTGGCGGTACTTAACAAGCTTATCGGCTTTGTTGATGCGCTTATCTGGTTAAAACTACAACTCAGCAGCGAAAAGACCTTAACGAGTTTCGCAGCAATTCTACGTGAAGCCATGGCGCTATTTTACTCGTCAGAATCTGAACAGAGTTGGGATTTACTTAAGCTTGAGCAGATTATAGAGAATATCGAAAAACACCAGGAAAATGGCGATATTCAAGCGCCAGTCTCAGCAAAAATATTAGCGTATTTGGTTAAGCAAGGCGTCAGAGAAAAAGGGGTTGGGCAGCGCTTTTTAGCCGGAGCGGTAAACTTTTGTACGCTGATGCCGATGCGTGCTATTCCATTTAAAGTGGTGTGTATGCTTGGTCTAAATGACGCGGACTATCCTCGTACCGTGCAGCCTATTGGTTTTGATTTAGTCGCCCACTCCACGAGACGTAAAGGCGATCGCTCACGAAAACTAGACGACAGATACTTGTTCTTAGAAGCCTTACTCAGTGCTCGAGAAAACTTGTATATCAGTTATATTGGCCGCTCTTGTTTTAACAACGAAGCCCAAGTGCCATCCGTTTTAGTCAGCGAATTGACAGAATATTTAGATCGCAGCTTTTACTTCGAAGACATGCCAAAGCAGTCGTTAGTCACTCGATTAACTTCACAGCTGCCATTACAACCTTTTAATCCCGAACATTTTAAAGCGGGCTCACTACAGAGCTACAATCGTACTTGGCTTTGGCAGCATAGGGCGGCGCATGCTGATGAGGTAAAACCGTTAGTACCAGTTTTAGACGCAGAAATTGAGTTTAGCGATTTGCTGCGCGGCGTTTGCGAGCCGCAAAAGTTATTTTATCAGCAAGCGCTGGGCATTAAACTCAAACCAATAGAAGCGTTAACACTTGATGAAGAGCCTTTCGCCTTAGATGCATTGGAGCGCTATCAATATTTAGATGAAGTGCTGGATGCTCAGCTACAACAACGGTCCTTAAATCTTGAACAGATTTTACAACGAGGCTCGCTGCCACAAGCGAACATCGGCAAACTACAGCTAGAGGGGCTGCTGACCCGCGTTGAACCTATGGTTAAGGTACTAACGCCTTTGCTTAATGAAGCAAAGGCGCCTCTAGAGCTAAAACTTGGTATTGCAGAGCATTTGCTGGTTGGTTGGCTTGATTGTGTGTATGAAAACAGGCAAGTGTACTATCGCAGCGCCAGTATTAAAGCGAAAGATTTAATTAAAGGGTTTTTACATCACTGCGCGGCTTGCGTAATGGGGCATGAAGTCACTACTTATATTGTTGGGCTAGATCAAAGCGTGCACTTTACCGCTATTTCACAGCCACACGCTCAGCAATATTTGGAGCAGTGGCTGGCTTTTTATAAACAAGCGCTGAGCGAACCTGTGGCATTTTTCCCAAGTTCTAGCATGGAATATGCCAAGACACAGGATATTAAAAAGGCCGCATATAAATTTAAGCCGCAATATGTTGGTCGAGGAGAGGGAGAAGATCCCTATGTTCAACTATGCTTTAGCGATTTGTCAGCTCATGAAGCGCGTTTTTGCGCACTTAGCCTTACTTTGTTAACACCTATTCTTAATGCCGCTGAGGAGGTACGTCATGGAGATGCTTAACCCCATTACTATGCCTTTAAGTGGCCAAAACCTAATTGAAGCCAGTGCAGGCACGGGGAAAACTTACACCATCACCGGTTTATATCTGCGTTATTTACTAGGCTTGCGCACTTCTGATCAACAACATGAGCCGTTAAGCGTTGAACAAATCTTAGTGGTAACTTTCACAGAAGCGGCAACACAAGAGATCAAAGACCGAGTGAGAAAACGCATTATTCAAGCTCGAGACGTGCTACTAGGTGAAGTCTGTAAAGATGAACTGATCAATGCCATTTTGGCGCAAATTGAAGATAAAAAGCGCGCCTTTGATCTCCTTGATGCTGCCGCTAAGTCAATGGATGAGGCCGCGATATTCACCATTCATGGCTTTTGCCAAAGAATGCTGAAGCAACACGCTTTTGAGTCTAAGGTGGCATTTAACCTCGAATTTATTCTCGATGAGAGCGAGCTGATTGATGCCGCGATGGCAGATCATTGGCGACGTTTTGTCTACCCGCTAGACACAGAAAAAACACAGGCTGTGATAGAGCAATTTGCTACGCCTTATGCACTGGCGAAGCAAGTTAGACCGTTATTAGCAAGAGAAAATGCCGAAATTAAACCCTCTGTTTCCTTAGATGCAGTGTTTGCCGCACGTGAAAAATACCAAACATTAGCACTGTGGCTAAAGGCCGAAATAGTCAAAACTGACTACATCAATGTGTTGAAAAAATCGGGGCTGGCAGGCAATCGTGCACCAGGGCGAAAGGATAACCTTCAAGCTCTTGAGAATTATGTCAACAGTGAGCAGTGGTGGTTTGAGTTTGGTAGCAGCAATCACTCGTTTGGACTTTGGGGCAGTGAAAGCCTTGCTGATGTTGCTCAATATAAAAAGAATACAACGCCGCTGGAGCACGAACTTATTCGTCACTTTGATACCTTGGCAGAGCTCCACCAATTGGTCGGGAATGGGCTTAAAATCGCGTTAGTGCAACAAGCGGTGACTGAGGTGAGGGCTTTGCTTCACGCCCACAAAGAAGAATATGGCTTGATCTCTCCCGACGATTTACTTAAGCAGCTGCATCAAGCGCTGATGGGCGACAGTGGTGAGTGCTTAGCCGAAAAAATTGCATTGCAATATCCGGTTGCTATGATAGATGAGTTTCAGGATACCGATCCCATCCAATATGGGATTTTCAGCCGAGTTTATGCAAAGAAAAATACGGCATTAACCTTGATAGGCGACCCAAAACAAGCCATTTACGGCTTTCGTGGAGCGGATATTTTTACTTATATCGGTGCAAAGCAAGGAGTTGCGCAAAACAGGCAGTATACGCTTGCAACCAATTATCGCTCCGATAGTGACGTGGTTGCCGCAGTGAATACGATATTTACTCGCCATCCCAATAGTTTTATCTACAACAAAGATATCCCTTTCATTGAGGTGAGCGCACAAGGTAAAGCCGAGGATGCGCAATTTACTATCGCGTCTAAAAAGCCGTCAGCTCTGCGCTTTAGTGTATTACCAAGTGAGGATGAAGCGCTTAACAAAAGCGCCGCGCAAGCGCGGCTAAGCCAAGCATTCGCTGGTCGAGTTGCAGCGCTTATCGAGCAAGGGCGGTCGGGGGTTGCGAAGATTGGCGAAAACCCAGTTGTGCCAGCGGATATCTGTGTGTTAGTTCGCGACCGCATAGAAGCGAGCTTGATAAAACGAGCCTTAAATCAACTCGATATTGCCAGTGTGTACCTTGCCAGAGATAGTGTATTTAGGCAGCCGCTAGCAATCGCGTTGTATCAACTGCTTGATGTACTGCACGGGAGTTACGACGAAGCGGCGCTCAGAGGCGTGCTTGCGGGACCATTATTTTATTTAAACAACCAAGCACTGTACGACTTGCAGTTTAATGAACAGCAGTGGCAAGGTTATTTGCAGCTATTTAGTGAGTTAACACAGCTGTGGTATCGCTCTGGTGCAATGGCGATGCTGGAACACTTATTGATAACTTGTGAGCTGCCAGTGATTTGGCAGCAGCAGGGAATGGAAGTGGAGCGTTGGCTTACTGACTTCCGTCATTTGGCTGAGCTTTTACAGCATAAGCAATTAGAGCTTGATGGCACGGGTCGTGTGTTACGTTGGTTTTTATCGCAGCTAAATAATGCTCAGAGTGGCAGCAGCCAAATTCGCTTAGAGAGCGATGCCAATTTGGTGAAAATTGTGACCATGCACGCATCAAAAGGTTTGGAGTATCCGATTGTCTTTATGCCATTTGCACTTGGGTTTCGTGAGCCTGATACGTTAGTTTATCACCAAGGGGATAAGTTAGTTGTCGACCTTGAAGCCAGTGATGACGCGAAAGAAAAAGCAGAGCAAGAACGACTGGCTGAGGATATTCGCTTACTTTACGTTGCGCTGACGCGTGCGGTGCATTATTGCGAGCTTGGGCTTTACGACATTCAACAAGGGCGCAGTAAAAAGTCTGCGCTGCACAAAACGGCTTTAGGATTTGCCTTGTTTGGCACGAAAACTTTCGACAGTGCCGAGGCTTGGCAAAGTGCCCTAAGCGAGTTATGTAAAGCACATGCGGCAATGGAGTGCGTAAGATTAGATGAAATCACCGCACCACAGCAAGCGATAAACATATCGCTTGAAGACAAGCCTCTAGCTTTGTCAGCGAAAACCTTCAGCGGTCAGATTGAACGCCACTGGCGTACTACAAGCTTTAGCCAGCTAAGCTATCACACGCATCATGGTGATAAACCTGCCGGGGCCGTGGACGAAAACCATTTACTGGACTTACCTGAGCAGCATCAAGAGCGGGAAAAAAACTCTTATACATTTCCTAAGGGCGCCAAGCCGGGTAGTTGTTTGCACGAAATCTTTGAGCTAATAGATTTTACCGCACCGAATTCCCCCAAAAACGAAGATAAGTATACGTTGACCGAAGCGGTCACTAAATCTTTGGATAAGTTTGGTATTGCGACCGAATGGCAAGAGACCGCTGAGCGCTGGATAACAAGCTGTTTGGCAGCACCACTTGCGCCACATCCTCATTTACAACTTGGTGTGCTGCCACCGGACGACTGTATTGTTGAAATGGAGTTTTATTTGCCACTGAAACCACTCAGTGCGGTGAAGCTGAACAAGATCCTCAGTGATATCACTGGACAAAAGTCGTTTTTAAACTTTGATGATGTGACAGGCATGTTGAAAGGGTTTATTGATTTAATCTTCAAGTGGCAAGGACAGTTTTTTGTTCTCGATTACAAGTCCAACTACCTTGGCGATAGCCCAGAAGATTATCACTACGATAACCTCAATGCCGCGATGTCGTCTCATCAGTATCATTTACAGTATATGATTTATACCGTGGCACTTCACCGCTTGTTAAAGCAGCGCCTCGTGGACTATAACCCTGAGCAGCATTTAGGTGGAAACTACTATTTGTTCTTACGTGCATTACCGGACAATCAGGGGATTTTCTTCAATCAGTTAAGCGTAGAGCAGGTGTTAGAATTAGATGCATTATTTGAGGAGTCTGTATGAGCCAGTTAAGTATGGACTTTGAGGCATTCGATCATCATAGCTTTATAGCGTTATTGCTTGAACACAAACGAGTTGGTAAAGCCGATATCGCGTTAGCCAAGTTGTTGAATCAGCAAGGCTACGACGATTACTTCTATGTATTTTTACTATTATTAATCGCTCATGGACGTCAGCATAGTTGTTTAGAGTTAGACAGTATTAATTATCAGGATCCGTTTGAGCTCAGCTACGCGGTTGCGGATGGATCTGTAGAGTTGTCGCCATTTTCAAGCACAGGTATAGCCTTTGCTGCGCTCGCACAGCATCCTGCGATCGGTGAAGATAAGCCGCTTCGGCTATACGGTAATAAGCTCTACTTGGCGAGATTAGCAAATTATGAAGCAAGGCTTGCTGGACACTTTGAAATGTTGGCAAAAGCCGATGTTACGCTGGACGAAGCAAAACTGAGTGCACTGTTGGCGTCGTTTTTTCCAGCCAGTGAAGAAGACATTGATTGGCAAAAAGTGGCTTGTACGCTTGCTATTATTAAGCGATTTTGTGTCATCACGGGTGGTCCCGGTACAGGAAAAACCACGACGGTCACAAAACTGCTTGCTATTTTACAGTCGCTTTATAACAGTGCGCCGTTGACCATCAAGCTAGTAGCGCCGACCGGCAAAGCGGCTGCGAGGCTCAGTGAGTCAATTATTGGTGCGAAAGCGAGGTTAAACCTGCCGCCAGCGCTTGCTGATTTACTGCCGGAGCAGGCGCAAACTATTCATCGCTTGTTAGGCGTTATTCCTAATAGCGTGCACTATCGTCATAATCAAGATAACCCGCTGCATGTTGATGTGCTGATTGTTGACGAAGCATCCATGGTGGACTTATCGCTTATGGCTAAGCTGGTGGATGCACTACCAAAACATGCACGGCTTATTTTGCTCGGCGATAAAGATCAGCTCGCATCGGTAGATACCGGTAACGTACTCAGCGACTTATGTGAAAACTTAACGCTTGGGCAAGCACCACATTACAGTCAGGCACTGAAAGCAAAGCTAGCTGAGTTGAGTAAACAAAACTTGCCTGAATCGGGTGATACCAGCGCTGACTTTATGTTGGAAGATAATCTGGCGTTTTTACAAAAAAGTCACCGTTTTGACAGTCGAAGTGGGATAGGTCAGTTAGCATTTGCCGTAAATAGTAACAATAAGCGGCAATTAGACAGCGTGCTGAGGCAAGGTTTTAGCGATATACAGCATCATGAATTAAATAGTGAAACCTACAATGCCTTAATTGCCAGAGCGGCGGAGCAATACCAGCGATACCTGCTTGCCATTCATCATGGTGAGAGTGAAGCCATCATTCATAGCGAGTTTGCCAGTTATCAATTGCTTGCAGCCGTGAGAGAGGGGCCTTACGGTGTGAACGAATTAAATCGCAGAATAGAGCTCAAGCTTAGTCAAATGGGATTAGTGCAACCGACAGGACGGTTTTACGTTGGTATGCCCATTATGATCACCCAAAATGATTACCAGCTGAAACTGTTTAACGGCGATATCGGGATCATTTTACGCGACGAACAGGGTGAGCTACAGGCATCATTTATTGATGAACAGGGCTGCGTTAGGCGCTTTTATCCTGCAAGATTGCCGAGCTTTGATAGAGTATACGTGATGACTATCCACAAATCGCAAGGCTCTGAGTTTGCTTACACGGCAATGATACTACCACCCATTCAACGCGCACAGCAGGGGATAAATCGCCAGCTTATTTATACTGGGATCACCCGAGCTAAACAGCAGTTTGAATTGGTGGCGCAATATAAAGTATTAGTACAGGGTATGAATCGAAGTGTAAGTCGCAGTAGTGGTTTACGAAGCCGGCTATCAAAATGATGAATTTTTTGTTAAAAACTTGTTTTATTTTGTGGTTTGGCTAAGGTTAAAGTGAGCTTGAAAGCTAGCTCGCCCAGTGAGTAGACTTGCCGTCAGTTAACGTGTTAACTGACGGCGTTTTTTATTCCGTTGGTATTAGAACTTTAGTTTATCAATAAGTGTGTTAGGGTCGATTTCAAGTTCATCCATTAACGACCAACGAGTTTGCTTTTGTACACTACCTTTTCCTAAGATCCAGTAATCATAAGTTTTTTCAATACGGCCATTGGTATGCTGTATAGTCAACCACGCATTTACATAACTCAGTAAATCTTGATTACGCTTGGCGACGGCAAATCCAACGGGGTATTTCAAACTCGCCCCTTCCGGTACCACAACACCAAATTCAGGGTAGAACATGCTCCATGCAAAGCCCGCCTCTGCGCTGATCACTAAGGCGTCATATTTTTCTGGGTGCTTAAAATAGCTTTGCAAATTGTTAATACCGGATACTTTTACCTTAGGGTTTTGCTGCGCCAATTGTTTGAGTAACGGAGCATACTCAACGTGAGCTAAATTCAGCTTATCAAGCGTAAGTAGGGCTGACTTGTCAGCAAACTTCTTCAAATCATGATCTTTGGCCAAGAGCGCTAGTTGCAGTTCCAATACCTTGTCACTAAAGCGCACGCTTTGTAAGTCGGCAATATTAATTTCAAGGCCGGACATTGCAATGTCGAAATATCCCTTGTTGAGATACTCTGCCAGTTGTGGCTTTTTAAAAGGAATAAACTCGATTTTAACCCCAAGGTCAGATGCGAGCCTATGTGCTAGGCTGACATCAAAACCCACTAACTGGTCTTTTTGATTAAAGTAACTAAATGGCACATTATCGATAAGATATCCGACACGCAGCAGGTTACGTTTTTTAATCACATCGATATTCGTCAAAGACAACTCACCACTTTGGTATGCTTTAGGGACATAGCTAAGCACATGAGCAGGGACGGTATCTGAGATCACCATATTAGCAATGGCCTCATCGGCCGATTTAGTTTGTTTACCGAGGTAATTATTTGCCGTAAAACTCAACAACATAAATGCTGGGAGTAGTGCAGAAAGTAGCGTTAAATAATAAACCGAGCGCACGCGTTTTAGGTGTAATTGTCTACGGTTGATAAAAATACATAAAAATACAAATGCGAAGATATACACCACAGTGGTCGGTGAAACCACCTTTGCGGTGAGTACTGACATTGATAGATATAACTGATAAGTATCAGCCGGGACACGCAAGGTATCGAGCAAATAGGGAATAGCGATATGTACGTTAGCAAAGTAACTTAGCATCGCCGACAAAGACACATTAGGAATTTGTTCGATGCCGATTTGGTTGCCGGTAAGCCATGCTGCAAAAGAGACAAAAATGAGGGTCGTAAGCTTTCCTAAACTCGGGAAGGTATAAGCGATAGGCACTAACACCTCAGCGATGTGATCAGAGCTTTCGTCGCTTTGCTTAATTTTGCGTAAATGATCTTTGATCCCCTCGGTGATCACTGGCAATACAATAAAAACGTTTCCGGTACTAAATGCGGTGATCCATGCATTGCGCATAACCATGATGAGGTCGCGGTATTTAACAGGGGTGAGTGCGGCAACAAGCATAGGGAGTAGTACTAACATCAAATACACGCCGACACATAAAACGACAACCCAGTATACTTGCAATTCAGACAATTCTTCTGCGCTCATGGTGCCAGCGGTGCTTGCAGTCATCGCAAAAATGCCGATAGGGAAGATGGCAATGATCTTCTTGGAAATCACCGACAGACCTTGACCGACGACTTCTAACACATCCAGTAAACGGTTTTTCTTTTGATTGGAAATAAGTGCCATACCTAGCGCAATACAAAATATGACTAAGGCAGGTACATTACCTTCCGCCATAGAAGCAAATGGATTAGCGGGAATATAATGTTTGACGAAGTCTACTTCGGGAGCAGCGGCGACCAGTGCCGGGGAGAAAAAGGTCCCGGCATCATGCGCTGGTAATGTCATAATAAAGCACCAGATCACAGCAAGACCTACCACCCAAATGGAGACCATGACTAGCGCCGCTTTTGCAAGAATACTTTTAACCTGTTCGGGATTAAATTTGCCTAAACCCACGATAAGGCTGACGACAATATAGGGGAGAATGGTGATTTGCATCAGGTTTACAAAACCTGTACCGATAGGTTTTAAAAATGATAACCGTTCACCGAAAACTAAACCAGCAAAAATGCCAAGTATGAGCGCCCAAAGCATCCAGTTAATGTTTTTTAGAAAATTAAGCAATTTAGTCATGTGCTCAGTCGAAAAAAGAGCGGTATTTTAATTAGCTTAGCTTAAAACTTACTGAATGTTTGAGCGATTTGATTACAAATTATCGAGTGTTTACTCAAAGTTCATAATCATCCCCATTTTTGGCACGATAACAGGCTTTTCCTGCTGGTTGTTGCACCCCGTGATAAAAGCTCATCCATAGTTTTTGTAGCTGGGTTTTAGTCTTTTTACCAACCACAGACGCCAGTGGCGTTTCGACGATAATATCTTCGATATGGGCGCTATCAAATTGGCCGAGCATTCCGGTGCGATTGAAGGTAATTTCAATATGTAAGCCATCGTCCTGTTTTAGCAAAACAGCCTCAGGCGTTTCTCGGTGACCGCAAAGCGCGACGAATTGGCTACAATTTTTTAAACCACAATGGGTGCCGTTGGCAAAAAACGCAAGCAGGTGATTGTAGTAAACCACATAGTCTGTCACCTCTATGTGTGAGCCAAACTCTAAAGGACATTGTTCATCAAGATACTGTTTTGCCAGCATTGACTGTTGCGCTTTTGTATCGTCAATTGATTGCTCTGTATGCGGTTGTAATTGCGCTGCCATGATCCACCTCACTTGTTCATGTTGTCATAAATTGGGAAATATATTCTGGTTGTTTCGTGTACATTTTGAGTGTAAGTTAAATATTCAAATAATTTCACAAAAAGAATTTCACAGTGTGAATTTCACAAAAATGGGGTGTGAAATCATGGCAAAAGTTGCAAGCTTAATTAGAAAGTCTCACTTTTTGGGTACTAAAATAAGAAATCTAAGAAAGCGTAACCATCTGACTTTAGAAGATTTATCGGCTCGATGTGTTAAGCAAGATCCAACCAGCGCGCCTTCCGTTTCCTACCTGTCAATGATTGAAAGAGGCCAGCGTACGCCAAGCGAAGCGATGCTCGAAAACTTCTCTAATGTATTTCAAAAACCGATTGAGTGGTTTTTAGACAGTCAACCTGAAGCGCCGGAGATTGCGCCAGATAAAGGCAATTTCGGTGGGATAATGGGGATGGCTTTAGAGCCCAACTTTCTATTTGCCAAAGAGATATTACAAATTGCGATCCCAGAAATGCTATCCCAAGCGGGGATCAGTGGTAGGCAGTTTGCGCACCTTTTGATCCGTGCCCACCAAGAACACCATCAAAACCACTTTCCTGATTTAGAGCGAGCAGCCGATGAAGTGGGAGGTAAAAATCTCTATCTCAGCTGTGATGATCTCATGGCAATTTTGATAGCAAAAGGTCGAAAAGTGGAGTGGTTTGAGCAATCATCGCCTGACGGAGAGGGGATGATCACTTCTTATTTCAAAGAGCCAAACATGGTGTTTATAAATCGCGCATTGCACGCACATCCCGCGAGAATGAAATACGATTTAGCCGTTCATATTGGCCATGCCGTGCTTCACAATAGTGAGGGTTTAGAATGTGTACTCACTACTGGAGAAAGTCGTAAAAGTAACGATAACCCCGATCATGATACTCCAAATGCTCAGGATATTTTGAGCGCGTGGCAGGATTTTGAATCGAGCTTCTTCGCAGGGGCCTTATTGTGTCCCCGTACACCATTTCGGCAGTTACTCGAAAGCCGAGGTTACGATGTGCGCGTCCATGAGCAACTTGGTATTTCTGCTTCCGTCGCAATGCGCAGAATGACATCGGTTTCACCTTATCCACATTGGCATTATTTTGATGCTTATCAAGCCGGTAAACTCAAGGCGGTGTATCGGGGCAATGGCATTCCTTTACCTTGGGGCAATATGCGTAGCGTTGCCGATCCGTGTCAGCACTGGGCCGTATTTCGTAAATTTCATGATGATAGCAATAGTGCCAGTGCTCAGCTTTCGATCCTGAACGTCAATGGTAAACCGCGTCTGTATTGCTGTGAGTCAGTAAAAATCGTTGATGTGGCGAATCGTCCAAGGGTGCTGTGCGCGGGTCTTGATCTCAATCCTGCTATTAATGCACAAGGGATTGATGCTGACGCCTTGATTGGAGAGTTACAAAAAGCTTGTATTAGCCATGGTGGCGCGAGCGTGGTGCCCTATCATATGAAAACCCAATTACTCCGTGTCGCCAAGATTTTAAATATCCAGTGGATTGAAAGAGGACTTGAGGGCTCAGTTCGGGTGATTTGTACTCGAGGAAAAAGCTGCCCGAGAAAGCCAGGGTGTTACCTCAATGGCCATGGTTAATAAAGATAATGGTGATATCTAGTTATGCTATTTTTGCCTTGAGATAACATACATATTTAGTTTACACTTTTCATGTTCATAAGGTGGGTACTAAAATTATTTACTCTATGACAGGTTATTTTGATTAAGATATTTTTGCAGTTTCTGTGTGACATATGAATTATTTGAGGGGAAGCAGTGCTGTTATAGACAAGGTGTCATCTTCTCAACATAGACTGCTTAATTAATCAAATGGGTATTTAACAAAACTTATAAAGGGAGTATTTAATGTTTAACCGAAAAAACGCTTACTTATCAATTTCTTGCTTGTTATTTTCCATGTCAGCATCTGCTGAAATTATAACAGTACACTTTGATGCAAAAGTTAACTTTGTACAAACTCGTCAGGGAGCTGAAAGTCCGCTGATACAAGCTGGAGAAAAGTTAAACTTCACGATTGCATACGATACTGAAGCAGAATTAGTGAATAATTACTATGTCGATAGTAATCCTAACAGTTACTTTTCTGCCAGCTTTGAAAGTGGGCTAACAGCTTCAAATAAAAACCTTGGTGGCACAGTATATAATATAGAGTCAACCAAAATGGAGTTCCCTGAGTATAACGAATTTCACTACAATACGAATTTTTCTCCAAAAAATACAGTGACAAATAACGGTGAAAACATCAGTTTTTACCTGCAATTTAAGCAAATCACTGACGTACTTCGTGATGTAAACCTAATATCAGATTGGAATGTGGCACCAAATCATTTCGCTTGGACTGAAGCTTTAGTCCAGTACAATGGTGCTTTTATCTACGCAGATATTACTAACTTTACTGTTGGAAACACAAAGTCAGTTATAACCAGCGTTGTAGCGGGTAACCAGCAACTAGCAACAAAAGGTGGTACAGTAAACTACGCTTACTCTGTAGCTAACAAAGAAGAGACAGAAGTCACTGTTGAAGCATGGGAATATATCACCATGCCAGATGGTACAGCCTATAATTTAGGTGAGACATCAGAAATCAAGCTGGCGTCTAAAGAAGAGTATGTTCAAACCGGTCGTTACTTCACAATTCCTGCCTATTGGCCTGCCGGTCAGTATACGTACAATTTCCAATCTCTGCTCATCGGTGGCAATGGCGAGAAAGGGGAAATGTCGAAGAGCTCTTTTACATTTATTAAGAAATAATAATACATTGCCTTAATAGTCGCTCAATTGAGTGAACTAGAACACTTAATTAAAAAGGTAGACAGTAAGAGTACGTACTTTTGCACGCTTTTTATAATTTAACCTGAGCTGGGGCGCATTATTTATCCACAGCTTAGGTTAATTACGAAACTTAATATTAGATTTTGTTTCTGATCAGATCTCTCACAAGTAACCTCGCAGGGTGGATTGCCTGATGTACTCGTTCGCTTAAAGGTCTTGCTTCGCCAAGTAGAGTTGCAACTAAGTGCTCAGTAGCAAGTGGAGCGCTGCACAGTCCTCGTGCGCCAAAACCGGTCACAATATGAATTCCTTGATAGGGTAGTGCAGGCCTCCCAAAGCCGTAGTGTTTTCCCTTCCTTAAATTAGCAAACGCTGAGCAAAATTCATCGTTATGCTGGACTTGACCAAGCATAGGCAAATGATCGTTAAAACAGCAACGTACTGCGGCTTTTGCTGAGGTGATCTCGCCAAGACTCGCGGCTAACTCCGTGTCTTTGTAAAAGCGTTCAAGCTGGGCACGGTTAGCTGCATCATCTTCAGCTTTTATCTCTCGGCTTTTGCTGTTTTTTTCAAATGTCGCGCCCATACAATGTTGCCCATCCATTTCAGGAGTAAAGTACCCTTTATGGCAAAGTACGGTATTGAGTTTTTGTGATTCTTCTCCAGCATCAACATGAGAGACCTGACCGCGGACGCCGTGTAAAGGAACATGTTTGGTTTGCTCGAATCGGTCAGAGTGCTCACCGCCACAGACAAATACATCTGAAAACGGCCCAAAGGTATTATCTTCACTGTGTAACAGCCAGCCGCTCTCCGCTTTTTCAAGTTTTTGTATATCAGTATTAAAATAAGTCGAAATCGTTTTTAATGCGTGGGCTGCATCAAACACAGCGTGCGTTACCTCTGCTGGGTTTAGCCAACCGGCCTCTGGAATATAGAGTCCACCGTAGGGCAGCATGGTATTTGCGATAGCTGAAGCCTGCTTGGCGTCGACGGCATGAATTAAATCATGTGACCAAGTTGCCTTTTCGGCTAGGTTTTGATGTTGCGCTCGTTTGGCCTCACTAACGGATTGCAAGAGTACGCCACACCAATCATGTGCGAAGTGATATCCTGTATTTGCAATGTGCTGATAGAGGCGCTTTGCATATAAAAAGCTGTGGGCGTATAGCTCGCTCGATGGCGTGTGATCTGCTTGCAGGTTTGGATATAGCGCGCCTTGACGATTGTGAGAAGCACCTTTGGCTAACGTGTCGTCTTGGCAAAAAAGTGTTGCACTAAGATCACGTTTACTAAGGTGATACAACAAACAACTTGAGGCAATACCACCGCCAATAATAGCGATACTCTCTAGCTTACGCGGTGTGGTGCTGTAATACGCTGGAGTATTGGAGTTTTTATTGGCACGGCTCAGCGTTCCAACCACCATTTCGCGTTTGCGGCCAAACCCTTTGACTTTTTTGCACGCAAAGCCGGCGTCTTGTAGTCCTCTGCGGACAAAACCCGCTGCGGTAAATGTTGCCAAAGTAGCGCTATCTCGGCTCATATTGGCCATGGCATCAAATAAGCTTTGTTGCCACATTTCTGGGTTTTTACTCGGAGCAAAGCCATCTAAAAACCACGCATCGACAAATCCGGCTTGTTCGAAACTTAGTTGTGGTAAATTATCGTGAATATCACCAAACCATAAATCTAAGGTCACTTGACCATTGTCAAACTCTAGGCGATGGCATCCTTCAAGGGCCATCGGGTATTGTTGGCAAAGTTTTTTGGCGAGCGGGGCAAGCGTAGGCCAAGCTTGTAGCGCTTTAACTAAATCATCAATATGGATTGGATATTTCTCAAATGAGACAAAGTGAAGTTGGTTAACGCATGCGTCTTTGCTACGCTGGTTGAAGTGATACCAAGCGTTGAGAAAGTTTAATCCAGTACCAAAACCAGTTTCTGCGATGACAAATCGGTCTTTGCCATGATTTTGTAACCGCTCGTCGATATGGTTCTGAGTATAAAAGACGTAATGTGACTCAGCTAATCCATCATCGTTGGAAAAATAGACATCGTCAAAACTATCGGCAACAGGGGTACCAGCATCGTTGAAGTGTATTTGAGCGTTTTTTATCATGAAAGACTCTATGTTCGACTATTTGGGAACTATTTTACTGTCTTTCGACTCAATAGTCTGGTTGCATTTTTAGTTATTTAGGTTCAGAGTACATGTGTACGCTGGAAAGCTGACCACTTGGCGCTAAAATTCAGCGTATACTACGCATAATTTGTAATATCGAAGGGAATAAACCCATGAGAAGAGCCGTTATTACGGGGATCGGTGTTGTTTCGAGCATCGGCAACAACAAGCAAGAAGTTTTAGAGTCATTAAAAGCAGGTAAGAGCGGTATTGCTTTTAACCAAGAATTTGCAGACTACAACCTACGTAGCCAAGTGTCTGGTAAAATAGATATCGACGTAAAATCTCTCGTTGACCGTAAGGCACATCGCTTTATGGGGGACGCGGCAGCGTTTTCTTATATCTCGATGGCGCAAGCAATTGAAGATTCAGGGCTATCAGAAGAGCAAGTATCAAACGAACGCACAGGCCTTATCGTAGGTTCTGGTGGTGGTTCGTCTAAGTACCAAGTTGAAGCCGCTGATATTCTGCGCGAAAAAGGCGTAAAGCGTGTAGGGCCTTATATGGTTCCACGTACCATGGCAAGCACGACTTCTGCGTGTTTGGCAACACCATTTAAAATTAAAGGTGTGAACTACTCAATCAGCTCTGCATGTGCAACATCAGCACACTGTATTGGCAATGCTGTTGAACAGATTCAACTAGGCAAACAAGATGTTATCTTTGCTGGTGGTGGTGAAGAGCTACACTGGACATTGGCGATGGAATTCGATGCCATGGGTGCGTTGTCAACCAAGTACAATGAAACGCCTGAGCGCGCATCACGTACGTACGATGCAAATCGTGATGGTTTCGTCATCTCTGGCGGTGGCGGTATTGTGGTAGTTGAAGAGCTAGAACACGCACTTGCTCGCGGCGCGCACATTTATGCTGAAATCGTTGGCTATGGTGCGACATCAGATGGTTACGACATGGTAGCACCATCAGGTGAAGGCGCTGTGCGTTGTATGAAGCAAGCGATGCAAGGTCTTGATGTACCGATTGACTACCTAAACACGCACGGTACTTCAACACCAGTTGGTGACGTGAAAGAGTTAGGCGCTATTCAAGAATTGTTTGGCGATAATTCCCCAGCTATTAGTGCAACTAAAGCAATGACAGGCCACGCACTCGGTGCGGCTGGCGTGCATGAAGCGATTTACTCTTTGCTGATGCTAGATAATGACTTTATCGCACCATCAATTAACATTGATGAATTGGACGAGCAAGCACAAGGTTTAGACATTGTAACCGAGCGCCGTGATGGACCGCTTAATACGGTGATGTCAAACAGCTTTGGCTTTGGTGGTACTAACGCAACACTTGTGATGAAAAAGTACAAAGGTTAAGCGCTTTACACTTAACTTGATATCAAACACAAAAAAGCAGGCTAAGCCTGCTTTTTTCGTTCTGTTCGTATATTAAAATAAATTAACGTACATTGTGTTTCATCAAACGTTCTTTATCACGTGACCAATCACGGTCTTTAATATCAGCACGTTTATCGTGTTGCTTTTTACCCTTCGCAAGATAGAACTCGAGTTTTACCCAGCACTTTTTCCAGTACATTGCTGTGGCTATCAGAGAATAACCGTCACGCTCGGTTGCACCGATAAGACGTGAGATTTCACGTTTATTTAGTAACAGTTTACGATAACGAAGCGGATCACATATCACATGTGTAGAAGCACTATTTAACGGTTGAATTTGACTGGCCAACAAATAGGCTTCGCCGTTTTTGATATGGATGTAAGTATCTGAGATATTGACTTTACCGGCGCGGATACTTTTTACTTCCCAGCCTTGTAATTCGATACCTGCTTCGAACTTTTCATGTAGTGAATACTCATGACGCGCTTTTTTATTTAGCGCTATGGTATTGCTATTTGATTTACTTGAATTTTTCTTTGCCATAATGGCTTAGTCTACCTATAAATCCTGTTTTAAGACAGCGCTTTTTCATTAATGTGACGTATTTTTACTTAGTCAGTGGCTGCAAACAAGATAAATTTGCAAAACCTTGGTAAAATCCTTGTATTAAGATTTGGAGTGTCTATGCCACAGATAGAAAAAAGTGCTTTGGTGATGTATAGCACCAAGGAAATGTTTGAATTGGTCAATGATGTTGACGCTTATCCCGCATTTCTACCGCATTGCTCAGATGCAAAAGTTATCAGCAATGATGAACAAGGGATGACCGCGAGTCTAGAAATTTCGAAAGCCGGCCTAAAAAAGTGGTTTACCACAAAAAATGAATTTGATGGCAACCGAGTAAAAATGTGTTTAGTTGATGGGCCATTTAAGTCTTTAAACGGCTACTGGGAGTTTACCGCGCTTGATGAACAGGCTTGTAAGGTGAGTTTAAAGTTAGAGTTTGAATTTGCGAGCAAATTAATTGAGATGGCGTTTGGCAAGCTATTCAATGAAGTGGCCAAGAATATGGTATCTGCGTTTACCCAGCGAGCCAAAATTGTTTACGGAGCGAGATGATGATAAAGGTTGAAGTGGTATTTGCATTGCCTGACAGCGCGACGTCATTGTCGGTTGATGTGCCTGAGGGGACGTCAGCTGAGCAAGCGGTACTACAGTCAGGGATATTAGAAAGATGCCCAGAGATAGATGCGAATGACTTGACGCTTGGGATCTGGAATCGCACAGCAAAATTACATCAAGTAGTGAGTGACGGTGACAGAATAGAGATCTATCGTCCATTAATCGCAGACCCAAAAGAGGCGCGCAGACGCCGTGCGGAAAAAGCAAAAGAAGAGGGCCGTGCAAGCAAAGTTACCGGTGGGCGACCTGTCTCTTTAGGAGATAAGGAATAATTAAAAAAGGGGAAATACCTTTCCCCTTTGACTACGAAATAATGTGTGTCCCTTGACTCTATGAGTCTAAAGGGGTGTTAAATTCTTCCGGCTCTTCGAAGTCGCCGCTCACGCGAACTAGTTTGTCATTCTCGAAATAAACGCTAAACGACTTTCTGACCTCTGAGTCTCTATCAATATTAAATACGTACTGGTAATGCCAGATATTGTTGTTAAAAGTATCTTTAGCAAGCGGTGTACCTAGCACATATAGCACTTGCTCTCTGGTCATTTGCACGCGAAGTTTATCTACATCTGACTGCTCTAAGAAATTACCTTGTGGCACGTTGATGCGATAAATCCAGCTTGAACAGCCAGACATAAATACCGTCATAACTACAGCACTGAGCCAAACAGAAAGGGTTTTATTAGACAGCATGAAATTGTGTATCCTTATTATCAGTTATTTGCATGATACCGATTGCACAGAGAAGGTAAAGTCTCTTAGCGGAATTGGACTGCACTAAGTGTAAAAAGTTCGCAGATAAGTTGCAAGAGCTGCCATGTGTGGTAGAAGTCATTGATAAGATTTTGAGGAGAGCCTGTTAGTGCTAGGAAAAATGTTACTTAACGAGCCCAATAAAACGGATCACCAAGCTATTTGGAGCTTATATATCCTAGAAACGCGCTTTGGTCATTGGTACACAGGAATAACAACCAATGTAGAGCGGCGCATAGAGCAGCATCAGGCTGGGAAGGGGGCAAAAAATTTAAAAGGTAAAGGGCCCTTAACGTTAAAATTTCAATGTGCTGCAGGTACTAAATCTCAAGCTGCAAAACTTGAGTGGCATGTTAAGCAGCTGACAAAAGCACAAAAAATTCAGCTGGTAGAGTCAAAAGGTGAACGAGTTAATGACAAAATAAAGTCATTGATGAGGTTAACCCCTGCCTGATACTTATTTAGATCCATATTCTCTAGTGTATCCCTGGTGGTGTGATGATGTTTATCTTCACCCATACCAAAATAAATATAGGGGATCCCTTGGCGATAAAAGGCGTAGTGATCGCTTGCTTTGTGCCAATCAACTCTTGGGTTATTTATATAACGCTCAATTTGTCGTTGTGACGATACTATGGTCAATTTTACTGAAGATTGCGCCTTGTTCTGGAGCTCAGATTTATATTCCTTGAAACCCGGTGAAAACAATGCAAATAAACGGTTGTTGTTATTTATTCCTAACATATCAAGGTTGATATTGAGCTCAACTTCTCGTTTAAGGTGCTTGGCATAATGTTTCGCTCCATGTAAGCCGCGCTCTTCTGCATCGGTTGCGACAAACAATATATCGCGAGCGCGATTTGTTTTACTAAGTTGCCTCGCAATGTGCAACATTGCAGCGGTGCCAGATGCATTATCATTGGCACCTGGATAATGTCTTTGTCCTGTGGTTCCTAAATGGTCGTAATGCGCGCTGATAACGATGGCCTTATCACATCGAGGTTGAGTGCAAGGTAAAATCGCCGTGACGTTGTGACCTGCGTCCTTACTAAAAATACCTGCTCTAAAGGTAAAGTGCTGATAGATCGGGTTTCCACCTAATTGCTCAAAAGCAGCAAAAATATATTGGGCACTGATGTTAGGCGATTGAGCACCACTTTTACGGCCTTGGTGACGAGCACTTGTGAGAGCTTGTAAATCTTGCACCAATATATTATCAACATTAGCAATACTTTGATGTCGCGACTGAGCCAATACATTCGTGGTACATATCGCGGCCAGCATCATGCCGATTAGCTTGAAAGAACATTTCTTCATTATTATTGTTATCTCTCATCGTTGTCTGTTAAATTCAATTGGTTGCTTGCAACTCCTCTCAATAAGGCCAGTTTGCCTTCGTAGCGCGCTTTGTCGTGTTCGAAGACAGAAGCTTTGTATGCCTTGTTGAGGTAATACTCCGCTTTTTTTCTATCGCCTTGCTCATAGGCAACTTTTGCCAGCCCAAAGTAGCTACCATGAACGTTGCGATCAAGTTGATAAGCTTTTTGATAAAAATGCTTAGCGCGATTTAACTCTCCTTGTTTAAAGGCTTCGTTCCCTAATACCAACATGTAATAAGGGTTGCTTTTTCTCAAATTATGGATATTTGCTTCAATAATGCCAGCTTCATGATCTCGTTCCGTCAGGTGGTAGAGTTTAGCAAGGTTACTTAGTGCATTTCGATTATCGTGGTTAATGGCAATGGCCTGATTATAGGCTCGCTCGGCGAGGTCGTACTGGTTTGTTATACGGTATAAAATACCGAGGTTCCCCCAGGCGCCGTCATGATAGGGATCACTTTCTACGGCTGCCTTGTAGTAGCTATATGCCATATCTAAGTTACCACTAATCATTTCCATTGCTCCTTTGTTGTTATAGAACATAGATAAGATAGTATTTGTACTAATTGGTGAAGTACTAAAGTGTTGAGAGCGGCTATTAGGATCAAAATCAACAGTGACCGCAGTTGGTTTAACATATAAAGTTTTAACTGAGTCCTGTGTGTTATCTACTTCAAAAATTTTGATGTTGACGTGGCCTGTTAGCAGGCTATAGCCTTGGCTCTCATCCCAATATTCAGGTATGTGTACTTGTTGAAATTGGCTGCGTAAGCCTAGCTGCTTAGCAATAGCGTGAGTTAGTATAGACAAGGACAAGCAGTTCGCGTTCATATTATTAAATGCTTGATTTGCAGTTAAATTTGCACCTGAAAGGTAAGAAAGTGAATCATCTCCACTACTTACCAAAAATCTCATCAGCATTTTAGCACGTTTAAGGCCTATCTCTCCGTTGTGAAAGTATTGTTCTAATTTAATGCGAATTTGGTTATTGAGTTGAAAGACGTCAGAATACGACTCAACTTTGTGAACAGTAAATTGGTGATTTGCATTAAGAATTGATCTATCAATCGTCGCTTTGGGAGTGCTATTACAAGCACTAAGTAAAATAATGCTAAGCACAATAATAGAGAACTGAATTACTATCTTCATACAACCTCCAGATTGGGCATTCGGCTGACTTTTAGTTATGGCTTAATTGCTTACCTTTGACCCTTACTATTATTGAATTTAGACCATAATTGCAAAATTTGCGCGGTGTGATTGTTACACCATGTAACAAAGAGACAATTTGAAAGGGTAAGCCTACAAGGAAACATGCAGGCTTACTTTAGAGTTGAGCAGAGGTTAAAAGCTCGCGACGAGATCATCAAGCGCTTTTGCTGATGCAGCAAGACGCTGAATTGCTTGTTCCGTGTCAAGTTGCTCGTTCATCACGGCATCGCTAATTTCGCTAATTTGCTCGATGTTGCGGCCGACGTCCGCAACGACATTACTTTGCTCTTCTGTCGCTGTTGCGATAAGCGCGGTCATGTCATTTATTTGATTTGCGGTTTCCGAGATTTCCAACATTAACTCCACTGACAATTGCATCGTTTGAACACTTTGCTCTGCTTGTTCACTGGATTGTTGGATTTGGTTTACGACAGCGCCAGACACCTGAGTTAATTCAGATATCGTTGCTTGGATCTCGTCGGTAGATTGTGATGTACGACTCGCAAGTGCTCTCACCTCATCTGCAACAACGGCAAACCCACGACCGTGCTCACCCGCTCGCGCAGACTCAATCGCAGCATTGAGTGCAAGCAAGTTGGTTTGTTCAGATATGCCTCTGATCACATCAACGATATTGGCAATTGACTGGGTTTTATCGGCCAATGTAGCGACTTGACCTGCCATATTTTCGATGTCACCTGCAAGCAAGTGAAGTGTTTCTTGGCTTTCTTGCACACCTTGACGGCTGCGCTTGGTTGACGCTTTACTTTCTTCTGTCAATTTTGCCGTGTTGGTCGCGCTGCTCGCTATCTCTTGTACTGTCGCACCCATTTCATTGATTGCCGCGGCAACAGACATGGTTTGAGACTTTTGTTCATCCAGAGACTGAGAGTTTTGCTGGCTCTGTTTAAACACGGCTTCGCTCGTCACGCGAATTGAACGGCTCTCTTCCGCAACCATGTGGATAGCTTCTTCGATCTTAGCCATAAACTGGTTGAAGCCGCCAGCCAAAGCATGAAGTTCAGGTTGTGCTGAGTCTGGTAAACGATAATTGAGTTTTGCGTCGCCGCTACCAAGCTGTTCAAATAAATCTGCCATCTTTTTAAGTGGCGCGCTTAAGTTCTTAGCCAGTAGCATACTAAAAAAGCTCGCCACTAGCGCAATCACTATCGAAAAACCAATGATTTGCCACTGCAAAGAAGTGATCCCACTATTGATTTCACTGGTTGGCACTTGGGCAATAACAAGCAAATCTGTGTTTGGAATTGGGCTCGCTGCAACTAAATTAGTTTCGCCATCTACTTCCAACTCTTTAACGATAAATCCACGTGTGGAGGTAAAATCGCGACTGTGCTGGCCGTAAAAATCTTCAATTGAGGACTTTGCAACTTTGCTTGCATCTGGGTGCAATTGCACGGTACCTTGCCTGTTAATGACGAAAACAAAGCCACTTTGCTCGATTTTCATATTAGCAAGCATCGCCTGCATATCATCAATACTTTTCGCAAGTCCAGCTAAACCAAGACCGCTTAGTTGTTGATGGTTTACAAACATTTTTACATCGCCCGGCGCTTCTTGATAGATACTAATAGAGTATGGCGAGCCACTAGTGGTAAAGCCGAAAAACCAACCATCTTGCTCTCTATTTAGTACTCGCAGAAAGCCGTTTTGATTCCAATATTGATTGGTTTCGCGGTTAGCCCAAGAAGCCGTAACTAAGTCATACTGCGCCGCAATACGCTTGAGTTCGTTGACAAGAAGTTTTTCGTCCAAAGTATTTTGCTTGGCACTTTGGGTGATTAATAAATTGCTTGAAAGCTGCTCGGCTGCATTTTTCAACGTGTCTATCTGCTTGCTTAATGATTTATTGATACTTTCTATCTTGCTTGGCAATTCAGATTGCATCATGCGTTCATTAATGAGCGTTTTGGCGCTGTAAAGCGAGGTAAACCCGATTAAACAAGCGACAGCAATCGCAATGAGACTACCCAAAAGGGTAATTCTTTGAGTAATTGTTAAACCTGTGTTTTGCATTCGATTTGTGTGTGTAATCCCGTGGAACCGATTATTCTAGCATAGTAAATAACCAGCTCGGAACAAGTAACAATCCAAGTCACAAAAAAATAATTTTGGTTTATAAAATAAAGTTAATCTCAGTATTTAGTGTTAACTGTATTTGAGTTAAATGGGTGGTTATGTTGAGAAATAGAGATAAAAGGCCACAATCTCAGGGTGGAAAGTGGCCTTGGTTACTAACAAGCGAACTAGTTTGCTATATTATTGACGCAAATTTATTTCTACTTACTAAACAATCTTTTTCATATCTGACATGTAACCGCGAAGGATTTCACCTATTTTTTCTACCGGATGGTTACGGATCGCACGGTTTACAGCGATGAGCTTTTGGTTGTCAGCATAATTGTCACTGTCTAACAAGCCTTCACCAATCTCACGTTTTGTGATTGATTCCATAAATGGCTTCAATAGTGGTAGACATGCGTGATTATACAGGTAGCAACCATATTCTGCGGTGTCTGAAATAGTACGGTTCATCTCGAACAGCTTTTTGCGCGCAATGGTGTTCGCGATTAGCGGCGTTTCGTGTAGTGATTCGTAGTAAGCAGATTCATCAATAATGCCAGCTGCTGTCATGGTTTCGAACGCCAGCTCAACACCGGCTTTAACCATAGCAACCATTAGAATACCTTGGTCGAAGAAAGTCTGCTCTGAAATTTCAGCATCCGTATTCGCTTGCTTTTCAAACGCGGTTTGTGCGGTTTCTGCACGCCATGTAAGCAATTTATTGTCGTTTTCAGTCCAATCAGCCATCATACCTTCTGAAAACTCACCACTGATGATGTCGTCCATATGCTTGTTATAAAGCGGGCGCATAATGTCTTTTAGTTGCTCGCTCAGTTCAAATGCGCGTAACTTAGCGGGGTTAGACAGTCTGTCCATCATATTGGTGATACCACCGTGTTTTAGCGCTTCAGTGATGATCTCCCAGCCATACTGTACGAGTTTTGATGCATATCCAGGTTCAATGCCTTCTTCTACCATTTTGTCAAAGCATAGAAGTGAGCCAGTTTGCAACATACCACATAGGATGGTTTGCTCACCCATTAGATCTGATTTTACCTCAGCAATAAATGATGACTGCAATACGCCAGCACGATGACCACCGGTTCCCGCCGCATATGCTTTAGCTTGCGCGAGACCTTTACCCTCAGGGTCGTTTTCAGGGTGAACTGCAATCAGCGTAGGTACACCAAAGCCGCGCTTGTACTCTTCACGTACTTCTGTGCCAGGACATTTTGGTGCAACCATGATTACGGTGATGTCTTCACGCACTTGCATACCTTCTTCGACGATATTAAAGCCGTGAGAATAAGCAAGTGTTGCGCCTTTTTTCATTAACGGCATTACTGCGTTTACAACTGAAGTATGTTGTTTGTCAGGCGTTAAGTTTAGGACCAAATCCGCTTCAGGAATGAGTTCTTCATAAGTGCCAACAATAAAGCCGTTTTCAGATGCATTAAGAAACGACTGACGTTTTTCTTCAATTGCTGAAGGACGTAGTGCGTAACTGACGTTCAAGCCAGAATCTCTTAAGTTTAGACCTTGGTTCAAGCCTTGTGCACCGCAACCAACAATGACCAGTTTTTTACCAATCAGAACGTCGACACCTTGTTCGAATTCTTTTGGATCCATGAATTCACATTGAGAAAGCTGAGCTAATTGCTCACGTAAAGATAAAGTATTAAAGTAATTCGACATGATATTTCCTGATTCTGTAGAAATAGATTGAAGTCAGAGTAGGGCGAACTTTTGATTGCGTAAAATGATATATTTGAACTATAGTGTTTCAAAAGGTGAAATACTATGAATCACAAACAACTTAAATATTTTTTGGCACTTGCAGATACGCTGCACTTTTCCCGAGCGAGTGAGCGCTGTTTTGTAAGTCCTCCGACATTAAGTCGTCAAATCAAACAGTTAGAAGAGGAAGTTGGCGCGCCTTTATTCCTACGAGATAATCGCACCGTTGAGCTGACTCAGCAAGGCAAAGCGTTTGTTCATTACGCGCAAGCGACGTTGGCAAGCTGGCGGCAGTTTAAGAGCGAATGTGTTGACGATGATAAGCCTTTGACCGGTGAGTTGAGTTTATTTTGTTCAGTGACCGCGACTTACAGTTTTATTTATGATCTTTTTTCCAAGTTTCGCCACCTATACCCGCAAGTAGAGTTAAATCTTATTACTGGTGATCCCGCGCATTCAATAGCAGAAGTGGCTAGTGGTAAGGAAGATGTTGCGGTCGCGGTGAAGCCAAAACATCTACCGAACGGTATAGAGTATTTGCCAATAGGCCGTTCGAGATTGGTGTTCATTGGTCCAACGATGGACTGTCCGCTTAAGTCTATTATTGATGAATACAGTCATAGTGAAATGCCGTGGCAGAGGCTGTCTTTTATTATGCCAGAGCAAGGTGTGTTAAAAGATCGAATCGATAACTTTTGCAAAAAACACAATTTTGTTCCTAAAGTCTATGCGCATGTTTCGGGCCATGAAGCTATGGTTGCGCTTGCGAGTTTAGGGTTTGGTATTGCGTGTGTCCCCGAGATAGTAATTAGTCAAAGTCCATTTAAGAATCAAGTTCAGCTTTTGCAGCTTAGATCGGACGAGATTGAAATTGGACTTGTAACTAAGAATAAACGGTTATATGACCCAGTTGTTAAAGCACTTTGGGATACGGCAAAAGGATTATTTACGCTGTAAAGCATCCATTCAGGTTGCGTGACTACACTGTGTTCATCCATGTTGAATGAATGAGGTGCGTCCGTGTCCACTATCTTGGTTGCACAAAGCAATAACAATATATTGACATCACAACAAAAAATGCTTGAAGAGCAAGGCTACACTGTTGAGTTGTTGAGGGAATTAGGTCAATTGAACGGTTTTTCAGGGAAATCCATTAACGGTATCGTGCTTGATCAAGCTATCGCATCCGTACCAACCTGCGATTCAATCAGCCAATTTAGACAAAGATTCAAAGCTCCCGTGATCGTCAGTCTTGACAGCGATGACGAGGATGTTCACAGCCTGTTTTTAGAGCTCGGTGCTGACGAAGTTATTTCCAAAGATGCAAAGCCTAGACTATGGCGAGCTCGACTCGATGCAGTGTTAAGAAGGCAAGCTGCAAACTCGCAGTTTGACGATGAGCCTGAACAATTAACCTTTGGGCAGCTGCATATCGACAAAAACACCAGGCGCGTGAGTTATGGGCAGGAGCGCATTGACCTCACAACCCATGAGTTTGAGTTGCTGTGGTTACTTGCGAGCAATGGCGGCAAAGTAGTGAAACGTGACTTTGTATACGAGCAGATCCTTGGCAAATATTATCGCCCAGACACTCGGACAATAGACGTTCGCATCTCTCGCTTGCGTAAAAAGCTACACGATAATCCGAGTCGTCCAGAGAAGATCAAAACGATTTGGCGTCAAGGTTACCTATTTGTTACCGATGTTTGGAACTAAAAAGTAACAATTTGATTTAACACAAAGATACTTCGAATTTTTCGAATGCTCAATTCGGAGAAATCTGTGAAACAGGTTTCTGACACAAAGGGATAATGCCAGCTATATGGTGTTATCCCTTTGTTTTATATGGAGTATCTTTACTCCTTTTAACAAGTGATAGCGCTGGAGTAGTTAGCTGTTACGTAGCATTTTTAAAAAAATTGTTATTTATACAATGCAAATAATATTGATTGCTATTTAGGTGTGTGTATACTTTACGCCTAGTTATGAAAATATAAACATAATTAGTCTCAAAGGAACAATTCAATGGCACTTAAAAAGTCTCTGTTAACGACTGCTATTCTCGCTGCAACTTTAGGCCTCACCGCATGTGGTGGCTCTAGCAGCAACTCAAATGACAACGATGATAACAACACAACACCACCTCCAGCCACCAATGCTGCACCTACTATTACCGTAGACAGTGCATCAGTATCTGAGGATACGCTTGGTGCTGCGGTTGCAAATATCTCTTTTTCTGACGATAGCGATGAAGTAAGTGCATTGACACTAACCATCTCTGACAACCGTTTTGAAATTGTTGACGGTGCGGTTAAGCTCAAAGCTGCAAACGCACTAAACTTCGAACAGGTTGAAGGCGGTAAAGTATCGGTAACTATCACGGCAACTGACAGCAAAGGCGAGAAAACAGAAGTTGAAGCTGAAATTGCTGTTCAACAAATTGCTGAAGAAAACAAAGCGGGTGTAAACCGCTATGCCTTTAATAACACACAAGGTGAATCTTCAGTTTCTTATTCTGGCCAAATCGCACGTCACGCAGCTATGGTTCATATTAAGAGCCTAATGGGTAAGCTTAATAATGAAACTGTGGGTAATGCGGCGGAGCAAAAAACAGCTGAAGCGGCAATCACTGAGATTAAAACCTTCTTGATGCCGACAGACACAGTGGTCTTGGATGAAACCCTTGATTTCGCTGTTGCCGCAAACGCTGCACAAACCACATTAGGACAAATTTCAAGTTCACTGAAAAACGTTGCTGGCGAAGGTGGTAAAATTGCGGGACGTGATACCTCTAATATGCATAAAGCATGGGAAGAGGATGGGGTCATGGCTGGTTGGGTTAACTTTGGTACACAGCCAAAAACACCTGAAGGTTTAGCCCTACACTATTTAGACCTGCTACAAGCGCAACTTCAGCAGTTTGAAAATGGCTCAACAATCAAAGCAGAGCATAATGGCACAGCTATCACGCTGAACAAACTATATGTAACACCGGAAGGCCTTGATCTTGCCCAGCTAATGCAAAAACATTTAAACGGTGCAGTGTCGCTTTCTCAAGGTGCGGACGATTATCTAGATGATTTACTCATTGGTGAAAAGTCAGCTGATAACGCGACATTAGCGGATGGCAAAAGCTACACGGAACTTGAACACAAGTTTGATGAAGGCTATGGCTATTTCGGTGCTGCTGTTGATTATCTAGACTATACAGATGATGAACTTTCAGCTAAAGGTGGCCGTGAAGCGTATGCAAGTGGTTATCATGATTTGGATAATAACGGCAAAATCGATCTACTATCTGAATTTAACTTTGGTAACTCAACAAATGCAGCAAAGCGTGACCGTGGTACTAAATCTAACGCTAACCCAACGGACTTCAGCGCTGAAGCACAATTAGCGTTTATTGAAGCACGTAAACTTATCAACGCTAATGTTGGTACTAATGTTGCGCAGTGGTCAGATGAGGACAAAGCACGCTTAGAAACATTGCGTAATCAAGCGTTGCTAGCATGGGAAAAGTCTATCGCTGCAACCGTTGTGCATTATATCAATGATACAATCTCACATGATGACGGCGATTTAGACGATATTGCATCAGGTGATTTTGATGCCGATCAATTCTATGCGGTAGCAAAACACTGGTCAGAAATGAAAGGTTTCGCGTTAAACTTCCAGTTTAATCCGTTTTCTCCTGTCTCAGATACTGCTTTTGCTGAAATCCATAACCTGATGGGTGACAAGCCTGAATTCGCGGCAGATAAAGTGGAAGCTTATAAGACTGCTTTATTGGAAGCGCGAGAAATCATTGCCAATGCATATGGTTTCGATGCTGAGAATGTTGCCAACTGGTAATCTAAATTTTCGTTTATAACGTTAAAAGGTTAGCCGTTAATTCTGCTAACCTTTTGTTGTATATAGATAATAGAGAATGCAAATGAGAGTATCTAAACGTTTAAGTGCTGCTGCCGTCGCTGTGGCTTTGGTATTGTCTGGTTGTGGTGAAAGTACTTCAAGCAGCCAAGGATCTGGAGTGAAAGATAATAACTCTGGAACGGATAACCCAACTCTACCCACGCAATTTGATGAAGCGGCCTTGGTAAGTAACCTTGTGAATAATGTGCTTACCCCTGCAATTGAGCAATTCAATGAACTCGCGGTAACACAGCAACTTGAAGTTGCGAGTTATTGTAGCGCTGAAAAAGTACAGGCTGAAAATACCGCCGCGTTAAAGCAAAATGCTCAACAAAGTTGGCGCAACGCTATGATTGGGTGGCAGTATGTTGAATTGATGCAAATGGGTCCACTTACTGCCAATAGTAAAGAGCTTAAAAACAACATTTATGTTTGGCCCGCTACAGGCTCTTTATGTGATATCGACTTGGATGTAGTGTATTTTGAAGATGGCGTTATTAATGGCAATGCTAGCAATCCTTATAATATCTCTGAGCGTACTGCAAACCGTAAAGGCTTAACTGCCTTAGAGCACCTTCTATTCAATGCCAATCTTGACCACAACTGCTCGTCAGTGAATGATGCGTTGGCACCATGGAATAGCCGTTCAACTCAGGAAAGAGCGGTCGCGCGTTGTGAGTTTGCGATGGAAGTGGCTAAAGACATTGAAGCACAGAGCAATATACTCTTGTCTCAATGGACTGGAGAAAATGGCTACGCAGCTAAACTCGTTAATGCAGGACAACCAGGCTCTCCGTTTGACACGCCCCACTTAGCGCTTAATGAAATATCAAAGGCGTTATTTTACATGACCGAAGAGTTAAAAGACGGCAAAATAGCGACGCCGTTAGGCCTAGGTTTTCCGAACGCATGTGGTTTAGAAGCTTGCCCAGAAGCGGTGGAGTCGCCAATTGCAGAACATTCTAAAGAGAATTTACTTGCTAATATCAGAGCGTTTAGAAACATCTTCACTGGTAATGGCCAAGATGCTGAGAATACATTGGGCTTTGATGACTTTTTAGATGCTGAGAATGGTAGTGATGTAAAAGAGCGCATGCTTGCAGGGCTTGCGGATGCAGAAGCTACACTTCTTGCGATGAATGCGAGCCTGAAAGCTGAGCTTGCGGGTTCTGCAGAGCAAGTGACGCAAACGCATACAGACGTTAAAAAAGTGACGGATGATTTAAAGACTGAGTTTATCGAAAAGCTCGCCCTAGAACTTCCACAAACTTCGGCAGGTGACAATGATTAAGCGCATGAACATGAAGAAATCTTTATTAGCGGTAGCGGTAATTTTTGCACTACCTCAAGCGCAAGCTGCGGATGACAATCAAGATATTGAGCATATCTCTATTATCAGCCATCACGATAAATTGCGAAAAGAAGCCGGCTCTGCAACCTTGTTGTCAGAAGCGCAGTTGGCAGAATACGAATACGATGATATTCACCGTATTCTTTCTAATGTACCTGGTGTTAATATTCGGGAAGAAGATGGTTATGGCCTGCGACCAAACATTGGTTTTCGTGGTGTAACACCTGAGCGAAGCAAAAAAATCACCATAATGGAAGACGGTGTGCTTATTGGCCCAGCTCCTTATTCTGCGCCGGCTGCTTATTATTTCCCGGTTACGACTCGTATGACTGCGGTTGAGGTATTTAAAGGACCAGCGGCTATCAAGCATGGTCCGCAAACAGTTGCTGGTGCGCTTAACTTAGTGACTCGCCAAGTGCCAGAGTTTACAGAAGGCGGTATTGATGTTGCGGCTGGCAGTGACGGTTATTCCAAAGCACACGGTTACTACGGTTCAGTAGTAAATAATGTTGGCTTCTTATTCGAAGCGGTAAATCTACAAGCTGATGGTTTTAAAGAGCTTGATGGCGGTGGTGATACGGGGTTTGAGAAGAACGATATCTTAGCCAAGTTTAATTATAAACTGTCACAAGGCGAGCTAAACCATACGTTTGGCTTAAAGCTCAGCTATGCCGACGAGTTGTCCGATGAAACTTACCTTGGTTTAACGGATGCAGATTTTGCTGAAAATCCGTATCGTCGATACGCAGCGTCTCAGCCTGCAGAGATGGATACCAAGCACACTCAGGTAATGTTATCCCATGTACTTGATGGCAAAGACTTTAACGTTACGACAAGGCTGTACCGTAATGACTATGAGCGAGCTTGGCTTAAGCTTAATAGTCTAGGTAGTAAAAGTGGACCATCCCTTTCAAAAATCATGGCAAACCCAGAGGCTTTCGCAAATGAGTACGCTGTGATCACAGGGGCACGTGACTCTGTCGTTGCAGGTTCAAATATCTTTTTGAATATGGGGACTAATGACCGTGAGTATTTCTCACAAGGTCTTCAAGTCGATGCCAATACGAGCTTTAGCCTGTTTAACTTAACCCATGATATTGCTGTTGGCGTGCGTTTTCATGAAGATGAAATTGAGCGCAAACATTTTGAGCAAGCATATGCAATGGAAGGTGGTTCACCTGTGTTGCTAGAGGGTTCAAAGCAGTTTACCTCGCTGAATACTGAAAATACTAAAGCGTGGTCGGTATATCTAGAAGATAAGGTACAGCTTGATGCGTTGACTTTGGGCCTTGGTCTTCGTGGCGAGCTGATGGACATGTCTTACCAAGATAATAAAGATGCCGATGTTTGGATTGATAAAACCACCCGTATTTGGCTACCTAGCCTAAGTGGTTTCTATCAGCTTTCTGATGATGCCGGTCTTTTATTTGGTGTGCACCAAGGTTTTGTACCTTCTTCACCCCAACAGGATCCGGATATAGAGCTTGAGAAGAGTGTTAACTACGAATTTGGTGGGCGCTTTAATGATGGTGTGACGCAGTTTGAGATTGTGAGCTTTTTCAACGATTATGAGAATCTGAACGAAAGCTGTGGTCAGTCTAACTGTGGTGTCAATGACCAACAAGATCAGCAATTCAGTGGCGGTGAGGTGGATGTTTACGGTCTCGAAATGCAGTTTGCACAACGTTACCCTTTGAACCTTCAACTGGATATCCCTTATAGTCTCACCTACACCTATACGAAAGGTGAATTCCAGAATGAGCGTGCGACAACGTTTGCACAATGGGGTTATATTAAAAATGGTGATGAGCTTCCGTATTTGCCATCTCATCAAGCCACTTTTAATATTGGCCTTGCAGCAAGTGACTGGAAAGTTAACGTAGCCATTAAATACATCAGTGAGATGAACGAAGCTGCTGGCAGAAGCACTGAAGACTTTGAGCTTGTACTTGAAGGTGCCAAGGTGCCTAGCACAACCATCGTTGATGTATCCGCAAGTTACGAGCTAGGTCAGTATGGTCAAGTTTATGCTAAAATCGACAACTTGTTCGATGAAGCAGAAATTGTTAGTCGTCGCCCGTATGGCGCGCGTCCGGGCAAACCAAGACAATTTAGTTTAGGTTATAAATACCAGTTTTAATTGATTGTCTATGCGGCTCTTGAGTAAGAGCCGCAGCTTCACGGCGGCTTGTCGCTAGACCAATGGAGCTATTCCAAAAATATATGTATTCATTATTTCTTTTTGATGGAAATGACTATGTTAGAGCAATTATGGCAAAGCATTACTGAACTCCCAGGCTACTTGTTCGATGCCAATAAAAGAGTGTATTTGCCATACTTGTTTAGTGCTATTTTGATGGCTGTTCCTGTTTATATCGCCACAGAAAAAGCGCGCTCTGGTAAAGGTTTTTTAAAGTTTTTGTTTCCCAAGCAAGTGTGGTGGTGCAAAAGCGCCAAGCTCGATTACTGTTTATTGATCACAAATCGATTGATAAAGGCAGCGACGTTTACGCCTATCGTGTTGACTATGGTACCGGTGGCGCTAGGGTTATCAGGTGGGCTTGAAGCGTTTTTTGGCCCAGCGTTACATCTTGAAGCGCCAGAATGGGTGGTGATTGGACTATTTACGTTATTTTTGTTTATAGTTGATGACCTCACTCGATTCTTGCTGCACCTGATCCTACATAAAATCCCATTCTTTTGGGAGTTTCACAAGGTGCACCATTCTGCAAAAGTCCTGACCCCCTTTACCATTTATCGCTCACATCCCGTTGAAAGCTACCTGTACGCCTGTCGTATGGCATTAACTCAAGGAATTGTGGTTGGAGTAGGGTATTATGTATTTGGCAGCAGCTTGAGCATGTACGATATTCTTGGTGCGAATGCGTTTGTCTTTTTGTTTAATATTTTTGGGGCCAATTTAAGGCATTCACATATCTGGCTGAGTTGGGGTGACAAGCTAGAAGATTGGTTTATTAGTCCTGCACAGCACCAAGTACATCACAGTGACAATCCAATCCATTTTGATACCAATTTAGGCTCAGCACTTGCCATTTGGGATCGTATGTATGGCTCGCTGATTAAGGCCTCGAGTGCGGGTAAAATTACCATTGGAGTTGGGCAATATGATGCGGGACATGATTCACTTACCGCGATTTATTTGAAGCCATTTAAGCAGGCTTGGAAAACCTTATTACCGAAGAAAAAAAGTAACCCACCACTTAAATCATCTCAGGGTGACTAGATCTTCACTATTCAGAACTACATATTTGCAATGAATTAATTTCGGTATGGGAGAGTTTTTCAAAGGTGAAGCTCGTGCTTGGAAGGGGAAAATAGGCTGACGACGGGCATTGTCAGCCTATGTGGGAGAGTAGGCTCCCTAAATCTTTACTAGTGTAGTTGTGATGAAGGCTTGCTGCGGAAAAAGCCTAGTTCATTTAACTTTTCAATTAGTTTTGGATCGTCCAACCGGTTCGGGGTTTCTTCATCCCTTAAATAGTGATCGTTTGGTACGGAATGCATATCGAGCATTTTATGAAATAGGATATTGCGAATTGCCAACGCTGTCATACCACCGTCCTGAATTGCATCCAGCCTTTCTTGGAGGTCTGAAAAAGGCGCAGCCTTGACGTCATCCACTACTGCAGAAAATTGACCATTAGATTTATTCTTAATCATAAAACCCCCAAAGGTATAGCTTGTTCACAATCCAGTGACACGATGTTCAAAAGGCATTTGGTATCAATTTTTTGTTCATAAAATAGATACTTACGCCATGTCCGATGTGATCAGTTTACTCTGAAGTGAGGGCAAATTACCATCTTGGATGTAAAGCTTTGTAAATCGAATAATGAGTGGAATGAAATAATAAGATGGACGTCTAGATGTAACACGATGATCTGAATATGAAAATAGTTCTCAGTACCAATTATGATACTGAGAACCAATACTAATTTAAGTAAATAATTTCTCTTTTACGTGTTCTGCAAAGCCACTACCCGCTTCTAAATAGAAGTTGTAGGTAGAATTCACACCCATTTCTTCTAATTCTTTCTGTTGATCTGGGTAGTTTGCAATGGCGGTAACTTGGCCGTTGTAGCCTGATGCTTTGAGCTGCTCGAGTGCATAAATATTCTGCATATGTTTAGGCATCGCGAGCATAACCATTTCTACTTCAGAATGATTTACACGCTGCCAAAAATCAGGGTCGGTTGCGTCAGCAGTTAATACCCTGCGCCCTCGGGAAACATGTTTTTCAACTACTTCAGGCTTAATATCTACACCAGCAACGGTATCTGGGAAGCTGGCCTGTATTGTTTCGTAAGCACCTGTTCCAATCCTTCCCATACCAAATATAACGATCTTGGTGTCGGTAAGATTTACCGGAAGCTCTTCTTCTAAACGGTCTTGGTTCTCAAACTTTAATAACCAAGGCTCTAATTTAACGTAGACCTCGTTCGAGCGTTTGTTGAGCGGAGACGCGATCACAAAAGTAATAGAAACAGCAATAGCAACTACTGCTAGCCAGTCAGGAGCAACCGCACCAGAAGCAGATGCAACGGCACACACGATAAGACCAAACTCGCTATAGTTAGTGAGTGTGAAAGCGCTCAATAGCGATGTACGAGCACGCAATTTGAACATATTGGTGAAGAGATAATAAAGTGAGACTTTAATCGGTAGAACAATTACCAGTAGAATCGCTATTAAAAGTGCGTCCAGTGTAATCGTGGCATTCAGACCAATATTCAAGAAAAAACCAACAAGCAAGATGTCTTTTACATTCAATAGTGATTTTGATAACTCACCGGCTTTTTTATGTGGGGCGAAAATCATACCCATGATCAGCGCACCGAGATCACCTTTTAGGCCCGCAAATTCAAAGGCATGATAACCTGCGACTAACGCAAAAAAGAAGCCAAAAAGAGGGAGTAGCTCACCGTGCTTTGAGCGGCTTAATACCCAAAACATAGCTGGACGTACAAGCGGTAGCACCACAAGCAGTGCCAGTGCCCAAATATTGGGTACTTTGCCCGTACTGACGGCGAGAAAGATAACCGCAAAGATATCTTGCATAACCAAAATACCGATTGAGATTTTACCGTGAAGACTTGCCATTTCACCACGTTCTTCCAGCACTTTTACCGCAAAAACGGTACTGGAAAAGCTAAATGCAAAACCAACCAATAAAGCGCTTTGCCAGTCTAGGTCAGTAAATAAAGGTAGGCTCATCGCCCCTAGCATCAACAACAGGCTAGCGAAAAACGCTGTACTGGTAATAATATGCATACTCGCTGGTGCCCAAACCTGAGGCTTTATCAGGTTACCAACTCGTAATTTTAAACCTATGCTAAAAAGCAGCAGCGTTACACCAAGATCTGCAAGTTGAGTAAGTAAGTCTGTGGTTTTATGGCCAAGTAGATTTAAGACAAAGCCCGCCATCAAAAAACCAATCAAAGGAGGAAGCTTTAATTGATAAACAGAAAATCCGCATGCAAATGCGACAGCAAAATAGAGCAGTTCCATAACTTTAAATTTTTATCCAAGATATGAGCAGTGTACCAAAACCTCCTGATATATAAATTATAAATTTTCGCTGACAAGTTGGAAAAAATATGGTTATGATGCAGGTAAGGACATACCGGACAGGAGACGTAATGTTTAAGAAGATCCTAGCATCTGTCGGTATCGGTGCGGCAAAAGTAGACACTGTATTGGAAACAGAGCATTTGCACCCGGGACAGAAATTTCAAGCGCAAATTGTAGTAAAAGGCGGTGACGTTAGCCAAGAAGTAACAGGTTTAGAACTTGCGCTAATGACAAGAGTTAAGGTTGAAGGGGAAGACGGAGAATATTTTAGTAATCATGTTATTGACCGTTGGCGTGTAGGTAATAATTTCACGATAGGCCCAGGCGAAGAAAAAGTTATTCCTTTTGAAGCTCGACTTCATTCAGAAACACCAATCACAGAAATCAATGCGGGCTTCAACCGCTGTCATGTTTGGATTGAAACAGGCTTAGACATTGATTTAGCCATCGACCCATCAGACAAAGATGCTTTACACATTTATCCAAATGAAGCAGTGAAAGCATGTATGACAGCGATGGAGCGTTTAGGCTTCCATTTAGTGAAAGCGGATGTAGAAAAGGGCTATTTACGAGCGTCCGAGTTTCAGTCTGTTTCTGGTTGTTACCAAGAACTAGAATACCGACCAAACTCACGTGCATTATTTGGACTACAAGAAGTTGAGCTTTCGTTTGTACCTGAAGCACATCGAACTCATGTACTGATAGAGTTGGACAGAGCGTTTCGAGGGGATGGATACGTCGATTTAACGATTGAGCACGATCACGTCAATATCTCTCAATTGTGCGATCAGTTGGAGCGGTTGTTCTCATAATCACTTAATTTACTCCAAACGCCCAGCTTTGTCTGGGCGTTTTTGTTTCGAGCATAAATGATACCAATCAGTCTTAATAAAGCTAATCGGTATGACAGAGAAAAATATGAATTGGCAACTTAAAAGTTATGATGCGCTCACTAAAGATGAGCTTTTTGAGATTTTAAAGCTAAGGGTTGATGTATTCGTTGTAGAACAGGCATGTCCCTATCCAGAAATTGACGATACCGATAGGGCGTCTGAAACTCAACATCTGTTTTTGGTCAAAGATGAACAAATTTTAGCGTATGCACGTTGTTATAGAAAATCCGCAACTACTGCGTCCATAGGCCGTGTTATTGTTTCGCCAACGCTGCGAGGACAGGGCGTTGCACGTGATCTTATGCATCGTGCGATTGCTTGTTGTGAAACGGAGATTACTCATGAGAATCTAGTTATTTCTGCGCAGTGTTATCTAGACAAGTTTTATACGGGGCTCGGCTTTGTGAAGCAAGGTGAAGATTATCTAGAAGATGGGATCCCGCATCAGGATATGTTATTTGTGAAAAAGTAAAAGAGGCTATGCGCAGCCTCTTTTTATGAGCGAAATTATAGTGAATTTAAAAATACTGCAGCAATGGCAATTGGACAAACGAAGCGGATGTACCAAGGCCATACTTTCCAGAAGAAACTACTGCCAACTTCCGGGCATCCTGATTCAATTTCTTTAAGCAGTTTTGCTCTGTGCCAAATCCAACCGACAAATACACAGCACAGCATGCCAAGTAGTGGCTGACCAAACTTCGTTGTCAGGCTAACAATAAAACCGAACAGCGTCTCGATGTTTACCAAAATGGTGAAGCTCACGGCTGTTACCAAGGTGCCGATGATCCAGGTGGCCTGTACTCTGCCTAGTGCAAAACGTTCAACAGCATAGGAAACAGGCGCTTCTAACATCGAAATAGACGAGGTGAGTGCGGCAATACTCATCAGAGCAAAGAAAGCGAAGCTTACCACCAGGCCAATGCTACCCATGCTATCAAACAATGCTGGCAATACCTGAAACACTAAGGTGTCTTCATTTAGCAGTGAGCCGTCAGCTGCAAAAATCTCTACGCCTTGCGCTTGCGCGACATACATGGCGGGAATGATAAGTAAGCCGGCAACGAATGCGATAAAAACGTCAATTAAGGTAACCATTGCACCAAGTGAAACTAGATTCTCTTTTTTACTTATGTATGAGCCGTAAATGATCATCACGCTGGTACCGAGCGAAAGCGAGAAAAATGCTTGCCCTAGGGCATCAACGAGTAACTGTGGATTAAGCACAGAAGAAAAGTCAGGAACAAGATACACCTTAAGACCTTCAACGGCACCTTCTTGGGTTAATACATACGCAATTAACGAGAATAAAATACCGATAAGTGCGGGCATCAAACGCTTTGACCACTTTTCAATCCCGTTTTCTACGCCTTTACTAATTATAAGCACGGTGAGTGCAATAAAGGTGGCTGTAAAGACGATGTTGCGCGACATAGACGAATCAGCAAGCCAAGATTGCGCTTGAGTCATTGATGCAACTTCCGCGATGGGTTCAAGTGTTGCGCTAAACATCCACCCTGCCACGATTGCATAAAAACTTAAAATAAGACCCGCACAAATGATACCACCGAACCCGACAACAAAAGCAAGCTTACTTTGCCATGCTGTATTTGTTAGTTTGCGCAGTGAAGATACGGCATTTGCTTGACCGTGACGACCAATGACGAGTTCTGCCATTAGTGCTGGATAGGCAAGACAAAAAGCCAAAACCAGATAAACTAAAACAAATGCAGCACCACCATTGGATGCCGTTTGTGTTGGAAACCCCCAAATGTTTCCCAAACCTACCGCCGACCCTGCGGCGGCCATAATAAAACCAAAGCGAGAGCTGAACTCTCCTCGGACATTGCTCATAATTATTATACTTCTCTAAAAATTTCTAACGGCGCTGACAATCTACTGTAATTAAAAAGAAATAAAAAGAGTAAATTACCTTGATTTAGCGCAAGTTTTAGCCTGATATTTAGCCGTAATTAAGTTGTTGCACTCAAAAATCAAAGCTTAGCTTATAAGCTAATGTTTTCACGATTATTTCTATATGAGATAAGTCACCGTGTAGCGACTTATTTACAATAATTATTTTTCTTTACAGGGTAGCGAAAGCACAAATTTTGCGCCACCTAATCGCTCTGACTGGTTTACGGTGGCTGTACCATGATGCCAATCCATGACTTTTGCAACGATTGCAAGGCCTAAGCCGTAGCTTTTACCTGCACGGTTGCGGTGAGTTTGCTCTTGAAAGAAAGGACTAAAGACTTTATCCCAATTTTGTCTCGCGATCCCAGGGCCATCGTCTTCAACGGTAATAATGAGCCAATGCTCGGTATGGTGTGCACTTAATAACACACTGGCAGTGGCAAAGTCACAGGCATTGCTGATCAAATTACTTATCGCTCTTGCAAGCCAATGTAAGTCGCCATGGATCATTAATTGTTCAGGAATTTCTACGCGACCAGACAACTGGTTCTTTTGTAGCTTTGGTTGCATTTGCTGCATTAGATCTTGACCATAGCGAGATAGAGTCGTTACTTCATGTTTGAGTAAATGAGACTTTTGTTCAAGCGTCGCAAAAGATAGATAGCTCGAGAGCATGTCCTCCATTTGATCTAAATCTTTTTCCATGCGTGCTAAATAATCGTGAATGGCATCGATATCACTTTCATCTAAAGCTGCATCTAAGCCAAACCTTAAACACGCAACAGGTGTCCGAATGTCATGAGAAAGACTGGAGGCCATTAGCTTATTCTCAGCCATCAACTTCTCTATTTGGCTTGCCATTCGATTAAAGGTATTTTCCAAGTCGCGGATATAGGTGAAATGATTGGGGGCGATGCGCGCGCTTAGGTTACCGCTGGCAAAGTGCTTTGCTGCAGTATTGAGAACGATCAAACGTTTAACTAACGGAGAGAGAATGAACCATAATATTGCGCAAATTCCACCGTAGAAAAATAATGTTAGCAATACGTCGTAATCAGCCTGTTCAACCTGAGGTTGCCATTCAAGTTCAACGTAGTCAGGCGCCATTTTAGGGGTTGTTTTTAGAAGGTATACATTCTCGTTTTCTATTACTAACCCATCAGGTTGTAACATCCGTTGCTTTAACTCGAGCGGCATGGCTAGCGTTTCGCCATCTTTATAGCTAATGTTGATGTCAAATTGTTTGGCAATCAAAGCCGTTGCGTCTTCTCGTTTTCCCTGTTCAATATCTGCAACTTGCTTGGCAAGACCTGTAATCAGTTTGCTTTGCCACTCAAAACTATCTTCTAAGGGAGCGGTTTGCTGATTATAGGTGTCGATCACCCAACCCAGAGCGAAGATCGAAATTAACGCACCAGCGAGTAAGTAGATATAGAGTTTTTTCACGATATTAGCTTGCGACCTTCATTACCAAGCTGATGGTACGAGTAGATACCCTTTACCCCACACCGTTTTAATTTTTTCTGGGTTTTGAGGATCATCATTAAACTTTTTACGTAGGGCAGAAATGAGCACATCGACGCTTCTGTCGAGGCCGTCATATTCTCTCCCTTTTGTCGCTTTAAAAACCGCATCGCGAGAGACAACTTCACCAGCGTGACTGGCTAAAAATTGCAGTAGTAGGTATTCGGCACTAGAGACGATGACTTCTTGACCTGCAACACTGACTTTGCGAGCTTGAGTGTCGATACATAAATGTCCCACCACGAGTTCGTGATTGGCAGCTTGATGATCTTGTGGTTTTTCTTGTGCAGCGCGAACATTCGCTTTTATACGAGCGAGTAAGGCGCGAGGACGCACAGGCTTGATTACATAATCGCTAGCGCCAACTTCCAAACCGATGACTTCATCCATTTCTTCATCTTTGGCTGTGAGCATAATAACAGGCTTGCTATAAAACTGACGTAAGTCACGGCATACGCTGATACCGTCCTTACCGGGGAGCATAAGGTCAAGTAAAACAAGGTCGGGGTCTAGTGACTTAACACGTTCAACGACTTCATCACCGCGGTAGCAGCAATGTGTTTTGTAACCTTGATTATCAAGATATTCAGCGACCCATTGCGCTAATGAAGTGTCATCTTCAACCAATAAGATTGTGCCGTATTGCTCCATGTCTTTACTCCGAACTTTTTATTTTTCTGCGTCGAGTATAATTCTAAAAGCGTCATTGTCTGTAAATAAGTGTAGCGCCAGCCTGCAGTTGACCTCTGTCAAACTGGCGAGTACTTATGTTACTTAACGTTTAGCTTTTCAATTAAACTCTCGGCCAAGTGTTTTTGCATATCCGCTGTTAGCGCTGATACTTCGGTTTGGGTACATGCACCAGCGGTTTTCTCGAGCGGCGAAACCGTTTTAGTTACCTTGTAAGGAGGAATATCAACGGGCTTTTCGCCACGTTGACGGCGCGCCTCGTCGGTATTTTGGGCCACAATAAACGACAGTACATCGTGCTCGTTTTCTATTTTTTCCACTTCAGTAAATGTGAATTGTAAAGGGATCCCTTGAAATCCAGCGCTATCTACTGATGATTTGGCAAACCAGACAACATCTGACGAAGCTTGGTGTGCTAGGCGCATACTGACTGAAGCCACAATATTAGTGCATTGAAATGCTGGCGAATTTTGAGCAAGTTCAGCAATATGTGGATGTGGGTTTCTTGGCCTATCCAGTGCGTACGTTTTATTGGCTGCAAATTCCAAATCAAGTTGATGAATTGTTAGCGTGTAACTTGCGCTTTTGGCAGCGACAACTTTCAGGCCTTTTTTCTCGAGCAAAGTAACGATTTGTTTTCTTAACGTATCGGTTAAGCTTACTTTGTCTGCGTTGATATAAACGGTATCACCTTGTGCAAGCGGGTGAGCAGGTAATTGCACTGATTTAATTCGTGCAGAATTAAGTTCGGTACTATAGCTGATTTGATAAACAGATTTTTTTAATAGTGGCTTCTTAGGTACATCTAACTTTGGCGCTAATGGCGCTGTGGTGACACATCCAAAAAGTAGACTTGTACATAGAGCTGCTAGCACTAAACGCATTAAAATACCTCAATTAAACAGTTATTTTCTTATATTTAGTGAGTTCCGCCAATTCATCATGTTAGTATGGCGGGCGAGTGTTAATGAAATGAGTCATTATGAAGTCGCTAATTCTCACATTAGTTTGTTTTTTTTGCATTAGTTATCCAAAAATAACGATTGCAAAAACCCCAAACCAGCAATGGTCACAATTTTTAAAGAGCTATTCTAAGCAAGTCGAGCGCAAACTAAAAGAAAAATCGGTGCCCGGTGCTGCTTTATCCGTCGTGCATGTCGAGCACGGCAGCTACGCAGAAGGTTTTGGCAAGACAAAAAGTCGACAAGGAAGTGTGGTCAACGAACAAACTCGCTTTCGCTTGGCATCGGTTTCAAAAACGTTTGCAGGAAGTCTAACGGCTAAATTAGCGAGCGAAGGGTATTTTAATATTGACGATCGAGTGGCCAGCTACTTGCCGCAAGTCGCCAAAGGTGATTATAGCCAACTTAAGCTCTATCATTTGTTAAGTCACTCGAGTGGCTTAGTGCCCAATGCCTACGATAATTTAATCGAGTCTCGCATGGACTACCCACAAATTGTTGAGCGCTTACTGCAAGTCAAAGCGTTATGTCAGCCCGGTGAGTGTTATGGTTATCAAAATGTCATGTTTAGCTTGATTGGAGATGTTATCGAGCAGGCGACGAATATCAGTTACAAAACTTGGATGGAAGAGTTTGTTTTCGCGCCACTTAATATGCATGACGCCGGCCTTGGCTACGAGCAAATGACAAAAAATGATAATTTTGCGTGGCCGCATGTCAGAGGGCGAAAGCGTTGGCATACCGCTAAATTAAAGCCGCATTACTATAAAGTACTCCCCGCAGCTGGTGTAAACGCTAGTGCTGCTGATATGGCGCAGTGGTTAAAAGCACAATTAGGTCTGTATCCAAGTGTTCTATCACCGGATGCTCTGAGTAAGCAATCAGTGCCGTATACGTTAACGAAACGAGAGCTACGCAGACGCGTTTGGCGTGGTCATGTAGAAGAAGCCTATTATGGACTTGGCTGGCGAATTTATCGTTACGATGGCAAATTGCTCTATTATCATAGTGGCTGGGTGCAAGGTTATCGTACCGATGTGGTGATTATTCCAGAGCTTGGTATTGGGTTTAGCCTACTGTTAAATGCAGAGAGTGGCATTATTAATCAGTTAACAAACGACTTTATTGTTGACGCATTGGCGCTTGAGAAGAAATTACTGCCTCAGGTGAGTGAGCAGGAAATTAAGAAAGTAAAAGCAGAAGAAGCGAGTTTATTACAAGAGATTGCGACGTCTTCTGGTGAAAACGTCGCAGACAACAAAGGTTAGTTACGAGGTAACTGGATCTTTTTGTCTTCGCTTTGGCGGTACAACACAATGATATGGCCAATGGTTTGTACTTTATGTGCATTTGTTTCACGAACAATTGCTTCAAAAATCAGTTTCTTAGTTTCACGATCATTGGTTGGTACTTTTACCTTGATAAGTTCGTGAATGTTCAGGTTTTGCTCAATTTCAGCCATGACGCCTTCGGTTAGGCCGTTTGCGCCTAGAAGAACAACTGGGTTTAAAGAATGAGCTAGCCCTTTTAGGAACTGCTTTTGTTTATTTGATAAGGTCATATTGATACAATCTTATTTATTAAAAGGCTTGAATTATCGATATTCTAACGCCATCTAGACAATATTACTAATGAGTTGTAGTTAATATGGCAAATAAAAAACATTCCGCCAGTTCGAAACGTTGGTTAAAAGAACACGTAGAAGACCCGTATGTGCATGAAGCCCAAAAACGTGGCTATCGTTCACGAGCGGTTTTTAAGCTGGAAGAAGTCCAGCAAAAGGATAAATTGATCCGTAAAGGAATGACGGTAGTTGATTTAGGGGCTGCTCCGGGGAGCTGGTCGCAGTATCTCGCAGAGCAGGTAGATATTGGCGGACAAGTTATTGCTTGTGATATCTTACCGATGGACTCATTAGCGGGTGTCGATTTCCTTCAGGGAGACTTCAGAGAAGAAGCGGTATTAAATGCATTATTGGATAGAATAAACGGCAAGAATGTTGATGTAGTTTTTTCTGATATGGCACCAAATATGAGCGGAAATATGTCAACCGATCAATCTGGCAGTATGTATCTGGTCGAGCTAGCATTAGATATGTGCCATCAAGTGCTAAAACCAAACGGTGCATTTGCGGTTAAAGTTTTCCAAGGAGAAGGCTTTGATCAATTTGTACAAGAGGTACGTAATTGTTTTAAGGTCGTAAAGATCCGTAAACCAAAAGCGTCTCGTCCTCGTTCACGCGAAGTATATGTAGTGGCGACGGGCTACAAACTGTAGTACAGTTGGAAAGCATCAAGTTGAATTTGAATTTTTTTGGATACAAGAGGTTAACTCCTTGAGCGATATGGCTAAAAATCTAATACTCTGGTTAGTGATTGCAGTAGTGCTAATGACTGTGTTCCAGAGCTTTAACGGTGGCGAACAATATGATCGCCAAACGAGTTACACACAATTTGTAAAGGATGTGCGCAATGGCTCTGTAAGAGAAGTCAGTATTGATCGTCAAACAGGCGTAATTAGCGGCGTTCGTTCAAGTGGTGATCGTTTTCAAACAGTAATTCCATTAACTGATTTGGATTTGGTTAATGACTTACTTAAGAACGACGTAAACATCAAAGGCGTTGCACCGGAAGAGCAATCTTTCCTTGCAAACATCTTTATTTCTTGGTTCCCAATGCTTTTGCTTATTGGGGTATGGATTTTCTTCATGCGTCAAATGCAAGGCGGTGGCGGCAAAGGCGCAATGTCGTTTGGTAAAAGTAAAGCTCGATTAATGAGCGAAGACCAAGTTAAGACAACATTTGCAGACGTCGCTGGTTGTGACGAAGCGAAAGAAGATGTTACTGAGCTAGTCGATTTTTTGCGTGACCCGTCAAAGTTCCAAAAGTTGGGCGGTAGCATTCCGAAAGGCGTGTTGATGGTTGGTCCTCCAGGTACGGGTAAAACCTTACTTGCTAAAGCCGTTGCTGGTGAAGCAAAAGTACCATTCTTTACCATTTCCGGTTCTGACTTCGTAGAAATGTTTGTTGGTGTTGGTGCATCTCGTGTTCGTGACATGTTTGAACAGGCAAAGAAAGCTGCGCCTTGTATCATCTTTATCGATGAAATCGACGCGGTAGGCCGTAAACGTGGCGCTGGTATGGGCGGTGGTCACGATGAGCGTGAGCAAACACTTAACCAAATGCTTGTAGAAATGGACGGCTTTGAGGGTAACGAAGGTATTATCGTTATCGCTGCTACTAACCGTCCTGATGTACTAGATCCTGCATTATTACGTCCTGGCCGTTTCGACCGCCAAGTCGTGGTTGGTCTTCCGGATATTCGTGGTCGTGAACAAATCTTAAACGTTCACATGCGCAAAGTGCCATTAGACGATAATGTTGAAGCGTCTGTAATTGCACGTGGTACGCCGGGCTTTTCTGGTGCTGACTTAGCTAACCTTGTGAATGAAGCCGCACTGTTTGCCGCTCGGGGCAACAAGCGTAAGGTAAGTATGGCGGAATTTGACGCCGCGAAAGATAAAATCATGATGGGTGCTGAGCGTAAGTCCATGGTGATGAGCGAGCAAGAAAAGGAAATGACGGCATATCACGAAGCTGGTCACGCGATTGTTGGTCGTTTAGTGCCTGAACATGACCCAGTATATAAAGTGTCGATTATTCCACGTGGTCGCGCATTAGGTGTAACAATGTACTTGCCGGAGCAAGACCGCGTAAGTCACTCTAAGCAACACCTAGAATCTATGCTTTCGAGTTTATACGGTGGTCGTATCGCTGAAGCGCTGATTTACGGCGATGACAAAGTAACGACAGGCGCGAGCAACGATATTGAGCGCGCAACCGATATTGCTAAGAAAATGGTTACTCAGTGGGGCTTAAGTCCGAAACTTGGTCCACAGATGTATTTGGAAGAGCAAGGCGAAATGTACATGGGTGGTGGTTCTCACCGTATGTCAGGTATGTCGGATGAAACCGCCAAGCTTATTGATGCTGAAATTAAAGATTTCATTGATCGCAACTACCAACGTGCGGAGCAAATCCTAAAAGATAATATGGATATTCTTCACACCATGAAAGATGCGTTGATGAAATACGAAACGATTGATGCATTGCAGATTGATGATCTAATGGAGCGTCGTGATGTTCGTCCACCAAGGGATGCACATGACATTAAGCCAGAGAAAAAAGTAGAATCTGCAAAAGTAACAGACATAAAACCTGAGCCTAAAGCTGAAAAACCAGCAGAAGAGCAGTCAAACGATACATCATCAAACTCAGAGCTTGATGACAAATCGTAAGATTAGGTAGAATACGACAGCCCCGAGCAATCGGGGCTTTTTTGTATCAGTTGATATAAGTTTTATGACATTCGATGTGAGAACTTAAATCAACTGCTATAAGCCTTTCGTTATCACCAAACTTAGACTACAGAAAATAGGTATAGAATGTACGAGTTACGTTTACCCAAAGGGCGCACCCTTAGTTTAGATAAGCCTCAGGTAATGGGGATTTTAAATGTTACTCCCGACTCATTTTCTGACGGTGGACATTTTACTCACCTTGATAGTGCGATCGAGCAAGCAAATTTAATGCTTTCACAAGGCGCTACCATCTTAGACATAGGTGGAGAGTCCACTCGTCCCGGCGCGCCAGACGTCCAATTAGAAGAAGAATTACAGCGCGTGATACCGGTTATTAAAGCAATTCGCACACACTCTAACTGTGTGATTTCGGTAGATACCAGTAAAGCCGAGGTGATGAAACAAGCAATAGAGGCAGGCGCTGATATCATTAATGATGTTCGAGCGTTGCAAGAGCTAGATGCGCTCGAAGTCGCAGCTCAATACAGTGATGTACCAATTTGTTTAATGCATATGCAAGGTCAACCTCGCTCAATGCAAAATAACCCTCACTATGATGACTTATTTTCAGACATCAGTCAGTTTTTCGAAGCTAGGATCAGTGCGTGCAAGCAAGCTGGGATTGATATCAATCGGCTGATTTTAGATCCTGGTTTTGGCTTCGGTAAATCTCTAGAGCATAACTTTCAGATATTAGGAGGGTTGGACAAGTTTCACGCTTTCAATTTGCCTATTCTGACAGGCCTCTCTAGAAAGTCCATGTTTGGACAACTACTCACTCGGGAAACGCATGAGCGTGTAGCTGCGAGTCTAGCTGGTGCATTGATATGTGCGCAGAAAGGCGCGCACATAATTCGTGTTCATGACGTAAAAGAAACAAGCGACGCGCTTAATGTATGGCTAGCGTCGGTCAATGGAGTTACTCAATGACAACAAGAAAGTACTTCGGTACGGATGGTGTAAGGGGCATGGTGGGCGAGTTCCCAATTACGCCTGAATTTGCAATGAAACTAGGCTGGGCGGCTGGAAAAGTGCTGTCTGAGCGTGGTACCAAAAAGGTAATTATTGGCAAAGATACCCGCATTTCTGGCTACCTTCTTGAAACCGCGTTAGAGGCTGGGTTAATTGCCGCTGGGATCAATGTGATTTTATTGGGGCCTATGCCGACACCTGCTGTTGCTTATTTGACGCAAACGTTCAGAGCTGAGGCTGGTATTGTGATCAGTGCATCTCATAATCCATACCATGACAATGGCATCAAGTTTTTTGGTGGCGATGGTAAAAAGCTCCCTGACGAGGTGGAACTTGCAATAGAAGCAAAGCTGGATGAACCGATGACGTGTGTCGCGTCTGAAAAACTCGGTAAAGCTAAGCGCCTAGAGAGTGCGGATGGTCGCTATATCGAATTTTGTAAAGGCCAGTTTCCTAAAGAGCTATCGCTTGAAGGGTTGAAAGTGGTGCTGGACTGCGCAAATGGCGCGACTTATCACATTGCACCAAGTGTCATGCGTGAACTAGGTGCGGATGTGATCACAACCGCATGTGAACCTAATGGTGTTAACATCAACGAAAAATGCGGTGCAACGCATGTCGAAGCGTTGAAAAAAGCCGTGCTTGAACATCAAGCGGATGTTGGTATTGCTTATGATGGTGATGGTGACCGAGTCATGATGGTCGATCACGACGGTCATGTATTTGATGGTGATGACATCGTCTATATTATCGCTTGCCAAGCTCATGCCGATGGCACATTAGGTGGCGGTGTTGTAGGTACGGTAATGTCTAACATGGGGCTCGAAAACGCCCTTAAATCACGCGGAATTGCGTTTGAGCGTAGTAAGGTCGGTGACCGCTATGTAATGGAGCTTCTTGGTGAGAAAGGCTGGAAAATCGGCGGCGAAAGTTCAGGTCACGTTTTAAATCTGGATCTGATCAGCACCGGTGATGGCATTGTCTCTAGCTTACAAGTGCTTGCTGCCATGGTTGCGCAGAATAAAACATTAAAAGATTTGGGTGAAGGTTTTAGCAAATACCCAATGAAGATGATTAATGTGCGCTATAGCACTAAAGATGATCCAACCGAGCAAGACGCTGTTAAAGCGGTTGTCGCTGAAGTTGAAACTCAGCTTGCCGGAAAGGGCAGAGTGCTATTGCGTAAATCTGGTACAGAGCCAGTGGTTCGCGTCATGGTTGAAGCTCAGCAACAGAAGCAAGTTATCGATTTTGCCCAAAAAATCGCTGAAGTTGTTGAATCTGTGAGCAATTAAACCAAAAATTAAATTTATTTCTTGTAACTTCGGGTGAGTAGAGTTAGTATCTCACCCGCTTTCTACTGCGGAGTATCGTATGACAACTAGAAAGCAAATTGTTGCTGGTAACTGGAAAATGAATGGCTCAAAAGCCCTTGTTGACCAAATATCAGAAGCAGTAAGCAATCAAACATTTCAAGCAGATGTAATTGTTTTTCCTCCTGCCATGCTCATTGAGCAAGCAGCAAGTAAAGGGCTTACTGTCGGAACTCAAACTGTTTCGGAATATAAAGAAGGCGCATATACTGGAGAAATTCAGGCGTCCCTAGCAAAATCGCTAGGTGCAACATATACCTTAGTTGGTCACTCAGAGCGGCGAGCTATTTACGGCGAAAGCGATGAAGATGTTGCGAACAAATTTGCACATGCTCAAGAACAAGGTTTGACACCAATCTTATGTGTTGGTGAAACCGAAGAAGAAAGAGAAAATGGGCAGACAGAGCAAGTGGTTGCTAGGCAAATAAACGCAGTTATCACCAAATTAGGTGTAGCAGCGCTAACAAACTCTGTGATAGCATACGAACCTGTTTGGGCTATTGGTACTGGTAAAACAGCATCTCCTGAGCAAGCGCAAGCAGTACACAAATTTATACGTGATTTGCTTTCAGACAATGACAAGCAAATTGCACAATCACTGCAGCTCCTTTACGGTGGCAGTGTTAATGAACAGAACAGTGAATTGTTATTCGCACAAGACGATATAGACGGTGGACTTATAGGTGGCGCAAGCCTAAAACCTGAGAGTTTCGCAGCTATATGCAGAAGTGCAAAAGGATAAGTAAATGTACGAAATTCTAATGGTTGTTTACTTAATTGTGGCATTAGCATTAATTGGTATGGTGTTAATTCAACAAGGTAAAGGCGCAGATATGGGCTCTTCGTTTGGTGCAGGTGCATCGGCGACAGTTTTCGGCTCATCAGGCGCAGGTAACTTTATGACCAAGACAACAACAATCTTAGCAACGATATTCTTTGTACTAAGTATTGTTCTAGGTAACCTAACTACGGGTCAGATTAAAAAGACTAATGAGTGGGAAAACCTAGAGGCACCAGCTGCTGCAACAACAGTTCCAGCAACAAATGATGTGCCAGCGACAGAAGAAAATCCAGCTTCTGACGTACCTAATTAATCATTAGGAAATACACCGAATTTGCGAATGTGGTGGAATTGGTAGACACGCCATCTTGAGGGGGTGGTGGCTTCGGCCGTGGGGGTTCAAGTCCCCCCATTCGCACCAAATAAAAAAACCAGCTTAGGCTGGTTTTTTTTTCGTCTGCCGTTTGCCACTAAGCCTAATACCAATTAGTCTTATCATTCACAGCTTCGCTAATAGAAGCTATTTCAAACACACTAAAACCACGGCAAAAACCTAGGCTGAAGTTTCACTTTAGTAACATATAATCCTGCTATCTAGTATAATCAATTGTTCTGTAACGATTTTTTATTAAAATTAATTTTCTAATATTGGTTTTATTATGGTTACAAAAACCCTAAAAGTAATTTTTATTAAATAAATATTTCAATTTACTCTGGTTGTGACTATAATACCCCTCCAGAGGAAAGAGATGCCCCTAGTGCATCTTTTTTTATGCCCAAAATTTGTAGTGTTTAAGTCTATTTAGATTTAACGGATTACTGGGCTAGAGGTAATGACACTTAGCTTGTTACTTCTCTAGTTGCGACCTCTCGCAACTAGCACACACACGGTGATTCCTTTGGAGATTATATGATTACAGTTTTACCTCGCCTTGGTTTATCTGCGATTTCAGCTGCAGTGTTAGCAGCAGTAGCCCTTCCTAGTACAGCATTGGCTGAACAAGCTAATGTAGAGCAAGAAAAACAAGTTTTTGAAAAAATAGAAGTGACTGCTCGTAAACGTACTGAAAGCTTGTTCGAAACGCCTACTGCAATTACTTCTATCGGTGCTAGCGATATTGATAAAGCCAATATCAGTAATCTAGACGATATTGGTAAGTTCGTTCCAAACTTAAATATTACTCGCTATGGTGTAGGTAACGCTGCACATGCTTCTGTATTTATCCGTGGTATTGGTCTACAAGACCATGTGATCACAACGGACCCAGGTGTTGGTGTTTACGTTGATGGCGTATACCTTGGCCGTCAGATGGGTTCTAACCTTTCACTGCCCAATGTTGAACGCGTAGAAGTGCTACGTGGTCCACAAGGTACACTGTACGGCCGTAACACATTAGGCGGTGCGGTAAATGTGATCACTAAACAACCTGGCGCTGAAGAAGTTGCACGCGTTGAAGCTAAAATAGGTTCTCGCGGTCGTTTAGCGACTGATCTTTATACCAGCCAGACGTTAACAGACACACTGAGCTTTTCTGCAAGTGCTTCTTATAAAGAGCGCGACGGTGTAGGTAAAGCAATCAACTTAGCAAATCCTGAAAAGGAAATCGGCGAAGAGCAAGAGTTTAGTGGCCGTTTAGCACTTAGATGGCAAGCAACGAATGATTTAGTTGTCACCGCTGCATTTGACGGCGTTGAGAACGAGTCTGGTCAATCACCGTATACTATCGAATTAACAGATCCACTTGACTCAAATGACCCTTTCAATGGTGACTTCCCATTGCTAGATGAATCTATGTTGCCAAACAATCCTGATGATTTGGCAACAACGGTTGCTGGCATTGAAAGCACAGATTATTCTGGTTGGGGTGGGTCAGTGACTGCTGATTGGCAAGCAAGTGATGTTTACTCTGTTAAATTTATCGCAAGCAAGCGTAGTTCTGAATATACCGGTGGCCTAGATGACGATGCGGTAGCACTTAATCTATCTGAATTCCCAGAAGAGGGCGGTGCAGATCAGTACTCATTTGAACTACAACTAAACGGTACTTATGACTCTTGGGATTTTGTATCGGGTCTTTATTACTTTAACGAAGACGGTTTTACCAGCTCTGGTCCGTTCGTATTTAGCCCGTGGAACACGCCAAATGGCTTATTAAACGATGGTCAGACAGCTTCTTTTGGTGACTACGGTTACTTTGATATCAACCAAGAAACCGATGCCTATGCGGCTTACATCAATGCAAGCTTTGACGTGACTGAGCTGTTCAGCATAGGTGGTGGTTTACGTTACTCTGAAGACAAAAAAGAGGCAAACGCACTATTCCCAAGCTTTGGTGCTCGTAAATATGTAAGCGCAGACTTTGACGAAGTGACGTGGGACGTGAATGCGTCATACCAGTTAACTCGTGACATCAATGTTTACGCGCAGGTCCAAAAAGGGTACCAAAGTGGCGGCTTCCCACCACGTCCATTTGGTGGTCCAGATCAATTCGCTGCGTTTGATGAAACTAAAGCGATTAACTACGAAATCGGTTTCAAAGGCCAAGTGCATGACAACGTATCTATGATGGTTGCTGCATTTGTAACGGATTACACCGATCTGGCGCTACCTTTCAACGACCCGACTGCTGGCGGTGGTTTCGTCACTATCGTGGAAAATGCAGGTGAGTCGAAAGCACAAGGTATTGAACTTGAAACGACAATCGCAATTACTGATGATTTCTCAGTACGCAGCTCAATCGGTTACCTAGACTCAGAAATTACCCATGTTGATGAAGGTGTTATTGGTATTGGTAAAGGCGATGCGCCAGCACTCACACCTCGATGGACTGTGATGGTCGCACCATCTTACTTCCATGACTTAGAGCATGGTGCAACGATTGCAGTTAACGCAAGCTACTCGTACCGCTCAGACATGCAAGGTCAGTCTGTAACACGAGCAAGCGAGCATATTGATTCTCGCGAATTGTTAGGCTTTAACATCTCATACACCAACGCTGAAGGTGATATGGAAGTCACGCTATACGGTGAAAACGTGCTAAACGAAGTGTACGATGTAGGTCGTCTACAGCAAAGTGGCTTTGTTGGTGTCATGCGCAGCAATGACCGCAGTGAGTTTGGTATTAAGTTCAAAAAAGAGTTCTGGTTAGATTAATCCAACCCTAGCTTGAATATAGAAAAAGCCGTTTAGTTTTTAGCTAAGCGGCTTTTTTATTGTAGCTACCCCGTCCTAAATTATGTGGCAACATATCAAACTCATTCAGAATACGTAAAATAATTGATATAGCTGCTTGTTTACATTGTAGTTGACCTATGGGAGTTTAGTGATAGGCGGTATTTCTAGCCCAGTTTTTAGTCGTGTTGAGCTAATCATATCGCGGTTTTAATTAACTATGATTGTTTACTATAACGTGAAGACTATTCGCGACGTCGAGTCTATTTGAGCGTTGATATTTTAAATATAATTAAGGAGAAGAAGTTGAGCAATACTATGTTAGAGGAAGGAAAGGAGATCCTAGCACAGCAGTCTTTTAGTTTGTTGTTGGGCGCTGAGTTGGAGGTGTTTGAGGTTGGCGTTGCTGAGTTAAGTCTCGCTATTCGGGATGATCTTAAACAAAACTATGGTTTTGCACATGGCGGCGTGGTTAGCTATCTAGCTGATAATTGTATTACTTTTGCTGGTGCATCGGTGCTGGGCAGCTGTGTTACCTCAGAGTATAAAGTGAATTATGTTAGACCCGCTATTGGCGATAAGCTAATTGCGAAGTCAACCGTGTTGTATTCGGGTAAACGTCAGGCGACATGCGAATGTAAGGTATATGCGCAAAGCGGTGACGAAGAAAAGTTGGTGGCGGTTTCTCTTGGCACAATAACTAAGGTTTAGGGTAGCAGGCGGTGTTCTGAAGTGTATTTGATTAGGTCTTTTTAGCGCTACCAGCCTCAGGTATTTGATATAAGCGGGCAGCGCTATGTTAAACGCTTAGTTACAGCAACTAGAACGTATACGCAACGCTAAACTTTACACTCCTTGGCATGATATAGCGGCCGTTAGGTGAATCTGGGTTACGTGGATCCCCCTCGGTGATCCCTTGTTTATCAGTAAGATTATCTACCGCTAGTTGTAATTTTACGCCCTCTGTTGGCTCTACGATAAGGCCAATATCAAGCTTTTCGTAGCCCTCTAACACGACAGTGTTTTCATTATCGCCAAAACGGTCATCTACAGCTGAGAGTGTGCCATACAAGGTGGCATACATACCTGACATTTCAAAGTCGTAGCTTGGTGTAACGCGCAGCATCCAATCTGGTTGGCGCTGTGCTTTATTTCCCTCATTTGTTGGGCTTTCAGTAATTTCAGTGTCTTGCCAAGTGGCATTCAAGTTTATCGATAAACCCGATTCATGGTTGTAGCTGTAATCAAGTTCTACACCGGTTGCTTCATTGGTTAGAATTTCCGCAGGTATACCTGGGCGTCTTACAAACGTGTCGCCTTTTACTTCGTTGGTAAATAAAGTAACAAAGAGGTCGCCGGTTTCACCCATATATTTATAGCCAAGCTCAGCTTGTGTGACTTCTTTAATCAGCGACTCGCCCGATTCATAGGTGCTATAGTTGTCTCTGAAGTCGTCGAAATAAGGCATTTTGTAGCCTTTGTTCATACGCACAAAAACACCTGAATCTAAGCTCAAACTATAGTCAGCGCCTAAGGTCCATGAAGTCTTGCGCTCATCATAGTCAACCGCTTTTGTGATCACTCCGTCTAAATCTTCATCTACAGAGTATTCTACCTCGTGCTGCTCACTACGCAGGCCTAAGTCTAATTTAAGCGCTTCAGTAGCTTGGTAACTATGAGTGGTATAAACTGCCCATGTCGTGGCATCACCAGAACTGTTAATGTCGTAGTTGAAGGCGCAACCGGCAACATCGCTATTACACGCGATACCATTCAATGCTTCGCCACCTTGTTCCAAAACGTGGTAGGCGGTATTGCCTAAGCTCCACCAGTCTTTTGCAGAAGTAGTTGCTGTATAAATACCAAAGGCACTTGACCAATCACCAAAGGTTTTGCTTAAGGCTAAGTCATTGGTGAAAGCTTCGATATCTTTTAATACAACCCAGCGACCATATTGTTGTACCATGGTATCACCCGCGTATTCATCGCCCGTGACGCTACCTGTTGCGGTTTCACCATTGTCCGCCACTTCACTTAAACGCATGGCACTGCCAGCAGGCACAAGGCCTAGTGTATTTGCATCGCCTTGCGTTAAGCTAAAGCGGTCATTTAACTGCCAACCATTTTTGAATTCTACTTTTAAGCTACCTCCAGAAACATGGCCTTTCCAGCCGCGACCATCACCCATATCTACGCTCATCGGTGCATTTTCATCACCGACATAAATAATAGCTTTGCGATTATTCGTTCCCAGCTGAGTAAAGCCCGCATCCACACCCTCAACATTAAGTGGGGTTGGCAGATACCATGCGCCTCTGTCATCAGTTTGACGGGTATAAAGGTTAAATTCACCATCAGCAAACTCTTTGGTTAGGTTTATGGTAAATTGATGGCCTTTTTCTGAGGTAAAGCCCGCATCACGGATCCCAGAAGAGCGTTTGATATAGCCGCCAACCATGTAGTAAAGATCATTGGAGATCTCACCACTTAACACGCCGTCAATGCGGTTAAGACCATAGTCTGTGGTGGTATATTTAAACGTCCCTTCGGTGTCGGCTTGGCCGCGTTTAAGTTGAAAGTTAGTTGTTAAGCCCGGCTGACCATTAGACACCACGGGGTTTGGTCCACCACGCAGGCCTTCCATCATACTGATGGTTTCATCGAGTCTGAAAATCGAGGTGTTTTCTAAAAATGAGAGCGTTGGCGCGGGATATATAGGACTGCCTTGCAAACTAACCGTTAAGAATGGCGCATCCCCACCGCCTGGAAAGCCGCGAACAAAAACGTTGGCACCGGATTCACCTCCTGAACTTTCAACCCAGATCCCAGGCACCGCTTTAAGCAAGTCAGCGGTACTTTTGGGGGCGAGCTTATCAATTTGCACGGCATCGATGTTAGTCACAGCAAAGCTTGCATCAATTTTTCTGATCCCTGCGCCACCAGGTGTACCTGACACAATGATGGTTTCTACTTTTTCTTTGTTATTGTTCGGTTGTTGTTCAGCCTGAGCTGATGCGCTTAACGCAAGCGTTATAGCTGCAGCGATCAAGCTTAAGGAGTTAGTTTTTATCACGGCTAAAGCCCTCTTGTTGTTGTCATAGACTGGTATTTAACGACTGTCTATTTTTTAAAATAGATCTTAATGCAAACGTTTGCAATGATGTTGTTTAAAAATTTGTCATAAAATGATGGAAGGCGTTACAAATTTACAGTGATTGCTTATCTTTTCTGCTTGGTTAGGGTAGGAGATTCAATTAGTTATGGTTTAAGTATCAAAAAATTGTAAGAATAGCGATGTAATAACGTGTGCTAAAAAGGGGTTTGCGATGGGAACAACACAATTAAAGCTATCAGATCTAGCAAGGCTAGCTGGAGTCTCTACCTCCACAGCTTCCCGTGCACTCAATGATAACCCTCTGATAAAAAAGGAAACTCGAGAGCGCATTCAGGCGCTTGCAAAAGAGCATCACTTTAGCGTTAACGCGGCGGCTAGTCGCTTACGGATGCAAAAAACCAAAGTCATTGCCGTTATTATCAATCTCGAAGCCGAAACCAAACAATCCGTCGATGACCCATTTTTACTTAAAGTAGTGAGCGATATTAATCGTGCGGTGAACCGAAAAGGGTACGAGTTATTACTCTCTAATTCTTATATGGCAGGGGAAGACTGGCATGGTTATTTTATTTCTGGCCGTCGAGCCGATGGAGTTATCGTTGTCGGGCAAGGCAAGGAGCAAGCACGAATTGAACGTGCTGCAAGAGCTGGCACGCCGATCGTGGTATGGGGCGACCCTAAAACTTCTGCAAATTATCCTATCGTTGGTAGTGACAATTTTATTGGTGGCCTTAGCGCAACGGAGCACTTAATTGCCAAGGGAGCGTCTAAACTTCTATTTTTGGGCGATCCGGGTCATGCCGAACTTGGTGAGCGCTATCGCGGATTTTGCCATGCGGTGGAAAAAGCCAAGGTAGAAGCGCAAATGATTAAAATCGACATTACTTCAGAGGCTGCCTACGCGAGTATAAACGCTTTGTTGCGAGCACAAGGATTAACCTTTGATGGGATCTTTGCGTGTAGTGATATGGTCGCGCTTGGGGCACTAAAAGCGCTAAAAGAGCGTTACGTTAGCGTACCAAATGACGTACGAATAGTCGGATTTGACGACATAGCCATGGCACAGATCAGCTTCCCTGCGCTATCTACGATTAAACAAGACACCAATGCAGCGGCACAGTTATTGGTGGAAAAGCTGCTCTCTCAGCTAAGTGGTGAGACATGTGCTTCTCAAGAGGTGCCGTCATTATTAGTGATCAGACAATCTAGTTAACGCAGCACAATATGCGATAACAATCATTAGCTTAAATTGTTTTGATGTGATTTAAAATGCAAACGATTGCAAAAATAAAAAAGTCTGTCTAGACTAAAAAGGAATCACAGTGTTTTAACGAGAATAACAATGAATCGAGCACGTATCATACTTGCCATGGCCGTTAGTTACTTCCTATTTGCTATTTTGCTCAATAGCGTAGGGACGGTCATCTTGCAGTCTATTCATAGCTTTGGCATTACAAAAGCGCAGGCCGCCACCTTAGAGGCATTTAAAGATCTTCCCATCGCCATCGTTTCATTTCTGGTTGCGTCGGTTATCCCCAGGGTTGGATTTAAAATTGCTTTGACCGCAGTGCTCGCGGGCGTGGCATTAATTTGCAGTATCACACCTATGGTCGCTGAGTTTTGGATTCTTAAACTAGTATTTGCTTGCGTGGGTGCGGCATTTGCGGTGGTCAAAGTGTCGGTTTATGCGCTAGTTGGCCAAGTCACTGAAGGAAGCAACCAACATTCAAGCCTGCTTAATTTTATTGAGGGCGTGTTTATGTTAGGGGTCCTCGGCGGTTATTGGATTTTTGCGGCGTTTATTGACAGCGGCGATAACTCTCTTGGCTGGTTAAACGTCTATTTCGTGTTAGCTGTGCTGAGCGCGTTCACCGCATTTATTGTTTGGATCTCCCCAATTGCAAAGCCAGAGCCAACGCAAGCCACCGAGTCTAGTGTCTCTGCATTTATAGCGATGTTAAAGCTTGTGGCTAAGCCCCTTGTGCTGGTATTTGTGATTTCCGCATTTTTATACGTATTGATAGAGCAGAGTATAGGCACTTGGCTGCCTACTTTTAATAATGAGATCTTGTCATTACCGGTGAATATTAGCGTGCAAATTACCAGTGTTTTTGCTGCTTGCTTAGCACTCGGTCGGCTCGGTGCCGGCGTTGTGCTCACCAAAGTACATTGGTATGTGGTGTTAAATGTTTGCCTTGCCGCTATGGCAGGATTAGTGATTTTAACGTTACCGATGACTGAGGGTATTGAGAAAACGCTTATTTCTTCGTTATTTGACGCACCCCTTGTGGCTTTTCTCATGCCGCTGATCGGTCTTTTTATGGCGCCTATTTATCCAGTGATTAATTCGGTAATGCTAAGTAGTTTACCCACTACACAGCACGCGTCGATGACAGGGCTAATCGTTGTATTTTCAGCGCTGGGTGGTAGCACGGGTTCAATGATCACAGGTTTAGTATTTCAACATTTTGGTGGTCAACAAGCGTTTTATGGGGCACTTATTCCCATGCTGGTGATTGCAGTGTGTTTATATTTCTTTAAATCGATGAGTGAGTCTAGCCAATCAAATCATGCTCACACGCCAAGTCAACAAAAGGTGAGCTGAGGTTTTACATGCAGTACCAATCAAACTTTTATTCCACAGAGATTTTTAAGGCGGTGCAAAGCGCTGGCCTGTTTTCAGACAGTAAGGTTTTTGCAGATGCCATCGCAAAAATTCCGCTTGCAGAGATAGAAAACCAGTATGTGATGCAAAAGCCGACGGGAGAGGCATTACTTAGATTTGTGCATGCGCATTTTGACTTTGTTGCCAACAAAGAATTAAATGCCTTACCCGATTTTACTAGTGCGCAGCAGTATATCAGTGCGCTGTGGTCGCGTTTATCTAGAAAGCCGAGCACCGTTGCTAAGGGCTCCTTGCTACCTTTACCCCATCCGTATGTTGTACCGGGTGGACGTTTTAATGAGATTTATTACTGGGATAGCTACTTTACGGCACTTGGGCTTTTGGATGCGAACAGAAGCGATCTCGTTGCGGGAATGTTAGATAACTTTGTGAGTCTTATTGATCGTATTGGACATGTACCTAATGGCAATCGAGATTATTACCAAAGTCGTTCCCAGCCACCTGTAACAGCATTAATGGTTGAGTTACTGTGGCAGGAAAAATCTCATGATAAGCAGTGGTTGTCACGAGTTACTCAGGCATTACTGAAAGAACATCAGTTTTGGCAGACTGGAGAGGATTTGAGTTGCACGGATAAAAAAGCGCATTACCGAGTCGTCAACATGCCATGTGGGGGCAAACTGAATCGCTACTGGGATCCGCTTGCAGCACCGCGCCCAGAGTCTTTTATTGAGGATATAGAATTAGCCGCAGCGGTTACGGACAGCGAAACCTTTTATCAGCACATTCGTGCGGCTTGTGAGTCGGGGTGGGACTTTAGTAGCCGTTGGTTAGCAAACGCTGACGATTTAGCGAGCATTCGTACAACAGACATTATCCCTGTGGATTTAAATGCACTACTAGTATTGCTTGAGTCGCAAATTGCACGTTGTTTTGAGAAATTAAACGAGCTAACGCAAGCTCAGTACTATGCCAATTTAGCGTCAAATCGCAGTGCACTGATACAGAAATATTGTTGGTGCGATAAAAAAGGTTGGTTTTTCGATGTGGATCTTAATGATTATGCGCGTACCTCCGTTGAATCTCTAGCGGGCGTTGTGCCTATGTTTGCAGAGCTGGTTACACCAGAGCAGGCAGAGCATATTGGCAAAAAACTCGAGGCAGAGTTTTCGCAGCAAGGTGGATTGGTTAGTACCTTAGTCACTACTTCACAGCAGTGGGACAGTCCTAATGGCTGGGCACCACTACAGTGGTTTGCGGTGTCAGGTTTAAGGGCATATGGTCAAAATCAACTCGCGAATAAGATTATGCAAGCATGGCTTTATGCTGTTGAAACCGGCTTTGAGCAAACAGGCTGTTTGCTTGAGAAGTACAATGTGGTTGAACCGGATAAACAGGCAAGTGGCGGAGAATACGTGGTGCAACAGGGTTTTGGCTGGACTAACGGAGTAACCAGTCGTTTTTATCGGCTTTTAGTGCCTGAAGTTGATAGTCCTTCGGCGTGATATTAAAGGCTTGTTTAAACGCTCGACTGAATTGACTTGGATGCTTAAAGCCGAGTGCAAAACTAATTGCGGTGATCTGAATTCCTGCTTTTAGTTTTGCCTTTGCTTCAGTTAGTCTCCGTGCTTGGAGCCACTGCTGTGGCGTCGTCGAAAATGACTTTTTAAATTGATTGAAAAAGCGACTTCTACTCATGCAGCTAAGTTTACAAAGCTTCTCTACATCTAGTGGCTGGTCTAAATGAGTCTCCAAATAATGCATCGCTTGATACAAACCATTATGATCTGGTGCTTGTTTTACTGCGCCTAACAGCAGATCTCGGCTTTGTTGCTGTAGTAGTCTTGCAATTAGCTCGTCCATTGCCAAATCGATAAAGTATCCCCGCTCAGCCTCATTCTCACTGAACAGATGGAGCAATCGCCCCAAACAGTGCTGGGTTTGCCAGTTATGCTCGGTGTGCACCAGCTGCTTTTGATAATTAAAATCACTAGGAAGTGAAAGCGCTAACTTCTCGCTCACGGTATTAATTTTCTCTCGACTGATCTCGATTGCTAAACAGGTGGTGGGAGCGGATAAGCTGGCGTCGGGAAAGTCTATAAATACGGTTTGTTCAGGTACCAATACGAAGCTTTGATGAGGTAAAAAGGGTTGGTGATAGTCGCAACTGTCTACGTGCATCACTTTTTTACCAGTGATCATCGCACAAAACAACACTTCATTAGAGGCGAGTTTGACTCTATTGGTACTTTCGTAAGTGTCATAGACGCTCAGCTCTACCTGATTGGCGGCAAAACTTATTTTGTTTTCAACTAAGCGTTCGACACGACTGCGATGTTTAGAGATCTGCAAACAATGCACTCCTTCTCGGTTACTTTTGGACTGTGCGTATACATTCCGAGACCCTAAGTTAAGTTTTTAAAGGTGAATTTGGCTAATGTCAAATATTAGCAAAAACAAAACTGGGACGAATGAAGCCCAAATAAATAACACAAGTTGCAGAGGTAAAAATGATATACGCAAATCCAAATACTGAAGGTGCGATCGTCAGCTTTAAGTCGCAATATCAAAACTTTATTGGCGGTGAATGGACGCCACCCGTTGACGGCCAGTACTTCGACAATATTAGTCCTGTTAATGGCGAAGTGTTTTGTCAGATCCCGCGTTCAAATAATGCAGACATTGAACTGGCGCTTGACGCCGCCCATGCTGCAAAGGCGGCGTGGGGTAAAACTTCGGTCACTGAACGAAGCAATATATTACTCAAAATCGCAGACCGAATAGAAGCAAACCTTGAATACCTAGCGGTAGCCGAAACATGGGATAATGGTAAAGCTGTACGTGAAACGCTAGCCGCTGATGTTCCGCTTGCTGCTGATCATTTCCGCTATTTTGCAGGTTGCATTCGTGCTCAAGAAGGAGCCATAGGTGAAATTGACGAGTCAACCGTGGCCTATCATTTTCATGAGCCTCTGGGCGTTGTGGGGCAGATCATCCCATGGAACTTCCCATTACTTATGGCCGCTTGGAAACTGGCACCCGCTCTCGCAGCTGGAAACTGCGTAGTGCTAAAACCTGCGGAGCAAACGCCTGCGTCTATTTTGTTGTTGATGGAATTAATCGCTGATTTATTACCAAATGGTGTGGTTAATGTTGTAAATGGTTTCGGGAAAGAGGCTGGTGAAGCGCTTGCTACGAGTACACGTATCGCAAAAATTGCGTTTACAGGCTCGACTCCTGTGGGCTCTCACATTCTAAAATGTGCTGCTGAAAACATCATTCCCTCAACGGTGGAACTAGGAGGTAAGTCGCCCAATATCTACTTTAGTGATGTGATGCAAGCTGACGATGATTACCTAAGTAAGTGTATTGAAGGCGCGGTGCTGGCCTACTTTAACCAAGGCGAAGTATGTACTTGTCCATCGCGCTTGCTCGTGCAAGAAGATATATACGATGACTTTATAGCCAAAGTCATCGAACGCACCAAGGCGATTAAACGCGGCAATCCGCTTGATACAGAGACCATGGTTGGTGCACAAGCCTCACAAGCCCAATTTGATAAAATCCTTAGCTATATTGATATTGGCAAGAAGGAAGGGGCTGAAGTGTTAATCGGTGGCGAAGTCGCAGAGCTTGGCGAGGGTTATCACAAAGGCTTTTATATTCAGCCGACGCTGTTAAAAGGGCATAACCAAATGCGGGTATTCCAAGAGGAAATATTTGGTCCGGTGATCTCTTTATGCACTTTTAAAGATGAAGCAGAGGCGTTGGAATTGGCGAATAGCTCTGAGTTTGGTTTAGGTGCTGGGGTGTGGACTAGAGATATGAATCGCGCATATCAATTTGGTCGCCAAATCGAAGCGGGTCGCGTGTGGACTAACTGTTATCATATGTATCCTGCACACGCGGCATTTGGTGGTTATAAAAAATCAGGTATTGGCAGAGAAACTCACAAAAAAGCGCTGGATCATTACCAACAAACCAAGAACCTCTTAGTAAGCTATAGCACCAGTCCTCTAGGATTTTTCTAATTTAATTATTATAGAAGTATTGAGTACTGACCATTGTGGCAGTACTCAATCAGTCATCTGGTTAAGAAACAACTTTTAATGGCGTCGCTTGTTTATTAGCAAATGCTATCCTATATTCGAGTCCTTTGCCGGGCTCGCTGACGGTGTGTACATCTCCATCTAGCCCTTGAGTCACCAAGTTATAGATAATATAAGCGCCAAGTCCCATACCGCCACTTCCTCTTTTGGTGGTATAAAATGGCTCGAATAACTTACTTAATTCAAGCTCCGACATGCCTTTACCATTGTCTTTATAAATAAGCTCAATGTGTTCATCATGTTTAAAGAATTCAATGGTGATCTCACCTTGTTCCGACTCTTTAAAGCCATGTGCAATGGAATTTGCGACTAAATTCGAAATGATCTGAAAAATAACACCGGGATAGGTCGTGGCGATAAGGCCGGGATCGCAATGAAACTTGATTTTATGGTCATGCTTTTTAATCTCTGGATTGAGCGCCGCGATGATCTCTTGAACATAATCATGGACATTAAAGGCCCTCACTTGCTCGCAAGATTGATCGACAGCAACTTGCTTAAAGCTATTAATTAAATTCGCGGTGCGTTGGAGGTTTTTTAATAGCAGTTTGCAAGCGCCAGTAGAATCTGAAATAAAGTCCTCCAATACTCCGGTAGAGAGCACTTTGGTTTGGTACTTCATGGTGAGGTCGTCTAAGTGCTGCTGTAGATAAGTGGTGGAAGTGATGCCAATCCCGATGGGGGTATTGATTTCGTGTGCAACACCTGCAACCAAATCGCCAAGCGATGCCATTTTCTCTCGTTCAAGTAATTGCGTATGAGTACGGTTGAGATAGGCAACGGTTTCTTCTAGCTTTTGATTGGTCTCGACTAGTGAGCGAGTGCGCTCACTCACTAACTCTTCTAACTGCTCTTTATGTTGTTTTAACTCTTGTAAGATTTGCATTCCTTCAACTAGTAAAAACCCTAAAGCGACGATATAGGCCATTAACCTTAAAATATGCCAGCCCCACCAAGCGGTATCCCACAACTTGGATTGCTCGAACATAATAGCGGCTGCGCCAAATAGGAAACAATGTAAGCAAAAGAGCAAATCGCTCACATTATGAGAGTCGCGATATACAAGGAGAATTTTAACTGCGGCGACAAAAAACATAGTACCGCCAATGACGTTGAGCGCCATCGCCGTACCAGTAAAGTGACCTTGCTCAACCATGTGTGGTAAATCCGTAGGGTAAGCTAGGCTCATGGTGCCGATGATGATAGCGGCTGTGCATGCGCTGATCAGCCAATAGCGGTTTTTAAACCAAGTAAATCGGCTGTGAGCAAGCAGGGTGATAAAAGTGAGACCACCAAAGAAAGTCGCGATACTGTGAAGCCAAACGAAGGTTTGGCCAACATTTACGGCGGCATGGAATCCATCTAAGATCCCCATTACCAGCAGCGCCGTGGCGATTTCGATATTAAAACTTGTACCGGTGTTGTACTTTTCAAAAAATAACAACGCCAATGCAATGAAAAGGGCGACAGCAGAGCCGAAGGTTTCAACCACTGCATGCGCTTCTATCAGCGGCCAAGTTATATTATTAAGAAGCGTATTGCTCAGTAAAAGGGATGCGCCGTGGATAGTTAAGCTAACACCTATGATTATCCAGATCACAATGTGGGTGTTTTTATTTATATTCATGGAGGCTATTCCTTCGATTCACCTCCTTAAATCTAGTACATTTATTATGTAGATAAAGCATGCTGAGCATTTTTATCAGCTGGTATCAAGGTGCCAGCTGATACTTTCCAATGTTACTCGTTTCCAGAAGTGATGAGCTCGTCAGCCAAACTTGTTAAGTCAGGTAGCACGTAATCTGGTGTCTTTGCCAGTGGGTAGAGCTGCTTTTGTGGTCTTGCAATAAATGCTGTGTGCATGCCCGCGGCTTTAGCGCCGGCAACATCCCAGCCGTGAGCCGCCACCATTAGCGCTTGGTCTGGACGAATATTTAATTGCTGTAACGCCCATTCGTAGGCTCTAAGGTCGGGCTTATACACTTTGATGTCTTCAATACTCAAGCGTTGGTCAAAATAGGTAATTAGACCGGCATTTTCAAACTGCGCTTTAACCCCCGCATTCGATGAATTGGTTAAACTCACGAGTTTAAACCCAGCTTGCTTGAGCTGTTTTAGCGCGGGAATGACGTCTTTATGCGGGGGCAAAGAGAGCAGAGCGGGCACGATTGCTTGTTTAGCTTGTGCGTCAGTTATCGTTAGGCCTTTGTTTTTTGCAACCATTTGTAGCGCGGCAACGCCTATCTTGCCAAAATCTTGATAATCACCACTTACTGTAGTCACTAACGAGTGATGTAGCATAGTGGAAAACCAAAGGGCTAATAGGGACTCATCGCCACCTAAAACTTGGCTAACCGGCTTATTCATTGACTCTAAATCAAGTAAGGTTTCATTGACATCGAAGAAAATAACTTCCGGGCGTTCAACCTTTGAGTTGGCTTGGCTAATATTCGGCATTAGGCCTCCTAACATAACGAATAGACTAATTAAGGTGCGTTTCATTGATAATTCCAATTTAGTTGCGATGAGAAGCAGTATATTTATTTGATAAATTTAAACAAAGCGCGCATATTCGAAAGCAAGATTCGAAAAAACTAAATCGACATGTATTCAATCGCTGAACTCGAAACATTCTTAGCTATTATTAAACATCAAGGAGTGGTTAATGCTGCGAAGCAATTGAGACTCTCGCCTGCGACAGTTAGTCATCGTCTTAACAAGTTAGAGCAACATTTAGGCATGACTTTGCTGTTTAGAGATAGTCGTACGCTAACATTGTCCCCAGCCGGAAGTACTTTTAGAGAGCGGGTGGAGCATATATTAGAGGCGCTTTATGATGCTGAGCACGAAATAGGTGCAAGGGGCTCAGCGGTGAGCGGGTTACTTCGTGTCACTATGCCGCCTTGGGTGTTTTCACAATTTGTGATGCCAAATCTAAGTCAATTTGAGCAAGCGCATCCGCAATTAGCACTCGATTTCCTGATCAACGATCAGTTTGTAAACATAGTTGAAGGTGCTCAAGATGTAGCGATACGCGTTGGACAATTGGCTGATTCTGGGTTGTTGGCGAGAAAACTATGCGATAACCATCGGATATTATGTGCAGCGCCGAGCTATATTGACCGCTATGGCATGCCTGATAATATCAGCGAATTACAAAACCACTTTTTTGTATGCTTACCTTGGCAACGAGAATTTAAGTTAAAAGAACCAAACGGTAGAATTGTACACTTTAACGCAAAAACTCGTTTTACGATTTCAAACTCAGACAATATGACTTCTGCTGCCCTAGCTGGGCATGGTATTGCAGTTAAATCTCACATTGCCATCAGAGATAACCTAAAAAGAGGTGAGTTAGTGCCTATAATTCCAGGTTGTCTCGAAAGTGACGACGCACCTATTTGGTTTGTCAGGCCTCAGCACTCGCTGAAGACACGCAAGGCAGAGGCATTCTATGAGTTTATGAAGACATTATTCGAAAATAAGGGCTAATACTTTAGTCTGCTTGTGCTTTTAAACTAATAACTCTAAACTCCGTATTAAAATTAGAAACTAGCCAGATTGATGATTGTAAAATCGAACTGGTAACACTGATAGCAAACGGAGCTGCTATGTTCAAATTCATTTCTTGGATTTTTTCTGTCACCGTATTTTCACTTACTCTATTCTTTATCGTGCAAGGTAGTTATATGCTTTGTTTAGTCATGCTACTTGCTGGATTGATAGCATTGCCAAAACATGAAAAAGAATTGCAACCACTCGGTATGAGATTACATGCTAAGCATTTTTCTCGGGAGTCTCGTTCACTTAGCTCAAAAGAGGTAATGAACTTTTTATTAGCATGCTCATTGGCTGGCGCTAGCCTTGCGTACCAATGGCATGTGGTAACAATATAGACTTTACTGAACTTAATATCTTGAGTGTTTATATACAGCCATGATCCGAGTTTCTCTTAATGGGATACTCGGATATTTTTCAATGCTACCCCCGAGATAGGGTTAGCCTCATATCACAAATAGTATAAAACATACTGGATGTTTAAAATCCGCTCACTAGCTGTTAGATTGGTTTTAACTACCACAGTATGGAAGAGCAATTGAGTGTCACAGCCGTTAAAATCCTCATCAATACGTGTTCAAGAGTTCCTAGCCAGTCATGGGCACAACTTCACCGTTACAGAGCTTGCAGACTCTACTCGTACTGCGAAAGATGCTGCAAATGCGATTGGTTGCACTGAGTCTCAAATCGCCAAGTCTCTGATATTTAAAGATAGCAATACTGAAAAGGCGGTCTTGATAATTGCTTCTGGTAGCAACCAAGTGTCCGTGAAAAAAGTGGAAGCAGCAATTAATGTAAAGCTCGAAAAAGCGAATGCAAACTTTGTGCAGGAAAAAACCGGGTTTGTCATTGGCGGTGTGCCTCCTGTGGCGCACACTGACTCTGTATTGACGATAATTGATAAAGATTTAAAGCGATACGATCGTATTTTGGCTGCTGCAGGCACGCCCAACTCGGTTTTTGAGTTAAAAGCGCATGATCTAGATACGCTTACAGGTGGCACTTGGTTAGATATTGCGAAGTAACCCTCAGTTCGTAATCGACCTTGTGTCTATATGATTTATCTATTAATCAACTTGGGGTGGTCATTAAGGTTCTCAACCAATAAAGTGCTTTCTAGATGAGAACAGCCCGACAGTCATTCAAAATAATCGTATTAATACGGCTCTCAAGGTAGTTGAATTTAAAAGGTAAAGACACAGAGATACATGATAAACTTACCGCCAATAATTCAGTAGTATGACTATCTACGATAATCGAGCTACTAGTCATAAGTGTGACCAAACGTGTGACCTTTTGATATTTGTGATTTGTATTTTAATCATAACTTTATGATATTTAGGGTTTAAGTGATTTATGTGTGAGCTTTTGGGGATGTCGGCGAACGTACCGACGGATATTTGTTTTAGCTTTTCTGGGTTGTTGGAGCGCGGTGGTAATACAGGTCCTCACAAAGATGGCTGGGGTATCACCTTTTACGAGGGGAAAGGATGTCGAACCTTTAAAGATCCAGAGCCTAGCTGTCAGTCTGAAATTGCTAAACTAGTCAAAGCATATCCGATTAAAAGCGTGTCTGTAATAAGTCATATTCGACAGGGAAATAGGGGGCGGACTTGTCTTGAAAATACCCACCCATTTACTCGAGAATTATGGGGTCGGGAGATCACTTATGCTCACAATGGCCAGCTTTCGGACTATAAAGATTTAAAAACTGACTTCTATCGACCTGTTGGGAATACAGACAGTGAACTTGCTTTTTGCTGGATTTTGGACAAAGTACGAGAAAAATACCCAAGTCGTCCGTCAAACATGATCTCAGTTTTCAGGTATATCGCAAAGCTAGCGCACACATTGAGAGACAAAGGGGTATTCAACATGTTGATAACCGATGGTATTTATGTGTTGGCGTATTGCACCAATAATCTACATTGGATAACCCGTAGAGCCCCATTTGGTAAGGCTACCTTAATTGATGCGGATATGGTGGTGGATTTTCAAAAGGAAACCACACCAGATGATGTTGTCACTGTTATTGCGACTCGACCGCTGACCAACGATGAACAGTGGCAGAAACTTGAGCCCGGCGAGTTTGCTTTATTCAAATTAGGTGAGAAGGTGTAGTTCTGAGTTTTTGTAAGCAAAGGCGGCCTAGTTGAGCCGCCTTGATGAATTAACGATGTAGCTATCAACTCTCTGATTTGGGTTGGTAGGTTTTAAGCTCTATCTGAAACTGCTCCATACCATCTTTACCTTTGTACATTTTAACCAGCATATGATCATAACTTGGTGCAAACCAAGCAATGGCTTGACGATCGCTATCATCATAAACGCGTTTAACTTTGATGGTTTTGACGTTGCCAAAAGGTAGAGTGATCATTTCCTCGCCAGCCACCTCAAAATCATAGCTTCGCTGGTCGCCTTTTTTGTCTATGATAGGATAGCTAAACTTGGTCTTTCCCGCCTTTAAATCCTCTCGCAGCTGTACTTGATAACTAATTAAATCTTGCTGATTCTCAAGCCACTTCACTTTCAGTGGATACTTTTCTTCACTGGAGGTAATTGCTTGGTTTTGATGATCAAACTTAATTTTGTAGCTTTTATCTGGACCAGTCCCTTCACGGGTCATACTGTAATGTAGTGGGCTGACGGTATGTTCAGCGACTTTAAACAATGATTCTTCAGTTCTTACGTCTGAAAAAATCATCCATTCGATATCGCTTTTGTAACGTACAGCGTATGTTGCATCGGCTATTTTTGTGAGGTCTCGCGTGGCACTACCATGAACCTTACCTTTGCGTGAAACTTGGTATTCGGCGTGATATTCAGTGAGAGAGTTCGCAAATGTCGAAGTGGAAAGTAGAGCGCTAATACCAATTAGCACAGCGCTCCATTTTTTATTTTTCTGGGTACGGCGCACCTTGAACTGGTAAGGTTTTGTTATCAAAAACAGCATAGTCTGCTTCCATTGTTAGTCTTTGTTCGCTGAACCATTTGACCACCAAAGGATAAAGAATGTGTTCTTGCTTATGCACACGTTGCGCCAGTGACTCTGCCGTATCATCTGGAAGAACAGCGACCTTGGCCTGACAGACCACAGGACCACCATCTAACTCTTCTGTGACAAAGTGAACGCTAGCACCATGTTCTGCATCGTTTGCATCGATTGCTCTTTGGTGGGTGTTCAGCCCTTGATACTTAGGCAACAAAGAAGGATGAATGTTCAACATTTTTCCTCTAAATTTTTGCACCAAGTTTGGAGTTAGAATACGCATAAATCCAGCTAATACAACCAAATCTGGTGTAAAGCTATCAATTAGTTGACCAAGCGCAACGTCATACTCTTCACGAGATGCGTATTGCTTATGGTCTAAAACAGAAGTCGCTATACCAGCCTCTTGCGCTCTGGTTAGGCCGTATGCGTCCGCTTTATTACTGACAACGGCTGCAATTTCACCTTGAATATAGCCAGATTTGCAAGCATCAATGATTGCTTGCAAATTTGAACCACTACCAGAGATCAGAACAACAAGGCGAGTGGGTGCCATTACTCGGCACCACCTAAGATCTCAACTTGCTCTTCACCAGCCTGAGCGTCTTGAATTTCACCGATGTGCCAAGCGTTTTCGCCTTGTGCTTTCAGGATTTCAAGGCTTTGTTCAAGCTTGTCAGCAGGAACAACTAAGATCATGCCAACACCACAGTTGAATGTGCGGTACATTTCGTGCGTTGCAATGTTACCGTTTTCTTGTAACCAGTTGAAGATTGCAGGCCATTGCCAGCTATCACCTTTAATCACTGCTTTTGCAGATTCAGGTAGCACGCGAGGGATGTTTTCCCAAAAACCACCGCCAGTGATATGAGAAAGTGCGTGAACATCAACTTCTTTTAATAGCGCTAAGATTTGCTTTACGTAGATACGGGTTGGCTCTAGCAGGTGCTCGCCTAGAGTTTTGCCTTCGAACTCTGCGTTAGTATCTGCGCCAGATACTTCTAGTACTTTACGGATTAAAGAGTAGCCGTTTGAGTGCGGACCGCTTGAACCCAATGCAATCAGCTGATCGCCAGCCGCAACTTTAGTTCCATCAATGATTTTAGACTTCTCTACCACGCCAGTACAAAAGCCTGCCATATCGTAGTCATCGCCTTCGTACATGCCTGGCATTTCAGCCGTTTCACCACCGATAAGCGCACAACCAGAAAGCTCGCATCCTTTACCAATACCAGATACTACGTCCGCCGCAACATCAACGTCTAACTTGCCTGTAGCATAGTAGTCCAAGAAAAATAGGGGTTCAGCGCCTTGGACAATAAGATCGTTAACACACATAGCAACTAGGTCAATACCTACTGTGTCGTGCTTTTTCAAATCGATAGCTAAGCGTAGCTTAGTACCAACACCGTCAGTGCCAGCAACCAAAACAGGCTCTTTATATCCAGTTGGAAGTTCGCATAGTGCACCAAAACCACCAATGCCACCCATTACTTCTGGGCGACGAGTTTTTTTCACTACGCCTTTAATTCTTTCGACCAATGCGTTGCCCGCATCGATGTCAACGCCAGCGTCTTTATAACTAAGAGACTGTTTTTGTTCGCTCACAGGTTTTCCTCAAAAGTTGCTAGATAGATTTGCTTAGAAACGCCGACATTTTACAACAATTGCATCTAGGCGGCTAGCGACTTTGCGAGAAACCCTAAGAATGTGGTCAAAGGTCCTCGATTTTGTATCACGAACAGTATAAAGAAACGACAAAAACTTTGATTGTTTATAACTGAATGTGATTTGCGTTAGATCAATACTCAAAGAAGGTGGCAGCGTACTATGGAAACAGGCCCAATCAGACAGTAACTTCAAAAAATGTATTCGAAATCACTGTCACTAACGGCGCATTGATTGGGTCTACCCTAAACTCAAATGCATTTTCAGCCTTAATCTGAGATTTATACCCAAACTCAGATTACCTAGCTATTTATGGGAATAAAACGATGAATATTGAACGCCACAGCCTAGCTAAAGAACTGCCAGAGTTTAAAGACAGAATTCATGAATTAAAACTGTCTGATGGACATTTCTCAAAACTTTTTAAAGATTATCATGAAGTAGACAATGAAGTTATTCGAATTGAAGACGGTGTAGAGCACTCAAGTGATGAGTATCTTGAGTCACTGAAGAAAAAGAGACTGTGGTTAAAAGATCAACTTTACCGAATTCTAAAAAGTGCAGACTAACTTTTAATCAAGACCAACTGGTCTATGTGAGCGGGCTGCCAAGTCCGCTACTAAATTCCCCACCAATTGTTGAATAATTTAGCCTGTCCCGAGCAAGGGCAGATTTATAATCTATACTCTAACCATTGTATTCCATGCACGACGACTCCTTTGATTGCACTTATATTAGTATTAGCTGGCAGCTTTATCATGGGATTAGCTTTTTCACCGGCCTTTAAAATATGTCGATTAACCTCTTCGGTCGGGTGGCGAGTGTTGTTAATTCTTATGGCTCTGTTTGAACTCGGATACTTGAGCTTTGCCTACTTTCTGTACGATCACAATAGCGCTAGTTTCATTGAGCAAGGCTTAAGTTTAATCCTGTTTCTTGGCTCCATTTTTGTTTTTGTGGTGAATTGTCTAAGTCTAACAAGTCTGCAAGAATTAAATGAAATTGCAACGCAGGCCAAATATAACGCTGAACATGATTTTTTAACGGATTTAGAGAATCGCCAGCGCTGCATTGACGCCATTAATGAACGTAAGCATCAGCAGCTCGACTTTAGTGTTATCTTGGTTGATCTGAATAATTTTAAGCAGATCAACGATGCAAAAGGGCACTTCTTTGGTGATAAATTGTTGGTGGAACTTGCACACAAAATGCGTGCAGCACTGCTTCCTCGTAGCAAGTTATATCGCATGGGCGGCGATGAATTCATTATCCTGATGGACGTTACAGACGTAAACTGTATTTACTCTCAAAACAATGCACTACTGAGCGAATTAAAGTCTGGGATAGAAATTGAGGAGTTACAACTGGATGTGACCTACAGCGCAGGAGCAAGCTTATGGACTAAATCGCGCCAACTTGATGTGTTTGACCTTTTGAAGCAAGCTGATATCGCCATGTATTCGGCCAAGCATAGCCGTCAAAGCATCGTCATCTTTGATGAAGAGCTTCATGAGGGAATTGAGGCCGAGTTCCAACTTTTAGCTAATCTCAAAGTTGCGCTCGCTCGAGGTGAATTGGCGCTCTATTATCAACCGATAGTGTGTTCTCAAAGTGGTGATATTCATGGAGTAGAAGCGCTACTAAGGTGGCCTCAGCCCGACGGTACAATGATAATGCCAGATCAGTTTATTGAGTTAGCGGAGCGTAATAATCTTATCCGGCAGCTGAGTGCATTTGTGATTAACCGTGTATTCCAAGACCTTGCAATATTGATTGAAATAGATGACAAGTTAGTTGTGCATATCAACCTTTCCTGCCAAGATTTTGCTGAACAGAATCTAATTAATACCCTTGCTATGCTACTGGATACTCACCGAGTCGACCCAACTCATATAGTATTTGAGCTTACAGAAAGCACCGTAATGGAAGAAGTGGAAAAAGCGAGAAGCCTAATTGAAACATTAATAGATATGGGATTTGCAGTGAGTATTGATGACTTCGGCACTGGTTTTTCTTCATTTTCTATTTTAAAAGAGTTACCAATTTCGCAGATCAAAATAGACGGTTCGTTTGTAAGGCTAAGTCATGAAAGTGAAAAAGATCAAGCCATAGTAGAAACCAGTATGTTTTTAGCACGTAAATTGAACTGCAGTATTGTTGCTGAGGGTGTTGAAAGCGATGCTTGTTTGCAGTATTTGTATAGCTTGAATTGTCCGTATATTCAGGGCTTTCAGATATGTGAACCACTTTCGCTAAGCGAATGCGTAAAGTGGATTAATTCCCAGAATATGGTGAAAGGCGCAATGAAAAGGTTAGACGGATGAGGTCTATAACCTCTCTCTGCAAAAAGCTTGATATCCAGATATACGAATAAATTGCTGTCGACTAGAAAGTTAACATCGGCTTAGGTGGGATAAAACCGTACATTTGTTCAAATCCAGGGATCTCTGTTTCCCATATTGGGGTTTCTTCACCGATATATGCACGGAATGCATCAAGGAACAGCCTAGTTCTGACTGGTAAATCACGATGAGGATAGAGCGCATACATCGCAGCAAAATCGACCAGTTTTGTGTTAGTTAAAATCGGTTGTAATTTGCCTTCAGTAATTTCTTTACCGACTAGAAAGGCTGGTGCAACAATATAACAGGTACCAGACAGCACACTTTCCATCAATGTATCTCCGTCGTTGGTTCTGAAGATACTCTTTACAGGCATTTGCTGCTCGATGCCTTGCTCGTCTTGATAGGTGATACTGGTAAACCTTAACGCATCACTGGCGTAGGTTGCTGCAGGTAATTCGCTGAGCTCCTCAAGCGAGTTTGGCGTGCCATGAGTTTTTAAGAACGTCGGGCTTGCTAATATGAGCAATCGATTGCGTGCAATTCTGCGGGCGATAAGTGATGAATCTTTCGGCTCGCCGACACGAAAAGCTAAATCAAAGCCTTCACCCACTAAGTCCACGAGTCTGTCTTCAAGCCTAAGTTCAACCTCAACATGAGGAAAACGTTTTTGAAAGTCATTGATAACAGGTTGTACGTAGCGTCGACCTACCACAGTTGAGCTGGCAATTTTAAGCAAACCTTTAGGCTCGGTGTGATAATTCTGTGCGATGCGCTGAGTGTCGTTTAGTAGCAGCCTTAGCTCTTCTGCCTTTTTCACCATCTCGGAACCTGCAGAGGTGAGCGAGAAGGAACGAGTCGTACGATTCATTAATCTTACACCGAGTTCCTCTTCCAGCTTGGTCATCTGCTTTGAAATGACAGAGCGATCGATATTTCTCAGTTGTGCGGCACTGGCAAAGGAACCACGCTCTACAACGTCTAAAAAGATTAATAATCTGCTGCTAATATCCATAATGCGAGAAAGTTCACTAAGACTGATGCCATTGTGACACTAAACAATTGGAATTGCGAGGGGCATATTTACACTAATAAAGTTGTGGCAACATGCTAACAATGGTTTAATGAATCTAGTCTCACTACTTTATTTTTAACCTAACGCAAAGGCATATGATGAAAGCAGTCCGATTCAATCACACAAATGGACTTACCTTCGAGCAGGGAGAAATTAACTTACCTGAGGCAACCGATGATCAAGTCTTGGTCAAAGTTGAATACGTTGGTTTAAGCTTTATCGATACCAAAGTGGCCAATTGTCCCTGTGAAGAAACACCGAATAGAGTGTTTGGTGTGGATGCTGTGGGTGTTGTGGAAAAAGCATGTAAAACGGGATTTCCAGAACCAGGTACGCGGGTTTTTTGGCATGGAGACATTCGAGAGCAAGGCACGATGAGTGAATTTGCCTTGGTGCCAAGTCACGCACTTACTGTACTACCAGAAAATGTTGATGGTAAGCTCGCCTCAGCGGCAATCGCACCTGCTATGTGTGCATTGATTGCGCTATTTAAGCTTCAACTGAATACAGGTGATACGATTTTAATCGAATCAGCTCATCATCCAGTTGGCCAAATGGCAATACAATTTGCCAAACAGGTGGGGCTTGGGGTGGCGGCATGTTCCGAGTCTAAATATAAAAAGCTGCTTGAAAAGCTAGGTGCAGATCTCGTCTATACCCAGTCTGACTTTGCCGGCTTAGCCGATGCCCTGCAGCTTCATTTTGGTGCAGCAGAGGTGCAAGGCGCACTAGATTTAACAGGTACACATACCCAACAATTGATTTCGCATTTGATATTTTGTGGTCGAGTAAGTTGCTTAGCGGGATTACCTGCTATTGAGCAACACGTCTTAATGAAGAAAGCGCCAAACATAGGCATCGTTTCTTTGTGTGGTAGTTGGCTTTCTAATAGTGTTTGTGCGCAGCAGAGAATGGCATTTATTGGCAATACTCTGGCTGAAAAGCTTGAAAAAAATGAAATTACTTTGCAGCAACTTGAATCAATTTCACCGCAGCATGATGCGATAATTGAAACGCTGAAAAAGCTAGAAAGCAACGATAACATCACGTTTTTTGCGGCAGATATGAAACTGTAGTCCCCACTAGCAACAATAATTTATCCCCTTTACGCAACAATACTGAGCTTGGCAATATTCGCTGGGCTCAGCGTCCAAATAAATTGATACAATTTCTGACATTTTTCATCGCTTGAACACCGTATACTTCCCTCCAGGCCTCGCCATGAAGGGAATACGCCTTTCCTTTACGACTTCATAAAGAGTCATTGTCATCGTAAGGCGAAATTTTACATTGCGTTAATTGATGTCGGAGAGGCATCAATTTGGTGCGAATTGATATGTTTATTTGCACTCGTCAAATTGGATAGACTAGTGTCATCAGTTTAATAAGGATTAAACAATGAAAAAGTTACTTGTTATTTTCAGTTTTCTCATCTTCTCAGGTGTTGCGTTTGCGAATGACACACCTTATGAATTAATTAACCAAGTTGGCGATAAGCTATTTGCTGATATAAAAACGGTTAATCAAGATGGCAAAGCAACTGAAACTCAGATGAAGGGCATAGTACGTAGTCGCTTGATGCCACACATCGATGTGAAGTTTGTATCTTTTAAATTGCTTGGTAAACATATTAAAGGGCTAAAAAGAGACGAAGCCATCGAGTTTATTGGTGCGGTTGATAACTATCTTGTATCTACCTACGCCAATGCACTTTTACAGTACAAAGGCCAAGACGTATTGTTTGAAGAGTTACCAGTTTCTGATGGTGCTGATTTTGCGACGGTAAAGGTGGTAATAAGAGAGCAATCAAAACCAGATATAGACATGCATTTTAAGTTTCGTCAAAGCAAAGATGGAGACTGGAAAGTGTATGACATGGTTGCTGAAGGTATTTCTTTATTGAGTGCTAAACAAAAAGAAATCACGATGAGAATCTCAGAAGTAGGTTTGGCTCAGGTTACAGCTGAATTGAAGAGTAAAGCATAAATCAAATTACTTCCCCCCGACTTTGAAGTAACCAAAAGAGCACATCATGACTGATATGCTCTTTTTTTTGGTTCTGAAATCAGACTACTTGGTTTGTCAGTGGCCTTTCAAGTCTTGCTGCGTCGAGGTTTTCACAGGTTATCGTTGCAATCTGTTTTAGTGCTTCTTTGGTAAAAAAACCTTGATGTCCAGTAACTAGCACATTGGGGAAGCTAACCAAACGCGAGAAAACATCGTCTTGAATTATTTCTTCACTGTGGTTTTTAAAAAATAGCTCTGACTCTTGCTCATATACATCTAAGCCGAGGTAACCGAGTCGTTTAGACTTAAGCGCGGCGATACAGGCTTTGCTATCTAACAGGGCGCCTCTACTAGTGTTAATAAGCATGACACCCGCTTTCATTTTGGCAAACGCAGCATCATCAATAATATGATGGGTATGTTCATTAAGCGGACAGTGTAGGCTAATAATATCCGATTGCGCCAGTAAGATATCTAGAGAGACCAAGGTATAAGGACCTTCCCCTATGTTTGGGTCATAAACTAGGACATTGGCACCAAAGCCGTTTAAGATACTGACTAAGGCTTGGCCAATTTTGCCACAGCCGATGATACCAACCGTTTTATTGTAAATATTAAAACCGAGTAAGCCGTTGAGATCAAAATTATCTTCTCGAACTCGATTGTAGGCCTTATGTGTCTTGCGGCTGAGCGTTAGCATCAACGCGATACAGTGTTCTGCAACCGCTTCTGGGCTGTAGGCTGGAACACGGACAACCTTTATGTCACGCTGTTTTGCCTGTTGAATATCAACGTTATTGAAACCTGCGCAGCGTAGGGCGATGGTTTTAACGCCATAGTCAGCCAGTTTATCAATCACTTGTGCATTTACAGTATCGTTTACAAATACACAAACCGCGTCATATTGCTGACACAGCGAAACCGTTTTTTCATTGAGTGACTCACTAATAAAACTTATTTCAAGTTCTGAGTAGGTATTTACGGCTTGCTCAAAAAACGGCACTTCATAGTTTTGCGAACTGAATAGGGCGATTCTCATGATTAATGTGGCTCTCTATCACTGACTTAAGCGTTTCTGGTTTTGTTCTTGGGGCATATCTTGATACTAGCATGCCTTCAGAGTTTATTAGAAACTTGGTAAAATTCCATTTAATTGCGCGGTTTTGCGCGATACCACGGGTATGAGATTTTAAATAGCTAAATAATGGGTGTGCATCAGGTCCGTTGACTTGTGTTTTAGTACAGATCTTAAAGCTTAAATTGAAATGTGTATTGTAAAACTCTTTAAGCATTTCATCTTCAAGTGGTTCATTGCGACCGAACTGATTACAAGGAAAGGCCAATACCTCAAATCCAAAAGGTTTGTATTTGCTGTATAGCTTTTCAAGTGCAGACAGTTGCGGAGCAAAGCTACATTTGCTCGCAATGTTAACGATCAATAGCGGTCTTCCCGCTAAAGACTGTAATGGCAAAACTTGGCCATCAATAAGTTGTGCACTAAAACGATAAATATTCTCCATCCTTTCAGGCTCCGTGTGATTTATTCATGTTATTCGGTATCAAAGCGGTTTTTTCATTTGCTATGACAGAGGTGGTCGGGTATAAAAACTCCATTCTTATTAAGATAACAACGAAATAGGACAGAAATATGTCAGTGAAAGTCGCATTTATAGGATTAGGCGTCATGGGGTATCCAATGGCTGGGCATTTGCAAAAGGCGGGTTACCAAGTCACGGTATACAATCGTACCACCAGCAAAGCCGAAAAATGGGCCGCTGAGTATGCTGGCAACTTTGCAGTTACACCTAAAGATGCAGCGACTGACTGTGATTTTGTGTTTATGTGTGTTGGCAATGATGACGATTTACGCTCAGTCGTATATGGCGAGAGTGGTGTGTTAGCGGGGGTAAAGCCGGGTGCGGTGATAGTTGACCATACGACAACATCTGCAAAAGTTGCCCGTGAAATAGCGCAAGAAGCCAGAAAATTACAAGTTGAATTCTTAGATGCCCCTGTATCTGGTGGTCAGGCTGGTGCAGAAAATGGCGTGTTAACGGTGATGGTTGGAGGAGGCGAAAGTACGTTTGAAAAAGCACAACCAATCATGGCCGCGTTTGCTCGCTTTAGCCAATTAATTGGAGAAGTGGGTGCTGGGCAGCTTTGTAAAATGGTCAATCAGATTTGTATCGCAGGTGTGGTACAGGGGCTCGCAGAAGGCTTACACTTTGCTAAAAAGGCGGGTCTTGATGGTGAAAAGGTAATTGAAACGATTGCTAAGGGTGCAGCTGGCTCTTGGCAAATGGAGAATCGTTATAAAACCATGTTGGCAGGCGAATATGACTTTGGTTTTGCAGTCGATTGGATGAGAAAAGATTTAGGCATTGCACTAGACGAGTCAAGAAGTAACGGCGCAAATTTGGCGCTTACAGCTTTAGTGGATCAATATTATGCGGATGTTCAAGCGCTTGGCGGCAACCGTTTTGATACCTCAAGTCTACTGGCTAGGCTTGACGCTATCCACGACAAAAACAAATAACCTTTCGTTTCTAGTCTAAGTAACTTAAGCTCGGATCTGTCGTTATGGCTGCGCTACATTGGTGATAAATTGCTGATGTAGTGCGCTGAGATTCGCCAATATTGCGCCTTTACCTTTGATATCGCTGCGTTTCAGCACGGCATCAATCGCATCAACGGACTGCAACGTGGCAAGTTTTGATGCCGTTAGCTGGTGGCTAATATGCCAAGGCTCCGCAGCAACTCCCCCTCGATAGCAATCATAAGGCCGGTAGAAACCAAAAGTTGCTAAATGCGCATCAAGCCACAGTGAAAATTCGTGCTGATGTCCATCTTGCTGGTATTCCCATGGTTCTAGTTGTAGTGATTGTCCTGTCGGTACAAGGTTTTTGGCGAACACATCCAGATCAGTACCCAAATGGTGGCGGCTAGCACTAGGTAGGGCGGAGAACAACATAATTGCTTTTACTTTGTCGATGTCTGAGAGGTTGCTCAGTTCTACCTCTTGGTTAGAGATATCAAAAACAGGACGGCGCATCGCAAACTTGCTATTCCAAATCGCTTTTTGCCTTTCAAACCCTCGATATGCGGACGCCATGTAGAATTCAAAACCTGCCTTTTTTGCAGCTTGTGAGAGGGCGTTGAGATCGGAAACGATTGCGCTATGCACATGGCGGCCATGGTAAAAAACCAGATGTGATTCATTAACGCCACAAGCGCTGCATTCAGCGCTTGTAAGCATATAGCGGCTAGGCAAGTAACTTCTCCAAGATCTTTTCATAGACTAAGGCCAATTGATCTAAGTCTTTGCAACTCACGCATTCATCGACTTGATGGATTGTGGCATTAATTGGACCAAGCTCAATTACTTTACATCCCGTTTGGGCAATAAATCGGCCATCAGATGTGCCACCTGAAGTTTCCGGTGTGGTTTGCATTCCCGTCACTTCTTTGATGGCTGCAATCGTCACATCGAGCAATGGGCCTGGCTCTGTTAAAAACGGTAGCCCATTCAGTATCCAATTAAGCTCATAATCAAGTTGATGCTTGTCTAAAATTGCAATAACACGTTGTTTGAGCTCATCGGCTGTAACTTCAGTGCTAAAGCGAAAGTTAAACTGTACTTGCAAAGAGCCCGGTATCACATTGCCAGCTCCAGTTCCGCCATTGATATTGGAAACTTGGAAGCTTGTTGCGGGGAAAAATGCATTCCCTTGATCCCACTCGGTTTGACTGAGTTCAGCAATCGCCGCCGCAGACAAGTGAATGGGGTTTTTAGCGAGATGAGGGTAGGCTACGTGACCTTGTTTTCCAATCACTTTTAGGTGTCCGGTGAGTGAACCGCGACGACCATTTTTTACTACGTCGCCAAGCTCATGACGTGATGAAGGTTCACCAACCAAGCACATATCAATTTTTTCGTTTCGGGCTTCTAATAAATCTACAACTCGAGTTGTGCCGTTCACGAAAGGACCTTCCTCATCAGAGGTTATCAAAAAAGACAATGACCCTTTGTGGTTGGGGTGTTTTTCGATAAACCTTTCCGTTGCCACGACCATAGCTGCAAGTGAGCCTTTCATGTCAGCAGCTCCGCGGCCATGTAACATGTCATTTTCAATCACTGCAGCAAATGGCGGGTGCTGCCATTGGCTCTCGTCACCAACCGGTACTACATCTGTGTGTCCAGCAAAGCAAAAATGTGGTCCGCTGTCGCCTTTTCGTGCCCACGTGTTGAGCGTATCAACAAAGAAGTGTTCTTCGATGGTAAAGCCAAGCTTTGCCAAGCGTTCATTTATTAATTGTTGGCAACCAGCATCATCAGGTGTAACAGAAGCCCTTTGGATCAGAGCTTGAGCGAGCTTAACTACTTCGCTCATTAGGCAAAAATCTCATCATACTGTGCAGCTTTAAAACCCAAGTGATATTGACCTTGGTACTGCAAAATAGGACGTTTTATCATGGCTGGTGTCGCCAAAAGGTGTTGTTTCGCTGACTGCGCATCGAGATTTTGTTTTTGTTCTTCACTAAGCGCTCGGTATGTGGTCCCGCGTTTGTTTAACACGTTTTCCCAGCCAAGTTGGTCAATAAAAGCGGTGAGTAGAGCTTCGTCTAATCCATCTTTGCGGTAGTCGTGAAAGGTGAATTCGATATTGTTGTCTTGAAGATATTTTTTGGCTTTTTTAATGGTATCGCAGTTGCTGATCCCATACATTGTGATTGTCATAAAGCACACGCCCTTGCAATTGTGATTATCGGCTCTTTGGCCGCAGATACTTGTTTTAAAGGATAATAACACGCACCAAGCTTTTGTGCATTGAGTAGCACAATGGCGGCCATGGTTTTTGCTTCACTGAGTGGAATATCAAAAAAGCATAGCGGCTCTCCAAGCTTTACCGTGGTTTTGCCAAAGCTGTTTGCTTTGAGATATTCGGGTTTGGCAAATTCATTGCCGATTTCTAAGCTCAGTAACATTTTTAAGCCGTTATTGGCGTGTAAAATGTATTCGCAGTTATTTTTTCTGATCTGGATTAGTTTTCCGTTACAAGGAGATAGCAGCAAAGGCACGCGCATTTGTACACAAACACCAATCCCTAACATACCTGACGCAATCGCCGCGTTTGGATATGTACTTAGCGGTAAGACTTTACCAGAAAAGGGACTTGGAATATGGGCAATAGGGTTTGCGATTTGGGATATTGGCCGATATTGGATTGGTGGTGAGAGTTCAATCAAAGTAATAAATATCCATCTTTTTTAAGTGCTTGCATCGCTTGCTGGATTTGGCTTTCTTTTACCAGAATGTAATCGGTATCGTACGTTGATAACGTAAAAATAGAGACGTTGGACTTTGCTAGCACACCAGAAATATTGGCCATAATTCCCGTAAGCGAAAACCCCAGCGGGCCCACGACTTCCAATGCTCTCCAATGACTTTCAGCCGCGAGGCTACTGACTGCGATATCTGACGCGCAAACTATAGAGAGTTCATCCTCAGTTTTGGCAATAAAAAAGATTTCACTGTTTAACACTGCTTGTGGAACAGCGTCATCGCAATCCAAGCTATGTATCGTAAATTCTTGTTTGAGCAATTGCAGCGTTTGCTTTGACATTACCAACCCTTGTTTTTGGAAAAATACCAATTGGTATAATTCATAGTATAGCGAAGTCAATTTAAAGACCAGAGCGTTCGCCTGAATTCTAGGCAAAAGAAAGGATTAGTGAGATGAAAAAGAAAAGGGCTCATGCATTGAGCCCTTGGTATAAAGATTATTCTTCAATTTGTGTTGCCTGAATAGCAGTCAAGGCAATGGTGTATACTATGTCATCAACCAAAGCCCCGCGGCTTAGGTCGTTAACAGGCTTACGCATACCTTGTAACATAGGTCCGATGCTAACAAGTTCAGCACTTCGCTGCACCGCCTTGTATGTGGTGTTACCTGTATTTAAATCTGGGAAGACAAATACCGTTGCTTTACCAGCGACTTTGCTGTTTGGCGCTTTTTTACGTGCGACATTTTCCATAATGGCGGCATCATATTGCAGCGGCCCGTCAATATCGAGATCAGGGCGTTTCTTTTGTGCGATCTCGGTGGCTTCACGCACTTTTTCTACATCTGCACCTTGTCCAGATGTTCCTGTGCTGTAGCTGATCATGGCAACGCGAGGTTCAATGCCGAATGCTGCAGCGGAATCTGCAGATTGAATTGCAATATCGGCTAACTGTTCTGCCGTTGGATCAGGGTTAATTGCACAGTCACCGTATACTAGCACTTGGTCCGGTAGCAGCATGAAAAATACTGAGCTTACCAACGACGCGCCTGGTGCCGTTTTGATTAACTGCAGGGGTGGGCGAATAGTATTGGCGGTGGTATTTACCGCACCAGATACTAAGCCATCAACTTGGCCTTCGGCTAACATCATGGTGCCGAGCACGACGTTATCTTGCAGTTGCTCTGCCGCAACGACCTCGGTTAGGCCTTTGTTTTTACGTAGCTCAACCATAGGCGCAATGTACTTTTGCAGCTCTTCTTCAGGAGATAAGATAGTCACGTTTTCATTAAGCTCAACACCTTGTTGCTGTGCGATACGTTCAATCTCTTCTCTATCTCCAAGCAGTACGGTTTTAGCGATATTTCGCGCACCACAGATAGCAGCCGCTTTAATTGTTCTCGGCTCATTACCTTCAGGCAGCACAATGGTTTTGCTCGCACGCCTAGCTAAATCAGTCAGCAGGTAACGAAACGCAGGAGGGGAGAGTTTGCGGGTTTTTGCGACCCCTTTGGCCAAACTTTCCAGCCACTCGCTATCGATGTGACGGGCGTTGTGCTGCTTTACGCGCTCGATGCGCTGCTCGTCATCGCTGGGTACTTCCATATTGAAATTGTGTAATAGCAAAGAAGTGCGCCAAGTATCAGCCTCAGTAGCAAGGATAGGTAGACCTGTATCCATCGCTTGCTCGCATAAGGTCATGATCTTCTCTTCTGGTTTGAATCCACCAGTTAACAAGATAGCGCCAATCTTGGTGCCATTCATGGCCGATAAACACGCAGCGACTAAGATATCTGAACGATCGCCAGGAGTAACTAACAGGGCACCTGGCGTAAAGTGGTTAAGAATGTTCGATACCGTTCTTGCACAAAAAGTAACACGGCGCAGACGACGGTGCTCCATATCACCCGCATTGATGATTTCGGCTTTTAAATAATTGCTTAAGTCGATAACTCGCGGCGCTACTAAGTCAAAGTCCCATGGTATGGCACCTAAAAGTTGAAATGGGTGTTTTCTGAAAATAGGTAGCGATGCCAAACGATTCATCTCGTTTTCAAGTTCTTCTGGTTTGTATTGATCAACCAGATCGGCGCGCGCTCTGCCATCTTCATCCAGCGGTGCATTCACTTTATTGAAAATACACCCCAATACGCGAGGGTGGTTTACACCGCCATAATTGCCAGCAGCAATCTCTAAGCGGTCTTCAAGCTCGTCGATAGAGTCATTACCCGGCGTTAAGACAAACACGATATCTGCACCTAGTGTTTGCGCAATCTCGCGGTTTACACGGCCAGCGTAAGGTTGACGACGGGTAGGAACCATTCCTTCAATGATGGCAACTTCATCGTCTTGTACTGTGCCTTCAAAGCGCTCCACAATTTCTTCCAACAAATCATCGCCTTTACCATCACCTATCATTTGCTCAGCGTAGCTCAGCCCAAACGGCGTGGGTGGGGCAATAGTAGAACCTTGCTGAACGATGAGTGTTGACTTTTCAGGGCCGACTTCATCTTTGCGAGGTTGTGCAATTGGCTTAAAGAAATTTACTTTTACCGCTTTTTGTTCCAGTGCTCGGACGATTCCTACAGACACCGACGTCAAACCAACGCCCGTAGAAATGGGAATAAGCATAATACGACGACCCATCATTACACTCCTTTAGCAAGCGTGGCTGCATCGTTGGCAATCACCCACTCTTCATTGGTTGGGATGACCATAGCGACAGGAGAGTGAGACTCATCAGTGATCACACCTTGATTACCAAAGCGTGCGTTGAGGTTACACTCTTTATTGATATGCATGCCAAGGAAGTTAAGCTGGTTTACTACTTTTTCACGGATAACATCAGAGTTTTCGCCAATTCCACCGGTAAATACAAGTGCATCTAAACCGTTTAGTGGTACCAAGAAGCTAGCAATTTGTTTGGCTAAACGATAACAGAAAATATCAAGCGCCAGTGTTGCTTGAGGGTGGCTTTCCTGCGCTGCTTCTTCAATCGTTCGGCAATCGTTAGAAAGCTCACTAATACCTAAAAGGCCACTTTGTTTATTCAACAAGGTGTCAATTTGCTGTGTTGAATAGTTAAGGTGATTAACTAAAAACGAGAATAAGCCCGGATCAATATCACCACTTCGGGTGCCCATCACTAGACCTTCTAATGGAGTTAAGCCCATGCTGGTGTCCACCGATTTACCGTCTTTAATTGCGGTAACGGAACAACCATTGCCTAAGTGTGCGGTAATAATACGAGATGGCTTATCTTTTAAGCCTAAAATCTCGATGGCCTGCGCCGATACATAAGCATGGCTGGTGCCGTGGAAACCGTAACGTCTAACACCATGCTCACGATATAGTGAATAGGGTAGAGCATAAAGGTACGCTGTTTGATCCATACTTTGATGGAAAGCCGTATCAAAGACAGCAATTTGCGGTAGATGCGCAAATGCGGCTTGAGCTGCGCGGATACCTAGTAGGTTAGCTGGATTATGTAAAGGTGCCAGACTAGCCGTTTCTTGGATAGCATTTATAACGGAGTCATCGATAATGACAGATTGTGTAAAGCGCTCACCGCCGTGTACCACGCGGTGGCCGACAGCGACAAGATTTGCGTCTAACGCGAGATCTTTGATGAGTTTTACAAGCGTTGTGATCGCAACTTGGTGCGCATCACCACTATTGAGGGGCACGATTTCCTTGTTGCCTTGGAACTTATATTTAATTTGTGGTGATTGTTCAGCTAGGCGTTCAGCCAGACCTGATAATATCTCCTCTCCCGTTGCGTTATCGATGATTGCAAACTTAAGACTGGAGCTTCCACAATTAAGAACCAAAACATGCTGAGATGACATAATGACTTTCCGTTTTGACAATAACAGTTATTGCGTATTAAGCTTAAAGCTATAGCGCATATAAGCTACGCATTTAGACTAAGGTATAGTTGACAGTAAAGACGTCGATTTTACCTCATTTTTTATATAAAAGTTAGCACCTAGGAGTTATGATGCAAAAAAGTCTTATTTCGCAAGTGCAACTTGGACGTCAATACTCGAAAGAGTGGCCTATGCGCAAGGAGTTAGCACCGTTGTTCCCCGAATTTAGGGTGATCAAGGCGACAGAACTTGCTTTAAATACAATGCCTATGCTGGCGGTGTTTACTCTGTTTTTGCAGACCAGCCAATTGGGTTTTCAATATCTGCCGCAAGCCATTGCGATTGCTTTATTCTTTTTATCGCTTCCTGTCCAAGGGTTATTATGGCTTGGTAAAAGAGCTGAAACGCCGTTAAATCCGGCTTTGTATTCTTGGTATACAGAACTGCATCAAAAGATGGTTGCCAATGGCTACGATGCACCCCTGTCCTCAAGAAAGCCTAGATATAGAGATTTAGCGCGATTGCTAAAAGATATGTTCGATAAAATGGACAAAGCGTTTACGCAAGAAAATCTGTAGTTTCTGTTTGCCTGCCTACCAAGCAAGTAGGCAGCGATTTGCTCATAATGGGTGAGCTGATGTAGGGTTACATGCGCTGATATTGGTTTATCAAAAACGAGAGCGTGATTTCGATATGGTCCATCTTCTGTAATCTGTCCATGTGTTGTTGCTTAAATTTCCAAGCAAATGGCGTCATCATGATTAAGTGTTCAACACACTCAAATTCCATTCTGTGTGTTTGTTGTAATTTAGTCCGTTCAACCAATTCAAACCCTTGTGGTGTTTCTGGTGCCTTGTGTAGCTTTACATTGTCATAAATCAGAGACTTGAGTTCGAATAGATGATGCTCGCCGGGTGAGACGACATACAAACTGCCTGATGGTTTGCATAGACGGGCGAGCTCCTCGGCGAACACTGGCGCAAAAATACTCACAATCACATCTGCAAATTCATTTTCAAAAGGAGCCTCTTTGATGGAGGCTACGCTAAATTCTACTTGAGGATAGCGTTTAGCGGCATAGCGGACAGCAGGCTTTGCGATATCGACCCCGTAGACTTTGGCATTCTCGCAGCGATTTGCGATTTCATGGGTGTAAAAGCCTTCACCACACCCTAAGTCCAGCAGGGTAGCCGGCGCTTTTTCAGAGACGATTTGTGCAAGCCTATCACGTAGAAAATGATAATGATCGGTTTCGAAGAATGCCCGACGCGCCGCAACCATTTCTTGGTTGTCGCCCGGCTGTTTTGATTTTTTATTTTGCACGGGTAGTAAGTTGACATAGCCTTCTTTGGCAATATCAAAGTGATGATTATTATTGCAGCTGTAGCTTGCACCACCTTGATATAAAGGCAGTTTACACAGTGGACAGCGGTAGTGGGAGATCATTTGTCTAAGTATTCCCTATCAAAAAAAGTTTTTACCCAATGTGGGCGATATGTAATGAGTAAGGTGATGGCCATGCCGTTTAACATGGCTTCAGGGAACCACATTATGACGGCAAAATGGAGATAATTGTCTGCCAACTGATACCAAGTATAGGCATCGATTGCATAATAATAGAATGCGCTTAGAAGTATCTTTAAACAGCCCACCGTACCTGCGAAAATAAATGCACAAACAAAAATATAAACGAAAAAGTGCCGCGGTAAATGATGATAGCAAAGGGCAAAAAGTCCATAGCTTAAGTAGACAGGTATCAGTGCAGTAAACAGCCAAAAATTACCAAACTCCACCAAGGTAAAAGCACTAAAGTAACTATGGACGAGGCAGGCCAAAGTTGCACTCAACGCACCCAGTCGCCAACCTAAAATTAACGTTACTGCTGTTATTCCAAGAATATGAATGTTCAGCTCAGGTAAAATGCCTGCTTTTATTTGCCACAGTAACGTGAGGACAACCGCACAACTTAATACGCCAGTTTGTCTGGCAGGTACTTGTAGTAATTGCTGATATTCTTTGCGATGAAAACTGAGTAAAAATAACCCAAGGGCAGCGATAAACGTCACGTTTCTATCCAGTTTTTAAATTTGGTGATTTTGCTCTATGCCGAGCACTGTATTTACAGTCTCGGCGGAAAAAGCAGATGATTAAATGTCGAAAGTTGCCCAAATTGGTGCGTGATCCGAGGGCTTATCAATTCCTCTCAATTCGTAATCTATGTCACTTTCAATACATTTCGCAGTTAATGGAGCGGTTGCTAAAACCACATCTATGCGCAGACCTCGGTTATCATCAAACCCTTTTGAGCGGTAGTCAAACCACGAATACTTTTCGGTTGCATCAGGTGTCAGCACTCTAAATGTATCTTTAAAGCCCCAATCTAGCAGTGTTTTTAACCACTCGCGCTCTTCTGGTTGGAACGAGCACTTACCCGTCTTTAACCAACGCTTGCGGTTTTGCTCACCAATACCAATATCCGCATCCAATGGAGAAATATTAATATCGCCCATGACTACAAGGTTAGATTGAGGATCGGCAAAATCATTTAAGTGGGTCATGAGATCTGCATAAAATTGTCTTTTATACGGAAATTTTGTTTCATGGCTGATGTTATCACCTTGAGGGAAGTAACCATTCATAACGGTAACTTCGTTACCTGAATCACTTTCAAACGTACCGCTGATCATACGACGTTGTGATTCATCAGTATCCGTAGCGAAGCCTTTTTGGATAGCTTTTGCAGGTTTCTTGGAGAGTAGTGCCACACCGTAATGCGCCTTTTGACCATGGAAGTAAACATGGTAGCCAAGTGCTTCTACATCGTCGATAGGAAAAGCTTCGTCATGGACTTTAATTTCTTGCAGTCCAATGACATCAGGTTGGTGTTTTTCAATCAATGCCTGTAATTGATGTAGTCTAGCTCTGAGGCCGTTTATATTAAACGAAACAATTTTCATAGCGCTCTCTTTAGATTCTTGCTGTTATTTGGCAAAGTTTATCACTTAAAAACGAGAGGGTCAGCGCTTGGGTGAAATTACTTATTTAGTCAGCTGACAAGCATGTTGGCAGTTGTTAAATTTTGCACAAGTTTAGCGAGAGGATAACGAGGATTTTAGCTTAGTGTAAATAGATCATTAAATAACCAAAATTGCATGATTTAGCTGTTTACTTATTCGTCGTTGTAATTATAATCCGCGCCGAATCGTTCAATTGGGGTATATTATGCTTAAATCTCTCTCTTTCTTTGGTCTTGTTTCTTTGGTTTCTACAACAGCTTTCGCTTCACAGGTTGAGTTCACTCAAGCTGACGCATCACCAGCGACAAAAGTATGTGCTGTTGCAGCAGAGCAAGGTTTCAGTGCAGCACGTAAAGAAGCTGCATCACTAGGCCTATTTATTTCTCGCTTCTCACCAAGCATCCACTGTAATGGTGAAGATATTCGTGAGTTTGCAAAAGCAGCGAAGCGCTCGCAAAAGCAAGAAAAGAAAGTGGAGCTAATTGCTGAAAAGTCAGATACAGCAACTGAGTTATGCTTAGATGCAGTACGTCACGGCGTTAATCACCTACGTTTGAATAACCAACAGGTTCGCAACTTACGTTGTAACGATATGCCTGTTAAGCAATTTGTAAGAGAATTCAGAAACGCAGCAATTTAATCAAGTTGATGTGAATAGAAGGGGCGTTAAGCCCCTTTTTTATTGGTTGTTATTTAGTTTTGCATCACGGTATTTGATGTAACAAACTAAAGCTGCCAAGCCCGCAACAGGGACCGTAATCATACTTACCCAACCACCTGTGTATAAAATTGCTAGTGGCATACCAAAATCATAGCCGGCGACAATACAATCTGAGCTAGCACTTTCTGCAACATGGCAGTGAAGAATTTCAGCGATAAGCTCCGCAAGAAGTAAACCAAGCAAGGGTGTAAAGGCTATTAAGCAAAGACCTATCGTTAATAGCTTCAATCTTTGTCGTGACATGAACATTTCCTTATTAGTCATTTCAGGTGATTGTGCCCCCGATAGATTAACCTAGGCTGATAATACCGATTTCACTTAGTCATGCTCAATGCCTATATGGATGTAGTGATCTCGCTTGCAAAACAGCATACCAGCCAAAAATTATTATTTTAACGTAATGAGGGTGGTGGAGTTGTACAGTCAGGAGAAAACCAAAAGTCGTCTGAGGCTGAAGTCCATTCGTCACCACATACACCTAGTTGCTCACCTTCAACATCGGCACAGGCATCGTGATTCAAGCAATCTTGGGTATATTGACCATCACCAAACATTGGACAACCCGCACCACATCTAGCTGCACAAAAGCCATGACCACCGACGATATAATTTTTTGTCTTTACAGACGAGTTGGTAATATCCCAAACAGCAGTCTTTGATTTACCCATATACGCACAGAGATCAGTCCAATCTTGTGCACTGATTTTGCTCTCTATTTGCTGATCAATTGCTTCACCTAATGGATAGGTAGATAAAAATTCGAAGAATTTTAAGAGTGCAAGTTTCGACTCCTTATCTAGAGTTGATTGGCTTTTCATAATCAAACCACTATTAAGCTCTACGTCGTGTAGCATATTCTTTATGTCGGCACGAAGTGCTGGGGTATTAATAAGAGGTTTATTATTGATATCAGTACCAGTTATCTTAACTTGTTTTTTAACTTGATTGAGTAACAAAGCATAGTGATTGCCCTGATATTTGATAGATGCGGAAATAGTATCAAGCAAGTCATTGGATACTGAAAACTCGATTGGAGAATGCATGCCTTTCTGATCAAACGACTCTGTTTTAACGCTATGTTGAGCCTGGATAACTCCTTTAATCCCGTTTTCAGTGAGATAAATTGTAGTATTATCATTCATAGCAAAGGTAAAACTAGAGAACAAAAATGCTGCCATAATGACAGTTGAAAACAGATATTTCATATTAAATCCTTTTTTAAATTAATAATCGTAATATTTAAGCAGGAGAACCTTTGGTTAACCTGGTTTACAATTTTGTTTCAATTTGGATGTTTGTCAAGTCTGAGCTATAAATAGTTTTGTTCTTTTTTATCTAATAATGAGTTGTTTGCTTTAATTAGATTCTTAAAATAGTATCAGTTAATTACCTTTACTTATTTAGCTTAATAAAACTATCTCCCAGTTTTTTCCTTACAATCCTTTGCTATAATCTGCACAATTTTGGTAATAGACACTGATCTCCAATGACATTTAGCGAGTTACAACTTCACCCTGAACTACTAAGCGCAATTACTGAGCTTGGGTTTGAGTCACCCACACCAATTCAAGAAAAGAGTATTCCACTTCTGCTCAGTGGTTGTGATTTAATTGCAAGTGCCCAAACTGGAACCGGTAAGACTGCCGCCTTCATGCTGCCGATTTTGCACTCCATGCTGATAGGCGCCACGCAAGGTGAGAAATCGGTTAAGGCATTGATATTAACGCCGACTCGTGAGCTGGCACAGCAGGTTGCAGAGCACACTGAAAAGTTAGTGGTGAACACCAGTTTAAATGTCGTGTGCTTATATGGCGGTGCAAATATTGGCCCGCAAGAAAAGCGCTTAAGAGCGGGTGTAGACGTAGTAGTTGCGACACCTGGGCGTTTACTTGACCACCTAATCAAAGGCACATTAACACTCAAAAATATTCAACACTTGGTCTTCGATGAAGCAGATCGCATGTTAGATATGGGGTTTATGGGGGAAATTAAGCGGATCATGCGCACTATGCCGCTTAAGCGTCAAACATTGCTATTTTCAGCTACGGTTGACGATGCTGTGTTATCCCAAGTAAAGCCTTGGTTGAACGACCCTAAGCGAGTAGGAGTTGAATCCCAGAACAGCACCGCAAGCACAGTTACGCAAACTTTCTATTCGGTAGACGAAGATCGCAAACGTGAATTGATCGCCCACTTGATTGGCAAAAATAATTGGCATCAGGTACTGGTGTTTACTCGCACAAAAAATAGTGCTGATAGCTACGCAAAAGAATTGAATAAGGATGGCCTTAAAACCGCAGCGATCCACGGTGATAAGTCTCAAGGCGCGCGTGACAAAGCGCTATCTCAATTCAAATCAGGTGAAATTCGCGTCTTGGTCGCAACGGATGTAGCAGCTCGTGGCATTGACATTGACTCGCTAAACTATGTCTTCAATGCTGAGTTACCCTATGTTGCTGAAGACTATGTGCACCGTATCGGCCGTAGTGGTCGTGCTGGACAAAACGGCCAAGCCATTTCGCTTGTGAGTATTGATGAACAGTGGCTACTAGAAGAAATAGAAATTTTCTTAGATGAGCGATTTGCGCCGCAATGGCTGCCAGGCTATGAACCTGATTTAACCAAAGAGCCTAAAGACACTCGCCGTAATTCTGGTAAATCTAAGAAGCAAAGAGACAAAAAGCGTATTCTAGGAACAAGAACCAAGCGTAAAAGGAAGTAATGGCTTAGCGCTAAAGCTTATGTTTGGCTTCTCTCATCCAAACATAAGCATCATTGGCCATTAATTGCTAGTAGAGGTTTTGATATAAACAGCTGCCCCAGATGCAGATAAAAACGATAAGTGCGATCAATACGCCTGCAGAGCCCAAGTCCTTGGCAAGCCCCGACAGTGGATGGATTTCTAAACCGACTCTATCAATTGTTGCTTCAATAGCGGTATTCACTATCTCAGCAAACATCACAAACAGCGTTGCACAAAACAACATAACGCGCTCATAGAGTGAAAGTTCAAGTGTAAACAGCAAAATGATAGTAACCAGCAGTAGAATAAGCTCTTGCCGAAAGGCGGATTCATTTTTTGTGAGCCAATTAAACGCTCTAAATGAGTGTCCAAGCGCCAGCAATAGTCGTTTTGCTCCAGTTGGCTTATTGGTGTTATCAAAATGCATTAGTTTCTCCATTAGTTGCGAGTAATTGAGTTCGACAGGTTGCGAATATGTCATTTTTGGACTGATAGGTTTTCGAATTAACTTGGGTTAAGCCAATTAACGTATCGTAGATATTGTCATGAGAAAGGGGTTGCTGTTTTACAGCGTCAATGCAACCACTGTAGCTTTTATTTGTTAGGCGATTACTCCAATAAATCATCGGGATCTGGGTTTGCTCTTTAGGTGCTAGACGATATGGAAAGCCATGTAAATATAATCCGGTTTCACCAAGTGATTCGCCATGATCGGAAACATAGAGCATGTTGACTGTTTCTGCGTCTAACGAAGACAGTTGTGTAATGATTTTGTGCAACACTAAATCTGTGTAAGCGATGGTATTGTCATAGGTGTTCACTAATTCTTGAGGCGTACAATTTTGGATATCGCTACGCTGGCAATCTGGGAGGAATTTTTGCTGCGTTTTAGGGTAGCGGCGGTAATAAGTTGGGCCATGCGAGCCAATCATATGTAAGACAACAACAATATTGCTTGTTTGCGCGTTGTTTATGGTAGTCATAAGTGATGGGATTAGTACCTCATCAAAGCAATACTTACCGTCGCACAGCGGGTTATCCTTGTTAGTATCAATCCGATAATTCTCAACCCGATTACATACACCTTTACAACTACTATTATTGTCTATCCAAAACACTTCGGCGCCAGCCCTGTGGATCACATCAAGCACGTTATCTTGGCTCTGAGCAAGACGGCTATTGTAATGTGCTCTATCTAGCCGTGAAAACATACAGGGTACTGAAATTGCTGTCGCTGTGCCACAAGATGACATGTTACTGAAATATTTGATGCCGTCCTGTTTAGTGTATTCGTTAGTATCTATTTTATAGCCTCCATGTGAAAAGTTGCTTGCACGTGCAGTTTCACCAACAACGATAACGGTGATATTAGCACCTGACTTGGAAGCTAAAGCAGGTGTTTTATCTAGTAATCGAAATGGTAATGGAGGATAAAAATAGTTATCTCTCAGGTATTTATATCCTGCAATATAAAATGAAAATGGCGTGATATAGCTTGCGACTTCTTTATTGTTTCTACCAACGGAGGCATAGTTTTGATAAAAGCTAAAGGCTATCAAAGAGATGAAGGTAATTGAAACAAAATTAATGAGTATAAAGGATTTTAGCCTTTGCTTTAGTGGCTGTTTTATTTTGTTTTTTGTCATTAAATAAGCAGGGGTTAAACCCAGGGTTAGTACGAAAATAACTAGGTTTATATTTAAATATGAAAATGCTTCCCCCGTGTCTGTTTCAATAACGTTTTGCATCATGCTTTTATCAAATATGACGCCGTAGTTTATTGATGCGTATAGCAACACACTGGATAGCACAATGGTGATAAATAAAAAAGGCCGTACAAAGGTGATTAAAGAAAACCAACTAAATAGTAACAGTGTCAGGAAAAACAAAAGAATAGGGACAGACGCTAAAAATAGCCAATCGGACCACTCCTGTATTGTAGAAACATTAAAGACTTTGATAATAAATAGGCTATTAAAAGCAATGGTACAATAAAGTGTGGCGAGAACCATCAGGCTGGTATAGCCTGATGGGGAGATATGTTTTAAAAATTTAAACATATCCAACTCCTGACGAGAAAATAAAAACTAAGTTATCTTTATTTTCTATAGAAATACTTAAGAGAACCTTATGCTTTACTCTTTTAATCGATAAATTTGCTCCTGATAGGCCAAATTACTAAATAATACATGAGATAGTGCTTTTTCTTTAAAATCAATGGTGTGCACTGTATTCAGCAATGGTTTTTGCATCTTAGTCGCCGTGTCATATTGCCAATAACTCACTTTGTTGCCTGGCATCAAAATGGCGGCTTTGTCATCTTCAATGTAGGCAAAATTATCGTAATATTGCATCATCGCTCTTTGCACTGGATATTGTTTGGTTAAGTCAAAACCAAGCATAGGCGTTGGGCGTTCAACCCCTATTAAAGAAAGCAAAGTGACAGGTAAATCAATTTGACTGACCAATCTTTTATCTTGTTTCTGATTAAAGTCTGAATTCAAAATAACGGCTGGAATATGAAAAGACTTAATAGGGACGGGCTCGGATCCATACACCCTGACATCATGATCTGCAACGACTAAAAAGATAGTATCTTGCCAATAACGACTTTGCTTGGCCTTATCAATAAACTTTCCGAGTGCATAGTCGGCGTACTTGATAGCGAGATCTCGCGCAGGTTTATCACTTTTATGATTTGTTGGTAACATTACTTTTCCGTCAGGAATTTCAAACGGGTCGTGATTGCTAGATGTAAAGATCAAACTAAAAAATGGCTTTTCTTCTTCACTCAGCTGAGTTAGTTCTTTATCCGCTTGATTAAACAGATCTTCGTCGCTGGCGCCCCAAGACGCAACAAATTCTGGGTTTTCAATATCATCAAAGTCAACGATACGTTGAAAGCCATTTCCTAAGAAGAAGCTTTTCATGTTATCGAAGTGGCTTTCGCCACCGTAAATAAACTGTGTGGTATAGTTTTCTTTGGCTAAAATATCCGCCAACGTACAAAACTGTTGCTGAGACTTTGAAAGCTTAACGACGGAGCGTGATGGTGAGGGTATAAAGCCGGTGATCACGGCTTCAATTCCGCGAACCGAACGGGTGCCCGTTGCGTAGAGGTTCTCCAGCCCCCAGCCTTCTTGATACAGTTTATCTAACTCTGGGGTTAGGTTTGCTCCCCCTAGCGAGCTTACAAAACGTGCGCCTAAGCTTTCCTCTAAGATAATCACTAAGTTTTTCTTTTTGCCCTGATGATATGCCGGATTAGTGGCTAGGGTAGGAAGTGTATTTGAGATAAAACCTTGTTTGTAACTTGCTTTTCTTACTGTATCAAAAACCTTTTCTTTGGATAGCGAACCATAAAGCGCACTGGCACTTCTTTCGCTGCCCATATTTTTTGCTGCGAACGCAACACTATAAGCTGAGTTGATGGTCAGCGAATTAACCAATGCATCTTGTGAGAAATAGACGGTAGCAGGGTTAAGTGGTCTATGACCCAGAGTGCCTCTTGCTAATAGCGCTAAACAGATAAGACTACAAAAAGTAGAGATAGCCATATTCCGCTTTGATGGCGCATCGTTGCTAATGCGAGGAAAATATCTCAAGGTGGTTATTAAAGCCAACGTACATAAAAGTAGGGTCAATATCACTGTGCCCAAGTGACCACTCAACAACATTGAAATGACTTCTTTGGGGTAAATCAGATATTCAATAAATAAACGGTTTGGTCTGATGTCGTATTGCAAAATAAATGCAGGAGTTGCAGCTTCGAGTAGTAGGACAAATACAATACCCAACGCAATATACCCCGTTACTAGCGCAGTAAGTAAAGGCTTCAGTGGCTTGGGCATAAAATAGTGCGTGACCATTAACAATAAGAGTGGTATCGCGAGATATGCGATAGTACTCAAATCAACTCGTAGGCCTGATATCACAAAGGTTAAAGGATCAGAGCCTGCCATTCTCTCTAACATCCAAGTCGATAGCCCTAAACGGCTAAGCGTCAAAATCATCAACAAGGAAAGGAAAAACACCATGAAAGGTTGTGCATAAGGAGTTGAAAAGTGTACTTTGTTCATAGAATGTTAAGAATAGTTGCATTTATCACAAGACTATCCGACGAAACTTAAGAAAAGCTTAGGAAATCCTTCGGAATTGATGAAAGTTGAAGTTCTCTTTAGCGAATCTTAAGTTTGAGCAACTAAGCTATGTGATATTAAGCACTAGCCAAAGGTTTATTTATGAATGTGTTACTGATTGAAGATTCTGAGTCCTTGCGTCGCAGCTTAACCTTAGGGCTCTCTAAACTGGGTTTTACGGTAGATGATTCGGCGGATGGTTCTAGCGGTTTGAGTATGGCGCTGATGGATCACTATGATGTAATTATTTTAGATATTATGTTGCCCAGTTTGGATGGCATAAGTGTGCTTAAAGCGCTAAGACAGCAGAAGAATGACACTCGAGTGTTGGTGTTGTCAGCAAAGTCACAACCTGAAGACCGAGTGCTGGGTTTATTAAGTGGTGCAGACGACTATCTCGCCAAGCCCTTTTCGTTTGATGAGCTGCATGCACGGCTATTAACGCTAATGAGAAGAGGGGCATTTAAACAAGATGGTGATGAAATCGTGCATGGCTTTTTGACCATTGACTTGCAGCTAAAGTCGGCGTTAATTGCAGGGCAGCAAATAGACTTAACACCCAATGAGTATAAAATTTTGGAATGTTTGTTTACTAATCAAAATAAGATTATTACACCAGAAAAATTAAGCACTTATATTACCGGCAATTTCGATAGCGTGTCGAAAAATGCCATCGAAGCTCACCTTTCTTCGCTACGTAAAAAGGTCAAAGCGCTGGGTCAATGCTTGCCAGTTAAAACTAAACGCGGGTTTGGATATTATGTTGAGCAACTACCATGAAGTCGATCCGAGGGAACTTAGTTAGCACATTATCAATTACCATCACAGGTGTTGTAGTCGCCATTTTACTCGCTACAGATTTGGCTGTGGACTCTTGGATTGACTCACAATTCGACAAAGCGATGCATACAAAAGTTGGCATGCTGATGACGTTAGTCTCTGAAGATGAAGATCATCTTGAACTGCACTTTTCCGGTGAGTTTTTACCTGAATTTACTGGCAATATCGAGCCCGAATATTATCAAATCTGGTTGAACGACCGAGTTTTTGCACGCTCTGACAGCTTAGATCTTTTTTCGCAACACGAGTTACCTTATTTGTCGTTATCACTTGGCGAGAGCAAAGTGGTAAATGAAACCCTGCCAGATGGTCGTGCGGGACGGATCATATATACCCGTTTTATTCCGCAGATCCATACCCTAAAAGGGGAAAAAAAATCTTTTGACGACGAACTTGTTATTGCCTATGCGGCCTCGTCGGAGGGATTGGACTTTATTCTTTGGCTCATTGATATCGTTTTTATCGTGACTATTGTATGTGTTGTGGTGTTTATTCGTGTATTTGTGCGCAAAACGGTCGATGTTGGTCTCGCGCCGTTGAATAGCATGAACGCTCAGATAGCCAAACTAAATTTCTCTAAAGATTCAGACACCATAATATTAGAAAAGCCTGTCTCTGAGCTATTACCCGTTGAGCAAAGCCTAAACCGTTTTATTGTTGAAAACAGACAATTGTACTTGCGAGAAAAGCGCCTAACCTCAGATATTTCGCATGAATTAAAAACGCCCATTACGGAGCTTATTAATTTGGCGGAAGTTATTTCACGCTTCCCGGAAGACAATGAACTGGCGGATGACTTTGTGCCAGAAGTATTAAGAATAAGTCAGCGGATGAAAAACATCGTCACCAACGTCATGTTGTTACATAAATACGAGCAGATAAAGCTACCTAAAGACGATGTTGTTGATGTATTGCAAGTCATCAACCGTTCGATTGGTGAGATAGCATTTGATAATGTTGAGATTCAGACAACTTGCTCCGAATGTCCAATTCAGACCAACTTAATGGCAGTCGAGAGCATCATTGGTAACTTACTGAAAAATGCCAAGCGCCACCGAGTACTGGGTTCTGAAGCACTTATCGTTGTTGAAAAGGGGGCGACAAATGGGATAAATGTTCGAGTGAGCAATCAGGTTTCCGGCGAGCTCGAAAACGTGAATTTAGCACAATTATTTGAACCACTATGGCAAAGCGACCAATCGAGAAGCGCGAATGATTGCTTTGGCTTGGGCTTGCCTATTGCTAGGGCCTTTGCTGAAGCCATTGACGCGGAACTCACTGTTGCGTTGGAAGCGAGCACCATCACCTTTACATTTACCCTTTGAAGCGCTATTTAAAAGCGAGTTTCCACTGATAAACCAAGTTCCCAGCTGTCAACTTCAGGGTAGTTACTTAATGGTTTAGTAAAGTCTATATGCACTACGTTTTCATTACTTGAACGGGCGGAATATAAACGAACTCCGAGCCCTACACTACCTAGCATTTTATTGCTTATATTAGGATGTTGTATATTCCCGGATGCTTTTCCCAGATCAACAAAGCCAACGAATCCTAAATCAACAAGCTGATAAATATTAATGTTAGGGTACATACGGAGCTCGAATGAAGATTTGACCGTTTGCGTACCTTGTTGATAGCTTTGTGGGAAGCCACGGATCCCTTCTTCTCCACCGAGTGCAAGAGGACGCTCGGCAAATTCCTTGTTTTGCCACGCAGCAATGGCATCAGCATAAAAAGCAAAACTATCGCTCCAGCGATAATTTACCTTTGCAGCGAGAGTAGACCATACTCTATCACCTTGCTGCGTGCCGATTTGGGCATTGGTTGATGCTTTAAATCGGTATAAGACATCATCATTAAATAGCCATGCTTTATTGGCTGAAAACTCCCAAATTGAGCCAACTCCATCCGCTTCGGTATCAATACCTGTTTTGGCCGCAAGTGACCATCCGAGGTTGAAATCTTCACTGTGATTGATTAAGTCTACGTCCTGCAGCACGATATAATTATCTTCGATATATTGAAGACTTATCCAAGGCGCTAACAATTTGAAGTCATAAAGGTTATCCCTTATGGCTAAGTTTGGCTCGTCATAGCTGACATCTTGGTAATCGACACCAGCTATCCACCTAAGTGTGGTGGTGTTGGTTTGCTGCCCTAAACGGCCATAAGCAAACTGCGCAGATGTACCATTATATCGAAACTGACTTTCTGTTTGACCGTTATGATAGATAGAAGTCGTTTGGTCTTGTGCATTAATATAAGCTCTATATAACAAAGAGCTGGAGCGCTGATAGAAAGGTTGATAAATGTCAGTCATAAATATTTGACCGTCATCATAATCATCTGCTTGCACCGTTATCATGGCATGTGGTTGCCATGGCGCAGGCATTTGCAACACGGTATGGTAACCGGAACGTTCATGGTCAGATTTGTATTTTACGGATGCCCTAACGCCATACCCTAACAAGTTTTCCTCTTTAAACCCCAAACTTAACTTATTGTTTCCACTACTTCGGCCAAAGTTTACACTGGGCAGCAAACTCCAGGTGTCCCACGTTTGCACTGATATTTTCTGTGGCTCGGCACTGCTGCATGGGTTGGCATAGTTAATTTTCGCCTCTCTGATGTATTTTTTAGCACGCAAGATCCGCTCAGCCTCTAAAATATCGGCCTCGCTGACTAGGTCACCAGCCTGAAAAGGGAGTTGAGAAGCGATAGTCGCATCTCGGGTTTCTATATGCAGCCAGTTTACGAAGTCATGGAAAGAGGTCGTTTCTGGGTCGTCCGGATTAAAAATAGGGTTTGAGTTTATTTCGATAGACTCAATCTTGATGTTTTTCTCTTGACTTGCTTTATCCGTCTGTCGCGCCATTTTGTTACTATGTTCAGCGTTATTATTGCAAAGGGAGTCGATGCTAAATGGGTCACCAGCAAACGCAGGAGTGATTGAAGTGACTAACACGAATACCGCAACGGTTTTGGCTGGCATATATGCTCCAACTGAAAAATATCAAGCTACGTTGAAAACATATATGCCAATACTTAAGAAAGGCTTAAGAAAAATTAAAGAATGAGTTAATCGCCAATGTATGCGAATTTTTCATGATTAATTTTTACCTCTTCGAGCAGAGTTTACAGTTCCCCGGTAAATAAGCGTCGATGCGTTTTTCGTGCATACTCATCAGACATGCCACCAAGATAGTCCGCTAACACGCGCATTTGCTGCGTTTCATCGGTTGCTTGCTGGTACAATGTTTGGGTTGTATACGGCAACAATCGCATCGGGTCACTGGCAAAAACTTCAAATAAATCAATAAGCAGGTTTTGACCACTAAACTCAATTTGCTGCATTTTAGGTTCACGAATTAATCTTTGATATACGAACACTTTTAATACTTGCAGGATTTCCTGAAATTCGGGTGCCATCTCAACGGTAAAATGAAGTAGGGCGGAGTCAAAATCTGAGTCTTGAACGCTGAGTTTACAATGCACAATAAACAGGTTGACGAGTTCACCTATGGTATCTTTTCGATTAGATTCATCTTCTGAAAATAAACTCTCGCTTACGCGCGGTAAGTTTTGCTTTAACCAAGGTGAGTCTAACTTTTGCAATTCAGGCAGAGCAAAATCATGCCATGCTGCCTCGTTAAGGGTCTCGGTAGCTATCGCATCTTCTAAATCATGAACTGCATAGGCGATATCATCGGCATATTCCATAATGGCGCAATCTAACGATTTAAACTTTGTCTTGCGACGGAAGGTGTCTTTTACCTCGGTTTCTTGCAGCTTTATTTGGTCGTTTTGAGAAAATGGCGAGAGGATCCAATCAAATACCGATTGGTCGCATTGATAAATGCCTTTTGCAGGCAGCCAATCACTGGACAATATGTATTTTCGACTTTGTGTTTGCGTTGGTTGGTGATACCAAAGTGTGTCGATTAATGCAGGATATTTAATAAAACCTAGTAAGGTACGGCGTGTTAAATTCATGCCATAACCTTTAGTGTACGGTTCCAATTTGGTGACAATGCGCAAGGTTTGGGCGTTTCCTTCAAACCCTCCGTGATCACGCATAAGGTAATTAAGCGCGATTTCTCCGCCATGGCCAAAAGGCGGGTGACCGATATCATGCGCTAGGCACAAAGTTTCAATAAGACTTGTCGAAGGAAAGTGTTCAAATTCAGGGTGTTGTTTTCTTAAATGGCGTAGTAGACCGCTGCCTATTTGCGATACTTCCAAAGAGTGTGTTAGGCGAGTCCGATAAAAGTCGTTGACGCCGATTGCCATAATTTGGGTTTTGGCTTGCAAGCGCCTAAAAGCCGCGGCATGTATGATCCTAGAACGATCTATTTGCCATGCTGAGCGATTGTCGTTAGGGCGGTTTTTTTGCTGCGATAGCAGACGCTGCTGCCAAGCGTTAGACGTCATACTTCTGTTCCTTTTTCTTTATACCTTAAATTCGTCTAAACTATGTACGATAACTGAACGAAAATTCGCGTTTAATTGCGGCTTTTGATATTATCAGCCGCTATTTTTGAATACTGTTATTTTGGCGCAATTTATCAACGCTCTATCAAACTATAGTAACAGAATAAAACTGTTATTGAGCGGGCTTGAGAAAAGTTCTTAGAGACTTAGGGAAAGAGACTCCGTTTCCAGAACAACGCCACTGCGAGGAGAAGTATGCAAGCTAAACTGATTAAACTCATTGTTGCCCTAGTGACCATTTGGGCGTTAATTTATCCTTTTATCCAAGATGAAAGTTCTCAAGATTCTACTTTAGATCAAGAGGGTACGGGTGCAGAGGTTGTACCTAAGGTGCCCGAAAAGCCACTCCATAGCGTAAAACTACCTAATTTTGCAGCCATTCGTGATATCAAGGAGAAGAAAACGGCATTTTTCGACTTTATTAAACCGCACGTAGAAGCCGAAAATAAACAGATCTTAGAGCAGCGGGCAACACTTGAAATCGCCCTAATGATGCTGCAATTTGATGAAACCCTGACACGCAAACAAATAGAAAAGGTTGCATTGATTTTCACAAAGTATGATTTAAAAGGTGAAGCCATCAATGAATCTTCGCTTAAACGTGCATTACGCCGCGTGGATATTATTCCTAAAGAGCTGGCGTTGATGCAGGCCGCTAATGAATCTGCTTGGGGTACGTCACGATTTGCGCGAATTGGGTTAAACTTTTTTGGTCAATGGTGTTACACCAAAGGCTGCGGTATGGTGCCGAAACGGCGAGAAGATGCGGCCGATCACGAAGTTAGAGCCTTTCAGTCGGTAAGAGGCGCGGTCAAATCGTACTTTAGGAATATCAATACTAATGATGCATACAAAGACTTGCGCGCGGTACGAGCAGAGCTGCGAGCTCAAAAAGCACCGATTGACGCTACAGTATTAACAAGTGGCCTTTTGAGTTATTCAGAGCGTGGTGAAGACTACGTAAATGAACTTAACGATATGATAAGGCATAACCGAGCGTATTTTGATGAAGAATAAGATTGTACTTGTCCTGATAATGACACTTTGGAGTGCGATAGCGTCCGCTAAAACGGTCACCTTTGCATACGACAGCTTTTACGACAGACTGAAAGTGGTAAATAAAGGCGAGTTTGAGTTTGCACGTGTGGGATTTTACCTTGTCGATACACTTAGCATGCAGGCGTGTAAAATCACGGCGGGTAATATTGTGACCGAGGAAGCGAGCTTTCCATTGTCGTACACCGATGAAGCGCAATTATTGCTACCATTTGACAAAGAATTGGACAAAGACAAAGCTAAAGTGGTAATTGAAACGAAGGGCGAAAGCTCGGACTGCCAGCTAAAAATGCAGATTGAGGCCGAGTTATTTAATACGAGATCTCTAAGCAAGTCTGACCTTTATAAAATGCAACAGGAGTTTGAAGAGTTGCTGGCTGATCTATCAGGTTTCTTTATTAAAAACTTGTTGTCATTTTTGCTGCCTGAGCAACAGGGAGTCATCGTGACCTTTGGCAGAAGTCAAAACGTCACAGATGCTACAGTGAAGTGTGAGTCGCAAGTCTGTCGAATCAGTGTCCCGAAGGCGTGGTCAAACGACAATACTCACTTTGCCGACTCTGCAAATGTGAAGTCAGTGCAACCTTGGTTGGCATTATAGTTAAGTAGTTACAACATGATCATTGACGTCTTTAAACTTTAGGCTAAGAAACCGCTCTTATTCAGTAAAGATTTTAGGCGTCTTATCAACTTTTTGAAGCTGTTTGTAAAACGCTTCTCCTCCCTCTAATCCCAATTTAAACAATAATTCATACTGATAAATAACGATATTCTTTCGTCGCGAATTTCTGCTATTAGACCCCCAAAATGGAAACTTAATGTTAAATAAATGCATTGTTAAAGTTGCTTTGGTATGCTAATAATGGCTGGATTATTAAAAAAACTACAGTGTAATTATTAACTTAAGGGGAAACAGGATGACCTATAAATTACCACTCAGTGCGCTCTCAATTGCCGTATTAATCGGCATGAATCAACAAGTTAAGGCGGAAGAGACGACGCAAGTTGAACGTATTGAAGTGACAGGCTCTCACATTAAAAGAACAGACTTAGAAGGTCCGTCACCAATTCAAAGCTTGTCAGCTGCTGACCTAGCTTCAACGGGATCTACCGACCTTATTGGGGCGTTACAAAAGCTGCCTGTGTCGGGTACTGGTACTTTTAGTACACAAGGTAACTCCAGCGATGACACCGCAAATGGCGGTTCAAGTGTTGCATTAAGGGGATTAGGAGCATCATCTACGCTTGTTCTTATTAATGGTCGTCGTGTTGCCGTGAGCCCGTTTGCAAAAGATATAGAAACATCATTTGTGGACTTAAATACCATTCCTGTTTCATCAGTTAAACGTATTGATATTTTAAAAGACGGTGCTTCTGCAACTTATGGTTCTGATGCGGTCGCAGGGGTTATTAATATTATTTTACGTGACGATATAGACGGTTTCGAGGTCGCCGGTAAATTATCTAACACCGCCGATGGTGGGGCTGAAGAACAGAACTTTACTCTTCTTTGGGGATCGTCAACGCAAAATGGCCATCATAATTTCTCACTCGATTATTTCAAACGCGGTCACCTAACTTATGCCGATCGTGACTACACAGCTTCTGCTGATCAACGTTTTCGCGGTGGTAACAATTCATTAAGCTCTGCAGGTATTCCCGGCAGCGTTGAGGTGATGAGAAGCATGCTAACAGACGAACAGTGGGCAGGATTACCAGTCGTTCGTGTTGAAGATGATGGCACTCAGGTAAGGCAGACTATCTTTACGGACGTATGGGGGAATGACAAATGCGACCCTGCTTTAGATATTGGTGATATCTGTCGCTACGATTATGCACCGTACATGACTGCTATTCCGTCGACGGAACGTATTAGCTTTAACTACAATGGCGTACAAGAAATCATCGATGGTATTGAAGGTTTTGCCGAAATCTCGGCGCAGCACTCTTCAACCTTCATTCAAGGTGCAGGTAGCCCGAGCTTTACAGAACTATTTATGGATGGTGATAACCCAAACCACCCATTATTTAACGATCCAGACCACTTCTTACATGGTGTAGATATTTCAATGCGTCGTCGAACGGTTGATATCGGCAACCGTAAAAAAGATGTCGATTCAGAATACTATCGTGCTGTCCTTGGAGCACGTGGTGAGTGGAACGCGTGGTCTTGGGAAGTTGCGTACTCTGCTATTCGTTCAAGTGCAGTTGAAAAAGGCTTTGATGGTTTCCCTAACAAGCTAAGAGCGCAGCAAGCGATTGATGAAGGTTTATGGAACCCATTTGAACCAAGCACTAATACAGAAGCCGGTTTGGCGTTTTTTGAAACTACCACTACGCGTTATGGTGCATCAACCATGCAGTCACTAGATGGTACTATCTCGGGCGAATTATTTGAATTGGAAGCCGGCTACGTTGCCGCAGCGTTTGGTTTTGAACATCGCTACGAGAAAATTGAAGATAACCCGGATAGTCAATACATCAGAGGCGAAATCTTTGGTACAGAAGCAACGCAAGCTAACGGAGATCGCGATAATACTGCGATATTCGCAGAATTTAGCGTACCAGTGCTAGATACACTAGAGCTACAATTAGCTTTGCGTTATGAAGACTATAGCGACTTTGGAACTACAACAGATCCAAAAGTAGCATTCCGTTGGTCACCGCTTGATAGTTTAGTGGTTCGTGGTTCTTGGGGGACAGCATTCAGAGCGCCTTCTCTTGTTCAGCTACATCTTGGTAGAACAGACGAATCACCAAGCGTGATAGACCGTGAACGTTGTCGCCAAACAGGTGCTGATGATGATTGTAGCCCGTATGAATACACTGCGATTGTGTCCGGTAACAAAAACCTACAACCAGAAGAGTCAGAAAACTACAATTTAGGTGTAGTGTGGCAAGCAACTGATGACTTTAGTATCGGTGTAGATTACTGGAATTATGATCAGGAAGATCTCATCAAGAAAATTGGAGCACAGAAGCTAGTTGATTGTTGTGGTACCGATCCTAATCTGGTAGTTCGTGCGCCTAATCAAGGTAGCACACTTGGTCGTATTCTCACCATTAACGACACCTTTGTTAACATTGGTGGTCGTGAAACAGACGGTTTCGATGTTAACTTAGCCTATGCATTAACTACTCGTGAAATGGGTGAGTTTAAGTTCAATTACAACTTAACTTACGCGCTTAACTTTGAAGAACAGTCGTTTGAAAGTGATGAACAAGGTAACACATTCAATGTTGCTGAAGATCTCAATGGAGAGTATCAGCATCCACAGTTCCGCTGGACAGCGGGTATGGACTGGGCTAAAAACGATTGGCTTGCAAATATCAGCGTAAACTATGTTGATTCTTATAAAGATCTTGCTGACAGTGATGGCAATAAATATGAGATTGATTCATGGACTACTGTAGATACAAGTGTCAGTTATATTGGCGTAGAAAAGCTGACAGTAACACTAGGTGCATCTAACTTGTTCAATGAAGAAGCGCCTCTAGCGCCTTCAGAGTCAATGGGGATTGACAATAAAACGCACAGTATCCTTGGTCGTCAAGCATATGTGAAGTTTGCATACCAATTCTAATACGTTAACGTTTATTAAGATGACAGCCGCGCTTTATAGCGCGGTTTTTTCTTATACCAATTCGCTTAATTAAGTGGTCTATTTTGAGGTGAGGAAATTTTGTCAATAACCCCGCTACCGCGTCCTGCTATCGCCAAGGTACCTACATCCGTGTAGGCAAGGCGAAAATTTTGCTATTTAGTTGTTCTAAATGAGAAATTTTTAACGCCGTTAGCGTCAGATTTGCTCCTTCAAATTGAGCAAGTATTAAGACTAATTGGTATTATCCACAACAGTGTATTTGTTGCACAGGACTTAGCCTGAGCAAATGTCTAGATAAGTGTTCTATCTTTGAGATGAGAGAGGATTACCGATAACTTCACGTCCAAATCCTGCTATAACTAAAGCACTCACATGCATAGGCATGGAGAACCTTCTGCTTAATCTTATTCTGTACCTAGGAAAAGTGACAATGAAGAAAAGGGTATGGATAGCTGATATGTCGCAGAGAGGAGTATTGAGTTGACTAGTTGAGGAGAATAACGCAGCTATTTATAGTTAGCTGCGTTATTGATATTTACGCTTTTGCTTTAGAAGTGGTTTCTTCTAGTTCTTTTGCTGCATCAGGGTCGTTGAAAACATCGATATCAAATTCGTTTTCAGATTTGGCCACAGCACAAGTTACCATACAGTCACCTGTTACGTTAACTGCTGTTCTTGTCATATCTAATAGTCTGTCTACACCAATGATAAGCGCGATACCTTCAACAGGCAATCCAACTTGGTTAAGCACCATTGCAAGCATGATCAAGCCAACACCAGGCACGCCTGCCGTACCAACTGAGGCAAGAGTCGCAGTCAAGATAACCATGAGATAGTCATTGATGGTGAGGTCTACGCCAAATACCTGAGCGATGAAGACCGTTGCAACACCTTGCATGATAGCCGTGCCATCCATATTAATGGTTGCACCCAGAGGGATCGTAAAAGAGGCAACTGAGTTATGCGCACCTAGTTTCTTAGTAGCGGTCTCTAGTGTTACGGGCATAGTTGCACTTGAGCTTGACGTACTAAAGGCAAACATACATGCGTCTTTCATCTTCTTTAGGAAGATAAAAGGGCTCAAGCCTGTTAACAGCTTGAATAAAATTGAATAGTTAATGAATGCATGAATTAGCAGAGCTGCCAACACTACCATAAAGTATTTGCCGAGCTCGGCGATTAACCCCATGTCGATCGTTGTAAACAACTTAGCCATTAAACAAAATACGCCATATGGAGCGACATTCATCAATAAAGTGACTAGCTTAAGCACCACTGTATTTAGGTCTTCAAATACAGTTGCTAGGCGAGCACCAGCATCGCCGCTGAGCGCCATAGCGATGCCAAATAGTAGCGCAAAGACGATGATTTGAAGCATGTTACCGTTGGCCATCGCGTCAATTGGATTGGTCGGGAACATGTTGATTATGACTTGCACAAGTGTCGGCGCTTGCTTTGCGTCAAATGACGCGCTGTTTGGAATTTCAACGCCACCACCCGGTGCAATAAGTAGTGCGAGCGTAATCGCTACCGTGATTGCGATTGCTGTTGTAATGAGATACAAACCAATGGACTTACCACCCAAGCGGCCCAATTTTTTTGGGTCACTAAGGCTACATGTGCCACATACAAGGGAAATAAACACTAAAGGAACAACAAGCATTTTTAAGCTTGCAATGAAGATCTGCCCACCGATGTGGAATAAACCGTCAACGAAGAAACCCTTAATGGGGAGGTCAAAGAGACCTAAAGGAATAAGTATTTCTTTATTCTTACCTAGGATGGCTTGAAGGGTGAGGCCTAGTACAACCCCCAACACCATGCCTATCATAATGCGCGCCGTTAGGCCCATTTTTTTATTTTCTGACATTGCCCTAACACTATGTATCTTAAAACTGCTAAAGCTTAACAGGCTTGGCGCAGATGAACAGCATTTCACGACAGAAAATCTACCTAATCTAATAAAAAATTGTGATTTTATCGATAAAATTGGGTTACTATTGAACAATAATAAAATTAACTTAGCTAGGGAGATAGGTAAATGCCCTTGATGCGCTATTTTAGCATACTGATGCTAGCATTCTTACTGACCGCGTGCGGTGGCGGCGGCAGTATTCAAAAAGATACAGATAATGGTGATGGTAGCGATGGTACCTATGCGATTACGCTCGCTGGAGAAGGTGGCGCTAATAGCGTGTCATCCGATACTCCTTTGAAAGTAACCGCTACGTTGACGAAAAATGGTAGTGCGTTAGCAAACAGTCGAGTGGTTTTTGAAAGCGATGATTTTGCAACCATGGAGCCGAGTTCTGGTTCAGTTTTAACTAATGACGCGGGTGAAGCAACAATTACGTTACAAGCGACCAACGTTGTTGGTGCGGGTCGTCTTACCGCTACTTATACAAATGGCAGCAATACAGTCTCACAAACGTTTGATTTTACCTCTCAAGGTGGTGGTGATGACGGTAATGTAACCGCGTCAGCGAAACTTGAGGTTATGTTGTTAAGTAAGTGCCCAGCGGGCTGGGATGATAACCGCGATCAGGCTATGATAGATCCTATAGCTGCTGGATGTAGTCGTGTTAATCGAGTGTCGTCAAACGAGACAGCTGAGATCTTCATTAAAATGACATCCAGCCAGACTGGTGATGGCATTGCAAATGTGCTTATTGGTGCAGAAACAACGCTAGGGACAATCTCTCCAGACACAGCATTGACGGATACTTTTGGTATCGCAATTTTGAATCTTAAACCTGGAAACCAAGGTGGTGCAGGTACTGTCACAGTAAATTCGCCTAATTATGTGGATGTAACTAAGTCAATCAACTTTAGTGTTGGTGTTGCTCAGCTAAATGTCACGGTTGATAATGGTTTAGTTGATAGCAGTGGTGTACAGCAAAAACTTTCAGCTGGTGGCAGTACGGTTATCACCGTGACACTAAGAGATCAGAATGGGGTATTAATCAACAGTGCAGTTGCTGTTGCATTTAGCTCGGCATGTGCCTCGGCAACTCCCGCGTTGGCGGAATTAGATGAAACGGTAAATACCTCCAATGGTATTGCCCGCTCGACATACCGTGCTAAAGGTTGTCAAGGTGAAGATAGGATTTCTGTTACTATCCAAAACGGCAGCTCTCCAATAAATCAAGAAACGATTATTGAAGTGGATAGTGCACTTGCACAAGCGGTACAATTTTTACCTGAGGAAGATGGGTTTAATCAGTTTATTGCTTTACCCCCTGGCGAAGGCGGTTTACCAACCCAATCTGTTGTGAGCTTTAAACTGGTAGATGAAGACAACCTTGCAATTCCACGAGCACGAGTCGACTTTAGATTGTCTGATGAGCAAGGCCTTGCCTCAATTACGCAAATTACGGGAAACACCAATGCAAATGGTATTGTAAGAACAACGGTTAAGTCTGGCATTGTACCTGGCCCGCTTGTTGTTAGTGCATGTTATATCCCAGAAGAATCTTACGTGAATTTACCTGAGGGTGATGCGATTACTTGTTGGACGGATATCGCCAAAGCATGTAATGATGCAGATGCATCAAACGACGACGCTCGCTGTCCTACGGGAGTTATGCACACAATCCCATTAAGTGAGCAAATTTTTAGCGTCTCATCACAGCTTATTTTGAGTTCTGGCGTTACTGATCAAGATACCTTTGACGCGGCTCCAGATATAATTAATTCAAATTCATACAGTTACAGCGGAGTCACAACAAATATCACGTTGTTCTTTGGTGATCAATTCAATCACTTCAATGCCGATGGTGTAGCGGCAACCGTCATCGCAGAAGCTGGAGCTATCGGTAGTTTAGAATCACCTGATACCTATGATTGCAGAACAAATAAGGCAACCTGTTCGGTGGTGTGGCGTAGCCAAGGTGAGCGTCCATTTTCTGACCCTAAATGGGGCAATAGGATCAATGATATTGCGCCAAGAAAAAAAGGTACGGTTGCGAACATTCCTGAAAACTGGAATTGTGATCCTTATTTTAATAGACCAGCACCTTGTATCAATGGATTAAAGCGTCAAAAAAATGCGCCTAGCACAGGAACTGATCCCTATGCTGATGAGCGAGTCGTAATGGGTGGCAGGGTAGGCGTACTTGCATTTGTTAAAGGTCAAGAAAGCTATAGAGACGAAGAGTCCAGTGATGGTGTTCAGCGTAGAAATGGTTTGTTTGATGTTGGTGAATATCGCCAGGAGTTTGATCTCACAGAAGCTATTTTGGATACCAATGAAAACGGACGGTTTGACAAAGAAGATTGTGACGCGTCACCAACTACCGGTCCTTGCACACCGGTGAATACGAAAAATGGTGGCCATGATGATTGGTGGATAGACGCAAATAACAATGGCATCTTTGATTATGACGCTAATGGTGATGGTGTTCCAGGAGATGGTAAATATAACGGCTTACTTTGCTCTGAGGCTGCTTTAGCGCAAAATCAGTGTAACCGTGAGTTGGTTAACGTCTTTAGAAATTTTGAACTAATTATGTCTGACGACACTGCTTATGTACGATTCGCAGTTAGAAAATCGGATGCACAAAGTATGGGACTGGCAGCAAATCAACTTGATCAATGCCAAGACGTTACTCGCGTTGACAATGGAAATACTGTAGTTATCTTAGACCTTGAAGAATCCGATGACGCTCAATATTGTGATGTTCAAACAATCAATTTATCTGCTCCTGAGATAGATGACGATACAATTGACGATCAAATAAGTAACGTTAGAGTTTCTATCTTCGTCACGGATATTAACGGTAATCCCTTACCTGCGAAAACAGAAGTAGAAATAGCAACCACCAATGGTGAACTTGCATCTGGAACTCAAACCGAAGTATTAGGAAATACAGGAACCGATAAACCATTGGTCTATTCTGCATTTCTGACTCGTGAAACCGAGCCTAATAATAAAACTTTGGGTGAGTTGACGATTAAGTTTACTTTTAAAGGATTAGGTGATGACGATGATGGTTTGGTTCAAAGTGTACCATTAACCGTCATTGACGCTGGATAAAATGATAAATGCCAACTTTCGGGTTGGCATTTTTGTTTCTATTCCTTTATATTCCCGTGCCTTAACCTTATATATATGAATGCGTCCCTAAATTGGCTGAATATTGTACACAAATTGGATAATAATTCGGTGATCAGGGAAAAGTTAGTATTTTTAGCTTGTAACAATAGGTGTTTGTAGATATACCTATAAGTAATTTAACGCCCAAGTAAGGGCAAAACATCAGACAGAATCGGTCAAAAATAGGCAGCTATGGGCAAATCGCTAGTAATTGTAGAGTCTCCCGCGAAGGCAAAAACAATCAATAAATACCTCGGCAAGGATTACATTGTTAAATCCAGTGTAGGTCATGTTCGAGATCTTCCTACCTCAGGGGCAGGTAAAACGAAAGGCTTGGCAACTAAGTCGCCAGCTGAAGTACGTAAAATGTCACCTGAAGAAAAAGCGCAATATAAAAAGCAAAAAGATTATGCAAATTTAGTTGCGAGGATGGGGATTGATCCTGAGAAGGGTTGGGAACCGCATTACGAAATTTTGCCGGGTAAAGAAAAAGTAGTTCAAGAACTACAAAAGCTTGCTGAAGATGCTGACCATATCTATCTCGCAACCGATTTGGATAGAGAAGGGGAGGCCATTGCTTGGCACCTTGAGCAGATTATCGGTGGCGATGAGAGCAAGTATAAGCGTGTGGTCTTTAACGAGATCACCAAAAACGCGATAACTCAAGCGTTTGAGGCACCTGGCGACCTTAACACCGACATGGTATATGCGCAGCAGGCAAGACGATTCCTTGACCGTGTTGTTGGCTTTATGGTGTCCCCGCTGCTTTGGCAAAAAGTAGCAAGAGGGTTATCGGCAGGTCGTGTACAATCTGTTGCTGTGAGATTACTTGTTGAACGAGAGCGTGAGATTAAAGCGTTTATTCCAGAAGAGTTTTGGGATATTCACGCTGATGTTAAAGCAACAAAAGATGATATTCGCCTAGCGGTTACTAAGTTTAAAGGCGAAGCATTTAAGCCAGTAAATAAAGCGCAAGCTGATACAGCCGTACAAGTGCTTGAAAACAGTGCTTACGAAGTAGTCAAGGTTGAAGAAAAGCCAAGTAAGAGTAAGCCAAGTGCACCATTTATTACCTCGACAATGCAGCAAGCGGCAAGTACTCGTTTAGGCTATGGCGTAAAGAAAACCATGATGTTAGCGCAGCGTCTATACGAGGCGGGTTACATCACCTATATGCGTACAGACTCGACGAATTTATCAAATGACGCGTTAGAAATGTGTCGTGGCTATATCGATAGTGAATTTGGTAGTAAGTATTTACCAGAAGCACCGCTGCGTTATTCCGCAAAAGGCAACGCACAAGAAGCGCACGAGGCAATTCGTCCTTCTGATGTGACAATCTTATCCGGTCATTTAGACGGCGTAGAGGCAGATGCTAAGAAGCTCTATGAGCTTATTTGGCGTCAGTTTGTGGCGTGTCAAATGATGCCAGCAGAGTACGACCTAACGACGCTGACCGTCGCCGCGGAAGATTACACATTAAAAGCGAAAGGGCGTGTGCTACGTTTTGATGGTTGGACACGTGTACAACCGGCAGTCCGTAAGAAGAATGAAGAAGAGCAGGCGCTTCCAAGTGTTTCAGTTGGCGATAAGCTTGATCTTATTGCGATTGATCCTAAACAGCACTTTACTAAACCACCAGCACGTTTCAGCGAAGCAAGCTTAGTTAAGGAATTAGAAAAGCGTGGTATTGGTCGTCCATCTACCTATGCTGCTATCATTTCGACGATTCAGGACCGTGGTTATGTCCGAGTTGAAAACCGCCGTTTTTACGCTGAAAAAATGGGCGAGATCGTTACTGACAGACTCGTTGAGAATTTTAACGATTTAATGGACTTTGACTTTACCGCCAAAATGGAAGGTCGCCTTGATGATATCGCAGAAGGTGAACGCTTATGGACGCAGGTACTTGATAAGTTTTACGCCGACTTTTCTAACCAGCTAGAAATTGCAGCTGGTGATGAAAGTGAAGGCGGCATGCGACAAAATGTGATGGTCGAAACAGACATAGATTGTCCTACATGTTCACGTAAGATGGGTATTCGTACTGCTTCTACTGGGGTATTCCTTGGCTGTACAGGCTATAACTTACCGCCAAAAGAGCGCTGTACTACGACAATTAATCTCGTGTCAGGTGATGAAGCAGTTGCCGCGGATGCGGATGAAGAGGCGGAAGCTGAATCACTTCGTCATATGAAACGTTGCCCAATTTGCGAAACAGCAATGGATTCATATCTTATTGATGAAACGAAAAAACTCCATGTATGCGGTAATAATCCTGCATGTAAGGGCTATGTCATTGAGACAGGTGCATTTAAGATCAAGGGCTACGATGGACCACTGATTGAGTGTGACAAGTGTGGCTCGGATATGCAGCTTAAATCCGGCCGTTTTGGTAAGTATTTTGGTTGTACGAATGAAGATTGTAAAAATACACGTAAACTATTGAAAAACGGTGAAGCTGCGCCACCGAAAGAAGATCCAGTTCCGCTACCGGAACTAGAATGCGAAAAATCGGACGCGCATTTTGTGCTTCGAGATGGCGCTTCAGGTATTTTCTTAGCGGCGCACACATTCCCGAAGTCACGTGAAACACGTGCTCCTAAGGTATCTGAGCTAAAACGCTTTAGAGATAGAATTTCACCTAAATTCTATTATCTGGCTGATGCGCCTGAGCAAGACTCGGATGGTAATCCTGCGATTGTTCGTTACTCTAGAAAAACCAAGACACAATATGTGATGACAGAAGTGGATGGTAAAGCGACGGGTTGGAAAGCGACGTATAGTAATGGTAAATGGGTAGAAGAAGAGAAAACTACCAAGAAAAAGAAAGCTTAACAGCTAGCCAAACATCGATAAGCGTCTTCGGATGCTATGGATATTTTGTCCAAAATGTTATTAAAAACAAAAGGCCGTTCAACGTATTGAGCGGCCTTTTCATCATGAATGCCATCACTTAATTAAGCGAACTGGTATTATACCAATTACACTAATTCTCCAAGCAATTTGAAGGGTGAAATAACTCATTTACTTAAAACAAATGGTGTTATTTAATGTTTACGTCTTTGACTTTTTGATAGCCAGTTGCCTCTAGCTCGTCGTTAACGCAATTCAAAACATATTTTTTCATCTCAGATGCTTGTACATCATCATCTTTTGCCCAATCAAGGCACATTTGAGTTAACTCTTGAACCAAATCTGCAGGCGCGACTGGTAGCTCTTCATCCGCTTGTACTTGTACACAAGCAAAAAGAGATAGAGCGATGATTAATGATGAAACTAAGGTTTTCATTCGTGTTACCTGTTAGTTGAAAGAACAAGCATGTTTTAAAGCAAAATTTAAAATAAGGAAAACGAATTAATTTTCTCCTTAAGAGCAGAAAATTGATTCAAATTTACATTAATAAATGGTGAGAAATACAAGCGTTGATGCTACATTCAAAGGTTAAGTAAAACTAACTAAACATGGTGAAAATCAAAAACATGGAGCAAGAAACTAAGTCGGCGAATGAGCAATTTAATCGTTATGAATATCTCTTAGAAAGAACCTTATTTAAAGGAAGATGGCTGTTAGCGCCTTTCTTTGTTGGCCTACTGCTCGCGATTGTGTTGTTGTTACTTAAGTTCTTTAAACAGCTTTATGTGATGACCATCAGTGCGCTTACGGCGACAAACCAAGAGTTACTCATTGGTATCTTAACATTGGTTGATACGGCTTTACTGGCCGGGTTGTTGATCATTATTATTTTTAGTGGCTACGAGAATTTCGTTTCTAAGCTCAATGTTGAGCCCCAAGAAGATAAGCCGACTTGGATGGGAAAGGTTGGCTTCTCGGGCCTTAAAATCAAATTGATCAGTGCCATCGTAGCAATATCTGCGGTAGAACTACTCAAAGTCTTTATCCATTCTCAAGACTTAACCAGTGAGCAGCTTGCTTGGAAAGTAGGCATACATATTACTTTCGTGATCTCTGGGGTGTTGTTTTCGGTTACCGACTTTATTAATAGTCGAACCCACTCCCATTAAATATAGCGGATAAAAAGAGTGATAATCGACTTATGCTCACTATCACTCTTTTATTCTTATTAGCACAGTCTTTGGTTCGTGCTACGCCTATATGAGCAACATCTTGGATCCGAGCACGTCTTAGTCAAACTTTCTATTACTGTAAAGGAGCAATGAAGTGGCTACCACAACATAGCCCAATAACAGATATAGAGTGGCAACTGAGTGTTCGTGATTTAACAGGTAAGATTTAAACGCACTATGTAAAATGATTACGAACATGCACGAAAGTGACAACGTAAGGGCGCTCGTTATGATGCTCCCTAGTGCAACGCAAAGAATAAATCCTGCAACCGAGCCGATAAATATCATAAGGTAGAAAACCACAGTCTCAAATGTGGTAAGGAAGCTGCAAACCAGCAGTACTGTAAGTTGAAACAAAGATAAGCAAAAGCCAAGCTTAACTGCTGCAACGTGATAGGCCTGTTTAATTGATTTTAGGCTTGAATAGACAGGTAATAGATAGAGCTGGTCCCATGTCATTTTTGTTTGTAGTTTGGACCAACAGACAAAAATAGCGACCATCAAAACAAGCATATCGGTAAAGCCAGTGATAAATTGAATTGTGACTCCAAAAAAGCCGACTGCCACAATGGCTAAAAGCCCTGAGAGAAAAAATATTTGACAAGTTTGTATCAACAGGTTGCCTGAAAAATAGCTCATCGGCATAAAAAATTGCCTAAACCGCTGAGTGAGGAAATCAGGGGTAAAGGTATTACTCGGGAGCCAGCCAGTCTGTATATTATTTATGTAGGTTTGATATGCCAAATGATGCCATTGACAGTTATTATTTCGTGTAATCAGCAGATAAACTGCCACTAATATGAAGGGAATGGCGAGTAGTGCTAAAACTTGTGGAGTATCGCCAAAAAACATAGCGAGCATGAGTACGAGCATGAAAACGTAGCTATTATGTTTGAAATAAAAGCTATTTCGAATACATAATAAAAAGAAACTACCACCAAAACTCGTTGCAAACAACATGGCATAGGCAACTTCTGGCGCGGGGCGGTTGAAAAGAGCGAGTGCATTGAACATGTAGCCAACGACTAGTATTACAAGTCCTTGTAAGTATACGTGCCGTTTAATTGCAGGGAATAGTAATGCGCTTTCCTGTGCTTGTAATTTCACTAACTGCCAGCAAAAAGCCATCCATAAGGCGCTGATAGCAAAGACCAAGCTAAATGTTTGTATGTTTTGCTCTTCTATTAAGGTTAATAATGGTGTAGCAATAGAAGCTAAGATCCCCGGAATGAAAAAATTTGCAGAGCCACACTCTCGTAACCAAAAGCCGGAAAACCCTGTCCACCAATTGCGCCGAGTTAACGTGCTCATGTGTGTAGCTCCACAAAAAGTTGTTCAAGGTTGCTATGGCTTTGCTGTAGGCCCGTTGGCCAATTTGAGCCGTCTTGAGCTTGGTAAATACTAAAACGTTCAGATTGGTGAAGCAGCTCTGCTGATGGAAGGTTGTTTGTAAGGTGATGCGGAACAAGTCTAATCTGTTCCTTCAGTGTATCTAGTTCGCCAGTAACCAATACCTTACCATCTTTAATTATAGCAATATGACTCGCGACGCGCTCAACGTCAGATGTAATATGCGAGGAGAAAAGTACACCAGAGCCGGACTCAAGCGCTAGCTCAAATAAGTCCGACATAAATTCTCGGCGTGCGATGGGGTCGAGATTTGAAACAGGCTCGTCAAGGATCAGTAACTTAGGTCGATACGACATCGCCATTATCAGCGCTAAGCTTTGTTGCTGACCAACTGAAAGGTTACTTACTAGCTTGTTTTCATCTAACTCGAAGCGAGAAAGCCACTCTTGTTCTAGCGTGTTATCCCAATTTTGATAAAAGCTGCGGTGCAGTGCGAGGGCGTCTTTGACTTTAAAACCTTGATAACCACAGGGTTGCTGTGGCACATAGCCAATTTGGCTCTTGCATGTAGGACTCAGCTCTAGATTGCTGCTGTTGAGGCAGCTAACTTCACCACTATTTTGTTCGATTAGTCCAAGTGCAATTCGCAGTAGCGTAGTTTTACCTGCACCGTTTCGTCCCAGTAGACCCATAACCATACCAGGTTCAATAGTAAGGTTTATGTTTTCAAGAACAGACTTGTCGGAAAATTGTTTATGGATTTTGGTGAATTGTAGTAGTGGGCTTGTCATTATTCTTGTCCCCAGTTTTTATCTATCAATGATATCAACTCAACCTTGGTGATCCCAAGTTGTTTCGCATCATTAATTAAAATATCTAGGTTTTTGTTGAGCAGACTATCGGTCTGTTGTGTGGTTGGCTGTTGTGCTACTCGTGTCGGCTGACCGCGTCTTCGTTCAAGCCAACCTTGATCGACAAGTTGCCCGATTGCTCGAGAGACAGTCATCGGATTTACCGAGAAATGTTCAGCTAGCTTTCTTACAGAAGGTAGCTCTTCTCCGGCTTGTGCTTTACCTGACACAATTAAACGCACTACCTGATCAAATAGCTGCTTATAAATCGGCTCTGCGCTGTTGGGGTTGACATGAATAAGATCTAGCATTACTCTAATTCTACTGTATTAATACAATAATACACTGATACACTCACTTAAAGTTAGCATACTGACCGTGAGTCAACAAGGAAATAACTATGAAAAAGCCATTTAAGTTTAAGAAAAGCTTAGTAAAGCTAGCGCTGCTTCCTCTCGTTTTAGGAGCTGTGCTGCCATTACAAGCAGCAGCATCAACAGCAGAATTATCCGCTTGCTATGCAAAGGGACTCGATGATAGAGCACAATGCGGAAAAATCTCACAACCATTAAGTGAAACCAAAACAGAACAAAAAATTGATATTCACTTTATGGTTATTCCTGCAATAAAACAACTTTACCCACAAGAAGCAATTATTGCGTTTGCAGGGGGACCTGGACAATCAGCCACCGAAATCGCAGCAAACTTTGAAAGAATTCTGAAATACGCGAGAGAAAATAGAGACATTATACTTGTTGATCAACGGGGAACTGGAAAATCCAATCTATTGCAATGTGATATGGATAACCTTGAACAACAATTTGCGCTAAATGATACTTTGCTGGGTCTCGATTTTTACAAAGAAGACGCCCTAAAGTGCAAAGAAAAATTAGACACAGATCTTTCCGATTACACAACTGTTGCGGCAGCAAAAGATTTTGACGCGGTAAGAACCGCACTCGGTTATAGCAAGTTACACTTATACGGTGGCTCATATGGAACACGCATCGCACTTGAGTATATGAGACAGTTCCCTGATAGTGTTGCATCGGCCGTGTTAGATGGTCTTGCACCCAATAACCAAAGTTTAATGGCGATTGGTGGTGCGATAGAAGAGTCATTGAACGCCCTATTTGCACAATGTGAAGCCGATAAAAAGTGTGCAAATAATTATCCTAATCTAAAGCAGCAATGGCAAAGCTTGCTGGAGCAAGTTGGGCAAACGCCGATAGAGGTTTCTGTGCTTCACCCCAGAACCAGTAAACCGCTCGCAATGACGATGACCAAAATGAAGCTATTTAGCGCGATTAGGATGGCGCTTTACTCTCATACCTCCCGAGCATTGGTGCCGCTTGCGATTAGTGAAGCGACTAAAGGCAACCTTGCTCCTCTAGTTGGCATGATGGCACCAAGTGAAGACGGCCTTGGATTGGCCATGGGGATGCATCAGGCAATTGTATGTGGGGAAGATTGGCCACGATTAACGGCTGCGGACAAAGCGAAATATAGTGAAAACTATATGGGTAAGATGATGATTACAGGATTGGATGCGACGTGCCCAATTTGGAATGTGAGTCCGGTGTCGAGTAGTTACTATGAACCCGTTGCGTCCGATATTCCAACCTTACTACTTTCTGGCGGATTAGACCCAGCAACGCCTGCTCAGTGGGCCGAAGTTGCGATGGAAAAACTAAAAAATGCCACACACTTAGTTGCACCAACGGCAACGCATATTGTCGCAGGGCAAAGCTGTGCTAATAAGCTTATTGCTAAGTTTTACGATGAAAAGACAGTGGGAGACTTTGATACCAGTTGTCTTGAAGAAGACACACGCAAACAATTCTTTATGAACATCAATGGCCCTGCAACAGCTGATAAGGAGTAACTCATGATCCAAGTAGATAACTTACATAAAAAGATTGGTGAAGTGAACGCGCTAGACGGGCTGTCATTTACCGCTCGTGATGGTCAAATTACGGGACTATTGGGACCCAACGGAGCTGGTAAAACGACTTGCTTACGGACCGTATTTGGCCTGCTTCAAGCTGATCAAGGTATGGCGTCTATCGATAGTATTGATGTTGCCAAAGAGCCAACCAGGGCAAAACAACAATTAGGATTGTTCCCAGACCCATGTGGGCTCTACGAGCGCATGACGCCGCGTGAATATACCCAATTTTACGCTGAACTAAGTGGCATGGACGCAAAATCGGCCGCTACAGCGACGCAAGAAGTATTAGAAAAGCTACAAATGTTGGATATCGCGGATAGACGCTGTAAAGGCTTTTCACAAGGCCAAAGAATGAAAACGGCGTTGGCACAGGCAATCGTGCATAAACCAACGAATATTGTACTTGATGAGCCAACACGTGGTTTAGATGTAATGAGTACCAGAGTGTTACGGGATTTGTTGATGATGCTTAAGGCGCAAGGTCACTGTGTCTTATTTTCTAGCCACGTGATGCAAGAAGTTGCAGCACTTTGTGATCATGTGGTGGTCATGGCGAAAGGCAAAGTGGTCGCGGAAGGTTCTCCAGAGGCCCTATGTGAACAAACAGGTAAAGCGTCGCTTGAGGAAGCTTTCATTACCCTGATAGGTACAGATGAAGGAATTGCAGCATGATGAAATTAATCTCAGTTTTATTTAAAAAAGAAGTGTTAGACGCAAGCCGCGACAAACGTTCAGTGATGGCTGGCCTTTACTATTGTATCGGTGCACCTATTCTAATGTGTGTATTGTTTACCGTCATGTTTAAGCAAATGGCTTCGCCTGAAGCACTCAAAATCACCATTAATAACGCAGAAAATGCGCCAAACTTAGTGCAATTTTTAGCGAGTAAAGAAATTGAACATGGTGAAGGCGAAGAAGTTAAAGCTATTACCTTGGAGATCAGCGAAGATTACCAAGAAAATATGATGCAAGGTAAGAGTGCGACGGTATTTATCATTGCTGATAAATCGGAGCAAAAGTTACGTTCATCAATTAACCGACTAGAGCGTAACCTCATGTTATACAACAGCGAAGTTGCTTCCTTGCGATTAGTCGCGCGTGGTATCGATCCGACTATTGCACGTGCGATTGATGTCCAAACTCATGACCAAGCGACACCGACCTCTAAAGGAGGCTTCGTATTAGGTATTGCAACATTATCTATTATTATTTCGCTATTTTATGCGGCGATGGGTATGGCGATTGACAGTAGTGCAGGGGAGCGTGAACGTAACTCATTACAGCTATTACTTAGCCATCCGATCAGCACCATGCATATTGTGTTAGCTAAAGTGGGGGCAATCGCAGGTTTTTCTATCATTGCTTTAGTGTTAACCACCATAGTATCTAAGTTTGCTTATAATATGGTGCCATGGGAAATGATGGGCTTTACAGTGGTCATTGGTCCTAAATTTATTATTTCAGCAATTATAATTGGCCTGCCTATTGCATTAATGTCTGCCAGTTTATTGATATTTATCTCTTTCTTAGCTAAATCATTTAAAGAAGCGCAATCTTATGTGGCGATGGCGCTGTTCATTCCGGTAATGATGAGTATGGCAACGACCTATGATATTGCCACTGACATTATGCAGTGGATGCCGATCGCAGCGCAGCAAAATGCAATGATTGAAATCATTAAAGGCAACGCGATACCGGTACCACAACTATTATTGTCGAGCGCGGTCACACTGGGGTTGTTTGCTATTTTCACCTACCTAAGCAGTCGTATGCTAAAAAGTGAAAAGGTAGTGTTCGGCCTTTAATTTATTTGTTCCCAACTATGGCGCCCAAAGCGGCGCCATTTTTGTATTTTACCTCATCTTAATTTCACGTATAATCGGCGCCCCATAATTGATGTAGTAATGTACTAGCGCGATAACGCGCACAGTACGCAGTTGAGTAAGTATGAATACGGCACCTAACACCATGACAGAGCAAGATAATCGCAAAGAAGTTTTAGAGTTTAATAAGCTGCAAAAGCGTCTGCGCCGTAATGTCGGCAACGCCATCAAAGATTACAATATGATCGAAGAAGGCGATGTGGTGATGGCTTGTATCAGCGGTGGTAAGGATTCATTCGCCATGCTGGATATTTTACTTAGCCTAAAAAAAGCGGCACCAATTCACTTTGATGTGGTCGCGGTCAATCTGGATCAAAAGCAGCCTGGGTTCCCAGAGCATATTTTGCCTGAGTACTTCGAAACGTTAGACATTCCTTATTATATCATTGATAAAGATACCTACTCAGTCGTAAAAGAAAAAGTACCAGAGGGCAAAACGACTTGTGGCCTTTGTTCACGCTTGCGCCGTGGTACTTTGTATTCATTTGCTGAAAAGATTGGCGCGACAAAAATCGCACTGGGTCATCACTTAGATGATATTGTTGAAACGCTGTTTTTAAACATGTTCTACGGCGCGAGAATGAAAGCGATGCCACCCAAACTACGTTCTGATGATGGTCGTAATGTGGTGATCCGCCCACTCACTTATGCACGTGAAAAAGATCTTATTCAATACGCTGAACACAAGGATTTTCCTATTATTCCGTGCAACCTATGTGGTTCGCAAGAAAACCTGCAACGTCAAAATATTAAATCTATGTTGGTTGAGTGGGACAAGAAGACGCCTGGTCGAGTAGAGAATATTTTCAAATCAATTCAGAATGTTAGTCCAAGCCAACTGGCTGACACTGAACTCTTTGATTTCGAAAGTTTGCCTCTAGATAGAGACGGTGAGCGAGAAGCTTATGATTTTAACGAAGCGGTGGTTTCCTCGACAAACATTGATGAATCATTGTTCATTGATGTAACCAATATTTAATTCTCAATAGTGATTTACCCAGACTAGCCTAAATAGTCTTATACTTCTTAACTATTTTACTTTTTGGCTTGCACAGCTCAAGTAAACGGAATGTGTGGCTGTGTATTTGCCGCACATTCCAATCTAAACTTGGGATCACCTCTTTTTCTAGCAGCTGTTATCCCGAGTCTACGCATTAGTCTTCTAATGGGGATTTATAGCCATCAGGCTTTAGTGCTAAGACATCACAATCTAAGCTATCAATCACATGTTCAGCAGTATTGCCAACCAGCGCTGCACTCAGTCCAGTGCGACCGACAGTGCCAATGACCACTAACTCAGCGTCTTTTTCTTTAGCAACGTAGGGAATAACGTCCTCTGGTAGCCCTTCTTTGATGATGCAATCGCTTTTATCTATTGAATAAGTTTCTGCGAGTGCAAATGTTTCGTCTTCATGGTGTTTTTTTACGGCTTCATTGTATTGCGATGGGTTAAACTCGGGAATTTCAATGGCAATATTAACAGGCGTTGCTGGATAGGTGTTTACCAGGCTCAATTTGGCATTGGCTAATTCACATAAAAACTGAGCATCCGTAATGATACGTTTATTGAGTTCTTGATGTTGCTCGTTATCGCTGACAGAGTTTACCGCTGCAATAATGTTGCCTTGATCTGGCCAAGCGTGATCTTTAACCAGTAATAGAGGTGCAGGGCATTTGCGAATTAAATGCCAATCGGTTGGGGTGAAGATCACTGATTTCAGGGTGTCGTGTTGATGCGTAGATTTAATGACCAAATCATAATCATGCGCAAGCACGGTTTTGATGATCGCTTCGTAGGGGCGATTGTGCCACAACACTTTAGTTTGGATACTCACATCAGAAAAGTCCTTAACCATATCGGCAAGCCATGCTTCTCTGTCTTTGATCACCGCTTCACGCATTGCTTCACGCTCGTCTTTAGACAACATCGTGGTCATTTCATAGGAGAAGTCATAAATAGACATAAATGCAGTGATGGCTGCACCGGTACGTTTGGCAAGATTGATAGAGCGTTCTAAGCTATTTTGGCGCTCTTTAGTTGGATCAATTACGGTGAGTATACTTTTGATTTTATCCACGACTATCTCCTTAAAACGGTATACAAATAAGGTCAGAAGCTTTTCACCTCTGACCTTATTGAGTGTAACCGATCCTATCTAAGGATAAAGTCTTAACGATAAATAGTTTGTTCTAAATCAAGATGCAATCGCGGCTGTTTCAGCTAGGGCTGCAGCATCAATAATGGTGATGAACTTGCCTTCGACCTTTATTGTTCCAGCTTTTTGGAAGCGGCTGAGTAAACGACTAATGGTTTCTACAGTAAGACCCAAGTAGTTACCAATTTCACCGCGCGTCATCGTAAAGCGGAATTCTTTACGAGAAAAACCACGCTCGCCAAAGCGATTTGAAAGGTTATAGATAAAAGTTGCTAAGCGTTCTTCAGCAGTCTTTTTATTCAGTAATAACAACATTTCTTGGTCGTAATTGATTTCACTGCTCATTAATCGCATGATCTGTTGGCGCAGTTTTGGCAGCTTACCAGCTAACTCATCAAGGGTGTCAAAAGGGATTTCGCATACCATAGAGGTTTCTAAAGCTTGTGCGAAGCTTTGGTGCTGCATTTTATTAATGGCATCAAAACCCACAAGATCGCCCGCAAGGTGAAATCCTGTGATCTGCTCATCACCTTGTTCAGACAGTGTGTAGCTTTTAAATGAGCCGGAACGAACGGCAAAGATAGCATTTAATGGCGCACCTGACTCGAAAAGAAAATCTCCTTTATGAAGCGGCTTTTTACGTTCAATGATCTCATCTAGCTTGTCCATTTCACTGCCATTGAGCGAAAATGGGAGACAAAGTTGACTGATACTGCAATTATTGCAGCTGATTGTGCATTGGCTCTTTGAGCGGTTTTGATTACTTAAGTCCATAAAATTTCCATAAGTCTATGACGCACGTGAAGGCAACCTAGTACAAAGCATAACGGCTTTGGTACTACAGATCGCCACAAACTCATATGACACGCAAAAGAAAATTTGGTTATCAATTGGAGCTCCTAATCTCAAAGCGCTAACCAATAATCTTAAATGATGAGTTTGCTTAGATAAGGATAGGTTAATGTACTAACTTATCAGTTGCAATAATAATTAAATAAACACCATACCAAATCAATAAATTACCCATAATAATACGTGTAACTAAATGATTTATAAACTTTTGTAGCAGCTGAGCCGATTGTCCTATTACAATCATTGCAGGCATTGTGCCGACACCAAAGGCGAGCATAATGAGTGCGCCTTCAGTTGCTGATCTCGCTTGTAATGTCCATGTTAAAGCCGAATAAACTAGGCCACAGGGTAGCCAGCCCCATAAGGCGCCGTAGCAAAATGCTTTGGTTTTTGTGTTGACCGGGACTAAGTAGCGATTGAGCTTAACAATATGTTGCCAAATTAAGCTTTTAGCAAACGACTCTAGCCATTTTAAGGTACTGGCTAAGCGCATTACGTAGATAGCGACAAGCACCATAAAAATACCACTCATCAATTGTAATATAATGGCGAGAGATGTGTTTTGCTTGGCGAGACTTGCCCCGAGTAGGGCAACAAGGCTGCCAGCAAGCGCATAGCTGGAGATACGTCCGATATTATACAACAGGGTAACAACCACCGCAGAAAGTTGCTTGCTCGCCAGTTGTAGCGAGCTGGCAATACCGCCACACATCACCAAGCAGTGGCCACTTCCCGCAAGCCCCATCACAAATGCACTCAGCAAGCTTATCTCATTCATGCTAGTTGTCGTTATTACTTTTGTCATTTGATGGTTTTACGGACTTATCACCCGTTTGCGCTTTATCATCATCGAATAAGATGCTGTGGCCCTGTTTATTCAAATCTGAAAATTGTTCGCTTTTTACTGCCCAAAAGAAAATACCAATAGCAATAATGACGAATAAAATGGCGATAGGTATTAATACGTAGATGATACTCATAGCTTTAATAACCTTAATGAATTACCGATCACGATGATCGAGCTGGCTGACATGCCAATAACTGCTATCCAAGGTGGAATAAGGCCAAGTGCAGCGAGTGGCAAAATGGAGCCGTTATACAAAAGTGATATGGTTAAGTTTTGCTTTACTATTCTGCGCGTTTGTTTCGCTACTTGCTGAAGGGCTAGAATGGCATTCAAATCGCTATTTAACAACACCACATCAGCGGTATTTTTTGAGATATCAGCGCCGGTATCCATCGCAACTGACAAGTGAGCGCTATTGAATACTGGGCTATCGTTGATGCCATCACCTACCATAGCGACAATCTCGCCTTGTTTGGACCAAGCCTCAACGGCTTGTTGCTTAATCTCTGGTGTGCAAGCGCTTTGGTAGCTATCTAATGCTAACTGCTGCGATAACTCTTTACCCGCATTGGAGCTATCCCCAGTTAGCATATGGCATGTAAGGCCCGCTTGTTGTAACTGTTCAACAACTGTTTCTGCATTGCTTTTTACTTTGTCATTGAAGTAAAAGTCAGCGACTGCGTTGTTATCAATGAACAAGGTTGCTTGAGCAAATGACGCGTGGTTATCAAACCAATGGCTTTTCCCAAGGGCAATAGTGATTCCTTGCCAGTGACCACGGATACCTGAACCAGCCACAACTTCAACATCTTGGACTAGGTTTTCGGTTGGGGTGATATGTGCAAATGCGCGAGCGATAGGGTGTTCAGAAAACCGCTCTAACGCTGCTGCAAAATCCAAGACTTGTTGCTCGTTATAGTCAGTTTGTAGCAATTCGATATGTTTGATTGAGAAACGGCCTTCGGTCAGTGTGCCTGTTTTGTCAAAGGCAACACGCGTTAATTTGGTTGCCGTTTCTAATACATGGGCCTCTTTAATCAAGATCCCTTTCTTTGTAAGTGACGCCACGGCGCAAGTCAGCGCGGTGGGTATAGCTAGGCTCAATGCACAAGGACAGGTTGCTACTAGCACCGAAATCGTGATCCAAAAAGCCTTATCTGGTGAAATGGGATACCAGCCGATGGCGGTAATTGAGGCAAAAACTAATAGACAGGCAACAAACCACTGCGCGACTTTATCGGTGATTTCCACCAACTTAGGGCGTTTGGTAAGTGCGTTATGTTGCAGTCGAATAATTTGGTTGAGCAAGGTATTTTGCCCAATTTTATTGATCTCTAACGTAATTATACCGTCGTGATTCACGGTTCCAGCATACACTTGATGGCCTTGATATTTCTTAACTGGCAAATGTTCGCCTGTCATCATCGACTCATCAACTGTGGTATGGCCTTTGATCACTAAGCCATCCGCAGGGATAGTTTCTCCAGCCTTAACTAATATCAGATCGTTCAGTTTTAGCTTTTTGGCGGCAATATGTTGCTCATTGTTATTCTCATCAACCTTTCTGGCGGTCAATGGCAGCAGCTTTTGCAGGTTTGCAGTAAACTCACTGGCTTTTAATCTGGCCCTGAACTCAAGGTATTTACCTAACAACAGCAAGAAGGTAAACATACAGATGGATTCAAAATAGACTTCGCCGACTTCCATAAAAGTCGCGTAAGTACTGGCGCCGTAAGCTCCGAATATAGCAAGTGAAACAGGGAGATCCATATTCAGTTGTTTAGCTTTCAGCCCTTTAACCGCATTCGTTAAAAATGGCATCGCTGAATACAGAATAACAGGAGAGGCAAGCACGAGACTTATCCAACGAAAGTACTGTTCAAAGTTCTCTTCCATGCCTGAAAACATGCCAAAGTACATGGCAAATGCAAACATCATCACTTGCATAGTCATGAGGCCAGCAACGCCTAAACGACGGATGTATGCTTTCGCTACGGCTTGTTTCTGTGCAGCTTCTTCATCGGCTTGAAATGGGTAGGCCTTATAGCCGATTTCCATCAAAGATTTAATGATATCGCTAAGCTTAACGTGTTTATCTTGCCATACAATCATGGCGCGGTGAGTGGAGGTGTTAACATCAACACGAACGATACCACCGAGCGCCAGCAGTTGCTTTTCGATAAGCCAAGCACAAGCGGCGCAGCTTATTCCTTCAACACTGAGCAGTACCTCTTTATGTTCTCCGCTAATTTCGACGAAGTCCTCTTGGATCTCGTCGTTATCATAGCTGAGTAGCATTTTGAGTTGTTCAGGTACAAGCTCTTCAACTTTACCTGCACTTTCTGTGCGGTAAGTATAGTAGTCACTCATACCTTGAGAAATAATGGTTTCGGCAACGGCCTGGCAGCCAATACAGCAAACCGGTTGTGCGCTACCCTCAAAGGTAACCGAGCCTACAAACCCTTTAGGAATAGGCTCCAAACAATGAAAACACGAATTTGCCATGGCAGCTTACTTATACTGTGGAGTGACCGCGATAATACCATCATGTGGCAGTTGGATTTTTTCTTTCATTTTCCAACTGTTGTCCATAGGCTCTATAAATACCGTGAATACACCGCTATGTGGTTCATCAAATAAGCCAGTAAACTCGCCGCTGGCGTTTTTAGTCAGCGTGACTGCAAAATCGTATTTCTCAATAGTGCGGTGGTAAAACGAAAGCTTTAATGCATGAACTTTAGAAGCGTCGCCCTTGGTAAATTTAAAGGTGACTTTTTGCTCTGCTACTTGCAGGTCACCATGTAAATAGAGCGCTTTTGCTTTATCAAACTTACTCAGCTCTAGATTGATTGCTTTACCTTTTTTGTAGTAGTCATCAACGACCATATCAGGACCATTACCGACTGCAAACGTGATGAGAAAAACACAGGCAACGACAGTAACGAGTGGGAAAAAAATTAAAAACCAAGGCCAAAAATTCTTATACCAAGGGGTAGGGTTCATAGTTGCTCACATGGCTATAAAACTTGCTCGTATTCTATCGTAAGTTGCGGTAAATACCTAAAAAAAAGCCTCCAAATGGAGGCTTTTTTGATCTCAAATAATGTTCTAAAAGCTAAGCTTATTGGTCTTGTGACAAGCTATAAACATACGCTGTTAGAAGGTGTACTTTATCTTCACCTAAGATATCTTTCCATGCTGGCATAACACCCGCACGACCGTGGCGAAGTGTGTCTTCAACTGCGCGTTGAGAACCACCGTATAGCCAGATATTATCGGTTAAGTTTGGTGCACCGAACGGCAGGTTATGTGCAACAGAACCTTTACCATCCATACCATGACAAGCTGCACACATTGCAAACTTAGCTTTACCTGCTTCAGCATCTTTTTGGTTAACAGTACGTCCAGAAAGGCTTAGTACATAAGCAGTCATTTCTTTTACGCCTTGATCACCAAGTGCATCTTGCCAAGCTGGCATCGCTGCAACACGACCGTTAAGCAGTGTTTCTTTGATCTTGTCAGGCGTGCCACCATATAACCAGTCTTTATCAGTTAGGTTAGGGAAGCCTGCGCCACCACGAGCATCAGAGCCATGACACTGAGCACAGTTTTGCGAGAATAAACGTTGACCGATTTCAAGTGCTTCTTCATTCTTTGCAAGCGCAAGTACGTCTTGCTTTGCAAATTCTTGGAAGATAGGGCCAAAACGGTCTTGTGCTGCTTCAACTTCTTTATCAAGTTGTACCCACTGGCCATTTTCATTTGCTTCAGCGACTGCTTTCTTAGACTCTGCCAAGGTAGTAATACCTTGGTTAGAGCTCGTCCAGTTTAAGAAACCTTTAAAGTTACCAAGACCTGGGTAAGCAGCAAGATAATATACTGACCAAACAAAAGTCGCGAAGAACATGTAAGTCCACCACTTTGGTAGTGGATTATTTAATTCCTCAATTCCGTCGAACTCGTGACCACAGCTTTCGCCTTCTTTGACACCTGTGTAGTTTTTCAGGTTCCAAATTAGCAGGCCGAAAATCAGAGCTAGACACGCTAGGGTTAGTACAATAACCCAAATACTCCAAAAGCTAGTCATTTTTCAGACTCCTTTTCCTCGTTAGAGATAGTGTTGTTATGTTTTTTCTCATCTTCAAAAATGGCATTAGCAGCGTCGTCGAAACGGCGCTTAGAGCGCTTGCTATATGCCCACACAACAATCACTATAAACAGTACCAAAATTACCAGAGTCAAAATGCCTCTGTATGTGCCGTAATCCATAACAATTACTTCAAATGTGTGCCAAGTTGTTGTAAGTAAGCGATAAGTGCTTGCATTTCTGTCGCACCTTCACCACCGTTCATCGCGTGGATTTCATCCACTTGCGCTTGTAGTTCAGCATCATCACCGTAGCCTTTGCCATTGTAGCGGTCTGACGACTTATCAATACCAAATGCATCACGGAACACTTGTAATTTTTTCAGAGTATAAGTGGTATCTACTTTAGTGCTATCAAGCCAAGGGTAGCCTGGCATGTTTGACTCAGGTACCACCGAGCGAGGATCCATTAAGTGCGCATAGTGCCAGTCGTCAGAATAACGCTGACCAACACGTGCCAAATCTGGACCTGTACGTTTAGAGCCCCACTGGAATGGGTGATCCCATACTGACTCACCGGCTACAGAGTAGTGACCGTAGCGCTCAACTTCATCACGGAATGGACGAACCATCTGTGAGTGACAGTTGTAACAACCTTCACGTACGAAGATGTCACGACCTTCCATTTCAAGCGCGGTAAGCGGGCGTAAGCCTTCTACTGGCTGAGTGGTATCTTTTTGGAACATTAGTGGAGTAATTTCAACTAGTGCACCGAAGCTAATCGCGAATACCGTTAGGATAGCCATCAGGCCAACGTTCTTTTCAACGATTTCGTGTTTGTTTGTTGAGTTATTGTTGCTCATACTCAATACCCCTTAAGCCACTTGCGGGTTTGCATCAGTGGCAAGTTGACCACTTTTTGCAGTAACCGTACGGAATACGTTGTAAGCCATTACCAGCATACCAACTACGATGAATACACCGCCTAGGAATCGCATGATATAGAAAGGCTTAGAAGCTTCTAGTGACTGAACAAAGCTGTACATTAATGTACCGTCAGCATTTACTGCGCGCCACATTAGGCCTTGCATAACACCAGAGATCCACATTGCAACGATATAAAGCACAACACCAACAGTGTGTAGCCAGAAATGCGTGTTAACTAGCTTGATGCTGTACATGTTACCGTGACCAAATAGGGCAGGGATTAGGTGGTAAATTGCACCGATAGAAATCATCGCAACCCAACCTAGTGCACCAGAGTGTACGTGACCTACTGTCCAGTCTGTGTAATGTGAAAGCGCATTTACAGACTTAATAGCCATCATTGGGCCTTCGAACGTAGACATACCGTAAAACGATAGAGACACAACTAAGAAACGCAGTACTGGGTCAGTACGTAGTTTGTGCCAAGCGCCAGACAGCGTCATGATACCGTTGATCATACCGCCCCAAGAAGGAACGAATAGGATAACTGACATCACCATACCTAGAGACTGTGTCCAGTCAGGTAGTGCGGTGTAGTGAAGGTGGTGAGGACCTGCCCAAATATATAGAGAAACAAGAGCCCAGAAGTGAACAACCGATAGACGGTAAGAGTACACTGGACGACCTGCTTGTTTTGGTACGAAGTAGTACATCATACCTAAGAAACCAGCGGTAAGTAGGAAGCCTACTGCGTTGTGACCATACCACCACTGAACCATCGCATCTACTGCACCTGCGTAGATTGAATAAGATTTAGTAAGTGATACAGGGATAGCCATACTGTTTACAATGTGAAGCACTGCAACAGTGATAATGAAACCAGCGTAGAACCAGTTTGCTACATAGATGTGTGACACTTTACGCTTGATAAGAGTACCAAAGAATACTACAGCATAAGTAACCCATACTACCGCGATTGCGATATCAATCGGCCACTCTAGTTCAGCGTATTCTTTTGAAGAAGTAATGCCCAGAGGAAGCGTGATAGCCGCAGATACGATAATGGCTTGCCAACCCCAGAAGGTAAATGCGGCAAGTTTGTCAGAGAACAGGCGCGTTTGACACGTGCGCTGAACAACATAGTAAGAGGTTGCAAATAGTGCACTTGTACCAAATGCAAAGATTACTGCGTTCGTGTGTAACGGACGAAGTCTAGAGTAAGTTAACCATGGAATGTCGAAGTTTAACGCAGGCCACGCAAGTTGCGCTGCGATAAATACACCTACACCCATGCCAACAATGCCCCAAATCACTGTCATGATAGCGAATTGGCGTACAACTTTATAATTGTACTCAGTTTGTGATGCTACTGTTTGGCTCATTTTCTGGATTCCGCTGCAATTTATTGCGATTAGAAATGAATTACCTGAATTACAGGCCCTAGTTATATTTCTTCAAGCCCGTCATGTTTTAACTCAAAAGATGAGTGAAAACCTAACCAGCCCGAGAAACCTTTATTTTTGCGAGGAAATGATAATTTTTTTGCTTATGAAAAGATACCTAAAACGCCTAAAATTATGACATCAATCAAGTTTTCAGGCGCTTTTTGTTCGCTTCTTAAGCAACCTAGCATTTGCCCTGAAACTTGCGTACACTGCGCAGGATTCAGAAGTGACGGTAAATCCCTCATGATTGCAAAGCAATTAACAATCGGGTTGCTAGGTGTTTTCCTCGTGGCCTGTTCAGACCCGACTATTATTATACATGAAAGTTCAGAAAAAAGTGAAAGTTCAGTAACAAGAAATGTCTGTAATTTTTCAACGCCCTGTGATTTGACTCCACAAGTGCAGATTTATCTGGGCTCAGAGCAGGTTCAACCGGAAACAGAATTTACCATTGGGCTAAAAAGTGCGACTAAAGTAGAGGTCGTTTCGGCATGGCTTGAGGGAGAAAATATGAACATGGGGAGAATTCCCGTGTTCTTTGACAAAAACACACTGATAGCAAAAACCATGGTCGGTGTTTGCACGGATAAATCTATGCGTTGGATTTTACGTTTGGCGCTAACCGTTAACGGCCAGTCTGTTACTACCAGTCATCCAATAGCTGTAAACTACCAATGAATAAATCTGTTTTTATCGAATATCTCAAGTTTGCACTTGAACAAAAGCTGATTGAAGCCACTGAAGCGGCAAACAGTGCACGTGCTGATGCTACCCATGAACAAAGTGCTGCTGAAACACAATATGACTCGTTGAGTATCGAATATGGGTATTTGGCAGAAGGACAAAGTGAGCGCGTTGATGCCATGCATTTGGCAAAACAAACAATATTGAATCAGTTGGCTCTAGCTGTAAGCAATACAATTGCACATAACGCACTAGTTGAAATTGAAGACGAGCAGGGCAACTGTCATTGGTTCTATTTTGCGCCTTGCGAAGGCGGGCTAAAAATCCAATATAAAGAAACACCAGTGTTGGTGTTAACGTTTGATGCGCCTCTTGGCAAGCGACTAAAGGGGTTAACGGTAGACGAAGATATTTCGTTTTTCTTCAACGGCCAACAGCAAACGTTAACCGTGATGCAAATACTGTAGAGTAGTTTACTCTCGTTTTGCTACGAGTTGCTACGAGAACAATTTCTTTCTTACTATTGCCCGATATGTGCTTGGTGACTTTCCCATTAATTGCCTAAATACTCTACTTAATTGCCCTTGTGAATTAAATCCAGAAGCAAGGGCAATATCTTGAATGGAGAGGTTACTGCTCGCGAGTAGCTCTTTACACATTTCTATACGCACCTGTTGCAAGTAGGCAACGGCGGTTTGTCCTGTTGCTTGTTTAAAGCGGCGGTTAAAGGTGCGATAACTCAAATCAAATTGCGCCGCGACAGCGGGTAAAGAGATTTCCGATGCGGCGTTATTTTTCAGCCAAAATAGAATTGCGGCAATTTGCTCGTCAGCATGACGGTCCACAGCCCCTTCTAAATAGCGCTGTTCTTCGTATGGTTTACGAATTTCATGAGAAAAGTTTTGCTGCACATGGTGTGCGGCATCTATCCCGTACAGTAGTTCAATAATATGTACAATAACATCAGCCAGCGCATTTAAGCTGGCTACAGTGTAGATCCGCTCTGATTGAGTGATAAAGTAATCCGGTTTTAATTCAACATTGGGGTATAGCTGAGAAAATTGTTTGGCAAAATGCCAGTGGGTCGTTGCTGAATGCCCGTCAAGCAGGCCTGAACTTGCTAAAAAGCAAACACCTGTACCAACACCTATCAGTGTGCTTCCTGCTCCCCATGCATCCGCAAGTGACTCACTCAGCGCTTGGTTTTGTCTTACAATAGGTCTTGGATTTCGCCATATACTTGGCACAATAATGTAGTCATATAAAGGCAATGAGCTAAAGTCACTTTGTGCCTCAAGTGTCAGGTAATTATCGGCGTTGACCGCCTCGCCTTGGCTGCTGCAAAGGAGAACTTCTAAAGGAACATAAGCCTCTTTTAGATGTACTTTAGCAAAGGCTTGTCCGGCTTTGAGCATTTCCAGCGGTAAGGTGACACTGGTAACGAGCATATGCTTGTAAAGCACAATGGCGACCTTAGTATAGGATTTCATCTGCTCCGACCTCTTTGTTTTGGCGAAAAATGATTTATATGTGGCGTATTTTGTAAAAACTTAAATTCGAATGCAATTAAAATCAAGTCATTATCTTAGTTCAGAAGTAGGAACGACATGACAGCATTGCCAATTATTATAGGAATGGGGGGAATTAACGCCGCGGGGCGCACCTCTTTCCATCAAGGCTACAAACGTATTGTACTTGATAAGCTAAATGCTAAAGACCGACAAGAGACCTATTTGGGCCTTGCGAGTTTAATGAACTTAGTGCGTTATGAAGATGGCCAGCTGATTGACCAAAATGACCAAGTCGTTCAAGAGATGGAGATTGAGTCGCGTTTTGGTGAGCAGATCTTAGCGGGAACGTTGATCCGTAAAATCGAAAAAAACCATTTTGATGTAGATGCGACCCCTTGGCAGCAAAAGCTCACAATGAAAGCAAATGATGATAGCAAGATAGTATTCAGTTGTCGTAAACGTGACTTACCAGAGCCTGTTCCTGCAGCTTGGCAAGTGATTGAGCTCGATCCAAAAACGGTTGAAGTAACCATTGCGGACCAGATTGAAGTTAAGCACGATAGCTATAGAGACAATCCAATTAAAGCCGCAGGTCAATTACCAACAGGCTTTGAGCCGTCACTCATGTATAACAGCCGTTACCAACCACGCGGTCTTCAGGCGACGATTTTTGCTGCAACCGACGCTATCCGCTCAACGGGTCTTAAGTGGGACAAGGTAATGAACAGCGTGCGACCGGACCAAATCGGCACTTACTCCGCCTCTGTGGCAGGGCAAATGAATGATGAGGGCTTAGGTGGATTAGTACGTAGTCGTTTGCGTGGCGACCGAGTAAGCACTAAGCAGTTAGCGCTAGGACTCAACACCATGTCCACTGACTTTATCAATGCTTATGTTACTGGTAGCGTTGGCACAACATTTACGACATCAGGTGCCTGTGCGACGTTTCTATATAACCTCCGCGCTGCAGTGAATGATATTCAGGCTGGCCGTACTCGAGTGGCGATTGTAGCCAGTGTTGAGTGTGCCATTACACCAGAGATCATCGAAGGCTTCGGTAATATGGGCGCACTCGCAAATGAAGAAGGTTTGCGTAAACTTGATGGTACTGAGCATGTAGATTATCGCAAAACAAGTCGTCCTTTTGGTGAAAACTGTGGCTTTACAATTGGTGAAGGGGCACAAGTGGCGATTTTGATGGATGACGCCTTAGCAATTGAACTTGGCGCGCAGATCATGGGCTCGGTTGCTGACGTATATGTCAATGCAGACGGCGTGAAAAAGTCGATTACGGCACCAGGACCTGGTAACTATATTACCATGGCAAAATCGGTCGCGCTGGCTCAGCAAATCGCAGGCACAGAGGCTTTAATAAAACGCAGCTTTATTTTGGCACATGGCTCAAGCACACCACAAAACCGGGTCACTGAGTCGCTTATCTACCACAAAATCGCAGAAACCTTTGCGATTAATGGTTGGAAAGTGGCGGCGCCAAAAGCCTATGTTGGTCATACCATCGCGCCGGCGTCTGGCGACCAGCTTGCGATGGCACTTGGGGTGTTCGAATACAATATTATGCCCGGGATCACCACAATCAATGCAGTAGCAGAAGATGTTCACGCCGAGCATTTAGATATTCGTACCGAGCACTATGAGTGCGAGCCAATGGATATCGCCTTTATAAACTCCAAGGGCTTTGGCGGCAACAATGCAACGGCAACTGTACTTTCTCCAAAGCTCACGAAGCAGCTACTAAGCAAGCGCTATAGCCAAGCTGAGTTTGCAAATTATGAGCAACAACTTGCCATTACAACACAAAGGCAAATTGCATATCAGCAAGGGGCCGATTATGGTCAGTACGAACTCATTTACCGTTTTGGCAATGGCATGATTGATGAGTCTGAATTAAATTTAAGCCAGCAAGAGTTAGCCATTCCTGGGTTCGAGCAAAGTATACAGCTTTGTCCAACGAATCCATACGGCGATTTAATCTGATGATTTGATATAAAGAATAATGTTAAGCAAGCAAGGCGTACAGGGAGTACGCCTTTTTTATTTTTAGCTTAGTGCTCAAAGCGCAAGCGGCAGTCAGGCTCATCTCATATAGTTAGCATGAAACTCAAGATGATTTTCAATAAAGCTCGAGATAAAGAAATAGCTATGATCGTAACCTTCATGCATGTTTAGCGTGATAGGGTAGCCTGCTTTTTCTGCAGCTTGTTCGAATAACCAAGGCTTTAACTGCTCGTCTAAAAACTGGTCACTTGAACCTTGCTCAATGAGTATCGGACGTTTCGTTGGACTAACATAGTGCGACAATAATTCGGTCGCGTCATATTGTAGCCAGCGCTGTTTGTCGTCCCCTAAATATCCTGTTAGCGCTTTTTGACCCCAGGGGCAGTTACTTGGGTTCACGATTGGGCTAAATGCTGAGATACTCGTATAGGCATCAGGGTTTCTAAGCCCAATAATTAACGCACCATGCCCCCCCATGGAGTGACCACTAATGGCTTTTTGCGGACTAACAGGGAAGTGCGCTTCGATTAACTGGGGCAGCTCTTCGGTCACGTAGTCATACATTTGATAATGTTGACTATACGGTGCCTGTGTCGCATTGACGTAAAACCCCGCACCTAGACCAAAGTCATAAGCGCCATTTTCATCATCTGCAACGCCTTCTCCACGCGGGCTTGTATCTGGCGCGACAATAGCGATACCAAGCTCGTTGGCTTTTTTAAACGCGCCTGCTTTTTGCATGAAGTTTTCATCGCTGCAGGTTAACCCTGAGAGCCAATATAAAACCGGGGCTTGTTGTCCCTCGTTGACAATTTCAGGTAAAAAAATGGCGAAGGTCATTTCACACTGTGTCGACTGGCTGGTATGTGTGTAGCGCTTATGCCAACCGCCGGATACTTTGTTGCTGGAAATCAGTTCCATCAAGTGCTCCTTAATTAAGCGAAATAGGACGCAACCTGTGCGTCCTTGAGCGGGTACTAGTAATGGATCACTGAGCGGATACTCTTGCCTTCATGCATTAAATCAAAGGCTTCATTAATATCTTCGAGCTTCATGGTATGAGTGATAAAGTCATTGAGTTTGAATTCACCAGCCATATAGCGTTCAACAATCTCAGGAAGCTCTGAGCGACCTTTTACGCCACCAAAAGCACTGCCGCGCCATACGCGACCGGTAACCAATTGGAATGGGCGTGTTGAAATCTCTTGTCCAGCGCCTGCAACACCGATGATGACAGACTCACCCCAACCTTTGTGACAGCACTCAAGGGCACTTCTCATAACATCTACGTTACCGATACATTCGAACGAGAAATCCACACCGCCATCGGTCATTTCAACGATCACTTCTTGGATAGGTTTGTCGAAGTTTTTCGGGTTGATAAGATCGGTTGCCCCAAGCTTTGTCGCCAGCTCAAACTTATCTTCATTGATGTCGATACCGATGATCCGACTCGCGCCAGCCATTGCCGCGCCAATGATAGCGGACAAGCCGATACCACCTAGGCCGAAAATGGCGACGGTATCGCCTTTTTGCACTTTAGCGGTATTCATTACTGCGCCCATTCCTGTGGTGACACCACAGCCAAGCAAACAGATCTCCTCAAGAGGCGCTGCTTTGTTTACTTTAGCCAAAGAGATTTCTGGCAGCACAGTGTACTCAGAGAACGTTGACGTGCCCATGTAGTGATAAATTGGTTGGCCGTCTTTATAAAAGCGGGTTGTGCCATCAGGCATCAAGCCTTTACCTTGGGTTTCACGGATCTGCTGACAAAGGTTCGTTTTACCAGACTTACAGAACTTACATTCGCCACATTCCGGTGTGTACAATGGGATCACATGGTCGCCAACGGCAACGCTAGTAACGCCTTCACCAATCGCTTCAACAATACCTGCACCTTCATGACCTAAGATTGCTGGGAATACGCCTTCAGGATCGTCGCCAGACAAAGTGAAAGCATCGGTATGACATACGCCTGTTGCGGTGATTTTAACTAAGACTTCGCCTTTTTTCGGTGGCATAACATCAACTTCTTCAATACTAAGCGGTTGACCTGGGCCCCAAGCGATTGCTGCTTTAGATTTAATAAATTCAGACATGGTTTGTTCCTTTCTTAAAAGTTGATATCAGTATAACTACATTATGATTTTTGATAATCTATAAAAATCATAAAGACTTTTACGTATATGTAATAATGGATAGATGGATTGGCATTGATGAGTTTGTAGCGGTCGCGAGTAATGGCTCATTTAGTGGGGCTGCAACTCAGTTAAATACTTCGGTTGCGCAAATTAGTCGCCGTGTGAAAATGTTAGAGGAGCGGCTCAACATACAACTTTTGACGCGCACTACCCGAAAATTAGCGCTGACTCAGGAAGGTGAAGTGTTTTTATCTCACGCAAAGCATTTGCAGCATGGATTAGATGACGCCACTGCTGCAATCCGTCAACGTGATAGACAGCCAACAGGCAAACTTAAGCTTACCGCACCGGTAATGTACGGCGAATCTTATGTCATGCCTGCCGTGGTTGACTTTATGCGTTTGTATCCAAAAGTTGAGGTTGAAATGCATTTGACGAACAATCAAGTCGACTTGCTCGATAAGGGCTTTGACTTGGCAATTCGACTCGGTAAGTTACAGGATTCATCACTGCGCGCCAAACGGCTAACCACACGTAAAACCATGGTGTGTGGCGCGAATATCTATTTAAATCAATTTGGCCAACCGCATACGCTCGCTGAGCTTGGCAATCATAAATGTTTGATTGGCAATAGCAGCGAATGGCGCTTTGTTGAGCACGGTAAAACGCGACAAATTAAAGTGGCGGGGCCACTGCGTTGCAACAGTGGTTGGGGGCTCTTGGAAGCAGCAAAGCAAGGCTTAGGTTTGGTACAGTTACCACATTATTACGTGCAAGAGTCGCTAGAGAGTGGTGAGTTAACAGAGGTACTAACCAACTTTAGACCTGAAGAAGAGGGGGTCTGGGCGCTGTATCCACCCAGACAATTTGTCGCGACCAGCTTACGGTTATTACTGGATCACTTAAGTGCGCACTTTAATAAGTTTTAGCCATAGTATCAATGGCTTGACTGAGCGCTATCTCGCGACTATCACAAAATGCACGGTCGCCTAGACGGTCATGAATGTTTAAGCGCTTGAGCTTATCGGTGGTCTCCAAATTCGGTGAATAGATAAACACGCTACAGTCAGCATCAAGCGCATCTGTAATCGCATTTTCAATGGCTAAGCCCACGGTGACATCAATCATAGCTACGTCGCTTAAATCTAATACCATGGCTTTGTATTCACTAATCTTGCGGTGTTGTCTTGCGATTGCTTTTGAGACGCTAAAAATCATTGGCCCGGAAAGATAAAAGAATAATAGTTTACCGTTGGCTTTATCTAACAGCTCGCTTTCCTTTTTTGTTAGTGGCACATCTTCGTCGCTATCACTGTCGCTAATTGCTTTAACATGATTAGCTTGCACTCGGCTTAATCTCTCTATGATCATCACATTAGAGATAAATACGCCAAGGCCCACGGCAACAATCAGGTCAACAAAAACGGTAAGTAGCATTACGCCATACATAATCGCCATTTGACTGACACTAAGCTTATGAGCACGCTGGATAAAACTCCAATCCAGAATATTAAAACCAACATACACTGCAATACCAGCAAGCACCGCCATTGGGATTGGCTCGGTCAGGCTGCCCGCGATAAAGACTACGGCCATCAAAATTAGTGCCCTGAATATGCCAGCAATGGGCGAGCGAGCGCCCACTTGAATATTGACCACAGTTCCCATCGTTGCACCAGCACCTGGCAATGCACCAAAAAGGCCAGCTATCATATTGGCAATACCTTGGCCTCTGAGCTCCTTATCAGAATCATGTTCGGTTCGCGTTAAACTGTCGGCTATTACTGCTGTTAGTAACGTATCTATACAGCCCAAAGTGCCCAGTACCAATGCGTCGATAAGCATTTCAACGAATAGCTCTGGTGATAATACTGGCAACACAATACTTGGCAAGCCACTTGGAATTTCTCCGATGCGGCGAATACTATCGGTATCAAAAATAATAATTGAAAGCAGTGTAACGGCGACGAGTGCGACCAGTTGAGCGGGGACGTACTGGCGCCACTTACTTGGCATTTTGAATAAGATTGCAAGTGTGATCACCCCGAGGAACAACTCAGAAAAGTGTAAATCCATTAGCAGGCTGGGCAAATTAGACAAAGTGCCAACAACACCACCTGCAGGCGCTTGGTGTCCAAGTAAAGGAGCAAGCTGCAAAATAATGAGGATAACACCAATACCAGACATAAATCCGGAGATGACGCTGTAAGGCATCAAGGTAACGTATTTACCTAACTTGAGCGTACCGAGTAAAACCTGAAAAGCACCTGCCATCATGACAACAGTAAAGCCCATCGCAAGACCATTTTCGGGGTACTTGCTCATCATGGCGGTGAGTACTGCTGTCATGATAACAGTCATTGGGCCGGTTGGTTCAGAAATGAGGGAGGTTGAACCACCGAACAGCGCGGCAAATAAGCCAACTAAAATTGCGCCCCACATCCCAGCTTCTGCGCCAGCACCAGAAGCAACACCAAAAGCGAGTGCGAGTGGTAAAGAAATAATTGCAGTGGTTACACCACCGAATAGGTCACCTTTTAAAGAGGCGTTTTTAAATCTCTTAAGTGTGATCATACTTTTGACTTTAACGATCAAAGAATTGACGGCATTCTACTGATAAATAACACGGAGTGCTACGAAGGACTGGTATTACCATTTGTCTGCTCAGTAAAATTCGGACACAAAAAAGCCAGTCTAAAAAGACTGGCTTTTCAATTACTGCTTAGTCAACCTGAGCAGGAGAGGCCATGTCGGCGCTTGCTCTGCCTGTTGGTGACTTAGAGCCAACACCTAATCCGCTATTCGCCACAGTCTGACGCTGTTCATGTGGCATCGCAGATGGTGTTTCTACCACGACATCCTCAATCACACTTTGTGCCTTTGTCATTGGCGCGGCAGCCGTTTGATTGAAGCGTATACGGCTTTGTACTGAATTGCCGTTTACTACTTGTTGAGTAGGTGCTTCAACTGTTTCAGCGACTGCTGTATCTTCAGTTGAAGATTCAGTAACTGTTTCAGCAGCTGTTGTTTCCACAACCGCTTCTGTTGCCGGTGCCTCGGCTGCTGGCTCCTGAACTTCAGGTGTTGCCTCAGTGTCAGAAGCCTGAGTTTCTTCTACAACTGCAGTTTCAGCCTCAACTTTTTCCTCTGTCGATTCAACTTGTTCAGCCTCTACTGTGTCAGCGATTGGCTCAGCTTTCACCTCTTTTGCTGCTTCTGGCGGCATAGCTTCTACTGCTTCTGCGACTACTTCGTCAGCGCTTGCGGATGTTTCGGGCTGTGCAGCTTGTTGCAATGGTGCTTCAGCAGTACTTGCCTCAACTTCTTTTACAGGCTCCGCTTCTTGCGCTGCATTTTCGTCAACCTGTGCTTCGGCTGGCTTAGTTTCGACATGCTGCTCTGCATCAGTGTGTGTCTCAGAAACTGTCACTTCTGCCGCTGGCGCATTATCTTCAGTTACCGCTTCAGGTGACAATTGAGTCTCAACTGTATTTGCTTCTTGCTGTACACCTTCTTGAACGTCAATGTCAGAAGAAGATTTTGCTTTTAGCTCTGCTTCGTATTCTGCAGCTGCTTGATCTGCAACGGGCACAAATGCAGCAGCTTGACCTTTTTCAGGCGTATCCTGACGACGGCGACGTTGACCTGCCGCTCTCAGATGACGCGGAGAACGTCTAGAGCGAGTGCGGCCTTCTTTATTTTCGTCATCATTTTGCGATTCTGAAAGTTCGGTAGATACCACCTCGGTAACATCGTTTTGTTCGTGGCGCTCAGTGTTAGCAGTTTCTTGCTGCTTTGCTTGAGCGTGTACGTCAGCTTGTTCAGAAGGTGCTGCTACATGTTCGTTAGTTGCAGACTCTTGTTCTGATTTGTCAGCGACGGGTTTCGCTTTTCTTTGCCTTGGCTTTTGTTCAGCTTTAGACTCAGCTGCCGTTTTCGCTGGTTGTTCAAGCGGCTTTGCTTCTACTTTCACTTCTTCAGTGCTAACTTGCTCTGACGTGTTAGTATCCTGCGCATTGGTTTCTTCCACACGTACCTTCTTGCGAAGATTACGTCTTTGTCTGCGTGGTTTTACTGTCGCTTCTTTAACTGGCGCGTCTTTAGCCTCAACCGTTTCAACGTTATCGTTTACAGGCTCCTTAGCTGGACGGTTTGCTTTGTCCTGATCTTGGCGCTTTCTGTTATTTGGACGACGGCGTTTGCGGTTATCACCACGTTGCTCGTTACTGTTGTTTTCGTCTTTCGATTCAACCGTTGTGTCTTTTTGTTGATCGTTACGACGGCGGTTATTGTTACGACGACGATTGTTATTATTGCGACGGCGATTATCACGGTTGTTATCGCGTGATGATTTTTCTTCAGAAGGCTTGTTTTCTTCTTGGTTATCGCTGTCACTAGCAAATAGGCTCTTGAACCATTGACCAATCTTTGCAAACAGGCTGGTGCCGTTTTGAGCAGGTTGTGCTTGTGGCTTACGCGTTTGTGGTTTTGCTGTTTGAGCTGGAGTAGGGGCTGGCGCAGGCGCCGGTGCATCAGGCATAACGACACCTTTTAACACAGGCTCCTCTTTCACAATCGCTTGAGCTCGAGCAATTTCAACGACTTCAGGCTCTGGCGCGGTGATCTGCTCATAGCTTGCAGCTTCTGTTGTTTCATCTTTACGCAACCTAACCACTTCATAGTGAGGTGTTTCTAGGTGTTGATTAGGGATGATAACAACGTGGCACTCGTGGCGCTTTTCGATGCGTTGCACAGAACGACGCTTTTCATTTAATAGATAAGCACCAACAGCGACAGGCACTTGGGCGTTGACCTGAGCGGTATTATCTTTGATCGCTTCTTCTTCGATTAGACGCAAGATAGACAAAGCAATGGATTCGTTTGAGCGAATGGTGCCTTGGCCGTCACAGCGTGGACACGTATGTTGGCTCGCTTCACCTAAAGACGGACGCAAACGTTGACGCGACATTTCTAATAAGCCGAAACGAGAAATCTTACCGATTTGCACGCGAGCACGGTCAGTACGAACGGCTTCTTTCAAGCGGTTTTCTACTTCACGTTGATGGCGAGGCGGAGTCATATCGATAAAGTCGATAACGATTAATCCACCTAAATCACGTAAACGTAACTGGCGTGCAATCTCGTCAGCCGCTTCTAGGTTAGTATTCAGCGCAGTCTCTTCGATATCGCCACCTTTCGTCGCTTTTGACGAGTTGATATCGATAGAAGTGAGTGCTTCTGTTGGATCAATAACGATAGAACCACCTGAAGGCAAACGCACTTCACGCTGGAAAGCTGACTCAATCTGACTCTCAATTTGATAATGCGTGAATAACGGCACATCGTTTTGATAAAGCTTAACACGATTGATGAAATCTGGACGGAAACGCTCGATATGCGCTTTCGCTTCTTCAAAAACACGCGGTTTATCAATTAGGATCTCACCGATATCACGACGTAAATAATCGCGAATAGCACGGAAGATCACGTTACTTTCTTGGTGTATTAAGAAAGGTGCTTTACCGCTATTTGCTGCGTTTTGGATTGCGTCCCAATGAACAAGTAGCGCCTTAAGGTCGTACTCTAGTTCTTCGAAAGATTTACCTACGCCCGCGGTGCGTACGATAAGACCCATACCTTTAGGTACGTTTAAGCGACTCAATGCTTCTTTAAGCTCAATGCGCTCATCACCTTCGATACGACGTGAAATACCGCCAGCTCTTGGGTTATTTGGCATTAATACCAAGTAGCTACCAGCGACGCTGATAAACGTTGTAAGTGCCGCACCTTTTTGACCACGTTCTTCTTTATCAACCTGAACGATGACTTCTTGACCTTCTTTGATCACGTCTTTGATGTTAGGACGACCATTGAATGTGTAGCCATCTGGGAAATACGTTTTAGCGATTTCTTTTAAAGGAAGGAATCCGTGACGCTCAGCGCCATAATCAACAAATGCGGCTTCTAGGGATGGTTCGATACGGGTAATTTTACCCTTATAGATATTGGCTTTTTTCTGTTCGTGACCAGGGCTTTCTATATCTAGATCGTATAGACGCTGGCCGTCAACCAGTGCCACGCGCATTTCTTCTTGCTGCGTTGCATTGATCAGCATACGTTTCATATTGTAATTCTCTACTTAATTTATTCACAGCGCCTGATACGTCTTGCCAGCGACAGCGTGTTACACCTTGGATGTTCCTATTAAATGATGCAGTCTCACGACTGGGGGAAAGGGAACATATTCACAGTTTCCGCTTTAAATCAGGGTAAAATCACTGATCCATCGTTCGCTTTTTGCACGTTTATTCGTTTCACAAAGTCGTCTTGCACGGGGTAAGTTGAGCTTGGTTTACCAAGCTTGGTTATCACCATCTTTTGACTTTATTGCTTTGTGATTATTCACGAGTTGCGGCCTGCTATGCACGGGTATTACTGCAACTGTGGTAAACGTATCAGACAAATTTTAATTTCTTGCTTTTTGGTTTATTCGTCGTGTCCAGTCATTAAACGAAATATTACGCGCTTCGCATTGACTGTTCGCACGTGTTTATCTTAGATGCATGATAAAAGCTTTGGAAATATTAGCTCTAATCTGTATGATCTGCCATCCAAGATGTGCATCACGATATTGTTTTTGCGATAAAAAGCACCTCGCAAAAATTTGCGGCCTGATTATCCCACTAATAATGTCGAGATAGCAACTAAATTATTACTCAAATCAGTGATTAGGCAATGTCAGAGAAACCCGCATTACAAGTTAGCTTCGTTACCGTGACTGAAGACCAAGAAGGTCAAAGGATCGATAACTTTTTAGTTACGCATTTGAAAGGGGTGCCAAAAAGCGCCGTATATAAAATTCTTCGTAAAGGGGAAGTGCGCGTAAACAAAAAGCGGGTGAAGCCTGTATATAAACTACAAATCAATGATGAAATCCGTATCCCACCTGTGCGTGTTGCGGAGAAAACAGAGTTTGTGCCTAAAAATCTAGATAAAGTCGCAAACTTAGAAGATGCCATTCTTTATGAAGATAAGTATCTGATAGTTATAAATAAACCAGCCGGTATGGCGGTACATGGTGGCAGCGGCTTAAGCTATGGCTTAATTGAAGCATTAAGAGCATTACGCCCACAAGAGCAAAGTTTGGAGTTGGTGCACCGTTTGGACCGCGACACATCGGGTTGTTTGTTGATTTCAAAGCGCCGCGCTGTGCTTAAAGGACTTCATGAACAGTTAAGAGAAAAGACCATGGAGAAGAATTACCTTGCGCTGGTTTCAGGGCAATGGGATGCCAAACATAAAAATGTCACCGAACCGCTACGTAAAAATACCTTAAAGTCAGGTGAGCGAGTGGTGCGAGTGGATCATGAGCAAGGCAAGCCTTCTCATACTCGTTTTAGAGTCGTCGAGCGTTTTGAGTCCGCAACTTTAGTGCAAGCGTCACCAGTAACAGGCAGAACGCACCAGATCCGAGTGCATACTCAATGCAAAGGACATCCAATTGCGTGTGATGATAAGTATGGCGATCAGGTGTTTGATGCCAAAATGCGTGAAGTGGGATTAAATAGGCTGTTTTTGCATGCCAAAGAACTCAGATTTATGCACCCAAAAACAGAAACGACACACCATGTAGAGGCGCCATTGGATGGGGCTTTGGAAGCATGCTTAGTTAAATTAAGGAAGTAACATGCGTTATAAGTGTGTAATTTTCGACTGGGATGGCACCGTCATGGACTCTGTGCCAAAAATCATAAATACCATTCATCAAGCTGCTGAATCTTGTGGAATTGCACCCGTCAGTAACGAAGCGGCGAAAAGTATTATCGGCCTGTCTCTCGATAAAGCGATACTGACACTTTTTCCAAATCATGAAGACAAATTAGCGTCTTTAATAGCGGCTTATAAGTATATCTATAAACATCAAGATAAAACTCCAGCGCCTCTATTTGAAGGCGCTGAAACACTTTTAAAGCAATTACATGGCAATGGAGTCAAAGTTGCGGTTGCAACAGGAAAAAGCCGAGTCGGGCTTGACCGTCTGATGACAGAAAGCGGGTTGAGTGATGTTTTCGTTACGACACGGACAGCATGTGAGGCGGAGTCTAAACCGCATCCCGATATGTTGCTTCAGATTTTGGCTGAACTAAATGTGGAAGCTACAGAGGCTGTCATGATAGGCGATACGATAATTGATATGAATTTAGCGAAGAATGCAGGCATTGACGCGATCGGCGTCACTATGGGTGTTGCAACAAGAGAGCTGTTATCGCAAACATCGGCTGCCCATATTTGCGATAACTATCATGACTTGTCTAACCTATTGTTGGCCTGATTGCTCAGCGAGCACATCAATACCAAATGTGAGCAGTGTTTTAGTGAGTTGAATAAGGGGAAGGCCAATCAGGGTATTGGGGTCTTCTCCTTCAAGTTTATCAAACAGACAGATCCCTAATCCTTCGCTTTTAAAGCTTCCAGCACAGTTGTAAGGTGTTTCCGCATCACAATAGTTACTGATCTGTACTTGGGTAAGTTGGCGAAAGTAAACGTAGAACGGTACTACTTCAGTGACCGTTTTGCCGCTTTCAATGTCGAAAACGGTTAAACCAGTCAAAAAAGTCACGCGATTATTACTAAATAGGCTTAGTTGCTTAATCGCGTTCTCTTTATTATGCGGCTTTCCTAGGATCTCACCGTTGAACAGCGCGACTTGGTCTGAACCAATTACCACACCTTGTTGATATTTTGCTATTGCTGCTTTGGCTTTTGATTCGCTCAACCGTGCAACAAGTTGCTGCGCTGATTCACCTTCGAGTGTTTGCTCATCTACATCCGGTGAAAAAGATGCAAAAGGAAGCATTAATTTTTTCAAAATTGACTGCCTAAATGGCGAACTTGAGGCTAGAATAAGGGGCGTTTTCATGAGATTTTTATCTTTGTGACAACATTGCCAACAGGATAATGCGCAATAACGCGAAAAACAAAGGGAAAGTGTATTTTTACTTTGACTAACACAGTAACTATCTATATGATGCAGCCCCTATGCAAAAGGTGAAAATTCCCATCACTATTGATCCATGCAGAGCAGCGCAACGTCGAGCATCTTATGACGGTGTTGTAATGCTTGAAGAACTTTCTCGATTGCAGCAAGTTGTGCGTGATCAAAATAGTGAAATAGCGGTAGACATTCATTTCAACATCGACGAACAAGGTTTGGTTGTTGTGCAAGGCAAAGTCCGAGCCCATCTAACTGTTGTATGTCAGCGTTGTAATGATGAATTAGGGTTGGATTTGGAACAAGACTTTGCGTATTCGCCAGTCGGATTAGGTGCAGAGTCGGATGATCTTCCCGAGCGTTATGATGTGTTGGAACTGGATGAAGAGGGTGAAGTTAATCTAAGACAAATCGTCGAAGATGAACTGCTACTCGCGATTCCGATAGTCCCGACGCATGATGAAGCACTATGCTCTTATTCTGATAAGCCAAAGAGCTTTGGTGAAATTGAAGCAGAAGATAGCAAACCAAATCCATTTGAAATTTTGAAACAACTTAAGAAAGATTCTTAGGAGAAGGCTAATGGCGGTACAAAAAAGCAAGAAGTCACGCGCACGTCGTGGTATGCGTCGTTCACACGATGCGATCAGTGGACCAGCTCTAACTGTAGATCAGGTTTCTGGCGAGACTCATCGTCGTCACCACGTGACTGCTGACGGTTACTACAAAGGCGTTAAAGTAATTTCTAAGTAAGAGATTACTTTATGCTGACTGATCTAACCATTGCGTTAGATATGATGGGGGGCGATTACGGCCCCCGTTCATCTATCCCCGCAGCCATCGCTGCTGTGCTTAAGCACCCAAATTTAAATCTAATCCTCTGTGGTAATCAGCAAGTTATTGAAAGTGCTTTGACTAAAGCAAATATGCTGGATCATCCAAGACTCAAAATTAAACACTGTAAAGAAGTCGTCACTAACGGTTGTGAACCTGCCTCTGCACTTAGAAATAAAAAGCAGTCTTCAATGCGTATTGCGCTTGATTTGGTGAAATCTGGCGAAGCGCAGGCTTGTGTAAGTTCAGGCAATACAGGTGCGCTCTTTTTTATGGCCCACTATGTGCTAAAAATGTTGCCTGGCATCAAGCGTCCCGCGTTAATTTCAGCCGTTCCAACAGAGAAAAAACAGCCCGTTTATCTGCTTGATCTTGGTGCGAATGTGCATTGTGACCCTGAGACCCTCTATCAGTTTGGTATTATGGGCTCAATCGTGGCTGGAGAGGCATTAAATATTCCTTCACCTAAAGTGTGCTTGCTAAACATTGGCTCTGAAGAAATCAAAGGTCATGATGGTATCAAGCAAGCTGCAAAATTAATGAAATCCTCATCTGTTATTAATTATCAAGGCTATTGTGAGGGGAGCGATATGTTCTCTGGCAAAGCCGATGTTATTGTGTGTGAGGGATTTGTCGGCAACGTTGCCTTGAAAACCTGTGAAGGGATTGCCAAACTCATCATGCATAAGTTTAGCAAAGCGTTAAAAAAGCACTTTTTTTATAAAGCGTTGGCCTTTTTACTTCGACCCGTTATAAAAAAATTGTATAGAAGGGTGAACCCCGACCAGTATAACGGTGCAAGTCTGGTAGGATTGCGCGGTATTGTTGTGAAAAGTCACGGAAATGCCACAACTAAGGCATTTTTAGCCGCGATTGAAGAAGCTGCGCAAGAAGTACAACGTAAGATCCCTGAAAAGATCCAAACGGTGTTTGCTCAGGTCGACACAGAAAAACAACCGTCAGGTCCGCATCCCTAACACTTCTAAGTGACATGAGGACGTGGCGACAACAGAGAAAATAAGAGCACAATATGTCACAAAAAATCGCATTATTTTTCCCAGGGCAGGGCTCACAAAGCGTGGGCATGTTATCTGAATTATTAGCATCTTCTGACATCGTTAAAGCGACGTTCGCTGAAGCGTCAGAAGCACTAGGCTACGATTTAGCCGAACTTGTGCTAAATGGTCCTGAAGAAGAATTAAACCAAACGCACCGTACTCAACCAGCATTATTGACCGCAAGTGTCGCTATCTTTAGAGCGTGGCAAGAGAAAGGTGTTGAAGCTGAACTGACGTTAGCAGGCCATAGTCTAGGCGAATACTCTGCATTAGTATGTGCAGAAGTATTAACCCTTGCAGATGCCGTTAAGTTAGTTGAAAAACGTGGTTTATACATGCAAGAAGCAGTTCCTGCTGGTACGGGTTCAATGGCGGCAATTATTGGTTTAGATGATGACGTGATTGCTAAGGTGTGTGCCGAATCTGCACAGGGGGATGTTGTTTCGCCGGTAAACTACAACTCACCAGGTCAAGTGGTGATTGCGGGTCATGTTGAAGCAGTAAATCGAGCCTCTGAAGCGTGTAAAGAAGCAGGAGCTAAACGCGCATTACCACTAGCAGTTAGCGTTCCATCTCATTGCGCATTAATGAAACCAGCAGCTGATAAATTAGCTAAAGATCTTGAGATACTCGCTTTTTCAGAGCCAAAGTTTGACGTGATTAACAATGTTGACGTTGCTGTTGCAAAAGATGCTGCAGCAATAAAAGATGCGCTTATTCGCCAGCTTTATAGTCCAGTAAGATGGACTGAAACTGTACAAGCGGTTGCAAAAGAAGGTGTTACAACAACTTTTGAGTTCGGCCCTGGTAAAGTGATTTCGGGTCTTGTCAAACGCATCGACCGCTCAGTGTCGTGCGTGTCGGTAAATGATTTAGCTGCCATTGCAGCAGCAGAATAATAACGAGAGTATTATGAGTAATTTATTTTCTTTAGAAGGAAAAGTAGTACTAGTAACGGGTGCTAGCCGAGGTATTGGTAAAGCAATCGCTAACGCCTTAGTGGCACAAGGTGCAAAAGTTGCGGGTACTGCAACGAGTGAGTCTGGAGCAGAGCGTATCTCTGAGTATCTAGGCGAAAATGGTAAAGGTTATGCGCTAAACGTGACAGATGCCGACTCAATCGCAGCAACTTTGGATGCAATCAAAGCAGACTTAGGTGATATCGATGTGTTGGTAAACAATGCTGGTATCACACGCGATAACTTGCTGATGCGCATGAAAGATCAAGAGTGGGATGACATCATCGATACTAACTTGTCATCCATTTTCCGCTTATCAAAAGCGGTACTTCGCCCAATGATGAAGAAGAAAAATGGCCGTATCATTAACATTGGTTCAGTAGTGGGCACTATGGGTAATGCGGGTCAAGCTAACTATGCTGCTGCAAAAGCGGGCGTAATTGGTTTTACAAAATCATTGGCGCGTGAGGTTGCATCTCGTGGTATTACGGTAAATACTGTAGCACCGGGCTTCATTCAGACAGACATGACGGATGAGCTAACTGATGAGCAAAAAGCAGCGACTTTGGCGAATGTACCAGCAGGTCGTTTAGGTCAGCCTGAAGAAATCGCAGCGGCTGTGGTTTATTTAGCATCAGATGTGGCAGCTTATGTTTCTGGTGAAACTTTGCACGTAAATGGTGCGATGTACATGGTTTAACCCGCTAAGATCACAAATCAATTGAAATTTTTGTGATCTTGTCGACAACGTACTTGAAATCGTCACGAAAATAGGCGATAAAAAGATCCATAGCTTTGTAACAGGTTTGACCAGAAAAAAAAGTACGGGTCAATCCTTGAATCCCAGAATGATGCGTCGTAAACTGCGCCGCAATCTGAAAATTAACGCAGTAGCGTTTAAATAAAGGAAAGAAGAATGAGCGACATCCAAGAACGCGTAAAGAAAATTATTGTTGAACAACTAGGTGTTAAAGAAGAAGAAGTTAAATCAGAAGCGTCTTTCGTTGATGATTTAGGTGCTGACTCTCTAGACACTGTTGAGCTTGTAATGGCGCTAGAAGAAGAGTTCGATACAGAGATCCCTGATGAAGAAGCTGAGAAAATCACTACTGTTCAGGCAGCTATCGACTACGTTACTGCTCACGCTGAGTAACTAGCTTTTCTATTAGGGCAGCACTCGCTGCCCTAACTCTTTCTAGACCCCCCAATTATTATAATAATCCCTTTTTGGAGGACACCGTGGCTAAACGTCGAGTCGTAGTAACTGGCTTAGGTATGTTGACGCCGCTGGGTAATGATGTTGCATCTACCTGGCAGGGCTTATTAGAAGGCCGTAGTGGTATTCGCAATATCACGCATTTTGACACAGAAGGTTTCGGGACTAAGTTTGCTGGTTTAGTGAACGACTTTGATGTCACTGAGTACATTTCCCCTAAAGATGCTAAAAAAATGGATGTTTTCATCCAGTATGGTATCGCTGCAGGTGTACAGGCTTTAAAAGACTCAGGTCTTGAAGTTAACGAAGAGAATGCCGCTAGAGTTGGTGTGGCCATCGGCTCTGGTATCGGTGGCTTGACGCTTATTGAAGAAAACCACGTTAAGCTATTAAATAGCGGTCCACGCAAGCTTTCTCCGTTTTACGTTCCGTCTACCATTATCAATATGATCTCTGGCCACTTGTCCATCATGCATGGCTTGAGAGGTCCAAATATTTCGATTGTGACTGCATGTACAACTGGCCTTCATAATATTGGTCATGCGGCACGTATGATTGCGTACGGCGACGCGGATGCGATGGTAGCAGGCGGTGCTGAAAAAGCGTCAACCCCAATTGGTATGGGTGGTTTTAGCGCGGCTCGTGCGCTTTCTACGCGTAACGATGATCCGCAAGCGGCTTCTCGCCCTTGGGATAAAGACCGTGATGGTTTTGTGCTAGCTGATGGAGCCGGTGTGATCGTACTGGAAGAATATGAGCATGCGAAAGCTCGTGGTGCGAAGATCTATGCTGAACTGGTTGGCTTTGGTATGAGTGGCGATGCATATCACATGACATCACCACCAGAAGACGGTGCAGGTGCTGCACAGGCCATGGTTAATGCATTGAATGATGCAGGGATCAATGCAGAGCAGGTTGGCTATATCAACGCACACGGCACTTCTACTCCAGCGGGTGACGTTGCAGAGACGCATGCTGTTAAGTCGGTATTTGGTTCTGCGGCAAAAAATGTGATGGTGAGCTCGTCTAAATCAATGATGGGTCACTTACTTGGTGCTGCGGGCTCAGTTGAATCAATTATTTCGATTCTTGCGCTGCAAGACCAAAAAGTAACGCCGACCATTAACTTGGATAACCCAGATGAAGGCTGTGATTTAGATTATGTGCCTCATACTGCCCGTGATGCGAAACTAGAGTACACTTTGTGTAACTCGTTTGGTTTCGGTGGAACAAACGGTTCGTTGCTATTTAAAAAGGTGTAGATCAGCCTTAGTAATTTGATAGCAAAGTAGGTTATGATAAAAAAGCTCGGCATTGCCGAGTTTTTTTATGTTTTTGATACCCTTAAAAAGGAAAGTGATGTGGATAATCAACAGCTTTTTTCTAACACTGACAGAGGATTGGCCTATGGCGATGGCTTTTTTACCACCGCGTTAGTCCGTGATGGAAATGTTGATTTGTGGCCACTTCATAGAAACCGACTGGTGGAATGTCAGCAGCGCTTGGGCTTTCCTGAGTTACGACTAGGCGAAATCGAGTCTTTGGTTCAAGAGCAAGTTAAAGATAAAAGGGAAGCGGTGCTAAAGCTCCTTATCACTCGAGGGGAAGGGGGCCGTGGTTATCAAGCTCCTGAGACGCCTAAGCTGAGTGTGAGTATTCAGATATTACCTTTTCCTTCACACTATACAACTTGGCAGCAGAGTGGGATTGAAGTCGCATTAAGCCGGGTTAAACTGGGTATTCAGCCGTTACTCGCTGGATTAAAGACACTGAATCGGTTAGAACAAGTACTTATTAAACAAGATGCTCAGACATTGGTTTGTGACGATGTCATTGTGACGGACATCAATGATAGGGTGATTGAAGCGTCAGCGGCAAATATCATCATGATTAAAGACAACAGGCTGTATACACCAGAACTTAGTGGCTCAGGCATTAAAGGCGTGTTTTTAACCGCACTTGAAAGTAAACACGATATTAGGGTCAAAAATATTGCTTTTGACGAGTTACAAGCGGCTGATGGTGTATTTATTTGTAATAGTTTAATGCAGTTGGTACCTGTAGTAAGAATTGAGAATAAACATTTCGATATCGCCGACTTACATGAATTGAAAAGGCGATTTTTAGGGAAATAATATAAATGAAAAAACTGTTCATCATAGTCGCATTTTTGATAGCAGCAGCGTCATGGTGGTTATCTCAGCAAATAAATAAGGTTAAATTTGAACCACTTAATATCTCTGAGCCATTAGTTGAGATAAAGGCTGGGCAAACATTCAATCAGCTATGTCATCTATGGCAGCGTAGCGGGGCGTTATCTAACTGCTTTCCTTATCAACTTTATAGTAAGTTAGAGCCTAAGTTATTCGCGTTACAAGCGGGCTTTTACGATCTTAAAGGGCTAACTGTACTAGATGCCATCAGCAAAATTAGTCGCGGGGAGCAACACAACTTTAGCTTTACAATCATTGAAGGGATGCCCATTTGGGAAGTCAAAGACAAGCTCCTCAGCGCCCCCTACTTAACGCAAGACATTGATAAGCTGACAGCACAACTGAATATATCGCAAAGTTCAGCTGAAGGGTGGTTGTACCCCGACACCTACCACTATCATGGAAATGATTCAGCACAGCGCTTACTTAAACGTGCCCATACCAAAATGCAGAGTGTGCTTGAAGAAGAGTGGCAAAATAGAATGCCAGATCTTCCTTTAAACACGCCTTATGAAGCCTTGATCTTGGCTTCGATTATTGAGAAAGAAACGGGTGTAGTCGCAGAACGAGATAAAGTTGCCTCCGTTTTTATCAATCGTTTGCGTAAGGGCATGCGTTTACAGACAGATCCAACCATTATTTATGGTATCGGTGAGCACTTTGATGGTGATATTAAACGTGAAGATATCCGTGAAAAGACACCATATAACACCTATCGGATTGATGGTTTGCCACCGACACCCATTGCAATGCCATCTCGTGCTGCGATCCATGCGGCACTTAATCCAGCAACAACCGAATACTTGTACTTTGTTGCGTCAGGAGATGGTGGACACCACTTTTCGAAAACACTGACTGAACACAATAAAGCGGTGAAGAAATTTATTTTGAAACAATGACATTGCAAGAGAGCTGGCGTTGAAAGAGAGGGCTAACCCTCTCGTTACTCTCTATTACAACATAAAATATTCTTTAATACCCGCCAATACACTAGATACTGCAACTGAAGCTAAAATAAGTCCCATTACTCGGCTGACGATACTTGCGCCACTATCACCAATCCATTGGTGAATTTTTGTCGCAACCAGTAGAAATATCAACACGATAGCCAATACGCTGAGCATAATAATCGACGTTTGGAGTTGTTCAAATACATTGTTTTCGCTGTTTTTAGTAAGCAAAACGGCTGCTAGCATTGCCCCTGGGCTTGCGATAGAAGGCATTGCTAAAGGGAAAATAGCGGTATCGGATGCTTTACTGTCTAACTTAATCTCTTCACTTGGCTTACCCTCGCCAAAAATCATTGTCATGGCAAAGATAAATAGTACGATGCCTCCGGCAATCGCGAATGCAGGTAGGGGAATACCAATCGCGTTTAAAATGATTTCGCCCGCAATAATAAAAAACAGCAACACAATTGCTGCAACCAGTGTAGCTTTTACCGCTATTTTTCGTTTCGTCGCAATATCAAAGCCAGTAGTGGTTGCGATAAATACTGGAATGGTGCCAATGGGGTCGATGACCGCAAAGAAAAAAATGAACGTTGAGATATAGTGTTCCATAGTTCCCTATTATGAAATAAAGGTTGTTCAAAAATTACTTATGGTTGGCCATCTGCTATTGACCAACGGAAAATAATATCACTAATTTCATGACTTTATTCTGAATTTCCTTAATTATTTTATGTATTCACAGCATGTACCCAAGCCACTGCGTCGTTGTAGTTCTCGAAGTTTTTAATCGTTAAGCCGTGCTTGTCAGCAAATGCTTCAATTAATCCACTTTTGGTGTCTGAGGGGGAGATAACTCGGGCAAGAGTAATCCCATCGACAAATTGATTGAGTTTTTGTAAAACGGTTAGCACGCTTGGATAGTCGTAGGTGATATGTAATTGAGAGACGTCGATAACTAAACTTTTTAGCTGATTCGATTTAAGTGCAAGCCCTAAATTTTTGTACATCTCGATGATATTGGCTTCCACGCATTCCCCGTATGCGGCTGCGTGGATAAGTTTCTCTTTACTATCAACCGTTGCTCTATAAGAGAATTTCGCCATGCTCTATTGCACCTTTTATGCATATAGATAAAAGGATAGTTCAATTAGCTGGCGATACCAATTTCAAAAAGCGCACCAAAGCAAAGCTTAGTTATATCGCTATGCTAGCTCTTCAGCTACCTCAGCGATTTTTTGTCTCAGCCAAATGTGGCTTGCATCACGGTGTAATAGCGGGCTCCAAATCATATCTAACTCAAACGGCGGAATAGGGAATGGCGGCTCCAAAACTGTTAAGGTCGGATCATCACGATAGATATTCGCGGCTTTTGACGGTAATGTTGCGATTAAGTTCTGCTCTTTTGCTAAGTGAATTGCAACGTGGTAATTACGTGTAAAAGTTGCGATGTTTCTGTGTTTTCCAAAGTGTGCGAGTGCCTCGTCAACCCAGCCAAGTTTCTGTACATCGGCGGGATCCATTCCGACCCCAACACCAAATCCGGTTTTACTTACCCAAATATGGCGAGATTTTAAATAGGCATCAAGCGTAAAGTTGGTAATAACGGGGTTATCGGACTTCACCAGACAGCAAAAACTATCCTTCCAAATTCGTTTGTGGTGAAACGATTGCGGTAGATTTTCGAAGCGGTTAATTGCCATGTCTACCTTGCCATTTTCTACATCATGAAAAGTAACATCACTCGGCGTGAGAATATCAAGGGTCGTATCTGGGGCTTCCTCATGAAGTTTAGTTAGAAGTTTCGGCGCAAGCGTACTTGCAGCATAGTCGCTGGCCATAATCCTAAACACTCGATTACTACTCGCTGCTTCAAACTCCCTGTTAGGGGCTAAGGTTTCTTCCAAAGTCATGAGTATGCCACGGATCACAGGCTGCAGCTCAAGCGCGCGCTCTGTTGGCACCATGCCTTCGCTGGTACGTACTAAAATAGGGTCATTAAAGAGGTTTCTGAGACGCTTAAGACCGTTACTCATTGCCGGTTGGGTAATACTTAATTGATTTGCGGCACGTGTTACATTGCATTCTCGAAGTAAGGTATCGAGGTAAACCAGCAGGTTAAGGTCAATTTTACTAATGTTCACTCAGTTTTCCTTTGTATTATTCTTCTTTTTTGGCATTTTGGAGAAAGCGATTGTCATGTGGATAAGGGTAAATATGTCTTACGACTTTCTCACGAATATCTCGTTGTGCTTGCTGCCAAAACAACACCTCAGCCAAATCAGCATGATGGCGCAGAAACATTTCCTTTAGTGTAGGATTTGTCAGAACAAATGTACACAACTGTTCAGGAAAGACGTCTTGTGGTGCACTGGAAATATCGCCAGAGTCGTACATATTATCTAGCCCTTGTTTTGGCAGCGCTCTAAAGTTCATTTCCGTGAGATATTGCACCTCATCATAGTCGTAGAAGATAACTCTATGGTGTTTACTCACGCCAAAGTTTTTTAACAGCATGTCACCTGGAAAAATGTTTACAGCGAGCATTTCTTTGAGCGCATAGCCGTAATCTCTAATGACTTGCTCACACGTTTCTTCATCGGCTTGCTGTACAAAGAGGTTGAGCGGTGTCATACGGCGTTCAATATACAAGTGCTTTATCACCATATTATCCCCCTCAATACGTATACTTTGAGAGATAGAGTCCAGCAATAGCTGATAAAGGGCTGGTGAAATACGTGCAAGTGGGATCACCACATCGGAATATTCAATTGTATCTGCCATTCTACCTACGCGATCGTGGCGTTTTACAAGTTGATAGCGCTCTAAAACGGTTGTTTTTGTAAATGGCTTACTTTCTGGAAATTGGTCACGGATCACTTTAAAAACATAGGGAAAGCTTGGCAGAGTGAATACCATCATCACCATACCCGGTGTACCTGGAGCGACTTCAAATTGTTCTTCGGAATTAGCTAAGTGGTGTAAAAACTCACGATAAAATTCGGTTTTCCCCTGTTTATGAAAGCCGATGGCGTTATAAAGCTCAGCCTTTGTTTTATTTGGCATGAGTTGATTTAAAAACTTAACTAGCGCAGATGGGGCGTGGGTCTCTACTAAAAAGTAAGCCCGCGCAAAACCAAAAATCACCCGCATTTGTGAGCTGTTGGTAAGCAGCGCATCGATCAGTAAGCCCCCAGTTTGTGCGTGTAATACCGAAATGATAAACGGCTGTACACCAGATTTAGATACCACTCGGCCGACAATATAGGCGCCTTTATTACGATAGAAAGGTGCGCTGAGGATGTCGAAGCGCATTAAGTGCGCCTGATGATGGGTGTTAGGTGCTTGTTTAAGAAACGCCTTAACGAGTAGTCGAATATCTCTATCTAAATCTTCAAATTCACAATGAAAGTCAATGTGTTCAATGATTCTTTTGATGGTGGGTTTGAGGCCACTGACGACTGGAAAATAGCTTCGATACTCTGCTTCTACAGGGAGTGATGTGGCGTTAGCAAGCTGGGTTTCAACAAAAATGAAATCGCTATTGTAATATCGGCGGTGAAAGAGGCGACAAAAAACTGAATTATAGAAAGTTTCAGCAAGCTCTGGTTGAGGGTGAAAGGTAAGACGCTCAAGGTAAGCCTGTTTTACTTTATACCATAGCGATTCATCCAGTTGCGTAGAGCCATAGAGTTGTATTAACTTCTGTGCGGTTTCATCAACTTTACTATCGTATTGGCTGATCCTCGCTTTACTTATCCGCTCTATCTCTCCCCAATTTTGAGCAGCAAAAGCGATGGGTGCCAGTTTGGTAATTTTTACAAATGCGTGATAGTGGTTTTGAAAACCTGATAAAATTCGCTCTGCTAACTGCTGTGCTTGCATCTACATCCCTCATAAATTATCCACGCGGAGTGGTTTCACTTTACAAGGTAATGTGCGAAAAGTCATCTGGTAATACCAGTTAAGGTATTTGCATAACTATAGCGAATGCGCATAGACCAAGTGTGATTCTCAAAAAACAACCAATGTAATTGAGCGGTTATATCACTCATATTCTTTGAGTTGCTTTTCTAATTTTGAAATCTCTTTCTCTAGGCTTTTAATCGCTTTAGCATGTGCCTTATTAATGGCCTTTATTTCCTTTTTAACTTGTCTGACGACCTTTTTGCGCCTGTCTTCATTCATCAGTTTAGTTAATTGATCTTGTTGCTCTCTAACTGCGGTATCTCTTTTGCGATTGAGCACGGCTTTTTCATGGTGTTTGGCTCTGAGTGCACGCTTTGTCCTTTTCGCAATTTGGTTACGTTCCAAATTGTTTAACGTTTTATAGTGCTGCTCTGAGGGAGCCGAGGCTTTAGGATCGGATGTGGTTATCGTATGCTGGGTCGCATTGGCCGAACAGGGAAATTGGCTAAAAACGATGCCTCTATCGGTCGTGCATTTAAAGTATTTTACCGTTGTTGTGGCGAAACAATGAGTAGAAACAAAAATCAGTACAAGTAGTTTTAGATATAATTGCATATGGCATCCCTGCTGTAACAGTTAATATCTACTTAACCATAGATGACATCCCACTTTGTTCAAGGTTATTGCGCTTCAGGGGCCGTGAATTTTTTTAATGTCTTAATACTTTGTATTAAAAATGGAATATCTAAATTACCGTTTAACACAAAGCCTTCCTTTGCTGACATCTGCTTGAAGCTACCATCTTGATTGACTAAGGTGATTTTGTCTTTTTTGAAGGCAACTAAGACACCTTGCGTAAAGTTAACGCCTTCTGCATGAGAGCGAGTTTTAATGTTCGATGCCAGCATACTTTGTTGAGCAAGGGGGTCGCAGCCTAGATAAGAGCTTAACAGGGTGTAGGTGATGTCATTGGGCTGCACAAGACCAGAAGCCTGAGCAAACAGCTCAATGTTCGTTACTGCAGAACTGGTTAACACCGTCGCTTGCTGTGCACTAATATCAATTGCCACGAACGGCTTTGAACTATCAATGTCAATTTCGTCACTTACTTCAATGATTGTTAATTTACTTGCTTGATGAGAAGGAACAAAAGAGAACTCGCCATTAGCATTAACACTCATTAAGTCATTATTAATTGACCATACCGGAACTTGCTGCTGTAGCAGGACAGACTCTTTATAATAACTCGGTAGACCGTATATCAGGCTGAATAGCGCATCGCTGCTATTTCCTGCGCGTAAAACAGAATCCATTCGGAACACGTTATTTTTACCGTTGCTCTGAAGTGCTGTTGCTGTTTTTTGGAACAGCGCCTCATCTGTGTAAGCATAAACGTTGATAGGTTGCTCTGTGGTATCTTTCTTTTCTTTGCATACCGCCGAAATTACAGGGGCTTTGTATTTTGAATGCGTATCACCAATGCTCAATGAGTGCGCTTCTTCATACTGCTCGATATCAAGTAAATCGTGTCTGGCGAGTAAGCTCTTTGCGGTTGTAGGATATGAGAGAGGTAATACATTATCTTGCTTAGTGATATCGAAAAAGGCATTCGCATCGGCCCAAATATGCAGGCTGTGACTGAGCGCAAAGCAGGTAACAATGGTCCCCGTTGCATAGCGAGGGAATTTATAGGATTTAAGCTCGGCCAAATGACGCCAAGCATAATTACCTGCGAGTAGTTCAAAAGTGAGCACCAGTCCAAGCATTGCAATGGTAATAATGAGATTAATGAGGGATGATCCGACTAAGGTTTCCCACAATAAAACAAAAATATCGGAAAGCGAAGCTGGGTTTATATGGTAGCCAAGTTGTAGGTAAACAAAGGCATCCACTGTTAGTACAACAATACCAACCGAGGCAATAATTGCAGCCATCCCGCGAATATGTCGCGGGTAAGGGAATATTAAACTAAGCGGAAAGATAGTTAATACAAACGCACAAAAAGTGATAAAACTGGTATGGCTTATCCACGTGATCAGCATATAAAACCAACCGACAAAGGTACTTGGCGCTTTGTCGGCGAACAAATAAACTGAGCTAATCAATAAAACCAAGCCAATGTTAGCAAAGGTAAACCAGTGTCCCCAGCTGAGTAATTGACTTGCTTTTGATGAAAAAGGGCTGTGCGGTGTAAGATTCATTCCGTTACTTTACTGATTGTGTAAGTGCTTTGGCAAAATTTTCGGCAACAGATAGTCTCTTACTCTCTGGAACATGTTCTTTTAGAATGTGCGTGATAGAATTACCCAAACACATTAAGCTGAGATCAACTGGTGCGTTTTGCGAGCTTAATACATTAACTAATTGGTCAACAATTTCTTCTACTTGTTTATTGGAATACTTTGATTGGATAGGCATCAGTTGGTTCAATTTATAAAAGCAATAATTTTTACATTTTAACATTAGAGGCGTGAAAAACAAAGATGAGCGTTGAGGTAAAAAAACTAGTTGTTCACTATGTAGACAAACAAGACGAAGATACCGAAATACATCTACGTGACGATGAAATGCAAATCAATGACAAAGTTAATGTTTTCATTGAACAATTGCACCATGCCTACAATGGCAAACCGGGTAAAGGGTTCTGTGCTTTTAGCGGCGAAAAAAGCAGTGTGGTCGCGTCTGCGATGCAGAGTTATAGAAATAATGAGCTTAACTTTTGGAATTTAACCCAAGAAGCAACCAATGTGCTTAAAGAAGAGCTTAATAAATATGCATTTCATGAAACTGGGTATTTAGTGTTTTGTCATTATCAGTATGTTGCCAGCAATTTTATTATGATTGCACTGATTAATATTAAAGAGCATTACACGATTACCTCAGACTTAGACTTATCCGCAGCAAAACACTTAGATATTTCACGTATGCAATTGGCTGCTAGAATCGATTTAGATGCTTGGGATACAGCCGCAGAAGAAAACCGTTATATTTCCTTCATTAAGGGGCGTGCTGGTCGAAAAGTTGCTGATTTCTTTTTAGATTTTCTTGGTTGTGAAGAGGGGATCGATCCAAAGCAGCAATCACAAACTATGTTACACGCGGTTGAGGATTATTTGTCTACACAGCAATTTGAAAAGTCAGAAAAAGACGACATCCGCAAGGAAATTTTTGATTACTGTAACGACTGTGTTTCAAGCGGCGAGGACGCAGATGTTAATACACTGTCCGAGACGCTTTCTAAGTCTTCAGACGTAAAGTTTGAAGACTTTTATAAAGAGCAGGGCTATGAGCTGGAAGAAAGCTTTCCTGTCGATAAAAAGACAGTAACGAGTATGGTGAAATTTTCTGGGCTCGGCGGTGGAGTAAGCGTTGGCTTTGAACGTAAGCATTTGGGTGAGCGGGTTATTTATGATGCTGCGACTGATACACTTACGATTAAAGGTGTGCCGCCTAACTTAAAGGACCAAATAGAACGTTATTATAACGACGAATCTTAATTGTTAAAAAGCAGCGTATGCTGCTTTTTGTTCCTATTTCATCCCTTTTTCTGCAAATATTTATATCAATTTTCTGCTTTTGCTAGCATTTTCTTAAATTTAACTATACTTGCAATGTAGTACTTGTAGAACAAGCAATTGGGATGAATCACAATGAAGATGAAACTAGCTTTAGGTTGTACCCTTTGCCTTGCCTGTTTTTCAGGGCATGCAGAGGTTAACTTTTCCGGATTCGCAAGTATCAATGCTGGTAAGGTGCTGAGCGGAAGTGGTGTTCCACAATTCGGAATAAACGATCCAATATTTCTCGCCGATTATCCTATCGTCAGTGTTTACGACGAGGATATCTCATTTGAACCTGAAACACTGATGGGCCTTCAATTTAGTGCTGATCTAACAGAAGGTTTAAGTGTTACTGGTCAAATTGTTGCGCGCGGCGCAGACGATTTTGATGCAAAGTTCGAATGGGCTTACTTGTCTTATGAGATTAATGAGAATTGGACGTTCCAAGCAGGTAAAAAGCGCTTACCACTATTCTATTACTCCGACTTTTATGATGTGGGTTACGCCTATATTTGGATGCGGGCACCCGCGGACAACTACACCTGGCAAATCTTTAATTATAATGGCATCAATATGCTCTACAGCGGCAGTATAGGCGACTGGTCATTAAGCGGGAATATTTACGCCGGTAAAGAAGACGATGATGACAATAAGCTGTTGAGCGAGTTTTTCTTTCAAGAGCCAACTAGAGAAATCTGGAAAGACATCCTAGGCGGCGTAATTCAAACCAGTAATGATTGGCTTGAAGTGCGTTTAACCCATATGCGTTACACCAACCAGCGGTATCGCTCTGGAGAGCCTGTTTTATGGGAGGGGAGTGATGAGCGAGATGGTAAGTTTTATGGTTTAGCAGTAAATGCAGACTGGGGAAATTTCTTTATTTTATCTGAGCTAAATCGGTTGGACTTAGACGGCAATCTAGACACTAAGATGCTGACACTGGGCTATCGCTTTGACAATATCACGCCATTCGTATCTTACGCAGATTTTGAAGGCGAGGGCGACGATGCCGAAAGCCATGAAACCACTTCGTTTGGAGTACGTTGGGATTTTCATTCCTCCGCCGCTTTCAAGATTCAGTACGATGAGGTAGAGGATAACTCCGTTGGTTTAGCGGTCGCAGGTGATAGTAAAGCCATTACAATTGGCATCGACATGGTATTTTAAGGAGAGAAGCATGAAAAAATTATTTTTACTTACTCTACTTTGCAGCGCTTTTAGTTGCCTAGCCGTGGATGTCATTGTCAATCCTGCCAATACCTCTACACTTGATGAAAACGAAATTAAGCAAATTTTTATTGGTAAATCAAAGTCATTCTCCGATGGCTCTAAAGCACTTCCGATAACACAGGCTGATGGTTCGACGGTAACCGATGAGTTTAATGAAAAGGTACTTAATAAGTCATCAAGTCAACTTAAAGCTTATTGGTCAAAATTAGTATTTACTGGAAAAGGGACGCCACCAAAAGAAGCCGCCGATGATGCTGAGGTACTTAAACTCGTTGCGAGTAACCCTAACCTAATTGGGTTTGTATCTTCGGGAGCTGCAGATAGCAGCGTTAAAGTGGTGAAGTCATTCTAGGAAGGGATAAGTAAGGCCCTATAAAAGGGCCTTACTTTAGATTTTGCTATCAATGATTAACATCGTCAGCTTTTTGCTTAGCATTTTTGCTGACTTTTCTTCAGCATTAGACTTAGCCATGTTCTCAAAACTAGACGCTGCTTTTATTTGTGCAGAAACATGCGCCTTTTCTTTATCGTTTTCCATGAGTTTTAAACTTGAGTTGGCAAAAACATAATAAGTGCTGTTTTTCTTCACGTCTTCGAAATCAACGCTAAAATCAATTTGAAAGTCTGCACTTTGTTTTTCACCCACAACAGTAAGACCTTGCTTAGTCAAGCTTTCGGCTAACTGGTTACGGATAGACTCCTGTCCCCAAAACTTTGATGAAATACTAAAAGTTAATGACTGAATAAAATCATTCAGCATTTTGTTTTTGTTGCTCACTGAGGCTGGTATGGCAATGCTGCCTCCACCTAATTGCCTGTGATATTCGTTTGCTTTGCGTCTTTTAGCAATTAGTCGCTTAATTGCCATCGCTTCTTTTAATTTTTCTGAATTGGTTAGTGCCGAAATAGTCGCGTTACTGATCTCTTCGTCAAGTTGTCTAATATCAAGCTCAGCGTGCATTCTTGACTCAATCTTGTTAAATGAGGCAAGGGCATAGGCCGTTTTTTGCTCTGTGGAGTAAAACTCCTGCTCAATATTGATCCCCTGTAATTGTATACTTGGGACTCGAGAATATAAAATCTCATCCACTCGATACGAAAAATCGCCATTAGCTTGACTTTGAGCAACTTGTGTTGTTCCTTCAATTTCCACATTTAACTGTTTGGCAATCGCCAATCTAGCTGCTTCTTGGGCGGCAAGTTTGGCTTCCGTCCTATCTACAATATGACTCGCTGAACCAACGCCATACACTAGATAATCGGAGCTCGGTTGCTGTGTAGCCCAAGTGGGTAAGCTTTCTTCCTTTGCAACAGCCTGCTTGGTAGACTGACAGGCAGATAAACTAAGTAGAATACACAGAGGTAACGCTAGACGTTTAGAAGCCATACCCGCTGCGCTCTTGAAGTTTTTGAATTTTCTTCTGTCCATTCCACACCTCTCGGTTAGTCGTCATGTCTATTAATCGAAGATCTACTTGGTAGAAAGTGACTCGACTACCACCTTGTTCATCAACAAATGAGTTAATCGTGCCGGATAGTGCATAATCAGCACCTTGCTCTTGGCCGATCTCATTACGAGTTTCGAGGCTTGAATTAAGCTCTTGGTCTCGCCTTTCCTCACGAATTTCATCTCGTACATAGCGGTTTGCGACGAAGTCAGCTTGCCCGCTTCGCAATATGGCGCGCTTGAGGTCATTCAAAAAAGTGTCAACTGCAATATGCTGATGCGACTTGTTACGAACAGATTGAATAATGATTGCGGGTCGAGTGCCTTCTTTGGCACGGTGTTCACGTACCCAAGGGAAGCCGAGCATATCGCTTATCATTGCTTCAGCAACTAACTGAGAGTCTTTGGCATTCCATTTATCTGAAAGCGCTATTTCTTCATTGGCGTCCACGCGACTCACTTTGGTTGTTGAAGAACAACCCGTCATAGCTGCGCAAGACGCGATGAGCATTGGGACAACTAATTTAACTGCAAATTTAGGCTTCATGTATTCAGTCCATGTTAGTTAGAGATGATAAATAATTTTGTTTTTCTGGTTCAGCTACACCGGTGAAGGTGCGAATGTGGCTGAGCAATGGTGCTGTTTGAGTCAGCGGTATATCCTGTTTAATTACTCTGCCAGTCCTTAATTGGGTTTGCAATTGCAGGTGAGTGGTATTTTCGGGTAATTTCACTCGAGCTACTCTAATCTCACCCGGTAAAGATTGCCATTGCCTTGTGTCTGCCGCTGCTGTAATGGCGTTGGTGACAGATGATGTTAGCTGAGCAAGCCCTGCCAACAGCGAGTTCTGTTGGATGCCAACTTGCTTTATAGCTTTACTTGCTGTGACTGCTTTTAACACTTCTCGTGAAATAGCGGTGTAAATTTCCATATTGGCATTACCTAGCGCGTCATACAGTGTGAGTAAGTTTACCGAATAAAAGGGGTGTAATTCTGTAAGTTTTTGTCCGTTGGCGAAAAGCGTAACATGTTGAATATCATTTTTATGAGGTTGTAAGTAAGTAACCGAGATTCTACTGCCATACTTGAGTGCATCAATCACCCCTTCGTCTACGGCTTTTTGCCATAATTTATCACCGAGAGGTAAGCGTTTTGTGACAGTGCCTAATACAACATCGCTAAAGTCGCCTGTTGCATAGTTTTGAATGAGATCAAACAGACTGGTATCAGCAAACATTAAATTAAACCATGCGAACTGGGCTTGGCGTTCTTCTTTTGTTCCCCAATAAATTGGCGTAATCACTAATGCTTGTGCCTCTTCATCAGGTCTAAGGTAAAGGTTAAACTCTTTGCGTTGCGGTGATACACCTAAGCTTTGAACTAATGTGAAGTAGTTTTCTTCCTTGTCTGCAACCACTCTGTTGAGGTCTTGCTGTGCTTGTTGGCCTGCATATTGACCTAGTTTGTATTGTTTACTAAAGCCATTTTTGTATGCGCTCACCGCTCGCTCATATTGGATCCGAGCACTATCTAGCTCGCCTTGTTGCTCATATAGAACGCCGCTTAAATACTGTGCAAATGCATCGTCTTTATACTCAAGTTCACCGCTGATAAATGGTTGATTAAAAATCGCTTTAAAAATTTGCTCAATATCATTTCCTGCCTTTTGCTGATTTACGTAGCCTCCGGTTTGTTGCTGTAATTGAGAGAGATATAAATCCAGTTGACGCATTTCTGTCAGTGCAGAGTCATACATAGCAACACGATTCACTTTTGATGCGTTTGCTAACGATACATAATTAAGCGCCATTAATGTATGGATCATAGGTTTATGAAAAGCACGGCCAGTATATTTTTTGTAACTCGCACCAGTAAAAGCAGAAAAAAGCTGGTCGCTGATGCTGACAGTGTAAGCGGCTTCAATAATTTCTTTTGCGTGAGAAAGGTGTTGATTACTTAACTCATAATGATGTTGTAAGTGAGCTAACATGCCTGATTCTAGGTAATACAATAATTCGTCACTAGATGAATTTTTATAGGCATCGTCAATACGCTGTTGGGCTGAGATAAAATCTCCTTGCTCCGCGTATTCTATGGCCTGCTTGTTGGCTTTAGGGGTCAAGTTACAGCCGCTCAGCATCAAGCAACCTGTAAAGATAAAGAGCTTTATCATGAAGTTATATAAATCAACTTGGAATCGCATTCCTTGCATACTTGTTCTTATAATGGCAGTGTTGTGGTGTTCAATCATATAACAATAAATTAAATAGTAAAAAATTGAATTGAAAGTGCTAAATTGTTAAAAATCGTTTTTACAATTTATTACTGTTAATCAATAATTTTTTTGATAAATTTTATTCCGTAATCAGGGCAATTAAGGAACCCAACATGAAAGCAAAACAACTACTTATATCAGTGGCCGTTATAGGGATGCTATCGGCTTGTAGTTCAAGTAAAGATGATGCGGCTTCAAGCCCAAGAGTTAATATTCCAGAATGGGTTCTCAATCCAACAATCGAAGATGGTATAGCTGCAGCAGATTGTGTGAAATACTCGGGCAACATTTCAATCGATCAAAAAATGGCGGTTGCAAATGCGCGTCTTGCGTTAGCTCAGCAAATTGAAACCCGTGTTGAAGGCCTTGATAAGACATTCGCGAACCGTACAGATGCAAACGATGACACAACGGTAGGCGCAACCTTTAGCTCTGTATCCAAACAATTGACTAAACAAACATTAAATGGCTCTCGTATCGTTAAGGCCGATGTTATCGATATTTCTGGTAAAGATTATTTCTGTGCATTGACGACGTTATCACCTGATCAGACTAAAGAACTTTTCAAAGATTTGATCAAAGAAAGTAAGCGCAGTGTAAACCCTCAAGATGAAAAGTTTTTATATCAAGAATTTAAAGCTTACAAAGCAGAAAAAGATCTGGAGAAGGAAATTGCAAGGCTAACTAATTAAAGCGTGAGTTTCACGCTTTAATTTTTTGAAAGGAACGCTCTATGCGCAAATCGATATACTCATTTTTAGTCATGGCGTTAAGTGCCATTCCAAGTGCGGTGGCGAGTCAAGCCCAGCTTTTTGAAGAGCTATCAGAGAAAATGTCACGTTGGCAAACCTCCGAGCCTAGTGATGAAGAGCTGAGCGAGTTTGAGCAATATAAACGCCAACAATTAAGTGAGTTTGCTGATTATGTCGAAGAGCATTTTGAAGAGTACGATGCCTTTCGTGATAACGTGATCCAACAGTGGGGAGATATAACTGTTGCTGATCAAGCTGCATTTGTCACCTACAGTGACGATTTATCATCCAGAATGGTTGTCGACTTTGAAGCCAATGAGTTGGTAGTAAGCATTAGGCATGCAGAAGATGAAAAGGTATCTCAGGCTCAACTTCAAGCCCTATACAAGGAATTTACCGCGAAAGACCGTGCAGTAATTGATGTATTTAATGTTGATACGCTCGCGATAAACCAAAGTGAAACAACGAAACGTGAAGTGGATAACGCTGCTCGTGCAAAAGCGTTGATCGCAGCGAAAAAGCAAATAGATAGCCAATTCGAACAACAGCAACGCTACATAGAACGTCAGACGGATGAGGCCATCATTGACGGTGAAGATTCAAAATTAGCAGAGGCTCAACAACAAGCGCAACAGAAAAAGCTGGAGTTGTTAAAGCAAAAACGCCTTAAAAAGCTATTAGAAACAGCTAGTAATACTGGTAAAAGTGAAGCAACTGTCGTATCTGAAATCGTGCTTAAGCTACCCAAGCAGACTGAACTTTCCAAGCATCGAGCAGAACGTTATGTTAGGCAAGTGAATGCACAAGCGAAGCGCTTTGACATTGAACCTAGTTTAATTTTTGCGGTTATGCACACCGAAAGCCACTTTAACCCAATGGCAAAGTCACACATTCCTGCGTTTGGTTTGATGCAGATAGTACCGACGAGTGCGGGTGTTGATGTGAATCGTATGTTGTACAATCGCGATGAACCGATGTCGGCACCTTATCTATATGTGACGGATAATAATATTGAAGCGGGGACGGCTTACCTGAATATTCTAGATAAGCGCTACCTGAGTAAAATACATAACCCACTTAGTCGTAAGTATTGCACGATTGCGGCTTATAACACCGGTGCTGGAAATGTTGCTCGTGTTTTTAATGCTGATGATTCGAGATCAATTACAAAAGCAGCAAAGATAATTAATTCACTCTCGCCAGAAAACGTACTAGCAGCGCTAGACAAGAGTTTACCGTATGATGAAACCAAACATTACCTGGACAAAGTCTTAACGCGGGAAAAGCTCTATATATCATCTGAATAAAGTATTGCACAAAGTTATAAGTTAAGTGCGTTCAAGGCATCTTCAATATGATCGTGGCGGAATCGATAACCTGCATCGAGAAGTCTTTTTGGTACGACGTATTGGCCGTACAGTAGCAATTCTGACATTTCACCATATGCCAATTTGAGGACAAACGGTGGTACGGTAAATAGGCAAGGGCGTGAGATAGCGCGTGCTAAGGCTTGAGAAAATTGCTTATTTGATACCGGGTTTGGGGCTGTTGCATTAATAACACCGCAGATCTCGTCATGTTTAAGTAGATACATTATCGCCTGAATCATATCGTCGATATGGATCCAAGACATCACCTGTCTTCCAGAACCAATCGGGCCGCCAACGCCAAATCGAAAAGGCGGTAACATTTTATCTAAAGCACCTTCCGATTTTGAAAGCACAATGCCTGTTCTTATTATACATACTCGAGTTTGGCTGGAGCTGGCTCTAAAGGCGGTATCTTCCCAATCTCGGCACAGCCTATGGGAGAATTCATCATGGTAATCCTTGAAATCTTCAGTGATGGTCAAGTTATCCGGTTGGCGTCCATAAAAACCTATTGCACTACCTGAAATAAACACCTTGGGCGGTGACGTCGCAGTGTTTATCGCTGTAACGATTTGCTCAGTGATTTTTATCCGGCTATTGTAGATCTCTTGTTTTTTTTCTTTGCTCCACCGGCCATTGGCTATTGGTTCACCCGCAAGATTAATGACCGCATCAAGCTCATTAAAGTCGACATCATCAGTATCGGTGACGCAGCTAACCCCTCCTGGTAATAGGTTTACAGCTTTTGAAGGCGAACGGGTCAGTACAACCAGATTATGTTTGTGTACTAAAAATTGGCATAGCTTTTTACCAATTAATCCTGTAGCGCCTGTTATGAATATATTCATTCTCAATACTCTTTATTGTAATCAAATAAACTTACGTTTTAGCAAGGAGTTAGATCACTCATTTTCATTATAGGTGGTTTGTTTTAGAATGGTAAAAAAGCAAAAGGAGTGAACTGTGTCTTCACTAACTGGAATTAACAAAACGCTGGTGGTTTTGGCCTCGCTATTTTTAGTGTTAGGTGGGATCAAGCTTGCGTCTGAGATTGTTGTGCCGTTTATATTAGCCGCATTCATTGCGATTATCTGTAATCCCATGCTCAAGCTTTTGGCCCGTTTTAAGATACCAAAAGGTCTGGCCATTTTGGTGATTATCGCACTTGTGATTTTAATTGGTGCAAGTATTGGTGGGCTTGTTGGGCAATCAGTCAATGATTTCTCTAAGCAGCTGCCAACTTATAAAGAAGACTTACAAGAAAAGTTCGTTTGGTTGGTCAATACTGCAGCGAACTACAATATATTATTGGATAAACAACAACTTATTAGCATGCTAGACCCAAATAAGCTAATCGATGTGGCCACCAACATGCTGACTGGCTTTGGTGGTGTGATGGCAAATAGCTTTTTAATTCTGCTTATCGTCGTCTTCATGCTTTTTGAAGCGCCTTCTTTGGGCCACAAAGTGCATCTCGCACTAGACGATCCAGAGATGAAAATGCAGCAAATTGATAGATTTTTAGATTCTATCAATAGCTATTTGGCGATTAAAACGCTTGTTTCACTGGCGACTGGTGTCGTGGCGGCCGTTTTTTTATGGGCGTTAGATGTTGATTACTTCGTGCTTTGGGGCGTAGTTGCATTTTTGCTTAACTATATTCCAAACATAGGTTCAATCATTGCGGCTGTGCCGCCTGTTTTTCTGGCCTTAGTGACACAGGGGCCATTGGTGAGCGGCATTGTTGCTGTGGGTTACATTTGTATTAATACCTTGATGGGCAACATTATTGAGCCAAGGTTTATGGGTCGAGGGTTAGGTTTATCGACCTTGGTAGTGTTTCTCTCGTTAATCTTCTGGGGGTGGTTACTCGGAACTGTTGGAATGCTGCTTTCTGTGCCACTTACCATGGTTGTGAAAATTGCCCTTGAAACCAGCGAAGAGGGTAAATGGCTTGCAATCCTTCTCGGTTCAGAACAACCCGATAATAGACCATCTTAACAACGCTGAGATCCGGCAAATAAAAAGGAGCTATAAACAGCTCCTTTCTAAGGTTTACTCGTCATTATCTGAAGCTCAGGTTATTAAAGCTTAGCACCTAATAATCCAATCAAAAATGTCGCTAGAGATTCAAATCTTCTTTCAATACTTTACTGCTTTTTAGCTCGATGATGTGTGCTTTTAAAAATGCAATTTTGCAATTTTTATAAGCTGTCGCTGAGCGCGTTGCGTTTGGCATGTCTAGTAAGTATCGCCACCGGCAGCTGTCTTCCATATATTCCTCCTGATTGCGAAGGGCACGTTCCATAATTGGCAAGATCTGTGTATTACCAGTGTCCGCTTGGTACTTTTTAGTATCGAGCAATAACTTAGTGATCCAGGTTTGACGATGACGTTCAAGTAAGTTGATATTGCCATCCAGGCACATGAGGAATTTTTTTGCCTTTTCCGGATGCGTTGACTCATACTTCGTACAGTCTTGTAGTGTGACATCGTCGTCTGCAATCACAGAAAAGGTTAATCCCGATACCAATAGACTGCTAATTATTCTTTTCATGGTTAAACTCTATCGTAAATTTCGCGCCACCATGTTTGGAAGTACCGATTTGCATCAAGCCATGATAGGACTTAACTAAATCAGATACGATAGCCATTCCTACGCCGTGGCCAGCTTCATAGGTGTCTAATCTTGCACCTCTGGTTAGTAGTTCTGAGCGGCGATGCTCTGGAATGCCAGGGCCATCATCTTCTACTTCTATGATTAGTAGGCGCTTTTTAGGTGCACTTACTTTTATATCGACCAAGGAACCACATGCTTTACAGGCGTTATCTATAATATTACCAAGAATTTCCATTAAATCCGTTTTATCACCTAAAAATGCAACCTCCTCACCACATTCGGATGAAAATTGAATGTGCTTGTCATGATACACTTTAGTCATGGCGTTGAGTATTGAGTCAAGTACGGGTTTTACTGATGTTTGCTTCTTCCATGTATCGGATGCGCCCGTTGCAGCACGTTTCAATTGATGTTCGATCATTGCATTGATTCTGTCTAGCTGCTCCTGAGCGTCTGCATCTTTTGCCAGTGGACTGGATTTGATCACCGCAAGGGGCGTTTTTAACGCGTGCGCAAGGTCGCTAAGTGAAGCTCTATATCTCTCTTTTTGACGCTTTTGAGATTCCAATAGTAGGTTTAAGTCGGATTTGATTGTTAGGAGTTCGACGGGGTAAAGACCTGTGATCTTATCGCGCTCGCCAGCTTCAATCTCTTTAATTTCTCTATCGAGTCGTTGCAGCGGCCTTGCGTTCCATACAAACCCAAATGCCATCAATCCGGCTATCACCACACCCATAACCAGCATCCAGTTGACCAAGGTGTTTCTAAACCCTGACATTAACTCCATCAGCGCGTCATTTTTCTTTAAAAGTACAAAGCGGGCTTGCTGCGATTGCTCTGCATTTCCGAGAATAACGGTCAGGCTAAGTTGCCAAAACAGTACGCCATTATATTCAACTCGCTTAAACTCAGATGCTCCAGCCTGGTTTTCTGAAAAGTCAGGTGAAATTGAGAGATTTACAGCCGACTCGGAATACCAAACGAGGGAGTTATCTTGATAGACCAGTGCATAAGTATCAGAATTCAATCTGTTTAACTCAGGTGCAAGAATACTGCGAGGCATTTCGAGTCCGTTAGAGACAAATTCGACTTCAGAGATAAGTGAGTAGAGGTGGGCTTCCAATGTTTTTTCAGTCGCATCGACTAAAGAAGAGTAATAAGCCCTGCCCACGGAGAAAAATAGCGCGGGAAGGGCAATAATAAGCACAAAGACAAGGATAAATCCTTGTCTTATTTTAAGCGAAATTTGAGAGCTGTTTACCACTGATTTTTGAACCTATATCCACGTCCTCTAAGGGTTTCAACAGGGTTCAGAGTGCCATCAGGATCAAGTTTCTTACGCAGCCTTAAGACAAACACTTCAATGACGTTAGAGTCTAAGTCAAAGTCCTGATCGTATATGTGCTCAGTGAGCTCAGATTTAGAAATGACTTTTTGTGGGTTAACCATTAAGTATTCTAAAACTTTATATTCATAGGCTGTTAGTGATAGCTCGTTATCGTTAACCCAGACTTGCTGTGAGCGAGTATGGATTTTGATTGGACCAATGCAAATCTCTGGATTTGCTTGTCCAGCGCTACGTCTAATAAGTGCATTACAGCGCGCAATTAGCTCTTCAACATGAAACGGTTTAGTGAGGTAGTCATCAGCACCTGCATCAAGGCCTTCCACCTTGTCTTGCCAGCGGTCGCGTGCCGTTAAGATTAAAATAGGGATCTTAACGCCGTTAGCTCGTGCTCTACGGATAATTTCAATACCGTCAAGTTTTGGCAAACCGAGGTCGATTACTGCCATATCTAACGGATATTCTTCAAGGTGAAATAATCCAGACTCACCATCATGACACAAGTCAACGCTATATTTTTCTTTCTCTAATGCATTTCGCAGGTTTTCTGCTAGTTGAATATCGTCTTCGATAACTAAAATACGCATCCTTAGTCCTTATTTACTTCACCTGTCTTCTTGTTTACTTTTAAGTCAACAATTCGACCATCTGGTTGGAGAATTCTTACCACAAAAAACTGATTTTCTTCAGAAATCTTAAGCGTCTTCCCAGCGTACTTATCAAGCGCCAGAGACACAGCTTCTTTTTTTGTAATTGTCTTTACATTCTTATCATTGCGGCTATTGGCGTCTGCTACACTCGAAGCGAACGCCAAAATCAACGCTAAAAGAGTGAGTTGCAATCGCATTTTAAGCTCCACAGTTTCATAGATACTAAGTGTCTAAACTTCATAAATCTCAAACAAATTTAGTGCTTTTGTAATTAACCTTTGCTGAACTTAACGTTCAGTAAACTTTTATGGCAGAACTCGCTTGTACGGTTTTACAATACTAGCAGTATAGACACCAGCATCAATATAGGGATCGACGCTCGCCCATTGCTGTGCACTTTCTAGGTTTTCAAACTCAGCAATAACCAAAGAACCCGTAAAACCCGCTTCACCAGGATCTTCCGAGTCAATCGCCGGTAACGGGCCTGCTGCAAACAATCGACCTTGTTGTTTTAATTCTTCTAAACGAGCTAGATGAGCAGGGCGTACAGCAAGACGCTTTTCTAATGAGTTTTCAGCGTCGGTTGAATAGATCATGTAAAGCATAAGTATTAGTTCCGGATTGGTTTCTAGGTTATTATTGTTATTTTTTACGTATTTTGTCGGCTGTTCAGGCCCGTTTATCAATACTATGATAAAACGCCCTCAGTGCAAAAGTAAATGTACGCAGAGTTTTTCAGTGATTAGACATTTAAACTTGAAAAACACTCAGCTTGACTGGTAGAGTCCTTCGGATATTTGTAGAAAATAATAATAAGGTTGATTGCAATGAGTGCAAACCGTGAGCATTTTAGCTCCCGACTAGGGTTTATCCTTGCCGCTGCAGGTTCTGCTGTTGGTATTGGTAACTTAGTCGGCTTTCCTGTTTCCGCCGCAAAAAATGGTGGTGGGGCATTTTTACTAATCTATGCACTATTTGTAGTGTTTATCTGTTTACCTGTCATGATGGCCGAAATGGCAATGGGTAGGAAAGCCCAAAAGGACCCGTTTGGCGCATATAAGCTGCTATCTAATCATGATAAAAAGTGGTCAATAGCTGGATTCTTGGCTGTACTCACGCCGTTTATGATTGCCGTCTTCTATATGGTTATTACCGTTTGGATTTTTGGCTTCTTAGCGCAAACAGCTTTAGGTAACTTAGATGTACTCGCCTCTCCGAAGTACTTTGGCACTTTTATCAACGATACCAATGTTTTCATCTATATGTTGATAGTGGGTGTGATCGTGAATCTTATCTTGGTTGGCGGTGTAAAAGAAGGGATTGAAAAAGCAGCTAAGTTACTCATGCCAGCGTTATTTGTCATGTTAATTGGCCTTGTTGCATACGTATTAACTCTTGATAACGCGATGGCAGGTGTACGCTATTACATCGTTCCTGACTTCGAAAAGATGAATGCAAGTGTGCTAAATGGCGCACTGTCACAAGCGTTCTTTTCACTGTCTTTGGGGATGGGTATATTGATCACATACGCTTCGTATATTTCTAAGAAAGACGACATCGTCGGTAGCTCTAAAATGGTCGCGATTACAGATTCATTAGTGGCGTTTATCGCAGGTCTGATGGTACTTCCGGCTATCTTTAGTTTCAATCCGAATACAGATCCAAGTAAGTTATCTGACTCTTCTGTATCTATGATTTTCGATTACTTGCCGAAATTGTTATTGGCTTTACAAGATGATATTGGCTACGTCGGTGCCTCAATAGCTGCAGGTACTTTCTTTTTACTGGTTTTCTTTGCCGCGATAACATCGCTAGTGTCAATTGTCGAGGTGCCTACAGCGACTTTGATGGAAGAAAAATGTATTTCACGTAAAAAGGCATTGATTATCTTAGCGTTGACCACAGGTATCTTGACTGTGCTATCTACTATGTCTTTTGGAATGGTGGATTGGCTTACAAGTTTTGTAAGTTATGGCGATGCTCAGAAGAGCTTCTTTGACCTAATCTACGATGTGTTTTACGATACTATTTTACCCTTGAATGGTCTGCTGTTGTGTCTATTTGTTACTTATCGCTGGAAAAAATCTGGTTTGAATGAAGAACTTGCGCAAGGTTCAGAGGGGTACGTAGGCAGCTTTACTGAGAAATATATTAATTTCTCCCTATCTACATTCATCCCGGTGATCCTGTTAGCTATTTTCATTAATACCGTTGCAACTAAATATTTTGCATTTAGTATCTTTGGCTTCTAGCAACGGAACATTTGGTTTGGGCACGATGACATCGGCGTATTAATGCGCCGATGTTTATTCTTCACTAAGCCACTAAAATTTTACGCCCGAATCTAAGTACTGCCCAACTCCTATTGTAAACATCCACAGCCCCCACAGGCTATGCTCTAACACACACACAGCAAGGGAACGGCTGTGTGCGTAAGTATAAGAAAATAGTAGTCCTCCAACAAAAGATAACGCCACGGCTATCCAGTTGTCATAGACGCAGTGAGCAAGCGCAAACACCAATGCACTTAACAAAACTCGGTTGTTTTTATTTGGTAAAATCCTTTTATAGCGATGAAAGAAGTAGCTCCTGAAAATTAACTCTTGTGGTAAGACAGAAAGAATAGGGTAAGCAAATAATAATAATAACCAGTCGCTAGGTGAATTGAGCGGCAGGGAAAACCAATTTCCTTGACTAACTAAACCATAGAGCATGGCTGAAAACATCGCACCTGCGAAAAACGTGGTGAATAAACGTTTTTTGACGGACGAAAACTCTCCCAAACTGGTTAACCTAAATCGCTTGAAATGGGGGTCGGTTAGTAGTAAATGGGTACAGACTGCCATTAAAATGATCAGTGCTGGAAAAAGCCAATTGTTGAGGTGATCACGGAATTGATAAGCGACAATGGGCAGGACAAAGAATACAAATACGAGTTCACACCACCGGTATTGGCTTGCGTTCAAGGCTGGTTCCCCAAAATATTTGGCGGCTATAAGCCGCTATAGTTAGCTCTTACTCGTTAACTATAGCAGCTGCAGATGAACCTTGAATGGTTACTCTTCAGGTAAATATTTTTGAATTTTAAACATGGTAAAGAGGAGTGCAACGAAGGTGATCCCAATTAAACCAAAGACTTTAAAGTTCACCCAAAAATCAAGAGAGAAGTGGTACGCAACGTAAAGGTTTAGGCCAGCGATGAAGAAAAGTAATACTGCCCAAAATAGGTTTAATTGGTCGCAGTCTTTTACTGGTAAATCAATATCAATCTCGCTTTTTTCCTTCTCAGCTACTGACTTTAAAACCCCTTCGAGTGCGCCTTTTACCAAGTTTTTATTAAACAAGTACCTCGATACGAGTAAAGCCACACCTAAAATTGCATAAATAATAGTGGCTTTCCATTTTATAAATTGCTCATCATGGAAGAAAATCGTCATTCCACCGAGGATCAACGCAATCGCTAAGAATACCCAATGACGTTTTGCGACTTCGCGCTTAGTGATGTATTGGTGTGCAACCTGTATAAGAGAAGCGATGATTAGCACACCCGTTGCCCAAAAAATATCGACAAACTTATAAACCGCAAAAAACAGGATAAGCGGTAAGTACTCAATTAAAAATGACATTTTTTATCCTAACAAAGTTGGTTGTAAGGGTTTTACCAAGATACGGCGAGAACATCAACATTGACTTTCTTTAACGAAACCCATAGCCTGCTGCGCTCATTCAATGGTTCAGAGGTATTTGCATGAATAAGAGCGATTTAGTTACAAAAATGGCGGAAATTAGTGGATTAACAAAGAAAGATTCACAGACGGTGTTAAATGTCATTTTACAGGCCACTAAAAAGCGCTTGTCAGAAGGCGATCAGATGCAAATCAATGGACTTGGGACATTCGCGTTAAGTTATCATCCCCCAAAGCAAGGACGTAATCCTCAAACGGGTGAGACCATCACCATTGAGGGACAAAATAAGGTATTATTTAAGCCTGCTAAAGCCTTAAAAGATAACTTGCGTTAATTCTAAGAAAAGCCAGTGTTAAACACTGGCTTGAAAGTAATATTACTTCTGCGTTGCAGCTTTCATTCGCTCAACAAAGGTTTTTAGCTCAAAGCACATGGTGCTAGGGTCATCCAAGTGTTTTTCGATGATTTTCACCACTGCAGAGCCACTTATCGCACCTGCTGCACCTGAGCCAATCGCATGCTTTACATGCTCCGGTTCAGAAATACCAAACCCTAGCAGTGGCGGCGCAGCATGATATTCGATAAGTTTGGTGATCATCTCTGTTGCCGGCATTTGTGCTGTCGTTTCTGTACCTGTCACGCCTGCACGCGAAAGTAAATAGGTATAGCCACGACCTCGGGTGGCGCATTCTCGTAACGTATCATCGCAGGCATTCGGTGTGGCAATGAAAATTGGCGCGATGTCATTTGCCATTGCAGTGAGCCTAAACGGTTTGGCTTCGTGCAGTGGCACATCAGCAACTAAGATAGAATCCACACCCGCAGTTTTGGCGTCTTGATAAAACTGCTCAATACCACGAGCAAAAATCAAGTTTGAGTAAAGCAACAAACCAATTGGAATATCACTGTTGTAGCGACGAATTTCAGCGATGATCTCAAGACAGTCTTGCGTATTAACATCTTGCTCTAATGCACGGATGTTAGCCGCTTGGATAACAGGACCATCAGCGATGGGATCGGAAAACGGAATACCGAGCTCCAATGCATCAGCGCCACCGTCAATCAGGCTTTTGATGATCTCAATACTGAGTGCCTTATCGGGATCACCAATCGTCACGAAAGGAACAAATGCACCTTGGTTTTTTTCATTTAAGTGCGCGAACATCGCGTCATAACGTCTCATAGTTCACCTCGCTCAGATAGTACCTGGTGGACGTGAGCTAAGTCTTTGTCTCCGCGACCACTTAAGTTAACAACAATCACCGTTTCTTCCGTTTTCGCTTCTGCATATTTTAGTGCGTATGCCAGAGCATGGCTTGACTCTAGGGCTGGAATAATACCTTCGTGTTTAGCAAGCGCTTGAAAGGCATTTAATGCTTCAGTGTCGGTAATGCCAACATATTGCGCGCGGCCTGTTTCATGAAGGTAGGCGTGTTGTGGACCAACAGCTGGGTAGTCAAGACCTGCTGAGACAGAATAAGATTCTTCAATTTGGCCATCTTTGTTCTGCATGATATAGGTATAGGCGCCGTGCAAGATGCCTTTACTTCCTTTACATAGTGCAGCGCCGTGCTCATCGGTATCTAAGCCTTTACCAGCCGGTTCCACCCCGATTAATTTAACGTCTTTTTCATCAATAAAGTCTGCGAACATACCAATAGCATTTGAGCCGCCGCCCACACAAGCGATAACAGCATCTGGCAAACGACCTTCCGCTTTTAGTACTTGTTGTTTCGCCTCTTCACCAATCATTTTTTGGAACTCACGGACAATCGTCGGGAATGGATGAGGACCTGCAGCCGTGCCGAGTAAATAATGTGCCGTTTTGTAGTTTGCAGACCAGTCACGTAATGCTTCATTTACCGCGTCTTTTAATGTGCCTGAGCCGGCGGTAACAGGGATAACTTCCGCACCCATCAAACGCATTCTAAATACGTTTGGTTGCTGACGCTCAACATCTTTAGCCCCCATGTATACGCGGCACTTTAAGCCGAGTAATGAGCAGGCTAGGGCGGTTGCAACACCATGTTGTCCAGCGCCGGTTTCAGCGATGACTTCTTTTTTACCCATACGTTTGGTTAAGAGCGCTTGACCCAACACTTGGTTGGTCTTGTGTGCACCACCGTGAAGTAAATCTTCACGCTTTAAGTACAGTTTGACCTTAGGGTTTTTAACTAAGTTGCGTGTCTTAGTCAGCGGGGTCGGGCGACCCGCAAATTCATTCAAAAGTTGATAAAACTCCTGTTGAAATTCTGGGTCTTTTTGTGACTTATAAAACTCCTGTTCTAACTGCTTTAACGCAGGTACGAGTAACTCGGGCACAAACATGCCTCCGAAGTCACCAAAATAAGCTGAATTACTCATGTCCACCTCAATATTTTCGAATTTGTGTAAACGCGTTAGCGATTTTTTGAGCGCATTTTTTACCAGGCGATTGCTCAACGCCTGAATTTAGGTCAAGACCATCGGCACCTATATTAACGGCACCGTGAATGTTTTCGGGGTTTAGGCCGCCAGCCAACATATAATTGCTCGAACTACGATTTAATAGCTGCCAATCAAACACTTGCCCCGTGCCACCAAATGCGGTGTCGGTTTTGGTATCGTACAATTGCTTGTCTACGCCAGCGAAGGGGCTTGGCAGTGCTGTGTCCACACCCTGTGCTTTCCAAATTTGACAGGTCACTGGAAGTTGTTTTCGCAGGGTATCGATGTACAACTCATCTTCGTTGCCATGTAATTGCACTGCACTCAGTTTTAATATTTGCGCATACTCAGCAACTTGCTCAAGCGGTGCGTTAACGAACACACCAACGTACTTGAGCGGTGCGCTATCGGCGACGGCCTTCGCACAATCAATGTCGACATAGCGAGGCGATTTTGGATAAAAGATAAGACCGCCGTATACCGCTCCAGCTTCATAAGCTGCTTGTGCATCTTGGCTTCTAGTAAGACCACACACTTTGTTTTCGCCCAAAATCAAGCGTCTGCAAGCAAGTTCCAAGTCTTGCTCAGCCATCAATGAACTGCCGACCAAAAAGCCGTCACAAATCGGTGATAAGCGTTTCACATCGCGGTGCGTGTATATGCCAGACTCTGAAATCACCACTTTGTCTTCGGGGATTAACGCTCGTAGCTTTTCTGTTGTTGCTAAATCCGTTGATAAATCTCTGAGGTCACGGTTGTTAATACCGATAAGCTCAGCATCTAATGCAAGCGCTCTGGTCACTTCTTCTTCGTTGCTTACTTCCGTTAAAATCGACATATTAAGTGATTTGGCCACGCTCGCTAGTGCCAAATACTCTTCGTCATTTAATACAGACAACATCAAAAGAATGGCATCGCCACCGTGTAAGCGGGCGAGATAAACTTGGTATTCATCAATAAAGAAGTCTTTACAGATCAGAGGCTGATCAACCAGCTTTCTCACCGTGGCAAGGTATTCATAACTGCCTTGAAAGTATTTTTCGTCGGTTAGCACACTAATACATGTCGCGTACTTACGATAAACACTGGTAATTTCAGTCAAATCAAAATGTGAGCGAATAAGGCCTTTTGAAGGTGACGCCTTTTTGCACTCTAAAATAAATTGGGTCCCAGCTTGCGCCAACGCAGCGATAAAGTTAAGCGTGGTGGGGGTTACTTCATCGATAAAGTCACTTAACGGACGCTGCGCCTTGCGCGCTTTTAATTCTTCGACTTTATCGGCAACAATTTTTTCTAATACATTAGCCATTACTCACCTCTACAATGTTAGCCAAGGTTGTCATGGCTTTCTTGGTAGCAAGCACTTCGCGTACTTGTTCGCTTGCGGTTTTAAAATCTGTGGCCTTATCGGTTAATACCAACAAGGCTGCAACGTTTGCAATAATCGCTGCATTGTGTGCTGCTTCGCCTTCACCATTTAAAATCGCAAGGCTCGCTTTCGCGTTATATTCTGGCGTATCACCAGCAATAGATTCAAGTGAATAGTTTTCTAGTCCAAAATCGCTTGGGGTAACGGTGTATTGCGTCACTTCACCCTGCTTTACTTCTGCGACTAGCGTTTCGCCGTGTAGGGCAATTTCATCTGTGCCACTACCGTGAACTACCATCGCTCGTTTCGTACCTAAACGGTTTAACGTTTCAGCCATGGGTAAAACAAGGGCAGGGTCGTAAACGCCGAGTAATTGCACCTCAGGCTTAGCAGGGTTTGCCAATGGCCCGAGAATATTAAATATCGTGCGTGTTTTTAGTTGCGTGCGAACCGGCATGGCATGTTTTACACCGGCGTGGTAATGCGGCGCAAACAAAAAGGTAAAGCCGGTCTCTGCTAAGCACTTTTCTGCAAGTGCGGGGGTCATATCAATGTTGATCCCAAGTGCTTTTAGTAAATCAGCGGAACCTGATTTACTGCTCACGCTGCGATTACCGTGTTTGACCATATTAATACCACATGCTGCGGCGACAATGGCGGCGGTGGTACTCACGTTGATGGTATTTGTGCCATCGCCACCCGTACCACAGCTGTCTGCTGCGAGTAGATTTTGCTTGTCAAATGCGGTGGCATGATCACGCATGGCCTGAGCTGCTCCGGCTATTTCCGCCGCTGTTTCACCTTTAAACTTTAGCGCAAGCAGCGCTGCGGTAAGTTCGATGTCGCTCAGTTGTCCAGCCATAATATCGCTAAACAAGGATTTGGCGGCGTCGAACGATAAATCTTGTTGCTGTAATAGAGGTTGTAACTTTTCCATCCTGATCTCCTAAGCGCTAAGGTACGCGATACTTTGTTGTAATAGCTGAGCGCCATTGGGGGTCAATATTGATTCTGGGTGAAATTGATAACCAATTACTTTGTGTTCACTGTGATAGATAGCCATCGGAATGGCCTGATATCTCGCGATCACTTGCAGTGCTGGTGGTACGCTTGTTGCCATTAGAGAGTGATAGCGCGCCACGGGGAATTGCGTCCCGAGTCCGGCAAATACCGGATGTTCATCCGCTTCTATAATAGAAGATTTACCATGTACCGTCTCACCTGCTTTGCCAACTTCACCACCATAACTTTGGGTTAGGGCTTGTTGACCAAGGCAAATCCCAAGCATGGGGAATTTACCTTTACATAGCTCAATTAACGCGAGCAAACAGCCTGCTTCCGATGGCGCGCCAGGTCCAGGTGATAAAACTAAGATCACAGGATCAACCTCTGCACACATTTTATTGAAAATGGTTTCGGCAGAGATATTGTTACGATAAACGACCAAGTCGAGTCCTAGCAAACTAAGCTCATCCACAAGGTTATAACTGAAAGAATCAAAATTATCTAAAAAGTATACCTTAGTCATGGTTTGCTCCTTCATACGTGGACTGTACTGCTTTAATCACTGCCATGGCTTTAGCTTTAGTTTCATTTGCTTCGCTTTGTGGATTTGAATCAAACACAACACCCGCTCCCGCTTGCACGTAAGCAACGTTATCTTTTACAAACGCGGAGCGAATTACGATGCAGCTGTCCATGGCGCCATTGCCCATCAAATAACCTACCGCTCCGCCGTAGCTGCCACGACGCTGCTTTTCTGTATGGCGAACCAGTTCTGCGGCTTTAACTTTTGGTGCGCCGACGAGAGTGCCCATATTCATACAAGCCTGATAGGCGTGAAGCGCATCTAAATCCGGCTTTAATTGGCCAACGACGCGCGATACTAAATGCATGACTTGTGAGTAGCGGTCCACTTTCAATAATTCTTTTGCGTGTCGAGTACCTGCAATACTGATCCGTGCGACATCGTTACGAGCAAGGTCAACAAGCATAAGGTGCTCTGCACGCTCTTTTTGATCGTTGCGCAGCTCAAGCTCAATGCGGCTATCTAAATCTGGATTGATACTACCATCAGCAAACTTACCTCGTGGTCTTGTCCCCGCAATGGGATAGACTTCAACTTGGTTACTCTGCTCACAATATTTGAGTGCAGACTCTGGAGATGCGCCAAATAACACAAAGCGCTCATCCTTCATATAAAACATGTAGGGACTAGGGTTTTGTAGTTTGAGCTGTTTATAGGCGGCGAGTGAGTTATGGCAAGGGAGTGAAAAAGTGCGAGAGGGAACGACTTGAAAGATGTCACCGTTGATAATGTTGGTTTTCAACTTTTCAACGTGTTGACAATATTCGTCGTCACTCACATTGACTTTGACGTCTGCACCGCCACTTTGTGGCTCAAACTGAAATTCAGTGATTTGGTCACACTGACTGTTTAGCTCTTCTAGCTGTTTGCCTACTTCAAAACAATTGGCGTGAACCTCAGGGCCATTGAAAACATTACCAATGAGCTCAGTAGTTCGTGCTTGATGATCGATCACAACTAGGGTTTCAGCGAGATAGAAAACATAGTCGGGACAGTCGTTGTCCCCATCTGGTACTTCAGGAAGTTGCTCAAAGTTTGCCACCATATCATAGGCGAATACACCACCTAAAAAAACTGAAAATGGCGTATCTGAGTTACGTTTAATTTCATTTATGCAGGTTCTGAGCGCACTAAAGGCGTTATCCGCTTTTAGTTTTGTATGCTCATCAATGTTACTTTCCAATGCGTTGTACGTGAGCGTCAAGGTATTATCATTGAGGGTCACGTCACAATTTGTGACCTTTTGCGCAAGGTACGGTAGCAACTGAGCACCATTGTTAGACAAGGCTTTAGCAATGACTTGGGCGCCGTTACATTCGAATCGAATCGCACTATCCACAAGCACGATGCTTTTCACATTGTCTTTAGACTCTATTTCTGCCGATTCGAGCAGTAACGAGTTTGCTTTGTTTAAACCTGCGTATAAAGACAGTGGGCTGGCAATATAATCGCGCCTTTGTCTTATGCTGGTGACCTCACCTGGTGTGGTCGTTATGTGACTAAAAATCAAACCTCATTCCTCTTAATTTCTAGATATTCTGTTTAGAAAATAAAAAACCCCCGAAAGCTGAGCTCTGCGGGGGTTATTGTTCAGACACAACAATACCGTCCCGCTAGGGCATCCACCACCACCAAATTGTGTTTACTGTGATATTGTTGTTCATATAAGCCTCTAAAAAGTATAAAAAAACCCGCGACATTGCGCGGGTTGATAAATCGTAGATATAACGAAACACACCCGCTTAGTTCGAGTGCCACCACCAAATGTTTTTTTGAATTTGTTTGTTCATTTGTGAATATTTCGTTGTTTAATCTAAATTAGCTACAGTAAACCCTATTCTTGCTACAAGTGTCAAGGGCAAATATCAGAAAATAACCTAAGGTCGTATCAGTTAACTTGTGATATAATCAAAACGTTGATAATTCATAGAGATAGTTAATACATTTTGATTAAATATGACCTCCATAGCCATACTACTTTTTCCGATGGCCGCTTAGCTGTTGATGAATTGCTTGAGCGAGCAACGGAAAAAGGCGTTGATATTCTTGCAATTACAGATCATGACACGATAGATGCGCTCCAGCCTGCCCGTGACTACATTAGCCAAAATAATCTCACGTTAGAACTTATTAATGGCGTTGAAATTTCTACAAAATGGGAAAGCTTTGAAATCCATATCGTTGGATTAAATTTTGACCCTGAGCATGAAGCATTAACAAAGTTGCTGCACGAACAGCAGCAAAAGCGAGAAGCCAGAGCAAAAGAGATCGGCGAGCGATTAGCCAAAAAGGGCTATGAGCATGTCTACGAAGATGCCCTTGCACTTGCCCAAACTGCGCAGATCACCAGAGCGCATTTTGCTCAAGTGCTGGTTGAGCGAGGTGTGGCTAAAAACGTGCAAAGCGTTTTCAATAAATTTTTAGCACGTGGCAAAACTGGGTATGTGCCAAGTCAATGGTGCGATATACAAACGGCTGTTTCTGCTATTCATGCTGCGGGTGGAGTAAGTGTGTTGGCGCATCCTGCTCGATATAAGATGTCGAATAAGTGGCTAAGAAAGTTAATCGCTGAATTTAAAGCGGTTGGGGGAGCTGCAATGGAAGTTGCACAGCCGCAGCAAGCGCCTACTGAGCGCCAATTTTTGGGGCGGCTAAGTCAAGAGTTTGAATTGTTAGCAAGCCAAGGGTCAGATTTCCACTTCCCAATGCCTTGGGTCGACCTTGGTCGTAACTTGTATTTACCTAAAGATTGTCAGGGAGTTTGGCGTCATTGGGGAGGCAAAGAGGAATAAGCTTATGAGTCAATTTTTTCATATTCACCCAGATAACCCGCAAACGCGTTTAATTCGCCAAGCGGCTGATATTATTGAACAAGGTGGCGTAGTGGTGTTTCCAACCGACTCCGGCTATGCCATTGGTTGCAACCTCGGTAATAAGCAAGCTAAGGAGCGGATAGAGCGGATCCGCGGCATCGAAAAACACCATAATTTCACTCTCTTATGTCGTGATCTGTCGGAGCTTTCGACCTATGCCCGTGTCGATAATCAAATGTTTAGGATGATTAAAAATAATACGCCCGGTCCGTACACGTTTATTTTTAAAGGGACGAAAGAAGTTCCTCGCCGTTTGCTCAATGAGAAGAAAAAAACCATCGGGATCCGTGTTACTGATAACCCAATTACTTGCGCGTTGCTGGAAGCACTAGGTGAACCTTTGATGTCATGCTCTTTGATTTTGCCAGGAGAGCAGTTTACTGAGTCTGACCCCGATGATATCCGCATGCGTCTTGAGAAGCACGTAGACTTAATCATCCATGGTGGCTATTTAATCGAGCAAGCAACCACCGTTATTGATATGTCTGAAGACACCATTGAAATTTTGCGTCGTGGCTGTGGTGATACGTCGCCTTTTGAATAACGCATGTTGAGATGACAGAAGCACTCCAACAGAAATTACCGCTGGCTTTTTTACACGGTGAAGCGGTAATTGAAAAGCCGGAAGATCTTTATATTCCCCCCGAAGCCCTAGAAGTTATCTTAGAGACCTTTGAAGGCCCGTTGGACTTACTGCTTTACCTTATTAAAAGACATAAATTAGATATTCTAGAATTACCGATTTTTAGTATTACTCAGCAGTATGTTCAGTACGTTGAAATGATGAAGGACATGCAGCTCGAACTTGCGGGTGAATACTTGGTGATGGCAGCCTTGCTGGCACAAATAAAATCAAGAATGCTACTACCAAAACACGAAGAGTTAGAGGAAGAGGAAGATCCCAGAGCGGAGCTAGTGAGGCGATTGCAGGAATACGAGCAATTTAAGCAAGCTGCTGAGAACTTAGATGATATCCCTCGTGTTGAGCGTGATATCTTTGTCGCTCATGCGTTGGTAGACAGTAGTACCGACTCTGAGCCAGAATTCCCAGACATTGAACTGAGGGAATTACTTTTGGCGCTGTCGGAAGTGATGGCTAAAGCCAAGACCTTTGAGCACCATCATATATCCGCAGAAGCACTTTCGACTCGAGAGCGTATGAGCTTTATATTGCAATTGCTACGAGAACAGAATAAGCCGGTAGAATTTGCGCGATTTTTTACCTTGGACGAAGGGCGCAGTGGTGTGGTGGTTACTTTTATTGCCATGCTCGAACTCATTAAGGAGCAATTAGTTGACTATATTCAGTCAGCAACAGCAGCGGCGATTTACCTGCATTTAAAAGGCTAGGGGATGGCTGCAGCCTCTGCTATACTCCGCATTTTTATCTTCAAGCATAAAATATGAAAAGACGCGTTAGCGATGAACAACTGGTTGAATTGGTTGAAGCAGCGATTTTCGTTTCAGATAAGCCGTTATCTAAAAAGCGCTTAAAAGAAACTGTGCTGGAAGATATCAGCGTGTCATCACCGCGTATTGATCAGGCACTGGAAACACTGGTAAATCATTATCAAACTCGCGGTGTAAGGCTGGTTGAGGTTGGTACTGGATACCGTTTTCAAGCTTGCCCGAGCTTGAGCCCTTGGCTAAGTAAACTGTGGCAGGAAAAAGCACCAAAATACTCACGTGCTACACTTGAGACTTTGGCATTGATTGCTTACCGACAACCAATCACTCGAGGCGAAATAGAGCAAGTGCGCGGGGTCACCGTGAGTTCTAATATTATCAAAAGCTTGATAGATCGCGAGTGGATAAAAGTGGTGGGTTACAAAGAGGTACCGGGTAAGCCTGCATTGTATGCAACGACAAAACAATTTTTAGATTACTTCTCATTATCTGGTCTTGGGGAATTACCTCGATTACCTGAACAACATAATGAGAAAATAGAACAGTTATTAAACGATCCTTCTGTGAGAGAACCATCTGAATGAGTGAAAAACTACAAAAAGTATTGGCAAGAGCAGGCGTTGGCTCAAGACGCGAAATGGAAAAGTATATTGAGTCTAACCGCGTAAGTGTAGATGGAAAAGTTGCCAAGCTAGGAGACCGAGTGGAAGAGACTTCGGTGATCCGTGTAGATGGACATATTGTTAAAATAGAGCAGCAAGAAGAGCGCATCTGTCGCGTACTTATGTATCATAAACCTGAAGGTGAGCTGTGTACTCGTCGCGACCCTCAAGGTCGTCGTACTGTATTCGATAGGCTACCTAAGTTAGATGGTGACCGTTGGATAGCTATTGGGCGATTAGATATCAATACATCAGGCCTGTTGCTCTTTACCAATGATGGTGAGCTAGCTAATCGCTTGATGCACCCAAAATACGAAGTGGAACGTGAATATTCTGCTCGCGTATTTGGTGAAGTAACAAATCAAACGTTGCGTACATTAACCAAAGGCGTTGAGCTAGAAGACGGTCCTGCAAAATTCCTTAAGATTAAGCCACTTGGTGGTGAAGGCCTGAATAAATGGTTCAACGTAACACTGACCGAAGGGCGTAATCGCGAAGTTAGACGTCTTTGGCAGTCGCAAGATGTTGAAGTGTCGCGTTTGATCCGTATCCGCTATGGTAAATTGGAGCTTAATAAGCGTTTACCACAAGGTGGATGGGAAGAATTAAAATTAGAAGATGTTAACTACCTACGTAAATCGGTAAGCATGAGGGCCGAGCAGCAAACTAAGTTGTCGGTTATGCCAGAAAAGCGCAAAGACAAGCGCGCGAAAATTAATAAGATCCGCAAAGCAGTGAAAAAGCATAATCAAAGGGTCAAAACCCCAAGAAGAAAGTAATTTAAGCTTTTTATACCAATTAGCTTATTTAAGTGAGCTATTTTGAGGCGAGAAAATCTTGTCGATAACACCGCTACCGCGTCCTGCTATCGCCAAGGTACCTACATCCATATAGGCAAGGCAAAAATTTTGCTATTTAGTTGTTCTAAATGAGAAGTTTTTAACGTAGTTAGCGTCAGATTTGCTCCTTCAAATTGATCAAGTATTAAGACTAATTGGTATTAAACACCAGCCTAGTGAGCTGGTGTTTTTGTATTTGATAAGGAGATGCAAATGAAAGAGATGTTTGCTGGTAGTTGTCTGTGTGGTCAGGTTAAATATCTTGTAGAGGGCAACGCGCAGGGCTTTTATTTATGTCATTGTGAGTATTGTCAAAAAGACACAGGCTCCGCACATGCTGCGAATTTATTTTTTCAAAATGCAGTGCTAACTTGGCTTGCGGGCGAAAAGTTAATAACCCGCTTTATTTTACCGAATACTAAGCACGTTAAAGCCTTTTGTACTTGTTGTGGCTCTGCATTACCAAACCAGCAGCCTGTTGGTATAGTGGTACCTGCCGGTAGTTTAGATGATGCGCCGAGTCTTACGCCAACTGCACACCTATTTATCGCGAGTAAAGCGAAGTGGGATGAAAAATTAGAGCAAGTGCTGGCGTTTGAAACCTTGCCGAGAGATTAACTTAAGTAATATAACCTGAGCTGCGGATAATTAATGCCTTTCTAGCAGCCAGTTTTAGCGCTAACTGCGTTGAATTCACTTCCAATAGCCAGCTATTGGCGCGTAAATTCGCCTTGCCTACAGGATGTAGGTACCTTAGCGAGAGCAGGACGCGGAAGCGGTGTTTTCCCTAAAACTCTCTGGCTAGGCAAGGAAAAAACTAAGTTGTGCTTTAGCAACAATGAGTTGGAACATTCCTTATCCAAACCTCAGGTTAATATAGAAGGCTGCAATTGTGGATCTGCAGCCTTTAAAGTGCTAGTTAGTAGGTTTGGGCATCTAAAGATTGGCCATTAACTCCGATTGAGTCATCAGACATCAAGTACAGGTATGTTGGCATTAATTCTTCAGGTGTTTTTAGTTTATCTTTATCTTCACCTGGGAATGCTGATGCACGCATACTTGTTCTTGTTGCACCAGGATTAATGCAGTTGATGCGAATATTGGTTTTACCCACTTCTTCGGCCCAAGTTTGCATCATACCTTCGGTTGCGAATTTAGAAATTGCATACGCTCCCCAAAACTCACGACCTTTACGTCCTACACCCGATGAAGTAAAGACGATAGAAGCATTAGGCGCTTTTCTCATTACAGGGAATAGCGATTTAGTGATCACCGCTTGGGCTGTTACGTTTACCTTCATTATGTTTTCAAAGGTTGAAACGCAAAAGTGTTCCATTGGACCTAAAGAGCCTAAAATAGAAGCATTATTTAGCAAGCCATCGAGCTTACCAAATTGCTGCTCGATGGTGGCAGCCAAGTCTCGGAAGTGTTGTTTGGTTGCACCACGTAAATCTAAAGGTACAATTGCAGGCTGTGGGTAACCGGCGTTAACAATTTCATCATAAACGGCTTCTAGTTTACTGGTGGTTTTGCCTAATAGAATAACCGTTGCACCATATTTGGCGTAATTAATCGCCGCAACACGGCCGATGCCATCGCCGGCACCTGTTACTAGTATCGTTTTATTCGCAAGTGCGTTTTCAGGAGCTTGATAAGTCTGCATTCTGGACTCCAATTAAGATGTTTGGGCTATTTTATCACAATGCCGTAGCAAGTTAGCGAATTTATTGTAAATATGGCTGGCGAAATAACAAAGTTTGAGTTAAGTTTAACTGGTCTAATGTCTTATTAAAAATGCAATTACATAGATTTAACGAGAATTATCACAATAATAATAAGATTATGTCGGAGCCTATAAAATGAAAAAAATGCTACTCTCACTCGCAGTATCAGCAGCACTCGCTGGCTGTGGAGGCGGTGAAACGTTAGAAGATGTAAAAAATGATACTACACCCGTTTCTCCAACGATTTCTGTTAAATTTGATCCATCAGGTGGTGTGATCTCAGTTCCAAACGATATTCTTTTATCCGGCACTCAAGACGGTACCTTAAACCTACCTGACGAAATGTTAGGAGTGAAAGATGGTGAAGGTAACCCTCTGGTAACGCGTGCAAGCTACGCAAACCCAAGTATTGTGATTGGCGCCTTAGATGGTTGGTCGACGCAAATGCCTTACGTTATCGACATGACGACACCGAATGGTTTGACACTCGATGCGCAAAGCGTCATGACCCCGGGCTCTGTACGAATTTTTGAAGTTGCAATGGGTGGACCATTACAAACCGACGAAGACTGTGCTCAGGTGCCTTCAGGTATCGCTTGTAAGCCAATTGCTGAATTACAATTTGGCCCTGATGGTGATTTCGTTACCATGGCTAATAGCACAGGTAACGGTTTAGTTATTATCCCAGTTAAACCATTCAAACCTGAAACTACGTACATTACTGTTTTGACCAAAGGTCTTAAAGACTCAAAAGGTCAAAGTGTAGATGCTTCTTCGACTTACACCTTATTGCGCCAAGACGCGCCATTGGTAACTGATGCTCAGAAGTCTCTTCAGGCTGTGATTCGTAGCTATGAAGGGGCGGTAACTGCAGCGGGTTCGGTGAGTAAAGAAGAGATTATATATACTGCAGCAATGACGACACAGTCGACTGGTCACGCATTGGCGGCGACTAAGCAATTGTTAGCCGCTAAACTACAGGGCGGTGCTAACCCTGTTGTCGCTGTACCTGCACAACCGGTGATCACCGTTGCTGATGCCCTTGTAGGAAAAGTGCCTGATGCTATTTTACCTGCTTTTAGAAGCGTGCGTTTATTGCAAGGTCAAATACAACTACCTCAGTACTTATCACAACCAAAAAATAAAGATATCTCTGCGCTAGCTGATACCTATTGGCAAGCTCGCTGCGACAGCGCGGTAGCTGTCGCTGGATATGCGGCGCAAGCTGGTGGTTTACCAGAGCCAACAGAACCAAATGATATTGCTTGTAATACACTTTCGGGTGGAAAGTTGAGAGATTTAGGTTTAGATGGTACTAAGTTCTTAACTAAGTACAATCCAATCCCTAAAGAGCAGTGGCTTGCTAATGTTCCTGTGCAAATCACAATGCCTGCGGATGAGTCTCAGCGCCCAGAAGGCGGCTGGCCTGTTGTTATCTTGCAACATGGTATCACGAGTAAAAAAGAAGACATGCTTGGTTTGACGTTGTCATTAACACAAGCAGGATTTGCCACAGTTGCGATTGATCATCCAATGCACGGTGCTCGCGGTTTAGATATCGATGGTGATGGCACTGATGATTTTAATGCCTCGACAGGTAGCGTGTTGTCCTACATGAACCTAACATCGTTGTTAGTTGCGCGTGATAACTTAAAGCAATCAGCAGCAGATTTAATGGGTTTACGTTTAGGCTTAAACTTCATCAATCTAGCATCTGGCGGTCAAGTTAACTTTAATACTCAACAAGTTAGTTACTTAGGTCACTCACTTGGTTCTATTGTAGGCCCAAGCTTCCTTGCACAAACCAATACACCATTAAATCCAGCAATTGATGGCTTCTTTAAAGTTGAGTCAGCAGCGCTTGCAAGTGGTGGTTCGGGTATTGCTAATTTCTTGATTGAATCAAAATCATTTGGCCCGTTTGTACAAGGTTCAGTGTTGAGCTCTGCAGGTAACCTAGCATCGCAAGCGTTTAATACCTATCTGCAAGAAGGCGCAATTGCTGACTGTGGTACGCTTGCTGCCGTACAAAGTGAGTTTGTGTCGTGTGCTTATACAACCTTTAGAGCAGGGCTAGAGGCGGCTGAAGATACCGCAACACTTGCACTGATTGATGGCACGGTGACGCAGTTTGGTTTTGCAGCACAAACGGCATTAGGCAGTGCCGATCCACTTAACTATGCAGCTTCCGTGAAAGCGCTACAAACGCCAGTATATATGAGCGTTGTTACGGGTGGTGTTGATGGCAATGCTGCTGACTTGGTTATTCCTCCAACAACAGAACGCAGCTTCTTGTCAGGTAGCTTACCACTTGCTGGTTTCATGGGCTTAATGCCTGCAAGCGAAACGCAAATGAGTCAAGACGGAACACCTGGAAGTTATGTAGTGAAGTTCTCTCAGGGCCATCATAGTTCAATCTTGACGACAGGCTTTGATGAAAGAGCCGGTGGTACAGCAGCAGGACACGCCGCAGCTTCACTCGAAATGCAAACACAAGTTGCAAGCTTCTTGAAGTCAAAGGGTTTGGTTTTACAAGTATCTAACCCGGATGTTGTTGCAAACTAAGACATTTTTCGAGACTATAAAAGGCCGCAGCTAGCGGCCTTTTTTGTGTCTATTTAATATTGAGTTAAATGGGCCCCTTTATGAGCTAAATGAGGAGAACGACTTGGCATTTTTGTTTGAATATGGGTTATTTCTAGCCAAGACAGTAACCGTTATCTTTGGTATTGCAGTAGTCATTATTTTGATGGTGGGAGCAAGCTCAAAACCAAAATCGAAAAAGGGCGAAATAGAAGTTACCGATTTAAGCGACAGCTTGGCGCAATCTAAGCAGCAGTTTTTGCAGCAAACGCTTGATAAAAAGGCGCTAAAAGCCCTAAATAAGTCGCAATCAAAAGCGCAAAAAAATAAAGATAAAGAAACAGAGAAAAATGTTTTTTATCTTGAATTTAACGGGAGTATGGACGCTCACGAAGTCTCGGGTTTAAGAGAAGAGATCAACGCTATTTTAACGATTGCAGATAAAGAAAAGGATCAGGTTGTAGTGTCTGTAGAAAGTGGTGGTGGGGTTGTTCACGGTTATGGACTTGGTGCATCGCAACTTACGCGCATTAAGCAAGCAGGTATTCCTCTAACCGTCTGTGTAGACAAGGTTGCTGCAAGTGGCGGATATATGATGGCCTGCGTTGCAGATAAGATTATTGCAGCGCCATTTGCAATTATTGGTTCAATCGGTGTGATTGCGCAGATCCCCAACTTCAATCGTTTATTGAAAAAGAATAACGTTGACTTTGAAATGGTAACCGCTGGTGAGTATAAGCGTACACTCACGCTGTTTGGTGAAAATACGGATAAAGGCAGAGAAAAGTTTAAAGAGGAGATTGAAGAAACGCATGGTCTGTTCAAACACTTTGTCTCTGATAATCGTGTCGAGCTCGATATTGAGAAAGTGGCCACTGGAGAACATTGGTTTGGTACACAAGCGTTAGAACTTAAACTAGTTGATGAAATATCAACCAGTGACGATTTACTCATGTCACTAAATGAAAGTCACCAGCTTTATAAGGTGGCTTTTAAAGCTAAAAAAGGCGTTGCTGAGAAGTTTGGACTTCAGTTGGGGCTCGCCATTGAACGTTTCTCCGTTAAAGCGTTAACAAAGCTAAATCAATCTAAATATTAGTGATTGTTGTTCAGTTTATATCAATAAGCTTTATTTCAAACTATTAACAATACTTTATAGATGGCATCGTGTTCACAAAGCGCATGATGCCACGCTCTAAAAGAGAGGTTGTTATGAATAAAGTTATTGTACTTTCCCTACTTACCTTTAGTCTGACTTTAGGTTTAAATCAGGCGAATGCTAAACCGGAGAAGTTACCACCGGGCCTTGAGAAAAAGTTGAAGCAGGGCAAGCCACTTCCACCAGGTTGGCAAAAAAAGCTCCAAGTTGGAGAACGCTTAGATCCAGATATCTACGACCATGGCAAAGTGATTTATCGTGACAGAGATCGGGATTTAGTAACGATAAGCGTTGAAGGCAGGGTCATCAGGGTACTTGAAAACACCCTAGAAATTGTCGAAATTCTTAAAGGGATGAGATAAAAAGCATCAACTCTGTGCGGGGCAATTTCCCGTACAGAGTCCAAGTTTAGCAATCTAAGTGTTTGTTCCTCGCCAAAGCGTGTGTTAGTTGTAGCACTTAACTTAACGCCTAATGAGCTAGGTATTAAATAACGTCGTCATTCCTTGAGAGTTGTTGTTAGTCCATCTCGGTAAGTGGTAATTTCAAACTCCGTAAAGCGCTGCTTAAATTTTTCTGATACAAATATGTTGTCGACTGCATATCGAGGTAACAGTTCTCGTGTTTCTCTTATAGGTTTGCTAAAAATGCTTAGCAGTGATAGCTGCCATTTCTTTAATATTGAATACTTGCCTTGAATGCCGAGTATTTCGCTCGCTAAGTTAACGATTTGCTTGTAAGTGAGTCGATTGTCATCACATGGTAGATGCCATGTCTGGCCATACGCATCAGAGGTATTGCCTAGTAACGCCATTGCTCTGCTAGCATCTGGCGTGTATATCAAGGTACGTAACGTATTATCGCTGATAAATACTTTCGCAGCATCGCCTGCTCGCAGCTTATCAAGAACCGTTGTATTGGTGATACTTTGCGTTTTACCCGGTCCATAAAACTCAGGCGCGCGGCAAATCATCGCATTGACTTGGCCTGTACTCATCGCATCGAGCAGCGTATTCGCTATTAGGCCTCTAACTTGGCCTTTTTCGCCATATGGCAAAAAAGGTGTTTCTTCTGTGAGACGTTCATTGCTTTGCGGATACATATAGGTGTTATCAAAATACACTAATTTGGCATTATGTTTTGTGCACGCATCGATGACATTTCGCATCATAATAGGAAATTGCTCAACCCACATGTTTGTGTCAATCGGCAGTCCTGCGGTTAAGTAAACAATTTTAGAGCCTGCTACTGCTTTTTGCGTTTGACTGCCGTCAAGTAGATTAGCGCTGAGTAATTCGTCCGTGTTGTTTATCTTTCTTGGTGTTCGGCTGACAAGACGAATGTTATCGGTAAAGTCTTTCTTTAAAGCTCGGGCGAGTTCACTACCAATTTGGCCGTTTGCTCCAAGTATTGTTTGCATAAAAATTACCTTAATTTGTATCTGTTTTGTGCAAGCATAAGGTTAAAGTAAACTTGAAGGTCAATACTTAATTTCTGTTATCTGCTATTGTTTGGGATAAGCACAGATTTTTTCATTTAAGGTAGCAGACTGAGTGCAGTAGGAACTCGAGTTTATGAAAATTGGTGAATTATCAAAAAGAACAGGCTTGGCGACGTCGAAAATTCGATTCTATGAGGATATTGGCCTACTTAAATTAGTTAAGCGCGCTGCCAATGGTTATAGGATCTATCCCCCTGAAGCTGAAACTGTATTGCATTTAATTTCAAATGGTCAAAAGGCAGGCTTTAGTTTAGATGAGTTGAGTAAATTACTTCCGAGTGATCTAAGTGACTGGAAACATGATCAGTTACTTAACGCTTTACGTCAAAAACTTGCTGATATTGAACTGATGGAGAAAAAGCTTGCAGACAACAAACGACAATTAAACTCCATCCTTAATGACATAGAAGCCAAACCGGGTGACATGGCGTGTGCCGACAATGCCAAGCGAGTGATATCACAAATGGGGATGGATAAAAGGAGGAGGTAGATGCAAAAGGAGGAGAAAGAGAGAAAGAAGGACAGCCATTTCTAATGCTGCGTGTATAACAAAGCACGTTTAGTATCAGCGAATGCACAGTCGGTGAGCTTCAAATACCGAGATTACGCAGATGATAATCTTGATAAAGTGATGACACTGAGTAATGACGAATTCTTACGGCGTTATTTGCAGCATGTATTAATTACCGAAAGGATTTATGCGTATTCGACATTACGGTTTTTTAGCCAATGCATGTCGCAAGCGAAAGTTAGCGCTGATAAGGTCGCAGGCGTCATGCACATGCAGAGCAAAGAGGCCAAAGACAGGAGAAAACGTGACATTGATACCGCATTGGCCTTGTCAGCATTGTAAGGTAGGTATCTTGCGGCTAATTGGTGTATTCAAGTTAGATGCAACACCGACCAAAGTAGACCGAACGAGTTAGCAGCTCGATAGCTGCTCAAAATCAATTAGTTAACCTGCTTAATTGCTCAGGCTAGCGGCCTCGGTACGCTAAAAAATATAATTGCTTATTAAGGAAAATTTAGGTGTAATGAATACATAATAAGCGCTGAGCAATGCTGGGAAAGCTTACATAACACTAGCTAAACTGATTACACTAGCTAGGAAAGTGAAAGCCTTCAAAAAGCCTATTTTTTCTAAGTAAGCTATAGCATAAACAGTACCAACACTGTCACACCGAGCAGGTAGCGGCTCAGTTCAACAAGCGATTATGCAACACAAACAGCGTGTCGCATAAATACTAAAATGTTAGGTCTTATAGCGGATAAGGCTTACTTTTACAGAAGGAACGAAAAATGAATAAAACTAAATTGGAGTTGATAGCAATAGCCGAGGCTGGAGCAAGTTTAATATTAGATTCCTCGAAATTTACCAAACTTGAATTAGTCGCTATTGCTAAAGCAATTACGGAGCGCCGCAATCTTACGCTAGAAAATTGCCAGTCTAAAACAAAAATTGAGTTGATTGCTATTGCTCAAGCAGCATCAGGAAAAGTAACTTTTCAATAATCTAAATCACTATGGAGATTGCTAATGGCTCAATTCAGAGTTGAAACAGTATATGACGAAACTTCCAATCGGTACTTCATTGAACTCTACCAAAAGGACGGTGACTTACCTATTGTGGTAGGGAAGCAATATATTTCAGCCATGAACATGCAATGGCTGATGCGGTAGAAATGCTTAAAAAAGCAATGCCTTCGCAACCTATAACTGCTTGGCGTGAACAATAGACCTAACAATCCAAGGCAAGTAGGACATATTTTGTTTTGCTGCACTCAAAACGCAAAATATGTCTCTGCTTGGGGCGTTAGGTTTTATGGAGATAAATTGATTTCGATGAAAGAAAAAATATTAAACTATCTAACAAACGTGATTTCACATGATGGTCATGATTTATCCCTCGTTGACAACATATTCGCGATATTTGTGGCGGTAACGCTGGCATTAACTTTTGAAAGCTGGATATCTAAACATCTCTACATAATTATCCCTGTTTTCGTATCAGTTGCAGTTTTAATAGTTTCTTTGATGGTAACGGTTAATCTTAATACAACGAAAAAGTTGTGGTTGGGCTATTTAGTTTCGCTAGTTTTATCATTTCTATCTTATGAATACATTATGTGGGCATCAAATAATGATTTAGCCCCAGAATACCTAGATCTATTAGCGCTACCATATGGCGTTGTTATGTGGATTTTTTGCCGTGAACTTGCTGTGATAATAACCAATATAGTCCGCAGTAAGTAATGAAAATAAGAAAATAAGCGACACCCATAATAAGAAAATAAGCGACACCCATCACTATAAATAAGAAAATAAGCGACACCCATCACTATTAACATCAAAACTGAGGAGGTGAAGTAAAAAAGTATGAAAGCACAGCCGTCACTTTGTAAAACGTTTATCGATAGGTTATTTTTTAGCGCTCAAGCGTATCTCTACACTAAAACTGAGTTATCGCGCACGACAACGCGCTGCAAATACAGCAGTAAGAAATTCTAGAGTTGAGAATGTGAGTTTTGCTAAGCCAACAAGCGCTCGCAGTTTGTTAGGTTTGTCCGTCGTCGTTTTTGCAGTGTTTCGCAGTAAGCGGTTATTGTTCGCTCTCGACCAACGGCACCTTGAAATACCCGAGAAAATTGCGTAGTGAGTTTTATCCAGTTCTCAGGCTCTATATTTAATGGAATCTGGAGTCAATGACACCCACCATGAATCTGGAGTCAATGACACCCACCATCATTTGTATCTATGCTGGCAAGTAAGATTTAAAAGTACGGAAACACTTAAACGAGGATGGACAACAGCGTTTTTAGATAGGATGACCTTTGGCGGGTAAGCGTATCTCTACACTAAAACCGGGTTATCGCGCACGACAACGCGCTGTAAATACAACAGTAAGAAATTCTAGAGTTGAAAAGCTTGCTCTGCTAAGCCAACAAACGCTCGCAGTTTGTTAGGTTTGTCCGTCGTCGTTTTTGCAGTGTTTCACAGTAAGCGGTTATTGTTCGCTCTCGACCAACAGCACCGTGGAATACCCGAGAAAACTGCGTAGTGAGTTTTATCCAGTTTTCAGGCTCTATATTTAATCGAGTAAGAATAGGTTGCGCTTCGTTGATATAACCGCGTTTATCGGCGCGAATACATTTGCCCGTGAGCTCAACTAATTCAATATAGGACTTGAATTCAAAGGGCAGGCCTTTAGGCATATGTTTTCGTGGGCTACCAGCAAAGCGTAGTAGGCTTTTTGGTTGTTTGCCCAGCTTAGCGTGGTCGATGCGCTTTTTGATGCTGGTGTAGTCTGAGGTTTCAGGCGTTGCGGCGATTTTGGCTCTAATGGGGTTTAAGTCTACATATGCTAGACAAGCAGCCAATGCTGCCTCGTCCAGTAATGCTTGGGATTTGAATCGTCCTTCCCAAAAACGGCCTGTACAATTATCTTCTTTATTTGCTCGGCGGGCGATGTCTTCGTTAAGCACTCGCATAAACCAGCTAATATCTGCGAGCCTTTCTCTGTATTTGGCGACATGCTCATCGAGTATCAATTGCTCCGACTCATTGAGTGGCTCACCTTCAGTAAATTTTTGGCTTACCCAATTGCCTTTAAATAACTTGTGCCATCGTATCACAATCGCTTTATCCGACAGACGCTTAGCCTTTTTATCATCAACATATAAAACAATGTGGGTGTGATTACTCATCACGGCATAAGCACAGATATCAATACAAAACACATCTGCCAACATCAGGAGCTTTTCTTCAACCCAATCACGGCGGTGCTCGTATGATTTTCCAGTAAATTTATCTTCACCGCACAGAAAGGCGCGCCTCACGCAACGGGAGATACAGTGGTAGTATTTGGTGTCGGTTAAACTAATTTGTTTTTTACGGGCAGTAGCCATAGTTTGGTTTCCTCAATCCTTTGAGTGCAGAATTAAAGCGTAGGCGGAATCTTAGGAAGGTGCAAATTAGTGGTGGGTGTCAGCGATTTGAGCGATTTGACTCTTGACCAAAATGAACGGGTTGGGCGCCTCGTTAAGCGACTTTAACAAGCTCTTTATAAATACCTAAGCCAATGAAAAATATGTTATGTTTGTTCATGTTAGCCTCTGCTGTTTAGTTATTTGACAAACTAATTATGGCATTGGCTTTAAGCTAACCCACGAAGAGGTGGAGACAAGTGCCATGTGGGAGTCAATATGTCTAGGTATATCAGGAAAGAACCGTGAATAAATTTATATTAGTGTTATTTTGTTTTCTTTTTTCATTTTCTAGTAGTGCACACGAGAATTTCACGTCAGAGCAACTAATTGAGAAAGCAAAAGTATTTGTAGCGGCAAAAAATGCGCGTCAACAGCCAAATACAACAATTAAAGAGATAGAAAACTATATCTCACTGCTTTCTGATGACTTTATCGATGAACACGTCAAATTTAAATTTACTTATACAGATAAATCTAAACTCCGAGAGGATATGATTAATAAATTAAAAGATGAAGTCATTCATAGTTCAATAGAAATAAATGAGGTAATGGTTGGCGCTAATGTCGTCTTTGTAAAAATGACCGAATCAGGTAAAGTAAAACCTGCTCATTTAGATAAAACTATTGAATATAGTAAAACCAATATTGTTTCACTTGAGTTTAATCAAGCGGGCTTAGTTAAGCACATTCGTCGACACCACGGGTAATCAATACCATACAAACGCTTTAACACATTAGTGGTGGGTGTCAGCGATCAATAGAAGTGGTGGGTGTCAGCGATCAATAGAACTACAACATAGAGAGCTTTAGTTGTAGCTAAAACTTGAGTCTCACTTTACCCTAATTTGAGTTGTTATTATCCATACAAAGGCTTTAACCAAGGAACGAAAAATAGCAAGCTCGCGCTCCTTCGTCGCTATTTTATGCTGCTTCTTGGGGGAGTTGTTGCACAGTCTTCACTTTCCTTCAAAGTAATACAGCTTTCATGTAAAGGTTTCACCTTCTGTGTCCCACCAAAAATTTCTAGTTGACTTCATGGGTACCAACCACTACATTTGTAGTGGTTGAAAACTACAGATGTAGTGGTAGAGGTGATAAGTGAAACTAAGTGAATTTGAATTAGACGTGATGAAGTTACTTTGGCAACAAAATGCATGTACTGCCAGTGAGCTTCATAAATATCTTCTTGCAGATGATACAAGAACAAAAAAAGTGGCTTATAACACAGTCAAAACAATCGTAGATCGACTAGAGCAAAAAGGTGCGGTCGAGCGCTGTGGTCAGCAGGGGAGGTCAATCGTCTATCAAGCAAAAGTGACTCAGCAAGCGCTTTCACAGCAGGCAACACCGCGTTTTATGGATCGCTTTTTTAAAGGTAGTTCACGCAGCCTGATAGCTCATTTCATTACAGAAGAGAGTTTAGACGATGATGATATTGAGTATTTACAAAACCTACTTAAGAGCAAAAAACAGAAGAAAGAGAGCGACTAATGTTTGATTACTTACTCACCGCAAGCTTGCTCAGCATGTTTAGTTTGACTAGCTGCTATTTTCTGAAAACTGCGCCTGCACGAACGCGCTTTTATGTGTTGGTAGTAGGGTTATTGAGTTGGCTAATTCCATGGCAGCAACTTTCCCCACCCCCTTTTTTAATAGATCTGGAGCTTTACACTATTGAGGTGAGTTCTATTTCAGACTTAGGGTCAACTCCACCGAACAGCATCAAGCAAACCACTTTGCAAACCGAATCAAACTGGCTTTCTGGCTATACCATAAACCAAGTGTTTTCAAATTTGTTTGTATTTCTGACAGTGGTAGGTGGAGGACTATTTTTAGCGAGAGTATGGTCGTATAAAAGATTACTAAGAGGCATCGAAAAGGGCGCCTACACCAGTGAAGAGCATCAATATCTACACACGTTTTGCACCGTAAAATTTACAGAATTGAGTACCCCAGCAATTACGACAGGCCCATTACAGCACACCATTTGGTTAGATTTTAAGATGAAAGGTCGACCAGAACTCGATTCCGTGATTGAGCATGAGTTAACGCATATCAAGCATAAGGACACATATTGGTTATGGCTAATATGTGCGACTGAAAGCGTCTTCTTTTGGAATCCATTCTGTTTGTTGTTAGCAAATTTGGCGCGACAACAAATCGAACTCAGCTGCGATGAAAGCTGTATGGAAAAACTGAGTGATAAATATAGATACGATTTGGCCAGTTTACTGTTGTCCGAACATCAATACCGGTATGAACATGCGTCATTAGGTCATTCAGTATTAGCCGTATCTCACTCGAAAAGTTTCAATATTCAAAGAGTTAAAACACTAAACAAGGAAAAGAAAATGAAATTATCCCATTTAATGATTATCACGGCAGCACTGTCTTGTAGTGCCTTAGCTGCTAACCAAATCGTCTCTGAAAAGCAGGTAACACAAGGAGCGAGTATACAAAAGAGTGAAAAGTCAGCGCGATATCAACAGCAATTGAGAGAGCTACTCGCTGGGGCGAAAGGCGCGAAATCGAATGATGAAACACAGCTTAAAGCAGCGGTTTCACACATTTTAAATTGGCATAGTAACCGCGGTTCGTTAAATGGTTTTGAAGAGCTGGATATCAAAGTAAAAAGCTTTACCTTGCTCGACCAAACCTATCATAAGCTAGCTCAATACGAAGCAATCTTGACCGCTTACAATAATTGGTTTCCTGAAGGCTCTACTCAACCGCCATTTTTAAAAAACAGATTGGCATCAGCTTATATGCACCTTGGGCAATATCAGCAGGCAGCAGAGCAATTAGAGAGTCTATCTGAAAAAATGCAAAGCCGCTTTCAAATCGGTAGCGCTACTGATTTGGCACGCTCCTACATTGAAATGGCAGACTACGATAAAGCATTAGCTGTATTAAACAGTGATGCTGTAACGAGTGCTGAAAACCAAACATATCAAGATATCCTAAGATACTATGTATACGAAAAACTGAATAACCAGACAAAGGTGAACGAGCTGAAAGAGCGTTTACCAGCACATTATGCGAAAACACCAGCAATATTACCTCGCTTACCTCGACCTGGCTCTTTGCTTCTGGCGAAGTTATAAATCATTTAAAAAGCCTGTAAGATGCAGGCTTTTTTAATTTACTAAACTAACCGTGCGCTAGCCGAACAGTTCATCTTCTAGTGTTTTACCGTTAACTAACGACTTGTAACGCCAACCCTGTTCACGGCAAAGTCGGAGTACGTCAATATCAACCTGTTGGCCGCTACGGTACTCAATAAGCAGGGCGCCACTGGCATTTACTGTCACCTCTTCAACGCCTTGTAAGGTTTTCAAAAGCGCTATGTGACTACTGGTGCCAGACTCTTTAAGTTTTACAGTCAGCGTGGCAAGCTCCGCTTCTTGGATGCGGTCAACTGCGGTTAATTTACCATGCTGTAAATGTAATACTTGATCACACAAATCATCGAGTTCCACTAAATCGTGTGAACTCAAAATAAAGGTCGTTTCAGATTGAAGCCTTTTTACCAGGTTTCTGATCTCACGAGCATTTACGGGATCTAATCCAGCCGTGGCTTCGTCAAGCAGTACAATTTCAGGCTTTGAAAGTAGCGTTTGGGCGATACAGATACGTTTTCGCATGCCATGAGATAACTCATGAGGTTTGGCGTGATAACAGTCTTTGAGGTCGACAAGCGCAAGCACTCTGTGCGTTTCACTCTCGGCCGCTTTCGCATCTAAACCTTGAAGTTGTCCGTATAAACGTAGCTGATTACTGACAGAAAACCTTGGATCAAGCTGAGCATCCTGTGGAAGTGCGGCAAGGCGACCAAAAAGTGCAGCGCTGCCAGGTTTGTGACCTAAAATCTGAACATTGCCAGCATCTGCATTTAGATATCCGCAAAGTGTGCTAAAAAGGGTGGTTTTACCCGCACCATTTGGGCCAACAAGCGCAATGGGGTAACCTGCGTTTAGGGTAAAAGATACGTTATCTAGTGCGCGCTTTCGTCCATACTCTTTCACTAAATTATTAACTTCAATAATGCTACTCATAGCGTGCGCCTTCTTAATAGTTCACAACTAATTGCAATTAACACGAGGCTATGCAGCACCGGTGTGGCAAAGCGAGTGAGGTTGATATTTTGTGCGATGGTTTCTGTGCCTTGGAATCCAGGAAAAAGATAAAACAGATACTCCGCGTAAGCGCTGTACTCAAGTGCAAAAGCGACCAAAGTAGCGAGCGTTAAGTAGGTTAAAATTGCGTAAATCATACTCATTTTGCTTGAGTTAGCAAAGTGATTAGCAACAGACATCAGGGCAATAAATGGCGCAGTAATAAGCGTTAGCTCTAAAACAATTAATGTAGCCCGACTTAGCCCTGTGAGCCACAAGCTTGGGTCGCGCACCACCATTAATATCCAAGCACCTACAGCAGAAATCGCTATGAGCAGCAACGTATTGAATACCTGCCCAACAAAGCGGCCAACAACAATTTCCGCGCGAGATGTGCGCAGGGTTAGAAATCTCAGTGTGCCGCGGGTTCTATCTTCTACAGTTTGATCTGCGCTTGAAAAGATCACAAAAAGAGGAAATAGAAAGATTGACCAAACTAAGTACAGTGCAAGTTCCATTTCAGGCCATTGGGCAATACGGTGCATACCAACGACGCCAGAAAAACTCTGGATCATATTTTTGAAGTTGGGGTCGCTGACAATGGATACCGCTTCTGCAATGGCGTAGCGCAAAATGGCGTACCAAACCAAAACAAATGCGGCGATGGCTATCCATCCGCGTTTCGTTGCAAACAAGCGTTGCAATTCAAAGATGGCAATTAGGCCAATTCTTTTTATATTCATAAGGATCCTTGCAAGTGACAACACAGACTTTCACTACTAGAGCGGTAGGCTGACTTTGATTTGAGCGTATATGATTGGCGCTAAAAAAGGAAGTTACTGAACTGTAACAAAATTAAACCAATAAAAAACGGGCACGATTGAGTGTGCCCGTTTCTGAGTTTAAATTTGCTAGCAATTACCAGCCGCAATTACGGCCTTTATTTTGCTCATCTAGGTATTTTTGCAATGGTGCAAAGTAGTCAAGTACTGCTGTTGCATCCATTTCATCTTTACCTGTTAGCGTTTTCAGTGCTTGTTGCCAAGGTTTGCTGCTGCCCATTTCAAGCATGGCATTTAAACGCTCACCAGCTGCTTTCGAGTTGTAAACAGAACAGCGGTGAATGGCTTCTTTGCTGCCAGCAATTTCACAAAGTGATTTGTGGAACTGGAACTGCAAAATATGCGCTAAGAAGTAACGAGTGTAAGGTACATTACCTGGTACGTGGTATTTTGCACCTGGGTCAAAGTCATTTTCAGTACGTGAAATTGGTGCTTTAACACCTTGATATTTCTCTCTTAATTCCCACCACGCTTGGTTGTACTCTGCTGGAGAAATCTCACCAGAGAATACTTTCCAGCGCCATTGGTCGACAAGTAGACCGAATGGAATAAATGCAACTTTGTCGAGTGCCATCTTCATCAATAGACCGATATCTTTTGACTCATCTGGTACGTTATCCAACAAACCAATTTGCTTTAAGTAGCCAGGTGTTACAGATAGCGCGATGGTGTCGCCGATAGCTTCGTGGAAGCCATCGTTGGCACTTTCTTGGTAATACACAGGCTGTTGATTGTAAGCGCGCTGATAGAAGTTATGGCCTAGTTCATGGTGGATAACTGAGAACTCTTCACCGGTGCGTTGGATACACATTTTGATGCGTAGGTCGTCTTTGGCATCTAAGTTCCATGCTGATGCATGACATTGTACGTCGCGGTCTTGTGGTTTAATAAATAAAGAACGTTCGTAGAAAGTCTCAGGTAATGGGGCAAAACCCATAGAGGTGAAGAACTTTTCTGCACCTTTTACCATTTTGATTTCGTCGTAATTGTGTTTAGCCAGTAGCGCTGTTACATCATAACCCGGATCTGCGTTTTCCGGCGCGACTAAGTCATAGATATTGCCCCAGCTTTGTGCCCACATATTGCCAAGCAAGTGCGCAGGAATAGGCTGGTCTTGAGGCACTTTATCTTCGCCGTATTTCTCGCCAAGCTTGGCTCTAACATGACAGTGCAGCGAATCATATAGCGGCTTTACTTGGTTCCAAGTACGGTCAAGTTCTTTTGCAAAGTCGTCCGCTGGCATGTCGTACTTACTGCGCCACATGGCGCCTGTGTCTGCGTAGCCAAGCTCATTAGCACCTTCATTGGTAAGTACCACTTGCTTTTCATAGAGTGGACGCATCGGCTTTGACACTTCTCGCCAACCTTGCCAGATGTCTAAAAGCTCTTCATAGTCGCGACTATTCGCCATCTTAGCCGTCATGTCGCCAAGGCTTAGACAAGTGCCATCATCTTTACAGTATTTGCCCTTGCCGTACATACCATCAAGCTCTGCAGTGAGCTTTGCAAGTTCCGCTGTTTTGTCAGCATCTTTTGGTGCAGGTAATGTCAGGTTTAGCTTCAATTTGTCAAGCTTGCGGCGAGTATCTTCGTTTAACGTCAAGCCATCAAATTGTGCTGCTTGGTTAGCAAGCTCCACGAGCGCAGCGGTGTATTCCTCATTAACGTCCGCAGCAAATGAAGCGGTATCGTGAGTAATAAAGTTCGCGTAAATCCAAGCTGAGCGGCTAGAGCGGAAGTTAAGGTCAACCAACTGTTCTGACGCCTTATCTAAAAATGCTACTGCATCGGCTTCTGATAACGCTTTATTTGTAGTTTCAGTGGATTTGCAGGCAGAGAGTGCAAAAGTACTGGCAACAATGAGTGCGCCAACACTTAACTTAAATCTTGGTTTCATAGAGTTCACTTGTTGTTTTAATGAATACACGAGCCGACTTAACGCTAGACGGCATTTTAGTATCTATAGCCAGCTACACTAATTGGGTTAATTGCTAAAAATCAGCAAGTAAATTAATCGAATTAGTATTAGTCGTATGAACAACTAATCGTAGTGAGCGCGGCTTTTTCTCGCAGCAAAGCATCATTTTTTGCTGTGGTGGCAAGAATAATAGCAGGACGACTTTAAAACGACAATTTTGCGATGGACAAACAAAGAGATACGAGCGAGATAAAAGTTGAGTTAGTGTGATTATTAACCATAATTAAGACAGTCAATTGTATCAAAAGGCCGTATTTGGAGCCTGCAAAAAGGAGTGCATATGACTTTTGTTTTATTGGTGATTTTGGCCATAGTGGTGGTATTTTGTGTCCGTGATATCAGGGTTAAGTTGATCACTAAACCGCTCTTTAATTATTTCAAAACGTCATTACCTGAACTCTCCCAAACCGAGCGAGAAGCGATGGAAGCGGGGAGTATCTGGTGGGATGGTGCGTTGTTTTCGGGTAAGCCGAATTGGCGAAAGTGGTTAAGTAATGATAAACCAAAGCTAAGCGATGAAGAACAGGCATTTATAGATAGCGAATTACACACGCTGCTAAAAATGCTTGATGAAGAAAAAATATCTGAGGCTCAAGACCTGCCTGAAGAAGTTTGGCAATTTTTGAAAGAAAAGGGCTTTTTTGCTTTTATTATTCCAAAGGCTTTTGGTGGTCGGGAATTTAGTGCTCAGGCGAACTCCACCATCGTAGCAAAAATAGCGAGCCGTAGTTTATCTACTGCAGTGACCGTGATGGTGCCAAATAGTTTAGGCCCTGCAGAGCTGCTGCTTCATTACGGGACCAATGAACAGCAGAATACTTGGCTGCCAAAGCTTGCCTCGGGTGAGGCGCTACCTTGTTTTGCATTGACCTCTCCAGAGGCGGGATCGGATGCTGGTAGCATTCAAGACTTTGCGATTGTGTGTGAGCGTGAATTTGAGGGAGAAAAACAAATTGGACTTGCGGTAACTTGGCAAAAACGATACATCACGCTGGCGCCCGTCGCTGATGTATTAGGACTTGCGTTTAAGGTTTACGACCCGGATCAATTGCTTTCAATTAAAGTAGAGCTTGGGATCACTTGTGCACTTATTCCTACGGCACATGAAGGCGTAAAAACTGGAGATCGACATAATCCGCTGGGGCAAGCTTTTATGAATGGTACAACCAGTGGTGAAGATGTTTTTATTCCAATGGCTTGGGTGATAGGCGAACAGGCAGGTATCGGCAAAGGGTGGCGCATGCTGGTGTCGTGTTTAAGTGCTGGGCGGGGGATATCTTTGCCTGCACTGAGCGCGGGAACCGCTCAATTAAGTGCCAGAACGACTTCGGCTTACGCCGGTGTCCGTCGTCAATTTGGTGTACCTATCTCTGCCTTTGAAGGAGTGCAAAGCGCGTTAGCCAGAATTTACGGCTATAGCTATCTTATTGAAGCGGTGAGACAAACCACTGCGTTGGCAATTGATTTAAAGCAAAGCCCTTCGGTAGTCACTGCGATTGCCAAGTATCACCTCACAGAACATGCAAGGGTGGCATTAAATGATGCGATGGATATTCATGGTGGTAAAGCCATTCAAATGGGGGAAATGAATTATCTTGCCCACAATTATATGGGGATGCCGATTTCTATTACCGTTGAAGGCGCCAATATTTTAACGCGAAGCTTGATGATTTTTGGTCAAGGTGCAACGCGTTGTCATCCTTTCATACTCAAAGAAATGAGTATCGTACAGCAAGAAGATCAATTAATCGCATTGAAAGAGTTTGATGAAGTGCTTTGCAAACACTTGCAGCATACCTCTGTGAATGGGCTTAAGGCGTTTTTTAATGGCTTCACACTTGCACGTTTCGAACGTGCGCCAGTGAGTGGTGATGTGGCGGCGTATTACCGACGGCTAACATGGCTGAGCCAAGCGCTTTCTGTGTATAGTGATATCGCTATGTTAAAGCTAGGCGGTTCACTAAAACGTAGAGAAATGCTCTCTGCAAAATTAGGAGATGTCCTGAGCTTTCTTTATATCGCCTCGTGCGTATTAAAAAAATACGAAGATGATGGCCGTCAGCAAGGGGACTTACCGCTGGTAAAGTTTGCCTTAGATCACTGTCTTAACGAAGCAAGTAAGGCTATTTATGCATTTTGCGATAACTTTACCGCAGCACCTCTGGCATTTTTGTTAAAACGTTTGGCGTTTCCTGTTGGTAAGTGGCTCAAAGCGCCAAGCGACAAATTGGCGGTTCAGGTATGTAGCAATGTTTCTGATCACAACTCGACCCGAGAACGTATCTCGCACCTGTGCGCCGTGGTAAAACACTCTGCGGTAGATACGGTTGAGCATGCTTATTTACTGGAAAAGGCGCATGCTCCACTAATGGCAAAATATCGTAAGTGGTGTAAACAAAATAGCGTGAAACTGGTGGGTAAGACATTGAATGAAAAACTCAGTATCGCAATGGACGACAAGGTGATTGATGATAAGAGTTCTGAAACCATCTTTTGTATTGAAACGCTGGTTGCAAAAGCGATTGCTGTTGATGCAAAAGCGCCCAACTAGTTTGTTGTGACTGAGGATTTTGGCTAATTTGTTAAAAAAGCCCCGACAACGGGGCTTTCCTTTCTTATTCTTGAGTTAACGTGCAAAGGGGTCGGCTAGTACCTTGTCTACGTACCATTTGCCTTTTTTGCGCACCATACTGACACTACGCATGTCGTCTACTTGCTCACCGTGGAGCTGACCTGTAAAAATTAAATTAATTTTTGCGCTGTCGCCATACTGTTCGCGCAGACTTTGATTGGTCATATCAACTTCTATGGTGACTTCATCGTATTGCATATTCACTAAATTTCTGGCGAATTGCGACGCAGTACCGTAAGAGCGCATGATACGCGCGTGACGGGGAGTGGCGATTTTCATTGCAGCGTCTAGATCTTTTTTATTATAGAGTGCGTCAAAATACATTGTTGCGGCATATCCAGGAGTGTCCTTGTCACCACTGACATTATCCTCTGAGCCGCACGCTGAGAGTAAAATCATTGCGGCTAAGACAACGAAAGTTTGCTTAATAAGTGACTTTGTCATGCTAAAATACATCATATGCAGTCTAAAATTATTCACAATAAGTTAAGTTTGTCTGCTAACGGCCGATATGTAAAGCCAGTAAATGAAATAAATGTATTATGTGCTAAGGGTTTAAGATGTCTCGTTTAATATCACTAGCTTGGTTCGCTTTATTTTTAGTAGGGTGTGGATCGCAACCTGAAATTAGTAAAGGGGTAACAAGCCAGTTGACGCAAAATGGCATAATACTTGGACACTTTTCTAAAGATGGAAAGTGGAGCGTAACATTAGACAGTAATGCTGAAATCCATATTTATGATAATGCCAATCAGTCTGTCATATTCTCAGTACCCAAAGACAAAATAAAAACACCAGTCAAAGAAGTTTTATTGTCAGATGATAAGGAAATGCTCATCGTGGCAGGTGAAAACCTTATCTCAATTTGGTCTGTCCCAAAGCAAAAGTTGATAACGAACGTACCTTTTGCTGGGGTGAGTCCACTTGCTTCAATCTCTGCTTTAGCGCTTTCCCATAACAACCAGCGTTTGCTTGTTGCGATGGATGATGGCTCACTCAATATGGCGGATCTATTCACGAAGTTAAACAATCGTTTTATGCCACATACTCGGCCGATAGAGCATTTGGCGTTTGATAATAGTGGCGACTATTTTGTTACAGGCGCGCAAGATGGGTTGGTTGCCCTTTGGCAATTTGCCTCACCAGAACCTTTATATGAGCATCAATTTAGTCATCGTGTTACCAGTTTAACAGTGAGTCATGATGGCAAGCATTTATTCGTCTCAGATGGGTTGAATGCGCAACATGTACTAGACTTTGAGTCTGGAAAACAGCTCAGTGAGCTAAAGTATATGGCCCGTTTTAAGATGTTTAGAAAGGCTAAATTTATTTCTGACTCAGGCTTACTCGCGACATCATCGTCAAAGTCTCACCTCTCCATCTGGCGCTATGAGAGCGGGGAAGAATTAGGTACTTGGTCTATTCATACTGAGAATGAGGGGGCAACGGTAGTCGATATGTATGTCCCAAACCCAGACACCTTAGTAACGCTAAATAGCGACGGTATGCTTGAGACGTGGGCGGTTAACGTACTTGCTAAAAAGTAAGGGAGTGAAATCACTCCCTTTAAATCTCAGATTAATTGCAGTTTGACAAGCAAAACTTGAAATTAGGCGCGTTGGAAGTCATAAACGCTACCAAGATTAAGTAGTTGGGTGAGTTCATCTAGTGCAGCATAGGACTCTTGCAGTAGGTTCGGATCAGCTAAATCCTGCTCTGTGACTTTATCGCGATAATGTTTATTGACCCACGCGCTTAGTTGAATAAATTTGTCTTCACTCATCATCACTTCTGGATTTACCGCTTTTAGCTCAGCTTCATTGAGTGCTACACGTAATCGCAAACATGCAGGTCCACCACCATTTTGCATACTTTGGCGTAAGTCAAAAAAGCGTACTTGCGAAATCGGATTTTTTGCACCGAGCATATATTCGATATACGCGGCAACGTTATCATTCTTCGCACATTCCTCCGGTGCAACCAGCATCATCTCGCCTGATGGCAAGGTGATCAATTGTGAGTTAAATAGGTAGCTTTTTACTGCGTCTTCAACACTCACTGCATGTGTCGGAACTTCTACAATATGTAAAGGCTTTTCGCCGATATACGCTTGTCTAATTTTGGTTAGACTGGAGGTTTGATCAATGAAGGCTTGATCATGGCAAAACAGCACATTCTCATTGCCCACCGCAATGACGTCATTATGGAACACGCCTTGATCAATCACATTTGGATTTTGCTGGATAAAAATTGCTTGCTTATCATCTAATTGATGTAGCCTTGCAATCGCTTGACTTGCTTCTAATGTTTGCCGAGCAGGATATTTAGTAGGACCCTTTATATCGCTGTTAAAGCCACTTGAACCGTACACAAATAATTGTAGACCTTTACTGCCATGGCTATCGGCGAGGCGAGTGTGGTTTGCAGCACCTTCATCGCCAAAAAAAGGCTGCTCAGGCAAATGCTGGTGATGTGCAAAATATTGCGCATTAGCGAACATAGCACGAAGTAAATTCGTGGTGGTTTCTGGCTCTATTGAACGGTGAAATTTGCAGTTTAAATTGGCACTTGTGAAATGTACTTTGCCATCGCTGGAATCAATAGAAGGCGATACAGTCGCCGCATTTGCCGTCCACATTGCAGAGGCAGAGTAACAAGCTCGAAGCAATATAGGGTCGTGTTTATATGCTTTTTCAAGTACTTGTGCATCAGTTCCCGAAAAGCCAACGCGACGCAGTGGGGCTAAACTCGGGCGTGCGTGAGGTGCGAATATTCCTTGTTTTAGGCCGATATCATGCATTGCTTTCATCTTTTCAAGACCTTGCAATGCCGCTTCTTTTGGATTAGAGACGCTGGTAGCGTTAGAAAGTGACGCGACATTACCATAAGATAATCCGGCATAATTATGTGTTGGCCCTACTAAGCCGTCGAAATTGACTTCATAAGTCATGAGTGCGGTTCCTGTTGCGAATAGTTATAGATAACTAGTATGAGGCGGTTTCACTGGTTTTTAAAGTGACTTAGGTCAAATTAGGCGTTTGTACTTATTTAGCTTTAGCACGCAGTCATTGCAAAACAAATTAATAGGGAATTGGAATTAACCTATTACAACGCAATTCCTCACGTTTACTAAATTCGACTGCATCCTAGCGAGTCTCCTGATCACAATGGTGAACAGTGGAAAAAACAATTGCTGCAGCCTTAGTTAAACCAGCTTTCATTGCAAATTTATCCCTCGTTGCCCACAATAGGGTTAAATTCCTTTTTATATCAAGGCAAACCATGGAAGTTGAACATCAGGAAATTGCCAATTTTTTAGTAGCTTACCCGCCGTTTTCGGATTTGCCTCAAGAGGCACTACATAAACTCGCAAGCCAAGTCGAAGTAGGTTACTACCGAGCGGGCAGCGGCATTTTGGAATATGGAGAGCAGATCACTTACTTGTATGTGATCCGATCTGGTGCTGTCGAGCTCTATCGGCGCTCAGGTGAGTTATACAATCGTATTTCCACAGGTGGGATCTTTGGCCAGCGTGGTTTATTGATGAATCGCAAAGTTCGTTTTGGCGCTCAAAGCCTTGAAGATACACTAGTGTACTGTATTCCTGTAGGCATTTTTGATGAGTATTGCGACGTTTATGAAGCGTTTGCTGATTATTTTGAAGCAGACGATAATGCGAGACTAAAAATCACGGTTTCTGAGCAAGCCGACAGCAACGATTTGACCACGGCCAAAGTGCGTAAACTATTGCTACGCGATGTGGTGTACGTTGAACGCAACGCCACGGTACAGCAGGCAGCTCAAGTGATGGCAAAAGAGCATGTGTCATCACTACTTATCTATGACCCCGAGAAACCAGTTGTCGAAGATCCAGATGAAGATGATGGTCAGGTGGTTGGCCTTATCAGTGACAGAGATCTTCGTACAAAAGTAGTCGCTGAGGGGCTGAATTATCAAACTCCGGTCTCTGAGATTATGTCGACCGATCTTATTATTGTTGACTCCAATGCCTATGTCTTCGAAGCCATGATGCTGATGCTAAGAGACAATGTGCATCATTTGCCCGTTGTTCATAAGCGTAAACCGATAGGAGTGGTCGCGCTATCCGATATTTTGCGCTATGAGTCTCAAAGCAGTCTGTTGTTTGTTAGAGGGCTAATGGACCAACAAAGTGTTGAAGACTTGAGTAGTTACGCCAAGCAGCTTCCTGCAATTTTTACTCGGATGGTGAATGAAGACGCCAACTCACACATGATTGGTTCTGCGATGTCGATTATAGGCAAAACGTTTAAACACAAGTTACTCGAACTCGCGGAAGCAAAATTAGGTCCGCCACCAATCCCATACTGCTTTATTGCCCTTGGTTCAATGGCTCGGGACGAACAATTAATTGTGACCGATCAGGATAATGCACTGATCTTGGATGACAGTTATCAACCCGCTGAGCATGGCGCTTACTTCGAAAAGTTGGCGAAGTTTGTGTGTGATGGTCTAGCCAATTGCGGCTATAAATATTGCGATGGTGGGATCATGGCAAGCAACCCAGCTTGGCGTCTAACTTACAGTCAATGGTTAGCACAATTTGAAGACTGGATAGAAAACCCCAGTCCTGAGGCTTTACTTAATAGTTCGATTTTCTTTGATCTGGAAGGCGTATGGGGTGAAACAAAATGGGCTGAGAAACTCACTGCTTTTATCAGTAAAAAGGCCAAAAGCACCCCTAAATTTTTGGCTGCGATGGCACATAATGCGCTAAGAAGAACACCGCCTTTGGGCTTTTTTAACGGTTTTGTCCTTGAGCAAGACGGTGAGCACAGGCGTTCGATGAACATTAAACGCCGTGGCACAGCACCGCTTTCAGACTTGGTTCGAGTGCATGCCCTTGGTGTTGGTTCTAAAAAACAAAACTCCTTCGAGCGATTAGAAGATATTGACGAGGCAAATATACTGCCAAAGGGTAAGGTGCTAGATTTGCAAGCTGCGCTTGAATATATTGCCATCATGCGTATTCGCCATCAAGCATGGCAAATTGAGCAGGGCGAAAAGCCTGATAACAGCTTGCCGCCTGAAACACTCTCTGATTTTGAACAGCGTAATCTTAAAGAAGCTTTTGGCGTGTTAGACAAAGCACAGAGCTTTTTAAAGTTTCGCTATCAAAACAAATCCATGATGAAGTAGCGGTGTAATATGCAAGGCGAGATTATGTCATGGCCAAATCGCTTTCAGCATTTGGTAGAAACGTCGAAAGACCCGAGAATTCAAGCATTTTATCAGCAAGGCGTGGTAGATCCTTACCAGCAATTGAGCCAGTGCGAGTTTGTTGCCCTTGATTTTGAAACTACAGGGCTCGACCCAAACACCGATGATATTGTGAGCGTTGGCGTCGTACCATTTGACTTACGACGGATCCGCTTGGCTCAAGCGAAGCATTGGTTAGTGAAGCCAACCAGTCCGCTGGCTGAGGAGTCTGTGGTACTGCACCGGATCACACACTCACAAGTTGAAAGCGCGCCAGATCTGCAAGATATTCTTGAGGAAGTGTTTGCTTCGCTGCATGGTAAAGTCATAGTGGTGCACTATCAGTTTGTCGAAAAGTCATTTTTCGATTCTGCGCTAAAAGCGAGATTGGGTGAGGGTATTGAGTTTCCAGTGATTGATACGATGGAAATTGAAAAGTCAGCGATAAACAACGCCAGAGGCTGGCTTGATAAGCTCAAACGTAAACCAATTCCTTCGGTACGTTTAGCTGACTGCAGAAAGCGCTATGGGCTTCCCTATTATCAGCCACATCATGCCTTGTCCGATGCGTTAGCAACGGCGGAGCTATTTCAAGCTCAAGCTCAATATTGTTTAGACCCATCAGACATGGTGAAACGCTGGTGGAGCTAACCCCAAATAACAAAAAGGCGGAGCATACACCAAGCTCCGCCTGTAATGAGATTAACGACCGTTAGCTTTTAGGCTCAGTTCGAAGCCCGAGGATCAAACTTACACACATCAGTAGTAGTACAAAAGTAAACGGTAAACCTGTTGAAATAGCACCCGCTTGCAGTGCTTCAATTGCCTCTTTACCGCCGATCCACAATAGCGCTGCAGCAATTGCACCCTCAATACTCGCCCAGAATATACGTTGTGGTACTGGGGCATCTATTTTACCACCAGCGGTAATACTATCGATAACCAAAGAACCAGAATCCGACGAGGTGATGAAGAAAACCAGTACAAGTACAATCGCCGTGAACGAGAGTAAATCGCTCATCGGTAGGTTTTCAAACATTTGGAACATCGCCAGTGGCACTTCAGTCAAGCCATCAGTACCTAGAGCGCCAATGCCATTTTTTACCTGATCGATAGCAAGGCCACCATAGATTGACATCCAGATCACGGTTACCAATGTCGGGATTAATAAAACTGCGGTAATAAACTCGCGTATGGTACGCCCCTCAGAAACGCGTGCGATAAACATACCGACAAATGGTGACCAAGAAATCCACCATGCCCAGTAAAATACGGTCCAACCTTGGAACCATGCTTCATCTTCACGACCATGCGGGTTACTCAGTGGAATGATATTTTCAACATAGGCCATTAAAGTCGTCGGAATATTACCCATGGCAATCGCAAAACCTGCAATACCAACGAATACTAATAACACAAATGCAATTAACATATTAACGTTACTAAGTATCTTTACACCGCCATCAATACCGCGAACAACCGAAATAATCGCAAGGGCAGTAACGCCCACAATCACGGCAATTTCTAGACCGAGACCTGCTTCTATGCCAAATACATGTTGGATCCCAGCACCAGCTTGCTGTGCGCCCAGACCGAGTGATGTCGCAAGGCCAAACAAGGTAGCAAGAACGGCGAGAATATCGATGATATGGCCCGGCCAACCCCAAGCTCTGTCTCCTAAAATAGGATAAAAGATTGAGCGGATCGACAGTGGCAAGCCTTTATTGTAGGCAAAGAATGCTAAAGAAAGCGCGACTACGGCGTAAATAGCCCAAGGATGCAAACCCCAATGGTACATGGTCGCGCCCATTGCAAGTTCAGCCGCTTCAGGTGTGTTTGCAGCAACATTTAACGGTGTTTTATACCAGCCAGTGTAGTAGGCGACAGGCTCCGCTACACCCCAAAACATCAGACCAATACCCATACCTGCTGCAAATAGCATCGCCAGCCATGACGCCCGAGTATAGCTTGGTTTGGCGTTTTCACCACCTAAACGAATTTTACCGTAAGGCGATAAAACGAGCACCAAACAAAATAGCACAAAGAAATTACCAGACCACATAAATAGGGCATCAAAGTTACCTATGATATCCCACTTTATGCCGTCTAAAGTGGTTTTAGCTGTGTTTGCATCAACTAATAATACGGCGACTAAAAACGCCAGTATTAATCCAGCACTTACACCAAATACAGGGTTATGTACGTCAAATCCCCACTTTTGAACATTGTCTTGTCCAACTGTGTAGTCTGTATTATCGATGCTGTACTTATCGTGGTGATTGCCCATGATATCCTCTTGTTGTTCTCATCGTGATACGACACCAAGCTGATATACTGAATTAATCGCTAGACAATGGGTGATAACAATTCGACATAAACTAACTATGCAACAAAGCAAAATGTAATCTGGCTATTAATGCTAATCATTAGCGGCTTAGAATGACTTTATCTGCCATACAATATGCTAGCCATAAGCCACAAAAACTACTTAGTCTAGTTTAGATTATTTAGCGTATTCATTCGATTTGTGCGTTTCAATCACATCAGCCGAATGACTATCTAAATATATGATGGGTTTATGTTAGTTACAGCGACAGTATACTGCCTCAATACTTGTAATTAAGATAAACCAACCGAACCGTTATGCTACTAAGCTATGGTATCAATATATTGTGTCAACTTGATATTCAGTCGATGCTTCAAAGCAGCAACTTTTTAGTTTTAAGTTGTACTGACAGGTGAATATTCAATGCCAACCAAAACTATCTCTACTAGTTTAGGGGGTGAGATTGAAAAGTAAATGGCTACTGAATTTTTTATTTAAAAATCATCACATTCATCAACTAGACATAAAGAGTGATGTAAAGTAAAGAGTTTTCCTTTGATGGCATGTGAAAAAAAACCCCTCTTGCGAGGGGTTTTGGGTAACTCAGCGCCTTTGGCACTGGGAATGAGGTCGGTACATTTGTAAGTTAGGGTGTGTCTTACGACGCCTCAAACTGCATTTCAGGGATCTCACCGTCGACGATAAGCTTGCCTGCAGTTTTGCTGATTATTTCATCAACACTAACACCCGGTGCGCGTTCTAGCAAATGGAATGCGCCGTCTTTTACTTCTAACACAGCTAAATCTGTTACGATTTTCTTTACACAATTTACGCCGGTTAGCGGCAATGTGCATGATTCAAGCAATTTAGAATCGCCGTGTTTGCTAGCATGGGTCATGGTCACTATGATGTTGCGTGCACCAGCAACTAAGTCCATTGCACCACCCATGCCTTTGATTAATTTTTTCGGGATCATCCAAGACGCGATATTGCCTTGTTGATCAACTTCAAATGCACCTAGTACCGTCAAGTCTACATGACCACCACGGATCATGGCAAAGCTTTCCGCACTATTAAAAATTGCTGCACCTGTCGCTGCTGTCACGGTTTCTTTACCCGCGTTGATCATATCGGCATCAACTTGGTCTTCAGTTGGGTAGGGACCCATACCCAACAAGCCATTTTCCGATTGCAGCATCACTTCAATGCCTTGTGGTACGTAGTTAGCCACTAAGGTTGGAATACCTATGCCTAAGTTAACGTAGTAACCGTCTTCAAGCTCTTGCGCCACGCGCATCGCAATTTGTTCACGATTTAAACCCATGATTGCCTCCTATTTGCGCGTTGTGACACGTTCAATACGTTTTTCAAAGTCACCTTTGATCACGCGATTGACATAAATACCTGGGGTGTGGATTTGACTAGGCTCAAGCTCACCCGGTTCTACGATTTCTTCAACTTCCGCTACGGTGATTTTTCCGGCTGTCGCCGCCATTGGGTTAAAGTTCATTGCTGTGTGGCGGAACACCAAGTTGCCATAGCGATCTGCTTTCCAAGCCTTAACAATAGCAAACTCACCGGTAATTGATTCTTCCAAAATATATGGTCGGCCATCAAATTCTTTTACTTCTTTACCTTCAGCAACGGGAGTACCGTACCCTGTTGCCGTGTAAAAAGCTGGGATCCCGGCGCCACCAGCGCGCATCTTCTCTGCAAGCGTACCTTGTGGTGTTAATTCAACGTCAATAATGCCATCGAGAAGTTGCTGTTCAAACAGCGCATTTTCACCAACATAAGAGGCGATGATCTTCTTAATTTGACGATCTTTAAGCAAAATACCTAAACCAAAGTCGTCGACCCCGCAGTTGTTTGAAACTACGGTAAGTTCTTTTGTTTGCAGGCGCTTAATTTCTGCAATTAAGCCTTCTGGAATACCACACAAACCAAAGCCACCTGCGATGATGGTATCGCCGTCTTTAAGACCCGCCATCGCTTCGCTGTAGCTTGATACGACTTTATCGAAACCGGCCATAAGCCCACTCCTAATAATGTTATTGTTTTAAGATTGACAAGTTTGTTTGAGTGCTAACGACACTTTACTGCTTGGTGTCTTGCCTAGCGCATCACAAATTGTCCATCCTGCTTTTGCTAGCCTTTCTAAATCAATTCCACACTCAATGCCAAGTCCTTGCAGCAAGTAAACTACATCCTCAGTGGCAACATTTCCTGACGCGCCTTTGGCGTAAGGGCAACCACCGAGACCTGCAACGGCGCTATCAACAGTTGCGATCCCCATTTGCAGGGCCGTGTGAATATTCGTTAATGCTTGTCCGTAGGTATCATGGAAATGCACCGCAAGCTTGTCAGCAGGGATATGTTGCAGTAACAAGGTGAGCAGCTGCTGGACTTTTTTAGGCGTACCAACACCGATAGTGTCGCCTAGGCTGATTTCATAACAACCAAGTGACAACAATTGTTTACATACCGCTAAAACTTGCTCTGGTTGTACTTCACCTTGATATGGGCAACCAACCACGCAGCTAACATAACCTCTTACTTTTATGTTGTTTTTTTGTGCAAGTTCAACAACGGGACGAAAGCGTTCAATACTTTGTTCAATCGTGCAGTTGATGTTTTTTTGCGTAAATGCCTCACTGGCGGCAGTAAAAATGGCAAATTCGTCGACCTGATTTTCTAGTGCAAGCTCTGCGCCTTTAAGGTTTGGCGTTAGGGCGCTTATTTCAACACCTTCACTACGCTCAAAGCCTTGGATCACCGCAGCAGAATCGGCCATTTGTGGCACCCATTTGGGCGACACAAACGCGCCTGCTTCTATGTGCTTGAGACCAGCGTCTTTTAACGCGTTAACCAGCGAAATTTTAGCTTCTGTGGCAACACTGACCTCATTTTGTAAGCCGTCACGTGCGCCGACTTCTACAATTTTGACGTTAGCCGGATACTGAGACATTAGTCTTGCTCCTCAACAATCGCCAGCATATCGCCATGACTGACCAGCTCGCCTTCTGCAAAGCAGTATGAAGTGAGCGTGCCATCAAATGGTGCATTGAGCGTATATTCCATCTTCATGGCTTCGATTATCACCACGGCATCGCCTTTATTAACTTGGGTACCGACGGCTAACAAATGCTTAACCACGGTGCCGTTCAATGGCGCTGCCAGCGGTGCAGCTTCGTGCTCATGATCGCTAATGTAATGCTTTGACTTGAGTTCAACGGTATGTTGATACGGGCCATACATAATAGTGATCGCGGTTTCGGTCACAATGGCACTGGCGTGTAACCTTTCACCATCAATCACCACTGTTAACTGGTGTCCATTTAATTCACATTCAATTTGGTGGATTTGCTCGTTAAACGAAACCTTCCAACCACCTTGAGATTGATAGGCACAGGCGACATGATCTGCAAATGGTAAATCCACTTTCGCGGTTTGGTTAAGCCTAAAGCCTAAGTTTCCCCACACCGTGTTTTTACATGGTTGTTGGTGGCTAAGGTAGGCCGCACTTGCTAATAACACCATTTTATCCAGCGGCGTATTCGATTGAGTTAATACCTCAGTTTGCGTGTCGATAAAGTGGGTATCAGGCGTACCAGCTGTGAAAGTAGGGTGGCCTGCTAAGTGATGTAAAAATGCAATATTGGATTTTAAACCGCACAGATGTACTTGCTCTAAACTCGATTTTAGCTTTAGTAACGCTTGCTCGCGGTTTTTGCCATGAACAATAAGCTTGGCGATCATAGGATCGTAAAATGGACTGATCTCATCGCCTTGTTGCACGCCAGTGTCAATTCTTATGCCATCTTTGGCTTCAGGAAAGCTAAGATGTGAAAGTACACCTGAAAACGGCATGAAGTTTTCTTCAGGGTCTTCTGCGTAAATACGCGCTTCAAAGCTATGACCGGATAACGAAACCTGCTGTTGAGTCAGCGGTAGCTGTTCACCCGCAGCAACCATGAGTTGCCACTCGACTAAATCGAGGCCAGTTACCATTTCCGTCACAGGGTGCTCTACTTGCAGGCGAGTATTCATTTCCATAAAGAAGAACTCATCGCCACATAATAAGAACTCTACTGTACCTGCGCCGCGATAGTTAATCGCTTGCGCACAGCGTACTGCCGCTTCACCCATAGCTTTGCGCATAGCATCACTCAAACCTGGCGCGGGCGCTTCTTCAATCACTTTTTGGTGACGACGCTGTAGTGAACAGTCTCTATCACCGAGGTAAACACAGTTACCGTGACTATCGGCAAAAACTTGTACTTCAACGTGACGAGGCTTATCAACAAAACGCTCAAGCAGTACTAAGTCATTGCCAAAACTCGCTGCAGCTTCACGTTTAGCGCCATGTAGTGCCGATAAAAACTCGCTGTTTTCTCGTACCACGCGCATCCCTTTACCACCACCGCCGTAAGCGGCTTTGATAAGTACCGGAAAGCCGATTTTTTCTGCTTCTGCCTGTAAGAAATCATCTTCTTGTTTGTCGCCATAATACCCTGGGACTAAAGGCACATTAGCGTCATGCATGATTTCCTTGGCACGTGTCTTAGAACCCATCGCTTCAATAGAGCTTGCCAGCGGACCAATAAACGCAATGTTTGCCGCTTCGCATGCTTTTGCGAATACTTCATTTTCAGACAAAAAACCATAACCTGGGTGGATGCAATCGACGCCCGCCGCTTTGGCGACTTCAAGAATTCGGTCTGCGACCAAATAAGACTCTTTACTTGGTGCCGGACCGATATGATAGGCTTCGTCAGCTGTTTTCACATGCATCGCATTGGCATCTGCATCAGAATAAACTGCCACTGTGGTTAGGCCCAATTTCTTTGCGGTGCGCATCACGCGGCAGGCAATTTCACCACGGTTCGCGACTAGAATTTTAGTTAGCATGTTGACTCCTATTCGCTTGCGGCGGTTTGCCAGCGTGGTGCTCGTTTATCGAAAAAGGCGCTAAGCCCTTCTTGGCCTTCGTCACTTACTCTAATTTCAGCGATACGCTTTGCGGTATGGGCGATCAACGCTTCATTTATTTCTTTACCTGCAACTTCGTTGATCAGTGCTTTGGCACTTTTCACAGCAGCAGGGCCATTGTTAAGTAAGGTATCGAGAAAATCCGCTTCGCTTTTTGCTAAATCATCGCTCAATTCGTGAATTAAACCCATTTCTAGCGCCTTTTCACCATCGAAGACTTCGGCTGTTAAAAAATAGCGTCGCGCTTGGCGCTCCCCAATGGCTTTAATGACATAAGGACTAATCACAGCCGGAATAAGACCAAGCTTGACTTCACTTAAACAAAATTTAGAGTTGTGCTCTGCAATGGCGATATCACAACAGGCGATTAACCCAAGCGCACCGCCAAAAGCAGCACCTTGCACCAAACACAGCGTTGGGTGAGGGCAAGTGGCCAGCACTTGCATTAATTTAGCAAGTTCTAAAGAATCAGCGACGTTTTCGTCATAGTCGTTGTCTGCCATGGATTTCATCCACGCCAGATCAGCCCCCGCTGAAAAGTGTTTACCTTCGGTTTTTAATACCAGCGTTCTGACATCGAGACCGCTGGCATATTCGATATTCTTAATGAGTTCGGCAATCACCTCCGCATTGAAGGCATTATGTTTTTCTGGGCGACTTAGCTCTAAAATCGCCACTTTGCTTTTTGTTATATTTAAAGTGACAGGCATAAGTGCTCCTTACATTCTGAAGACGCCAAATTTAGATTCTTTTTGCGGCGCATTGCTCGCAGCCTCTAAGGCAAGACCAAGTACTGTGCGCGTATCCGCAGGGTCGATAACGCCATCGTCCCAAAGCCTTGCGCTGGCATAGTATGGGTGTCCTTGCTTTTCGTATTGCTCGATAATTGGCTTTTTAAATTCGCTCACTTCGGCATCGCTCATGCTAAGGCCTTTGCGCGCTAAACCATCTTGTTTAACCTGCGTTAATACGCCTGCTGCTTGTTCACCACCCATTACGGAGATCCGTGCGTTTGGCCACATCCACATCATGGTTGGCTCGTAGGCTCTACCACACATGCCATAGTTACCAGCACCATATGAGCCGCCAATCAATACTGTAAACTTAGGCACATCAGCACAGGAAACGGCTGTTACCATTTTTGCACCGTGCTTAGCGATACCTTCCGCTTCGTATTTTTGGCCAACCATAAATCCAGTAATATTCTGCAAAAACAGCAGCGGAATATTGCGCTGTGCACAGAGTTGAATAAAGTGTGCGCCTTTTTGCGCGGATTCAGAAAAGAGAATACCGTTGTTTGCTACGATCCCTACAGGGTGACCATAAATTTCAGCAAAACCAGTCACGAGTGTTTCGCCGAAGTAGCGTTTAAATTCATCAAACTGAGAATCGTCCACGATACGGGCAATGACTTCGCGTACATCAAATGGTTTTTTCAGATCCGTACCAACAATGCCATACACCTCACTGATGTCATAACGTGGTGGTTTGGCATCTTGCAGGAACGGGCGAGTAGGGCGCTGATGGTTAAGGCGTGACACGCACTGTCTTGCGATAGAAAGCGCATGCTCGTCATTTTCTGCATAGTGATCGGCTACACCTGAGACTTTACAGTGAACATCTGCGCCGCCTAAGTCTTCTGCACTCACTTCTTCACCCGTGGCCGCTTTAACAAGTGGTGGCCCTGCCAAGAAAATGGTGCCTTGTTCTTTGACTATAATACTTTCATCGGCCATTGCTGGTACATACGCGCCGCCGGCGGTACATAACCCCATGACCACTGCGATTTGTGGGATCCCCTTTGCAGACATACGGGCTTGATTGTAGAAAATCCGACCAAAATGCAATTTATCTGGGAACACTTCATCTTGTTCTGGCAAGTTCGCACCGCCAGAATCCACTAAATAAATACAAGGAAGATGGCAGCGCTCAGCGATTTCTTGCGCTCGTAGGTGTTTTTTTACAGTAATAGGGAAATAGGTTCCCCCTTTTACCGTCGCATCATTTGCCACAATCATGCATTCAACGCCTTTGACGCGTCCGATCCCGGCGACCACACCAGCACAAGGAATATCTTGCTCGTAAACGCCAAACGCGGCGAATTGGCCAATTTCTAAAAACGGCGAGCCCTCGTCAAGCAAGGTTTCAATTCGGTCACGTACAAATAATTTACCGCGACTTTGGTGACGGGCAATAAGCGCTTCACCACCACCTTGGCTCAATGTGGCAACTTTCTCTTTAAGATCAGCAACCAGCGATGCCATCGCATCGCTGTTTGCCTTAAACTGGGGATCATGCGGATTAACCGCAGAATTTAGTACCGTCATGTAGCACTCCTAGCGACTTTCGTTGAATAGCTCACGTCCGATAAGCATACGGCGGATCTCAGACGTACCAGCGCCAATTTCATACAGCTTGGCATCGCGAAGTAGTCGACCTGTAGGATATTCATTGATATAACCGTTTCCGCCTAGTAGCTGAATGGCATCAAGTGCAAGTTTGGTTGCAAGTTCTGCGGCATATAAAATCGCACCAGCAGCATCTTTACGAGTGGTTTCGCCACGGTCACAGGCTTTTGCCACGGTATAAACGTATGAGCGTGCTGCGTTCATTTGCGTGTACATGTCAGCAACTTTGCCCTGCACCAGCTGGAATTCACCGATGGATTGGTTAAATTGTTTACGCTCGTGAATATAAGGTACTACCACATCCATACAAGCCTGCATAATACCAAGCGGACCGCCTGCTAACACCACACGCTCGTAGTCAAGACCACTCATGAGTACCTTAACGCCTTCGTTGTATTCGCCAAGGATGTTTTCTGCAGGTACTTCGCAGTTTTCGAATACCAGCTCACAGGTGTTTGAACCACGCATTCCAAGTTTGTCTAACTTTTGTGCCGTTGAAAAACCAGGGAAGCTTTTTTCGACGATAAAGGCTGTGATCCCGCGAGGGCCTGCATTGGTGTCCGTTTTTGCGTAAATCACAAAAACGTCGGCATCTGGACCATTGGTGATCCACATTTTATTACCGTTAAGGATGAACTTGTCACCTTGCTTTTCAGCACGCAGTTTCATTGACACGACGTCAGAGCCAGCATTGGGCTCACTCATTGCTAGTGCACCGATGTGTTCACCGCTGATAAGTTTTGGTAGATATTTTTCTTTTTGGGCTTGGTTACCGTTACGGTTAATTTGGTTTACACATAGGTTTGAGTGTGCGCCGTAGCTTAAGCCAATTGATGCACTCGCACGGCTTATCTCTTCCATTGCGATAACGTGTTCAAGATAACCCATGTTTGAGCCGCCAAATTCTTCAGCGACGGTGATCCCAAGTAGGCCCATTTCGCCAAACTTTGGCCACATTTCGTTTGGAAATGCATTTTCTTGATCTGTTTTTTCAGCCAGTGGGGCAATTTCACTGGTCGCAAAGCTATTCACATGATCACGGATCATGTCTGCTGTTTCGCCTAGTCCAAAGTTTAATTCTTTATATAAAGATACTGTGCTCATCGGTCTTCATCCTGTTGTGAGAGTTTATTTTTCGAGCTCGTGTAGGGTGTCGCGACAACGGCGCTCAGCCGTCACCAGTTCCATTAAGACAACTTTAATGTCGTCCATCTGTTGGCTTAAGTCGGCTTTTTTCTCTTCAATGAGTTGCAACATGGTTTTAAGTTGCTTTTCGCTCGATTTGTCGGCGTCGTAAAGCTCAAATAGTCGGCCAGTTTCAGCAAGTGTAAAACCAAGGCGTTTGCCGCGAAGGATCAGTTTTAATCGAACTTTGTCACGTTTTGAGTAAATACGCGTTTGTCCTTGGCGCCTAGGAGAAAGGAGTCCTTGGTCTTCGTAAAAACGAATACTGCGAGTAGTAATATCAAATTCTTTAGCTAACTCGCTGATTGAATAGGTAGGTTCATTAATTTCTTGCATTTTTATTTACACTTACAACGTCACTGATTAGACCAATATAAGTGAAGTTTACGTAAAGGTAAAGTAAGAATGGCAGATCCTTCTTTAGTCTTATAAAAGGAATAATCTGTCCGTTCGAATTGTCATCAAATCTTCATTACAGCTAGAGAAAATAAGCCTTGGAAACAAATTTGTGCAAGTTAGCTTTACACTTTCACTGATCTCGTTTGGCTTGATTTTAGATTTACGTTGGCGTAAACGTAAATATTATGTATGCTCGAATACAGAGTTAATTTTTAACAAGCCAAGATTGGCTTGTAAACAGGAGTTTTGCAATGAGTAACGAAGCTGTTGTCATCGTCGCTGCTAAGCGTACACCAATGGGTGGCTTTATGGGAAGCCTATCTGACGCAACCGCGACAGACTTAGGTGCGACTGCAATTAAAGCAGTAATGAATGAAACAGGCCTTAGTGACGCGAGTATAGACGAAGTTATCATGGGTTGCGTACTACCCGCAGGCCTAGGTCAAGCGCCAGCGCGTCAAGCGATGCTACATGCGGGGCTTGCACGCTCGACGGGAGCAACCACTATTAACAAGGTGTGCGGCTCGGGTCTAAAAGCGGCGATGTTCGCGCATGATCTCATCCGCTCAGGTAGCATTAATTCTGCTATCGCTGGTGGCATGGAAAGCATGACTAACTCACCTTACTTTATTCCAAAAGCCCGTGGCGGAATGCGCATGGGTCATGGCGAAATCAAAGACCATATGATGGCTGATGGCTTAGAAGATGCTTATGACAATAAAGCGATGGGTTGTTTCGCACAAGCTACTGCTGATGAATATGGCATTACCCGTGAGCACATGGATGAATTTGCACTTGGCTCACTAAGTAAAGCAAACGCCGCAATCGAAAATGGCAGCTTTGGCAATGAAATTGCCCCTCATGTAATGAGTACGCGTAAGGGGGATGTTGAGGTTAATACTGATGAGCAACCTGGTAACGCGCGTCCAGACAAAATTCCATCACTTCGCCCAGCATTTAAAAAAGACGGCACTATCACTGCTGCTAACTCTTCGTCTATTTCTGATGGTGCAGCAGCGCTGATTTTAATGAGTGAATCAGAAGCGAAAAAGCACGGTTTGACACCACTTTGTAAGATTGTTGCCCATGCAACTCACTCACAAGCGCCTGCTGAATTTACCGTGGCACCAGTCGGTGCGATGAATAAACTGCTTGAAAAAGCAGGTTGGTCGACAGCAGACGTTGACCTTTGGGAAATCAACGAAGCGTTTGCCATGGTGACTATGTTAGCTATCAACGAAATGCAGTTAGATAGCAACAAAGTCAACGTCAACGGTGGTGCTTGTGCACTAGGTCACCCAATCGGTGCAAGCGGTGCACGCATCTTAGTTACACTTATCCATGCACTAAAAAACCGTGGCTTATCAAAAGGCGTAGCGTCACTATGTATCGGTGGTGGTGAAGCTGTAGCGCTCGCGGTAGAAGTGTAAGTTACTGCAATTTATTTCGTTCAAGGGGCGCTGCGTTTTCCATAATTCTAATCATTCACGCAGCGCATAAACTCGTTTTATGGGGAGGAGTGCTTCATGCACCAAGTACCTTTATACATCAACGGTGAATTTTCACAGTCTCAGTCTGACAAATGGTTAGACGTCGTTAATCCGGCTAATCAAGAAGTGTTAGCAAAAGTACCTTGTGCTACTAACGAAGAAGTACAAGCTGCAATTCATTCAGCTCAAGAAGCATTTAAAACGTGGCGTAATGTTCCGGTAACTGAGCGTGCGCGAATTATGATGCGTTATGCAGCGCTTCTTAAAGAGCATCAAGAAGAAATCGCAACCATCATTTGCCATGAACTAGGCAAAACTTTTGAAGATGCGAAAGGTGATGTATGGCGTGGTATTGAAGTGGTTGAGCAAGCATGTAATGCCCCTTCAATGATGATGGGCGAGACGGTAGAAAACGTTGCCCGAAATATCGACACCTATTCATATACCCAACCGCTAGGCGTTTGTGCGGGTATTACGCCATTTAACTTTCCAGCGATGATCCCGCTGTGGATGTTCCCAATGGCAATTGTATGCGGTAACACCTTTGTACTTAAGCCATCAGAGCAAGATCCACTAACGCCAATGCGCTTGGTTGAATTGTTTGAAGAAGCTGGTGCGCCAAAAGGCGTACTACAGGTAGTACACGGTAGTAAGGATCAGGTTGACCAAATCCTTGAAGCGCCGGAAATTCGCGCGATTTCTTTCGTAGGTTCTTGTGGTGTTGGTCAGTACATTTACAGTAAAGGTACGCAAAACCTCAAACGCGTTCAAGCGTGTGTCGGTGCGAAAAACCACATGGTTATCATGCCTGATGCGAAAAAAGAACAAGTGATCAATAACCTGGTTGGCTCTTCGGTCGGCGCGGGTGGTCAGCGCTGTATGGGGATCTCAGTTGCTGTGTTTGTTGGGCAATCACAACAGTGGGTAGAGGAACTAAGAGACGCAATGGCGAAGGTTCGTCCTGGCGTTTGGGATGATCCTGAAGCCGCTTATGGTCCGCAAACGACGCCGCAGGCTAAAGCGCGCATTCTGTCGCTGATTGACAGTGGTAAGCAGCAAGGCGCAACGTGTTTGCTAGACGGTTCTGATTTTACAGTTGAGGGTTATGAAAATGGTAACTGGGTAGGTCCAACACTATTTTCAAATGTCACAACTGAAATGGATATCTACAAAGAAGAAATCTTTGGCCCAGTCCTTTGTTGTGTCTTTGTCGATAGTTTAGATGAAGCAATTACGCTTATTAATAACAACCCATACGGCAACGGCACCTCATTATTCACTGCAAGCGGTGGCGCAGCACGTAAGTTCCAGCGTGAAATCGAAGTGGGTCAGGTCGGCATTAATATTCCTATTCCTGTGCCATTGCCGTTCTTCTCATTTACTGGTTGGAAGAACTCATTCTACGGCGACCAACACACCTATGGTAAGCAAGGCGTGCGTTTCTATACAGAAACCAAAACGATTACCTCACGTTGGTTTGACGATGAGGCTGTCAGTGGTCCAAATATGAGTATCAACCTTAGATAACTCATATTGCATAGCGTGCTCTGCAGGGGGAGCACGCTATTTTTTACCAAAACGATAAGAATTACCGACACACATTCAGGGTGTCAGAACAGCAAGAGAGGTCTAGCGTGGACTTTAACCTAAACGAAGATCAACAAGCATTTGCCGATATGGCGCACCAATTTGCAATGAGCGAGCTTGCTCCACATGCAGCAAAATGGGATCAAGAGCACATTTTTCCAAAAGACGTAATTCAAAAAGCAGGTGAGCTTGGTTTTTGCGGTCTATATACGCCTGAAGAGGCAGGTGGTCTGGGTTTATCTCGCCTTGACTCAAGTATTATTTTTGAACAACTTTCAATGGGTTGTACAGCGACAACCGCCATGTTGACTATCCATAACATGGCAACGTGGATGATAGCGAGCTTTGCAACGGAAGAAACCAAAGCAAAATATATGGATCAGTTAGTAACAGGTGAGCTACTGGCTTCTTACTGTCTAACAGAGCCTGGTTCTGGCTCTGATGCTGCATCGCTGAAAACAAAAGCAATAAAAGAAGGCGACGAGTACGTTTTGTCTGGCTCTAAGATGTTTATCTCAGGGGCAGGTGAAACCGACGTATTGGTGGTAATGGCAAGAACCGGTGAAGACGGTCCAAAAGGTATTTCGGCCTTTGTTGTACCTGCCGATGCTGACGGCGTTATTTATGGCAAAGCAGAAGAAAAAATGGGTTGGAACGCTCAACCTACGCGCCTTATCACGCTTGAAAATGTCCGTATCCCAGCTGCCAACCTACTAGGCCAAGAAGGCGAAGGCTTCAAATTTGCGATGCAAGGCCTTGATGGTGGTCGTATTAACATTGCAACTTGCTCGATTGGTACAGCCCAGCAGGCGCTCAATACCGCCAAGCAGTATATGCAAGAGCGTTCTCAGTTTGGTAAACCGTTAGCAGCGTTCCAAGCACTGCAATTTAAAATTGCAGATATGAATACAGAACTTGTGGCTGCGCGCCAAATGGTTCGACTTGCGGCATTTAAACTGGATAGCAACGACCCAGAAAAGACCACTTATTGCGCAATGGCGAAGCGTTTTGCCACTGATGTAGGCACTAAAGTGTGTGATGATGCACTGCAAATTCATGGTGGTTACGGGTATATCAAAGAATATCCACTTGAACGTCATTTACGTGACGTACGTGTTCATCAGATCCTTGAAGGTACAAACGAAATCATGCGTGTAATTATTGCACGTCGGATCTTAGCTGAAGGCGCGGCAAGCGTCCTATAAGGAGAGTATCATGACTGCACAATTAAAACTCGAAAAACAAGGCCATACTGCCGTTGTTACTATGTCAAATCCACCCGCGAATACGTGGACAAAAGACACATTAACTGCACTTAAAAATTTAGTAATCGAATTGAATGCAGATAAAGAAATTTATTCTTTAGTGATCACTGGCGAAGGTGAAAAGTTCTTTTCAGCAGGTGCGGATCTAAACGTATTTGCCGACGGTGACAAAGGAGTCGCTGCGGATATGTCTCGAGTATTTGGCGAAGCGTTTGAAACACTCAGCGACTTTAGAGGCGTATCTATTGCTGCTATCAATGGTTTTGCAATGGGTGGCGGTTTAGAAGTAGCACTAGCATGCGATATCCGCATTGCCGAAGTTCAAGCACAAATGGCACTCCCAGAGGCGAAAGTGGGGTTGTTACCTTGTGCTGGCGGCACACAAAACTTGTCGTGGCTTGTAGGCGAAGGCTGGGCAAAACGTATGATTTTATGCGGTGAGCGCTTAAAAGCTGATAAAGCACAGCAAATTGGCTTAGTTGAAGAAGTGGTCGAGCAGGGTAAAGCACTGGAAGCTGCGCTTGAACTTGCTAAGAAAGTAGAAGATCAAAGTCCAGTTGCGGTCACGGCTTGTAAGGCTCTAATTCAAAAAGGCCGCACTGGCACAATCAATAGCGCATTGCCACTTGAACGCGAACTTTTCGTAACACTATTCGATACGCAAGATCAAAAAGAAGGCGTAAACGCGTTTTTAGAGAAGCGTAAAGCGAATTGGGTAAATGGCTAATGATTGAATTTGAGCTAATAAATCACGAAGAGGCGCCGGTTATATTCGAACAGGCAACGTGCCATAACGGGATGAAAATAGCGCTGGCGACATTAAATGCACCAAAAGCGTTAAATGCCTTAAACCTCGATATGATCCGTTTGCTCGCGCCACAACTAGACGCTTGGGCAAACGACCCGCAAATAGCAATGGTTATGCTAAAAGGTGCTGGAGAGAAGGCGTTTTGTGCCGGCGGCGATGTCGTGAGTTTATATCGCGAAATGTCGTCTGATACGAGTAACGCATTAATCGAAACCTTTTTTAGTGAAGAGTACCGGTTAGATTATCAAATCCATAACTATGATAAGCCAATCCTACTTTGGGGTAATGGCATCATCATGGGGGGCGGACTGGGCTTAACGGCTGGCGCAAGCCATAAAGTGATGACCGAAACGTCGCGCATCGCGATGCCGGAAATCACCATTGGCTTATACCCTGATGTGGGTGGGAGCTATTTCCTCAATAAGATGCCAAAAGGCGTTGGACTATTCTTGGGTCTCACCGCTGCAAACATTAACGCTGCGGATGCCCAGCTGGTTGGGCTCGCCGATCATTTTATGGACTCAGAAAAACTGAGCTTACTGTTACAAAACCTAGTTGAAGTGAACTGGGGCAAAACCAATGTATTAAATCATGAAAAGCTTACTCAGTTGCTGTTGTCACTAGATGAAGCGTCTCATGCGCCGCCCAAAAGCGAAATTAAACCGCTTATCAAAGTGTTCGAAGCGCTTGATGAGAAAGATGATTTATCAGAGCAGGTTGAGTTTATTTTGGCGTTGGATAGCACTGACAACAAATGGCTAAGCAAGGCACAGGCTGCATTAAAGCATGGTTCACCATTAAGTGCTGCATTGGTTAAAGCTCAGCTCACTAGAAGTGCAGGCAAAACACTAAGAGACTGTTTTAAGCAGGAATTAGGAATGTCGGTAACGGCTGGCGAGTTTGGTGAGTTTCAAGAGGGTGTACGTGCGTTGCTTATCGATAAAGATGGCAAGCCAAATTGGCGATTTAAATCTGTCGCCGAGGTTACAGACGATGCAATAGAACGCTTTTTTGCACCTCGCTGGGATGAAAACGATCACCCATTGCGTGACTTATAAGGAGTGACTTAAATGGCACAAGTAGGATTTATCGGCTTAGGTAATATGGGTGGTCCAATGGCCATTAACCTATTAAAGGCTGGCCACCAAGTATGTGTATTCGATTTGAACCCAGAGGCCGTTGCGACGCTTGAAGCAAGTGGCGCGACGAAGGCGACGGTTGTGAGCGATGTATGTCGCGAAGCTGATTATGTGATCAGTATGCTGCCTGCAGGCAAACATGTTCGAGCAGTGTATACCGGTGATGACGGATTAATTAATTACCTTAGCAAAAACACACAAGTAATTGATTGCTCGACCATTGATGCTGGATCTGCTCAGTTTGTTGGCAACAAGTTGGCAGAATCGGGTATTTCATTTGTCGATGCGCCAGTGTCTGGCGGTGTGGCAGGTGCAGCGGCCGGTACCTTAACTTTTATTGTCGGTGGTAATAAAGCGGACTTTGAACGTGCGCATGTGGTACTGACCAATATGGGTAAGAATATCTTCCATGCTGGAGATATTGGTGCCGGACAAGTCGCTAAGATATGTAACAATATGCTGTTATCAATACTAATGGCGGGCACAAGTGAAGCGCTGCAGATGGGTGTAGATCATGGCTTAGATCCTAAAGTATTGAGCGAAATCATGCTAAACAGCTCTGGTCGTAACTGGACGCTAGAGCTATACAACCCATGTCCTGACGTACTAGAAAATGTGCCTTCTTCGAACGGTTATAAGCCGGGCTTTATGGTTGATTTAATGGCTAAAGATCTTGGTCTTGCGATGCAATCTGCGCAGCAAACGAATTCTGCGACGCCCATGGGGGCTCTGGCGAAGAATTTGTATAACTTGATGCAAAATCAAGGCAAAGGTAGTGAAGACTTTAGTGCGATTTTTAAGCTTTATTCAGAGAAATAGGACACTATGGATATTAACAATAAAACAGTTGTGATCACCGGTGGTGCGCAAGGCTTAGGTCTTGCCATGGCGGCTGAAATGGCAAAGCATGGGGCAAAACTTGCCCTGATTGATATGCAAGAAGACGTTTTAGCAGAAGCGAAGCACGAACTAGCTCAATTCGGCACCCAAGTTAACACGTATGTCGCTAATGTTAGTCAAGAATCAGACGTCGAAAATGTGTTTAATGCGATCGTAAATGACTTCGGCGATATTTCGGTATTAATTAATAATGCGGGTATTTTGCGTGACGGTTTGCTACTCAAAGCAAAAGATGGGCAAGTCATCGACAAAATGTCGCTTTCGCAATTTCAATCCGTTATTGATGTCAACCTCACGGGTGTTTTCCTGTGCGGTCGCGAAGCTGCTGTCAAAATGGTAGAAGCGGGTAATGGTGGCGTGATCATTAACATGTCGAGCGTTGCACGCGCTGGTAATATGGGACAAACCAATTATTCAGCGGCAAAGTCTGGAGTCGTTGCGATGACTACCAGTTGGGCTAAAGAATTAGGTCGTTTTGGTATTCGCGTGGGCGCAATTGCACCAGGTGTGATCCGTACAAAAATGACCGATGCAATGAAGCCTGAAGCCAAAGAGCGTCTAGTGAAAATGAAGCCAGTAGGGCGTCTTGGCGAAGCGCAAGAAATTGCCCATACTGCAAAATATATCATTGAAAACGATTTCTTTACGGGACGTGTCGTTGAGATTGACGGCGGCATTCGCTTGTAATGAAAAAATAGGCTTGGTTTTACAACTTGTAGTCCAAGTTCCTACTTGAGTGTGTGAAGCGGCAATGCAAATTGCCGCTTTTTTATTTGAAAGACATTAAATTAGTTAGGAGAAGTGCTTGAAGTTATCTGGAATACATCACGTCGCTGTTATTTGTTCTGACTACCAAAGATCAAAAGTGTTTTATACCGAAGTACTTGGTTTGCGCGTACTCAGGGAGAACTATCGAAAAGATAGAGCGTCCTATAAATTAGATCTTGCACTGCCTGATGGGAGCCAGATTGAGTTGTTTTCGTTTCCAAATCCTCCAAAACGACCCTCACAACCGGAGGCGCAAGGGCTGAGACATTTAGCATTTAGCGTATCGGATATTGATGCTTGTATTACACACCTTGTGCAGTATCAAGTGGCTGTAGAGCCTGTTCGAATAGATGAATATACAGGCAAACGGTTTACCTTTTTCAGTGATCCTGATGGTTTGCCGCTGGAACTTTATGAGCAATGTTAAGATGATAACAACTTTAAAAGGGCTAAATTATGTATGAGATGTTAGTGGCGATGGAAATTCATAACAGCGAACGATATGCCAAATATCGTGAAGCGATGAAGCCAATCTTAAGACAATATGGTGGTGGATTTAGTAACGATTTTCATATTGCAGAAACCTTGCTAACAGAGGGACAGTGCCAAGCGAATCGACTTTTTACCATATATTTTCCTGATCAAGCTTCAATGGAGTCCTTCTTCAGTGATGCTGAATATGTAGAGGTAAAAGCGCGATACTTTGAAGATAGCGTCAGTGGGTTCGATATTTTGGCAAGCTACATTAGGTAAGGCTAAAACAAGGAGCAAAATTGGGTAAAGTTTATTCTATGTGGGTCGATAACATTTAATAACTCCGCGGTAAAATGAATTTGTAACAAGGATATAGGTTATGAATATAAGACCACCATATCAAATGAATAACGGCAATGTTGTAAACTCAACATCGTCAGAAAAACTACATGAAAAGGTCAGAGAAGTTGCGACAAATAGGGCCGACGATGAGCCCAATCAATTACCTAGTTCAGACAATGAATTAACTATTGATTTTTCTTACACACAATCACCAGTCACATACAGTAAAGAATTTTTTCTCAACCTAGACCTCAGCATGATTGGGCTTAAGCGCTATGGGATTCATCGAGAGCATATGGGGACGGATGAAAATGGCCATATTTATAAAGATACCTATGGTGATTTTGAAGGAAGAGAGAAAATTGACGAATTTCTAGCTATTTTCGATCGTTTGGACGAAGAACAAAAAATAAAGTTTTCCCACTTTAAACCAACTGAAGCACTTCTTGATGTTGCTAACAGATTAACTGATGAGGAGCTTGGACAGCTCACCGATTTTATTGTCGAATCGTTGTCTATCAACATACTTGATCCAAAAAAGGATGATTATTCTACCAAGCTAATAAATAAGCTTAGCAATATGTCAGATGAGGTATTAAAAGATACGGTGAGGACCATGTCTAAGCTGATGGAGCAAGCTAACAATAAAGTCTTCGCAGAACCAAATTTACCAGCTTATCTGCTTGATAAAGACGGCCATGCTGATTTCGATTTAAATGTAAGAGATTTGGGCTTTTTTGAAGATGTAAATGAGTATGGTGACATGAACAACCAATTATTAAATGACTATGCAAAATTTGTCATTGATAACAAATTCTCAGACGGTGATCTTTTAGATCTGAACGCGCATATAGCAAATTCTGATTTTGATACGAGTCGTGGCATGCTAGATATGGCAACCTTGGTTAAGGCAAATGACCGAACTACTTTTATAGAAATGTTAAACGAAGTGGATACGCGGGAGCCGAATAACCTGTTCGCAAGATTGAGCAAACTCAATTACGAAAATGAGAACACAGAATACTTTAGAACTGACAATCGAGAATACGTTAAATTTAAAGGTGCACCAGCTGACGATAACGAAAAAAGTAGGTTATACAATCAGCTGATAAAAGCCTATGAAAATCAGGGGCTCGGTTGGATGAATGACGTAATGGAGCAGTCAGAAGGTATGCCTGTGCGAGCTGAGCTCAATATGTGGCTATCTATTTTAGAAGATGTTGAAGAAAACCCCGATGCGTTTAAACGCTCAGACTCTGTCGAAACTTGGATGGAGCGCAATTTAGCTGGAATTGTAAATGACTACTATCAAGGCATAAAAGACAAGGTATTTGCGCATAATGAGGAACTAGATAACTTTCTCAATATGTCTATGCTTGAAAGAATTGAACTCGATACAATTGAACTTGACGAACAAACTCCTATAGCTGAATAGAGAAAGATCTATTACATCCCAAATATTGTTCTACACTTAATTAAGAACGAAACAAGCTAGTTAATTCAAAGGCTTGTTTCGACGTGAGTCTTGACTATATAACGCAGCAACTTTGTTAAGGGAGAGTTTAATGCGCGGCGTGATATTTAGAGGTTTAGAAGAATTAGTTGTAGAAGCGATTGGCATGCAAGCTTGGGATGAGTTACTCGAAGCACATGCACCTGAGGGAAGGGTTTATGTTTCCCCTACATCCTACCCAGATGCAGAGTTATTTGCGTTAGCGCAAGGCGTTGCTGACAAATTGAATAAGCCATTGACAGATGTATTGGCCATTTTCGGACAGTCGTTATTTGGATTTTTAGCGGAAAAGCACAAAGGTATTTCATCAAAATTTACGTCGTTTGAAGAATTGGTTTTATCTATCGATAGCGTGATACACATGGAGGTAAAAAAGCTTTACGATGAACCGAACCTCCCCTCAATTGCGGCGATAGAGAAAGATGACAAAACTATCGTATTAGAGTATTGCTCGAATCGTAAATTGTGTTTTTGTGCGGAAGGGCTTCTTTATGGTGCCGCCCAATTTTACAGTCGCAAACTAAAAATTGAACATCCACAGTGCATGCACAGCGGCGCTAAACATTGCCTACTCATTCTTCATTTGGATTAATTCGATGTCTGAATATAACGACTATAAAAAGGCGTATCTAAGAGAGCGTCGTGCACGTGATGAAGTCGAGTCATTACTTGAAGAGAAAACGCGAGCGTTATATCTAGCCAATCAAACACTTGAACGTCAATTAGCGCAACTTAAGAATCAACAAGCCGTATTAATAAACAACGAACGTATGGCGACGTTAGGGACACTGTCAGCAGGCGTTGCGCATGAATTAAATAACCCTTTGGCATATGTGGCAGGTAACCTTGAGTCACTTAATTATTATATCTCGCCCATATTACAGTTGCTTGAGACAGTAAAATTACTTGAGCAAAATGAATTGAGAGGAGATCAATTGGAAGCTCGCCTTATTGATATATATTTAAAGCAACGTATTGACGAAATTACGAATGATTTGCCAGATCTCGTTCACGATACGCTGCACGGCTGCGAGCGAATTAAAACCATAGTGAACGATTTAATGAATTTCTCCCGCTCCAATAATGATAGTTTCGGTAGGGCGTCTCTAAAGTCTATTGTTGAAGACACGCTTCGTTTACTTCATGGTCAACTTAAGGGATACGAGCTGACCGTCGCGGTCGAAGATGTGCCAACTATCTATTGCAAGGAGGGAGCGCTAAAACAAGCGATCATCAATCTTTTGGTGAATGCTAAATATGCGGTAGACATGAGCCATAAATCGCATAAATCAATAGAAGTGTTACTCGCACCGGGTAACGATCAAGATATTATCTTAAGCGTTAGCGACAACGGAATTGGAATTGATGCTGATGTGCTTCCTAGATTGTTCGATCCTTTTTTTACGACTAAGCCTGTCGGTGAAGGTACGGGTATGGGACTTGCCATTACTCATGCGATTGTAAAAGAGCACAAAGGGAAAATTGATGTTCAGAGCCAAGAAGGCGTAGGTAGTCAGTTTACTATTTCCTTTCCTCTGGAGCAGTGAAAAGCTTGCGCCTGTCCCTATTTTATAATACGTTGATCGACTAAATCAGATATATCTCAGTGATTTTCATCTGAGGTTTCGAGCCTCATCTTTTAATACTCAAACGTAATAGGGAAATTATGACGGTTGAAATGAAAGTACCCGTGTTGCCTGAGTTAATAGATACTGCAAAAATTGCAACACTCTATGTAGCCGAAGGACATCAAGTTGCAAAAAATCAAGTCTTATGTGATATCGAAACGAGTAAGGTCGTATTGGAGCTACGAGCGCCAGAAGCCAGCCGTATCGGTAAAATCGTGGTGAACGAAGGCGATGTTTTGAAAGCCGATGCGCTTATTATGTCAATCACTCCAGATCCAGAATTAAACCACTTAGTTGCACTTGAGCCGAAGAGAGTTCATCGGTTGCTCAGTAATGAAGGCATCACAACTGACCATAAGTTGAAAGGAAAAGGCAATATTGATGTGCAGATCGATGTATTACCCGATTTTGTTGATAGCGCAACGATTATTGAAATCTATGTCAAAGAAGGAGATAAGGTTGCTTGTGGCGATAGGCTTTGCGATGTTTATACTGACAAGGTCATCCTCGAAGTTTGTGCTCCCAATGATGGCGTAGTGTGCGATTTTATCAAAAAGCTTGAGCAAGCAGTCGTTGCAGGTGAAACGATCGTCACTTTGTATCACCCCGAGTATATTGGGCCTGAGACTACACTTCCTGAATCGAAAGAAGATAATATTGATGCCTTAATAGCTCAAGTATTGTTAGATCCAGCTTTGGATAATGAACCTTCTACGCTGGTCGAGTTCAATAGGCCTTCTCATCAGGCTACATGCGATAATTTAGAAGCGCATAACGACATAGCGGCAGTTGAAGCAACCGATAGCACGGTTATTGACACACAGCTTAAAAATGAATCTCCCCCTCTTAGTACTCAAACTGGCGATAGCTATGTTGATTTAACAAATGACCATGTTAGTTCAGCTTCAACGCCTTTACGAGCAGAGTCTACAGTTATTGAGCGCATAGGGGAGGGTAACAACAGCGGAGTCGGAGGGGCAAGCTCTGGCAAAGTGTTTACGTTTGCCGCCAGTGTAATCGTTATTGCGCTGGCGGGTTATTTTTTGCTGATATAGCTTCGCGCTTGTAGCATCTGCAAAGAAGTTAACAAGCTATTTTACTCAAAAAGGAGATTTTTAATGAGTTATAATGTCATTGCATATCAAGTCGATGCAGAAAAAGTAAAAGCGGTGTGGGGAAGTAAAGATCAGCAATTTTTGCAACGATTTTTATCCAAATACCGAGATGAAATCGCAGGACAAGAAGACGAGCTGGATGTTAAGGGATATGCCGCTTGCATGGCGAATATTATAAATGGAACGAGTACGGATGAGGACGACGAAGACAACTTTATTTACGGTTATCTATATGAAATGCTGTGCCAAGAATTTGGTGAGATGGTTCGCCATGATGACTTTCTAGACATAATGGAAGATGTGACGCCATCTAATCATAAAGCATTTATTCCTATCCCCAGAAATGATGATTGGCCTGAATTCTACAGTGTCCCTTTTGAAGAATTAGAGCAGGGACGACAGGTTTTTCTTGGTAGTGACGAACCATATACGAAGGAAACTTCCTATATAGAAACGGTGAACTTCATTTTCGATACAGCAGTTCAAAACCACAAAGCTTTGGTTTTCTTTGGTTATTGATTTGAGGTCTCAATCTACTGATTAAAATTTTTTACAATACATACGGCGCTGTTTGGAGCAGCGCTAATAGCCTCTACATGAAAAGACGATAAGTAACAATAATCTAGCCATAGTCAGTATTCCTTGAGTTTAAGTAATCATGTTGATATGGCTAGAATAGAGAAAGAAACTTTCTCGAAACTTACAGTTCAGTAATTAATCATATAAACTCAAAATTCCTTCGTTCGTATTGCCGTTATGACTGCAAAAGCTTAGTATCAGGTAACTTCGCAAGCGTTTGAGTGCTTGGTGTATAAGAATCAAAACCGATTTGCTGAATAATTTGCTTTGAAACACACCGCGTAAATAACGATAAAGTAAAATGCTATTCGGTAATCTAAAAAGAATAAAAGGGTGAACAATGAGTGAAGAACAAAACCAACCGCAGCAAGAGACGTTGACACCAGAACAACAGCAGCAAAGATCAATACAATGGCAGCGTAGCTGCGTACAAGCTGCACAAAAACACCTCGCGGATAAAGGAGTGTTACCGCAAAGTATAATTGAAAAAGAATGTCGTTATATTGAGCCATTGGTTGCGCTTTGGAAAATCAAAGGTCAAAACGGCAAAAAGTATTGGGTGATCACAGGTAATCTACCGACGGATCATATTGAGGCTTCCGCTGCAGCGACAGCACGTGAAGCACTGCGCTATTTTTCATTCCATTGGCAAATGAAAGCAGAAGAAATTATGTCTGCAAAGCCAGTAGAAAAAACACAAGCCCAGTTTGCTAATCTACTAGTAAACCGAGCTCATGGTCTATATGACCTTTTCGCTAAAGATGAACTTTGGGCTAATGAAGCATCGTAAACGGTTCCATTTTGAGTGATTGAATAGGGCATTTCAAGCGCTGTCTTGGAATGCCAGCTTCCATAAATACGTGCCCATGCGTGGAAAACCCCGACTGTAAAAATTCGGGCACTTCATCCAAAATGCATTGGATAAAAACATCTTCAAAGCCTTTGTCTTTTGCCAAGTCAACAAGTCCCCCGATCAACGAAGCATAAGCATCTCGATTACGGTGAGATTTGAATATGGCAATGCGGCTTAATAACCCGTCTTCGCACAGTCTCCCTGTGCCAACTGGCCCATCGAATTCGTCAATAATGATTAAGTGCTCAGCAGTGATATCCTGCTGATCAAATTCGACTTCTTTAGGAATATGAAGTTCATACACAAATACGCGCTCGCGTATCGCTTTTAGCTCCAATTTTTTGGTTTGCCAAGTTACTCTACTGATCCTATAACTCATACTGCCCCCATCTACAGATTGCACCTGCATTCCCTGTTTAGCGACAAGCTAGAGCTTGCGAAAACCTTGAAGATCAAGGATCTCGCGGCATATTGTTGTTTTTGTGAACGCGGCTATCTTGTTCTAACAGGCTCTACTCCCAGCCCTCATCGAAGTCAGCATCGGCTGGATCACTGTCTTCAACGAAGTAGGTCCCATCATTAATCAGTTTAGTTAACGTTTGTTTAAATTCCAAACTATTTAATGCAGGAATTATTGCATTAAACTCAAACACAACATGATCGCTTAGCTGCTTTACGGCATCTAAACAATGATGGTCTAATTCATAGTTTTCACCATTAACACTGAACAAAATATGATCGTCACAGATTTGGTAAATAGCACGTACTCCACCAGCGCGATAAACCAATGGGTTATCTTTGGCGATCTCGAGAAGCTCCTGAGGATCAATTATGGGTTCTAATGGCGCGAGATCCATCTCATGTTTTGGTTCGCTGAGTGTCTTTCCAAGCCATTGACTGTATAGTGCCTTATCTTCAAGTAAAGCATTGAGCAGAGACTTTATCTGTTGTTGGTCGCTGCAGGTGACTTCGCCAATAGACGCTCTGAGTTGTAATTCTGGATCGCTAAAACGGCGTTTGCCAGCTTCCATATCAATTACGTGATCAGCAAAGCTTGAAAGTAAGTCTTTTTGATCAGGCGCTCTAAAGCCAACTGAGTAGTTTAAAGCATCCTCAACTGCATAACCTTCGTGAGGACAAGCTGGCGGAATATATAAGATATCACCCGGTTCAAGAACTGCATCAATGACCGCTTCGAATTGCTCTACTTGTAATAGACTCTTGTTGCGCGCAAATTGCTTTAGGCTGTTGTCCCGTTCGCCAACTCGCCAATGACGTTTACCTTGTCCTTGAATTATAAAAACATCATATTGATCTAAGTGCGGACCAACGCCACCACCAGGAGTCGAAAAGCTAATCATCAAATCGTCTATGCGCCAATTTGGTATGAATCTAAACGCTTCTATTAATTGTGCGGCTTGTGGGTGCCAGTGGTCAACGGCTTGGACCAATAGGGTGCTGTTACTATCGGTGAGTAAATCAAATTGTTCAAAAGGGCCGTGATGGGCCTCCCAGTTATTATTGTGATTAGTGACAATTCGAGATTCTATGCATTCTTCAGTTGCAAGGCCGGCAAGTTCTTCTGGCTCAATTGGGTCTTCAAAGTCTCGGAATCCTTGTTTGATGAGTAATGGCTTCTTTTGCCAATACTGGGCAAGAAATTGTTCGAAGGTAAGGTCATTAATTTGCAGTTGATACATAGGGAAATTCCAGTAATAAAAAAGCGAAAGAGTGCACTCTTTCGCTTATTCTATACCAAGTAGTAAAAAGCTGGTGTCGCTTTATACTTAGTTTAGTTCGTCAATGAACGCTTCAGCACGACCGATATAGTTTGCTGGCGTCATTTCTTTCATTTGTGCTTTTACTTCATTTGGCAAGTCTAGGTTATCGATGAAGTCAGCCATGATTTCTTTGTTTACGCGTTTACCACGAGTAAGATCTTTTAGCTTTTCATATGGCTTTTCGATACCGTACTTACGCATTACCGTTTGGATTGGCTCTGCAAGTAGTTCCCAGTTATCATCAAGCTCAGCAAGCAAACGATCAGCATTGACTTCTAACTTGCTAACGCCTTTTAACGTTGCTTGATACGCGATAAGCGCATAACCCATACCAACACCTAAGTTACGTAAAACCGTTGAGTCGGTTAGGTCACGTTGCCAGCGTGAAACAGGTAGTTTTTGTGCAAGATGCGCAAAGATAGCGTTAGCAATGCCAAGGTTACCTTCAGAGTTTTCAAAGTCGATAGGGTTAACTTTGTGAGGCATTGTTGAAGAACCAATCTCACCAGCAATGGTTTTTTGCTTGAAGTGGTTTAGCGCGATATAACCCCAAACGTCACGGTCAAAGTCAATTAAGATAGTATTGAAGCGTGCAATCGCATCGAATAGCTCAGCGATATAGTCATGCGGTTCGATTTGTGTTGTGAACGGGTTCCAAGTCAAACCTAGGCTCGATACAAAACGTTCACTGTGTGCATGCCAATCGTAATCAGGGTAAGCGCTTAGGTGAGCATTATAGTTGCCAACGGCACCATTGATTTTACCAAGCATTTGTACGTTAGCGATTTGCTGGCGTTGACGTTGCAGACGAACATACACGTTTGCAAACTCTTTACCCATGGTTGATGGTGAAGCAGGTTGGCCGTGTGTACGCGTCATCATTGGAATTGACTTATACTCAACCGCTTTGTCTTTGATTGCGCTCAGTAGCTCATCACAGTATGGCAGTAATACCGTGTCACGCGCTTCAGTTAGCATTAGGCCATGAGAAAGGTTGTTGATGTCCTCAGAGGTACATGCAAAATGAATAAATTCATTGACGGCATTTAGCTCGGCATTGTCAGCTACTTTTTCTTTAAGAAGGTATTCTACAGCTTTAACGTCGTGGTTAGTGGTGCGCTCAATCTCTTTTACGCGTGCTGCGTCTGCTTCGCTGAAGTTTTCAACGATGCTATCAAGAAGTGCGTTGGCTTCATCGCTGAAAGCAGGTACTTCTTTAATGGCGTCGCTGCTCGCTAGCGCTTGTAGCCAACGAACTTCTACGATGACGCGGTATTTGATCAAGCCAAATTCACTGAAGATGCTTCTCAGTTCTTTGGTCTTGCTACCATAGCGACCATCCACAGGAGAGATAGCGGTTAACGCTGAAAGCTCCATAATAACTCCTAACTATTTGTTTTTGAACGATACTTAGATAGTGGTATTAGAACCACTACGAATTTTATACCAACTTGATTAATTAAGTGGTCTACTTTGAGGCGATAAAATCTAGTCGATAACACCGCTTCCGCATCCTGCTCACGCCAAGGTACCTACATCCATATAGGCAAGGCGAAAATTTTGCTATTTAGTTGTTCTAAATAAGAAATTCTTAGCCCTGTTAGCGTCAGATTTGCTCCTTCAAATTGAGCAAGTATTAAGACAAATTGGTATTACATATAACTTTTTGCAGCAGTAATGATTTTCTTTTTCGCAAAAAAGAAATGACGACGTTTACCGCCGAGCTGGCGCCACAATACTGCACTACGGATCCCCGCAAGTAATAGCGCCCGAATTTTTTGTTGTGTTGCTGTTTGTTTTAATAGCTCAGGCTTACCGAATACTTGGATCTTAGGGCCAAGAGGGCTTATTACTTGACCGTAAATGTTGGCAAGTGCGGCAACAACTTGGCTTTCACAGATATCAAAGTGTAATAACTGGCGCTCAACTTGCTGAATTTTTTGTGCTAACAAATCAAGAGATTTGCTATCGTTACTTAGCACTCGCTCTAATTGCATCATCGCGCCAACATATTTAACCATTTCAACGTCTTTTTCGCCGCCAGCCGAAAGCTGCTCAATTAGCGTTCGACAGCCTGTTTTGATGGCAAATTTGTCTGGGTAAACGTCCTCTGGGCGTTCAGGAGAAGTATTAATAATGCTTTTTAAAAAGCCCTCAACTTCATTTTCATTGAAGGTGCCGTAACGCGCACATTTTTGTACCAGTTTACTGATCTGACACATTGCCGCCAGAGGCATTACGTATTGGTTTTGCATTATTTAATCACCGACTCAATAATACCGCCGCCAAGGCACACGTCATTTGCGTAGAATACCGCAGATTGTCCGGGAGTTACGGCTTTTTGTGGCTCATCGAATAGCACACGTGCCATACCATCTTGGCCAACTAATAACGTACAAGGGATGTCGGTTTGGCGATAACGTGTTTTTACCGTGCAGCGAGTTGTACCTTGCGGACCTACGCGGTCGACCCAATGTAGTTGATTTGCGTTTAGACCATTGCTGAACAGGCGAGGGTGGTTTTTACCTTGACCAACAACCAGTACATTACGTTCGATATCTTTATCTACCACATACCAAGGTTCGCCGTTGCCTTCTTTAGAACCACCAATTAATAGACCCTTACGTTGACCTAGCGTGTGGTACATCAAGCCTTCATGTTCACCAACATGATTACCTTCGCAATCTTCAATCACACCAGGCTGCGCGGGCAAAAATTTGGCAAGGAAGTCTTTAAATTTGCGCTCACCGATAAAGCAGATCCCGGTTGAATCTTTTTTATCGTGTGTGATTAAGCCTTGGTCTTCTGCAATTTTACGCACTTCTGGCTTTTCAATTTCACCCACAGGGAAGAGTGTTTGCGCAATATGTTCATGGCTTAATGTGTAAAGGAAATAGCTTTGATCTTTGTTCTCGTCATCTCCACGAAGCATAACGAATTTACCGTCACGCTCTGCGCGACGAACATAGTGGCCAGTTGCGATATAGTCTGCACCCAACGCTTCTGCTGCAAACTGTAAAAAGGCTTTAAATTTGATTTCTTTGTTGCACATGATGTCTGGGTTTGGTGTACGGCCAGCCTTGTATTCTTCAAGGAAGTGTTCAAACACATTATCCCAGTATTCAGCAGCAAAGTTTACGGTGTGTAGCTCAATACCTAGCTTATCACACACTGCCTGAGCATCTTTTAGATCTTCAGCTGCTGCACAATACTCATCATTGTCATCTTCTTCCCAGTTCTTCATAAACAGGCCTTCTACTTGGTAGCCTTGTTGTTTTAAAAGGTAGGCAGATACAGAAGAATCTACACCGCCGGACATTCCGACAATGACTTTAATGTGACTATTATCGCTCATAATTTCGCTATTAATCTTAATGCTCAGATAGAAAGCGCTTATTATACTCAAATCTCTTTAAATTGCACGTCCGTGAGCTGTTCAAGCGCAGGAGAAAAGTCCCACTAGGAAATGCTAAAGCACTCGATATTCACCGTTTTTAAGATCGCCCAGACTATATTTGCCTATTTGTGCGCGAATCAGTCTAAGCGTAGGATGACCAATATGCGCCGTCATACGACGAACTTGTCTATTACGTCCTTCTTTGATGGAAATAGAAAGCCAGGTTGTCGGGATATTTTTTCGTTCTCTTATCGGCGGGTTACGCGGCCAAACATTGGGCTCAGTTATTACTTCCACTTTGGCAGGTAAAGTTGGACCATCTTTTAGTTCTACACCGTTTCTTAGCGCGTTTAGGCATTCGCTACTTGGCTCTCCTTCGACCTGAACCCAGTAGGTTTTATATGTCGATTTTTTAGGAGAAGTCAGGGTGTTTTGTAATTTACCGCAGTTGGTAAGTAGCAATAGCCCCTCACTATCTCTATCCAAGCGACCTGCAGCATAGACATCTTTGATATCAATAAAATCAGCCAATGTTTGACGATTTTGATCATCAGTAAACTGACACAAAACATCAAAAGGCTTATTAAATAGAACGACTTTTACTTGCTCTGGCGGTAGGGCGGGTTTTGACAGCCGATTAGTTATTGGCTTTTTCCGTGCTGTGTTGTGTCTAGAGAATGCGGGCTTATTAGCATGTGATTTTCTTTTGTTATTTGTATTGGCTCTACTACTTGTGTTCATCGCCACATTCCTAAGGTTCACGAAAAATGGCATTTTAGCGCAATTGCTCCTGAGTGTCGCCTGCAAGCAAAAAAGCGACCCTCAGGCCGCTTTTTGACTGTTATCCGAAGATTACAGTGACGCTAGTACGTCGTTAAATACCGCAGAAGGACGCATAGCTGCGAACGCTTTGTCATCTTCAGGCTGGTAATAACCACCAACATCCATTGCTTGACCTTGTGCTTCATTTAGTGCTGCAACAATATCAGCTTCTTTTGCTGTTAGTTCCGCAGCAACATTTTCAAACTTAGCTTTAAGCTCTGCATCTTTGTCTTGTGCAGCCAGCTCTTGAGCCCAGTACATTGCAAGGTAAAAATGGCTACCGCGGTTATCAAGCTCTTTCACTTTACGTGAAGGTGACTTGTTTTCATCTAAGAATTTAGCCGTTGCTGCGTCTAGTGTGTCTGCAAGTACTTGTGCCTTAGCATTACCCGTTGTTTGGCTCAAATGCTCAAAAGAAGCAGCAAGTGCAAGGAATTCACCTAGCGAGTCCCAACGCAAGTGGTTTTCTTTTTCGAACTGTTGAACGTGTTTAGGCGCAGAACCACCCGCACCAGTTTCAAATAAGCCACCGCCATTCATTAGTGGAACGATAGATAGCATTTTTGCACTCGTACCAAGCTCTAAAATTGGGAATAGGTCAGTTAGGTAATCACGTAACACGTTACCCGTTACTGAAATAGTATCTTCGCCCTTTTTCATGCGCTCTAGAGAGTATAGTGTTGCATCCACTGGTGCTTTGATTAAGATTTCAAGGCCATCAGTGTCATGCTCTGGCAGATATGCGTTTACCTTTTTGATAAGTTCAGCGTCGTGAGCACGGGCTTCGTCTAACCAGAAAACGGCAGGTGTATTCGTTGCGCGAGCACGGTTAACCGCTAGTTTTACCCAGTCTTTGATCGGTGCATCTTTCACCTGACACATACGCCAGATGTCGCCTTCAGCAACGGTATGCTCAAGTAAAGTGTTGCCCGCAGCATCAACAACGCGGATTGTGCCAGCTGATGGCGCTTCAAACGTTTTGTCGTGTGAACCGTACTCTTCCGCTTTTTGTGCCATTAGACCGACGTTAGGAATTGTACCCATAGTACGTGGGTCAAATGCACCGTTTTCTTTACAGAAATCAATCGTTGCGCCGTACACACCTGAGTAACAACGATCTGGGATCACAAAAGCCGTATCTTGTTGTTTACCTTCAGCATTCCACATCTGACCGCTTGAACGAATTGCAGCAGGCATTGATGCATCAATGATCACGTCACTAGGTACATGCAGGTTTGTAATACCACGGTCTGAGTCTACCATCGCGATATCAGGTGCTGTCTCGTAAACGGCTGCAAGGTCTGCTTCGATTTCTTTGCGCTTCGCGTCGTCCAACGACTCAATTTTTGAGTACACGTCGCCAACACCGTTGCTTGCGTCAACACCGATTTCAGCAAATGTCGCCGCATGCTTTTCGAATACGTCTTTGTAGAATACTTTTACAGCATGACCAAAGATGATTGGATCTGACACCTTCATCATTGTTGCTTTCATGTGTAGCGAGAACAAAACGCCTTTATCTTTTGCTTCTTGTACTTGTACTGCTAAGAATTCACGTAGTGCCTGTACACTCATACGAGAGGCGTCAATGATTTCACCCGCAAGTAGTGGCGTGCTTTGTTTTAGTACGGTGATGTCACCATTGTTCGCTACGTGCTCAATACGAACATCAGTCGCTTCAGCAACCGTTACCGACTGTTCAGAACCGAAGAAGTCACCGTCAGCCATTGATGCAACATAAGACTGTGAGTCTTTAGACCAAGCACCCATTGAATGTGGGTTTTTACGAGCATAGCCTTTGACTGAAGTTGGAGCACGGCGGTCTGAGTTACCTTCACGAAGTACAGGGTTTACTGCACTACCTTTGATTTTGTCATAACGCGCTTTAACATCGGCTTCTTCGTCTGTTTTTGCTTCAGAAGGATACTCTGGAAGCGCGTAACCTTTAGCTTGCAATTCTTTAATTGCTGCACGAAGTTGTGGAATTGAAGCACTGATATTAGGTAACTTGATGATGTTAGCTTCAGGCGTTTTAGCAAGTGCACCTAGCTCAGCGAGTGCATCACCAATACGTTGTTCTTCTTTTAAGTACTCAGGGAAAGTCGCAATAATACGTCCTGCAAGTGAAATATCGCGAGTTTCAACTTCGATATTTGCAGGCTTAGTGAATGCTTGGATGATTGGCAATAGCGAGTAAGTTGCGAGAGCCGGGGCTTCATCTGTTTTGGTATAGATAATTTTCGATGTCATCATCATTCCTAGATAGTTGTGGGCTTTTACGCCGTTCAACAATTGCTAATAGGACTAAGCAACGCAATTTTCACACTCAACAACGTGTCGTTGTCGCTGGTTAAAACGGGACCAGTTCACTAAGCGATTAATGAAAGGTGCAAAAAACCTCGACAATCCTCGTTAGAATCGATGCCTAGGTAGCGCAGCATTAGCAAGTTTGTTAGGTATTTATACTTTTGGCTTATTACAATAACTGGTATTCATTCAGCATTGAAATGCATCAAGTAGCAATATCTAATCAACCTGAAATTGACTTTGCAAGCGTGCTTTAGTCTAACAGTGTTTGCATATGGGGGCTAATTATTAAATTTAAAGTGTAAAAGTGAAAAGTTATAACAAACGTGATAAGGAGAGATTGAAGATTTCTTTTAGTTATTGTGCAGATATTCAAAAAAGAGGAATAAGCGAGCACTCATGTAACCCGCTTTAGCCAAAAACTACGTTAACACTTAAACAACATCTTCCGTAATTGGAGCGATGTTGGTTGCGTGTAGACCCTTAGGTCCTTGTTGTAGCTCGAATGATACATCCTGACCAGCTTTAAGCGTCTTGTATCCATCCATTACAATCGTTGAGTAATGAGCAAAGATATCTTCGTCACTGCCGTCTTCTACGATGAAACCAAACCCTTTGGCGTTATTGAACCATTTGACTTTTCCGCAAGCCATACTTCTACATCCTTCTATAAGTTGACTAAATTAATGTTAATCTACTCTTTTAATTTTGCTAAACTGCCCATAGATTAGACAGTCATGTAAGACTGTAGTTTATATGAGCAAGCAGTCAAGTTTTTTGCTCTTTTTTTTAACATTTTATTTATTTCTCAAATCTATTTGCTTGAGTATATAAGACAAGACTATATTTATTATGAGTGGGACAAAAGATTCGGGTGTATTGGACGCCGTTCGCGAGGAACAGAAGCAGCAGCTTCAACCGCCGCGAAAATATAAAGTGATTTTAAACAATGATGATTACACGCCCATGGATTTTGTTGTCGAGGTATTGACGACATTCTTCAATATGGATAGCGAGAGAGCAACTGAGGTGATGCTTGAAGTGCATCACAAGGGAAAAGCGGTATGTGGAGTATACCCTGCTGACATAGCCCATACCAAGGCTGAGCAGGTAAACCGATATGCTCGTGACAACGAGCACCCGCTGCTCTGTAGTTGTGAGCAGGAATAACCTATAAATTTCTTGTTGGGGGTTGCCAATGCTAAACAAAGACTTAGAACTTACTCTTAACGCCGCGTTTCGCGAGGCCCGTTCTCGCCGTCATGAATTTATGACGGTTGAGCATTTATTACTTGCATTGATCGATAACCCCTCTGCTAGTGAGGCGCTTGATGCCTGTGGTGTCGATATGGATACCTTGAAGCGCGAGTTATCAGAGTTTATTGATGAAACAACGCCTGTTATTCCTGATTTAGAGGAAGACAGAGAAACACAACCAACACTTGGTTTTCAGCGTGTATTACAACGCGCTGTATTCCATGTTCAATCATCTGGTCGCTCAGAAGTAACAGGGGTAAACGTGCTTGTCGCGATTTTTTCTGAGCAAGAAAGCCAAGCTGTTTATTTACTTAAGAAAGCCGACGTTAGTCGTCTAGATATTGTTAATTTCATTAGTCACGGTATCTCTAAAATTGAAGATGATCACGAGCGAGACGATCATGAAGAGATGCAAGACGATAGCGGTGAAATGCAACAGGAAGAGAAAACCAAGCTGGAAAATTTCACTTCTAATCTAAATATTCAAGCGGAATCTGGACGTATTGATCCGTTGGTTGGTCGTGATGAGGAAGTTGAGCGTACGGTTCAGGTGCTGTGCCGTCGTAAGAAAAATAACCCGTTACTCGTTGGTGAAGCGGGGGTTGGTAAAACCGCGATTGCTGAAGGTTTAGCTTATCGGATCGTCAATAATCAGGTACCTGATGTAATTGCTGACGCTGTGGTTTACTCACTGGATATGGGAGCATTACTTGCGGGTACAAAATATCGCGGTGACTTTGAGAAACGTTTTAAAGCGCTACTGAAAGAACTTCAGTCAAAGCCTCATGCGATATTATTTATTGACGAAATCCATACCATTATCGGCGCTGGCGCTGCTTCAGGTGGTGTGATGGATGCATCTAATCTAATTAAGCCACTGTTATCGAGTGGACAGCTTCGCTGTATGGGTTCGACAACATATTCTGAATTCAAGAATATCTTTGAGAAAGACAGAGCATTAGTGCGCCGCTTCCAGAAAATCGACGTGGTTGAACCAAGTGTTGAAGATACCACGAAGATCTTACATGGCTTGAAAGAGCGTTATGAAGAGCACCACGGTATTCGTTACACGCAAAAAGCGTTAAAAGCGGCAGCTGAGCTGAGCGCTAAATATATTAATGAGCGTCATTTGCCTGACAAAGCAATCGATGTCATTGATGAAGCGGGTGCAAGTCAAAGGCTACAGCCAACTTCAAGACGGAAGAAAACGATTAATGTGTCGGACATTGAAGCTATTGTGTCTAAAATGGCGCGTATTCCACAGCAAAGCGTATCATCTAGTGATAAAGAAACGCTTAAGAATCTTGATCGTAACTTAAAGATGTTGGTGTTTGGCCAAGATGAGTCGATTGACGCGTTAACATCAGCTATTCGCTTATCACGCTCAGGTCTTGCTAATGAAGACAAGCCTGTAGGTTCATTCTTGTTTGCAGGTCCTACTGGGGTTGGTAAAACCGAGGTAACCAAGCAACTTGCTAAGTGTATGGGCATAGAGTTTATTCGCTTCGATATGTCTGAGTACTCTGAGCGCCATGCCGTTAGCCGCCTAATTGGTGCGCCTCCGGGGTATGTTGGCTTTGAGCAGGGTGGACTGTTGACCGAGGCTGCAATCAAGCATCCTCATGCAGTGGTGTTGCTCGATGAAATAGAGAAAGCACACCCAGACATCTACAACATTCTATTGCAGGTTATGGATCATGGTACGCTAACAGACAACAATGGTCGTAAGGCAGACTTTAGAAACATTGTGTTGGTGATGACAACAAATGCGGGTGTGCAAGAGACTGTTCGTCAATCGATTGGATTCCAGCAGCAAGACTACTCTCATGATGCCATGGTAGAAATCAATAAGGTGTTCACACCAGAGTTTAGAAACCGCTTGGATAACATCATTTGGTTCAACCACCTAGAGAAAGAAGTTATCTTGCAAGTTGTTGATAAATTCATTGTTGAATTGCAAGCGCAGCTTGATAAGAAGTCTGTTAATCTGGAACTTACGGCGCAAGCACGAGATTGGCTGGCAGATCTTGGTTACGACAAGGCAATGGGGGCTCGTCCAATGGCGAGGGTTATTCAGGACAACCTGAAAAAGCCTCTTGCCAATGAAATCTTGTTTGGTCATTTGTCTGATGGTGGGACGGTAAAAGTCACAGTGAAAGACAACAAGTTGTCCTTTGATTACCAAACGGAAGCGGTGTCAGCATAAGACCTTTGAACTATAGGATAAAAGCCCAGCACTGCTGGGCTTTTTGTTATCACTGAGTTTGATGCGGCATTACCGTCTTTTAAACTCAGCGTTAGTCGTTCGTGTATACTAATTGCTTGAGTGAACTTGGTATACCTAAGTAACATCAGTATGTTGAAGTCGCTTGGGTATCAACGAGTTTACGGCATCAACTTAGTATAAATCTACACACGCAGATTAACGAGCACGGAAGACCATGGTGCTCCCTTTGAACGCTGAGGTTAGGGCTAGATAATAAATTCAAACGACAAAAAGCCCAGAATAGCTGGGCTTTTTGTTATCACTGAGTTTGATGCGGCATTACCGTCTTTTAAACTCAGCGTTAGTCGTTCGTGTATACTAATTGCTTGAATGAACTTGGTATACCTAAGTAACATCAGTATGTTGAAGTCGCTTGGGTATCAACGAGTTTACGGCATCAACTTAGTATAAATCTACACACGCAGATTAACGAGCACGGAAGACCATGGTGCTCCCTTTGAACGCTGAGGTTAGGGCTAGATAATAAATCCAAACGACAAAAAGCCCAGAATAGCTGGGCTTTTTGTTATCACTGAGTTTGATGCGGCATTACCGTCTTTTAAACTCAGCGTTAGTCGTTCGTGTATACTAATTGCTTGAATGAACTTGGTATACCTAAGTAACATCAGTATGTTGAAGTCGCTTGGGTATCAACGAGTTTACGGCATCAACTTAGTATAAATCTACACACGCAGATTAACGAGCACGGAAGACCATGGTGCTCCCTTTGAACGCTGAGGTTAGGGCTAGATAATAAATTCAAGCGACAAAAAGCCCAGAATAGCTGGGCTTTTTGTTATCACTGAGTTTGATGCGGCATTACCGTCTTTTAAACTCAGCGTTAGTCGTTCGTGTATACTAATTGCTTGAATGAACTTGGTATACCTAAGTAACATCAGTATGTTGAAGTCGCTTGGGTATCAACGAGTTTACGGCATCAACTTAGTATAAATCTACACACGCAGATTAACGAGCACGGAAGACAATACGTCCCTTTGATAGGTCGTAAGGCGTCATTTCAACAGTAACTTTGTCACCAGTCAAAATACGGATGTAGTTTTTGCGCATTTTTCCAGAAATATGTGCAACAACCACGTGACCATTTTCTAGTTCAACACGGAACATTGTGTTTGGTAGCGTGTCAAGGACCGTGCCTTGCATTTCAATTACGTCTTCTTTCGCCATGTGTAGCGTATCACCTCTTGGTTAAATTAAACGATGCAGATTTTGCCCAAAAGCGGGGAATAAGTAAAGTTACAAGCTGATTTTTTGTTAATTTGGTCGTTTATTCAGCCAGTTTTACTAAAGTTTTTCGCTTCTATTCCTAACGCATCTCAAAATCTGGAGCCATATTACTAGGCAAGGGCGCTATTCTAGCATAGGAAAGTCTGCTAGTAACGCATGTTTTTTGTCCATGCAACGGGATAATAAGGGTGTAAAAGGAGAAGTATTCCTGCATTTGAGCTTAAGCATGCAGGAATACTAAGCACTAACCACAAGATTGCGGGGGAGCGGGATCAATATCTTGCCAAATATCTTTAACTAACTTTTGTGCTGGAACAAATTGGGTTTTGTAACGCATTTTTTTACATTCGTCGATTTGATAACCCAAGTACAAATAGGGTTTATTCTGTTTCGCCGCCTGTTCTAACTGAGCCATGATCATGATAGTACCGATACTTAGTGATTCATACTCAGGATCGAAAAAGGTGTAAATAGCAGACAATGAATAGGGCATTGAATCTGTGACCGCCACTGCAATTAATTTATCTTTGTGCCATAGCTCGATAAAGACGATGTTCATCCAACGACAAAATAAGAAGCTTTCGTACTGGAGACGGTTAGGTGGGTACATAGAGCCATCGCTGTGGCGTAGACTGATATATTTCTCGTATAACGGATAGTATTCAGGCCGCTCCTGATGGCTAATAATAAGCTGATAATCTTGTTTTAATTTATTACGTTTGCGCTTTTGAGATTTACTCGGTTTAAATTCTTGAGTTAATACTCTTACTGATTGACAAGCTGAGCATGCGGGACAGTGCGGACGATAAATCTGGTCTCCACTGCGGCGAAACCCTAATGCTAACAATTGTTCAAATCTATCTGGGCTGTAACAATTTGGGTCTAGAATAACCAGTAACTGTTCCTTCTGCTCAGGTAAATAACTACAACTAAATTGTTGGCTCAGTCCGATTTTAGAAGGAAAGTGTTCATTCATAGATAGCTTTCAACTCCTGAGGCTGCCACATTGATGATGGGATCTCAAATCGATCCGCCAATCTAAGTCTAGTCAAAAACTCGCTCCTTGGTACAACTTTTAATCCCAAACTTGTTAAATAAGGATTTTCGAGTTGGCAATCAATAAAATGTGCTTGATGGGCTTTGAGCCAATTAACCAGTGCCCACATCGCCATTTTGGACGTATTAGGTAAGGTGTGGAACATAGATTCACCACAAAATACACCGGACTGCATGATGCCATAGAGCCCGCCAACGAGGTTGCCTTTATCCCATACCTCCACACTATGTGCTAATCCCTGAATGTGCGCTTGCTGATACGCAGCCAACATCGCATTCGTGATCCAAGTTCCTTCAGCGGCCATTCGTTGATTTCTACAAGCTTGAATCACTTGTGAAAAGGCGGTATTGATTGTGACGGTCGGACTGAGTTTGCGTTGGGCTTTTCTTAGCGTTTTACCACAATGAAAATCTTGAAGCTCCAAGATCCCGCGTTCGCTTGGGCTCCACCACATGATTGGCTCACCTTCATTAAACCAAGGAAAGATCCCATTGGCATAAGCGTTTTTCAGTCGTTTTACCTGTAAACACCCGCCAATGGCAAGCAGTCCATCTGGTTCAGACAAGGCATAGTGATTTGGCGGAAAGCGAAAGTCATCGCGGGCGAGATGGAACAGTTGTTGGATCATTGAACAAACTACAAGATTGTTATTTATTTCAATATAGCAAATTAAGGCAAGGAGGGAAGTGGGCCAGTCTAGACCGACCCATTTATCTATTATTTTTGGCTGTCTAAGAAGCGCTCTGCATCTAGTGCTGCCATACAGCCTGTACCTGCAGAGGTAATTGCTTGACGGTAAATGTGGTCAGACACATCACCTGCTGCAAATACACCTTCAACACTAGTCTGTGTTGCATTACCATTGAGGCCTGATTGCACTACCAAATAACCATCTTTCATCTCTAGCTGGCCCTCAAACATATCTGTGTTTGGTTTGTGACCAATCGCGATGAAAACACCAGCAAGATCAAGCTGCTCTGTCGCTTCTGAATCAGCATCTTTGATACGAATACCAGTAACACCCATCTCATCACCTAGCACTTCATCTAGTGTGCGATTTAGGTGTAATACTACGTTACCGTTCGCCGCTTTATCCATTAAGCGATCGGCAAGAATTTTCTCACTACGGAAAGAATCGCGGCGGTGAATAACATGTACTTCTTCAGCGATATTTGATAGGTAAAGTGCTTCTTCAACCGCGGTATTACCACCACCAACAACCGCAACCTTTTGACCACGATAGAAGAATCCATCACAAGTTGCACAAGCAGATACGCCACGGCCTTGGAACGCTGTTTCAGACTCAAGACCAAGGTATTTAGCAGATGCACCTGTTGCGATGATTAACGCATCACAAGTATAAGTGCCTTGATCGCCAGTGAGTGTGAAAGGGCGCTTCGTCACGTCAACTTTGTTGATGTGGTCGAAAATGATTTCAGTTTCAAAGCGCTCTGCATGCTCTTTCATACGGTCCATAAGAGCTGGACCCGTTAAACCATGTGCATCACCAGGCCAGTTCTCGACTTCAGTAGTTGTAGTCAGCTGACCACCTTGCTGCATACCTGTGATTAGTACTGGGTTTAAATTTGCCCGTGCTGCGTATACCGCGGCAGTGTAACCCGCAGGACCCGAACCTAAAATCAACAGTTTGCAGTGTTTTGCATCGCTCATGTAATTTTCCTAACTAAATTCTAAAAAATGCTATTAAGCAAAAGTTTGTTCGATTCTATGTAATTCAATAGGGAAGTAAATAAAAAACCGTAATCTGATTTGGTATAAATTGGCAAGTTGTCAAAAAATTTGTACTGTTTTGTTTTAAATCGACTACAGATTGAGCAATCTTGTTCGGGACTAGCAAAAAACAGCAGTATTTCATGACCTCAGGTTTTTTTTTTGATATGTTTTAGAGAATTTTGTTTTGCTATCAAGAGTTGATAGCCTAATTGAAAAGGTACATATGGCATTTTGGCAGAATACCCCAGGCTTCGGGTTAAGTGCACAAGATTGTGAGGTGTTAACTGATGCTAAGCAATATCATCAGACACTTTTACAACTGATCTCACAGGCAAAAACGCGTATTTATATCACCGCACTTTATTTACAAGATGATGAGGCGGGTCGTGAGATATTGCACGCATTGCACGAGGCTGCACAGCAAAATCCAGACTTAACGGTAAAAGTGTTGGTTGATTTTCACCGTGCGCAACGCGGCCTCATTGGCGCTGAAAAGTCAGAAGGCAACGCCAAGCTATATTGTGATTTAAAAGAGCAGCTGGACACTCAAGTTGAAGTGTATGGTGTGCCGGTAAAAGCAAAAGAACTTTTTGGCGTGTTGCATTTAAAAGGCTTTGTTATTGACGATATCCTGCTTTATAGCGGTGCTAGTTTAAATAATGTCTATTTGCATCATGATGAAAAATACCGTCTAGACCGCTATTTTGTGATTAAACAAGCACAGCTCGCGGATAGCTTTTGCCACTTTACCGATCAAGTGCTGATAGCGTCTGACGCAGTACCTAGACTCGACATCCGTCCATTACCTACTTTACTCGACATTCGTACTGAGCAAAAACAGCTGATGAAACAGTTGAAAAAGGCCAGTTATGATATTTCAAAGGCGAACAGTCGGGAGGGTCTAACGGTTCGTCCATTTTTAGGTTTTGGTCGTAGAACTAATAAGCTAAACCGTCTTATTAAGGCGCTTTTCGATACCACAGAACAAGAGTTAGTACTTTACACCCCTTACTTCAATTTTCCGGCTCCTTTACTTCGCTCATTACGTCGTTTACTGAAAACAGGCAAAAAGGTGACAATAGTGGTGGGGGATAAAACGGCAAATGATTTCTATATCAGTCCAGAGCAGCCATTTAGCCGAATTGGTGCGCTTCCTTATTTGTACGAAACCATTTTGTATAAATTTATCAAGTCTCAACGCCGCTTCATAAACGCCGGATTGCTGGATGTGTATCTGTGGCAAGATGGCAACAACTCGTTTCACTTGAAGGGAGTGAGCAAAGATGGTGATACGCATTTAATGAGTGGTCATAACCTCAACCCAAGGGCGTGGGGGTTAGATATTGAAAATGGTATTCTAATAGAAGATCCCGACAAAGCACTGTTGCCTCAAATCGAGTTAGAAAAACAAGAGATATTAAAACATTGCCGTCGCATCGATAGCCACGACGATCTCGAGACGCTGGGGGATTATCCAGCACCTGTGAAAAAACTCCTTGGTCAGGCCAAGCGTGTGAAAGTCGACTTTATTATCAAGCGTTTTATTTAACGCAAGAACTGATAATTTTAAAAAAGGGACGAGCGTCCCTTTTTTACTTTCTTATTTTTGATTATACGCTTCGTTGTGTGAGCTTGCTGCGCGACCTGATGGATCGGCATTGCGCTGGAAGGACTCGTCCCAGGCAAGTGCTTCGGGTGTTGAACACGCCACAGACTTGCCGTGAGGAACACACTTAGCTGCCGCTTCTCCTGGGAAATGCGACTCAAAAATGGTGCGATAATAATAGGCTTCTTTGCTATCCGGTGTATTGATTGGATAGCGGTAGTGGGCGTTTTCAAGATCCGAGTCGCTCACTTGCTGACTGACATACTCTTTTAGTGAATCGATCCAGCTATAGCCTACGCCATCAGAAAACTGCTCTTTTTGGCGCCACAATACGTCATCGGGTAAATAGCCATCAAACGCCTCACGGATAATGTGTTTTTCGATACGGCCATCTTTACACATTTTGTAGTCTGGGTTGGTACGCATGGCAATATCGACAAATTCTTTATCTAAGAAGGGAACACGTGCTTCAACCCCCCAAGCTGCCATCGACTTATTTGCACGTAGGCAATCAAACATATGCAGTTTCGAGACCTTTCGGTTTAGCTCGTTGTGAAACTCCTCAGCATTTGGTGCTTTGTGGAAATACAAATAGCCGCCAAATAGTTCATCGGCCCCTTCACCGGATAGCACCATTTTAATGCCCATTGCTTTAATGTAGCGTGCCATAAGGTACATAGGAGTAGAAGCGCGAATGGTTGTGACATCGTAGGTCTCTAGGTGATAGACCACTTCTTTAAGGGCATCAATCCCTTGTTGTACGGTAAAGTGAATGGGATGGTGAACTGTGCCGATTTTATCCGCTACCTTTTGTGCTGCAGCGAGATCGGGTGAACCTTCCAGGCCAATGGAAAATGAGTGAAGTTTTGGCCACCAAGCATCGGAAGCATCATCATCTTCGATACGCTTTGCTGCGAACTTTTGTGTGATAGCGGAAATCACAGAAGAATCGAGACCACCAGACAACAACACGCCATATGGCACATCGCACATCAATTGGCGTTTTACTGCGGCTTCTAGCCCATTTTTAACCGCTTCGGGGCTGGCCTCATTGTCTTTTACAGCACTAAACGCTTGCCAGTCGCGTTGGTAATACTCTCTTGGACCCCCTTCTTTTGAATACCAATAATGGCCAGGAGGAAACTCTTCAATTTGTGTACAAATAGGTGTGAGCGCTTTCATTTCGCTGGCGACATAGAGGTTACCGCTTTGATCACGGCCAGTGTAAAGTGGAATGATACCGATATGATCACGACCAATTAAAAAGGCATCTTCCGTTTCATCGTACAAACAAAATGCAAAAATTCCATTGAGATCATCTAAAAACTCAGGGCCTTTTTGCTTGTATAGCGCCAAGATCACTTCACAGTCTGACTCTGTTTGAAATTCAAATGGAACGGTCAGTGCTTTTGCAAGCTCTTTATGATTATAAATTTCACCATTTACCGCCAAAATATGTGTTTTTTCAGGGTTAAATAATGGTTGTGCGCCGCTAGAAACGCCGACAATTGCCAAACGTTCATGAACTAGGATGGCTTTTTCACTTGAATATACCCCTGACCAGTCGGGGCCACGGTGTCTTAATTTTTTTGACATTTCGATCGCTTGCTCACGAAGTGCAAGGGGATCGGTCTTGATGTCAAGTACGCCGAAAATTGAACACATATTTCCTCATTCCTATTGATGTGTTGATAATATCAACAAATTATTATTGCTCACGGAAGCATAGTTACCATGAGATAGTTTAAGTTCTACCAAAAATAATTTGATAAGTCACACAATGAAATAGAGAAAATGTGAATTTTTTGTGATGTGCAATGGTGCAATCTTGCACCATTTTGGGGCATTACTTATTAGTGTGTCGTTCCAGCGACAAGCTTAATATCTTGCTTTTGTGTAATGGCACTGGTTAATAGGATTTTTATTCCTTTAACTAGGGTGTCAATGTCCATACTGGGTGCACCAGGGTGGTGCGCCGCTTGGGAGGGCAAGTATGGAATATGCACAAAGCCCCCACGGCACGCTAAGTCATGTGTACTAAGATAGTGCAGTAATCCATACATCACATGGTTGCACACGTAAGTACCCGCAGTATTAGAAATACTTGCAGGAACTCCCGCCTGAATCGCACTACTTAGCATACTTTTTATTGGTAAAGAGGCAAAGTAAGCATCGGGTCCGTGTGTAACGACTGGTGTATCTATCGGCTGGTTTCCTGCGTTGTCGGCTATTCTGGCATCGTTGATGTTAATCGCGATACGTTCGATGGAGATATCACAGCGTCCACCAGCCTGGCCTAAACAGATCACGATGCTTGGGTGATACTTATCTATCGCTTGTGTTAAAGACTCAATACTTTTGTCAAATTCACAAGGTAACTCTTTTGTGTGGATCAGGTGGCCTTCAATGGTCTCACCTTCTAATAGCTGAGCTAATTGCCATGAAGGGTTGATGGACTCACCACCAAATGGGGTGAACCCAGTAACGAGGACACAAGGTTTACTGTAACTGGACATTAAAAAACGACTCCGTACATAAGAAAAATATTAATCACCAATAACGTTATAGCGGTTGGTATTTGCACTTTAATGACTTGGTATTTATCTTTTAAATCTAACAGTGCCGCTGGCACTATGTTGAAGTTAGCGGCCATCGGTGTCATCAGTGTTCCACAATAACCCGAATACATGCCAATTGCTACAAGCGGTGCAGGGTCAGCGCCGTGGCCTTGGATCAAAAATGGCAGCGCAATACCCGCCGTCATTACCGGAAATGCGGCAAAAGCATTGCCCATTATCATGGTAAATAGCGCCATGCCCACACAATACAGTACAACGAGCATAAAACGGTTATCTGGCGAAATAAACAATGTCACTAAGTCTTGGATAGCAGTGCCTGTGTTGGCGACGATAAATACACCGCCAAGCATTGCTAACATCTGTGGCAATATTGCTGCCCACCCTATTGAATCGACTAAGCGACGAGACTCAGAAAGTGCTTGTAGTGGACTGCCTTTGGTTATTTTCCAGCTCACCAGCAATGCGATGGTGCAAGCGAGTGTCAGTGCTGAAAGCGTCACATGTTCCTGATCGAATAGATAAAAATCGCCGAGCTGGATCTCACTTAAGATGATAGTGCAGATAACGGTAACTATTGGAATAAGTACAGCAGGAACAAACAATTTATTACCAAACCGATTTGCATCTTCTGTTTTAGCTCGTTCGCACGGCATGTCGTAATTTCCCATGGAAACCATATTCATACCTGCAAGTAGTGCGATGATCACCACGTTGATGCCAATCCATAAATATGTATTTCGGTCACCAATCAACGCGATAGAAGCATCACCAAAGATAAAGACAGAGCCAAATAAAAACCAAAATAGGGCGGTGGTGAGGCGCTTAGGATGGGCCTTATCTTGTAGCGTTTTCACCACTAAAAACATCACAATAAAGCCAATTAATAAATAGATGTTGTCAATTGAAAGTAAGCTAGATTGCGCGTCAGGAGTGTTCATTAAGCTCATAATGACTCCTCCTTAAGCGCTGAATTTGTATTGCTAGGTGTTTGCTCTTCTTCGCTTTGTTGCTGCTGACAGCGCGCAATTTCTGCCCGGATTTTTGCCTCAAATCGCGCTAACCGGAAAAGATGAACAATGAGCGCGGCAATTGCGGTTGGTATTGCCCAAAGTCCGATATGTAGCGGTTCAATCCCGGCAATGCCGTTTTCTTTTAGAAATGCATCCATCAGTAGTACAGCACCAAAGGCGATAAAAATATCCTCGCCAAAGAACACGGCAATGTTATCGCAGGCGGCAGCATGTGCGCCTATCATGTCTTTTACATCTTGTGGCAGGTCGCCGTATTGGTTTGCCGCAGCGCCGATCGCCATCGGAGCAAGCAGTGGTCTAACAGTTTGCGCTTGGCCCGCTAAATTGATTAACCCCAGCGCAGCGGAGCACTCACGGACCACAAAATACATACTTAAAATTCGAGAAGTGGTTGCCCCTTTTATGCCCGCAACCCAAGCTTTAGCGCGTTGCTGTAAACCGTAACGCTCTAAAATCGCAATCACGGGTAAGATAAGTAGAAAGCTTGCAAGCTGGCGAGAGTTCATAAACTTTTCGCCAAAGGTGGCAATTAAGTCGACAAAGTCTATCCCAACGGCAAAGCCAGTAACTAGACCTGCCGAGGTGACAACCAACAAGGGATTAAACCTCAGAGCAAAGCCAATAACAATCACAGCAATGCCCGAAAGAGGAAGGAGATTTAGCTCAGTCATTTTGTTGTTCTTTATTTTTAAGCGCTAGCCTTAGCTGATTGAGATGCGCCTGTACTCGGTGAGATTCCTTTGCTGCATCTATAAGGGATGTTGATTTTAAATGGATACAATCGCCCGCGCCCAATTGGCTCAAGTGGCGCATATCGGCTTGAATGATGGTACCAATAATTGGATAACCGCCTGTGGTTTGGCAGTCATTCAATAGGATAATGGGCTCGCCACTAGGGGGGAGCTGAATAACGCCTGGGTGGACAGCTTGGGTTGCAATATTATGTGCATGCACTAGGCTACTATGGCCACTTAGGCGAATACCCATACGATTACTGCTGGGATTTACTTTCCAAATGGTGTCGTTTAATACACTCAGTGTCTGTTTGGAAATTAACTCGAGATGTGGGCCTGGGATAAAATGAATGAGCTTTTCGTAGCTGGGCTGCAGGCCACCAACGGCGTCCTTGGCAGTGCTTGGCGTGTAGCTCAGCTTGTCCCCTTGTTTAAGAGCTCGGCCGCTTATACCCCCAAAGCCTGCCATGAGATCGGTTGAATAACTCCCAAGCAGCTTGTCTATGTTGGTAAATCCACCTTCGACCACCAAATAAGCGCGTAAACCATCGCGGTTTTGTTTAAATGTTAGCTTATCTCCAGCTTTAGCCCTGTAGCGCCAGCAAGGGTATATCACTTCATCGTTTAAAGCAGCATTGAGATCTGCCCCTGTGATAACAAAGTTAGTGGGGGCGTGGAAGTGAAACTCACATAAGCCAATGGTCACTTCAATAGCTGCATTATCGTCGTCATTTGACAAGAGTGTATTTGCAAGTTTAAGCGCAACAGGGTCGATGACACCTGCTTGACTTACTCCTAAGTGGCGAAGTCCTTGACGGCCAATGTCTTGAATAGTTGAAAGTGGCCCAGGTTTAATAACTTCTAGCATGATTTCTCCACAAAACGCACGATATCTCCTGGTTGCAGCAAGCTTGCTGACGCAGAATTTGGGTCAAATAGCGTAGTATTGGTTTGTCCAAGTAAATGCCAGCCACCGGGAGATTGACTCGGATAAATTGCACTGTAGCTGTCTGCGATGGCAATACTGCCTTTGGGGACTTTGGTAATTGGTGTGGATTTTCTGGGTAATTGAAGCGCAGCTGGTAACCCTGACAAGTAAGCAAAACCGGGTAAGAAGCCAATAAATTGTACTTGATAATCAACGCTTGAGTGTAGCTCGATAAGCTGTTTTGGTGTCAGTTGTAATTCGTCCGCTATGCGTTCAAAATCCTGTCCGAATTCTTTGCCATAAAACACCTCAATATGATGGTGTGTAGGCTTTACCTCTGCTACCTCTAGATCTTGCCAATGTGCTTGGATTTTATGTTGCCACGGATCGGCTTTACGGGGGTCTTTTAAATAGGCAGTAACGGAAGATTTGGCAGGCACCACATCAATAAAATCACCGCTACTATCAAGCCATTTCTTGAGGGCGAACAGTCGTTGATTAATTGGACTTTTGCTATCAGGCAAACATGTTGCATTTACAACAATTGCTTGCTCACCTAATAGATAACAACTCACATCGGACATAGACAATAACAATTGGTTGCTTTGGTAAACGTTATATTTCTTATAACACACCTCGCAATTGAAACGAAGTTATTGCTATCAGTTGCCATTTTGTTGCAGTCACAAAAAAGCCGTGTTTAAACACGGCTTAAAATCTGAGGATTTATTTAGCAGTTAATAGCCACTCGCTTAAGAGGCGAACGCCATAGCCTGTACCACCAGTTGGTACTTCGTCTTTGGCTGAGCTTGAAAGTGCGTTACCGGCAATATCGATATGAACCCAACGGGTGTCACCTGCAAATTGTTGTAGGAAAGTCGCAGCAGTTGTTGCACCAGGACCACCTGAACCTACGTTTTGGAAATCGGCGATGTCAGATTTTAGTTTGTCCTTATAGCCAAGCGGTAGACGCCATACGTTTTCGTTCACAACCTTACCTGCGTTGGTAAATTCTGTAATTAAGCTATCATCTTCAGAGAAAATTGCTGAATATTCATTACCAACAGCACGAATTTTAGAGCCCGTTAATGTCGCGACGTCAATCATGATCTCAGGGCTGTAATGTTTACGTGCATACCACATCGCATCAGACAGCACCAAACGGCCTTCAGCATCTGTGTTGACCACTTCTACGCTAATACCTTCTGCAGTGCGCAGTACATCACCCGGTGCGATTGCATACTGAGACACCATATTTGCCGCCATACCCATGACTGCTACCACGTTTACGTCTGCTTTGCTTAGCGCCATTGCTTTTACCGTACCAAGCACGGCAGCTGCGCCCGCCATGTCAGATTTCATGCGTGCGATCGAAGCGCCGGTTTTGATGCTATAACCACCAGAATCGAAAGTAATACCTTTACCGATCAGGGCAATTGGTGTCTCGCTGTTACCTTTATAATGTGCAACAACTAAGCGAGAGCCGTGCTCACTACCACGGCCAACGCCCTCAAGCGCACCCATGCCAAGTTCTTTAAGTTCAGCTGGTGCTAGTACTTTTACTTCAACGCCATATTGTTCAAGTTCCTTTGCCGCTTTTGCAAAGTCTACAGGAGTCATTTCTGTTGCGACTTCAGAGGTTAAGTCGCGCGCTAAAAACACGCCAGCTTGAATGTGTTGTAGTGCTTTATACTGAGCCTGTGTTGCTTGTTTATCGGCAACGTCGAAGTGATAGCTTACGTTAAAAGTGTTTGGCTCTTTTTTGTATACTTCGAAGGTGTGGTCACGAAGGTTTGCACCGTGTGCAAATTGTGCTGCTAGTTCTGCATTTGAAAGCGCTCCCTCAACGTCTTCGAATGCAACCGCAACATTCTCCAGCTTTTTACCTTCAAATTTAGCGTGTAAGTTACCGCCAAGTTTGGTCATTTCGCTCGCGTTGAGTTCGCCTGCATCACCCAAACCAACAATGAAGATACGCTTATAATCAGAGTCTACCGGCGCTAATACCTCAACTGTTTTGCCATACGCGCCTTTAAAATCTTCAGCAGCAATTGCGCGCTCCAATTGTTTACGAGTGTCTTTATCTAGGAACTTTAGGTTACTTTGGTTTTCACCAGCTTGAAAAAGTACCAGTGCATCAGCGTCTGCAAGCTTGGTATTGAACTCAAAGTCAGCGGCATTTGCAGAAGTCATACTGGCAACCGCCAGCGCTAAAGCAGAAAAACGCGTAGTCAATGACATAATTTTATCCTCAGATAACTAAAATTGCGGCGTTTTTACCTCATTTGGAGAAATTTAGACACAGTTTGTCGGTGAAGTAACAGCTTTTACCGTTCAGTGACATTAGGTAAGCGGCTTGTCAGCACGATGCCTAATATCGTGACCATAATGTAGAGTGCAAGTAACACATTAATTGAAAATACCGAGGCAACGACACCAAGTGCACTTGTTAATAAAAGTACAATACCGATAATTGTGTTACTGAGCGTGACGTAACTGGTGCGTTTGTTTCCTTCGGCCATATCGACCACGTAGGTTTTGCGGCCCACGCGCACGCCTTGGTGAGCGATGGCAATGACAAAATAGCAAAGTGGAATAAACCAGATTTTTTCTAGCAGTGAAGAATAAAATAAAGAAGTTGCCAGTAGTACAGCAGTGATAGCAACGGTGATTGTAGCACCATAAATCATTACGTGTTTACTGGATTGATCGGCAAGGCGACCCCAAAATGCACCACTGACTAAACTAGCAAGTCCAGATACCGCTAACAAAGCTGCCAACACCCATGCACCGTTGCCAATATTCTGCTGCGCCAGCACGGTGAAATAGGGCGGAATAAGCGCAGAACTTAATAGCAATCCACGGGCTAAAATGAACTTTTTAAGTATTGGATCGGTTTTCAACAGTGCTAAATCTTGCTTTATTTTATCTAATCCGCTTTCACCACCTTCGGTTGCCCCTTCATATTCTTTGATTTTTGAGAACGTTAACGCACCAATCAGCCAAAAGATTGCAGCTAGTACCAGTGTGATCACAAAGTTGACGTTGTTTACTTGAGTGGCAGCGATAAAAAGCCCAACACCAAATGTAACGGTTATAAGTCCACTGACAGAGGCGGCTTGGCCGCTAAGCTGGCCGCGCTTTTGTTTAGGGATAGTTTTACCGATGACATCTTTTGACGACACGGAACTTAAGCTGCGGGCGATGCTAAAAATCGCCAGTAATCCAAGTACCAACCAAGCGTATAATTGATTTTCAGTTTGCTGCCATGCAAGCAGTGCCATAAGTAGTACACAAATAGCTTGAGTAAGTGCGCCGATAGACCAAAGGTGCTTTCGTTTAGCGTGCTTACGCACCCACTGGCCAATAAACAATTGTGGGATCAGTGAACCGGACTCGCGAATGGGGACCAGAGCCGATATCATATAAGCGGGAGCACCGAGTGATTGCATCAGCCAAGGTAGCGTGATCTTTGGGTTGAGTAGGGCATCTCCTAATTTGCTAAATAGTTGACTCAATAAAATAAGTACGTAGTTACCGGGAACTTCTTTACACGCCTTATCGTCAATCGCTTTACAGGCACGCGCTTCGTCATCATTGGTTAGCTTTTGATAGAGATTCTCACTTATTTTACTCACACCCATTCCTTTACTTTGCAGTTTTGCAGACAACCTACTTCACTATCATGAACGACTTTAGATGAAATGATAATTAACCTTTAGCGGTCTCATTTAATACGCAGTAAATCATATTAAGTTCAATAAGTATGAAGTGATAGTCATACTTAGTTGTGACATACAGCATTGAGAGGGTAGTGATGAGAACATTACAGGTAGCCGCATCGATAGGATTTATCATGATGTTAGGTGTAGGCGTATCGGCGCTCGCGGGGACAGATATGCCCAAGCCTAAAGTTGATGGTGCAAGTAACCATATTAAAACGTTAGTGTTAGGCTCCGGTTGTTTCTGGGGTCCCGAAAAACGCTACGAGAAAATGACGGGCGTGATAGATGCTGAGTCTGGCTATGCCGACGGTAAAGGGTTTAAGCCAAGTTATAGAGAAATTATTAAATCGAGCCGACGCTTTGATGAAGACAACTATGCGGAAGTGGTAAAGGTAACTTACAACGCAAATCTTATCACCACCGATGCGCTGCTAAAGTACTACTTTGAAAGTCATGATCCAACCCAAAAAAACCGTCAGGGTAATGACGTTGGAACGCAGTATCGCTCGATCATTCTATACACAGATGAGCAGCAAAGTGACAAGGCCCACACATTAAAAGCGCAGTATCAACATTTATTATCTGAGCAAGGCTATGGCGACATTCAAACCAAGATCAAGCCACTTAGAAAATTCTATCCAGCGGAAGAGTATCATCAAAACTACTTAACCAAGAACCCTAAGGGATACTGCCCAGATCACAGCACGGGAGTGACCTTTGAAAAGGTTGCGAAAGATAAAACAGATAACACTATGCTAGCCCAAGGTAAGCATATTGTGATTGTTGATGCTAAAAGCTATTGCCCTTATTGTGAAAAGCTAAAAAAAGAGGTGTTAAACGACTATCAAGGTGATATCCCACTTCATTTTCGCTATGCAGATCAACTCGAGGGGCTAATGATAAAAACCGCGACTTGGGCGACGCCAACGATCTTATTTATTGAAAATGGTGTTGAGTCCCTTGGCTTTCAAGGTTTTATGGCGAGAGAAGAGTTTTATAAGGCACTCGGTGCTTTTAAGCTGGGTCGTTCAGAAGCTTTTGACATTGCCTTTCAAAAAGGCACAGAAAGACCATTTTGCAAGCAGTATGATATCTTTAAAAACACACCAGATGGCGTATTTATCGATAAATTAAGCGGCAAGATTCTTTTTGACACCCGAGATAGATTTAACTCAGGCACTGGGTGGCTGTCGTTTACTCACCCAGTAAAAGACAGCGTGACCTATCACAAAGATTTAAGCCACGGAATGGTAAGAACCGAAATACGCTCAAAAAGCAGTGGCATTCATTTAGGCCATGTCTTTAAAAATGAAGGGCCAAAAGGTCAAGACCGCTATTGTATCAATGCCCAAGTACTTGAGTTTAAAGCGAGAGAGGTGCTTTAGGCATTACGCCTAAAGTTACCTTTTGCTCTAGAGCCAGAGATAAATTTAAGTCGAAGTTACTTTTGTGCATTAAGAGAGCGTGTTTACTTGTTAACTTTTCAAAGTGGTACGTTGGTTATTTTCTCCTCAAATTTGATCTGCCATTTAAAATACGTAAAAGTAATTCTCATGCACTGTATACATATTCTATGTCTGTTTTGTTTGTGGTGGCTCATTTCGGTACCGACAGCTTTAGTTTAAATAAGGGAGTAAAGACAGGTTTTATTGCCTGTAAACTTATTGGGAACGAATGAGAGTATTATGTTATGGTATAACTCTTAGACAACGAAGGATTTAGTCATGCTGACCTTAGCGCCATTCACCGCAACTCATGTAGAGGCAGTGAAACGAGTACACCTTGCGGAGGAGCAAATTCAATTTGCCGGTACCGCTGAATCATTTTTAGAAGATCAAAGTGAGACCACCCATTTGCATGTCATAAAGGTGGCTGATGAAATTATCGGATATTTTAAGTTTGATATTGCATATTCGAACACATATTCGTTTTGCCCAAAAAGCGGTTTAGGTTTAAGAGCATTTGTCATAGATAGCCAGCGACAAGGTCAGGGTCTAGGGACATTAGCCGCGAGTACATTGGTCCCTTATGCGCAGGCAAGTTATCCAGAGTTTGAGTCAATATATTTAACCGTAAATTGTAGAAACCCAGCGGCGATTACCTGTTACCTAAAAGGTGGATTTGAAGACACAAATGAAAAATACCTCGGTGGTCCTGCTGGCCCTCAACATATTATGAAAGCGTCTCTGATAAAAAAGCACAGTAGTGCATTATGACGTTGTACTATTTCTTTATCATTTAGTGCTTGAAGCACCTATATTTACCAAGAAATATAGTGGCGATAACAGAGATGGCAAGGAGGAAAAAGCACCTTTGGCTGTTTTTTTAAAGGTGTTGTAACCGCTTTAGATGCTTTTTCAAAGAGGCTCCTCTTAACATCGAAATTAATTGCGAGCAGATAACTCAATTTTCCGAAGTGCGTAAAGTTGAGCTCGCCATTGTCGTATCTGTCACCAACAAGCTTTGCAGAAGCGCGGCCGGATTTAAAACCATAAACTTGCGATTTGGCTCTTATCTCGCTTGGTGATCTTGGACTTAACTTAATAGCAATTGTGCTTTACACGCCTCGTAGTGATCTCATGATAGGTTGAACATGCCGTTGACAAGCAGATCATAGCGCTAATTTGAGAGAGTGTATCAATTTTGTCATTTTCCTTCCTTGACGTACTTTTTTATTCGTCGCGAACAGTACAAGATAGGCGACAAAAATTTAATTATTTGACGCGAATTACATTGCTAAAGTCATAAAATAGGCGTATACATCGCGTCGAATTCTCGCTTTCTTTTTTAGGTGTATCTGTGGACTTTTTTTGGGTGTTGTTACTCATTAGCTTGAGTGCAGTTTTCGCGCTGTGTGAAATATCATTGGCAGCGGCACGCAAAGTTAAATTACAAACCTTATTTGATCTTGGTGACGTTAGAGCCAAGAAAGTATTGTATTTGCAGGCTAATGCGCATCAGTTTTTTGCTGCGGTACAGGTGGTACTCAATGCCTTGGCAATTGTTGCGGGTATGATAGGCGAGTCGGTGTTTACTCCTTATGTATTACAACTACTAAACTGGGTTGCGAGTTTTATGTTTGCCGATGTTGCGGCTCATGCCTCGATGTTATTGCAAATATCCACAGTGGTGTCGTTTTTACTGATCACATCGTTATTTGTACTGTTCGCTGATTTATTGCCAAAGCGAATAGCTATGGTTATCCCAGAAACTATCGCGATGCGATTTATCCATCTTATGCTTGCCAGTGTATGGATTTTTAAGCCTATTATCTGGCTATTTAACGTGTTCGCTGATTGGATAATAAAGCTATTCAATTTACCAAATGAGCGTGACGAACAGGTAACGCGTGATGATATTTATGCGGTGGTTGATCAAAGTGCTGAGCAGGGGGAACTGTGCGAACACGAGTACAATATCATTGGCAATGTGCTCGACCTTAACCAGACTAATATTACCCAAGCGATGATCAATCGCGATGCAATCGTGTGGTTAGACATTCAAGAATCAGAAGAAAACCTGAGCACGTTAATTCAAGCGCACAGTTTTCAACAGTATCTGCTGTGTGACGGCTCGCTCGACAAAGTGATAGCTGCACCTGAGGCAAAGCAACTGCTTAGTAATATTTTGGCTAAAAAGCCGTTACTGGATGGTCAACAACAAGAATTCCATAAGCCGGTAATTTTACTTGATACTCTAAGCCTTTCCGATGCGCTAGATGGGCTGAAAAGTCATGAAAGCAACTGTGCGGTGGTGATCAATGAATTCTCAACTGTGGTCGGGATGGTAACGTTATCCAGCATCTTGAATTTAATTGCACTGAAAGACGACCAAGCAATAGAAGCCCAATTTAGACAAAAGGATAACACCCGATGGCTAGTGCAGGGTGATATGTCGATTAAGGACTTTCAAGCTTCGGTGATTGAGTACGAGTTTGAACCGATTGAAGCCATAGAAACCTTAGCCGGTTTTGTGATCCACAGGCTAAAGCATTTTCCTGTCGAAGGAGAGGCGTTAGAAGTTGATGGCTTTAAGTTTAAAGTAATAGAAATTCAAGGATTGGCCATTAGGCAAATTGAAGTAACCAAAGAGCCCCAACTATAAGGGGCTCAGTGTTTCTAACACCGCGTTGATTTCTTTTAGCACCAAAGCCGAGGAATCCTGCATAAAAAAGTGCCGACCAGGTATCGCTTTAGGCGTGATACCTTGTTTAAAGCAACTTTCCCAATGGTGCATATCCGTCCCTGTTGCTGCTTTATCCCGAGTACCATATAACACGGTTGCAGGCACGTCGAGTTTACAAACCGAGTCGTATTGATAGGTCTCTCCCAGCTTAAAATCCGCTTTTAACGTTGGCAGCATCAGTTGTTGCAGTTCGATATCATTGAGCAAAGCCGGTGGTAAACCGCCCATTAAATTTACCGCCGCAATGAACTTCTTATCGTCAAGAGTATGGTAGGGGGATTTTCTTATCGCATATTGCGGTGCCTTCCTTGCTGCAATAAACAGGTGTTTAACGATATTGCAACTGCTATGTTGAAGTGCTAAGGCAAGCTCATACGCAATATAAGCGCCATTGCTATGACCGTAAAAAACGCTGGGTAATGGCGTTGCTTCGCTCAAAATAGATGCTATTGCTGCGACCAAGGTATGAATATTATCAATGGCAGCTTCATGACTTCGCTCCTTTCTCCCGGGTGCTTGGAGAGCATATAAAGCGACATCTTCAGGCAGTTTTCCTGCCCAGTTTTGATAAACAGCTGCATCTGCGCCAGCAAAAGGAAAGCAAATGAGTTGTTTGCGAATGGTGTTAGGCTTATTGAGTAAGGAAAACCATTTTGAAGTAGAAAGCTGGTGGTTTATGCGCTCTTCTATTTTATGGGTAATCACGATACCTCCTTCACGGAGTAATCGGTAGCACTTATTTTGCTAGCAATGAGCCCTAAATGATTTCTAGCTAAATACAAGCTTAAAGCTGCTTGAATAAGCACAGTTATCACAGACAGATGCCATAGTAACTCTACGGAAACTCGTTGTGTAAGTACGAGCCAGATAACAGGTAAAACAAAAGTGAATAGTCTGGAAGCATTGCTTATAAGAGAGGGGAAAGTATTACCTGTAGCCTGAAATATTCCCGAGCAACTATAAACGATACCAGTGGCGATGAAGTTAAATGCAACAATCTCCAAAAAGTACTGCGTTTGATCGATGACATTTGCATCATTTGAGAAAGGAGTGGCAAGCAGGGAGCCGCAGTTTATTGCGATAACAGACATGAGCAACATAATGATTGAAACACAGCACATTACCCAAAAAAAAGCATATTTAAATCGTGCTAAGTTATTTGCACCAAAGTTTTGCCCTGCAACTGCAGGAAGCGAAAAGACAACAGCCATCATGGGTAGAGAAAGTCCTTGAATTATCTTTGAACCGATACTGAGTGCTGCTTGGACATCCGTTGTGAGATCTTTGATTGCCCAAAACGTCAGTGAAATGTAGCAAAAGGTTAGCGTTAACTCGAGCCCAACGGGTCCGCCGATAACGAGTAGTTTTTTGATGGTGGAATGATCAATTTTCCATGCTTTTAGATCTATTCTTAGATAACCATCTGCTTTTCTGAAATATAAAAGGGTAACGACAATAGCTAATATCATGGAAATTGAACTTGCAAGTCCAGCCCCCGAGATCCCCATGGAAGGGATGAAACCCCAACCAGTTATAAGTAAAGGGGATAGCAAGATATTGAGAAGGAGAGATCCGAGCTGAGCAAACATCATAGGTTTAACTATTCCTATACCTCGCATCGCTGCTCCCAAAGTAATAAATAAAAATTGCATTGCGAGACAAGGAATAAACCATTTAGTGTAAATCATAGCCGCTTCTCGAACTGCCAAGTCTGTAGTGGTATGTTGAAGGTAAAATTGGATCACAAATAGCCCAAAAGATAGCACCACCAATCCTAATATGCAGGACAATAAAATCGCTTGATTGAAGATTGAGTTTGATTCAGCTTGGTTTTTCTTGCCCACGGAGTTCGCAATTAACGTAGCGGTTCCAACGTTTAAAATCTGGCTGATCGCAAAAATAAAAAAGAGTACATTGCCAACTAAGCTGAGTGCCGTCGTTTCTGCATCACCTAGCTGAGATACAAAATAGAGGTCGGTAAACATATAAAGTGTATGGACAAGCATACCGATAGCCAGTGGCAAGGCCATTGATATGATATGTTTTGGAATTGAGCCTTGAGTTAAATCTTTCACACTATCATCCAATATCATGGGTTGTTGATGGCACTTTTTTCGGCCTATTTGCCGTGCGTTTATCAATATTGCTGTAATTTGGACGTTTGCCTTTTGAACTTATAAACCACTTAAAAGGGTGCAAAATACCAAGTCCAATGGTTGAAGGGGCAGGGAACAAATGTGGTTTAGTAACACCAATTTCCTGAGGTGAGCGCTCGGGGTGGTACTGGAAACTGTTAAAGGCTTTATCCCAAATGCTTAGTTCAGACCCGTAGTTTCCAGCTTCTTGTAAGTTGGTGCTGTGGTGAAACCGGTGCAACTCAGGGGTTGCAATAAGATGATTTAGCCATCCCATTTTGACATTGATATTGGCGTGTATGAAGTACCCTTGCAATACCGTAAATTGACCGGCAATAAATACGCTTTCGGCAGAAAAGCCTAAGAGTAGAAAGATAAGTTGAATAGTAACTGCGCTTATAATTACTTCAAATAGATGTACAACAACATTATTACTTGTTGTCACCTTGTTCGGAGTATGGTGAATACCATGAAAGCTCCACAAAGATAGGTACTTGTGTTGCAATCTATGAAGCCAATATCCCGTAAATGAACTAACGAGAATTGCTAGTAACACATTTTGTGACAGTGTTAGTGCATTTTCTTGAGGTGCCAAATAAATGGAGATGGTGCGAATGATGCCCGCGCCAATCGCGCCATAAATCATCACTAAAATGAAATAACGTCCATCTCTTTGCCATTCCTTTTTGCTTGGATGCCAGCTATGTCGAAAAGGATTTATTCTTTCCATCACAACGAAGTAAAAAATAACGAATAAAACGGTGAAAAAAGTAGTGATACCAAGTTCAAGTTTTTCTGTAATCGCAAGTAAACTAATTGCACTAACTATTAAGAAAATGATTGGGTAGCAGAGTATACTCATAGCTTGAGTGACCCTATTTTTTGTAGCTAAGTTATGCATATTGCTCATTCTCTTTTGGTTGCGTTGCAGTGTTGGCATTGCTTAAAAAGGGCGTGACTCGAAACCTTTTGCTATCTTGTAGACAAAGATATTGGGCTATATGTCTGCCGCTAGCCACGGCCTGAGCTACACCATTTGATGTTCCCCAGTGACCGGAAAAATAGAAATTATCTAAGTGAGGTAAAGTGGGCCCATGTCTGTTGATGTATTTTTCAAACTCTTCTGAGTAAGGAGAGAATGGGTCCCAACCTAATACTGTGCCATTGTAGTTTTTGGTATATCGTTCACAAGTAAGCGGTGTGACAACATCTATAAACTCAACGTTGTTCTCTAATTCCTCAAAGTGCTGAGAAAGAAATTGTAGTATCTTGGAGCCAACGTCTTTCTTGGCGACTTTATATTCTACAGAGCGTCTTCGACGGGTGTGGCTATTTCGTCCAATACTGATATGTTCGGATTGAACACTGTTTGCGTTTAAATTTTGCCATGGTTGACTGTCAGTAAGGTAAGTAATGTAGAGCACTGACTTACCTTCAGGAGCCTGCTTTGGTAATAGAGTGCTTCTAACTTGTACAGCTATTCCGCCGTGGTTAATACCTATCAACTCTGATTTCAGTTTATCGTCTATTAGATAGGTTGAATAAGGAGCATGATCAGTGTAATCCTTATTAACGGCAATAAATACGGCAACTAAGCTAGGAAAAATGATGCCCTTTGGATCGTTATGCAGTTGGCTATACATTTTATCCATTACAGGGTGAGGGTAAGCACTCTTTAATAAGTGTTGTGTTGTGTTGTAACTATCGCTTGCGCTGATCACGTAATCTGCAAAGTGTTCTTGTCCGTTGCTTAGTCGTACCCCAATAGCTTTATTGTTTTCAACCAAAATTTGGTCGACTTTCGCTTTATAGTGGATTTTTCCACCTAGTTTTTCCACTCTGCTAGCCAACTTTTTAGCCAATCCTAATGAGCCGACATCCGGAACTCCTATCGTTTTATCAGCGGCATTGGCAATATTAAAAGCGAAGGGCATAACTGGAAAGTCCCCAAGTCTGTCATAAATTATCCAGTTAAGAGATTCAGCTAAAATTGGATTATTAAAGCGTTTTGAGTAGTCTTCTATACTGATAGACATTGTGTTCATCAATGTTTTCATGTAGGGAAGCAACTTCCACATCATTTTAGCTTTTTCCCACCATGTCATGAGTCCAGTATTTTTTAGAAATGGAAAGTGGGGACTACAACCAGCTAGTTTTCTAATATAGCCGCAAAACTCTTTAATATGCTTGGTATCTTCAGGAAATTGTTCGATTAAACTTAACTCGAGCTTATCGGGATCTGCGTGGAAAGTAACTTTTTGTCCATCTGGAAAAATTACGGTGTTGAATGTTTTAATATGGTAGATTGAAACGTCATCGAGGCAACCAAGTTCATTCCAAATTAATGACATCTCATCTTTGTAACCTGTACCTTTTAACCAACTCAAGCACCAATCAAAAGTAAAGTCCTTTCGCTGCCAAGAAGTACAGCATCCTCCGGGAGTTTCATGTAGCTCAAATATTGTCGTTTCGTAACCATTCATCTGGCTGTATGCTGCGGTGCTTAGACCTGACATGCCAGCTCCGATAATAATGACTGATTTTGTATTTGTTGACATTGTTATTCCTTGTCATATTCGGCGTGCATGTAATACAGCTAAGCATCGCCGAATAGTTATCTTGATGGCCTTAAGCTGTTTCGCAGGTAAGTTCTTGAAGCACGGCGGCAATCTCTTGGCACCAGTCGTTGATGCGCTGCTCGGTGAGTTCTGGTTGGTTATCATCATCAAGCGACAAGCCGAGAAACTCACTGCCGTCTTCATTTAGCCCTTTCGACTTGGTGAAGTGGTAACCTGAATTTGGCCAGTAACCAATTGCTGTGGCGCCTTGTTCGGTTAGTTTATCGTGTAAGATGCCGATACCGTCTTGAAACCACTCGTCATAACCAACTTGATCGCCCTGACCGAAGATAGCCACGATTTTTCCGCTGAAATCCTGTTGTGCTAGGCTCTCCCAACGTGATTCCCAATCATCCTGTAAACCACCGTATTCCCACGTTGAAATCCCAAAAATCAAAAATTCATAGTTCTCGGTTAAGGTTAATTCGGTGTCTGCTATATCAAAGAGGTCGATGGTAAACTGGTTTAGGTTTGCTTTTATTAATTCTGCTGCGGCTTCAGTGTTACCTGTTGTGCTGCCATAAAATAGGCCAATACGAGTACTCATAATATTTCCTTTTAATTCTCTTGGTTAAGCAACATGCTGCTTTTGTTCGCTATAAGATTGAGGTTGGTGTAGTGGGTTTTCACCGATCCAAGCCTGAAACGGCTTGTCATCATCACGGCATACAAAGTGCAGAACATGTCTGCCTGTAGCTGCAGCGCGGATCAACCCGCCGGTTGTCACCCAGTGACCAGCCATATAAAAGTTGCTAAGGCCTGGCAGTCCCGTTGTCCCGTTGGCATTTATTTCGTCTTCTAAACTTTCACCACTTTCCAAAAATGGCTGCCACGCCAATACCGTTCCTTTGCTGTTGCGGGTATAGCGAACTTGAGTCAAAGGGGTTGCGATGTCGATATATTCGATATGTTCTTTTAGTCCCTCAAAATGAGTGGAGAGCTTATCGATTATAAATTCACCTAAGGTCTTTTTAGCGAGGCGATATTGAACGCTACGCTTGACCCTAGTGTGATGGCGTTTAGTCGCCGTTGTTTCTTGGAAATTATTTAATTCAGCCCATGGCTCATAGGTTGAGAAGTAAGTGATATAAAGCACGGATTTGCCTTCTGGGGCGATATGCGGGTAGTGTACATTGCGCACCTGCACATTGACCCCCGGGTGCGTCATACCTGGGCAGTGGACAAGATCTTGTTGGTCTAACAAGTGGGTGCGGCAATGGGGGTGATGGGTATAGTCCTTGTTTACCCCTAAAAACACAGAGACGTATCCTGGGAACATTTGACCATCGGTCTCCCTTAACTCGTCGTATAGCTTGTCTAACACTGGGCTGGAATACTGGCCATCAAGCATGTTTTTTACCACATCCGTACCGTCACATGCTGAGATCACGATATCGGCATACATTTTTTGGCCGTCGCTGAGTTCAACACCGATGGCTTTGTTGTCTTCGACCAAGATCTTGTGTACTCGGGTGTTGTATATGATGTCACCCCCCAACTTTTTATATCTTGCTTCCATCGATTGCGCGAGACCTAACGAGCCACCCTCGGGCACACCTGCATTTTTTTTCGCTGCGCAGGCCAGATTAAAATAGAAAGGTAATAGCGGGAAACTGGGATGTTGCTCATAAAAGATAACGTTAAATGCCTTTTGCAGCAGCGGATGTGAAAACTTAGCGGCAAAGTCCGACATCAATGTCGCCATAGATTTGCGGATTAAATTAAATTTTTTGATGAACGGCCACATCATCTTTAGCTTTTGCCAGCGTGACATAATGCCCACTGGCACAAGAAAAGGATAAGCGTCTATCATTTTGACGAATTCACGAATGCCATCGCAAAATTGTTTGATGAGTTTCTTGTCTGCGGGAGAAATGCTTAAAAGGTGGGCTTCGAGTTTATCTGGATCTGCGTAGAAATGTACTTCTCCTAATTCCTCATCAATAACTGAATTGAAGATTTCAAAGTCTCTAATTTCTTTATCATCCAGCGCACCTAACTCTTGCCAGATTTGATTCATGCCGTTGCCTGAGCCACTACCCAGTAGCCAGCTAATACACCAATCAAAAATATAATCTCTACGTTCCCACGATGTGCAGCAGCCGCCGGGAATATCGTGCAGTTCTAAGATCACGCTCTTGTAGCCGTTCATTTGTGCATAGCTACCGGTTGAGAGTCCACCCATACCGGCACCTATGATGATCATAGATTGTCTTTGTGTGGTCATAATTCTGTCCTTAAAGTCGTTAGAAAGCCCCAAAGCGATGGCTTTGGGGCGAGCTGTTACTCCACGTTTGTTGCTATTACCGCTCGGCTTTGGGTATCCTGTAGAATACTTTGCATAATTGCGCCGTTGCCTGCCTGCATCATATCGGGCATCAACATTTCCTCATGTTTACCAACTCCCTGATAGGTAATGACTTCGGCGTCTGATGCTGCATCCCAACTGGTTAGACGAGCAGCTTCTGCATGTGCATTTTGCTCGACGATAAAGTGCAGTTTTGCGTGAACCTGACCTAAGTTTTTCACTTCATAACACCAATCGATATAGTCTCTCGCTTGTGCCAGTGTATGCTCGTGTACCGTATTTGAGCCGGTGTGGCGGGCGAAATGTGCTTTTAACTCTTGCTCAAAGTGCGCGAAGTCTTGCTCCCGCATTTTGACTGTTTCGGTGATCCTGAATGAGTCTAAGATCACCACATCCCCGACACGTTGACCTCGGCTTTCCAGTTCCTTAGCAATCTCAAAGGCTAAATTACCACCAAGGGAGTATCCAAATAGGGTATAGGGGCCATGAGGTTGAATTTGCATAATTTGGTCGGCATAGTCGCTAACCTTAGTGTCACTTTCGAGGTAGTTAAAAGAGATCACTTCAGTGTTAGGCAATGCGTCGGCAAATGCCTTGTAAACGATGCTGTAACCACCCGCTGGTGGTAGCGCAAATAAACGAGTAGATTGACCCGCATTGAAGATAAGGTAAGGGGACGCGCCCGTTTCTTTTCCTGTTACTACATCTTCAATTGCACTCGCCATGCCATGTAAGGTTGTAAATCTAAATAGCTGATTAACTTCCATTTTGATGCTGAAGGCTGATTGGATCCTGACCATTAGCTCAATCAAATATAAAGAGTTACCGCCAAGGGCAAAAAAATCATCATGAAGACTAATGGATTTTTGCCCTAGCATATTGGACCAAATCTCAGCGAGCTGCTGCTCAAATAAGGTGGCAGGCGCTACGAATGCTCTTACCAACTCGGCGAGTTCAACCTGTGGTAATGCCGCTGCATCGATTTTACCGTTACTCAGTAATGGAAATTGATCAATAGCAACCAGCTTACTAGGTACCATATAGCTTGGTAGCTGGTTCTCTAACTGCTCGAGGACAAACTCAGTACCGACCGCAAGATCCGACTCAAAGTAGGCAATTAATTGGGTTTGCCCGTGTACTTCTATCCCTTTTACATAGCTTCGCTTAATTCCTGGGATCTGGTTGATGCTAGACTCAATTTCTCCAAGCTCAACGCGGTGACCTCGTATTTTTACTTGGTTGTCGATACGTTGCAGAATATGTAGGTTGCCGTGTTTGTCCCACTTACCTAAATCACCTGTTTTATATACCCGTAGGGTGCTATTTTCTGACACGGGAAGTTGGATAAATTGGCTGGCATTTTTCTCTGGATTATTGAGATAGCCAAGACTTATGCCTTGCCCCGCAATTGCAATTTCGCCGACTGCGTTACTGGATACTAATTGGTTTTGCTTATCGAGCAAGATAAGTTGCGTTGCATTGAAAGGCTTGCCGATAGGCACAGTCGCGCTGGTTTCCAGGTACTGTTCTGATTCCTCAAAGAAGCTACTGTCTATGGTTGCTTCAGATGTGCCGTAGGAGCTAAATAGTCGAGCATCTTCTTGTAGCAATCCTTTGAGTGCGCGGTATTCAGCGATTTGCCATTGCTCAGAGCCAACAATCACTCTACGTAAGCTGGTGAATCCAACCTGACTTTGCTTTGCGAATAAGATGAGATTACGAACCACAGAGGGCACAAACTCAACCGTATCAATCTGCTGTGTCTCAATGAGGTCATACAACACCGGCATGTTCAGCATCATATTTTTAGGACACAACACTAAGTGCTTCGCATTGTAAAATGCGCGCGCGAGATCGCCACAAAACACATCAAAGGTTGGGCTGGCCAATTGTAAATGATGAGAGGTGGGTGCTAAATCAAATTGGGCTAACCAGTCCACAGCGATCGTAGCCCAGTTTTGATGGCTGACCTGGACAGCTTTTGGCGTACCCGTAGAGCCAGAAGTAAAGACAATATACGCGATGTCATTTGGCTGATGATTTAACGCCAAATTGTGCTCGCTGATTTCATCTCGTTGGCTTTGGAAGCTTTCCCAAAGTAGTGTAGGGTGATCTGATGTTAGCGCTTCTTCGCAAAGTAGTAACGCGCAGCGACTTTGCTCAAGCAACAGTTGCTTGCGTTCATTGGGTTGCTGCGGGTCAATTACCACAAAATGATGACCTGCCTTTAACGTAGCGATACAAGCAACAACTAATGCGATAGATTTTTCAAAATGTAAGGCAATCGTTTGACTAGGTTGGTTATCTAGCTGCGAATTAATTAGTCGCGCCAACTGATTTGCCTGACCGTTCAGTTCGCAATAGCTCAAAGTAGCAGCCAGTTCTCCGGCATTTGTTGCACAGGCAATGCTGAGGGCAGGAAGCTCAGGACTATGTTGCGCCGCATTTTCTATTTGGCTGACCAAAGTCGGTAATACAGGTGCGTTTTGTTGACTTTCAGCAAATGTCGCCAAGGCATCTATTGCGTCTGGACTTGTTAAGGCAAGCTCCGAAAGTGGCCGATTTGGACTATCAACGACCATTCGCGTCAGTGCGATATAGTCCCGAGCCAGCTGCGCTATCGTTTCGGTTTCGAATAGATCGGTATTATATTTTAATGTGCCTTTGAACACGCCATTTTCTTCATAGGTCGAAAGCGTAATGTCAAATTGACCTTCTTCTTCAGGCAGTTCCATGAATTGCATAGGAAAGCCCTTATAGTACGCGACATTATTTTCATCCATATGCGATTGCTCAACGCGGTGATTGAGCATTACAAACATGACCTGAAATACCGTAGAGCGGCTGGCATCATGTTCAATACCAAGCTTATCCACTAACAGCGCAAACGGATATTCTTGGTGATCTAGTGCGTTGAGGGTAATGTCTTTCACCTGCGCTAAAAGCGAAGTAAAGTGCGTTTCAGGATCAAACCTTGCGCATAGCGGTAGGGGATTCACAAAGTAACCATAGACGTTTGAAAACTCTGGATTTGTACGACCGGCCACGGGACTGCCAATAATGATCTCATCCTGCTGAGTATATTTATGCATGACTGCGTAATAGATGCTAAGCAACGCCATGAACATGGTGGACCCTTGTGCCTTTGCAAGGGTATTCAATGAAGACGTGAGGGCTTTATCCAACTCAAAATGATATGAATCACCAACGTTGGTAAGTACCGCAGGTCTAGGTTTGTCGGTTGCAAGGTCTAATACGGGGATCTCAGCAGGTAAGTGATTCTGCCAAAACTTATAGTTTGCCGCGCCGCGTGGAGAATGAACAAAGCGTGTTTCCCAATCGACAAATTTTTCATAGCTTGACGTTATCTCGCTGAGTGCTAACGGTTCACTTTTTGCAAAATGCGCATACAGTGACTGCATTTCATCGATAAACATGTAATTTGACCATGCATCTGAGATGATGTGATAAATCGTCACTGCAAAGTAGTAGCTTTGATCATTCTGCTTATACAAATACAGTCTAAACAGCGGGTCGTGCTCAAGGTCGAAAGGTTGTTCATTGTCTGCAATCATCATAGGTTGAATATCTTCCCAAGACTTACCATGTACATCAATGACTTGCAGTGCATCCTCGCGATGAGTCCAGACTCTTTGATAGGGTTCGCCATCTTTAAAGAAGAAGTTTGTTCTTAACATTGGGTGGCGAGCAACTACTGCACTAAGGGCTTTTTTCAGCGCGTCGATATTCAGGGCACTAGGAATGTGCATCGCGCCGCCGATATTGTAGGAAGCGCTACTTGGGTTGAGTTGGTTGATAAACCAAATCGCTTTTTGTCCATAGGAAAGTGGGAATTCAGCTTCCACATTGGCATCAGATACGATAATAGAGTTAACCTTGGTCTCGGAAACCGGCTGAACCTGCGATGTTTCTGTGGTTATGACTTCAAAGCCAAGCGACTCAACGAGTTTGTCATTAAGCTCTATACTTAATTCGTTGATAGATGCACCACTTAGAAGGCGTACAATCGTTAGGGTTTCACCAAAATGGGTGGTGATCTTATTTCTCAGCTCTGTTGCCATAATAGAGTCAATACCGAGATTACCGAGCGATAGATCTAATTCCACTTGCTCTCGTTTACAGCGTAATACTTGGCTGACAGCATTAGCGAGATGATCGGCAACAAGCGGTAACCGAAGCGCGCTGTCTGTTTGCTGGTATAAAGGAGCAAACTCTTGCTCTTGGTGGCTTTGCTTGTCGTTTTCTTGGGTAGCCAAGTGACTAAATAAACTCGGCTTTCCTGCATACCAATTGGTTACTTTGGACCAATCGGCGTCACACACTAAGAGTTGAGGTTGATCTTGGTCTAGAATACGTTCAAGCACAGCCATCCCCGCACTTGGTGAGATGCAGTTCATGCCCCTTTGGTTCTTGTAATGTTCGGCGAGACCCAACTCTTCAATCATACCAATAGCCCAAGGACCCCAGTTGATACTCAGCGCCGGAAGACCCTGATTGCGACGGTAGTGGGCGAGGGCATCTAAGAAAGCATTGCCAGAAGCATAGTTTGTTTGTCCTGCGGTAGTGACTTGAGCCGCGACAGAGGAGAAGAGTACAAAATGTTCGAGGTCAACTTTACTGAGTGCTTTGTGAAGCATCAACGCACCAATCGCTTTGGTGTCAAACACACCGTCAAATGCTCTGGTATCCATATTGCCAAGTAAGGTGTCATTGACGATACCAGCACAGAAAAATAATCCGTTGATCGGTGCTTGTGCACTTAGATGATAAGACTCAAGGGCCGCGTGAAGTTCACGCTCTCGAGTTAAGTCTGTCTGCCATAACGAGACATTAACGCCCTGATCCTCAAGGTGTTGAATAAACCGAACGCGATCATAGTTACGGTCGCTTGAGGTAAGTTCTGACCAACTCTTACGCTCAGGTAATTGACTCCTACCAAGCAAAATGAGGTTTCGTGCACCTCTATCGACGAGTAGCTGACAAACTAACTGACCGATTGAACCAAATGCACCCGTGATCAATTGTGCTTTATGGCTTTGCACGCGAGTTGGGAAGGCGGGTTGAAGTGACGTTGCCTGCTCTAAACGAGCAACATAGGCCTGATTTTCCCTAAAAGCAACTTCCCCTTCTTGGCGGTCACTTAATAATCTAACTGTGATATGTTCGGCATCATTTTGGCCATCAACATCGATGAGGCCACCCCAATTATCAACCAGTTCTTGCTGTGCGAGCACTCGGCTAAATCCAGTTAACGAAGCGGACATCACCGCGGTAAGTTGCTCGCTATTAACGAGGCTGGCGTTGCGTGTTACCACGTAAAGCGGGAATTTACAGCCTTGTTCAATTACGGTTTTGGCTAGATTTAACAATGAATGTAGCGACTGACGTTTTTCTCTTTGCAGTTGAGCAAGGGTCAGTGATTCTATCGCGCTGTTATCTAGACTAAAGCAATGCACAACGCCACGAATTTCTTGTTTGCCCAAAGTCTCGATAAGTTGTGACAGGTGATCCCGTGAATCGGGAACTAGCCATGCATGACAATGGTCGCTGTCGATATCAAAGTATTCACCAGATTTAACGATACAGCTAGAGTGGCCAAGCTTTACTAAACGTTCGGCTACCTGTTCGGCTGTTCCTGATTGATCTGCGAGGAGCACCCAACGACCCGATGTGTCGGTTTCTTGTATTTCCTGCTCGGGCTCTGCAAGCCAATTAACTTGGTAAAGCCAGCTATCTATGGTTCTGGTGGTGATCCCACTTGCAGCGGAGTCAACGCTTTGTGCAATAAAGTTTTTGATAACACCAAAGACTTGACCAGACTCATCACAGAGGTATAAATCACCGACCGTTTTTTCGTCGTCACGATGAGTGATTTGGGTATAACACCAAAAATCAGTATTGTTCTGCCCGCAAAGCAGGATCTGCTCTAGCATCACTGGTAAGCGGATAGAGAATTGCTGAGCATTAGCACTTGCAAGCTCTGTAAATACTAACGTCTGGAAGCACGCATCTAGTAGACTTGGGTGTAGGGTAAATTGTGTTGTTCGCTCAAGTTGAGTAGGCCAAGAGATTTTGGCAAGCACGCCGTTGTCTGTTGCCCAGATCTGTTCAATGGCTCTAAAACATGGACCATATTCGTAACCAAACTCTTTTAGGTGTGCATAAAACTCATCGTGCTGCTGCGCGCTGGTAGCGGCACTACGAATAGCATTGAGATCAATAGGCTCAGCAAGGTTGGCGCTTTGTACTCGGCGGATTGTCCCTTGAACATGGCGGGTCGTTTTACCATCTTCAAGGCTTACCACTTTAAAATTCGGTTCATCATGGTGCAAAATGAATTGCACATTGGGAGCGTGTTCATTATTCAAAAATAACGCTTTATCGATGACAAAGTGGTCGAGTGCATAGCTGCCATTGCCCCAAGTCTCTTTGGCTGCAGCATACGCCATTTCAATAAAGCCAGCAGCGGGGAAGAGGGTATTGCCTTGGATTTGGTGACAGCTTAAAAAACTATCGCGATTTGTGTCGGTTACCGCGTTCCAAACATGTTCAGCTTCACTGCGTTTACGGCCCAAGAAAGCATGGTTACTTTGCCCTAAACGCACTTGATTAAAGTACTCAGGCTCGGTCCAAAAGCGTTCTTGCAAGAACGGGTAAGTTGGCAACGTAATGAACTTACCTCGACCATTTATGGCTGACCAATTTAATTCAAAGCCTAAACCAAACAGTTGAGCTACGGCGTGGTAATAGGTGTGTTGCTCGTCGGATTTACGGCGCATACTCGAGACGACAACGCTTGAGCAACTTTGTTCTTCTGCGGTTTCGGCAATAGATGCGCCAAGCACAGGGTGTGGACCTAGTTCCAAAAATGCTTGGTAACCTTGTTGTAATATTGCACGGGTGGCATCAACAAAACGCACGGCTTGGCGGACGTTGAGCCACCAGTAGTTAGCATCAAGCTCAGGCCCCTCTGCAAGTGTTCCTGTTACCGTTGAATACAATGGAGTATGTGCGGTGTTAGCTTGAATACCAGCTAAACACTCGAGCAATTCGGTCTTAATCGGTTCCATAAACTGGCTGTGATAGGGCACTTCAACGCGGAGAAACTTGCAAAACACACCAGCTTCGCTCAGTTGTGTTTCGATACTGTGTAACGCATTTTCTTCACCAGCTAGGGTGACAGAGTTTGGACTGTTTACTGCTGCAATTTCAACTTGGTCGTTGAGATATGGCGTGACATCACTGTCAGAGAGTCCTACCGCCATCATTTTACCTGTGTTGCGGCATTGATGTTGTAAACGGCTACGATGGACTACGATGGTGCAAGCATCTTTTAATGAGTAGACCCCGGCTTCATAAAATGCTGCTGCTTCACCAGTACTGTGGCCAACAATGACATCAGGTGAAATGCCGTGTTGACGCCACATTGCTGCAAGTGCAACTTGCACGGCAAAGTTTGCCGTTTGAGCGAGCCAAGTATATTGCATGTTTGACGCTGATTCATCGGCAAGCATTTCATCAGCCAATGACCAATTTGTAAGTGTTGACATATAGCTATCACACTCATCGATCATCGCTTTAAAAGTTGGCTCTGATTGGTACAGCTCACGGCCCATTGCCCACCATTGTGGCCCCATGCCGGTGAAGACCCATACGAGTTTTTGCTCATCTTTTTTCAGCGTGCGCAATGTACTGGCCGCAGCAAATTCAGCATCATGAGTTAGTGTTTGCAGTTGTTGTTGCAGATCCTCCGCATTTTTGAAACAAATTGCATGACGATATTGGTGATGTTCACGGCGCTCACCCAGTGTGTAGATAATATCACTGAGAGATGCATCGCTGTCTTGCAAAAATTCATTATGCGCTTTGGCAAAGCGATGGATCCCGTGTTGATCTCTTGCACTCAATGGATAAAGTTTTAGGCCATTCTCATTTGCTGGAGGTATTGATGGTACTTCTGGCGCAACAAATTCTTGAATAACCGCGTGGGAATTGGTTCCACCGAAACCAAAGGAGTTTACCCCCGCAACGGCTAAACCTTGATGCTTAGGCCAAGGTGTAAGTTTAGTGGGGATCTCATACGGCGCATTGGCGTAATCAATCTTAGGATTAATTGATTTTAAGTGTAAATGCGGTGGGATCTGTTTGTTTTGAATGGCTTTGACCGCCTTGAACAAACCAGCCATGCCTGCGGCTGCCTCGGTATGGCCAATATTGGTTTTTACTGAGCCAATGTAGCATTTATCGTCTTGATTACGGTTGATCCCAAGGAGTGTTCCAACTGACTTTGCTTCAATTGGGTCGCCAACAGGCGTGCCTGTGCCGTGCATTTCAATGTACTGCACTTTACCGGGGTCAATATTCGCTTTGGCATAGGTTTCTTTCATCAAGCGCAATTGGGCATCGCCGTTTGGCACCGTGATCCCTTGTGTTTTACCGTCTTGGTTTACACCGGTGGCTAAGATCACCGCATGAATTGGGTCGCCATCCTTAATCGCATCATCTAAGCGCTTGAGCACAACGACGCCAGCGCCTTCAGCGCGGACATAACCGTTTGCGGAGTCGTCAAAAGCATGAGAAAAACCAGTCGGAGATAAGAAACCGCCTTTAGACTCGGATACTGTATATTGTGGTGCCAAATGTAATAGCACACCACCTGCGAGTGCCATATTACTTGCCCCGGTCTGTAGGCTTTTACAGGCCATATCTAATGCGACAATAGAGGAGCTACAAGCAGTATCGATGGACATGCTGGGGCCATTAAAGTCAAAAGTATGAGAGATGCGATTAGAAAGCATCGTCATCATAACACCCGTCGCAGTGTGAGCATCAATGTTGTCAAAATCTGGGTTAGTGAATTGCATGATTTTATAGTCAAGCGTAAACCCACCCATAAAAACACCGACCGACTCTCCTGCGAGTTCAGATGGCTTTTGCCCACCATCTTCCAACGCTTCCCAAGTTACCTCCAGCAATTTACGTTGTTGAGGGTCCATAAACTCGGCTTCACGAGGCGTGATCCCAAAAAATGCTGGATCAAACTTATCGATACCATCGATATAGCCACCCCATTTTGAGCTCAACTTGCCTTTATTCGCTTTTACAGACGAATAATGAGTATCGATATTCCATCTCGATTCTGGGGTTTCTATGATGCAATCGACACCATGTTTAATATTTTCCCAAAACAATTCAGGACTATTCGCGTGACCTGGGAAACGACAACCCATGCCAATAATTGCTATCGGTAGCGTGTCGTTTGCGGGGCGAACAGAGCGTTCATTTTCGATTGCCATAATGCATTCCTTGAAGTTATCTATTTTCTGTTAATTAGCGAAGTTGCTGCAGTTCATCTTGAGTGGTTGAGTGAACATGAAGCGTAGGGTAGAGCAGGCGTTTATAGATGCCGTAGTAAAGTTGTTGAAGCTGGATTAAGTCGGATGTTGTTGTGTGCTCATCTATTTGATGAATGGTTTTGTTCACCAATCCAAGTTCTAATACTGAGGTTGATATTTCAGCAATAAAGCGACCATCCGACGTTCCCCCTGCGGTCGATAGTTTTGGTGTGAAATGGCATTGGCTGTTGATTTCATCGCAGACGATAGCGAGGGATGGAGAAGGGATCTCATCATTATTTACGCAGTAATAGGGTTTACAGGAGTTATTGGTCGTTAATGCATAATTGAGTGTATGTTTTTCGATGGTTTCTCTGACCAGCTGGACCAATTCATATTCGTTGTATGCGGGTGTATAACGGATATTAAAATTTAGCTGACATTGGCTTGGAATGATGTTGTCAACAAAATCGCCAGAATTTACATGAGTGAATTGTAGTGTGGTCGAGTCAAAGTTATCACAGTGCTTAGGCCAATCTACTGACAATAATGTTTGCATAATATTTTGTGCTAGATGGATGGCATTGGTCGCTTTTTGAGGGTAAGCCACATGTCCACTTTTACCATGTAAATTAATGGTAAAAGACAAAGCACCACGGCGACCGACTTTCAGTGTATCTGCTACTTGCGCTTCAGAGCTTGGCTCTCCGACCAAGGTAAAATCAAATGTGATACGCTGCTGTTTTAAAAACTGAGTGATCCGCTTGGTTCCGTGTTCCGCTTCGCCTTCCTCGTCGCTAGTGAGTAGCAACCAAAGCTCTTTTTCCGGTATTCCAAATTCTGTCACTAGAGCCTCAATTGCACAGAAAAAGGCGGCAATAGCGCCTTTCATATCAACAATACCTCTAGCGAAGAGGCAGCCATTGTGTTCTGTCAGCTTAAAAGGGTTAAACTGCCAATCTTGTGCACTTCCGGCCGGTACTACATCGGTATGACCAAGAAAAGCAAACCTAGCATCGCTGTTGTTACCTATGCTTGCGACTAAGTTACTTACATCACGAACGGGTAAGTGTTTGATTGAAAAGCCCAAAGCTCGTAACTCTTGTGCTAACCACAGTTGACAACCAACGTCATCTGGTGTGATCGACTTAAATGCGACTAACTGCCTTGCGATGTCAACAACGCGGTGGCTGGTATGTTTATCCTCATCAATACCTTGAAGCTCGTCATGAAGAGCTTCGATATCCTCTAGTGCTTCAGAGACAAGTTCAAAGCAAGTGCTTGAAGAAAAGTCATTCATCTCAAAAAACCTTAATGCAGAAGTATGATAAATAGACAATTAAAAGATTGTTTGTACACATTTTAATTACACTGCGTTCACAAGTTGCGTATTCAAACATTGAAATTCTTTAGATGCTAATGATTTTATTTTGACTAAATTAACCTAGATAATTTTATTGTTGTTTTTTATGAAGTAATAAAATTTGTTATTTTTAATGCTGTTTGTCTAATTTTGATATTTGAGTTTTATTGAATTAATTTTGGTGTAAATGCTCTATGTACTAATATTCTGAATGTGTGAAAAGTAATTTATCTTAATAATCAGGGGCGGGTTTTTGTTTCTTGAGTTATGTCTTGTGTTATTCGGAATTAAAAAAATGATGGTGTTTACGTTAATGAAATTGTTATTTTTTTAAGTGTGCGAGTTTGTTGTGTAAATTGCGCTATTAAGATAAATGGAATTAAACTTCGTTATTCATTTTTGTTATTTTAACTATGTTTTATATTTCTATTTATTCTAAATGTAAGAGGCCTAAAAGGTGTGGGCATACGTATGTGGGCAAGATTTTTTATGATGAAGTTTTAAGGTTTAAATTATTTTTATAAATTTAATGAATTTATTCTTGAGTTGTCATATTTAATGAATAAAATAGCGGGCGCTATAGAGCTTTTATTCAATATTTTGATTACTGTTACAGTATTTTGCTGTTTTTTATCTATAGCGCTGACTTAAATTAAGGATGAAAAATGAAAAAGCTAATCACCGCACTCGTTGCATTCACCGCATTATCTGTATCTGCTCAAGAAGTAGAAGAGGCGAAAGCACTCGTTACTCAACAGAACATTAAAATTGTTGCCATTGGCCAAAGCGGCTGGGATCCAATTTGGAGAGAGCCTACCTGTAGCATCCAAAAAACGGATGAAGATGCTGTAGGTAATGCTTACATGATCAGTCATTACGACATGTGTTTATGCCAAAACAGTAAAAAAGCGAGCTATCTGATTGAAGATACACAAAGCAACCCTAAGCAAGCAGCGGTTATTTGTTACCTAGAGCAGTAAGCTAGTCAACAGCAGCAGAGCAAAGTACTTGCACTTTACTCTGCTTTTATTACTGGTGTTTCCTTTAAGTTCAAATTAGCTAAATTAACTGATTTTTTGCTTTGGTGTGCTAAATAACCTGAGCTGCGGATAATTAATGCCTTTCTAGCAGCCAGTTTTAGCGCTAACTGCGTTGAATTCACTTCCAATAGCCAGCTATTGGTGCGTAAATTCGCCTTGCCTACAGGATGTAGGTACCTTAGCGAGAGCAGGACGCGGAAGCGGTGTTTTCCCTAAAACTCTCTGGCTAGACAAGGAAAAACTAAGTTGTGCTTTAGCAACAATGAGTTGGAACACTCCTTATCCAAACCTCAGGTTAAATAACTTGCCTAACTTCCAATCGAACTTTACAGCGCTGACGGCCGTTAAGATTAAAACAATCCCAAGTGTTTGTAGTATCGAAATCGTGTGCTCGAATGCAATAAAATCTACAAACAGCGCCACGACCGGATAAATAAAAGAAAGAATAGCGATTAATGTGGTGCTTAAGCGTTGAAACGCATCATACATGATCACATACATAAACCCTGTGTTGACGACGCCTAAGAATAGGATATTGCCCCAGCTCGATGAAGTCTCTGGGAAATGTGCAAAGTCAACCCAAGGCAATAAAAATAAACCGCCCAAAAAGATTTGGATCACAGCAACCACACCGGATGGCACTTGGCTTACCTTTTTTGTCATCAGCGTTGTAATGGTATACAGAAATGCAGCTCCAAGTGCCAGTAGCAGACCAAAAACGGCTTGATTGCTCTCTTGTGCAAAAATAACTGCGACTATTTCTTGATAGGGGATCCCCACAACCAACCATAATCCCACCACAGCGATGGTCAACCATAAAAGGATTGCTTTACTTGGATACTGACGATAAAGCACCGCACTTAATAATACCAACATCAGAGGTTGTAGATGGTATGCGATGATTGAAATTGAAAAAGGAATATAGTCAAACGAGGCGAATAACAGCACCCAGTTTCCGACCAGCGCGATACCGCCGAGCAAGATGGTTATAAAAACGGGACCTTTAAACACCTCTTTTGTCAGTTGCTTTGTTACGAGCACGTATCCAAGAAGGCACAACGCGCCAATAACACAACGTAAAAATACCACGTTCCAATAGGATTGTTGTGCACTGACGACAAAGTATCCTATGGTGCCAGATAGCACCATAGCTATTATCATCTCTATCGAACCTTTTTCTTTATCTGAGCCAAACATTGTTCACACCTTGTCATATTCAATTCTATACTTGCATATTACTTAGGGTTTGCCGTATTGCTAATAGACAATAAAAGGCTAATTTTTCTATTTTCCTAAAAATGAAAGGCAAAAATGCGAAAATTAATTAATAATGAAAAATGGTCGCTTGATGCGATAGATAGCAAGCTTATAGCGCTGTTAGAAAACAACAGCCGAGTGTCTGTTGCTGAAATGGCTCGTGCTGTGAATATGTCTTCACCGAGTGTGAATGAGCGCATGAAACGTATGGAAGAGTATGGGGTAATTAGTAAATACAGTATTGAATTAGACCAAGAAAGCTTTGATTACCCGCTGACAGCGATTGTGCGTATTCGTCAGCATCCCGGTAAACTAAAACAGCTTGAAGCGATGATCCAAAACATTCCTGAAGTGATTGAATGTGACAAAGTGACGGGAGAGGATTGTTTTTATGTGAGGTTGTGTTTTGAGAGTATGCCTAAGCTAGACGAAATTCTGGATAAAGTCTCCACGCTGGGTGATACCCACACATCGGTGGTGAAATCAACAGTAGTCAAACGCAGAAACGTGCCATATCAGATCCGCAAAAGGTAATCGCTAAGTATGGCGAGTAGTAACGTTTTGACGGGATAAGCAATGCACAGCTAAACGTCAACAAATTTATAGTTTGTCACACTTTTTATAGCAATCCTGCCATCAATCTGGTTTTGAGTATGTTAGTATCCGTGCAGCAGTTTTTTACGAGATAGATTATGTTTCAACCAGTTAGCCTCTTTGTTGGGTTAAGATATAGCCGTGCTGCGAAAGGCAATGCATTTATATCGTTTATCTCATTTTTCTCAATTGCGGGTATCGCCCTTGGCTTGATGAGTTTGATCACCGTCAGCTCAGTGATGAATGGCTTTGAGCAAACCTTAAAAGCCGCCATGCTTGATTTGATCCCGCATGTGCAAATTAAGGAAAATGAGCAACTTGATCAAAATAAATTACAAGCCATTGAAAATCATCCTTTGGTTAAGCAAGTTTCGCCATATGTTGCAAGTGACGTAATTCTACAAACCAATCAAGATTTGGTGGGTGTGCAACTTCAAGGACTATTTCAAGGGTATGAAACAGCGTTAGATGACGCCGTACGCGCAGGTAGCTTAACTCGATTGTATGAGCAAAAATACCAAGTGGCGCTGAGTCGCTATTTAGCCAATAAACTTGGCGTCAGCGTTGGTCAACAACTTCGCGTGATCATGCCTGAATTCACCACATACACACCGCTTGGCCGCACACCGACGCAGCGCTTATTCACCGTAGCTGCCATATATGATGGCCAAAGCGAAGCTGACACTTATTTGGCATTTGCCGACGGGAAGAGTTTACAGCGGTTAATGCGCAAGAAGCCAGAGCAATACGACCTTAACATTCATTTATATGATGCCTTTAGTCTGCCTGATTTTTATCAGCAAGCGGATAGTTTGTTACAAGGGCTCGAGATACAGGATTGGCAAACTCAGCAAGGCACATTGTTTGCGGCGGTTGCAATGGAAAAGCGCATTATGTCGCTATTACTTGGCCTTATTGTGATAGTGGCTGTATTTAATATCATTTCAGCGCTGTCTATGATGGTGAGTGAAAAGCAAGGGGAAGTGGCTATTTTGCAAACGCTTGGCTTTACACCACAAATGATAGCTAAAGTGTTTATGGCGCAAGGGATGTATAACGGCATTTTTGGCACACTCATTGGTGTTGCTGGTGGATTATTGCTTTCGAACAATATTAATGAGGTGCTCCACCTCGCAGGCCTTCAGTTGCTTGGTGGCGCTGAACTTCCGGTCAAAATAGAACTAACAGATTTAACGATTATGGCAGTGGGCAGCATATTGCTAAGCTTTTTAGCAACCTTGTATCCAGCTAAACGCGCGTCGAGTGTGCTGCCAGCAGAGGTATTAAGATATGAGTGATTTAGTCATTGACTGCCAAGATTTGGTCAAAAGCTACCAAGATGGTAAAGCCGAAGTAACGGTACTAAAAGGCGTTGATTTATCTGTAACCCAAGGTGAGATGCTTGCCATTGTAGGTAGCTCGGGTTCAGGTAAAAGTACTTTACTGCATATTCTCGGTACCTTGGATAAAGCATCCACCGGCAGTGTAAAAATCAAAGGTGTGGAAGTTGGCAAGCTGTCACGTAAAAAGCAGGCGGAATTTAGAAATAAGCATTTGGGTTTTATCTATCAGTTTCATCATTTGTTGATGGAGTTTAGCGCGGTTGAAAACGTGGCGATGCCATTACTAATTGCCGGTAATAAAGCAAAACAAGCCCGCGAAAAAGCATTACTCATGCTTGATAAAGTAGGCTTGAGTCATCGTGCTGATCATAAGCCTTCAGAGCTTTCTGGGGGGGAGAGACAGCGTGTTGCGATAGCGAGAGCGTTAGTAACAGAACCTGATTTGGTGCTAGCTGATGAACCAACCGGCAATCTTGATAAGCATAATGCGCTAAGGATCTATGACCTCCTAGCTGAACTCAATCAGCAACTAAAAACCAGCTTTGTTGTTGTAACACACGACCTAGAGTTGGCAGATAAGCTTGGTCGTGCAGTGCAACTGGACGATGGCAAAGTAGGTGTGTATCAGCATGCTTAGTTATTTTTTAAGCAAACGTTTTAGAGAGTCTAAACGTCAGCTTGGCTTTATTGGTTTTTTAACCCGTGCTTCTACGCTTGGTGTAATGCTGGGTATGGCAGTATTGATAGTCGCACTTTCTGTGATTAATGGTTTTGAAGAACAATTAGAGCAGCGGCTGTTGTCGGTGGTACCGCAAGTTAGTTATCAAGCACCTTACGACCCTATTCAAGCGTGGCAGCAAAAAGTAGAGATTTTGGAGAGTCAACGTGGCGTCGTAAGCGCGACGGCTGAAATTAACTTAACAGCCATGCTGCAATACAAAGGCACCTTAAAAGCGGCGCAGTTAAAAGGGATCGCACCGAATAGGCATCATACGGTGTCGAGCATAGGTGATTTTATAAAAGGCGCAGAACTAAAGGCACTAAAACCGGGTGAAGTGATCATCGGCAAAGGGATAGCTGACAAGCTTGGCGTCGTGGCTGGTGATAATATCCAGCTCTTGGTTGCTAACAAACATTCGGATAATCCACTCGCTGCGCCAAAGCGATTAACGGCGACGGTGGTGGGGCTTATCGATATGGGCGGGCCACTTGACCAAACATTATCCTTAGTGCCACTTAACGCACTGCAAGAAGCGATGGATTTTAGAGAAGACCAAGTAACGGACTTGCGTGCCAAGGTGAGTGATGTGTTTCAGGCACAGCAAATTGCGACATCAGCGGGCAGGGCATTACCCGATTTAGTGTACGTATCGTCTTGGTTTCGAACGCAAGGTGGACTGTATCAAGATATTCAGATGGTACGCACTATCGTCTATCTCGTGGTATTTCTGATCATCGCTGTAGCGAGCTTTAATATCGTCTCTTCTATGGTGATGGAAGTAAAAGAAAAGCGGGCGGATATTGCCATTTTGAAAACGATGGGTGCACAGGACAGTACGATTTTTTCGACTTTTGCGCTGCAAGGTGTGACGTATGCAGGGATAGGTGCACTGCTAGGCACAGGGATCGGCATTTTTATTGCTATTAATATCCCCGATATTTTTAAAGCCTGGATCAATATGAGTGATACCAATCCGCTTGAAGGCGTCTACTTTATTGAGTACTTACCGAGCAAAATTATTTGGACAGACATTTATATCAGTTTAGTCACGACTTTTGTTATGGCTGTCGTCGCAAGCTTATATCCCGCTTGGCAAGCCACCAAAACGGATCCTGCCAAAGTACTGGGAAATGGCTGATGATGGCAAAAATTTATAGCCGGTAAAACCGGCTATAACAAGTATATATTGGCTGCAGATAGATTAAATTCCCAATAGAAGAGGAAACGTTTGATCAAGTATCAAGATGTTTGCATGTGTTCACATCACTAAAATGTCAAAGTGACTCGCACGGCTGGACAGGCCCTAACCATCAAGCTTAAATATATTTTTTAATACCAATTTGTCTTAATACTAGCTCAATTTGAAGGTGTAAATCTGACGCTACCTGCGTTAAAAATTTCTTATTTAGAACAACTCAATAGCAAAATCTTTGCCTTGCAGATATGGATGTAGGCACCTTGGCGGTAGCAGGATGCAGTAGCGGTGTTATCGACAAAATTTTCTCGCTGCAGAATAGATCACTTAATAAAGCAAATTGATATAAAGCTCCCTTGTCCGCAAACTGTCCGGTGTCCGTCCAAACCCTCTCAATAAAGCCGTTAAATTACATAAATAGCATATAAAACAGTAAGATAAATTATGGCACGCTACTTGTTATTAGTTACTCATAATAATCGCGGACACCCTCTTGTCCGCAAGGAGGTAGCATGATTAAAGATACAAGTGCGCAAGACAAACAAATCGCAAAGAAACGAACCATAAAAAAGCCTGTGCTTGCGTTGTTGGCCGTTGGCATCACCTTAGGTGGATTGACCAGTGCTTGGCCAAGCATTAACACAATTTTATCTGCAGAGCAGACGGTATCGCGGGAGCAAGTACGTCTCGCCACGGTAGTGAGAGGTGATATCAGCGAAGATATTCGTGTTGAAGGGCGTACGCTGGCTGCGAATAATCCCGACTTATACGCCATCGCATCGGGCACAGTAACGCTAAACGTTAAACCCGGTGATGCCATCAAAGCAGGGCAAGCGTTGCTTAGCATAGACAGTCCAGAGCTTACCAACCGTTTACTGCAAGAAGAGGCGACATTTGAACGTTTACAAACGGAAGTTGAGCGCCAACGGATCTCGATTAAACAGCAGCTACTTGATACTAAACAACGCATGGAAATGGCGAAAGTAGACTTAGAAGCGGCAGAGCGGGAAATGGCACGCTCAAAACAAAGCATCGAAAAGCAAATTATCTCAAAATTAGAGCTTGAACAGTCAATGGTTGAACTTAAGCGCGCGCAGCTACAAGAGCGTCACGCCATCGATTCGCTAAAGCTTGAGCAAGAGCGACTTGCGTTTGAGCTAAAAAGTAGCGAGCTGAGCCTAACCAGACAACAGCATATTTTAGAAGAAGTGCAGCGTCAGGTAGCGGCACTTAACATTATATCGCCGTTGTCGGGTATTGTTGGTACGGTGCATGTCCAGCAAAAGCAGTTTGTACAGCGAGATGCGGCACTAATATCCTTGGTTGACCTTTCAGAGCTTGAGGTTGAAGCGCAAATACCAGAAATTTATGCCGACAATCTAGGTGTCGGCATGGCCGCTGAAGTATTTATCAATCAATACCAATACCATGCAAAGCTTGTCGCTATTTCCCCTGAAATCGAAGCTGGCCGTGTCAGTGCGCGAGTACGCTTTGATGAACAACCAAGTGGTCTTCGCCAAAACCAAAAGGTATCTACAAGAATTATCCTGTCGCAAAAGCAAGACGTGCTCAAAGTAAGGCGTGGTGCATTTGTTGAAACTGGCGCAGGGCGTTTTACCTATACGGTTGTCGGTGAGCAGGCTGATCAAACACCCATTCAGCTCGGTGTAAAAAGTATTTCTGAAGTTGAGATTATCGAGGGCCTGAGTGAAGGACAAGAAATCGTGATTTCAAGTTTAGATCCGTTCAATAACAAAGCGCGAGTGTTACTCGGGAAGTAGCCTCATCTTGCGTACCGAATAAGAATGAGAAGGAATAGACAATGTTAAAAATGAATGAAGTAAGCAAAATTTATCGTACAGATCTGATTGAGACCCATGCGCTCAGCAATGTTAATTTAACCATTGAAGAAGGGGAGTTTATTGCGGTCACAGGCCCGTCAGGATCAGGCAAAACGACCTTTTTGAACATTGCCGGTTTGTTAGAGCGTTTTGAGCGCGGTGACTATTTTCTAGATGGTGAAAACGTTGCCAATCTTAACGATAAAAAGTTGTCTCAGCTAAGAAACGAAAAAATTGGCTTTATCTTCCAAGGCTTTAACCTTATCAGCGACTTATCTTTATATGACAACGTTGAAGTGCCGCTCATTTTTCGTGGGATTAAGGCCAGTGAGCGTAAAAAGCGCATTGAAGAAGCGCTTGAACTCGTTGGGCTTGCAAGCCGAATGAAACATCATCCCGCACAGCTAAGTGGCGGGCAACAGCAGCGTGTGGCTATTGCCAGAGCTTTGGCGGGGAAACCGCGATTCCTTTTAGCGGATGAGCCAACGGGTAACTTAGACAGCTTAATGGCAAGGCAAGTGATGGATTTATTACAAGAAGTGAATCAGGCGGGTACAACATTGATTATGGTAACCCATGACAATGAGCTGGCACGACGAGCGGGTCGTAACATCCAAATTCTTGATGGTGAGCTAACCGACATCACCAAATCTCAGCTAACTGAACTGGCAGTGTAGGAGCTAGCAATGAAAGAGCTAATACTATTAGCTTGGCAGGGATTAAAGCAAAAACCCAAGCTAAGCGCACTGATGGTGATCAACCTTGCAGTTGGGATCACGTTAATGTTGACGATGTCAGCCATTGTAAAACAAAGCAGCAGTGAGGTGATCGGTTATAAGGGAGATCACTTGTACACCGCGGGCCTAAATTTTTTTGATGGCGACCAAGACGTTGTCGATTTTAACCAATTTCCACGCTGGACATATCAAGATGCAGAGGCGCTTAAGCAAGCGGATTTACCATACGAGCATCTATCATTTAACTACACCACAGAGTTTATTGTGGGGCTGGCGGATAACTCAGTTAGACCTATTAGTGTAGAAGCTTCTGGTACAGATAGAGAAATGTTTAGTGTACTAGATGCGCCGTTTATCCACGGAGCTTCTTGGAGTGAACAAAGCCAGCAAAGTGGTGAAGCGGTCGCTGTGATCAGTAAAAACGCTAATGACCATCTTTTTGGTGGGGCGAATTCTGTCGGGCAGTTTATTCAAGTTCAAGGCGAACAAATACAAGTCGTGGGCGTGGTTGATTTGAGCAATTATAAACGTCGTTTCCAAGATTTGAGCTTTAGTAATAATTACAATCACGATGCATTTATCCCGCTAAATTATGCCTATGCGCAAAACTTTCCAAGAACAGGGCAAGTATCGTGTAGAACCGACGATTTATACACCGCAACCAACCCGCGTAGCGGCAGTATCGACATGCTGAAAAGTGCTGAATGTGGTTATTTGACGGTTTGGTTCCAGTACCAAAATGATATGGGGGTGGCACATCTTGCAGAGCTAAAAACTTGGTTGAATAACTATACTGCAAATCAGCAAGTGGTTGGCCGTTTTCAACACAAAAATCTCACCGATTTTTATAGCATGGGTGAGCTCTATATTTTGATCCAGCGTTTTATGGCATGGGAAGCCATTTACCTAACGTTTTCATATTTACTATTTGCCATTTGTCTAGTGAACACTGTGGGGATCCTACTGGCCAAATTCCAAGCCAATCGTAAGCTTATTTCCCTTTACCGAGCCCTCGGTGCAAATCGTGGGGTGATCATGAAAATTCATTTTCTAGAAATTCTCATGCTCACAGTTGCATCTGTGTTGCTTGGTTTTGTACTCGCATTTGCAGGACTCGAGTTGATGTTCCATTTACGTATGTATCAGACGGATTATATGGCATTTGCCGAGCAGGTTCGTCAAATCTATCAGTTTGATGGTGAGCTGGCACTTTTGACCACCATAGGTATTTTCTTGGCGGTTGGGATATCTGGATTATATCCGGTATACCGTAGTAGCCGTGTATCACCAGCTGCAGAGTTAAGGGGGTAAGTATGGCGATTAAACATATTTTAAAACTGATCTTAAAACAAAAAAGTATTGCGCTGTTAATTATTCTACAAATCGCGATCACCGTGATGATTGTCAGCAATACCGCGTTTATCAGCTATGCAACGCTGCAAAACTGGCTAATTCCTTCAAAGTTGGAAGAGCAACAAATTCTCAATGTAACGACGCGTGTGTTTGATACCTCCGTAGACGTGCAGTCACTTATAGAAAAGGATATTCAAGCGATTGAAAATGTGCCAGGGGTCGTTGCCGCATCTTATGCTGGTAGAGAGCTGGTATTAAACAGCTTAGGCCCTGGATGGACTATTTTTAAAGATACCCAACCAGAAACGGATTACAGCGTGTTCGGCTACTTTGGCTTGGATGAAAAAGGGGTAGATGTACTTGGGCTTGAACTCGTTGAGGGGCGGAGATTTTATGCCAGCGAATTTATCAAAGGTGATGAGGCAACAAAAAATGCAGGCGTTATTATGATAAGTGACGACCTTGCCACGTCTTTATTTGGTGGTGACTCTGCCCTTGGGCAGACGGTGTATATTTCAAGACAACGCATTCCACATCAAGTGATTGGTGTTTATAAAGGTAAAATGCTTGGAGAAGGCGCAACATACAATCAACAACACTACAATTCAGGGGTTGTACCTGAGGTCATATGGGGTAACCGTCAACGAGCCAATTATTTAGTCAGGGTTGAAAAAGGTGTGTCTGAGCGAGTGCTAGAAGAAGTTGAAACGGCACTGTATCACACCAGCGGACGAATGGTTGAGCGAGTAGAGTTTGTTGCTAGGGCAAAAAAACGTTTGTGGGATGGCCGTAGCACCTTTGCACTCACCATGGCAGGTATAAGCATCATAGCATGCGTGGTCACCGCGCTTGGTATTGTCGCACTTGTCAGCTTTTCTGTTAGCCTAAGAAAGAAAGATCATGGTGTACTTCGTGCGTTAGGGGCATCTAAAGGCAAAGTGATGTGGTCTTTAATTAAAGAAAATACAATTTTAGTCTTTATCGGTTTAGTGCTAGGCTTTGGTCTCTCGATTTTGCTTTACTATTTTTTGATGAATAATGTTCGCGTGCAAAGTGTGGTAGAGATCCCGTTATTGGTTGGGGTCGCTATTTTTACTTGGCTTGTGAGTACATTGGCAGTGTACCTGCCTGCCAAAGAAGCTGCGAAAGTGTCGCCGGCGCAAGTAACTAAATCCAGTTAATAATAAAAACAACAAAGCCCCGAAAGGGGCTAAATCTACAAATTAGGATCAAAAGCGTTCATGAGTGTATTGGTAATTGACGATAATCCGGATGTAATTCAAGCCATTAAAGTCCTTTTGTTGCTCAATGATATTCCGTGTGAAGGTGTTACCTCTCCGCAGCTGGGCCTAGAGAAGGTTCGTAGCAAACAGTTCGACTTAGTTATTCAAGATATGAATTTTACCCGAGACACCACCAGCGGCGTGGAAGGTAAAGCCCTGTATAAAGCCATTCGAGATTTAGAGCCAGACTTACCCATCATCTTACTGACCGCTTGGACAAATCTTGAAATGGCGGTGGAGCTTATTAAAGATGGTGCGGCAGACTACTTAGCCAAACCTTGGAAAGACCATAAACTCGTCACCTCAGTGAAAAACTTGCTCGAAATGCGAGAACTACAAGAGCAAGTAAGTAGCGCTGCTAATCAGCGCAACGCCAGGTTACAAAAGCTAAAAGCGCAATACGACCTGTGTGGTGTGGTGGTTGCCGATCCTGCCATGTTGAGCTTGCTTGAAATGGCGACGCAGGTTGCGCACTCCGACGCGCCAATTCTGATCACAGGACCAAACGGCGCTGGTAAAGAGAAAATTGCAGAAATCGTGCAAGCCAATAGCAGCTATAAACATAAACCCTTTATTAAAGTGAATGCGGGGGCCATTCCGGCGGACCTCATTGAGGCCGAGTTATTTGGGGTTGAAAGTGGTGCTTATACAGGTGCACAAAAATCGAGGGCTGGACGTTTTGAAGCCGCCGATGGTGGCACTTTGTTTTTGGATGAAATCGGCAACTTGTCTTTGACAGGGCAACAAAAATTGCTAAGGGTTTTACAAAGCGGCGAGTTTGAGCGCGTTGGCAGTAACGTGACCAAAAAGGCGAGCGTTAGGGTGATAAGTGCTACCAACAGTAATTTACCAGAGGCCATTCGCGCAGGTACTTTTAGAGAAGACTTGTATTATCGGATCAATATGATTGAGCTTAAATTGCCGCCACTATCTGAGCGAAAAGAAGATATTGCCGTGTTAGTGGATCACTTTTTACCTAGCAATAAGAGTTTGAGTAACGCAGCAATGAAGCAGTTAAAGCATCATACTTGGCCTGGAAATGTCAGGGAGCTTGAAAACACCATAGGTCGTGCTGTGTTGCTGAGCCCCAGGCAAGAAATTGAGTGTGAGCATTTAGCAATTCAAATACCACAACATGAAGAGCCGCTTGAATATACACAAGCAGATATCGAAGCTGCATTAGACAGCGCTGATGGCGTAGTCAGTAAAGCCGCAAGAAAGCTTGGATTAAGTCGGCAAGCACTATACCGGAGAATGGAGAAGTTTGGTTTAAAATGACGGTGTCTCTTCAAGCAGCGGTGTCTGCATGCCTATTTGTATCACTATTGGTGTTTGCGGCTATTCTATGGCTGGCAGCTTTATTTGCAATACCATTTACTCTGGCAATTCCACTGGGGCTAATTGTTGCGGCGGTAGTAGGCATTGTCGGTATCAGTTACTTTTTCTCTCGCCAACAACGGATCATAGATTGCTTAACGGACGGGATCCGCAGTTTTAAAGATCAAGACTTTTCAGTTCAAATTACGCATTTTGAAAGCATAGAAATGTCTGATCTAATTTTGGAATATAATAGTTTATCGACAACATTAAAAAAGCAGCGCCACGCCACCAGCCAAAGGGAGTTACTACTCGATACTATTTTGCAGGTGTCGCCGGTGTCGATTTTACTGTTAAATCAGTTTGATCAGGTTGTATATGCCAACGACAAAGCCGGCAAGTTACTCAATAACAACAAGTCGTTAAGTGGCCTTGTGCTTCACCATGCCATCGCGAATGCAGATCCTAAGCTGCAAACTATTTTGCTACAAAAAGAATCTGGGTTTGTGACCTTTCAAGCCAATGATGAAAAGCAGAGCTATTACTTTTCAAGGCAGAGCATAACGCTCAACCACCAGCCACATGTATTGTTAATGTGTCAAAACTTATCTAGCGAAATGAGCCGTCAAGAAGTAGGGCTTTGGAAAAATGCGATCCGCCTTATCAGTCATGAACTCAATAATTCATTAGCGCCTATTTCTTCGTTGACTAACTCCGCAAATACGATTGTTGAGCGCAGTGCTAAAGAACAAAATCATACCCTAGTCCAGTTGTTGCCTGATATGCTGGCAACCATTAATCGCCGCACCGAAAACTTGAGTGAGTTTGTCGCTAAATATAGCGAATTTGCGAGATTACCGGCTCCTAATATTTCAGAGCAACCCTTGCAGCCCTTACTTGATACCGTAAATAAGCTTTATGACTTTACTCTGCTGGCACCACTTCCTGTGGAGCGCGCTTTTTTTGATCCCATACAGGTAGAGCAGGTGATGATTAATTTGGTTAAAAACGCCCATGAGTCAGGATCTAAGATAGATGAAATAGGCGTGAAGCTGCTGGTTGATTATCAACGCCTGATAGTCGTGGTTGTTGACAGAGGTGTAGGAATGGAAGAAGAAAAGCTAGCAAACGCAGTACTGCCGTTTTTTTCTACTAAACCCAGTGGCACAGGCATAGGGCTGAGTATTTGTAATGAAGTCGCGATTGCCCATGGTGGACAACTTAAACTCTTTAATCGCGAGAAAGGTGGTCTAATGGTCCAGTTTGATCTACCCCTCGTTGCACCAAAAACATAGCGTTGTAATAACACTTACCCATATCAGGTGGGAGCGGGTTCACCCGCGATCTTTTTGGTTTTAATGCCGTACCTTAGGCGGCGGAAATCATTTGTCGTGATAAATCACGACCCACAGATAATATTGGTTGAGCGCATATCTATCGACAGGCAGCGGCAGAGCAGCGATACTCAAGCAAGTTGACAATATAGGGAAATGAACTTGAACACGAAAACTCAAACGACCAACCACTTTTTACTCTTCGCGGGTGTGTGTACAGCCATTGCGGCAGTGGCGCACATTGGCTGCATTATCTTTGGCGCGCCTTGGTATCGCTTTTTTGGTGCGGGCGAGGAAATGGCTACTATGGCCGAACAGGGGCTTATTTATCCGCACATTGTCACTGCCGTTATCGCTACGATTTTACTGCTCTGGTCATGCTATGCGTTTTCAGGGGCGAAACGGATCCGACAATTACCTATGCTTAAAATCGCCCTGTGTGTAATAAGTGCAATCTTTTTAATAAGGGGAATTGGGTTTGTTTTTATCATGCCAACGATCCCAGATAACAGCATGACGTTTTGGCTGATGAGTTCCTCAATTTGTTTGGTAATAGGAGGGGCTTACGCGCTTGGAACCAAAAAGGCATGGTCACAAATTTAGCCGTTTAATAGCTAGCACTTCAGGTGCTAGCTATTTGTTCAGACTAGGCAGTTAACCTTATTGACTCAGTGCCGTTCTAACACCGGCTTCAAGTTCTTCGTGAACAGATTTAAATAACCCAAGTTGGCGTTCAATGATATATTCAGGTACACCCTCCATAGCGCGTGCTATGTTGCCGTACAAGCGCTGTTTTTGGGCATCATCAAATAGGCAATATAGGGCACGAGGCTGTGAAAAATCATCATTGTCTTTGCGGTGGTCGTATCTATCCGCCATTCCTTCAAGCTCAAGAGCAGGGCGTTTATACTCTGGGCTCTCTTTTGGGCCTCCCATCGAGTTAGGCTCGTAGTAAGCATCTTCGTTACCACCAGGTTCATTATTAAAGAACCGCATTGCACCGTCTTTGTGGTAATGATGCACAGGGCATTTTGGGCGATTAACAGGTAATGCCTCATAATGCGTACCGAGTCGGTAGCGGTGAGCATCGGCATAGGAGAAAATGCGTGCTTGCAACATTTTATCCGGAGAAAATCCAATGCCAGATACCACGTTAGACGGACTAAATGCGGCTTGTTCTATCTCAGCAAAATAATTGTCTGGTACGCGATTTAATTCGAGAGTGCCAACATCGATGAGTGGAAAGTCGCCATGCGGCCAGACTTTGGTTAAATCAAACGGATTGTGTTGGAACTGTTTTGCTTGCGCTTCAGTCATCACTTGAATTTTCATATCCCATTTCGGATAATTTCCGCGCTCTATGGCCTCAAGCAAGTCCTCTTGAAAACTCTCTCTGCTTTCGCCAATTACTGATTTTGACTCTTCATCGGTATGATGCTGGTGGCCTTGTTGGGTTTTCATATGAAACTTCACCCAAACTCTTTGGTTTTCCTCGTTAATCAAACTAAAGGTATGAGAGCCATAGCCATTCATATGTCTCACATCCGTTGGCAAGCCACGGTCAGACATTAAAATCAATACTTGATGCAGGCTTTCTGGCGACAGTGACCAAAAATCCCATTGCGCGGTGTTGGAACGCAGGTTGGTTTTTGGGTGGCGCTTTTGGGTGTGAATAAAATCTGGGAATTTATACGGATCACGGACAAAAAATACGGGGGTATTATTACCAACTAAATCCCAATTTCCTTCATCAGTGTAAAACTTTATCGAGAAACCTCTTACGTCACGCTCCGCATCGGCAGCCCCTTTTTCACCGGCTACTGTTGAAAAGCGCATCAGAATGTCGGTTTGCTTACCAACCTCAGCAAATAGCTTTGCCTTGGTATATCGGCTTATATCGTTTGTTACCGTAAATGTTCCAAACGCACCCCATCCTTTAGCATGCACGGTACGCTCTGGAATACGTTCTCTATTTTGATGCGCCAGTTTTTCGATTAACTGGTAATCCTCAACCAATAATGGGCCTCTAGGACCTGCGGTAAGACTATTTTGATTATCGGCGATTGGATTACCAGCTGTGGTGGTTAATGGACACTTGGTCATTGCTCGTTTCCTTCATATAAAATTTAGAAACTAACAGCAAGAAATGAACCAAAGAAAAATTCAATTTAAACAATTAGTTGAGTAGTAGCTTAGCGGTGGTTGTGATTTTTACAGAGCAAAGTTTTCAAACGCGTTGTAAGAGCTACGTAAGTGGTGAGCTAGGATATTGCTCACCACTTACTCATCTTAGTTACTGAGATTCGGCAAATGCATCAAGCTCACTTTCCATTTGCTCTCGCATTTTGAACTTTTGTAGCTTGCCTGTGACTGTCATCGGATAATTTTCAACGAGCTTGATATGTTTTGGGACTTTGAAATAGGCGAGTTTATCTTTTAAAAATATACGAATATCCTCTTCCGAAATATAGTGTCCGGGCTTAAGTTGAACCCAAACACATACTTCCTCACCATATTTTTCGTCTTTGATCCCAAATACAGCGGCGTCTTGAATATCATGATGATGATAAAGCACTTCCTCAATTTCTCTGGGGTAAATATTCTCGCCACCGCGAATGATCATGTCTTTTATGCGGCCGACGATACTGACGAACCCTTCGTTGTCCATTACCCCTAAATCGCCAGAATGTAGCCAGCCATCGCTATCAATAGTTGCCGCCGTTTTTTCTGGGTCTTGCCAATAGCCTTTCATTACGCAATATCCTCGGGCACATACTTCACCAGGCGTACCAATTGGGGCAATATGTCCTAGCTCGTCAATAATTTTGACCTCGGTATGTGGCATAGCGCGACCAACAGTCTGCACGCGTTTCTCAACAGGCGAATCGATTTCGGTAATATTATTGATTGGGCTGCACTCGGTTTGCCCGTAACCAATTAGTACATCGGTCATATGCATTTGGGTTTGTACTTGGCGCATGACCTTTTCAGGGCAGGTAGAGCCTGCCATCACCCCAGTGCGCAGCGAAGATAGATCAAACTGTGTAAAGTCTGAGTGCTCTAATTGTGCGATAAACATTGTTGGTACACCGTGAAGCCCAGTGCACTTTTCTCGTTCAACAACTTCTAAGGTGACAAGCGGATCAAAGCTATCGTTAGGGAATACAGCGCACGCCCCTTTACTGATACAAACGAGATTACCGAGTACCATACCAAAACAATGATAAAGCGGCACGGGAATACAAAGCTTGTCTTGCTCTGTGAGCTTCATAGCATTGGCGACGAGTAATCCGTTATTGAGGATATTATTGTGGGTGAGGGTGGCGCCTTTCGGGTTGCCTGTAGTACCTGAAGTGAATTGAATATTGATTGCGTCGCTGGCACTGAGGTTGGCTGCAATCGCATTTGCCTCAAGATAGTGGGCATCATTAGCTTTAGATAACAGGGTGCTGAAATTCATAAGACCGGGTTCAATATCTTCGTCAATCAGCACAATCTGTTTGAGAGAGGGAAGGCGCTGTGAAGATAATTCGCCAAACATACAGTCATAAGATTCTGGTGCCAGCTCTCTTATCATGTCAACGTAATGGCTATGTTTAAATGATTTCGCCATAACTAACATCTTACACTCAACGTTGTTTAGCACGTATTCAAGCTCGCTTGGACGATAAGCTGGGTTAATGCACACCATGATCGCGCCAATTTTAGCGGTTGCAAATTGCACTAGACTCCATTCAAGATTGTTTGGAGACCAAATCCCAACTCTATCCCCTGGTTGTATGCCCACAGCTAAAAGGCTTGCGGCAAGTTGATTTATTTTGGCGAGATACTCACGATAATTTAAGCGAACAGATTGATGAGAGACAACAATGGCTTCTCTTTCTGGATAATTGTCGACAATATCTTCTAGGTATTGCCCTATGGTGAGTTGAGTAAGCGGTGCTACTTGGGGGCCTTTGAAGTAACTCTTTGTAAGTGCACTTGCATTTATTAATTGGCTCTCTGTTGTCATATCTTGTCCTTGCTGTTGATCTCTAGTTTTTATCATTATGCTTTATCAGTGATAACCTAATTGTCGACAAAATCAAGTGCATTTGGACGAAAAGCATGAAATTACGACTAATGGCTAGTGATAAAGTGTGTGATGGTGAGGTAGTGGAAAGGTCAAGATTAGCTTTTTTGGGGTATAAAAAACGCCTGAAAATTCAGGCGTTTTGTGGTTTCACTTAAGGGATGTTATTAAGCTAATCCTTCATCTGTATCGACATGCTCATCTTTATGATGCTTCGCGATTTCATCTGAAAGTTCTTGCTTAGAACGCTTCTCTGACATCCGTCTTGCCATTAGCCAATAGAAGAATAGTGGCAAGAAGAATACTGCGAGGAAGGTAGCCGAGAGCATACCACCCATTACGCCAGTACCCACACTGTGTCTTGCTCCTGCGCCAGCTCCAGAACTCATCACCAGTGGAACTACACCAAGTATGAAAGCAAGTGAAGTCATGATAATAGGTCTAAAACGCAGTCTTGCCGCTTCAAGGGCTGCAGTTGCTGGACTCCATCCTTCTTGATACTTCATGAGTGCGTACTCGACAATAAGAATGGCATTTTTACTGGCAAGGCCAAGTAAGGTAACCAAACCGATTTGGAAGTAAACGTCGTTGGTTAGCCCAGCGATCCAGATTGAGACCAATGCACCAAAAGTACCAAACGGTAGCGCTAACATAACCGAGAATGGCAATGACCAGCGCTCATAAAGTGCTGCGAGGATCAAAAATACCATGATCACGGCCATACCGAGTGCAATACCGGTTGTACCAGAGTTTTGCTTTTCTTGGAACGCGGAACCCGTCCACTCGTAAGTCATATCAGGTGGTAGCACTTTGTTGGCGATACGCTCAAACTCCGCGATAGCTTGACCTGAGCTGTAGCCGGGTGCTGCTTCGCCCATTAACTTAACTGCAGATAAGTTATTGTAACGATTCATGGTTTCCGGGCCACGACTATACTCAACATCCGTAAATGCAGAAATTGGTACCATTTCGCCACGATTGTTTTTCACATAAATGCGGCCAACATCTTCCGGTGTCATTCTAAACTCGGCTTCAGCGGACATAATCACTTGCCATGCACGACCAAATTTATTGAAGTCGTTGACGTAGTAATTACCTAAATTGGCTGCAAGTGCGTTAAACGCAGAATTGATATTAACCCCCATGGCACGCGCTTGTTCACGATCCATATGCACTTTTAGCTGTGGTGCATCAGGACGCCATAGCGTTTGAATGCCTGTAAGGATAGGGCTCTTCTGCGCCTCGGCCATGATCATCTGCATGCCTTGCTTCAATTTAGCGGGATCAGAGCCGCCTTTATTTTGCAAGAAGACTTCAAATCCGCCTGTTGTACCCAAGCCGAAAATTGGCGGTGGGTTAAACGCCAGCACTAATGCTTCGTTAATATGCGCGGTTTTCATAAATAACTCACCAACAAGTTCCTTCGCCGACACATCGCGTTCATCCCAATGTGTTTGCGTCACGAACATAGTCGCCGCGCTATTTTTGAAGCCACCACCGATGAAGTCCATCCCCGTAAACGCCACGACGTTTTCGTTAGCTGGGTTTGACTTTGCAGCCGCTATCACTTCATCGGCCACTTTCGCAGTGCGCTCTAACGAAGAGCCATCAGGCAAGAACACCGCTATCATATAGTAACCTTGGTCTTCGTCTGGTACCAACGAGCTTGGTGTTTTTTGCCACAGGAATACCGTTGCACCAATCATCGCTACCATTAAGGTTAGGCCTACAAAACCACGGCGAACCATAAAGCTAACCGCACCAACATAGCGTCCGGTTACACGATGGAACCAGTCATTGAACCACAAGAAAAACTTGGCATCTTGTTTGTGCTCGTGCTTAAGCAGCAATACACAAAGTGCAGGCGTCATCGTCAGTGCAACCACACCGGATAAACTTACAGAGATGGAGATTGTGATCGCAAATTGGCGGAATAGCTCGCCTGTTAACCCTCCTAGGAAAGCGATAGGTACAAACACCGAACACAATACCAATACAATCGCGACTACGGGGCCGCTTACTTCTTGCATCGCTTTAACTGCGGCTTCTCTAGCCTGTAAGCCTTGCTCATGCATAATACGTTCGACGTTCTCAAGTACCACGATGGCATCATCTACCACGATACCAATCGATAACACCATGCCGAACAGCGTTAGAGTGTTAATCGAGTAACCGAGCATATAGAGACCTGCAAATGTACCAAGTAACGAGACCGGAACTGCAAGCGTTGGAATTAGCGTTGCACGCCAGTTTTGCAAGAACAGGTAAACCACTAAGAATACCAAGATCATTGCTTCACCAAGCGTTTTTAACACCTCGCGAATTGAGACTTCTACAAAGCGTGTGGTGTCGTAAGAGTTAACGTGAGCGAGGCCTGTAGGGAACTGAGGTTTGATCTGTTCAATTTCAGCCTCTACTGCTTTAGCCACGTCAAGCGCATTCGCGCCCGGTTGCAAGAATACACCGAGCAATACCGCTTCTTTACCGTTAATAGTACCTTGGAAGTTATAGTCTTTAGAACCAAGCTCTACGCGAGCAACATCCTTAAGGCGCAGTGTTGAGCCATCTGGGTTTGCTCGAACAATGATATTTTCGAACTCTTCAGCCGTCGATAAACGTCCTTTCGCGGTGACACTATAAACGAGCGATTGCGCGTCTTGAGATGTCGGTGTTGCACCAATACTACCCGCTGCATACTGAGAGTTTTGCTCTCTAATTGCACCCGCAATATCGTCTGCAGTGACTTGCAGTTGACTCATAATATCCGGGCGCAGCCAAATACGCATGGCATAGTCTTTAGCACCGAAGATCTGCACGTTCGTCGTACCAGGAATGCGTTTGACGCGGTCAAGGATATTCATGGTGACGTAGTTAGATGTCCAGAGACTTTCTCGAGTTCCATCTGGCGAATAGAACGCGTGTACTTGCAAGAAGTTAGAAGATGTCTTTTGAACCACAACGCCTTGGCGTCTAGTTTCTTCAGGGAGACGAGCTTCTACTTGCTTCACCCGGTTATTTACATCTACGGCAGCCTGATCAACATCCGTTCCAATCTCAAAAGTAACTGCGATCGTCGTTACGCCAGAGTTGGTACTGGTTGATGTCATGTACATCATGCCTTCAACACCCGTAATCGCGTTTTCGATAGGGGTTGCAACAGTTTGTTCTAATACATCTGCTGATGCACCAGGGTATACCGCACGTACCTCAACTTGAGGTGGTGCAATTTCGGGATACTGTGCAACAGGCAAACTGCGCATTGCAGCAAGCCCCGCAAGCACTATTACGATAGAGATAACAAAGGCAAAAATAGGCCTGTTTATGAAATATTTGGAGAACATCAGATTATTCTCCTTGCTCGCTCACAGACACTGGCATACCAGGGAAGAAGATCCTCGCCATACCTTCAACGATGACAGGTTGACCTTCTTTTAAGCCTTCGCGAATAACCCACATATTCTCATTATTAAGCTTGACCCACTCACCAACTTTGACCGGTGCAGGCAGGGCTACGGTTGTGCCTTGTTCATTTTTGGTGGCAATGTATACAAATTTACCCGTGCCGTTGTCTAATACCGCTCTTTGCGGAAGTACAATGGCGTTATTGCGTACCGCACCAGAGAGTTTAACTCGAACAAACTGACCCGGTCTTAACTCGCCATTTTCATTAGGAATACGAGCTTGTAACTCACTGGTACCCGTGAAGCGGTTTACCCGAACGTCGCTAAAGTTTACTTTACCGGCTTGTCCGTATAGTGAACCGTCTTGCAGAATAATCGTGGTATCAAATTCATTATGATCTGGTAATGACAATGAGCCATTTTCTACATCTTGGCGCATTGTTAGCTGCTCACGCTCTGAAAAGCCGAAGCGAGCACGAATGGTGCTAATGTCGGTAAGTTCAGTTAATAGTACACTCGGACCAGAAACATAACTGCCTTCTGACATCAGTTCACGACCAACAATACCAGAAACAGGTGCTTCAACTTTGGCGTATTCAAGGTCTAGCTTGGCTTCACTCAATGCGACTTTTGCAGATTCTAAATTCGCAACTGCAATATCGTAGGCCGATACTGAGTTATCAAAGTCGCGCTTTGATACTGAACGCTCGTTCTTCAAACGCTCAAGCCTTTCGCTCTCGCGCTTAGTTTGATCAACGTTTGCTTTTGCTGCCTGAAGTGCTGCCTGCGCTTTTTCTACCGCTAATTCAAAAGGTTTAAGCTCGATGGTGAATAATGAATGACCAGCTTTTACAAATTGACCTTCCTCAAAGTTGCGAGATTCGATGATCCCAGAAACTCGAGAACGAATTTCGACTTCTTTATCACCCGCGAGAGTAGCCGGAAGTTCGATATCGAAAGGCACTGATTGAGTAGTAACTTGTTGTACACTCACTTGCGCAGGTGGCATTGCATGGCCCCCTTGCTGTGGTGCTTCTGAACACGCTGACAAAGTGCCTAACGTGAGCATTAAAAAAGATAGGTGTTTAACACGACTGCGTATTGATGCTGGATACATGAACACTCCAATTCCTATATTATCATTTTATGCTGCCCCGGCTTTGACGGGGAACTACCTTGCAATTTGCCTTTAATAACGCACACTCAACTGGATGCAATCAGTCAAGTGAGTTCATTTCATACCTTAACCACACCAAAGTAAAGGCTATTTGTTCGACAATTAAACAAGTAAACGGTAGTGTATACTTAAAGAAATAAAAGGTAAACGGTTGCGTGTACTTTTCTTCAATTTAGGTATACGATCATGTGTACTTTTTATTAACGACTTTATTGATTAAAATAAAGGGAATGTTGATTTATTACGAAGAAGGCTTATCTCTGTATAGAGAGGTGATTCTCGGTATACAACTGACCATGTGAGTAGCAGCTATCAATGGCTCGCTTTTCCCACTATTAATTAAAGACAGAATAAGTAAATGACGCAACTTTCACCAAAACAGCAGTCAATTTTATGTGCAGCGATAGAAGAGTTCGCTCAAAAAGGCTTGCAGGCGACGACGATGGAGTCGATTAGTCAATCAGCGGAAGTATCAAAGCGCACGTTATACAAGCATTACTCGACCAAAGACGAGCTCTTTGATGCCGTTGTTGAGCTGTTAATTGAGCGAATTAAGCCGATAACAGCGATACAATTTATCCCAAACTATGACTTTTCAGTGCAACTGCAACATCTTGCGAAAAGCGCAATGACTTTGTTGAATGACGAGGATTATATGCGTTTGTCGCGTATTGTGATGATTGAATCGATGCGTAGCTTTGAGCAAGCACAGAATTTAAATGAAAAGTTTAGTCATTGTGAAGCCGCGATGATCCAATGGTTCGAAGATGCTGCGAATTCAGGGTGTCTTGGTAGTTTTGATGCGGACTTTGCCGCAGCGTACTTTTGGGGCGCACTGAAAAAGCTAGGCTATTGGGAACGCGCAATAAAATGGCAAGCTCCGCTTCCAGAAGCAGAGCTTGATATATTAGTTGAAAAGGCGGTCTCGCTATTTTGTAATGGCGTTACTCAACGCCAATAAATCCACCGGTTTGATGCGACCACAGTTTGGCGTAAATACCACCTAAAGCTAGCAAGGATTGATGGCTTCCTTCTTCTACTATCCGACCTTCATCCATAACGATTAATCTGTCCATTTGTGCAATCGTGGATAACCTATGGGCAATCGCTATAACGGTTTTACCTTCCATCAGTGCATCTAAGCTCTCTTGGATAGCTTGCTCAACCTCAGAATCCAAGGCTGAAGTGGCTTCGTCTAAAATTAAAATTGGCGCATTTTTTAGTAATACACGGGCAATGGCGATACGTTGGCGTTGGCCACCTGATAGTTTCACACCGCGTTCACCTACTTGTGCGTCAAAGCCAGTATTACCGTGACTGTCTTCTAAATCTTGGATAAAATCGTAAGCCTGCGCTTCTTTTGTTGCGGCTATTAATTCTTCTTCTGATGCATCAGGGCGACCATAAAGAATATTGTCACGCACGCTGCGATGGAGCAAAGAAGTATCTTGCGTCACCATGGCGATATGACGTCTTAAGCTTTCCTGTTTTACTTTCGCAATATTTTGGCCATCTATTTCGATGCTGCCGCCGTCGGTATCGTAGAATCTCAGTAATAAGTTCACTAAGGTCGACTTCCCCGCACCTGAGCGGCCAACTACACCAATTTTCTCGCCGGGTTTGATATGTAGGTTCAAGTTGTCGATGACGTTATGTTGTCTCGCTGCATCTTTACGCTTATAAGCGAAGGTAGTGTTACAAAAGTCGATTTTTCCGGCTTTAAAATCTAACTGTGGCGCTGTTTGTTGGTCAACAATATCAAGCGGTCTTGAGAGTGTGTTCATGCCGTCTGCAACCGTACCAATATTTTCGAATAGGCCGCTAATTTCCCACATTATCCACTGCGCCATACCATTTAGTCGTAAGGCTAAACCCACTGTAATTGCGATTGCACCAGCGGTTATTGCATTAAATGACCATAAGTAGATTGAAAGCGCGGCAACGGAAAATACCAGCAGATAATTTAAGGCCTGAATACTAACGTTTAAACTAGTTGCTAAGCGCATCTGCTTATAAACAGGTTGAATAAACACATCCATGCTGTCTTTGGCATATTCTTCTTCTCGTTTGGTATAAGAGAAAAGCTTTACGGTTGAAATATTGGTGTAGCTATCAACGATCCTTCCCGTCATTTCTGAGCGCGCGTCAGCCTGCTCACTAGAAACGCGTTTTAGTTTAGGAACAAAATAAAACTGGAAACAGATATAGCAGCCAAGCCAAATAACCAAGGGGATCATCAAACGTATATCACTGCTTGCAACAAGCGCGAGCATTGCGGTGAAGTACACTAAAATATAAACCAGCACATCGAGTAGCTTCATGACTGATTCGCGCACGGCTAGGGCGGTTTGCATCACTTTAGTTGCAATACGCCCTGCAAACTCGTCTTGATAGAATGTCATAGACTGCTTTAGCAAGTAGCGGTGTGCCTGCCAGCGAATAGCCATTGGGTAATTACCCAATAAACTCTGATGTAAAATGGCGCTGTGAAAAAAGACTAACAGTGGCAGCGCCACTAACGTGATGACAGACATTCGAATTAACTCGGTTTGTTTAGCTTCAAATAGAGTTTGTGGTGTATAAGTGGAGAGCCAGTCAACTAAATCACCCATAAAGCCAAATAATGTTACTTCCAAAATTGCGAGGAGCGCAGCACTTAGCGACATAAATAACAAGGGTAATTCCATTCCCTTAGTATAGAAGCGACAGAAAGCCAACAAACCTTGTGGTGGCTGACCAACTTCTTGCTCGGGAAAGGGTTTGGTAAAGCGTTCAAATACTCGATACATGGATGATCCCTAAATTTGTTCAGAAGCTAGTCTACCTTGATAGTATGAAATGCGCGAGTCACAGATTGGTGCTCAATTTGCACGAATGATTATAGTTGTTTTTGGTTGAGTAGTTTTTGTGTAATGAACTCACCAGTGACAGCATTATAGCTACTCAAAGTCAGTGGCGTAGAATAGTGCTTTAAATAGACCTGATCATGTGGCTTTTCTACTGTAATTTTATCGATTGGGACGAGTTTATTACCTTCCTCGACAAAAAATGACAGCTCTAAATAGCATGGAAACACCTTTTTACATACACCGAGTGATTGTTGTTGTAAGTCAAACGTTGAAGAGAGCCAACTTGGCCTATTATTGATTTTAGTGGTTTTGGGCCAAGTTACAGAAAGATCAAACCTTTGCGGGTCTGAAGAGTAGTGCTGAGATTGGCTTGCTACTCGTGCGAGGAGCAAAGGAGTATTGCCACTCACTGATTGAACCTCAGATAAGCGAACCTGATCAACGGTGAGTGGATTAATTTTCAATGTTTGCTTGAGTTCACTTGCCAGTTGGTTTTGTTCATCTAGTTGAGAAAATCCGAGGTGAACGAGTAATTTTGCATCGCGATTGTTATCAAATACCTTTTCTTTTATGTGTTTAGCCGCGGCTTTGGCTCTACCTTGTTGTGAGTCGTGATCGTAACTAATAATCTCGTAGCCATGCGATTTGGCTTCAAATATCAAGCTAGCGTAAGTCGCCTCCATGGTGTAGATCCCATGCTCATATGTTGTAAAGCCGTGTTTATTGATTTGCTGCTCAACGCTTACCTGTGGGGTAAGCGCTTCTAATGCAAGATAGCGATAGCCTTGTTCATATAAAGGCTTCAACAGGGCAATCGTTAGCGCTCGGTGTTTAGCATTATGATACGCCTCGTTTACCATAGTGATACGCGTGTCAGCAGCCTTTTGTTCTATGATTTCTAGCGCAGGAACTAGCCGATAATCGTTTAGCAACATATCTGGGTTGATCACCCCTGAGGTGAGTTTTTCTGCTTCAAAATAATTGCCGACAATAGAATGATAAGTTGCTGCATATTGAATGTTTGCTGAGCTGCTATCTAAATGCCCTTTGACTGGAATTTGGCTTTCGAGTGACCGTGTGTTTTCAAACACACGTTTATCTGAGTTAACACCAAAGATTAAAGAAGCAGGGTTAGCGCTTGAATTTGCTAATGCTGTTACGGATATCAGCGAACATGCGCTAAAAATAACGGCTTTTCCATACTGTTGAGGTAACACCTAAATCCACTCCTTGCGGTTTATTACGGTTATATTAATAGCATAAAAGCGCGGAGGGCTGAATCAAATAAAAGCAAATTTTTTACAAGTATTTTATATTTGAATTATTTACAGGGGAGAGAAGTGTGGAAGCAAATAAAAAGGCCAGTAGCTAAGTAACTGCTGGCCCTTGATATGATTATTCTTCTTTGCCGTATGTTTTACGAAGAATATAAACATAGGCATTGATGAAAGCTTGCTCTTGAAACTTTTTCAACCCAGTGTCTTCATAGTCAACAGGAATTGGGTTTCTTTTTAATTGCTCTTTAACTTCAGTGCCAGAAAGTAACTGCACGTCCACGCCTGAAATTAACTGGATTGCAGCTTCCATTTTAAAACCAGCCGCACTACCTGCGAATTTACCTTTGTGTGGGCGCTGACGAATGGCGATAGAATCTACGCCGTAATCTTCTACTAGTTTTGCAAAGTCGAATTGGAACTTGCGCATTTCATCAAGTTCTGTCCCTTGGTTACTTAACGTAAAGCGGCGCTGACGAATGTCTCTAATATCAAAAACATCATCTTCTTTCGTTAGCATACAAAGCAAAGCTTCGCTGCCTGAAATTTCAACCCCAAGTGTTCTCATTTTCGTGTCCAGATTATGCAAAAATTGAATTATCTCACAGTGTTATTTCTATTGCTATCGCTGCATGGTCAGAATAGCAAATATCTTCGTCCATGCGCTTTGGATCAAGGTGAGCATCGTAACTGTAGTAATGTAACGACTTCACCCTGGGCGTTTCTCGGTTGGGATTGAACTCTTTTGAACAAAGAATGTAATCAAGTACGTTACCTTCACCTTGATAGTAATGACTGGCTGGTTTTTCTTTGTGGTTGTTGTCGGCGTAAAGAAAACTGTCAAACAAACCGACATTATCAAAGCCATTACTAGCAAGGACGGGTGGAAAGGCTTGCGTCATAAAAGATAATGCCGGGCTGTCTAATGCATCATTGAAGTCGCCCATCACCAATGTTGCAGCTTGTTTCTCCCTTTGTGTTTTTAATGCATCGTAATAAATGATGGAAGCTTCGAGTGAACGTGAGATCTGCGACTGCATCGTACCTACGGTTTCGTGAAGCAATGTAAGTAGCGGGTCATCTTGATTGGAATCTCCCAGCATGTGGGCCATTGAATGTACGCGTTGAGACTTAAAGTGCACGGCATAACACGCGAGTAACCCAAAGCCTGGAATGTCGAACTTGCATTTTATCGGGGTGCGATTGAATTTAAACTGATGTTGATTATTAAGGTATTCGAGTAATTCGGGGCAGGGCTCTAACGGCGCAAAGGATTTAAATGGTAGTTTTGATGCGATAGCGACCACGGGTTTAAACAGTACCGACGGGTAGACGTGATCAGGACTTGGCGCATCTACAGTGGCAAAGTGGACAAGACCCAAGTCTTCGCACAGCATCTGTAAGCTATCAGGTGAGAAGACCTCTTGAAACACAATGACATCGGGGTTTATATGCTGAATGAGTCCCGTAATAAACTGAGTTTTGGTTTGCCACTGTGTTTCATTATAGTGCTCATGAAGTTGATAAAAAGAATAAGGCGGCGCTGCAAAATTTAGTAGATTAAAGGTTGCAAACCGATAACGCTTTTTGGCCACGAATAATCCCAAAATAGTTTTTGTAAATTAATAGATTAATTTTAGCTCTAGGCTTGCACTTAGCCAAGTAACACGCGAGAATAGTGGCTCTTATTCGAAAGTCCTCGGATGAGCCGCGATAATTCGCGCAAGACAATGCTTATTCGTAAAAGCGTTGATAGGCACACTTTAAAATTAATTAAATACATGTGATGCATTGTAGGTGTCACCACTGTAAATAGGATTTATCATGCCAGTTATTACTCTCCCTGACGGCAGTCAGCGTATTTTTGAAAACCCTGTCACTACTCTAGAAGTCGCTCAAGACATCGGTCCTGGCCTTGCGAAAGCAACGATTGCTGGCCGTGTAAATGGCGTTCGTGTTGATGCTTGTGACCTCATCGAAAATGACTCAGCGCTTGAAATCATCACCGCAAAAGACGACGACGGTCTTGAAATTATTCGTCACTCGTGTGCGCACTTGATTGGTCACGCTGTAAAACAATTGTTCCCAGAAGCTAAAATGGCGATTGGTCCTACTATCGACAACGGTTTCTATTACGATGTTGACTTAGAGCATTCGCTTACTCAAGAGGACCTTGAAGCGATAGAAAAGCGTATGTTGGAGTTGGCAAAAACCGACTACGACGTAGTAAAGAAAAAGGTGAGCTGGCAAGAAGCGCGCGATGCATTTGCAGCACGCGGTGAAACCTATAAGATGGAAATCCTAGACGAGAATATCGCGAAAGATGACCGCCCAGGTTTATATCACCACGAAGAATATGTTGATATGTGTCGTGGTCCGCACGTACCAAATATGAAGTTCTGTCACCACTTCAAGATTATGAAAGTGGCGGGCGCATACTGGCGCGGCAACTCAGAAAACAAGATGTTACAGCGTATCTACGGTACAGCTTGGGCTGACAAAAAGCAGCTAAAGGCGTATCTTAAGCGTCTAGAAGAAGCTGAGAAGCGTGATCACCGTAAAATTGGTAAAGCACTCGATCTGTGGCATTGGCAAGAAGAAGCGCCAGGCATGGTATTTTGGCACAATGATGGCTGGAGCATTTATCGTGAGCTTGAAGATTTTGTTCGCGAAAAACTACGCGAATATCAGTACGAAGAAGTAAAAGGTCCGTTGATGATGGACCGTGGTTTGTGGGAAAAATCAGGCCACTGGGACAAGTATTCAGATGCCATGTTCACGACTGAGTCAGAGAAACGTGAGTATGCTATTAAGCCGATGAACTGCCCAGGTCACGTGCAGATCTTTAACCAGGGTCTAAAGTCATACCGTGATTTACCATTGCGTATGGCTGAGTTTGGTTGTTGTCACCGTAATGAACCATCTGGTGCACTACATGGTTTGATGCGTGTTCGTGGATTTACACAAGACGATGCGCACGTATTCTGCACAGAAGAACAGATCATGGACGAAGTATCAGCATGTATCAAAATGGTGTATGATACGTATTCAACTTTTGGCTTCGAAAAGATCGTTGTTAAATTATCGACGCGCCCTGAAAAACGTATCGGTGAAGACGAAATGTGGGACAAAGCGGAAGCTGCACTTGCAGATGCTTTGAAAGCCAATGACATCGAGTTTGAATATTTACCTGGGGAAGGTGCGTTTTACGGACCGAAGATTGAATTCACGCTATATGACTGTTTAGAGCGTGCATGGCAATGTGGTACAGTGCAATTAGACTTTGCACTACCTGGCCGTTTAGGGGCAACATATGTTGCGGAAAATAACGAGCGTAAAACCCCTGTTATGATCCACCGCGCAATTCTAGGCTCACTAGAGCGCTTTATTGGTATCCTAACGGAAGAATACGCTGGTCAATTCCCAACTTGGCTTGCACCAAAGCAAGTTGTGATCATGAATATCACGGACAAACAAGCCGATTATGTCCACGAAGTTGTACAAAAGTTGAATAAACTTGGAATAAGAGCTTGTGCCGACTTGAGAAATGAGAAGATTGGTTTTAAAATCCGCGAGCATACTTTAAAACGTATACCTTATTTACTAGTGGTAGGTGATAAAGAAGTCGAGCAACAAGAAGTTGCAGTAAGAACCCGTACTGGTGAAGATTTAGGTAAATTCTCGGTTGACGATTTCATCGCGAAAGTTAGCGAAGAGATTAAAAATCGACTATAAATATAAACTTGCGTGTACTTTACTTTTTCTGGTGCACGCATTTACTTTTGAATTTTTTGGAGGAACGTACCATTAGAGGCGGCAAAAAAGGGCAAAATAACGCTCAGAAAAATCGTATTAACGAAGAGATTACAGCGAAAGAAGTTCGCTTAATTGACGCTGAAGGCGAGCAAGCTGGCATTGTCTCAACAAGAGACGCACAAAACATGGCGGAAGAAGCCGGTCTAGATCTAGTTGAGATCAGTCCAAACGCTGAACCACCAGTTTGTAAAGTGATGGACTACGGTAAGTTCCTTTTTGAAAAAGCAAAAATCCAAAAAGAACAAAAGAAAAAGCAAAAGCAAATTCAGGTTAAGGAAGTTAAATTCCGTCCTGGTACTGATGTTGGTGATTACCAAGTTAAGCTACGTAGCCTTCGCAAATTTCTTGAGGGTGGCGACAAAGCTAAAGTCACAATTCGCTTCCGTGGTCGTGAAATGGCGCACCAAGAAATTGGTATCGACCTGTTAAACCGTATCAAGACTGAGTTGGAAGATATCGCATCTGTTGAGTCTTTCCCGAAAAAAGTGGAAGGTCGTCAGATGATAATGATGATGGCACCTATTGCTAAAAAGTCTTAATCTCGGCATAATACGTATCGAATTTAACGCAGGTCTCAAGTGCTAACGCCACCTGCGTTATCCGGTTCTAAAGTAAGGTATTGATCCTTCACCGGTTTTAGGTAGTAAGCTAGGCCTACAAGTGAGTTTATCTCCGCCTACTTACATTGTGTTAAAGCAATATCATTCGGAGTTATTGCAAATGGCTTATAAGCTAAAATCACACAGAGGTGCTGCTAAGCGCTTCAAAAAGACTGCTTCTGGCGGTTACAAGCGTAAACAGTCGCATCTTCGTCACATTCTGACTAAGAAATCTTCAAAGCGTAAATTACACCTTCGTGCTAAGTCTATGGTTCATAAGAATGACCTAGGCCTAATCGATCGTATGTTACCATTCGCTTAATAGAGGATATCAGAAATGGCAAGAGTTAAACGCGGCGTAGTTGCACGTGCACGTCACAAAAAAGTATTAAAGCAAGCTAAAGGTTACTATGGAGCGCGTTCACGCGTTTACCGCGTAGCTTTCCAAGCGGTAACTAAAGCTGGTCAATATGCTTACCGTGACCGTCGTGCTAAGAAACGTACTTTCCGTCAACTATGGATTGCTCGTATCAACGCAGCTGCACGTCAAAATGGTCTTTCTTACAGCCGTTTCATCAATGGCCTTAAAAAGTCATCGATTGAAATTGATCGTAAGATCCTAGCTGATATCGCAGTATACGACCAAGTAGCTTTCGCAGCACTAGTTGCTAAAGCAAAAGATGGTCTAGCTGCTTAATAAGCGGAACTAGAATTAGTCTTAGGACTAAACCTGGTATTGAAAAGGAGCCTTTGGCTCCTTTTTTAGTTTTATATTCGTTATAAACTCTAACGTTAGCGGTTTTTTATTAAGATTTTATCCAGCATCTTACTGCTCAATATTCGTTTCAAGTATCCCATCAAATAGGTCGGAAACGTGACGTAATATCTTGGCTTTGCAGTCTTAGCACTCAGCGCGTGTTGCAGCACTTTATAAACAGCTTCTGGCCCCAAAGTGAATTTTTGCGGAGCTTCTTCTGAGCTTAAGCGGTTAAGCTGCGCCTGATATGCATTGCGATGTACGCTATTTTCGTGATCGATATTCGCTAAAAAGGCGTGTTTCGCGTTTTCTCTAAATTTAGACACGATTGGACCTGGCTCTATTAGGCTAACTTGAATATTGCTACCTGAAAGCTCCATGCGTAGGGTATCGGTAAGTCCTTCAAGTGCAAATTTGCTCGCGTTATAGGCGCCGCGATATGGCAATGCGACTAATCCAAGCACGGATGAGTTATGAACAATGCGGCCTGCGCCTTGCCTACGCATTTGCTCAACTGCGAGACAGGTGAGCGTATGCCAGCCAAAAAAATTAACTTCAAATTGTTGCCGTAACACGTCTGTAGGCAAGTCTTCTACCGCACCAGGTTGGCCGTAGGCTCCGTTATTGAATAAGGCGTCTAGCTGACCATTTGCGATTGTCAAAGCTTGGTTAAAGCCATCGTTTATACTTTGCTCACATGCTAAATCTAGCAGAATACATTGAATGTTTGTGCCTTCAAATTTATTCAAGTCTTTTGCATTTCTAACCGAAGCAATAACTTGATATCCTGCTTTTGACAATTGCACAGCGCAGTAATAACCAATCCCGCTAGAACAACCTGTGATTAAAATTGATTTTTGTATGCTCATTTGATCCCTAAAGTTATGGTTATCTGCGATTAACTGCAAATTTTTGTTGAATCACCGCACATTGTAAGCCGATATCTAAAATATTGATATAATTGGCAGATAAAAGCAGAGGAATAGAGAAATATGATGAGTTCCAGCATTATTATGCTTACTGCAATGCTAGGTATGAACGGTCATTTACCACCCTTGATGGAGTGGCAGGGCAAAAGCGAACAACTATTACAACAACAGGGCCCATTAACGACTGATTTTGAACTAAGCGGTGCGATAGATTCTCCTAATTACGCAGATACGATGGCATTTGTTGACCGCCTAGTGGCTGCCAATCCGACCCAATTTAAGCTAGAGACCATTGGGTTTAGCAATAGTAATCGCGCAATTAAGATGATTGTTGCAACGGAGCAGGGCGGTGATAAATCAAATGTTATTAATAATGGTAAGCCAACCATTTTAGTACAAGCTGGTATTCATGCCGGAGAAATTGACGGCAAAGATGCCATGTTTATGTTGCTTCGCGATGTTGCAACAGGTAAGCGCCGTGATATTTTGACGAAAGTGAATTTACTCTTTATCCCTATTCTCAACGTCGATGGGCATGAAAGGCGCAGTGAGTTTAACCGTATAAATCAACGCGGTCCGACCGTTATGGGCTTTAGGACCAATGCCAATAACTTAAATCTGAATCGTGATTACACTAAATTGGACACGCCAGGAGTCAAGGCGGTCATGCAGGTAATTAACGAATACAATCCGGATCTGTACATTGATGTTCATGTAACGGATGGCGCAGACTACCAATACGATGTCACTTATGGTTTTAACCCGACTTTTGCAAGTGAGTCACCGGCAATAGCTGAGGTGTTAGAGAATCAGATTTCGCCACAAATTAATGCAGCGCTTGCTGCTCAAGGACATATTCCTGGTCCACTTGTGTTTGTGATGGATAAACGAGACTTTAAAAAAGGGCTGGCTGGATGGGTGGCAACGCCGCGATTTTCAAATGGTTGGGGAGATTTAAAGGGACTGCCGACTATACTGGTAGAAAATCACTCATTGAAACCCTATAAGCAGCGTGTACTGGGCACCTATGTGTTTATGGATGGCGTTATCAGTGGCCTCTCAAGCAATATTCAGGCATTACGAGAAGCGGTTCAAAAAGAGGCCGAATTCACACCTAAACAATTGGTAGTTGAACGCAGCTATGCAAAAGAGCCCGACTACATTCAATTTAAAGGCATCCAATACAAGCAGTTTGAAAGTGCATTGTCTGGTCATTTGGAAGCTAAGTACTTAGGCGAGCCACAAAACTATGAGAAGCTGCCAATTTATTGGCAGAAGGAAGTAAAAACAGCGGTGAATGTACCTGAGCAGTTTTACATTCCACCCGCATACCCTGAAGTGGTCGAAAAATTAAAACTGCATGGAATAACCGTTTCTACATTACCAGATGGAACGGTAGTGGAAAAAGTAAGTCAAGCTACAGTAAAAGACTACAAGTTCGATACTGCTCCTTTTGAAGGGCGCTTTAGAGTGAATGCGACTTTCGACATTAAGGAGCTCTCAGATAAGGTCGATCTCAGTGGGTGGTATAAAGTGGCAACGGCGCAAAAATCTGGAGAGCTGGTGACTCACTTACTACATCCAGAAGCGCCTGACTCATTTTTTGCTTGGGGGGAGTTCAATACTATCTTCCAACGTACAGAATATGTTGAAAATTATGCACTTGAACCTTTTGCACGAAAAATGCTAAAACAAAACCCAGCTATGGCATTAGCCTTTGATAAAAAAATACGTGAAGACAAGCAGTTTGCAAACGATCCAAAAGCGCGGATGGAGTGGCTTTATGCAAGAACGCCGTTTTATGATAAAGCGTATCTTAAATATCCTGTTTTGATGTCGTTTGGAGCAAACTAACCATGCAAGTGTTTACCATTCCAGTTACACCATTTATGCAAAATTGTCGTGTCATTGTGTGTCCAGAAACACAAGCCGCTGCAATTGTAGACCCAGGTGGTGAAGCGGAAAAAATTATTGCGCAGTTGAACACACAAGGGGTAGCGCCAAGCATGATTTTGCTTACCCACGCGCACCTTGATCATGTGGGAGCAAGTACAGTATTAAGTGAGCATTTTAATATCGAGATTATCGGGCCTCATCAGAGCGACCAATTTTGGCTGGAAGCCTTGCCAATGCAATCACAGATGTTTGGTTTTCCTAATCATGAAGCTTTTTTACCATCTAAGTGGTTAAATGATGGGGATAAGGTTAAAGTGGGGAACCTCGCACTCGAAGTCAGACATTGTCCAGGGCATACTCCGGGGCATGTGGTTTTTTATGAACCAAGCTCAAAACAGGTCTTAGTAGGAGATGTGTTGTTTAAAGGCTCTGTTGGTCGTAATGACTTTCCAAAAGGCGATGCAGCCCAACTAAAACAGTCTATACAAGATAAGCTGTTTACTTTGCCTGATGAGGTCGTGGTGCATTCTGGCCATGGTGAAAATACCTCAATTGGCTTCGAAAAGGCGACAAATCCTTTTATGAGTGGCCGATTTGGTTAGATATAGTGGAAGTGGCATAGTAGTGATGTGCATTTTTTAATTTGCTATGCTTCAGGGAATAACAATCAGCATCGGTTAATAGACTGGTGTGCTAATTAAACTAGAATAGATATGTCATTAAACCAAGTAGATCGCCAGATACTGGCATTGTTACAGCAAGACGCAAGTCTTTCTACCGCTGAAATCGCTGATAAAGTAGGGCTATCTCAGTCACCTTGTTGGCGTCGCATCGCTAAATTAGAGCAAGACGGCTACATCAAAGGCAAAGTTGCATTGCTGGATGAGAAGAAACTCGGATTTGATATGTTGGTTTATGCGCATGTTAGGCTTTCAAACCATGGCCGCAACAACCTTGCCGAGTTTGAAAAATTGATCTTAAGTTATGACGAAGTGACAGAGTGCTACTCTATGGCAGGCACCATGGACTTTATGTTGCGTATCATTTCGAAAGGCATTGAAGGTTATGAGCAATTTGTTCGTGATAACTTACTTAATTTAGAGTTCGTCCAAGAAGTACATTCAAATGTTACAATGACTTGCGTTAAGCGCAGCACTTCCTTACCACTTTAATGCAATTTGTTGCCCTGCTCGTTGGGTAGGGCTTCCCGTCATCTTTTCACCATTGTTCTATACTACAATACAGACCGCTTTATTAAGTTATGTATTGCAAGCGAGTTTGTGATACAGGCTTGTATCTTATTTGTTAAAGGCGCTGCTTTTTGCTAAAATCCGCCGCCTTTGTGTTCATAGTCAATTCACACCAGAGGATATTGATGTTTAATCTTATCAGCAAAGCGCCTAGCTCTGCTAAAAACGATGTACTGTCTGGGCTTACGGTCGCTTTGGCACTTGTGCCTGAGGCTGTGGCTTTCGCTTTTGTTGCACAAGTAGACCCATTAGTCGGTTTATATGCAGCATTTATTGTCGGTCTTGTGACTTCAATCTTTGGTGGTAGGCCGGGTATGATCTCGGGTGCAACAGGGGCTCTTGCCGTGGTAATGGTGAGTCTCGTTATTGATCATGGTGTCGAGTATCTTTTTGCAACTGTATTACTCATGGGGCTCTTACAAATACTCGCAGGTATATTTAAACTTGGCAAGTTTATACGTATGGTACCGCACCCTGTGATGCTAGGCTTTGTGAATGGTTTAGCCATCGTTATCTTTCTTGCGCAACTTGGTCAGTTCAAAGTACTTAATAGTGAAGGTGAGCTGACTTGGATGCAAGGGGAAACCCTTTATGTGATGGTGGGCTTGGTAGCATTGACTATGGCCATCATTCACTTTCTACCAAAGCTAACAACTGCAGTTCCGTCTAGCCTAGCGGCAATTTTAGTGGTAACTGGTATTGTTATTGGTTTAGATTTAGACGCTCGTAATGTGCTTGATTATCTGAAAGATATGTCAGGTAACGTAGATGCAACGATTGCCGGTGGTTTTCCTGCTTTCCATATTCCAGAAGTTCCTTGGACATTTGAAACATTTAAAATTATCTTCCCATACGCGCTTATCCTAGCGGCGATTGGTTTGATTGAATCTTTATTAACGCTCACGCTAATCGACGAAATCACCGAAACACGTGGTCACAGTAACCGCGAATGTATCGGCCAAGGTGCGGCTAATGTTACTTGTGGTGTGTTTGGTGCGATGGGTGGCTGTGCGATGATTGGGCAATCAATGATCAATATTAATTCTGGTGGCCGTAGCCGTTTGTCAGGTATCACAGCAGCATTATTACTACTTGTATTTATTCTGTTTGCAGCAAGCCTTATTGAGATGATCCCGCTAGCGGCGTTAGTTGGTGTAATGTTTATGGTGGTATTGGGGACTTTTGAATGGTCAAGTTTTAGATTAATTAGAAAGATCCCTAAATCAGATGCATTTGTAATCGTCTTGGTGTCGGGGGTTACAGTGATTACAGATTTGGCCATCGCAGTTTGCGTTGGTGTCATTGTTTCGGCACTGGTATTTGCGTGGGAGCATGCGAAACATATTTACACCAATAATTATATTGATGAGCAAGGCTCAAAAGTGTACGAATTACACGGACCTCTATTTTTTGGGTCGGTGAAAAACTTTGCAGAGCTGTTTGACGTTAATAATGATCCAGACGACATCATTGTAGAATTTAAACATAGTCGTGTTGCCGATCATAGTGCAATTGAAGCAATAGATACGCTAGCTGAACGTTATAAAAAGGCTGGTAAAACGCTTCATCTTCGCCACTTGAGCCAAGACTGTAAAGTACTGCTAAGTAAGGCTAAAGATCTCGTTGAGCTAGACGGCCAAGCAGATCCTACCTATAAAGTGGCATCTGACAAGCTTGCTTAAGAGCGACAGTTTGAATAGATGAAGATAAATTAACTGGTTAATTTATTTCAAAAAAAGGCACTGAGGTGCCTTTTTTATTTGCGGCAGGGCGTGTAAAAACTGAGACCACCAGCAGTGAATAGAGACGACATGCTGAGATATAATCCAGTTAAGATAGAAGAGGTATAATCATTTTGAAGTGGCAATCACTGGTTGATAACAGGCAGAGATTTTTCTGGGTATTACAAATAGCTGGTTGGCTGGGCTACGCGCTAGTTAACTATATTGGCTCAAAAGTCTTTGAAATGCGGGATATTTATGTATTTGTCATCGCTTTAAATGCCTACGCAGGTTGTTTGATGACCGTACCGCTACGATACCTCTATCGTAAAATTTGGAATGCAACACCGTTGGTGCTGATATTCGTTGTGTTTACGGCGTCATATGTAACTGGAACACTATGGGCGGTCGTTCAGAAGTTTAATCATTGGGAAATTTATCGTCACGGGTATAGACCTGATGAATGGTTTTATTACTTACAGCAGGGACTAGACTCTGTCTATATCATACTCTGTTGGAGTGGGCTGTATTTTGGTATTAAGTATTACCAGTTGTTACAAAGTGAGCGTCAAAAGGCGTTGAAAGCCAATACTATGGCCCATGAAGCGCAATTGAAAATGTTGCGTTATCAACTGAATCCGCATTTTCTATTCAATACCCTTAATGCAATTTCGACGCTTATATTGGTTGAAGAAAATAAAGATGCGAATCAAATGGTCTCAAGGCTCAGTGATTTCTTGCGCCATACATTAAATACAGATCCGATAAAAAAGGTACCGCTTGAGCAAGAGTTACATGCGTTGAGACTGTACTTAGAAATTGAAAAGGTCCGTTTTGATGAGCGCTTATCTATTGAGCTTGATGTGACAGAAGAGGCTGAACAGGCGTTGGTACCTAGCTTGATCCTACAACCACTCATTGAAAACAGCATTAAATACGCAATTGCCCATATGGAGCATGGCGGCAAAATTGAAATAAAAGCGCAGGTGTTTGCCAATGAACTACTCTTGGAAGTAGGAGACAATGGTCCTGGCGCAGAATTGGAAGATGGGCAACTGAAAAGTGCACAGGGAGTGGGTTTAGCGAATACCAAAGACCGTTTAAAAACCTTGTACGAAAACAACTATTCATTTGTGCTCTCGGATAATGAGCCAACTGGTTTGAAGGTAAACATTCGCGTTCCATATGAAAGGGCGAAGAAGTAATGAGCAAAATTAGAACACTAATCGTAGATGATGAACCGTTAGCGAGAAAAGGGCTAGCGGTAAGGTTAAGAGATTTTTCTGAAATTGAAGTTGTAGAATTGTGTGGCAGTGGTCAACAAGCAATCGATCTATGCAAATCTGAGGACATAGATCTGGTCTTTCTCGATATTCAAATGCCGAACATGAATGGCTTTGAAGTAGCGAGAGCGCTGAGTGAAAGTGTTAAACCATTGCCTGCTATCGTATTTGTAACCGCGTTCGACCAATATGCTGTAAAGGCATTTGAGATCCATGCGCTGGATTACATCTTAAAACCCGTTGATGACAACAGATTAAAACAGGCGGTGGAGAAAGTGCAAAGCTATTTAAAAACACAACAAGACAATGCGCATAAGAAAAAGCTAGCCAGCTTTGTTGCAGGGATCACTGGTAATAACTGTGAAGAAATCCTTAAAAAACTTGCAACAGGAGATACAATTGAAGATAAAAAATTCCCAGAGTCGCTCGCAGTAAAAGAGCAGGGTGAAATCATTCGAGTTTCGACATCGTCAATTCAGTGGATTGATGCAGCCGGTGACTATATGTGCTTACACTGTAGCGATGGTCAGACTCATATTTTACGTAAAACAATGAAAGATCTAGAACAAGAGTTAGATCCAACGTTATTTGTGCGCGTACATCGCTCTGCAATTGTTAATACTAAGCAGATTAGTAAACTAGTCACACAAAGCAGTGGCGAGTATTTATTGGTACTTGAGAATGGTCAAGAGCTTAAAGTCAGCCGTAGTTACCGTGACAAAGTAAAGGCCGCACTCGCAAGCTAATAAAAGCGCGAGCTAAAGTGATTTGCGCCGTGTTTAGCCTACGGTGACGTAGTGTATTTTATGTGCTTGTACACTTTAGAGTATTCTAAGGAAAGATGAACTAGGCAGCAAGGCTACCTAGTTCAACGCTTTTACACTGTGACGATTTTCAGCGTGTTACTGGCGCCGATAGTTTCCATCTTATCACCGTGTGTGATGATCACTGTGTCGCCTTTTTCCAATGAGCCAGCAGCAACTAGCGTATCAAGCGCTTCGCGAACAGTTGAATCATCTGAGCATTGCGTCGAGTCAAATCTTACCGGATATACACCACGATAGAGTGATGCCTGCCCAAGTGTTGATTGATGGCGAGACAGTGCGTAAATAGGCAATCCAGAACTGATACGAGACATTAATTTTGCGGTATTACCCGATTCAGTTAGTGCGACAATCGCCTTTACTGAATCTAAATGGTTCGCAGCGTACATTGCCGACAGCGCGATAGTTTCACAGGTATCAGCAAAACGGCTGTCTAAACGATGTTTAGAGATATGGATCTGCGGTTGAGATTCAGCACCTAAACACACACGTGCCATTGCCGCGACCGTTTGCTCAGGATAATCACCAGCAGCGGTTTCTGCTGAAAGCATTACCGCATCTGTGCCATCAAGCACTGCGTTTGCAACATCCATAACTTCAGCACGTGTTGGCATTGGGTTGTCAATCATTGACTCCATCATTTGGGTGGCAGTGATCACAGTACGGTTTAGTGAGCGGGCACGGCTGATAATTTGCTTCTGTTTACCAACAAGAGCGGCATCGCCAATTTCTACACCTAAATCACCACGGGCAACCATCACCGCATCAGAAGCCAATACGATATCGTCAATCGCTTCTACGGTTTCAACCGCTTCTGCACGTTCGATTTTTGCAAGTAACTGTGCATTAGAACCTGCTTTCTCCGCCAACCCTCTAACGTAACGCATGTCGTCACCACTGCGAGGGAACGAAACCGCAATATAATCCACACCAATTTCAGCTGCTGTGATCAAATCTTCTTTGTCTTTGTCAGTAAATGCAGGTGCTGTTAAGCCGCCGCCTAAACGGTTGATCCCTTTATTGTTCGACAATACGCCGCCCACTTTAACACTAGTGTGAACCAAGTGACCTTGTACTTCTTCAACAACAAGCTGAATAAGTCCATCGTTTAATAACAGCAAATCACCTTGTTTTACGTCATTCGGTAATTCTTTATAGTCGATACCCACGGCTTCAACGTGACCTTGGCCAGGCTCCATTTTTGCATCGAGCGTGAATTTTACACCCACTTCTAAGAACACTTTGCCTTCTTTAAATGTTGAAACGCGGATTTTAGGACCTTGCAAATCTGCAAGGATCGCTACATTTACACCTAAGCGTTTAGCAATTTCGCGAACGGCTTCGGCTCTATTTTTGTGATCTTGAGCTACACCGTGTGAAAAGTTTAGTCTGACTACGTTGGTGCCGGCACGAATGATTTTTTCTAAGTTGTTATCTCTATCCGTCGCTGGCCCCAGTGTTGCGACGATTTTTGTGCGTCTAAGCATCAGATTCTCCTGTTAGCTTATCAAGGTAAGCAAAAACTTATGAATGTGTTAAAAGTAAATCAAAATTGCTGTTTTTTTACACATGCCACATTGTAAAATCACGATTTAACTAATTAGAGCATAAAGAATTATGCAAAACCCTTTTTAACACTCGAATTAAGTTATATGATCTATATGTCATCATTATGACACCGGTGTCAGTGGCCGTCAATCTCGAATATTCTACCTTACAGCTTAGGGGGACCATTTGAGATTTATCACAAAATTGGTGAATTCGTGCTGCTGTCACTATATTGCTATACAGTGAATTGTGTTAGCTGTCATATTTTGGGGACCGATATGATACCAGTGAATTGTGTGTCTCGCTGGTCAATCATGGTCGCTCAGGTATAATGCACATACACGAACGCATAAAGTTTTGATGTTACCGAGGAGGAAACTAAATGCAGGTTGCATTAGTTGGTTTGGGTGTGATGGGTAAAAACCTCGCGCTAAATCTAATTGAGAAGGGGATGACCTTAGTCGCTTATGACAAGAACCCCGAAGTAGGTGCGGAATTATTGAGTTGCGCACAGTCGTTAGGTATGGCGGAGCGCTTACACATAGTGTCTGATCTCGGTGATATGATCAGAAGATTAGAGACTCCTCGCTCGATTTTATTACTCGTTCCAGCAGGTGAACTAGTAGATAAAGTTTGTAGCGATTTGGTTGAAGCTGGAGTTGAGAAAGACGATATCATCGTTGACTGTGGTAACAGTAATTACAAAGATGGTATTGCACGTAAATTGAAATATCAGAATAAATTTGAGTTTGCCACTATGGGGATTTCTGGCGGTGCCGAAGGTGCACGCCATGGTCCTGCAATGATGGCAAGTGGTTCAGAAGGTGGCTGGGAGCGTATCGAGCCTTGGTTCGAAAAAGTTGCTGCGAGCTACAACAACGAATCATGTTTCGCGCGTGTAGGGCAATCGGCCAGCGGTCACTTTGTTAAAATGGTGCACAATGGTATTGAGTATGCGTTGATGCAGCTTATTGCCGAGCTTTATCAATTGCTACGCTTGGGGACCGGTCGCTCTCCTAAAGAAGTTGCTGAGATTTTTGAATCTTGGTCTGAAGGTAAATTAAATAGTTATCTACTTGCAATTTCTAGCCACATTTTAAGTCTAGAAACAGATCAGGGCGAGTCTTTAGTCGACCTTATCGACAATAAGGTAGGAGCTAAGGGCACTGGCCTTTGGACGGCGCAAAACGCACTGGAGCTTGGTATTGCCGTACCTTCGCTTGTGGCTGCGGTACAAGCTCGCCATCTCACCAATACTATTGATACTCCAGCTGCAAAAGAAATGACGTATGCGAATAAATCAACGCAAACAATTGAGGTTGATTTAGACGAGTTAAAAGATGCGTTTTATTTTGCCAGTTTGCTATGCTACCGCCAAGGTCTTGCACTGATTAAGGGCGCGTCTCGTGCACACCAATGGAAAGTAGATCTCAATAAAACGCTACAAACCTGGCGTGCGGGCTGTATTATCCGAGCTGATTACTTAGACGATATTGCTGAAGGTGTTGAATTTATCGATTCACTTGAGAAGCCTGCACTTGCACTACGTAGTGTTACAGGTAAAGCGGTGGCGACTGGTTTGTCTTTCCCAGTGCTTGCTGCGACGCAAACTTATATTGCAACACTGAGCACGCCAAGCAACGGACACTTGGTGCAAGCACAGCGTGATTACTTTGGTGAGCACGGTGTAAAGACACACAGTGGTGAAACTTGTCACCTTACTGATCTTGTCGATATCGAAGCAAAAGTTAGATAATAATCGACGTTCGGAGTAGTTCGAGCTGATTTAAAAGCCGTGGTGAAGATATCACGGCTTTTTTGTTGCGATACTTTTCGCTTTATTGATATCGATTACTATCGAGTTAGCTCGCCGCGCAGATTGTCTTGCATCAAATGGCGGATCGTTTCTAGCTCAAGCTGCTGGCTAAATAAATAGTGTAGCTTTGTTAAGCACGCTTCTAGTGTCATATCGTAGCCACTGATCACACCACAGTTTAATAACGCATTTCCTGTCGCGTAGCCGCCCATATTCACTTTTCCTTGAATACATTGGGTGAGGTTGATAATTACCACTCCGCGATCGCTGATTGCTTTAAGCTCAGTTAAAAAATGCTCGTCTTGTGGCGCGTTACCAACACCAAAGCTCAATAAGATTAATGCTTTCATCTCACCACGCATTAGGTTCTTAAGGATTTCTGTTGAGATCCCAGGATACAAATGCATTACCGCGATAGGTTGAGGTGAAATCTTGGTGACTTGCAAGCTTTGCTCAACGTAAGGGCTTAGCTTCCCTTCGATCAGCTGAATATTGATCCCAGCTTGTGCCAGCGGCGAAAGGTTTGGAGAGGCGAATGCATCGAAGCCATCAGCATGAGCTTTGATTGCTCTATTACCGCGGTAAAGTTTATTGTTGAAAAACAAACTCACTTCGGCGATAGGGTAGTTAGCAGCCAAATACATCGCGTTTAACAGATTCACTTGACCATCAGAGCGCAGTTGTGACAACGGAATTTGAGAGCCGGTCACTATCACAGGTTTAGTTAAGTTCTCAAACATAAAGGATAGCGCAGAGGCAGTATAGGCCATGGTATCTGTGCCATGGAGCACCACAAAACCATCGTAGTCGTGATATTTTGATTGAATGTCATCCGCGATAAGCTGCCAGTGATGCGGTGACATATCTGACGAATCAATTAACGGGCAATATTCATGAATATCAAAAAGCGGCATTTCATCGCGAGTAAACTCAGCGTTATTTTTTACCGTATCTGTTAGATATCCCGCAACCGGAACGTAACCGCGACTGGATTGCTTCATACCAATGGTACCACCGGTATAGGCGATATATATTTTTTTTCTTTTCATAAAAAAGCCCAGAATAAAATCTGGGCTCAGTATAACAATTACAGCACCACAATTGCAGTGCTTAATCGATTTTACTCAGGTGAAACGTTACACACTAAGCAAAGCGTATAGACATGGTTAGGGTCGTTAAGCTGGCCTAACATTTGAGTTTGTAGTGCTATTGTATTGCTAACGCTGTCTAGGGCATTTAATGCAGTTTTTGCGAATATTGATTGCTCAGGTACAAGGGCACTAATGGCACTTTGCACCATAGACGCACCAAATAATTGCTGCATCAGCTTTTCTTGCTCGGTGAGTGTTTGTTCAATAGTGATAACATCATACATCTCTAAATTAGCAAGACTTGCAGCCGCTTCAATGGCATCATTTTTGTTACCTAACTTATCGACTAGGCCAAAATCAAGCGCCTGAGTTGCTAGCCATACTCGTCCTTGCGCAACCTCATTAACCGCTGACTTATCAAGGTTTCGTTCGGTTGCAACCATGGAAATAAATTTATCATAGGCATCTTCAACGCCCATTTGGATTAGATTTTTATAGCCACCATCTATCCCTCTGAATGGAGATTGGCCTTTTAGTTCGGTTGTCGCGACACCATCAGAGTATATTCCTAATGAGTTTGCTGCATTTTCAAAGGTCATTATCATGCCAAATACACCAATAGAACCCGTGATAGTGCTTGGCGATGCCCAAATTTCATTAGCTGATGCCGCAATCCAATAACCGCCGGAAGCTGCAACTGAACCCATTGATGCTATCACGGGTTTTCCTGCGGCCTTTAGTGCAATAACTTCATTACGAATGGTTTCAGAAGCAAACATGCTACCACCGCCAGAGTCAATTCTTAATACAACGGCTTTCACTTTGTCGTTAAGGCGAGCCTTCTTAAGTAGTGCTGCTGTTGAATCGCCACCAATAGCTCCCGCTTTACGCTTGCCATCAGAGATTTGACCTTTAGCAACAACCACAGCGACTTTCTCGGTAAATGGATTTTCTGCAAACTCTTTAGGCGGTAACGTCGATAGATATTGACTGAACGAGACCTGTTTAAAAGATTTTCCCTTTGCATCAAGACCAACTTCATCGATCAGTTTCTGAGCAAATGCTTGATTGGTGGTTAATGCATCGACCCATTGGTTGTCGATAGCATATTTGGCGGAATCGCCTTGTGCAGCTTCCATTTTGTCTGTTAATGCTGCGAAGGTTTCATCAAAATTAGCCACATCAAAACCGCGGTTTTCGGCTACTTCTGTTTTATATTGTGTCCAAAGCGGGGTGATCCATCCAAGATTTGATTCTTTTGCTTCTGGTGACATATCGCTGCGAATATAAGGTTCAACGGCCGACTTGTATGTACCAACGCGGAAAATATGCTGCGTAACTTTAAGCTTATCAAGCGCCTCTTTGAAATACAGCGGGTACATGCCAAAACCGGTGATGTTAACCCCACCGTAAGGATGTAGAGAAATTTCATCGGCTACTGAGGCGAGATAATATTGAGCTTGAGTGTAATAAGCGCCGTGAGCATAGATTTTTTTGCCCGCAGCTTTGAATTGCGCGAGCGCGTCTTTGATATCTCGTAATTTGTCGAGATGGGCGCTATGAAGACGTTGTAAATCAAGATACATCACTGTAATGCGGTCATCTTGAGCTGCTTTATTGATAACATCAATGACATCATCTAACAAAATTTCACTTGGCTCTTCTGAATCGGCGAAAGCATCACTCATGGCCGCCTCAACTGGGTCAACATAGGTCAATTGTTCGACTATGATACCGTTTAGGTTTAAACGTAATACGCTTTTACTTTCGACCTCAACCTGATCCTCACCAGATACAATGCTTATCACTATGGCGATAAGAATGAATAAAAACAGCAGATTTAGAATTAATCGCCTAGAAAAGTTCAGTGTGGCCCAAATGCCCTTAAAAATATTCGCTATCAGTTTCAAAATGATCCCTTATGCTTAACTTCAATACAACTCTATACATTTATCATATATCAGAGCGAGTTTCATGAATAATAGAAAAACGTAACGAAGTATTTTCATGATTGAAATATCGCCAATGCTGCCAAATTCGTTAATTTCTTTCTTCTTAAGACTTGCCAAATAATAAAAAAACGTTAATGTTCACAGGTAAGACCAGTTTTGTGGGGCGGCAAATGTTAGAACAAGAACTACAACTTAAACATACCAGTTTGCGAAATCGCTTGGTAATGGGATCAATGCATACCGGGCTTGAAGAAGGGTGGCACAACCGAAAGCGGCTCGCTGCATTTTATGAAGAACGAGCAAGAGGTGGAGTGGGCCTGATCGTAACTGGTGGTTACAGTCCAAACCTACGTGGTAAGTTGACACCAATTTCTTCTTCTTTTAACTCGTTATACGATGTAATTAAACACAAAGCATACACCGAGGTAGTACATAAACACGGCGGCAAAATTTGTCTACAGTTACTACATGCTGGGCGCTATGCTTATCATCCATTCAACACTGCACCTAGTGCGATCAAAGCACCGATTAATCCATATAAACCAAAAGCAATGAGCTTAAGTGCCATCAAAGGTACGATTAAAGACTTTGCTCACTCAGCTAAGTTGGCCGAAAAAGCAGGCTACGATGGTGTGGAGATCATGGGTTCAGAGGGCTATTTAATCAATGAGTTTATGGCGGGTCATACCAATAAGCGCACTGATGACTATGGTGGTAGCTTAGAAAACAGAATGCGATTGGCAACAGATATTGTAAAAGCGGTTAGAGCGAAAGTGAGCGATAAGTTCATTATCGTTTTTCGCCTGTCGGTCATGGACTTAATCCCAAATGGCTCAACTCCAGAAGAAGTTGTGCTTCAAGCCAAAGCTTTGGTCGCGGCAGGTGTGGATATTCTTAACACCGGTATTGGTTGGCATGAGGCGCGCGTTCCAACAATTGCATCAATGGTGCCTCCTGGTGCCTACCGTGAAGCGTCACATAGGCTAAAACAGGCTGTCGATATACCCGTTGTAGCAGTAAATAGGATTAACACGCCAGATCTTGCTAATGACATTTTAGCCAAAGGTGATGCCGACCTTATTTCTATGGCGCGTCCATTGCTGGCTGATCCTGAATTCTTTAACAAATATCAAGAGCAGCGCTCGGAACAAATCAATATTTGCATCGGCTGTAATCAGGGTTGTTTAGACCACGTATTTAAAGGTAAACGAGCAACATGTTTGGTAAATCCACAAGCCGGATTTGAATTGGATTATCCACTTCAGAGTGCCCAAAGGAAAAAACAAGTACTCGTTGTTGGGGCAGGACCTGCTGGGTTGTCTGTAAGTTACTATCTCGCTAAAAAAGGCCACCAAGTTAAGTTGATTGATAAAGGTAGCGAGCTTGGTGGTCAGTTTAATTTAGCGATGCGAATACCAGGTAAAGAAGATTTCCAACATACGCTTAAATACTATGTCAGCGAAATAAATCGCTTGGGCGTTGAGCTTTGCTTAAATACACCATACGAAGAAACAATGGCAAACGCGTTTGATGATGTGGTATTTGCAACGGGAGTAAGCCCACGTATGTCGAAAATAGAATGCGCAGATGGGAAACGTGTGTTTGCCTATGACGAAGTGATTAAAGGTGAAGTAGAATTAGGTAATAAAATTGCTATTTTAGGTGCCGGTGGTATTGGCTTTGACATGGTAGCGTTTTTAACTGAACAGCGAGAACAAACGATCCCTGATTTTAAATCTCAATGGGGAATAGAATGCGAAGCGCAGCCTTCACAAGAGCAAAGGCCGATTTATATGTTAAAACGCTCTGAAGGACGTTTTGGTAAAGACTTAGGTAAGACCACCGGTTGGATCCACAGAGCCGTTGCAAAACACCACAATGTTCAGCAAATTGCAGAATGCGAATATATCAGCTTTGATAATCAAGGTTTGACCGTAAGAGTTGCGGGTGAAGAGCAACTGTTAGATGTCGATACGGTCATTGCTTGTATTGGACAAGTTTCTAACGATAGCTTGTTCGATAAAGAGGTGCTACCTGAAAATCAGCACGTTATCGGTGGGGCTAAACTGGCGGCAGCGATTGATGCTAAGCGAGCGATTGCAGAAGCCCTTCAGGTAGCAAGAAAGATCTAACGAAATAACCCAACCCAATCTGCGGTCTATACTGATAATTCAAACATCAACTATGGATCGCATATGCTTGCCAACCTACTAAAGCCGTATCGGCAACTACAACATTTATCTCAACATTTTTCTGGTATCGCGCCATTACTCATGCGCCTTATTCTCGCGCCAGTTATGATCATTGCAGGTTACAATAAATTAAATTTGGCTAATCCGGACGCGACATTTTTACAACGCCTCCTCGCCGATCCCGATATTGTCGCATGGTTTGGCAATAGTGAATGGGGCTTAGGTTTACCTTTTCCTGACTTACTTGCCTTTCTTGCCGCTTGGACAGAGTTTTTAGGTGGTTGGTTGATTTTGCTTGGCTTGCTTACGCGTTTAGTGTCTATACCGCTCATGGTGACTATGGTCGTTGCTGCAACGACGGTGCATTTGGAGCATGGCTGGTTTTCGGTAACGCCAACAAACCCAGACACCAGCGCCGCTAAAGTATTAGACTGGCTTGGCTTTGACGAAGCTAAAGTGAGCTTAGAAAATAGCGTAGCAGCGAAGCAACGTTTGGATTCAATTAAAGAGATAGTCGAAGAAAATGGCAGACCAAATTATCTCTATGAAAAAGGCAATATTGTTATTTTAAACAATGGAATTGAATTTGCGGCAACTTACTTTGTATTACTACTTTCACTATTTTTTACCGGTGGTGGACGTTATGTCAGTGCTGACTATTGGTTGAGGCTACTTATTGATAGGAAACAACGCAATTTACTTCCAGAGTAAAACGAAATATTGCAAGGATGCTATCCAGAAATCCGTGATGTCACGTGGTCGAATTTAAGGGAAAATGATAGACTACAAGCCACGTAATACCAATTTGCTTAAGTATTTGGTCTATTTCGGGACACGTATTAAGTCAAATTGGTATAATTCACGGCCATTTTGAAGGCACAACACGGGATGAGTTAATGGACGCCATAGAATTACTCTTAACACGCCAGTCAGATAGCAATCTGTCTTTTCCTGGACCTAATCCAGCTCAGTTAGAAATCATTAAAAAAGCAGCACTAAAAGTGCCAGATCATGGTGGCTTAACACCGTTTAGATTTATTACAGTTGAAGAAAAAGGCCGCGAAAAGCTAGGTGAAATCTATTATCAAGCGGCGGTGAAAGAGCTGCAAGAGCAGCGGGTGATAGATAGAGCGAGAGAGCTACCAGAGCGCGCGCCTATGTTGATCATCGCAGTATCTCCTTATCAAGAACATCCAAAAGTGCCTCGTATTGAGCAAATTCAAAGTGCCGGTTGTAGTGTACTTGCTATGCAGCAAGCCGCTTTTGCACAGGGGTTGTCTGGTGTGTGGCGAACGGGTTACTTTGCCCAGAGTCCAGAAGTGAAAAAGCAACTTGGTCTCGATGAAAAAGATGAGATCGTTGGCTATCTTTATTTAGGTACGCCTACGGTGCAGTGTACAAAGCCAGTAAGGCATAAACCAGAAGATTTCTTCAGCAGTTTATAAGGATACGCAGCCATGGCATTACATGTAATTGATCACCCATTAGTTCAGCATAAACTTGGACTCTTGCGAGAGCAGGGTATATCAACCAAAAACTTTCGCGAAATTGTCTCAGAAGTTGGCAACTTACTCACTTACGAAGCAACAAAAGATTTGACGTTGAGCGATCAGGTCATCTCTGCTTGGGATGGTAACGAATTAACAGTTAAAAGGCTGACAGGCAAAAAGATCACCTTGGTGCCAATTTTAAGAGCCGGTTTGGGAATGCTAGATGGCATACTGCAATTGATCCCAGCAGCTAAAGTAAGTGTTGTGGGTTTACAGCGTAACGAAGAAACACTTGAGCCAGTGCCTTATTTTGAGAAGTTGGTGGGCAATATCGATGCTAGACTCGCTTTGGTTATTGATCCAATGCTGGCAACGGGTGGCTCACTGATTGCTACTATCGACATGCTAAAAAAAGCAGGTTCAAAAGAGATCAGAGCGATTGTGCTGGTAGCTGCGCCTGAGGGAGTAAAGTTAGTGGAAGAAGCGCATCCTGACGTTGAAATATACACGGCAGCATTAGATAGCCACTTAAATGAGAAAGGATATATAGTCCCTGGGCTTGGTGATGCCGGTGACAAAATCTTTGGTACGAGAACCTAGCAGGTTTAGTGATTAACAGATTTTGTTTTTTGATCTAAAACAATGATACAAAAAAATATGGTAGTAAAAACATGCCTTCCGCTCTATTTTTGTTAAAACAACAAAATAATATTAAGGATAGACGATGTATTTGCTACGTATTTTTTTGTGGCTAAGCTGCATTTCTGCTTCAGCAAGCGAGCTCCCCAGCATTGAAAAAATAGAAACATTTGCAACCAACTATCATCTCAATCTCAACATACATACACAAACAAGCAGTCTATCTGGCAGCGCAACGATAACGGTTAAAAATCAAGGAACAACACCAACTAGAGTAATCCCATTAAGACTTTATCGCTTGCTTAGTGTTGTCGATATCACTTCGGAAGCGGGTAAGTCCCTCAACTATACACAAGGAGTAGTAAGTAATATTGATGACTCACTATTTCAGTCTAATTATATTAAATTATCGTTATCTGAGGCGCTCCAACCCGATCAACAAACAACTTTTACTGTTAATTATTCTGGCCATATAAAGGGGTATGTAGAAACTGGGATGGCTTATATTAAAGATGACATCACCCCTTTGTTTTCTATTATTCGTATGGACGCATATGCTTATCCGCTCATCACAGTGCCTGATGATAGGGTCAATCGCGCGTCACGCTTTTGGCAGAAGCTGTATAACTACACCGCTAGCATCGAAGTGGATAGCGGCTTAGTAGTAGCAAATGGTGGAATTTTACTAGGCGTAACAGAAACCGATCAAGGACGAAAGGTTTATTCATACAAAAACCAGAAACCTTCATGGAGAATGGACTTCATGGTCGCACCATATACCGTGACAAAAGGGCATGGCTTTAAGCTATTTACGTTACCGGGAAATAAATATGCAACTGACTATATGGAAAAGGCAAAACAAACCATAACATTGTATGAAAGTTGGTTTGGTCAACGTCAAAGCACTGGTGAGTTTAGCTTTATAGAGATCCCAAAGGGGTTTGGTGCTCAAGCTGGTGTTACCGCAATTATTCAAGACAGCGAGGGGTTTGTGGAGGTAACTCGTTTGTATCACGAACTGAGTCATCTATGGGACCCACGTTCGAATGAAAGCTACTCACCACGCTGGAATGAAGGTAAGGCTACCTTTTTAGAATATTTAACGGATTCACGGCTGAATAAAAGGGTGTCTTTAAGCTCGCATATGACAAACGTACTAAAACGAGCAAAAAACCAGTTCGTTAAACAGCCTAAATATTTAACGACTGCGTTTGAAGAGTATGGAAAAGCAGGGCTTAATGCCTATTCGGTAGGGGCGCTATTTTTTGCGCTTTTGCATCATGAGCTAGGAGAGGAAAGGTTTAATCATTTACTACGTACTTTTTATGCAGCACATGTTAAAAGCGGAGCATCAACAGGCGACTTTATCCTTGCACTGCGTGATTTGAAAGATCCTAACATTGATTGGATATTATCTCGTTGGGTGAATAGCCATAGGTTCACGCTTGATATTTTAGACGCTACCAACTTTGAGAACTTCATCACGTTGAGTATAAGAAGTAGTAAAATATAAATAATCCAAATAAAAAAGCTACCCACAAGAGGTAGCTTTTTGGCTTCTATAAAAGAAAGGAATCGGTATTAAAAGTAGCCTCTGATACCAAGCTTGATATTACGACCTGGAAGAGGGGCTTGCTCTTTGATAAACGAGCTATGCACAAAGCCTAGCTCATCTGTTAGGTTATCAAGGTTAACATAACCAACCATGTCACTGCCCATAAACTCAAAGTCATAGTTAAACGACATATCCACTAACGTATAGCCCTTAGTTTCACTTTCATAGCTCGCGATGTTGTCTTGCTTGAAGTAATGTGTCACCGTGAAGTTAGCTGTTAGGTTCTCGTAACTGTGCTCGTAATCGAGACCTAGCTTGTTGCTTGGAATACGTGGTAAATATTCGTCGTTATCTAACTTCGCTGTCAGCGAGTCACCAAACACTTTGACGCGTGCAAAGTTGCTTAGTTTATAATGGGCATCAAACTCAAGGCCGTATAGCTTGGCATCACTGCTTTCAAACTTAAACACCGGAACAGCGCCTTCATGTGCATGATCCGCCACTTCTAAACCGTGCTCTGGACTATAGATATAGTCTGTTAATGCCTGATAGTAGAAGTTTTCGATGTCGTTATAGAAGAAATTAACGGTATAGCCAAAGTTACCTGAGAACTTTCTAAAGCTAATGTCTAGGTTGTTTGATGTTTCTTGTTCGATATCTTGCGGCTCAAAGTGTAAATGATTACCTTCTAGCTCATAACCAAGCCCTAGTTCATAGGTGCTGGTTGCGATATGAATGCCATTTGAAAGCAATTCGGCGGTTAATGGTGCGCGCTCCGAGCGAGACAGCGAAACAGCGACGTTTTGGCCTTCAGCAAAGTCGTACACGCCACCAATAGACAAGCTTAGATTGGTCATTTCCAGGTCATAAGAAATAAACCCATTATCTAAGTTACCACCATGGCCGTGGTCGTGATCATGGTCGTGTTCACCTTCATGGTCATGATCTTCTTCGTACGCTTCCAGTTGATTGCCTTTGCTTGATAACTGGTAGTCTTCAATACGAGCACCTAACTCAAGTGTGAAGTCTCCAAAACGACGTTCTTCAAGGATATAAAGTGCGTGCGTTTTGGTATTGGTCGATGGCGTGAAAGCTTCTGCACCGTTTGCGGCGTAATCGCTGTCGGAGAAATGATAACCAACAGTGCCGTGCCACTCTCCTAAGCGGTGCTCTGCCGTTAAGCGTAACTCAGTTGTATCATTCTCAAATACAGTGCCAATGTTTCCATCTTCAATTTCAGCGTGTTCATAATCGGTGTAGCCGACACGTAGACCAACAGATTCAAGCCAGTCACTGTGTACTGCATAATTTACAAGCCCTTGCCAACGGTCTTGTTTTACTCGAGCAAATACGGATTCTTCTTCGTGGTCATGCCCTTCCTCTTCATGCTCGTGATCATGGTCATGACCAATATGAGAGTGAGCAGGAATGCCATAGTCCGTATCAACACGGCCATAAGAGAAACCAACGGTCAGATGATCGCCAACGTAACTTGTACCTAAGTTAAATTGCTCAGAATCGATAAAGGTATTGTCGACGCGATTGGCGTACTCTGTTTCATGCTCTTCTGCTTCGTGGGCATGATCTTCGCCTTCATGTTCATGCTCGTGTTCTTCATGTTCGTCGTGTGGAAGCGCGAAATTAGGGGTTTCATAATCACCACCTTTACGCTTAACGCCATCGAAATGGAAGTTAAATCCGTCAAAGCCGGATTCTAATAATACCGCAAAGGTATTGGTATTTGAGTTGGTATCATGGCTATAGTCGGCAGCGCCCTGAAGGCTATCGATCACGTCTGTCGGAATACGATTATCAACAACATTAACCACACCACCGATTGCACCTGAGCCGTAAAGTAGGGTTGCAGGACCTCTTAGCACTTCAATTTGCTGCGCAGCCAGCGAGTCATTAGTGTTGGCGTGATCTGGGCCAACGCGCGAGGCATCGCTACTGTCTAACCCGTTTTGCGTGATTTTAACCCGAGGACCATCTAAACCACGGATGATAGGGCTTGAACTCACCGGACCAAAGTAACTAGCATTGATCCCTGGTTGGCCTTTTAGTGTTTCACCCAGTGTTGGTTTGGCACGGTTTTTTAGCTCATCCCCACTTAATACACTGACCGGAGAGGTCATTTCCATACTATTTTTATGTAGGGCAGAAGAGTAAACAACAATGCTCTCAACAGATGTTGGTTTTAGTTCGACTCGAACAAATCCTTGGGCTTCATCTACATCTACACGTTTATCAAGATAATTAGGCTTAGTAACGTGTAATTGAGAATCAGCATCTATTGCAATGGTAAATTGGCCATTCTTATCTGATTTAACTGACTTGCTTTTGCCATGAAGATGGATGGTTACATTACTAAGTGGTTGATTGTTTGCGTCAACAACTTTACCTGTTAGTTGTGCAGCATAAGCTGGCGCTGCACCTATTATTGAAATTAATGCGCTGGCGATAAGAGACTGCTTAAACATATTTTTATTACCACGAGTTAGGTTATGTATTGAACGAGTGAGCTGTTCGACTAATAGAGTGATAATATAACACTACAAATTTTGCGGATCAATAACGTTATACTATAACTTAGTTATTGTTGAAATTAGAATTACAGCTATAGTTAAGAAACAAGCTAAAGTGAGCACAACATAATGAACAAGCCATTTGTTTTCAAGGCAAGGATTAAGGTTGCTGACTTATTTCACCATAGCCACCATGAAGAAGCGTTTACTACCGCCATGTTGTCAAAAGAAAGTAGCGAGCATTTTGCGATGAAACTGCTTGGGATATGCGCACTGTCTTTTGATAAGCCGGCAAAGTGGAGCAAGGCGGAGAAAAAACATTGGCCGGACGTATGGCTAGAAGACGACAACGACCAGGTTGAAGTCGCTTTGTTTATTGGTACCTTAGAGGTCGATGAGATACTCAAGTATGAAAAGCTTTATGCTAAGGTTGTAGTGTTGTGTGCTGACGGTGAGCAATGGTTTGAAGAGCGTCGAGCGCAATTACAGTTTATTGGATCTTTCTCTGTGTTTAGTATTCCCACGGACTTTGTAGCTGAATTGTGTGAAATGCTGACGCGAAGTTTACATTGGGACGTGATTTTTGAAAATGGGGCGATGAGTGTTACTGATAGTGAACACTACATTCGTACTCAAATTACCAAGCTGATTTAACGCACTAGTTAACCTAAACTCGGGATAACGGCTGCTAGAGAACAAGTTGTTATGTCGCGGATTTTGGTTATTTACGGCAACTCTATTTTAATATGGCTTGTGGGTCTGCTACAGCACAATAAAATTTCCCCATCTCTCACAAAAGCAAGCGGCTCGTTCGCGTACTGTGTTTGTCCTTCAATGAGCTTGGCGCGGCAGGCGCCGCAAAAACCCTCGCGGCATTGATAGGGGACTTCAATATTTGCGGCTTCAAGGGTTTCGAGTATCGAAGACGAAGAAGCCACATATTCCAGTGGCTCCTCAATATTCTCAACCTGAATTAGGAAGGATGGCTTTTCAACCATTACAGGTCGAAATCGCCAAAGTCAGAGGCATCAACTTCAGAGTCGATTTGTCCAACAAGGTATGAGCTGATCTCAGCTTCCTGTGGTGCAACTTGAACATTGTCAGAAACAAGCCAAGCATTGATCCACGGAATCGGGTTCGATTTGGTCTCAAATTGCGTTGGTAAACCAACCGCTGACATACGAATATTTGTGATGTACTCAACGTATTGACACAAAATATCTTTGTTTAGTCCAATCATTGAACCGTCTTTAAACAGATACTCAGCCCATTCTTTTTCTTGCTCAGCTGCTTCAACAAACATCTTAATCGCTTCGTCACGGCATTGTGCTGCCACGATAGACATTTCAGGGTCATCTTTGCCTTCTTGCATGATATTCAGCATGTGCTGTGTGCCAGACAAATGAAGCGCTTCATCACGAGCAATTAGCTTGATGATCTTTGCATTACCTTCCATAAGCTCTCGCTCAGCAAAAGCAAACGAGCAGGCAAAACTCACGTAGAAGCGAATAGCTTCTAAGATGTTTACTGACATGATGCAAAGGTACAGAAGCTTTTTCAGTTCAAACAAGTTTATGACGACCGTTGTGCCGTTAATTTCATGCTTGCCTTCACCGTATTGATTATAAAGGCTTACCTTTTCAATCAGTTCGTCATAATACTTGGTCACTGCATCCGCACGTTCAACAATTTTGTCATTGCCCACGATGTCATCAAAGATTAACTCAGGGTTTTGCGTTACATTACGAATAATGTGAGTATAAGAGCGACTGTGAATAGTTTCACTAAATGCCCAAGTTTCGATCCAAGTTTCAAGCTCAGGGATGGAGACGATCGGCAAAAGTGCAACGTTTGGAGAGCGACCTTGCACACTGTCTAGCAATGTTTGATATTTTAGGTTGCTCAAAAAGATATGTCTTTCGTGCTCAGGAAGTGCCTGAAAGTCCAATCTATCCTTACTTACGTCTACTTCTTCTGGACGCCAGAAAAACGATAATTGCTTTTCAATTAGCTTTTCGAAAATAGGGAACTTCTGTTGGTCGTAGCGAGATACATTAACAGTTTGTCCGAAAAACATCGGTTCTTTTAATTGGTCGTTATGATTTCTGCTAAACGTAGAATATGCCATAAATGTGTTACTCAATACCTAAAAAAGCGGGTGATGACCACCCGCATAAAAAGTTATATTTTACAAGCGCCGCCTTCACAACCATCGTCTTCTGCTTCTGGTTTCATCTCATCTTGAGCATCCGAAGCACCGTCGCGGGTGTTATGGTAATAAAGTGTTTTAACACCAAGTTTGTATGCGGTGAGTAAGTCTTTTAGCAATAGCTTCATAGGAACTTTACCTGCTTCAAACTTACTTGGATCATAATTGGTATTTGCAGAGATAGTTTGATCGATGAACTTCTGCATAATACCAACCAGCGCAAGGTAACCATCGTTAGATGGAATATCCCAAAGTAGTTCATAGTTGTTCTTGAGGCGATCGTACTCAGGTACAACTTGCTTCAAGATACCATCTTTACTTGCTTTAACACTGATATGACCACGAGGTGGTTCAATACCGTTTGTCGCGTTTGAAATTTGCGATGATGTTTCAGATGGCATCAAGGCTGACAACGTTGAGTTACGCATACCGTGTTCTTGGATACTTGCTCTTAACGCATCCCAGTCAAGGCGTAATGGCTCTTCACAGACTTTATCAAGGTCACGCTTATAGGTATCTATTGGCATGATACCTTGTGAGTAGGTCGTCTCGTTAAACTTAGGACAAGCGCCGCGTTCTTTTGCCAGTTCATTCGATGCTTTCATCAGATAGTATTGGATCGCTTCAAATGTTCTGTGTGTTAGGCCGTTAGCACTACCGTCTGAGTACTTAACACCATTCTTTGCAAGATAATAAGCAAAGTTAATCACACCGATACCCAGTGTACGGCGTCCCATCGTTGCATTGTACGCAGCAGGAACAGGATAGTCTTGATAGTCTAATAGGTTATCAAGTGCGCGAACCGCAAGCTCTGCTAACTCTTCTAGCTCATCTAAAGACTTGATAGCACCTAAGTTAAACGCTGAAAGCGTACAAAGTGCAATTTCACCTTCAGGGTCATTTACATGGCTTAACGGCTTCGTTGGTAGTGCAATTTCAAGACATAGGTTTGACTGGCGGATCGGTGCAACCTTAGAGTCAAACGGGCTGTGTGTATTACAGTGGTCAACGTTTTGTAGATAAATACGACCGGTGCTCGCACGTTCTTGCGCAAACATTGAGAATAATTCAATCGCCTTAATGCGTTTCTTACGAATAGACTCATCTTGCTCGTACTTAACATACAGTTCTTCGAATTTATCTTGATCTTCAAAGAATGCGTCGTAAAGGCCTGGCACATCTGATGGACTAAAGAGCGTGATATAGTCGTCTTTAATTAGGCGGCTATACATGGTTTTGTTGAACTGCACGCCATAATCTAAATGACGCACGCGGTTTTCTTCAACACCACGGTTATTTTTTAGTACTAATAGGTTTTCAACTTCAAGATGCCAAAGCGGGTAGAATAGGGTCGCTGCACCACCACGCACACCGCCTTGAGAACAGCTTTTAACAGCTGTTTGGAAGTGCTTATAAAACGGAATACATCCTGTGTGGTACGCTTCACCATTTCTGATTGGGCTACCTAGTGCACGAATACGACCTGCGTTAATACCGATACCAGCGCGCTGACTGACGTATTTTACAATCGCAGAAGAAGTTGCGTTGATTGAATCTAGGCTATCAGCACATTCAATCAGTACGCATGAGCTAAACTGACGTGTCGGCGTACGAACACCAGCCATAATTGGCGTTGGTAATGAAATTTTGAATGTTGAAACCGCATCGTAGAATCGCTTAATGTAATCTAGACGCGTTTCTTTCGGGTAGTTTGCAAACAGGCTTGCAGCAACAAGAACATATAAGAACTGCGCACTTTCATAGATCTCACCTGTTACGCGGTTTTGTACAAGGTACTTACCTTCCAACTGCTTAACGGCTGCATAGCTGAAGTTCATATCTCGGCTATGGTCGATGTAGCTGTTTAGCTCATCAAACTCTGCTTTTGTGTAGTCGGTAAGAAGGTGCTGATCATAGCGCTTGTCTTCAACCAGCTTTACCACATGGTCGTGTAAGTGCGGCGGCTCAAAACAGCCATAGGCTTTCTTACGCAAGTGGAAAATAGCCAAACGAGCGGCTAGATACTGATAATCTGGAGACTCTTTTGAGATCAGATCGGCTGCAGCTTTAATAATCGTTTCGTGGATATCACCAGTACGAATACCGTCATAAAACTGGATGTGTGACTTTAATTCAACCTGAGAAACTGAGACGTTATCTAGGCCTTCTGCCGCCCATGTAATGACACGATGGATCTTATCTAGATCTAACGGTTCTTTGCGACCGTTTCTTTTGCATACAGATAGCTGTTGGTTCATGTTATGTGCCTGTATTCCTTAGGAACGCGCTTTAGATATCGCACGAATATAAAATTGTTTAGCAAACCACCACTATATATGGTGCCCTAGTGGCTAGGGATCACAAGATAGTGGGGTTGACGTGAATTTGCAAGAGAACAACTCGGGCAGAATTGTGGATAAGTTTGGGATAATTTATTTATGTAAGTACCCACTAACCTATGACAATCCACTTATCTGCCCACAAAGAAAAATCAACAAAAAGATGATGCTTTTCAGCAAAAATAAAAAAAAATTCTAACTGATTTTTTTCTACACAAATTCGTATCTATTATAGCAAAAACACAATATATGGTGTTTTATTTTTTTATCGACACTAAATATGCGATAACGTGTCTAATGGGTTAGTAAGATAGAGATCCGCATGCCAAGACTTAGCTTCGGATTCAGATGGAATGAATCCCCACATTGCTGCTGCACTAATCATTTTTGCGGATTTTGCAGCAATAATGTCTCGCTCAGCATCGCCAACATAAATACACTGCTCTGGCGAAATCCCCAATTTTGAAGCCACTAATAGCAAAGGTTCTGGATGAGGCTTGGCCACCGCCAGTGTATCTCCGCATACTACTGTCTCGATCTTTGCAAGTTCAGGGATCTGTTTTAGTAGCGGAAGTGTTAAAAACTCAGGTTTGTTCGTCATGATCCCAACCTGAATCTCTTTTTCTAAAAGTGCCGCTAATAACTCACCAATTTGCGCAAAGCATTGGGAATGTACTGATAAATTCGCCAGGTAGTAGTCGAGTACACCCTGCCGTAATATTTGAATGTCGTAGTGCTTTAATGACTCACCAAATCCTACTTGCAACATCGCTGCTACGCCGTTTGAAATCGCACTGCTATAAACCTGTTTGCCGACAGTAGGCATTTTATTAGCAGCTAAAACGTGGTTTAGTGCGGCTCCCAAGTCATCACTGGTATCCAGCAAGGTGCCGTCTAAATCAAATAGTACCGCCTGGATCATGCCAGCTTCTCAAAGTGTAGAATGTAGTTAACTGAAACGTCTTTAGTTAAGGTAAATGTTTTGCCGATAGGGTTGTAGTTAACCCCTGTCGCCGCCCTAACTTTGAGGTCGTATTTTTCAGCCCAATCAATTAAGGTTGAAGGGCGAATAAATTTATCATGCTCATGCGTGCCTTCAGGAACCATTTTAAGCAGTTTTTCTGCGGCGACGATAGCCAGTAAATACGCTTTTGTAGTTTTGTTTAAGGTAGAAAAAAATACATGACCGCCGGGCTTAACTAGCTGTGCGACTGAACGAATAATGGATTCTGGGTCTGGTACGTGTTCTAGCATTTCCATGCAAGTTACTACATCGAACTCACCTTGGTGCATGGCTGCGAATTCTTCCGCTGGCACTTTTTGATAGTCTACGTTAACGCCGACCTCTAATGCGTGGAGCTTTGCGACGTTAAGCGGCTCTTGCCCCATATCGATACCGGTTGCATTTGCACCTAGCTTAGCCATGCTTTCTGTTAAAATCCCGCCACCACAACCGACATCCAATACTGTTTTTGCGAATAGGCCTTCACACTTATCGTTAATAAAGTCCAACCTCAACGGGTTAATGTCGTGTAATGGTTTAAATTCTCCCTCTCGGTCCCACCAGCGCTCTGCTATTTCTTCAAATTTAGCGATTTCATTAGGGTCTACATTTTGATGTTCGGTCATAAAAAACTTCCTCGTCGAATTGAGCGCATTATAAAGGGGATTAGATAAAAATAGCACCTGTAAAACGGTAAAAAGTGTGTTAGCATGCTTGACGAATTTTATAATAAACAAAGCCCCCGCTGATACTCTGAGGCAATTCGGCTATTTTTTGAAGTGCGTTTAATTGGCGCTTCAGCAGAAAAAGCAATTTGCTATTCAGATAGCATCTCAACACAAGTTGTAGTGTGACACAAAAGGGGTGGACACTGAAGGAAAGTGGAGTCAAATGTCTGATCTCGCCAATGAAATCCTGCCAGTCAATATCGAAGATGAATTAAAAAATTCATACCTAGATTATGCAATGAGTGTAATCGTAGGTCGTGCATTACCTGACGTACGTGACGGCCTAAAGCCTGTTCACCGTCGTGTATTGTTCGCGATGAATGAACTTAAAAATGACTGGAACAAACCTTATAAAAAGTCAGCTCGTGTAGTTGGTGACGTAATCGGTAAATATCACCCGCATGGTGATAGCGCGGTTTACGATACTATTGTACGTATGGCTCAGCCTTTCTCTCTACGCTATATGCTCGTAGATGGACAAGGTAACTTTGGTTCTGTCGATGGTGACTCTGCAGCTGCGATGCGTTATACCGAAGTACGTATGGCGAAAGTCGCTCACGAGTTGCTTGCTGACCTTGAAAAAGAAACCGTTGATTATGTACCAAACTACGATGGTACAGAGCAAATTCCAGATGTGTTACCAACTAAAGTGCCTAACTTATTGGTGAATGGTTCATCTGGTATTGCGGTTGGTATGGCGACCAATATTCCACCTCACAACTTAACTGAGGTGATCAATGGCTGTTTGGCTGTGATCCAGAATCCAGACATCACCATTGAAGAGTTAATCGACTATATTCCGGGTCCTGATTTCCCGACTGCCGCCATCATTAGCGGTAAAAACGGCATCGAACAAGCCTATAAAACAGGCCGTGGTAAGATCTATATCCGCGCGAAAGCTGAAATCGAAGTCGATGAGAAAACCAACAAAGAAACCATCATCGTTCATGAAATTCCTTACCAAGTTAACAAAGCAAGACTAATCGAAAAAATTGCAGAGCTTGTTAAAGATAAAAAGGTTGAAGGGATCAGTGCACTACGCGACGAGTCGGATAAAGACGGTATGCGTATTGTTATTGAAATCAAACGTGGTGAAGTCGGTGAGGTTGTACTAAACAACCTATATGCTCAAACACAACTACAAACTGTGTTTGGCATCAATATGGTTGCACTAGACAACAACCAGCCTAAGTGTTTCAACCTGAAAGAAATGCTTGATGCGTTTATTATTCACCGTCGTGAAGTTGTAACGCGTCGTACTGTATTTGACCTGCGTAAGGCAAGAGACCGAGCGCACACGCTTGAAGGCCTCGCAATTGCGCTAGCTAACATTGACCCAATCATTGAGCTTATTCGTAAGTCACCAACACCAGCGGAAGCGAAAGCGGCGCTAACTGCGCGAGCTTGGGATCTTGGTAACGTTAAATCAATGCTTGAGCGCACTGGCGAAGAAAATGTTGCGCGTCCAGATTGGTTAGCGCAAGAATTAGGGATCCGTGATGGTCAGTACTATTTGTCTGAGCAACAAGCCCAAGCAATCCTAGACTTAAGACTACACAAATTAACAGGTCTTGAGCACGAGAAAATTCTAGCAGAATACAAAGAACTACTCGATCTTATCGCTGAGCTACTGTACATCCTTTCTACTCCAGAGCGTTTGATGGAAGTGATCCGCGATGAGTTAGTTGAAATCAAAGAAACGTATGGTGATGAGCGTCGCACAGAGATCACCGCTGCTGCGCACGATATCAGTTTAGAAGATTTGATCAACGAAGAAGACGTTGTCGTTACGCTTTCTCACGAAGGCTATGTGAAGTATCAACCTCTTAGCGATTACGAAGCTCAGCGTCGTGGTGGTAAAGGGCGATCTGCAACTAAGATGAAAGATGAAGACTTTATCGAACGTCTACTCGTTGCAAATACTCACGATACAATTCTTTGTTTCTCCACTTCTGGCCGCTTGTATTGGTTGAAAGTTTACCAGCTGCCGCTTGCATCACGTGCTGCGCGCGGAAAGCCAATTGTTAACTTGTTACCACTCGAAGCTGATGAGCGTATTACGACAATTTTACCGGTTCGTGAATACGAAGAAGATAAGTTTATCGTCATGGCGACGGCGAGTGGTATCGTTAAGAAAACACCTCTGACTGCATACAGCCGTCAGCGTGCAAGTGGCATTATTGCTATCAACTTGAACGAAGGCGATAGCCTGATCGGTGCTAACATCACCACAGGTGAAAATGACATCATGCTATTTACTGAGCATGGTAAAGTTGTACGCTTTAACGAGAAGCAGCGAGATTCTGAAACAGGTGAAGTGAAGCGTGATCCTGAAACTGGCGAAGAAATGTTGGCTTTACGTCCGATGGGCCGTACAGCAACAGGTGTTCGTGGTATCAAGATGCCAGATGACGTGAAAGTGGTATCACTAATCGTACCACAAGGCGATGGTGCAATCTTGACCGTAACTGAAAATGGTTATGGTAAGCGTACACCGCTTGAAGAGTACCCAGCGAAGAGCCGTGCAACACAAGGTGTTGTGTCAATCAAAGTAACTGAAAGAAATGGTTCTGTGGTTGGTGCAGTTCAAGTTGATGACAACGATGAAATCATGCTGATCTCAAACCGTGGTACGCTAGTTAGAACGCGTGTAAACGAAGTTTCTACGGTAGGCCGTAACACCCAAGGTGTTATTCTGATCCGTACGATGGAAGAAGAAAAGGTAGTTGGTCTTCAACGCATCGAAGAAATTGAAGTGGAAGCGTTGCCTGAAGGTGATGTTGCAGAGTTTGAAGGTGAAGCAACACCGGCTGCGGAACCTGACGCAGAGGAATAAAAAACCCTATCCAAAAAAAAGCGACTTCGGTCGCTTTTTTTCTTTCTGTCAATTTTTTCAATCTGTTCCTCTATGACAAGAGCCTGAAGCCTGATAAATTAAGGCTACCAACAATCCGACGTTTTAGTCGGGCAGCCCACTGTTCATCCAAAAAGTCATGAGAATAACGCTATTCTTTGGATGATCTAGATTATTTGGAATGAGGAAAAATATGACGGTTTATAATTTTTGCGCGGGTCCTGCGATGTTACCTGTTGAAGTTATGAAAAAAGCGCAAAAAGAATTTTTAGATTGGCAAAATTTAGGCGTGTCGGTGATGGAAGTTAGCCATCGTTCAGCGCCTTACTTGGAGATGGCGAAGCAGTGTGAAGCCAGCTTACGTCGTTTGATGAACATCTCTGATGAATTTGAAGTCCTGTTTATGCATGGTGGTGGCCGAGGTCACTTTGCAGCTGTACCGCTAAATCTACATGTTGATGGTGTACCTGGCGTATATATCGAGAACGGGATCTGGTCTACCGGTGCGACGAAAGAAGGTGAAAAATTCACGCAAACGCATGCGATTAATATTCGTACTGACGAAAATGGTCAATTCGATATTTTACCTGTCTCTGAGTGGAAGCTACCAGAAAACGCTTCATATATTCACTATTGTCCAAACGAAACCATCGATGGTATTGAAATATTTGACGTTCCAAAGCATGCAACCGCACCAATTGTAGCGGACATGTCTTCCAATATTTTATCTCGTGAAATTAACGTCGATGACTTTGATTTGATCTATGCTGGTGCGCAAAAAAATATCGGTCCTTCGGGTCTCAGTATCGCCATTGTACGTAAGACGTTATTGAAGCGTGAAGGGCTGCCAAGACCTGCTATCCTTGATTACGCCATTGAGGCTGATCAGCAAAGCATGTACAACACACCACCGACATTTGCATGGTATCTTGCGTTTGAGGTATTCAAGTATCTTGAAAGCATTGGTGGTGTTAAAGCTATGGAAGCGCACAATCAAGAAAAAGCAGCCATTTTATACGATTACATCGATGGCTCTGACTTCTATTCAAACAAAGTTGCAAAACATTGTCGCTCATTGATGAACGTACCATTTTGGTTAAATGATGACAGCCTAAATGCTAAATTCTTGGCAGAGGCAGAACAAAACGGTTTAATTGCACTTGAAGGCCACCGTTTTGTTGGCGGTATGCGAGCTAGTATATACAACGCCATGCCAATTGAAGGGATCAAAGCGTTAGTTGCATTTATGGATAAATTCGCACGGGAGAACTGTTGATGGAACAATTGACCCTCAAGCCTATTACTAAAGTCAGTGGCAGTGTGACGCTACCTGGCTCTAAAAGCTTATCAAATCGTATTTTGTTGCTTGCAGCATTGTGCGAAGGCACGACAAAAGTGACGAACTTATTGGATAGCGATGACATCCGCCATATGTTAGGTGCGCTATCCCAGTTAGGCGTTGAAGTAACGTTAGAAGACGATAATACGGTGGCACTGGTCAAAGGAAATGGTGGCAACTTTCACACCCCCGTTGAGCCGCTATTTTTAGGCAATGCTGGTACAGCATATCGCCCATTAACAGCAGTGCTTGCAGCTATACCCGGTGATTATGAACTGATTGGTGAGCCACGAATGGAAGAGCGCCCAATTGGCCATCTTGTCGATGCCATGCAAACGCTTGGTGCCGATATTCAATATCTCAAAAACAAAGACTACCCGCCGTTAAAAGTTGCAGGTAAGCAACTTGCTGGTGGTGAAGTTGAGATTGACGGCAGTATCTCAAGCCAATTCTTAACTGCATTATTGATGGCAGCACCGCTTTTTAGTGGCGATACGAATATTGCGATTAAAGGTGAACTGGTTTCAAAGCCTTATATTGATATTACCATTGGCGTGATGGCGCACTTTGGGGTTCATGTCGAAAACCACGATTACCAACATTTTGTGGTGAAAGCAGGCCAGCAGTATCAATCTCCTGGAACACTTATGGTCGAAGGGGATGCCTCGTCAGCTTCTTATTTCATTGCTGCAGCTGCAATCGCAGGTGGTGAAATTGAAATAAAGGGAGTGGGTAAACAAAGTGTGCAAGGTGATATCGGTTTTGCCAAAGTGATGGAACAAGTCGGTGCAGACATTGATTGGCATGATGAGCGTATCGTTGTCCGAAAAGGTGAGCTAAATGGTGTGGACATTGACGCCAACGCTATTCCCGATGCGGCGATGACGCTTGCAACTGTAGCACTATTCGCAAAAGGTAAAACGGCAATTCGTAATATTTACAATTGGCGCGTGAAAGAAACCGATAGGCTAGCTGCCATGGCGACTGAACTTAAAAAAGTAGGTGCTGAAGTGGTAGAAGGGCACGACTTTATCGAAGTTACACCACCGGCTAATTTTAATTTCACGGATGTAGACACATATAATGACCATCGTATTGCGATGTGTTTCTCGATGGTTGCTGTGGGTGGCCAAGCAATCACGATTAACGACCCTAAATGTACTGCAAAAACCTTCCCAACCTATTTTTCAGTGTTAAAAAGCATTAGTCAGTATTAATTTCATCCAAGGTGTTGAAGATCTTCAACACCTTAAAATCTTCTCTAAAATAGTCAATCTTAACAAAGTCAAATACACGGGTGTTTGATTGAGTTTTATTCAATCAAAGCCAGTTCGCACCTGACGTATAGCATTTTTCGTTGCACTAATAATTTGAGATATAACAAAAAATGACAGGTAAATAAGGATATATTCAGCAAATTGACGTATACTATGCGCCGTCAAATTCAGGTGAGCATTTTTAGGAGGTCTAAATGCAGGCAGCTATGCCAGTTATCACCGTAGACGGCCCAAGTGGTTCAGGCAAAGGAACTGTTTGTCGCTTGTTAGCTGAAACATTAAATTGGGAAGTGTTGGATAGCGGTGCGATTTATCGCGTGCTTTCGTTAGCGGCATTACACCACCAAATTGCAACTGATAACGAAGAGGGTTTAGTCCCACTCGCTGCCAATTTGGATGTACAGTTTTCTATCGATAAAGAAACTAAAAAAAGCAAAATTGTACTTGAAGGTGAAGATGTTACTAACACTATTCGCAATGAAGAAGTAGGCGCAGCTGCGTCAAAAATTGCGGCATTGCCACGAGTGAGAGAAGCATTGTTACGACGTCAGCGCGCTTTTAGAACTGAAGTTGGCCTAATTGCTGATGGACGTGATATGGGAACGGTGGTATTCCCTGATGCTGAACTTAAAATTTATTTGACTGCAAGTGCAGAAGAGCGTGCTCGCAGGCGATTTGTTGAGTTGAATGAGAAAGGCCATGATGTTACACTAAGTGGTCTGTTAGAAGACATTAAAGCTCGCGATGATCGCGATATGAATCGCAAGGTTGCCCCATTAGTTCCTGCTAGCGATGCGATAGTTGTTGATACAACTGAGCATAATGCTGAGCAAGTGTTCAAAGAGGTTATGTCTTTTATTCAAGACGCCATTGTGGCCGGTAAACTTCCAAAAAGCTGTTTACCTAAGTAATTTATAATGACACAGGCAGGAAGCTAGTGTTTATTTAATAACCCCATGCAGCATGGTTGCTAATTGGTAATTTAACTTTATAGAGACGTATTTAGTATGTCAGAAAATTTTGCGCAGTTATTTGAAGAAAGCCTACAGGGTTTTGAAGTTGAGCAAGGCTCAATCGTTAAAGGTACAGTAATCGCTATTGAGAACAATGTTGTTCTTGTTGATGCTGGCCTTAAGTCTGAAAGTGCAATCCCTGCAGAGCAATTCAAAAATGCTGCTGGTGAACTAGAAGTTGCAGTAGGCGACGAAGTAGACGTTGCACTAGATGCAATCGAAGACGGTTTCGGTGAGACTATCCTTTCTCGTGAAAAAGCTAAGCGTCACGAAGCTTGGATCCGTCTTGAGAAAGCTTGTGAAGAGCAAGAGACTGTTACTGGTGTTATCAACGGTAAAGTTAAAGGCGGTTTCACAGTTGAAGTTGATTCAATCCGTGCATTCCTACCTGGTTCACTTGTTGATGTACGTCCAGTTCGCGACACAGCTCACCTTGAAGGTAAAGAGTTAGAGTTCAAAGTAATCAAGCTAGACCAGAAGCGCAACAACGTTGTTGTTTCACGTCGTGCTGTTATCGAGTCTGAGAACTCACAAGAGCGTGAAGAGCTGCTTCAAAACCTTGTTGAAGGCCAAGAAGTTAAGGGTATCGTTAAGAACCTTACTGACTACGGTGCATTCGTAGACTTAGGTGGTGTTGACGGTCTTCTACACATCACTGACATGGCTTGGAAGCGTGTTAAGCACCCTTCAGAGATCGTGAACGTAGGTGACGAAATCAACGTTAAAGTACTTAAGTTCGACAAAGAGAAGACTCGTGTTTCTCTAGGTCTTAAGCAACTTGGCGAAGATCCATGGGCTGCTATCGCTGGTCGTTACCCAGAAGGTGCTAAGCTTACTGGTCGTGTAACTAACCTAACTGACTACGGCTGTTTCGTTGAAATCGAAGAAGGCGTTGAAGGTCTAGTACACGTTTCAGAAATGGATTGGACTAACAAGAACATCCACCCTTCAAAAGTAGTTTCACTAGGTGATACTGTTGAAGTTATGGTTCTTGAAATCGACGAAGAGCGTCGTCGTATTTCTCTAGGTCTTAAGCAGTGTAAAGCTAACCCTTGGCAAGAATTTGCTCGTCTTAACAACAAAGGCGACCAAGTTTCTGGTAAGATCAAGTCTATCACTGACTTCGGTATCTTTATCGGTCTTGACGGCGGTATCGACGGTCTTGTACACCTATCTGACATCTCTTGGAACACTCCAGGTGAAGAAGCTGTACGTGAGTACAAGAAAGGTGACGAAATCACAGCTATCGTTCTACAAGTTGACCCAGAGCGTGAGCGTATCTCTCTAGGCGTTAAGCAAATCGACGCTGATCCATTCACTAACTACCTAGACGCCAACAAAAAAGGTGCTATTGTTAAAGGTAAAGTGACTGAAGTTGATGCTAAAGGCGCAACTGTTGAGCTAATCGAAGGCGTTGAAGGTTACATCCGTGTAGCTGACATCGCGCAAGAGCGTGTTGAAGACGCGACTGCTGCTGTTTCTGAAGGCGACGAAATCGAAGCTAAATTTGTAGGTGTTGATCGTAAGAACCGTACTATCAGCCTATCAGTTAAAGCTATCTACGAAGCTGAAGAAAAAGAAGTACTAGAGAAGCTTAAGAAAGATGAGCCTGCGTTCGAAAACGCAATGGCTGCAGCTTTCAAAAATGCTCAAAAAGACTAATTAATCAGTCTTTAAACTAGGAAGGGCGCTCAGCCCTTCCTTTTACACTAAAGGAAACATTATGACAAAGTCTGAATTGATAGAACAACTTGCACTGCAGCACGCTCACGTTCCTGTTAAAGATGTAGAGAATGCGGTAAAAGAAATCCTTGAACAAATGGCTGGCTCATTATCAGACTCGGAACGTATCGAAATCCGTGGCTTTGGTAGTTTCTCGCTTCACTTCCGTTCTCCTCGCACTGGCCGTAATCCTAAAACGGGCGAGACAGTAGAATTGGATGGTAAATACGTACCACACTTTAAGCCAGGCAAAGAGCTGCGCGATAGAGTAAACGAAAGCTTAAATAATTAAGTCTAACGGAGCTAAACTTGGTTGCAGTATTGAAAAAGGGATTAGCTGTTGTTGCCATACTGATTGCATTTTTAGTTGGAACACAAAATCCACAAGTTGTTAATGTCAATTTTGTAATTGCAAGTGCAGAGTTACCACTCGCAACCTTAATGAGTATTTGCTTAGCTCTTGGGATAATTATTGGTTTACTTGTAACAGCGTCGGTTTTATCTAAGCTTAAATGGCAAAATCATCGCCTAAAAAAAAGTAATAGTAAGCTTAGTCAAGCAGCCGAACGCTAGTTATGATCGAGCTACTGTTTTTATTACTACCTGTAGCTGCCGCTTACGGTTATGTTATGGGTAAAAATAGTGCTAAGAATCAAGCCCTAGAGCAAAGTAGACAAATTACCTCAGAATACAGTAAAGGCCTAAAATTCCTACTGGATAGGGAAGAAGATCAGGGTCTTGAACACCTCACAAAGTTACTTGAAGTCTCAGCAGACTCCGTCGACCATTATTTAACACTCGCATCGCTCTTTAGAAAGCGGGGAGAGTTAGATAGAGCGATAAAAATTCATGAGCTACTACTTAAACAACCTAATCTAGACGAAGAAGTGGTGAAGTCCTGTCGTCTAGAGCTTGCTCAAGATTACGTCTTAGCCGGTCTATTGGATAGCGCTGAAGAACACTTAGTCATTCTTGTAAAGCTTGGGTTTAAGGATGCACTCGATCCAATTTTAAACCTATACTCTCAAACTAGAGATTGGCGAAAAGGCGTTCATATGTATGAAGCGCATCCTGAGCTTTTTAAAAAGTCGTCTCATTGCGCGACTATTGCAAACTTCTATTGTGAAGCTGCAAATCAAGAAAAGAATCCAAGCTTATTCGAAAAAGCGACAGCGCTCGCGCATGAAACAGTAAGACCCTTGTATGAAATGGGCAAAGATGCATACAAACACGACGATTACGTGAAGTGTATATATTATTGGCGAAAGCTCGTGAGCCAATTTGTATTTATGGCGCCACTAGTAATAGAAGACCTTGAATCTTGTTATGTTAAATTAAATATTCATGAGCAATTCTTTGAGTTAGTCTCCGAGCTATTAGAAAAAGGAGGAGTGCTGATCAGAATTAAGTTCTGCCAAGGATTAGTCCAAAAAGGTCATATTTCTGAGGCGATAGAGTTTCTAACTGATAGTTTAAAGCGTGAACCATCAATTAGGGGCTTTAGTTATTTGCTGCAACTCATTAGTGGCAAAGATGCTAAAATAGATCACGTACTACAAGAAATAGATAAGTTGGTAAAGTCTTATATTGCAACTAAGCCGAATTATCAATGTGGTCATTGTGGGTTTACAAGTCATACAATGTACTGGTTATGTCCCTCCTGCAAACATTGGGAGTCACTTGCTCCGAGCCGTGGGTTAGACGGTTTTTAGGTTTTTAATTTGGCCAAATAGGGTAACTATGTCGACACAAGATTTAAAAAAGGTTTTGATTGCGCTTGATTATGATAATGAAGAAGCTGCATTATCATTTGTTTCTCAGCTTTCACCTGACGAATGCCGATTGAAAGTAGGTAAAGAGATGTTTACCTATTTTGGCCCTCAGTTTGTAAAAAAACTGGTAGATATGAATTTTGATGTATTTTTAGATCTAAAATTTCACGATATTCCAAACACAGTTGCAAAAGCGGTAACTGCTGCGGCTGAACTTGGCGTGTGGATGGTAAATGTTCACGCCAGCGGCGGCCATGAAATGATGTCAAAAGCAAAAGAAGCGTTGGCAGCATACGGTGATAAAGCGCCGCTACTTATTGCTGTGACCGTATTAACTAGTATGGATCAAGGTCAGCTACTAAAGCTTGGAATTGAAAAGACACCTCAAGAGCAAGTGCTATATCTTGCAAAATTAGCGAAAGAATCAGGTCTAGATGGCGTGGTTTGTTCTGCGCAAGAAGCCGAACTTTTAAAAGCTCAACTCGGTGAGGAATTTAAGCTTGTGACACCAGGTATCCGACCAGCAGGTGCTGATGCTGGCGATCAAAAACGTATTATGACCCCTGAAAAAGCAGTGAAAGCGGGTAGTGATTATCTAGTGATAGGGCGTCCGATCACTAAAGCTGACAATCCAGCAGGAGCTCTGGAAGCAATTAACCAAAGTATTGCTTCGCTTTAAACATGAGAGGCCAACATTATTGTTGGCCTCTTTCAATTTACGAGACCAGTTTAATCGAAGCGTTAGATTTTAACTTAATCTTCATTTTCCGTAGTTTCAAAGTTCAAACTAAATTGACCACTGCGCTGTACTGAGAAAATAGCCTTTTGCCAGTTCTCTTCTTGATTTGCTGTCGCATTTTCGAACAAGCTTAGAAAAAGGACGGAAATTTCATCACTTACAGGTATGACATGTGCTTGTTTGGGAGTGCTGGTGTCATAGTAGAAAGCGGAACACCTCGGCATATTGTCGTCATGATAGTCCAATACGAGTCGCGCTTCGCTCCACGGCTCTTTAATTTGTTGATACAGATATTGACCCAATTGTTGTGGGACTTGTCGGTTTTCTTCACGCATTCCAACTCCTTGTTATGTTCAGCGATAAATGTTGATCTGATTTTACTGGCGACTTTTGGCTTTAGTATGTGCTATAAATTTGTAGATCCCAAAACCGAATAGTATAAATATGATCGCCTGATCCGCGGCTTTACTTATCATAACCGCATTTGAGAATAGGTTTGATAGTATAGACATACAGATAAAAAACGAAAGTACTGATGTTAGTAACACGATGGCTTTTATCCAAGGTTGAACTAGCTTATGTCCCTGTTTGCTAATCGATACAGCAACGATAAAACTGATCAAAGAAACTAAAAAGCCAATAAAAATATTGTTCCATCGTGATCATTGTATTTTCTTATTAATCGATGTGTAAATTATTTTATTTATTTTCTGTCGCTTTCAAGAAGCGCTGAATGTTTCCGTAAGAACAGATTCTTAATCTCTTAATTTTGCTTTCGATAAGTTCAGTAAGATCTTTCGCCACATATATGAAAACGGCTGTGGTACCTGGCTCTTCCTCTGTATTTGGTCTGTCTCTGCAACGTTAAACTCATAACTAAAAAAGTGATCTGATCCAGTAAAACAGGACACTTCATTAAGCTACTTTCAGTTATTCAAATCTTTCAGGGCTTAGATAGCCAATAACACTATGCCTTCTCTTTTTGTTGTAATCAATTTCTAGGTACTCAAGTATTTGCTGAAACATCGCTTAACGATCCATAATTGGTTCGTATTGAACCGCCTCAACTTTCAGTGAATGGAAGAGGCTCTCAACACAAGCGTTGACGCTCCCAGCAGTTACCTTTGCGGCTCATGCTCTGAGTTAATCCGTACTGCTCAATCATATTCCGATTAGCATGAGAGCAATACTGGCTGCCACGGTCACTGTGAACAATAACTCCTTGGGCTTGTCGCGTCGCCAAAGCGCCATTTTTAGAGCATCACACCAAGATTGATGTGATGCGCTTACTCATCGACCAACTAACTACTGACCGTGAATATAAATCGGTGATGAAAGCTAAATTAAATAGAGCCAACCTTCGCTCGTTATTAAATAGGTGATGTCGCCTGCCCATTTTTGATTTGGCCCATCAGCGATAAAGTCTTGCTCAAGCAAATCCGGTGCAATAGGCAATGAATGTTTACTGTACGTTGTAACTTTAAACTTGCGGGCCGCTTTGGCTACAAGCCCTTAGCGCTCCATGCTGCACATAATGGTTTTAATATCATACTTCTCACCTTGCTCTTCAAGCTCAGCTGGAATGCGTCGAGCACTGTCCCGCTCAACTCATCTTTAATTTTTGTATCGCGGGCTTGCTTGCGCTTACTCAGCTGCTGGCACGATTTTAGCCATAAATAATACCCACTTGGCGACACGGACAATATATAGGCCATCCTGTGTATTGAGAATGACCCGCAGTTGTCTTTCATAAACTCAAATCGAGTTACTTTTGGTTTTTTGCGAAGTAGGTGGCCGCCTTTTTTAAGATTTCTAATTCCTTAGCTTGCTCAGCCAACTGGCGTCTTAACTTGGCACTCTCTGCGCTCCCGACATTACGCCAAGCATAGAGCCGAGATTCATAAACAGTGAGGTCTCGTGCAGCCTGTGCAATTCCAATTTTGGTCGCCAGCTTCAAGGCTTCTTACTTAAATTCGGCTGAATAAGTTTTCTGGTTTTCTTTGGGGACGTTATTTTCACCTCTACGAGTTAGTTTACTCACTTAATGAGGTGTCCAAAAGTTTTGGATCAGATCAGTGAGTCGTTTTCTAGTGCTGTACACACTGTGATAGCGTGGGGAGAGCTTTAGTGACTCGCCACTTTATACGGTTTTGTAAATAGCCGGCTATTAAAATAAGAGGGTTGTTCAAAGATTGTACATTGATTTTTACAAAAGCTTGACTTTTTTCTGTTTGTTTAAGTGGTTCTATCCTTGGCTTTAAGGTTAATTTATAAGAATAGGTACGCTCTGAAGTCACCCTTGCACGAATTTAAAAAAGGGGCATCCGTGGAAAAAGTGATTATTTGATCTGGCTTGATTGTTTCAAAAGTTACATCATTCCCAGTCGAAAGTTTGTCATGAATATCGGAACCTGGTTCTAAAGTACTATGGAAAACAAAACTTTCATTTATACAAGTGGTTAGTTCATAACTAGTGACCTTAGCACTTTGGATTGTGTCGTGAATGACCACCTTTGTGTGCATGAAATTTAGCCTTGGTTGATTTGAAAACTCTCACAACAATCCATAAAGCTTGGTTAATGTAGTGTAAATACGGTTTTTATGTGTAATTATCTGTTATTAAATTAATTTAATATAATAATGGAGGTTATTACATGGATTTGGTGGAGTGTAAGTGTGTTTTTTGGTGGTTGATAATATTAGTTTGATATTAAGGTTGATCTGTAAAAAGCGTTTGTGTATCTTATGCGCCGTTCGAGAATGTACATCAAAAGTCCAGATGTTTAGTGTGGTTTTTGTTTTCAGGGAAGTGTCTATCTCAACAAGTTGTAAGAAAGCTTAATGCAAACTGAATTGCTCATTAAGTCTCGTGACTTCCTCCCTGAATTCCCAATAGAAAGTAAAACCTATAAAAAACAATGGTTTGAATATTTTTTAAGAAGATTTTTGAATGTTAACTTAGTATTCAGTTACAAACTGCATACTTGTGTTCTGTAATTTCTTGTTAAATAGTTAAATCAAATGTATTTTTACTATTGTACTGGAAATTAAAAAGATTAATTGTTTCCAATAATCTAATTTGGATGTCTTATAATTGAGGCGGATATGGCTAGGAATGCTTTATTTATAATGGTTTTGTTTTTGACTGGTTGTATGTCTACTTACGTTAAGTTAGACGTAACTGCTACTGATAACATAAATTTAAACCAGTTTAACGAGCCACTACCTGTGGTATTAAAAGTATATCAACTTACTGATATTCAAGCGTTTAAAAATTCTACATTTGAACAGCTTTGGAAGTCCGATAAATCAATTCTGGCTAACACCTTAGTTACGGTGGAAGAACGTACCGTAAACCCCTCAGATCGTATAAAAATCGAGTTTGAACAAGCTGAATCTGCAAAGTACGTGGCTTTTGTTGCACTATTTAGAGATAGAACGGGTGGTAACTGGCGCGCATTTTATGACTTAAATGATTGGCCTGTGCCTTTATCTACTTCTCTAGATATTGAAATTACAAGTAACTCGCTTCGCTTACCTGAAGTAGAGGAGGACAAGTAATGCAGCACAACAACGTATACAAACCTGTTTGGGCTGAAGGTTTAATGCTCAGTCAGCAGCACTTACAACTGTTCGATCAATACCAGCAATCTCAACTAGCTGGTGTACAGCAAAGTCTTAGAGACAATGCATATGGTTTAGACCGAATTGTATTCGACGAATCGGCATTAGCCAAAGGTGTAGTCAAACTGCAAAGTATTGCGGCAATCTTCAAAAGTGGTCGTCATATACATCATGTTTTTGCTGACAACGAAGCACCTATGTTTGAGCTTGAAGATAACAAAAGCGAATACATCATTAGTGTGGCGCTCGCGAACAATCATTCAGTAAGTAATATCCAAGGTTACCCGCAAACTGGGCAGCTTAGTGCTTATGACTGTGATTTTGTTGAGCTTCAAGATGCACATGATCCAAACCGAAAAGCAGAAGTGATGGTTGCTAAGCCTAAACTTATGCTGGTTGAGTTCAGCGCAAGTAACAGTTTTATCGAGCAATTGCCTTGCATAAAAGTTATACGTGGTGAACATGGGCAGTTCGAAATTGACTCAAGCTATATTCCTCCACTGTTAAACATCAAAGCCCATGGCTATTTAGCCGAGCGTGTAAATAAACTCGTCAATATGGTTGAAGCTAAGTACACCGCGATGTTTACCAATCGTGCGAGTATGGGGATCGTGGAAGATTTTGGTCCAACAGAACTCAAACACTTTTTGTTATTACAAACATTTAGCTCTGTTTTTCCTGAGATTAAGCAGTTAAGTACCACCGCCAAAACTAGTCCTGATGCACTGTTTATGGCGCTAAATAAACTGGTCTGCCAACTGATAAATTTCGAACCAGAAGCGAGTAAATTTGAGTTACCTGTTTATGACCATCAAGACTTAACGCGCAGCTTTGGTTTAATCGAATCTCATATTCAAACCCTTATTGGTTCGATAAGCGCAGCACGCTCGTCTGATCTAGTACTCAGTGCAATCTCTCAGTCAATCTTTGAGGTTAAAGACATAGAAAGCAGTACCTTGACACGGGGTGAGCTGTACATTGCGGCTTTCTATGAAAATGAATCTACGCAATGGATCGAGTTGTTTGCAGAGCAAGTTAAGCTGGCAGCGCCAAGTCAGTTAGAAATATTAATCGCTTCAGCGCTTGGTGGTGTGAAGTTAACACATTGCCAGCGCCCACCGAATAGAGTGTCAGTTAAAGGTGGGTATGAGTATTTTAAAGTGGAACCACATGGCGCTGCTTGGGAACAAGTTGTACAGGAATTAGCGTTAAGAATCTTTGTGCCATTTAGCCTTCAAGGCGTGAAACTTGAAGTGGTTTCAGTGGCGAGTAAATAGTTAGTAGGTAAAGGTCATGGAAGCGTCGAAAAATAAATCTGAACTAGTCGCCTGCATTTCACCGGTGCTTGAAGTGCTTACTTCAATTCGCCAGGGCGGGGCTGATCATCAAGGAGTTGACGGTCTACGCAGTAAAGTCATGGATGCTTTTGATGAATATGAAAAGAGCTGTTATGACGCACGGATCAGTGCGTCAGACATGCAAGAAGCCAAATTTGCACTAACTGCTTTGGTTGATGAGCAAATCATGACGGCACAGAAGCCGTATAGTATGGAATGGATGGCGCGACCTTTACAATTAGAATTATTTGGCAATATGCGTGGGGGAGAAGCTTTTTATGAAAAGCTTGAAAATATCCGCCGTGTAGCGGCTCAGCAACGTACATTACTAGAAGTCTATTTTGTTTGTTTACAACTGGGTTTCGAAGGGATCTATAAGATAAAAGGGGTCGAGCAACTCAAAGCGTTGATGTTGGATGTTAGAGCGCAATTAGAAGAGCTTGCTGGACCTGCAAAATTACAGCTTTCTGATAATGCAAAACCACAAGAAAGTATGGTTACTAAGGTGGGAAGAAATCTACCGTACTGGGTTATTTTGTCAGTAACGCTCGCCTTACTTGCCAGTATGTATGTTGGTTCAACGTATTTCATTGAGAATCGCGCGAACCAGCAAGTCGTGCAAATTGATAAGCATATTGAAGTACTAACGCAGTTAGAGAAAACAGGGAAAGCGAGGTAACATCATGTCAGGAGTGAATCGTAGTGGACTAGTGCACCTAGTCTTAGGATTTTTGTCATCTCGTGCGACGGCTCATTGGGTCGGCATATTCGCAATTTTGACACTAATTTGGTTTGCAGGCCGGTTTATTGGCCTTGAAGATCAAAATCATCGTTTAATGGTGATGGGTGCTGTATTTGGTCTGTTTTGTCTTACTTTATTAGTTCGATGGTTATGGGTGAAGCGCTCTGGTGACAAGTTAGCGAAAGAAATTGCCAACAATCATGCGGGAACAGAAGCCGAAGTCGAAGAAATCAAAGCCAAAATGGAAGAAGCGCTGTCTGCATTAAAAGCTTCTCATTTGGGGGCCGGGTATCGTGGTAACGCTGCGCTGTATGCCTTGCCTTGGTATATGATCATTGGTCCGTCGGCTGCGGGTAAGAGCACATTATTTGCAAATTCAGGACTGCATTTCCCTTATTCAAAATCTAATCAACTGCATATCCAAGGTTTTGGTGGTACGCGTAATTGTGACTGGTGGTTTTCAGATCAAGCCGTTTTGATTGATACCGCAGGTCGTTATACCACTGAAGAATCAGATAACGATCAATGGTTGTCATTCTTAAAGCTGTTACGTAAATACCGTTCTAAACAACCAATCAATGGAGTGATGGTTGCTATTAGCGTTGCTGATATCTTGACTTCAGACAGCGAACAGATCCGTGACCACGTTAAACAGATCCGCGCTCGTATTGATGAGTTAATCAATCAACTTGGACTTATCTTTCCAGTATATGTGGTATTTACCAAGTGTGATTTGATCAGCGGCTTTGAGCCTTTCTTTAATGAACTAAGTGAAGATGAGCGTAAGCAACCCTGGGGCGCGTATTTACTTGAAGAAGATGGCACCAATACCGGTGAAGTGGCGAGCGAGAACTTTTCAAAGCATCTTACTGGCCTGTATGAGCGACTGTGTGATCAGCGCCTAGTTAAAATGACGCGTGAGCGTAACGCTCAACGGAAACAATTGATTTATGATTTTCCTAATCAGTTTAAAGCGGCGTCAGCTAAAGTCGAAGAGTTTATTGACACATTATTTAAAGAAAATCCGTACCAAGAAGTACCGTGGTTTGCTGGTGTGTATTTTACCTCTGGTACGCAAGAAGGTACGCCTATCGAGCGTAGCGCAACGAGCAAACTATCTACGTTTAGATCAGTATTGTTTGAGTATCGTCAAGAAAGCATTACCTCCGCATTTTTTATCAACCAAGTATTCAAAGATGTGTTGTTTAAATTGCAAGACCTCACTCGGGGTAACCGGAAAAAGCGCCGCGTACAAAAATGGCTAAAAGGCTTTGCTGTATGCTTGTGTGTGACGTCGGTATTTGCTCTAGCGGGCTTGTTGGTTAACTCTTATACCCACAATCAGCAGCTTTTAACAACCAGTGATAAATTAACGACTGCTGTTGTTAATACACGAGTTGAAAACCAGCCGTTGGCCGAGCAATTTAACTCTACCTTGTCTCTTTTTGCACACTATCAAGAGCTAATAGGCTATGAGAAAAAGCTGCCTTGGTATTTCTTACTTGGTGTTTACAGTGCTGACAACACCATAAAGCCAATAGAACAGGTATTACGTCAGCGTGTACAAGCGCTCATTGGTGAACCAAGTTCGGAGCTTGTGCAACAAGCGCTGTTTGAAAGCCATCAAAACTGGATTGCATTGCTAAGTACAGAAGAGCAGGTTGCTAAACGTATCGAGCCAAAGCTACGTGATAAGTACTATCAAGCACTTAAGCTGCAACTCATGATGAGTAATGAGTTTGAGCGTTTAAACAAAGACTATGCTAAGTCTGAGCTATTAGACTACACGGCGGACCGCTTAGAGCTAACGCTAAACGAAGACACGCAAGTATTAACAGAACAACTGTCAGGACTGATTGATTTTTACTTAGCCCAATTAGCGGTTGAGCCTGCACCGCAGCAACTTGCGATTTGGCAAAGTAATGATTTCTTAGTGAGTCAGGCTCGTTCAGACTTAATGAGTGCGCCAGAACCGACTGCGTTATATGAGCAGATCAAAGCAAAAGTAACGGTATCGAAAGCCGCACTAACGCTTGATCAAATGATGCAGCAAAACAACAAGACCTTTTTGCAGTCCAAGATCAGTATTCCATACGTTTACACCAAAGAAGCTTGGGAAAATGAAGTATACGACGCCATCAAGGTCATCGCGAGCAAAGCATTCTCTGGCGACTGGGTGATGGGCACAGACAACGCAGAAAGCCAAGGTTCTGTCGATGAAGCAAAAGCGAGCGCTTTAGTTAAATCTATCCGTGCGCTGTATTTCAGAGACTATGCCAATGTGTGGTTTGAGTTTTTAAATTCAGTAGAAATAAGCCCATTTAATACGAGCAACGCGGCAAGTTTAACGCTGGCTCAGTTGTCATCACCAGAAGGTCCGTTGGTCGATTTAATGGCGTCAATCGACGACAACGTGAATCTAATTGATTCGCCAAACAAAACGGTAGAAACAGAAAAGTTGACCGAGCAGGCAAATGCATTACTTGCAAAGTCTAAAAACAGCAAGGTTAAAGGTGCAAAGATAGAAGCCGCTGCGAGAAAACGTGTACCTGAACTGTCGAGCCGCTTTGCAGATCTTCGCCGCTATACGGCAAAAGGAGAAGAGAACGCTCGCTCTGATTACCTAGAGCAATATCTCGGTGCTTTGAGTGCATTTCATTCAGACATCAAAACGATCGCGGCGAGTAACAATGATGACTATATGGCGATGTCATTTACTCAAACGTTGTTAAACGGTGATAGCAAAAACCATGCGCTGCAAAGTGCCTGGGTGGTGGTAGAAAGCCAAGTAAGAGCGCTTGACCCAGATACTAAGCAAGCACTTGAAAAACTACTAAAAGCACCACTTTTAGCTAGTGTGCAGACAGTAATGAACGAAGCGAAAGTACAGCTTAATGAGCGTTGGTCTAATCAAGTATTCTTAACATACAAAGAAAATATCCGTGGTAAATATCCGTTCAATATCGACGGCCCAGATGCAGCGGTTGAAGATATTAGCGAACTGCTAAACCAAGAGTCAGGTGTGTTTTGGCAATTTATGGCTGAAAATCTATCTCCTTACCTTCGTTTAAAACGTGGTGAGTGGGTAGAGAAAACGTGGAATGGGATTGGTATCGGCTTTAAGCCTGGGGTACTAGACAAGCTAACTAAGGCGAGAAAGGTTACGCGTTCGCTATTTCCTCGAGACGGTTCTGAGGTGGGTATTAGCTTCCAAATGATGCCTGTGGCACAAAAGGGATTAAAAGAAACTTATATCGGCTTTAGTGACCAAAATTACCGTTATAGAAACGAACCTGAAGAGTGGCGTCGTTTTAACTGGCCTGCAAGAGCGGGCACTGAAAAAGCAGTGGTATATGGTTTAGACAGTGAAGGCCGCAGAATCGAAATCGAAAAGTCAGGACCTTGGGCATTCCTAAAAGTATTGAATGAAGCGAATGTGCAGTGGGTTCGTGGTACTGAATTTATGGCAACGTGGCAATTACAAAGAGAAGCTGAGGCTAGTGTTGAGCCAATCCAAGTTCAAGTTGCACTTAAGTCGAGCAGAAACAGTGGCATATTCAGTAAATATTTTATGACGTCATTTGCGCTGCCGGAGTCTTTGTTTGATACCAAGGTGAGTGTTGCTTCTAATGAAAACTTGGCGTTGAGGTAACGCAGGCATGTTCGGTTTTTTTAATAATAAGAAAGTCGCCAAGGTACCAACGACTCAGCCATTTGGATTTATGGGTAAGAACCCAATCCAAGCAGACTTCATTAAGTTTAACGTTGATTCAAGAGAAGCGATTACGCTTGAGCGCTGGCTTCAAGAAGGGTATGCAGACATGAGCCGACAGGCGTTGATAAAAGATGCATCTTCTCAAAAAGAGCAGTCAACGTTATTTTTTATCGCCTCAGGTCAAGACGAAAACTGTTTATTAGGCACATTACAGCCAAGCGAAGATAAAAGTGGAAGACAATATCCATTTTGTTCGTTCGTGTTATCGAGTAATGCGGACTACAAACAAAACCCTGCATTTTTATTTAGTGAATGTGGTAGTGCGTTTAAATCATTAAGCTTAAGCCATGAGCTGATCAGAAACTGCAGTAGTGTTGAGCAAATGCGTCATAGCGCGCAGGAGCTTAAGCAGGTAAGTGAGCTGGTTTCGCAACCGATTGATTTCGATAAGGCGATGTCTTCATTACGAGCTTCACCGATACAGCGTGTATGGGATGCACTTGAACTAGAAGATCTTGACCAGCGAGCACAATTAATAAGCCAAGTGATGTCTGCGCTCAAAATGATCAAAACACAAGGCTGTTTGCGTTGTCAGTTCGGGTTGAAATTACCGATGCCACAAGTGGGTGAAGATACTCAGCTGTTAGGTGCATTTTGGCTACATCTAATTACCAATATGGTGGCCGATCATCACTGGCAGCCTTGGTGTTTTTACAACTATGGTCAATTGAGCCAGAAAGCTTCGCTGGTGGTGTATTGCAGACCTATGCCAGCCTCGTATTTTGCGTCTGTTTGGCTTGAGCACAATAGCTTGTCAACGACCATTAATCTAACAGGGACTTTGCCTCAACATCCGGTGACACCGCATATGTATGAATTGGCAAAAGCATCAAATATGAGTGTTTTCGATGCGTTAAGGAGTTGGAGTAAGTTATGAGTCAACCACATAAGTATCAGAGCTGGCAGCAGTGGCATGAAAACTTATTGGCGCCTTTAGGCGGTATGCCATGCGGTGACGATTTAAAATACGAAGAGTCATTTAAATTACTAAAAGGTTCTTCATCTGGTGTTGCCGAGCCAGACTTCAAAGCCAACTTTATTTTGGCATCAGAACTGTTAGAAAAACAAACCAAAGATATTCGCATTGCGTCGTATCTAGCGTTGGCCGCTACCAATGAGTTTGGGCTTGAGGGTTTGATCCACTCGCTAGATTTGTTCAATCAGCTTTTGCAACAGTATCAGGCGCAGATCCACCCTGTGAAAGAACGTGCGAGAGCATCGGTTCATACTTGGTTCTTACAACAACAACAGCGCTTACTTGGTGTTGCTACAGCGCACAGCGCGACAGTGCCGGAGCAGTGGCCAGAATTAAAGCGTGTACTTGAACAGTATGCAACAGATTCGGTGGCGATACTTGATGCAGACTCAGGGCCGCTTGCCGATTTAAAACACTGGTGTGAGCAAGGTTTGGTTTCGCAACCAGTTCCTGTACAACCTGTTGCGACGGTACGAGAACCTGTTGAAAACCCTGAAGTGGCAACCGCTGAACAGCCTCAAGTACAGCAATCTGTAGCGGCGACTTCACAGCCTACAGCTGTTGCTTCAAAGCCAGTTTCCACGCTTGCTATTGCCGTGGAAGCACCGCAGTCAGACTCGGCCTATACAGAGCAAGTTCGCAAACTATTGGCGTATGACAAAGAAAGCCAAAATTGGATGAGAGCGATTCGCTTGGCACGTGCAGTGAGGTGGGGGGCGCTTGCATTACCACCACATGATGGTGAGCTGAAAACGCGCCTACCAGCTCCCAGGCAAGCGGCATTTGTGCCTATTGAAAACGCCTTAGCCGCACAAAACTTTGCTCAGGCGTTAGAAAAGGCAGAAGCCTTATTTATGGAAGGGGCGATGCATTTTAACCTTAATTTACAAAGGCTAACCATCGCTGCACTTGAAGGGCTCAAGCTATTTAAAGAAGCACAGTGGATAGAATTAGAGTTAGCGGCAATTGCTGATCAGTATCCAACACTGTTAAGTCTTAAATATGAAGATGGAAGTGAATTCTGCTCCGCGGCGAATCGTGAGCGAATTGGTGAGCATAAACTATTAAGCCAAGGTGACGGTGCGAGCACAGACGGTAATCAGAAGATTTGGTTAGATAAATTTAAAGAAGCGCAGGCGCTTGTTGACCAAAATAAGCTTGCGCAAGCACTGCAGCTAATGGAAGGGTTTGCCCAAGACAAGTTCGATTTTGCAAAGCAAAAATTATATCAAGCGCGTTTATTGATGCGCAGTGAACGCGCTGATCTTGCCTATCCAATGTTTGAGCAGCTGCTTAAAGACATTGAACAGTACCGACTGGATCTATGGCATGAGTCGTTTGCTCTAGAGGTTTGGCGTTATGCCAAGCAATGTAATGAAGCAATATCCTTGGAGCAAGGGGATGAATTTGACCTACGAGCAACCGCGATAAAGCAGCAGATGCTCGTAACCAAAGTAAGCTCAGCGATTGACTGGGTTTGATTGTTAACCGCTGGGCTTGTAACGGCAGGCGCAACGACTGATTAAATAAGGAAAGACTATGTCTGATACGTTTCAAAAAGAGATCCCAAGAGCGCGGATTAATATAGCGCTTGAGCTGGAAACCGAAGGTGCAACGCAAAAGAGTGAACTACCGATGAAAGTTTTGGTTGTGGGTGATTATTCCAACGGCCAAAACGACTGTGACCTCGCTGAGCGAGAGCGCATTGCTATTAATAAAAATAATTTAGAGCAAGTGCTTAAAGACATGTCACCAAAGGCAAAGTTTCAAGTATCGAACAAAATCGCAGGTGACGGTGAAATCGGTATCAACCTGACGTTTGATGATTTTAAGTCATTCGACCCAGAGCAGGTTGCAGCGCAAGTGCCAGAGCTTAACAAGATGATGTCGATGCGTAACTTGTTACGTGATCTGAAATCTAACTTGCTTGATAACTCAACACTGAGAAAAGAACTGGAGCGTATTTTACAAAACAAACCAGAGCTAGATGAGTTAAAAGCACGCCTTAATGAGCTGGCGCCACTTTTATCTGAGCAAGAAAAACAACCGCAAGAGTAAGGATACTACCGATGAATATGCAAGAAACGTTAAACGTTGAAGCGCGTAAAGAAGAGACTTTGACTGCTTCAGCTTACGAAACAATCTGTAATCTTGTGTCTATTGAGCCGGTTTCAAGCGAAATCAGCATTGATAACTTCCGTGATGCTAATAATCTTGCGGAAACAGACACCAATGAGCGCTTAACTGCTGCTATCAATGTCTTTTTAGACATGGCCACTAATGACAGCAAAGAAGTGTCGCGTATCGACAAGTTATTACTTGATGACTACATCGCTAAAGTCGACAAAATTATTTCTGAACAGCTGGACGAAATTTTACATCATCCACAGTTTCAAAAAGTAGAGTCAGCGTGGCGTTCATTGCGTTATTTGGTGAATCGTTGTCCAAATAACTCAAACGTAAAGCTTGAACTACTTGATGTTGATAAAGAAACGCTACGTGACGACTTCGAAGAAGCACCAGATACCACGCAATCTGCGCTTTATAAGCAAGTGTATACGGCTGAGTATGACACACCAGGGGGCGAGCCAATTTCGACTATGGTGTCAAACTTTGAATTTGATTGTTCAGCGCCTGATATATCGTTATTGCAAGAAATTTCAAGGGTTTCTGCAGCAGCCCATTGTCCCTTCTTAGGTAGTGTTGGTGCCAAGTTCTTCTTAAAAGATTCGCTTGAAGAAGTGTCAAAAATTCAGGATTTGGGCTCTTACATGGAGCGTGCTGAGTTTTTACGTTGGAAGAACTTCCGTGAATCAGAAGATGCACGTTATATTGGCTTAGCGTTCCCACGCTTCTTACTGCGCTTACCATACGGCGACTTAAACCCAATTCGTCACTTTAACTATCAAGAAGACGTTAGTAGTGAGCATCACGAACGTTATCTATGGGGTAACGCGACTTTTGCGTTCGCCGCAAATATCGTCCGTAGCTTCCACCAAAATGGTTGGGCGGTAAATATTCGTGGTCCACAATCTGGCGGTCGCGTTGAAAATCTACCTCTGCATTCTTTTGAGGCAGGTCGTGGTCAAGAAACTAAGATCCCAACAGAAGTACTTATCTCTGAAACCAAAGAGCTTGAGTTTGCAAACCAAGGGTTTATCCCGCTGAGCTACTACAAAAACAGTGACTTTGCGTGTTTCTTTTCTGCAAATAGTGCGCAAAAGCCACAAATTTTTGAGACGCCGGAAGCCACCTCTAACTCGCGGATCAATGCAAGATTACCTTACATCTACTTGGTATCACGTATTGCGCACTATATGAAGGTGATCCAACGTGAAAATATCGGTTCAAGTAAGCCTCGTCACGAGCTAGAACAGCAACTTAATGATTGGTTAGGTGCATTAGTTACTAAGATGAATAATCCAGACGAGTCTCTAATTGCTACGCACCCGTTAAAAGATGCCAACGTGACTGTGTCGGAGATCCCGGGTAATCCTGGTTATTACCGTGTGAATACGTATGTGGTTCCACATTTCCAAGTGGAAGGTATCGACGTACGCCTCGCACTCGTTGGACAAATGCCTGGCGAAAAATGAAGGCCACCTGAAGAACCAATGAAGCGTATTTAGGGCAGTGAATGCTGCCCATTATTAAGCATGACATTGAACCTTCATTGTAGAGTTTCGGAAGTAGCGGCAAGCGCTTTTGAGATGTTAGTTGAGCTTGCGTCTAAAAGTGCAAAAAGAAGAAGTTGTTAAACCCGGTTAGGTTGATAAGCACAATTATGGAAAACGGTTATCAATAAAAAGACCAAGTTTAATATGGTTGCTGGTATTAAAAGGTATATTTATGAATATAGAAGCAGACCATATTATTTGGAAATTTATATTTTTAATGCAATGTTCTTTAACTGTGTTTTCAATATACGACAATCAGCTTTTAACCTCGTCTGAGATTAGCGTCGCGTTTGTAGACATTGTTATCTTTGTCTTAGATAGCTTGGTTTTGGTAGCAAATTTATTGCTCATATTACAAGTTCGTGTGTTAAGTCAAAGAACATGGGGTTTGGTAGTTTGGGTGTGGTGGTTTGTAAATATATACTCGTTGTTAAACGAATTTTATTTGGGCGGTTATAGCTCGTCTGAAATGTTGTTTTTTGGGAATATAATCTGGATTTTAATTTTATTTTCCTTGCCTGTAGTTAAGTACAGAAGCTTTATAGGAGAACCAGTTAAGCCATGCATAAACTTAAAATAATAAATGCTTACTCGTTGTACTCCAAAACAAGTGTTGTGCGATAGAAGACTGAAATATCTGAGAGAAAGAAATTATGAGGCAATGGATTGTCATGTTTAAACGAAAAGTATGTAGCTGGTTGATAGTACTAAGTACAGCCTTGGTGACTAACTTGTCATATAGCCAGGAGATGACACCAGAGCTCTTCTTTGCAAAAAAGAAATTGCAAAAAGCAGCTATAGCTTACACCGCGGCGATGGAAACGTGTTTTGAGCATACTCCACGCGTTCGCCCAAGCGAGCTAGAGACAGACAAACTAGAGATAGAATTAGTCGTAGAGGCAGTAAATTACCTGCATTACGTGGTGCTTAATGATTGTATGCAAGACCATGATGTAAATTTTTTAAAAGCAGTTGAGCACTACAATCAGACGGCGCCAAAGGATGAGCTAATCACGGTAGACAGTTTTGTGACGCTTAGATGGAATGAAGAGCTTAGAGCTGAATTCGAATTTAAACAGTTACCCGAAGCAGTTCAGCAGCACTTTTTGCAGCTGGATATACTAAAAACGCCATTTGATGCGGCGACGTTAGTGATGGAATTACGTGGTGACTTATAACATGTAGTGAAAGATTGCCCCAAGTTGGCTGCCACCAACTTGGGACATGTTCCCAAATTGGCATAAAGCGTGGCGCTTTGTTTGGGGATCAAACGTGAAAAACACGCGTTTGATCAATGCCTTTAATAATTAGGAAACATCTTATCTTAAAAGGAGAAATTAAAAATGGCAATTCCAGCGTATATGTGGTTAAAGGACGACCAAGGTAACGACGTTAAAGGTTCAGTAACTGTAGCTGAGCGTGAAGGTTCAATTGAGATTTTGCATTTCGATCACGAATTGCGTATCCCAACTGATAACGACACGGGCGAGCTAACAGGTACTCGTAAGCACGAGCCTTTTGTTATCACAAAAGCTGTGGATGCTGCTACTCCGTACATGTACAAAGCGTGTTCAAACGGTCAAACATTAAAGCAACTTGAGCTTAAATGGTACCGTATTGATGACACTGGTACTGAGCGTGAGTACTTCCGCCATACGCTTGAAGACGTGAAAATCACTTCAATCACGCCAACAATGCACAACGTTAAAGATTTGGATAAAGAGCGTTATCCTCACCTTGAAACAGTGCACATGCGTTACAAGCGCATCACTTGGACGTACCTAGACGGTAACATTGAGTTCTCTGACTCATGGACTGAAGGTCGTTAATTTCGAGTGTTGGAGGCCTATTGGCCTCCTTTTCAAGCTTACACTAGTTCGCGCAATGAATAGAGAGCGTATTTTTCTATGGCCTTATTTGATTTGCTAGCTCAGCCATCACGCCAAGCCTATAGCGATAACAATTTATCGCATCTAAGCGACAGCGTATGTAAACACCTAACGCAACTATTGAATGCGCGTAGGGGAGTGCTTGAGCACTTAGGTGATTACGGTTTACCGGATGTGGAAGATCTATATGAAGGGCTACCTTATTCGCAGCAAACACTTGCCAATGAAGTAAAAAGAACCATAGAAAAGTACGAACCAAGAATTACTAACCTCATCGTTCGACCCATCGACATAAAAGAGGAAAACTGTGTGATTCGATTTGAGATAAGAGCGCAATTAAAAACCGGCGAGATAATCAGATTGAATACTAAGTTTGCATCAGGTGGTAAAGCAAACGTCAATGCAGGAGGAGCAGACTAATGGATATGCAGCAATATTTTGATGCGCAAATGAGGCTGTTAACACAAGCAGGTAAACAATTTGCTCAGCAGTATCCTGAACATGCCGGCTTTTTAAATATTGACGCTTTAAAGGATAGAGATCCTCATGTTGAGCGCTTGCTCGAAGGAGTCGCTTACTTAACGGCATTTACGCAAAAGCGATTGGACGAAACGCTACCCGAAGTGTCTGAGCAGGTACTCAGACAGATTTGCCCAATATTATTAAATTATTATCCGTCTACGACGGTGCTAGAGTTTGCGCCAAAACTCACTATGCAAGGACTGGTGAGTGTGCCAAAAGGCGCGAAAATCTCTTCCCATAAAAGTGACAACGCCCCTGTGGCTTGTCACTTTACTACCACCGCAGAAACGAAAGTGCTGCCGTTTGAGATTTACTCTGTGGACTATCATGAGATCCACACTGGTGCAACGTTAAACTTGCACCTCAAGCGGTTAGGCCAAGGCAGTTTAGATGATTACGATCTCTCTAAATTGCGGGTGTATTTACGTGGAGACACGCCGCTTTGTGCCAGTCTTTATCAAATGATGAAGAATCCAAATGCAGCGATAGAGGTTGAGACAGGAAAGCTTGGCAGTACGACGCAATATACCTTGAACAAGTCAAAAATTGATGCGGCTTTTCATAAAGACAGCACCGGAATGCTGCCGAATAGCGAACAGAGTCATCCCGCATATGCGTTGCTGCTTGATTACTTTAACTCTCGTGAAAAGTTCTATTTTGTTGAACTAACGGGACTGGATACGCTAAATATTGATCCAGACACTAATACTATCAGCATCAAAATAGCCAGTGATATTAAATTGCCGCCCGGTAACAAAGTAAACGCGGATAATATCCTGCTTAACTGTGTACCTGCGGTAAATATCTATCCTGTAGATGCCGAGCCTATCCGAGTCAGTGAAAACCAAACAGAGTACCAATTGCATCCAGTGCAAAATAAACTTGGAGAGAGTTTTTGTTATAGCGTGAAGTCGGTACAAGGCGCAAGCAGTAGCACTGGAGAAGCCATCGACTTTGTTTCTCGGTATAGCACGGTATATGAAGATAACGCCCATTTGTATTCACTGATAAGCCGTGATATTGGCGGGGTATCGCCACAGACGTACATTCAGCTTTCAATGCAAGAAGTGGGTGATATTACTACTTTATCGACTGATCTGTTGGCACATAACGCGGCGTGGCCAAGGCAAACACTGCAAGAAGGCGATATCAATGCGCAAAGCGCTGATGTGCCGTCGGTACTTAGCGTTAAAAATGTCGTAAGGCCGAGCAAGTTGCTTAATTCTCCTGATCAGGCATTACATTGGCAGCTCATTAGCTTGTTGAATATGCGTTTCTCTCAGCTCGCGGAGCCAACCCAGCTGAAAAAGCTATTGGCGCTGTTTGATTGGTCGGAGCGCTCTGAAAATCGAAATCGTATCGAGAGCATCCAAGGCGCTGAGTCTAAACCTATCTCATTGCTACAAAAGGGCGTGTTTGTTAAAGGAATAGAGATACACTTAACCCTAAACGAAAAGAGCTTTGTTTGTACAGCCGACGCTTACCATTTTTGCGATGTGTTGCATCAGTTCTTTAAACTATATGCACCAATCAACGAGTGCTTAAAAACCCGAGTGACGCTGCTGCCAAGTTACCACGAGTGGGAGTGGGATGTGACTGCAGGCGATAGTTATCAGGTGTAAATGATGGAGCAGCAAAACCAACCTATTTGGGCAAAACTGCCAGAGCCAATCGCTAAATTGATGGCAACACCTTGGCGTTTTAGTTTGTACAAGGCGCTAACGCTTATTGAACAGCACTGGGCTAGCAATAACGAGTTACAAAGTGGCCACAGTCATCGCGTTGAAATTGCACCGTATAAAGAACTTGGGTTTCCAGCGTCAGACGTTAGACGCTGTGAATTGCAAGTAAGGCAACGAGGTAAACTGAGGCTCGAAACATCATTTCTCGGTTTATATGGCGTTGACGCTGCGATGCCGCACTACTTGTTAGAACAAGCCGCAGGAGACGAGGAGATAGGTGCTAGAACGCGTGCATTTTTAGATCTCTTTAATCATGTATTGTATTGCCAGCTATTTCAAAGTTGGAAGAAATCTCAGATAAACCTTGCGGGCATAGGTGCGCAGCAATTTGATCAAATAGTTGCTGCAGTATTTGAAAATAACCAGTCAGATAAGAGCAAATTAAACCTAATTAGTGCCAAACAAACCAGCGCAGCTGGGCTTGAGCAAGTATTAAAGCAAGCGCTACAAGACGAAAGCTTAACGATTAAAGATAATATCGTTGAGTGGGAAGGAATTACCGAAGCGGGTAAGTTAGGGTCAAAACAAAGCGGCTTTTCGTTGGGCGGCAATGGCATATTGGGCAAACGTGTATTGGTGACGGGCAATCGTATTTGCATTGAGCTTGGTCCAATGGACGAGGCTGAGGCGCAGCTATATGAGCCCGGTGGTGTAAAAGCCAAACGTTTATCACAATTATTAAATTGGCACACCTCAACCAAAATGAATTGGCAACTGGTAGTGCAGATCAATCGCCAAGCACGCGAGGGAACTCGGTTAGGAGCTGGCAAGCTTGGGATAAGTTGTGCGATAGGTAAAGTTAACGCACGCGTAGAGAAGAAAATATATTCACAATCACAGTTTTAATGCGAACGGGAATAGCAAGGATTAAAAGATGGACGCAACAGGCATAAAGAATCTCATAGACAAACTCAATCATCACAGCGCGACAGCGTTAGAAGCCGCGGCTGGATTCGCAGCGAGTCGAAAGCATTTTGAAGTGCTACCAGAGCATTACCTATTAAAGTTAATGGAAGAGCACAATGACGGCGATGTTGCGAAGATCTTACCTTTCTTCGAAGTTGATCAAGACGCATTGTGGAATAGTGCGCTCGAATTTATCAATCAACAAGATGCTGGTAACCCGAGCAAGCCGGTTTTCTCCCGTCGCCTCTATGAGTGGTTAGAAAAAGCATGGCTCAGCGCAAACATGCGCCATCAAAATGATTGGATCACAGGAGCTGCGCTGATTGACTCGTTCAAAGACATGGCGATATATAGCCCTGCATTTGGACTGGCACGCGAGTTCGACAAGATTGATACGCACTTCTTAAAGCAGAATTTAAATAAGATCTGTAAAGGTTCGACTGAGCGTCAAGTATTCAGTAAGCCAAATGCTGACAACACGGTGTCGAATAGTCGCTCACAAGGTGAAAGCGCGCTAGAAGCATTTTGTGAAGACCTCACTGAAAAAGCACGTTCTGGTGCAATTGACCCAGTCCTTGGGCGCAACGAGGAGATCCGCCTCGCTATTGATGTGTTGTGTCGTCGCCGTAAAAATAATCCAATCTTTGTCGGTGAGCCTGGTGTTGGTAAAACGGCAGTGGTAGAAGGACTTGCTCAGCGCGTAGTTGAAGGGCAAGTTCCGCCAGAACTTAAAGAAGTTAAGATCTGCGTACTAGATATGGGTCTGCTACAAGCTGGAGCAGGTGTAAAAGGTGAATTTGAGCGTCGTCTTAAACAAGTCATTGATGAAGTAAAGCGTTCAGCGACCCCCGTTATCTTATTTATTGACGAAGCGCATACCTTGATTGGTGCTGGTGGCGACGCTGGCATGGGAGATGCCGCAAACCTACTAAAACCTGCGCTTGCACGTGGAGAAGTAAGAACACTTGCTGCAACGACATGGAGCGAATATAAAAAATATTTTGAGCGCGATGCTGCGCTTGAGCGCCGTTTTCAATTAATTAAAGTCGATGAACCAACCGAGCAAGCTGCGAAGCTCATGCTCACGGGGCTGAAAGATAAATACGAAAAGCACCACCAAATTCAAATCACAGACAGTGCAATTGAAGCCGCGGTTACTTTATCTGCACGATATATCACAGGTAGACAATTACCTGACAAAGCCATTGATGTACTAGATACCGCCGCTGCTATGGTCAGAATGGGACCGGCAACATCGCCTGTGGTGATTGATAAAGCCAAAGAGCAGATCCGTTACTATCAAAGCAGAATTGAACGTTTGGCAATCGAGTCAAAGCTTGGGATTGCAGATCAAACTTGTATTCAAAGCCTCACCGATGCGCTTACACAAGCCCAAGAGCAGCTTGCTGAGCTTGAGCAAAGTCGTGAGCTGCAAATTGATACTTATAATGCCTTACACGGTGCAAGTGACGAAGAGAAACCTGCGATTAGACAAGCGCTTGCTGCGTTAAATCAAGATGATAATGCAATTTTCTCTGAAGTGACCAGCGATACGGTAGCGCAAGTGATCGCAAGTTGGACTGGGATCCCTGTCGGTAACATGGTGAAAGACGAGCTGGAGAGCTTACTTAAGCTTGAGCAATCACTGGCACAAAGCGTTGTGGGTCAAAATGCTGGATTGACTGCGATTGCACAAACCTTACGGGTTGCAAAAGCGGGTGTATCGGCGTCGTCTGGCCCACTGGGCGTATTCTTATTAGCGGGTCCTTCAGGGGTTGGTAAAACCGAAACCGCAAAACACATAGCCGAACTACTATTTGGTGGTGAAAAATTCTTAACCACGATAAACATGAGTGAATATCAAGAAGCACATACGGTATCACAACTCAAAGGCTCGCCACCGGGTTATGTAGGCTATGGTGAAGGCGGGGTGTTGACCGAAGCGGTGCGCCAACGTCCATATTCTGTGGTGTTACTTGACGAAGTGGAAAAAGCCCACGCAGATGTCATGAATATGTTTTACCAAGTGTTTGAAATGGGTGTAATGCGTGATGGTGAAGGGCGTGAAATCGATTTTAGAAACACGGTTATTATCATGACTTCTAATTTAGGGGCTGAGCAAATCATCAATGCTTGTACACCAGAAACCGAGCAGCAGGCCATGCAAAAAATGGTGGATGGGATCATTCAGCAAGGCGTACCTGAAGATGAAGAAGCACAAGACAACAACGAGGAAGAAACACCGTTTGAGAGACCGAGCTTTCAGCAGCTAGTCAGCTTAATTAAGCCAAACTTGCTCGCGCATTTTGCACCTGCGCTTTTAGCACGTATGCAGGTTGTGCCTTTCTTCCCGCTTGATACCGATGTGTTAAAACATATTGTGGCACTAAAGCTTGAAAAGGTCGCAGCACGACTTCGTGACAATCACGCAATACAACTGCGCGTAGATCAAACAGCGCTAGATTATCTAGCCGATAAATGCGCTATGTCTGATAGCGGCGCACGATTGGTTAACGCAACAATTGAACAACAAATTTTACCTGGGATCGCTCGCTCAATTTTGGGCTTTATGAGCGAAGAAGATATGCCAGATCTGCTGACGCTGACACTGGATGAAAATGGTGAAATTGAAGCCGTATTCGCCGACTTAAGTTAACGGTAGATACGAGTAAGGAGACAAAAATGGAAATGTTCGCATCACTTGCCGATAAACTACCTAAGGCAAACGAGAGTCACTTTGCAATCGAAATTGCGGGGTTGTCTGGGAGTTTATTTAAAGTATTGAGTTTTGAATCACAGAATGACAGCTTATGCAGCGACTACCGCTTCGATATTGAGGTGTTAAGTGAAGAGCTAATTGAGCCTGATCTAGTGATTGGTAAAGATGTTACATTTTCCATTACATGGGCTATGTCTGACAGAACGGTTTCGGGGATTATTACCGAATATATCTGCCATGGTCGCAGTCATCAAGGCTACGTGTATACCTTATCCTTTCAATCACTTTTGGTGTTGCTCAAGCATCAACGATCTAATCGCGTTTTTACCGACATGTCTGCGGATGCCATCGTTAAAAGTGTGTTAGACAAGGCTGGGTTCCCGTCAGGAAAATTGCAACTAAAGGCATCATCACCTTCCCTTGCTATGACAGTACAGTATGATGAAAGTGATTTTGACTTTGTAACGCGTCTAATGCGCCGCTACGGTTTTGTTTACGGCAGCACAGAGTCAACGGGTAGCCAAGCCAACCTATCGGTATTTGCCAGCAGCAGTGATTTTTCTTCAGAGATGGAAGAGATCACTTTGCCTTATGCGTCACCCACCGGACAGGTAAGACCGAGCGAGTCTGTCTTTGCCTTTTCTAAAAAAGCGAGTTTACTAAATAGCGGCTTTAGGCTGTATGACGAAGACTATGAAAAAGGCTGCGCACTGTCTGTAAATAGCAATAATCAAACAGAGGTTGGCGGCTTTGGTGAAGACAGTATATTCGCTGAAAACTTCATGACTGAAGGAGATGGCGATGCACTTACCAAAGTGCACCAGCAAAGTATTGATTGTCAGCGAAATCTTTTTGTAATCGATACTGACTGTCGAGCGCTTCGTCCAGGTGTCGCTTTAACCATAACCGATCACCCTAATTACAGCGGTCGTTACTTAGTGGTGTCTGTTGCTCATAAAGGCTGTCAAGGTGGCAGCGTTGAATATGGCTCCAAGGTAAAAGGCTTAACCTATAAAAACCAAGCGACGATCATCCCAATTGATGTGCAGTTTAAAGCGCCTGTGGTTAAGCGTAAAAAGGTCTTTGCATCGTTTAATGCCACGATTGAGCAAGAAGTGGATGACAAAGGGCGCTATAAAGTCAAGCTGCCATTTAACCAAGATGGTGAAGGGGAAGAGAGTAAACCGACTCGACTTATGCAGCACTATGGTGGACCTGGCGGGCACGGCATACACTTTCCTCTAAACAAAGGAACTGAGGTTATGGTGGCGGGCGAAAATGGTGACTTAGACAGGCCAGTTATTCTCGGTGCACTATTTAACGATGAAGCGCTAAGCCCGGTAACTGCAGAGAATGCCACTGAAAATAAATTGGTGACAAAGGCAGAAAACACCTTGTTGATGGATGACAAACAAGGCGAAGAGAAAATTCAATTGTTCACCAAATCGCAAGAAAATATACTCGAATTTAATGCCACTGAAGGTAGCGAATTTATCAAGCTTGAAACCAAAAAAGGTTACATCGATATTAAATCGAAAGAAGCGATGACGCTGCAATCACAAGCGAATATTGTGGCACAAGCCGACAAAGAAATAAGCATTCGCGCAGAAGATGCTGTTTATATCCAAAGTATTGAGTCCAATATTGAGATCAATGCCAAAGAGGCTATTCAACTCACCGCAGATACCGACATTAAAATTCAGTCTGCTGATAGCAATATTCAATTCGAAGCGCAGCAATCCATTAATCTAGAGGCCGCGCAAGACATCAGTTACTTCAGTGTTGACGGTAACGTCGAGCTTGCGGCGCAAAATGGTAACTTGACCATCAATGCCGATAGAAACATTTCTATCGTTGGCCAAGGTAGCGGCTCAATTCAGCTTTCTCAAGGCGGCGGTAAAATAGAAATTGATGCGGCAGGTAATATTACCATTGATGCGAACAACTTGAACTTAAGCGCCAGCAACATTTCAGTGTCTGGCTCTGCAATTAGCCATAACTAAGCAGGGAGCAAAGTCTATGAAAACCAATGTCGTACAATTTCCACCATCGTTGAGTAACATCGTATGGCGTGTATCTGCCATTGATAAATTAGGCAAAGTGTTACGAGTGAAGTGTGACGGATCTAATGTAGAAATGAAGGTTAAAGGTCAATTAGACAGTGTGACACGCGTAAGTATTGACGATGAAGTGTTGCTACATAGCGTGGCAATGCCTATCGTTATTGGTCGCTTAGCTGCACCGCAAGACTTTCCGGCGGCGTCGGTGACAAATAACAACGGCACCGTGGTGTTAAATGGCGAGCAAGAAGTCTGTGTCAAAACCAAAAATGGCAGCATTGCGATCAACGGCAATGGTGAGATACAGCTTGAAGGTAAACTGTTAAACGCCGATATTGAGCAAGATCTCAGCCTCCAAGGCTGGCCAATTCGATTAAATTAAGCTGATACGGTGTGACTATGTTTTTAGCTGCAACCAAATTGGCCGTTCACCGTCAGCAACTCAAGTCGCTTTGGCGTCATTATCAAAAGTTTAATGCACGCCAAGTAGTTGAGACTGGGCGTTTACATGCTCTTGAAAAACAACTATTAAATCATGTGTATACCTTAGCTGCGACGGACGAAGAACACTGGATAAATCGCTCCCAACTAGATTGTATCGCGCATGGGTCGATTGATGATGTATTTACGTTAACCCAAGAGATTGACTCACCTCAGCTGTTGTTACTTATTAACCATCTTTTTGGGACAAGAGCGCTTGAAGCCCAAGCTAGTGAAATCATCACGGCGATTAACAGCCAGCCTGCGCTTGCTGAGCTGCTCATTCATAACTTGTCAGCATGGCGCATTGATTTTGGTGATGCACTCAGACAGCGAATTTTATCAACAGATGAAAATTGGCCTACGAGCCTTATCTATTTAGCATTTAGTACGGCTAACTTGTCGCGCCACCAACTCATGGCCGCACTTGAACATAGCAACCCTGAAATTGCCTACACGGCATTGGTGAATATGTGGCTGTGTAATACAGAGCAACTTTCAGAGCACTTAGTGAAGCGGTTTGCGATGACCGATGATGCCGCGCTAAAAGCAAAACTATTGCAGCTGGCAGGTTTACTCGATGAGCCAAAATGGGATGAACCATGCTTACTTTATTGTCAGCATAATCCAAGCTACATTGCAGAAGTATTTCCGTACTTTTCTCATACCCGTTCGTTACAAAATCTAGTTAAGTTACTCGAAGCCCCCAGTACCGCTCGTCCGGCTTACGAGGCGTGGAAACAAATCACCGATCTCGACTTGCCTGAAGAATTCGCAATAAGTGATGCGCAAACTGGCATTAAATCTCAAAAATCGCAAAAATTACCCAGTTTTAAGCAAGCAGAATACGAACGCCAAGCCTTAATTACAGCAAATACCCAACATCAACTCGCAGGGCGTAAAGTCTCTGAGCCAGCGGCTTGGTTACAACAGGGATTGGCTGGCCTTGCTATACAGCGCAAGCTTTCCAAAATTTCCTCGCATGCACTTGGCGCTGCGCTTTTTTACATGCCGATGGCTTATCTTCAATGGCAATCAGTAAAGCAGGAGTTGAACCATGCTAGTGAATGAATCCGAGTGGCAAAGTAGCACGGTTGAGGCTTGGGATGAGGAAAAAGATCCCATCGTAGTCATCGCTGTGAAGCAAAACTTTGAATACGACGTAAATGGTAATGTGTATCCCGATCCAACTGGAGCGCCTGTTGTACTTGCTGATGACTTCGACGGTGAAGGGCTTGAAGCCTGCCTAACCGCCGTTAGCGAAGTTCAGCCCTATAAAACCGGTTTTGAAGTATACGGCGAATTGACCTGTTTTCCACCAACCGACAAGCAAGCGCGAGTGATTGAAGTTGGACTAAAACTCGGCTGTAACGACAGGGTATTTGTTGATAAATTACTTCGAGTTACTGGTGAGCGTGTGTGGAAGCGATCGCTATTCGGGCCCGTGGCGAGCGATCCACAAGTATTATCGTCCTGTGTATTAAATTATCAACTTGCCTATGGCGGCACAAGTCCGTCGGATGAAGAACAAGTTTCTACCCAAAATCCCCTCGGTCGTGGTTATAAGCTCAAAAATAAAGAAGCGAAAGGCCAGCCATTGCCACAAGTGGAGTATGCTAATCAGGTATTAAAAAAGCCGAGCCACGACACTGCGGTTGCAAGCTTTGCAGCGATCCCACCATTTTGGTCGCCAAGGGTGGATAAACTTCCTGAGGTTGACGAATCCCAAGCTTTAGCGGGCAAGTTCCCATTTAAAGCAGCAGTCCCTGCTGCGCATTATCAAGTCGCACCGCAAGACCAACAAACTTCAAACCCATTTAGTGATGGCTGGTGGATTGACATGATGGGCTTGACGCCAGATTTACCTTATGGACAAAGCCTAAAGCTAACGTTGCCCAGAATCGTACCTCGCTGTCGTTTGGTTAATGGCCCAGACGCCACGCCTATTGATATGCAGTGTGATACGCTGGTAATTGACTCGCAAACACAGCAGTTTTCATTAATATGGCGAGGAAGGGTAAAAAAGAGCCAAACAGGCAGTAACAGCGTGTTCTTAGTCGAAGTGGCACAAACTCAAGGAGTGGCACATGCAGTTTGAATTAATCGCGCTAGAAACCCCAGCCGGTAACCATCCTAGTGCTTTATATACCGCGGTCGCAAATAACATGCGCTTTTGCTCGCCAAGCAAAGCCATTGTTAGGTACGATATAAGCCTCGACGCGCCATACTTGCGCGCACAAATCGAAGAGATCTCGGTCACGTTACGTAAAGACCGCTGTTTAACCATTCTAGAATCTTTATTAAGCCAGACTAAGCAACGGCTTGATGGCAGTGCCAACGCGTGGGACGGCACCATTAATCTAATTACTGGCTACGCAAAATCAGAAGAGCCATATATCGAAGTGTCTGATGTTAGGACGCTTTGTGACCATATTGAGCTGAACGTTGATGATATTCAGTTGCATAAAACGCTTGATATTGATTCGCTCTCGCCAAATAGTCTCTATGTATTTGTAGATAGTTGCGTTGGTTATGATGAAGCGTCAAAACCAAACTGGGTAGGCAAGCTACAAGTTGTTGGCGGCCCTGAAGGTATTGTATTAAGTGAAGGCGGTTGCGTACTGCTTGGTACAAGCGCTAGTAAGACTTCATGCCAAACCAAAGCATATCAGGGCGGCTTAGGTGAGCTATTAAAAGAGCTGCACGCGGAGATAAACGAGCCTTATATTTCGACCCGCTTACTCAGTGAGCAGTGGCAAAGAGAATGGCTCAATGCCAGCCGCGCCTTGTACCAAGAGTATGACGCGTTAATAGAGCTAAACAACACTGCAAATACCATTGGGTATATTGGCGCTGGCCATAATGCAATGGGACTTGCGGTTGCCAGTAGTTATCTACATAACCCGTTAAATAGCCATATTGACAGAGTGTGGCTGATCACAGAGCAAGAAAAACCACAATTAATCTCAGTAACAAGGAGTGTGTTATGAGCTTTATCGCGGCAGTAAAAGGAAAAGAGCCAGATTCGATTCAGTACGATCAAGATGCCATGTCTGCGACGCTTCGAGTAGGCGGGAGTGTGTCGTGGCGACATAATAATCCTGCATTGTTAAAGCTTACTATCGCAGCGAAAAATAATGGCGCCATTGGCTGTGTAAATGGGATAGCCGTATTTCCTGACAAAGCCAGCGGTGAAAACGCATTTATAGATGAGATTGCGCGCGCTAAATATGGCGATATGATGCTGGGTGAAATGATAACCGAGTTTGCCAGTGACTATATTGTCCCACCGCCTAAGTGGAACGATGAAAAAAACGAGCCAATTCTACCTCATCAAGAGCCAGAGACTGGCATGGATATGCACATGCCCATTGACAACGCTCGGGCATTTTTAGATTTGGTTGAGCGCAAAATAGGATGGCAAGCTGGCACTGAGGAACAAATCGAAAAAGACACAGATAGCGAAGCACAGCAAGTCGGTATCGTGAGCGGCCAAAACGTATTAATTAATGGTCGCACCGCAGTTCATAAAGACAGTGGTGGCATGCTAAATACCATAGATGTGTGCTGGACTAAGATTGGTAAAGTTGTTGTGCCAATCCCTTATAGCAATCTCGCCAAATCAGGTGATGCAGCGAGCACGGCAAGCTCAGTAAAAATCAATGGCAATCCCGCAGCAAATATCAAAAGTAACTTTTCAAAAAGCACCGGTGATCAACCCGGTAAAAAGAAAGGCATTGCCAGTGGCACAATCAAAGGCAAAGCAGAGTTTATTACCAGCTCTTTTGATGTGTATATCGAAGGAAAACCCGCCGTGCGCCAAGGAGATCTTATGATCTCTAACAGTAAAAACACGCCACCTTCTCCCTTGAATCAACCGGGCGGTGCGACCCCTAGCTCACTGTCAGTGGCGAAAAGAGATGCAACCCCCGATAAATCAGGAAGTAAAAAGTTAAAAGTAAGCGTATCAGGTAAAGAGTATTACAAGGATGGAGTGAAACTAGGATGAGTGATTTTACAGTACCAGACTTAACGAATCTTGAAACTGCTCACAGAGAGCTGGTTTTTGAAGGGCTAGCAAACGACCAAGAGAAAGTGTCTTTGATGGTTGCTGATACTAACCCAGATCTTGGCACCTCGGGATACTACAAAATACCACTTGGTACTTCTTCGGCGAATGACACTGCACAAGATACAGAAGTGGAGTTGGTCCATATTTATCCGTTGAGAATGGGGATAGACGGAGAAGATCAGCTAAGAGAAGGATTTATCTATATTTACGTTGACGGACACTTATGGCGAGAGCTGGAAGTACTTCCAAGGGAAAATGGTGAAGGTGTCGCGTTTAAAGATGTCAATTTAGCCTTTCAAAAGGGTCATAAAGTTATTCGTGTTGCTGAATATTCTTATAAAAAAGATAACTATGGCAAAGAGTGTAGTGTAGACAATACAGAATTAGCACTTGAGATGGTTGACAAAGGTGAGCGAAAAGCCACTACAGAAGAGCTCAGTACCATCATCGTCCCAAACAAGTTGTATGGTCAACAGTGTAGTGTTGAAATTGCTTATTCAGAAACGCAATGGAGCTGGAAGCAAATTGAAGCATTTGGCGGTATGGCTGAAACGGATCCGCGTTTAAATTATGGACCAAGTGTAAAGCCCGGTCTTAACGGAGACCAAGCGACCAACAGACGTGCCAACAGAATGCAAAAACTCGATAAACTGGCAAGTTTTAAGCAGGGTTACGATAATTCGACATTACCCGATCACCTAGTTTTACCTGTTCCAGATATGTCAGGTGTGTATGTACCGGTACTAGCCGACAGTATAGGGTTAGCCCGTGACACCAGTGCCAGAGTTGCGATATATCGCAAGGAGTTGTTAAGCCTTCCGGTAACGTCAATACAACAAGATCCTGAATTTAAATCAGAGTCAAACACAGAACGTTTTGAACCTAGTCCAAACCAATTGGCAAAGCATTCGTTAGCAACTGCAATTCAGAGCACTTTCTTTCACTATCCAAAAGGAATAGAAAAGAAGAAGGCGCTCGGAGTGGAAGTTGATGAAGACGCTGAGGATCTTGCACAGCAGTATCGGGAGTATATAGAAGATAGCTTCAGCACCACTGAATTTAGAAAATATCTTCACACTGACCGCGCCTTTGAACTCGGTCTGCAAATTAATCAATCAAAAGCGAAGCTCTTTGAGATTATGAGCGACGAGCAAAAAAACAATTCTTTTTATTACTCCATTGAAGACTATGCCTACTACGATGATATACGCCGGTGCTTACTATACGCAGTATGCTCCGATGTACTCGGCCCAATGAAGGACTTAACCATTACCCTGATCAGTCATTTTGCGGTGTCAGACGATGATTTCAAAAAGTTAGATGAATTGGATGCGAATGACGTAGGGCAAGAGTGTTGGCTAAAAGTGATGGGGACGCATCCGACTGAAAGGCTAAGATTAATTGAGCTGCTCTATCCTAAAAAGATAAAGGATGAGATGACAGCGTATGAGTGCCGTCTTAAAGGTTCAAACGACGAGTTTGACACGCGCTTTGATCTTACGCTTATGCAAGATAACTTGCAGCCCTTACATGACCAAGACGCATCATATACAGATGCGGTAATACAAGTACTGCGAAGAGCCTCACAGGCGATGTGGGGATTCTTGGTGATTGGTCTCGAGGTGCCAACTGGATTAAATGCAGCGCAAGGGCAGGATATTAAATCGGTATACGGAGACCGTAAAGCTAAAGCAGAAACGCTAGCGCTTGATACAAATGCACTAAAAGATGAAAAAGTGGCACTAGAGCGCTCTATTGAAGCTAAACAAGCGGAAATTAATGCTTACATTAAAGCGCGTAACCAAATTTTAAATGCGGCTGTTGCAGGAGGGATGAATCCTGACTCAGTAGTGGCACAGCTAGACTTACAAATAAAACGCCAAGAGCAAGCATTACGTGATATCAAAAAAACTGCCTCCAATGTGCAATACCAACTAACGAATGCAAAGAGAGAGCTTAGTGCATTGTCAAGCTCTATAGAGTATGCAAAATCAGCTAGATTTGAAAACAGTGTCAGAGGGGATCTCTTTGGTCGATTTAAGCAATTGGTAGATGTTTCGACAAATGGTTTGATAAAAGAGATTAACCTGTCTATTGCAGATTATTTAGATGGCAATTTACCTGACGGATTTTTACCACTGGATTTTCAGTCAAAAGCTGAACGAGCATCTAAGCGCCTGAATGAGCTGGAGAAAGCGGCAGAGGCGTTTGCTGATAGTCATCAGAAGAATCTTGTAGCACACCCTTATGTCAGAACTGAGTTGGGTGGGGGACAGATTGTTCAGCAACAGTTAGATCATATTTTGTCTCTAGACGGCACGTTGGGTGAAATTGAAAAAACACTGCAGCGACAAAAAATAAAAGCCGAATTTGCACAAAAACGCTTACAGCAAAAAGTATTGGTGTTGGATGCGAGTAAGATTGAAAAGCTCGATCTCGAACTTTTAGATACAGAAAAAAGAGTCTCAAAACTTGAAAGTAAGATTGATGGAAAAAACTGGGAACTGGATAGTGTTAAAAAAGAAGTGGACTCCTTGGAGAGACTCTCAAAATTCAGCGTAAAACCTCAGGTTTACAATATAGCATTAAACGGCGCACTATCTTTTGTCGCCGCATTAGAGGTAGTTAATTTATTCGATACAATGAAAAATGCCAATGCAAGTGGACTTACAAAAGCCTCTGCAATTCTTGATTTTGCCGATATTATGATCAATATCGGTGCGAATGTGGTAGAAAAAAAAGCTGGATTACCAACCCCTAGGCAAGTAAACGCCATATTGAAAAACTCAGCATCGCATGTTTCAAGCATGGTCGTATTAAGAGGGGTATTGGTTTTTACAGCAAACGCGGTTTCCCTACTTGCCGCTGCCGTTAGCGCTTATGTTGCGTTTAAGGATGCGATGTTAGAAAAGGAAAGCGGAGATACTGCATTATATTATGCCAATATGACAATGATGGTGGGCTTTTTGTCACTAACCGCTTCGGCAAGCTTAGTCGCTGCAACACATTTAATTTCCGCCTTAAGTGTTGGTGCAGTCGCAACATTTGGCGCTATTGCAAGTGCGCTAGGGTTATTGGGTTTATTGATTGTCTTAATTGGTGCTGGTTTACTGCTTATTTTTCATGAGTCTGAAATTGAGGCTTGGCTAAATGCTTGTCCTTGGAGTAAAAAGCAACAACAAAAATATAAAGACGATAGCAATAAGTCATCCGCAGTTCGGGCGTCAACATGGCAACACAAAATGGAAAATGCGTTAACCGATTTTTATAGTATGTTGTACTCGCCTGCGATAAATATTCAAAGATTTTTAAGTGTGTTTAAAGTGCAGGTAAGCGCGCCCCTTACCAATGAATTAGAAGGGTTTTCTGCTCGTTTCTATTGGTCAAAAGAAGGTGATGATAAAATACAGGAGATAAATCATCATCAGTTGGCCAAGCTTAGCAGTGGTTGGAAGCTATACCCTAATCGAACCGGTTATTACTTTGAGTTCACAGAAGGAAGACTCTGTGAACTATTAAACCTAGAAGTTGGTAGCTCTATCGAGTTAATCATAGAGATAGAAAGCTATCCCAATGGTAAAGGTAAAAAAGTGATCGAAAGTGCAACTGAGTTGTACTCTTTACCAACGGTGGTGACCAAAAAAGACGATGGTTATTTGATTACGAATGGGGTTAGATACATTAAAGAACTATCCAGATTAAATCAAAAGTTCAGATTTCCTGAAAGGCCGCCAATAAGATAGAAGGAAACGAAGAATGAAAAAGATTGAAGAGATGACTCAAGAAGAGTTAAACGAATATTTAGAGGAAAGAGCTAAGGAAAGAGAACGATATAACCGTGAAGAAGCTACGGAAGAAGAAAAGAAAAAGGATGCTGAAATAGACGCATACTTTGATAGACAATTAGTTTATCGTCGGAGTGGTATTTTTTATGAAGAACTACCAAAAGATCATCTCCATAACTTAAGCTATGAGAAACGCTTAGCCAAGGCTGAAGAACTAAACGGTTGTAAGTTTAAAGACGCAAAACCCTGTAAAGACAGATTTGCGCCGAGAGATGACTTTAGTGGTGTAAGTTACCCTAGCCAATGCGATGGTCGGGTTGTTTCCGTACCGCGCTCACCGGGATTATGGTCTCTTAGGCTGCATGGGTTGGTATTAGGCCCTATTATTGGTATTTGTCTGCTAGGGGTAAGTATGACAGACGACAGTATGCCAGCTTGGCATTCATGGTTGGGGCTGTTTTTACTGACTGCATTCCCTTTAATAATGTACAAATTAGGGAATGCAATTCGTATTGTGGATGCAATCGAGTTTAACCGCCATACCGGACTGGTAAGAACGCCCTACACCTTATTCAGAAAGCCATTTTATATCCCCATAGAAGACCTAGAGTATGTTGTTGGTCCAGAAGTAAAAAATATGCGAGGCAGCGCATCAATGCAAACGGGTTACTTAAGTTGTAGAAAATACCCCGAGCACTATTGGTTTGGAAATCGTATAGGTATTGCGGGAGGTGGCGATACTCACGATTGGTCACAAATGAATAGGTTTATGGATATTACTCAACCAATCAACCGATATTACTATAAAGCTATGGAGTATACGTTTAAGAAGAATAAGAATGCTCACGGCAATGGTCCATTTCCAGAGGTGATGAAAAAGTACTTTGATGCAGATGACTGCCAAGTAAATCGCATGGAAGTGTGGTAGGGCGTTAATCATTACAGGTGCTTTCTAGTAGTCAGCTAAAAGGAGTTGTTGATGAAAAAAATTGAAGAGATGACTCAAGAAGAGTTAAACGATTACTTAGAGGAGAGAGCGAAGGAGAGAGAACGATATTATCGAGAAGAAGCCACAGAAGAAGAGAAAAAAGTAAGAGAAGAAATACGTGAATATGTTGATAGAGAGAGCAAATACCTTATTAGTGGTATCTATTTTGAGGAACTATCAAAAGATCATCTCCATAATCAAAGCTATAAGGAACGACTAGCCAAGGCTGAAGAACTAAATGGCTGTAAGTTTAAAGACGCAAAACCCTGTAAAGACGCGTTTGCCCCGAGAGATGATTTTGATGGTCCTGCACGTCTCTTTGGTGCATGGAATTGTGACGGTGAAAAAGTTGCGGTAGTTCGTCACCCAAGCTTAATACTTTTTCGAATGGTAATAACCATATTGTCTGCAATTGCGGGATTTATGTTGATTGTACTGACACTGGTTCATACATTTCCAGTAGACTATTTATACTTGAGTTTGGCAGGTCTTTTCATCACGCCTTTCTTGTTGTTTAAATTTTCTGACTCTTTGCGGTTTCTTGATAACATTGAGTTTAATCGCCATAACGGGTTGGTGCGAACGCCTTACACCTTGCTTAGAAAACCATTTTATATCCCCATAGAAGACCTTGAATATGTGGTGGGCGTTGAGGTGAAAAGTGCAAGAGGTGGCGGCTCGTTCCAAACGGGTTATCTAAGTTGTAGAAAGTATCCAGAAAAGTTTTGGTTTGGCCATGCGATTGGACTCGGAGATGGTGGAAACCTAAACGATTGGGCTCAGATAAATCGGTTTATGGACACTACCCAACCGATAGAAGAATATTACTACGAAATCATGGAGTATCACTATAAGCTCGATAAGAATGCCCACTTTAATGGCCCATTTCCAGAGGTGATGAAAAAGTACTTTGATGCCGACGACTGCCAAGTAAATCGCATGGAAGTGTGGTAGGGCGTTAATCATTACAAGTGCTTTCTAGTAGTCAGCTAAAAGGAGTTGTTGATGAAAAAGATTGAAGAGATGACTGAAGAAGAGCTGGATAGCTATTTGGCAAATAAAGCGAAGGAAAGAGAGCGATATTATCGAGAAGAAGCAACTGAAGAAGAAAAAGAAAAGAAAGCACAAAGAGATGCATACTTGGCTAGAGAGACAAGTTATCGTCGAAGTGGTATTTATTATGAAGAACAAACAAAAGACTACCTCCATAACTTAAACTATAAGGAACGACTAGCCAAGGCTGAAGAACTAAACGGTTGTAAGTTTAAAGACGCAAAACCCTGTAAAGACGCATTTGCGCCGAGAGACGATTTTGATGGCCCTACACGCCTCTTTGGTGCTTGGAATTGTGACGGTGAAAAAGTTGCGGTAATTCGTCACCCAAGCTTAATACTTTTTCGAATGGTAATCACCATATTGTCCGCAATTGCTGGGTTTATGTTGATTGTACTGACACTGGTTGATGTATTTCCAGTAGACTATTTATACTTGAGTTTGGCTGGTCTTTTCATCACGCCTTTCTTGTTGTTTAAATTTTCTGACGCTTTACGGTTTCTTGATAACATTGAGTTTAATCGTCATACCGGGTTGGTGAGAACACCTTACACCCTGTTTAGAAAACCATTTTATATCCCAATAGAAGACCTTGAATATGTGGTGGGCGTTGAGGTGAAAAGCGCAAGAGGTGGCGGCTCGTTCCAAACGGGTTATCTAAGTTGCAGAAAATATCCTGAAAAGTTTTGGTTTGGTCACGCGATTGGACTTGGTGATGGTGGAAACCTAAACGATTGGGCTCAGATAAATCGGTTTATGGACACTACCCAACCGATAGATAGGTACTACTACGAAATTATGGAGTATCACTATAAGCTCGATAAGAACGCCCACTTTAACGGCCCATTTCCAGAGGTTATGAAAAAGTACTTTGATGCTGATGATTGCCAAGTAAACCGCTGGAAAGTGTGGTAGAGGGTTAGTATTACAAGTGCTTTCTAGTAGTCAGCTAAAAGGAGTTGTTGATGAAAAAGATTGAAGAGATGACTCAAGAAGAACGGGATATTTATTTAATAGAAAGGGCTAAAGAAAGAAACAGAAAATACCGCGAAGAAGCTACCGAAGAAGAAAAAGAAGACTTTGCAAAAACTGACGCATATATAGATAGAGAAACAGGTTACCGTCTTAGCGGTATTTTTTATGAAGAACTACCAAAAGATCATCTTCATAACTTAAGCTATAAGGAACGCTTAGCCACGGCTGAAGAACTAAACGGTTGTAAGTTTAAAGACGCAAAACCCTGTAAAGACAGATTTGCGCCGAGAGACGACTTTAGCGGTGTAAGTTACTCGAGTAAATGTGATGGCCGGGTTGTTTCCGTACCGCGCTCTCCAGGGCTATGGTCACTTAGATTGCTTTCATTGGTATGGGGTCCTTTGGCTGGAATAAGTTTATTAGTAGTTAGTATGACAGACGACAGTATGCCTGCTTGGCATTCATGGTTAGGGCTGTTTTTACTGACTGCATTCCCTTTAATAATGTACAAATTAGGGAATGCAATTCGTTTTATTGATGCAATAGAGTTTAATCGCCATACCGGCCTGGTAAAAACGCCTTACACCTTATTCAGAAAGCCATTTTATATCCCCATAGAAGATCTTGAGTATGTTGTTGGTCCAGAAGTAAAGAACGCACGAGGTAGCGCATCGATGCAAACGGGTTACTTAAGTTGTAGAAAATACCCAGAACATTATTGGTTTGGAAATCGTATTGGGATTGCAGGGGGAGGTGATGTTCACGATTGGTCACAAATGAATAGGTTTATGGATATTACTCAACCGATTGACGAGTACTATCACAAATCTATGGAAATCCAGTTTAAGAATAACAGGAATGCTCACGGCAATAGCCCATTTCCAGAGGTGATGAAAAAGTACTTTGATGCCGACGACTGCCAAGTAAATCGCATGGAAGTGTGGTAGGGCGTTAATCATTACAAGTGCTTTCTAGTGGTTGACTAAAAGGAATTGGTGATGAAAAAGATTGAAGAGATGACTCAAGAAGAACTTGAAGAAATCATCAAAGAAGGCGACAAAAGAAGAGAGAGATATTATCAAGAAGAAGCTAGTGAAGCTGAGAAAAAAGAATTGGAGGAAATGCAAAGGTACTCAGAACGAAGGTTAAAATATATTAGAGAGGGAAATTTTTATGATGCGTTATCAAAAGACTACCTCCATAACTTAAGCTATAAGGAACGCTTAGCCAAGGCTGAAGAACTAAACGGCTGTAAGTTTAAAGAAGCAAAACCCTGTAAAGACGCATTTGCACCGAGAGACGACTTTAGTGGCGTAAGTTACCCTAGCCAATGCGATGGTCGGGTTGTTTCCGTACCGCGCTCACCGGGATTATGGTCCCTTAGGCTACATGGGTTGGTATTAGGCCCTATCATTGGGATTTGTCTGTTAGGGGTAAGTATGACAGACGACAGTATGCCAGCTTGGCATTCATGGTTGGGGCTGTTTCTACTGACTGCATTCCCTTTAATAATGCACAAAATAGGGAATGCAATTCGTATTGTGGATGCAATCGAGTTTAACCGTCATACCGGACTGGTAAGAACGCCCTACACCTTATTCAGAAAGCCATTTTATATCCCCATAGAAGACCTAGAGTATGTTGTTGGTCCAGAAGTAAAAAATATGCGAGGCAGCGCATCGATGCAAACGGGTTACTTAAGTTGTAGAAAATACCCCGAGCACTATTGGTTTGGAAATCGTATAGGTATTGCAGGAGGTGGCGATGCTCACGATTGGTCACAAATGAATAGGTTTATGGATATTACTCAACCAATTGACGAGTACTATCACAGTGCTATGGAGTATACGTTTAAAAAGAATAGGAATGCTCATGGCAATGGTCCATTTCCAGAGGTGATGAAAAAGTACTTTGATGCAGATGACTGCCAAGTAAATCGCATGGAAGTGTGGTAACGACGAAAAGTCAAAGTAGGTACGAGCAAGGCGTTAGTAAAGCGCGCATTCATTTTCGGCCGTCTAGAGTGCATGTTAAGTTTTTGTGGCTAGCAGCTGCATGTACTAAATGAGCCAAAATTTAGGAGATTATATAATGGATAAAAAATGGTTGTTACCATCGTTATTGGCATCGAGTAGCCTTTTGGTTGCTTGTGGGGGCGGAAGTGGAAGTGATACCGATCCGCAACCTGGTGATAACACAGGAACTAAAGGTTCAATAAAAGTCATTGTACAAGGCTTACCAGCTGGTGCAGATGCGGGCTTAACGCTAACAGGCCCTTCTAGCTATAGCGAAGACATTACAAGCACGACTACTCTAAATGCCTTAGCAAACGGGGAGTATAAATTAACGGCTACTTCTCGTTCTGTGGATCAAGCACTCTATCAGCCAAATGAAAACTCGGTTACTGTCGATTTGAGTGGTAATGAAGAAGAAACAATCACCATTACCTACCGTACATCAGTAAGTGCACAGGGAACTGTAACTGGGTTTGGCAGTGTATACGTAAACGGTGTGCGTTATGAGACGACGCCAGATCAACAAGCAAATCTAAAAGTGGGCATGCTGATAAATCTGCAAGGTAAGCAAGGCGCAGATGGCAATTTTGCAGTAGCTGACTCTATTATCTATGACGCAACTGCTAAAGGTGTGGTGACGGCAGTCGACTACGCCAAACAAACAATCACTGTTTTGGGTCAAGAATTTAGTGTTGATAAACGTACGAAATTAGAGGTAGCTTTCACAGAAATAACGACAGGTGATTTCGTAGAGATCAGTGCGTTGCATCAAGGGCAGGGTCAGTATGTTGCTACCCGCATTGATGTGGAAGAGCAAAATGGCGAATTTGAAATTGAAGGTAAGGTTGCTGAGCTAGATCTTGATGCGAAAACATTCAAATTAGGTATGTTGACTATAGACTATAGCCAAGCAACAGAAGTTGAAGGGACGCTTGAAAACAATGCAATAGTGGAGGTGGAAGCATCAAGTTTACCTATTGACGGTGTATTACTTGCAGACAGTGTAGAGGTTGATAGCAACGAGCCAGTATCAACAGGTGCGGTCGCCAAATTTGAAGGTATTGTAACTCAAGTCAGTGACGACACCTTCGCAATCGGCGGGCACAGCTTCACATTAAATGACGACACTGATTTCAAAAAAGGGGATGATGATGACCTGCAAATCGGTATGCGCGTATTTGTGCTTGCAGTTGCAACCGAAGAAGGTTTAATCGCAAAAAAAGTACGCTTTGATAAGCACTCTGAAATCGAATTAACTGGCGTAGTAGAAGATATTGACCTTGAAGCACAGACACTAACAGTATTTGGTAGCACCTATTTTGTGGATAGCTATACCCAGTTTGAAGATGACTCGGATGCAGAAGACATCGAACTTAAACTTGAGAAGCTTAGTGTAGGTGATGTCGTAGAAATTGAGGCATTTGGTTTTGAAGGTGCCTACGTTGTGAGAGATTTAGAGCGTATCTCTGCAAGCGATTTTGACGACCAGCAAGAACATGAGGTTGAGGGAAAAATCACGGCTGTTAATGCTGGCGAGCAAACAATCACAGTAGGCAAACTTGTCTTTGCCATCAATGGTGCGACAGAGCTGGAACTTGAAGATGATGTAAACCTCACGACATTTTTTGAACAAGTGGCAGCAGGTGATATCGCGGAAGTTGATTATGTGATCCAAGGAGACTCATTGATCGCAACTAAAGTTGAAGTTGATGACAAAGACGATGACTTCGATGACCGTAGATTTGAGCTAGAAGGTAAAGTGGTTAGTTTTAATCCGGTCGACGCAACTTTTAGTGTTGATGGTAAGACAGTATTTTTTGATGGAAATACTGAGTTTAAAAACGGCTTATTTGTGATTGGCGATGAAGTTGAAGTTACCGCTATTCAGCGTGCTGATGGTTCAATCTTGGCACTTAAAATTGAAATCGAGTCTGATGATGGTATTGAACTTGAAGTCGAAGGCAAAATCACAAACTTTGTCTCAGCGTCTGAGTTCATGGTGAATGGTGTCTCTATTGCAACTGATGGCAACACGGAATTTAAAGATGGCAGTAGCAGTAACCTAGGAAACGGTGTAACGGTTGAAGTAGAAGGCGTGTTAACTGACGACAATGTATTGTTGGCTAAAAAGGTCGAGTTTGAGGAAGATGACGTTGATGAAGTCGAAATTGCGGGCTTAATTGAGGACCTAGTCAAAAACTCTGCGTTTGATTACGAGTTCAACCTTGGTGCGCAGCGCGTTCAAATTACGGCAGATACAAAGCTTAAGAATGGTAATTTTGAAAAGCTTTCAAATGGCTTGGCAGTTGAGGTTGAAGGTTACACAACCGACGGTGTCACTGTTATTGCTAAAGAGCTCAAATTTGAAGCCGTAAAATATGTGGAGGTTGAAGGTCCAATCACACAAGTTGAGACAGATGAGGCGTTTTACGTCCTTGGCCAAAAAGTCAAAGTATCTGAGCAAACTCAGTTTAAAGGTGGCAGTCAATCTGATATTGCAACAGGCAAAAACGTTGAAGTTGAAGGCTATTTAGTAACTGAAAATGGTGAAACTTATATTCAAGCTGAAAAGGTAGAGTTCGAAGACTACGCCTATTTTGAGCTCGAAGGTAAAGTTGCAAACTTGTCTGGCGACCAATTTACATTATTTGGAATGACGGTTCATGTAACCAATGACACCGTATTCAAAGATGGCCAAAAAAGTGACCTTAGTAATGATGTTAAGGTTGAAGTTACCGCTCAAATGGTCGAAGGCACGATCATCGCGCTAGAAGTCGATTTTGAAGATTAACTATTGGTAAATGTAAAAGTCACAATTAAAGCCTCCAATGTGGAGGCTTTTTTGTTTATATTTCACTTTAAAATTAATTCGCTTCTCCTGACTTAGTAACGTCATATTTATCCCACTGAACTGCCATAAAAGCTTAGCTTTCCTGACTTTTTTCCCTCGTATAGTGACACCCGCCACGCAAAACGCAACGGTTTATACTGACTCGCTGTGCTTCTAGGTTCAGTTTCTATGAAGTGGAATAAGAAGAGACGTGACTTGGTATTGCTGAAATAACTAAAAGCATGCACACGGGTATGCAAACAAAGTAAAGAAAGGACTTATGAAAACAAAACTACTTCCAATCGCACTATTGTGCGGTGCCACAAGCATTATTACTGGTTGCTCAGATTCAGATAACAATGTTGATATAAACGTGCCGAAAGGACCTGATATTCCAAAAGAGGGCACTGCGGTGTCTTTGCGTTTACTAGAAACCACAGATTTGCATGCAAATGTATTGAACTACAACTACTTTTCAGACAAGCAAGACGACAAAGTGGGTCTAGTGAAAACCGCGGCGTTAATCCATCAAGCGAGAAGCCAAGTTAAAAATTCCATGCTAGTAGATAACGGCGACTTGATCCAAGGTAGTCCGCTTGGCGACTATATGGCGAAAATCAAAAACCTCAAAGAGGGAGAAGTTCATCCTGTTTATAAGGCCATGAACACACTAGAGTACGATGTCGCAAATATTGGTAATCATGAGTTTAACTTTGGCTTGGCGTTTTTAGACGAAGCAATCGACGATGCGAATTTTCCCTACATCAGTGCAAACGTGTTTAAGGTTGATGGCGACGAAGATGAAACAAATGATGTTCCGTTGTTTAAGCCTTACCTAATTCAAGAAAAGCAATTCTTTGACGAGAATGACAAACTTCAGGTGATTAAAGTCGGCTTTATCGGGTTTGTTCCACCGCAAATCATGCAATGGGATAAGGCCAATCTTGAAGGCAAAGTGATCGCCAAAGACATCGTAAAAATGGCAAAACACTATGTACCTAAAATGAAAGCTGAAGGCGCGGATATTGTCGTTGCTATTCCGCACTCAGGTCTTGATGTATCTGCCGATAAGCCAATGGCTGAAAACGCATCTTATGCCTTATCTAAGGTGGATGATATAGACGCCATTATGTTTGGTCATGCGCATGCAAATTTCCCAGGTTCGGGCTATGCAGACTTAGCGGCACATGGTGTTGATAACGATAAAGGCACAATCAATGGCGTTGCGGCTGTAATGCCTGGTTTTTGGGGAAATCACCTTGGTGTAATTGACTTAGATATCCAGTTTAAGTCAGGTAAATGGACGGTGGTTGACTCACAGTCAACGCTTAAACCAATCTATGAAACGGATGAAAATCGAAACACGATATCATTGGTTGAAAGCGATGCAGCAATTGAAGCGGTAGTGCATAGTGAGCATGCTGAAACGCGCGCATGGGTGAATGAGCCTTTTGCTAAAATCACCAACACTGTGAACAGCTATTTTGCGTTAGTGAATGACGACCCCTCAATCCAAATCGTGACTGACGCACAAGCATGGTATACAGCAAAAATAGTGCAAGGTACTGAGCTTGATGGATTACCTATTCTGTCTGCGGGTGCACCCTTTAGAGCTGGGCGTGGCGGGCCAGATGACTTTACCGCAATTCCTGCAGGTGATATCGCCTATCGTAACGTTGCAGATATGTACATTTATCCTAACGTACTTAAGGTGTTGAAGCTCAAGGGCAGCGAAGTGCGCGAATGGCTTGAAATGTCTGCAGGCCAGTTCAATCAAATCACACCGAATACTGAAGGCGTTCAAGCGCTGATCAATCCAGACTTTCCTTCATATAACTATGATGTGCTAGATGGTGTGACGTATCAAATTGATGTCACTGAGCCTGCACGCTACGCGGCAAACGGTGAAAAGGTGTCAAACGGTAACCGCATTAAGGCATTGAAGTATCAAGGTGAGTTGGTGAAGGACGACCAAGTATTCTTGGTTGCAACGAATAACTATCGTGCATCTGGTGGCGGTAATTTCCCAAATATTAAGGGAGATAAAATCGTTGTCGACTCGCCAAATGAGAACCGTCAGGTCGTTGCTGACTATATTACTTTTGTTAGCGACCAAAATGGTGCCGCAGGACTTGATCCATCGGCAGATATGAACTGGTCATTTGCACCTGTAGTTGGCGCTAATATTGAGTTCTTTAGTTCAACTAGTGCGGATGCTGAAACCTACAGTCAGCAATTTAATCATATTCTACCTACTGGCAAAACCGACGAACGAGGTTTTGCACTTTATCAGCTGGATTTAACACAACCGCTGAACTAATACACTACGCCGCCATATTTTGGCGGCTTTTTTATCGCTTCTTTTTATAATTTTCAACGGGATTTGACGAATGAAACAAGTAAACTTCAAGCTTAGCAGCGTAGTTTTGGCTGCGGCTATATCCACATCTGTGTTTGCAGCACAGCCGTATGACTGGAATAACCATATTCCAGTTAAAACACCAACCACAAACAGCAATGGTAAGACAGTATTATTTGATGTGTCACACGGTGGCGTGGAGGGAAATGCCGATTGGGTTATTGACGGTGCGTTTTCAGACTTTGCGGATGCATTGGTTAATGAAGGATATACCGTAAAAGAATATCGCGGTGTTGATTTAAACAATGACGGCAAGATTAGATTCTTTGACGACCGTACCTCTCAAAGCAATCAAAATGAAGCGGTTATCAGCTACGATGCGATTAAAGATGCAGATGTCTTTGTATTGGCAGAAACTAACCGTCCTTTCACTCAATCAGAGCAAGCAGCGTTATTGCAGTTTGTAGCGGATGGAAAAGGGATATTTTTTATTGCGGATCATTATGACGCGGATCGTAATCTAAATACGTGGGATGCCACTGAAGTCTTTAACGGCTACAACCGCTCAGATCTGGCCAAGTATAATCTAGGTGGTGAGTACGGTGACTGGCGTAATCCAAAATCAGCAGACATGGGATGGCTTGCAGAAAATTTTGGGATCCGCTTTCGCTTTAATGCCGCTGACTACAAGCAAGGCGTAAGTGGTATTGAGTCTGCGAGCAAAACAGAAGGGATCACACTCGGAGTTACTCCTGTATTGATGGCCGCGGGCGCGACGCTTGCGATTGTAGATGAACAAAAAGCGAAGGGCTTGGTTTATTTTTCACCTTCAGATACACCAGCTAAGTGGCGTCATGCTAAAGATGATGGGCTTTACTTTGGTGGTAGAAATGAAGGCCCGTATGTTGCTATCTCAAAAGCCGGATTAGGTAAAGCTGCGTTTATTGGTGATTCTTCTCCAATTGAAGACGCTACACCTAAATACAAGCGTCAGGATAATGGCAATAGTAAAAAGACGTACCCCGGCTGGACGGACAGAGGTAATGCAGCTGTACTTTCGGTCAACATCATCAATTGGCTAGCAACGCCCGAGTCGTATCAGTACTTTGATGGTACTAACGGTCATGCAAGCGGCGAAGTAACACCTGTGCCAATGGCGCTGCAAGAAATGTCTGATCCAAACAATGGTCAGCCATGGGGGACGCCTGCATCGGGTTTTGATGCGTGGAATACAGATAGCTATAAAAATAACTCTTTCAATGCGCCTTATGGTTCAGGGCAAACCAATCCAGATCCTAATCCCGATCCAGAGCCAACTCCTGATGGCACGATTTCTGTAGCACAGGCACTTGCTGCTTCTGCTGGGTCTAAATTTGCAGTGTTAGGTAAAGTGACAGCCGAAGTAAACGGTATCTATGGCCTATTACTCACAGATACTGCCAACGCATCGCTAAGTATCAACGTAAAGCTTGAATCTGCTCAGCGCAGTGACTTTAACCCGCAACTCAATCCAGAGATCCTTGGTCAATCAGTTATAGTGACTGGTACTCGAGACAGCTATATGGGTGAGGCTGGTATTCGTTATGTAAGCGATATTCAGATTGCACCAGTGGCATTGTCGGTTGAGCAGGCGCTTGCAACCGCCGAGGGCAATGAAATTGAGCTTGTTGGGCGTGTTAAATCTGCACTTAATGATATCTATGCTTTAGTACTTGAGGACAGCCAAAATCCTACTCATACGATAAATGTTAAACTTGAAAGTCACCAGCGTGCTGCATTTAGTCCGCAGCTTAATCCATCCATTCTTGATTCTACTTTAGTTATCAAAGGTGTTCGCTCATCGTATATGAGTGCACCGGGGATACGAGAAGTCAGTGAAATACAAACCGTTGGTACAACGACAGAGCCATCTAGTGATATGAGTGTAGCTGACGTATTAGCGCTAAATAATGGCTCAGCAGTGGTAGTCAGTGGCAAAATCACAGCTGCTGTAAACGATATCTATGCGCTTGAATTAAGCGACGCAACTGTCGTTGGCAACAAGCTATATATTAAGTTGGAAGCAGCTCAGCGTGATGCATTTAGTCCCAAGCTTAACCCGAGTTTGATTGGTAAATCACTGAGAGTTGAAGGAATTAAAAATGATTATATGAGTCATCCTGGTGTTCGTAATGTCACTTCACTTGTATTGTTAAATTAAATCACTGCAATTAACCCCTTAAAGTAGGCATAGCAACATTTATGTCTACTTTATTCCAAGCGTCATTTCTGTATGTTCTTTGTTCATTCATTATTTCACAAACTACACTTTTGAGGTCATTCATCCTGTTTAGATAGTAATGATTTTTATTTGTGTTAGTGTGTCGCGTTATAGTGATATAAACTCGCCAGCTGCAATGCTTAGTCGAGATCAGTAGGTACTTTTGCCAAGTGCTTACGAAAAGGAATAGTGCTTTTAACTTTGGATCAAACTACATGAAATGCGTTTGCTTAATATTCTCTCTTTTATCCTTTAACCTTTATGCTGCAGCGGTCAACGTTGTGGTCACTGATGTAAAGCAACAACAGCTTGAACGAACACTGTCTTTAACTGGCTCGATTAGTGCCGCACAACATGCACAAGTGTCAAGTTTAACCGATGGTGTAATCACTAAGATCTCAGCTGAAGCCGGCGACATTGTTGAAGCAAATGCTGTACTGCTGAGTCTCGATGCAGCTTTAGTAAAAGCTGAGCTGAAAAGTGTAGAAGCTGCACTTGAGCGTGCCAAGGTCGATCGCAACAATGCGATAAGGTTGGTAAAAGAAGCACAGTCTCTGTCGCAGCAAAAATTATTTGCGCAAACAGAGCTTGCTGACAGACAGGCAAAGTTACAAGCATCAGAAGCCTCTCTTTTAGAAGCACAAGCTAAGATAGCTTATCAGCGAGAGCTCGTTAACCGCCATCAATTAAAAGCGCCTTTTACGGGGATAATAGCGAGGCGCACGGTTAATTTAGGTGAGTGGGTGACGCGCGGACAAACGGTGTTTGAGCTAGTAAGTAGCGATATTCTGTGGCTCGATTTGCAAGTGCCACAAGAGTACTTTCAGCTTATTAACCTTGGCCGCGTCGTTAATTTTAGTGTTGCAAGCGCGCCAAGCGTGCAGCATCAAGCTCATGTATTGGCAAAACTTCCTGTCGTTGACAAAACCAGTCGCTCGTTTCTATTAAGATTGGCAATCCCAACAGATGCGCAGTTGCGTGTCGGCGCATCGGCTACGGCAAAACTGCCGCTAATTCGAGCACAAGACCACAGCGTGATTATTCCTAGCGATGCGATTTTGCGTCATCCCGACGGTGGGTTCAGTGTCTTTGTGGCCGTTGACGGTCAAGCAAAGCGGTTAAACGTTCAAATTGGTGAGCGAATTAATGGTCATATTGAAGTTTTATCAGGCTTAGAGATAGGGCAACAAGTGGTGGTTGAAGGCAATGAGTTATTGCAAGAAGGCCAAGCATTAAACATTGTACCGGGTTTATAGGAGCGGGTGATGTTAAGAGCCAGTGTAAATCACGCCATTTTAGTTGCAGTCACGGTATTGATCTGTTCGATATTGGGTATTGTTGCAGCGTTTAAAATTCCGGTGCAAATGATCCCAGATCTTGAAGTAAGAACCATCACTGTGGTGACCAATTGGCCCGGTGCCACGCCACAGGATGTTGAAAAAGAAATACTTATAGAGCAAGAAAGGTATCTTCGCTCACTTGCGAATCTAACTCGCATGTCCAGTTATGCAAATACCGGTGAGGCAGAGATAGAGCTTGAGTTTCCATTTGGTGTCGACGTCAACGAAGCGCTCATAAACGTGAGTAATGCGTTATCTCAAGTACCAAATTATCCTGAAAACGTTGACCAGCCGGTGTTATACAGCAGCGCGTTTTCGAGCAATGCCTTTATGTTTTTTAATCTAAAGCCACAACCGGGAAATCCACTCAATCTTGATATCGATATGCTTCGTGATTATGCCGAAGACTTTATTCGCCCAGAAATGGAGAGAGTCAGTGGAGTATCTCAGGTTGGTGTGCGTGGTGGTGCACTCTATCAAGTACAAATTTTGGTAGATCAAGAACAATTGGCGAGCCGTGGAATTAGCTTAGTTGACGTTAGAAATGCAATACGCAGCCGTAACCAAGATGCCTCTGCCGGCGATATAGACAGTGGTAAACGCCGTTATTTGCTGCGTATGGTCGGCCGCTTTGAGTCAGCTAAAGCGCTAGAAGAGCTGGTAGTCAGTCACCGTGCGGGCACCACAATTAAGCTCAAAGACATCGCTCAGGTAAAGCTTGATCATTATGAAGTGCGCGATATTGCCTATAACAATGGCGAGCGAACCTTAATGCTCTCGGTGAGACGGGAAAGTGGTTCTAACGTGATGGCGATTAAAGAAGAAATGATGGAGGTAGTGGCTCGCATCAATCGTGACATGCTTGCAAGTAATGGACTACAACTGACGCTATTGAGCGATGATGTTCGTTACGTTAAAGGATCTGTTGAAAATGTTTGGACGAATTTAGCGCTAGGTGCGGTGCTTGCGACTCTGGTGATGTTTTGGTTTTTAAAGAGCCCACGCTCGACCTTTATTGGTGTGATGGGCGTTCCAATTTGTACCATCGCGGCATTTTTGGGCCTGTTGCTATTTGACAGAACGATCAACGTGATTTCCCTCGCCGGCGTTGCATTCGCCATTGGCATGACGGTTGATAACACCATTGTTGTACTTGAAAACATAGAGCAAGCCAGACGCCGAGGTCTCGACAAACTTCAAGCAGCCATTACCGGTGTTCAAGAGGTATGGCCTGCGGTGCTTGCTTCAACCCTGACCACAGTGTTGGTATTCGCACCTATTTTATTTATTCAGCAAGAAGCCGGACAGCTTTATTCCGATGTAGCAATAGCTATTTCTGCCGCAATCATCGCTTCTATGTTGGTCGCCTTGTTTGTGGTGCCTGCTGCTAATGCAAATTTTGCCTGTAAGGAAATCTCCAGTGGCATGTTGTCTACGCCTAAACTACCAACGTTTATTCCGGCGATGTTATCAAGTCTACGTGCTCGCATAGTGTGTATTGTATTCGGTAGTGTGTTGTTACTCGGTGGGGCGTGGTTATTTATGCCTAAAGCCGAATATTTGCCAGAGGGAGAGGAGCCAAAAGCGTTCTCTATGATGATAGCGCCTCCGGGCTATAACCTCAGCCATATGCAAAAAATTGCTGATGAACTACTTCCTTATTTAAATAAGCATTTGGAAAACGATGACAGCGATTTTGTATCAGGTAAAACGTCGTTGCCACCTTTAAAATATTATTCGATGTCCGTTGGTGTTGGTAGCATTTGGCTATTGAGTGAACCATACAACCGTGAATACATCGATGAAATGATGGAGGCAATCACGACCAAGTTTAGAAGCTACCCAGGAATGCGTGCATTTTCTTCACGAGGCTCGATTATCTCAAGTAATGATGGCGGTTCAAGAGCAGTGGCTTTGGATATTAGCGGTACAGATCAAACGGCGCTCTATCGGGCAGCAGATGCAGTGTATCGGTTAGCGGGGGAGGTCTTTGATAATCCACAAGTGGATTCTGCGCCATCTTCTCTGACACTCGACCAACCGCTAATAGAAATCCAACCAAGGTGGCAACGGTTGGCTGAAGTGGGTATGAGTGCTGACGAACTCGGCTATACGGTCGCAGCCTTGAGTGATGGCGCGTATGTTGACGAGTTGATCTTAGACGATGACAAAGTAGACGTCTTTTTATTTTCTGAGTCGGGTAATCAGCAAAGTCTTTCGCAATTAGCGCAGTCACCTGTTGTCACTAAAGCTGGACTGATCCCGCTGAGCGCTTTGGCCGATCTACGAGAAAAAGCAGACAGTGATAGTTTGCGTCGAGTTGATGGTCGTAGAACCGTAACTGTATATATTATTCCGCCAAGAAATGTTGCCCTAGAGGAAGCGCAGGAATTAGTAAGAACAGAATTATTACCGCAGCTTCAGAGGCAGGGCGATCTGCTGCCTGGTGTCAATGTGAGTATAGGTGGTGCTGCCGATCAACTAGACAAAACCAAAGAAGCGCTGGGCAGTAATTTTATCGTTGCATTAGCGCTGTGTTACTTATTACTTGTCGCTATCTTCAAGCATTGGGGCTACCCGCTATTTATCATGGCAACAGTGCCGCTTGGCATGGCAGGGGGCTTACTTGGACTAATTACTATTAATGGCATTGGTAGCATAACAGGCACCTTCCACCAGCCTTTTGACATGATCACCATGCTTGGCTTTTTAATCTTGTTAGGGACTGTGGTTAATAACCCTATTTTGATTGTGGATCAAAGCCGCAGAAACCTTGAGAGTACCGCAATGAGTGTTCACGAGGCGGTGATCTCAGCACTACAAACGCGATTAAAACCGATTGTGATGTCAACGATGACAACCCTATGCGGTCTTGCGCCATTGGTGTTCATTCCAGGAGAAGGATCTGAACTTTATCGAGGCGTTGGCATGATAGTGCTTTGTGGTATTGCTATGGCAACTATCGTCACACTCACCATTTTACCCGCGCTATTAGTCAGCTTTTTAAAACGGCCGGTAGAGAGTTCTGTAAGCAAACTTTAACCGCATATTAATCACACTGTGGATATTATGAATGCCTTGCTTGAACAACTCTGTTCTGCAGGGCATTTTTATTGCTAAGTGGTATGAAAGCTTGAATTTCGGGTTTTTGCCCACAGTAAAATAAGATGCGTACAGGTTTATATAATAAAAAGAGCACAACATGACAACTAACATACGCTCTGCAATTATCGCTGAGGGTGGAGGTCAAAAAGGCATTTTTACAGCGGGCGTGCTTGATGCTTTTCTTGAGAAAAAATTTACGCCTTTTGATTTAAAAGTGGGTGTCTCAGCGGGTGCACAAAATCTCGCAGCCTATTGTGCTCGCGCAAGTCAATATGCGCAAACTGCTATCGAATCTCTGACGACGGAGCAGCAGTTTTTCCGTCCCGCGCGATTTTTTACCGGTGGTAATGTCATTGACTTGGATTGGTATTTTCAACAAGTAGAGCACAGCGGCAAAGTACGGTTTCCAACTGAGCCTAACCACCTCACGCCGGAAAGTAACTTTTATGCGGTTGCAAGTCACTTAGATTCGCTTGAGCCACATTATTTGCATACGTGGCACGATAACATGTTTACCCATTTAAAGGCTTCTAGTGCGATCCCTTTTTTATATCGTCCAGGCGTTAAAGTTGCGGGTCACGGAATGATGGATGGAGGCGTGGCCGATCCTTTACCCGTGCGCTGGGCACACAGTCAAGGGGCAAAGACGATTTGGGTGATCAGAACCATTGAGGCACATGACGATGGCAAAATGCCAGTGCTTGAGCGCTTAAAGCCAATCATGCGGCGCGTTAATCAATCTCCTCGAATGTTTGAAATGTATCATCACTATCAAAGTCGCTATGCCGATGCGGTGAACTTTATGAATTCACCACCAGAAGATGTTAACATCATTCAAATAGCGCCCAATAGACCACTGGAATCTATGATTTTAGGCTCAAGCCCTGAGACCTTAAAGTCTGATTATAAATTGGGGTTTGAGCTGGGATTAAAAGCGGTAGATAAATGGCGTGATATGCTTGAAGTCAGTGTAATGTAACAAGCAAGTCTCAGGTTGAGACTTGCTAAGTAACCTGAGCTGCGGATAATTAATGCCTTTCTAGCAGCCAGTTTTAGCGCTAACTGCGTTGAATTCACTTCCAATAGCCAGCTATTGGTGCGTAAATTCGCCTTGCCTACAGGATGTAGGTACCTTAGCGAGAGCAGGACGCGGAAGCGGTGTTTTCCCTAAAACTCTCTGGCTAGAAAAGGAAAAACTAAGTTGTTCTTTAGAAACAATGAGTTGGAACATTCCTTATCCAAACCTCAGGTTAAGTATTATGTGCGTTTAAGACTTGCGAATTGAAATAGAAGTCGCTTCGATATCAATTCGGCCATCTTTGAATAAACCACCGATGGCTTTTTTAAAGTTAGCTTTAGAGGTAGAGAAAGTACGCTTGATGGCGTCAGGATCTGATTTATCGCCTAGCGGTAAATAGCCGCCGCTTTCTTCGAGCTTGCTATAAATGATTTCCGCAAGGTCTTTAACCTTACCTATACCTGGCTTTTCTAACACGATATCAATCTTATCTTCGTCATGAACCGCTTTTACAAAGCCCTTCATGCGCTGACCGATATACATGCGCTTAAACACATCATTGAAAAAGACCAATCCAAAGTGTTTTTCATTGACGATCACTTTATAGCCAAGATCGGTTTTTGCCGCGACGATTAGGTCTACTTCTTCGAATTTTTCGTACTCGGCTTTTGATTTACTCAAAAATTTACCCAGCGCACTAGACGCACAAATACGCTTACTCGCGTTGTCTAGGTAAAGCCTAACCAAATAGCTATAGCCGTCGCGCATTTTCGGTTTTTGTTCATTGAAAGGCGCTAACACGTCTTTTTCAATGCCCAAATCCATAAAAGCACCAACCTTATTGATCTCTTTTACGCGAAGCAGAGCAAACTCACCGACTTGTGCAAGTGGCTTTTTGGTTGTTGCCGTTGCGTGTCCCAAGTTATCTAAATAGATAAATACTTCAACAGAGTCACCTTCTTCGGTGTGCTTTGGCACTTCTGCTCGAGGAAGAAACACATCGCCAAGCTCACCACCGTTTAAATAAGCCCCTTCCGCGGTAAGCTCTTCAATGGTTAACATTTTGATTTGACCTAACATGATTATTCCTCGTCAGTTTGTGGTTTTGGTTTGCGACGCATCGGCATAGTACCGTCAATATCAATTGGTGGCGGGACCACTTTTCTCGGTTGTGATTTTTTCACCGGCTTTTTCTTAGGTTTACTTGTTTGCTTTGGCGCAGACTCTGCAGAGCGATTTTTACTCTGCTGCGGTTTTTGCTTAAGTCCTTTGAATTTACCAACAAGACCAGAGACTTCTTCAAAACGTAGTGGCTCATCAAGATAGTTTTTGATTGCCACATAGCTATCCCAATCTTTGGGGCCAACAAATGAAATCGCAGTGCCTTTAAATCCGGCACGTCCTGTACGACCGATACGGTGGACATATTCTTCTGCCTGCTTAGGCAAGTCAAAATTCATAACATGGGTAACGGAGAGCAAATCGAGACCACGAGAGGCAACGTCTGTGGTAACCAGCACTTTATAAATCCCACGGCTGAAGCTTTCCATAATGTCTAACCGCTTATTTTGCGGCATATCGCCCGACAACGATACCGCTTTAATCGACATCTCATTTAACAGTTTGCTTAATCGGTCTGTGTCGCCACGAGTTGCGGTAAAGATAATGCACTGTCCTACGTCATCTTGTGTGATGAAGTGCTTAAGCAGCGCTTCTTTATGATCTAAATGATCGGCAAAGTAGAGCGCTTGCTTAATGTCTTCATGCTGCTGGTGGGCATTGCTCAACATAATGCGCTTTGGCGATTTAAGTAATTGACGTGACGATGCTTCAACTTGGGTATGGTCTAGCGTGGCTGAAAATAGCAGCGTTTGTCTTTGGCGGTGATCCGCAGAATCATTAATGACGTCCAACTGTTTTTCAAAGCCAAGGTCAAACATACGATCTGCTTCATCAAAAATAAGCAGTTCAAGACCGCCTAAAAATAATGAACGATTTTCAACGTGATCGGCAATACGACCAGGAGTACCCACCACAAAATGCGGGTCGCGGCGTAGCGCTTTTACCTGATCATTGTAGTTTTCACCACCCAAAATCTTACAGACTTGAATATTAGTGCCAGCACACAGTGCACGACACTCAGAGAATACTTGAGTCGCGAGTTCACGAGTTGGAGCTACGATAACAACGCGAGGATCGCGTTTACTCAGCGCTTTTTGTTTCATTACACGCTGTACGGCAGGCAGCAAGAAGGCTAGGGTTTTGCCAGAGCCTGTTTTAGACTGCGCAAAAACATCGTGGCCAGCTAGAGCCGTTGGGATGGCATGCGCTTGGATCTCGGTCGGTTCCGTGATCCCTTGGTGAGCCAATTGTTGTTCTAGGCGCGTATCTATCCCAAGTTCAGTGAATCTCAAGTCAATTTCTCCAAGTCTTGAATTTTAAAAACACGAGATTATACCAAAGCATAGACGCTATCGGATACAGAATTTGTGTTTTTTGCATTTTAATCAAAAATCCGTAAAATACGCGCCTCAGCGCCGGGTTTGCGACTCGGTTTTCGTGCTTTACACATCGTCATGCTTAATGTGTAAGCTAATCAAAGCTTAAATCTAGGAAAATACAATGTCAGAACAATACGTTGTTTGTGCTATGTACAAGTTTGTCTCTTTACCTAACTATCAAGAGATAAGACAGCCACTTCACGATGTGATGGAAGCGAATGAAGTTCGCGGTACGTTATTACTTGCCGAAGAAGGCATTAACGGTACCGTTGCCGGTAAACGTGAAGGCATTGATGCGCTACTTACATGGTTAGACAAACAACCGGGCCTTGATAACATCGTTTATAAAGAGTCGTTCGATGAAACTTGCCCTTTCTACCGCACTAAAGTAAAGCTTAAGAAAGAAATCGTGACCATGGGTGTACAAGGTATCAATCCTAAAGAAGTGGTTGGTACGTACGTAAAACCACAAGATTGGAACGCATTGATTTCAGATCCTGACGTTGTGCTAGTTGATACGCGTAACGACTATGAAATCGAGATCGGTACGTTTAAAAATGCCATCGATCCTAAAACCAAGACTTTCCGTGAGTTCCCTGAGTGGGCGCAAAATAACTTAAACCCAGAAAAACACAAAAAAGTGGCGATGTTCTGTACTGGCGGGATCCGCTGTGAAAAATCGACAGCGTATATGAAAGAGCAAGGCTTCGAAGAGGTTTATCACTTGGAAGGCGGCATTCTAAAATACTTAGAAGACGTGCCAAAAGAAGAAACCATGTGGGAAGGCGAGTGTTTTGTGTTTGATAACCGTGTTGCTGTCGATCATGATTTAAACAAAGGGTCTTATGATCAATGCCATGCTTGTCGTATGCCAATCACGGAAGCAGAGAAACAACTCGAAGAATATATGGAAGGGGTGTCTTGTCACCACTGCCACAAAGACTTAACAGAAGAGCAAGTTGCACGATTTGCTGAGCGCCAAAAGCAAATTGAACTGGCGAAGCTACGCGGCGAAGGTCATATCGGTCATGAAGCACAGGATGCTATTCGTAAGCGTAAAGAAGAAAAGCTAGCGCAAAAAGAAGCGCAACGTCAAAAGCGCTAAAGGTGCATTGTACTAAGAATACATAACAAGGGGACCGGATGGTCCCTTTTCTCAGCTAAACTTTCATTGCAAGCTATTTGCGCAAGCGCCATTCGCTCTGCAAACTTTTCATATTAGGTGTGTAGCCTTTTCTAATTCACGTATTCAAATTCTTTTAAATCTAATTCTGAAATTAAATTAATTCATAATAATCAATGGGATATTCATTATTCTCAGATTGGTGCCTTCCTTGCTTATTCAAAGGCTATCACTGTAAATCTAAAAATTGATTTACGCCGTTAAATTTTTGAAGGAGCTTTATGATGTCAAATACGGTAACCACAATTAATCCTGCGACAGAACAACCCGTTAATGAATATACGTTAATGAGCTTGGACGAGGCGCAAAAGTCGGTGGACTTAGCCAATGACTGTTATTCATTTTGGAAGAAAACCACATTTACGCAAAGAGCACAAAAGCTAAACAGGCTTGCTGATTTAATTGAGCAAAATAAATCCAAGTTAGTCTCACTGATGACCGAGGAAATGGGCAAAGTGACGGAGCAGGGTGAACAGGAAGTTTCCTTGTGTGCTGAAATTTGCCGATATACCGCTGAGCATGGCGAAAAAGAATTACAGGACGAGCATCGGGTATTTGAGCAGGGACATGCCATTATCACTTATCAACCAATAGGCGTGATCTTAGGAATACAACCTTGGAACTTTCCGCTTTATCAGGTTATCAGATACAGTGTTTCGAACGTGATGGCGGGTAATACCACGGTAATGAAACATGCCTCAAATGTATTTGGTATGGCTAAATTAATTGAAGAGCTGTATTTAGAAGCCGGTTTTCCAAAAGGTTGCTATCAATCACTGTTAATTGATGGTGAGACAGCAAGCGAGTTGATAAAGAATCCATATATTCGTGGTGTTACGTTTACCGGAAGCGATAAAGTAGGTAAACAAGTTGCCAAACAAGCTGCTGAGCTTTCTAAAAAAACCGTCCTAGAGCTAGGTAGTAACGATGCCTTTGTGGTGCTGGCAGACGCTGATATTAATAAAGCAGTGTCCGCGTGTATTCAAGGTCGTATTGTCAACAATGGTGAAACCTGCGTTGCCGCAAAGCGCTTTATTATCGTTGATGAAATTTATGACCAATTTAGAGAGGCTTTTGTGGCTGGGTTTAAGCAGCTTAAGGTGGGAGATCCAACCGCAGCAGACACCGACTTAGGTCCTATGGCGCGTAAAGATTTACGTGATGAATTACACCAACAAGTTGAAGCGTCCGTTAAGGCGGGAGCGACTTGTCCACTTGGTGGAGAAATTCCAAAGCAACAGGGGTTTTATTATCCTGTCACCATTTTGGAAGACGTCAAACCCGGTATGCCGGCTTATGATGATGAACTCTTTGGCCCTGTGGCGTCGCTAATTCGTGTGCATGATGAGGCTGAGGCGATGATGGTAGCCAATGATTCACGCTATGGTTTAGGTGGTGGCATTTTTTCTGAAGACACTCAACGTGCCACAGAGCTTGCTATCAAGGAATTTGATACTGGCATGGTGAATATCAACGGTTATTCGCTGGCACAACCAAATTTGCCGTTTGGAGGTGTTAAAGACAGTGGCTATGGTAGAGAGCATGGTGGCTTTGGGATCAAAGAGTTTGTTAACGTGAAAACCGTAATGGTCGCAAGCGCTGAATAACGCAAGCCGTTCTTGATGTTAGTTTTTACGCTGGAGCCAGTAATACTGGCTCTTTGCATTTTAAATTGGTTATAATTCGCGTCCATTTTTTACACTGAGAAAGACACGTGGGCGAAGCAAGCTTAACAACCTTACATTTATTGGCAACCGATCCAAGCGCAGTGGCGCAAGCGGCTGAACTTGCACGTGATGGTCACCTTGTTGCGGTTCCAACAGAAACCGTTTACGGCTTAGCAGCAGATGCAAGGCAACCTGATGCGGTTAAAAAAATCTTTGCAGCAAAAGGGCGCCCAGCTGATCACCCGCTAATCGTACATCTCGCTGACAAGTCTTTGGTCACTGAGTGGGTGGAAACATTACCAGACTATTTTGACGCTTTAGCTGATGCGTTTTGGCCGGGGCCACTGACGATCGTTGCCAAAAAGCAAGCACATGTGAGCGATGTAGTCACAGGTGGCCACCCAACCGTGGGTATACGTGTGCCAAATCATCCTGCATTGCTAGCATTATTGCAGCACATTAACTCCGGACTTGCTGCGCCCTCTGCCAATCCTTACAAAAAAATTAGTCCAACCACCGCCGAGCAAGTGTTGTTTGGATTGTCTGGCAAGGTAGCGGCTGTGTTAGACGGCGGTTCATGTGAAGTAGGACTTGAGTCAACGATCCTCGATGTATCTTCAGACACACCGAGGATCTTGCGAGCAGGCCCTATTACTAAAGCTGCACTTGAAGCGGTGCTCAATATTGAAGTAGACGAGCCCGATGTGCACACTGTAGCCGTCCCTGGTAACGTAAAAGCCCATTATCAACCAAGCAAACCGCTTACCCTGTTGTCAACGGAAGAGTTAGTTGCTCGCCTAAGCGGCCAGTGCGAAGCGAATACCGGTGTGTTGTATTATTCATCGCAAATTGAGCGAATGATCTCTGAGAATTCAGCAAACAACGAGCTGGTGGATCTCAAACTTGGTGCTGACAAAGCCAAGTATGCGCAGGGCCTTTATCACGGGTTACATCAATTGGACCAATCAAGTGCAACCGAGATTTTGTTGGAAGCACCACCAACGGCGCCCGAGTGGCGCGATGTTAATGACAGACTGATGCGCGCGGCCGCACAATAGTCATTATTTGGCGTGGTAGTCTATCGCGCCTAACTCTGCCTCAATCTTTACATAACTTTACCTTACTTTACATGGGCTTAGCTTGCCTTTAAAACGCTGCAAGGCATACTGCATCTTATCGCACTTATCCTGTGTGTTATCGAATAGTTTATCTTGATGTGAGTGATTAACTGTTACACTCAAATATAGCTAAGAACAATGGAAATTATTAAGGTTAATATGTGTAAAGTAACGCGCTTGGTGGTTTTTACGGCCACTATGCTGATAACCAATGCCGCTTTGGCGAAACCTTCGCAAGTGATTGCAGAGCCTATTCAATTTGAAAGCAGTAGCCAGCAAATTCAGGCAGTAGGTAATGCTGAAGCTATTCAATCGGTTATTTTGTATCCCGCGATTGGTGATAGGGTGACTGCGGTACATTTTAAACCGGGCGATCAGGTTAAAGCGGGTACTTTGCTATTGGAGCTAGACTCACGCCGCCAAAAAGCGGCGCTTGAAGAAGCTAAAATTCGTCTTGCAGATGCGCAGCGCACCGTCGACCGTCTAACCGATAGCCAAAAGCGCGGCGCCGTCCCAATTAATGAATTAGATAAAGCGGTAACGGACAGAGACTTAGCAAAGGTCGCCTTGATCCAAGCTAAGAATGAATTAGAAGACCGCCAAGTGATCGCCCCTTTTTCTGGCGTAATGGGACTCACCGACGTTGAGGTTGGAGATCGCATTACCACCCAAACCGCGATTGCGAGTATCGATAACTTTGATAAGTTGTATGTTCAATTTGCGGCGCCGGAATCGGCGTATGGCATGCTTAAATCGACCGATAGCGTGCTGCTGACACCTTGGAATGATAATTCAACACGGATCGTCGCAAAGATAGCGCAAATGGACTCTAGAATAGACCCAACAGCCCGCACACTAAAAATCAAAGCCATCTTTGAAAACCGCAATGACCGTTTTTTGCCTGGAATGAGCTTTAGAGTATCGCTAACGGTATTGGGTGAAGAGTTTGCCGTTATTCCTGAAGCCGCACTGCTTTGGGGCGCAACAGGTCCTTATGTATGGAAAGAAGTAGATGGCAAAGCTAAGCGTATAGATGTCAAAATCCAACAGCGGTTGCCGGGTAAATTGCTGGTATCAGGCGATTTGGCTGCAAGAGAGTTATTAGTTGTAGAAGGGGTGCAACGTCTTCGTCCTGGGCAAGAAATTGCGGTGACGAATGCACTGGCGAAGGAATAAATCGTGACTAAACCGGAGTTACCACAGTTACAAGATTTGCCGTCGATGGCCATTCGCCGTCCGGTGTTAATCGTTGTATTAAATTTATTGATTATTATTGCAGGTATTGCTGCTCTTGCCGGCGTTGAAGTTCGTGAATTGCCTGATGTAGATAGGCCGCGTTTAACGGTGTCCGCATCGTTTCCTGGGGGCTCGCCTGAGACCGTCGACACCGAAGTCACGAGTAAGTTAGAAGGCGCAGTCGCGCGTGTCAGTGGTGTAAAAAGCATTCGTGCACAAAGTGAAGAGAATAATGCACGGATTGTTGTTGAATTTCGTCCGGGCATTAACCTAGACGATGCAGCAAACGAAACACGCGAATCCGTTTCTCGAGTACAAAGAGAGCTACCTGAAGAAGTTGAGCGGGTGTCCATTATTAAAGCGGATAATGATGCAGAAGCCGTGGTGTCTTTAACTGTAAGTAGTGCCTCTTTAACACTTGAAGGATTGACCGAGCGAGTAGAAAAAGACTTAGCACCGCAGTTTTTAACTATTCCAGGCGTTGCCGATGTGCGCCTGAACGGCGATAGAGAGCGAGTGCTGCGCGTAAGACTTGATCCGTTAAAACTGACAAGCTTTAATTTAACCGTTCCGGATGTTGCTGCGGCGCTTAGACAAGCCCCGTTTGATGTACCCGCAGGCAGTTTAAAGTCGGACGATCAACAGCTGATTGTCCGTGCCGATGCCACCTCAGTAACCGCTGAGCAGGTGAGTGATATCATCATTCGTGGTGAGACTCGGGTGGGGGATATTGCCTCTGTGTATTTTGGGCCGGCTGATCCTCGCTCTATGGTGAGGCTTGACGGAGAGCCTGTAATTGGGCTTGAGATCATTCGCCAAGCACAGTCCAATACCATTGAAATCTCAGATGAAGTTCTGCAGCTCGTTGATAAGATAAAAGTACGCTTTCCAGATCTGGAGCTATTCGTCACCTCCGATGATGCACAGTTTATTCGCTCATCCGTAGACGAAGTCTTGAGCTCGTTAGTGATAACCATATTGCTGGTGGTATTCACCCTTTGGGTATTTATCGGCTCGTGGCGTGCGACGCTTATTCCAGCTTTTGCAATCCCGGTTGCGCTTATCGGCTCTTTGGCGCTGATCTGGGCGCTTGGCTTCTCTGTTAATATTTTAACCTTGCTAGCACTTGTGTTGGCCACTGGACTTATCGTCGATGATGCGATTGTTGTTAGTGAGAATATTCAGCGTCGTCGTGGCGAAGGGATAGGTCGTCGCGCCGCGGCGGTACTTGGGACAAGAGAAGTCTTCTTTGCTGTAGTCGCGACAACCGCAGTACTTGCTGCCGTATTCGTACCGATTGCCTTTTTACCCTCGACTGCGGGCCGATTGTTCAGGGAGTTTGGTGGCGTGTTAGCTGGTGCTGTGATTATTTCTTCATTTGTGGCCCTGTCATTGGTGCCAGCATTAACATCTAAGTTAAAAGTGAAGCAAGATAGCAAAAAGCATCTATTTTCGAGCATTGGTGTGAAACTCGCAGAAATGTATCGCGGTACGATCCACTGGGTACTTGACCATGCATGGCTAACCTTTGGTGTATTTGTGGTTATTGCGAGCTTATCTGGTGCGCTCTATTCGCAATTGGATAATGAGCTTTTGCCATCTGAAGACAGAGGCAAGATCAGGATTTTCGCAAGAGGGCCTGACGGTGTTGGCCTTAACTTTATGGATAGACAAGCCAAGCAAATGGAAGACATTTTATTACCTTTTGTGGAAAGTGGAGAAATAGAGTCTATCTATACGGTTGTTGGTCAGTGGGATCCCAATATCGTGTTCATTACTGTGCCGCTAAAGCATTGGGATGAGCGTCATTTCTCGCAACAGGAAATTATCGATAAGATCCGAGGACCGCTTGGTAATATACCTGGTGCACCTGCTCGTGCCTTTGGTGCAAATAGCTTAAATCTAAGAGGCCAAGGTGGTGGTATCGAGCTTGCGCTACTTGGTAACGACTATTTAGAGATTTTTAAAGCAGCGCAACAATTTGCGGCTTTGGTTGAAAAAGAAATGCCAGACGTGGCTCCAGTGCAAATCTCTTATCAACCCTCGCAACCTCAGCTCCGCGTAAACATTGACCGTCGAAGAGCAGAAGAGCTTGGCGTTAGTTTGAGTGATATCTCAACGACACTTAGGGCGGCCATTAATGGCGATGATGTTGCTGATTTGAATGTTGGCGATCAATCCATACCAATTATGCTGCAAGCTCAAAACCATACCATCAGAGATCCAAGTGATTTGGCTAACCTTTATGTTGGCAGCCGCTCTGGTGCATTAGTTCCGCTAAGTAGCCTTGCTGTTATTGTAGAAGAGGGCGTAGCTGCCGAGCTTGAACGCCACGCTCAGCGTCGTAGTATCGAGCTGGATATGAAACAGCCAGAAGACATGCCTATGGCAGAAGTGGTTGAAAAATTACGAACGCTGGCAGATCAGAGTTTACCCGACAGCGTGACGCTGGCGTTTAAAGGGGAAGCATTAACGTTTGAAGAAACGGCCAACGAAGTGTTACTTACCTACGTGCTGGCGTTTTTGATTGTGTTGCTTGTACTTGCTGCGCAATTTGAAAGCGTGAATAGTGCCGTTGTAGTGATGATCACTGTTCCGTTTGGGATCACCTCCGCCATACTGGCGCTGTATCTTACAGGTACTTCGTTAAACATATATTCGCAAATCGGCTTAGTGATGTTGATTGGTTTAATTGCTAAAAATGCCATCTTGTTAGTTGAATTCGCAGATCAGTTACGTGATAAAGGACGGTCAGTAAGACAAGCTGTTGAAGAAGCGGCAGTGATCCGTTTACGTCCTATCATGATGACCTTAGTATCTACATTACTTGGTGCTTTACCGTTGATTTTATCGGTAGGCGCAGGTGCTGAATCGAGAAATGCAATCGGTTGGGTCGTATTTGGCGGTTTAGGCTTGGCGGTTTTCTTTACGCTTTACCTCACACCTGTCGTTTATCTCGGTTTAGCGAGATTTACAAAACCGAGGGCGGATGAAACCAAATTATTAGTGGATGAACTTGATAAAGCTGAAAGTTAAATTCCACGGTTAAAAATAAAGTAAGGTGAGCGCAGCAATAGCTGCGCTTTTTTTATACAGTGATTAATGTTGTGGTAACACATTCTTTGATACTTTTTGTTGAACTTTTCATTATTTAAACTGTCACAACCGATGTGGTTGTTTTATAGCCAGTATGTTTGCTACTCTAAGACAGTAAATCCTGTTTTCTATAACAATAATAAAAATAACAAGCTAATTGAAAGAAGATGTGTCATGGGTAATTTATTTTTAAAAGAACGGGAAAATTGGACCGCCTGGATTATTTGGAGCTTGATAGGATGCACGGCAACCGTTGCATTATCGAGTTATACCAGTGAGATATGGATGGGGCTATTGGCGCCTATCTTGGTATTAGGATTACTAACAACATGGATGAGTTACACCAAGCGATTTGATTTTTCCAGAGCATTCAAAGTGCTTAGTACCGTTGTGTTGTTTTCATCTATTCCGGTTATCATTGAAAAAGTGCTGCCTGCAAAAAACGCAGTCATTGGTATGATTGACTCGGGGATCATCGTGATTGCAATGGTTATCGCCAGTTGTATTTTTGCTTACATTGCCAAAAGGCCAAAGCAATATTATTGATTATTCGGCTATTATTTGCGCTTTTGAATGCAAAAATTGAAATAGTGCTTTACAACCGATGGATAACTCCATAAAATGCGCGCCAACAACGGAGAGATGGCTGAGTGGTTGAAAGCACCGGTCTTGAAAACCGGCATACGTTAATAGCGTATCTAGGGTTCAAATCCCTATCTCTCCGCCACCTCATTCCCAAAACCGCCTCCAAATGGCGGTTTTTTTCGTTTGGAGGCGTGTATGTCTGCGGCTAGTAACATGGCAATAATAAAACATGGTTCTATTTGGATTGTATTTAGTTATTTTTATCTTAGCGGCCTAAACATGGCGCTAACGTTGTCGATTGATTCGCAACAAGACCCTGATATTACGATGACGCTGCTGCATGTTTTTTTATTCAATTGCCTTGTTGGTCATCTGATCACTAAATATGAAAAATCCTGGCCAGAAATCGCCAGTGTAGTTATTGCATTATTTGGTGTGGTTGGATTTGGACACTACTTTGTTGGTAGCTTGGGAGAGTACAGTGATGAGCTTAATATTGGTCTTGTATTATTGCTGCCATTTGCAACCTTTGTAATGAAAAAACTCAAACAATATGCCGAAGAGAAAGCCGCTAGTTAGCGGTTTTTTTGTGTCCGACGAATAGCTCGACTGCTTGATAATCAAGCCGCTCCGGTATCTTGCCTATTTTGGCTGTGATACAATCTAAGGTTCTTGTTAATAAAAAATATGGAAAGACTATGTCTCAATTCAACACAGACGCAGATAAAGCGAGCTACGGTATTGGTTTACAAATGGGTGAGCAACTTAAAGCAAACCCTTTTGAAGGTCTAAACCTTAACTCTGTATTCGAAGGTATGAAAGACGCTTATGCTGGTGACAGCTTCCGCGTTGAGATCCCTGAAATTCAAGCAGCATTTGAGAAGATCAATGCTGAAATCCAACAGCGTCGTGAAGAAGAAGCGAAAGTATTAGCAGCTGAAGGTGTTGCATTTCTAGAAGAAAATGCAAAGCGTGCTGAAGTAACAGTAACTGAGTCTGGTCTTCAGTATGAAGTAGTTGAAACTGGCGAAGGCGATAAGCCTGTTGAAGATTCAAAAGTACGTGTTCATTACCACGGTACTCTAATCAACGGTACTACATTTGACAGCTCTTACGAGCGCGGTCAACCAGCTGAATTCCCAGTAAATGGCGTGATCAAAGGTTGGACTGAAGCACTTCAAATGATGCCAGCAGGTTCTAAATGGCGTCTATACGTACCGCATGAGCTTGCGTACGGTGAGCGTGGTGCGGGTGCTGCAATCGCGCCTTTCTCAACGTTGATCTTTGACGTTGAACTACTAGACGTACTTTAAGTCTATGCTTTGAGTGGATCTGTTCGATCCACTCTATTATTCCATTTAGCTTTAATATTCCCTCAAATTGAGCAACTAAAATAACAAAAACTTTTACCTTGCTGACACAGACGTCGCTACCTTGCCCACAGCTGTGCTATCGACAAGATTTTATCGCCTCAAAATGGGTCACTGAGCTACGCTAGCTGTTATTACTTTTTCGACATATTTTCTTTAACCCGCCTCATTGCTTCCATTCAATACTAAATACACATTCTCCCAAAGCTTGGCTAATGCAGTTAGGTAGTCAGGTGTTTGAAAATGGGGACAGACGCTGTCGCCATAGATCACGGCTTTAAATTGTTCAAGTACGGCTAAGTTGGCTTTATCGCGCAATGTCATTATTTCATTCACCGTAAACGCATGTTGCTCCAGCAGGTAGTGGCTTCGCCACTCTTTACTAGACATAGTGATAGGTGATGGTAACCAAGTTAATGGACCATAAGTATCGCTTAGCAGTAATGTGCCATGGTTAAATATGGCTGAGACTCTATGATTGATAAATGTTGCTGAGCCATCATCAAACTCAGACGCAAAGTTTTGACAAAGCAGCGAAATGGACATTGTCCCGCGTTGTAGCAAAATACTAGCAAACGCACTCGGAGTAGCCTTGGGTTGAATGGCAACTGCCACATCAACTTCGTCGGTAAATAGACGACAAATTAAATCCAGTCCCGAATATAGTGTCCTGAGGTTGACGGCGAGGTCTAGATGCATACATTGGCCATGTGCTGCGGCACTGAAGTAGTTGTCATAGAAAGAGCGAATAGGGTACAGATCAGCGAAATGGGCGTTCACCCAGAATCTAACACCATTAGCTTTGGCAGCTGCTAGTGCCTGTGCCATCGAGGTCGGCCCAATTGGATGTTCACAAATTACATGGATATGTTTTTCTAATAGTGCGATAGTAATCTCAATACCGGCATCGCCAGCGATAGCCACACAAGCAATATCCACTTGTTTGTCTGTTATCTGCTCTGCATTGGTGTAATGTGGTACGGCAAAGGACTGAGCGTACTGTGTTGAGCGAAGACTACCAGTTGACAATATGCCACTGAGCATCAATCCCGTATTTTGAAATTGTAATGCCCGAATATAAGTAGCACCGTAATTGGTTCCGCATACTAAAACTTTCATAGCGAGTCCTTATGCAATGGGGTGTGGATACAAGTTAACCGCGCGGCCAGCCAAGAGTTTATGCAATCTTGGGTTGTCAATGCGCTTGAATTGTTCGCCAAAGTGAATGGGCTGCATATTAACACCAACAGCTCGAGCCACTCTAAATGGACTTAATGCAACGTCTGAAGCAGTGACATCAACAATGGCAATATCAACCCCCGCTTTGGTAATGCGCTGTCTTAGATCTGCGGCTCCCTCAAGAGTAGGATAAGGCCAGCATGATAGCGGTTTAGCTTCAGATTTAGGCTGTCTCATAAAGTTAAAGGTGGATAAGTGCGCGTTAGAGAAATAAAACGCGGCATGATCTTCTAACGTCCTGACCTGTTCTACGATTTGTGGAGCTTTATGCCCACTCTGCATTAGGCTGCAAAGATAGGGCATAACATGACCTTGCTCTAATAATGCTTTGGTGACAGCCACATTGATGTTGTCATGGGTTGCTAATGAAACTGATACCGCAGGCGTGGTGATGCCATCGCCTAGACCAAGGCAAACCACCGTTGGGATATGGATGCCGACGTCGAGAAGGTACAACTCCAGCGCGATGCCTTGTTGTGTTATTGACTCTACCATGAGCTTCAACTTGCCAGTTAGCAAGGAGTCGGCATTTAATCTAGTACAAGGGAGTTGGGCGTACCAGGTAAGCATCATTGCATCTCTTTCAATGAGTTCGAAGCAGGCTCTGATAGCCGCATCTTCGTTATCTTTACCTGCCGCTAAGCCATTGGAAGAAACTTGACTGAATTGTTCTTCATAAGGGCAACTAAAATTAAAGTAGCTCACTAAAGCGGGGACCCAAGTAGCGCGGTTTGTACCAATCCAATTGCCTTCAACCCAATGAATTTTTTGTTTACTTCGCCATTTGCTAAAGGGAAATCCAGGTGTTGCATACTGCTCGGGAGAATAGAGGACCAGATCTGCTGGGTTTACATAGTCTCCTTGAAGTTGATTTACCGTGGCATAACGACAGTTACGAATATCGTATCTCGCTGCTGAATAACGTTCAAGCGCTTCACCCACGGCACTAATATGAGCTGAAAGCGAGTCTAATCCTTTGCCTGAACCAACTTGGCCTTGTGTTCTCGGATCAAACTTACCACTTGTAAAACTACTTAGGCTTGCAGATGCGGTGACAGGGAGTTCAGGCAAGTGGGGGGCATGGCCCGTTAGTTGTTTTATCACGCCAAATTCAGGGTCAACCCAACCTCGCATCATTGTTTTAAATTGCTCAACTGTCTCTAATTCAGAAATGGCTGGTAACGCCTTATTGCAGGAAGAGATATCTTGTTCGCTAGGGCCAGAGCATACTGCGCATTCAGGGACTGGAATAATAGGGTGGAGCGAGCTTTCTCCACTAACCAAATTGGTTGTTCTGGTAGTATTTTGCAGCACAGATTGCGTGTACTGTAACAAAATGGTTTGTATATCAGTTGCAGCCTGCATTGCGATTGATGCTGACATACTACTTAAAATTGAATGGGCTCGAGCGCCGGAATGTGCTTTATTCGTGATCTCATCAATCTTGTGTGCAGTTTGCGGATTTATTGCGGTGCCAAGTTTTCGCAGCCGTAAACAGTTCCAGCATCCACCGCCTTGATTGGTAACATATGGACCTACATGCCCGGTTAGTCCATCAATTGAGACGTAAAAAGTAGGTAGTGCAAGCTTAGCTAAATGCGTGGCGATGTTGGTATGCGCACTGAGCGAGTCCGATGGCAGAGAAATAACAACCAGATCCCAGTTTTGAAGAATAACTTCATCTAATGGGGAGTTCAGTTCGGCAGTTTGTGCACTAACTTCTGAGTGAACAAAGCGTTGCTTTAGGTAGTCTGTGAAGGCATCGACCGTTGTAGTATTACTTGGCAGGTGATTAACTGCATGATGATAATAGCCACTTTGGTTAGTACAATTAGCATCATCAAGAATATGAATATACCCCACGCCAGCATTTAACAGCTCTTCTAGCATAGGCATCGCCCAAGGCGTTAACCCTATACACAGAATACGGTTATTCTGGAGTGTTCGAGGGTCACGCTTTGCCTCATTTTGCCACGCGTTAATAAAGCGGTATTGTTCAGGCCAAGGAGCTGAGGTTGAGTTGATAACAACGCGTTCAATGAGACCTTTTTGCTCCAATAAGTGCAATAATTGCTCAACACTAGCGCTAGAGTATTGCGTTATTTGTGATGCGATCTCATCGAGGCCAAAGTCACCATTTAATAAAGGAATAATGTCGTCAACAAAAGTACTTATGTCTTTTCCGTGGAGTTGAAAGTCTCCAAGATCAGAGCGTAACAATACTCCCTCATCGTTAGGTAAGATACTTGCGGCAGGTGATAGCCTTATTTTATCTTTATTCATATGCATCCTCTGTAAGTTATGGAAGCCCCGATAAAGAGGCTTCACTAATGTCTTTATCCTTGAACTGCACTCAACATACAGCAATAGATTGGACCTGGTGTACAGGTATAACATTGGTATGTTGGGTTACTTCCGGCACACAATTGTGCACCTTGAAAGTGATTAACTGAGGGTTGACACAACACACACTGTGTCGGCTGACAAGTAACGCACTGCGGTTGACATAAAACACATTGTGTTGGCTGGCAAGTAACGCACTGCGGTTGACATAAAACACATTGTGTTGGCTGGCAAGTAACACACTGCGGTTGACATAAAACACATTGTGTTGGCTGGCAAGTAACGCACTGCGGTTGACATAAAACACATTGTGTTGGTTGGCAAGGAACGCACTGCGGTTGACATAAAACACATTGTGTTGGCTGGCAAGTAACACACTGCGGTTGACATAAAACACATTGTGTTGGCTGGCAAGTAACACACTGCGCAGGCTGACAGGTTACACAGAACGAAACGATGCAAGGAACACACTGTATGCTTTGTGCGCATTGAGCGCTAGCGCCCCCTGAAGGTTGACACTGTAGACATTGCAGTGATGCAGATTCTGGCGTAGCAGTAGGCTGACAGTGAAGGCAGCAGTTACAGAAATTGACAACACAAGGGAGGCAGTTTGTGCAAGGCGAGCATGGAGTACATGGAGTGCAAGGAGTACATAAATAGCAAGGACTGCACGTAAGGGCGCAAGCGTCGCATTTACGTACTCCCTCTGCTTGCTGCTCAGAATATTGCTTTTCTAATTCTTTAACTTTTGAACTTAGCTCTGTGAGCTGAACCTGAAGATCTTTAACGTCATTACTCATTTTCAAATCCTTTATGACCAAAGTCATGGCTTTAGGTTGATGTTTGGTGCCGGGCGATAGACACCGCTAAATTCGCCATGGCAAATAACAACAAGGTTGAGACCTGACTAACTACACTGTGTAGATATCAACTTATATTTTGAACCTAAGCGAAATCCTAGTATCGCTATCCCACCTTAAACAGGGTGTTTGCAGTAATGTGGGGAAACAGTAGTTTGCTGTTTTTGGTGTTGTTAAACTGTAGCGAAATATTCTGTGTGTATTGCAGTTGCAACGCGCCACTGGATAACCTTTCTATCCAGTAAGTGGTAGAAAAGTTTGGAACGTCTACATGGTTTTTACAAAATGGGATACTTGAAACTAATCCATCATTGTCACTGTTAACGGTCAAAATATCCGTTTTAGTGATAGGGTTATATGCTTGGTTAACTAGCAATTGTTGTTCTAACACGATATTCGGATTGATATTTGGATTACTCGGTGAGTTTTCTCCATACAAACCCGCAATGGCAGTACCTGCCTTAGTTTCTGGTTGCGGCAGCGTGTTGGCAATGGGAATTTCTGGACGACCATCGACAAAGTGATGATTTCCAAGTGCTAAAATTGAGTTACCGTGTGGAATTGAAACCTGTTTGACTATCGCATGCTCTGGATTTTGTATTGGCACGTTTGCTCCACCTGAAGGAGCGGGGATATAAGGAGGGCGGTTGTATTTACCTGAACCTTGATTGGTGGTGGCTAAATTGAGCCAAGTGCCATTTTCAGCATGCACAAGTTGGTCTTTCTTGTCACCGTCGGCAAAAAATACACGTTGTTCATAAAAGATCGTATAACTATTTTGTTGATAATCGCCACCTCGATTTACTACTTTTCCTTGTGTGGCGCTAAAGGTGATCACCTCGTAGTAAGGGAAATTAAATAATATAACCCCTTCTGGAGCAGTTTCTTGCGGCAGCGGCATGACGTTAAATCCCGCAAAACGAGCGCTTGCCCAAGTGCCGATGAGATCTGCCAATGGCCCAAGTGCGCTGAGGGTTTCTGGCTGGCTATTTCCTCCTCCTGTTGCGAGTAAAGGTATATTGTAATCTGGGACAAAACCTTGCTTGTTAGGTTGCAGTGCAGCTTGTAGGTGATCTGCTGTGGCTTTTGCTTGCTGATTGGTGACAGTATTAAACATAAAAAACTCCCTTTAAAAGGTTTGTTAATAAAGTGTTTTCGGTGTTTAATTTAAGTATGGTTATGCAAATTAATCGATTACATCACATTACATTAAGGGCTGTGTTGTGCATTCGAATGCTTAGGCGTTTGAATTGGTAGGGTTCTTTGAACTCGGGTGAGCGCTATGTTGGTACAACTATAGTAAAGTGCTGACGTTATCATGAGAGCTCTCTAAACGCACAATGCAAAACGCTCCCATAAAAGGGAGCGTTTTTAGCAAAGCTGAGTTTGTGACGTTTTAGTAAGTCGCGCTGCCTTTAGTACGAGGGAAGGCAATAACGTCACGTACGTTGCCCATGCCAGTAACATAAGCAACCAAGCGCTCAAAGCCAAGACCAAAGCCTGAGTGAGGCACTGTTCCATACTTACGTAGGTCGCGGTACCAGCTGTAATCTTCTTTGTTTAAGCCCATCTCTTCAAGACGCGCATCTAGCACATCTAAACGCTCTTCACGCTGTGAGCCACCAATGATTTCACCAATACCAGGCGCAACGACGTCCATAGCAGCAACGGTTTTACCGTCTTCGTTTTGGCGCATGTAGAATGCTTTGATATCACGAGGGTAGTTTTTGATAACTACTGGTGCGTTAAAGTGTACTTCAGCAAGGTAACGTTCGTGTTCTGATTGTAAGTCGACGCCCCACTCAACAGGGAATTCAAACTCTTTATCACATGCTTTTAGAATTTCGATAGCATCTGTGTAATCTACCTGAGCAAAGTCTTTATCGATGAATGATTCTAGGCGAGTAATGGCATCTTTTTCGATGCGCTGTGCGAAAAACTCCATATCATCACGACGTTCATCAAGTACTGCTTTAAACACATACTTCAACATGTCTTCTGCAAGCGCTGCGATGTCGTTAAGGTCGGCGAATGCCACTTCAGGCTCAACCATCCAAAACTCTGCTAAGTGACGAGAAGTGTTTGAGTTTTCAGCACGGAATGTTGGACCAAAAGTATAGATTTTTGAAAGGGCACTGGCGTATGTTTCACCGTTAAGCTGACCCGATACGGTCAAGAATGCTTCTTTACCAAAAAAGTCTTCTGAATAGTCTACATCGCCTTTGTCTGTGCGTGGTAGGTTGTTCATATCAAGTGTAGATACACGGAACATCTCGCCTGCGCCTTCACAGTCACTTGCGGTAATGATAGGCGTGCTGATCCACTGGTAGCCACGCTCATGATAAAAACGGTGAATAGCTTGTGCAAGACAGTTACGTACACGCGTAACCGCGCCCATAACATTAGTGCGAGGGCGAAGGTGCGCATGTTCGCGTAAGTATTCAATACTGTGGCGTTTTGCAGCCATTGGGTATGAATCTGGATTCTCAACCCAGCCTAATACCTCAACGCTGTTCGCTTGGATCTCAAAAGATTGACCTTGACCTTGTGATTGTACAAGCACACCAGTCACCGCTACTGAACACCCAGCAGTAAGACGAGTCACTTCGTCATAATTATTCAGCGAATTAGGGACTACGGCTTGAATAGGGTCAAAACAAGAACCGTCATGAACGGCTAGAAATGAAATACCTGCTTTTGAATCACGTCGTGTACGGATCCAGCCTTTTACTGTTACTTGGCTGTCAACCGCAACGGTGCCTGCTAGTAGCTCCGTTATCGCTGTGTGGCTCATCTTTACTCCAAATGATTTATTTTTTATTTGTAAATTAAAAGACAGAGTGTCTTATCGTCATGTAAGCCGTATCTTACCTGCGATGGACAAATAAAAAAACACTGAAATGCAAAAAACTGGGCTGAAAAGAATGAGTAAAAGCCATGAAAAAACAGTCGGACTGTGGCATTATGAATGTTCGATGATAAAAATAGCTTTATTAATACTAACAGTGACGTTCAAAACTCGATGAAACAAGTTTTTATTTTGAGGGGTCTACCTGGCTCTGGAAAATCGCATTATGCGCAAACGCTAGCCGACGACCTAGTCTCCGGCGATGAAACACAGTATTTTATCTGTTCAACCGATGATTATTTTCTTAATGAAAACGGCGAGTATCATTTTGAAAAACAACGCCTTTCAGAATATCACAACTTAAACTTAGCCCGGTTTATTAACGCCTTAGCTGAAGGTATCCCTTTGGTCGTTGTTGATAACACCAATATCAAGAAATGGGAGTTTGTTGCTTATGCGTCAGCTGCTGTGGCAATGGGTTATCAAGTGAAAGAAGTCATTGTCGGTGAAATTAAAGATAAATCCCTACAGCACTTATATGCCAAGCGTAATAGCCATGGCATTGGCTTGAAAACAATTTCAAAAATGGCCCACCTTTTCGAATGGTGATCAAGTATAGGGTAGAGTAACCCTAACAACGCTCGCACATGTAAAACAGGGTAGTATCGTATCCGATCTTACAGTTAAAAAGAGTGGGTTTAGACTTCACCTTAGAGCAAACAAGAGACGGTCGTCAATGTTAGCCTTATTTTACATAGCGGCCGGTTAGTTAACTCATTCCTGCCCAAAATAAGCTAGAAAATTTTGCTCAAAGGGTTAATAACAGCGTTTTGCGTCTTGCTGTAAAACATGAGTGTAGATACTTTGTCTAAAGGGCCGAATGCGTATTCGGCATTACGGTTTTTAGCCAATGCATGTCGTAAGCGAAAGTTAGGCTGATAAGGTTGCTGGCATCGTACACACGCAGAGCAAAGAGGCCAAAGACAGAAAACGTGACACTGATACCGCATTGGCCTTGTCAACATTGTCGAACAGGTATCTTGCGGCTAATTGGCGTAATTAAGTTAGATGCAACACCGAGCAAAGTAGACCGAAAGAGTTAGCAGCTAGATAGCTAATTAAAATCAATTAGTTAACCTACTTAATTGCTCAGGCTAGCGGCCTTTGTACGCGTAAAAAATATAATTGCTTATTAAGGCAAATTTAGGTGTAATGAATACATAATAAGCGCTGAGCAATGCAGGGAAAGCTTCATTAATAATAGATTAGCTGTTCAAACTAAATGATTTGGCTAATGTCTATAGAAAGCAAATTCCTATGATACATCGAACGGGGAGCTGCTCAGTCCAACAAGCGATTATGCAACACAAACTGCGTGTCGCATAAATACTAAAATGTTATCTTCTCCAAGGAGTTAAAGATGGATATTTTACTCACAACACTAGGTCATGTATTTACCTTTATCGGTGCGATTACCGCTGTTCTTGGAGACACCTATCATAGTGAACGACAAGGCTTGAAGAAGATCACTAAGGTCGGGTGGGTCGCGGCAACTGTCGCAACGCTGGGTATATCTATCAATATATATAAATCCGTTGACGATCATTTGACTAAAGAAGTTTACCAGTCCATTGCATTGAAAGATGTAAGGATAGGCTGGGGCATGGTTGCAACCCCATTCATGCTACTAGATTGGGAGGTCAGTGGTGAAAAACGGCAAAGAAATGTTGTTGAGTTACAAAGAATATTAAATGTCGGCCTACTTTCAAAGTTTGCTGAAGTGGACTTTTCTAAATTGTCAAAAATCCCACAATATGGGGATAAAAACCTCGCCACACTTACTTGCCAATTTACATCGAAGGGAATGAGTATTATGGAGAAGGCATCGCTTCAGAATAGCGAGATTATCTCTAGAGATGTCGTGCAACTAATTGAGGATATGCGGCAATCTGGTTCATTTGGAGGGTTACTTGCTGCTGGATGTGGTGATTCTTTGACTCGGCAGCCTAATTACGAATTATTCAGAAAGTTATTCGTTGAAGAAAAAATGCAGGCCTATTTGAGAAATATGATTGAGTTGGGAAAACTTATTGGAGAGGCAGAACGTGAAGATAACAAATCAACCCAGCAGACCGCAAACGTATCTGCTGATTGATTATCATTGATGACACCTGATTATCATTGATGACACCCACCGTTATTTGTATCTATGCTGGCAAAGTGAGATTAAAGCGTGCGGAAACACTAAAAGAATATAGACAAAAGCGTTCTTAGATAGGGCGACCTTTGGCGGGTAAGCGTATAGCTACACTAAAACTGGGTTATCGTGCACGACAAAGCGCTGTAAATACAGCAGTATGAAATTCTAGAGTTGAGAATGTGAGTCTTGCTAAGCCAACAAGCGCTCGCAGTTTGTTAGGTTTGTCCGTCGTCGTTTTTGCAGTGTTTCGCAGTAAGCGGTTATTGTTCGCTCTCGGCCAACGGCACCGTGGAATACCCGTGAAAACTGCGTAGTGAGTTTTATCCAGTTCTCCGGTTCGATATTTAGTCGAGAGAGTATGGGTTGTGCTTCGTTAATATAGCCTCGCTTGTCGGCGCGAATACATTGGCCTGTGAGTTCAACCAACTCAATATAGGATTTGAGCTCGAAAGGCAGTCCTTTTGGCATATGTTTTCGTGGGCTGCCAGCAAATCGTAGTAGGCTTTTTGGCTGTTTACTTAATTTCGCATGGTCAATTCGCTTTTTGATGCTGGTGTAGTCTGAGGTTTCAGGCGTTGCGGCAATTTTGGCTCTAATGGGGTTCAAGTCTACGTAAGCGAGACAAGCAGCCAGTGCTGCTTCATCCAGTAATGCTTGGGATTTAAATCGTCCTTCCCAAAATCGGCCTGTACAGTTATCTTCTATATTTGCTCGGCGGGCGATGTCTTCGTTAAGCACCCGCATAAACCAACTAATATCCGCTAGTCTTCCCCTGTACTTATCAACCAGCTCATCTAGCATCAATTGCTCCGACTCATTGAGTGGCTCACCTTCAGTAAATTTTTGGCTTATCCAATTGCCTTTAAACAACTTGTGCCACCGCATCACAATTGCTTCATCCGACAGACGTTTCGCCTTTTTGTCATCAACATATAAAACAATGTGAGTATGATTACTCATCACGGCATAAGCACAAACATCAATGCAAAATATGGAAGCCAACATCAAGAGCTTTTCTTCAACCCAATCACGGCGGTGTTCATATGATTTACCAGTAAATTTATCTTCGCCACAGAGAAATGCGCGCCTGACGCAACGGGAGATACAGTGATAATATTTGGTGTCGGTTAAACTGATTTGTCTTTTACGGGCAGTTGCCATAGTTTGGTTTCCTCAATCCATTGAGTGCAGAGCTAAAGCTTAGGTGGTATTTTAGGAAGGTGCAAATTAGAGGTGGGTGTCAGCGATTTGTAAAGAAGGAACTAGAAGCGTTGTATGCTTGGTGGCAATCTTATGAGGAAGATGATAATCCTTGTAGCGAAGAAAAGTATCAAGAAGAAAACCAGATGCTGATTCGTTTAATTCATATCAGGTGGGCGCTTTGGACATAGCTACTAACAAGGCTATTAACTTCGCGCCATAGAAATTGTTATGCGAAACTCACCTAATACAGACGTTCTCCCAACTCGTTTTGTCCAAATACGAGTCAGTCGAGTGTCCGTTATCGCAATTAGGTTTAAGATATGATGTTGCTGTTGAACCGCCGAATTTGGCCCTTAAGCGATAGTCATATTTGATTAAGCTCTAGTACTCAAACCTGATAGATATAGTTAAGACTTATTCAAATTAATGCTTTTAGTAGCCAGTTATCTGCAAAACTATCTGGCTAGATAAGGAAATAATTCACTGTGATTTTAAAAGCAATGAGTTAGCTCGTATCTTATTCAAGCACTAGGTTATTTAAATGCGCCAGATAAAATAAAAGCCAGTATTTTCTGGCTTTTTTGATATTTTCACATTTACATGGCGTCGTACTCGTCCTGCCAGAAGAATTTTTCTTCCCCAAATGCAGGTTTTAAGTCATCCAGCCAGTGGGCATTCTCGTCGAACTTGGCAAAGAATGGACGCTGCACCCAGTCAGGGTTTCGAGCTTGAATAAAGCGCAGCACAAATACTTTTTCGCCCGCGACTTCGGTTACGCCAGACACTTCAACTTTTCCAGGACCTGCACTCATTGAAGGGCCTCGAACTGTGCGGCTCACACCAGAGACTTGCTTATAAGCTTCACGGAAAGTTTCCCACGTTTTATGTAACGGGATTTCAAAGTAACGCTTAGCGCCGGTATCACGCTCGATAAACATGTAGTAGGGGATCATGCCAAGCTGTGTTTGCTCTTTCCACATGTCAGCCCACATGTCAGCGTCTACGTTTATATTATTTAAAAGCGGTGCTTGTGTTCTGATCTGTGCACCTGTTTTGCGGATGAGTTTAATCGCTTCACGTGTGACATCAGTACGCAGTTCTTGTTTGTGGTTAACGTGCGCCATGATTGACACATGCTTTCCGGCATCAACCAGCTCTTTTAGTAAGGCTAACAGCTCTTGTGCATCTGGATCGGTGACGTATCTAAAAGGCCAAAAAGTGAGAGATTTAGTACCGATCCTGATGGTACGAATATGGTCAAACCTTGGTTCTTTTAGCGCCTCTAGGTATTTACGCAATTTAACGGTGCGCATTACCATAGGATCGCCACCAGTCATCAATAGATCGGTCACTTCAGTGTGTTCGGCTAAGTAGTTGTGGAGCAGCTCGGCGTCGTTATTATTGAAGCGAGTTGCCTTTCCAACAAACTGCGCCCAGCGGAAGCAGAAAGTGCAATATGAGTGGCAGTATTGTCCTTGAGACGGGAAAAACAACACTGTTTCTTTATATTTGTGTTGGATTCCGTCTACGCGTTCACCTTCATACTCAGGAACATTTTTTTCCATTTGACCAGCTGGGTGCGGGTTTAACTTTTGACGAATTTTGGTTGCGAGGTTAAACACTTCTTCTGGTGTATGTTCACGACTTAACAAGTTGGCCATTTGCTCGTATGACTCGTCATCCAACATACCGCGCTGTGGGAAAGTTAATTGAAAAACAGGGTCATTAGGCACTTTGTCCCAATCTATGAGCTCTTCAATGACAAAGTTATTAACGCGAAAAGGAAACACGTTGGCGACGACTTTCATTTGAAAGCGAAGGTGTTCAGGTAGTTTATCCAATTGCTCAATCTTATCAATTTGGCGGTGTTGGTAAACAGTAAAACGAGGGGGCTGATAAGCTTCAGCTGGCTGCAATTTGACGGTTTGCTGCATAGATAATATGTCTCTTTTCTCATTTGCTAATGATAAAAGCGAGCATGGTAACATACCATTGATGTCATTTCAGGTACAAAGCGAGGAAAGTTCGAAATAACGTAATTTTATTGATTATGCGCCATGATTTTAGATTGCATTGTTAGAATTAGGTCATGAAATAGACCTAATTCCAAATTTATTGTGTTTTAGAAGTGTTCGCCGTCAATGGCAATATAAATCGCGTCAATGAGTGATTCAATATCTTCATTTGAGGTGATATAAGGCGGCATAATATAAATTAGCTTGCCAAATGGTCTTATCCAGACACCTTTCTGAATAAAGAATTTTTGGATTTTTGCAACATCAACAACCCTTTCCACTTCCACCACGCCAATCGCACCAAGAACCCTGACATCTATTACTGCATTTAGATTAAGACAGCGCTTGAGTGCGTTAAGCGCGCTCGCGACTCGTTCAATATTGGCCATTGTTTCTTGGCGCTTTAAGATAGTGAGACTAGCAACTGCGGCAGCACACGCTAGCGGGTTTCCCATAAAAGTTGGTCCGTGCATTAACACTTTCGCTTCGCCTTGGCTAATACCCAAAGCCACATCTTCTGTTGCCAAAGTGGCCGCGAGCGTCATGTTTCCGCCAGTAAGCGCTTTGCCAACACACATAATATCCGGTGAGATCCCTGCGTGTTCACAGGCAAACATTTTACCTGTACGGCCAAATCCAGTCGCAATTTCATCTAAAATTAGTAGCACCTCATACTTATCGCATAGCGCTCGAATCGCCTTGAGATATTCAGGGTGGTAGAAGTTCATACCGCCTGCATTTTGTACTATCGGTTCGATGATAAATGCCGCGACCTTTTCATGATGAGCAGCAAATGCGGTTTCTAGCGTGTTAAGTTCATCTTGGCTTTGGCTGCCGTAAAACTCACTTTTAGGGGCATCGACAAACACTTGCTCAGGTAAAAAGCCTTGGTACATGGCATGCATTGAATTCACAGGGTCGCAAACGCTCATCGCCGCGAATGTATCACCGTGATAGCCTTTTTTGGCTGTCATTATTTGGGTTTTGTTCTTTTTGCCTTTACTCAACCAATATTGGATCGCCATTTTGATTGCAACTTCAACACTGACTGAGCCACCGTCGGCTAGAAATACTCGATTAAGTGGGGCTGGGGTTAGCTCCACAAGTAGTTTGCATAACTCCACGGCAGGCTGATGAGTTAGCCCCCCAAACATGACATGGCTCATCGTGTCTGCTTGATTTTTTATCGCCGTGATTATTTCTGGATGACCATAACCATGCACAGCACTCCACCAGGATGCCATACCGTCAATGAGAGTTTCGCCAGTTTCAAGCTCAATTTTGTTCTCGAATGTTCTTGCGGCTGGATAGACGGGCAGAGGGTCAATCATCGATGTATAAGGGTGCCATATATGCTTGCGATCAAATTCAATATCGATTGTCTGTTTATTACTCATTTGTAAACCTTGTGGGCGCATGTAACGTTGACAATACTAAGCTAAGAAGTAGACTAAGCCAATCACCGTCAGTTTGACTGCGCTAAATTTAATCACTAGAAAATACTCGTGTTGTAAATTTAGGCAAGAATAAAAAGAGAATGAAAATATGGAATTAGGCGCGCTAAGACACGATTGGACACATGAAGAAGTAAAAACACTGTTCACCATGCCTTTTAACGACTTACTTTTTTATGCAGCAAGTATTCACCGCAAACACTTCAATCCCAATGAAGTTCAAATCTCCACTTTGCTGTCTATCAAAACGGGTGCCTGTCCTGAAGATTGCAAATACTGCCCACAGTCAGGTCATTACAAAACTGATCTTGAACGAGAGCGTTTGATGGAAGTGGAAAAGGTTGTAACTCAAGCTAAGTTGGCGAAAGAAAAGGGCGCGACGCGTTTTTGTATGGGCGCCGCTTGGTCTGATCCAAAAGACAGAGATATGCCTTATATCGCCAAAATGGTGAAAGAAGTTAAAGAGCTAGGTCTAGAAACCTGTATGACTTTGGGTAAACTGGATAATCAAAAAGCGCACACGCTAAGAGAAGCGGGCCTGGATTATTACAACCATAATTTGGATACCTCACCTGAATACTACGAGCAGATTATCACGACAAGAACTTATCAAGACAGACTCGATACCCTTGATCACGTAAGAGATGCAGGAATGAAAGTGTGCTCTGGTGGTATTGTAGGAATGGGAGAGCAGGCATCTGATCGTTATGGCTTGCTGATCCAATTAGCAAACCTGCCAAAACAACCAGAAAGTGTACCGATTAACATGCTTGTTAAGGTTAAGGGCACGCCACTTGAAAATGTTGATGATCTCGATCACTTTGAGTTTATCCGTACTATTGCGGTTGCGCGCATCATGATGCCACACAGTTACGTGCGTTTATCTGCAGGTAGAACGGCAATGAATGAACAGATGCAGTCGATGTGTTTCTTCGCTGGCGCTAACTCAATTTTCTATGGTGATAAGCTATTAACCACGGAAAACCCGGAAGCAGACGCCGATATGAATCTCATCAGAAAACTTGGGATGAACCCTGAAAAACGTGAAGATTATTCGGATGAGGCCTATGAGGCATCGTTAAGCTCTGCAATTGCAGACAAGGCGACATCAGAGCTATTTTACGAAGCCAACTAATCAATGTCGTTTGAGTATATTCAATCTGCCTTAGCAGCTCGTCACGCTGAAGGGTTGCTAAGAAAACGCATTGTGGTTGAAAAGGCCTCTGCAAGTAGAATTAAAATTGCTGATCAGCAATATATTAACTTTGCCAGCAATGACTACCTGGGACTTGCAGACTCGTTGGAATTTAACGCTCTCGCATGCACTGAAGCCGGAAGCCGTAGTTCGGCGCTTGTTACGGGTTATCTTGATATTCACCGTCAGCTAGAGGATAAGCTTTGCAGCGTTTTGGGTTATGATGCAGCACTGTTATTTCCAAGCGGTTTTGCCGCTAATACCAGTGTGTTAAAGGCATTGTTCACGCCCCAAGAAAAGCAATTAAGCGCTGCGGTGTTCCAAGATAAGCTCAACCACGCCAGCCTGTTAGACGGTGGTTTAGCGGGTAGCGCTAAGTTTGTTCGCTTTAATCACAATGATTTGACGCACTTAAGGTCTCGATTAGAAAAAACCAAAGCCGACAGTAAACTCATTGTGACTGAAGGGGTGTTTTCTATGGATGGAGACAAAGCGCCGATATCTGAAATCAGTGTGCTGGCTAAGTCTCATTCTGCGTGGCTCATGGTCGACGACGCTCATGCGTTTGGCGTTGTGGGAGCGCAAGGACTTGGCACGATTGAAAGCGGCATTAAACCTGAAATTTTGGTGATCACCTTTGGCAAAGCGATGGGCTGTCAAGGAGCTGCGGTATTAGCAAGTCATGATGTGATAAATTACATGACGCAATTTAATCGTGAGTTTATCTATACAACGGCGTTGTCGCCTATTATGGCAAGCGTTGCATTATGCCAGTTGAATAAATTGCTTGCTGCATCTGAAGCGAGACACAAATTACAAGTAAACATCGACTATTTTAAGTCGTTAGTTGCACAAACCAACTTATCTCCCATTCCAAGTGATACGGCCATACAGCCTCTTGTGTATGGTAGCAGCGAAAATGTATTAGCGGCGCAACATAAACTTAAGGAAAAGGGACTTTGGGTTGGGGCTATAAGGCCACCAACGGTTCCGCAAAATACCGCACGATTGCGAATAACAATAACGGCACAGCACAGTCACGAAGATATAGACAATTTAGTTTCGGCCTTAGTGGAGGGAGCATGAGCAAAGCACAAAAGACGCAAACAGCAAAGTGCTTTTCAAAAGCCGCGCAATCATACTCTCAACACGCCAACGTACAAAAACAGGCCGCAGATGTACTCTTTTCACGTTTAACACAGCAAAATAGCGAGCTTGGTGCGGTGCGTATGTTTCCTAGGTTGCTCGATTTAGGATGCGGGCCACATGAAAACTTTCATAGATTAAACGCCTTCACGAATCATTATGTTGGAGCGGATCTTAGCTTGGCTATGTTGGCAAGTGCTGAAAATACGACAAATAGTGTTTGCTGTGATATGGATAAACTCGCTATTCAGTCAAATTGTATCGACTTAGTCTTTAGTAATTTTGCAATTCAGTGGTCTAATTCCCCGCAAGCGTTGTTTGCGCAGTTGTATGAAGTACTAAAAAAAGAAGGACGAGTGTTGCTAAGCTCAGTGCTTGACGGCTCGTTAAACGAAATCGATAGCGCATGGCGAGCCATCGATGAGTGTGGCCATATCAATTCATTTTATTCGCTGTTGGCACTTAAATCTTTTGCTCTACAAGCCGGATTCGCAGTGACTTGGGCGGATGAAGCGTTATTGATTGATAGTTATGACACACCGTTAAAGGCGTTGCGCTCGGTAAAAAATATCGGTGCCAACGATGTAAAAACCGCTTCTCGTCGACAAGGTTTGTTAGGCAAATCAGCTTACGCTCAGCTGCTGAGTAGCTACCCTGAGAGTGAAAATGGTTTTGATGTCAGTTATCAAGTCGGATTTTTGGAGTTAAGGAAATGAATCAAGCATATTTTGTAACTGGGACCGACACAGAAGTAGGTAAAACCTATATTTCTACTTTATTACTGAAACTGTTGGCTAAGCACGGCAAAAAGGCTTTTGGCTTTAAGCCGATTGCGGCGGATGCTGAAGAGGCATTTGGTGAACTAGTGAACGTCGATGCTATCAGTTTAATGGAAGCTGCGACGGTGCACGGTACTTACGAGCAAGTTAACCCATTTTGTTTTGCACCAGCAATTGCCCCGCATATTGCAGCAAAACAGGTAAATGTTTACATCACAGTCGATAAGCTACATGAGCGCTTTAGTGAAATTCAGCAACTAGGCGCTGAGTATATATTATGTGAAGGTGCAGGTGGCTGGGCATTGCCCATTAACGACAACGAATATCTGTATGATTGGGTCGTCAGAGCACAACTTCCCGTTATTTTAGTGGTTGGCATGAAGCTAGGTTGTTTGAATCATGCGTTTTTAACGGCAGAATCTATCAAGCAAAAAGGACTGAATCTGGTGGGGTGGATTGCAAACCAGATTGACCCTGAGATGTCTGTGTTTGAAGAAAACCTTGAAAGTTTAAAGCTTCGTCTAGACTGTCCGCTGCTTGCAACAGCGCCTTACAGTGAGGGCACACCAAAGCTACAGCTTCGCTCAGCGTTATTAGAGTTGTTTGAGCTAAAATCAGGTACCAGTTAGTATTAAATAACCTAAACTCGGGATAACAATTTGTTCTCTAGCAGCTGTTATTCCTTACTACTGCGTTAAATTTGCTTGCAATAGGCCAGCTATTGACGCACAAATTTGCCTTGTATTAAGAAATAACTTCTGGCTAGAGTGATATTACGCTTTTGAACTTAGTGATTTTAGTGGATTAACTAACTTCTTATCCCGAGTTCAGGTTAAACAAAGCGGCTTCTAAAGGTAGTAAGCCGCTTTGAGTCTGTTAGTTACAACCTTTTTGAATGGTTTGTGTTGTCACACTGACCTCAAAGTCATTGTAATCATTATCGTTTTCATCTTCCCAACGTTGATTGGTACCTGCAACTTGGTACTTGGTTGATAGAGCATTGCTGTTACCATCAATTGCAAGCACATAGGTAAATGATTGTCCTTGAAGGATGTCATAGCTGCCGGCACTGCCGTATTCATCAAGCAATTTAATATACTGGCCGTTTACTTTGATACCCCAGTCGTTATTGAATAACGAATCTTCTCTGACGAACGCGTAATTGATCCGCGTGTAGTTGTCAGGCACACATGCGGTTTCATTGTCGAGTATGTTTCCCGATAGGGTTTCATTGCCTGAGGTATTGCTCACGCCTGTTACGCTCAAAGAGAGTTCCCGATCGCCAGTGTACTCGGCATCGTCTATTGTTGCTATTTGAATGGTAGCTGTTGTGCTGCCCACAGGTATTACCAATGAAGTAGATGGTGCTACGTAGTCATCTGATTGCGTTGTCACATCATTGACCGCCACCGAAAAGCTGACGTCCTGCTCGAAGGCTTTACTTAAGGTAATTTGATAGCTAAGGGTACTTCCTTCATAAACCGTGTTTTCAATACTCGTTAACGTAAAAGACGGTGGCGAAGGAGGGGTTGGTGTGCCGCCGCAACCAGTAACGGTATAGCATGTACTGCTACCATTTGGGTTATATGTAAGGTCATTTACTCGTATTGGTAATGTATTGATATAACAGGTGCTTCCTGTATCAGGGTTTAACTTATAAATCGCACTTTTGTTGGTGTGTCCGGCGTCATTAATGATAACGCGACTGATAATAAGCTCTCCGTTACTATTAAGGCTTGCCCCTGTAACGGCAGTTAGGTCGTGATCAGATAATTTAGTCACAGAAAAGTCGTTGGTATTAACTTGGTAAACGGCTGCACTCGTGACTAGGATTAAGCGACCATTATAAAACTCAAGATCGCCGCGGTATTTTCCCGCCAATGAGGGGAGATCCGAGAGCTTAGTCGCGTCGCCTGTGTTTTTATCTATGCTGTAAATAGAATCGTAACTCGTTCCAATGAGTCTATCGTTTGTGCTGTCATATGCCAATCCCACCAAATAAGCCGTTCTACCGACTATGGTATGAGAGGTTCCATCAAAATATGCCAGTTGAACATAGCGATGTTTTTTACCTTCAATGGGAATATCTGCGTCAGCTGGTAAGTTTAGATGACTGGTATCAACTTTATAATCGATTGGCCTTGGTGCGGATGCATAGTACCAACGCGCACTGCTAGTATCATAGGCGAGTGCTGCCGAACTAAAAGCGGCTAAACTATTGGCGCTGGCTTGTCCTGCACCTTCATCTAGGCCAAACAAAATACCAATATCGCCGCGGCCAGCGTTAATACCAAAAACCTGACCTGGGCAACTATCTGCATAGGTGTATGTGGAAAGTAATGTTGAGAGTAAACCAAGTGTTGTGAGTGATGCTTTTAACATAGCAGGAACCCTAAAAAGTGTACGTCCTGTAACTTAAAACAACACAAAGCAATGTCTTCGCAATTGAGTCCAACTCAATGCGATGACTTAATCCTTTAAGGCGGGCGCTTCCATTATTGACTTTGCAATCTAGCGCTATAATTGATCATAATTTACACTTTTACAACAGTAAAATAGTTAAAAAGTACTAATTATTTGATTCTTGCCTATTTTTAAAGTTTGGCAATAATGACTCAACAATTTCTTTTGCTGAGATGGTATAGCGTACGCCAGAAAACATCACTGATGCATTTTCATCGATCCCTGTAATGCCCGTTAAAGTCCAGCCTTCACCTCTCTCTGGGCAGTAAACCTTCGTCGTTGGTGGGATAACGGTGAACTCTTGACTCATATTCATTCTCCAAAAATGCTAAATTATAAAGCAATGCAAGCGATCATAATATTGAAAGGTATATGTGCTGCAATAAGTGCTACCATTGCGGCAGATACTTAGACCTGAGCATTTTATGGAATTTGAAACACCAAGGCTAGTCATCAGGCCCATAAGGCACAAAGATAATCCGCAGTTATTAGCGTTACTTAATTTACCGCAGGTAAAAGCGTATAACGATTACGGCGATAACCTCACTGAAGTAGACCTTAAATGCATGATCCAAATGGATATTGAGCGTCAATATGAAGGTATAGGTGGTCGTTTTTGCCTCGTGTGTAAAAGCACTAAAGCGGTGATTGGATGTATTGGTTTCTATCACGAAGACGGTGATATTGAGGGCCTACATATTGGCTATGAATTAATGCCTGATTATTGGGGTAAAGGCGTGATGTTTGAAGCTTTACGTTGTCTATTTGCAAACAAAAGCCAGATTGAGTTTGAGCTCAATGTGGTTTTGGCGCATGTATCGGCTGATAATCACCGTTCATTAAACCTACTCAAGCGTATAGGGTTTAGCGCTGTTGGAAATAATCTGTATAAAATTGAGCTATAAAAAAGGGCAACTTAATCGTTGCCCTAGTATGAATGTGAAAAGAGTTACGAAAGTGCTTTAATTCTTTCATCAAGTGGCGGGTGAGAAGCAAAGAAGTCTGCAATAGACTTACCTGAAGCAATACCAAAAGCCATCATTGAGCCTTCTAATTGCGATTCATGGTTGTGCTTCAAACGCTCTAGTGCTGAACGCATTTTTTGCGCACCGACTAAATCCGCTGCACCTTTATCAGCTGCAAATTCTCGTTTACGACTAAAGTAAGCGACAACAACAGAAGCCAAAATACCAAAGAGGATCTGGAATATCATATCAAAAATAAAATATGTCCAGCTTCCACCTGACTCTTCTTCATCGCCATTCAAGAAGTTATCAACAATACCCGCCAATACTTTAGCGAAGAATATAACAAAGGTATTTACAACACCTTGGATCAAGGTAAGTGTAACCATGTCGCCATTTGCAACGTGCGACACTTCGTGCGCAAGCACTGCCTCTGCTTGGTCTTGATTCATGTTGTGGAGTAGGCCAGTACTCACAGCAACTAAGCTGTTATTTTTACTCGGCCCGGTTGCGAACGCATTCATTTCAGGGCTGTCGTAAATCGCAACTTCTGGCATCGCAATTCCTGCTTTTTTAGCTTGCTCTGCGACAGTAGAAACTAACCAATGTTCAGTTTCGTTTCGTGGTTGCTCAATAACATGGGCACCTGTTGATTTCTTTGCAATCCACTTAGACATGTAAAGAGAGATAAAAGAACCACCGAATCCAAATACGGCAGCAATAACCATAATGCCTGTATAGCTTCGGCTAGAAATACCGAACACAGACATTAAGATAGATAACACAATTCCTAACACAAGCATTACTGCTAAGTTAGTGATAAGGAATAAGATGACGCGTTTCATTTTGACCTCGTTAGACAAAAATAAGGAACTAAGTAACTTTTCCCAAGCACTTGCTTATTACACTAGTCCTAGATGCTTTATATGGTCAGAAGTTCAAAAGCACAAGTAAATTCGTATGAATATTCAATAAAGAACACATCATACAATTTATTGATTAACCAGTTTCAACTTCTGAGATAGAGAATGCAGCATCTGGTCAACAGAACTATGCTCATTGCTTAACCCTTCTAATAAGGTCATAAAGTAGCAGTCCATCATAACGGTTGCTTTCAACTCATTGTATTCCTGCTCACTGAATAACAAGTGTTTGAACAAATTGAGTTGCCCCTTAAAGAATTCGCTATGCCAAATAATCCCACAAAGCAGCTCTTTACTGAAATCTCTATTGCTAAGATAAAAAGCAAATAAATACTTTGCATAGTGGCGTAACTTTAAGCTGGCACTATGCTGCTCATCTGATGTTTTCGCTTCATTAATTAGTTCATCTATTTGGTTATGCATTGCGACTTTGAGCATGTCGAGCTTAGTGGGGAAGTGAGAGAAAACCGTTCCCGTTGCCACGTTTGCTGCTTGGGCAATTTGCCGAGTAGTGGTGTTTTCAAAACCATTGTCTTGAAAAAGCTGCCAACTAGCACTGAGAATTTTATTGTACGTAATTTCTCTTTTTTTCATATGGTTACCTTTTTATTTGCGAAGAGAGTGTAGCACAGTTCCAGATTATTTAAGAGATAAAGTTTGCAAATAATGAGCGCGCTCATTATTATAATTGAGCGTGCTCATTAAATTTCAATAGGAGTTGTTATGCAATATTTGAGCTTATTCATCGGATACATTCTATTCATCCCTTTTATCTTTTTTTACAGCTATATTCTTGGCCCAGCTTTAAAAATTGTGCTGATCCCAGGTGGTCTCGCGGTGCTATGCTTAATTATGGGTCCTAAAACGTTTTTCTCTCACTTTAACCGTGCTAAAGCATTAAGTATTGAAGAATTGATAGTGTCTAAATAACTCAGGGTGTCATCGCGTGATAATTGCAATAAGTTGATTCTTCGCATTAAAGACGAACTCAGGTATAATGCCCGCAGCTAAGGTGTGAAGGACCTTAGCCCTGTATCGTTCAAAATTAGTCGAGGAATTATTATGACCGTTGGCATCATTATGGGCTCAAAATCAGACTGGCCTACAATGCAACATGCAGCTGAAATGTTAGATAAATTTGGTATTGATTATGAAACTAAAGTGGTTTCAGCTCACCGTACTCCACAGCTTTTAGCGGATTATGCTTCGACAGCAGCAGAACGTGGGATCAAAGTTATCATTGCCGGTGCTGGCGGTGCTGCACACCTACCAGGTATGGCGGCAGCATTTACAAGTCTGCCTGTACTTGGCGTTCCAGTAAAATCAAAAACGCTAAATGGCGTGGACTCATTACTGTCAATTTGCCAAATGCCTAAAGGTGTTGCGGTAGGTACGTTAGCGATTGGCGACGCTGGTGCTGCAAACGCCGGTTTGCTAGCTGCTCAAATTTTAGGTTGTCAGCAGCCTGAGGTTTTTGCAAAAGTAGAAGCGTTCAGAAAAGAACAAACAGAAACGGTATTAGCTAATCCAGATCCTGCGAAATAACATGAATATTCTTGTTTTAGGGGCGGGACAATTAGCCCGTATGATGAGTCTATCGTCAACTCATCTTGATATAAAAGTGTTGGCTTATGATGTTGGCAGTCAAACGGTAATAAACCCCGTTACTTTTGCAACAACACCAGAGTCATTACAGCAAGCCATTGACAATGCTGATGCCATCACTGCCGAATTTGAACATATTCCACATGATGTTTTAGCGCTTTGCGAACAAAGCGGTAAGTTTTATCCTGGCGCAGAAGCAATCGCCACCGGTGGTGATCGCGCGAAAGAAAAAGCACTACTAGATAAAACATCTGTTCCTTGTGCTCCTTTCAAAATCATTACGGATAAAGCGCATTTTCTCACAGCGATTGATGAGTTAGGCATGCCTTTGGTCGTTAAAACCTGTCAGGCAGGCTATGATGGGAAAGGGCAATGGCGAGTTAAATCAGAGTCTGAAATAGATAGTACTTGGGCCGAAATGTCCGAGTTTTTGCAAGCAGGCACTGAAGCACAGCCTCACTCTATCGTTGCTGAAAAAATGATACCGTTTGACCGTGAAGTGTCGATTATTGGTGTGCGAGCAAAAAATGGCGAATGTAAAATTTATCCGTTGACTGAAAACCAGCATACCAATGGTGTACTGACCTTATCAATTGCCGGGAAAGAGAAAGCCAATATTCAATCGCAAGCGGAAGACGCATTTGCGAAACTTGCGAATGCACTCGATTATGTTGGTGTACTTGCTATTGAGTTTTTCGATGTTGAAGGTCAATTATTGGTTAATGAAATAGCGCCTAGGGTACATAACTCAGGACATTGGTCTCAACAAGGTGCCCATGTAAGCCAGTTTGAAAACCATATTCGTGCCGTTGCCGGTTTACCGATTGGTGATACAAGGCTGCTTCGCCCAACCGCGATGATTAATGTTTTAGGGCAAAGTCACATTCCATCGCAAGTTCTTGCTGTTCCGGGGACAACCAGTCACTGGTATGGCAAAGATGCGAAACCGGGCAGAAAAATGGGGCATATCAATGTTTCAGCTGACTCACTGCATAAGTTAGGTGAAGCACTGGCAGAGCTTGCTGACATCTTGCCTAAAGCAGACTACCCTGGGGTTATGGAAACCGCTCAGCAATTAATTTTGAATTAGTACTACTGTATTTTAGCAAAAAAGGTCCATTGTTAACTAAAAACCTAAGCTTCTGATAACTATTGAGTTAGCTCATTCCTTTATCGAAGAGCTCAGGTTGGATATAAAAAATTTAATTTTTTACCGTAATTTTTGGAACTCTTTTCTGATAGTGCGGTCTACTATTGTGAGGCGCGGATAGGCCTCATTTCATACTCGTTGTCCATCAACGACTATGTGAGCGCAGAGAGTATTTGGCCAGCATCCCTATGCTGGCCTTTTTTTGTCCCACCCATTGTGCTTTTAATCTTAAATCTGTCGATATTCCGCTGGCTTTCTGCTTAAATTAGGCAAATTTAACTATTATAAGAAAGTCACATGTTGAAACTCTCTCTTATCTCGATGGCAGTCGCTTCAGGTTTATTCCTTTCTGGTTGTCAGACCACTGAAGTAAGCCCAAAACCACAACAAGTTGAAGCCAATTCACCAGTCCCACAAGTCGTTGCGACTCCTGTTGATTTTGGTGGTGAGCAGATCACCCTAAAACAAGCAATGGCCCATCCTGATTGGTTGGGAAGACAACCAGAAGGCGCGTATTGGGGGGCCGATAGCAAAACCGTTTTCTATAAGCGTAAGCAAGCTGGTTCAGAGTTAAGAGATCTATTTAAAGTCAGTAGCGCACAAACAAGCGAAGCGGTTTCGCTGTCAGATTTGCATGCCGTTGGTGCTGCAAACGCGATTTATAATAAAGAGCGGACGCTACAATCTTATGAATTTAAGGGTAACATATTCGTTAAAAACCTGAAGTCTGGCGCTTTAACACAAGTTACTCATTCTTCGAACTATGAGTATGCACCGCAATTCTTAAGTGATAACCGATTAGCTTACCGTTCAGGCAATACGCTGTTTGCGTTCGATTTAGCCACAGGTTTAACCAAAGAACTGGTAAAGTTACATTTATCGGATAAGCCAGAAGGGGTAAAAGAGCCAAATGGATATATCGCTGAGCAGCAACACGAACTGATTCAATTCGTCGCGCTAACGCACAAAAACAGCAAAGATCGAGAAGCTAGAAATCAAGAGATAGAAGCGAATAACGCAAGCATCCAAGATAATCAGTTTTATCTTGGTAAAGGAAAAACGCTTATCTCAGTTAGCTTAGCACCTACTGGTGACAAGTTAATCGCCGTGATCACCGATGATAAACCAAATCGTTCTGACTCTGACATCATGCCTAACTACGTGAGCCAAAACGGTGACATTGATCCGGTAAAAGCTCGCCGCCGCGTTGCAGACACTAAACCAATGAGTTCTGATGTTATTTTCATTGATTTAGCAAAATCAGAGCAAGTCACGCTGAGCTATGATACTTTGCCTGGCTTTGATGAAGATGTACTAGCCGAGGTGAAACGCGAAAATGCTAAGGCAAAAGGTGAATCATATAAGAGTGAAAAAGCACCACGTGATATCAACTTGATCGACACATGGGGCTGGAGTCAATCCGCTATCCAATGGAATAGTGACGGTTCTCAAGTCGCAGTGATGCTTGGTGCTTGGGATAATAAAGACAGATGGTTAGCAACTGTTGATTTTGATAAACAACAATTCGTTTCTCAGCACCGCCTACATGACAATGCTTGGATCAATTACACCTACAATGATTTTGGCTGGTTAAACAACCAAGATGCTTTGTACTATCTTTCAGAGCAAACTGGATATAGCCAGCTTTATGTTAAGCCGCTTAACGGCAAAGCAAAAGCAATGACTTCAGGGAAGTTTGTGGTTTCTGAACCAACCTTAACCCACGATAGTCAATTTGTTTATTACAAAGCCAATAAAGATCACCCAGGTTTATACGAAATTTATCGCGTCAATTTAGCAAGCGGTGAAGATGAGCAGTTAACCGATTTAAATGGCCTGACAGATTACCAGCTAAGCCCAGATGAGCAAAAGCTGTTGTTAACTCACTCAAAAATCATGATGCCTCCAGAACTTTATGTGGCGGATGCAGCGCCAAAAGCAGCGGTGTCACGACTCACTAATACGGTCTCAGATGCATTTTTAAATAAGAAGTTAATTGCACCTAAGATTGTTGCGGTTCCTTCAAGCCATCAAGGTGAGCCTGTCTACGCAAAAGTATATTACCCAGCAGATTATCAAGAAGGCGAAACGGGTAAGAATCGTAAGGCTGTGATCTTTAACCATGGCGCGGGTTATTTGCAGAACTCTCATATGGGTTGGTCTAACTACTTTAGAGAGTTTATGTTCCATTCACTTCTCGCGAGCGAAGGCTATGTCGTCATGGATATGGACTATCGTGGCTCTAAAGGTTACGGTCGAGACTGGAGAACGGCAATCTATCGTCATATGGGTAAACCAGAAATCGAAGATTTGGCAGACGGTGTTGAGTGGATGGTGAACAACGCTAATGTTGACCGTGGTGCTGTAGGTACTTATGGTGGTTCATACGGCGGCTTTATGACATTTATGGCGCTATTTACTCAGCCGGATCTATTCCAAGCAGGCGCAGCTTTACGTCCAGTCACCGATTGGGCCTATTACAATGACCCGTACACCTCAAATATCCTTAATCGCCCAGATGTAGACCCAATTGCATACAAACGCAGTTCACCTATCTATCATGCTGAAGGTTTGAAAAACAAGCTTCTGATCAATGCACCTATGGTTGATGATAACGTGTTTTTCCAAGATGTTGTGCGCTTGGTGCAACGCCTAATTGAGCTAGAAAAGGAAGACTTTGAAACGGCGATTTATCCAGTTGAACCTCATGGCTTTAGGCAGCCATCAAGTTGGTTGGATGAATACCGTCGTATATACAAGCTGTTCAAAGAAAACTTGTAATCAAATGAGTGGATAAAAAGCCAGCTTAAGCTGGCTTTTTTGTTTTATAAAATAAATAGATAACAGCTAAAACCACACCACCAACTGCACCAAATAGATGTGCTTCAATGGCGACTCTCGAGTCTATCAGTTTGGCTACATCTGCACTTGCACCCGCATATTGCTCCCAACATACCTTTGCCCACACACCAATAAACAACAGATATCCAGTTGTTAGCTTCCGCTTAATATCTTCAAGCGCTCCCCATACGATAAGCCCATGTAATAAGCCACTCAAGCCTGTATATACAACAATGTTTGGCGAAAATAGCAAGATCATGAGCCCGGTAAAGAGGCCAAGGAAAAGTATATTCAGCCAATATTTTCTTAGTCTTGTATATTCGGCATGTAATAGCCAAATAAATAAGATACCAAGCAGGTTTAACATCAAGTGATACCAATTGCTATGGGTAAACTGACCGCTCAAAATACGCCATATTTCGCCATCAGCAATTGCATTCCTGTCAAAATCTAAGTGTGGGCCAAGCCCGAACAACATTAGTATTGTTGACAATATCGCCAAAGACACAGGGCCAATGAGATATTCTTTGTTCGTTGGAAGTTCAAACATACGATTTCACGTTATTATTTTTGCATATTGTGCCTAATTGCTTTTATGATGCCAAATATAAGACGTAAGCAAAGTGGGTATTATGAAACATACACTTGCATCACTAACCGTGATTGCCGCATTCAGCTTTTCAACCAACACCTTAGCTGAGCAACAAAAAATCGAAATTAGAGAGCCGGAAGCCGCAACAGGTTTCCAATCTAAAGAAGCACGCACCGCAGAAAAGTACATGGTCGTTGCTGCCAATCCCTATGCGAGTAAAGCAGGTCAATTGATGCTCTCAAAAGGGGGAAGTGCGGTTGATGCCATGATAGCGACTCAACTTGTGCTTACCTTGGTTGAGCCGCAATCTTCGGGCGTAGGTGGCGGGGCGTTTATCCTGCACTACGACAAGAAAAGCAATGAATTAATTAGTTTTGATGGAAGAGAAACTGCACCAAAACTTGCAGGCCCTGATCTATTTTTAGATGATACGGGTAATGCGGTTAGATGGATTGAGGCTGTGGTGGGCGGTCGCTCTGTTGGTGTGCCTGGTATTTTACACGCGTTTAAATCAGCACATGACAAATACGGTAAACTGCCATGGCAGGAATTATTTAAACCAGCGATTGAATTAGCTCGAGACGGATTTATCGTCTCTCCACGTTTAAATATGCTGCTTGAGAAAAAACTCAACCCTGGTTTGACAAAGCTCAGTCCTGCAAAAGAATATTTCTATCCGAATGGTAAAGCACTACAACCAGGGACCCTTAAAAAGAATCTGCCTTTGGCAAACCTATACTACAAGGTTGCAACACAAGGGATCCAAGCCTTTTATGAAGGGCAAAATGCCACCCAATTAGTGGAAGCTGTGCAAAAGTCTGAAATCGCACCTGGAAAATTGGCGCTGAGCGACTTGGAACATTATAAGAGCAAAACCCGAGACGCTATCTGTACGGAATATCGTGTATATAAAGTGTGCTCTATGGCACCGCCTAGCAGTGGTGGTATTGCCGTTTTGCAAATGATGAAGCTGTTGGAACCGTACGACCTAGGTAAGTATAAGGCAAATGACTCAGAAGCCTTGCACCTCTTTACTCAAGCATCTCGCCTAGCATTTGCCGATAGAGATTTTTACGTAGCCGATCCTGATTTTGTTGAAGTGCCAGCAAAAGCATTGCTTAACGAGCAATATCTATTAGGCCGTAGCAAACTTATCGGTGAAACGGATAATCAGGACTTTCCAATAGGCGACCCAACTTCGGGTACGCTCGCTTATGCTATGGATGATAGTTATGAATTACCTTCGACCAGCCATGTGTCGATTGTAGATGCAGAGGGTAATGCCATTTCAATGACAAGCTCGATTGAAATGGCATTTGGCTCGACGGTGATGGTCAACGGATATTTACTCAATAACCAATTAACCGATTTTGCGCTTTCTCCAAAAGTAGGAGATAAATGGGTCGCTAACCGGGTAGAAGCAAACAAACGCCCAAGAAGTTCTATGGCACCTGTAATGGTGTTTAATAAAGATGGGTCGCTTAAATTGATAGTCGGCTCACCGGGTGGCAGCCGTATTATCAACTATGTTGCTCAAACCTTAGTTGGTGTACTGGACTGGGGGTTATCTGTTCAGGCTGCGATTGATTTACCAAAAATCACCAACCGCAATAAGTACACAACGCTTGAAAAAGGCACTGAGCTGACAAAACAAGCACCTTACTTTGAGAAAAAAGGCCATGAAGTACAGATCCGCGACTTAAACTCTGGACTACATGCCATTGAGGTTCGTGGAACACATTTAATCGGTGGTGCAGACCCAAGAAGAGAAGGTGTTGCACTTGGCGAAAGCAGCGAATAAGCCGTGGTTTCTTAAGTGCTTTTAGGCTATAATTTCGCGTTCCAGAAAAATGCATTTAACGTGCTCTGGAGCGCGTTAATAATGGTCTGATGAGCACTAAATTCATTGTAATTTAATCCTTTTCGACAATAATGAACCCTTAGACTAAAAAATTAGTGTCAAGCTTGTAAATATGACTAAACAAACCGATCCAAATTATCTCTACATTCCCTATTCAGGTCCTACACTATTAGAAACGCCACTGCTTAACAAAGGGAGTGCATTCTCTCAACGCGAGCGTGAAAATTTCAACTTAGCAGGACTACTTCCTCCTCGTTATGAAACAATTGAAGAGCAAGTTGAGCGTTGTTATCAGCAATATTCAAGCTTTAGCGACAACCTAAACAAGCACATTTACTTGCGTGCTATTCAGGATAACAACGAAACGCTGTATTACCGTTTAGTACGCGATCATTTGGAAGAAATGATGCCAATCATCTACACCCCTACAGTAGGTGATGCATGTGAGAAGTTTTCAGATATCTATCGCAGCTCTCGTGGTTTGTTTATTTCTTATGAAGACCGTTATCAAATCGACGATATTTTACGAAATGCCACTAAAGGCAAAGTAAAAGTTATCGTGGTTACAGATGGTGAACGTATTTTAGGCCTTGGCGACCAAGGTATAGGTGGTATGGGTATTCCTATTGGTAAGCTGGCACTTTACACCGTATGTGGTGGGATCAGCCCAGCTTACACACTGCCTGTAATGCTTGACGTAGGGACAAACAACGAGAAGCTACTCAATGACCCAATGTACATGGGCGCAAGACACCCGCGTATCGGCCAAGCTGAATATGACGAATTCCTGGATCTATTCATTAAAGCGGTTAAACGCCGTTGGCCTAATGTGCTGTTACAGTTTGAAGATTTCGCACAACCTAACGCAATGCCATTATTGAAACGTTACCGCGATGAAATCTGTAGCTTTAACGATGATATCCAAGGCACCGCTGCGGTTACTGTAGGTTCGCTACTAGCCGCTTGCCGCGTGAAAGGAGCGAAGCTCTCGGAACAAAAAGTGGTGTTTGTTGGTGCAGGCTCTGCTGGCTGTGGTATTGCAGAGCAAATTATTAGCCAAATGATTTCAGAAGGGATAACCGACGAGCAAGCGAGAAGCCAAGTGTTTATGGTGGACCGTTTTGGCCTTCTGACAGAAGGCATGGAAGGGCTAAGAGATTTCCAAGAAGCGCTAGTTCAACAACAAGCCAACCTTGCGGATTGGACATACAGTGGTGAATTTGCATCTTTATTAGATGTAATGCACTGTGCAAAACCAGACATCTTAATTGGTGTGTCAGGTCAAGCAGGTTTATTCACTGAGCAAGTGATCCGCGCGATGCATGCAGGGTGCGAACAGCCGATAATTTTCCCACTAAGTAATCCATCACGCCAAGTTGAAGCGCATCCAAAAGATGTGATTGAGTGGACTGATGGTCAAGCAATTGTAGCTACGGGAAGCCCATTTGAACCTGTAGTACATGGTGAGCAAACAATTATCATACCTCAATGTAATAACAGTTATATCTTCCCAGGGATCGGCCTTGGTGTACTTTCAGCTAAAGCGAACCGTATTACAGATAGCATGTTGATGGTATCGAGCGAAATGCTTGCTGAATCATCACCACGTGCTAATACGGGCAAAGGTAGCTTACTACCAGCCCTAACTGAAATTGAGCCGTTGAGTAAACGAATTGCTTTTGCAGTTGCTAAAAAAGCAATGGAAGAGGGCGTTGCACTTGAAATGGAAGACGACGCAATTTGGGCAGCGATAGAGAAAAACTATTGGCTCCCTAAGTATAGAAATTACAAACGCTGTAGCGTCTAATTACTTTTACTTAGGGCCTGTTGATCTTTCAAGTTTGTTTTTGCAGCAGTTTGACTGGTATTTATACAAGGCAGAGCCTGCGTAGCATAGTTATTCTATGTAAGTCAGGTGATAACACAGTAGAAATGCCAGTCAAGCGCTGCCCTTTGGGTTCACCTGAGTGCGCTTTGTTCATTGTTGCTCAACTTTTGCCTAGATTACTAGGCGGCAAGTCGAGCGTCGCGACCAAAACACACTCAGAAGAACAAAAATCAAACAGCAAAGGTCAACAGGCCCTAGCTAAAACAGAAATCGCCGCCAACTCATATTGGCGGCGATTTTTGTTTATCAATCACGCGTAAAAGTTGAGAGTACCACATATAACTTCTCAGAGTGATAATCACTCATTTTGTTAAAGTTTGTTACCTTGAAATCCAATTCAGTAGTTGTTAATTGAAATATGCTTGAATATGCAGGTATCACTTTTTAGGAGCAAAAGATGCGAATTTTAACTGGCTTACTGGCATTATGTTTATCTGGATTTAGCTTTGCAGGCGCATTGCCTGACTCTCCGCATTTATATGTTAAAGGCACTTCATTTATTCAAGTACAACCCGATGTTGCAACCATCCGTGTTGCCATTACCGAAAAGCAAAAGTCGCTACCCACAGCTAAAGAAAACGTCGATAAGATTATGGCTAAGGCCATAGAAATCGCTAAACGCTTCGATATTAAAGAAGACGATATTCACGCAGAACAGCTGAATGTCTACAGACAGACCCGCTACAATCGTGAATCAAATGAAGAAGAGTTTGATGGTTTTCGCGTAAGTCGTAGCCTTACAGTAAAACTTAAAGACATCAAAAAATACCCGGAGCTACTTCAAGAGTTTGTTGACAGCGGCATCAATCAGTTCAATAACACGGAATTTGGTGTTGAAAATGAAGGCAAGTATCTGCAAAGCCTCAAAAAAGCCGCCATTAAAGATGCAAAGAAAGCAGCTAAAGAACTAGCAGGCGAGTTTGATGTTGAGTTGGCAAAGCTGTACTCAGTTTCATTCCAACCAATGCAAACGCCAGTTCAGCCTTACGTGCGCTCTGCAGCGATGGCAATGGAAGCAGATCAAGGCGCATACAAAAATGCGTATAACACAGGTGCAATTACATTGAACGCGGAAGTTTATGCTGTTTACTTAATTGAGTAATACTGGCTGTGAACTAATTAAACTTATACACTAAGCCCTCCACTGGAGGGCTTTTTATGATCACCGGTTTATATGCGGCATTACTGGCACTAATCTATATTAAACTCAGTTTTAACATAATATCACTCAGACACAGACATAAAGTATCGCTTGGAGATGGTGGTATCGATGAACTGCAAAGTGCAATTCGGATCCACGGCAACTTTATCGAGTACACACCTTTCGTACTGTTAATGATGTTGTTACTCGAAACTCAACAAATCAACCCATATCTACTTCATGCTTTTGGCATTGCTTTTTTGTTTTCTCGAGTTGCACACTATGTTGCACTCGGTAAAACCAACTTTTCAATCAGAAAAGTAGCGATGGCGACAACATATGGAGTAATACTTATTTTAGCGTCATTCAACCTCGTGTATTACTTTATCTAAATATGACAAAACACAAATTTCTGGTAACGGGTTTACCACGAACGGGCACAACAAGTCTGTGTATTGCTGCATTAGGTGCTGGATACAAAACAGCACACACGGCATACACAAGGCAAGCGTTAGACTGCGCTGAGTTTATTGCTGACACGCCCGTTTTTGCTGACTATGAAAAACTATATGCTTTATATCCTGAAGTTAAAATAGTACATTTGACACGAGATTTTGAGCAATGGCTTCCCTCAATTAAGCGTTTGATGACGGCAATGAAAGAAAATTTACTGTCACAAAAAGGGGGCTTTAACGACACCATTAAGCGTTGTTATTTGGAAACTTTTCCTGATTTTGACAAACATTTTGAAGACGATGGTTATTGGCGGGATTGTTATAGCAAGCATCATGATAGGGTGCTTAGCTTTGCAAAAATGAATCATATTCCTATTATAATGGTCAATCTAACCGCAACTGATGCCGAGCAAACGCTTGCCGAATTTATAGGCGTGACTCAAGAAAAAGTGACCATTCCGCATGTCAATATCGGTGGTAAAGTCACTGCATGGAAGTGGTTTTCACACCCCAATAAAGTGGAATCGACACGTAATGGCAAAGCAGATAAAGACACAGCGCTCTTTAGCATGCAAGTTCGCTCGAGCGTCTGAGTTTGTTATACTCACCACAAGCTGTATATACAAGATAGAATTATGTTTGAATTAAAATATCACACACCTTTTAGCTGGACTGAAAAAGTCCTAGCCGACTTTGATACCTTTCTTCAAGATCACGCCGCTGCAGAAAAAAAAGCAGCCGGAATGGCGATGGCAATGCTTGGTCATTACCCAGACAGGATCAAGCTAGTAAAAGCGATGGCTGATCTCGCAATAGAAGAAATGATCCATTTTAAACAGGTACTTAAGATCTTAACCGAGCGTGGTACGCTACTAGGGAACGATCAAAAAGACCCCTATATAAAGCAAATGCGTGCATTGTTCCGCCAGGGCACAGATGAATATTTAATTGATAGATTGCTGATTGGCGCAGTAATTGAGGCTAGGGGCCATGAGCGTTTTTCTTTAGTTGCAGAAGCGCTTCCTGAAGGCAAAGAGAAAGACTTTTATGTTGCCATTGCCAAGTCAGAAGAAAAACACAAAAACCTCTTTGTGGAGCTCGGCTACGAGTATTTCGACAAATTAACGATAGACAAACGTTTAGAGGAAATTCTCATCGCAGAAGCGGGTATTTGTAAGCGTATTCCATTTAGCGCAGCGCTTCATTAGAATAAAATAACTGGGATTAAATAATAATAACAAGGACATAATAATATGAAATTAAATGCTTTTTTATGCTTCAGCTTCCTTTTAACAACAAATTTTGCTGCAAGTGCTGAGACTTTTAGCGCGTTGGATGCGTGGAAAGAACTCGATAATAACTTGCAAACCCATTACGCATATCTAGATGACTTTAAAGGTTACCAGCAAACTCGGCAACTATTTGAGAATAAGTTAAATAATTTAGATTCAAAGCAAGCATTTATTGACTTAAGCCAAGCATATTTACGCCACTTTACAGATCCGCATCTCAATCTTGGTCCATTAAATGAAGAGGATTACAGTGTGTATCCAACAGGTGCAGATATGTATGTCGAGTTTAATGATAACAGCGCACTTATTATTGACGTAAAACGGAGCAGCGATGCAGACGTTAAAGGGATAAAACCTGGAGATAAAGTGACAAGGATAGATGGCAATACAATATCGCAAGCCATCCAAGACGTAATGCAGGTGCCATTGAGTCAATTAAATAAGGCTCAGAAGAGTTACGCACTGAATATTGCGTTAGGAGGAAAACGTTATCAAAAACGCGAAATTGAATTTCAACGGGATACAAAGTTAGCAACTGTCGAACTTGCCGCAAGTTATGATGCGATAAATGCGCTAGGTAATGGGCCTAAAGTATCCTACGAAAAAATAGATGAATTTGGTCATATTCGATTTAATAACGCCATGGGCAACGCCCAAACCGTTGATGAGTTTAAAGCTGCATTAAAGCTCTTAGGTGAAGTGAAAGGTTATGTTATTGACCTTAGAAATACACCCAGCGGCGGGAATACTGGTGTCGCAGAACCCATACTTGGACATTTTACTGCTGCGCCAAGCGTGTATCAAAAGTACCGTACTCAAATGGGATCTGTACAATTCAACAAAGCAGAGTTAAAAGACGCGCTCACTAAACCAGCAAAGCAACAAATAAAGGTACCGTTTGTTGTACTTGCTGGGCGCTGGACTGGCAGTATTGGAGAAGGCATGACAATTGGCTTTGATGCTTTGGGTGCGGACGCAGTAATTGGCGCACCGATGGCTGATTTGCTTGGCGGCATCAAACGTCTCGTCCTTGATCAAAGTAACGCTTGGGTTGAAGTTGGGTTTGAACGCTTATATCACGTAAATGGTAGTTTTCGTGAAGACTTCGAACCAAATATAATTGTAGCTGGCGATATGGACAATAATGGTAGGGATGTAGCACTAGAAACAGCGGTGTCAGTTTTATATTCGAAAACGGATAAGCAGGTCAAAAAGTAGCCCATAAACATCCAGCGAAATTTTGATTGTACAAGAGAGTAAGTTAATCTCTCTTTTGATTTATTTTATTTAACATAATATAAATTATAGGATACAATTATTTCCAGTATTAGCAGCAGCAAGAAGCTAAATAAATCACCAATTAATGTCCAATACTAGACGGTATCGGACATTAATAAAAAGTTTACTGTATTTTCTATTGAGCTATGGTTTCGCTTTTTATAGTATGTGGTTGAATTTGTAATTTGAAGTATCGACATATGGAATTTGTAAGACCGCTAGAACCAATCTTGATAATTGATGACGCAGCTGAGATCAGAGATTTTCTGACACAGATTTTGGAAAACTTAGGGTTTGAAGAAGTTTATGGTTGTGAAGACTTTGATTCCGCAAAGCCACTACTAAAGCATAAACAGCCCAGTGTTGTCTTCTTAGATATTGAGCTTCCCGATACAGATGGTACCGAGATCCTATCCTACATTAACGAAAATTTTCCAGTAGCCCATGTCATCATGTGCTCAGGTCATAATAGTATGGAGAATGTTCAAAATACTTGGGAGCTTGGTGCTAAGGGCTTTATCGCTAAACCTTTCAATGCACATAAAGTGGATTCGGTAATGAAGCGTTTAGAGCTGGTTACATGAATGAAGAAATAAAGAAACTTACCGATGCGCTCTCTACCGTTATTTTAGAAAAGCCTGAACAAATAAAACTCGCGATCTGCAGTCTTTTGTGTCGCGGCCATCTTCTAATCGAAGATTTACCAGGTATGGGTAAGACGACGCTATCTCATTCTCTTGCTGATGTGTTAGGCCTGACATATCGTCGCGTGCAATTTACTAGCGATCTACTCCCAGCTGATATTACCGGCACTTCTATTTTTAACCGTGAACATCAGTCTTTTGAATTCCATCCTGGTCCAATTTTCAGCCAAGTTTTACTGGCCGATGAAATTAACCGCGCAAGTCCAAAAACTCAAAGCGCGTTGTTGGAGTCCATGGAAGAACATCAAGTAACCATCGATGGCGTAAGCCATGAGCTCCCTAGCCCATTTTTTGTGATTGCAACGCAAAATCCTCAGCATCAATCTGGCACGCATCCACTGCCTGAGTCACAACTAGACCGCTTTTTTATGCGTATAAGCTTAGGATACCCCTCGGAAATGGCAGAAGCGCAGCTAATTAAATTAGCTGGGAAAGCGAGAAAACTGACTCAAGCACCACAAGTGATCGATGGTAAAACACTGTTAGCCTATCAACAAGTTGTGCCTAACATTGTGCTAAGTGACGCTATTATTGATTACATCCTTCGCTTAGTTAACTACACACGCAGCTCAGGTCAATTTAGCGATCCTTTGTCGCCAAGAGCTAGCATCGCACTTGCAGCCGCAAGTCGTGCATATGCGTTTATTAGTGGTCGAGATTTCGTCATACCCGATGATGTTCAAGCCGTTTTCACTTCAGTCTGTGCCCATCGACTTGGCGTTACCACGACTAATGAAGCAGAAGTTCAGACACAGGTCTTTCAAAACGTACCGGTACATTAAGCATGATTAACCGCTTGAAACGGAAAGTTAAGCAGCATATTTATAAACGACATCAACGCTCAGAAATACGGTTATCTCATAATAATATCTACATACTGCCATCTAAGGATGGCGGTTTTTTTATCGCTGTGGCTTTGCTTAATTTTGTATTGGGGATCAACTATCAGAATAATCTAATCCTTGCAGTGTCCTACATTATGGCTGTGATGATGATAGCCGCCCTATTTTTAGGTTTTTTTAACTTGAACAATACAAATGTCCGATATTTGGGAAGTAATGCTAATTTTAGCCCATATAGTTCATCTATTAGACTCAGTATTTCATCTAGCGCAGAGATCCAATCACTTCGACTTTCAAGTGAATACAACCAAACGACTACCCATATTTCCGAAGTGAGTGATGAGAAAATTCTCGAGCTAAGTGCCCCTGAATTACCTCGTGGCGTATATGATACGGGGGTAATTAAAATCCTCAGCTACTTCCCATTTGGCCTTATTCGTACCTGGTCGTATATAAAACCAAACGATACTTTCTACGTGTACCCTACTCCATTGCCCGTTGTAGACACAGAGTTTAGCTTCGGCAGTGCCTCGAATACTAGCCAAAGCATACAACAGAAAGAGCGTTCAGTTGAGTTCGACCATCTCTCGCAATATCAAAAAGGGATGAGTTTAAGCCGCGTTTCTTGGAAGCATTACGCCAAGACGGAACAGATGTTAATTAAACAGAATGCACCGGAGTCGGCCGATTTACACCGCATTATTTTCGATTATTCTAAACTTTCAGGCAGCAAAGAAGAACGTCTGAGTAAACTTTGTACTATGGTGCTTGACGCCGATAAGCAACAAACAAGTTATGCCCTGTTACTTCAACAAAACAGGATCCCGTTCGGTCAAGGTGAAACCCATAAACTATGTTGCTTGGAGGCATTAAGTGAATTCTAGCTTCCCAAAATGGTACTACAGCACGTCACTATTTTTATGGCTGCTGAGCATTATTCTTGTCGATGATTTTGGTATCGGTTTTGTCGGGTTATGTACCGTTTTAACACTATGGCAAGCATCGAGGTTGGTGACTAAACCAAGCGTGTTAAGCATTCGCTTTATCAACTTGGTCACTTTACTCGGCGCCATTGCAACGGCCTCATTAATAGGTATAAAAAACAGCGTGAATGTTTTTGTGGCTTTGATGTTGGTTGCATCGCTACTGAAACAAGTGCATGCCACGCAAGCTCGCCAATTTACACAAATATGTATTTTGAATTTCTTTACTTATCCGTGCTTATTTCTTTTTACACAAAGTATATTTGCAGCATTTCTTGTATTGATTTTGCTGGCTGTTAATTTAGCTATCATGCTTAATCTCGAGCAAAACCTAAGGTTCAAACCTGCGCTTAAGGTAAGTGCAAAGGGATTGGTATTGGTGCTGCCTGTAGCTACCTTATTAGTCGTTTTTTTACCAAAACTCCCGGCATTTTGGCAGTTACCTGCACCGCAGAATCAAGCAAAAACAGGATTATCTGAGAATGTAGATCCTTTCAATATCGCAAACTTATCCCAGTCCAGCGACTTGGTGTTTAGGGCGTCATTTGAGAACACTCAACAAACTGGACCTTTCTATTGGCGTGCAATTATTCATGATGAATTTGACGGACGGCAATGGAAAGTCTCTGAGTATCAAGGTACTAATATCAGAGCGTTGCCCAAAGAGCCGATCGGCGCAGCAACCATTATTGCGCAGCCAAGTCAACTTCCTTGGTTGTATGGCCTGTCATACTCTTATTCGAAAAACGCTAAGTTGAATAGTAACGTGTTTGGCACGGTCTATTTGAAAAACCTATCAGCAAAACCTGTCGAGTATCAAATCGATTTCACTGACTTTGAACCCCAAGACTCGTTAAGGCCTTGGTATTATAGGCGTAACACCGCATTACCTGACGGCATTAATCAACAGGCAAGGCAACTGGCGCGCGACTGGGACAGTCAATCGACAACAACGAGCCAATTCATTGAATTAATGAAGCGCTATTTTTTGCAAAATGGTTTCGTCTATACCTTAACACCAACTACAGCCCAATCGAGCGATAGGATTGATGACTTTCTATTTAGCTCGTTTAACGGTTTTTGTGGTCATTACGCCTCTGCTGCGGCGTTTCTACTGCGAAGCGCGGGTATCCCCGCTCGCTTAGTATCAGGCTATCTGGGCGGTGAAAAAAATGACAATCAAGGCTATTACAGCGTTTATCAATATGACGCACATGCTTGGGTTGAATATTTTACACCGGGAATTGGCTGGCAACGCTTAGACCCAACTGCCTGGATTGCCCCAGAACGCATGACAGGGAGTCTTTCTCAGTTAGAACAATTATCGAGCGAGTTTAAAAGTGGTTTGGGCTACAGCTTAATTGGGTTGTCTAATTGGCAATCTATTAATTGGTTGCGATTACAGCTCGAGGAGCTTGACTATCAGTGGACTCGCGTCGTCATTAATTTTGACAAAGAAAAGCAAGGCGCACTGTTTAAAGAGTGGTTTGGGAGTAATGGTCAATTTTGGGCTGGGATATTTTCCCTGTTTATGCTGCTTTTGCTCTCAATTGCGCTATTTTACCTTAGCAAGCAGCTTACTCGGCATAAACGCCCTATCGAACTTGTCTATTACAATGCTATAGTGTCCGATTTCAAAGAGCACCTAAGTGGCACTACGGCGAAACAACATATTGTTGAGTTATGTAAGTTATTTCCTGAGTTAGAAGCGTCGCTTTGGCAGTTTTATCAATTAATTGAAAAGTCACAGTATCAACAAAAACCACTTAATAAACTTGAGCTTGGTGAGTTGAAGAGGTTGTATAAATCAATAAAAAGAAAGGCAAGAAAATAATGAATGCTGTTATTTTGGGCGTCTTGCTCATGCTGGGGTTAACCCTCTTTAGAATAAATGTAATTGTCGCCATGACAGTTAGTGCAATAGCTGCGGGCTTAGTGGCCGGTTTAGATTTGAAGACAACCTTAAACGCCTTTAATGATGGGCTATCTGGCGGCGCAGAAATAGCCTTAAGCTATGCCATGTTAGGTGGGTTTGCAGTTGCTATTTCAAAGTCTGGCTTAACTCAAATCCTCGCGCAAAAGCTGCTCAAATTGGTTAATGCCAATGATAGCGAAGGTTCAACGTTTTTAAGCATGTTTATAATGGTCATCATCTTGGCTTGCTCGATTGCCTCGCAAAACCTTGTGCCTGTCCATATTGCGTTTATTCCGATCCTCATTCCACCGCTATTAGTCGTACTGAACAAGCTGACGATAGACCGCCGTGCGATTGCGTGTATTTTAACGTTTGGCTTAGCGACCAGTTATATGGTGTTGCCATATGGATTCGGTGGCATTTACCTTTACTCTATTTTGCATAAAAACCTTGTAGATAATGGTTTAGAATTGGTTAAGTTCGACGTGCCATACGCTATGGTGATCCCAGCGCTTGGTATGTTGATAGGACTGTTGGTTGCCGTTTTCATTACTTATCGTAAAAAGCGAGATTATGAAGTGAGTCAACAGCAAAGTACTCAGTCAAACACTGTACCTGAAGGCCAAGAAGCAACTAAAGTCATGATCGTCGGCGGTGCTGCGGTGCTGGCTTCTCTCATTGCACAAAATAACAGTGGCTCAATGATATTAGGTGGGCTCGTTGGCGTGATGATTTTTAGCCTCTTTGGCATTGTGAAATGGGAGCAAAACTCCGATGTTTTCAGTAAAGGTGTGGCAATGATGGCAATGATAGGTTTTATCATGATCTCTGCTCAAGGCTTTGCTTCTGTCATGAAAGCAACGGGCGATGTGGCAAGTTTAGTAGCAAGTTGTGCCGATTTTGTTGGCGATAATAAACCTCTTGCCGCTGCGATGATTTTGCTTGTTGGATTACTTATTACCATGGGAATTGGCAGTTCATTTTCAACCGTGCCAATCATTGCCACGCTATTTGTACCTTTGTCTCTAGAGGTTGGCTTTTCCGCTATGGCTACCGCCGCTTTGGTGGGAACCGCAGGTGCATTAGGCGACGCGGGCTCTCCTGCATCAGATTCCACACTTGGACCCACTTCTGGCTTAAATGCCGACGGCCAGCACGATCACATATGGGATTCCGTGGTGCCAACATTCATTCACTTCAACATCCCACTACTCTGCTTCGGCTGGATAGCCGCGATGGTGTTATAGGTTTATATATCCATGATCGTATCAAGGCTCCCCGCCTTGATACCTTTAGCTCACAAACATACTCTATTTTCTTTGTCTCTAATGTCGCTTTTGTCTTATTAGTTTTCTTGTGCTATACCAATAGGTAAGAGAATTAAAGCAATAAGACTATGCAAACACTTAAACCAAGCGAAATCGCCAGCTACTGTAACGTACACCAACGCAGTGTAAGTCGTTGGATTGCCAATGGCGAATTAAAAGGTCATAAGCTTCCTGGACGCGGTAACTACCGTGTCTTACTTGAAGACTTTTTATCCTTTTTAAACAAGCACAAAATCCCCCTTTCGCAAGACTTTATTAGCGACTATCAAATCGCAGAAAGTGGTCTACACTCTGATAAAGAACGGGATTTAGCTAAGGTGCTTATCATTGATGACGAGCCCCAATATAGAAAAGCGATAAGACGAGTGATAGGCAACGATTATTTGATACAAGAAGCTGGGGATGGCTTTATGGCAGGCATTGCCATCTCTGAGTTTAAACCAAGTTTAATCACGCTCGATCTTTCCATGCCGGGAATGGATGGCTTTCAAGTGATCTCATTTATCCGCGAAAAAGAAGAATTTAAAGCGATTAAGATTTTGGTGATCTCTGCGCTAAATGATGTAGAACTTGAAAAGGCCAAAACGATGGGCGCCAACGATGCCCTTTCTAAACCGTTTGATAACTCTATTCTGTTAGAAAAAATTAATGCGCTAATACAGGGGTAGCTATGAATGCACCTATCATGTTGGTTGATGATGAAATTGATATTCTAAAGTCGCTTAAGCGCACTCTGCGTTTACAGCATTATGAAGTGGTATATACCGATGACCCAAGACAAGCGCTCGGTTTAATACAAGAGCACAAACCGCATGTGCTTATTACTGATTTCAGAATGCCCAACATGAATGGCCAAGAGCTTATCCAAGAAGTGAAAAAGCATGATCCCAGTATTGAATGCATTGTGCTCAGTGGGCAAGCTGATTATGACGATATGAAGTCGCTGATCAACGCGAATAACACCTTTAAGTTTTTATCCAAGCCTTGGAATAACGAAGAACTGTACACAACGATAGAAGCGGCACTCACAAACCATCACAAAAACGAATTAAAAACCCAGATATTGCGTAACAATAATGCACCTTTAGTCGAAGTTAATACCATAGGTAATGTCATTGACTGTAATTACGCTTACACGGAATTAGTGTTAAACGAGGTCAATAAAGGCAACTTCTTTCAACTGTTTAATTTTGAAAGTGATAAATGCCTTGATGATTTTACTGAGCGCAGAATTGCAACATTAAAAAGCTCTGGGGTGTTATGTCAAGTTGAGCTCAAGCTAAAAACAGAATCCAGCTACCTACTTATCATTAAACCCCTCTCCAGCGAGCAGGATAAATATCCAAACTTCTATCAGAGCAAACTGGGCTTTCTTGAACATATCAATCGCACCGATAACTCTGTCATGATCTGCCTGAAAATTCGAGATTTATTGGTTAAGAATATTATTTCTAATACTCCAATATATTCAGATACGTTTAAAAAAATCATAGATCATGCTCTACTGAGCGAAGCGACTCATTTTTCGATGCTTGAAATCAGCTTTGATCAAGCCATTTTCTGGCTAGATTCAGTACAAAGTGAAATTGAGGTACACAAATTTTTAGATGAGTTAATCAACTCAATTAAACAATTTTTCATTCGCAAAAATATCCAAATCAAGTTCTCTGTCTCGTACACCATGATTGAGCCTAAGCAACCACTCTCGGAAGCAATAGACAGTTTAGTTATCTATACCCAATTTGTTTGCGAGTCTCGCACTGACTTCTATATGCGTTATTCGCAATCACTGCTTTCAGAAAAGCTAAACGAGCATAAAGTCTCTGAGGCATTATTTAACGCCGTTGATAATGATGAGTTTTATCTAAGGTTCCAGCCTAAGCTTAATTTAAATGAACATTCAATCAATAGTTGCGAAGTGTTAATTCGCTGGAAGAACACCCAGTTTGGCGCTAACTCACCAGATTATTTTATTCCGTTGGCAGAAAAAGACGGACAAATAGTCAAAATAGGAACTTGGGTACTTGAGCAGGCGTGTATCGCACTGTGCGAATGGCAAAAGGAAGAACTTGAGATCCAAAAAGTTGCAGTGAATGTTTCACCTTATCAACTTTCCGATCCCTGCTTTGTACAAACCATGTATTCGATTATTGAAAGGTATTCGCTCAAACCCGAGCAATTCGAGTTAGAAATCACCGAGAACTTTGTTTTAGAAAATCTCGAGCAAGCTAAAACTAAATTACTACAATTAAAAGAAATCGGATTCTCCATTGCCATCGATGACTTTGGTACGGGATATTCCTCACTGGGCTATATTTCAAAATTGCCAGTGGATGTTATCAAAATTGACAAAAGCCTGATTGAAAATATCGACAGTTCAAAATCAGCTCGAGATCTTGTCCAAAATGTTATTCGATTAGTTCACGACCTTGAATTAAAAGTTGTCGCTGAAGGTATAGAAACCGTGGAACAGCTTGAAATTCTAGAACAGTTAAAATGCGATGAAGTACAAGGATATCTCATCGGAAAACCTGTTTTGCTTGAGGAGTTTACTCACTATGTCTATTAAAAGCCAAGTGCCACGGATTGTGCTCGTTGATGACGATGAGTTAATGTTGAAGTCGCTCCACCGCCACTTCAAAATCAGCATGGAAGGCGCTGAGATACTGACCTTTTCATCACCTAAACAATTCATAGAATCCCTAGATACGTTAGCGAGCATAGACATCTTTGTGAGTGACTACCTTATGCCATCGATTAACGGTGTTGAATTAATCAATATCGTGAGGCGCCGTTATCCGCAAGTCCTCACCGTGTTATTAACGGGCGATACCACGGGCAAGGTACTGTGCAAATCTTCAATTTCTGCGACCTTTATCATCGCTAAGCCATTTCGAAGAGAAGAATTCGATGAGGTTATCACCGCTTTTTATCGACTCAATGAGCTGCCTTTAAGAGAAGCAATAAAGCGTGCGTTAAATGAAACTTTCATTGGAAACGAATTGCCTATCTTGCTAAGTAAAATTGAAGACATTGATTTAGATTTTCACAAGCTTGAAGCGATGCTAGAACAAGAGGTGCTCATTCAAGCTAAATTATTCCACCTGTGTAACAGTGCTTATGTGGGATTATCGACGAAGCAATACTCCCTCTCTACCGCGATTAAGACGCTCGGTGTAGATTTAGTGTCTGCAATTATTGTCTCTGTGTGTTATCACAATATGGTTGCAGCCAGATATGATATCGCGAACTGTGAGCAGTTAAGCGATATTAACTTTAAAAAGGTCAAGTTACTTAAGGAATTGGTACACAAGCTACATGACGCATCAATTGACTCTGAGCGTGTTGTTTTTCTTCAATCCTTATTATTTCTAGGTGAGCTCGGCTCAGAAATAGCTCAGCTTATTACCGAAAGTCAATGTCATTCCCCACAGAGTTGCTATATCGAGAAATTACACATCGCCCTTTATACAGCCACGCTAATTGGCTACGAGTCAGCCATCACAGATCAATTGTATGCACTCATTAATGCCCTAGAAACGGCTAGCTCAGATTGCAATGCCACTAAGCTATTGTTGCTTATAGACACTATCACCAATAAAGAAGTCAATCAGACGGTGATCAACACCTTTTTTGATCAAAAGAGCCAAGATTGGTTGGAGCTTTTCTATGAACTCAGAAGCAAATACTTTAGTTAGTTACAAAGTACTGATATTAGACGATGAAACGTCAATACTTAAGGCGTTAAAACGAGTCATACGGCTGCCTTCGGTAGAGGTTGTCAGTTTTGATAATCCTTTTGAAGCTCTTGAGTACATAGACACGCACCCCGTTCAGGTTATTATCTCTGATTTTAGAATGCCGCTCATGAATGGTGGAGATTTTCTAAAACGAGCCAAAAAAATAAACCCTGGTGCAATTGGCCTAATTCTTAGCGGTTATACCGACTCCGATATGCTTATTGATATGATTAATAGCAAGGTTGCGCATAAGTTTTTGTGTAAACCATGGGAGAACGACAAATTACTCGAAGAAGTTAATGCAGCAATAGACGTATACAATAATAATTATTTTAAAACGGTTTTACAGGAACAACTAAAAAACCGTGATTGCCCACGGGTATTAATCAATAATGAAGGCCAAGTTGTCGAGCATAATCTCAGCAAAGACATAGAATCTCAGATACTTGTAGAGTTCTCGGCATGCTTTAGTGGTAATGGCATCTACCACACTCCTCTTGGTGTTTTAAGATGTGAGATCCGCAGCAATCCAAAAGACGAAGAGTTCTATCTGATCACCATAGAAAAAGTCGAAGTTACAGACGAAATTAACGTCTATGAAGTTATCACCGAACTGCTATTATGTTACTCGATAAACCCCGTGCTCACTTACTATGCGTTGCCAACTTGCGAACTCACCACACCGAAATTGGCAGCTGCAGCTCAAGAAGTTTTCAGAAACTACAAAATATTACCATCACCGACCCATAACTATCTATTCGTACTGGATAACATTGAGCAATCCTTACTGCCAAGAAAGCAGATAGAGCTAGAAATTCAGTTGGAAAAGTTACTCGATACCGCGCTACCTCACGAGATACAAAGTAACACCACTCAACTTGCTGCATTTTTAAATAATGGAGAGTAGGCGTGGATACTTTTGCAAAAGTTGAATTAACACAAGATTTAGTCGAATCAAGCTTTCCGCTCGCCGACCTCAATACGCTACTTACCTCCCTATCTGATTATTTTGAGGTACCAATAACTTTAGTCACTGTAATCGAAGGGCAATGGCAACATCTGATCGCCAGACATGGGATCCTAGCCGATAGGACACCGGAGCAAGATGCTTTTTGTAAGAGCTTAATCAAACATAACAGGTCTTTGCTTGTTCCAGATACCGCCTTGGATGAAAATTATGCCAATAACCCGCTCGTGACTGCCGAGCCCTACATTCGCTCATACTTGGGTGTACCTTTTAGACTCGACGGCAAGCCAATCGGTGGCGTATGTTTAATCGATACCAAACCGAAAAACTATGCCGAGCGAGATGTTCATTTACTCGAGACGATCAGCGGTCTTATCACCAATATTTTAGAGCTACAAAAAAACTATTCGTTATACCTCGAAGATCAAGAGTTAATCCGCTTTTCACCAATCGTGTTAATTAAGTGGAAGTACAATAATGGGCTGCGCATTCGTACGGTTTCTCCGAATATTGAGCGCGTGATTGGTATTGACGCTTTTCACTTATGCTCCGGGGAATTGCATTTTGAAGACTTACTCACCGAGCCAAGTGTTGAGAAATTTCATTTTAACTTACAAAACCACTTGGATGGTTTAGAAGCGTCTGAAATTTTGCTAGAGATGGCATTAGACTCAAAACAGATCTGGATCCGTATGATCACCGTGGCGCACTTTAACCACGACGGCAGAATGACAAGCATTCAGGCTTTTATTACCGAAAATACTGCGCAAAAGTACACCGAAGACAAACTCAATGAGACGAACCGACAGATGCGGCTGTTGCTAGAAGCCTCGGAGCTAGGTACATGGGATTGGAATATTCCAGCAGATATCAATAAAGTTAATAAAAAGTGGTGTGATATGCTTGGAATTGAATTTGAATACGTTGAGACCAGTGTTAATTACTTCCGCCAACTTATTCATCCAGCCGATCGTAGTCACGTAGAAAGAGACCTAGCCAAACACCTACAAGGGTTAACCGATGCCTACACCACGTCCTATAGAATGAAACATGCCGATGGCCACTGGGTGTGGATAGAAACCTATGGCAAAGTGGTTGAACGCGATAATAGTGGGAGAGCACTGCGCCTTGCTGGTACTCACCGGGATATTACCTACCGGATGGAAGCACAGTTGCAAGAGCGAAAGCAAAAGCAATTACTGTCTTTTATCAGTAAAGCACAGTCAGCCTATTTAAAGACAGGTGATCTGTCTAAATCATGCCGTGAAATTCTAGAAGAGCTCATCGACATTGCGGATAGCCAATTTGCGCTGATCGGCGAGCTTGAGCATACCGCCGGTGTACCAAGGCTCTTTATTCATGCCATTTCAGAAATGCAGTGGAATGATTTAAGCTCTCAATTGGTACAGAGATATTATGATAACGATCTCTATTTTACTGATTTTAATAATCTGTTTGGATCAGTGATCCTGACGGGAAAAACCGTCATTAGTAATGAACGAGGCAAGCACCCTGCGTCGAAAGGCACGCCAAAAGGACACCCAAGGATCTCTAAGTTTTTAGGGCTGCCGATAAAGCTCAATGGCGAATTGGTCGGTATGATAGGACTTGCGAATAAGTTTTTTGACTATACCGAAGAAGATGCAAAATTCTTACAACCACTGGTCGATTCTCTAGCGGGTTTATACTATGCGGTTAAACTCGATAAAGAGCGCCAAGAAGCAGAAAACAAACTGCTTGAACTTGCAATGACCGACACCTTATCAGGCCTGCCCAACCGACGTGCCTTTATGGAAAAAGCCGCCGAAGTTGGTGAGATATCCTTCCCCTATTTAATTGGTATGGTAGATATCGATAACTTTAAGTCTATTAACGATACCTACGGTCATGATGCTGGTGACAAAGCTATTAAACTGATTGCTTACACCATAAAGGATGCGCTACGCAGTGATGATTTTACTGCGCGAATGGGAGGTGAGGAGTTTGCATTTGTGTTACTTGATGCCACACATGGATCATCTAGCGGACTGATCGAGACCATCAGAGAATCTATATCCAACTTGGAAATTACTCTGTCAGAAGAAGAGAAAATACATCTCACGGTCAGCATTGGTGTAAAAGCAGTACTTCCCGAGATGGAAAAAATGTCTATTACAGGACATTTAAATGATGCTGATAAAGCTTTGTATGAGGCTAAACATACTGGCAAAAATAAAGTAGTTTGGTTCGAATAACAAAATATTTCATATTGCTTGATATACTTTAATTTCGCGTCAGAAATAAAAATGGAAAAATGATGAAACAGCTCTCACTTAACCTAGCTGCACTTGGATTTTTAGTCACCTCATCTGTAGCTTATGCCGATTATACTGCTGAGTTAGAAATTGACCGAATGCAGGACACACCGTTTAAAGAGTGTAGCGACTACACTTTTCGCCAAGTTATGAATAATTTTTTTACCGAACTCACTTGGGATTATCTCACAAGCGATTGGGGTAGAAACTACATAAATATTGATGGTTATGTAGAAGAAGAAGGCGAAAAGTTTGATTTTCTTCTTCAATACGAAGTCAAATCTGATGGGACGTTTGAATTTAACGCTATGGAGTTCTTAGGAAAAGCAAAAGACGACTCGTTTATTATCATGATGCTCGACAAGATTTGCTATCATTCAACCGGTGATTAGCGCTTCAACTCGAAGCGCTAATCTGCTTCTAAATTTAGTCTACTGTAACTTTGCACTGGATGGGCTGTTGATAATAACCCCAAGTTAATATTGCTACATTACTTTGTACTTTAAGGTGATAATCGCCACCGCGGTAATGAGTATCACTGGCAGAGTTATCGATGAACATCAGCTTTTCACTGTCATTAAATTCTGCGACTATGCTTAGTGGCTGAGTATCATAGTAAAAAACGGATAATAACTTATCGTTACAGAGATACGTCGTATGCCCGGAGCTAGTCACTAATGCAAAACGAGCCTCAAGCTCGGCAATACGGTGAATATACGACTGCTTCAAGCAATGCGTGCTATCGCTAGATTTCCAACACGCATTGCGCCCTTTTATCCACCCTCTTTGCTCGGCTTTAAGCTGCTTCGAATGCGGCTCTTTTACAATTTTTTTATACACAGAATTTAGCCTGCGATCCAGTCGAGACAACGCCGCACTATCACAAATAACGGCTTCCATGCTTCCTGCTCTTACCTCGTTACAAGCGAATGAAGGCGTATGTAGGGTATGTTGTTTTAAGTGCTCGTCAATATAGCGACACCAATCCTGCGTGCTACGGTCAGGCTTATCCGAGTAACTTCTTACACCAAGTTTAAACTCAATGACCGATTGCCATTCTTGGCTGCCAAGATCAGGACCATGCCCGCTACCATCGCCACTTATTAAAAGATCATCGACCTCTGTCATCCACTGCTCGCCACAGTGAAACGCTTCAACGTTCAATTTCTCGGTGGGTGTTAAAACTGTCCTATTTTGTGACGCACATCCAAATAGAGTGATGGCTATAACTACAGCCAATCCATGATAAAAATTACGGGTTAATGTAGTCGCTTTCAAGCTAATTTCCTTTTAATCGCGTAAACAAGAGTTGAGCTCACCCCAACAGTAACGTCATGAAAAACATTGAGTTATTGTCATCGGCACATCCGCTAGAGTCACTTCTTTACTGTGAGCATTTAGCTTAATGGCCTCTTTTGGCATTCCAAATACAATGCTGGAGTTTTCATCTTGTGCATAAGTCTTCGCCCCCGATTTCTTCATTTCTAACAAACCAAATGCACCATCTGCGCCCATTCCGGTTAATATAAATCCGATAGCATTGCTTCTAACTTGCTTCGCAACAGATTGAAACAATACATTGACCGAAGGCTTATGGCGCTGCACTGGCGGCCCATCTTTGAGCTGAGTGTAATAGAATGCACCACGACGAACAAGCTGAAGGTGATGGCTTCCTGGCGCGATGTACACATGGTTAGCCAGTACGCGTTCGTTATGCTCAGCCTCCTTAATCTTTAATTTTGAAATATCATTTAGCCTTTGAGCAAAGGCTTTAGTGAAGTTGGCTGGCATATGTTGTACCACCACAATACCAGGCAATTCGGGTTCTAATTGACTAAATATGTACTCAAGCGCTTGCGTCCCCCCTGTCGAAGTGCCGATGGCTACCACTTTATCAGTGGTATTAATGGCAAGGTTGGTAGTGCTCATTGCAACATTGATAGCAGGCGCACAGCTTATGTCTTCCGTAGAGGACTTTGGTCTGTAGAATCTCGCTTGCTTAACCACTTTAATAAATTGCTCGCGTTGAGACTCAAGAAATGATTTTAAGCCACACTCTGGTTTAGTTAAGATTTCAAATGCGCCAAGGGAGAGTGCCTCTACCGACAATTGAGCACCTGTGGTTGTTAGCGATGAACAAATGATCACGGGGATAGGTTTATTGGCCATGAGCCAGCGTAAAAAGGTAATACCATCCATCTGTGGCATTTCTATATCAAGAATAATTACATCTGGCGGCTCTGCCAACACGCTGGGCTGCGCCAAGACAGGGTTGCTAAACACCTTAGTCACGCAGATTTCAGGCGAATACTCCAACATCGCAGTGACCGTTTGCCTTACCACAGCAGAGTCATCGATAATATAGACGGAAATTTTATTCGACATCAGGTTGCTCTCCTGCTCGATAACGCAACATGAAAACGGTCTACCCGGCAAGCGCCGTCCTTGAGATCCACTTGAATTCTCCGATAATAAGGGCCGCCAACATCACGCGCAATAAGCCTAAATCCATAATCGTCAATCAGCTTATGACTCATTTCGATGTTTCGCATACCGACAGTCTCTGAACAAGACGTTTTGAACATCTCTCCACCACCAAAAAGCTTAATCTCCACACAACCCTCAGGGATACTAAACCGCTTTAAATATTGGCGAACCAACGAAAAAGTCTTATCGACATATTTAGCCGGCTCATCGTCATTCGGCTTTTCTGTGGTTGGCAATAGCATATGACTCACAACAACTAGTTGGTGCTGCTTAGACACTAAAACAAATGAAACACAGGACCCCAGCAAGGTATTGAGCGTTGCTGGACGAAATGACTCAATCGCCAAACTACCCGGCTGCAAAAATATTGATTCAACGTCTCTGTTTGGCATCAACATTTTGCATACACCGCAGGGGCGATTGATTCAAATTTGTCATACACGCCATTTAAGCTCTCGGAGTGTCCTAAAAACAAAAAACCTTGCTTCGGCATCGCCCTATAAATATTCTCGAGGATTTTTACCTTTTCATCTTTTTCAAAATAGATCAGTGCATTACGGAGGAATATTATGTCAGCTTTACCACCGATATAAGGCACAAGTAGATTATTTTTGAAAAAATTAACTTTATGATAGAGCTCATCATTCACCATGATATAGCCGGTCTTCTCTCCGACGCCATTTAGACAGTATTTCCTTAGGTATTCGTCAGGAATGTTTTTAGCACGATGTAAGGGGTAAATTGCCTTTTTCGCTAAATCCAGCATCCGCTCAGAAATATCGCTGGCACGCACCACCCAATTCCCGTGACCATAATGCTCCTGCGTGCACATGGCCAAGGTGTATGCTTCCTCGCCAGAAGAGCAAGCCGCACACCAAATATCTGGTGCAGACTTTTGGTAGTACGTGGTAAACAGCTCTGCGAGCTTTTCAAAGTGTTTACGCTCTCTGAAGAAATAGGTTTCATTGGTAGTCAGCAAGTCGATGCACATATTTCGCTCACCTTTGTTATTGGGTATTTTTAGATACTCAATGTACTCACCATAGCTACTTAATCCTAAAATCCTCAGTCTTTGATTTAGTCGTCCACAGACTAAGTTCTTTTTATGATCCCTAAGATGTATTCCTGATTCGGCTTTGAAGAAGTCAGCAATACAGGTAAATTCTTGATCGCTAATAAAGTCCCCAATCATATGGCACCTCCTTAGAACTGTTCAAAGTGCTCTTTTGAGCGAGCTTGCCCAGCACTCACTTCTTTTCGCTCGGCGACGGGTTGTGCTTCTGTTTGCGGTTTTCCGCCTTCTAACACTCGGATTTTGCTTTGGCTTTCAATGTCTCCGATCTTAAAATAGGCGACGAGTTGGGTAAGCGTCTCTGCTTGACTGGACATTTCTTCCGCGGTGGCTGCAAGTTCTTCTGACGATGACGCATTTTGCTGCGTTAGCTGGGTGATTTGATTCATCGAGTCGTTGATTTGGCCAACACCTGCCGCTTGTTCGTCTGACGCTGCGGAGATCTCTTGTACTAAATCAGAGGTTTTACCAATTGCAGGTACAATTTCAGCAAGTAGACTGCCTGCCCGCTCGGCTTTGCTCACTGAGCCAGATGCTAACTGAGATATTTCCTGCGCGGCAAATTGAGAACGCTCAGCAAGCTTTCTGACTTCTGCAGCCACCACAGCAAACCCTTTACCATGTTCTCCAGCTCGAGCCGCTTCTATGGCAGCGTTGAGTGCCAACAGATTCGTTTGATAAGCAATGTCATCGACAATACCTATCTTAGAGGCAATTTGTTTCATGGCCGATACGGTCTCTTCCACGGCGCTACCGCCTTCTTGTGCTTCACCTGCCGCTTTTGATGCCATACCGTCGGTGATTTTGGAGTTTTCTGCATTTTGGGCAATGGATGCCGTCATTTGTTCAACAGAGGCTGATGTCTCTTCAACTGATGAGGCTTGTTCGCTTGCACTCTGTGCCAATGACTGTGCTGTAGAAGAGACTTCGGTAGATGCCTGCGCTAGCGACTCTGAGTTAGAACGAACATCACAAATAATGCGACTTAAACTGGAGATTGTACTATTGACGCTTTGCTTCAACTCGTCATAGACACCTGAATAGCTTCCTGCAATCTCAACATCAAGGCGACCTTCTTTTAACCCCTCCATGACGTTAGCAATTTCTTGAATCGGTTTTTCAGTCGCTTCCAATACCTCGTTAAGACCATCAGTCATGGTTTTAAATGCGCCGGCATAGTTTGAGGTGTCTGCGCGATTTTGGATGTTTCCTTTGACCGCTTGCGAAACCAACTCGACGATATCGGTCGCTAAAGTATCTAACACATCGGTGAGATTGGCTGTACGTTGCGCCAGCTCACCTAAAAGCCCTTGTGCTTGTACTTTGGGCTTTAATAATAAGTTACCTTCACTCACTGCGTTGAGCACGGCAAAATTGTCCTCAAGTACCGATTCCAGCACTTCCATCGACTTATTATATGCCTCTGCAATTCTGCCTATCGATCCCTCTAACTCATTGGCTTCAATGCGTCTGTCAAATTCCCCGCAAGCTACCGCTTGGAAGGCAACACCAAACTCTTCTTCTAACAAGCGCTCTTTGCGCTTTTCATCAGTTACGTCTTTCCACTCAACCGTAGTAGAAATACGCTTATTGCTTTCATCAAATACGGGGGTGATCATGAGCTCCAAGCTGTGCTCGCCAAACCCGAGCTTTGCAACGTGCGTAGAGGTTAAACTCGCTAACATAGTGCGCTGGTGGCTTGGATTACGGTGGAACTGGTCGATACTTCCTCCCACCAGTTTGTCGACGCAAAAGGTAGGTAACGTGCTTTGGATCGCAGTTTCTAACCTGAGTAACATGTCTCGCATGGCACGATTTATATAAACAATATCGTAATTTTCATCAGCCAGCATAATACAAGCGGTACTGTAATCCATGGCTTGCTTATAAAAATCGCTATTACTTCCAGCGCTCAAACTCGATTGGCTGATTAATTTAGCCACGAAACTACAGTTAGCAATGGGCTGTGCTAAATTCATAATTTCTAATTGATAAGATCCGCTTGGCATATTAACTTTGGTGGTCTTATCTATCAGCTCGGAAAAGTTATTGTGCAACGACAGCATATCAGTAATATATCCACCATCACTTTGTGCGTTATTTGCAATAAGCTGGGTGAATTGATTGCTTTGATGAACAATCCGACCAGCACCATCTAGGAGAGCAGCAAATGTTCCTGTAGTCTCGATAGCCTCTAATTCTGCATTGCCTTTAAGCAAACTTAATACATTGGTCGCGAGTGTTTTGGCTTCCCCTTCATATAAAGCGGGGTTTACTTGGGTAAGATCTGAGTGTTCAATCGCGTTTACGACTGCCTTCGACAGTTGAGTAACTTGTTTGTCAAAGATTGCTGGTAAAATTCCCATTATGTATCCCCTTATTAAGAGTTAGCTAATTTTCTAGATTCAGGTTCATGAGCAAAATCATGAATAAGCTTTGGTACATCAAGAATGAGCGCAATGTCTCCTGACCCTAAAATACTTGAGCCACTGATCCCCGACATCTTTTCAAATAACGCACCGAGTGGTTTGATGACCGTTTGAAACTCACCTAACAGCTGATCGACGACGATGCCTGCTCGCAACTGACCGTACTTCACAACGACAATACTTGGTCTGATCTTAGGGTTCGTTGGTAAGTCGAAAATACGACTCAAATGAATAAATGGCAGCACTGTACCGCGCAGATTAATGTAATCGGTTTGACGAGTTGCCCCATTGCCAAGCGGAAGTTCAATACACTCTGTAACCATATCCAGTGGAATGACGAACTTAGCATCAGCAACACTCACCATAAAACCATCGATAATGGCCATGGTTAACGGCAACCTGAGTTGGAAACACGTACCTTGGTGCTCGACAGATTCAACACTCACCGTTCCACGTACCGCTTCAATGTTTTTTCTCACCACATCCATGCCAACACCGCGTCCCGAGATATTTGATACTTTTTCGGCTGTGGAAAAGCCTGGTTCGAAGATTAAGTTAGCAATTTCTTTGTCGGTAAGCTCAGTATCAGGTGAGATCAGATTACGCTGAATTGCTTTTTCTTTAATTTTTTCTTTGTCTAGCCCACGTCCATCGTCGCTGATCTCTATTACAATACTGCCAGAATCATGAAAGGCTTTGAGTGATAAGGTACCGTATTCAGGCTTTCCACTGTCCGCTCGTTGTGCTGGTGACTCCATCCCATGATCAATGGCATTGCGAACTAAGTGTGTAAGAGGGTCGACTATCTTTTCAACCATTGATTTATCAAGTTCGGTTTCAGCCCCCATAATTTCTAAAGAAACTTGTTTTTCTAACTCCTTTGAGGTGTCTCGCACCACACGGCTAAAACGATTAAACGTTTCGCCTATCTGTACCATTCTGAGTTGTAGTGTACTGCTTTGCACATCACTAACGAGTTGTTGAATATGTTCAACAATTTCAGTAAGGGCCGAGTCACGTATTGTTTTAGTGTGATCTTCAAGTGCCGCAGACACGATAACCAGCTCGCCAAGTTCATTGACTAATTCATCTAGCTTCTGCGCCGGAATTTTCATCATTCGCTCGGGATTCTTTGGTTTGACTTTGTTATTTTTGGTGGGCTGTTTATCAGTTTTGACAAGTGTTGGCGTTGGCTTATCATCTTCAATTGGGGCTATCTCAATATTTGATTCTGCAGCAATAAACTCAAATGCTTCATCAATATCTTCTCGCGTAGAGTGATGTATCTCTAGCTGCATTCTAAAATGGCATAATTCTAGTTCATCTGGTGTGACCGCGTTAAGCGCAGGTACCTCATCAATTAGCCAATCTACTTCTACCGTACTACCTTTACTTTCGATGTAGCGAATAATCGAGAGCGGATCAAAACCATCCACCATGCAGGCCTTATAAAACTGCGCTGAGACTCGAAAGCTCTGCGTTGCTTCTTGATTTTCGACAACGGTTTGCTCACTTGAGACTTGGTCTTGCAAACCACTATATGACTTTAAACTTTCTAGCAGCCCAGTTTCAGCATCGGTCAACGCCTGAGGAAAATCTTCGTTTGACTCTAAGCACTTAATTAACGCATTTATATGGTCATTACATTCGAGCAAAGTCGAAATCAGTTTTTCGCAAGGATTTAGCGCGTGATCACGAAGAAGCTCCATTGTTGCTTCAACAAAATGCGTAAAATCGACAATATGGTCATAGCCAACAACACCGGCTGAGCCTTTTATGGTATGTGCAGCACGAAACGCCTCGTTTATGATCTCGTCGTCACTATTTGGCAGTATAGACTCCATTGCCAAGAGACTTTCTTCAAATTGAAGTACCAACTCCTTGGCTTCTTCAATAAAGACCGCTTGAATTTCGGATAAATCAACCATCTTACCTCCTTTGCGCGCAGTTTGATGCAACTAAGGTATTGAGTAGCCATAAGGCACAAGGTGAGTGATGCTCATCGACACCTATCACAGATAACGGCTTTTCCGTACAACACTGTGCGAGTGCTACAACTAATTGAAAGCCTGCAGCGTCCACCTCCAACAGCTCGCTAAGGTCAATTGCTATCGCCGTCGTGTCATCGCTTAACATGAGCTGCCATTTTGCTGCCACTTTGCTCACTTCATAAATGGTCAATACTTCTGGCAGCACAATGGTTAAGTTGCTCATATTTATGCTCCTACGCCAAAATACGTGAAACGGTATTAATCAGCTTTTCGGGTTTAAACGGCTTTATCATCCAAGCCTTTGCTCCCGCTTGCTTGCCTTGACTCACGAAATCCGAGCCCGATTCTGTGGTTAGCATCAAAAAAGGCGTAAAGCGATATTGGCCCATTTCTTTCACCTTCTTCAACAAGCTCAGCCCGTCCATGTTTGGCATATTCAAATCACTAATGATCAGGTTGATTTTGCCGTCATCTAGTTTGTTGATTGCGTCGAGACCATCACAGGCATCAATGACTTCATAACCTTCAGCGAGTAGTGTCATTTTTGCCACCTGACGAATTGAAGCTGAATCATCTACTATCATAATTTTCTTAGTCATAAGACCTCCTAGAAAAATGTTACTTCGTCTTCAACATGGTCGTGTTGAGACGTATTTTCAGTGGTTGAAACATGACATTCCCTTTCTTCTTTCATGGTGTAAGAGTTGAACATTTCTTGCTGTAATGCAGCCAACCCGTCCTCGCCAAGCTCACCTTCGGTCCTGTAGAGCGAGACTAATGAAGTAAGCCCTTTGCAAATGTGCTCTAGCTTTTGGCTCACTCTATCTTGAAATTGAAAATCGGTTATCGCGTCGTCGACGTTCGCTTTTATCTTGCTTGCGGTATCATCTAATCCATGTACCGATTGCGTCAGCTCATTAGCGACCGTCGCCATCTCATTGAGCACTTTTCGGATATGTAATTCAGCGTCATCCATAAGCGTAACGTCTTGTGCCTGTGATTCGGTGAGCTTTTCAGTATTGTCAGCAACGGCATTGGTTAAGCCGTTCATCTTTTCAATAATAAGCTCTGCAGCTTCTGAGGTAATATCCGAAAGCTCACGCACCCTTTCCGCTACCACGGCAAACCCCCGACCGGCTTCCCCCGCTCTTGCAGCTTCAATTGATGCGTTGAGTGACAATAACGTGATCTCTTTTGATATTTTTTGAATGGATTTGGTTTGCTCAGTTAGTTCTTTGGCAGCATGACTTACAGCTTGATTGGAATTGACGACCTCGAGTTTTGAACCGAGAGCCACGCGCAAACTATGCAGGACTTCATTGAGTTCTTCTTGACTGTGTTTGGCAAAACAGTGTTCATCATCACCAAAATTTTCTACAGAACCTCGTGCCGATTCGATCGTGTTATTTAGTGCCTGTCTTAGCTCTGAAAACTGCAAGGTCAGCCCAGAAACCGAGTCATTACCCAAGGTTTTAATACTGTAGACCTGATTAATAACGGTTTCTAAAATCGCGGCAACAGATTCTGTATTGTGCTGCTCCACCTCGCAATGCTCTTGCATCTCACTCGAATAACTAGCAAATGCCTCACAATCAAGAATGACTTTTGCAGTTAAATGACGCTGCCTTAACGTTACCGCTAAGAGTGCACTGGTGATGAGCACAGAAGATAGCGACAAAATATCAACGCGAACACTGAGTAATAGCGTTAGAGACAATACTAGGCTGAGCAACACCGCTGCGCTAATGTAGTACTTGTAGATTGCCTTTAGCTCATTAATTGGAAGTATCTGCATTATGCTGACTCCCCAAGATGACTACCACGCTCGCTTAACTCTATCAGCTCCGCCATCTCTTCAACTGAGAGAACTTTTTCAAGGTCTAGCGCGATGAGTAGCTCATCTCCGCGTCTTACCATGGAAGCAATGAAGTCGGCTCTGATTTGCGCGCCAAACTGAGGTGAGTTGGTTAGATCTTTTGCGTCAACTTCTATGACTTCATTAACGCCGTCAACAATGACACCCATCTCAATGAGGTTGTCAGAAATACTGAATTCACAAATGATAATGCAGGTTCGTCTGCCAACTTCTATTACTTCTCCACAAAGCCGAGCTGACAGATCGATAACGGGTACGACTGAGCCTCTTAAATTAATCACTCCTTTAATAAACTCAGGCATCAAAGGGACTTTTGTCACGGAGCCCAATTCAATAATCTCCTTTATTGACAGGATCTCAATTGCATAGCAATCCTGTCTTGACTGAAAAGTGAGATATTGCAATGACTGTGTGTTTTCTGTGATCGCTTGCATTTTTCGCCCCGTCTCATTTGTCTTATATGTTACTTTAGTCTCACATTTCTTATCTGTCAAAATTTGAGCAACAATTTATTTTATCTATTTTTGAGTGGTAAAAATAAATTTAAAAACAGCTAGTTATAAATTATTTTTCAGTATTTAGCATTGTCGCTGTGACGGTTTTGCATTGGATTTTATGATGATGAAAGCGTCAGAAAGCTAAAGCCAAATAATTGAAAACTGGATAATCAGAACAAAAACAATAAGGGAGTACATGAATTGCAAAGAAACGCTAACCTAATGAAGGCTAATTTTATTTATGAACTGGGTTTGATTGATTAATTATCCGTAAATTCGTCGGAGAAATCTGCTTCGCTGAGCTTAGGAAAGGATACCGTAAACGTTGTGCCGACACCGACTTGTGAGTCAACTTGAATGCGACCCTTGTGCTTGGCGACGATGCTATATGATAGAGACAGCCCAAGGCCAGTGCCTTGACCAACAGGTTTGGTGGTAAAAAATGGATTAAAAATTTTATTGATGTCCTCAGCAGGGATCCCTTTGCCAGTGTCTTGGATGGCAATAACCACCTCGTTTTGTTTATCTTCGATAGAGATAGTTACCGTACCGCTTGACGCTATTGACTGCGCTGCATTGATAATTAAGTTTAAAAATACCTGATTAATCTGCATTGGCTGACAATATAGCAACACTTCATCATCGAGAGAGTAAGTTTTGTTGATAACCGCATGGTACTTAATTGAATTGTTTGCTATTTTCAGCGTACTTTCAATCCCTTTAATGAGATCTGCCTCTTGCCACTCCTGGTTATCAACATGAGAAAAGGATTTTAAACTCTCAACTATCTTAGAGACACGGTCCAGCCCTTCTAAGCACTCTTGCAGTAATTCAGGCACATCCTCCTTTAAAAAGTCGATACTATGCTGACTTTGGAGCTGCTGCTCCTGCTGTGCTAAATCACTGTCGGCAAGTGTACTAAAATTCGATTCATAAAAATCGAGCATCGCAAACAGTCCGCTAGCCTGGCCTTCTAAACTTTGAATATTGGAATTCACAAAACCAATTGGATTGTTGATTTCATGCGCCACGCCAGCGGCTAGTTGGCCAATTGCTGCCATTTTCTCAGACTGTAGTAATTGGTTTTGTGCAGCTTCCAACTTAAGGTTGAGTGTTTTTAACTCCTGCTTTTCTATCTCCAATTCTTCGGTTAGACGTTTTTGCTCTTGATAATAGCTCGCAAGCTCCGTCACATCTTGTATGATCACGCATACCTTTTTCACTTCTTCAGAATGCTCAAAAATCGGCACATATTGAATATTCTGATACATTGAAGTTTCATCACCAGTAACAGGACGGCTGCTGCTTAGTTCAAAAACATGAGGACGATGCTCCCAGTAGCTAAAACTTGCTGCTTTTAAAGCAAAAACACTCTTCAATTTCCGCTTAATGATTTTTGCAGCTTCAGGAAATACCTCATCGATAGACATGCCCTCAATATTTTTGGAAGTGTTATCCGGTAGGCGGTTTTTCAAAAATTCATTCGCAAAAACCACCGTATGTGATTGGTCGAGTACACAAATTCCAACCGGAATATAACGCTGCAATTCGTTAAACACAGTCAGTCCTCTATTCCAAGCATGGCATTGAGTTTTTGGATCACAGTTTTAATGGATTTCTCATCCAAACAAATAATCACTCTCGAATCAAAAGCAATAGACTCGATTATAAATGCAATTTTCATCACCAATGTGGTTTTCCACTCGGCAATGTCGTCGGATAGTTGATGTTTGTAAATAGTCGGCATAGTCAATGAGGTTTTAAGCTCTAACTGACTAGAAAAGCCGTTTAAACATGCACCAGCCAAGATATTAGATAAATCTAATAAGACTTCATTAAGATCAGAGTCATCCAGTGGACTATCGTAGTCCATAAGTTCGGCTATTTCTTGTAAGCCTTGCGGTGACAATAGATTAATGACTTCACCTTTAATTTCCCCTAAAAATGACTGCCTCGTTCTGTAAACATGTGCGGTATTACAGATCTCATTGAGTTGATTTGGGCTGACCGAAGTAATTTCAGGGATAGATAAACTAATTTTCGTTTCAATTAATCGAGCTAAAGAGTTCGCTGCTTGGCCCATGGATATATTCATTAGCTCTTGCAAGCCGTCCCTTTGCTCTTCACTGAGTGGCATGTTCATAATAAACCTAGCTCTTGTAGCGTGTTATGTAACTCTTCTTTTTGTAATGGCTTTTGCAAAAAGCGAAATGCGCCGAGTTTATCTACCAACTTCTTCGCTTCGGGCTGAATATCGGCGGAAATAACGATTACCACGGTTTTTGCATGGTGTTCGTGTAGATGCGTAAGAACTTCAAAACCATCCATTTCTGGCATAGTTAGATCCAAAAATAACACCTCTGCTTTGCCCTGCTCAACCATCACCAATGCTTCTTTGCCATTTTTTGCCTCACTGACTTCGACATCCCAGTCTTCAGGTATTGCCCTAAGCACAGCCTTTCTCGACATCATAGAATCGTCTGCAACGGTTACTGGAATTGCCATGAGCACCACTCCTATTTCACTATATTGGTAAAAAGTATGGTCTTTGGCTTTTTGACTGTCAAAAAATTATGAGTAAAAAATGACTCATTTGTCCTCTGAACGAAAGAGATTCAACTTAGAAATAACAAATAATGGCTCGATTAATTATCGTAAATGAGTTTTAGCGGTTCTTGATGAGTAGCAATTTTACAATTTTGTATGATGTGTTCTTTTGGATCGGTAAAATATAGGGCTAAGCCCTATATTTGCTTTAGAGATTTTAAAAACAAAATCTTAGCGAAAAACTAGCTATCAAAGCCGTTTAGCATTTTGTCACAAACAACAGGAGTTGGCCTATGATTGTCATCTACGGCAACAAAGGTAAAACTACCTGTAATTGCTAAGTGTTTATCATCTTTGTGCATTCTTTCAAGATAGATTTCAACATCAACCTTTAAGCTGGTATTACCAACATGCACTACCTTCGATACTAATTCTGCGAAAGTACCTGCAGGAATTGCCTCTTTGAAATCAACTCTGTCTGAAGAGATAGTCACCAAAGGTTTGCGGCAAAAACGCGTTGCAGCAATAAAGGCAACTTCGTCCATCCAAGCCAGTGCGTCACCACCAAATAAAGTGTTATGGTGGTTTGTTCGGCCTGGGAAAACGGTCTTTGTTACATGTGTGATTGAGCTTTTGATGCGTTGCTCAACAATGGCTTGTCTTTGTTCGTCTGTCATTTTTTTACTGCTTTATCCGCTAGTGTATCTTTCATAAGTAGAGCTGGATCGAGTCGTTCCCCGAACCAATTAAAGCGCCAATCCAAATGCGGGCCAGTTACCCTGCCCGTCGCGCCAATTTCAGCGATTTTATCGCCTGTTTTTACCGTATCGCCAACCTTAACATCCAGTTTACTAAGGTGGATATACGTAGAGGTAATGCCGTGACCGTGATCGATAATCAAAGTGCCGCCACTGTAATAAAGATCTGGATTTGCAAACACCACTTTACCCGATACCGGCGCTAAGACCGGCTCACCCGTTTTATTTGCGATATCCAATCCAAAATGTGGTCGTTTTGGCTCACCATTAAAATATCTTTGGCTACCATAAACACCTGAAATACGGCCCTTCGCAGGTCTGAAAACAGGGTCTTTAAAGAATAATAAATCCGAATTGCCTTGTCTTGCTTTTGACACAGCTTGTGCTTCTTCACGTATGCGCTTTAGCACCGAATCAGGTGGCGAAACATACTTTTTCGCCACACCCGTGATCTTGTCTATATCGTAATCTCGTTTCGTGATCACTATCGCTTGGCGATGCTTTTGGCCATCATCAGATTGCCAACTCAAGATGTGGTTAAGTTCAGCATCACGACCAAAACCAAACACGAAATAGCCATCTTTAGAGTGCTTTAATTCTGTTTCGTTTAGCTTTATCTCAGTTGCATTTTCAAGCTTGCCGACGACCAAGCCACCTTGTGTCAGATTACCTTTTAATTCAAGCGCCTCAGCAAATAATGTGGTGCTCGCTAGCAATATAACAATTGCACGTTTAAGCATACGCGATCGCTCCTTTTCCAACCCCTTCGTACGCTCTTACTTCAACCTTATCATGTGGGTTTTGCAGCTTTATTTGGCCAGCAAGATAGTCCGCAATACATTCAACTGTTGTATCGCAAGGTAATATATCGCAACGTGATTTGCTGATCGCCAACTCAAAATATCCCTGCGACGAGGTATACGCGAATGCATAATCTTCATCTTGAGCGGTTACATACTGAAGCAAACTAGGATCAATCAAGTCTTCTTCACTGCCAAGATAAATATCTTGCCATTTATCCGCCCATTGCTTTTGTAATCTAGGCATGCTGATATCGTTGAGCTTCACACCAATCAATGAACGGTGACCATGAATAATACGTTGACAGTTACCATCGTGTTTCTTTAAGCCATGGCTATAGTGATAATAGAAGCCAGTTGCGGCCTCTGGACGCAGTGTTATATCTAAATCTTTCACGTTTTCAGGCATATGTGGCATAATAACAGACTTAAGGTAAGCGATTGCATTGGCTTCATTGATTTCATCCCCTTCCACTACACACACCGCTTCTTCCGGTGCATTCATGGCTAAGTGATTTCCATCAAATTGCATATCAAATTCGAATCGGCCTTCACTGTGTTTTGCATTACACGCAAGCGCGCTGGGTACCGCTAATTTGTGGTCCAGCTTTTCGTCGATAATACGTTTGATTTGCTTTTTAACTTTTGCAAAGTCTAACACCATAGACTCTTCGTTTAGCTCACCATGCAACACAATATCGGTGATCCAGCTTTCACCTACCGCACCACGACGTGGGCAAAGGTACGAAAAATCAATTACGGTCAAAGAGTCAACAAAAAGGATCATAGATCACCTAAAATAGCCTGCTAAAAAATCATCACCGATTATAATGATTTTCACATTATAAATCGCCCCTAATTGGAACTGATTTGCATTTAATCTCTTCAATTTTTTGAAATTTAATCAAATAGACATATCTTTAGCGCAAAATTTACAAGTCTCCGTACGCTTTTTAACTGTTCGGAGTTGTTTAGCGTACATCTGTACGCTAAAGTAGCGTCAATTTGCAAGTTAAGAAGAAGATTTATGGAATCGAAGAACAGCTATACAAAAGAAGAACTTATTTTATGTGGTCGTGGAGAAATGTTTGGTGAAGGCAACTGCCGCCTACCTAGCGACAACATGCTGATGATGGATCGCATCGTTCAAATTAATGATGACGGTGGTGAGCATGGTAAAGGTCAAATTATTGCTGAACTCGACATCAACCCTGATCTGTGGTTCTTCGACTGCCACTTTAAAGGTGATCCAGTAATGCCTGGTTGTTTAGGTTTGGATGCGATGTGGCAATTGGTAGGCTTCTTCCTTGGTTGGTCTGGTGGTCCTGGTCTTGGTCGTGCACTCGGTGTGGGCGAAGTGAAGTTTACGGGTCAAATCTTACCGACTGCTAAAAAAGTGACTTATCGCATTGAAATGAAGCGCGTTATCAAACGTAAGCTATTTATGGGTCTAGCGGATGGTATCGTCGAAGTTGATGGTCGCGTGATTTATGAAGCAAAAGATTTGAAAGTAGGTCTTTTCCAAGATACCAGCGCATTTTAACTTTTTCGCTGTTATCGTTTTATAGCTTTAAAAACACACAAAGCCCCATCTGGGGCTTTGCTCTCCTAAAATTCGGTATCAGGTTTTAAAGATGTTGCGATTATCCATCGCTTCTCGCCATCCGCCTAACCATTCTGATCTGTGTTCTACTTGTTGATAGGGACAATTTTCTTTCGACCGACCGGCTAATCCTGCCTTAAATCCTTGTGAATGTGCTCTTTCTAAACGGTCTCTTTTCTGTCTCTTCATAGGTAATATCCTCACCTTTTTCTCGATCAGCATTAGCGTTTCTAATACTGTGTAGTTCAAACTTAAGCGAACGTCATTCAAAACGAAGATAGTGACTTGCGATATAATGACAATTCGTACTAACAATTTAAATTAAAGATTTTATTGAGAAAAGTTAAACACGAGCGACATCATATTTCATACAGATGTGCTACTTACCGATGAGATTTGGCCAAACCCATACCTTCAATAAATCACATCTCAGCGAGTCATGCAATGATCAGAAATGTAATTCTTGTACAGCTGACCACAAAAAGCATAATTATTTTAATTTTATATAGATACCTAGATACTCAAGACGTAAATTATTGGTTGATGATCTTATTTTTCTATATTTCCCTGTAAAAAAACATTCATAATATAGTAATAAAAAGAGGCTGGACGAATCCAACCTCTTTTCAATAACTTGAGTTTTTAAATCGAGCAAAGCTCAATTAAGCAGTACTGTCTTAGCTTGCTTTAATAACCTCTACACCACCCATATATGGTTTTAGTGCATCAGGCACAATAATTGATCCATCTGCCTGCTGGTAGTTTTCTAAAATCGCAACTAGAGTACGACCTACCGCTAAACCAGAACCATTAAGAGTATGAAGTAGTTCTGGCTTCTTCTCACCACTACGGCGGAAACGCGCTTGCATACGGCGCGCTTGGAAATCCCACATGTTTGAACAAGAAGAGATTTCTCTGTAGGTATTTTGTGCTGGTAACCAAACTTCCAAATCGTACGTTTTCGTCGCACCGAAACCCATGTCTCCAGTACAAAGCACCACTTTTCTGTAAGGTAAACCAAGTGCTTGTAAAATTTGCTCAGCATGACCTGTTAACTCTTCAAGCGCTGCCATGGAATCTTCAGGTTTAACCAGTTGGACAAGTTCAACTTTATCAAACTGGTGTTGACGAATAAGTCCGCGCGTATCACGGCCATAGCTACCTGCTTCGCTTCTAAAACAAGGCGTGTGCGCCGTCATCTTAATCGGCAGCTCTTTTTCGTCATAAATAACATCGCGAGCGCAGTTAGTTAACGGTACTTCTGCAGTTGGAATTAAACTAAAGCCATCTTGGTCTTCAGATAATGCTTCTGTGTGGAATAAATCTTCTGCAAACTTAGGAAGTTGACCCGTGCCAAACAAGCTCGCTTTATTCACAAGATATGGTACATACATTTCTGTATAACCATTTTGCTCCGTGTGGGTATTCAGCATCAGTTGTACAAGTGCTCTATGCATACGTGCTACGCCACCGCGCATCACTGTAAAGCGGGAACCACTTAGCTTAACACCAGTTTCGAAATCGAGACCCTTATCAAGCGCTTCACCAAGGTCAACATGATCTTTAACTTCAAAGTCAAATTGCTTTGGCTCACCCCAAGTGCTTATTTCAACATTCTCAGACTCATCAGCACCTGCAGGTACCTCTTCAGCAGGGAGATTTGGCAACGACATTGCGTAGTCATTAAGTTCAGCAAGAATTTTATCCTGCTCTTCTTTCGCTGCACTTAATTGGTCGCCCAAGTTTGCAACAGCATCTAGTAAAGGTTGAACGTCTTCCCCTTTCGCTTTAGCTTGACCAATCGCTTTGGAGGAACTGTTACGCTCACTCTGTAATTCCTGAGTTTTGGTTTGTAGCGCTTTGCGCTTTTCTTCTAATTCGGTGATCTTAGCAACATCGAGTTCAAAACCACGCTTTTTCAAACGCGCAGCGGCTTCCTCGATGTCTTGACGAAAGTATTTAGAATCTAACATTGTTTTTTTAACCTTTTTGCATGATGAGGCAAAGACCAACCCAGGCCATAAAGATACACGCCACCACGTTTAATGTGACGTTAAACGCCATTTTCACATATTGCCCTTGTTGAAGTAACAACAAGGAATCCATTGAGAATGTAGAAAAAGTAGTCAGCGCACCTAAAAAGCCAATACCTATCAACGTTTTAGATGGAGAAACTGAAATAACTTCTTTTTCAATTAAACCGTAAAGCACACCCATCAATAATGAACCAAGAATATTAACGATCAACGTCCCAAAAGGGAATCCCTTACCTAAGAGTTTTATCGACATATCGCTGATAAAAAAGCGTAACATTGCACCAAACGCTCCACCTAGCGCAATTGTGAGATAATTTATTAGCATCGCTACTTGTACCTCTTGGTGCTACTTTGCGCATTTTGCGTCTGTAGATAGTTGAGCTTGTCGGCTATTTGTTTCTCAAGTCCCCGATCTGTCGGATGATAGTATTGTCGCTCTTGAATGGCTTCTGGAAAGTAATTTTCTCCGGCGGCAAAGGCGCCAGGTTCATTATGTGCATAACGGTATTCTTCGCCAAAACCGAGCTCTTTCATTAGTTTTGTCGGTGCATTTCTGAGATGTTCAGGTACGGGGTAATTCGGATCACTTGCAGCATCACGTTTAGCTTGACTGAACGCCATGTAGACCGCATTGCTTTTTGGCGCACTCGCGAGATAAAGCGTTGCCTGTGCTATCGCACGCTCTCCTTCACTTGGCCCAACACGATGAAATATATCCCAAGCATTTAACGCAACTTGCATCGCTCTTGGGTCTGCATTGCCGATATCTTCCGTGGCGATCGCCAGCAATCGCCTTGCTACATAGAGCGGATCGCCTCCGCCTGCTAGTATTTTGCAATACCAATAAAGTGCCGCATCTGGTGCGCTGCCACGAACTGACTTATGAAACGCTGAGATTAGGTCATAATATAGGTCGCCCTTATTATCATAACTTGATAATTGGCTGGGCAACACTTGTTTTAGTACAAGTTCATTCACCAAATGAGTGTTTGAATTTGGCTCAAAACTTAAGTCAACCGCCTGCTCCAGTAGATTAAGCGCCTTTCTCGCATCTCCCGAAGCGGCTTTGGCAATGAGTTCAAGTGCACTGTCATCAATGGTGATGGCTAATTTCGACAGCTGTTCATCTCGTGACAACGCGTCTTTAAGTACTTGACCTAGTTCGTCCTCTACAAGCGATTGTAAGGTATAAACACGCGCGCGGGACAAGATCGCGTTATTCAGTGCAAAAGAAGGGTTTTCGGTGGTCGCGCCAATAAAAATAAAGGTGCCATCTTCAATGTGAGGTAAAAATCCGTCTTGCTGGGACTTGTTAAAGCGATGTACTTCATCAACAAATAACAGCGTACGTCTACCAAATTGAGCTAATCGGTTTTTAGCATCGACGACCGCTTCACGAACCTCTTTAATTCCTGCACTGACAGCGGAAAGCTTGATAAGCTCTGCATCCGCATAGTTGGCAATGATCTCAGCAAGGGTGGTTTTACCCACTCCGGGTGGCCCCCAAAGGATCAGGCTATGACAGCGTCCAGATTCAATCGCACGATAAAGTACAGAGCCTTTGGACAAAATATGACTCTGCCCAACATAATGCTCTAACGAGGTTGGCCGCATTCTTGCGGCCAACGGTCGTACATCTGGTGTAAAATCAAACCCTAAACTAGTCACTGCCTCTTTGGTCGTCTACGACCACTCCTTGTGGAATTGTAAACTCAAACAAACTCTCTTTTACTGGCGCATTGACTTTGCTTTCCTTAAAGCTAAACGTAGAGACTTGACCTGAAATATCGTTCACTTTCAATAGTGCTAAACCATCGTTTTTGTCATCAAAACGCAGTGTTAATTGCTCTACCTGCGAGTCTACTTTATTTTTTGGCGTGATCAGATATTCTTGACCGTTAAGTGCTACGTTGTACTTCAGCCATTGACTGTCCTCTTGTGTCGTAAGTAGCACAAATGGCGTAGTATCAATAAGTTTAGTCGTATCTAGGATGGTCACTTGCTCAGCAAACGTATCGTAGTAATAGGTTGTTGCTCCGCTTGATACAAATAAAGTGTCATCCGGCATCTCTTGTTGCCAGCGGATTTTTAGTGGCTGCGCTAAGATTATCGCCCCTTCACCGGTTTGCAACTCATTGCCTTCTTGATCTTTAACTATTTGCTCAAACTTACCTTGAAAGCTGGTTAATTCAGCCAGTCTTCCTTTTAGACTTTGCATCGCAGCCTCATCAGCCCACACAGGCTGAATAAGGAGGTTTGATAGTACCGTTAGCAATGCAATTTGCTTAAATTTTTTCATTAATTGGCTCCACCTTTTACCAATACATCTCGTGCACCATTATGACCAGGAGCACTTACCACTCCCGACATTTCCATTTGCTCAACTAATCGAGCGGCACGGTTATAACCAACTCTTAACTTACGTTGTACACTCGAAACAGACACTTTGCCTGTTTCAATAACAAACCCAACGGCTTCATCATAAAGTGGGTCAGACTCTTCATCCCCACCTTCCGGTGCTTCGCCTGGTAGTAAAATATCCTCGGTTGCTTCACCGCATAGAATTTCTTCTACGTAGTTTGGTTTGCCTCTTGCTTTCCAGTCACTTACTACGGCATGTACTTCATGATCGTCAACAAACGCACCATGTACACGAACCGGAACACTCGTTCCTGGCGGCAAATAGAGCATGTCACCCATACCCAACAGGTTTTCTGCACCTTGCTGGTCTAAGATTGTACGTGAATCAATCTTACTTGATACTTGGAACGCCATTCGCGTTGGTATATTCGCTTTGATCAAACCTGTAATGACATCCACTGATGGACGCTGTGTTGCCAGCACTAAATGTATGCCGGCCGCTCGCGCTTTTTGTGCAATACGTGCTATTAACTCTTCTACTTTTTTACCAACAATCATCATCATGTCGGCAAATTCGTCTATAACGACCACGATACTCGGTAATTTATCTAGCTCTTGTGGTTCATCCGCCATACCGTCTGTATCTTTAAAGAGTGGATCTAAGATTGGATGACCCGCTTCTTTGGCGTCTTTAATCTTTTGATTGTAACCTTTAAGGTTACGGACACCGAGTGCCGACATCAGCTTGTAACGGCGTTCCATTTCCCCCACACACCAGCGTAGCGCGTTTGCAGCCTCTTTCATATCAGTAACCACTTCACATAATAAATGTGGGATACCTTCGTAGACTGAAAGCTCAAGCATTTTTGGGTCTATCATGATCATTCGCACATCTTCTGGCGGCGACTTATATAACAAGCTAAGGATCATGACATTAACGCCCACTGACTTACCAGAGCCGGTTGTACCGGCCACCAGCAGGTGCGGCATTTTGGCTAAATCAGCAACAACCGGCTGGCCTGCGATATCTTTACCAAGCACCATAGTCAAAGGAGATGGATTTTGTTCAAACTTAGGGGCATCTATCACTTCGGACAAACGTACGATTTCGCGGTGTTTGTTAGGCAACTCTAAACCCACATACGTCTTGCCTGGGATAACCTCAACTACGCGCACTGAGACTGCAGATAATGAACGCGCTAAGTCTTTTGCCAGACCGGTGATCTTAGCAACTTTAATGCCCGGCGCGAGATCTAACTCAAAGCGCGTAACGACAGGGCCTGGATACACACCAACTACCTGTGCTTGGACATTGAAGTCTAATAGTTTAGTTTCAACTAACCGCGAAACCTGATCTAACTCTTCTTGCGAAATTGGATTCTTAGCCTTGTCCGGCCTATCCAACAAATCTAATGAAGGCAATGGCTCTGCTGGTGGCTGAGCCTCTAGAAGCGCTTCAAATTGCTCTTTTGCGCTTGGTGGAGGCTGATAACCATTGGCCGCCTTTTCAGGTGCTTTAGGCTTAAGTGGCCTTGCAGGAGAAACCACTTTGGTTTCGTGCACAGGTGCTTCATCCAAGGCATTTAATGCCGCGACAGTATCCAGTGGCTCATCCTCTATCGCTGAAAAGTTGATTTCTTGCTCAAGGATATCATCTAGCTCATCGAACACCGACGGTTCTTTCTTCTCTTGTAGATCAGTGTGCTGTGCAGACGAAGTTTGAGGTGTAGATTCAGTGTTCGTTTTGCGGAACAATTTATCTTTTAATTTACCAAGTCCACTAGGTTCTTCTTCAACATCGAAGTCAATATCAGTTTCAGTATCGGTTTGCTGCTGGAGAGCCTGCTCATAATCATTTTTTTTCTCGGGAGCTATTATTGGTGTCTCACTGTCTACTCTATCCGTTTTGGTGCCAGCACCCTCAGGTTTCTGTGAAACTGACTGCGTTTGCTCTATATTGCGCTCTGCTGTCAGTCTATCGCGTAACCATCTAAAGCCGGCGAGTACCTTTTCACCCAAATAATCAACAAATTCAACCCAAGACACACCGGTAAGTAGCGTCATTCCTGCAAAGAAAAAGCATAGTAACAGTATAGAAGTACCGGTAAAGTTAAAGGCGGGCATCATGGCCCCTGCAACCACATCCCCTACTACCCCACCAGATGAGAAATTATAGATATCATCAAAGTTGATACTGCTGATTGCACTCGCAGAGGTGATAAACAATGTTGCGCCAATAAGGCGTAAACCTAGCGTGGTGTAATCGAGTTGCAGTAGCTTATGCGGCTTTTTAAATAGCAGATAACCAAGAAACTGCAGCGCCGCTGGGATCAAAAACGCCAGCCACCCGAAACTCAGCAGCATAATGTCTGCCAGCCAAGCTCCGGCAGCACCCGTTATATTGTTTACTTTTACGTACTCACCGGATTGAGTCCAAGCAGGGTCTGCTGGGTCGAAACTTATCAACGCACACAACATAAATATTGCTGCAGCCGTGCTTACAATCAAACCTGTCTCTAAGAGGCGTTGCACACCATTTAAGCGCATTGTAATTAAACCTTTTTTCTGTTTCTTTTCTGGACTATGTAAGCCCAAAACGTCAGCAAATTAGTGATTTGCGTTAGTATTGCTGTATATACTTACACCTTACCAAGAAATACCTCAAGGTGCACAAGGTTTTATTACTTCTCCTTCTTCTCCTTTTACTTCTTCCATGACCACAAAAGTGCGACTTTCACTGATACTTGGCAGCTTAAGTAAAATTTCTCCTAATACTCCTCGATATTCTGACATGTCGGTCACTCGTGTTTTCAATAGATAGTCGAAACTACCGGACACAAGATGACATTCAATAATTTCGTCATGCTGCTTTACTGCTTGATTAAATCTATCGAATACATCAGGCGAGTTTTTATTCACTGTAACTTCAACAAACACCAAAAGTCCCTGTCCAAGCTTAGCAGGATCGACTACGGCTTTATAACCCCGAATAAATCCTTCTCGTTCCAGCTTTTTAACGCGCTCCAAGCAAGGCGTAGCGCTCAATCCTATGCGTTTGGCTAATTCTACGTTTGAAATTCTGCCATCTTTTTGAAGTTCGACTAAAATCTTTCTGTCGATTCTGTCTAGTTGTTGATACATAGTGTAGTTTTTTATCCTGAATGACTCATTAATTCAGATTATATCACTACATTAAAATATTAAAACAGTGAGACAAACTGGCTATAGGTAAATATAATAGTCAAAAATTTTACCCCGTTCTTATTTTGAGGCGAATATTATGATTATTGGTGTACCTAAAGAGATAAAAAACCACGAATACCGCGTAGGTATGGTTCCTGCGAGTGTTCGTGAACTAATCAATCACGGTCACGAAGTCGTTGTTGAAACAAATGCTGGTATCGGCATTGGTTTTACTGACGAAGATTATGTTCAAGTTGGTGCTAAAGTTTTAGACACTGCAGCAGACGTTTTTGCTACTGCTGATATGATTGTTAAAGTAAAAGAGCCTCAAGCTGTTGAGCGCGCCATGTTACGTGAAGACCAAATCCTATTTACTTACCTTCACCTAGCACCAGACCTTCCACAAACAGAAGATCTAATCAAGAGCGGTGCTATCTGTATTGCATACGAAACGGTAACTGATACACGTGGTGGTCTTCCATTGCTAGCGCCAATGTCAGAAGTTGCTGGTCGTATGTCAATTCAAGCTGGTGCTCAAGCGCTTGAAAAGTCGCGTGAAGGCCGTGGTATGCTGCTAGGTGGCGTGCCTGGTGTTGAACCAGCTAAAGTCGTTGTGATCGGCGGTGGTATGGTTGGTCGTAACGCAGCGCAAATGGCTGTAGGTCTAGGCGCAGACGTTACTATTCTTGACCGTAACATCGATGTTCTACGTTCTTTAAATGCACAGTTTGGTAGCCAAGCTAAAGTTATCTACTCAACTGCTGATGCACTTGAAAAACACGTACTAGAAGCAGATCTTGTGATCGGTGGCGTACTAATTCCAGGTGCAGCGGCTCCTAAGCTTGTAACTGCAGAGCACATCAAAGCGATGAAGCCAGGTGCTGCTATTGTTGACGTTGCAATCGACCAAGGCGGCTGTATTGCTACTTCTAAAGCGACTACACACGCAGATCCAACATACATTGTTGATGACGTAGTTCACTACTGTGTAGCTAACATGCCAGGTGCTGTACCTCGTACTTCAACGTTTGCACTTAACAATGCAACGCTTCCGTACATCATCAAGCTTGCAAACTTAGGCTACAAACAAGCGCTACTTAATGACAAACACTTTATGGACGGCCTAAACGTTCTGAAAGGTCAAGTAACGTGTAAAGAAGTGGCAGAAGGCTTCAACATGGAATATGTTGACCCACGCGCTGCACTAGAAAATGCTTAATTTTGAATTTTAAGTAGTAAAAAGGGCTTCAATTGAAGCCCTTTTTGTTTGCTGTTAGTTTGTCTCAAAATTCACTTCGGTATCTTGCGTCAACGTAACGTCTTTTGTTTGATACAAACTAAAATCTGCATCTATCGTTTCGGCATCATCTAAATGACCTAAGCACGAATACCCTAGTTTGTAGTCTCCAGAACCAATAAATGCTATCTCATATTCACTCTCAGCATCTAAGTTTGCAGTTGCTACTGGCGCTGAATCTTCATCACTGATGTCGCTTGGCACTGCAACATCCGTTTTATAAAGATAAACAACATGTTTGTACTCTCCGACAAGAGGGGCTAAGTCTGCGTTATCTGCTATACATGCATTTTTCACAGACTCGCTAACCATACCCTCAATCTCGAAACTGGTTAACAGATTTTCCAAACGGACAGCTGTTGGTTTTAGATAAACGGTGTCATCATTTGTGCGCTTCAATAGCGCCTTATTTAAGTCAAACTCCAATACGATTTGGTTTTCACCTTCATTTAACGAGAAGTTATTGAGTTGGATTTCACCCACACCATCATTACCTTTACGGGTTACGGCTAGCGGTGCTTGGCTACCATCTAAAAAACGCACGCTAGAGGTTAAATCAAAATTAGACCCCGCACCACCGTTTACAACATCGGCTCTAATCCACTCATAATCACCGGCATCGATCTCTTGGTCGTTTACAACCAAATAGATATCATCACCCGTATACTCAAGCAGATTGATCTTCATTGGATTACCCTGCGCATCCAAGGTATCAAATGTCACATCTTCTTTTCCTGATGCTCTAAATGTCAGCCGTTGAATAACGAGGTTTACCTCTGCAAGATTATTCACAGCAGCATCTGAAACACCAACACTTACGGTGGTTTTTTGAGTTGGTTGTGAGGTGTTGTTGTCGTTTGAGTCAGAACCTGAACCGCCACCGCATGCAGCGAGTATCATTGCCGAGGCAATCGCTGTTAAAACTGGTTTGTACATGATGTTTTCTCCTCTTCTAAGTCTTAAAGAATAGGAATTGCGCCATGAATAAATAATTAATATAAACGCAATAATTTGAAATACCTTCAAATGCAGTGCAGAAGGTTTGGCATTTTCTTATTAAATGTCATAAGTTTAATGTATCAAACTTATTGGAGTGTGGCCGTGAAGTTTAAACACAAAGTCGTATCCGTCTCTGCGCTTGTGCTGCTTGCAGCATTACTGATCTTATCTGTTATTCAATATATTTCGGTGCAATCAGCAATCAAAGCGCAAGCCGAACAAAGTGTGAATGAAATAATTCAGGGAATTGGTAATACTGTCACTGCGCAAATGAAAGGAGCAACCGATCTCGCCGCTCTTGCTACCAACCTCGTAGCTTCCACTGACACCTTAGACGCGGCCTTCCCTATTCTCTCTCAGCCACAGCTCACAACCTCCTTCCTACTAATAGGTTATGGCGAAGAGCAAACAGGAAAGTATGTCGCTAGCGATCCAAAATGGAACCCAGGTGCAAACTGGGATCCGAGAAAGCGGCCTTGGTATACCGACGCAAAAACTGCACGAAAGCTCATTATCACAGCACCTTACGCTGATGCGGTAAGTAACGAAATCGTGGTATCAATTGGTACACCTGTGTTTAAACAAGGCCAATTTAACGGCGCTATTTTTTACGACGTTAGTTTGGCAAAACTCGGCGAAATGATTAACTCGTTTAACCTGCTAGGCGCAGGCTTTGCCTTTATGGTGAGTAAAGACGGGTCGACTATCTCACACCCTGATGTAAAACTAAATGGTAAGTCTTCTCGTGCATTTCTCGGTGACATAAGTATTTCAGAAAATATCCAATACGTTGAAGTTAACGGCGAAGACAAATTAGTGCAGTTTAAAGAGGTCGAAGGCTTAGATTGGTATTTAGGGGTGATGCTGGATGAAGACACCGTTTTTGCTGCACTTTCACGACTGCAAAGAGATGCAGTCATATTTGCCTTTATTTCTGTGGCACTCGCGACTGTGCTACTTTCTTTTGTGATTAGTTTATTATTAAAGCCACTTGATGAAATCAACACCGCCATGGCTGCTATCGCACGCGGTAATGCAGACTTAACCGTACGATTAAATACCGAGCATGAACCCGAATTTGCAGCACTGGCACAAAATTTTAATGCCTTTACCAGCAGCTTACAGTCTTTGATAGCGAATATTCAAGGTTTAGGCCATGAGGTATTAAACGATGCTCAACAAACATCTAAGGTCGCAAATAAAGCCAAACTTTCCATTCAAGAGCAATTAGCGAGTATCAAAGTCCTTGATGAAGCAACAACACACATGTCTGCAACTGAGCATCAAGTAACACAATCTGCCCATGAAGCCGCTGAAGCAATTAAAACCACCGATCAAGTTGCTCGCCAAGGAGAAACAATCGTTGCAGAAACAACGGAAACAATTCAAGAGCTATCTAATCAAATCAGTTCGGCAATGACCGTAGTTACTGAGTTAGAAAGCTCGTCTACGGCTATTGAACAAATACTATCTGTTATCAACAGTATCGCCGAGCAAACTAACCTCCTAGCGCTCAATGCAGCCATTGAAGCCGCAAGGGCTGGTGAGTCTGGTCGCGGCTTTGCCGTCGTTGCAGACGAAGTAAGATCGCTTGCACAAAGAACACAAGAAGCCACAACTGAAATCCGTGGAATGATAAGTCAACTGCAGTCGGGTTCAGAAAGCGCGGTCACTGTAATGAAGCAAAGCCAACATTATGTCGATAAAACGGTTGAAAAGGCAGACCAAACCAAAGCCGCGCTTGAAGATATGCGCAGCGCCATTCGCCACATTGTCGATTTGAACTCTCGTATTGCTGATATGCTGAATGAGCAAAATGACATTGTAAATAACGTGAATAGTAGTAGCTCATCAATTCGTGGTATTTCCGAGTCGGTGTATAGCGAAGCTAAGAGCGTTGATGCCACCATGCAGTCTCAAGTAGAAAAGATAACAACCCAAGAACAACTACTAGAGCAATTCAAGGTTTGATTATCGGTAAACTAAACCGTTACTATAGAGACAGTTGTAAAGCGGCGCGATGCCAAGAGATAAAACATGAAAGCGAATTTGCAGGAATTATTTGAACAGTATTTTCAGATAGCTGAACAGGTTCAGATCAACCTCTATCCGGTTGATGACAATATGGTTCCAGAGAACGAATATCAATTAGAAGCTGCAATTCCGCCGCTATTTAAGCTCGCGAACGAAATTAATGAGTTAGATCTTAATGCCCTGCGACCACTTCGTAATCTGGGTGATATTGCCAATGAGTTAGCAGCTTATTTGCAGGCGCAATCACGTAAGATTGATTTAATTATCAGCCACATTCTCGCAACTGAAGAACCTGACGACAGTCATCTATTTTGTGACAGCTACGGCGGTGGCGGCCTGACCGCAACGTTAGAAGCAGATTATGAGGTCGGACAATCATTGCGAACTAAAATATTTTTGCGCAATGAAGCCAGTGCTATCTTTTGCTACTCAGAAGTCATTGCCAAGCAAGATGGTAAATTCACTCTCGCCTTTACCGCTATTAGAGAAGCGGATCAAGAGTTACTCGTACGGGCGAGCTTACACGCCCAGACCAGACAACTTAAGCTAAAGCAGCAAAAAGACCAATAAGGCATTTAACGCATTAGGTGCCTTCTTTAAATGCTCAATTATCTTCATAAAACTTACTGACACACCTGAGGTTAATGATAAACTATAGGCTTATTATTATATGGTGATGATTTAATGAGTTTTACTTTACTCCCAGAATGGGCACCACAAGATGCAATCATGCTTACTTGGCCGCATTCTGATACCGATTGGAGCGACATTCTCAGTGACGTTGAACCTGTGTACGTTGCACTTTGCCAACATATTACCCAAGTTCAAGAAGTCGTTATCGTGGCGCATAATGAAGCGCTAAAACAGCATATCGAAAACTTACTCAGCACAGCTGAGGTTAGCTTAGCTAAGAGTCACTTTGTTGTTACGCCTTGTAATGACACATGGGCCCGTGACCACGGTCCACTTACGACGCAAACAAGTACAGGAAATCTATGTATCAAAGATTTCACCTTTACAGGTTGGGGTAACAAGTTTGCTGCGGATTTAGACAATAAGATCAATCAGCAGCTTGCCAAACAGGTCCTCAACCCAAACTGTACCTTTGAACAGGTCAACGTGGTACTTGAAGGCGGCGGTATTGAGATTAACGAGTCTAATGTCTTATTGACCACTTCAGAGTGTCTGTTGAACCCAAATCGCAATCCACATCTAAGTAAAACCGAATTAGAACTATTGTTGCAAAAAGAGTTGGGTGCTGAGTCATTCTTGTGGGTAGATCATGGATACTTAGCCGGTGATGATACTGACAGTCATATCGACACTTTAGTGCGTTTTGCACCGGATAACACCTTGGTATATGTTAAGTGCGATGACAAATTAGACGAGCACTATGATGCCCTCAATAAAATGGAACAGCAGCTACGCACATTCCGCACCCCAAATGGCGATCCATACCGTTTAATTAGTTTACCTTGGCCTAGTGCTAAGTTTGATAACGAGGGTGAGAGATTACCTGCAACCTATGCAAACTATCTGATCTTGAATAAAACGGTGTTAGTACCTATCTATGGCGACGACAAAGATCAAGAAGCACTGGACAAAGTCTCTCTTGCCCACCCAGAAAGAACGGTAATTGGCGTTAACTGCCTACCAATCATCCATCAATTCGGTAGCCTGCACTGTATTACGATGCAGTTACCAAAAGGTTTTTTAAGGTAAGTACCATGACTGAAAAAAACATCAAAGTTGGTATTGTTCAACATAGTAACTCTACAGATCTCGTAAATAACTTTGCGAAAACCTGTGACGGTATCCGAAAAGCCGCTAGTCAGGGTGCTAAGCTTATCGTGCTACAAGAATTGCACCGCAGCTTGTATTTTTGCCAGACTGAAGACACCGCTCTCTTCGACTTAGCGGAAACCATTCCAGGCCCAAGCACAGACTCACTAGGCGCACTTGCAAAAGAGCTTAATGTTGTCATCGTTGCGTCGTTATTTGAAAAGCGTGCAACAGGGCTTTATCACAACACCGCTGTTGTACTTGAGTCTGACGGTACGATTGCCGGCAAATACCGTAAAATGCATATTCCTGATGACCCTGGCTTTTATGAAAAGTTTTACTTCACACCTGGCGACATGGGCTTTACTCCAATTCAGACTTCTGTTGGCAAATTAGGCGTACTGGTGTGTTGGGATCAATGGTTCCCAGAAGGCGCGCGTCTGATGGCAATGGCGGGCGCTGAGTTTTTAATCTACCCAACTGCAATCGGCTGGGATCCTCGCGATGACAAAGCAGAGCAAATCCGTCAACGAGATGCTTGGATAATTGCACAGCGTGCACATGCAGTGTCGAACGGAGTACCTGTGATCAGCGTTAACCGTGTTGGCCATGAATCAGACCCTTCAGGTCAAAGTGAAGGTATTCAATTCTGGGGCAATTCTTTCGTTACCGGTCCACAAGGCGAAATGTTATTGCATGCATCTGAAGCAGCTGAGGAAATCTCGGTTGTTGATGTTGATCTTGCACGCAGTGAATCTGTTCGTCGCATCTGGCCGTATTTAAGAGACAGACGAATCGATCACTATCAGGATCTTTGCAAAATTTATCGCGATTAATAAATAGGAGTAATCAATGGCGAATGTGCAATGGAACAATTTACCTTGGGTAAAATCAAACAAGGATAAAATTTCGTGGGGTAATTTGGTTGGCAGTAGCTTATCACTGTGTTTGAGTGAGCACATCCAACAACATGACAACTTAGTTGTACTCGTCACTCCCGACACCCCCTCTGCACTTCGCCTTGAGCATGAACTGGCGTATCTTTTAAAAGATACGCCAGTCATGATGTTTCCTGACTGGGAAACATTACCCTATGATCACTTTTCACCACATCAAGATATTATTTCTCAGCGTCTTGCGACGCTAAATACACTCAAACAGGAAAAGCAATCCGTACTCATCATTCCTGTTTCAACCCTTATGCTACGTACCGCACCACCTAGCTTTATCCACGGCATGAGTCTTCAGGTAAAAAAAGGTGACACAGTAGACGCACAAAGCTTGCGTGATACCTTAACTCAAGCGGGTTATCGTCATGTTCAGCAGGTAATGGAACATGGTGAGTTTGCTGTTCGAGGCTCCATTATCGATTTATACCCCATGGGTAGCCCACTCCCCTTTAGACTAGATTTCTTTGATGATGAGTTAGACTCAATTCGTCATTTTGATATCGAAAGCCAACGCTCAAATGATGAGATTGATGCTATCGATTTATTACCGGCGCACGAATTCCCAACCAATGCAGAAGACATTGAACGCTTTAGAATTAATTACCGCGAAGCGTTTGGCGCAAGTAGTGAAAAAGACAGCATCTATATGCAGGTTAGTAAAGGAAACTGGCCTGCTGGTATAGAGTATTATTTGCCGCTCTTTTTCGATTCGTTAGCGACGGTGTTTGACTATTTGCCTGAAGATACCGTATTTATGCCTTTTGGCGACATTGAATCTGCGGCGCAAACCTTTTGGCAAGACGTATCTAAACGCTACGAAAGTCGCCGGGTTGACCCACTTCGTCCGCTACTTTCACCAGCCAAGCTATATCAGCCAATAGAGACCTTGTTTGAAGGCCTTAACGGCTTCTCTCGAATAAAGCTTAGTCAAGCGATGCTGGGGACCAAAGCGGGCAATAGCAATGTCGCAGCTGAATTAATCGACGATGTTCGCATTGAGCATAAACAAGCTAATCCATATCAAAAAATCCTCGATTACATCGCTGCTGAGAAAAAACAAAAGTCTCGCGTGTTATTCAGTGTTGAATCAGAGGGCCGACGAGAGTCACTGCTTACCTTATTAAAACCAACAGGGCTAAAGCTTAAGCCTTATAAGCGCATTGCAGAATTTGTATCTAGCGACTCAGATGTTGGTGTGGTCGTCACTCCACTCGCTACCAGTGTGAAACTACTGGATAAAAAATCGCTGTCTATCATCACCGAGCAAGAACTGTTAGGTGTTAAAATCTCCCAAAAACGCCGCCGCAAACATAAATACGAGCAAGGGCAAGATGCGCTGATCCGAAACCTCGCTGAGTTAAAAGAAGGTCAACCTATTGTTCATTTAGATCATGGTGTAGGGCGCTATTTAGGGCTAGAAACCATAGATGCAGCGGGTATTGCTACCGAGTTTGTGACTATCATCTATGCCAATGACGCTAAACTTTATGTGCCTGTCTCTTCACTCCATATGCTCAGTCGTTACTCAGGAGGTGAAGAAGCTTCTGCACCACTTCATAAACTGGGTAATGACGCGTGGGAAAAAGCAAAACGCAAAGCGGCTGAAAAAGTCAGAGATGTTGCTGCTGAACTCCTAGACATATACGCAAAACGTCAAAGTAAACCGGGTTATGCATTTAAGCTAGATGCGAGTGCCTATCGAGACTTTTCCGATAGCTTCCCATTTGAAGAGACAGACGATCAACGCAATGCAATTACAGCCGTACTTGCGGACATGCAATCAAGCCTAGCGATGGACAGACTTGTTTGTGGCGATGTTGGCTTTGGTAAAACCGAAGTGGCCATGCGTGCTGCGTTTGTTGCCGTCAACGATAGCAAACAAGTGGCCGTCTTAGTGCCAACTACGCTACTTGCCCAACAACACTTTGAGAACTTTAAAGACCGTTTTGCCGATCTGCCAGTTGAAGTCGGTGTGCTTTCGCGCTTTAACTCAGCGAAAGAACAAAAAGAGACGTTACAAAAACTTGAAGAAGGCAAAATTGATATTGTGATAGGCACCCATAAGCTTATTCAAGAAAACATCAAGTTCGCCGATTTGGGTCTGCTGATTGTCGACGAAGAACACCGCTTCGGTGTGAGACAAAAAGAAAAGATTAAGCAGCTAAGAGCAGATGTCGACATTCTTACCCTGACCGCAACCCCAATCCCGCGTACGCTGAATATGGCGATGAGTGGTATGCGTGATCTCTCTATTATTGCAACACCTCCAGCCAAACGATTAGCGGTAAAGACCTTTGTACGAGAGCGCAACGACGAGCTTATTCGCGAAGCAATTCTGCGTGAAATAAAGCGCGGTGGACAGGTTTACTTCCTCCACAATAACGTCGAGACGATAGATAAGGTCACCGCTGATATCTCGGCACTCGTGCCAGAAGCTAACGTTACTACTGCCCACGGGCAAATGCGTGAAAAAGAACTTGAGCACTTGATGGGTGAATTCTATCACCAAAAGTATAACGTGCTTGTATGTACAACCATTATTGAAACCGGTATCGATATACCCTCTGCTAATACCATCATTATGGATAGGGCTGATAAACTCGGATTGGCACAATTACATCAGCTTCGCGGCCGTGTAGGACGAAGCCATCACCAAGCATACGCATACCTACTCACGAAGAATAGCCAAGCCTTAACTAAAGACGCGGTCAAGCGCTTACAAGCCATAGAACAACTCGAAGACTTAGGCGCAGGCTTTGCCCTTGCCACCCACGATTTAGAGATCCGTGGTGCGGGTGAGCTACTGGGAGATGACCAAAGCGGTCAAATTCAAACCGTTGGCTTCACGCTGTATATGGAAATGCTAGAACAAGCAGTTGAAGCCTTAAAAAATGGCAAAGAGCCAACACTCGATAACCTACTTCAGCAGCAAAGTGAGGTTGATCTTAAGTTCCCAGCACTGCTACCGGACGATTACATTCATGATGTAAATATTCGTCTTAGCATGTATAAACGCATCGCAAGCACTAAGTCGCTGGCGGAACTTGATGAGCTGCAAATCGAATTAATCGACCGTTTTGGACTGCTTCCAGATGCGGCGAAAAACCTTTTTGCGGTGCAGTCTGTTAAGCTAAAGGCAACTCAATTGGGCATTAACAAGGTCGAAGCAAACCCCAAAGGTGGCTTCTTTGAGTTCAGTAGTCATACAAAAGTTAACCCAACATTCATCATAGGATTGATACAAAGTAGCCCGTCAACCTATAGAATGGAAGGCGCGAATAAACTGAAGTTCCTGATCGAAGAAAAAAATGGCCAAGAGAGATTAAAACTGGTTAATGCGATGATTGATGACTTTGAGAAAAAGGCTGTAGCATGAAAACAATAAAAAGTCTGGCCATCCTAGCGGCTTTGGTCAGTAGCGCGTCTGCACATGCCACCCGTTGGTTTGAAGTAGAAATGATAGCATTTGAGCAAGAGCCTAGTTTCTCTTTGCGAGAAGACTTTAGTATTGAACCTGAACCGCTCTATCAAAAAACCATCAAGTCACTATTATTCGACGGTTTTAATACCACCGGCTATAAACTATGCTTGGAAGGCAGTGAGCAGTTTGCTGAGCAAGATTTTATTCGAGGATTAACGTCGGGCGCGCACTCTAGTTCTTGCGATCCAGATGCAAACTATGTTGAAAAATTCGACACTTTGCCTCTTTCACCAAAAGTTGATCCACAAGAACACATGGACTCTATCTACTTGTTGGATGAGTCCCAGCTTAATTTTTCCAACAAGATTGCAGAGCTAAAACGTAAAGGGCTCAAGCCACTGTTGCACACTGGTTGGCGATTCCCAGAACAAAGTAATAAGCGTGCTCCTAATATCGAGATTATTGCTGGCAAACAGTTTGCATCGCCATCCAGTTATAGCGTAATAGAAAATGACGATCAGTTTTCGTCACTATCGAAGCGTTTTAATATCGAAGAATCGAAAGAGCATGTGCATTGGCAGCTTGAAGGCTTGATTAAAATTCACGTGAGACATTACCTTTACGTAACCACAGATTTAGATTTAAAGTACGAAGACGGTAACGATATTCGTACTGCTCGTATGTCTCAATATACGCGCGTGTATAGCGGCGACATACATTACTTAGATCACCCTAAACTTGGGGTCATCTTTCAAATAAGAAAATACAAACATTAGACGGGCAACCCTATGAAAAAATTACTAACTGCTGCTGCGCTACTTACCCTAGTCGGCTGTTCTAAAGTAAGTTTAGAAAACTACAACAAAATAGAAGTGGGCATGGACAAAGCTGAAGTTGAGAGTATTCTTGGCTCTGCTGATAACTGTGAAGAGAAAACACTACATACCAATTGTATTTGGGGAAGCGAAGACAAGCATATTAAAGTAACGCTACTTTCTGACAAAGTCACCCTTTATTCAAAGAAAGGGTTAAACTAACCACAACTCAGTGCTTTATCGTTTATGTGATAGAGCACTCTAGTGTTGAGTTCCGAGAAACAACTTAAGCTAAACCTAAAAAATCGTGTAAATTTCATATAGTACTAATCAAAATCACAATTTAGGAAAAGCGAAAGGTATTCCTTCAAATTCGCTTCGCAACAAAACCACCAGAGTAAAGTGGAATAAAGAGCACACATGTAGGCAAGTTTAATAACGATTTGTCTTAATACTTACTCAATCTGTAGGAGCGAATCTGACGCTAACTGCGTTAAGAACTGCTTATTTAGAACAACTAAATAGAAAAGCTTTTGGCTTCCCTAGATGGATTTAGGTACCTTGGAGAGTAGCTGGATGTATCAGTAGTATTATCGGCAAATATCACTTAATTAAGCAAATTGGTATAAGTGAAAGTTTATGAAAAAAGAGTACTACTTTGAGTACTCTTTTCTCGTATTTAGATTAGAAATTATATTTCAAATTCACAAACACTTTACGACCCCAAGGATCATAGAGTGAAGAGTTTGCACCTCGGCCATCTACGTAATCTGGTAGAATTTTGTCGAATACGTTTCTAAACCCAACCTCTACTGAAGCTTTGTCGAAGCGATACTTAGCAGAAATGTCATGCGTTATAAAGCTACCAGTATATGAATGCTCTTGGTCTTCTTTCGACTCGCCTCTTTCTTCTCCTGATTCAGTCAGTGTATCTTCTAAATCAATCAAAGCTGAGCGATCAATAAATCTTGCATACCATGTTGCAGACCAGTTATCTTGAGCATAAGTTGCTCTGAACGTGCTTTGCCATTCTGGATCACCAAGCTCGCCATGTTCGCGTTTTACAAGCTCAGGGCGGTTTTGGAATTGGAATGTATTTCTTTCGATCAAATGGCTAACAAACCACTTTAATTTCAGATCACCAGGAAGTCCAATAGATGTCAGATCTGTATTATAATGAATATCAGCTTCAACACCTTTAACTTTTAGTTTAGCTGTATTTAAATAGCCAGACTCAACACGCGTAATTGACATAGTAGCCGGATCGCGAGTTACTTGTCCGCAGAAGACAGAATCTAGATCAGGACCATCTACACAGTTATCCGCTACGGTTTGTATTGTTAGCGATTGAATTGCGTCTGTGATCTCGATATCAAAGTAATCAATACTCGCCGACAGCCCCTCAATTGGCGTGAATACAAAGCCTAAAGTTAACGACTCAGCTTCTTCTGGGTTAAGATTTGGGTTACCGCCTGTAAGCGTCTCTTTTGATACATTATCTTCAGCTTGGAAATTAGCCGGGATCCCTAATGCCGCACAGTTCTTGATACGGTTTGGGTTATCGGAAATATTATCGACGTCACATGGATCGGTAACTCGACCAAAACCTGGTGATCGTGGAGAGAACGACTCTGCAATGTTTGGTGCTCTAACCGCTTCGCCGAAAGTACCACGTAAGCTATAGCCTTCTAATGGAGACCACATAAAACCAACTTTCCAAGCATCAGCCTCACCGGTATGTGAGTAATCTGCTCTTCTGAACGCTGCATCAACAGAAAGTTCATGGGCTAAAAATACATCAGCCAAAATTGGTAGGCGTGTCTCGACGAACCATTCTGATACATTATACTCGCCATATACATTTGGTGTAGCAGAATTTGATAATACATTTGAACGAGTTAATTCATCGGTGATAGTCTCTGACGACTCCCAACGCTTTTCATAACCAAACGCAAATCCAACTGCACCACCTTGTAATTCAAAAAACTCAGCGGTATCAAACGATGCAGAACCACCCACGAAACGCTGTTTCACAGCATCGCTTCTGGTAACATCGGCTGTGATCCAATCCATAGCTTCAGCTGAGGCTTGGCCAAATCCAAATGGATTGTAAGGTACACATCCGCCAATATTTACTGTCTCTGGACTCTGGTAACCTTCCGGCTGAGCTTCAGAAACATTGCTACGGCAGTCTGCTTTACCCGTATTCGGATCGATCACCGCATCGATTGCTGCCGCCCAATTCCCCAAAATTAAATCATTTTCAGTAATTCGGTCATTTTCAGTGCGGCCGTATGAATAATACACATCGTAATCAAATATTGTGTCACTCAGAGTAAAGGCACCACGTAACCCAGACATAAGCGTAAACGTTTCTCGTTTGTTTTTAGCCGAACGGTTACCAATTTCGTCTAGAAATTTATTAATTTGAACTTCTTCTAGTCCACGATCTGCAAATACTTTCTTATCTGCAGCAGATAAATAAGGGTTATCTGCCACTTTGATTCTATTTTGGCCAAATCGAAAACTTGGCTGGAATTGTTGAGCGATATCAGAGCGAACGTACTTGAAATCACCATAAAGCTCTACATTATCGTTAAAGGCATAGTTAAACAACGCCCCTGTTGAAACTTTGTCACGCTGAGGAAGATAGTTCACATAGTCTTCAGGAGAGAAACAATATTTACAACCATCAGGGAAGCTTGCAAACGCACTATTGGCGAATAAGCCTCGAGTTGGCATGAACTCACCAATGCCGTCATTCGAGAATGTGTAGTTAATACCGCCACCTCTCAATACACCATTAGGGCTAACATACTCCGACACAACGTTTGGAACCCAAAGCTCATCAAAGATCCCGTCATCTTCACCAGTATTTTCAGGATTTGGCATATGACCACCAAGATTGAAGTTTGGCATATCTTTTGTCATAACTTCTTCTATAGTGTCTTTTGTTACGAAAAAGGTTACATTCCCTTTGCCGTCCTCTGAATTCACACCACCAACTAAGCTATATGCACTATTTTTACTACCCACGCCCTCTGTTGAGTCGCTGTAACTAGCGCTTAGCTCTAGACCTTCAAAATCTTTCTTCAAGATAATGTTAACAACACCTGATACCGCATCAGAACCATAAACTGCTGACGCACCACCAGTTGTCACTTCAACTGTTTTAATCAATGCGGAAGGTATAGTCGATAGGTCAACTGTAGAAGAACCGGCTTCACCCGAAACATGTCTCTTACCATTAACGAGCACAAGGGTTCTGGCTACTCCAAGCCTTCTCAAATCTACAGTACTCATACCTGCAGAACCGTTACTATTTGAGTTGGCTCGAATTGTTCCGGTCGCACCAATCGCAGGTAATTCTGCAAGTACAGAAGCTAGGTCTGGAATACCCGCTTGTTCAATTTCCTCACCAGTTATTGAAATAATGGGCGCTGGTTGACTCAACTCAAAACGGGCAATACGTGAACCTGTAATCTGAATCTTTTCAACTTTATCAAGTGATTCATCTGAAGCAACTTCTTCTGCAATCGCTGTTGATGCAATGATACCTGTCAATGAGATGGCTAATGCAGAGTGAATAGCATTACTCAGTTTGCTTTTTTTCATATAGACTTTCCCTAATTATACTTTTTCTTTGAGACAAAATTAGTCTCGCGATCAGATTAACTTAATTTAAAAAAAAGCAAATACAACTAAACGCAATTTCCATTATCCCCAAAAAGTGTACAAATTTATTTTTACACTTTTACTACACAGAGCTAACCCGCATCCATTGTTAATTAGTTGAAAAAATACCATTTTAGTCATCCCACCCACTCTAGTAATTGTAAAGAAATAAATACGAAGTACAATTATTGTAATGGGATCTTTTTAATATTTTTTTGCAAAATAATTAGCAGTTGCTCCTTAAGCTCTATTCCAATTATCTTTTATATACAAAGAGTTAGAATGTAGAAATGCAGATAATATCTAATAAACTTTCGCTCAATTTGAAGGAACGAATCTGACGCTAACTCCGTTAAGAACTTCCTACTTAGAATAGAGTTTTTGCCTACATGAATGTAGATACTTTGACGATAGCTGGTGACGTAGCAGTGTTATCGAAAAGGCTTTCTTGCTTCAGAATAGCTCTCTAAATTAAGCAAACAGGTATTACAAGTTTGTTTTCACGGTGGTTTACATATATATAGCGGGACATAAAAAAGGGCCGTAAAGGCCCTTTACAACAAGTAGAAACTAGCAAAAACAAGGATTAGCGCATTGCCATCATCATTTTAGCCGGCTCCTCTAGGAAGGTTTTCCATAAATTATTGAAGCGTGCGATCGTGCCACCATCAATAATACGATGGTCGCCAGACCAACTTACTTGCATGATAGAGCGCGCAACCACATTACCTTGTGCATCAAAGCGTGGTAACTGCTGAACTTTGCCAAGTGCAACGATAGCAACTTCCGGTTTATTGATAATCGGCGTCGCAACCGTACCGCCAATCGCCCCTATGTTTGAGATTGAGATAGTACCGCCTTTCAGAGAATCAGGAGATACACGCCCTTCCCTAGCGGCTTCTGTCAGTTCAGTAACAGACTGGGCAACTTCTACAATCGATTTGCTTTGGCATGATTTAATATTTGGTACAAGAAGACCGAGCTTGCTGTCCACCGCCATACCAATATTGTGGTCATCAAAATAAGTGATTTCCGTACAGTCATCATTTACTTTTGCATTCAAAATTGGGAATTCGTTGATTGCAAGTGACAACGCCTTGATAAAAAATGGCATCATCGTCAGCTTCACGCCTTGTTTGGCATATTGCTCTTTCAAAGCACCACGAAGTGCAATTAAATCGGTTAAGTCAATCTCGTCACAGTAAGTGAAATGTGGGATCGTCGAAACAGAGGCCACCATCTGTTTGGCCATCGCCGCTTTCATACCACGTAGAGGCTCAACTCTTTTACCACCTTCTGAGGTAGGAGCCGGCTTTTGTGTTTGAGACTGTATCGTTGTGTTAGCTTCATTCGTGGTCGAAGCACCACTTACACCGTGCTCAAGGAAATGTTCGATATCCTCTTTATACACGCGACCATTTTTACCAGAGCCTGGTACTTCAGAGAGGTCAACACCAACTTCGCGCGCCTTGCGGCGTACTGCCGGAGAGGCAATCGCTTTACCATTTTTCGGTAAACTACGCGTAGCCTCATCGTTTGCAGTAGCAGCTTGTACTGTACTTTCTTTAGGCTTGTGAACATCAGCGATTGGATCGTCTGATTTTCCGGCGTGAGATGACGCCAACTTCATTTGAAATAGCGGACTATGCACCTGTGCTATTTCACCTTTTTGATAATAGAGTTTTTCAACAATACCATCGTACTTGGCTGGAATTTGCACTAGCGCCTTGTCAGTCATTACATCACAAACGGCCTGATCTTCTTTGATTTCATCGCCTTCAGCAACAAGCCATTCAACGATTTCGCACTCAACAATGCCTTCACCAATATCAGGTAAGATAAAGTCTTCAAGTACAGCACTGGTTGAAGTAGTTGGCGAGGACTGAGGTGCCGATTGCTCAGGCTGAGCAGCTTGCTCGCCGGCAACATCCATTGCAAACAAAGGCTCATGCACCTTTGCAATTTCACCTTTTTCGTAATGCAGCTTGGTGATCACACCGTCATGTACCGCTGGGATCTGCACTAGTGCCTTATCCGTCATTACGTCACAAATAGGTTGATCTTCTTTTACTTCGTCACCAACAGCCACCAACCACTCGACGATTTCGCACTCTACGATGCCTTCACCAATATCTGGTAAGATAAATTCTTTAGCCATAACTTATCCTTAAAATTCCATAGAACGTTTGATAGCGGCGAACACTTTCAGTGCATCTGGCACATACTCTTTTTCAAGTGCTAGAGGGTATGGCGTATCTAATCCACAAACTCGCTCAATTGGAGATTCTAAATGCAGGAAACACTCTTTTTGTATGGTTGCTGCGATCTCAGCACCAAAACCATTTGTGATTGGCGCTTCGTGGCTCACGACCAAACGACCCGTTTTAACCACTGACTTGGCTACCGTGTCCATATCCCAAGGAAGAATACTTCTTAAGTCGATTATTTCACAGCTAATACCCGCTTCTTCAGCTTTTTGTGCCGCTTGTTCGATGATTTCCATCTGCGCGCCCCAAGCCAATAGCGTTATGTCAGTACCTTCTTTAATTACTTCAGCTTTACCAAGCTCAATGCTGTAATCTTCTTCTGGCACTTCACCAACAGAGGCGCGATATAAGCGCTTAGGTTCAAAGAAAATAACCGGGTTATCATCTTTAATGGCAGCACGCAGTAGGCCTTTTGCTTGATACGGGTTACGCGGTACTACAATTTTAAGACCTGGTGTATGTGCAAAGTAAGCTTCCGGTGATTGTGAATGATATAGACCACCTGCAATACCACCACCGTATGGCGTACGAATTGTTAAGTTACCCACATCAAACTCATTACCTGAGCGATAACGGAACTTGGCCGACTCGTTCACAATTTGGTCAAATGCTGGGAAGATATAATCCGCAAATTGAATTTCAGCAAGCGCAGGAGCACCAAACGCTGCAAGACCATTGGCAAAACCTAAAATACCTTGCTCGGTCAATGGCGTATTAAAAACACGGTGTTTACCATATTTTTCTTGAAGGCCTGAAGTTGCTCGGAATACACCTCCAAAGTAGCCGACGTCTTCACCAAAAATACAAGCCTGTGGATGCTCCGCCATCGTGATATCTAGCGCCGAATTAATGGCGTGTAGCATGTTCATTTTAGCCATTATTTAATTCTCCCTGCTGTGACTGGGTATGCGTCTGGATAAGCTTTAATATGCGCTTTCAATTCATCATATTGCTTCTGCAGCGATGGAATTGGCGTGTCATAAACATCTGAGACCAGATCTTCTAATGCAGGCTTCTGTACTTTTTCTGCAACCTTCAATGCAGCCAAGATATCTTCACGGATTTTCTCTTTTTCCGCATCATCTTGGGCTTCATCCAGCCAACCTTGTTTTAGAAGCCATTGCTTAAATCGATTTACTGGGCAACTATTTTTAAATTCAGCTTCTTCGTCTTTAGTACGGTAACCAGACGGATCATCAGATGTTGAATGTGCCCCCAAACGATATGCGATAGACTCAATCATCACAGGCTCACCGTTTTCAACTGCGATTTTACGCGCGGCTTGTGTTGCGGCGTAAACAGCAAGCGCATCGGCACCATCCACACGGATGGTCTTAATACCATAGCCCACACCGCGAGCGGCGATACCATCACCTTTGAACTGTTCATCCGCAGGTGTTGAAATCGCATAACCGTTATTACGTGCATAAAAGATGACCGGTGAACCATGCACCGCGGCCATGTTTAGACCAGCGTGGAAATCACCTTCTGACGCAGCACCTTCACCAAAATAGCAAATCGTGACGTTGTCAATTTCAGACGTTAGCTCGCCAGTTTCTTTATCAATGTGTTTTAGCTTTTGGCCGTATGCATAGCCCGTTGCTTGAGGAATTTGCGTTCCTAGCGGCGACGAAATAGTCAAGTAATGTAATTCTTTAGAACCATAATGCACAGGCATTTGGCGGCCTTTGCCTAAGTCCTTCTCATTCGAGAATAGCTGATTCATAAACTGCTCAAGCGAAAAACCACGATAGTGAATTGCGGCTTGCTCACGGTACTGAGCCATGATCATGTCATCTTCTTTAAGCGCTGCAGCACTTGCCGTAACAGCGGCTTCTTCGCCAAGACATTGCATGTAGAAGCTAATACGTCCTTGACGCTGAGCCCCTTGCATACGCTCGTCAAGTAAACGGATAAACCGCATTGTTGAGTAAATTCTTAATGCCGTTTCTTTATCAATATCAGGTGCTGTTGCACCGTCTAAAACATCGCCTTGGTCACTTAAAATCTTTAATGTAGGGATATTGAGTGCATGACCATCTATAAATTCCAGCGCGTGGCTGATATTTAAGGATATATTATTGGGGTTAGTCATAACCTACCTTCTCTTGTTGTCATAACAAACTTACGGAGTTCAAACCCGACTTTCTCATACGAGATCTGGCTTCAGATTGCGTAAGACGAAAAGAGTCTTAACTCACCTCGCATTTATGATTGTGTTAATTGGTCTTGATCACATTCGTGGTTAGTATGAATAACTGGTCTAACAACTTATCAAAGACTGAATAATATTTGCGATTTAAGTAAGTAAATTAAATTAAAGCGTTTCAACTTTACGTTAACGTAAACGGTTATTCAACTAATCCTAGATGAATAACCGTGAAAATGCATCAATGTTTTTGGAAAGATTTTGATACGAAGGCAAGTAGAATTTTACATCTATGATTTATATAAAGTTTTCATCAACCTCTAACGGGATAACCGTTAGTAATGCACGTTGCCCCAAAGCAACATTGGCATTTGGGAAGATAATAGCTTCCCCCTCAACTTCAGCGAAATATTGCTTATCTCCGTCCGTCGCTAGTAATTCACCTTTCGAAAAGCCTGTAAAATTCTCAGCAGAATCAGCGAATGGAAAAGAAAATTCGGCTTGAGTACGATTGATTGTACGATGAACCGTAAACAGCTCGAACTCATCTGCATTAAATTCTTTATATTCTACTTTTTCTTGGCTAATTAATGCTTTTAGCGTTTCTTTGGTTTTTGCAAAGCTTGCCATGTTATTCTCACCAAATGGCTTAACCTGTCCAAGTTCGATAGTAAAAGCGTCGGCCCCAAACTGATAAGAAGAAAAATAACTAAATGTCGTAGCAGCCGATCGCATCATTAATACAGTGTTGACACCGCATGACAATAAAAATTGCAGCTGCGATTTCTTCCACGGCTTACCATGTAAAAATGGATAGACTGCAAACTTTTCGTTTTTAGATCCTCGAATAGCAGTGTGAAGGTCGTAATGACATCGATAGCGCTCACCGCTTCCCTGTTCAAAGAAAGCCCTAACATAACCTTCTAGTTTTTGCGCTCGGACCTTTTCTGGATTATCTGTTTCTTGATTATGTGCGCCGTTAAATAGGCGGTTTAGATTTTCATCGACAAAACGCTGCCCAATATTAATGGATTTCGGGTTGCCAAAAATAAATAACACCCGTTGTGCCAACGCTAGTCTGCCAGTAATAATATGTTGGATAAGCTCATCACATATCTCAATTGGCGCGGTTTCATTGCCGTGCACAGCGCTCGATAGCACAATATCTTTCGTTGTTTCACCTACAGGCGTAAACTGGATCACACCAGTATCATGGACTTCCACCAAGGTACCGTTGTCTAAAGTGAAGCTCACGGGTTCAAGTGTAAATTCGTTATTTCTTGTGATAGTAAGAAAGTCACCGCTTTGTTTTAATTCTGCTAAGTACGTCATAATTCCAAATTGATGTTGTTGAGTAATACCAATTATCTTAATTAAGTGATCTATTTTGAGGCGAGAAAATCTTGTCGATAACAAGGCTAAAATTTTGCTATTTAGTTATTCTAAATAAGAAATTTTTAACGCGGTTAGCGTCAGATTTACTCCTTCAAATTGAGCAAGTATTACGACTAATTGGTATAACCCGCATTGGGATACAAAAAAGCCATACGAGGAGTATGGCTTTTAGAAGCTTTTTGTTAACTAATCACTGAGTCAACCAATGTCTTTGCCTCATGTTCAAGTTCAGCTAAATGCGCGTCACCTTTAAATGATTCAAGATAAATTTTGTAGATATCTTCAGTACCCGATGGACGCGCCGCAAACCAACCATTTTTGGTAACGACTTTAAGGCCACCAATAGCCGCGCCGTTACCAGGGGCATTGGTTAATATCTGAGTAATTTGATCACCTGCCAGGGTGTCCACCTTGATATTGTCCGCGCTTAATGCCTTGAGCTTTGCTTTTTGCTCAGTATTTGCGGGTGCATCGATACGCTTGTATACAGGCGCGCCAAATGCTTGTTCAAAAGCGTGATAATGCTGAGATGGCGATTTACCTGTAACAGCTAGGATCTCAGCAGCAAGTAACCCCATGATAAAACCGTCTTTGTCTGTACACCATGTGGTGCCATCTTTTCTTAAAAACGCTGCGCCAGCACTCTCTTCACCGCCAAACGCGAGCTCTCCAGCCGCTAACCCGTCTACAAACCATTTAAAGCCTACTGGCACTTCGTAAACTTCTCGGCCGTTTGCGCCACACACTTTGTCAATCATGGCACTAGATACCAGTGTTTTACCGATTTTTACTGAGCTCTTCCAGCTTCGGTGTTTAATGAGGTAGTCAATTGCAACCGCTAAAAAGTGATTAGGATTCATCAGGCCATCAGGGGTAACAATGCCATGTCTGTCGAAGTCTGGATCATTACCAATACCGATATCGTAGTCGTCTTTTAGTGCTATCAAATTAGCCATCGCAAAAAGCGATGAACAATCCATGCGCACCTTGCCGTCTTTATCAAGTGGCATGAAGGCAAAACTCGGGTCGACCACGTCATTTACAACCGTCAGCTTCAAGTCGTAGTGTTTGGCGATCACTGGCCAGAAATTAACACCTGAACCACCAAGAGGATCCACACCAATATTAACTCCGGCTCGAGCAATGGCTTCCATATCAATTATGTTACCCAAGTCTTCAACATATGGAGTGATCAGATCTTCATACTTGATAAATCCAGATCTTCTCGCTTTAGCAAACGGAAATAGTTCAACTTCAACCAAATCTTCGAGTAGTAACTGATTCGCCCTATCTTCAATCCATTTGGTGACATCGGTATCGGCAGGTCCACCATTCGGAGGATTATATTTAAACCCGCCATCTTCTGGCGGGTTATGTGATGGCGTAACGACAATTCCATCTGCAAGCTCATGAGGATTGACTAAATTGTGCGAGACAATCGCATGGCTGATCACTGGGGTTGGAGTGTAGTCATCATTTTGTTGTGTGATAACTTGTACTTCGTTGGCAACCAAGACCTCAATAGCCGAGTTAAAAGCGGCCTCCGACAACGCATGAGTGTCTTTACCAAGAAAAAGCGGACCGTAAATATTGTTGTTTTTACGGTAATCGCAGATCGCTTGAGTGATGGCCAGAATATGCGACTCATTAAACTTAAAATTAAGTGAGCAACCTCGGTGGCCACTTGTGCCAAAGGCGACACAATGCTCTGGATGCGCTTCTAAGTCAGGCTCATTTAAATAGTACGATGAAACCAGCTTAGGTACATTTACCAATAATTCTTTCGATACCTTTTTGCCAGCTTGCGGATGGATCGCCATAAGATTTCCTTACTTATAGGTAGTCTCTAATTTTCTCGGCAGCTTCATCTGTGTAACCTAACACCTTAGCTACTTCATGAAGCATCATTTTCTTTCTAGTCGTATTTGAATTTGTCATCACCCAATATTCGCTGTCTGCTATATTTTTCGGGTTCATACTGCTACCACTTTCGAGTAGCGCATTTTTACTCGTGGCGAAGTAAATCCTATCGCGGCCTTTAATTTCGAGCACACAATTAAATTCGGATTTATGTGTACGATGAAGCGCGGATAGGATAAACAAAAATCGCCCGACCACGCCCTTTTGCATGGCAAGCTCTTCTTTATTTAGAATATTAAAGACATTCGCAACGGGTTTTACAGGTTGGCTTGGTGTTTTTGTTTGTGACTCAGCTGTAATTTCTGGTACTTGTTTTTCTTCCTGCTGTGTGACGGCTTTAGATTCTGTCCCAGAAGTAAGTTTTAATAAACGACGTAAAATCTCAGAAGCACTTTCTCCAATACTTTGTGTGTTACTTGCAATGTATTGATATAGCTCGTCATCTATTTCTATCTTTTTCATGCGTTTCCTGTCATCTATGCTAATTAGGAGCAACTCATTTCAATTGCCACTTAGTATATCCAAATTTAACTTATTACTCTATGGCTTTGCATTTTTACTCTTCAATGTCACAATTAGCGCCAATTTTGGAGGATTTATGCAGTTAAACTATCAACAAATTGGCGACCAAGCCAAACCTAGTGTATTTGTTATGCACGGACTCTTTGGTTCCTTGGAAAATTTGAATGTGGTGGCAAAAGCACTTGCTGAACATTTCAGTGTGATTAACGTCGATTTGAGAAATCACGGTCGCTCTTTTCATGATGAGCAAATGTCCTATCCAATAATGGCAAACGACATCAAAGCGTTATTGGATGAGTTAAAACTGGATAAAGTCAGCCTAGTTGGCCACTCAATGGGTGGTAAAGTGGCAATGCAATTCGCCCAATTATTCCCAGAAAGCATCAACAAACTTGTCGTATTAGATATTGCGCCTGTTGATTATCACTCAAGGCATGACGCAATAATTGCCGCGCTTAACGAAGTGCAGAAAAGTGATGTATCAAGTCGTAGTGAAGCAGATACCATAATGTCCCAATATATTGAAACAGTCGGCGTGCGTCAGTTTTTGCTTAAAAGTTTGGCAAAAAATGAAGAAGGTAAGCTTACTTGGCGTTTTAATTTAGATGTAATTACTGAAAAATACGACGCAATTACATCTAATATTAATGAAACGCATTCCTGTTTATGCGATACTTTGTTCATTAAAGGGAATAATTCTGACTATATCCTGCCTGAGCATAGGGAGCCCATCGCTCGTTTTTTCCCAAATGCGCGAGCAAAAATAATACAAGGTGCGGGACATTGGCTACATGCTGAAAAGCCTGAAGCTGTAAATCGCTCAATTATTGATTTTCTTCAATAAAACGAATTGAATTTACCGTTATAAACTTAATTTATGCATGTAGGTTATGGTATAGTAGCCGCCGTTTAAGTATTGAGTAGAGCTCAGATGGTCAGTCAATTTATAAATGAATTTGAAACGCTAGGGCTGTGGTTTGCGCTAGCTGGTATATTCTTTTTCATCGGTATGGCAATTCAGGACGTACTGAAAAAAGGTGATGTGCCAAAGTTCGGACGCTACATCGTTTGGCTAGTGCTGTTTCTCGGCTGTTCTGGATTTATAGCAAAAGGCTTGATCCAAGTATTTTGGCAAGGCGCAGGTGTTGGATAATGGCCAAGGCTGAAACTGATAGAACAACTATCGACCTATTTGAAAATGAAAAACGTCCAGGACGTCCTAAGACGAATCCACTGCCACGAGAAGTGCAGTTAAAGGTTAACAAGCGCAATCAAATTAAGAGGGATCGCGCGCGTGGCCTAAAAAGAGTAGAATTTAAGGTTTCATCAGAGTTGTATCAAGCGCTAAGTGATATGGCGGAGTCGCAAAACATTAGTCGAAGTGCACTCATCGAGACCATCTTACAAGAAAAGTTAGCGGTTAATAGATAGAAGGTAAGAAATTAATGGCAAGCGTAGGTATTTTTTTCGGCAGTGATACTGGTAACACAGAACACGTTGCTAAAATGATTCAAAAAGAGCTAGGTAAAAAGCTCGTAGACGTAAAGGACATCGCTAAAAGCAGTAAAGAAGAGATTGCCGAATTCGATTTACTACTTTTCGGTATTCCAACATGGTACTACGGCGAAGCTCAGTGTGATTGGGATGATTTTTTCCCTGAACTTGAAGAAGTCGATTTCGAAGGTAAGTTAGTTGCTATTTTCGGCTGTGGCGACCAAGAAGATTATGCTGAATATTTCCTTGACGCGATGGGCATGGTTAATGACATCGTTACCGAACGCGGTGCGATTGTAGTTGGTCACTGGTCTACCGACGGTTATGACTTTGAAGCATCAAAAGCTGTAGTTGAAGAAGGTAAGTTTGTTGGCCTTGGTATTGATGAAGATCGCCAGCCTGAGCTAACAGAGCAACGCGTTAAACAGTGGTGTGCACAAGTATATGACGAAATGTGCTTAAGCGAGCTGGAAGATTAATTCCATTTGCTTTGCACTTGCTGCCCGAGCAAGTTATTCTTAGGTTATAGCGTCGTGAATATTGACCTAAGACAAATTATAACTAACAGATTGAGACAGATTTAATGACTGATCACAACTTAGAGCTTAAAAAGGCTGGTTTAAAAGTAACGCTTCCACGCATCAAAATTTTAGAGATCCTTCAGTCTCCTGATAATCAACACATCAGCGCAGAAGATGTGTACAAGATCTTATTGGACAAAGGTGAAGAAATTGGCCTAGCTACAGTATATCGCGTGCTAAACCAATTTGATGATGCTGGTATTGTAACACGTCACCACTTTGAAGGCGGTAAATCTGTTTTCGAGCTGTCTGGCAGCACGCACCATGATCACTTGGTATGTTTAAAATGTGGCAAAGTTGTCGAATTTGAAGATGACGTTATTGAAACACGCCAAGAAGAAATCGCGAACAGCAATGGCATCAAACTCACGAATCACTCACTATATTTATACGGTGAGTGTGAAGATAAAGAAGCGTGCAAAAAGTACGCTGAGGAAAATGGTAACTAACCTACCTTTTCGCCAATTTAAGCATTAAGCCAGCAAATTGCTGGCTTTTTTAATTTGTTGCATAAACACCACCTTCCATTTATATAGTCACTATATTCTAGAGTACAATTCCAGCTGATCTTTGTATGCTTTTTTAAAAGCAGCTCTAGAAACACATTGCTCTAGATACTTTCGGCAATAGCTATATTGATTTAGCCCATCAAACCTATCGACCAAACGAAGCACGTCAGCCATCGCGATATCTGCAACAGAAAATTGCTCAGCCAACGAAGTTTTTCCCCGAAGATATTCATTCATGTGTTTCAAACGGCTATGTAAAAATCGCTCTATCGCTTTGCTGCCATCACTCTCAAAAGTATCTTCAGAAAATTTCAAAATTGTCCATGGAAGAGTTGCCATTTCTACAGAGTTGAGCGCGGCGAATAACCACTGTATTACCGATGATCTATTTTCTGTCGATATTAACTCATCGTTATGTTCAGCGATGTATAACAGACCAGCACCACTTTCAAATATCTCCTTATCTTCATGGCTAAGCCAAGGAACTTGACCAAATGGTTGATGTAAATAATGCGCATTTTCTCGTTCATTGAATGCGGTAAGTTCTATATCATAGGGTATGCCCGCCTCTTCTAGCGCCCAGCGCAAACGAATATCCCTGACATATCCTCTTGGCAGCTCAGGCACCCAATCAAACGTGGTAATGGTAAAGTTCGGCATATATCAGCTCCATGTCTATTGGACTGATAACTCAGCCCAATTTAATAACTAAGATTAACACTCTACTATTGTCATAAAGCCACCATAGATAAGCCTTTTGCCATCAAACGGCATTGGATTAGCTTCTTGATCGCAAATAGGATCTTTAAATACTTCTGCCATTCCAGCATCACGCACTTCTTTTGAAGGCCAAGTGATCCAGGAAAACACCACTGTTTCATCAGGCTTACATTTTACAGCCATTGGAAAAGAGGTAAGCGTACCATCAGGAACATCATCCCCCCAGGCCTCGACAACGTGTTCTGCTCCAAATTTTTTAAACACTTTTGCCGCTTTGCTGGCGTGTGCTTGATATTCTTCACGCTTACTGGTGGGTACAGCGCATACAAAACCATCTATATAACTCATCTTTGACCCCTCTATTATTCTCGTCTTTGTGCTTCATAGCTGACATTGTTCTCGTCTTGTAACTCGCGAACAGGCCGAATTTCAATGCTGCCATAGCGCGCTGGCGGAATTTTGCTAGCCGCTTGGATGGCCTCATTTAAGTCTTTGACATCAAGTAAATAAAACCCCGCAAGCTGCTCTTTAGTCTCTGCAAATGGGCCATCGGTAATATCGACTTTACCCGCTCGTACCCGCAAGGTTGTCGCACTTTGAGTTGAGAGTAACGCGTTGCCCCCTATCATCTGCTCGCGCTCTTTTAATGATTCCCCACACGCGATACATTCACGGTTAAGTGCGTCCCATTCATCTTGTGAGAGCTTTTCCATTGCTTGTTCATCGTAATAAACTAAAGCGACATATTTCATAGTGTGTCCAGCTCCTTATTAACTAGTATCTGAATAGCGAACGTCTTTTGCTGCTCGATCTGACTTAGCTATTCCGTGCTCAAGGTTAATTAGTATTACTAGGTAACATCACCATCCACGCAACACCGAATTTATCAACGACTTGACCATAAAGGGGGGACCAAAATGTTTCTTGTAATGGCATTCTGACCGTACCACCATCGGCTAGCGCATTAAATGCACGGTGAGCTTCTTGTTCAGAATCAATGGTTATAGACAGACTAAATCCTGCAAACGAAGCATCATCACCACAGCCGTCAGATGCAAAAATCTTCATATCGCCAATGCTAAACTCACAGTGCATTACTTTATCTGAGAAGTTTTCTTGTATCGCACCATCAGGAATAGGATCTGGACTTTCGTTAAAACGCATAAGCAGACCGACTTTGGCATATAGATGCTGTTGATAGTATTCAAGTGCCTCTTCGGTACGCCCTGCAAAAAACAAATAATTGCAAACATGTGCAGTTTGCATCGCAATCTTTTGTCTTAATTGTTCTTCGTCTGCGAGGATTTCGCCGCTGGGATCGATATCAGCAAAGTCAGCCATTTCATAAAACGGTCGAACTTCAATATCAGATTCCTCATTCATGGGATTAGGGCAGCGCTTAACCCATTCTAACGCCTCTTCCATTGATGTTACTTCCCATACCCAATAACCCGCAATTAACTCATTAGTCTCTGCAAAAGGCCCTTTAGTTACTATGCGCTCTTCGCCTTTAAAACGAACGCGAACTCCCTCTTTACTCGGCTTTAAACCATCACCAGAAGTCATTATTCCAGCATCAACTAATGCATTATTGAATTCTCCCATCGCAGCCATTAATTCCGCGGTTGGTAACTCCCCTGCTTCAGACCCTTCACTTGCTTTTACAATCACCATTACTTTCATCGTCAATTCTCCTGTTGTCTTTTATAAATAGAGCTGAATAACCAAAGGTTACCTGCGGTGTTAATAAATAAAGTGCTCTATACACTCTAGTCGAATGCATTCTTTAGAGATCGACAAAGTAAGGAAAATTTTCTTAATTAATTTTCACCTAGCTTGAGAAGCTTTTGTTTGAGAACCCTTTGCTCTGGTAATTGCGTTGTTAAGTTGAGAGCCGTTTTAAATGCATTAATCGCACTAGCCGTTCTGCCAGCACGAGATAATAGTTCGCCATAAGCCGCATGAGCCAAGTGATATCTTTGCATTTCTTTGTGCTCAAATAGCCGCTCTATAATGGTAATACCCGCATCCGGCCCCTCTTTCATAGCGATTGCAACCGCTTGGTTGAGCTCAATAACAGGAGACGGGCTTACTTGGTGTAGCTGAGCATATAATTCAACAATCTGTGACCAATCTGTCGCCGCTGCAGTTGTCGCAACTGCATGAGTCGCAGAGATAGCGGCCTGAATGGTGTAAAAGCCATATTCACCGGCGCGCATTATTTCAGCGACCAACTGCGTACCTTCGGCGATCATACCTTTACTCCAAAGGTTTCGGTCTTGATCTTCCAGTAAAATGATGTCACCGCTAGCATTGGTGCGCGCCGCCTTTCTTGCATCATTCAAGAGCATCAAGGCGAGTAACCCCGCCACTTCTGGATCTGGTGTTAGAGAATAAAGTAAACGAGTTAAGCGGATTGCCTCGGACGTCAGTTCACTGCGTATTGCAAGTTCGCCTTGTGTTGCTGAATACCCTTCATTAAAGACCAGATAGATAACCGTAAGCACCGCATCAAGTCGGTTGTTAAAGTCAGTGTCGTCTGGCAGCTCGAACGGAATACGGGCATCACGGATCTTCGCTTTGCCGCGCACAATTCGTTGTGCCATTGTTGTGTTAGACACCAAAAATGCACTGGCAATTTCTTCTGTTGTTAGTCCACAGACCTCCCGCAGAGTAAGCGCAACTTGTACCTTTGGATCAATAGCCGGATGGCAGCAGGTAAAAATTAATCGCAATTGGTCGTCTTCAATTGCATTGGCGTTTTGCTCTTGAGCGTGGCCTGCGATATCAGAAACCCCATCCACTTCAGTAGCAGCAACTTCTAGCTTTTCTCTTTGACGTTGCTGTTTACGTATTGCATCAATGGCTTTAAAGCGACCAGTAGAAATTAACCAAGGGACTGGGTTTTCTGGCATGCCTTGAGTAGGCCAGTGTTTTAACGCCGCATTAAACGCGTCTTGCAATGCTTCTTCCGCTAACTCAAAGTCACCTAAAAGGCGGATCAGTGTAGCGTAAATTTTCCGGCTTTCTTGCTTGTACAGCACTGCTATAGACTTACGAATAGCATTGCTATCGCAAGCAAGTTGATTGCTCATCACTTTCCTTCGTCAGCTAGGTTATAGCAATTAGAATTGGTATAGTCACTATTTCATAAATCAGCAAGAGCCTCAATAACTGGCCAGAAGCGGTACTAACACCTAAGTGTTAACGACAAATGTTTTGGGATTTTTGGGAAAGAAAAAGTCAGGCTGACGGTCGCATAAAGCAAACTCACGTGTATTTTTATAGGGCAGCTTCATAAACCCTGCTACGCCATAATCTTGAATACTAACCGCGTATTGCATGATCCGAGTCAATAGCGCCTTAAATTGCGCTGCTTTATTAGCATCAAGTAGCCGGTAGTAATAATGAATTTTCATCCTATCTTGCAACGATTCAAAAATGATGCAACCTGTATGATGGATCTGATTTAACTCGAACACGCATTGAATTATCTGTCTTGGCAGCTGCAGTTGCTCGTCTGGATCTTTGCCGTCTTCAAAGTATGAATGCGGGCGTGTAATTTCATTGCTCGAAATATCGCTAACGCTAAACTCTAGTTCTGGCAGATGGTCAAATTGGAACGCACCGGTGCCGTCACGAGTCAATTGAATAGTTTGCCGCGCGTCGAATAAACAACATTTAAATAAACCTTTTTGTTTGATCCCCTGCGCGAGCATTACGGTGGCGTTCAACGCGTCTTTAAATGCAAGACTCATTGTTTCATCGTGTAAAATAAGACTCGACTCAACAAATACTTGCACGTCTTTCCAGTGAAAACTGAGACCACCAACGACCGGATATTTTGCCAGCCTGCTGATTGAGGCCAAAAAGGCTTTCTCGGTATCGCCGGTATCAAACAAAAACTCTTTATAATATCTATCTAATTGCGCGTCGTTTACGTCTCTTAGATTGTGTTTATCGTCAGCACGACGCAAAAACTGCTTGCGTGAGCTATAGACGACCGTTTCAGGTTTAACTGCGGTTTCGTAGGTCCAAAAAGGAATGCGGGATTTTTTCTCTGACAGTGTTAAATCAGGTAAATACATTTTTGCCATTGCTGGCATATTACGAACAAAATAATCCCCTGCGCTATCCCTCGTTGCTTTATCTTTGCTAAGCATGCCATCTAGCACCTGCGCAAATACTTTTGGCAGCCCCAAAGCGCAAGCAGGAATGACCTGAGCACCAAAGCGACATGATTGTGCACTAGCCAGTGCATAAATCGTCGACGCAACGCCTTGTTCATCAAAACGAGGAGAAGATTGTGCACCCGACATTTGCTCATCGCCAATAAAGTACACATCTCCCATCCGAGCGTTAGTCGTACTTACATCAGATGACATCAAATCCATAATATTGCTGGCGATAGGCTCGCCATATACATCCACCTGAGCATAAACTGAGCTTCCCCAATCAACCAAAGAGAAACCATCGGAAGCTTCATCCCAAACGATATTAGATGGTTTAATATCTCCATGAACGATAGGCTGAGGAGACATGCCATTGCGACGCTCGCGCAAATCAACCAACACATTTCTGAGTTTTAACGCGAGGCTTACCAACTCATGCGCTTTAAAACGGCCCTTTTTGAGTGAGATCTTTTCTAAATCTTCACCAGGGGCACGCTCCATCATTAAAATGCCTTGCTTTTTTACTCGCTCGAAGGCATAGAAGTTTGGCACCATAGGGTTGTCAATTTGCGACAACATATAGCCTTCATCTTCAAGCCTATCACGCACACTTTGGGCAAGCGTGATCCGAGAAAATTTAAACACCCAGTCTTTCCCCATATCACTTGTACCAGCAAATACGAAGCCAAATGCACCAGAGCCAATTACCTCAACATGTTTATAGCCAAGTTGGCTCAATTGTTTTTTACAGATATTCAGCCATTGACGATGCTTTTTTGCATCATGATGAGACAGTAAGTAGATGGACTGCTGTTCGTTGATATAGAAGTGTTGGATGGATTTTTCAGACATAATTGTACGTAGAAAAAGCAATAAAAAAGGTCGACATTAGCCGACCTCATTCAGTATTAACCTTGCTGTTCTATCTTAGCCCACGAATCACGTAGACCAACAGTTTGGTTAAACATTAGCGCTTCTGACTTGTTATCACGACAGAAGTAACCTAAACGCTCAAACTGATAACCTTGCTCAGGCTTAGCGTTTGCAAGTGCTGGCTCAAGTTTGGCATTTGCAATGGTTACCAAAGAGTCTGGGTTTAACACTTCCGTGAAATCTTCAGCAGCCGCTGGGTTTGGCACAGTAAATAGACGATCATACTGACGCACTGGCGCTTCAATACAATGTGAAGCAGATACCCAGTGAATTACGCCTTTTACCTTGCGGCCATCTTCTGGGTTTTTACCTAAAGTATCAGGGTCGTAACTACAGTAGATTGTCGTAATATTACCGTTTTCGTCTTCTTCAATGCGCTTAGCTTTAATCACATAAGCATTACGAAGACGCACTTCTTTACCTAGCACCAAACGTTTGAACTTTTTGTTCGCTTCTACGCGGAAATCTTCTTGTTCAATGTAGACTTCGCGCGTAAACGGTAGCTCACGCTCGCCCATGTCTAATGTTGGGTGATTAGGCGCTTGTAGCATTTCAACTTTATCTGCATCAAAGTTTTCAATTACTAGCTTAACAGGGTCAAGTACCGCCATTGCGCGTGGTGCATTTTCGTTTAAGTCATCACGGATACACGCTTCAAGCATACCCATTTCAACCATGTTGTCCATTTTGGTTACGCCAATGCGCTTACAAAATTCGCGAATTGCAGCTGGTGTATAACCACGACGACGAAGCCCTGCAATTGTCGGCATGCGCGGGTCATCCCATCCTTCAACATGGTTATTAACAACCAAGTCATTGAGCTTACGCTTCGACATCACCGTGTATTCAAGATTTAAACGAGAAAACTCGATTTGCTGTGGATGACACTCGATGCTGATGTTATCTAGCACCCAGTCGTACAAACGGCGGTTATCTTGGAACTCTAATGTACAAAGTGAATGCGTGATCCCTTCAAGCGCATCGGAAATACAGTGCGTAAAGTCATACATCGGATAGATGCACCACTTATCACCAGTTTGATGATGGTGTGCAAAACGTACACGATAGATGATAGGGTCGCGAAGCACCATAAATGAGCTTGCCATGTCAATCTTAGCACGAAGAACACATTCCCCTTCTTTAAACTCGCCATTTCTCATTTTTTCGAATAAGGCTAAGTTCTCTTCAGGTGAAGTGTCACGATAAGGGCTATTTTTGCCAGGCTCAGTCAGCGTGCCACGATATTCACGCGCCTGCTCAGGCGACAGGAAGCAAACATACGCTTTACCGTTTTCAATTAGCTCTACGGCGTAGCTATACAACTTGTCGAAGTAGTTTGATGAATAACAAATTTCACCATCCCACTCAAAGCCAAGCCACTGGACATCTTCTTGGATAGATTTAACGTAGTTGATGTCTTCTTTTTCTGGGTTGGTATCGTCAAAGCGTAAGTTGCACTTACCTTGATAATCTTGGGCAATACCAAAATTTAAGCAAATTGATTTAGCATGGCCAATGTGTAAAAAGCCATTTGGCTCAGGTGGAAAACGTGTGTGCGTAGACGCATGTTTGCCACTGGCAAGATCCGCATCAATAATGTTGCGAATAAAGTTTGATGGGCGATTTTCAGTTTCCGCCATAGGAAATCTTTCCTCTGAATTATGCTCTTAGTTAACCTCGGCATTATTACAAAAACTCAGCCGAACTTACAGCAATTATCTGCGCTGTATCAGGATTTATTCATTTGGTTAAATGTTCATCAGATTTTTGTGACAAATTTTGTTCTAGCGCAATATTTCCGTCACAACTTCATCCTATAGTTGCGCCATCTCAGTGTTTATACCACAAACACTGCTTAAGTCACGTTACCGAGGAAAGGACAAAAGTAATGGCTTCAATGAATTTGAATCGTGTTTATATATCAACTAAGGCTAGGAACAACCACTATATTCTTGCTGAGTTTAAACCGGATGATGCATTCTATGCATGTTTTGACTCCAGCAGCGCGTGTTACGAGCGTTTGTCTCGCCAGCTATTCGCACTGTGTGACGAATATGAGCTGCATAATGTACATGTAATTGCGAACGATAAATTGCCGGTGGTGCGTTACCACGACGAAGCCTATACCATGCAAACAGAAAAGCAGATTTTGTTTTTCTACAACCCTAAGTTCCACGAAGCGCACCAAACTTATCTCAATGACGGATACCAAGCGCGTAAAATCCGCTTATTATTTTTAGCCACGGGAAATGAATTACGCGCCAATGCTGCGACCTTCCACAGCAAAGTGAAAAAGGTGCTTGATGCACTTAAAGAAGGCTTTTCTCCGGTAGAACCTCAGTTTAGAGTGAGAGACCATCAACATTTAACCTATGACCTTTTTGCCAAAGCTAAAGGCGACAAAGAGTCATATGGCTATAAGTTGCGTGCGCTTTACCCACGCTATCAAGCCAGAAACTGCACGTTACCAGAAGAATATAGCGAAATGACTTACGCGACCTTTAACATTCCAGTGTCACGAGCAATAAAAACAGAGTTCCAAAGCCAAATGCGCCCGGGTGACTACGGACAATTCTATCGCACACTAGAAGATGCATTTATTTCTTCTTGCAATGATAAACAGCTCAATATGGTAGCAATGGTAGCCGATGGCCGTTTGCCTATCGTCAGAAGCGCCAAAATCGATAAGTCCGATACTAACCGAGAGCTACAAAAACTGAGTTTTGATACCGGCTCCGGTGACAATCAAATTTACTCACTGTTTAACGAAGCAAACCTAGTAGACACCATTCGCTTTGTCATCGTCGCCAATGACAAAGACAAAAAAGACATGGGCTATGGTCGTTTTATGAATCACGTAGAAACGGCGATTAAACGCTTTGTTGCACAACTTCCTGTTAATGTTGAAAAGCAAGATATCAACGTACGCTTCTTCCAACATATTAGTTACGACTACTAACCATTAAATATGGTTTGGGCGCTTCCGAGCAAGTCATTGCGCCCTACTTGTTTACCAGAATAATATAAGCACCAATTTAAACGACGAGATAATTAACTCTCGTAATTGAAATTATAATTTTTTATACCAAGTGAGGCCTGAATAAGGTTGCTGCTGCAAACTTTTTAACCGACTTTGCAAACTACCACTATGGATCTCAAGTTTATGATGATCGGGGTCATAAATATAGAGTGAGTCTCCTTCACTGCTATTTTGCTGCCATACGCCAACCCCGTTTTCCAATAATGTTTTAGAAAAAGTTGTAAAGTCTTCGGCAGCAATATTGAACGCTACATGACTGTAATCTGAGCTTGGAGATACCTCACCTAAAGATAAGCAAAGCCATACCTCACCAAGCGTTAAATATGCCCCTTTGTCCCAAGTTACCCAAAGCTCAAACCCTAGCAAACCGCAGTAAAAATCCAGTGACGTATTTAGGTTAGATACCGCTATTGTGATGTGATTTAATCCTGATAACATATTTATTCCTACCGCTTTTTATCCCAGACACGAAAAAAGCCGCGACCAAAGGTACAACGGCTTTAACAACCAGAATTATTTTTCTTGATGTAGGCTAGCTACAAAAAGAAGCGTTACAGTGCCTGTTCAAGCTCTGGTAACGCATCAAATAGATCCGCAACAAGGCCATAATCAGCCACTTGGAAAATCGGGGCTTCTGGATCTTTGTTGATAGCGACAATGACCTTAGAATCCTTCATACCCGCAAGGTGTTGAATTGCGCCGCTGATCCCAACTGCAATATATAAGTTAGGCGCCACAATCTTACCGGTTTGGCCCACCTGCATATCGTTAGGCACAAAGCCCGCGTCAACAGCAGCACGCGATGCACCAATTGCGGCCCCTAGTTTGTCAGCAATACCATTTAGCAAGGCAAAGTTTTCACCGTTTTGCATACCACGGCCACCTGAAATAACAACCGGTGCGGCAGTTAATTCAGGGCGCTCAGATTCAGTTTGTACAATGCTCACAAACTCACTCACTTGAGAGGCAATACTTTGCGAGCGATCCTCAATGTCACATGCTGCTTGAGTCTCTACGGCATCAAATGCTGATGCACGCACAGTGATAACTTTTTGTGAGTCTAATGATTTTACAGTCGCAATTGCATTACCCGCATAAATTGGACGCTTAAAGGTGTCTGCATCAATCACATCGATAATTTCTGAGATCTGTGATTTGTCGAGTAACGCCGCGACACGTGGCGCGATATTTTTACCTGTGGTAGACGCTGAAAACAAAATGTGTGAAAAGTCACTTGCTAATTCAACAACTAGCTCAGATGTGTTTTCTGCCAACTGATGTTCGAATGAAGCATCATCAACAGCAACCACCTTTTTTACACCAGCGATCTGTGCAGAGTGATTGGCAGCCTCAGCGATGTTGTGACCTGCAACTAATACGGTGATGTCGCTTGCTATTTTTGTTGCAGCAGCAACCACCTTAGCGGTTTCAGGTTTCAATACACCATTTTCGTGCTCAGCAATAACTAATACGCTCATGAGATCACCTTTGCTTCTGTTTTTAACTTGTTTACTAACTCTTCAACGCTCTCAACCATCACGCCACCAGAGCGCTTAGCTGGCTCTTCAACTTTCACCAATTCAATACGAGGAGCTAAATCAACGCCTAACGAATCCGCTGCGATTACGTCTAGTGGTTTACGCTTAGCTTTCATGATATTTGGCAGTGAAGCATAACGAGGCTCATTCAAACGCAAGTCTGTTGTCACGATCGCTGGAAGTGATAGCGACACCGTTTGCAAACCGCCATCAACTTCACGCGTCACTTGTACTTTATCGCCTTCAACTACAACTTTAGAGGCAAAAGTGCCCTGAGCACGCTTAGTTAACGCCGCTAGCATTTGTCCTGTTTGGTTATTATCAGAATCGATAGACTGTTTACCTAGAATGACCAGCTCTGGACTTTCTTGCTCCACTACCTTAGCCAGTAGTTTTGCAATGTGCAGAGATTCAAGCTTTGCGTCTGTTTCAATGTGAACTGCTTTATCTGCACCTAGTGCAAGCGCCGTTCTTAGCTGCTCTTGACAAGCTTTATCGCCAATTGATACGGCAATAACTTCCGTTGCGGTGCCCGCTTCTTTTAAACGAACCGCCTCTTCTACCGCGATTTCACAAAATGGGTTGATCGCCATTTTGACATTGCTCAAATCAACATCACTGTTGTCAGATTTGACTCTTGCCTTTACGTTGTAATCAATCACGCGTTTGATTGGCACAAGTACTTTCATGGTTACTCCATCATCTGGTTATTCTCTAAGCTGACGTCTACGTCAACAAATTATTTTATTGGTTTCAGACTACTTCCTGTTGACGTAAACGTCAACCTCAAATAACCTTAGTTTAACGAAAATCAAACTAAAGCCTCTCTTTAGTTAATCTACCGTCAAATAGTGTGAGGTTAATAATGGTCGAACGTGAAACCATGGAGTTTGATGTTGTGATAGTTGGTGCAGGTCCTGCGGGCCTGTCTTGCGCTATCCGACTCGCTCAACAGGCTCAAGAAAAACAACAAGAATTAATGATTTGTGTAGTCGAAAAAGGCTCTGAAGTAGGTGCACATGTCTTGTCAGGTGCAGTGTTTGAAACCAAAGCACTAGACGAACTTATCCCTGATTGGGCTGCAAAAGGCGCTCCCGTGACAACAAAAGTGACGGGTGACGACATTTATTTATTCAAAAATGAAATCAATGCCACCAAACTGCCTCATCTAGTGGTACCAAAAACATTTAAAAATGACGGCAACTATATTGTTTCTATGGGTAATGTTTGCCGTTGGCTCGCTGAACAAGCAGAACAACTTGGCATTGAAATTTTCCCAGGCTTTAGCGCCCACTCTCTAATAATAGAAGAGCAACAAGTTAAAGGTATTATTACCGGTGATATGGGCCTAGATAGAGATGGCCAGCCTAAAGACAGCTACATGCCTGGAATGGAGCTTAGAGCGAAATATACCGTATTTGCTGAAGGTTGCCGTGGCCACTTAGGCAAACAACTTATAGCTGAATTTAAACTGGATAAAGACGCTTCCCCTCAACACTATGGCATCGGCTTTAAGGAAATTTGGCAAGTAGACCCAAGCAAGCATAAAGAAGGTCTTGTTGTACACGGCACAGGTTGGCCACTCGACAATGATACCCATGGCGGTTCATTTATGTATCATGCTGAAAACAATCAAGTCGTGGTCGGGTTAATCATCGACTTAAATTACACTAATCCACACCTAAGTCCATTTGATGAGTTTCAGCGTATGAAGCATCACGACACCTTTGCGAGTGTACTTGAAGGTGGTGAGCGCATTGCCTATGGTGCTCGAGCAATCGCCAAAGGTGGCTTTCACAGCCTACCTAAAATGCATTTCCCAGGTGGTTTACTGATTGGCTGTGACGCAGGTACCCTCAACTTTGCCAAAATTAAAGGCAACCATACTGCAATGAAGTCAGGTATGCTTGCAGCCGATGCCATCATTGAGGCATTAGGCCAAGAAAGCGCTCCGTCAGACTTGGTAAGTTTTGCCGACAAATTTAAGGCAAGTTGGCTTTATGATGAGCTTTATCAATCTCGTAACTTTGGCCCAGCAATGCATAAGTTAGGTCGTATTATGGGTGGCGCCTACAATATGATCGACCAAAACATTTTCTCAGGTTCGCTACCATTTACTATTAAGGACGAACATCAGGATCACGCACAGCTTAAGCTTGCATCTGAATCGCAAACTATAAGTTACCGAAAGCCGGATGGTAAATTAAGTTTTGACAAACTTTCTTCCGTATTTTTATCGAATACCAATCATGAAGAAGTGCAACCATGTCATTTACAGTTAAAAGATTCTGAAATACCAATCAAAGTGAATTTAGCTAAGTTTGATGAGCCTGCGCAGCGCTACTGCCCTGCAGGCGTGTATGAAGTAAACGAAAACGAGCAAGGTGAGAAGCAGTTTGTTATCAATTCGCAAAACTGTATTCATTGCAAAACCTGCGATATTAAAGATCCGAGCCAAAATATTACCTGGGTCACCCCAGAAGGGGCTGGTGGTCCGAACTATCCAAACATGTAATATCAATAAATCCTAAATTGCGGGGGCGAAATGCCCCTTTCTTTCCTATACTTAGCGTATATTTTTAAAAATAGAGCTGAGCCTATGCCACAACAATCCGTCACCTTTCGATTTTTAGCAGAGCCCACCGACGTCAACTTTGGCGGTAAAGTACACGGTGGTATGGTCATGAAATGGATTGATCAAGCTGGGTATGCTTGCGCCGCGGGTTGGAGCGGCAGCTATTGCGTTACCGTTTCAGTTGCGGGCATGCGTTTCCACCGTCCGATTCTTGTGGGTCAGATTGTTGAGGTTTCCGCGCGCATTGCCCATACCGGGAACACCAGTATGCAGATTTTTATTCAGGTGCGCTGTGGTGATCCAAAAACGCAACGACTTGTCGAAACCAATCACTGTATTATCAGCTTTATCGCCATGGACCAAGCTGGGTATCCAATTCAAATTCCTCAGTTTAAAGCGAAAACCGAAGAGGAGAAAAAATTAGAAGCCTATGCGGTGAAAATGAAGGAAATAGCGATCCAGACCGAATCGCTATTAGAAGAAACCTTGTCCGATAGTAAATAACATGAAGGTTTGATAACAAAAATTAAAGTGTAGAAGTTCAACTACGATTGAACTTCTAGCAGTTTAAAGGCGCTATTCGGCTCACCAAAAACCACGACATTACACTCACCCCAACTTTTCGATATATGCCACTGCATATTTTCAGCAAATTTAAATTGTGAGAACTGGTTACAATGACGAACTTCGGGGCATTTGGACGGATTTCTTGCAAGTGGACCAGCATTAACAATGTTGACAAGTGCAAATTGGATTCGCTCTATGCAGAGATACTAAAGCTGCTGAAACTAAGTACCATTGAACTAGCGATTTAATCCAATTTTACATTTAAAAGCTTATCCAACAAAGAACATTACTTATTCAAACTTTAAGTTAAATAGCAATTTCACAAAAGGTTTCTTGCAAGAGAAAAAATAACTTTTTCACTAGCAGCTAGCGCATCGCGTTTGCTTAAATTACCTTCTTTTAATAATTGTAAGCTTACTTTTTCAGCCTCTTGACTGAGCAGTATATCCATTTTAGTTGGACTTACTACCCCTTCTGTTAAATCATTAATTATTGCTTGCAATGCAGCTCTACGCTCCGATATAGCGCGGATCAAAATAGGCTTTAAAGGGGATGATTTACAGAGCACTTCTTGACAACTTTGGTCAACCTTTCTATGAAACTCCATTATTTACACTCATCTCGTTTCAGGCGATTAAATGCTTGTAATTTTTCTCGTAAACCTTGAATTGGCTTTATATCTTCTACCAATTGCTTGTACTCGTACGCTCGAGTACCAATAATTTGTTCGTTATCTGTGCGTAAACTCGAACGTAAGCCATTTTGGGGCGAAAAAGTGTGCCGATTCATGTTGCGACTTCCACCAGCAATTCCATTATTTACAAGGTTATGCGAAAAATCTGAATAGATAAATTACATGACATTACAGGGCTAATTACGAGCAGGGTTTTGTGAAAGTCAGGATCAATAGTAAACTTCGCTCATCTTAATTAAAACAGAGACCATAGTGGAACAAATCACTATCGAGCCCATCGGCTTTATCCAATCTCCTTATAAACAGAAGTTCGCTATACCGAGACAACCAAGGCTTGTCCCAGAGGCAAAAGCCAAGCTTAGATTTGTTGGTGAATTCAATCGCGAAGAATTTGTTCGTGGTATTGAAGCGTTCACGCATATATGGTTGTTGTTTCGTTTTCATGAAACCGCTGATAAAGGTTACTCCGCACTTGTACGTCCTCCGAGACTCGGTGGCAATGAACGTAAAGGCGTGTTTGCGACTAGAGCGACTTTTCGACCCAATGGGATTGGCATGAGTGCAGTAAAGCTCGAGGGCGTAGAGTATAAAAATGGTCAGCTGGATCTATTGCTCTCCGGCGTAGATTTATTGGACGGTACACCAATCATTGATATTAAGCCGTACCTTCCCTATTCAGATGCCTTGGTGGATGCCACGGCTGGCTTTGCTGATACTCGGCCAGAAACGCAAATGTCTGTTAGTTTCTCAGACGAGGCCAACATTTTTATCGAAAAACAGAAAAACTATCCTGAACTTCGACAGTTCATTACCAATGTACTGAAGCAGGACCCTCGTCCGGCTTATAAAAAGAAACGCACATCACAGCAGGACTATGGTATGAGTTTGTATGATTTTAATATTCGCTGGACTGTGGATGGTGAGCATAACCATGTCACTGAAATATCGTTAGCAAAATAGCAAATTCAGCGGCTTGCCAATAAACTTATAAATTATGAAGATGTTTAGGTATTAAAGCTTTTTAAGCGGCTACTGCACTGCTAGAATAGCCGCCAATAAGAGAACAATAAGTAACTTATACTGGAATAAGAATGCGTACGAGTGAATATATATTAGCGACTCTAAAAGAGACGCCGTCTGATGCAGAGGTGGTAAGCCACCAGCTAATGCTTAGAGCGGGTATGATCCGTAAATTGGCTTCAGGTCTTTATACTTGGCTACCATCAGGCCTAAAAGTTTTCCGCAAAGTAGAGAGAATTGTCCGTGAAGAAATGGACAAAGCGGGAGCGATTGAGCTGCTAATGCCAGTGATCCAGCCTGCAGAGCTATGGGAAGAGTCAGGCCGTTGGGAACAGTTTGGTCCCGAACTACTTCGTATTAATGACCGTCATGGCCGTCCATTTGCACTTGGTCCAACGCATGAAGAAGTGATCACTGATCTTGTACGTCGCGAAATCAACAGCTATAAGCAACTGCCGATCACACTTTATCAAGTCAGTACGAAAGTACGTGACGAAGTTCGTCCACGTTTTGGTGTGATGCGCGCGCGTGAATTCACCATGAAGGATGCCTATTCATTCCACATGACTGATGAGTGCCTTGAAAAAACGTATCACAAGATGTTCCAAGCTTACTGCAACATTTTTGATCGTTTAGGCGTTGACTACCGTCCTGTTATTGCTGACAGTGGTTCAATTGGCGGCAACCTATCGCATGAGTTCCATGTACTTGCAGAGTCTGGTGAAGATGCAATCGCATTCAGTGATGAAAGTGACTACGCTGCAAACATTGAAAAGGCAGAAGCACTTGCACCAACTGAAACTCGCCCAGCGCCAAGTAAAGAACTTAATACGTTTGACACGCCAGAAGCTTTCACCATCGCTGAACTAAAAGCAAAACACGGCGTTAAACCACACCGTGGTGTGAAAACACTCATCGTGTATGGCGCACCAGACGAAGACGGTAAACGTGGGCTTGTCGCGCTTATCGTTCGTGGCGATCATGACTTAAATGAGCTTAAAGCTGAGAAATTGGCACTAGTGGATTCACCGCTCGAGATGGCAAGCGAAGAAGACATTGTTAACGCTATTGGTGCAAAACCAGGCTCTTTGGGACCTGTCGGTCTTTCAATGCCTATCATTGTCGACCGTAGCGCAGCTATCATGGCTGATTTTGTTGCCGGTGCAAACAAAGATGGTGTTCACTATAGTGGGATCAACTGGGACAGAGACGTAAGCGCTTATACTGTTGAAGATATCCGTAACGTGGTTGAAGGCGATCCAAGCCCTTGTGGTAAAGGTAAAATCCTTATCAAACGTGGTATCGAAGTAGGTCACGTGTTCCAACTTGGTACTAAGTACTCTGAAACGATGAAAGCTGGTGTACTTGGCGAAGAAGGGAAAAACCAAACATTAACCATGGGTTGTTATGGTATTGGTGTTTCTCGTATCGTTGCCGCAGCAATCGAGCAAAATAACGATGATTACGGTATCAAATGGCCTGTTGCTATTGCGCCATTTGAGTTGGCAATCGTGCCAATGAATATGCATAAGTCTCACCGTATCCCAGAGATCGCAGAAAAGTTCTACACAGATCTACAAAATGCGGGAATTGATGTGTTATTCGACGACCGTAAAGAGCGTCCGGGGGTTATGTTTAACGATATGGAACTTATCGGTGTTCCTTATACCCTAGTGATTGGCGAGCGTAATCTTGATGAAAATAAGGTTGAGCTGAAAAATCGTCAAACTGGCGAAAAACTGATGCTGGATATTGGATCTGCGGTTGAAACAATCGTTAATGCAATTAGAAGTAAATAAACCTACGTAAATTGCATGACAAAAGAGCATACAGATGTATGCTCTTTTGTCATATTAGCTTCTCCTAACTGCCCCGCCACTGTCATCTTTGCCTCTTAGCATTGTCATTATTACGCTAAAGAGCCAAGCCATGAAAACAACATACTATCCGAGTATTTGGATCTCAGACGTACACTTGGGCTACAAGGACTGTAAAGCAAAGTTCTTGCTAGATTTTCTCAACAAAACCGAATGTGATGTACTCTATCTGGTTGGTGATATTGTTGATCTATGGTCAATGAAACGCCAGTTTTTTTGGGATCCATCCCACTATCAGGTATTAGAATGCATACAAAAAAAAGCGGGATCTGGTACACGCGTTATCTACATACCGGGTAATCACGACGAAACCTTCAGAAACTATGTTGGGCAAACGCTTTTTAAAGTCGAAGTGCATAAAACCTTTATTCATACCACTTCCGCAGGTAAGCGGTTTTTATTATTACACGGTGATGATTTTGACTCGGCAACAAGATATAACAAACTGATCAGTATCATTGGGGATGCCGCTTATGATTTTCTACTCTTCTTAAATCGCTGGACCAATCGCGTAAGACGTTTATATGGTGGTCATTATTGGTCGCTTGCATCTTGGCTGAAAAAGCGCGTGCATAAAGCCAGAGAGGCCATTGCCGCATTCGAGAACGCAGCAATTCATGAAGCGAAGAAACAAGGTGTCGACGGTATTATCTGCGGGCATATCCACCAACCAGAGATCCGTGTCGTAGATGGTATTGTGTACTGCAACGATGGTGATTGGATAGAAAACTGCACGGCATTGGTTGAAAACCAAGAAGGTCGTATCGAATTGCTGCATTGGTCAGATGTACAATCTGTACTCAACGTAGTTGAAATTGACAATGTTAAAACCGATAATGTTGAAGCCGCTTAATAGCGGCTTCAGTTCTTCCAGTCATTCTTCTTTTAATAGCTTATGCAGTAAGTCAATGCGCTTATTGATACGCTTGTTTTGCACGTATGCCTCTGCGCTTAAGCGCATCATTAAAATCAAAAAGATGTATAATACCAATTGAATTAATTCTCTAATCAATTTGAAGGGTGAAATAGCATATTAGCTTCGTTAAAAATTTCTCATTTAGAACAACTAAATAGCAAAATTTTTGCCTTGCCTATATGGAGATAGGTACCTTAGCGGTAGCAGGACGCGAGAGCGGTGCTACTAAAGCTATTTCCCCGCTTCAAGATAGATCATTTACTTAATACAACTGGTATAAAACGGGTTGTTCAATAATTTCTGGATAGCGATAGATTAAAAATACTATTGCCACTAGCATACCGATATTCTGGTAGAATCGCCGCTTTTGTCAGGTGTGTTATATCACAAATGTGGTCATTGCCCAGACAATAATACCGATAATAAATACTAGAATACCATATTGAAAGTGCCTCACCATTGGGAACACCGCTTTATCCGTTCGTTCAATAGACAAAGGATATTGCCAATGCGTTAACGCAAGTAAGAGTGGCTCGGCTTCTACGCTCATGCCAGAGAGTGAAACCGTCGCACCATACTCAGTATCAAAGACCAAATCAACAATATGGTTACGACGAGTCGAAGAGGTTAACCTATCTAAATCGCTGACTGTAAACGTATTCCAGTGTACCTTAATATCGTTAACTTCATCCTTTTTTACCTCTCGTGCTTGTTTATCTGTAAATAGTAACGCAGGTAGCAGCAAACTATCTTCCTCAACCTTAATTTGGTTACAGGGTGAGTGATAGACAAAATAGTGTTTATTACTGATAAATAATGACGTCAACCAATAGCTCAAGTACGTGAGCACCAAAAATACCAAACCAGCTATGTAATTTTGTGACGAGTAAAGAATAAAGCTGGTCATTAGAGCAAAAGCCCCTACCACCATCCAAACAATATGCCGCTTATGCTTAGGCGTCGGTAGTGCACATCGTAACACGGAGAATCGCGCTTCAATATCGCGATTGCGATTCATAAATAAAGGAAATAATCTTGCAAGGCTAGTGGGAGTTGAGCTCGTAGCTGATCTTCTATCTGCATCCGCGCCCGCCGTTGGTTGAACGTTATGGTCAAGAGCTGATGCAGACAAAAGTGCATTGAGTTTATCAGCTTGCCGTAAACACGAAAATGAATAGACCGCAGGCTCCTCACTTTCTGAAAGATAACTTATACCAATATAATTGAGTTGCTTGTTACAACCCGAAGATACATCAGTCACGGTTGAAAGCGGTATCACACACTCGTCTATTCGCCGAATATTTATATTCAATAACGATAGTTGTTTAGTGATAACAAACTGCTTTTGTGCAGGGTCAAACATTAAACGATTACGGTATGAAAATAGTAACAATGAAATCACTAAGTAGATCGGAGCTTCCAAAAAACTTGACCCGACTAAGTGCAACACCGACGATAAAAAGAATAAAATAGCTATGCCGTTAGTAACTGATTCACTGACTGACTTAAGTACCGTGGTTGGTGTCATCCTACATTCCTTGAGTGACTAATATTGAAACCTACTACTTGCACAAGCTACCTAAACAGGTAGAAGACTAAATTACAAAAAGTTAAGCGCTGAATAAGGCGTTTATCGTACAGAAAAACGCCACAATTCTCAATGACTCACGCCTAACTGAAGCTTTACCTAAACAAAACAGTTTCTTTATTAAACCATTTAACGCAGCACACGAGTAACCCTGCTGCTAAAACGGCAGAAGCGCCAAAAATTAACGCAACGTAGCCATAATCAACCGTGCCCTTGATGATTTCTTTAATCGCTAATGCCACATTGGTAATTGGGATCAATGCGGTTTTTGCGGTTAACTCCATATTTGGCATTAAAGACATCACAATGGGAATGAAGATCCCCATGCTAAGTGGTCCCATGTAGTTTTGTGCTTCTTTAAAGGTTCTGGCGTAAATTGAGATGGCAAGTGTTAGCGACGAAAGCATCACAGCAACAGGAAGCAACAGTGCAAAAATCAAGACAAAGTCTAATAATGCAACCGACGAGAAGGCGTTTTTAATTACGTCTAGCTCGACGAAGCTACTGGCAATTCCTATCCACAGTGCCATGCTGGAAACCGTGATAAGCGCACAGAATATTGAACTGCTCAATACGGTTAAAAATTTACCTAACACCAGCTCCGTGCGTGAGATTGGTGTTAATAACAGCGTCTCTAAAGTGCCACGCTCTTTCTCTCCAGCGCCTAAATCAATAGCTGGATAGCTCGCCCCCATCAATACCAACGGAATTAACATGTAAGGGATAAACGCACCTAACTTCTCGCCTAAATTTTCGCGTTTGTCAGCAGTATCCACTTTAGTAATCGATATGGGTTGGAGCACTGCCGCTTGCTCCGCTTGCGACAATCCCAGTGAGGTTAACTTCACCGCTCTGAGTTCATCAGAAAACTTCTTAGCAAGTTTAGACAAGCGGTCGTAAATAAAGTTGATAGATTGCGCATCGTTAAACACGATTTTCCATTCACTTTTTACGCCAGACTCTAGATTTTCAACCGGATCGGATGGAATAAAAATCCCAACATCGATCACGCCACTTCGTACCGCATCACTCAATGCTTCGACGCTATCAAGCTTGAGCTCACCTGCATATTTCTTAAAACTTTTATGATAAAAAACCTGCTCAGAGAACTTTTCAGCATAGGCTTCATTTGCGATGTAATACGTATGAACTTCTTGCTTCGCTTCCATGGCGGCTTGTGAAGCCATAAAGCCGACTAAAGCCATAATCACGGGAAATACCAACATCGGCAGTGCAATCACAAAAAACAGTGTTTTGCGGTCGCGCAGCAGCTCTCTAATTTCTTTTAAAAATACCTCAAACATGCTGTGCTCCCGTTAACAAATTTAAAAATGCTTGATTTAGCTCTTCACTTTGCCCCTTCACTTTAAACTCAGCCAAACTGCCATCAAAACAGGTGATCCCTTTATCGATAACAGACACCCTATCGCACAATAATGCAACTTCATCTAAGTGATGGGTAGAAAATATAACGGGTGTACCACGCGCTTTGAGGTCGCGAATAAAAGAGATAACCGTTTGTGTGGTCATAATATCAAGACCCGTCGTTGGCTCGTCTAATACGACGACTTTAGGATTGTGTACCACCGCCCGTGCAATATTGGTCTTTTGTTTCATACCGGTCGATAGGTGTTCAGCCCTTTTATCTAAAAAGGTTTCCATTTCCAGGCGCTGAAACAGCTCATCACATTTCGCTTTTAATGCTTTTCCTTTTAAACCATGAAGTCGTGCAAAATATTCAACATTTTCTTTGGCAGTAAGACGTCCATATAAACCAGTTGACCCTGATAAAAAGCCGATGGCTTTGCGTGCAACAACAGGCTTTTTCACAATATCCTGACCATCCACTAAGATAGTGCCGGCATCCGGCGTCAGCGCTGTTGAGAGCATACGCAAAGTGGTGGTTTTTCCCGCCCCATTGGGGCCTAGCAATCCAAGTACTTCGCCTTGTCCACAGTGCAGGTTAACCTCTTCTACACTGTGAAAAAAGCCATCACGCTCGCGAGGATCCGTCTGACTCTTTTTCTTTTTGTGCTCGCGAGTCAGGGCGAAGCGTTTTTTTAATCCATTGATAGCTATCATGCTATTTCCTTCTTTTCGGCCTGAAATAGTCCGTATTTTGATAAAACTCTAAATCTTGTGGCTCATGCCAGTTTGGGATCCCAAGCAGCGGAATGGGTGACATTTTGGTATTGTCTTCAAGCAGCCCATCATTGATCAGTGCAACCAATTTATCATCTAACCAACGATATTGTTCGCTTAGTGAAAGTTGCCAAAATGCGGCATCAACATTGATACACACCAGTTTTCCCGTCAGCCCAATAAAGGGATTGGTTAGCATCTCGTAGTTTGCGTGGCCAAATACGAAAGGTTTTAGGTTTTGCTGCCATTCTGAACGATTATCGTAAAATACATTCTGCCATTGGTGTGATTTAAAGGCATCACGCCATTTATCATCATCGATTGCCAACACCAAACCACACTCATCAAAGAGTGTTAACGCGTTACGCTTTTTACTCCGCTGCTTTAAACCAAACTGTGCTATTTCTTCGATATGTAGGGCATTTAACAAAGCTTTTGTTTTTGGGAATAAACACCAAATCAACGCGCCAAATAAATCGTGCCAGTTTTGACTACGCGTCGGTACCTGATGGGTTTCAAAGATAATCTCTTCATAGTATTTATCGCCAAAGTCTATCGTTTCATCGGCCACAAAGCGGGTATCATATTGTTGCAAGCTAATGCTGTTTACGTGAGAAGACAGCCACTGGGGGCTTGGCCAGTCTTGTTGACTTTTTAAGTCAAAAAGCTGATTTAAATGGGAAAATGGCTCAGCATGTAAACATGCAACCTGCCACGCCTCAGGCGCTGTAAACTTTTTCATTTGATTGAGATACTTATCATGCAATTAGTCGACTATTTTACTGAAGCGCCTGATACTTGGCAAAAGCCAATTGTAAATGAGCGTAACAGGCTGCGTCACACGCTAAAATGAGGATAGCGATTAAAAACAATGCAATGATCTGTTCCACAACGGTTGTTTCATTAATTTCTATCTCCTCTAGCCGTCTTGTCCCGCTCGAACTTTTACGCATTTTATGTTACTACTTATGGGTTCCTAACAAGTAAAAGAAAGGCAATTATGAAACTTAAACTGACGCTCAGCGCTCTATCTATGGCGGTGCTGGCGGGCTGTGTTAGCACTAGCAATAGCCCCCAAGACATCGATACTGCATACAATAGTATTAACGATTCTCAACTCAGAGCCCATATTAAAACCCTTGCCTCTGACGAATTTGGCGGCCGTGCTCCGTCAACAAAAGGTGAAGAGCTAACGCTTGCCTATTTAACCAAACATTTTAAAGCGCTTGGCTATCAGCCTGGCAATGGCAACAGCTTCTTGCAAGAAGTGCCGCTTGTTTCGCTTGAAGCCGATCCTAATATGACGTTAACAATCGGTGGTAAAAATTACGAATATAAGAAAGACATGGTGATGGGCTCGGCCCGTATCAGCGAACTCGAATCAATCAAAGATTCAGAGCTGGTTTTTGTTGGCTATGGCGTAAATGCTCCAGAGTACGACTGGAATGACTACGAAGGCCTAGACGTGAAAGGCAAGACAGTGGTGATGCTAGTAAACGATCCAGGTTTTGCTAATCCTGATTCGGGTAAATTTACCGGTGAAGCTATGACCTATTATGGTCGTTGGACGTACAAATACGAAGAAGCTTCACGCCAAGGCGCAGCAGGTGCGATCATTGTTCACGAAACAGCGCCGGCTTCTTATCCTTGGAGCGTAGTAGAAAATTCTTGGAGTGGCCCCCAGTTTGGCTTCCAAAAAGAAAATAACAATATGGACCGCGTTGCGGTTGAAGGTTGGGTAACGGTAGACGTTGCTAAAGAGCTATTTCAAAAGGCTGGACTTGATTTTGACACCGCAAAGAAAAAAGCTGCTGAAGGCGCATACCACGTTGATATGGGCAACCTAAGCGCGTCAGTTACTGTCAAAAACACCATCAAAAAATCAACTTCGTATAACTTTATCGCCACTCTGCCAGGTAGCAAAAAGTCTGACGAGCACATCATCTACTCAGCACACTGGGATCATTTAGGTACCGATCCAAACCGTAAAGGCGATCAGATCTATAACGGCGCGCATGATAATGCCAGCGGCACAGGCGGTATGATTGAGGTAGCTGAAGCCTTTACTAAACTGCCAACTCGCCCTAGCCGTTCAATTACGTTTTTGGCTGTGACGGCTGAAGAGCAAGGTCTGTTAGGCTCAAAATTTTATGCCGCAAACCCTGTTATTCCAGCAGAGAAAACCGTTGCTAACATCAATATGGATAGCCTAAATTTATTGGGTAAAGTAAAAGACATCAGCGTAGTTGGTATTGGTAAATCTGAGCTTGATGAAATGCTAGAAACCGCAGCAAAAGCGCAAGACCGTGTCGTTTCGGGAGATCCGCGTCCTGCCGCTGGTGGTTACTATCGCTCTGATCACTTCGCATTTGCGAACATGGGTGTGCCTGCAATGTACGCAGGTGGTGGAACTGAAGCACGTGACGAAGAGACTGAAACCTATCGTAAACGTATGGGTTTAGTATTGCGCGGTTGTTATCATCAGCCGTGTGACCGCTACCGTGAAGAGTGGGATTTAAGTGGGGCGATACAGGATCTACAGCTGTTCTTTAAAGTTGGCTATGATGTCTCTGAGCAAGACGCTTGGCCAAAATGGAAAGCAACCGCAGAGTTCCAAAGAAAATAATGCAAATGATATTGATTTTCATTTAAAATGAAATTAAAGTGCAACTTAGACAATACACGGGTTGCACTTTATGTTTTCATCTCTACTTCGATACTCTCAACCAGCACATGGCGCTAAGGTGAGTTTGTTGTTCAACAAGCGGTTGATTTTACCCCTCGTTATTATTGTACTAATGGCATTTGAAACGGCGAGACCAATTGTGGTCAGCGCGCTGAGCGATGCATTCTTTCAAGTCAGCGTTTTTGTTGCCGCTACCCTGCTCGTGTACTACTTTCTTGTTGACAGAATTCCACAGCTTAATCTCAGTTATCTGAGTACCAAATCCCCTATTCTCGAAATAGCCATGGCCTCAATATTAGGCGCGCTGCCCGGCTGTGGTGGCGCGATTATCGTGGTCACCCAATTTACCAAAAAACAAGCGAGTTTTGCTTCAGTTGTCGCAGTACTTACTGCGACGATGGGAGATGCTGCGTTTTTGCTACTCGCCAAAGAGCCCCTGACAGGCCTTACTATCATTGCGATGGGCGTTGGTGTGGGTATCGTGAGTGGGCTATGTGTGCACTTAATTCATCAACCCGACTTTTGTGTCCCGCAGACCATCAATGAGGTCGAAGAAGAAACCTTACACGCGAGCCGTGCGTTTAGTCTAAGCCGTAAGGTGTGGAAGCTGTGCTTACTACCTAGCCTTGCTATTGCACTCGCGATTGCTTTTAACGTCGATTTAGCGCCATTTGATACAGAAATTGCTTGGCTTGGTGCAGCATTATGTCTTTTTGCTGTTTGCGTGTGGGCACTTAATTCAAAGGGCGTAAGCTATAAAGATATCACCTGTGAAGAAGGTGAATGCGACCCACCGTCAAAACTCACTAGAGTGCTACAGGACACGCATTTTGTGACCGCTTGGGTCGTTGCAAGCTTTTTGCTTTACGAGCTATCTACTGCGTATTTAGGGCTTGATCTCGCGGTTTGGTTTAAAGACTATGCGCTATATGCACCACTGGTGGCCATTCTTGTCGGATTATTACCAGGCTGTGGCCCCCAAATTGTTGTTACAACGCTTTACCTGCAAGGTGTCGTGCCATTTAGTGCCCTTGCAGCCAATGCCGTTGCTAACGATGGCGATGCGTTATTTCCAGCGATCGCACTGGCACCAAGGGCGGCGCTATTTGCCACTATCTACTCTGCAGTGCCTGCGTTTATCGTGGGCTACGGCCTCTACTACATTAACTTGGCTTAATACTTGAGTACGTCGACGAAATGCTCTGACGCAGCTCAGTGCGCTGGTGTTAACAAGACTTAGTGCGCTGGCTCATACACGATCTGGCAGTTTAGGGTTATGAGTTCAACCAAATCTGACCGTTCGTAACTGATTAATTGCCGAAAGAGCGAATAGCGGACGGTTAAATAAACCTATTTTTGGACAAAAAATGTTTCAGGTCTTCGGCTGTATTAGGCAAATTTCGCTTAAAAGTTTCTATGGGCTAACGCCGCTTTAAGTAGTGAGCAACGCAATACAAAAGCCTCAGCATGCCACCTTAATCACTAAAATCAACGCATAGCGAAAATGCCACGCGTTGCGAATCACTCTTATACAGACTGTTAGGGCTGAAACTCTTTCATTTGCCCATTTTCCAATATATGCTCAATAACCCCATATGATTCAGATGCTGAGATTTTTACAAATCCACTTTCTTTCAGTCTAGTAATAGCAATATTGGCTGACATTTCTGCACTGATAGGGAAAAAAGCACCCTCCGGTTCAGAATGCATAAAAAAGTCACCTAGTGGGGCTTTGCAGTGTTGACAATGATTCATGTAGTAAAATGAATCGGTCGTTGCGGAATAATCCAAGTAATAACTTTTGAAGTGTAGATCCAAGTATACTCTCAGTCTCTCTGGGATAAAGCTGACGTATAAATACTTGGTTAATCCTTCAGAGCGCTCATCACTTTCAGTGTCGATTGTGCCATGACTAGCAAAGGTAATGACTTCAGATGGTTTGTCGCACTTCCAGCAAAGCTCTGTCGATTGAAGCAGATAAAATGGAGAGATAGCTTTTTGCGATGCATGATCATCATAAATCGGTAGCCAATTTTCGAATGGTCCCGTATCTAAACCTTTTGGAACAAACCACTTCTTTCTCTCTGAGTGCCAACGAGCGCCCAACGACTTTACTTTCTCTTTATCCTCAAATGGAACTTCTAAATATGTTATTTCATCCATAAAAAGCTACCTATTTCGATAAGCCCTAACGCCGCGTAAAGGCGTGGAATAACGTTTGCTACGCTTGAGCGAAGCGAAATCGGCACACGTTATGGAATCGCTCTTAAACGCTTTGTTATGTACGTAGTTTGATATCTTGCGTTGAAAACAAAGGTTTTACTTGCTTGGCTTCATCTTGATAACGATTTCGTGTATCCCACAAGTCCACAGCATGTTGAATGTTAAGCCAAAACTCAGGTGTATTCCCAAGTGCAGCCGCTAGCTTGATTGCAAGTGGAGCAGTCAGAGTACCACCATTAATTAAGTTACTGATGGTGTTCCTATGTACACCCATAGCTTCTGCTAATGTTTTTGATGTAATCTCCATTGGCTCCAAGAATTCAACTTTGAGCATTTCTCCTACACCAACTGGACGACGTTTAGTTCTGCGCATTATCCTAACCTCAGTACTTATGAGGGTCTAAATAGGTGTCTTCTGCTACACCGTCAACCCACTTAAAAATCAAACGATACTGTTTATTCACCCGTATCGAACACCAACCTTTCAGATTGCCTTCAAGATGTTCAAACCGATTACCCGGTGGAACTCTTAGATCTGATTCAGCTTTTGCTGCATCTAGGATTTCAAGCTTTCGATACAGCGCATTCTCTATAGTTTTAGGAATCAAGCGATGACGCTTATCTTCCTCATAAAATGCTTCAAGCCAATCATCTTTAAAATTTACTGACATATCCTCGCACTGTTTTACTGTGCATCTATAGTGAAATACTATCGCACAAAAGAGATGTGCACAAGTTGGAAGGACAAGAAAGTACATAACGCCGCAAATAAACGGCAAAAATTAGTTGGCTATAATTTGTGAGGTACTAACAAAGCCAACTGGTTTTTGTCCGAGCTTTTAAGTTGCTTTGTTATATGACCAATAGCTTCTATTTTGAAAAAAGCTTTTTGAATAACTCTTCTGATTGCTTAATGCCTTCATCGGTCAATTGCACTGACTTTGCCTTACCAACCGGATCACAAATTAGACCTTTTTCATAAAGCCTATTCATAACTTCCCAGTCAATTTGTTTCCAAGCTCGGCCATAATCATGCAAGGTGAGATGTAATAAAGCTAAAGCTGCTTCATCTATTTTATTTTCATCTATATCCATTCAACACTCCAAAACCTGATGGGCATATAACGAGCCTGTAGAATAACTCGTTTCAAATTTGTTTTTGTAATCAACAAACGATAACTGAGTTCCTATTTTGATTCAATCGTTTAGTTGGGTGTGAGTTGTTATTTTAGGGCGTTTTTTTAAGCTGGTTTGTTGTGGTTTGAGAAGCGCTTCGGAGCTGTTAAGTCAGGTTGTTCTTGGCTTACGACACCCTTTCTCGTAACTTTTCGATATTGTGAACAAGGCAGTATAGCTGCCATTGAGCATTGACTTTTACTTGGCCGCGTAATGTGAGCTTATTCATCCCTTTATTCACCGTGATGTTGCCGAATACAGGTTCGATACATCCAAGTCGTTTGCTGTATTGTCGTCGTCCTATTGGGCTGTCTTTTTTTACTTTCATTTTGTCGATGCAACTGATTTTTTTTGCGCGATTCATCACTCTTAAACTGTACTTGCCGCCACGTTTGTATCGGTGGTTTTCGCATACATTGCTGTTGCAGGGAGCAAACTTTACGGTCTTTTAAGTAACCGCAGAATCGTGTGTTTTGTTGATGATTGCTGTTTACATTGATACCACTTCGCCACTTCTCATTGCCTGCGGGGCAGCGGCAGGTTTGTGTTGCTTCATCATAATGGAAGTCGTCTGAGGTAAATAAGCGTGGCTTGCCTTTACTGCGTTTTAATCGCCGCTTTTCTTGCTCTGTTTCGTAGGTTTCGCTCTCTTTAAACAGTGGGTTGCGTTTTCTAAATTGGTTATCAGCTATGTAAGTATCAAAGCCACTTTGCGCCATGAATTCAAGGTTCGCTTCACTATTAAATCCACTGTCTGCGGTAAATTTAATGGCCTGTTTGTTAGAGAATTTATCACTGTTCAGTTTTTCAAGTTGTCGTTTTAATTGCTCAACGGCTGGCTGCAGTGTTTGTTGCTCGCCCACAGAGCCCCATGCCTGTGCTTGTAGTATAATTTGATGTTTATCATCGTTTATCGCTATCCCGTTATAGCCTTGAATTGTGCCTTTTGACGTGGTCATTTTCGCGCTGTCTGGGTCGGTAATATTACTTTTAACCGGCTTACCTTTACTGCCTGTTTTCTCTTCGTGAGTAGCTAAGAACGCGGTGATTTTATCTGCTCTTTTATCTAGCTTTTCTTTTTGCTTTAAGTCTTGAGTGACCAGCTCTTCACTTAAGCCATCTTGCGCTTGATGGCGCTCAATTATGCGTTTGCTTGCGCGTTCTAATTTGGCTTTTTTACGGCCTAGCTCATCGAATGTACCGCTCCACTCCTTGCTCGCATTCGACTTCAATTTGCACCCATCAATGGCAAACATGTTGCGTCCTATCAAGCCTTCTTCATCACATATCATCAGCACTTGCGTAAATAGCGGTTCAATCTGCTCGTGCATTTTGGCCACGAAACTTGCTATTGATGTGTAATGCGGCTGAAGATCCCCTGACACTCATGAACAGAATATTGTTCTCACAAGCCTTGGCTATTCGGCGGCTACTAATTAATCCATGAGCATAACCAAGTAAAATTATCTTTAACATCACCGTGGGCGGATACGCCGCAGCGCCCGATTTATCATTGTTATACCACGCGTCAAAGCTCGACAAGTCGAGTTTATTTTCGACAATATAACAAAGGGCATATTCAAATGTACCAGGCAAAATTTGCTCAGCGAAATTGATAGAAATGAATTTATTTAGGCAGGATAAGTCAGGCTTGTAGTTGGCCATAACAGTTTACCGTGGGTGAATAATATCTATTAGATCACAGTAACCAACTCGATTCAAGGTTAAGAAATAGTCAATCCAAAACCAACAATCCAGTACCTGAAAAGAGTAATTCTACAGCCTCAACGCCGCATTAAGGTGTGAGCGGCGCTTGGCTATACTTGAGCGAAGCGAAACTGCCAAGCGTTGCGAATCACTCTTAAATGCTTTGTTAAGTGCCAAACTCTTGCGCATAAATTACCACTGTATCAGAAGAATCAATCACAGATGCTTCTTGATATAAATGTTCAAGCTCATCTCGGGATAATTCTCTTGAACCAATCTTTCCACGATTAAATAGTTCTTCGAATAACTCACCAGACAGAGAAGCCGATTTAATATCTTCATATTTCAATAAAGTGCCTCCCCGCTTTCCTTCTGTAGCACAGGCGTCAATTTGACAGATTGGGAGATGTTCACCAGTTGAAATAAACTTCTGATCAACAGTTTGTAATTTATCTGTAGGTCTCAAGAAACCTGTACAGCAAGGGAAACGATACGAATTCTCATGATTATTGTTTTGACAGATTCCTTTATCACAAAGAAATTTACGCATTTTATCTAACTGACCTAACATTCTTTGATCAGAAAGGTATAACTGACGATCCTCCCAGATCTTATATTGAACGGCAACAATACTTACTCCTTCTGTATGTTCATTATGACGTTCATAGATTATGTCAGCACCTGTAATATGCTCTGGTCTATCTGGATGTAATACCCTGATACGTAGTGTTTTTCCATCAGGGAGTTGAAAATCTTTATGTGCATGTCCTCTAGACAGTTCAGGCAAATCTCGATCTACGTTATATGCATCCCGAAATATTAGTTGGTTTTCACTATGAGGTTTAGGTTCTAGCTCTTTTTTTGCTTTTTCCAACTGACCTAATTTACGTTTTAATTGGTCAGTTCTCTTTCTATCACCTTTATTCTCTCTCGCTATATCCAAGTATGAATTATATTCATCAATATCTTCTAAAACTAAACTTAGGGCAGTAACCTCACTTTCAGTTTTAATAGATTTAAGAGCTGCTTTTTGGCGATACTCTTTTGTTGTATCGCTTTCACGCTCTCTTTTCAATAAACTGTTCTCCGGTCCCAATAGCTCAGGATAAAGTTCTCCGGCAAGATCTAACGTATTATCATAGGTAGACTTCGTCATGCTTCCTTTAGAAGCAATTTTAACCATTCCTCTAACGGCATTTAATGTAACCCACTCTTGATTAATTCTATTATTTTGCTCTTCCATTGATACCTCATAGTTGAAATTTTTGACAGGCACCTAACGCCCGGTTATGGGGCGAGTATTAGCTTGCTAAACTGGTGAGGAACGAACCCGAGCAAGCTATTACGAGTCCCATCCATAAACCGCTTGTTATATGGATTACTTGTTGATCATAGAATTTTTAAGTTGTTCTTCGATTCTAACCGCAAATTTAGCAGCTACTTTAACTTGATCCATCAATTCAAAACGTTTCTCTTTTGTGATTTTGGTTCTATTTAAATCTGCTATTTGAAAACACATTTTGAAATATATCTCGATATCCTTTGAGAGTGCCTCATCAAAATAAAGAATTGAATTTTTATAGTGTTGGTAGAAATTACTAACGGCTGTTAATTCTACGCCATCAGCTTTTTGCTCCATGTGGGATTTCAAGTGCAAAAAAGCATCATAGATTTCCTTTTTACTTGAGTGCAATGCAATCACGTTTGAGCGTTTTGTTTCACCAAGTGCCTTTCTTGCATAATGTGCCGAAAGTATTGCAACCAAAATGGCTATAACTGCCAGGCCTGTAGTTAAACTCATAAAGTTTCAAAATCCATATAACGCCAAGCTAAGCGGATTTTAGAGTTTGGCTAAAATTGGCGAGGAACGAGCCGAGCCAAACTTTAAAATTCCTTGCTTGAGCGCCTTGTTATGCGTAAACCTGCTTAAAGTAAACTAGCTTTGGTGTACGCAAGTTTTAGTTTGGTAGTTGTAACTACCACCAGAGTCCAAGCATTTATCAACTTGAACAAAATTAAATACTTTAAGCGCTACTATAAACATTAAAACCCAAAAGGCGAAACCAGCTATTACGACTTTAAAGCCATCTGGATTTATGTTTTTTGAGAATGGGCGGCAGATAAAATACCCTGTACCTTTTAGTAAAAACTCCAATAACACTTCGGTAAGAATGCGAAATAAGAATCTAAATATACCTGTGAATATTTCGCCAACTGCTTCTACAGCCATATTTTGAAATCACTCCATTGACGCATAACGCCTTAATAAACGGCGAAAAATAGCAGGCTAAACTAAGCGAAGAATGAGCGCAAGCCTGCTGTTTTGCGTCCATTGTTTAATTAATTTGTTAGGTGAACAAAGAACCAAGCTATGGTTGCGATTTTATTTTATGCCCACATTTGCAGCAGTAAAAAAACTTATACACGAATTCATTCGGTAGTAGCCATATTTGAAGCTTACTACGATCAGTTTCGAGTTGTTTAACTACAACACCTGAATGAACCAAAGCCCTCTTGTTACAGCTAGGACATTTGTAAAATGCTGTAACCATTATCGCTGACCAACCAAGAGCTACTGTAAAAATTAGAAATGGTAAAAATAGCTCTTGAGAGATAAAAATAACTGGGACAATTAGCCAAAGCAACCTAGCTGCTAAAGAAGATGCCAACCAATAATAATTGTACAAATATTTATTCAAGACACCGATCCCGAGTGTTCACCTAACAATTTAATATCGAGCGATTGGGTCGTTTTTCTACAGCAATCTGTCTCGTTTTTGTCCCATGACTATTGATAGCAAATTTAGGAAGTACTTACCAGCATTGAAGTTACGTTACATTGATCTAAATGTGAACACGACAAAAACGACCCACAGGGTCGTTTTCCTGACTATGGAAGAAACTCAATTACAATGGATGTATATACAGTTATTTAGGTGAAAGGATGAACGTCAGCTTTTCGCTCAAAGCCACCCTTAGAGCATTTACGTTAACTCATTTCGGGGCAGAAACATGTTAGTGCCGCAGTCCGCACCAGACCAATAACTGAAATGTCAGTATTCATAGCGTTCTATATTTGTACTCTGTCAGGTTAAAAATTAGCGCTTATTCACTTAATTGTGTTCACTTAATTGTGTTCACTTAATTGTGTTCACTTAATTGTGTTCACTTAATTGTGTTCACTTAATTGTGTTCACTTAATTGTGTTCACTTAATTGTGTTCACTTAATTGTGTTCACTTAATTGTGTTCACTTAATTGTGTTCACTTAATTGAATAAGTCACTTTACTCACTTGGATGATAATGGCGAATACCATTGTCATCCACCATGACGTAACAGTTATCGTGGTTTTGAAACGCTTTGTAAAACACCTCGTCATATAGGAGCTTTTCACTTTTCGTTTCGCCACCAACTCCTTGATAACTAACCAACATGTGACATTCGTGACAAATAAGCGGATTCACCAAGCGCTTATCAGCAGCTTTGACTACTGCGGTTACTTCATACACTTTACCGTGCTCTTTATTTTTGAACCAAGTCATACACTAATTTCGCTCCAATTAAATCACTTAATGCTGTTCCTACAGACTTAAATAAAGTAATTTCGTTCTCGTTACTTCGACCTAGGTTATTTTTAGTCATTTCGCTAAGCTCTGCAACCACCTTATCGGGGCTAAATTTACCTTCACTGATTGGTAACAACAATTCGCCCGCCTCGTTCAATACATTGGCGCGACTATCTACAAAAACGCGGCTCTTAGTTACCGTTGTGGTATCAATTTCTCGACAATCTTTATGATGATTGCCAATGCAATCTATATGCGTACCATCGCTCAACCACTCTCCATTGAACAAAGGCGTATGACTGCCTGTTGCACAGCTGATCACATCTGCCGAAGCAATAACAGACGCAGTTGCCTCTTGATGCAATGAAAATTCCATTCCCGGATGCTGCGAGGACAATAGATCCAGCAACAGGCGTCCTTTTTCAGGGTTACGTGCAATTATTGAAATTTTACTATAACTTCTAACACTTAAATGCGCATTAATCATGTAACTAGCTAAATTACCTGAGCCAAAGAAAACCAAATGTTTGGCATGCTTAGGCGCTAAATACTCCGCGGCTAATGCTGACACAGCAGAGGTTCTCCACAATGTTACTTCGGTGCCGTCCACAAGCGCGAGCGGCTCACCGAACTGCCTAGAAAACAGCATGATTTTTGAGTAAAGGCTGGCTTTATCGTACTGGTTGTTATCTGGGAAATAGGTAAACGCCTTTACGCCAATCACATCGGCATTCCAAGCAGGTAAAACAGCAAAAGCGTCATGATTGTTGTGACTATTATCTAGCTCAAAAACTTGCCGTGTTGGTGTACCTGCTGGTTGCGCAAAACCCTGTTTAAGCGCCTGAATTAAGCTTGGGTAGTTGAGGCTATCCGCGACCTCTTGGCGAGCAATAATTTGCATCCTAACTCCTTAGTTCGTTAGCTGAAATACTTGTGGCGCGTGGGTTAAGCATTCAAAACCATTTTCAGTCACCAGTACATCTTCTTCCAAGCGCACACCACCATAATTTGGAATGTAAATACCCGGCTCTATGGTAATGATATTGCCAGCTTCTAATTGGTGATCGACCCCAGGTTTAATAAACGGCTGCTCGTGTAGAAATAGCCCCACACCGTGACCAAGTCCCTCACCTGCGTATTGTGAAAAGTCACTATGACTTAACACATCGTGTGATGCGTTATTTAAATCTATGCAGTTAACGCCCGCTTTTATTAGCGCCAACGCAGCTCGCTGTGCATGTTGGACCGTGTCATAAATGGATTGTTGTTGCTTCGTCGGCTCCCCTAACACGTAACTTCGCGTCATATCAGAGCGGTAGCCGCTTATCACCGAACCAAAGTCGATAAGTACCAAGTCCCCTTGGTTGAGCTTTGTCTGTCCTGGGTTTCCGTGCGGTAAGGAAGAACGTGCACCAAATAATAGGATTGTGTCAAAAGAGAGTCCTTCGGAGCCTAGCTTTTGCATCTGATACTCAAGCTCAATTGCCGCTTCTCGCTCGGTGATCCCTACTTTTAACAAAGGCAGTGTATGGGCAAGCGCCGAGTCAGCAATCTCGGCGGCGCGTTTAATACAGTTAATTTCATAACCATCTTTAACTTGTCTTAGCGATTCCACCCAAAGCGGCGCGGCAATAAGCGTGGTATTTTTTGCGCTGATGTTTAATAAAACATAATCTGCGTGACTGATTTGATGCGCTTCAAATGCAAGCTGTCGCGGCCCATCCAATAATCTAAAAATACAATCAGGTAGCGTTTCTTTATCACGATTTCTTAAAATAACTTCGACTCCCACCGCTTCATCGCTAGCACGTTCAAAGTAACGATAATCGGTAATGAGTCGGTGTTGCCCATTTGAAGACATCAACAATGTTGCTGCATGACCGGTAAAGCCGGTTAAATATACAATATTCTCGTAGCCATAAATAATGATAGCGTCACTTTGGTGTTGTTGTAATTTATTGACTAAGCGTTGCTGTCTGGCTGCGTAATCTACATTCATCGTAGTAAAAATCCTCTTACTAATGGATCGTGGTCGTCTAAAATAAATTGGTGTCGGCCTGTAATATAGGCCACGCCCGAAACTATTGGGATCAACGATTTACTATCATCACTAAGTTGATAACAAACATCTAAACCCAAGCCTAATATACCTTCAATAAAGATACGTTGGTTTGCGGCAAGCTCATTTCTGGCGGCGAGAATTGCAGCCCTACCACTGACCCCAGTCCCTGTTGGACTGCGATCTAATTCGCCATCGGCAAAAATGCACACATGCTTACTGTGAGCAGAGTCCGATTTTTGAGAATTGGAATAAAAAATCACACCATATAAAAATGCGAGGCGCGCATCGTCATGCACTAAGCTAATCTGTGTTGCAATTTCTTGTTTAAGCGTTAAACCTAACTGCTGAATGTAAGCTGCATTTTCTGACGTAAGAGCTAAATCGATTGTATCAGCGTCAATATAGGCATAAAACGCACCACCAAATGCGATATCCACTGAGATTAAACCAAATTCAGATGTCTTGACTTGCTTATCAAGTGTCACTACCTCTGCTGGTACATTAGCAAATTCAGCTTGGCCGTCTCTTAGCCATGCGGTAATTAGCCCTGCAGGCGTATCTATCAACAACTGTTTCTTTGCGGGATTGTGCTGTAAAAATAGTGTAGCTAAAGCAATAATCGCATGACCACACATTGTTGAGTATCCTTCATTATGAAGAAATAACACGCCAAAATCGCTTTCTGGTAACTGCTTTTCAACGATAAGCGCACCATACATATCAGCATGACCCCTAGGCTCATACATCAGCGCGGTGCGATAGTGATCAAGATTTTCTACGCAGTATTGCCGTTTATCTAAAATAGTGTTGCCTTGAGGTTCAGGGAAACCATCGACAATTACCCGCAAAGGCTCTCCGGCGGTATGCATGTCAACCGTCTCTATTACTTCCGCGTGGCTCAGTATTTGCTCAAAATCTATTGTTAACGTCATCATACTCTCCGTGACATGAAATAAGCCAAACGTTTTGTTTGGCTTAAACCAAGAACTAGGTGCATAGCACCCAGTCTTGGCTATCACCAGGGAAATTAAAACGTAAACCTTGCAACTAACGACGCGTAACGCTCAGTTTGTCGTAACGTTGTAATGCCGTAGTCAGGGTTAACGATTAAGCCATTTGCACCATCTAAAGATCGCTGTTCATTGATCCCAAGCGCTTTATCACTGTTTAGTAGGTTATAAACGGTGCCCTTGAGTAACAAGTCATGTCCCATAATATCTGTAGAGTAACTGAGTGATAAGTCTATCGTGGTTGCCCAAGGAAGATTACCTACACTACCGCGAGGGGCTGGGTTGCCATTTTCGTCGTAATGCGAAACATGGCCATAATCTTTACTTACGCATGCATCCCAAGGGCTTCCTGCGGTACAGCTATCTATACCGACTGGGTGCTTAGAGAAATAGTTAGTCGGGCGACCTGACGACGTTCTTGCAACCAGACCCAAAGTTAACTCATCTGTGATATCGTAAGAACCTGATACTTTTATTGAATGGCGATGGTCATTCGGTAAATTACCATAGCCGTGATCCATCAGATCCGCGTAATCATAAGAAGTTGTCCAACCTGGATCTGCCTGATCGTTATCGGTTTTCACTAAACCTTCTGTATTACCATAGCTGTGTGACCAAGTATAAGAAGAATTAATCCGTAACTTGTCGGTAATATTTCCTTCTAAGGTAAATTCAAGTGCAAGATATTTACGTTCTGCTTGTTGCAGGGCAAGCTCTTGTGCACTGAGTGTCACTTCATCGACTTGGCCATCGCCATCGAAGTCATAACTCATGGTGATCGCTTCACCCGGGTTATTTAGCACATAGTAAGAACCCTGACCGACATTGTCTTGGATACCGAGTTCGGCCAATTTCTTCGCAAGCACAGGACCAACATCCGTATCTTCAACACTGCGTCCAAGGTCTCGATAAATCGCTCTAACCCCAAATGCCATATCGTCAAAAACGGTGGTCTGATATCCTAAAGTCAATTCATCAGAATACATCGGCTTAAGGGTGGATGAAGCAATCAAACCGGGTTCTGTAATTCCGCGTTGACGCCAGCGTCTATCTCGAAGCATTTCCCCTCGACTTGGCGAGCCATCACTTAATAAAACAGGATAGCCATCACTGTCTACTTGATCGAGGTCGAAATACTCAAACCACTCTACTGAAGCCGAGCCTTGAGTGATGTTCATGTTGGCAGAAACAGGTTGAAAGTACCGCCCGTAAGTAAAGAAAACTTTGGATTCGCCATCACCGTTTAGGTCATAAATCGCTTGAAATCTAGGCGCAAGTTGGTTATCCATATCTACAAACGCTCTACCGTCAGTAACGGTATTTTCAAACTGACTATAACGCAGGCCCAGATTTAACACGAGTTGGTCGGTGACTTGCCAAGAATCATTGACGTAGAAAGCAAGCGAGTTAACCTCAGAATCAACCGTCCTTGTTCTTATTCGACGTTCGATATAATCCTGACCGAGCGCAGCACCAGAAATGCTCCCTTCACCAGCGGTTTTGATTGTCCACCAGCCTTCTGCGTCTCCAAGGCCATTTTGACCTTCAAAGTGATCTACCGTAACTTTAGTATAATCAACACCGAACAAAATGGAGTGGTAATCCAAATCGATATTAAAGTCGACTCTCGCTTGATCACGGATAAACTCTTGCTCAGAAACACTGCTGGCTGTATGACTTGATAAAGTAACGAATCCCTCTCTTTCATCCCAAACACCCGGCACTGTTGATGCGACAATATTTTCAACGTTTTCGGTCACTCGGCCCACCACAGCCGACACCGAGAAAAAGTCAGAAAAGTAACCACTATAATTGACACTGTAAACCTTGCCGCCATCTTCACCAGGAGCCGCAACCCCTTGTTTATCACCAATCACATCGCTTTCCCAGTCATAGGCATAGGTTTGCCGTGTCCATTCTCTTTTGTTATTCATGGCGGAAAAACCGATGGAATGGTCTTCATTGATGAACCAATCAACTTTTGCAAACCAGCGATCTTCATCTCGTTTTCTGTCATTGAAGGTCGTTTGCCCAGCCCAACGATTAACCTCCCGTCGAGGTGCATACAAACCATAGTAAAATAAGCTGTCCTCTATTAGTGCACCACTTGCCCAAACTTGTAGCTCTTTAAAAGAGTCGTATTCTTGCTCAGTATTAAGATTCACTGTGCCATTATCTAGGTAGTTTGAGTCGTGATAACTATGGGTTGAAGCAGGGTCTATTCTCACTTCTGCCCCTAAGTTAAATTCGTTATCCCCAGATTTAGAAATTGCGTTAACGATGCCACCTAGTGCGCCACCAAATTCAGGACTAATTCCCCCCGTTTTGATTTGAGTTTGTGAGATAGCTTCCCAAGGCAAACGAATTGAGCCTAAACCAGTTTGAATACTCGTGACATTTAGACCATTAAAATAGTAGCCATTCTCAGCCGATGAGGACCCACCGAAACTTGAGGCTCTATTAAATGAATCACCACCAGGCTCAGCTGTACCGGGTGCCAATAACGCTATACTTTCAAAGCCGGTATTTACTGGCATGACTTTAAGCTCGGCGTCTGTAAACGTTACTCCAGCAGTTGAAGAGGCCATATCCACACGTCGAATCGCCGTGCCAGTCACCGCTATCCGTTCTATGTCCTGCCCTTGTTGTAATAATTGAGCGTCTAAGATTAGCGCCTGTCCAATATTAAGCTCGACATCCTCTTCAATAACGGATTCGAATCCAGCTTTATTAATTGACACGCTGTAACGGCCAACAGGTAGATTACGCAAAATGTATTCGCCCTTGCCATTAGTTTGTACAGCAAACTTCAGCCCCTTGGATTTGTGTGTAAAGGTCAATTGAGCCTGAGATAACTCAGTACCTTGACCATTTACGATGCTCCCTTTCACAGTACTATTGCCATCTGCAGCAAATGCAGTAGAAGTCCCCAATGCTAGAGCAAGTGCTGATGCAGTGAGTGATTTACACAGTGTTTGCGCTGTTTTTTTGTTATTACGCATATTGTTGTCCTTTTGTTCCCATTGATTTGAGTGTTTTTTGGTAACGAACAAACAATACACAATTGATATATTGTATACAATATTAATTATGCAATTAATATTAATAAAAGTGATAACACTATGATTTATATAAAGATTATTTATATAACTTTTATTCCAGTCTGTTTCCTATGCCACTTGTAATCAGCGCAATTATCTGAAAAAGTAGATAGAAAACAACTTAACCAACTGAAATATAACACATTTAAAGCTCAACCTATTTTATTAGTGCCCATTCCAGTAAAATTGAATCTACTTCAACCCAGCCTTTAACTTACTCGCTTTACGCTTCATATAAATTCGCCATAACCCAATCAAATTACTCACCAAAAAAGTACTTTCTAACACAATCGCCATGGGAGAGCCGATATAACAATTATGTATCAGCCAACACACCGTACCTAACATCATCACACACCGAAATACCACTTGCTTTCGAATAAATGCACCAAATGTCAATAAAATACTACCAATAACAGCATAAAGTTCGTAATTTGCATTTAATTGTACTAAAGGTGGCACTGTATTGAGTAGTAGAAACCCGATAAGCAAGCGCTTTGACTGCGACTTGATAAACACCAGATATCTGAGGCTCGCAACCGCCATAAGCAAAGCACCAGCCATAGCATCAAGTAGATAGAAGTGAATTGCAGTGAGTGCAGTCGACAAGCTTAGTGCCAATAACACCTGCTGGCGTTTCATAAATTGAAATGAGGCGAGATCGAGTAAAACAGCAAGGGTAACCAAAACTTGAGATAATAAGAACATGACAAACTCCTAAAAGAAGCATTGTCACAGGCTGTTAGCTAACTGTAATTCACCTAAGTTAATTTTCGACCGCTATTTTCCTAAACGGTACTTTTATTGTAATTTCGACACCTTGTAATTTCGCCGTTTTACAGCGGATCTCGCCTTTTAAAAGTTGCGTAACCAAATTATAAACAATATGCATGCCTAATCCGCATCCGCCTTGATTACGTTTTGTGGTTACAAATGGCTCAAACAAGGTCTTTTGCATTGCTTCGTCCATGCCGACACCATTGTCGCAGTATACAATAGTCCAGTGGCTATCCGTCGCCTCGACTAACACGCTAACCGTACCAGAGGCACTCCCCTCAAAGCCATGGATAACGGAGTTGTTAAATAGGTTTGCCATTATTTGATAAACCGCGCCTGGATAGGTGGAGAGATTTACATCAGCATTCCCATCTATAGACAAATATACTTCTTTATTTTTAGCCAATGGCTTAAGTGAGTCAAATACGTCATTGATATATTCAAGCAGGTTAATATCACGCTCAGTCTCACTGGATTGATCTACTGCGACTTGCTTAAAGTTACTAATAAGGCTTTCAGCTCTTTGCAGATTGCGACTAATCAGCAGATACCCTTCTTGCTGTGCATCGATGGAGGAAACCAAATCTTTTTGCTTAAGGGTTTTATTCTCAAGCTTTTCTACCAACTCAGATAAACAATCTTCGTTATGAGAAAGCGCTGTGATAGCAATACCCAAAGGTGTATTGATCTCATGCGCAACCCCCGCAACCACAACACCTAAAGAAGCCATTTTTTCACTTTCAATCAAGTCTTCTTGCGTTTGCTTTAACTCAAACATTGCTTGCTCAAGTTTTTGATTCTTTTTATATAGCTCATCGGTGCGCATCGCAACTTTTATCTCAAGTTGCTCGTTTAACGACTGCAAGGCTTGTTGATGTGCTTTCAAATCAGCAATATCTTTCAGTGCCCCCGCTATCCGCGTTGCTCTACCATTATCATCTCGTGCAACTACCTTTCCTCTATCTAATACCCAGATCCACTCTCCCTGTTGATCTTTAACTCGAATAGACAATTCATATACGTCTTCACGGCCGTCCACACAAGATTGCAGGCGCTCCTCAAGTAACACACAATCTTTAGGGTGTACAAACTGGTCAAGCTCATTGAGAATAAGTTTATCTTGGAGATCACTAAAATCGATCCTTGGATTTACGCTGTAACGATAAATTTTACCCGACTCAACATGCCAATCCCAAAGTTCATCACCACTTGCCCACAATGACAACTCTAACCGCTCTTGTAACGCTGACATTTTCTGATTATCCCGCAGCACTTGCTGATAACGCCGTTGTCTCGCTCGAACAAATGCTGCAATGATAAGCACAATGACTAGGGTATAAAGGGTCTTCGAGTAAGCGTTCCACCAAATTGGTGCAGCGATATAAATGCTAAACTCGTGAACGGGCGACTGCATATTAAAGCGATTAACAGTATAGGTTTCTACTCGATAGGTGCCAGGCTCAAGCTGGAGTAAATTTATTTGCCTTGCTCCATTTGCAAGTTTCAGCCACTTGTCGCTTAGTCCTTTAATACGGTAATAAAAGCTCAGCTTCTCAGAGCCAAAGTCTAGACTTGAATATTGCAACGATATGATATTTTGGTCATAGCGTAATCGTAATGACCCCGCAAGCTCTGGCGCAACAGAGAGGATCCCATCGAGACTTGGCTGTAAAGGCTCGCCCAGTAATTCGATTGTGGAAACTAAAATAGGCCGCGCGGTATTTGAAATTGATACATTCTGGGGGAAGAACTGATTAAATCCTTTGGCTCCACCCATAAAAATTCGGCCGTCAGGGGCTTTCCATGCGGCATTGTAGTTGAATTCGTGCGCTTGTACGCCGTCAATTGGAAGAAAATTATCAATGGCAAAATCCATTACATTAATGCGCGACAGCCCACCACTGGTGCCAAGCCACATATATTCATAGTCATCATAAACCAGCCCCCACACGGCTTGGTTTCCTAGTCCTTCTTGCTCTCCTATGGTTCGGACAACTTTCATTTGCTTATCAACTAAACTAATGCCCGCTTCACTTGCAACCCAGATACGTTGCCACGGGTCTTCATCTATCATAAAAACTAAATTCGACTTTAAGCCATCCTGCGTAGTCAGATTATGGAGCTGGCCTTTACTAAACTTGAACAACCCCTCACCTATAGTGCCAAACCATAAATCTTGCCCAACAACTTTAAATGAAGATACATGTGAAGGTGCATCTGAACGATTTTCGAAAAACTGCACTAGGGTTTTAGACTCCACGTCGTACCTCATAAGACCTAGTGTTCTGGAACTTACCAAAATCTGTGATTGGTATTCGATAACATCATTAAAGCTAAGCTCTGGACCATTATTCGAGTTGGGCATCAAATGGCTGTATTCCCCTTGGGTTAAAGCATACCTAACAACGCCATCACCTCTTGTTGTTACCCACAAGGTATCATCATAGATCTTTACTTGCGTGATAAAGCTCCCTTTGATTGCAGATAAACTCGGGAAAATTCGATGTGCTTCGATAAAGCTCGATTTTTGATAAATATATAAACCCGATGACGTACCTATCCAAAAACGCTCGCTACTGTCTAGTGCGAAATTCCTAACATCAGGATGCCCCAAAGGAGCATGCGGAAAGTTTTGTTCACCAACGTGACCAAACGATTCGCTCAGCTGACTAAAAAAGTGCAGCCCCTGTGACTCCGTCCCTATCCATAAATCGCCGTTTCTATCTCGTTGAACACTAAGTACATTGTTATCTTGTAGACCATCATATTGTTCTGCACGGCGATACCAATGCCGCTTGATACTACCTTGCAGATCTAAAATAAACACTCCTGTATTGGAAGCAACGAGTATCTCATTCGCCCTTACTTTAATTTGGTGAATGCTGAGGTTTACTTTCGCACTGACCGACTTTTGCCATTGCACTTTATTGAACTGAGTGTCGAAACTAATGATTTTATCATCCGCGTCAACCACGAATATCCTTCCGTGGGAAAGCGACAGTGTTTTAAACTCACCTTCCAACAGAACGTTCGCACCTACTTTGTCTTTTGGCTGACTGACTAGGCCATCTGCATTGAGGTAAACAAATGCATCCCTTGTTTCTTGGACTTCACGAACAAATTTACCAGTTAAATAAAGTTTTTCAGGCATTAAGGTTTGGTAGTTAACTCGGTAAGCATCGCCCTCTTCTGTTGATACTGTCACTGATTCACCATAACAGGCCACTTTTTTAACTCTATCGGAGCTAACCGCCTCATTCTGCGCCGCTAAGATAGAGCGAAAGGTCCCCGCTTCAGTATCGTAAATGCTAAGCCCAGTACTTGTTCCAACCCAGATATATTTGCCACTGTGGCATAGTGAGGTAATAAAGCCACCAGAGAGATGATGTTTGGAGTTCTGCTTTACTTCAAATTGAACAAAATCATGACCATCAAAACGATTTAGGCCAGACTGTGTGCCAACCCAAATGTACCCGAGTTGATCTTGCGCAATGGCAGTGATAGTGACCTGACTGAGGCCAGAATTATAGTCATAACGTCGCATAACCTGCGCCGTATCGCTAAATTCGGGAAAACTGGCGGCACAAGGAAAACTCGGTAATAACAACAGCAGCAACACACAAAACCATTTCAGTGTGCTGTATGGTACAACGAACAGAGACATGCGCTTGAGTAGAGTCATATAGTCGAGATGTTAGCCCGCGTTATATTAACTATAGCAAAAGCGAAAAAGAGCATGTATTTTTTGATGGGTTTAGCGCATCACGCAAGCTCACTCGTACAGCCAAGCTAAGCTACAAATAGCTAAAATAGGTTTATTCAATTCTAAAATCTATTACCAAGGCTTATAACTCAAAATGACTGTGGATCCCCGTGCCGTGCAGTAGCTCATACTTCTCTAGCAAGCCGTTTTCAAGCGTTACTAAACTAATCGCAGAGTCTGACACCAAATAGCCATGTTTTTTTAGCGATGAAGGATGCTTACTTACCGATAGCTGCCAGCGTTTCGTAAAGAGATTCAGAGGACTATATTTGGCATACAAAATCGTGTCCATCTTATCTAAAATATTGATAAGCGGCTTTGGAAATTCGTTTTTTATCCCTGATGCGGTTAGCTGCCAAATGCGGTTATCATGACGACCAAAACGAGCCTGAACCGAAAAGCAAAACGAATAATGTACATCGCCTGAGAGTATAATGGTTTCTTTAGGTGTATCTGGACGCTTAAAAATTTCAATTAGCTTTTTCGCAGCCCCTTCATGTGCCATCCAATTTTCCACATCCACCACCAACGGTTCACCACAGGTGTTAAATATGGCTTGTATGGTTTCGATTGCCTTTACCCCAAATACTGGCGCAGGACTGACCATCAATACTGCACTGTGGTCAATAAGCGTGTCTTGCAGCTCCATCAACATTTCCCAGTCGAGTAAACCACTTGGTTCATTGAAATCCTGTTCATTACGCCACCGATGTGTACGAGTATCTAGCACCACCACTTTTGGAAACGTATCTAAACAATAATGCCAGTGTGTGAATCGACGAACTTGTTTGTCAAACGCCGAAAAGTGCCATTCGTTGTCAATCAGGCTTGAATTAAAAGCTGATGTCAGCGCCCCGCTATACTCAAACGCATCATTACCAATGCCTTGAAACAGCCAATAGCTAATGATGCCATTACTGATAATGCGTCGACTCACTTTATGGTTCGCAATTGCCTGTTCCCATTTAGCCGTCAAGTTCCAATCATCGGTCACATCATGGTCGTCAAACATCATTAGTACAGGCACGTTCGCACACAACCGCTCAGCGCTAGGCAACGTTTCAACAAAGCCTTTTAAGGCGTCAAGTTCGGACTCAAATATTCGCCTAACTTTGTCGTTACCACCATCATAATGAAGCGCATCAAAGTTAACCAACTGCCAAGCAAGATGAGAGAAGTTTAACAGGTAACAGGCGACAAACTCTTCGAAGAAAATTAGGTGATTAAAGGCCTTAACACTAGAAAAGTGCGGTTCATCCTTTCGAAACCAATAGCCTGGTGAAAACTTTGAGCGCTCCTGCCATGGCGTCTTTGGTAAATATAAGTGACGATGGTAAAGCTGAGCTTGTTGATCAGCTGGTAGGTGCATTGGCAATTTCGTTTCTTTAAACAAACCCAATCGCGCTATAAGTTGGTTAATAGCCAACAACATGGCGCCGGCAACATCATCTGCATAGATCTGATCGCCAGAAAAAATACACAAGTCAGCGCCTAGCTCACCGAGTTCGCGTTGCTGCTCTTGCCACTGATCTGCAGTATGTAGACTGTCTTTTGCGTGGTGATGCGGGTTACGGCATGAGCCATGTAATATTTGCTTGAGCAAAGCAGGTATCGCAAAGCTAAGCTCTTCTCCATAACGCAGATAATCTGGCTTATACGCGGCACCGTTAATAAGCACTTGATACTCGAGCAGCTGCGCTGTTGGCAGAGCCTTCTCGCTGCATATCATCAAAAAATGCAAAAAGCAGGCTGCACCGAGCTGAAACGTCTCAACCTCACATCGACTGTGATGGGCCAATAGCGAAGCCGAGATGTCCACGGCTTCACAAGTAACAACCTGAATACAAATTTTATTCTGCTCAGCTCGGCGAACCAGCGGGCCCATCAACACCTGAGGTAGCTGATTAAGTTGTGCTACCATCTTGGCGTTTCACCAAATTAAATAAAGAGTAAAAGTTATTCGTGGTTTGCTCTGCAAGCGCTTTGTAGCTCATTCCTTTTAAGTCAGCAATATAATACGCAACGTCTTGTACGTAAGCAGGCTGGTTAGTTTTACCACGATGCGGGACAGGTGCAAGATAAGGTGAATCGGTTTCAATCAGCAATCGGTCCATAGGGATTTGCTTAACGACTTCTTGAAGCGCCGTCGCATTTTTAAACGTCACAATACCTGAGATTGAAATGTAAAAACCAAGATCTAGTGCCTGTTTTGCCATCGGCCAATCTTCAGTGAAACAGTGCAACACGCCACCGCAATTTTGCGCATTGTGGGCACGCATGATGTCTATCGTGTCCGCTTTTGCATCGCGAGTATGAATGATCAGTGGTTTTTGTAGCTGATTAGCCACATCTATGTGTCCAGCAAAGCTTTCTTGCTGTACCTGATGCGTATCTTTTGAATAATAATAATCTAATCCAGTTTCACCAATAGCAACGACTTTATCATTACTCGCCAGTTGTATTAGCCTTTCAACATCCAATTTATCTTTTTGATCTAGTGGATGTACCCCACAAGATGCAGAAACATCATCAAAATGAGCTATTTTTTCTAACATGGATGGAAATTGGTCTAGCGTCACGCTAACGCATAAAAAGTGTTCTACTTGTTTTTGTCTCGCGTTGCTGAGTACTTCTTCAAGGCTTAGGCCTAACTTTTCAAAATCGAGTCTATCTAAATGACAGTGAGAGTCTACAATCATACTGGCTCTACATGGTGTAAGTTGGTTTATCTGAATGCAAAGTCGCACCCAAAAGCTTATTTATTTTATCGTTCAGAGCTGGCGCGTCAACAAACGCAACGCCAACCCCAGATGGATTAGAATTTTGCGCGCCTTGCGGTGTTAACCAAGCAACCACAGCGTTGACTTCGTCCGCCTCTAGAGCGTCAGGCAAGGTGACTCTGAGCTTTAATTCTTGCCCCATATCAAAATGGGCATTGGACTTGATAAATATGCCACCGGATTTCAGAAATGGCATATAACAACGATATAGCTCATCTAAATCTTCAAAATCCGCAAGTAACTCTTGCATGCGCCACCTCTTTATAGCTGTTTTTGTAAGGCAAAAAGTAAATTAGAAATGCTAAGGTTTTGATTTAACCCTAACACATTTTTCTGTTCGTACATAAACCGATGTACTAAGCTCACTAAGTCTTGATACTGGGTAAAACTCAAACCATTCCCTTGTGTCATCGCCCCTTTTAAACGGTTGAGCAAAAAACGGGCAAATACATCACTCATTGCGCTGTGCTTTAACAGAATTTTTTCAACCGTTTGTGCACTCTCTACTGTTAATTGATTCGCCGCGTGATAAAGCGCAGTCACATCGTCAAGTGCACCTTCTTGTTGCCACGCTTCGATTATAAATGGCTGTAGAGAAAATTCATCAAACCAAGGGAAATCACAAGCGACATTTTTAGCAGCCAGCCACTGCGCGGCCTCTGCTTGATTGGGCGAGTGGATCGCCACTTTATTACAACGGCTCAAAATGGTGGCAGGTAACTTACTGTCATCATCGCTGGTTACGACCAAATAACGATTAGCATTTGGCTCCTCAAGTGTTTTTAACAGCGCATTTGCGGCTGAATGGGTCATCAAATGCGCGTGCTCAATCAACGCGACTTTATTGCCACCTTGCTGCGCTGAATGGTTCAAGAAATGCGTGATCTCTCGAATTTCATCCACCCCGATTGATTTTCCCTCAGGCACGACACTCAGTCTATCTGGGTGATTACCAGCTAAGTTCAAGTTACACGGCTTACATTGCCCACAGGCAGTGAGATTTTGTGGGTGTAAGCATAACAGTGCATCTGCCAAGTGCGCCGCAAGCAGAGACTTTCCCACGCCTTTTTTACCCGATAACAGCTGAGCATGGTGCAAACGACCGTTTTGCTGTGCTCGAGCAAGATAACTTAGAGCGCTGCTGTGCCAACTTGGAAGCAAATTATTCATTGCCATCCACTGTAAAGTGTGTGGCTATCAAGCTATCAAGCAGTTCAATACTTTGCTCAAGTACTTGTGCTTTACTTTGACTGGCATCAATCACAGTAAATCGTTCAGGGTCATTTTTCGCTTGAACGAGATAACCCTCACGTGCGCGCTGCAAAAATTGTTGCTTTTCATCCTCGAGTCTATCTAGCCCCTCACCTCGCGATTTGACTCGCTTTAAGCCCTCTTCAGGATCCAAGTCCAAAATCAAATTCATGTCTGGACGAAAGCCGCCGAGCGCAAGCTGATTAATGGTTGTGATGGTGGCAAGATCTAGCCCTCTTGCATAATGTTGAAAACTAAATGTTGCAGCGTCAAATCGATCAGAAATAACGACTTTGCCTTGCTCAAGTGCTGGCATAATTTTTTCACGAACGTGCTGAGCACGCGCAGCCCCAAACAACATAAGCTCCGTCATGTCTGCCATTTCGGGGGTTGAGGGATCTAGAATGATTTCTCTTATCTTCTCTGAGATCTCTGTTCCACCGGGTTCACGAGTCATCACAACTTCAATACCGCGTTGTTTTAAATGCGCTTCCAATCCGGTAATAACCGTTGTTTTTCCAGCGCCATTGCTGCCATCGCAGACCAGCATAAACCCTTTTTTCATAGCAAGGACGTACTCATCATTCTTATTTGGCTGTTATTTTATCGTGTTTTAGTGAATTATTCACGACTGAAATAGAATTGAATTGTCTAATAAATTGAATTTGTCATTCTGAAAATAATTTAAAACAGAAAAATTTGGTCTACAATAACAAGCACATCCGAATAATTTTATATAAGAAACGCCCAATGCTGAGCAACATTAACATGCCTTTTAGGCCCGTAAAGGAAGCGTATTGATATGCCGCGTAAAATGCTCTATTTGGTGTTCATGTTACTTCTTTTGGTTTATAACCCAGTAAATGCCCGTGCAAGTGAACCGCCAGAGATAGATGTCGCGGTAGGACTTGAAAACTTTGATTTTCAGCCATTATTTGAAGAGTTTAGTGCAAAAACGGGTATTAAAGTTAATATTCTTGCTTTTAACAACAATCAGTTGAAAAGCGAGTTATTGTTGTATGCAGATGCCCTACAGTTACCGGATGCCGTGATTATTCCCAGCGATTATATGGGGTTGTCAGAACTGCAATTTTCTCAGGTGCCAGAGTCTTGGTTAAGCAAAAAGCTCACACAAAAAGTCATTGAGAATAGTAAGGTCAATGGTGAGCTTAAGGGCGTACCAATTATGTATGGCAACCATCTTGTACTCTATTACAACCGTGCACTTGTGCCACACCCTATTACCGACTTACAAACCTACGCACAGCAAACTGTTGCAGACAAACCTACGCTCGGCTGGAATTTTTATGAAATGTATTGGTTTGTGACGTTTGCGAACGCCCTTCAGCCTAATCTCATTCAGGCAGGCGTGCCACAGCTTGACACCAAAGCGATGCGCCTCGCAATTTCCAATTATCAATCACTTCTCAACAGCGGCATCATAGACGCTGATTGTGTTTACCAATGCTTAATGAATCGTTTTAAGACCGGCAAGCTCGATTATTTTGTGAATGGAATTTGGGCATATCGTCAACTTAAAGACAAGCTTAAAGACGACCTAGCCATCGCGCCTTTACCGAGATGGGGTAATTATCAGCTGATGTCTCTCGCATCGTCTCATGTACTGGCTTTTCCTGCCAATGGCATAGAATCTAAAAAAAGTCCGCATCTAAAGCAGCTTGTTGACTTTATGCAAAGCCAGAAGGTACAAGATAAACTATGGGATGAGCTCAATGCGCTGCCTGCAAACGGTGACAGCTTAGCTGAGCTTATAAAACGCGACGACAAAGCACTGTCTCAACTGATCGCATCTCTGCATGAAACCTATCCACAACCGAATGAACCTATTATGGCCTATATTTGGGAAGCCATGTTAAAGGGGCTAACACGCTATTTAGGTGGTGTGTATAGTGTCGAAGAAACGACGCAATATATGCAATTTATCGTCACAAAGTCGGGACAGAATGAAAGCAAATCGCAGCATCGTTGATGAAATAAAAAGAAAAATTACGGCATTATTCTCTCTCTTCCTGGTTGTACTGGTTGCGATGGTTGGCTTTTCCTTAATGCAACAAAAAGCAACCCTAGAGCAAGAAGACGTTAAACGCACTGGCGCAAGTCTTATCAGCGATTTTAAAGCGCAAATCAATGAGCTTATCTATCAAGTTGCACCATTAAGTGAAGACCATATTTTATCTACCTTACCGAGCGATCTACTGTTTACTCAGTACGCGGTTAAGGCGCTAACCAACTTAGTCGACAATACCGACATGGTAAAATCTGCGTTTATCAACGATGGCTCCGTGTTTACCGTAGAGGGATATCCTTTTAATACCCTACGTTGGAACAATTCTGTATTTAGCGAGCATGCTCACAAGGTCCTCGCGCAACAGCGACGCACATTAAAAATCGACAAACTAGTTGTCCCAGTTAAAAGCATTGAAGAAAAACCGTCTGATCAGGCCAAATTGTTTCTCGCCATTCCCCTTAGACAAAAATTATCGTCGTTAATGCGTCCTTATAAATATACGGGTGTACTATTCCTCGAAGTCGATCTTGAACCATTTTTAGGTTCCAATCAGGAAAAAGGCTCTATCTGGATCACCAGTCAAGACCTTGTGCTTGCGGGAACACATTCCTCAAATGCCACTGAAGGTGTATATCACAGTCCTATTTATTCACAAAAAGACGATTTTGTTGAACTTGATTTACAGCTACAACGAGAAGCCGAAGTATACAGTAACGATATTTTAAGCGCGGTGTTATACATTGTACTTATCGGCTTGATGCTAGTGGTATTACTTACCTGGTATTTACGCCGATTAGCAAAACGCTTGACCAATCCGATGCGCGCACTTGAGCGTCATTGCGAACGACTTAAACAGGGACATTATGTTTCTGCAACAAGCGATTTTGAATTTAGAGAGCTAAGAACGCTCCAAGTGACCCTCAACCAACTTGCGAAACAAATTAAGGAGCAAATAGGTTCTCTTGAAAGTGAAAAAGTGAAGGCACAAAGTTCAGAGCGGGCAAAAAGTCACTTTTTGGCAAATATGAGCCATGAATTAAGGACGCCACTTAACGGTATTTATGGTGTATTCCAATTAATGAAGCACCATAGAAATGCAGCAGATTCCAAAGAGCTTATTGCACAGGGCATGACGTCCACAGAAACATTACTTAGCTTACTCAATGACTTACTTGATTTCTCTAAAATTGAAGCTGGTGAACTTAAAATGGAATCAGCGACAGTGGATGTCAGAAGTATTGTCAGTGAAGTAAAACAAGAGTTTGTCCATACTGCCAATGCTAAACAAATTGACCTTATTATTCATACTGAGGAGCTTGCAAATCCTTATCGACTCGGTGATTCGCTGCGTTTAAAGCAGATACTAAGAAATTTAATATCCAATGCCGTTAAATTTACCAGTGACGGTTCTGTAACCGTTATACTCCAAGATGGCGGTAAACATCTCTCCATCCGTGTAATAGATACGGGCGCCGGTATTTCCGAAGTCGCGCTAAAGAAGTTATTTAATCGATTTCAACAGGCAGACTCGTCGACCACCAGAAAGTATGGAGGAACCGGTCTTGGACTTGCAATTGTAAAACAACTTGCCGAGTTAATGGACGGCCGTGTTACGGTGACAAGTAAAGAAGGTATTGGCAGTGAGTTTACAGTTGAACTCGTACTCGATATCTGCGATGCACCAGAACAATCTGTCATGCAAGATTTGCAAGCTATACCCGCTTTGAGGGATAAAAACCTGCTACTTGCTGAAGATAATCCACTTAATCAAAAAATATTTAGCGCCATGATTAAACCAACTGAAGCGAATCTTGTCATAGCTCAGGATGGTGAAGAGGCGATTGAGCTTTATCACGAATTGAAACCTGATATCTTTTTTGTAGATATTCAGATGCCAAAAAAAGATGGCCTAAAAGTATGTTCAGAAGTCAGAGAACAAGATAAGACAACCCCACTTATTGCCGTTACAGCCAACGTGATGTCGGGAGATTTAGAAAACTATCAGCAACTTGGATTTGATAATTGCGTCGCAAAACCGATAGATATGAAAAAGCTTTATGAAGTGATAAATACTATTTTGAGTTAACGGTCAATTTCGCCCCATTTTATATGACTAGATAATTAAATAAAGTTCATTTAAGTTACAATTGAATAACATCGTAGAATTCTTATAATCTTAGCCTGAAAGCAGACATTCACCTCAGGTAAACTTCTTCTCGTGCAACATTCAATTAGCATTCAAGTCTTTATACCATCAGCATTTTTACCTGCACTAGTTGCATGGTTTCATCGAATGTAATTTCATAGGAGTCAAAAGGAATGACAACCATCGTCTATAACGCTAAAACAGCAGAAATAGCCTGTGATAGTAGAACCACTACCGATAAGATCATCGTTACCGATAATGCTCAAAAGTGGTTTGATTATCATGGTTGGAGAGTGTTTTGCACTGGTCAGACATGCGATATACACAATTTGCAGCACAATTTTTCAAATAATCAATTTGATACGATTGAGAGTTTGGAATTCATTAAATACCACCCCAAAAAAGGCGTATGGTATGGTTGTGTAAAAAGGGGCACCTGTAAATCTGAACCCTTAGCGCAATCTTATGCCATCGGCTCAGGCCAACAAGCGGCAATGTTTGGTTTACTCAATGGCTATAATACGGTGGAAATCGTTGAGCAAGTTAAACGAATTGATTTTAGAACAGGCGGCGATATTCATTGCTTTAAAATTACCGACTCCTTAGAAAACATATAAGCCAGCGTCAAAATACGCTGGCTTTGTCTCACTTGAGTGAGTTAACCTGAGCTTCGGATAATTAATGCCTTTCTAGCAGCCAGTTTTAACGCTAACTGCGTTGAATTCACTTCCAATAGCTAGCTATTGGTACGTAAATTCGCCTTGCCTACAGGAAGTAGGTACCTTAGCGAGAGCAGGACGCGGAAGCGGTGTTATCCTCAAAACTCTCTGGCTAGGTAAGATGATAGTTTAAGGTGATTAAAAAACAGTTAGTTAGTTCATTCCTTATCCAAACCTCAGGTTAGTTAAATAACTGAAAGCTCAACCGCAATGTTGCCACGAGTAGCATTTGAATATGGGCAAACTTCGTGAGCTTTTTCAACGAGTGACTGCGCCGTGTCTTTGTCTAAGTCACCAACTGATACCGCCAATTTCACCGCTATCCCGAAGCCACCTTCAATTGGCCCTATAGACACTTCAGAGTTAATATGTGTGTCTTCTGGCAACTTGACTTTTGCTTTGCCTGCCACCAATTTTAATGCGCCAATAAAACACGCCGCATAACCTGCTGCAAACAATTGCTCCGGATTAGTCCCTTGGCCGTCATCCCCACCTAAGCCTTTTGGTGTCGAAAGCGCAACATCAAGACGACCATCGTCAGACTTTGCCACACCTTCTCGGCCACCTGTGGCAGTGGCTTTCGCCGTATATGCAATACTTTGTAGTTCTTTCATTTCGTTCTCCTAAGTTTGTGCTTGTAGAGTACTCACCTACACCCTAACGCAGCGAGGCTTTACTCTAGATGAAGTAAAATCAATTAAACATTTATTTTGCATGCAAAATAATAGATTCAATTTTTTAGAATTGCAAATACTTTGTGTGCAAATTAAAATGTAGCTTAGCTACTTTGTAGGAATATGTGATGAACTACCCACAATTAAAACTAGACGCTCAAATCTGCCACCGCCTCTACATGGCTTCCAATGGTATTGCCCGTGCTTACCGAGCATCTTTACAAAAACTCGACTTAACCTACCCTCAATATGTGGTGATGATGGCACTTTGGGAGAAAGATGAAATCAGCATTGCTGAGTTACTAGAGAAAACCGCCATCGATGGCGGTGCTATGACACAAATATTAAAGAAAATGACTGACAAAGCCCTGCTTTCAATCGTTAAAGACGAAAAAGATAAGCGCAAACGAGTGGTAAAACTACAAAGTAGGGGTCAAGATCTGCAACATCAAGCTGCCACAATTCCTGAGCAGATCCGCTGTAAATTTCCAAGCATCGACGAGCAAAAAGCACGAGCACTTATTGAGTTACTAGATTCGATCAATGGTGATTTGGCCTAAAGTAGAAATCAAAAGATAGTCATTGTAGCGCGCGTTCTAAATGTGCCAAAAACGCTGATATTTTTTTGGCCAGATGTTTACGGCCAGCATAGAACGCATAAAGTACAAGGTCTTCCGGTTGCTGCTCTAATTTAAGTGGTACCAGCGCGCCTGACTCAATTTCTGCTTTACAGGAGTTCAGTGGCAAGATAGCAAACCCAACCCCTGAAAGCGCGGCAGACTTAGCTATAAACCCACTGTTTACCCTAAAGTTTGATTTAACATTCACCGTCGTTAATCTTCTTTCATTGTTAGTAAATATCCAAGGTGTACCGTTTACGGCGGTCACGGTTGAAATACAAGGCAGAGATTGTAAATCTGCTAATCTATACGGCGAAGTATGCTTTTCTAGCAAGCTGGGAGCTGCCACTACGACGCTTGGTAATCGAGCCAACTCTTTAACCACCCAATTGCTATCCTCAAGCTTGCCACGATGAAAGTAAAGCACGACATCAAAGCCATCTAAGAGATTTTCTCTTGGACTCAGGCTGGTATCACAACTTATTGAAATTAATGGATGTGCAGCGCAAAAGGTTACCACTGCTTGACCAAGAATGGGGATGTCGGGCATCACTATACGCAAATGCCCCATTGGCGTAGAGGCATGTTTATTTACTTCTTGCAACGCATCCGACAGCGAATCGATTAACGGCTTTGTACTCACATAAAGCTGCTCACCCGCTTCTGTCACTGAGATCCGCCTTGTTGTTCGTTCCAACAATCTTGCATCAAGCTTTTCTTCAAGTAGTGCAATATGACGACTTACGTTGGAGGTTGGTATATCCAGAAACTCTGCCGCTTGTTTGAAGCTTAAGCATTCATAAACACAGTGGAAACTGTTAAGCCACTGAGGGTCAATCTGATCAATCATTTTATTAGCCCAACATATGGGTTTATCAATTCAATAATAGACACTTTATTACCTAATTAAGGCTAATACAATCAAGGCTTCTTTGTTTATATCAATTAAGGATGTCTATGTTTTCAGCTTCAATGACCACCTTAGCAAGCCCAAAAGCAAAATTTGGGTTATGTTTTGTCATCCACTTTTTAGTCGCGTTAGATGCATTAATCATTGTACCCTTTAGCGCGGATATGGCGCTAAGCTCAGGTACCAACCCATCAAATTCAGGACTACTCGTTTCAGCTTATGCAATTGCCGCTGCTTTCACTTGTTTATGTGTGCGTGGTACAGGCAACCTCTCAAAGGAGAAATACAAAGTCTTTATTTTTCTGTCAGCAACCACATTGTTAACCTTGCTTACTTCAGCACTCGAGAGTTTTTATACCCTGCTTTTCGTACGTGCATTGACTGGTATTGGTGGCGGCGCACTGGTAGTACTCAATCTCAACTTGGTGATTCAGCTAAGCCATGAAAACGACAAGAAAAAAGACACCGCGATACTGTTGAGTGCTTTTCCACTCGCCTTGGCAATTGGGATCCCTGCGCTATTATTTATCACAGCAAATCAAGGCTGGCAGTTGGGGTTCATGATACTGGGAAGTGGCTTAGCCATTACAGTGCTATTATTTACATTTATATTTCTCTCAAACATAAAGCAAGCTTCGCAAAGCAGCGATAGCAACCCAATGCCAAGCAACACATTTAACCCGACCAAAACCCTTAAATACGCGCTATTCATCGCATTTTTTGTGGTGCTAAGTACATTTGCAATTTCAACTCAATTTCCGGTGATGCTAATTACCAACTTAAACATCTCAAGCTCGATGCTAAGCGCGAGCTATTTGTTTAGTGGTGTGTGTTCGTTTGTTGCGGTTCAGCTATACGCTCGAAGTAAGCTAAACAATCACACAACCTCATACTTAATTTACTTTCTTAGTGGCTTGATGATATTGGCAGCCTTGTTTGGTTTTACGATAAGTTCAGTTATTTTTGCAGCCGGACTTTTTACCCTGTTTGTGATTGCAAGCGCTACCCGCTCTATGATCTTAGTGACAGAACTTATAACCTCACTTCACGCAGAAGAGCGCAGTACCTTTATCAGTCTGCAAAATGCGATACAGCACTTTGCGATAGCCTCTGGCGGCACTATTGCAAGTTTGCTAGTCACGCCCCGCGAAAACCACACACTTAATTTTAATGTCTTGATTGTAGTTTCAGCTCTATTAATAGTTATAACAGTTGCTATGTGGAGAAACTTTCAAAGAAAGCGCTTTTAATCGCGATTTAGTGATTGAACAATAGGTAATTGGGCAGTTTGATTGTCAATAAGTGACGTAGCTTCCCCAATTACCGCTCTGATTTGTTTTAATAAGACAATCCGCCATGGTTATGCCTTACTCTAAGCGCGCCTCTATGCGATAATGCGTGCCTATCGTTAATCATATTTGTCGTGATGATATACACAGTTGTCATACCATCACGACAAATATAATTAACCAAAACAAACAAAAACAGTAGAATAACTTTTTGACTTTATGACAAATACAAACCAATCAGATACACCGAATAATGCCCAGAACATCCCAACTATTTTCTGGCACGACTACGAGAGTTGGGGTGCGACGCCGCAAAAAGACAGGCCAAGCCAATTTGCTGGGATCAGAACGGATCTGGACCTCAATATTATTGGTGAGCCACTGATTGAGTATTGTCAACCAGCGCCTGATTATCTCCCGCATCCTCAAGCCTGTTTAGTCACCGGGATCACACCACAGTTAGCACTAAAAAAAGGCCTGACCGAGGCCGAGTTTATGGCAAAGATCCACGCTGAATTTGCAAAGCCACAAACCTGCGTTGCTGGATATAACAGTATTCGGTTTGACGATGAGCTAACCCGTTATAGCCTTTATCGTAACTTTTATGACCCCTATGAGCGTGAATGGCAAAATGGCAATAGCCGTTGGGACATCATAGATCTGGTAAGAGCCTGTTATGCGCTTCGCCCAGAAGGAATAGAATGGCCAACCAGAGAAGATGGCAATCCGAGTTTTAAACTGGAACACTTAACCGTCGCCAATGGCATTGAGCACGGCGCCGCGCACGATGCATTGAGTGATGTTACCGCAACGATTGCGCTGGCTAAACTGATTAAAACCAAACAGCCAAAATTGTATGAGTTCTACTTTAATCACAGACATAAAAAAGCGGTATCGAGCCTAATCGACGTTTTCAATATGCAGCCTTTGGTGCACGTTTCTTCTATGTTTCCGGCACAACAAGGTTGCACCACTTGGATTGCGCCGATGAGTTTTCACCCGGTCAATAGCAATGCCGTGATCTGCTTTGACTTAACACAGTCGCCAGAGGTATTGAATGACCTTGACGTTGAGGCGCTCAAACAACGGCTTTATACAAAACGCAGCGAATTGGGTGATGATGAGCTACCAGTTGGATTAAAACTAGTACATATCAATAAATGCCCGTTGGTTGCGCCAGCTAAGACCCTCTTGCCCGAAAACGCAGCGAGGCTTGGAATTGACCGCGAGCAATGCCTTGAAAATTTAAAGTATCTTAAAGCGCGTCCAGAACTAAGGGATAAGGTTGCGGAAGTCTTTAGCGATGAAAAGGGATTCGAGAAACCAAGTAATCCAGATTATCAACTCTACGACGGTTTCACCAGTAAGGCTGATAAAGCCAAATTTGCAATCATTCGCAATGCATCGCCTGAAGAGTTGGCAACCATTAAACTGGATTTTGAAGACAGTAAATTTAACACGTTGCTGTTTCGCTATCGAGCAAGAAACTGGCCGCAGACGCTCTCACCTGTAGAGCTTGATAAATGGTGTAAATACTGCCAAAACAAGTTGATGCATAATGAAGATAACCCTTCAATTTCAGCCGAAGATTTTATGCTAGAGCTTGAAAATTTAGTCGCAGAGAATGAAGGTAATGAGCACAATATGCAGATCTTAAAAGCGCTTTATCATTACGCTCAAAGTTTGTAGTTAATGCCGTAATAGCCCGCACCGCTTGGCGCTAATATGAAATGCTGACTTCGTCGATAAACAGCAGTGCGGCTTACTAATATAATTTGCATTGGCAAAATATTCGTTCTGCTTGTGTTGAAATAACCTCTCTAAGCAATGAAGAGTTTATATTGCATTAATACCAATTCGCTTAATTAAGCTACCTATTTTGAGGCGAAAAAATCTTGTCGATAATCAGGAAAAAATCCTATTTAACCTGAGGTTTGGATAAGGAATGAACTGACTCACTGTTTTTTTAATCACCTTAAACTATCTTCTTACCTAGCCAGAGAGTTTTGGGGGATAACTCCGATCTCGCGTCCTGCTACCGCACTGGTACCTACATCCTTGTAGGCAAGGCAAATTTACGGCCCAATAGCTGGGCTATTGGAAGTGAATTTAACGCAGTTAGCGCTAAAACAGGCTGCTAGAAAGGCATTAATTATCCGAAGCTCAGGTTATTTAGTGTTCTAAATAAGAAAGCTTTAACACCGTTAGCGTCAGGTTTGCTTCTTCAAATTGAGCAAGTATTAAGGCCAATTGGTATAATTCTCTCATCTATTATGGTGTTGGCATGTATTCCACATTAGCTGTAACTCTTCAATAATGACGGGGTCGTCAATGGTAGATGGCACGATGATGTCTTCACCGTCCACCAGCTGGCGTAGGTTCTTTCTGAGTATTTTACCTGAACGGGTTTTGGGTAAACGCTCAACCACTTTAATGGTTTTAAGACAGGCAATCGCCCCAATTTTTTCGCGGATCAGGCTTCTGATTTCCTCTGCAATGGCTGTTTCTGTGGTGTTTACGCCATCTTTCAGTACCACCATGGCAATAGGCACTTGGCCTTTTAGCTCGTCTTTACCGGCAAACACAGCGCATTCTGCAATTGCATTGTGGCCTGCGACGATCTCTTCCATTTCACCGGTTGACAGTCTATGCCCGGCTACGTTTATTACGTCATCGGTGCGGCCCATAATAAACAGGTAGCCGTCTTCATCAAAATACCCGCCATCGCCAGAGAGGTAATAGCCGGGGTATTGTGATAAGTAACTGCCTTTAAAGCGCGCCGTGTTATTCCAAATAGTGGTTAAACAACCGGGAGGGAGTGGTAATTTCACCGCAACAACACCTTGTTGATTGGCCTCGCAAGGACTGCCGTCCACATCAAGGATCTCGACTTGATAGCCCGGTGTGGGAACAGTGGCACTGCCCGCCTTTGTTGGCATCAATTCAATTCCAACTGGGTTAGATGCAATTGCCCAACCCGTTTCGGTTTGCCACCAGTGGTCAATTACCGGCAGCTTTGTGGTGGACTGTAGCCAGTCGTAGGTAGCAGGGTCAAGTCGTTCACCAGCTAAAAATAGCGCTTTTAGACTGCTGGTGTTGTAGTTAGCCAAGAGCGCAGCGCTCGGATCTTCTTTTTTAATGGCACGAAATGCCGTAGGTGCACTAAAAAGTGCAGCCACTTGGTATTCTTCTACCACTCGCCAAAACGCACCTGGATCTGGGGTTTTAATCGGTTTACCTTCGTATAATACGCTAGTGCAACCATAAATCAGTGGGCCATAAACAATATAAGAATGTCCCACAACCCAACCAATGTCAGATGCTGCCCAAAATACTTCGCCGGGCGCCATGCCGTAAACGGTTTTCATACTGTAGTTTAATGCCACAGCATGACCGCCCTGCTCTCGCACTACACCTTTGGGTGTACCTGTGGTGCCAGAGGTATACAAAATATAAAGCGGATGCGTGCTTGGTAACGGCACGGCATCAAAGGATTCTGGCGTGTTTGCCACCACCGCCCAGTCTAAGTCTCTTGGCGATGACATCTGCGCTTGGTATGCTTCACGCTGTAACACAATGCAATGTTCAACTTGATGCTTTGCCAGCGACAAAGCCTCATCCAGCATAGGCTTGTATTCAATAGTGCGGCCTATTTCAATTCCGCAAGAAGCACTGATCACTAGCTTTGGTTTAGCATCATCTATTCTCACCGCAAGCTCATGGGGCGCAAAACCGCCAAACACCACTGAATGAATAGCACCCACGCGCGCGCAAGCAAGCATAGCAACGACCGCCTCAGGCACCATGGGCATATAAATTACGACCCTATCCCCTACGCTCACATCAAGCTGATTTAAGCCTGCCGCAAAATGGCTCACTTGAGAGAGCAACTCGCGATAGCTAATTTTGCGTTTGGTATTCGTCACCGGCGAGTCATAAATTAATGCTGTTTGCTCTCCTCTCCCTTGGTGTACATGATGGTCGAGTGCCACATAACTGGTATTCATCAAACCATCGCTAAACCAATGACTCAACCCCTCTTGGTCTTGGCTATGTCCGATTTTTGGTGGCGTGTGCCAATCAAGCCGTGTCGCTTCTTTAAGCCAAAACGCCTCTGGGTCTTGGGAAAATGTGTGGTATGCCTGTTGATAGCTTGTTGTTGTCATATTAAGTTACTCAGTTTCGCTGGAACTTAGTAAAGATAGATAAAAAATCGCCAAGTTTTGATGAGACTTTAGTCTTGCGAGGATGATATAGATCAAGGTTGGGGGCGTTAGATACGATTATGGTTTGTATGGGGGATACAATAGCTTAGCTAATGTACATTTCCAAAGTTAAGCTTACTTTCTTTTAGAGTTAAGAAAGTGCCTTTGGGAGTCATCTACTCGCTACGAATAAATTGCCCTACTTTTTAACAAAGAAAGTTGGTGGATGTTTGATCTGGTACTAATATGAAGCAGAATGAGGCGATTGCAGGTGTTACTGTTTACTGTTAGTTTGCTCTGCACGCTCAAAGTTATAAAAAAAATAAAGGATTATTTCTATGTCTCCCCCTAAAAAGCTAAACAATCAGTTTCTTGGAAAAAGTATTGCAGTTGGCGCAGTTATTGGAACTACAATAGGTGTTATGGTTGGCGTAGCGTTTAACATACTAGCTTTTAGTGTGGCAATAGGTGCGGCTTTTGGGTGTAGCCTTGGAGTTGCAGTATGTGCCGCCTTTACTCAAAAGAGTTAGCATAAGTTAAAAGATAACCTTAAATGAGCACTTGCTCTTGCAAGCAAATATAATCACAGCACCCTGAACAATCGAGCCGCCATTGAAATATACGTGACGATTGTTCAGAGATCCGCCGAAGCCTACCCCACCAAGTTTACCTACTGCTCGCTTTCAAGCTTTAGCAGCAGCGCTTTGATATCATCTTTTGCGCCAGTAATATGTTTTTTCAAAAAGTCACATGCCCCTTTGGTATTTTTATCGCGGCACAGTTCCAATAGCTGGCGGTGTTCATCTGGTGCGGTTTTAATGCCACCTGCAAGTAGGATATGCATGCGCACATAACGCTCGGAATTTTTACTGTACACATCCACCAGCTCACGAGTCTGTGGGCGCTGTGCTTTGCTGTAGAGTTTGCTGTGAAATTCGGCGTTAAGCTTGCCAGTTGCCAGTTGTGTATCGCCAGCAGCCATTGCTTCTTCAAGCTCGGCTAAGATGGCTTCAGCTTCTAGCAAGTCGCGCGCCGTTAACTTATCGATTGAATGGCATAAAAGCTCGGCTTCCAACAATGCGCGTAGGTCAAAAATTTCGTCGATTTGCTCAGCGCTTAAACGTGTGACCGTCGCGCCTTTGTGCGCTTCAAAGTTAACTAAGCCTTCGGCTTCTAGTTGCAGCAGTGCTTCTCTAACGGGAATACGACTTACATTTAACTCATCTGCCAGCGCGGCTTGCCTCAGCGGCTCGCCCGCTTTGATTTCGCCTGTGAGGATTTTTTCACGAATTGCTTCAGCAACTAATTGAGTTCGAGTTTTATGTACAATCGCCATAGTATTTAGTAATTATTGTTTTATGAACTCATTATAAACGCATCTGAGTTCAAATTGCATGTTTGTCTTAATTAATTACAGAGTCAAGTGTTGAGTTACCAACAGCTGAGCAAACCTAGATTTATGTTTATTGTACTGAGTTTCGTTTTATAGTTTACTCGTAGATGAAGAGACATATTTGTTCCTCGTTATTAAATCGCACCGGTTAACATTGTATGAGGAGCGACACATATAACGGTGACTTTATGAATGAACACAAGTCTCTAGTGCGTAATCGAAGCTTCCCCCAGCATCTAAACAATTGTCAACCGCCATAAAATTACTGGTCAGGGCAAAAAATATAACCGTACCGACTAGCGCTATGACTCCTAAAGCCAGCGCTAGTTTGAACTTGTGCTTGTTTGAGTTAATTAGTGAATTAGGCTTTTTATCTGTGTTTTTATAAACCATGAATGCTATCACTTTTCCGATTATTGTTATGAAAAGCGGTAACTTATCACTCTACACATATCTGCTCAAGCGAAAACCTCCTAAGTATCTACCTACGATGCAACCTCGCCATAAGCACTAAAACCACCTTAAGTTCAATACATTAGAAAAGCCCATAGCAATGCTATGGGCTTGGTTTGCTTAACTTTGTATACAAATTGGTCTTACGAATCGTTTTAGCGCTTCTAACCCTACCGACGTTGAACGTACATCAGTTGATGACGGGAACGGCCCGCCATGGTTCATGGTGGCACACACTTCAACGCCCGTTGGCATTTGCCCATAAATCAATCGACCTACGCGGTATTGTAACGCCTCTATGATGTCTTCGGCTTGATGTAAGTCAGAATCAGTGCCATGAATACTGGCGGTGAGCTGCCCATCTAAGTCTGCGATTAAGTCCTCAAGCTGCGCTAAGTCGTCATAGCTCACCACTAAAGCACTTGGCCCAAAGACTTCTTCTTTAAGCCTCTCGTCAGATACAAAACTTTTGCTATCCGTTGAAAACAAGTGCGCGTTGGCGTGAAACGGCTGTGCTTGCTCACCAGCGCTCAACAACGTTACTTGAGGGTGTGCTTTTAGCGCCGCAGTGCTGTTTTGATAAGCTTTTAAAATGCCAGGGGTTAATAAGGTATCGGAAGGTGCTGCGCTAATATTTTGCTTAGCTGTCTCGATAAATGTTTGTGAATGATTGCTTGGCACCAACCAAATACCGGGGCTAGTACAAAATTGACCATTGCCCATAAGTAAAGACTGGACAAATTGTGCACCAAGCTCTGCGCCTTGCGACTGTATTTTTTCAGGTAAGACAATTTGCGGGTTTACGCTGCCAAGCTCACCGTAAAGCGGGATAGGTTCATGGCGCTTCGCTATAGTGCCCTGCAATGCTTTTGCGACGCCAAAGGAGCCCGTAAATCCAACCGCTTTGATAGGCTCAGCTTTAACCAGCCAATGCGCGACATCGTACGCTTTCGCTTGCAGCATTGAAAACACCCCGCTTGGCATATCACATTTGCTTATTGCTGCAGCAATGGCCTTGGTCATTAGCTCACACGTTGCCGGATGTGCTGGGTGACCTTTATACACCACGGGGCAACCAGCGGCTAACGCAGCTGCGGTATCGCCTCCAAGCGTTGAGAAAGCGTAAGGGAAGTTTGATGCACCAAACACCGCAACAACGCCAATAGGAATATGCTTAAGCTGTGTTTTTGGCTTAGGCAGCGGCGTGCGATTTGGGTCCGCTTGCTCTTCCTTAGCAAGGCAAAGCTCAGCTAGGTTATCTCTCAGCGCTGTAGCAAATGCGTTTAATTGGTTTACCGTGCGGCCACGCTCGCCCTCGAGTCTTGCCCTTGGCAGGTTAGTTTCTGCCATTGTTGTGGTTATTAGCCCATCACCTAAGGCAAGAATTTCTTGGGCTATGGTTTCTAAAAACTCTGCTCGAGCAGTCATCGACGTTTTACGATAAGCCTTAAAAGCCTGCTCTGCCGCATTAACAGCTTCCTCTACTTGTACTTCACTAGCGTTAAAAAATGCTTGCGTCAGCGGCTCATTGGTTGCTGGGCAAAACGCGTAAAACGTTGTTGCAGTTTGTGCGGCCTGCCACGCACCGTTAATGTAGCTCTTTCCTGATAAATTCATTGTTAGCTCCTGTTTTCTTTCAACCTTAATGGCTAGGGCCTGTTGATCTTTCAAGTTTGTTTTTGCAGCAAAGGTCAACAGGCCCTAGAGCACCTGAAAACCAAATGCATACGGATCTTCGTCATCCACAGTGATACAATTACTCCCCGTTTGACGTGCCCAACCTTGAATACTTGGCAGAATTGCGGCTTTTCCCGCAACTTCAGTTGTGCCTTCGACCTTACCGATAAATTGGCTGCCTATGATGCTCTCGTGAACAAAAGTGTCGCCATCTTTTAGCAGTCCTTTTGCAAACAGCTGTGCCATGCGTGCACTTGTGCCGGTGCCACAAGGCGATCTATCAATCGCTTTATCGCCATAAAATACCGCGTTTGCAGCATGACTATCTGGATGTTGTGGCTTGCCTGTCCATAACACATGGGAGGCGCCACATACAAAAGAATCTTCGGGATGAATTGGATTTATTTGCGCGTTAACTGCCGCGCGCACTTTGGGGCTCCATGCCAATAATTTAGCAGCGCAGCTTTGATCCACACCAGCAAATAGACTTTGAGGCTCAACAATAATGTAAAAGTTACCGCCGTAGGCAATATCAACGATGAGCTCCCCTAGCCCATCAACATGGACAGGCACCGCTTGGTACGCCAAAAATGCCGGCACATTGTAGAGCTTTACCCAAGTCACTTTATCTGCCTTCATCTCATAATAGGCATTCACGCGCCCCGCAGGGGTGTCAAGCTTGAGTACCCCCTGTTCCTTTGGAGTTATAAGGCCGCTTTCAAGGCCAAAAGTGACTGTCCCGATAGTGCCGTGCCCACACATCGGCAAGCACCCAGAAGTTTCGATAAATAGGATTGCCACATCCCCATCAGCAGTGGTCGGTGGATATAAAAAGGCACCCGACATCATGTCATGGCCCCTGGGCTCAAACATCAGTGCGCGCCTTATCCAATCGTAGTCGCGTAAAAAATGTTGGCGCTTTTCACTCATGCTCTCGCCCAAAAGCGGTGGATGACCACTCGTGACCAAGCGCACGGGATTGCCACAGGTGTGGCCATCTATACAATAGTAGGTGCCTAAAATCATACGCTTAGTCCAAGTTATATTGGCTTAAGTCAATTCGATTTGCCATCGCTTCATCGTACAAACGACTCACGTAAGCCTTTTGCTCTTGGGTGAGTGGCAATCTTGGAGAACGAGTCACTTCACTACCGCGTCCAGCCAAATGTTCTGCATATTTGATGCACTGCACCAGTGTCGGAATAGTATCTAAGCGTAGCAAAGGTAAAAACCAACGCCACAGCGCGCGCGCTTCTTCATAGCGACCTTGTTCAGCAAGTTTATAAATAGCCACTGACTCGCGTGGGAATACATTGGTCAATCCCGAGATCCAACCCGTCGCGCCAAGCATCAGGCTTTCCAGTGCGATATCATCAACACCACCAAATACAACGTAACGATCGCCAAATGCGCTAAACAGTTCGCTAATACGACGGGTATCTTCCGTTGCTTCTTTTACTGAAACAATATTGGACTCTTCAGCTAAGGTTTTCATACCTTCAATAGACACGTCGACACCGTAGGTCACCGGATTGTTATAAATCATAATAGGTAATGCCGTGCTTCGCGCTACCTGTTGGTAATGATGAATAGCTTCACGCTCGGTTGAGCGGTAGACCATCCCCGGCAACACCATCAGTCCATCTATTCCAAGCGCTTCTGCATCTTTGGCAAACTCGACAGCCAGTGCAGTTGTGGTCTCAGCCACACCACTAAGTAGTGGCACTCTATCACCTACCACTTCTGTCGCCGCTTTTAAAACTTGGCGTTTCTCGTCAGCCGTGAGTGAGCAGTTTTCACCAACGGTGCCTAATACTATGATGCCATGAACCCCTTCGTTAATCAGGTTATCTATCATCTCTTTGGTGGTATCAAAGTTGATGCTTTCGTCATCATGGAATTGAGTGGTTACTGCTGGATATACACCCTGCCAATTTACGTTCATGGTTCTCGCCTTTCATTAGGTTGTTTAGTTATTGTGCTTGCCATCATAGGTATATTGTATACAATAATCAATATTCAAAAGAGAGATTTTTTAACCATTAGCTCAATTGACTGACTTAAACGTCTGTAATCTTATGATTTATAAGTGGTAAATTTTTTCTTTTTGGTATTTAGACAAGGCCTGATTGATGTCTATGTGGAAATACAATTTAGGATGGAGAGGTAAATTGTGGAAAGTAATAATAAAATTGCAGTGATCGGTGCAGGGATCATTGGAATAACCACCGCGCTGCAATTAGCTCGACGAGGCCACGCTGTTACCTTGCTCGATAGAAATCAGCCTGCAGAGGGATGCTCCAAGGGTAATGCAGGGCATTTTGCCACAGAGCAGGTATTCCCTATGGCAGACGCAGCTTTACTAACAAAAGTGCCTGGCATGTTAGTCAATCCGGTGGGGCCTTTGCGAATTGAGACCACCTCTTTGCTCAAAAATATTCCTTGGTTTGTACGATTCTTAAAGCAAATGAAAAGCAGCTGTTTCCACAAAGGTACAATCGCACTTAGAAGTTTAAATGAACGCGCACTACCCGCATATCAGCGTTTACTTGGTGATAAGTATCATACACTTATATCTAGCAACGGCAGTTTACTGGTATTTGAAGGTGACGAAAGCTCTGCCCGTAAAAGCTATAACAAATACACCGAACAAGACATCTCAGTGAGCTTACTTACAGGTGATCAAGCCCGAGAAATGGAGCCGAGCCTATCAAGTACCATTACCTCAGCACTGTATTTTGATAAAGTCGCGCATAGCACAGATCCCTACGCCCTTTGTTTGACTATATATGAGCAGTTTATGCAGCTAGGGGGAGCATTCAAGCAAGCCTCAATCGACAATATTATCCACACAGAGCATGGCTATACACTTCACTCCAAAAGCCACAAGATGACCTTTAACAAAGTAGTTGTAGCAACAGGAGCGGCAAGTAAAACACTCTGTGCGTCTTTAGGTTACTCACTGCCCATGATTGCCGAACGCGGTTATCACAACATGTTAGCAGTGAATAATACGCTTACAAGACCTGTCGCATCAAGTGAACGAGGGTTTATCATGACGCCCATGTCACAAGGTTTGCGACTGGCCGGAACGGTAGAATTTGCCACACTGGATAGTAAACCCAACTACAGCCGTGCTCGTGCATTATTACATCACGCAAGCATTCTATTAAGGCAAACTCTGCCACAACACAGTGAGGCGCTTTGGGTTGGCTGCCGTCCCTCACTCCCAGATTATTTACCTGTCATCGGACAAGCGCCAAATCATCACAACCTTTATTTTGCACTGGGTCATCAGCACTTAGGACTGACCCAAGCCGCAATTTCAAGTGAATGTATCGCAGATCTTATTGACAACAAGCCCAACGACATCGATCTTACTCCCTTTAGTATTGCTCGATTTAATTAGCTAAGGATCACAATAAATGAAAGGTATTGCATACCAGAGCGCGCAGCAAGCGCTAGATAACTTAGAAGATATGACCAAAGGCATAGCGCCAATTGCCGAAAGCGAGTATTTAGCAAGAATAGAAAAAGCTCAACAATATATGCAGCAGAACAACATTGATGCACTCTATTTAAATGCAGGTACAAATTTAAAATACTTTACTGGTTTGCAATGGTACGCCAGTGAGCGTTTGGTCGGTGCTATTTTACCCGCCGATGGACAAGTTCAGTTCATCGTCCCGTTTTTTGAGATCGGATCAATCAAGGATTATTGGCTGATTGAAGGCCCTATTCATGCTTGGCAAGAAGAAGAATCTCCTTACGAGCTCGTTGCAAACGTACTTAACACACTCAATATTGATAGCACAGGTACACTCGCCATTGACGAAAGCACTGCGTTTTTTGTTGCTGACGGGATCAGACTCGCGGCACCTGAGCTTTCGCTTATCAATGCAAAGGCAGTAACCGCGCATTGTAGAATGCATAAATCGGCCAATGAAATTGCCCTTATTCAACGTGCAATGGACATGACACTTGCCGTACATAAAGCAACGGCATCTATGCTGTATGAAGGGATCAGCACAACCGAAGTTGAAGCTTTTATTAATGAAGCGCACAAAAAAGTGGGAGCACCGGGCAATTATTTTTGTATTGTGCTATTTGGTGTGGCGTCGTCATTCCCACATGGTGTAAAAAATCCACAAACGCTGACAAAAGGCGACGTGGTTCTCGTCGACACTGGTTGTAAGTTACACGGCTATCTTAGCGATATCACCCGTACTTATGTTTTTGGCGACCCCAGTGAAAAGCAAAAGTCCGTTTGGCAAATCGAGAAGCAAGCGCAAATTGCAGCATTTAATGCAGCCAAAATTGGTGCGCCCTGTGGCGCTGTTGATAAAGCGGCGAGAGAGTATATTGCCAGCAATGGGCTTGGTCCTGATTATCAACTACCAGGTTGCCCACATCGCACTGGGCACGGTATCGGCTTAGATATTCACGAATGGCCTTATTTAGTCAAAGACAACCCTGAACCGCTTGCAGCTGGAATGTGTTTTTCAAACGAGCCTATGCTGGTTATTCCTGACGAATTTGGCATTCGCTTGGAAGACCATTTCTATATGACCGACGATGGTCCACGTTGGTTTACTGTACCTGCGCACAGCATAGACAATCCTTTTGGGGTTGAATGATATTAGAAATAAATGATGAGTTGCTCTGATGAGGAACTCATCATTTATCGTGATTGATTAGAGCACAGCTTAATTGGTATAAACATAGCATCTACAATTTACTGCGCTACAACTTATGATTGCAACTACTCCACCACCACCCTATTACGCCGTAATTCTTACCAATATAAAAAATGAAGACGACGAGGGTTACGCCCAAACCGCGTCGAGAATGGTCGAGCTTGCACAGCTTCAACCCGGTTTTTTAGGATTAGAATCTGCGCGTGAGGAGGTTGGGATCACCGTTTCTTATTGGCGAGACCTTGAGTCAATCAAAGCATGGAAAGCCAATGCTGAGCATATTGAGGCGCAAAAAAACGGCAATAAAAAATGGTATCAAAGCTATACAACTCGTATCGCCAAGGTAGAGCGTGAATATAGTCTTTGAGCTAACGCTTAGTTGTTGTCGCTTGCGCTTTGTTCACTCGCGACTTTAACCGTGATAGCCCTTGAGGCGTTACGCTCAAATAATTAGCCAGATCATAATTTGCTAAACCATTAACCCAATGCGGACGTTTGTCACGCAAAAAACAATATCTTTGCTCCAGCGTATTTAGTAGTAGAAAAGCTTCTTTTGCTTCTTTAAATAGCAACTGCTGTTCTAATAATTTTAATTTAAGTGCGCGAAGATTATCTTGTTCTAATTCGGCTAGCGGAACGAGTACCAACTCCACATCATCCAGCGCAGAGATTTGATAGAAGCTAGGAGATTTTTGGATCCATTCAGCAAATAGAATACAAAGTTCACCAGCAAAATAGAACTCCTTATGTCTTTGCTCCCCTGTTTCATTTACAACCGATGATACAAGCTTACCAGAGTGGATAAAAAAGCCATGACGTTGCACTTGCCCTTGTTGCAATAATATTTCATTGCGGCTGCAGCGCTTAGTGTCGAACGTTGGGTTTTGCTGAGTAAGTGTTAATAATTCATTTTTTGTGGCTTCACAAAGCTGACCGAGTTTATGAAAAGGCATAATCCCCTCATGCAATTGGTATAGCGAGATCAAAAAAGGCTCCTTGAGGAGCCTTTTTAACGTGTGGTATTAACTTACCAACCCGCTTTCTCTTTTAGTGCAGAACCGATTTCTGCAAGAGAGCGAACTGTTTTAACACCCGCTGCTTCAAGTGCTGCGAATTTCTCGTCAGCTGTACCTTTACCGCCTGCGATAATTGCACCAGCGTGACCCATACGCTTACCTGGAGGAGCTGTAACACCTGCGATGTAAGAAACAACAGGCTTAGTTACGTTGTGCTTGATGTACTCAGCCGCTTCTTCTTCAGCTGTACCGCCGATCTCACCGATCATGACGATAGCTTCAGTTTGCGGATCGTTTTGGAACATCTCTAGTACGTCGATGAAGTTAGTGCCTGGGATTGGATCACCACCGATACCAACACAAGTAGATTGACCGAAGCCAGCGTCTGTTGTTTGCTTAACTGCTTCGTAAGTCAAAGTACCAGAACGTGACACGATACCTACTTTACCAGGTAAGTGGATGTGACCTGGCATGATACCGATCTTAGTTTCACCTGGTGTGATAACACCTGGGCAGTTAGGACCAATCATGCGAACGCCAGTTTCTTCTAGCTTCACTTTAACATCAACCATATCTAGTGTAGGGATGCCTTCAGTGATACATACGATTAGTTCGATACCTGCGCTGATCGCTTCAAGGATAGCGTCTTTACAGAACGCAGCTGGTACGTAGATAACAGATGCAGTTGCACCAGTTGACTCTACCGCTTCACGTACTGTGTTAAATACAGGTAGACCTAAGTGAGTTGTGCCGCCTTTACCAGGAGAAACACCGCCAACCATTTGCGTACCGTACTGGATAGCTTGCTCAGAGTGGAAAGTACCCTGACCACCAGTGAAACCTTGACAGATTACTTTAGTATCTTTGTTAATTAGTACAGACATTATTTGCCCTCCGCAGCAGCAACTACTTTCTCAGCAGCGTCAGTTAGTGACTCAGCTGCAATGATGTCAAGGCCAGAGTTAGCTAGTACTTCACGACCAGCTTCAGCGTTAGTACCTTCAAGACGTACAACTACTGGTACGTTTACGCCAACTTCTTTAACCGCACCGATAATACCTTCAGCGATCATGTCACAACGTACGATACCACCGAAGATGTTAACTAGTACTGCTTTAACATTGTCGTCAGAAAGGATGATCTTGAATGCTTCAGATACACGCTCTTTAGTCGCGCCGCCACCAACGTCTAGGAAGTTAGCTGGCTTGCCGCCGTGTAGGTTTACGATGTCCATAGTACCCATCGCAAGGCCTGCACCGTTAACCATACAACCAACGTTACCGTCTAGTGCTACGTAGTTAAGCTCAAAGCTTGCTGCGTGTGCTTCACGTGCGTCTTCTTGTGAAGGATCGTGGAATTCGCGGATCTTAGGCTGGCGGAACAATGCGTTGCCGTCTACACCGATTTTGCCGTCTAGGCAGTGTAGATTACCAGCGTCTGTGATCACTAGAGGGTTGATTTCTAGTAGAGCAAAGTCGTGGTTGATAAACATTTGCGCTAGACCCATGAAGATCTTAGTGAATTGCTTAACTTGAGTTGGGTTCAAACCTAGTTTGAACGCTAGCTCACGACCTTGGTAAGCTTGAGGACCTACTAGTGGGTCGATCTCAGCTTTATGAATTAGTTCAGGCGTTTCTTCTGCAACTTGTTCAATTTCTACACCACCTTCAGTTGATGCCATGAACACGATTTTACGTGAACCACGGTCAACAACAGCACCTAGGTATAGTTCATTTGCAATATCAGTGCAGCTTTCTACTAAGATTTTAGCAACAGGCTGACCTTTCTCGTCTGTTTGGTAAGTAACTAGGTTTTTACCTAACCAGTTTTCAGCGAATGCGCGGATTTCGTCTTTGCTGTCTGCAAGTTTAACACCGCCAGCTTTACCACGGCCGCCAGCGTGTACTTGACACTTAACAACCCACTTGTCTCCACCGATTTTACCAGCAGCTTCTACTGCTTCTTGAGGTGTATCACAAGCAAAGCCTTCTGATACAGGTAAACCATATTCGGCAAAAAGTTGTTTTGCCTGATACTCATGCAAATTCATGATGCTTTATCCAATTTTTTATACTAAAAAAGCTGAATATTTATGCAAATAGTCAGCTATCCCAAATTGCGCACATAGTATAGATCCCAAGGCTTCTGATGAAAACCCCACTTAGACCAAAGGCGCAAAAAAAAAGCTGTATGCGAGCATACAGCTTATTCTTTAAACAAATATTATACGTCTAGTAGTAGACGTGTTGGATCTTCAAGTAACTCTTTAATTGTTACTAGGAAACCAACTGACTCTTTACCATCGATTTGACGGTGGTCATAAGATAGTGCTAGGTACATCATAGGTAAAATTTCAACTTTACCGTTTACTGCCATAGGGCGCTCTTGGATTTTGTGCATGCCCAAGATTGAAGACTGTGGCAAGTTGATGATAGGCGTAGATAGTAGTGAGCCGAATACACCACCGTTGGTAATAGTGAAGTTACCGCCAGTCATATCGTCAACAGTTAGTTTGCCATCACGACCTTTGATAGCCAATTCGCGAATATTCTTCTCGATTTCAGCAACAGAAAGCTTATCGCAATCACGTAGTACTGGAGTCACTAGACCACGAGGTGTTGATACCGCGATGCTGATGTCAAAGTAGTTGTGGTAAACGATATCGTCACCGTCGATTGACGCGTTAACTTCAGGGAAACGCTTAAGTGCTTCTGTTACCGCTTTCACGTAGAAAGACATGAAACCTAAACGAATACCGTGGCGCTTCTCAAATACCTCTTGGTACTGCTTACGAAGATCCATGATTGGCTTCATGTTTACTTCGTTGAACGTTGTCAGCATTGCTGTTGAGTTCTTCGCTTCTAATAAGCGGTTAGCGATTGTCTTACGTAGACGAGTCATTGGTACACGTTTCTGAGTACGCTCACCTACCGGGGCAGCTGGTGCTGAAGCTGCAGGCTTAGACTCTGATTTTGCTGGTGCTTTAAGGAAAGCGTCCACGTCTTCTTTAGTAATGCGACCGCCTTTACCAGACCCTTTGATCTTAGCAGCATCAAGGCCTTTCTCTGCGATAAGACGACGAACAGATGGTGTTAGTACATCTGAGTTTTCGTCAGAAGCAGCAGCTGGTGCTTCTTCTTTCTTCGCACTTGATGATGCAGCTGGTGCGCCACCGGCAACGATTTTACCGATAACTTGATCACCTAGTACTGTCTCACCTTCAGCGTGGATGTGCTCACCCATCACACCGTCTTCAGGTGCAACAACTTCAAGAACCACTTTATCTGTTTCAATATCAACTAGATTCTGGTCGCGGCTAACCGCTTCACCTGGTTGAACGTGCCAAGTTGCGATAGTAGCGTCTGCTACTGACTCAGGAAGTACAGGTACTTTAATGTCCACTTCTTTACCTTCTGCTGCTGGCGCCGATTCTGACGCTGCTGGTTTTTCATTTGATTGAGCAGGCGCTGCTGCTTCATCAGCAGCACCTAGTTGTGCAATAACTTGTTCGCCAAGAACGGTTGCGCCTTCCTCTTCAGAAATTGTAACGATAACACCATCTTCTGGCGCTACAACTTCTAAAACGACCTTATCCGTTTCGATGTCAACTAAGTTTTGATCACGAGTCACTTTATCGCCAACGCTTACATGCCATGTAGCAACCGTTGCATCGGCAACAGACTCAGGAAGAACAGGAACCTTAATTTCGGTTGTCATCTCTTATTCCTTATTTCTTAATTGTTAAAGCGTCAGCAATTAACGCGTTTTGTTCTTTAGTATGTGTAGACATGTATCCACATGCTGGTGCAGCTGAAGCCTTACGGCCTGCATAAGTCAGATTTGCGCCAGCTGGGATAGCTTCCCAGAAATGATGCTGTGAACAGTACCAAGCACCTTGGTTTTGTGGCTCTTCTTGACACCAAACAAAATCTTTTACGTGCTGGTAGCGAGCCATGATCTCATCCATCTCTTTGTGAGGGAATGGATATAGCTGTTCAACACGAACGATAGCCACGTTGTTAAGCTCTTGCTTACGACGTTCTTGCAGTAGTTCGTAATAAACCTTACCGCTACAGAACACAACACGCTCAACGTTTTCAGGATTGATATCATCAATCTCATCGATCATGTTATTGAATACGCCTTCGGATAGCTCTTCTAGGCTAGAAACAGCTAATGGGTGGCGTAATAGCGACTTAGGCGTCATTACAATCAGAGGACGACGTAGTGGACGAACCGATTGACGACGTAGCATTGCATAAACTTGCGCTGGTGTTGACGGCACACATACTTGCATATTGTGGTCAGCACAAAGCTGTAAATAACGCTCTAAACGCGAAGAACTGTGCTCTGGACCTTGACCTTCATAGCCATGAGGAAGTAGTAGTGTTAGACCACATAAACGACCCCACTTCTGCTCACCTGAACTTAGGAATTGGTCGAATACGACTTGAGCACCGTTGGCGAAGTCACCAAATTGCGCTTCCCATAGTACCAATGACGTTGGCTCTGCTGTCGCGTAACCATATTCGAACGCAAGTACCGCTTCTTCCGATAGTACTGAATCGTACACTTCGAACAGGCCTTGACCTTCACGAATGTTTTGCAGCGGAAGATAAGTCGACGCGTCTTTTTGGTTATGAACTACGGCATGACGGTGGAAGAATGTACCACGACCAGAATCCTGACCAGTAAGACGAATATCAGTGCCCTCATCAACCAAGGTCGCGTAAGCCAATGTCTCAGCCATACCCCAATCAAGCATTTTCTCGCCTTGCGCCATAAGTTTACGATCATCGTAAATCTTTTTAACGCGTGATTGTGCTTTATGGGCCTCTGGGTAGCTCGCAATCTTTTCGCCAAGCGCTTTGAGTTTATCTAGCGCAACCTTTGGCTCATACGGCGTATCCCAATCGTGACCAACATACTTAGACCAATCTGATGAGTGTTTGGTTTCTTTTTGAATTTCTTCAACGACACAAACGCCTTTATCAAGACCATTTCGGTACTCGTCAGCAATTTGTTTCGCATCGTCTTCAGAAATCACACCTTCGCGTACAAGTTGATCAGCATACAATTGGCGAGGTACTGGGTGCTTTTTGATCTTCTGATACATCAGCGGTTGCGTCGCATTTGGCTCATCCGCTTCGTTGTGGCCGTGGCGACGGTAACATACTAAGTCAATTACCACATCGCGTTTAAACTTGTTACGGAAATCAAGTGCAACTTGTGTAACAAAAGCAACAGCTTCAGGATCGTCTGCGTTCACGTGGAAGATAGGTGCCTGAACCATTTTAGCGATATCAGTACAGTATTCAGTCGAACGAGTATCTTCGCGTTTTGACGTAGTGAAACCAACTTGGTTATTAACTACGATACGGATCGAACCGCCAACGCCGTATGCACGTGTTTGCGATAAGTTAAACGTTTCTTGAACGACACCTTGACCTGCGATTGCAGAGTCACCGTGAATTGTGATTGGTAATGCTTTAGAACCACTTTGGCAATTCAAACGGTCAAGACGAGCACGTACCGAACCCATTACTACTGGGTTTACGATTTCAAGGTGAGATGGGTTAAATGCCAATGCCATATGAACATTGCCGCCCTTCGTACCGAAGTCAGAAGAGAAACCCATGTGGTATTTAACATCACCAGAACCTGCGTGCTCGCCATATTTACCTGCGAACTCGTCAAATAGTTCTTGAGGGTTTTTACCCAATACATTCACTAGTACATTTAGACGACCTCGGTGGGCCATGCCAATTACGGCTTCTTGCTGACCGCTTTCACCAGCACGGTGAATAAGCTCTTTCAGCATAGGCACAAGTGAGTCACCGCCTTCTAGAGAGAAACGCTTAGCGCCTGGGAATTTTGCGCCCAAGTACTTTTCTAAGCCGTCTGCAGCAGTTAGACCTTTGTAGATTCTTAGTTTGGTTTCTTTGTCGAATTGTGGCTTCGAGAAGGACGATTCCAAACGCTGTTGTAACCAACGTTTTTCTTCGGTAGAGGTGATGTGCATGTACTCTGCACCGATAGAGCCACAGTATGTCGCTTTAAGCGCAGCGTACAAGTCTTTGAGTTTCATTGTCTCTTTGCCACAAGCAAAAGAGCCAACGTTAAATTCTTTATCTAAGTCTGCATCAGTTAAATCATGAAAAGCAGGGTCAAGATCGCGAACACGTTCTCTATCCCAAATCCCTAAAGGATCTAGGTTTGCGTTCTGATGACCTCTGAAACGGAATGCATTAATTAACTGCAGAACTTTAACTTGCTTGGCATCAGCAGAACCCTCTGCGGAAACCACGACTTCTCTGTGTTTGTTTTTAGCAAGCTCCGCAAATTGCGCTCTTACTTCTGAATGTTTAGTGTCAACATCCACTCCATCAACTTTAGGTAGTTGATCAAACACCTCTCGCCACTCTTCTGGCACTGAAGCTGCATCATCTAGATACGCCTCATATAGATCTTCTACGTACGCAACGTTACCGCCGTACAAATGCGAAGATTCTAGCCATGCCTTCATCACACCTTCGTGCATCTATTAGCCCTTTTATCTAGCGCAGAAACTCAAACGAAAACAAGATGGCAAGCTTTTGCTTGCCATCTTAGCTAGTAGTATGTGTTATACCGAACGGTTTAACAACATTGATTTAATTTGTCCAATTGCCTTAGTTGGATTAAGGCCTTTTGGACATACGCTAACACAGTTCATAATACTGTGACAGCGGAATACGCTGAACGCGTCATCAAGACCAGCAAGACGTTCTTCTGTCGCTGTATCACGGCTATCAGCCAAGAAACGATAAGCATGTAGAAGACCCGCAGGACCGATGAACTTGTCTGGGTTCCACCAGAAAGAAGGACAAGACGTTGAACAACATGCACAAAGAATACATTCGTACAGGCCATCTAGCTTTTCACGTTCTTCAATAGACTGAAGACGTTCTTCACCACCAGTTGGCTTGTCGTTGATCAAGAATGGCTTAACCTTCTCGTATTGCGTATAGAACTGGCTCATGTCGATTACTAAGTCACGGATCACCGGAAGACCTGGTAATGGACGAATGACGACCTTGCCTTTACCACCGCTCTGCAAAGCAGAAATTGGAGTAATACATGCAAGACCATTTTTACCATTCATATTAATACCGTCAGAACCACATACCCCTTCACGGCATGAACGACGGAAAGATAAAGATGGGTCTTGCTCTTTTAACTGCATAAGAGCATCTAACACCATCATGTCACGGCCTTCCTCTACTTCTAGAGAATAGTCTTGCATGCGTGGCGCCGCATCTTCATCAGGATTATAACGATAAACAGATAATTCTAAAGTTGCCATCGCTTAGCTCCTAGTATGTACGTGCTTTCGGTGGGAATGCTTCACGAGTCTTAGGCGCGTAGTTAACTTCACGCTTACTCATAGACTCAGACTCTGGGTTGTAAATCGAGTGACACAACCAGTTTTCATCATCACGCTCTGGGTAATCGAAGCGAGAGTGTGCACCACGACTTTCCGTACGGAAGTTCGCAGCAACCGCTGTCGAATACGCTGTTTCCATCAAGTTATCTAACTCTAGACACTCGATACGTTGCGTGTTGAATTCAGCAGACTTATCGTCAAGACGTGCGTACTGTAGACGCTCACGAATCTCTTTAAGTTCTTTAAGACCTTCAGCCATTGCATCACCTTCACGGAATACCGAGAAGTTAAGCTGCATACAACGTTGTAGATCTTTCTTGATTTGTACAGGATCTTCACCCTGACCTTTCGCAGAAGTTTCCCAACGGTTAGTACGCGCAAGTGCTGCGTCTACGTTATCGTTGCTTGCTTCTTTGGCGATTTCAGCATCTTTCAAGTAAGTACCAAGGAAGTTACCCGCCGCACGACCGAATACGACAAGGTCAAGCAGTGAGTTACCACCTAGACGGTTTGCACCGTGTACAGATACACACGCAATCTCACCTACTGCAAATAGACCTTCAACGATCTTTTCATTACCTTGACCGTCTACGTTCAGTACTTGACCGTTTACGTTAGTAGGTACACCACCCATCATGTAGTGACAAGTAGGGATTACTGGAATTGGCTCTTCCGCTGGGTCTACGTGTGCGAATGTCTTCGCTAGATCACAAACGCCAGGAAGACGTAAATTAAGTGTCTCAGCACCTAAGTGGTCAAGCTTCAGCTTGATGTGCGGACCCCAAGGACCATCACAACCACGACCTTCACGGATCTCAGTCATCATTGAACGTGCAACAACGTCACGTGATGCTAGGTCTTTCGCGTTTGGCGCATAACGCTCCATGAAGCGCTCGCCATCTTTATTTAGAAGGTAACCACCTTCACCACGACAACCTTCTGTTACTAGTACACCCGCACCTGCGATACCTGTCGGGTGGAACTGCCACATTTCCATGTCTTGCATTGAAATGCCAGCACGAACCGCCATACCAACGCCGTCACCTGTGTTGATATGCGCATTCGTTGTTGATGCGAAAATACGACCCGCACCACCAGTTGCAAGAACAACTGCTTTTGATTTGAAATAGGTGATTTCACCTGACTCGATGTCGATTGCGGTGACACCCACTACATCGCCATTGTCATTTTTTACTAGGTCTAGTGCATACCACTCAGAGAAAACGTTTGTTTTGTTTTTAACGTTTTGCTGGTATAGGCAGTGTAGCAACGCGTGACCAGTACGGTCCGCTGCGGCTGCTGTACGTGCAGCTTGCTCGCCACCAAAGTTTTTTGACTGCCCACCGAAAGGACGCTGATATACGCGACCATTCTCAAAACGAGAGAAAGGTAGACCCATGTTCTCAAGTTCAGTGATAGCTTCTGGACCTGTTTTACACATGTACTCGATAGCGTCTTGGTCACCGATGTAATCAGAACCTTTAACCGTATCGTACATGTGCCATTCCCAGTTGTCCTCGTGAGAGTTACCTAGCGCAACGGTGATACCACCCTGTGCTGATACTGTATGAGAACGAGTTGGGAAAACTTTTGAAATAAGAGCACAAGTTTTGCCTGATTCCGAGATAGCAAGTGCCGCGCGCATACCCGCACCGCCTGCACCGACTACAACTGCGTCAAATTCACGTACGTTATATTTCACTTAAACACCCCACAGAACAAACAGACCAATAGCTACGTAAGCTAAAGCCATAAGGTTTAATACAAAGCCAAGAATAGTGCGAGTTGTTGAGTTCTTAACGTAGTCAGTTAGAACCTGCCACAAACCGATGCGTGTATGTACCATGATACATACTAGTGTGATCATCGTTGCTGCTTTCACAGCTAAATTTGAGAACAACCCTGACCAAGCTTCATAAGTTAGTTCAGGAGTAATTAGAAGATAGCCTACGATGAATACCGCGTAAGCTAGGATAATTAACGCAGTTGTACGTAGTGACACGTAGTCTTGTACGCCATCACGCTTTAGAGTCGCTTGATTTAAGACCATATCCATACTCCAGCCAAAATTGCTACGATAACCCAAAGTGCTAGTGCAATCTTCGCGCTATTGTTGCCTGATTCTAATTCTTCCCAATGTCCCATATCCTGGATCATGTGACGGATACCACCGATGATGTGGTAAGACAATACAGTTAGGGTGCCCCACGCGATGAATTTCGCGATAAAGCCAGACATCAGTTCTTTTACAAACTCGAAGCCTTCAGGAGAAGAAAGGGATTCAGACCAAGCCCAAATCACAAAGGTCAAAGCGAAGAAGAAAGCAACACCGGTGACACGGTGAAGAATCGACGCTTTAGCCGTTGGCGGCATAGATATAGTCGTAAGATCTAGATTTACAGGTCTTTGCTTTTTCACAGTTACTTGCCCATCTTTGCCCACAAAGGAGCTCATCTACTTGTTTTTATGAAACCCACCTACATATTGCAAATGTAGGTGGCACACTCTAGATAAACCAATTAGGACACCAAAAAGTTCACTCGAGTGTAAAAATTGATGTAAAAATAGGTTTACCCACAGACGATACGGTATAAAACCGTTGACAGTATATAAGGCTATGCGCCCTTTTACAATTCTTGTTTAGATAGAGACGCTTGCGAATTAGCGAATGGTCTAATATTTAATCGTCGTAGAATATTTATTATACATTTATGCATAAATCACAGAAAAATTGACTTTTAACCTAGGTTATAAGTTAGAATGATCTGAATTTGCTTAACATTAGTATCACAACATAACAATCAGAATATTGTTATTAAATAGGAGACAAATAGATGGCAGATAAAAAAGCCACAGTCCATATTGATGGTCACGATCCGATTGAGTTACCAATTTACGAAGGTACTGCTGGTCAAGACGTAGTTGACGTTCGTTCTTTAGGTGCTCACGGCCTATTTACGTATGACCCAGGATTTATGTCGACTGCCTCTTGTGACTCGTCTATCACTTACATTGACGGTGCCAAAGGTGTACTGCTTCATCGCGGTTATCCAATTGAGCAACTTGCTGAAAATTCTAACTATATTGAACTTTGCTACCTACTATTAAACGGTGAATTACCAAGCGAAGAACAACTAGCTGAGTTCTCAGATGAGATCACTCGCAACACAATGATGCACGAGAAGATTGCTGCGTTTTTCCAAGGCTTCCGTGTAGATGCACACCCTATGGCAATGCTATGTGGTGTAGTTGGTGCGTTATCTTCGTTCTACCACTCCGATTTGGATATTTCTGACGAAGATCAACGTATGCGTTGTGCAATCAAGTTAGTAGCTAAGCTACCAACAATTGCTGCAATGGCGTACAAATATAACGTTGGCCAACCGTTCGTATATCCACGTAACGACTTGAGCTACGCAGAAAACTTCCTTCACATGATGTTCTCTGTGCCAGCTGAAGACTACAACGTCAGCCCTGTACTTGCTAAAGCAATGGATCGTATTTTCATGCTTCACGCAGATCACGAGCAAAACGCGTCAACTTCAACAGTTCGTCTTGCTGGCTCTTCAGGTGCAAACCCTTACGCGTGTATCGCGGCAGGTATTGCATCACTTTGGGGCCCTGCACACGGCGGCGCAAACGAAGCATGTTTAACTATGCTTGAAGAAATTGGTTCTGTTGATCGTATTGACGAGTACGTTGCAAAAGCAAAAGATAAGAACGATCCGTTCCGTCTAATGGGCTTTGGTCACCGCGTTTATAAAAACTTTGACCCACGCGCGACAGTAATGCGTCAAACGTGTCACGAAGTGCTTAAAGAGCTAAACATTCAAGATCCACTGCTTGACGTAGCAATGAAACTTGAACAGATTGCCCTAGAAGACCCTTACTTCATTGAGAAGAAGCTATACCCGAATGTAGACTTCTATTCAGGTATCATTCTTAAAGCAATCGGTATCCCAACAAGCATGTTTACAGTTATCTTCGCGATGTCTCGTACTGTGGGTTGGATTTCACACTGGAACGAAATGCTTTCTCAGCCAGGACACAAAATTGGTCGTCCGCGTCAGCTTTACAAAGGCTACACGTCTCGCGACTACAAAACACAAAACGACAGATAATCTCGTTATTGTGTTTGAAAAGGCCGCTTAATGCGGCCTTTTTTGTTTTAATATCGCCGCGTATTCGTTAGAATCGCGCTGCTCAATTAACTCAGGTACGTTATGACTGACATCCAATCTCTGCGCAACGACTTTCCAATTTTGAACAAACAACTTGATGGACAGCCGCTTTGCTATCTTGACTCTGCTGCAACTGCGCAAAAACCGAACAAAGTCATTGATGTCATAAAAACTTTTTATCAAGATGAGAATTCAAACGTACATAGAGGTTTACACACGCTTAGTGAAAACGCCACTGTTCGCTACGAAAGTGCCCGAGAAACAATTGCCAATTTTTTAAATGTTGAAACACGAGAAATCGTATGGACCAGCGGCGCAACTGAATCACTAAACTTGGTGGCTCATGGCCTGAGTGCAAGCTTAAATTCAGACAGCGTCATTGCCATCAGTCCCTTTGAACATCACGCTAACATAGTGCCTTGGCAAGAAGCTTGTCAACGTACAGGCGCAACTTTGCTGGTGTTACCTATGTTAGACGGCGTCCTCGATGAGCAAGGCGCTATTGCGATGTTAAAGCAGCATAAACCTGATGTGTTAGCAATGGGCCATGTTTCAAACGCACTTGGGAATATTCATCCAATTGAGTCGCTCATTTCGGTTTGCAAGGCCTTAGGTACCATCACGGTTATCGACGGCGCACAGTCTTTACTGCATTTAAGACCTGATCTGAAGGCGCTGGATTGCGACTTTTATGTTTTTTCAGCTCACAAAGCGCTTGGACCAACAGGTGTCGGCGGACTTTATGGTAAATACCAGCAACTAAATGCGCTCCCCGTATACAAAACCGGCGGCGAAATGATAAAAGAAGTGAGTTTTGAGCGATCCAGCTATCGAGAGGCACCTGGCAAGTTTGAGCCCGGCACTCCCAATATTTCTGGCGTTATCGGATTTGCCGCAGCGATAGATTATGTAAACGAGATTGATCCCAGTGCACTTCAACGTTATGAGCAAGCGCTCTATCACTTCCTTCTAGAAAAGCTAAAACAGATTGAAGGCATCACGGTTTATGGCGATACACAAAACAATGTTGGCGTCGTCAGTTTTAACTATAAAAACGAACACCACTACGATCTTGCCACACTACTCAATACATACGGCGTAGCAGTCAGAAGCGGACACCATTGTACTCAGCCGCTAATGAAAATGCTCAAGGTTAATGGGACAGTACGTGCAAGTTTGGCTTTTTATAATAACCAAGACGATATTGAGCATTTTATTAATGCGTTAAGTGCCACAATAGAATTATTAGATTGAACTTATGAATATTGAACATATCACAAAAAAATTGTCTGAAAGTCATGGCTGGCAAGCCAAGTATCGTGAAATTATGCTGCTAGGTAAACAACTTCCTGAGCTTCCTGATGCGTTGAAAGTTGACTCAGCGTTAGTGTCGGGCTGTGATAGTAAAGTTTGGCTCTATCTGGACTTAGATGAAAACGCGCAGCAGCTCGTACTTATTGCCGACTCAGATACGCGTATTGTTAAAGGCATACTTGCAATCATCATTGCAGCGTACGCAGGTAAAACGCCTGAGCAAGCGAGCCAATTTAATGCTTATAAGCTGTTCGAGTCGCTTGGATTAATTGCTCACCTAAGCCCATCAAGAGGTAATGGTATACGTGCGATTGTTGAACAGATCCAAGTGCAGGCGGAGATATTAAAATAACGTGATATAAGGTGCTCAAACGAGCACACTTATTCGCTGCTTTTGCTTTGTTTATCGAGGTACTTACGTATTGCTTTGGACGCCGCAAAAAAACCAAAACTCCCGGTTACCATAGTGGCAGAGCCAAACCCGGTGGCGCAGTCCATGTTTTTCCCACCTTCAGCTTGTTGCTTTGCTTTGCACACGGTGCCATCGGTACTTGGGTAAACGAGTTGCTCTGTGGAATACACGCAATCTACGCCAAATTTACGTTTTGGATTATCGCTAAAGTTATATTGTTTTCTGAGAATATAGCGTACTTTTGCCAGCAGCGGATCATGGGTCGTCTTTGCCACATCCCCATATTGGATCTGGCTCGGATCGGTTTGACCGCCTGCACCACCTGTGGTGATCACCGGTATTTTATTGCGCTTACAATATGCGATTAGCGCCGCTTTCTCTTTAACCGCGTCGATACAGTCGATAACATAATCAAAGCCTTGAATGTAGTTTCTAATGTTATCTAACATCAGAAAATCATCGATCAGGGTAACTTCACAATCTGGGTTAATCGCAAGACAGCGATCTCGCATTGCTTCAATCTTTTGCATCCCGATACTTTCGCTATGAGCATGTAACTGACGGTTGATGTTGGTTACACAAATATCGTCCATATCGATAAGCGTTATTTTACCTATACCCGTTCTCACTAGCGCTTCTACAGCCCAACTGCCAACGCCACCAATACCAATGACACAAAAGTGTGCTTTACTTAATGCTTCCAACTCGGCGTTACCGTATAACCGACCAATACCGCCAAATCTTAGTTCTCTATTCGAATCCGTCATGTTACCACTCTAATTGACTTGGATTTTGCCAACTTGCAAAGATTTCATGTGCCAATAAATGGCCAAATGCACCATCACCTTCAGGCGCAGCTTGATAGCGTTGATGGTTACCTTGCCATTCAAATTCAAGGCAAAATGCATGAAGATACGTTCTATCCGCAGGCTCTCCACTATAGGCTAAATCACCTAAAATTGGTGCACCGATGCTTTTTAGTGCCACCCGAATTTGGTGTGTTTTACCGCTAAACGGTTTGACAATACAAGCGCGTAGGTTGGTCGCAACAGAGCATGAATAAAATCGAGTCACCGCAGGATTTAGCTTAGTTTTAATCAGTTTATAGGTACCTCTGCGCGACTTAGCCATATCGCCTTTTATCCAACCTTGCTTTTTCTTAGGTTTCGCACTAACTAACGCCAGGTAAAATTTATCTATTTTTCGAGCGGAAAACAGGCTCGTTAGCTGCTTTGCAGCCTCACTAGACTTCGCTAAAAGGATGAGTCCCGACGTGACTTTATCGAGGCGGTGAACCGCAAATAAGGGATAGCCTAGTTGCTCCGTCAGTAAGGCAACAAAACCTGCACCGTCCTCACTATGGAAGCTCAAACCTTGTGGTTTGTATGCAACCACATAGTCTATCTCGTCCGCAATGAGCTTAAACTTTTCCATTCAGTATCTCTTGAACCCGTGCCAAATCTTCGGGGGTATCCACTCCAGCATGCACCGGCTTAACCGCTTTAGCGACCTTAATTTTGTATCCATGATACAGCACACGTAGCTGCTCAAGTGACTCTTGCACCTCTAGCGGTGAAACACTTAGCGATAAATAGGTTTGAATAAAGCCCGCACGATAGGCATATATGCCAACATGACGTTTAAAATGGCTCACTGGAATGCTATTTTTGTCGAGCGTTAACATGCTGTTACGCTGAAACGGAATAGAAGAGCGAGAGAAATACAGTGCGTTGTCTTGAATATCAGACACCACTTTCACCGCATTCGGATTCAACACCTCTTCCACATCTTCCACATCAACGCACAAAGTCGCCATCGGTGCATCAGAATGGTGCAGTAGTGCTGCCACTTGTGCGATGTTATCAGGCTCTAGCAGTGGCTCATCACCTTGTACATTGACCACCAAGGTTTGTTCGTTCAGCCCCAGTTGTTCAACAACTTCGGCGAGTCGCTCAGTTCCAGATTGGTGATCTTCACGCGTCATGAGCACATTATCAGTGAAGTTTTGCGCTGCCTCAAATACCGCACTGTGATCGGTTGCGATATAAACCGCTGCCGCACCAGATTGAATCGCCTGTTCGTAAACACGCTGGATCATTGGTTTACCGCCGATATCAGCAAGTGGTTTACCAGGCAGCCTGCTTGAAGCATAACGCGCCGGAATAACGACTACGAATTCCACTGCTCAACCTCATCGCTGCTCAGCTCGCGCGCTTCGTTTTCCAATAACACAGGAATATCATCTTTAATTGGATAAGCAAGCTTAGCTGCTGTGCTGATCAACTCTTTGTTTTCTTTGTCATATCTTAATTTGCCTTTACAAACTGGGCAGGCAATTATTTCTAGTAATTTGGTATCAAAGGCCATGATAAATCTCTTTCTTTTTAAGTAAATTTAATACCGCTTTTTCAAGCGCTGATGTAGGTTTGGCATCTACTTTGAGGTAATACCAATTATCTTTTGCAAAAGTGCGACACTTTACCGCATCTTTCTCTGTCATAAAAATAGCGCCGTTATCGATTTGCGCGAAGTCGGACGCTTGATATGGATGATGATCCGCAAAATGTAGGCTTTCACTCAGAACAATCCCCCTATCTCGTAGCGTATTTTCAAATCGCGCGGGATTGCCGATAGCACAGACTGAAGCGCCAGCCATTTCAATATTGGATGCTGGACTATCATCTGTAACACGAAAAAAACCAACGGTCTCTAACGTGTAGGAATAACTTTCGCATCCACCATTATATACGGCAAGATCAACACTCTGAATACGCTTAGGTAATTCCCTAAGCGGCCCTGCTGGCATCCATAAGCCATTACCAAAGCGTCGCACAGCATCAACAATACAGAACTCAATATCTCGTGCCAATTTATAGTGCTGTAGCCCATCGTCGCTGACGATGATGTTTACATCGCTATTACCCAATAATTTTTCAATACTGGCTTGTCTATCAGCACCAATCATCACTGGGCATTTCAATCGTTTGGCGAGCAAACAAGGTTCATCACCGCCCTCTTCCGTTGAGGTCGCTTCAGTGACCAAAAATGGGGTTAAACTGGGTTTTGCACCGTAGCCTCGACTGATCACCCCAACCTTAAAACCAAGATTTTCAAGAAAAGGGACTAACCAAAGTACAAATGGCGTTTTGCCGTTACCGCCCACACTGATGTTACCGACAATAATAACCGGAACAGGCGAGCGGTACGCAGGGCAAAAGCCGAGTTGATAAAGCCCCTTTCTCACCGAGCTAATAAGTCCAAATAACAGGCTTAGCGGAAGCAATAATAGCGTTAGTAGTCCCGGTTTTTTATACCAACTTTGCTCTATTTTGGATGCCATTTATTGCTCACCAAACTGCATTTTGCAAAGTGCATGATAAACCCCTTCCTGCGCGACCAATTCAGCATGCTTGCCTTGTTCGATGATCTTACCTTTATCTAGCACATAGATGCAGTCGCAACGCTCGATTGTCGATAACCTATGGGCAATTACTATGGTTGTTTTGTCGGCCATCAGCTCTTCTAACGCTTGTTGGATCAAACGCTCAGATTCTGTGTCTAATGCTGATGTTGCTTCATCTAAAATAAGGATAGGTGCATCTTTCACAATAGCACGCGCGATAGCGATACGTTGTCGTTGTCCGCCAGAAAGCATCACGCCATTTTCACCAACAACGGTATTTAGGCCCTCAGGAAGATCTTTAACAAATTCCCAGACGTGGGCTTGTTTTACTACTTTTTCTAGGGCTTCTTGCGATAAGGGTTGCTTTAACGAGTACATAATATTGTTTGCAATGGTGTCATTAAACAACACCACTTGCTGCGACACGATGGAAAACTGCGCGCGTAGATCCGCAAGCTGGTAATCATTTATGTTCGTGCCATCTAACTCAATACTGCCCGCTTCAATATCATAGTAACGTGGTAATAGATTAGAGATAGTTGATTTGCCTGAACCACTTCTACCTACCAACGCAATACTCTGCCCAGCTTTGATTTCAAGGTTTAATGACTCAATCACCGGATCGTTTTTAGATGGATAAGTAAAGGTTAAGTCTTTGACTTGTAGGTTACCTTGAGCACGAGATAAAGACTGAGTGCCAGTGTCCTTTTCTTGTTCAAGATCAATCACCGCAAACACACTTTTCGCCGCAGAGATCCCGCGTTGCAGGTCGCTATTCACATTGGCAAGTTGTTTTAAAGGACGCAGCATCATCATCATAGAGGTGATCAAAGTGACAAAAGTGCCCGATGAAATTTTGTCTACCATAGTAGGCATCGCGACAATCGCGAGTATCACCGCCATTGCGCTCGCCGCTATGATTTGGATGATAGATACGCTCAGCGCTTTAGTCGCATCCATTTTTACGCGTTGCTGACGGTTATGATTATTAACTTTAGCAAAGTGAGAGATGGTTTTTTCTTGGCCGCCAAAGCCATGAATGACTTTATGACCCGCCATCATTTGCTCAGAGCTTTTCGTCACTTCTCCCATCGCATCTTGAATATTCTTGGAGATTTTCTTGAAGCGCTTAGACACCACAGTAACGATCACCGCCACGATCGGTACCACAACTAAGAAAATGAGCGATAGCTGCCAACTTGCATAAAACATCGTAATGAGCAGGAAAAATACAAATGCACCTTCACGGATCAGCACTTGAAGTGCCTTAGTGACGGCTTGCTGTACCTGCTCCGTATCAAAAGTGATTTTTGATATCATTTCACCATTAGAGTGTTGATCATGAAACGACACTGGTAGATACAACATGTGTTCAAATAGTTGCTGTCGCAAAGCACGCACAACCTGCGACCCGACATAAGACAAGCAATACGATGCCATATAATTAAAGATGCCGCGTCCAATAACTAGCGCGATGACAACAAAGGGAGCCAATTTTAGTACATCGCGATTGCCTGCAGTGAGACCCTCATCGATAAACGGATCCATTAAGGCAACGAACGAAGCGTCCATCGCAGCGTACCCTATCATGCCAATTACTGAAAATACGGCAGCGAGTTTAAAATCTTTTACATAGCTAAATAATCTAGCGTAAATCTGCTTGTCGGTTGGTTGCATTGCCAGCCTCTACTTTTCTATATGGCATTATTGTAACTTTCAAATCGTTAAAACTGAATGGATTATCTGAGAAACCAGTAATTTTCCACTTCCCGAGCTCGTTCAACTGTAATTTCTTGAGCAAAAATTGAGATCTTTATATGGCCATCTAAGGCGGTATCCAATAGTGTGCTCCCTACTCTTTGGTATCTTTCAATCACTTTCTCATTGGGAATTTTCCACGGCGAATAAAAGGCACGAGAAAATATCGCAATATCTGGGTCAATCGCTTGAATAAACTGCTCGCTTGAAGAGCTGCCACTACCATGATGCGGAACCAGTAATATATCGGCCTTGAGTGCTTCTTTTTCAATGTTAAGCAGCTTAGTTTCGGTTATTTTCTCAATATCTCCTGGTAATAAAAGCGTAAAACGCCCATCAGAGATACGAACCACACAAGAATTATTATTGTCATTGTTCGACACTTCTTGAGGCCAGATCACAGATACGTCTAGCCCTTGAAATTGATGTGTTCCTAGCACACAACTATCAGCTGGACTTGCAGGGTGAAAACGCTGTAACGATTTTCCGCCGTCATAGACTATGAGGTCGTCAACGCCACCATTATGGTCGCCATCATTATGACTAATGATGGTATCTTGCAGCGTAATTCGATTATTCAAAAGATAAGGTTTGATCACAAACTCGAACATCGAAAAATAACCAAAATACTTGGCCCCCACATCATAGAGCAGCCCTTTGTTATTGCGAGAAACTAACACTGCCGTTCCGTGACCCACGTCAAAGATATCGATTTGCCATAGCGGAGAGGCTCGAAATTGATACTGAACGAGGAAAAACAATATGGGTAATAAACCAAGATAATTTCTGAATAAATACAGCAGCAAAGCACTTAAGTAGCTGGTTATTAGAAACATGGACGAAACGCCGGGTATATCTACCCAAGTTAGTGGAGCGCTTTGCAACAGCTCAAAAAGAAACACTAACACATTATCAACTAAATGAAGTGGAAGTTGCCAACCAATAGCGTGCAGCGCAGTAACATGAAGCAGTAGTAGCGGAAATACCACGATGGAAACCAACGGGATCACAATGATGTTCGCAACCAATGAGATAATACTCGCACCGGAAAAGAAATACAGGTTGAGTGGCAACAGACAGGTAAATAACGCAAGCTGCAACTTGGTTAAGGCAAGTAGCTTTGCACCTAAACCTCTGCCAACTTTTGTCACTAACGTTACGATGATAGCAACCGCAAAAAAGGAATAATATAAACCAGGATTGAGTAGTGAAAACGGGTCTACTATCAAGACGATGGTCAACGCAACTGTTAGCACCTGAAGCGCTTTAAGGCGCACAGCAAAGAGGTAACAAGCAACCCACACCATTGCCATGATTAAAGCTCGAGTCGCCGATACGCTGTAACCGCAGAGAATGACGTAACCAAAACACAACAGTAACGCAAAAACCAAACACCATTGATGTAAGTTAGCTGCTTGGGGAATTATTACCGGGATACAATACAGCACGACTTTTATCAGCAAAAACGCGATGGCAAATACCATTCCGATATGCAGCCCTGAAATCGCTAACAGATGGCTCAAGCCAAGACTTCTAAATTGTGTTTTGTTTTCGAAGTCGACTTTGCTTGTATCGCCAGTTAATAAAATATAGTACAGCCAAGCATAGCTGCGCCCATCAAGCTTTTTATCTATGAATAAGCGGTAGTTATCTCGCCACGTAGTGTCCTTCACTACCGACTTGATTGTTTTGATGCTGCCCTTAAAATATATATGCTTCCTAAACGCATGCAATTCAGCATTAAAAAGTCCGATATTAATTCGGCTACGATAACGCTTAAGTTTTACCGTAAATTCAATGTGGTCACCGACACGCAACATAGGCGTGGATGAGTTACGATAGAGTTTTGCGTTTACTGTACGCCAACGGGCAAATTGGTAGCCATCAACTTGCTCAAGCTTTACCTTTAACGCTTCACCAATCACAGAATTATCAACCTCAATAACTTTACCCGAAGCAGTAACAAGCTGCGATTGCCACATTTCTGGTATTTTTAGCTGATAAAAAACAAAGTAATGACCAATAGCAATGGAAATCCCTAAAATAAATCCTGCCAATATAGGACAAAAAAGCTTAGAATAGCGGCCCATGAAGTAGAGGAATATGCTTAGTGCGGCTGATCGCCAATTGTCGAGAAGAAATACCGCACTGAAGCAACCCAGAATTATTCCAAAACATATCAGAATCCAAGTAGATGGCAGCTGCAAATGGCGAAAAAAACGATTCAACGCTTTTTACCTGATCATAATAAAATCAAACAACAGAAATCATTAAAAATCTTTGGTAAGTTACTGCATGATGCCAACCTGTGGCATTTAAACCGGCGCTCAGCACGCGGCGCATTCTCGGTGGGGCTATTTTTCGCATTCATCCCTGTTCCTTTTCAAATGGTACTGGCGGCAGCACTAGCGATTCCATTTCGCGTTAACTTGCCTTTGTCTATTGCACTCGTGTGGATCACCAATCCACTTACGATGCCACCTATATTTTACTGCTCATACCTAGTCGGTGTATTTGCTCTTGGTCAAGAGCAGCAACCATTCCATTTTGAGGCGAGTTGGGAATGGCTTGCACAAAGCCTAACAACGATTGGGCCTGCATTTATCGTCGGCTCTTTGATCTGCGCAACACTTGCCGCCATTATCGGCTTTTTCGGTATCGACTACCTGTGGCGACGCTCAGTGAATAAAGCGTGGCAAAGTCGCGGCCAAGGCTAATACCAGTATAGTTAAGATTTTTATCGCTTGAATTAAATATCGAATTGAATTTGCGAATATTTCTTTTCAAACACAAAAAAAGCCCTTCCGGGCTTTTTTATCGTATAAATTGTACTTTAGGCTTTACGACGTCTTCTCAGCGCCACTAGTGGTAGCGCGAGTAAACTAAGCCAAGACCAACTTGCAGATTGACGCTCATATGTCTCTGCTTCAGGTGGTGTACAGCTTTCAGGTTCACCAGAAATTGGCGTAAGTAGAACCGGTAAGCTTACCGACTCATACTCAGTCTCACCTTTGCTGTCCTTCTCAATTTCACCAAGTGTATTGCGTCTTTCAACCGTTTTGGTGGCAATCGCATAGATCTTGTTATCGTCAGTAATTTTTACTGCTTCCGCAATCGTGTAAGGGAAGGTATCGCTCTTACAGGGAAGAAGAGAATTAATGTTTACTAGCTTTTCCGCCCCGATTTCATATAAGAAGGCTTCACGACGACGGTTTGAACCACTCTTTTCAATCACACCTTGACCAACAACAAAGCCATTATTGTTAATGTCATTTATTGCTGTTGCTGAACCTTCAAAGTATGTGGGCATCTCCTTAAACTCAGCACTTGTAGTATTAAAGTAGAAGCCAGTTGCGTCATAGTCTCTAGAGCCTCCACTGAAACGTCCAAATACACCAACTATGGTACCGTTGTCATTCACATCGACTGCTTGGCTATATTCAATAAAGCTCTCAACTTCTCTAACTCGTTTGATTTCACCGTCTTCGAAATAAACAGCTTGTTCATATGGCAGTAGTCTATCATCTCTTTGTCTACGTACTCGAGAGTAACCAACGGTTAACCCATCCGAGTTAGTCGCAACAGCAATACTAGAGTATGCAATTTCACTATCTTCATCAGGCGTAAAACCGAGCCCTAAATCTGTTGCATCAACTAAATTAAAGTTGTTATCAAAAGTCCATTTATATGCCCTAGTGTGATATGGAGTGCTGATACTCTGGATGCAAACATCCACTGGCTCATCTACACCATCACAATCATCCGCTATATTTTCGATTGCTCTTTGAGATAATGACGTAGAGCTTTGCCCGACGACAATATAACCACCTTCGTTAGTTTGCTTGATGTCTGTCGCGATAGAAATACCGCCATGCTCAGTAAATGCGGGCTCCAGCCTAACTTTCTCACCAGCAGGAGTTACCAAAATTCCTTTATTTCGCCAATCGCGTACAAAATAAGTTTCTTCTTCTGTTTCACCCTCAGGAGTAAAAGTTATCTTTTTAAAAGGTGCAGAGCCCCAGCCCACTATTGTACCGTCTTCTGCGATGCTTGTAAGGTAGTTAGTGACCGAGCGAGTTAGCCCTTCGTAATCAGGAGATTGTTCATCATATACTACAAATTCTTCAGCAGTATTGTTGTTGTACGTAAGAGAGATTGCTTGAACAACAGTTTGAAATTGATTAGCCCCTCTTCGACTTAAGTGATAAAGCATAAATGCATGAGCTTGTGCGTTGGTATTTGCAGCATCATTATTTTGAATATCATCTAAGGTGAAGGTAATTTCTTCTTCTATCTGCTCATATTGCTTCTTTACATTGTCATAATCGCTTTTCAGTGTTGAATCATCGAAGTCGATATATGACACATCAATCTTAACACCAAATAAATTGGAAGCATGACCAATCACGTCTCCAGCTTCATTTGCGTCCGACACGTAGCTATATTTACTATTATCATGTCTTGGTAATTCAGTTAACTGATAGGTGGCAGCGGCCGCTTGTTGTGAAAGGGCTACGGCGACACTCGCGGCTAAAAGTTTAAATTTCATTTTAATCCTTACTGCTGATTCTGTAATGCTTCTAGTTCTTCCCAGCGTTCAAACGCGGCTTCCAGCTTCGACTCTAGCTCAGTCAAATGGTTCAATGCCTTGTGGGTCGTTTCTTGATCTTGTTTAAAGAAGTCTGGATCGCTGACCAGTGCTTGTTGTTTGTTCACAGCCTCTTCAAGTTCCTCTACTTTACTGGGCAACGACTCTAATTCAAGTTTTAATTTGTAACTCAGCTTATTTGAACGAGCAGGTGCAGCTGCTTTTTTAGTCTCGACTTGTTGCTGCTTTTCTTGATGAACCTTTTGTGCTTCTTTCTTTTGCTGCTCTCGTCTTTGCTGGTACAGTTCAAAATCACTATAACCGCCAACAATTTCTGTCACCAAGCCCTCGCCTTCGAACGCCCAGACACTGCCGCAGGTATTATCGATAAACTCTCGGTCGTGGCTGACGACCAGCACCGTGCCTTGGTATTGGTTTAAGATTTCTTCAAGTAACTCAAGCGTCTCAATATCCAAATCATTGGTCGGTTCGTCCAGCACAATAATATTTGAAGGCTTAAGGAAGAGCTTAGCAAGCAATAAGCGGTTTTTTTCACCGCCTGATAATGCCTTTACAGGGGTTCGAGCTCTCGCAGGCGGAAATAAAAAGTCCTGCAGATAGCCAAGCACATGACGTGAGCGGCCGCCCATCATTACTTCTTGCTTACCTTCTGCGACATTATCCTGCACAGTTGCTTCTTCATCCAATTTTTCACGGTATTGGTCGAAGTACGCAACTTCCAGGTTCACGCCTTGTTTTACGCTGCCTGCGTCAGGTTTAATGTCACCAAAAAGCATTTTTAACAGCGTAGTTTTACCTGCTCCATTAGGACCGACCAAGCCAATACGATCGCCACGCATCACCAGCGTTGAAAAGTCCTTTACAATGCATTTTTCTTGGAATGCTTTGTCTAAATGTTTCGCTTCAAAGACCAGCTTACCGGAACGATCCGCCGTCTCGATGTTGAAGTCTGTCTTACCTTGTTGCTCGATGCGTTGCTTGCGCTCAACACGAAGCGCTTTTAGTGCTCGCACACGCCCTTCGTTACGGGTTCGGCGGGCCTTGATCCCTTGCCTTATCCAGGTTTCTTCTTCGGCAAGCTTTTTATCAAACAAGGCATTCTGTTGCTCTTCCACTTTTAAATCATGAGCTTTTTGTTCTAGATATTGCGCATAATCTCCAGGGTATGAAACCAACTTGCCACGGTCTAAATCTAAAATTCGGGTCGCCATTGCGCGAATAAAGGCACGGTCGTGAGAGATAAACACGATCCCCCCTTTAAACTCTTTCAGGAATTGCTCAAGCCAGATGACACTTTGCATATCAAGGTGGTTAGTCGGCTCGTCGAGTAACAGTAAATCTGGGTCACTCACCAAGGCTTTGGCCAGTGCAACTTTGCGTAGCCAGCCACCTGAGAGTTCTTCTAGGCGCATATTCGCATCTAATTGCAACTGGCTAAGCACTTGCTTGATCCGTGACTCAAAACGCCACGCATCTTCGCTTTCCAATCGCTGAGTCAGGCGCTCAAGCGAGGTCATCAGTTTATCTGACTGGCTGGTTTGTAGTTTTTCACTGACTTCATGAAATTCAATGAGTAGCTCAGCAACATCAGGTAAACCGTTTGCAACATAATCAAAGACCGACCCATTTGCGCCCTTTGGTGGGTCTTGTTCTAGCCTTGAAACTTTTAATCCACCAACACGATTGATTTCACCATCATCAAGTTGAACTTGGTCATCAAGTACTTTCAGTAACGTTGATTTACCGGCACCGTTTCGGCCCACGATACAAACGCGCTCGCCAGATTCAATAACGGCATCAGCTTGGTCAAGTATAGGGTGTGAGCCAAAAGCCAGTTGCGCTTTAGCAATTCGAATGAGATCCATATTATTCTATAAATTCTTGTAGTTGTTGTTGAGTAAAAGGCCAGCCAAGTTCCTGACCTGTCTCGCCTTTTTTAATCACTGGAATTCTATATTGATATTCCGTCATCGTCTCTACACAATCGACGATATCAACGAGTTCAATTTCGGCTTCAGGCAAAAATTGAATTAACATCGCCAATGCTTCTTCACAAAGATGACAACCATCGGTGTGAAATAAAGTACATTTAATCATGACGGATCAACCAGCTGTTGTGAATTTGTTTGTTACGCTTAAAATCCAAAGACAAGGTTTGCGATGAGTATTCCTCAGCGGTTAGGCCAAGTGCCGCAAGTCCCATTTCATCGATTTTAAATCCGCGTTTGTTGTTAGAAAACAGCAGTACACCGTTCGGTGCTAATATCTTCTTTACCCAACCAAATAGTTTTAAATGATCTCTTTGTACATCAAATGCATCTGACATACGTTTAGAGTTAGAGAATGTTGGTGGGTCTAAGAATATCAAATCATATTGACCAACTGCTCTTTCAAGCCATTTTAAGCAGTCCGCTTGCTCAAATCTGAAACGTGGGTTCTTCAAACCATTTAGCTCAAAGTTTTCCTCAGCCCATTTTAGATAGGTCTTTGACATATCTACTGTGGTAACAGACTTAGCACCGCCAACTGCGGCATGCACGGAAGCACTACCTGTGTATGCAAAAAGATTCAACACGCGTTTATCTTTCGAATGTTGCTGAATAAACTTGCGGGCTAAACGGTGGTCAAGGAATAGACCAGTATCAAGATAATCAAATAGGTTAACCTTAAATTTAGCACCGTACTCTTCTACTACCTCAGTACGGTTTTGCTTGTCTAGGGCTTTGTATTGTTCTTGACCTTTTTGGCGCTTTCTTACTTTTACCGCGATGTTTAGCGGGTCAATATTAAGCTGCTCGGCGGTCAGTGTGATCACGTCTTGCAAACGTTTTTGCGCAACGCTATCGTCAATTTCTTTTGGCGCTTTGTATTCAAAGATGACTGCGTTGTCGTTATATACATCAACCGCAACATTGTACTCAGGGATATCCGCGTCATAAACACGATACGCATTAACGTCTTCTTTTTTCAGCCAAGATTTTAAGCCTTGTAGATTTTTCTTCAAGCGGTTACCAAACGCAGTCGAGCCTTCAAAATTAAGCCCACTGCTCTGTTTATTTTGCTGTACCTGCATTTCATTCATTTCATACAAGTTAAGCAGCACGTCGAGCGGGCCATTTTTGAACTTATAAGACTTTTTACGCGCTAGTTTTAGCACTTTTAATAGGCTTTCTTCACTCGCAAGTAACGCCAAATTCCAGTCTTTATAGTGCTTTTTAAAGGCGATACCCATATTGCGATATAGCGTAATAATTTCAGCCATACCACCTAGACGTTCGCCATAAGGCAAGTTACTCAGCACAATGCCAGGACGTTTAGCAGCAAGGCTAAGGTGATTGGCATCTTCAAACTTAAACTTAATATGTGACTCAACGCCTGCGCGCTTGGCATTACGCTCAGCAATTGACAGCACACGTTCATCGATATCACTACCGATCAGCCATAAGCTCTTTTGCTCTGGCTGTACCTTTAATTGTGCTTTAAGCTCGGTGAACTTACTTTCACGAAAACTCGGCAGGCGTTTAAAGGCAAAATCTTTATTAAGGTTAGTAGGTAAGCCAAGCGCCATAGATGCCGCTTCAATTAATAACGTGCCAGAACCACAGCAGGGGTCAAAAAGCGGCTTATTAGTATCTTCAAGCCAGCCGCTACGTTTAACCAGCGCTGCCGCTAAATGTTCACGAATTGGCGCTTTACCTTGTTTGTCACGATAACCTCTATCAGATAAGCGAGGTCCCGAGAAATCGATATATAGCGCACAGCCTTGCTTAGATAATTTCGCTATGATGCGAATATCCGGTGTCTGTTTGTCAACATCTGGACGTTGCTCAAACAGGTCATTGAAGTAGTCAACGATCCCATCCTTAACCACCAAGCCAGAGAATTGCGTATTTTTAAGCGCATTATTCGTACCATTAAACTCTACTGCAAAGGTCTGCTTTGGGCTAAACCAATCTTGCCATGCCTGAAAACGAACAAACTTGTAGAGAGAATCTTTGTCATTCACTTCTGGTTTGTCATCAATAAGCAACATCACGCGCGTTGCAAATCGTGTCATCATACAGAACTTTTGTACGTCTAGATTAGCACCTGTGAACTTAACTGAACCAACGGTTTGCTTGTTTATTTCAAAACCAAACTCGGTTAATTCTTCAACCAGTAACTGCTCTACACCAATAGATGTCAATGCGATAAATTGCAATTTGAATACCCTTAAATTTCAACTGGGCGCAGTATAACACACAAGTTATCGTTAGTTATTAGTTGAGCTTGGTTGTATGGGGATAAATTACGTTAAAAATTTAGCAAGTTCAGAAAATTTAACTTATCTAGCGCGCTTATGTTCGAGTTCCTACTTTGGTAATTTTGCAGTAAGTTATGGAGCTCCCCTTTTTCAAACCACACGCCACCACAGCACCCGCACTCACTAAAACTAGCTTCAAAGAGCGTATAGTCTTTAAGTGTATGACCATCATCAGGGCATAATTGTAAAACGTCACGCTCAACCAACGACCGCTTTGCAATAAAATCGGTATAACTAAAGTGATAAGTATGTTTAATGGAATCAATAAATTTGCGCGGCAACCAAATGGCACCGCATGACTGACATTGATAACCGCAATGTCCTTCAGCGTCGGCATAAGTTAGTTTTAATGTTTTATCGCAGAGGCAGCGCATTCTAATCCCTCGATCAGCAAACAATTCAAATTAGGTACAGGTTAATACAGGAAATAATTGCTGGTCAATAAAACGATGGGATGAAATTGGCTATGCGCTTTGATGAACTTGGTGTGTTAACACAAGAGGCGCTAACCGATCGTTCAGTACTTTTATCGCTTGAAATTGTTCAAGCTCTATTCCTTCATCAAGAATAAATTGCTCGTTCAAGCTTAAACAAAGACTTGACTGACCATCATGCTCGATAATTAGAAACTCGCCACGGCTTAACTTGGAATTTAAACACACAACCGCCTCACTCACAGGTTCACCACCAAAATATGGCTTAAAAAACCAGCTTTTTGCTTGCATCGGTTGCAGATGAAACTTTGCCGCAGTTGCATTCAAAGCGATTTGACAGCATCTGGGCTCATTCCAAACACCAAAACCGCAAAGGTAAGAAAATACACTCTGATAAAATTCAGCTTCGCTGAGACTAAAATTGGGATTAGCGGTTGAGTCTTCAGTAAGGTGGCGCAACCGAAAAGGCGTGCAAAGCTGAAGCTCTTCACCCAAATCAATTAACAACCTGTTCCTTTCTGTGCAGCGGATCCATTGCCACTCTTTTGAAGCTTGCAAAACTTCTCTCCCACCAACCAATTAGCTCAACTAGTAAGTGGGAGTATAACGCGAAAAACGCAATGATGAAATTTTTTATAATAACGTTTTGTTTTGGATCATTTGGTTATATGACCGATCCTTATAAGGACGAAACGATCTTTTTAACAAGTGCAGGCCCTTCATAAATAAAGCCTGTGTAGACTTGTACTAAATCTGCACCAGCTGAAAATTTCTCTTTTGCAGATTCCGCACTGTCAATACCACCTACACCGATGATTGGTAGCTTACCGTCGGTAATACGCTTCAATTCGCTGACAACATGCGTCGATTTTTCACGAACAGGTCTACCAGACAAACCACCTGCTTCATTACCGTACTCTAGGTTTTCTACCGCATCTCGGGCTAATGTTGTGTTAGTTGCAATAACACCATCAATACGATTATTAACTAACGATTCTGCGATCTGGGTTAACTGAACGCCATCAACATCTGGTGCGATCTTTACCAACATAGGCACTGACTTATTATGCTTGGCGATCAGATCCATCTGTTCATTTTTCAGGCTTTGCAATAGATCATCTAGCGCTTCGCCATATTGTAGATCTCTAAGGCCCGGTGTATTTGGTGAAGAGATATTCACGGTGATATATGAGGCATGCTCAAATACTTTTCTCATACAGTGAATGTAGTCATCTTTACCTTGTTCATTTGGTGTATCTTTATTCTTACCAATGTTGATCCCAAGGATCCCATCGTATTTTGCTGCTTTTACATTGTTGACTAGGTAATCGACGCCCTTGTTATTGAACCCCATGCGATTAATAATTGCATTTGCCTCTGGTAAACGAAAGATCCGAGGCTTGTCGTTGCCCGCTTGTGGTCTCGGCGTGACAGTTCCCACTTCAATGAAACCAAAACCCATTTGCGCAAATGCTTCGATACACTCAGCATTTTTATCAAGACCGGCGGCCAACCCGACTGGATTTTTAAACTCTAACCCTAGAAAATTAACAGGTTTGTCTTGAACTGATTGAGACCATGCAAGGCTCATTGGCGTATTCGCAAAGCGGCGCAGGTTGTTTAGGGCAAAATCGTGTGCCCACTCCGCATCTTTATTAAACATAAAACGACGCGCAAGATCGTAAAACATGGTAGCTCCTCAGTATTGGTAACGTAATCAACTTAGCTAAAATTACCCAAGCGTAACTTTAGCTAAATGGATTATGCCAATGGCATTGGACAAAAAAATACCCCAGTCAAAGCTGGGGTATTGTAGCGATTTCTAGATTATTTGGAAGTATCGCAGTTGTGGCTTAGTAACATTAGCTCACGAAGTGCAACTGAGAACTTAGCAAAGTCATGACTTTGCGAGGTCTTAAACTCAGTTAACATTTGCTGCCAACGGTGTAGTAAGCCAGCTTGCTTATCCATCCACTGTTCAATCTGTTCATTGATATCACTGTCATCACCAGCAAAGCTGTTTAACACAACCTCTGACAATGAACGCTGTTGCCAATCAAGCTCTTCACGATATGAAGCACGAGCAAGCGCCTGCCAATGGTTTGCCACAGGTTGAGCCGTGATTTGGTCAAGGAACCAATGTAGACCCATGTTTGCACCAAGCGTGAAGTAAGTATTAGACACAACACCGATCTTACGACCTGAGCTATGTGCAACTTCCGCTAAGTCCATGACCGAGAACAAGCTTGAAAGTGACACGATACGCAGTGCAATCTCAGCAGGTACACCTTGAGACTCAAGGTCACGTGCTTTATCAACGATCTGCTCGCTTTCATTTGCAACCATGTAGTTGTGTAGATTTGCACTTAAATCTTTAAATGTAGGTGCAAAGAACGCAATGGTTTGCTCGATAGTTTGAGACTTGTCACGGTGACGTAAGAACCAACGCGTTGCACGGCGAACCGTACGACGTAATTGATATAGCATTTCCGTTTGAACTGCCGCTGGGATCTTATTATCAAGCGCAGAAATCGCTGACCACGTTTCCTTCATTTCAAAGATTGCACTTGCAATTGAGTAGCAAACCGCAATTTCTGCATCCGTTGCACCTGTCTCTTCGTGCATACGAACCATGAAGTTTAGACCCATATCGTTAACGATATTGTTTGCAAGTTTCGTTGCAATGATCTCTTTACGTAGCGGGTGATTATCCATCGCAGCATTGAAGCGCTCGCGCAGCGGTGCTGGGAACGAGTTCACTAGCAACTGACGGTAGTATGGATTTTCTGAGATCTCATCAACAACTAATGTCTCTTTTAATACCATCTTAGAGTAAGAAACCAGTACAGATAGCTCAGGACGTGTTAGGTCTTTACCTGCCGCCGCTCGCTCTGCTAGCTCTTCATCAGTTGGTAAGAATTCGATTGCACGATTTAACTTGCCGTCTTTTTCAAGTGCATGGATAAAGCGTACTTTCTCTTTCAGCGTCGCTGGACCTTTAGACTTAGTAACCGAAAGCGTGTGCGTTTGACGGTAACAATCTTTCAGTACCAATTCTGATACTTCATCTGTCATTGAATACAGTAATTCGTTACGCTGCTTATTCGTCAATTCACCTTCAGCAACTAGGCCGTTAAGTAGGATCTTGATATTAACTTCATTATCCGAACAGGCAACACCACCTACGTTGTCGATAAAGTCAGTATTGATGCGACCGCCGTTTGAAGCAAATTCGATACGACCCAGCTGAGTAGCACCTAAGTTACCACCTTCACCAAAGATCTTCGCACCAAGCTCACCACCGTTGATACGTAGCGCGTCGTTTGCACGGTCGCCTACTTCAGCGTCAGTTTCAGATTTAGACTTGATGTAAGTACCGATACCACCATTCCACAATAAATCAACTGGCATCTTCAACAATGCTTTGATCAACTCATTTGGTGTCATGCTCGATTTCTTAGTGCCTATCATCTTCTTCATTTCAGCGCTTAGCGTAATTGCTTTCGCTGCACGAGAGAAAATACCACCGCCCTCAGAGATCAGATCCTTATTATAATCTTCCCAGCTTGAACGTGGCAGATTAAATAGACGCTCACGCTCTACATACGAGCTTGCTGCATCTGGGTTTGGATCGATAAAGATGTGCATGTGGTTGAATGCCGCTTGTAAGCGAATGTGCTTAGATAGCAGCATCCCGTTACCAAATACGTCACCACCCATGTCACCGATACCAACTGCAGTAAAATCAGTCGTCTGACAGTCAATGTCCATTTCACGGAAGTGACGCTTAACCGATTCCCAAGCGCCCTTAGCAGTAATACCCATCTTCTTGTGGTCGTAACCAATTGAACCACCTGACGCGAAAGCGTCACCAAGCCAGAAGTTATATGATTCAGCGATACCATTTGCGATATCAGAGAAAGTCGCAGTCCCTTTGTCCGCTGCAACAACTAGGTATGGGTCGTCTTCGTCGTGACGTACAACATCCACTGGCGGCACAATGTCACCATGTACGATGTTATCTGTGATGTCTAGTAGACCACGGATGAAGATCTTGTAACACTCTTGGCCTTCTTTGAAGAACGCTTCACGTTCAGTTGGAAGTTGTTTACAAACAAAGCCGCCTTTAGAGCCCACAGGTACGATAACTGTATTCTTAACCTGCTGTGCTTTAACTAGGCCAAGTACTTCTGTGCGGAAATCTTCACGACGGTCTGACCAACGTAGACCACCACGAGCCACTTTACCGCCACGTAGATGAACACCTTCTACGCGTGGAGAGTATACGAAGATTTCAAACGCAGGTAATGGCAATGGCATATCTGGCACTGCGCTTGGCTGGATCTTGAATGATGTATACGACTTATTCGTGCCATCAGCTTCTTTTTGATAGAAGTTAGTACGCAGCGTTGCATTGATCATATCAACGTACAAACGAATGATACGGTCATCATCTAGATTCGCTACGTTTTCAAGCTCAAGGTAGATTGCATCAACAACCTTCTGAAGTGCCTTTTCAGTGGCAACTTTCTTCGGTGCAAACTTCTTCACGAATAGATCAACGATCATCGCTGCAATGTGCGGGTAACGGTCAAATGTATTTTCGATGTAAGATTGCGAGAACGTCACACCAATTTGGCGCATGTATTTAGCATATGCGCGTAAGATAGATGCTTCACGACCAGTTAAACCACCTAATAACACTAAACGGTTGAAACCATCGTTTTCTAGGCGGTTATTCCACACATTGGTCAATGCCGCACGGAAACGTGCTGATACTTTGTCAAAATCTGTGATCCCTTTGCTGTCGATAAGCATAGAGAAATCCATGATCCAGTTTACTTGACCATCAGTCGTCTTCACAGCGTATGGTGTTTCACCAATAACACGTAGGCCAAAGTTCTCAAGCATTGGCATCACGTCTGATAGGTGAATTGGCTCTGCTTTATGGAACAGACTCAAACGAACAAGTTGCGACGTTGCTTCTTCTTGAGGTCTGTAGAACAGCATCTCAAGTTTGTTATCTTCGTTTAGTTGCTCTAGCTTTTCGATGTCTACTACTGCTGCACTCGGCAACACTTGATCTTTATAAGCAGACTGGAAGGCATTCGTATATTTACGGTTTAACTCGTTACCACGAGACTCACCCGTTCTTTCAAGAAGTGCAGATTGTAACTTGTCTTCCCAAGTACGAGCGGCTTCTACCAAGTTATTTTCGATTTCTTTCACGTTGTAATCTATGTTGTTGTCATCAACACGCACGATGTAATGCGTACGCGCTAGTGTTGATTCAGAGAAAAAGGTGGTGAACTCTACTTTGTCGCTAGACTTAAATGCACGGCCTAGCAGTTGTTGAGTTTCACGGCGTAACGCTGTGTTGTATCTCTCTCTTGGCACATAAACCATACAAGAGAAGAAACGACCATACACATCCTTACGCACAAATAAGCGACACATGTCACGCTCTTGAGTTTGTAAAACGCCCATTGCCACTTCAAGCAGCTCGCTTTCGCGTGCCTGTACTAACTCATCACGAGGATAGGTTTCAAGAATATTGAGTACCGCCTTGTATGCATGTGTGCCTTTAGCAAAGTCACATTGCTCCATGATACGGTTAATTTTACTCTTAAGTACCGGAACATCTACCGCACTGTTGTTGTAGAAGCTAGAAGAGAACAAGCCAATGAAACGGTCTTCACCAATCACGTTACCTTCATCATCAAAACGCTTGATACCAACATAGTCGATATACGCTGGTCTATGAACGCGTGAAAGTGAATTTGTCTTGGTTAAGATCAACAAGTTGTTACTGCGTGCCTCTTTGCGCGCAACTTCAGGCAGTTCAGACAATAAACGGCTGTGATCGTCACCAGAGTTCTTCATCAGGCCGAGACTTGTGCCTTCAACTGGCTTCAGCTCATAGTCACCTTGAACTGGAGTCAAATCATATTGGCGATAGCCCATAAAGGTAAAGTTGTCGCTAACCAGCCAGTCTAAAAACTCGACGGCTTCAGCAACTTCTTCTTTTGAACAACTATAATGACGGGTCGGCAGCTCTTTACTTACGCTCACCAATTTATCGCGAATTGGTAGCCAATCAGCAACCGCAACAGAAACATCATTTAAGACAGATTCAAGCTCAGCTGTAAAATCAGCGATCACCGAATCATCTGTTTGCCTGTCGATTTCGATAAAGAATACGGTCTTAGTAGACGTAGATTCTTGTTCTGCTTTTAAGTTAGAAACTGCGGTGATTGCACCTGCATCATTTCTTTGTAACTTAAGTGGAGAATGAAGTAATAGGTGAGAGACTATGTTTTTGCGATTCATCGCCATGCGCACTGAATCAACCAAAAACGGCATATCTTTAGCGATTATCTCGACAATCGTATGCGATGATTGCCATCCATCCTTTGCAACCTCAGGATTAAAAACGCGAATGACGGCATCGTCAGACTTGTTTTTATCAAGGGCATTCCAAAGGCTCAATGCTGCGCCGTATAAGTCACTGTCGTTACGATGTGCCAAATCCTCTTTAGACATGTTGCTGTACAAGGTTTTGGCAAACGTTTCGACAAGTGACACTTTGTCAGCATGGACTTTTTTATGGATAAGCTTGCAGACGTTATCTAGGATAACAGAAGCTGTGCCTTCATTTTGTGTCATTATGTGTTCCTTAATCTATACCACCTTTGAACGGTAGATTATTTGTACAGCCATTTATTAGCGTGGAGTCAGGTAAATTCTAACCTTTCTGACGCTAATAAACAGCCTTTTTGACGAAAACATTTCAAGCTTTTCAGCTGTTTGCTCATCTATTCACAAAAAATAGATATAAATCGCCAATACCAAATAAAAAGGAGCACAATTATTCACATTATTTTTTCTGGTCAGACCAGATGAGCATTCCAATTGCCGGTAAAAGCAGCACAGCACCCAGCATATTTACCAAGAACATGAAGGTTAAAAGGATACCCATATCAACCTGGAACTTAAGCGCAGAGAAAATCCATGTGCTTACGCCAATCGCCAATGTGATACCCGTAAACAGTACCGCACTGCCTCGTTCAGCAAGTGCATTTCGATAGGCGACCGACAACGGCATACCTTGCTTAAGCTGTCCCATCATAGAGGATAGAATATAAATGCCATAATCGACACCTATTCCCACACCCAAAGCAATTACTGGTAACGTCGATACTGTTAACCCGATTTCAAGCTGCACCATAAGCGCCTGAGCCAGCGTTGATACCACATATAAAGGTAGTACCACTGCGATAGTCGCTCGCACGCTCCTAAAGCTCGCTAGGCACAACAGGATCACCGCGCCGTACACATAGATCATCATAGGAACCTGCGCCTCGGAAACGGATTCATTTGTTGCCGCCATCACACCGATTGGACCTGATGCTAATTTAAAGGCAACGTCATCAGTTCCCTCTTCTTCTGAGAACGCTTTTATCTTCGCAATCACATGGTCGATAGATTCGGCCTTATGATCTGCCATAAAGATGATAATAGGCATCACCGAACAATCACCGTTAAGTAGCCCTGAGCTTGTTTCCACTCGAGAGGTAGCTTGAACTAGAGAAGCAGTATTTCTTGGTAACGTCTGCCATTTTAAGTTACCTTCGTTGTACCCAGCATTAACCGCTTGTGCAACAGAGCTCAAAGAAACTGCCGATTGTACACTGGCCAAATTTTCTACGCGCCATTGGAAACGACTAATACGCTCCATTGTATCGTGCTCAGTACAAGCCGCAGGTGTCGCTTCGACAATGACCTTTAAGATATCAGAAGAAATTGCATAACGGTCTGAGATAAGAAAAGTGTCTTGGTTGTATCTGGCATCTTCATGTAGCGCCGGTGCACCAGCATGTAAATCACCAATACGCATTTTTTCAGATTGCCAGTAGCCAAATGCGAATAGTACTGCACTGATAAGTAAAATCACTCTGGCCACTTTTTTGTCTGTGGTTTTCACCAAGGCCTCTCGCATTGCCTCAAACATACCATGGCTGGCGTTTTTACCATCACCAAGTCGCTTAATATTTGCAGACTCAAAGAACGATGCCATTACAGGAAGCAGTACCAAGTTGGTAAAGATAATAACTGCAACCCCTAAACTGGCAGTAATAGCAAGTTCACGAATAATGCCGATGTCGATTGCCAGTAAGGTTAAGAAGCCAACGGTGTCCGAAAGTAGAGCAATGCCACCTGGGATAAGTAATGCTTTAAAACTCGCTTCAGCAGCCACTTTGCAGCTTACCCCTTCCGCTACTTTTTTACCTATCGCGTTGATCATTTGCACACCGTGACTCACGCCAATAGCGAAGACTAAGAAAGGCACCAAAATAGACATAGGGTCAACACCAAAACCCAAAGTACTGAGTAAGCCCATCTGCCAAATCACAGCAATAAATGAACAAACAATCGGAAGTAGCGTAAGCTTAAAGCTCTTACAGAACATCCAGACCATAATAAAGGTAAAAGCAATTGCTAACGCAAAGAAAAGCACTACACCTTTCGCACCATCAGCAATGTCACCGGCCATTTTCGCAAAGCCAATAATATGTATGCTCACTTTGTCAGTGCTAAGAGGCGCTCGGATCTCAGACTCTAATTTTTGCGCAAAGGCTAAGGTATCAAGCTTTTCTTGAGTTTGCGGATCGGTTTCCATTAGCTGAGCGGTTACCATGGCACAAGAATAATCGCTCGCAACCATACGACCCACAACTTTTGCTTTTTCAATGTTCTGCTTTACAACCGCTAGGCCTTGTTCAGTAGGTTGAAAATTAGCGGGAATAATAGGTCCACCGGCAAAGCCGTCCTCTACCACCTCAACGAATCTCGCACTGGGTGCAAAGATTGAATTCACCAGTGGACGATTAACACCTGGGATAAAATAGAGCTGATCATGCACCGCTTTTAGCTGAGTGAAAAATGGCTCATTAAAGATGTCACCATCTTTATCACAAACAGAAATAAGAATACTATTTGCACCACCAAACTGTTTTTCGTGCTTCAAGTAAACTTTCATGTATTCATGATTTAGTGGAATATTTTTGTTAAATGAAGCATCGAGCTGAATTTGCGTGGCTTTGAAGCCCAAAAATATCGTCGTCAGTACGAAAAAAGACACGACGGTAATACGATGCCTAAAGATGGCGTATACCAATTGATTTAAAAACGCTTGCATTAGTTGTTCACCTCTACCTCAGCAATCCCCTGCTCCGTAGCTAGAATTAGCTGATTCTTTTTAACCACACCTGCTAAAATAGAGTGGCCGGTTTTTAGTTGTTTTGAGGTTAGCTTACCTGCTTTCAACGTGAATATTACGCCGCTGTTAGCAAACATATAGGTCACATTATCTTTGTGGGCAATACTATTTATTGTCGCCGTTTTTTGAGTATCAAGTTGAACTACTTGCTGTGCATTGCCAATAAATGCGTTACCCCTAAGGCCCGCAACAATAAGTTGCTTATCTGAGGTTTGATCAACAGCAAAAAATGAACCGCGATAAAAAGGCTCAAATTTTTGCCATGTTTTTCCTAAGTCATCACTTTGTGCCACAAGTCCCATTTCACCGGCAAGGTACATCATGCCTTCGGCGATCAACAGGCGATTAAAATGGGGAAGAATAAACGCCGTTTCTTGTTCGTATGCCGCGGGGTCTTGCTCTTTTAAATCGGCTAAGTAGTCGACATCATCGGGGTGAACAAATTCACTGATAAAACGTTTTGTCCAAGACTCACCACCATCAGTGGTTTCAAAAAACATGCCATAAGCGCCCACAGCAAAGCCGTGTTGTTGGTCAATAAACTCAATATCAAGACAAGGCTTTTCCAATGTTGGTAGATATTGTTTTAGCGCCCATGTTTTACCACCGTCTGTGGTTTTGATTATGCTAGCGTCGTGGCCACAAGCCCAACCAATATCTTTGCCTTTGAATGTCACAGAGGTCAACAGTGATTGAATTGGCACCTCTGCCTGCGTCCAGTTTTGCCCTTCTTGTTTAATAATTATTGTGCCGTGTTTACCTACCGCAATTAACGCATCACCGTTATCTGTAATATCCGTGAAAAGCGTTTGTTCTGGGTGAGCGACCATCAGGGCTGATTTTGCTGAAATCTGATCACTACTTTCGGCTACTGCTACATGCGCCATAGTTAAAATCGAGGCTGCTACTAACTTCTTCATCATGAGAAAACACTCGAGTTGTGAGAGGAAAGGAGGAAGAAGGCTGAAGCGAGGTTGCTTCAGCCTGATAATATTTGATTAACGGCGACCCTCACGGCGCAGCGCACCCTGAGTAAACTCGTTATCGTTGAAAGACTGACTGAAGTCATACATGTCTTCTTCGTTATCTAACCCAATCGCAAGGTAGCGACGAGAGTTTAGATCATGATAGACATCCAACGTACTCCAATGCGTCGGCACTTCGTAGTAATTAAGACCATGTGCCATCGCGACGCGATACATCTGATCACGGTTATCATAGATATCCGTTACGTGGATTTGCCAGCTATCTTCATCAATATAGAACACACGCTTTTTGTAAATATGGCGAGTGCCTTCTTTCAGGTTAGCTTCGACTACCCATACACGGTGTTTTTCGTAACGTACGTGTTCAGGGTTGATGTGGCCAGCCATCAAGATATCATCATACTTCAACTTGTCGCTATGTAGCTTGTAACTGTTGTAAGGGATATACATCTCTTTTTTGCCAACAAGTTTCCAATCATAACGGTTTGGAGAGCCGTTAAACATATCAAAGTCATCTGTTGTACGTAAGCTATCTGACGCAGTTCCTGGTGCATCATATGCAACGTTTGGCGCACGTCTTACACGACGCTGGCCTGCGTTATAGGTCCAAGCCTGACGAGGTGTCAAAATTTGGTCCATGGTTTCATGTACAAGCAATGCAGTTCCAGCGAGACGTGCAGGTTCTGTCACCTGCTGCTTAAACTTAAACAAGATATTTGACTCTTGCAACGCTTCAGGCGTTGCATCTGTTGCAGAGTACTTAACCAGTAATTGCTCATCGAAACCGATAATGTTGTAAGCACCTGACTCCGTGGGCATCGCTTGACCGCCGTAACGTGCAATCGACAAGCCACGGAAACGCAATAGGTGGTTCCAGATAGCTTCTAAGCCATCTTTCGGCACCGGAAACGGAATACCGATAGCGGTATTTTTAATGCCGTTACCACCTTCGATCAGCTCTGCTGTTGAAGCGTATTTCTTTGTTGCATCATACACAAACTGCGGATAAGACGCGCTGCGTCTAGTTGGGTAAATGTTCATTTTGAACGTTTCTGGATACGTTTCAAATAACGCAATTTGGCCAGGGCTTAATAATGACTTGTATTTATCTAAATTTGATTTATCAATTGTAAACAATACTTTGTCATCAGCAAATGGATCTGGATGGTGCATGCCCACTTCATAACCAGCTGGAGGCGCTGTGATCCCACCATTCCAAGCCGGAATACTGCCATCAGCATTACCCGCTTTCTCTGCACCGATAGGCGTCAAGTCTTTACCTAAACGTGCAACTTCGTCAGCGCTCATCTTAGCCATAGCGCTGCTGGCAGACAGCATTGTAATTATTGTTGCTGCGATAAATGTAGGTTTTCTAAACATATCGAAAGCCCTTAAATTGAATACTTAATGTTGAATGAGATGAAATCACGGTCCGCAAAGGTATTCGTCTTACCACCACCCCAAAACGTGTTATAGCCAAAATCAAATGACCACGAATTTAGGTAGTTAAAGTTAAGATTAATGCCCAGCGATTTACGATCCTCAATGAACAAGAACATAGGATCAGGGGTGATACCGTTAACATCATGAGAGAACACTACGCGTGGAGAAAAATTCACACCACTGAATAGGTTGTTATACTCACCCTTTGCAATAAGGCGATAGCCCCATGCAGAAGCCGATGGGAATGGATTGGTCTCTGGACCATTTGAAACCGCTTGGTGGATAAGATTGTAATCTCGGCCAGAAAGCCCCTCAATCGTGCCACTTCGGCCAGTACCTGAAACATTCAAACGAAGCTCATCGTACTCTGGCATATCTTTAATAGTAACTGCGCCTACTTCACCAACCACAGCCCAACTATCTGCACCGAGCGATGGGCCGAACAAATGTGTTGCTGTAAACTGTGCTTGAATAGTGTCTCGCAAGATATAACCTTGCGCCACTTCACCAGGACCCACAAAAGCGATATCGTCCCCTTGACTAAGCTGAGATAAACCAGCCAAATCATCACGCAGACCCGCAGCGGCTAACTGCTCAACCATACCTGCGTAAAGTAGTTCAACGTCATCTATCTGTAGTGGCTCATCTTGTCTATATGCCACTTCACCAGCAAATGCGGTTTCACCGATCGCGGTATTAAAACTTAAACCATACAGTTTGATGTCTTCTGGGTAGGTAATTTGCGCTTGAGTAAAGGCATTTAAGTTAGTGACATTGTCTGCGGTAATTTGATTTTGTGCGATGTAAGCTAAATCAGCCATGATCGCTTGCTCTGTAAAGTTAGAAGCTTTACCAGAAATCAGAGGTCTACGGCTGTGGTAATTAATGTAATACAAACCAAATTCAGTGTCGTTTAGCTCTGGAGAGAAAATACCTAAGCGTAAACCGTACTGACCACCATCATCAGGTTCGCTCTTACCGTTATTCCCTTTTCCTTTAAGCGCCACTTTAGTCGGATAAGCCATATACATGGACGCTGCAGCGCTGCCAACTGCTTGTGCTGTTGGTACTACACCTTGAGCAACCAATGCGGCCGTTGCATCAGCATATAAGCTGTTTAATGCATCCGTTAGGTGATACAGATCAATATCAGGGTTTGAGGTAAAACCAAGCTGAACGTTTTGCATATAACCGTTTTCAGATGCAAAATCATTGGTTGAGAAGTAACTACCTGTTGCTGGCAATCTGGTTTCATGCCATTGATACTGATAAAAGCCTTCAAGGTTAACGTTTTCAGACAAACCAATCGACGCCCAAAGCATACCGACAGGGATAAAGGCTTCTTTTACTTCAGAGCCAGGCGCTTTCAAACGGTCAATATCCACTGGGTTGACGTTAATGCCGTGGGAAATAAGCGTACTTTCACCCCAGTTAACGACTTGCTGACCTAAACGCACGGAGAGCGGGTTTTTGCCATCATTGAGGTCAAAATCCGCCCAAACAAATGCATCTAGCAAGCGTAAATCCGAACAGACTTGTTTTCTGGTATCGTCGTCTTCACACGGGTCAACTTTTTTGCCTGAAACAGGGTTGCTATACGCAAAATCCCCATCTTCCATCGCAAAGTCGTAGAAATACATGAAACGAGTGAACAAACCATAGTTATCTTTGGTAATTGCTAAATCATGGGTACCTTTTAACAACTGAGAGAAAGTATCTCCAGAGTCAAAATTTAGGTTACCAGCATCACCATTATTTGAATAGGCACCCTGTTGTGACCAGATCTGTGACGAAGAATAGATGGTATTGCCAGTGGTTGCTTTATAACCATCCCAGTTAAACTGTGGATGATTACTTTTACCGATGAAATCAAAGTTACGATCTTCAACGCGAATGCTTTGACCATAAGAAAAAGTCGAGTCGAAGGTAATTTCGAAATCACCAACCTCAAAACTGGCCGCGTGTACTGACGTGGCGGCAGCTCCCATTACTGCCGCACTAAGACCGAGCATGATTTTGTTTTTCACAAAGAGCGATCTTTTTATCATTATTTCTCCCCCTTTTGGCGGGTCATGTCTAGAGCTTAAGCTCTTAGAGTTATTGTTTTTTGTTGTCTAAACGATAGAAGCGAAACCGCGAAAATACAAATACTGCTCCACTAAATCAACGCTTTTTCGCCTCTAGGGGCGTATTTTACTCTTGGTAAGACGTCCTACCAGATAATTTATAACACGTATTTCAAGCTTATAACAAACTCATTTAACAAAAATAAAATATGTTTTGCAGTTCTACTTCGATTAAGTGACTTTTTCTAACGATAGAAACTTATTGCTATCATCCAAGATGAGACGGAATCTCCCCCTGATCCCAATTGATGAAATAAAGGGGCGAATACGCTCTGCGGGGAAGCGAATACTCTTGCCCCCATCTTCAATCACTTGCACTGAAGTATAGTGCCCGTAGTAGTAACCGAGGCACTTGTCATAACTCAAATCCATGTAAAAGAAGTACTCTTTCATCTACTGCGCTAGCGCCTTCTCTACCTTCTCATATAAGTCGTCGCTTAAGCCTTCTAAGTTAGCCAAACGACTCAACTGTGCCCGCATCAGCTGTTGCCGCGTTTCATCATAACGCTTCCATGACATGAACGGCGTGATCATACGAGACGCATTTTGTGGATTGATACTGTTTAGCTCCACTAATAGGTCTCCCAATAACGCATAGCCCTTACCATCTGTACGATGGAATTGCGCAGGGTTAGTTCTTGCGAAGCTTCCTATCAATGCGCGAACACGGTTAGGATTGCCTTTGTCAAAACAAGGATGCGCATAAAGCGTATTTATATTCGATATCACCTCGTCGTTGGATAAGCTTGCACTTAATGCAAACCATTTGTCCATGACTAGACTATCGTGACGCCATTGACTATCAAATTGACTGAACAAGCTTTCCATCTTTGTGTGCTGCGCGGCGACGGCTGCTTTTAATGATGCCAACTTAGTGGTCATATTGCTTGAAGAAAATTGATTATCTAGCGCGCTGTCAACACTATCGGAATCTGTTTTCGCTAAGTAATAAAGCGCTTTATTTTTAAAGGCTCTGATCGCGACATCCTTTGCTTCTAATGAGCCTGAGTCTTGCAAAGATAAATAAGCGTGTTCAAACACCGATTGCAGTGATTGCGCAATTTGCATTTCAAATGCATCAGAAATTGAAACGAGTTTGTCTACTGGGATAATTTCAAATTGACTGGCTAACGTATCAAACGTTGGTAAAGTCAATAGCTCAGCCAGTAGCGCAAGGTCTCCATCTAACGCTTCCACCAATGAGGACAATGCACCGAGGACTTTTGAATCCAGTGCGAAGTCGTCTGACGTAACCGCTCGTTTAACTTCAATCATAAAGATTTGCTGCACTGCTTCCCAACGAGCGTAATCACTACGTGCAAAACGCAATATGTGTAGTAACTCATCAATAGTATAGCTGTACTCCATAAGCACAGGTGCTGAGAAATCTTCTAGTAATACAGGAACTGGTTTACTTACAACTTGCTCAAACTCAAACCGCTGTTCAAATTCAGTAATATCTAACGCTCGTTGTATTTCTCCGTGCTTTGTTAGCAACGGAATGCTTTCACCTTGCTCATCCAAAAGCTCTAGCTTAAAAGGAATATGCAGTGGCGCTTTTACGGGGTCGCAATCAGCATGGCTTTGGCTCACCGTAATTGCATATGTTTGTGCCTGTTTGTCATACTCGGTAGCCACTTTTACTCTTGGCGTGCCGAATTGCTCGTACCATAGTTTAAATTGCGTTAAATCAACACCAGAAGCATCCATCATTGCATTAACGAAATCATCGCACGTCACAGCTTGTCCGTCATGACGCTCAAAGTAGAGCTTCATCCCTTTTTGGAAGTTTGCTTCCCCCAATAAGGTGTGCATCATACGGATCACTTCAGCACCTTTGTTATAAACAGTTACGGTATAGAAGTTATTCATTTCAATAACTTGCTGTGGCCTTATCGGATGTGCCATTGGCCCCGCGTCTTCTGCAAACTGGTGCGTACGCATCGCCATTACCGCGTCAATACGGTTTAGGCCTCGAGAACCTAGATCGCTGCTAAACTCCTGATCTCTAAATACGGTTAAGCCTTCTTTTAAACTAAGCTGAAACCAATCACGGCAAGTAACCCGGTTCCCAGTCCAGTTATGGAAGTATTCATGTCCAACTATCGATTCAATGGTGTGAAAGTCTCGGTCTGTCGCAGTCTCTTGGCTTGCCAACACACAGGCACTGTTAAAAACATTCAGACCTTTATTTTCCATTGCCCCCATATTGAAAAAATCAACCGCGACAATCATGTATATATCGAGATCGTATTCCAAATCAAACCTTGACTCATCCCACTCCATGGCCTTTTTTAGTGACGTCATAGCATGGGGAGCTTTATGTAAATTGCCTTTATCGACAAATAACGCCAACTTCACCTCTCTACCCGACTTAGTGCTGTAGTTGTCTTCTAATACATCAAAATCGCCAGCAACCAAGGCAAACAAGTAGCTTGGTTTTTTGTGCGGATCGTGCCATTTTGCAAAATGTCTGCCGTCACTTAAGCTTCCTTCTTCAACTTTATTGCCATTTGATAATAAGTAACGATACTTTGACTCACCGATGATCGTCACCGTATATGTCGTCAGTACATCAGGTCTATCCATAAAGTAGGTGATTTTTCTAAAACCTTCCGCTTCACATTGCGTACAATAAGCGCCATCAGAGAGGTATAAGCCTTCAAGTGAGGTGTTTGTTTGCGGCGAAATTTTAGTGACAATTTTAAGCTCAAAGGCCTTTGGCAAGTTAGAAAGAATCAATTCTGAGTCAGATTTTTCAAGGCTTTGCCACTCTTCACCATTTACCTGACAAGATACTAACTCTAAGTCGACACCATCCAAAATTAATTGTGTCGCATCGCTCACAGCGACAAACTGACTTACAGCAGTCACTAAGGTATTTCTTGGGCTTAACTCAAAGGTCAAGCAAAGCGCATCAACGGTATGGCTTGGTGCAAGGTAATCTTTAAGAAATTTGGCTTGTGGTTTTTGAGTCATATATAGTCCTTACAAAAACGCCCCAAAAAGGGGCGAGTGATAAAACAAATTTGATATCGCCAATTCTAAGGATAGGCGTTTAATTTCTACTTGACCTGTTGGAAAAGGCCTGATCAAGATTGCAAATGCGCTATTTTACGCTTGCCCTGCTTTCTCATTTGGTTCTTCCGCGTTTACTGTTGGTGGCGTAATCTTAAGGATCTTGATACCAAGATACGCGTAGATGACCGCCAGCACAGGATTGATCAAGTTAAAAAATGCGTACATGGCATAATCAAACGGATTGATCAGTAGTACACTCTGCATATATGCGCCGCAGGTGTTCCAAGGGATCAGTGGACTGGTGATTGTGCCACCATCTTCCAGCGTACGTGAGAGGTTTACACTCTTCAAACCGCGCTTTTTGTATTCTTCTTTGAACATACGACCAGGAACAACAATCGCGATGTACTGATCCGCGGCAACTAGATTTGTACCAATACAAGTTGCAATAGTCGAGGCAATTAGTGAGCCTGTGCTTTTTGCAATTTTAAGAATGCTGCGTACGAAGACATCAAGTAAGCCAGTTTTTTCCATAATGGCACCAAACATCAATGCCGTCATCACCAGCCAAGTTGTCGTTAGCATTGATGACATGCCACCGCCACTTAGCAAATCGTCCATTTTTGCATCGCCTGTTTGCAACGCAAAACCGTCAAAGAAAGTTGCCCACACCAATTTCACATAGCCCACTAACTCACCTTGGCTAGCATCAATTTGACTTGCAATAAGGTCTCCTTGGAACAGCACTGCCCATATCGCCCCCATCACCGCGCCGATTGAAATCGCCGGAAAAGCGGGCATCTTCTTGATAGCAAGCCCAAGCAGCACCAGCAAAGGAACTAGCATTAGCAGGTTAATGTTGAAGTTAGTTTGTAGTATCGACACAATTTCATCTATTCGCCCCGCTTCACTTGACGCTTCAGCATTAAAGCCCATGACAATAAATATAATAAGTGCGATTACAAAGCTAGGTACTGTGGTCCAAAGCATATGCTGAATATGATCAAATAAATCACTACCGGCAACTGCAGGCGCTAAGTTTGTGGTTTCAGATAATGGGCTTAACTTATCGCCAAAATAAGCACCTGAAATGACTGCACCCGCGGTTACGACCTGATCTAAGCCAAGCCCCGTCGCGACACCTAGTAGCGCTACACCTATGGTTGCGGCCGTCGTCCATGAGCTGCCTATACTCATCGCCACAATTCCACAAATCAAACAACTCGCGGCATAAAACCAACTTGGATTGATAATTTGTAGTCCGTAATATATCAGTGTTGGGACTGTTCCAGACAGCAACCAAGTACCGATTAAGGCACCTACCATCAATAAAATGATAATAGCACCAAGAGAGATAGTTATCCCCTTTATCATCGCTTCTTCAAGCGTCTTCCACGTAAAACCGTTTTTTAGACCGACAAGCGCCGCAGTGAATGTTGCAAAAAGTAGGGCTATTTGATTTGGACCTGATGATGAGCTGTCACCATAGAGGTACACCGCAGCACCGAGCAAAGCGACCAACAATGTGATCGGAATAAGGGCGTCAATAAATGACGGCTGTTTTTGTTGTTTCAAAAGGAATACTCCTACGCACGACGACCCATGCTTATAATTATTTTATTTGCAGTATACCGTTTTGAGCCGTTTTGAGTAGCTAGGTTGCCAGTGGTCGAGCCACGCACCATTCTCAAAAAGCCTCAAAAGAGTATCAGCTTAGAAAATCTGGCAGATGATAACAAAATTAGTTAAGTAAAAGTAAGTGTAAAAGGCATAATAAAAGGCGCTTGAAGCGCCTTTTATTTATTTTTTAACTTCGTTTTTGGCTACCCGCCCGTATGAAATTAGGTCCTGCGTGATAAGCGCAGCCTCTTCAAGGTAAGGGTCTAATTCTGAAATAACCTCTGGTGCATCGTCCAAATCTTTAACTGGCTCTAAACCGAGACGTTTCAGCCTTTCATTCGTGCGTTTTAATACCAGATCATCGCGGTCTTCACGCTCTTTGATACGCTCAGCTTCAACTAATGAAATCGCCTTATCGTCTTTGCGCGCTTTGTATTCTTCAATATCTTTATAAATATATTCGAATTCTGGCTCTGCTTTTACTCGCTCATCATGGCGCTTACTCAAGTATTGGATAGTTGGCGACAAATTATCGAGGCTCGCATATTTTGCACGAACGATACTATCCCAAGGCAACGCATTATCCTCTTGGCTCTCTCCCCACTCTTCTGGGTTGATTGCCGATGGTAGCAAGATATCAGGGATCACGCCTTTATGCTGTGTACTGCCACCATCGATACGATAAAACTTCGCGATAGTGTAGGTTACACTTCCCAAAGGATTTTCGAATAAATCGTAATTTTTACCGAGGCCACGATGTTGTTGCACGGTGCCTTTACCAAAGGTTTGCTCACCAATCACTACTGCTCGGCCATAGTCTTGCATCGCAGCAGCAAAAATCTCGGATGCCGATGCACTGTAGCGATCAACTAAAACAGTCAAAGGTCCATCGTAGAAGGTAATGCCATCCCTATCTTGTTGACTTTCGACACGATTGTAAGCGGTATGGATCTGAACAACTGGGCCTTGGTCAAAGAATAAACCGGATAGCTGGGTCGCTTCGTAAAGCGAGCCACCACCATTTTGACGAAGGTCAATGATAACCCCATCTACTTTGGCTTCTTTAAGTTTAGCGATTTCAGTTTTTACATCTTGAGAAAGATTATTGTAGAAACTTGGGATTTCTATCACGCCTATTTTGCTTTGTAGCTCAGAATACTTGGCTTCAAAGACTGAAGACTTAACTGCGCGGTCTTCTAATTTTACTTTGTCACGAACAATTTCAACGACTTTTGGCGTACCGTGACTATCGGTACCTTTAAGGTATTGAAGTCTAACCTTGGTCCCCTTAGGGCCTTTGATGAGATCGACCACATCATCTAAACGCCAGCCGATAACATCTACAAATTCTTTATTATCTTGTGCTACACCGATGATTTTGTCGTCTGGCTTAAGCTTTTCGGTTTTGTCCGCAGGGCCTCCTGGGACTAAACTACGGATCACAGTATAATCTTCATCATAACTTAATACCGCACCAATACCTTCCAGCTCTAAGTCCATATCCATTTTGAACTGTTCGGCACGGCGTGGCGAAAGATAAGATGTGTGCGCTTCAATGCTGCGTGCAAACGCATTCATGATTACTTGAAATGCATCTTCACTATTCGTTTGGACTAGACGTTTTTGCGCATTTTTGTAGCGCTTGGTAAGGACTTCTTTGATCTCTTCCCAATTTTTCCCAGTCAATTTTAAGCGCAGCGCATCAGATTTAACGCGCTGGCGCCAATATTCGTCAAGTTCGCTTGTCGCGGTTGCGTAATTTTGCTCTTCTCTATCAAAAATAAACTCATCTTTTTTGTCAAAGTTCATTTCTTTGTCGAGTAAGCCAATGGCAAAATCATAGCGCTCAAAGCGACGCTTCATGCTTAGGTTAAACATATCATAAGCAAAACCCAGTTTTCCTGAGATCAATGCATCATCAAATTGCTTACGATACTGTTGAAAACTATCGATATCCGACTGCAAAAGCAAAGACTTGTTAAAGTCGATGGCTTCTACGTAACGATCAAAAATTTTATCCGATAAGCTGTCATCAAAGCTGAAGCGTTTGTAGTGTTGCCGAGTAAATAGGTTAGTCACTCGTTTACTAGCCGTGGTGTGTTGCGCTTCAGGTTTAAGAACTGGCAAGTCCTTAATAGTGACTGTGCTTGTTGAGGCTAAAGTAACACTCGATACGAACGCGGCGACTAGGGAAATGAGTGGTAACTTTTTACTCATATACAACTCCTTACTGAATATATAGGCTATCTGCTTTAGTTTTAACTTGCATTCCTGTTACAAGCTCTACGTGCACTTCATCATTTTTGACTTCAGTGATAGTAGCGTTAACAAGCGCTTGACCAAGTTTAACTTTAACTTTGTTATTAACCTTGACCTGTTCAGCCGGTAAAGGTTCAACTTTACCACTGCGCTTAGGTTTAACTTCAGCAGGTTTATTACTCATTTTAGGGCGTTTTTGGTCTTGACGATCCCTTGAGTGAGGTTTCTTTTTGTAAGATTTTGTTTCGCCATCGCGATTGTTTGGACGCTGCGGCTTTTTACGCTTAGCCATTTTGGCACGGCTCTCGGCCAATGCTTTTTCTGCGTGTTCAACGTGCTCTTGTTCAACCTTTTCAGCCTGATTGCCGTCTAGGTCTACACGAAACTCGTTCTTAGTGACTGCTTCGAGATAACGCCAGTTTGAAGTGTATTTACGAAGCGCTTGACGTACTTGGGTTTTACTGACTTTGTCAGAACCCTCAATACGCTCAGCGATATCTTTGAAAATACCAACCTTTAATGGCTTAATCCCCTCCTTTTGCTTGAAGCAGTTAGGAAATTCTGAAAATAAGAAGTCTAATACTTCATTTGTGTCTTTTAGCTTGTTTGTGGTTTCCATTTTTAAACCTATTAATTACATCTGCTCATCGAGCGACGAGTTTATATAGTGTGTAACCCAGTCAATTAGCTCTTCTATATCTGCTTCAAGAAGCGCTAAATCACCGCGAAGATGTTCCCAAATACCTTCTATGAGCCTATCTATTGTGTCACAGTCTAAATCTTCAGGAAGTAAATCCCATGCGTGATGAATAAGTTCATTTAAGCGTTCTGCAACAACTTCTTCTTCGCCTTCCCAATCACCAACATCGGCGTAAGAAAACAAATAATCTTGTACCTGAAGCATATCTTTCATTAAAGCGTTTCCTCAAACACTTTAACTAACGCTTCTAATCCGATCTTATCCTGCTCGTCAAATCTTGCCAGACTAGGACTGTCAATGTCTAGCACGGCAATCACTTTATTATCTTTAAAAACAGGGATCACGATTTCTGAATTTGATGCCGCGTCGCAAGCAATATGGCCTGCAAACGCATGAACATCCTCAACCAATTGCGTTTCACAAGTTGCAGCTGCTGTGCCACATACCCCTTTACCAACAGGAATTCGGATGCAGGCTGGGTTGCCTTGGAATGGCCCAAGAACCAACTCTTCAGCGCTATCCATAAGATAAAAGCCTGCCCAGTTGATATCTTCAAGAGTTGTAAATAAAAGCGCACTCAAGTTTGCCATATTGGCAATCACATTGTGTTCACCACTGATTAGCCCTTGAGCCTGTTTAACTAAAGTCTGATAAAAGTCTTGCTTTTGCATTACCATCAAATTCACGAATTGAACGACAAAAGCTAAAGGTACTCTTTCGGAGAAATAATTAAAACCTTTTCGACTGAAAAAGTATTAATTATCTGTAAAACTGAGACTGCTCGGTTAATTATCACTCAGTTTTACGATGACCTGCCCGCAAACCAAACAAGAATAGCCCCGCTGCGAGCATTGACATTAAGGCGTTAACAATAAAACCGACACCCGATTGTGCAGCGAAAAGATAGCTAAATACCGCACCACCAAGTAAGCCCAGTGTTAACAGACCACCATATTGCACCTTGTTGTACCTAAACATAAGGATATATCCGGGAACAACGAATAGGCACATAGCAAGACCAACGATGTATGCGTTAGAAATTGCGCTGAGTAGTAAGTTAAAGAACATCTCACTGCGACCGAGTGTAAAGCTGTAGTAAATCCCAAGCACACCACCCACGATTAACGGTGATAATAAAGAGAACCCTACTCCTTTGCCAACTTGTTTCATATTCAACACTCTCTACACTAATTATTCATTCAACACTACTGAGTATTGTGCAAGCAGTGCCTCTGCACTAGCCGACTTTGGTCTAATAGGTATTTTTATTGAGAGTATACTGGTGACCGGAGATTTCTGTTATCAGAAACAAAAAAGCCCTCAAATATGAGGGCTTTAAATGTGGCGGAGAGATAGGGATTTGAACCCTAGATACGCTATTAACGTATGCCGGTTTTCAAGACCGGTGCTTTCAACCACTCAGCCATCTCTCCAAAACCTATGATCCACGCTTAATAGCACGAATCTAAAATAAGTGGCGGAGAGATAGGGATTTGAACCCTAGATACGCTATTAACGTATGCCGGTTTTCAAGACCGGTGCTTTCAACCACTCAGCCATCTCTCCGCAGCGGGGCGAATAATAGAGAATCCCTGTGCGCTTGTGAAGCTTTTTTTTCAATTATTTGATCGTTTGCGTAAAATTTGGCTCAATCGTCTAAGAACCAGTCAAAATTATGCGTATTTTAGATATTTCAGCGAACTTTTGAAAATATTCAAAGTCTTACGTATTGAGTAAATATTACTGTAGAGACCCAATTAACGACAGATATTGATCAAGAAATCATTGCCCCAACATATAACAATTGATACTCTTATCTTAGTTATTTTTGGGATCAGCATGTTTTATTAAGGAGCTTGAATCATGGCATTCAATCATTCATACAACACTGCAAAACCTGTCATGTCGACAATGGAAACAAACAAAGTGTTGAAAAACACTTACTTCCTGTTGGCAATGACATTAGCGTTTAGTGCAGTAACAGCCGCAATTTCAATGACAATGGCATTACCAGCATTTACCGGTATTGTTTGTTCATTAGTTGCATTTGGTTTGCTTTTTGTTATCGGTAAAAAAGCAAACTCATCTTCTGCTATCGGTCTTGTATTCTTATTTACTGGTATTTTAGGCTTCGGCCTTGGGCCTATGCTTAATCACTATGCTGCACTACCAAATGGTGGCATGTTGATAGCACAAGCACTTGGCACAACAGCGTTAATTTTCTTCGGTTTATCAGCTTATGCACTAACTACGAAAAAAGACTTCTCATTTATGGGTGGCTTTTTAACGGTTGGTTTAATCGTGGTTATTATCTCAAGCCTAGTAAACTTGTTCATTGGATCTAGCATCGCGTTTATGGCAATTAACGCGGCAGTCGTGTTATTAATGTCTGGCTTTATCCTTTATGATACAAGCCGAATTATCAATGGCGGCGAGACAAACTACGTGCTTGCAACTGTGAGCTTGTATTTAAGTATTTATAACTTATTTACCAGTATCCTTGCCCTTTTAGGCGCGTCGGATGACTAACTCAGAATTTCTGATAAAATAAGCCCCATTACGGGGCTTTTTTTATGAGTAAAATTTGAGTCAAATAGCCATATCAGTTCACTTTGGCGTAGCTGCACAGTCAAAGTTAACTTTACTAGAACGGTATGTCGATGCCGCTATTAAAAGTGACCATCAAATCGCGTGTATCTTTCTATACCAAGATGGTGTTTATCACGCCAGTCAAAATATCGTACACGCTTCCGACGAATTGCAAGTCAACGCACTTTGGCAACGCATCAAAGATAAAGGGATCCCCCTGTTGCTGTGTGTCACAGCTGCGGAAAAACGCGGCGTTAGCATCGAAGACGTTAGCCCTTTCACCGTTGCTGGCCTTGCGGAGTTTGCCATGATCTCGAGTAAGTCTGATAAGTGGATGCAGTTTAAATGAGTAAAAACGTGTTAATCATTTCTCAAACCAGTCCATTTGACCAAAATAGTCTGAAAGAAGCGCTGGATGTCGCACTAATCTATGCAGCGATTGATCAACAAGTAAGTTGGCTTTTTACCGGTCCTGCAGTGCTATCGCTCCAGAAAACCCTCAATGCGCCCACACTGGGTTTAAAAGACATGTTTAAGCAATTAAAAACTCTGGAAATTTATGATGTCGAGCGAGTTTATGCCTGCCAGTCAGCTATGGAGGAGTTTAACGTATCGGCACACTCCCTTGCTGTTGATACTGAAATCAAAAATCAACATGAAATCCTTGCGTTAATCAAACAACATGACTTTGTGGTGACACTATGAGTACGCTACATATTATTTCTAGTATCGAAGCATGCGATCAGCTGCAGTTTGTATCCCATCACGACACTATTTTATTATGTAATGATGGCTGCTTTGGTCAAACGCGTATCTCAGCTGGAGATGCAAATGTGGTGATGCTGCAAACTTGCGCCAGTGCCAGAGGTATTGTCCCAGAAGCCGGAGTAAAGCTTATTTCTGACAAAGATTGGGTTGAGCTGACCATTACGATGAACAATTCAATTACTTGGTAATCATCATGCTAGAATTTAACAACCAAACTATCGAGACAGATAAACAAGGCTATTTGCTAGACCATACTCAATGGACTAAAGATTTAGCACCACTTCTAGCCGCAGAAGAAAATATTGAGCTTTCAGATGCACATTGGGAAGTCATTGAGTTTGTGAGAAATTTTTATCTCGAATACAATACCAGCCCCGCGATCCGCATGCTGGTAAAGGCAATGGCTAAAGCACTAGGCGAGGATAAAGGCAATAGCATCTATTTGTATAAGTTATTTCCAAAAGGCCCAGCCAAACAAGCAACAAAAATAGCGGGGTTGCCAAAACCCGCCAAATGTATTTAACCTGAACTTCGGATAATTAATGCCTTTCTAGCAGCCAGTTTTAGCGCTAACTGCGTTGAATTCACTTCCAATAGCCTGCTATTGGTGCGTAAATTCGCCTTGCCTACAAGGATGTAGGTACCTAGGCGGTAGCAGGACGCGAGAGCGGAGTTATCCCTAAAACTCACTGGCTAGATAAGGAAATAATTTAATTATTTTTAAGAACAATTAGTTAGCTCATTCCTTACCCAAATCTCAGGTTATTTAGGACGGGACAAATCGAACTAAAAAAGGCCTCAAATGAGGCCCTGTATAAAAATATTACTTCGTATACGCTCTTGGCATATCAGAATCTGTCGTATATCTGTCTCTTAGTTTATCGTGGCGTGACTCAGTAGACACTTCCTCACCATTGATCCAGATTTTATCGATTGTGGTGCTGAATTCGAAAGGATCCGCACTCCAAATTACGATGTCTGCACGTTTACCTGCTTCAATCACACCGCCATCAATGCCCAGTGCTCTCGCAGGGTTAGCGGTAACCGCCTTAAGTGCGCCTTCATGACTCATGCCATTTGCTACAGCAATACCTGCATCAAAACGTAGCTGGTAGACGTTATGACTACCGTCACCACCAATTGACAGGATGACATTGACACCTGCTTTCTCAAGCTTACCTGCGTTATCTAGACTTGCATGCATTGAGTCAAAGCTAGCTGGTAGGTTTGATACCGCACTCAAAATAACTGGTACTTTCGCCTCAGCTAATTGCTCAGCGACCACTACCGCATCATCAGCACCCTGAATAATCAGATCTAAACCAAACTTTTCTTTTAGCTTAATCGCTTCAAGAATATCCGACGCTCTTGAAAGCGTCGCAATCACAGGCATATCACCCGCAAGCACTTGAGTTAACACTTGTTCTTCTGAACTCGGTTTTCCCTCGTCTTTTTTGTCTTTCTTAGCAAGCTTTTCTTGCTGTGCTTCAAACTTTTTAACAACGTTATCTAACGCTTTTGCACGAGACCCTTTGCTTTTGGCACCCAGATGAATAATTAACGCTGTTTGCTTGTCGGTCACACTGTTAAATTCACCAGATAAGTCAACAACAAAACCAAGCCCTGCAAACTCACTTTTACCACCCCAAGGTGCAACAAAATTTTGCGTTACACCGCCTTTTCTTGCATAGGCAATTAAGCTACTACGTGGATTAAATGCGGTGCTTGCATCAAAATCTACTCCGGCATCGTCATCGCCTGCATCACGAGAAGCAGCAACAGCACCAACTTCAACTAAACCAAGTTGGTTCATTGAGCCGATAAAACCTGGAGTCACAACCTTACCGCTGGCATCAATCGTTACATCAGCAGTCACGTTATCTGGGTTAATCGCTTTTATTTTACCGTTTTCGATAACTAAGGTCGCACCTTCAAGTACGCCAGCATCTGTCGCGGTATGGATCGTTGCATTAGTAATTGCGGTAACATTGGCAAAAGCAACAGAGTGAGCTAACAGTGCGCTAGTGATCATGGTTAGTTTCATGGTTTTCATCTCATCAACTCCTTACTTTTGACCTAACATAAAATCACTAACCGCTTGATATTTTTCATCGTGACGATCATAGACTTTACCACCATCCACAAAGACCTGCTCTGCACGAGAGTACACGCTAAACGGGTTGGTGTTCCAAATTACTACATCGGCTTGTTTGCCTTGCTCAAGCGATCCTGTTTTATCCTGAATGCCTAACGATTTAGCAGCGTTCGAGGTGATCCATTTAATTGCATGCTGTTCGTTGATGTTAAAGCCAGACTGGTTAGCCGTGTTCATCACTTTTGCGGCTTCATGATTCAAGCGTTGAATTGTGGTATCTGAATCCGAATGAACAATTGCACATGAGTTTTTCACTGCATCGACAATTGCAACGTTTTCCTGAACCATATCATAGGCTTCCATCTTAAAGCCCCACCAATCTGGCCACAGCGCAGCACAGTTACCGTTTTCACCTAACAGATCTGCAATCTTGTATGCTTCAATACCGTGATGGAAGGTCCCTGCGTGATAACCAAACTCTTTAGACAAGTCGATCATCATTGCCATTTCTTCGGCTTTGTAACAATGGTTATGAATCAAGATTTCACCATCTAGCACACCGCGAAGCGTATCGAACTTGATATCACGTTTTGGTGCATCCGGATTCAAGCCAGCAGCATATTCGGCTTCGTACTGTTCCCAAGCGCGCTTATATTCACCAGCTTCAATCCAAGCTTCACGGTATCCTGCCATGTTACCCATGCGAGTATAAGGGGCAACACCTTTGGAGCCATATACACGCTTTGGATTCTCACCACATGCCATCTTTAATCCATATGGCGCATCTGGGAATTTCATTGCTTGCATTGTTGGTGCTGGCACATTCTTTAAGGTAACACCACGACCACCAAATAGGTTTGCAGAGCCAGGTAAGATTTGTAGCGTGGTGATCCCCCCTTCTCTAGCTCGGTTAAAGCCAGGATCTTGCGGCCATACAGAATGCTCAACCCATACTTGTGAAGTATTAGGATTAATCATTTCATTACCATCACTGTGCGATTCTACGCTTGGGCTGGGGTAAGCCCCTAAATGAGAGTGTACATCGATGATGCCAGGTGTTACCCATTTACCTTCAGCATCAATGGTAATATCTGCCGTGACAGATAGGTCTTTACCAACTTGCTTGATTTTACCGTCAACAATAAATACATCACCTTGTTCTATCTTTTCACCGGTTCCGGTCAGAACGGTTGCATTAGTGATTAGGGTTGATTGAGAAGGTACAGGCTTGTAAGTACTTGGGTATGGGTTTTTCTCTATGGTAACTTTTTCTTTTTGTGGGCCATTATCCTGACAGCCCATCAAAGCTGCGGCAATGCCAGCTACGACTATGGAGGGAGCAAATTTATACATTTTTTGTCATCTCTATTGTTTTTTTGTGACTTTAACTCATGCCATCGCACTTTACGCATTTATGAGCTTCAGTCACAAGTAATTACGACGAACGTCCAGATATTATAACGCATGTTGTCATCAGTGAGTAATTTGAAAAGGCTTAGCTGCCATTACAAAATGTAAATTAGCATCTATATTGACACGTTTTGACACACAAGTAGCAGATAAGAGGTAAATGTAAGAATGAGGTGTTAAATTATCGATAATAGTATTTTATAGCAAAAAAAGTTTCAACTATCTGTATCTTCAGAAATAAAATAATCCAATATTTTACATGCAGTTAGAATTCTGGTACACATTTGACATACTCTATTACATTCAGAATTACTTGGTTTACAGCATTACATGAAAACTTTCGCAATACTAATAACGTGTCCTAGAGATAGCCAAGGAGCTAATCATGAAACTGTTAAATTTAGTATGTGCAACCTCGCTTTTAGTAGTAGGAACAGCTTCTGCAGCAGATTTTGTTGCTGCGGATGATAGCAGAGCCACCAAAGTTTGTATGTCGGTTGTCAAAGACAATAGAATCCACCTGTTCCACACCATTAAAGATAATCACCTCAAAAAACGAGTTGTCGAGGAAAAACTACACTGTAATGATATGCCAATCGGTAAATTTGCAGCCACCTATGGATTCAACAAAGCCGCTGATTTCCTCGGTGTAGACAGCAGTACACGGACCAGCATCAAAGACATCGCTCAAGTAGACCAAAAGACTATTTTTGTCTCAGGTTCAAAGTAGTCATGTCGACATGTTTGTAAACAGAAAGCAAGGCGTAGCAATCCCTGACTACGCCTTTTTCTCTGTTCAACTATACGATTGCAGCCAACAACCCAAATAGACCACCGAAAACCCCACCCCACACAACTAACCAACCTAAGTGAGTCTTAATCATGGTTTGTACAATTTCTTTTACCATTTGCGGCGTTAGCTCATTAAGTCGCTCATCTACCGCTTTTTCAATGGTTTGATGTAAATCATCGCCAAGTAGGCCACTACTGAGTGACTCACCAATTGCAGCATCAAACTCTGGCTGTTCACCAAGCTCAACTATTGCTAATCGCATTTTCTCTATAAATGGTTCTCGCAACGGTTGTACAGCTTCAGTCCCACCAAACATCTGTAACATCGCGCCAAATTGAGACGCCTCAATCACACTTAACAAACGGTCGAACGCAGGATTTAAATCGACTTTATTAGCGATAGGTGCCAAGTCAAACTTTGGGTGCTCCTTGCCGAGAAACTTTTCTAGTTTTTCTTTACTAAAGAACTCGCTCAAGATGAGCTCTCGAATCGACGTTTTAAACGACTCGAATTTGAGCGTAATAACCCCTGAACCGTAGAGGAAAGGCACTTTCTCAAATAACATATGTACCGCTAACCAATTCGTCATTGCACCAGATAGTGCAAACAATCCAACCGAAAACAACACATCGTTTTCCAGTGCGAAGCCAGTACCGGTTAGCAGTATCGCCAGTAGATTGGTGATGATATTTTTATTCAATGTACTTCCCTTGGATAAAATGACAGACATGATATTTTATTTTTTTTAGAAAAAGGCCTCAAGTATTTGTGATCTTGAGAATTTCAACCATATTTTAGAGTAAGTGAATATGTTGGATCTAACTTATGTGGAACAAAGTCAACCAACAAATCTCTGAATCTCTCCATGACGCTTTTGAGTTTTCTTCGAAAAAAACCTTAAAAAGTTATGGGTCTAAAAAACTCTATAAGATTGCAGACGATACCCATCAATTTTTGGTCAAAGTAGCTCCTATTCAAGCTTTAGAGCGATTTGAGTGTGAAGCATCTAATCGTGAAAAGCTTATTCGCGACTCTGATTTCCTCGTTGCCGATACAATAACACTGGGTACGAGTGTTGAATTTTGTTTTATTGTACTGGAATGGTTAGAACTAGATCATCGCAATGAAAACTGGCTTGAGTGCGGTCAAAGCCTTGCTAAAATGCACCAACGTCATGAACAGGAAATGTACGGCCTAGAAGAAGACAATTACATTCATGAGCTGCCGCAACCAAATCAATGGCACAAAAAATGGGAAGTTTTTTTTGCTGAGGAAAGAATTGGTTGGCAACTACAACTGCTCGCTGAAAAAGGGATTATCCTCACTGATATCGACACATTTGTGGAGCAACTTAAGCCACTTCTTCCGCACCAAGTTCAACCGTCTCTGGTTCACGGTAATTTTTGGCATGGTAACATTGGCTTTAGCCATCAAAAACCCGTGCTATTTTCCCCTGCTTGCTATTATGGTGATAGAGAAGTTGATATTGCGATGGCTTCGTTATTCGCTCCACTACCAGATGACTTCTATCGTGGTTACGAGTCTATCTATCCACTCGCAGAAAATTCACCTGAGCGTTTAGACATTTATCGCTTATATCCTCTTCTGGTGCAGGCAAACTTGTTTGCTGGCAAGTACATACGGGATGCGGCAGAACAAGTGCAAGCCCTGCTCAAATAACTGCCATATTTTCGTCACAATGCGCTATAGTTAAAAGGTATTTAGTTTGGCCAATTCAGGTGGAGGGCCAATGAAAAACCTATATCAACAACGTATTGAATGTCCGCATTGTGGACATCATATTTTTGTCAATCTTGATACAAGTGAAGGCGATCAGGACTACTACGAAGACTGTGCTGCTTGTTGCAATCCAATACACCTAAATATGCACTTAGACCAACTGCACAATAAGCTTGAGCTTAGGGTTGATAGCGACGACGAACAAGTGTTTTAATCAAAGTAGAAGTATATAGATAACGGGCAGCTCATTTGCGAGCTGCTTATCGAGTTGACACAACCTTAGCTAATGCTTTTGGTACCTGCAGATAGAGGTAAAGGGCGTTACTCGGGCAAGGTACTAGTTGTGCTTCAATAGAGTTTGCTTCTTCATGTAATTTTCAACGGTATTAATAATCGTATAGGTTTGTTGGTCAACCTCTATATTCACAGTATCTCCCACACGCATCGTACCCAAATTGGTAAGCGCCAGCGTTTCAGGTATTAGGTGTAACCAAAAGCCGGTGTGATCAAGCTCCCCCACTGTCAAACTCGCACCATTTACCGCAATAAAGCCTTTGTACATAACATACTTATGCCACGTTTCTGACAATGCTACATGCATCCTACAGTTGCCTTCGTTGCGATGTATTTCGCTGATATTCGCGCTTGTTTGAATATGCCCTGAAATTATATGACCGCCGAGTTCTGTACCAAATGTCATCGAGCGCTCAAAATTTACCTGTGACCCTCTTTGTACTTCACCTAGATTAGTGAGTCTCAATGTTTCATCAATCACATCAAAGCAAACTTGCCCTACCACATCATTTTCTGGCTGTTCGAAGTGCACCACCGTTAGGCAGCATCCGTTAATTGCTATGCTCGCACCCAAGGTCAGCTTATCGAGGTATTCAGCACCAACAGAAATAACTAATTTTAAAATATTATCGACCTGCTTCGCCGACACCACCGTCGCTTTTGTTTGAACAATTCCTGTAAACATATCTACCCTCTTAATTTATCCTTGAGATTGTAGCGAAATCGCACTAAGAGATGTACTTAATTTGTATTGAATATCCGACTAGATAAAAATAGTTGCGACTGCTAGCCGCAAAATTTTGCTAAAAACAAAGCACTAAAATAAACTAACGTTTTTACGCCTTAAGTAGTATCTCACCATGAATTTTTCAACTTGGGAAGCCAGGCGCTTGCTTCAACTTGCGATCCCCGTTTTTCTCGCTCAAGTTACTTTAGTCTTAATGACCGTCGTTGATACGATGATGGCAGGTCAAGTCAGTGCTGAAGACTTAGCTGCTCTTTCTATTGCTACGGGTGTTTGGAACCCTTTGATTTTTAGTTTACAAGGGATCTTACTTGCACTTACGAGTATTGTTGCGCATTGCCATGGTGCTAATGACCCCGCAGGGATCAAACGATTTTTCCAGCAAAGCTTGTATCTCGCTTTAGCGCTTTTTACCGTCGGTTTGGTTTTAGCGAACTTTACTTCTATTGTTTTTTCAAATATTGGGGCAAGTGAGAATGTTCAGGCCCTCGCTCAAGGCTATATTGATTTTGTGAAATGGGGTCTCTTGGGCTTTTTGATCTTTACGGTATACCGCAATGTCACCGAAGGGGTTGGCCAAACAAAGCCTGCTTTTTACATCAGTATTGTTGGTCTTTGTATCAATGTCGTTGCTAACTATATTTTCATCTATGGTAAATTTGGCGCGCCAGCGCTTGGTAGTGCGGGCTGTGGCCTCGCTACATCCATCGTGCTTTGGTCAATGGCAATTGCACAGTGGGTGTATAGCTTGAACAGTAAACACATAGATGGAAAGGCCCTCATTAGCGGCTTTACCAAACCGAGTTTAACTATGATGAAATATGTTGCAGCACTTGGTTTCCCAATTGCACTGGCTACCTTCTTTGAGGTCACGCTATTTGCGTGCATTCCATTATTTATTGCAGATCTAGGTCCTATTTCCGTATCCGGTCACCAAATTGCAGCCAGCGTCACTACAATGCTGTTTATGATGCCATTAAGTTTGTCGATGGCTATTGCCATCCGGATCGGCAATCTAACTGGACAAGGTGCCTTAGACCAACTTAAGCTTTCGGTGAATACCGCGTTTCTTTTGGCCACCTTAATTGCTCTATTTGTCGCACTCATTACGTATATAGGAAGAGATCAGATTGTTTGGCTCTATACCAACAATACTGAAGTAGCCGCTCTTGCAACCAGCATTATGGTGCTGGCTTGTTTGTATCAATTGCCCGATGCATTACAAGTCTCGGCAAATGGTGTGTTAAGGGGGCTGAAATATACTAAGCCAATATCTTGGGTTACCTTTGTATCATATTGGCTAATTGGGTTTTCATTAGGCTATGTATTAGCAAAGACCGATTTAATAACGCCTGCGATGGGTCCTCAAGGCTTCTGGATTGGTATTATTATTGGCTTGAGTACGGCGGCTGTATTATTGGTGACATGCGTAAACAAACGGGTGAAATTTGAGATTAGTCAAGCGAATAGCTAGTACGCTATTACTTTTTACTTTGGCCGGTTGCAGCAAGCAGCCGACCGATATTGCCGTTGAATATCAACAACGTTTGGCGAGCGCAACAGACATAGAGGTGGTACTCCCAGCGCCACTTTACAATCCGGAGGTACAAAAAGTACCATTGCCGACAAGTGAGCTAACTATTTCTATGTTAGACATCGCGACCGCTGGACACTGCAAAGTCACAAATCTCATCGCTGCGCACAATAATCAATTAGGGAAAGTAAGTTACCCAAGCGAACGCTTGAAATACAACATCTTATTTATTCAACAAGCGCCTCACTGCATTCAGCACCCAAACACGAGCGACGAGCTGCAACAAACATTAACTCAAGCAGTACAGGAAAAGAATCAACAGCTTCCACGCTATTTTCTTCATATGATGACATTTGAAAGAGAGTTGGCAAGTTTGAGTTTGTTAATCGCTGAAGAAGTGCCACTAGAGCTGCCAGCAGCCCACAGCAACATGCTAGAGGCCGTTAACGAGCTTGCAGAGCTGGCAATAAACATGGATACGCCAGAAAATCTCAACCCAACCACACTCACACCCGCTATAAAAGTGCTTTCTCAGCGATTTGTCTCATCTTTGGTGACGAGCGTTCGTAAACAGACTCAGCTGAATAATGCGACTACACGCCAATTACAACAACTTAGGCTAAAAGATGGCATTTGCAAAAGCAGCGGAAATAAAAAGCAGGCACAGATCATAAACAATATCTTCAACAAGTATTATTTATCCATTCTTCAGCCGTATCAGGCAATGCTATCTCTTTCTACGGAAGAGTTGATCGCTGCCTGGCAGCCTATTCACCTATTGTATCAAAATAATAACCTTGCCGATCCGCTCACGCTTCAACAACACTTGGATAACCTTAAAGATTCTGCGAAAGCACATGTAAAATGGTGGCAAAAATTTTACGAGCTGTGTGAAATCCCTCCAGTATGAACAAAAAAAAGGCAAACAATCAAAAAATTACTGAAAGCCGCTTGATCCGTTAGCTGAGTCACTATATATTACAACGCGTTGACAGGCACAGACCTGAAAACAATTAATAAACGAATGTTATTGTACGACCGTAGCTCAGTTGGTTAGAGCACTACCTTGACATGGTAGGGGTCGGTGGTTCGAATCCACTCGGTCGTACCAAATCTTATAATACAACCGTAGCTCAGTTGGTTAGAGCACTACCTTGACATGGTAGGGGTCGGTGGTTCGAATCCACTCGGTTGTACCACTCCTAAATATTCAGTCTTATCTAATAAGAATCCATTCGATTGTACCAACCTTAGATCTAATTCAAATAAAGAAAAGCACTACCTACTCTCTATAACCCGTGCCAAGGGTCGATAATTCGGATCCACTCGGTTGCAACCCTTCAAAAGTTATCTATATCTATCGCTATTTCTTAATCTACCAAGAAAAAAGTTGAGAATTCAAACTTTAGAGCTTTTAATGGAGCCTACTGTGAACTTCTTTGTCATTCCTTAACTCGCTGGAGCTACTAAGCGATAACCCAGTTTCTCGTAAAAGGCTGGCTCGTCTGCAATCATTGAAACATACGAGCCCGGCAAAACATTTGATGCTAAGTAACCATCAATATATTCCATTACTGTACGCCCTAATCCCTGCCCTTGATAAAGCGGATTGACGGCAACATCGACAATTTCAAAATTGCAACCTCCGTCTCCAACCACCCGGCCCATTGCCACAAGTTGTTCGTTATGTCGAATTGCAACCCCATATAATGAGTTAGGTAGTCCCCTTGTGGCTGCTTCTAGAGATTTTGCAGATAATCCAGCGGCTATTCGCAAATCACAATATTCCTCTGGGCAAGGTACTTTCTCTTCAATTTTGAACGTCAAAATAATCACTCCTCTAATCACTAAGAGTGATAGCATAACAACTGTATAAATAAACAGTCAACTAACTCTAACTATCACCTTACCGAGGTTCTGGTTGTGTTCGAGAATATCGTGGGCTTGCTCAATTTCATCCCAATATAACTCCTTATATATTGGTATCTTCATTGTCTGATCCGGCAGGTCCGAGCCAAACTCATTCAGAAAATCTTTCACTAATTCCGTTTTATAGTCCAATGAGCGGTTTCTCAACGTACTTCCGTGCAAGTTAAACCTTTTCGCGAGTAACTTGGCAAAGTCTAGTTCTGTATATCTTCCGCCTAGCATAGCGAGCATCACACAGTGACAATCCATTGCTGCAACTCTTAGGTTCGCTCTGAGGTATTCACCACCGACTGGATCAAGAATGACATTTGCTTTCAAACCAAGCTTTTTCATTTCTTCAGCAAAATCACAGTCTAAATAATTAATAGTGTAATCCGCCCCCAGAGCCTTTGCGTACTTGGCCTTTTCCTTGCTACTTTGGGTCGTAATGACCGTTGCACCTAGCCTTTTTGCAATCCTTATGGCAGCACTGCCAACACCCGAAGCTCCGCCATGGCACAGTAAAATCCCATTGGAATTTAGCTGCCCAGTTCGCACAATCGCATCATAGGCCGTAAGATATACTTCTGCTAAGCCTGCCGCATAACTCAATGACAAGCCTTTGGTTAACGGCATGAGTAATTCACTTTGTGCAACCACGTACTCAGCATAGCCGCCTCCAGAGGTTAAACAGAACACTTGATCACCAAGTAAATATTCAAACTCAGGAGACGCCACTTGAACTATCGTTCCAGACACTTCCAGACCCAATATCTCACTATCGCCTTCAGGCGCAGGGTATTTCCCTTGCTTTTGCAAAATGTCTGCTCTATTAACCCCAAACGCATGCACTTTGATTAGCACTTGCTTTGCACTCAATGTTGGTGTTTCGGTGTACTGGATTTGAAGCTGAGAAGATGCGTGACTGATATAACGCATCTTCTTTGGGATCACTGAACTTTTTTCCATACTTCCTTCTCGACGAACTTACCATCTTCATACAGTTCATGATGCCATAAATTACCATCAATCTTGTAGCTGAATGACATCGTTCGACCAAGTAAGGAAGTAACATTTCCATATTCATAGGTTTCGATAAATCTATCTCCCTCTATTTTGTAACTCCCTCCACCAGCGTATTTAAACTTTCCTTCACTTTGCGTAATGTAGCTGTGGTGAGCCTCCGTAATTAACTTTATCGACGTCAAGCTAGGCGCTTGCGCTGATACAATGCCATCTGTGGTGGCATATTTTCCCTCAACAAATTCCCAAGTACCTAAAAGTGGGTTTGCCAAAGCAATTGGACTCAATAACAATAAACTAAGTGCGGTGACTTTCATCTTATTTCCCTTTAACGTTGTTTTATTCAGTTTTACACAATCACCCAACCAGGTCAGTTGAGATAATCTCAACATCAAGAATGAAATAATGCGTTCTCAGGTCTATTTACAAAGTAACCATTGTAGAGAAAATAATGAAATTATTAATGTTTATACTGTTGTTTGGCTTAATTGCATCCACTCAGGCAACCGAAATTGAAATCGAATATAAGAGCTGGATCAGTGGCAGTGATAGACAACATGTGGAAACTTGGCTAAAACACGGTGTTAAAGCAACAGAGCGTTCCTTGGGAATATTACAACAAGATACACTTCCATTTATCATTGAACCGAGCTTATTCGCATCTGAGCCTGTGCCATGGGCCACGGTTCAACGTGGCAAACCCGACGCTGTTCTACTCCAAATCAAACGATTTACCTCAAGCCGAGTGTTGATTAAAGATTGGACCTTGTACCATGAAATTGCTCACCTTTATCACCCGTTGCTTGACCACTCAGATTTCTGGCTTGCAGAGGGGCTTGCTACCTATTTACAAAATGTCATTATGCTAGAGAACGATATTTTTAATGTTGCAGAGTTTCGTACAAGATTAATCTCAGGGCTCAGCCGAGGCGCAAAAAATACGCGAATGAATAAAGGAGCACTTAAAACAGTGAGCGAACAAATGTGGTCATTAAACGCACAACAAAGAGTCTATTGGAGTGGGGTTGCATTCTTTATAGAAGCAGAAATTGCACTGCAGGATACGGGCAATAAGAACACAATCAGAGCGCTTATCTCCTCATTTCAGCAGTGTTGTAAAGGCAGTGTAATATCGGGAGACCGTAACAGTGGACGTTTATTTATTGCGAGTCTAGATAAACTATCCAAAACCACCATATTTTCCAATCTATATGCCAACTATAAACAGCGGAAGGACTTCCCTGACCTAAGTAAGGCTCAAATCTACAGTCTGCAGCCATTAAGATAAGGTGTTGTATAAAATCCTTTCATTATCATGCCTATCCGCTATAAATATTAACAAGGCGTAGAATCCTAAGCTTGTTTGGTTTGCTGCTTTTCTGACTCAATAGCGGTTGTCATCGCACCAAGTAACTCAGTTAGCTGCACTTCAACACACTCTAGTTGTTTATTCTTCAGCTTAACATCCAACTCGTTTGCAATTTTATGAATATCAATACAATCAAACATCGCAGCAGTACCTTTAATCGCATGAACTGTTCTTGCTAACGCATCGTAGTCCTGATACTTAGCTTGATTCTTTATCTGAATGATTTGCTCATGCAGCCCAGAAATATACTGTTGTTTTAACTGATAAAATTCGGCTTCAGGAAGATCAACTTCCTCGTCGACTTGGATATCCAAATAATAAGCTACCTTTTGACTGAACACGACTCTATCAATAGGTTTTGCAAGATGATCACTAAATCCAAGTTTTAAGTAACGCTCAATTTCATGCTGCATGGTGTTGGCAGTTAATGCAATCACAGGCGTGCTACACCCTGTTGCCTGAATAAAGCTAAACGCCTGCTCACCATCCATTACAGGCATTTGGATATCCATTAATATCAAATCGAAATCACCATCTAGTACCGCCTGTACCGCTAGCTGACCATTTTCTACCGCCGTCACAGATAAACCCATACGCTCTAAAATACGCTTAATAAGCTTACTATTGTCTGTGTTATCTTCAGCTAATAACACCTCACCTTTAAGCTCTTGATTTATTTCATCAGGTATTGTGCCTTGTTCACGAACATCACCAATTTGAGCGAGACTTTGCACCCACTTTGTTTTCTCGGTGGTATATAGGCCAACAGTAAGAGTAAAGGCAGTACCTGAGCCTACCTCACTTTCTACCGAAATATCACCATCTAACTTTCTCGCTAAGCTTTTGGAGATATTTAGTCCAAGCCCTGTCCCACCATATTTCCTTGATGTGGAAGAGTCAGCTTGATAAAACGCGCTAAATAATTCTTTTTGCTCGTCCGCTGTCATTCCTATCCCGGTATCTCGCACTGTAATCATGAGACGCTCGTTTTGACACGCCACATCAATCGAGATTTTACCAACCGTCGTGAACTTCATTGCGTTAGATGTGAGATTTAGTAATATCTGTCGCAAACGAGTGGGATCAATAACCACAAAATCAGGCAGCGGAAAATGATAATTCAGCGCAAACTCCAGTCCTTTATCTCTAATTTGCTTACCCAATAATGAATCGACATGCGCAATTGCTTGAAAAAGGTTTGACTCCACCAACTCAACTTCTAGTTTATTGGCCTCAATTTTAGACATATCCAGAATATCATTAATTAGCCCAAGTACATGACGTGAGTTTTGCAAAATAACGGAGATAGCGTGATTACGCTCATGTGGCTTAATATCTCCGAGCATAATGCCATCGGCATAGCCAATAATTGACGTCATTGGTGTTCTTATTTCATGACTCATGTTTGCCAAAAATCGACTTTTTGCCTCACTAGCATCTCTAAGTTCTGAGGCCACCTGCTCTAACTCATAGGTCCGCTTTAACACCTTTGCTTCAAGGTTTTTATTGAGTTCTATATTTTCTTCACTGGTAATTCTAAACTTGTCCGCAACTGCGAAGGCCAGCAGTAATGCATCAAGCGCAGTACCTATTAGACCGTAAAGATATAAGTTACTCGACGATTCAGGCAGCAAACTTAAGTTCGTTAAATTACCCACCATATTGGGGATCGCCATTGCAATATATGCCATTACAAAATAGCGAGCGGGCTTAAATCCTTCAGTCCAACGCGTAATACCAACAAATAGTCCGAAGCAAAGCGCTAACCCCGTTACTAAAGTCGCCCAAATAAAACCAAAGCCAGGGAAAAGAATACAAAACGGTAGTCCAAGCGCAGCTATCACACCAAGCCAAATAGAAATCGACACATAGTTTGGATGAACGTCCTTGAGTTTTAGAAGATGGATATAAAATAACGCGTTAGTTAATGGCGCAAGCGCAAAACCTAACCAATGTAAGTTTGCAGAGTAAAACCCAAATAACTCGTCGGGAATATGAAAAAAATGGCTCCACGCAAATACCCACACACAAGTGAATAATGCGTAATAAAAATGAGTGATATCTTTAGAGCCGATGTAGATTAATAAGTTATACAGCCCCAAAACAATGCCGACACCAAAACAAAGCGTCATAATAAGATTTTCATAGACCACTTCCTGCTGAAAGTCTCTAAGAGGCTCAATGGTCAACTTTACCGGGGTGTAAAAGAAATCACTCTCGAAGAGAGTAACGATATAATAATCTTGACTAGGCTCTAACGTGACTTGATTGCCATAATGAAATGCAAATTCATTTTCGACCTTACCCCCAGAGAAAACTCGCAAGACTGTTTCCGGTGTATATATCCTCGACTCAACTTTGCTTAATACCGTATTGTATGGATAAAGCACAAATTCATTTAAGGGTGTTTCATTTCTGACTTTAGTAACCAAGAAATAACGACCAGAAAACAGCGCTCTGTTTTTTAGTGGTTCATGAATAGATTCCCACGTACTCAATTCAGCCCAGTTTTGAGGAAATCTTGTACTAGAATTTGCCTCATAAGCCTTTCCAACATGGTGTAAATTTTGATATTGCCAAGGCTGCGTCAATTTCAACACAGTCTGATCTGCATAGGCAAAACTAGAAACCAGAATTATGCTGAAAATGATCAGGAGTAAACGCATTCTAGCCTGTTACCTCAGTAAAGTTACCTGTGATTCGGTATTGTATCTGCAAGTTTTCAACCCCCAAGTCAGGTGACTTATGCGTATAGTGATTAAGCAAAATCAAAATCGATATGTTACATCCATGCCTACTCTTCTTCCCTCACCTTTAAAGTCTTCTAACATTCCCAAAAAACTACTCAGGTCAAATTTAAGGTGGCTATACTCTTTATCTAGAAGATTTTTACCCCAAATACCTAACTGCCAGTCTCTATACTCCAGCTGTAGATTAGCATTCCAAAGCATATAACTGGGTTGCTTAGCATACGGAGATTCGTTTTGGTCAAAGTAATATTCGCTTTGATAATCAAATGCTATTCTACTTTTTATACTAACTTCATCCCAATTAAATGCATAATTTATTTGCCCAGAGATATTCCATTCGGATGTAAACGGTAAACGATTGTCGGTCAATACAACGCCAACTGGATCGATAAACTCCTCAAAGTTAGCTTCAGGTATATACCCTACATCTAAGCCTATCTGAGTTTGCTCCGATAGATACCAAGTATTTTCTATCTCAGCACCATAGATTTTGGACTTACCTACGTTTTCAAGTAACTGATAAGGCGGCGCTCCAAGTACTTCTGAAGCCTGATTCATAAATACCTGTTGATCTTTATAATCATAGTAAAAAGCAGCCAAGTTTGTACGAAGTTTAAGGTCATTAAATAACAGCTTAGCGCCTACTTCATGAGCGATTAGTTCTTCAGGGCCATAACTTGCCTGTATCGCGGCATCCTTCGAAATAAGGAAGCCACCGTTATAGCCGCCGCTTTTTACACCATTAGATAAACTATAATAAACACTTTTATCCGATTTAACTTTATGGATAACCGACAATTTTCCAGACAAATTACTATCGGACTCTTTTCCCTCAATGTCGTAGGCAGGAACTAAAATGCCAGCGAGATTACCTCCAAAAGGCGCATTTAAATAGGAAAAAGAGTCATACTTCACATCTTCATCGCTATATCTTACTCCTACGAGTACATCTGTATGCTCACTAACTTCATATTCATATTGACCAAATAAGGCCATTGATTTTACTTTAATATCATTATCATAGAAAAAGGTCGCCGCACTTGCACCATTAGGGGTTCCCCTAAAATCACGTAATAAGTCATTAAAATTATCTTGATAAATACGCTCTTCTAGTTGAAATAAACCTACCGTTAGAAAGCCGGTCTCCATACTTTGCTCAAACCTAAGCTCATTCACCAGCTTTTCATTTTTAAGTCCTAACTCGCCTTCACACAATGAAAATGGACTTCCATCACAATTAAATCCATGTATCCTATCTAAGCGATTGAAAGCCCCAAGATAAATAAGTTGAGACCGGTCATCCAGTGCATACGCGACCTCTGTTGTAACGCCTTTGCTTATACTGTGATGTTTTTGATAATTATTGACCCGTACAGCCCAAAAATCGTCACTGCCAATATTAAAGCCAAGCGCATCAACGCAGTTGCTAGTGCCCGCTTGGGCTGGAGAACATAATGAACCATCCAAAGGGTTTGAGAATAATCCGATATTCCCGACTGGCTGAACCAGTCCATTCCAATGACCATAATCTAATTTCACAAAAACACTGAACTTATCAAACTCGCCAAAATAACTTAGTCGAACATCATTTTGTTCCATATACGCCTCAGGAGCGTCAGGCTGTAAGTTATACGTTGTGTACTCATAGTTATTGTGGCTAGCTGCAAGTCGCACCGCGCTATTTTGATCTAGGCTATAATTGAGCGTCGCACGAGCTCTTGATAAAGAGTCAGAACCGACCCCTACACTGACAGAAGTAAAATCACCATCTGTTGGGCGCGCCGTGCGCACTAAAATTGCCCCCCCAGTGGTATTTCTACCAAAAAGTGTACCCTGTGGACCTTTCAACACTTCAACTTGTTCAACATCAAACAAGTTAATGATTTGATTATTCGCAGACCCAACAGATATACCATCTAAATACACCCCAACCGGAGAAGTGTTAGCCGTGTTATAATCGACAAGTCCGACACCTCGAATGCTGACCGCAGGGGGCGTACCCTCAGCTGCATTTTGACTGATTTTTACATTCGCAACTAAACTACCTAGTTCGGTCGTATCTTTCAGCGCCGCGTCAGTGATGACTTGTCCGGATATGGGTTTAATAGCGATAGCAACATCATTGATAGATTGCTTTCTTTTTTGAGCGTAGACCTCAATGACTTCGATTTCTTCTTCGACTTGTGCTGATGCTTCCATCGAGACTGCTAAGAGTAATGTTAGTGTTATCGTATTTAACAGCACATTTGGATGTGGCATAGTTTGAATCCCGAGCTATATCATGCAATTGCACTATCAGTATAGCTGAATTAAAAAGACCCCCAAACAAATGAACCCGATTACCTTTTTAAGGTTCAAGTTATCGTTCATAATACATACAAATTATACCAAGGTGGAATTTGAGCCCTGCAAATTGCAGGGCGTAGAATATAGGTTAAGCTAATACAGTTGTACAACTAACGGTTCAAAAATCAAGCGTTCGTTTAGCGCCTAAAGAGTAATAACTCGGTTATTTAAACGGCTCAAACCCTGATTCTCCACTAATGCTTTGAGGATATCCGGTGATGGCTCTACTCGTTTGCATGCCAGCCATCACTGCAGCTTCAACACAACCTGCATTGACACCGGTTTTAATCCAATCTCCAGTAATGTAGAGGTTATTGAATATGCAGCCGTCCGTAGGCAGTCGAAATTGACTGCTATCAACAACACTTAACACATAACGCTCACTGGGGTCGACATTCACCCTCCAATACTGAGTGTTGAACCTAACTTCACCTTCGTTATTATCAACATCAAACAATACGTTCCAGTCGAAGTCGTTACCATGATAAGCCTCTGGCCACAGTGGCTGCATCTGTAATCTAAGTTTTTGCAATGCGTTTTCTTTTACCTGAGCTTTCATGCGCTCAGGAAACTCATGATCGCTCGGAGGTGGATAATCTGCGCAGGTAAAAGCACTACAAAAATAGGCAATGTTATTTGGCTGTGTATTTGGCCAATCTTCAACCTCAATTAAATTAGACATCGCGGCCCAAGTGTCAAAAGGTTGAGAAAATGCGCTTAATATTGGTGGCTCATTACTACCAGAAGGATCGTGAAAACCCAGTTCACTGTCAGTTTTAGTAAGCCACAACTGTAATGCTTGAGTCGCAACAGTTTTGACCTTTTCAGCTTGCAACTTTAAGCCGTTATCTTTAGCCAATAATTGCTGACAAAGTGGCTCAAGACTTGCCACTGAGATCCCAAAAATCACTAAATCGAAATCAGTACCTTTATTTAGTGTTTTTCTCGGTAACCTCTGTCCAAATGCTTGTTGGTAAACCGCCTCCCAATTAGACCAGTAAGACTCTAGGTTAATCTCATGTTCTTTAAGTAGTGCCACTTGCTGCGGGTCAATTTGTTGCCACAGTGGCGAGCTTGGCCAACATGGCAAGTCTTTGACTAATTCCAGAGGCTCGTAACTTTGCGTCTCTTTTAGTTTAACCTGTTGAATTAATTGAATGCTATCAACATAATGACCATCATCATCCTGTGTACAGTGTAACGATTCAACCTGATGAAAAAACGCAAACTGAACGCCTCGATGTTTGAGCAGCTCATAAATAGGAGAGAAAATAATATCTCCCATTCCCGCTTGCATTTTCCACATCACACCACCGCGATAACACAGCATAATCCTAAGCATGGCCAAAGCCGCAACTCCAGCTTCAACATTCGGCTTTTTAAAATCACCGTTCTCATAGCCAAAAACGAGATCATAAAAGCCGCGGACTGGTGCAGACTCCACAGACAGCAATTCATTTGCGCCATTGCGCTTGAGCCACTGTTTAAAATCGTATTGATCAAGATAACCAAACCCTCGTGAATAGACTTTGTCTCGGAGCATGCCAATGGTCATCGCAACACCTAAATCTATGCATATATATAGACGTCTAATGACAGGGTTGTCATCAATTAAGTCATTTACTTCAGACTGCAACCAGCGCCTAATTTTTCGAACCATATACCAAACAACTAAGTGATCTTTCTTATTTTCTAAACGATGATCAGCTTCACGTACCGTTAGAAAATTACTAAGTTGCGTTATTAACAGCTTTGGTGTGGATACGACCTCTTGGGCTTGGTTTTCTGCGTCATCAAATAGAGCTCTAGCTTTTTCTTCTACACTATCAAAAAAACTTTTAACTTCCTGTCCCAAGTGAGCAAGCAGCGTTTTGTCTCTTTCTTTTTTTGTTTTGAGTTGTGTGGATTTGTGGGTTTTCTCAACTTCGCATTCCAAATCATCAACCCACTTGTGCAGCCAAGCCGCAAGTAATTTTAAAATCTGCCAAAAATGTAAATCGAGTGTGCCATCTGCTGGATTACCTGGGATCTCAGGGAAATCTACTGACCAAGTTTGCCATTGCTGATCAATATATTCTTGCAACACCACCAAACTATGTGGTTTTAGCGCTTGTTGCCAAGTGTGAATGGGGATATCACTTGAGCGCTCAAGCTTATTATAAACGGTCTCAATTGCCCTAAAAGAATTGACATAGGCACCAAACCAAACGTGAAGGCCGTGCTCCTCTATACGTTCGCCGTATTCAGCATTACGACCACTCGCCCCTTTGCCCCCCAAGCGCCAACCTTGCTGATAAACGGTAATATCATAGCGCTCTTGCCAATCGTCTTGTTCAGTCATGTATACCGCAGCAGTCATTGCCGAAACACCGCCGCCAAGTATTGCTACTTTTTGTTTACTCATAAACCTTCCTTTTTCTAACCTGTTGACGAGCAACATCTAAAGCCACATAGGAAGACAACTAAACATGCAAATATCGCTTTAGTAAAAAATCGTGTTTTTTATGCCACAAATACACTAACGATGGAGATTAGTCATACTCTGAGCACTGGAAACAATTTCTTCCACTCCTGCCTGATCGAAGTCCATTTTCACAAAGTAAGGTAGTTTGACCTCGCTTTTGCCTAATGGAATGCCAAACATTTTATCGAGTGGAAACGCATCCATTCGTTGTAGATTCAAGCTTAAATCATCTTTGATAAAGCCTATTTTGTGGATTTTCTTCACCTCTGAAGGGGAATGTACTACCGCCGAGTATACAGACTTCTCGGCATGACCATCTGGGAACTGCTTAAATAATACTTGATCCATTTGCGGGTGGGTAAACCCCGATAAGAACTGCTTAAGAAATCGGCTATCGACGTTTAAATCAGACACTGAATCTTTGAAAAGCTCAGCAATTTCTTCACCCACTTCCAACACTTCTTTTAACCACGACTCCCCGTCATCCTCAGGTTCAATGGATAACAATTCATGCCATGCCATTTTGACGTTGGGATCAAATTCCTTAAAGGTCTCCAGAGAGAGGGAAAAGTTCAGTGGGTCGCCAAAGTTACCAGGCATTTCGTAGCGACATAAATATTTGTTGTAGCCCCATATTTCTCGACCATTTATCAGCGCGTTAATGTTATTGACCGAGATAAATGCTGGATACCAATATAGATGTTCTGCCTTTAACGTTTCGAGATTGACTTGCAGAATTGGCAACCAGATGATGACATCGGTTTCTTGCATATATCCATAGTTACTAAATGGCGGCACTTTTGACGCGATATTTTCAATATCTGTAAATGTCAATAAGCACCAATCGGTTAGGGCCCTGAATACAAATTCACTACTAGAAACCGAATTAAGCGTTTTATCAACATAGGTTTGGATTGTTGATTTTTTTCCTTTGACAAAAAAACCGTACATTTGTGCATTTAGCATTCTGCATGGAGGTTTGGCGATCGGATTACTATAAAAATGTTGATAATCAGGCAACTCTGGATACATCTTTCACTCCTTAAAGTATGATAAGTTAGTGTTTAGTGTAGTTCGCTCAAGCCGCTTTTGCGTATGTTGTTATGAAAACTCCGCTTCTTGTTGCACAACCTCAAAATAGTTACGCGCTTCTCGCTGGCAAAAATACTGATAATGCGAGTATGCGTACTCGTCATAGTTACCCGAAAGCTTGTTCATAAAACCGTGTAAATACCGCGTTCGGATACAATTCAACCCTTTTTTATCTTTTAACTGCTCAATGACGAGCTCAACGTCAAAATGAGATTCAACTTGAGCAAAGAAGATAGACACATCGCAGCTGGGCTTAATATTTAGATGGTTACGTATTTGGCTGGGATAAAATGCAATAAGTTGCTCGACAGAGTGAGATGCACCTTGTTCAGACAATGCAACCCACGCAGCAGCCCCGCCTGCACTAAAGCCAATAATAAGTTTTGGTTTGTATTCAGAAATCGCTGCTGATATTTTATCAGCATATAAACGATGACCACACTGAGCCAAAAACAGCTCATAACAATCCGACTCTGAGACACTATTTGGTTCTTCTATAAATGGTGAAAGCACCTGCACGTCACTTCCAAGCGATTTAGCAAAACGATCAATATGATCCGTATGACCGAAAATATCGGTAACGATTAATATAGCCATAGGTTTTCCTTATTAATAATTTATCGTTATTGGCTTTTATGACTTTCCTTGCCATGTGGCCTTATCTACTTATATTTGGATTAACGCACTGCAATCAAACTCTATATTCAATCGCTTAACTGAGCTTTGCTAGCATGCTTTTACCCAAAACTAAAACTTCTTTTAAAGCTAGCATACCGCCAACCTCTGTAAACATTAAATACAAATTAAATAAACATTAATTTAATCATCAACATCGCAAACAATGCTAAGCTTATTGTAAGTTCAGCAAGAGTGACCCAATTTGATCAAAATCATCTTACTCCTCTTCATTGCCTTTCAATCCAGTTTTGTATTTGCAAAACAAATAACTTGGATTGCGATAGATTTCGCGCCTTATTATATCCTTGCTGACGATTTGGAAGGGCAAGGACGAGACGAGTTATTGATAAAACTCATTCAACAACAGATGCCCGATTACACTTTTAATTATAAAGTATTCCCCGCATCTAGGGCCATACATGAGCTCTCTAATTTCAACAACCAATATTGTATGATCTCCCTCTATAAAACAGTCGAGCGGCAAAGACATATCGCTTTTAGTGAAGAGTATTCCACTATCGGATTATCAACCTCTGCCGCACTAAGGAAAGATGTTGCACAGTCACTTGGCATTACCAACAGCGCAATTGATTTGGAAAAACTCGTAACTGAGCACGGACTAACTGTAGGTGTCGCGGCAAATCGATCGTTTGGCCATGAAATTGATGCGTTATTGGCGAGTTTGCCTTCCAAGCAAGTGCTCATAAGACCAGGAAGAGATACGTTAGAGAGTTTGACTATCATGCTACTTAAAAAAAGAGTCGATGTGATACTTGGATACCCAAGCGAACACCACTACCACAAATTGCATGTTGATAAGCAAGATGAATTGACACAAGTTAGATTGAGTATTGCCTCGCAGATAACAGCTGGATATGCGGGCTGTAATAACAATGCGATTGGTAAGGAACAGATAGCTGCAATTAGCGAAGCGTTAAAACAAGCCCATAAAAACGAACAGTTTAGACTGGCTATGTCTCGTTGGTTACCAGAGCAGTTTCAGCCACAGCTAGCTAGTATCTTTAAAAACTAACTTTCTAAAACTAATATTGCATTTGAAAAGTGGACTTCTCCTAGAGTGTAAAGCGCAGCACCACGTATGTAGTAACACGTGGTGCTAGTAGAGATTACTTACGAATACCTTCTAAGTGCAAACCAATGGTAACGTGTGTTGATGCCGGGCCTAGATCATAGTCGATGTCATAATCAGCAAGTTTTAACTGAGTTTCACCTTCAAAGCCAACTCGGTATCCACCCCATGGATCTTTACCTTCACCCACTTTTTTAACATCAAACTCGATATGCTTTGTTACCCCATTGAGTGTGAAGCTTCCTTTCACCTTCGCATTTGTATCATCGCTAAAAGTAATCGAGTTACTCTTAAAAGTCGCCTTTGGGTTTGCTTTTACGTTTAAAAAATCATTACCGCGCAAATGCTTATCACGCTCTGCATGGTTCGAATCAACAGAAGCAGTATCGATCACTACATTGATTTTTGACGCATTTGGGTTTTTTGCATCATAGCTGAAGTCGCCTTCGAAGCTATTAAATCGACCATGCAACCAGCTGTATCCTAAATGTTTAATTTTAAAGTTTACAAAGGCATGTGCACCTTTAGTATCAATTACATAATCCGCGGCATTTACTCCGGCCGATAAGGTCATAGCTGCCATGCTTAATGCAATGATTGTTTTTTTCATGTTTTAATCCTCAACTTTTGTAGCGTTTGGTACCTTGAGCATTCGAACTAAGGTACGATCTTTATTAATAAAGTGGTGTTTTAGCGCTCCCACAATGTGCAGCGCCACTAATCCAATGAGCCCCCAAGCAATATATAAATGCACAGTGCCTGCAATATCACTTTGTTCATCAAACAGCTCCCCAATACCTGGAACAGAAAACCAGTTGAACACCTCTATTGCTCTACCATCTGAGGTAGAAATTAAGTAACCTGTGACAAACAGCCCAAACAAACCTAAATACAAAACGACGTGAACGACATGTGCTATTGTGTTTTGCAATTTGTCCATGGGAGTGGCTTCGCTTTCGGGTTTCACGCTAGGGTTAGTAACCTTCCAAATCAGTCTAAGTACTATCAAAGCTGCTAGCAGTATTCCTATGCTTTTGTGAATATGTAAGCCATCACGGTAGAAAGGATCGTAATAACTGAGTTCAACCATGTACAACCCGAGACCAAACATGCCAAATACCGCAAGCGCGCTAACCCAGTGAAAGATGATGGCTAACAAACCATAGTGTTGCGATGTATTTTTAAACATAATATTCAGCTAATAAAACTCATTCTCAATAAGAGTAAGCTTATATGCTAAAAGTTCAGAGAGAAAGCCATAAATTTAGCGTTAGATTGTGCATATATGCACACAAAAAAGGCGCTTCATAATACAAGCGCCTTGAGTCGGGGGGAGTGTAAACTAATTTTTATAGAAGTAGCTGTCCTTCGTGATGCTAATATTGGCATCTTGTTGCGACTCTATAGTGAATTGGATTGGAGTGCGCTTACCTTTAAGCTCATAGCCATCAGCGGTCACTGTTACTGGGATTAACGCCATGTCGCCGCCAGCGATATGCGTTGTGATTGGAGCTGTAAGTTTCGCATCTGGCAGTCCCTTTAAGCTCACGGTGTAAGTTAAATCGTGCTGTGTTTTGTTTATTACACTTAAGGTGTATGGGTTCTCGACTAACCCCTCATAATTAACACGATAAAGCGCATTACGGTCGCGAATGACAGAAGCTTCTATTGGTGTTCGATTGAATGCCCAAATCACCATAGTGACTACTATCAATACGGTAATAGCACCATAGCCTACTATTTTTAACCTAAACGGATTGGATTTTTTACCCGCTTGCTGATGCTCACTTTGATACTTAATCAAATCTGGCTGATAGCCGAATTTATTCATCGTTTCGTTACACGCATCGATACATAAACCACAGTTAATGCATTCGTATTGCAAGCCATTACGAATATCAATACCAGCTGGGCACACTTCAACACATAAATTACAGTCTACACAGTCGCCGAGCCCCAGCTGTTTTGGATCCTCTTTGCGTTTACGACGGCCCCTATTTTCACCTCGTTCGCTATCATAAGTGACGACTAACGTATCTTTGTCAAACATAACCGATTGGAAACGAGAATATGGACATGCCACAGTACACATTTTTTCTCGTAGAAAGCCCGCATTTCCATAGGTACAAAGTGCGAATAAGAATACCCAGAAGGAAGTAAGGCCAGTCCACTCAAGCGTAAACATGTCTAGATACAGCTCTTTTGCAGGTATAAAATAGGCCATAAATGAAGTGGCAGTAAACACCGAAATTATCAACCAAATAGCGTGTTTGGCCGTTTTCTTCGCGACTTTTTTGCTATCCCAGTTTGATTTGTCTAACTTTATTCTTTGGTTACGAGTCCCCTCCACTCGGTGCTCAACCCAAGTGAACATCAGCATCCAAATTGTTTGTGGGCAAGTATAACCACACCACACGCGACCCAGCCAAGTCGTGACAAAGAATAAAGCAAAGGCACCCACCATAAAAATCCAGGCTAAAATCATAAAGTCTTGAGGGAGAAAGGTGGCACCAAATATTCTAAATTGCTGCTTACCAAAATCAAGCAAGATGGCCTGCTGCTCGTTGTACGGGATCCAAGGAATGAGAACGAAAGTTAACATTAAAAACCAGCCAAGGTTTCTTCTTATTTTTTGGAAAAAACCTTTTTGCTCTCTGACGTAAATAGGCCCTTCTTGTTTATAGGGCTTAATGATCATGTCTTCTTCTTTGATATCAAACTTCATGTTATTTGCTACATTGGTAATACACGAGTTTGATATTGCAACTTTCAGACCAATCTGAAAGTTTATAACATTTTGATTTTTATCGTATTTATTTTTATTATATTTTCAATATCGCGAAATATCACGAATAGGCGCGAAATATCACGAAAGCTTAGCAATTTTTAGTTTTTTCATTTTCGACCTTAGCGTACTTTCGGGTAGCCCTAACTTATCAGCCGCCCCGTTGCTGCCAGCGATCTTCCAGTTACTTATTTCTAGCACTCTTAATATGTGCTCAGCTTCCGCCTGCGCTAAAGTCAGTTCACCGTTTTCAGATTTATGCTGCTCAGTAACGTTAAGTGCTTGAGATAAATCAATTAAACGACCTTTAGATAATATCGCTTCGCGCTCCAACACGTTTTGGAGTTCTCGAATATTGCCTGGCCAATCATAACGCTGTAACGCATGAATAGCCTTTTTAGAGATCCCGCGTAGTTGCTTGCCCAGCTTTTTGTTGAGCTGCACGATGAGATTGTTGGCCAATACGGGTATATCCTCTATACGCTCCCTTAGTGCAGGCACTCGAATAGGAAAAACGTTTAAACGATAATATAAATCCATTCTAAACTCCCCACCCTCGACCATTTGCCATAAATCTCTGTTGGTCGCTGCGACTATACGTATATCTACTTGAATCGACTTACTTCCCCCTACACGCTCAAACTCTCGCTCTTGTAATACACGTAATAACTTGCTTTGCGCTTCTAGCGGTAACTCACCAATTTCATCTAAAAATATGGTCCCTTTATCCGCCAACTCAAAACGTCCTTTACGTCTTTCATTCGCTCCAGTAAATGCACCTTTTTCATGTCCAAACAATTCAGATTCAATCAAGGTTGGTGAAAAAGCAGCGCAATTTACTTTAACGAAAGGTTGCGATGAGCGCTCACTAAGACGATGCAGATTTCTAGCAACAAGCTCTTTACCGGTGCCGTTTTCTCCTAAAACCAATACCGTACTGTCAGTCTGACTAACCAGTTCTAGCTGCGCCAACATAGCCTGAAATATTGCGCTACTACCCACCAAACCCGAGTCTTGCCAATTTTCATTTAATGTTTCTAGCAGGTAGGCATTTTCATCTTTAAGTTGCTCAGTCAGTACTTGAACTTTATTCAGCGCCTCTCTTAGTGCATTTTCAGTTTTGTGCTGTTGCGACACATCGCGAAATATCGCGACTGCACCAATAATTTGCTGATCTTTAAAGATTGGGGTTGAGGTATATTCCACAGGAAAGCAACTTCCATCTTTACGCCAGAACACCTCATTGGTTACCTGTCGTGTTTTACCATCAAACATCGTTTTGTAGATGTTACATTCATCAGCAGGATAATCACTCCCATCTGCATGACTATGATGATGGTACTGATGTATTTTTTCCCCCAAAAGCTCATCACTTTGCCACCCAGTCATACGCTCTGCGGCCGGGTTTACAAAAACAGCGTTACCAGAAAGGTCAAAACCATAGATCCCCTCTCCAACCGCATTCAATAATAATTTAGGGTCCGCCAAAAAGTGTTTGATAATAGACATAGCAATCCTCGCGATATTTCGCGAGGATTATATAACCATAGTCTTTTATTGTCAGCCATGAGTTTTGCTTAATAATCACCATCGTCACAACAAATATGCATTTTTCACTCATGAAAGTGTAAAATGAGAGAAAGCTTATAACTTGAGTAACTGCGTGGACAAATCAACTTATATTCCCAGCGCGTTTCTGGACGACATAAAAACCTACTTACCAGACCATCTTAACATCGAAGACTTTATAGATAAGTGCCAGTCTCCTTTACGCCGAGCAGTCAGAGTCAATACCCTAAAAATGTCCATCACGGAATTCTTAGCCTACTGCGAAAAAAGTGATTGGCAGGCAGAGCCAATCCCTTGGTGTGAGGAAGGGTTTTGGATATCAAGAAATGAGCAAGAAGAAGCTAATCTTGCTATCGGCAACACAGATATCCATTTAAGTGGCTGCATCTATGTCCAAGAAGCTAGTTCCATGTTGCCGCCCACGGCACTGAAATCGACTATCAGCGGTGATGATATTAATTTGGATATGGCGTCAGCACCGGGTTCGAAAACTTCGCAACTCGCGGCTTATATGGATGGACGTGGCGTACTAATCGCTAATGAGCTATCGTCATCTCGACTCAAAGCGCTTGCAGCAAATATGAAACGTATGGGCATACGAAATGTTGCGTTGTCTCACTTTGACGGCTGTATCTTTGGCGATTATATGCATGAATGTTTTGATAACATCTTGCTTGATGCGCCATGCTCTGGAGAAGGCACTGTTAGAAAGGACCCAAATGCCCTTAAAAACTGGTCAATTGAGTCTAATGTTGAAATTGCACAAGTGCAGAAGCAACTGATAGACAGCGCATTTCAAGCCTTAAAGCCAGGTGGCACCTTAGTGTATTCAACTTGCACATTAACACCGTTGGAAAATCAGCAAGTATGCCAACACCTCATTGATAATTATCCTCAAGCAGTAGCAGTCGAAAACCTGTCGACCTTATTTGAGGGTGCTGAAAAAGCAACAACGTCCGAAGGATACTTGCATGTGTGGCCTCAGCTATATGATAGCGAAGGGTTTTTCATTGCTCGATTTAAGAAGTTACACTCTGTTGCCGTTAAAAATCCAAAGCAGAAAAAAGGCGCTTTCCCTTTTGAGGAACTAGACAAGAAAACCACTCAACTATTGTTATCCGTACTAAAAAAACAGTTTGGTATTACCCAACTTGACGGTAAGTTGATGCAGCGCGATAAAGAGGTGTGGTTATTTCCTGACAACTTTGAAGCAATCCAAGATAAGATCAAATATTCTCGCATAGGGATTTTAATCGGTACTACCCATAAAAACGGGGTAAGATTAGAGCATGAGTTTGCCACTACTTTCGGTCACTTAGCGTCTAAAAACACTTTAGCACTAACAAAAGAGCAAGCAAAAGATTACTTTAATGGCAAAGATATACGCCTAGATGAAGTTACCAAACTAACGGGAGAGGTGATCCTCACTCTATGTGGCAGTGCCATCGGGTTAGGAAAATGGCAAAAGAATAAAGTTAAAAACAGTTTGCCTCGGGATTTAATTAAAGACGGCCTGTTGATAACTTGGGTATAACCTGAATATACCCTTTTGATATTTTTAAGACCAATTATGAATATAAAGAACAACTCTTTGTTTTATATAAACTTAATAAATCATTCATTTATTTGTAAAAAGAATGAAAGGTTAACTAAACTTAACAGTACTTTCTACTTCTCCCTACAGTCTTAGAAGGTGTTTTTAGTTAGCGCACGGCTCAATCTTGAGCCTTTCCCTAGGCCCAGAACTTAGCAGGTAAGTTTCTGGGCGTTTTTTTATCAGTTAACCAGAGGCTAGTTAGGTCAACATTTCGAGTTCTGTGATGATCTGCATCGCTGCTTCATTACTGTCACCGCACACATCTTCCATGGCCTTAAATTGCAAACACACTTGTGGGCGCTCTGGCTGGTTAAACAGTTTACACAGATTATTTTCATCTAGTTGAATACACCGCTCCCCCGCAGGTTTACCATTTGGCATACCGGGAATGGGTGTTGAAATACTTGGTGCTATACAACAAGCGCCACAACCAAGCCTACAATCCATTCTGTTTCTCGCAATTTTGACAATAAGTGGTGCATTTTATCGAAAAATCGACTACACGTAAAAGCATCAATCGCTTTTAAGAATGTAACGATAAATTTAGGTACGCAAAGCTTTGTTACATATTCAGTCTGGATTTAAACACCTCGACATAACTATTCGCGTATTCTTAAGCTTATCGATGATCTAGAGCCGTTAATCTGGGTCATCAAGAATCATTCAACAGGAAGGATTTTAACGTGGCTAGTAAAAAACAAATAATTCTACCAATTGCCGTTCTTGCGGTGGGAATTGCAGCGGCTGTTGCCATGTCTGCAATGAAACAACCTCCAGAAGAGAAGAAAGAAGAAATAGTACATCCTCTCGTACAGGTTCAACCTATTCATATTGACCAAACTAGGCTGAACGTATCGTCATACGGTATCGTGATGCCAAAATACAGTACTGAGCTTGTTGCTCAGGTCAGCGGTCAAGTCATTTCATTGTCTGACAAGTTTGTCAAAGGTGGCTTTGTCAAAGAAGGTGACGTGCTTGCTCGCATCGACCCGAATGACTATGAAGCGTCGCTGATTGAAGCCGAAGCGGCTTTAGCACAAGCCAGCTCAGCGCTAGAAATAGAACAAGCTCAGGTGCAAGTAGCAAAAGCAGAATGGCAAAGGATTAAAGCAAATGCTAACGAAAAAATACCTTCCGAACTCTATTTGAGAAAACCTCAGCTCGCTGAAAAGTTAGCAAGCTTTAAAGCTGCGCAGGCAGCGGTGAAAAGAGCGAACCGAAATTTAGAGCGTACTTATATCAAAGCGCCTTACGATGCGATTATAGAGTCTCGTACCGTAAGCCTTGGTAGTGTAGTCAATCCCGGTAATGGCTTTGGAAAACTCAATGCGACATCTGTTGCAGAAGTACGCCTCCCTGTTGCCGATAACGATTTGAAATACTTACCTCAACAAGGTGTTGGCACCGATGTCGTGATCACAGCTGAAGTCGCTGGTCAACCGATGAGTTGGAAAGGTGAAATAGTCCGCAGTGAAGGCGTTATCGATAACAAAAGTCGTATGACCTACCTAGTTGCTCAAGTCGAACAGCCTTATCACAACAACGTAAAACCACTACGTTTTGGCGCTTATATCAATGCTGATATTCAAGGTTTGTTAGTGCAAAATGCCACTATGCTTCCTCATCACTTAGTGAAAGAAGGTCGCGTTGCAACATTGGATGATGATAACAAGCTGAGTTACAAAAAGGTCAATATTATTAGAGAGTACAATGGCATGGTCGTCGTTGATAACGGCGTTGAGTCAGGCCAACAGATCATTACTTCAGCGCTGGACTATCCGTCTGAAGGGATGCAACTACGTACAGACGATACTCCTTCGCAAAGCGCAAACACCCAATTGGCGCTCAAAGAGGAGTAAGGTTTATGCATAGTCAAAGCACAGAAAAAGGCTTAATTGCTTGGTTTGCACGTAACCCAGTCGCAGCAAACTTATTGATGATATTTATTATTGTGGGCGGCTTGCTTACCGCGTTTTCGATCCGCAAGCAAATGTTTCCGCAATATATAAGTAACTGGATAAGTGTTCAAGCAGTGTATCCGGGCGCGGCACCTCAAGAAGTCGAGGAAGGGATCACGATTAAGATCGAGGAATCCATGGAAGGTCTAGAAGGGATCAAGCGCTTGATCACCTACTCTAACCGCGGTTACTCGCAAACTTGGATAGAAGTAGACGAGCAGTACAACACTAAAGAAGTACTCGACGAAATAAAAATGCAAGTAGACTCCGTCTCAACTTTCCCATCAGGGATGGAGCGTCCTATTGTACGTCACGAAAAAGAGAACCAAGAAGTGATGTGGTTGTCACTCAATGGCGACTTGAGTCCCCATGATCTTAAAGAGCTTGGTAATCGCATTCATGAAGAAATGCTGTCGTTACCTGGCGTTAACCTTGTACGCTTTGATGGTGGCCTGAACTACGAAATCTCTATTGAGATAAGCCCGGATAAAATGCGCGAATACGGCCTAAGTTTTAGAGCAATTTCGGATGCAGTAAAGAGCTTCTCAGCGAACATGTCTGCTGGCCAAATTCGCTCCGAAAATGGCTATATTTCAATGCGAGTTGAAAACCAAGCCTATCGCGGTGACGAGTTTAGAAAACTCCCCTTACTAACACTACCAGACGGCGCACAGGTTAGCCTAGGCGATGTCGCCACCATTAACGATGGCTTTGAAGAAGGACTGCAATACTCTAAATACAATGGTAAGAACTCACTGGTGTATGAAGTTAGCGCGTCAAAAGACCAAGACATCACCAAAGTTGCAGATATCATTAAGAACTATCTTGAGGCAAAGAAAGGCTCACTGCCACAAGGCGTAGAACTTGAACCCTTTATTGACTTGACCTATTACCTCAATGGCCGCCTTAACATGATGCTAGAAAATATGGCGTTAGGTGGGGTATTAGTTATGCTAATGCTTGCTCTATTTTTACGTGTGCGTTTAGCATTTTGGGTAATGATGGGGTTGCCAGTTAGCTTCTTAGGTGCATTTTTAATGATGCCAATGGGTTATTTAGACGTAACGATTAACTTAGCCTCACTCTTTGCCTTTATTTTGGTGTTGGGGATTGTCGTTGATGACGCGATAGTCGTCGGTGAATCCGCCCATGCTGAAATAGAAAAACATGGTCATAGCCTCGATAATGTCGTCCGTGGTGTAAAACGTGTTGCTATCCCAGCCACTTTTGGTGTGCTTACTACTGTTGCTGCTTTCTTGCCGCAAACATTAGCAACTGGCCCAACTGCAGCATTTTCTAAAGCAATTGGTGGCGTAATAATTCTTTGCTTACTATTCTCTTTGGTTGAATCTAAGCTGGTTTTACCTGCGCATTTAGCAGCGATGAAAGACAAACCAAGCAACCCTAAAAATCCGTTCCACCGCCTCAGAGAAAAAATGGATAGCGGCCTTCAATCTTTCATTGAAAACACGTACCGCCCATTCATTGTCCGCTGTATTCACTACCGCTATACCGTTATTGTTGGCTTTTTAACCATTTTAATTGTTAGCGCCGGGATGTTTGCTGGTGGCTTAGTGAAGTTTGTTGCTAATCCAAAAATCCCACATGATTTTCCACGTATCTCGATTGATATGAACTTATCTTCGTCAGAAAACGCGACGCTTGAGTCAATTCAAAAAATTGAGCAAATGGTACTGAATGTCGACAAAGAAATTGAGGCTGAGTTTGGCAAGAAAATGATCCGTGATTACATGGTGAATATGAACGGCCGCACAAGCGCAAATATTATGGTGATCTTGGTTGAACCAGATGCACGTCCAATCGATACCTTTGCACTCAGCGCCCGCTGGCGTGATGCAATGCCTGCACTGCCTGGTGTTAAATCGCTAAACATTCAAGATAGCATTATGAATGGTGGCCGTGATGACGGAGACATTAGCTTTAGGTTAGAAGGTAAACACAAAGAAGAGCTTCGTGAAGTCGCACAGAAACTAAAAGACAAGCTAGCAACTATTGAAGGTGTTGGTGATATCAATGACTCTATGCAATCAGCAACCGATGAAGTGCAGCTTGAGCTTAAACCATTAGCGTACAGCCTTGGACTCACGTTGGCGGATGTTGCATCCCAAGTAAACTTCAGTTATTACGGCCTTGAAGCACAGCGTATTTTACGTGATGGTGAAGAGATCAAAGTAATGATCCGTTATCCTAAAGAACACCGTGATGCCATTAGTGACATTCAGGACGTGCGTATCTTAACGCCTCAAGGTGCAGAAGTGCCGTTGGTAGAAGTGGCTGACGTGAAATTGGTAGACGGTGTTAACCGAATTCGCCGAGAAAACGCCAAACGCACTATTAATGTTTGGGCATCAGTTGATACAGAAATCGCACAACCTTTTGAGATAGCAAAGCAAGTTCGTGACGAATATCTTCCTAGTCTATTAAAGAATTATCCTAGCGTTCAAAGTGCAGTGGCAGGTCGCGTACAAGAAGAAATGGAGAGTGTTGCTGAGCAAATTCGTGACTTTGCCCTATCATTAATGATTATTTTCGCACTACTGGCAATTCCACTACGTTCTTATTCTCAGCCTGTCATCATCATGTCTGTGATCCCATTTGGTGTGGTCGGCGCGGTATTCGGTCATATGGTATTGGGAATGACAATGAGTAGCTTGTCTTTCTTTGGTATTATTGCCGTAGCAGGGGTTGTGGTGAACGACTCTTTGGTTATGGTTGATTTTGTCAATAAAGCACGCGAAGAAGGTATCGATTTAAAAGCCGCAGCCGTCGAGGCCGGATGTAAACGCTTTAGAGCAATCTTGCTCACTTCGTTGACCACCTTTATCGGACTTGTACCAATCATTATGGAAACGAGCCTACAAGCTAAAATTGTTATTCCAATGGCGGTTTCGCTTGCGTTTGGTGTGTTGTTTGCCACGGTGATCACCCTAGTACTTATCCCTTGTCAATATGTGGCACTTGAAGATGTTAAACGCGTTGGCCGCAAATGGTTTAAAGGTAAAAGCTCGGCTGATAGCCAACAAACGACACCGGAGCTAAATTCTAATACTCCCTAAGTAACAAATTACTAGCCCACAAAAAAGCTCGGAAATTTCCGAGCTTTTTTATTTTTTAATACAGATGTTACTGACTGTAATGCGCAAAAAAGCGCTTTACTCTATCCATTGCAGGCTGTAAATCATCTTTATGTGGTAAAAACACTAATCTAAAATGATCCGCACTAGGCCAGTTAAAAGCGCGTCCGTGGACAAGTAGAATTTTTTCTTCTTTGAGCAAGTCCAGCACCATACGCTCATCATTCTTAATATTAAACCGCTTCACGTCGACTTTTGGAAACGCATAAAGCGCGCCCTTTGGCTTTACACAGCTTATCCCTTCGATATCATTTAAGCCTTTAAACGCAATATCACGCTGCTCATACAAACGCCCACCCGGTTCAATGAGTTGGTCGATGGATTGTATGCCTCCGAGCGCTTGTTGAATGGCAAACTGTGCAGGAACATTGGCGCATAATCGCATAGACGCGAGCATTTCTAAGCCTGTGATCAAGTCCCGCATCACTGAATGCTTACCACTGATCACCATCCAGCCCATGCGGATCCCGGCCGCACGATAGGTTTTTGCTAAGCCGTTGAAAGTGATAACTGGGATATCATCACAAAGACTCGCAATTGAAAAATGCTCTGCATCATCATATAAAATCTTTTCGTAGATCTCATCACTCAGTATTAATAGTTTGTGTTCTCTGGCAACGTCAATTAATGCCTCAAGCAATGCTTTATCATATACAGCACCGGTCGGATTATTTGGGTTGATCAGCACCAATGCCTTTGTACGACTCGTGATTTTACGCTTGATATCTTCGATATCTGGAAACCAGTCTTGCTCTTCATCACAAAGATAATGCACTGGGTTACCGCCTGATAATTTAACAGCGGCAGTCCATAACGGATAATCCGGTGCGGGGATCAACACTTCGTCACCATCATTGAGTAGGGCTTGTGCGGTCATTTGGATCAATTCACTGACGCCATTGCCAATGAAGATGTTATCAACACTAATATTGGGAAAGCTTTTTTGTTGATAATATTGATACACGGCAACTCGGGCAGAATATAATCCTTTTGAGTCGCAATAGCCCTGTGCAGAATATAAATTTTTTATGATGTCTCGGTGCATATCTTCTGGCATATCAAAGCCAAATGCCGCCGGATTACCAATATTTAATTTGAGGACTTTCATGCCCTCGTCTTCCATTTTTCTTGCTTGATCCAATACTGGACCACGAATATCGTAACTCACACCATTGAGCTTATTACTTTTTGTTATTTGTAGCATCTATAACCCCCTCATTTTGCTCAAGCATATATCACAATGCCGTCTAAATTCTATGCTTGTGATAACTTTTTATGCTTCAAAAAAGCAACTTATAAAATGAAGTGATTAGGGTGGAATAAATAAGAGCAATATTAAATAAAAAAGGCCGTATAAACGACCTTATTTCCGCTCTTTGGCCTGTGCTGGATTTAAGACTGTGCACTCACCCACTGCTGCAGTTGCGCTTTTGAACCTGCAACTTGTGCTGCAAGCTTCTCAATAGAGTCATCAACAATATCCTGCTCCCCTTGAATAAGGGCATGTTCTATCGTCTTTGCTAAATCGCTCAAACTAGCGGCCCCAAACTGAGCAGCGTTAGATTTCAAACTGTGAGCATGACGAATGGCAGCTTCTTGATCCTGATTCAAATTCAGCATCAACTCCGATTCTAACCGCTCGAATTCAGAACAACAAAAATGAACCGTATCTTCGAATTGCTCGCCCAGCAACATTTGCATGTTTTCTAGGGCACCTTCATCTATTACGATGCTCATAATTTTCCTTAAATTTAATATTCTATTACTTATGCTAGCCAAATCTGGTTTCTTGTGCAAAGTAAATGCGGGCAAGATATGATAAAATATGACTTATATTAAGAAACACCTCATCAAACATGAAACGTAATACCTGTCCAGTCTGTCAGTTTCCCACAAAAACTTGCGTATGCTCCTATATTGGTAACGTGATACCAAATGCGACTCAAGTTATTATCATGCAGCACCCAAGCGAAGTAAAAGTCGCCAAGAATACCGCAAAGCTCCTCGCCTTGCAGTTAGACAGTTTTGCGCTGTATGTTGGAGAAAATACCACTGACTTTGAAGAGTTGATTAACTTCTGCAACGGAAACCATGTTGCACTACTTTACCCAAACAGCCACGCTAAGACCTTAACTACAGAACATAATCGCGCTCAAAATCTTGATGCCATCATCTTATTGGATGGTACTTGGAAGAAAGCCACTAAGCTTTATAAGCTCAATCCGTGGCTAAGCCAGTTACCCAGTTTTCAGTTCGATTCGGTAAATGCGAGTGAATATACTATTCGTAAATCTAAACATGAATACAGTTTATCAACACTTGAAGCGGCAGCTCAATTTCTCGAGATTGTAGATCAATGCGAAACTGCGGATCTCTATAAACTTCAAGCAGGCATGGTGAAAGAACAGATGACGCGAATGCCTGATGATGTTAAGGCTCGGTATTAAAGGAAGAAAATGCCAAGCTCGAGACTACTGCGCGGATACACTCGCCGAGGACCCAATTATCGATTCGGCGATCAAGTTGATTTCAGTGAAATTAAACAGACCTTTGGCTTTAAAACCATGACCATTGGTCATTGGGTTACGCCCGAAGAAACCCGTTTATCCGCCAACTTCATTTATGATGCCCTCGCAGATCTAGCCCAAATATTACAGGTACCACCAGAAGTCATTGGCCTTCGGGGAACACTTAATTTTGCTTTTGGTACAGGCGGTCAACAAGGTATTCAAGCGCATTACGCGGCAAATACGAGAACACTCGCGTTAGCAAAAAATGCCGGCGGTGGCGCACTTGCCCACGAATGGTGGCATGCATTTGATCACTATATTTGCCAGCATTTAATAACACAGCCAAAAAAGCCTTTTGCATCGTCAGCTTGGTTACTTTCTACTGAAACCGTATTACACCCTCTGAACAATGCTTTAGCAACGTTTTTTGCGCATACCTTTTTAGATGAACAACATCAAAAACCAAATCGGTATTTTCATACCGCCAAGATTGCTGATAGCGCAAACAAACAAATATATTACGCCCTGCCCGAGGAGCTAACAGCTCGGATGTTCGAGGCCATTATTGCCTATCACAGCGATATATCAAATTCATTTTTGGCCGCGGGAATTAAAGGTTCAGAACAAGAAAAACTGGGGATTTACCCAAAGCATGAACATAGAAAACGATGCGCTGAGCCCATTTTTCACTACTTCAGCGAACTAGGAAAGATTTTATATCACCAGCATAGGTGACTTTACTTAGCCAACTCTTAAATTCCGTGAACGGCAACGGACGTGAAATAAAATAGCCCTGTGCAAAGTCGCAGCCATAGGCCTGCAAACGAATGTAGCTATTGATATCCTCAACCCCTTCTGCCACCACCCTTGATCCTAAACTGTGCGCCATATCACACGTCGCTTTACAAATTGTTTGGTTGCTCTTAGATGTCTCAATATCCATCACAAAACTTTTATCAATTTTAAGTTCATCAAATCCAAGTTTACTCAAATATGCAAGTGAGGAATATCCAGTACCAAAATCGTCTATCGCCACCTTTACGCCGATTGAACGATAATCATCTAACACCCCTTTAAGCTCTGCTTCTTTTCCTATCGTTACAGATTCCGTGATCTCTATCATTATTTGAGAAGGTGCGAGTGATAATTCATTGATAAGCGTAATAAGCTGTACCGACAACTCTCTTCTACTCAAGTCACGACCAGATACGTTGATTGAAATAACGTGCTCAGGCAATAACTTGGTTATCTCAGCTTGATAATGAAGCGCATGCTCAATCACCCATTCGGTGATCTCATAAATTTGCCCTGAAGACTCCGCAATCGGAATAAATTCGTCAGGTGGTATGTAACCAAGTTCAGGGTGAAGCCAGCGCAGTAGCACTTCCGAGCCAAATACCCTGCCAGTCCTGAGGTCTACCTGCGGCTGAAAGAATAAACTGAACTGTTCATGTTCTATCGCACTTTTAAGAAACGAGGTGAGCTTTAATTGTCGCTCAGTCGAAATAGAGCTTTCAACATCAAATAGATGCCAACGTTGACCATTGTGTGACTTAGTATTAAGAGCCTGCAGCGCGCGCTGGATAAGCTTCTCAGTGGATTTTGCATGCATTGGATAATTCGCTACCCCAACCTCTAGACTATCGACAATCTGCGTGTCTTTATAGCCAACCCCTTCTTCGAATACAGCTGATAAAATACATACATATTGCTCAACTTGACTGACCTCTATTTTACCATCAAGCACGATGGCAAACACTTGGTCTTCTAGGCGGTAAATAGGTGTGTTTCGTTTATTTGCAACGGCAGCGCTACCATAAGTATTGATTTGCTCAGAGACCTCTTTGAATAACTTATTGATGTGCTGATTTGCAAAGGTTAAGCCAAAACTCAGCCTTATTGATGGCAGGATCAGTGGTTTAAAAAGCAACAATGTATGCGCTTTATTTTGCTCCTCAAGCTTAGCGAGCGAACCAAACAGGGCGAATTTATTGGGAAGTGCAGTCTCTTTATCAAACTCAGCGTAATGAATATACATACGCCGCTTTTCCGCATCATGCCAAACCACAAACAGTAGTAAGAGCATTAAATGTAGGCTGATCAACACATGGTTTACGATTGATATTTGCTCACTTGGTTGTATTAATTGACTCCCAGCAAAACCAATTAATACCGCCACCATAGGAGACCAAATTGCGCAGCAAAAATAGACTTCTTTACGGCTGTCTTTATCTTGACTTACCAAAATCATCGTACTTAATACAATCGCACCAATAACCATTATGGACTGAAGTGCAAACGGTAAATCCACTTTAGCAAACGCCACAATGACACCACTTAGTAAGTAGATATATGCGGTCGTCTTGATGGTTAGCTTTATCTTTCTATCAAGCCTATTTTTAGTAAGGAAATGATGAAAAAACAAAAGGCTGAAGCCGAGTGCAAAACACACAAAGCTGCCACTGTAATGTAAAAAATGAATGCTATTTTGGTAGCTGAAAAAGATATCAGCGAGTCCTTTATGGGTGACGTAAAGGCAGGCTAATGACAGTAAATAGCCACCAACCGAAAGCAGGCTTGCGCGTTTCGAAATAATACCGGTACTGAGCATGAAAATACTCAATAAAAACATTACCCCCAGAAACAATCCAGTTAAAAATAGATGAGCATTGGTATCTTCTATATAAACTTCATAAGGATCAATACTCACTCTGGACAAGGAAACATAGGGTGATTGAACTTTAACAACGATCGGCTCAATATGGCTATTTGCATCAATTACCAAATGGGGGGAAAAATGGGATAACGATGTATGATTATTACCTGCAGGGATTTGAGTTAATTTTCCAATAGGGTCCGTGGTAAAAAACTCAACACTGCCCATGGATGGACGTGCGACTGTTAGCACTTGGACTGACAGATCATCGCGAACGAGGTTTGTGATTCGAAGCCAAACCGCAACACCCTTTGGAATAATTACCGTTTCTTGCGATACATTAAACTGGGCCTCGGAAAAGTCACCATAGCCTACTGAAATTAAAGGTCTTGCTTCTATAGTTTCTGCGGCCAGCTGCGTTTCAGCAGTAGCCAACATCGCAAAGATGCAACACACAATTATCGTAAACATCAGTGTGGCATACCTAGCAGCGCTAAGCCACATACCCATTCTCCTTGAGTCACTTTGACGGTGATTTATCAGCCTATTCGTTATGCAAAGAACCAAGCGTTAACGTTCAAGAAAAACACCAACCTGAAAACATTGGCTATGAGCTTCTCTTTGCAAATCAGAAGGCAACGCCATTCGCGCACTAATACCTATTTCACTTTGTCTACTGCAGTCATTCGCATGACGCTTTCGCCGACAACATAAAAAACGCATTACAATAAGTATGGTTTGGATCAAAGCAAATGCAAAAATATTATTGAATTTAAATCGTTATGGTTATTTGATGGGGGATCAAAAATGTAAAGATGGCATGCCGTTATAGGGGGTTAAATATTTAATTATAAGATTGGAACAACAACTTGTTCTCCAGCCGCTGTTATTCCAAAACTAAGCGTCAGATTTGTTTGTAATAGGCCAACTATTTACACACAAATCCTCTCGCCTACCTATTCAATTAACTGTCGTCACTAATACGCGAAGCAACCGCACTATTTTGATCCTTATATTTGGCGTCTTTACGCTCGTTATAAGGGAATTGCGCAGCACTTGTCATCGTTTCAAAGCTCATCGCACCTATTTTCATGTTTGGCCTAAGTGCCAAAGGCAACTTACCTGAGTTATAGAACTCTAATACGATGTTTCCAGACCAACCGGGATCAATACGATGCGCAGTAACATGAACCATTAAACCTAGCCTTGCCAGCGACGAGCGGCCATCTAACCAACCAACAAGGTCGGCAGGTAGGGTTACCTTTTCATACGTCATTGCCAGCGCAAGCTCACCAGGGTGCAAGAAAAACGCTTGGCCATCTTCTAACACAATTTCGTCACTCATGATGGATTCCATCGCGGCATTGATCTGATCTTTAGGACCACTGAGATCAACGTAAGGCGCGGCATGGTCCTGAAACACTCTAAACTTGTTACCCAGTCTTAAATCCACGGTAACGCCTGAAATCATATCTGGCTTAGGTGTAGGTTCGATGATTATGCGTTGTTGTTCAATCGCTTCTCGAATATGGGTATCCGATAATCTCATTCTTAGTCTTCCGTCATCACAATCTCAACACCCGATGTTGAGTCTGATTGGTAATATAACATACTGGCAACCAGTTGGGCACAATCAACATAGTGATCTGCTATACCATAATTGTCAGTCTTGCTTTCTGAGTTAGGCTCACGGACTGTGGCAATGATATCTTCGCCCTGCTCCGTTGCTGTTCTGATCTGTTCGTTAAGCGGTACTTCCGCAAGCAAAGGCACACCATAGCGACTCGCCAACGTGGTGCCACCAGAGTGACCAAAAATATGGTTGCGGCTACCACATTGCTCACAATTGAAGTAACTCATATTTTCGACCAAACCTAAAATGGGGAGCTGCACTTTTTCAAACATCGCGATGCCCTTCTGGGCATCTGCAAGCGCCAAGGTCTGCGGTGTGGTGACAATCACCGCACCACTGGCTGGCACTTTTTGCGTCATGGTAAGTTGGATATCTCCTGTGCCAGGTGGCATATCAACAATCAGATAATCCAGCTCGCCCCAATCCGTTTCATTTAACAATTGAGTAAGCGCTTGAGAAGCCATTGGTCCTCGCCAAACAGTGGCGTCCTCTGCTGGGACCAAAAAGCCGATAGACATGGCTTTAATGCCCGACTTTTCAATTGGTAGTAAGGTTTTATCATCTTTCGCCTGAGGTTTTTCATCCTCAAGAGCCAGTAAACTCGGTAGCGAAGGGCCATAAATATCAGCATCTAGCACACCGACTTTCGCGCCTTGAGCACGTAGCGCATACGCCAAATTAATCGCAGTGGTAGACTTACCCACCCCGCCCTTACCCGAGGCAACAAGAATAATATGTTTAATGGCTTTAAATTTTGGTCTGCCGACTACGACGACTTTCGATGTCACCTCAATTGGCTTACCTAAGTGTTGCTGCAGATAACTGGCAATTTCTTGATCACATTGAATAGCAAATGGAAAATTAATTTGTACTTGAATTTGCGCCTTTGATTCTTGTGTTTTGATCACCCAATTTGCATCAATTCCCACTGGTAATGCGGCACTACGATAGCCATTTAAAAGCTCAATGATTGCCTGTTTGGTGTTTTTTCCCTTGGCAAACCATTTTTCCAGTCCAAACATACAAATTAAACTCCTCTGGATGATGAAAATAGCCACGGAATTATGTAACATTCAACTCATTAAAACCAGTCAATTCGCGGTTCATGGTCTGAACGAAGGTGAGTCACTAAGCACACTTGTCCATTCAAGTGTTAACTCGGTGAATAATCAACCAATTCAACACCATCAATTAGAAAGATCGCGCTAAATTCATGGAATCGTTATGACGAAGAGAAAAATTCTCATTACCAGTGCATTACCATACGCAAATGGCCCCACTCACTTAGGCCACTTGCTGGAATATATTCAAACCGATATTTGGGCTCGCTTCCAAAAGTTACAAGGCCATGAAGCCTATTATGTATGTGCAGACGATGCGCACGGCACGCCAATCATGCTAAATGCACAGAAGCAAGGTATCACACCTGAAGAAATGGTTAAGCAGGTGAGTATTGAGCGTCAGCGTGACTTTGCAGACTTCAATATCGAGTTTGATAACTATCACAGCACACATAGTGACGAAAACCGTGAACTAAGCGAGCTTATCTACACTCGTTTAGACGAAAAAGGCTATATCAAAAAGCGTACAATTTCACAGTTATTTGATCCAGAGAAAGGCATTTTCCTACCAGATCGTTTTGTTACTGGTACTTGCCCGACTTGTAAGTCTGAAGATCAAAATGGCGATAGCTGTGATGCCTGCGGTGCAACCTACAGCCCAACAGAGTTGATTGAGCCAAAATCTGTGATGTCTGGTGCGACACCTATCTTGAAAGATTCAGAGCATTACTTCTTTGACTTACCAGCATTCGAAGACATGCTAAAAACATGGCTACGCTCAGGTAGTCTGCAATCTGAAATGGCGAACAAGCTAGACGAATGGTTTGCAGACGGCTTGCAGCAGTGGGATATCAGCCGTGACGCCCCCTATTTTGGTTTTGAAATCCCAGGCGCGCCTGGCAAATATTTCTATGTTTGGTTGGATGCACCAATCGGTTACATGGCAAGCTTCAAAAACCTTTGCGAGAAACAAGGCCTAAACTTTGACGAGTTTTGGGGTGAAGGCTCTGACGCCGAGCTTTATCACTTTATCGGTAAAGACATCATCTACTTCCACAGCCTATTCTGGCCTGCAATGCTTGATGGCGCTAATTTCCGCAAACCAAATAACGTATTCGCTCACGGTTTTGTCACCGTGAATGGCGCTAAGATGTCTAAGTCAAAAGGCACTTTTGTAAAGGCTCGTACCTACCTTGAACACTTAGACCCTGAATATTTACGTTATTACTACGCGGCTAAACTAAACAGCGGCGTTACGGATTTAGACCTCAACTTAGAAGATTTCGCGGCACGCGTAAACTCAGACTTAGTGGGCAAAGTGGTAAACATCGCGAGTCGCTGCGCAGGCTTCATTACTAAGAAATTTGACGGCAAGCTAAGCGGCTCTATTATGGACGAAGCGCTACTAACTAGCTTTGTTGCTGCAAAGGATTCAATCGCGACACATTTTGAAAACCGCGAATACAGCCGCGCAGTGCGTGAAATCATGACCCTTGCTGACAAAGCAAACCAGTTTATTGATGCCGAAGCGCCTTGGGTACTTGCAAAGAATGAAGAGACGCTTGAGCGTGCACATCAAGTGTGCTCTATGGGTCTTAACCTATTCCGCGTACTACTTACTTATTTAAAGCCTATCCTTCCAGGTATGGCGAAAAATGTAGAAGCTTTCTTAAACACTGAGCTAAGTTGGGAAAGCGTTGACAACGCCCTTGTTAATCATGAAATCAATAAGTTTAAGGCACTAATGCAGCGTGTTGAACTTGATAAAGTGAATGCGATGATCGAGTCTTCGAAAGAAAGTCTTGAAAAGAAAGTGGGTGGTCAATCTTTAGCAGCAGATCCGAATAGCCCGCTTGCCAAAGAGCCAATCGCTGCGGAAATCGAATTCGATGATTTTGCCAAAGTTGATCTGCGTGTCGCAAAAATTGCCAACGCAGAGCATGTTGAAGGTGCAGATAAACTGCTTAAACTTACGCTTGATTTAGGTGGTGAAACGCGCCAGGTGTTTGCTGGCATTAAGTCTGCTCATTCACCTGAAGATCTTATCGGCAAGTTAACAGTAATGGTTGCAAACCTAAAACCTCGCAAGATGCGTTTTGGTATGTCAGAAGGCATGGTGTTGGCTGCAGGTCCTGGTGGTAAAGAAATTTACATCTTGAACCCAGACGAAGGTTCACAGCCTGGCATGCGAGTGATGTAATCACCCTATTACTTGTATACAAATAAAGGCTTCCATTTAGAAGCCTTTATTTTTGCCTATATCAAACCTTCGCGCCAACAAGTTGCCAGCTTTAATCTACACCAAATGCACCGAAATATTGAGTATCGCAAGCCATAACACCAGAATTAAATTGCCCAGCGCACCGAAGGTATCATTTACTTGCTCACTAAAAAGCGTAAACATAATAAAGACTAATGCCCATCCTTTGCTGTTCAATATTTACACAACTAATCTAATCGCTTTTTAAAGCGCATCGTCGCAATCATAAAGCCAATCACACTAAAGGCGACTAAACAGAGTAAATCAAAATACAAATCGCTGAAATGCGCGCCTCGAAGTACCACAGCTCGGATCGACCGTACGTAATGTGTGGCAGGTAAGATCTCTGCAAGGTATTGCGCCGCTCTTGGCATCGCGGCAAATGGGAACATAAACCCTGATAGCAATATCGCAGGCAGTAACACAAAAACCGTCATTTGCATTGCTTGTAATTGGTTCTTGGCTTTGGTGGAGATCAACAGTCCTAAGGTAAGGCTCGCGGTGATAAACAACAACGTCACGATAAGTAAACTTGGCATATCAAAATTGAGCGGTACATCAAATAGCCAATGTCCTAAAAATAGTATTATCGCCATTTGAATAAAGCCAACAAGAATGTAAGGTAGAATTTTACCTAACATTAGTTCAGTTGGCCGAACCGGTGTGGTGATAAGAAATTCCATATTACCCTGCTCACGCTCTCTAACCAGCGCTGAGGAGGTGAATAGGATCATCGTCATCGTTAATATAATAGCAATCAAACCGGGAATAATATTAACCGACGAACGTTTCTCTGGGTTAAAGTAATTTTGCAGCGCAAAAGCTGAGTCTGGCAGTGCAGGCATAGGTAACCTTTTGATGCTAATTGGCAACTTGCTGAGTCCTGCCACGGCACCACTCAATAGCGGATCGGAACCATCAATCAACCACTGTGCAACGCTATGTTGCGCCGTACTATTACCCACTTTATAGCCACTTAGTTGATAATCACGATTGAGCTGCCGACGCACAAAATCAGCAGGAATAACCAACACGGTATTCACCTTTCCTCTGGTAATGGCCTGCTCAGCCGCCGCAATTGAATCGTAATAGCCGATAAAGTCAACAACTTGAGTGTTGGCTGCGGTTTGGATCAACTGTCTGGATTGATAAGTCTGACTAAAATCTACAATACCTGCGGAAACATGTCTTACGTCAGTATTAATTGCATAACCAAATAGCAACAGCTGCGCCAATGGCAACATCACAATCATCGCAAAGGTAATACGGTCGCGTGCCAGCTGCATAAACTCTTTACTGACGATGGCATTTAACCTACGCAAGCTCAGCATAGCCCCTCCCTGTGCTCGTTACAAACACATCCTCGAGGTTAGCGCGAGTGAAATCCACTTCGTAACCACCTCCAGATTCAGCTCGCAATAATGCCAGAGGTTGTGATTCTTTTTTGTTTATCAACACCCTAAGGCGAGCACCTATTTGGGAGACGGAAATCACACTGGGTAATGAAGCTAAACGTGTTTTTAATGCCGCGACGTCGTCACCCACAACTTCGCACACCGAAACCTTTAACTGTTCCATCAGCGCGATGGGACTATCATCCGCACGCTTTACACCTTGCTCTAAGATAGCAAGGCGGTGACAACGCTCAGCCTCGTCCATATAATGGGTAGACACTAAAATGGTCGTGCCCTGCGCGCTTAAACTAAATAACTGCTCCCAAAATGCGCGACGATTTTCCGGGTCAACCGCTGACGTCGGCTCATCTAAAAAGAGCAACTCTGGTTTATGAATAACAGCGGCAGCAAGCGCGAGGCGTTGTTTTTGTCCACCACTCAATGCACCGGACTGCACCGATTTTTTATCTTCTAATTGGTATTCCTGTAGCAGCTCAGCCACTCTACGCTTAACATCATTGCGTGATAAACCATAAATTTTCGCCACAAACTCGAGATTCTCCAGCACGCTTAGCGACTCGTATAGGGAGAATTTTTGCGTCATGTAGCCTAATCGATTACGTAAGCTTTCACCATGTGCCTGCACATCCTTTCCCATAATACTGATATGACCTGTGGTTGGTGTTAACAGTCCAGTCAACATTCGGATTGTGGTTGATTTTCCGCAGCCATTTGGCCCTAGAAAGCCGTAAATTTCGCCCTGTTTTACGGTAAGGTCTAGGTTTGAAACCGCCCAATAGTCGTTAAACTGCTTACCCAAACCTTTACTTTGGATCACGATTTCCTTGGTCATTATTACAGCTCCACCCAAACCGGCGTGCCTGACGGGACAGTCACTTTATCAGTGAGCACCACTTTTACCACATACATCAAACGTGCTCTTTCCTCTTGTGAAAGTGCAAAATAAGGCGTGAAGCTCGCGCTTTGGCTAATGTAGCTGACGGTGCCTTGTAGACTTTTATCACTGCCATCGAAATGCACATTTAGCACACTTCCCAAAGAGACTTTAGCAAGCTGGGTTTGCGGCAGATAAAGTCGAGCGAATGTTTTGTCGTCAGCAGCCAGCAAAATAATCGGTGCACCTTTAATGGGACGCTCACCAACAAGCCAAGGTAAATCTTCGACAATGCCGGAAGTGGGTGCTTTAAGGGTAAGATCAGCGAGCTGCTTGTTGGCGATAATTAGCTGTGTTTGTGCTTCTGCAATTGCGATTTTTGCTTGTTCGATTGTCTCCTCTCTCGTGCCATTTTCAAGCTCTTTCAAACGCGCTTGGGCCTCTTGCAAAGTACCAAGTGTCGACTCGACGTTGGCAGAGGCGGCATCGACCCTATCTTGAGAGGTCAACTTGTCTTTGATTAACTGCCTCTGTCGAACAAGTTGCCGCTGAGCTTCTTCCCAAGCGGCCTGTGCTGCATGCACCCTTGCTTTGGCTTGTTTGACTTGTTCAACTCGGGTGCCAGAGAGTAACAATCTATATTGCGCTTGCAAGCGCGCGATTTGCTGTTCAATAGCATTAACCTGTTGTTGCTGCACTACGTCATCGATTTTCGCCAGTGGCTGTCCTTTTACTACTTTATCGCCGCGCTCGACCAGCAACTCAACTAATAACTCTCCGGTTGGGCTGCTGATCTGCACCTGCGGTCGTTCGATAATGCCGAAGATTTTACGCTCGGGTTTAGAGCAACCAACCAAAAGTGTCAGTAACACAAAATTAATGATGTAAAACGGTGTTTTCATGATGTTTTCCGTTCAATATGCTGGGATAGAAACACGTTAAAAATAGCTTGCTGATGTTTGCCAAGCGAGCGCCACTGCTCAGTATCCGAGTTTTCGATACCAAGTAGCGGCTGCATCACCGGTGGCACCAAAAAAGGAAATGCCGACAAGCCAAGACAGGTTAAAAGTAACCATTCAGCTCGAATGGGCTCTGCAGGCGAAAGCGTTTGAAAGGTCGAATTTAAAGTACTGACACCGTTCTCTACATGCTCAAAGAAAATCTTTTTTATGATTTCATGCTCTTTAGAGTGCGTATCATGTAGTGCCATAAAAATGATCTTAGGTAGCGTTGGGTATTGGCTCATCACCTGAAAGTAGCGCTCTATAAACTGAGTTAAAATGAGCGGTGAGAGTTCGCGTAACTGTGATTTTTTAATCCCTTCAAGCAAGCTCAGTAGAGGTGCTGCAACTTCGCGAAATACCGCTTCAAACAGTCCCGCTTTATCGCCGAAGTAGTACTTAATCAAAGCAATGTTTACCTCAGCAAGGTCCGCAATTGCTCTAGTCGTGACTCGATTATATCCGCGGTTAATAAACAAACATTTACCAGCGGTGATGAGCTTTTCTCTCGGGGTAACAGCGGCTTCCGTTAGCTTATTTGTCATGTTTCAACTCCATTAATCACTTGATTAATATACTAGGACAAATGTGCAAGCTTCACGACAGCTTTCGTTAATCAAAAAAGAGGAAATGATTAATCACTAATCTACATCAAACTTTCATTGGTTATCTGGCCTTTTTGTGGACAGGCACCTTACTTTGCCCTTATAGCGATGTCTGAGTTGAAACAGAGCGGGATCGAAGTTTAAATTGACGAGTATTGGGTTTTTATGATCTGATTACGCATCGTAATTTTTAGGTCGTTACAATTAGCATCATCACGTAACAATCTTGTTGACGCCTTGTATCGTGAACTATTTAATAGCAAGTGGCTTTAGTGTGGTTGAAATTGAAAGAAACTTAGATTTTTTAGGTGACTCTCTTATCATACAAAGTCAGGAAGTAATTAACTCGGTAAATTTACAATGAAAGAAATAAAAATTTACAAGGCAATATTTTTTTTAAGCATTCTTTTTTCCACCTTTTTAAGCACTGCAAGCAATGTGGAAATAAAAATAACAAAAGAAACAAGTAAGAAAAACTTTGAGATAGAGTATGTTTTTAGAGAAAGCGTAAGATCAATAACGATAAAAAACGCACCTGAAAACTTCATAATGAATTATTGGAGGTTTAAAGATAACCACCCACCCACTATATCACCCAATGGAAAAATAGAGTTTTCCACCCCCAAAAAAAGTTTATCTATAAAAATAGATAAGGGGTTCGACACATCTGAAATTCGAGCTTATTCTCCATATCTATTTTTCAAAAGTGGGACTGGTATTTTTCTAGACTATTTCTTACCTAATGAAATAAATTACACAAAGATGGGCAAGGAAAAAAATGAAGAAATAGAATTCGAAATTATAAGTAAAGAGAAAGATAACAATCAGACAACCAGTGGAAACCACCTTAAAATTAGAGGTGGTGATTTTAAAAGTTATTACTTTTTAGCACCTATTGAAACACAAGAATTTAAGGGTGTAAATTTCAAAACCAGCTCAGAGATAGATATTAGACTAACTAATTCAGTTATTGAGAATACAATAAAAATTATAAACCTATTAGGAAAGGCTTTAGATCACAACCACCCTGGCAGCATTGAAGTTTTAATTTATTATGATAAAAGTAGAGACTATCTAGGCTTTGAAGGTGGTGCTTTACCAGGTCAAATTGTGTTAACTCTAAGTGGAGATGATCTTATTTTAAACCCTTTGAGATATGAACGTGAAATTTTACTAATAATCGCGCACGAAGCTGTTCATCTTTGGAATGGTTATCTTTTTCCAAATAAGGGAGATTCACCTACATGGCTATATGAAGGTAGTGCTGAATATTTATCCTACCAACTGTTACTGTCCTTAGGCATGATATCTAAAGATTATCATGATTATTTTTATAAAAGTGACATAGAAAAGTGTTCTAGCGTGCTTGAGACAGAAGCTTTAGGAAGTATTGATAACACCCCTTCAGTCTTTGCTGCTTACGCTTGTGGTCATGTGATTTTTGATGTCCTCAGCGTTAAGTTCGACAAAGATGATAAATATAAACTTCTCAAAGAGCTTTTCACGCACTCTGCAGGTGGTTATTCATTTAACTCTTTATACAAGCTATTAAAACAAAATGATAGCACTGCTTCGTTAGGAGTTAAATTAGACAAGATATTATCTTCAAAAATTGAGTCTCATGAAAACTTCAAAAGTTTATTATCCACAAAGAGTTCAGGTTAGTTAGTTAATTCATTCATACTGAAGACAATTTTACTTTTTTGAATCATATGATAAGGATAACCAAAGGGGGACAATTACATTTTGGTCCTTAGTACCCTCTAATTATGGCAAACATTGCTGCTCATTAAGTCGATGAAGCAACTGTCGCGATCCGTAGGTTTTAGGGTTTTAAAACAACTTGAAAGCAAAGTAACCACACGAGACATGACCTCTAGAAGCTTTGTATAGCTGAGTAATGGTGGGAGGTCTTTTTGTGAAATCGAGTAAGGTAGCCTTTATAAAAATTTCAAAATCACGCTGATGTGACATACGAAACAGAAAGACCGTTATCATGGACAGGCACTTTAACTATTGATAGATATCGTGGACAGCCACGTAAAAGTTTTTGAAAATTGAAATATGAACAGCAAAGCAAAAAATCAATTGTCTTTGGTTTTAGATACACCAAATGCTACTCAATCGGGGTTGGAAAAAGAGTGAGCTAACACATTGTTTTAAAATTACATTAATGTTCCCCCTTGTCTAGAGAAAAGGCTTTACGGATAGCAACGCTCTCGCGTCCCACTCCCACAAAGACCCTTTGTAGGCAAGGTTACGGTTAGCGCTAAAACTAGCTGCTAGAAAGGCATTAATTATCTTAAGTTCAGATTAACTTAGTGCAGTTTCATTTTTGGCCGCACCACTCTAAGCACCTTTTCGCTTATCCATAGCGCAAAGGTTTTTGCGATACCATGGATTGCGCGCTGATGCATTCTATACAACGAGATGTACATGAATCGCGCTATCTTACCTTCAATAAAAAAGCTATTGCTGGTTAGGTTTCCCATTAAACTACCAACGGTGCTATAACGAGATAAATTCACTAAAGAGCCGTGGTCACTATAGGTAAACTCGTGTAAAGGTTGATTTTTTAGTGTCGCGATTAGATTTTTCTCTACACATTGCGCCATTTGATGGGCCGACTGAGCACGCGGCGGCACTTGAGTGCCATCCGCTTGGGTAAACGCGCAGCAATCACCGATGACATAAATATGCTCATCTACACTGCTTTGTAAGTATTGATTTACCTTAATTTGATTATTGCGAGTAAGCTCGAACAGCTCAATCTCTTTAATAAAGTCAGGTGCTTTTACCCCCGCAGCCCACACCTTGATGTCTGCCTTTAGCTGTTCATCTTCTTTAGTAATAAAGCTGTCTTCAGTTGCCTGCTTTATCTGGGTGCCTTCTCGCACCGTGACACCTAGCTTCACAAGCTCCCGTTTAGCTGAATTAGCAATACGCTCTGGTAATGCAGGTAATATTCGAGGACCAGCTTCTATTAAATCAATACGAAGGCGTTTGGCTGTCATTTTACTCAGCCCGTACATTTTCAACATGTCTGATACATGATACAGCTCAGCAGAAAGCTCAACGCCAGTAGCGCCACCACCAACAATGCCAATGGTTAACGAGTGCTTCGGGTCATCGTCTTGGTGTAAGCGTGTAAAGTTATCGAGGAGTGCATGCTGAAATCGCTCAGCTTGCTGATTTGAATCGAGAAAGAAGCAATGCTCCTTGACCCCCGGCGTATTAAAATCATTGCTAATACTACCAATGGCAAGCACTAAATAGTCATAGCTGACTTGTCGCTCTGGGAGGATACGATGACCGAGTTCGTCTTTTAGCTCGCTCAGCGTGATGGTGTTATTGGTTGAGTCTACGTGGCTAAAACTGCCGAGCTGAAACTGATAATAATGCTTTGCTGCATGAGCAGAATAAACCACTCCATCTAAGTCAGCGTCTATAGACCCTGTCGCGACTTCATGAAGCAATGGTTTCCAAATATGACTGCGATTTTTATCAATTAATAAGATTTCCGCTTGGCGTTTTTTTCCGAGTTTATGCCCTAATTGTGTTGCCAGCTCTAAGCCACCAGCACCACCACCGACTATCACGATTTTAGGAAGTTGCGTATTCATCATGTTGCCCTTAAAAGTATAATACTTAAGTACTCTAGGGTCTTGGAAAAGCACTTAGGTATTTCAAATCCATCATGAAATACCTTGTCTGGCAACGCCTACTATTGTGCGCCTTTTTAGCTCATTTGTCAGCGGATAACGTCAAAATTATTCAACAGTTTTCCCAAGTCCAAGGACGCTCAGAGCCAACAAATGCGGCTCGCATAACGGCGAAGATGACCATCCCTCTGCCGCTCAATTTTACATTCAGTTCTAGGTAATTGTTGTACTAACCTTCAAGGTTGAATGCACTTTCTAATATAGAGACTAGACTGAATGTAAGCATACTCTGAGCCGAGAATAGTATCTCTGCACTTCACGGGTTATGTGTCTTTTTGTATTAGCTATTTAAAGGAGATATACATGGCATTTCCAACTGCAGTAAATAGTCAAGTTACCGATTCAGTGTCTCAAACAAACGCTAAAGTGCTTGGAGACTCACCAGCATTAGCAACAAGTAAGCTCATGCTTGCCGTGAGCCAAGCATTGTCAAACGCCGCACATAACGCTATCAATGGGCAACAAAATAACAATGTCACTGCTCAAGCGGCTTTGACGCAGGGAGTGAATACCCTAATGAATGTGGATACCGCAGCATCAATGGTTGTTATAAAAATTTACAGATAGTAAGAAATACCCTATTCCCCGAGTCAATGTAAATAACATACAAAGTAAGGTAAAACTATGGGCAGTGCAGGAAAGCCTCCTTATAACCTCTAAGGCAGCCTAGCAAGCGAGAGTGAGGCTAAAAAAGAATTCCAACAGTTTCATAGCGTCTGCGCAGAACTTAGAACAAGCTCTGCGCTAGTCGCTAGATTATTGCTTTTCTATTTGGCCGTCTTTCATCACAAAGGTGACGTTTTCCATTACACTAATGTCTTTTAGTGGGTTGCCTTTAACCGCAATAATATCAGCAAGTTTCCCCGCCTCAAGCGAGCCTAATTGTGTATTTTGCTTGAGTAACGTCGCCGAGTTAATAGTGGCAGCCTGTAAGGCTTGTAGTTCAGTCATGCCAAATTTCACCATGCGGCTAAACTGCTTACCATTGTCACCGTGAGGATAAACGCCAGCGTCAGAGCCAAACACCATATTCACGCCTGCTTTTACCGCTTTTGTGAAACTGGCACGCTGAGTAGCACCCACTTTACGCTCTTTATCTAAACTCTCTGGTAAAATTCCTGCTTTTTCGCCCTCGCCAAGGATATATTCCGTATTGTAGATATCCATAGAGAAGTACGTGCCTTTGTCTTTGGCAAGCTGAATGGCTTCATCATCAACAAAACTTACATGCTCTACTGAGTTCACACCTGCTTTAATTGCAGACTTGATACCATCCGTGCCGTGCGCGTGGGCAGCAACCGTTAAACCGCGTAAGTGTGCTTCGGTCACAATCGCCGTCATTTCCTCTTGGGAATATTGCTGAGCCCCCACTTTAGTGCCTTTAGATAGTACGCCACCCGTTGCACAGAACTTGATTAAGTTAGCGCCATATTTAATATTTTCACGTACCTTTTGCCTTACTGCCCAAGGTCCATCAGCCACCCCTTCTGAAAATACTTTATGCTCATGGGTTAGGAGGTTGTTGTCACAATGGCCGCCAGTGATCCCAAGTGAAGGGCCTGCTGCGTTTACACGTGGGCCTGATACATCACCATCAATAATGGCATCTCGCAGCGCGATGTCAGCATAGCCAGCAGCACCGAGATTACGAACAGACGTAAAGCCCGCATCCAGTGTACGCTTGGCGTTTCTAACGCCAGTAATTGCCGCACGAGGTGCGGTGCGTTGCAACCGTTTGTAGCCATGAACATGAGCATCTGAAGTTAAGTGGACATGCATATCAAATAGACCGGGTAATAATGTGTGACCGCTTAGGTCTATCACCTCTGCGCCTTTTGGATAGGCTTTACGATTTGATTTTCCGACTGAAATAATTTTATTGTCTTCAACGACCACAGTGACAGGTGAGATAAGCTTGCCTGACACCACATCAATCGCAGAGTCGGCATTTAAAACATACGTTTGCGCATGTACACTACTTGAAACAAAGAGAGCCGCGCTCATCCATATTTTTTTATTCATGTTACTTCCTCATTTTTTGCTTGAGTGTAGAAAGAATATGCCTTGCAAACAAATCGATCGCGACCAATAACTGTTCCCATTTCAACAGTGCTATGTTTTTCTGTCTATTATCACTTTGTTGAACCAGAATAATGCAATGGCAGTTATAAGCGCGATAGCGGCAAATAGCCCCCACATTAACTCAGGTGCCGCCATTTCTTGTACTAACACTTTATAGCTCCAACCAGATAAAAATCCAGCAAATAAGAAGCCCAGCGCCATAGAAACAAAGTAGTATCCCATATACAACGCAGCTTGAGATTGAGGCGCGATACTCGCGACATACTCTTGGCTTTTAGGAGAGGCAAGCATTTCACCAAGCGCGATAAGCAATATGACAGTGACAATGAGCTGACCGCTTAACCAGTCGCTATCGCTAAGTAATGCGATAAACGCAACCGTCATCACCAGTAAGCCCGTAACTAACACATAAAATGGTCTAAATCGCTGACAGAGAAAGCTCACCAAAATTTGTGCGACTACGATCGCTGCAAAGTCTAAATTAATGAGATACTCAGGGTTGATTTGACGATATTGTACGAGTTGTTCAGCAAGGGCTTGCGCTTGGTGCTGTGAAAGTGCCTGTCCATTATCGTGAAGCGCATTTAGCGTTCGTAGTATCAACTGTATTTGCTCATGCGGGACATTCACTTTGAGGTGAACCCATTCAAGCCTAATGGTTTCAATGGATACCGCGCCGCTTTCCTTAAGCTCGTTGAACAGCGTAAAAATGGCAGCTGTTAACTTATCAATATCAACATGTGCTAAAAACGCGACGCCAGAATCGCCAAACCACGCCAATATATCTCGGGTATCTGCATAATCACGGATATACACAGGTAGAGTATAAAAAAGCTGATTATACACAGTCCAAAAACCAGCAAGGATCAGCAAATATAACGCAAACGGCAGGTTACTCACCTTCATCGGTTGTTGCCACCATGCTTTAGTCGGCGCTCGATTTATAAGCACTCTGTCCCACACCCAGTTAGCTACTAACCATATTGCAATCCAAGTAAACGCTTGACTGTAGTTAGAAAACCCAACGCCAGCTGACATCAATAGCGCCAGTGCGACAAACAGCGTAAGTGCTAAACGTGTATTACCCAGCACCGACTGTGCGGTTTTTAATACTTGAGTAAGAGATTGCTTGGTTTTAGGTAATGTTTGGGGGTCTTTGTAAAATAACATCAAGGGAATAAAGTTTATGGCAATCCAAACTGCCGACATCATAAATACTGCATCCCAACTAATGGCGCGCATATATCCCGCAACCAATGGACCTAAAAATCCACCAACATTCACCATGGTATAAAAGATCCCAAATCCAAGACCACGATTACCATCGTTTGTACTGTGACTTACGGTGCCAACGACCACAGGTTTAAAGCAGGCAGCCCCCAGCGCAACAAAGCTCAGCGCAGCAAAAAACGGCCAAAAACTCTGTGCCTGTCCCAGTAAATAATAACTTGGTGTCATCACCAAAAATGCAAAAAAGAACATCTTTTTATACCCGACGCGATCTCCCAATGCACCAGTTACAACAGGCAAAAGATATAAAAAGAAGGGAATAATCCCCTGTACGGCGCCACGCTCTATATCAGTAAAGCCAATACCGCCTTGCGACTTTGGTGTTGTCATATAAATTGATGACACGGCGAAAAAACCATACCAAGCGAGTCGTTCAAATATTTCCATGATATTCGCAATGTAAAAAGTTCGACCAAACCCAGAAGACGACTTTGACCGATTTGCTCCATTGAGATCGGGTTCACACCACTGCTGCTGATTTTGCATAATGACAATACCTGTTATCTTTGTTATTTTATATTGCATACAATATACACAAATAATAACGAGAGAAAAGTATCATGTCTTTATTTTATCTATTCCATACCTTTTATTGGCGAATACCCTCTATGCAAAAGCCGCGGCTAGGATTTGCTCCTCTAATTGCAATGCTTGCTTTACTCTGCGGATGTAAAACTACGCGAAGCGATATTGCTGCTATTCCAAGCCCCGCTGATATGCGCTCTGAAATAAGCGTTAATGGTCGAGTCAGCACGTTGAGACACATTGATATCCAACATGTTGGTAAACAAATTCCGCTGACTTATAGCGATGGAAAAATAGCTAACTCGCGGGGATATGACTGGTGGGTGAGTAAACATTTTGCGCTAAAAAGTGACTTTCCTGAGGACAAAGTAAAACTCTATTTAGAATTATTAGAAATGTCTTACCCTCACTATGTTGAATTGTTTGGTATGGCGCCTGCAGCGATTGATAAAAAGAGAATTGCTGTCGTTTATGGCAGTTCACGCCAACGTACAAAAGAAGCCATGCTGGACGACGGTTTTTTGCGAGGCGTACATAAAACGGCTGGTGGCGAAACCATGTTTTATAACCGCGCAGGGTACAACTTTCCGAGTCATCGCCAGCATCACCAGCGCTACATCGTGATCCATGAAACCATGCATGCGTTTCATATGGCCCTGAACGGTCACTCAACTTGGGCACCCAACTGGATCACTGAGGGGATGGCAGATGCCATTGCAAGCCACGTATATGATCCAAATAAAAAACAGTTAACTGTAATGGTTTTCGACCGTGCTCCAATGAACTATCTGCACTTAGGTTTACAGCAGTATCACCAAAATGGACAGCCATCTTTTGAAGCAATCAATGATGATCCATCACTCAAACGCGGGCTCAACTTTTTTATCGTACATTTTTTATTGAGCGATCCTGAGCGATATCAATATTTTAAACGCTTTATCAGCAAATTAATGGAAGCAAACCCCCACTCTGAAAATACCTTGCCAACTGCCAATGCACTCTTAAAACAGACCTTCCCCAATTGGCCCCAGCTTGAACAGCAGTTTGCAGCATTTGTGCGCTCTGCCACACCAAGTTTTTATATTGTCGATGGGCCTTGGGAGCAAAACGGTGCCACATATTGGCTCAGAAATACCGAAAACAAAACACTTAATCGTCTTGACATTCATCCAAACTTTTCTTCTACACATGTCGTGATGGATTTTCCCGCATCAGATAAAACACCTCTAATCAACTCACTTGATGAGAATAGTGTTGCAGCACAAATCGACTTCGAGCCGGAGCAGATTAGACGTGGGGAAATTGGCGTTGCGTTAATCGCTGATTTAACAAACCAAAGCTTAGATGCGCGTCTTGGACGCTCTAAAGTTGAAGAAGTTGATTTTAGTAAAGACAACTTACTGCAATTTACCCTTCAAGAAGGAGTAAAGTTAACGGTCTCAAGCAATCAAGCATTGTTTTCCTCGAAGTCTATCGCACTGCTGCCGCAATTACGCATGGATATCAAGCAATATCATCAACTTGCGCTCACGCTTTCAAAGCAGGACGATGCGCTAGTTATTAAAATGAAAACACAACATCATGAGCAACTGGCTAGGTTACAATTGAGCCAAATCGACATTTCAGCGCTTAGCTTGCAAAAAATCAGTCTTCTTGGCCGAAATAATAATCATAGAATAGCGCCCTACTTTGCCGCGCATGATTACTTGATCACGAATGAACAAACCACTAATCCCTGGCACTTTAAAGGTGCATCGCTACTGCGCAGAGCCTTTAACACCTGTGTGGAATATAGTGCTCAGTTAAGTGACTGTATGACCCCACTTCGCGAAATATTTAGCAAACAGAAATCAAGGACAGTCACTGAAACTGAGAATAAAACCCTCAATCACTTGATGCAAAGTTGGCAATCAACACTTGGCGACGATGCGCTCTTTACGCTAAGTGGTATCAACACCCAAAGCTATTTTTCTGATGGAATGCACTATCTTTACGTCAACAACCCCGGTAAGCATGCTGTTGCGCTAACTTACGGTAACTACAAAAAAATGCTAGCTTCAGGTGAACACCGTGTTCTATTGCCAAAACATACTTTTCAGAACTTAGTGATTAGTTGGAACGGATTAACACAACAAAAGCCTCTTCTAACGTCAGAGAAACCTTTTGATGGGGTAAAAATGGAAGTCACTGTTCGTGACAATATTACCATCACGCTAACCGGTCCCTATTCAGGTGCATCGAGTGGTATATTACGCGTCGATTTTACTCCATTTCAATCATTTCAAAATGAAGGTTCACTTTGGCAGCAGCCTGTTACTTTCTTACCTTATCAAACACAAGTAATTGAAGTATATAAGTTACAAGGATTGAAAAATGGATTACTTGAGATCACGGGTGAGTTTGACGTTGATGGTGAACCGATTAGGCTGGTTAAAATAATCAATTTGTAGAAACAATTAATTGGAAGTCTGAAAAGCCAAATAAAGTAAGACCGATGGTTTTGTGCAAATAAGATTGAGTGTTTCATACAACGTGCACGACTAACTGCTCCCTCAACCTGAGCGAGCAGTTAAACACTTACAACCGGATTAAATTGGCCATTTACGTTAGTTCATATTACGTAAAAAGTCGCTGGCTTTGCGAAATATTACTTCGTCGCCTTAAATTGCGTTGCTCACAATAAGCCTCTATCGAATCTGCTCTACCAATCGCACCGTGAAAAGTTTGCTCAAGCTGGGTAGTAAGTTGAAACCAATTACATGCTTCTAGACCTAATTGTTCCAAAATAGATTTTTGACGCGGTTCGATAAACCCGGGTTTACCAGCACGAATACACCTCCCTGTTGAATCAACTAAGTCTAGGTATGACCGTAATTCAAAAGGAATTCCTTTGTGTACATGTCTTTTGGTATTTCCTAAAAACCGCGCTAGATAATTCGGCTGTTTGCATCTTTTTGCAAACTCACACCTAAGTTTTATACTGGTGTGTTCTGAATCTTCTAGGTTACTAGCCAATTTTGCACGAATGGGGTTTAAGTCTACGTAAGCCATGCATGCTAACAAGGCTGAAGCATCAAGCAAGGCCTGAGATTTAAATCTCCCTTCCCAAAAGTGTCCGGTACATTCATCCTCTTGATTAGCACGTCGAGCGATGTGCTCATTGAGCCCTCTCATAAACCAGCTAATACTCGCTAAGCGGCTTCTATATTCATTGATTTCTTTGCTTAATTCACTTTTTTGCCCTTCGTTTAAGCATTCACCTTGTAAAAATTGCTGAGCGTGTGAAGATACTTTATAAAGCTTGCTCCAGCGTAGTAAAATAGCTTTATCATTGAGCCTTTGTGCTTTTTTATCATCGATATACAACACCACATGGGTGTGATTAGGCATTACCGCGTAAGCACAAACATCCAAGCAAAATATTTTGGCTAGAGAGAGTAAACGCGTTTCAACCCAACCCCTCCGATGCTCATAAGACTTTCCTGTCAACATATCTTCACCACACAAAAAAGCACGGCGGACGCAACGTGACACACAATGATAGTAACGCGTATTTGACAAGTTGATTTGATACTTCCTAGCTAAGCCCATTGTTCTCTCCTTGAACGTATCAATGCTAATCGAAGAAATTAAAGCTTAGACCATGTCGCAAATTTGTAAACATTTGCATCTGTTCATGCCTGTCCTTAGTTGCATGCTACCAGTTATCACCTACTCCTTGATACTTAAATACAGCAAACGCTAACCTCCTTATGCTGGTTCGGAGAATGAGCGAGGTTCCTGTCTTAACGCAAATCTTTACTTTTCCCCCTTGCCTAGTTAGCAAGTTTTAGGAGCAACATCAAACCGTGCTCCACTATGAATAATTTATGCGATCACCATGAGCGATTGGGATTGGATACCAGCAGTTAATTTTATCACTAACTTCAAGCAAAATATTAGTTATTCGAACTTTAGTTAATTAAATTGGATGTCCTTCAAAGTACGCTTTACAAATGGTGCTTTAGCTTTTCCATACGCATCTTGGGAAGCTATACCTTGCGCTATTACTAATTGTTTCTGAGTTTCATACTCCGCACGCGCGTTAGGGTTGCTAAGCATATAAGCTTTAAATTTTTCTTGCTTTATATGTTCTTCACTTCCTTTTTCAATAGCATGCGCATGCACTTGAAACAACTCACCTTGATACATCACCGCGATGTCTTTTCTAGGACGAGTATCAGGAAATGGATTATCGCTGTGCTGATCTTTAAAGCCTAAATTTTTAAGATGTTCAACTGCTTGCGTTAATTGCTCGGGTTTGTATAACACAGAGATATCGATGATCCCTTTGCCAGCAACCTTAAAAGAGCTAGAACCAAAGTGTAGAAATTCAAGTTCAGGGTGTGCTAATGCCACCATCACTTCTTCTGCCACTTCAACAAATATTTCACGCCATGGATTAAAGCTAGCTGGGACTAATTGGTAAGGGACGAATTCAATTTTTGACATGCCTGTCCTTTTAAATTTTTATATAAAATAGTTAGAACCAATAAACTGGGTAATGCCGCTTGGGGTTGCGCGACATATTGTTCACAGACAGCGCGACCAACAACATCAGCAGAGCCCCCACCAACACGGGATAAAATGCATACATATATCCCAAGTTATGAACAGACTCACCACCAATAATGGCGATTAGCGCGGTCGCCCCACCGGGAGGATGCAAGGTTCGAGTAAAGTGCATCACAACAATTGAAAGCGATACCGCAAGCGGTGCTGCAAACAGACTCTCTTCTCCAAGCAAAATAAAGATACTGACGCCGAGTAAAGCCGAAAAGAAATGCCCGCCCAGTAAATTCCTCGGTTGAGAGAACTCTGCCATAGGAGCGCCATAGAGTAAAACGGCAGTTGCACCAAAAGAGCCAATGAGCAATGCGCTGCCAACACCATATGGTAAAGCGAGGTTAGAAATCACCGTAATCAACAAGATCCCCACCATTGCACCAACCCATGACCAAAGGATTTTCTTAAGCGGTTTTCTCGGAGGACACACACCTTTGGAGGCCATTCTTTTAAAGTAAACTTTCATGCTACCTAATAACCTTCGAGATTTATCAATGTCATTTTGCCAACGTTTGTATCGCGAGTACCGCCCGCTTAGCATCATTTACGGGTACGAAAATATGATCATGATAGAAGCCCGCAATTACATTCGCGCTAATATCAACATCTTTTAGCGCATTGGAAAATGCAGCCGTTAATCCCACAGCTTCTAGGCTCGAATGCACTTGCAAGGTAATTTTATTCATCACACAGCTGTAATCCAATCCATGCTCGTCTGCCATTTGCTTGGTGACTACCAGCGTTAACCCCTCGCGCTCCATAAAGGTCGCAATTGGATTGAAAATCACGCACTCAGCGAGGCTTTTTTGCGCTGTACAAAATACAAAAGGTGTTTCATCAAGCGTCGGGGAAATGTCTTTTAATAATTGAGATAAATCGCTAATACCCGTCACAAGTTACCTCCCGATGTTGTTGATAAATCGCGGCTAGGTTCAAATGCATCATAACGAGGAAGCGGCGCGTCCAAGTCCTCCCAATTGGCTTTTGAAGAGACAAAATTATGTGATATTGGCCGCTCTTTGATATCCGAGTCCAAAATGCCAAGTCTTAACCTCACCCGCTTTGGATCGCTTTCATTCGAACTAAAAATTGGACTTGCACAATGTTTGCAAAAATGGCGCTTTCTTCCAGGTTTAAACTCGAAGATGTTTAGTGCCTCTTCGCCACTTAGAATCACAAAATCACTCCACAGCACAAAGCCATTAGTGGCATAAGCTGTGCCTGTAGACTTGCGACATAAAGAGCAATGACAGTGGATGATATCGCTGATTGGTCCACGGATCTCAACTTGAACCGCTTTACACAAACAACTCGCCTTGTAAGCCATACCTACCCCTTTGTGTTTCTGGTGATCCAAGTATCCAATTGATTGGCGAAATTTTGCTTATCAGCTTGAGACAAAGGTGGTGGCCCTTGAGTTTGTACGCCGCTGGCACGCATCGTGTCCATAAAGTCACGAATATTTAAGCGAGATTTTATGTTTTCTTTCGTCAGCAATTCACCGCGCGTGTTAAGTGCGGTGCACTTTTTCTCAATGACTTCATCTGCAAGTGGAATGTCGCCAGTAATAACCAAATCACCTTCATTCACGCGCTTCACGATTTCGTTATCCGCAATATCAAATCCCTTTGGAACCTGAAGCTTTTGAATAAAAGGAGACGGAGGCGTTTTTAGATATTGATTTGCAACCAATGTAACCGTGGTAGAAGTACGCACTGCAGCGCGAAACAACATTTCTTTTATCACCACGGGACAGGCATCGGCATCTACCCATATTTGTTTTGCCATAACAACTCTTTTAAATTTAAATTGGCTAGAGAATACTAAATTTAGGGATTAGGTTCACGCCTAAAATGAAACTCATATTCATCGTCAGCAAACTGCACAAATCCCAACTTTTCGTATAAACGCTTCGCGGGATTCGCTTTAAGCACCGTCAATACCCAAGGCAATGTTGAGTGGTTTTCTATCAAGCTTTTAATGACTTGTGCACCGAGCCCCTTTCCTTGTTGCTGGGGCTCTATTTGCAGCTGAAAGAGGTAATAGTCATGTTCACGTTGCTTAAACTTAGCCAAGCCAACACACTTTTCATTTATATAAATCAAATGTGAGCTTGGGTATTCGTATAATACTCTGGCTTTATGTTCAGCGTCAGTCAAACACAGTCTGGCATTTTCTAAGTGCGGCACCATGGTCGCTTTACGCAGCGCCACTAGGTAGTCAAAGTCACTTTCTTTTGCCTGTATGAATTGAATCTTATTCGTCCTCAATTTCGAATATTCCTTTTGCGTAAAGTACACCAAACCCAGATACGATGACATTCGTATCCGTCACTTCACAAAATAGCTCACCGCCACGTTTTGAAGCCTGATGTGCATGAAGTTTCTGTTTGTTTAGCGCCTTTGCCCAATATGGCGCTAACCCGGCATGAATTGAACCGGTAACCGGATCTTCATCGCCCCCATTTGCAGGCCAAAAGTAACGCGACACAAAATCAACGTCATTGCCTTTTGCTGTTACCACAACATCAAAAGGCGCAAGGGTTTTCAATTTATCGCTGTCGTACTCACAGCTACGTACTTGTTGCTCAGTCTCAACAATCACAAAGTACGCTTGGCGATTTTTAAGTACCCGCGTCGGTGTTACGTTCAGCCCTTCCAGCAGTGCGTCGGGGGCTTCAGTTAACTCAGGGGCTAAGTTCGGAAATTCCATCACAATGCGACCATCAGCCACTTGCTTCACAGTGAGTGTTCCGACTTCTTGAGTTTGAAATTTTATCTCACCTGATTTTCCCTTGTGATTAAAAAGCACATACGCAGCACCAAGCGTGGCATGACCACAAAAGTCAATTTCAGTAATTGGAGAAAACCACCGGATCTCATAATGATTGTTATCAACTGGCTTCAAAAAGGCGGTTTCGGAAAGGTTATTTTCGATGGCTATCTGCTGCATTAGGCCGTCGCTAAGCCAGTTTTCAACCTCAACGATTGCAGCGTTGTTACCACCAAAACGTTTACGCGTAAATGCGTCAACCACAAAATATTCAACTTGCATCTTTTACTCCTTTCAGAAACACCTAAAAACACAGTATAATTTACTGTAATTAAAAGCGAATACAACTTAAATAAACGTGTATAGAGGTTGATCTGTATGACCATGATGCACGTAGTTAAAATGAGTAGAACCAAGTCGAGGCTTATATGTTTACAGATGCTACTTTATCAATCCTATGTTTATATTCATTAGCAATGTTTGTCACTAGCCTGCTAATGATAGCGACAGCCCCTAAAACTGATGATGAGAAACGCAAACAAACTATCACCGAGTACACTATGTTTGCACTTGCATCTGTTGCAGTATTTTTTGTCTCGTTTTACACGCTGTAACTGCCAGTTGGGTCATCTCGATTGATGGCCCATGACAATATCCTTTAAGACCTATTTTCCACTTTCAACCATTGCTTTTATCTTTAACGCCTTTTCGAAGTGGTCTAGTTCGTGAGTTTGTATCCACCAAGTCGCCGCTTCCATAAGTAATGCAGGGTCCGTGTTTTTATTGGCAAAAAAAGCGTAAAATGATACGCCAACGTTATCTCCTTTTTGTGCGATTTTTTTATCACATACTTCTATTATCTTGCTTCTTAGTGCCGCGCGCATTTTTGGTTAAATCCATACATCATGATCTACGATAAGTGTACCACCAACATCATCGCTATTCACCACTCCACGCGGCTCTCCCCCTTAGGGTTGATTATCATTTCATCGGTGCACAAGATTAATCTTCTTCACAAGCTTCCCTCTCCCTTACGTCTAGTTCGGTGAAACTATTTCTAAACGTAAAGGCATAAGCCGAATCTCCAAAACGACGCAGGTAATCGAGTCTTTCTTTGGCCTCATCTAGTGTCGGGACATGGCCCTCTTCAACCCACCATAACACGTAAGTTTCCTGTTCAGCGCGGTGAAACCATTCTTTTTTACGCGCCAAAAATTCCTTATGCGCGGTTTTAAACATAAAATCTTTGAGCGCTTGCTCCGACTGCCATACAGACATATTCACGATAATATTTGGATCATCAAACGCCTTAATCTCTGTTGCATTACCGGTTTCATCTTTCAAGCGCCAAATAAAGCCAGGGCTTTGCTCTGCGAGTAAATTAATGTGGTCTAAACTTTCTACAAAGTATTGGATTTCTGGCGCATCCATTTGGTATTTAGCGGTGGCTATATTGAGTTGTGCTAATTGCATCGACGGCTTTTCCTTGTGGTGAGTTGCTACATTCTCCCAAACTTAACAATCATACTACTGTTTACTCGCCGCCAAGTTAAGACAAAATTTAACCAAATAGAGATTTTTTCACCTTCTACATTTCGGGGAATGGATGCATATTGATGTATTGCACTATACGAGGTGCGTTTGCTGTATTCGCGCTCCCACCATGAGGTAAAAACTGGTGCCAAATCACCATATCTCCGGCATTGGCTGCAATTGCTTTGGAGCCCAGTTGATGTAAGTATTCTGTGTTTGGAATACATGGATCCCATGGAGCCGTTGCAAGCCATGACTCTAGCTTTGTATGAAATCCTGGCACAACCGTTGTTGCACCCTGTTTTTCTTCAGTGTCTGATAGATACAAAATTCCTTGCGTGCCAAACTTGAGTTGCTTAGAGAAATCTAAATCCCAATGTAGATCAGGACCTTGAAAGCTACATTGCGCAGTTTCAGGCGGGTTGAAACCACACTGATCGGCTGAAACTATCAGTTGTTCGCGTTGCCATAACTGGCTAAAGGCCTTATGAATTCTCATTGAATTCCGATTGTCTTCCAGTGCTTTATGTTGTACCAAATGCACCATACTGCGACTCAATTTTTCGTGGTTAACCTTATACCAAGTCTTTGGTTCTGCTAATTCAATCTCCAAATAGTCTTGGATGGCGTTTCTCGCATTGGCACAGCCTTCGGCACTCACTGCATTTTTAACGATGACATAGCCGTTGTCCTGCCAGCATTTCAGGTCGTCCTCAGTGAGTACATCCGGCATATTCTGAACAGCAGCAATTTTTTCTTGATAACTGTCGGGGCAAGGTAAGTGGCAGGTGACATGTTTTAGCAATGCTATTTTTTCACTACTCGGCTGAGCAATTGTTACAATTGCATCAATAAAGCTATCGTAATCATGAGCATATTGAAACTGTAACTGATGTGCTTGAGATAAACTTAAGCCCAGTATGTCAAAAGTCGCTTTATATAATTCGAAACTAACTGGCTCTACCTGCTGCTGTTTATTTGTAAAAGTACCGTTGGCCTGAAGCCAGATTTTTTTGAGTGTGGATAAATGATAAAGCGCTAGAGCAAGGTTTACATCGCACATTATTTTACAACCATCCTTTAAATTAGAGTCGTGTGTTCCTTCCTTAAAATTTTATTACAAAGACGTTTTTTTTCAATTTTTACCGCTTACACCTCATTACACTATACGTATCACTAAACATGAGGATTCAGAAATGAAAAGAGCAGACTACTTCAATCAGGCACCTGAGCTTATTCAGCACTTATTGGGACAAGAGGAATTATTAAAACAGCAGGCACATACAACTTTTGGAGTCACAATCTGGGAGCTCGTTAAACTTAGAGCATCACAAATCAATCAATGCGCTTTTTGTATTGCAATGCACACTAAACAGGCACTAGAGTATGGTGAAACCACTAATCGAATTATTGGATTAAGTGCATGGCAAGACATGCCGTTATACACCAATAAAGAAAAACTGGCATTAGCGCTTTGTGAAAAGCTGACAAACGCACAAATGATTGACGACGCTTTTTATCAAACACTCAATGTAGAATTTGATGATAAAGAATTGACTACGTTAACTATCGCTATTAATGCCATCAACAGCTGGAATCGGATCGTGAAAATGTTTAAGCCGAATGTAGAGTTCAATGAGCACAGATCTAACGCTTGAATTAATAAACCCAACAGGTGAAATCGCTAACTATGTGCAAGCTATCTGGTTTGCACAATCACACAAGTGCGGAGAAACTTGGCTTCCAAGCGACGGGGCAACTGGATTTATCTTCCCTCTTCGTGGGCTCGTTAGTTTCAACGACAATCAGCTCACAGCCCCCTTTTATCTGCAACCAATTGCCATTCAGTCTAGCAAAGTCAGCTATTCTGAACAGGCATGTTTTTTCGGGATCCGCTTTAAACCCGCGGGACTGGCATTTCTGAAAACGCTGCAACATCCTATAGCAAATCCCAAAAATATATTGCCCTTGTTGAACACGCTACAAAAAAGTAGTGCCAACCTGACAGCATTACTTAAACTCCTAGAACCAATATTGAATATGCCAATTCCTCGACACAATTCTATCCTACATACCCAAACACTCCTTGAGCATATTGTTTCAATGACTCCTTTAGAGCAAGCATATGCTCAAACTCCGATCGGAAAACGGCAATTAGAGAGACAAGTTAAAATACATTGTGGGATTACCCCTAAACATTTAGCTCGCATTTATAGAGTTCGATTGGCTAAACAAAAACTGAGAGAAACACCTGACATTAACATCGCTCAACTCGCGCTAGATTGCGGCTACGCTGATCAATCTCATCTTATTCGCGAATTTAAAACTATCTTTCAGATCACACCGGCAAAATACACAAAGCGACTAAAAGCTGCAGACACAACGTTACCTACAGCTCGGTAAATTTTTCAACGACCAAGAATATAAAAGCAAGGTGAATTCATTGCTACTTATTCGCGCAACGTGCTACCAAGGTTTCGCTTAAAAATTGATTTACCTCGGTTTGCACTTTTTTGTTAAAGCTATAGTGACCCGAGTTAAGTGCGATATGTTTAAATGGATGAGAAAAACTAGCTTCGCGTAAATCAGCTTCAATATATCCGGCCATTTTGTACGATGGCCAAATTTCATCGTGTTTGGCAGAGACCAGTAGCACTGGCCCATTGGTGTTTTCAACCGGGATGCGAGCGGCTGCAATTGCTTCAGGCGTTGCCTCTGCCAATGCAGCCTCAAAGGCAGGTGTAAACTCTCCCGTTACGTTCCCCTTTTGCATTTTCCATGACAACAGGGGTGCATCAATGTAGTCCAGAGCATTGCCGCTAAGCATCCAACTCGAGCGAGAAGACAAGGTCTTAACAGCATTCCAGCTTACGTGACTAGGCATGACGGACACTACATGGTTTATCTCATCAAAGTGCGCACCGAGTAATAACGCAAGCTCCGCTCCTTTAGAAAAACCATACACCGCCACGCAATTTGGGTTTATCTTTGGGTCTGCACTCAATGCTTTTATCCGTTTGGCTATATCATCCAAAGATAATTCAGCTGCACTGCTCGATGTATTTTCAGTGCCATAATAACCAAGTGCAGCTACTGAGACACCAATATCATTAAATCCATCTAAAAATGGTTTCCACTGAGGATTAGCGAGTGTATTCCCCCCTTCGCTGCCACCTAACACCACAACCAATGGATGAGTCTGACCATCATCGATAAACTGACGTTTAACATCTGGTATAGTCGTGTTTGAGCAGGCCGCAAGAAGCCCTACCAAAGAAAATGGCATTATAGTTTTCATCATTTTATTACCTTTTTTGAGTTAGCTGAGCCCTATGTTGCTCAGTTGTTGTTTGAGTAGTTTTGCACCGCCCCGGCTGGTCACAACTTGTAAATTGCTATCTCGCAACTTGACAAGGTAACCCCCTGTAACCCAGCGTTCAAACGCCGTTATCGCGCTTTGGTTTACAATGGCATTACGGTGAACTCTTAAGAAATGTGTTGGCAATTGCTGTTGGATCTCCTCAAGGGAGCCATCAATGGGATATTGCTGTCCATTACTAAACGCAATGGCTTGACCGTATTCTAGCTTGATAAGTTCGATACTGCTGACATCAATTAGTGAGGTTTTCCCCGCCACCTTACTCGTTAAAGTAGCGGCGAATCCTGTCGCGATAACACGATTGACTCTTGATAGCGCCAACGCTAAGCGTTCAGTACTATACGGTTTGAGCAAATAATCAACCGCGCCGAGCGTAAAGGCCTCAACCGCAAACTCACTGTAGGCCGTAGTAAAAATTATCGCACCTGCAAACCCCGTTCCTTGAAGTTTCTCGACCAAAGTAACACCATTGCATTCTGGCAAATTAATATCGACAAAGACAATATCTATCGCAAGTTCTCGATATGTATCAAGAAATACTAATGGCGTGTTACAAGTCAGTACCAAGTTGTGCTTGGTGATCTGGCTAAGTTGTTCAGTTAATTTATCAATGGCTGGTTGCTCATCTTCCACAATGGCAATGTTCAACATTCCTTTGCTCCTCGTGTGAGTGAAAAGCTGACAACAGCACCACCTGTGTGCATGTCGTTACCAAGCCTAAGTTCAGCATTTTCTTCTAACTTTAACCGTGAGCGCGTGATCGAAAGACCGAGTCCCGCATCTGACGAACTCAATATGTCCTGCTCCTTAAAGCCCACCCCGTTGTCACTGATTTTAAACACTAACTGGTTCGCTAACTTTTTGATTAATACATCAATGTGAAGCGGCCTACTGTTGCCATGTTTTACTGCATTTTCCAAAAGTGGCTGTAAAATCATTGGCGGTATTACTTCGCTCAATAATGCATCGTCGATATCAAAGTCGATGATAAGCGCATCCCCAAACCGGCTTTGCTCTATCTCGCACCATTGATTTAGTGCAATTAGCTCATCGGCAACGGATACTTTGCTCGGTATTTTTCCGCTTGTCACAGAATGCGTTAATGAATATCTTAATACCGCAGCGAGATTATGAACCAAAGACCGTGCTGCTTCTGGTTGATTTGGTACAAAGGCTGCAATTGTGTTGAGGCTATTGAACATAAAGTGCGGGTTTAACTGACTGTGTAATAACTTAATTTCAGCTAGTTGGCGAAGCTGTTTTTCTTGTTTTAACAACTTTTGGGAAAGGTAGAACTTAATCACCACAAAAATACCGCTAGACCAAGGCAGTGCGATGGTTAACGCCTCAAACAGTGAAAATGCATGGGTATTTAACATTCCACTTCTGAGTACACCCCAACATAAACAGCCCATTACCATCAGTCCGTAAAAGCCGATATATTGCAGCGGCCAATTGCCTATCTTGAAACGGATGATGAGTACGTAACTTATCACCATAGGTAACCAGTAGAGGAACACAACCGCCAAAAGAGAAGAAAGCGCGATATTTGCCGACAAAAACATGCCCCGCTGCACCCAATCGGTAAGACTGATAGCAAAACTTATTGCGGCAACGATGGCTAAAATTGCGAATTGTTCATTTCGCTGCAATGTGAGATTGACCATAATCAATACAAATAGTGACTGAATACGTTCATGGTACGCACTTAGCGTCGAAAAGCACTCTGAATATTGCTGAATGGTCGCTTTTCAATGCTAAATGGTTATCTGTATTAGTCCACACTTTTACATCCAAGTTAAAGTGCTAAAAAATAGATTAACTTGCTTTAAACCGTAAACACTTGAGGCTGCTTTGCTCATCAATGTCTTTAAATTCAGGTGGGTTTTGCAAACGTTCAACAAACGTAAGCGCTGGTGCCTCTCTGGTCATTTCATCAATCAGAAATTGACTTGAAACATCGGGAGAATTCACACACGCCAACACTTGGGCATTTGGCGTAAGTAACTCAGGAAGCTTTCTTAAAATACGTTGATAGTCTTTGGTCAGTGCAAAGCTGCCTTTTTGAAAGCTTGGCGGATCAATTACGATTAGGTCGTACGGCCCATATTTACGTACTTTTCCCCAAGATTTAAATAAATCATGGCCTAAGAAAGACACCTTACTGAGGTCGTGTTCATTGAGTTGATGGTTGACTCGGCCTTGCTTGAGCGCCGCTTTTGCCATATCTAGATTCACAACATGGGCAGCACCGCCCGCAATCGCCGCGACGGAAAACCCGCAAGTATAAGAGAACAGATTAAGTACCCGAGCCCCCGTAGACTGAGCTTTAACAAACTCACGACCCAAACGCATATCTAAAAACAGTCCCATATTCTGCTTTACGCCAAGCTTTAAGCCATATTTAAGTCCATTTTCTTCAACGATAGGCATAGCGGTTAATTCACCATACAAAACCTCGAGATCTGAGTCAGGCAAATAACGATGCTGTAGTAAAATAGCAGAGAGTTTTCCGTTAAACGCTTCAGTCTCCACAAGTGATAATAGTGCCTGCTTTAACGACGCAATAAGGTCAACGTCGTGCTCCTTGAATAAAGAGACTAAGAGCTGACCTTGTAACCAATCTACTGTGATTTGTTCAAGCCCTTCATAGCAACGACCACGTCCATGAAATAGACGCCTAAGCTCGTTTGGTACTGCTTGGGTTTGCAGATGATTAAGGAGGGTCGATACAGGGTTTATTGCTGTCATGTCGATGTCTGGTTATGCGTAAAGTTCGGCATTTTACTTGTTATTTCGCAACAAAAGCAAATGGTTAAGGCCTGCTTATCTTTCACGTTTATTTTTAGCAACAAAGGAAACCAGTCTTATGGACGCCACAACATCGTTGTTGCCCCGCTAAAACCGATTAACCAATTGAGATAAGAAAAATCTTCGTGATGGGAGGCAACAAAGCCCATTCTCATATAAAGCTTTTTTGCTTGGGGGTTAGAATCAATTACATCAAGTCGTAAAGCGTGAAACCCGCTTTGTTTGGTGTAGCGCTGCAGTGCCACTAGAAGCGCAGTGCCAACACCTTGTCCTCTGACCGATTTTGCAACAGCGATGCCGTCCATCACTACTTCATTGGGCGCAGGCTTTCGCTCAAATAGGGTAAACACCGCTGCGGCTTTAACCCCGCCTAGCAAGCCTAATTCATCAATGAGTCCAGTAAAGCCCATATTCGATGTAAAACCGCCTTTGCCATATTGAAAGCCCGCAACCCCCACTAACTTGCCGTCTGCAAAGGCAGCAAAAGAGTATTCTGAGATGAAGCTCTTCGCGATAATAGTGATCAGCTTATTGCGATCCGGCACTGCAGCTTTGAATTTGCTACCAAACGCGTCAACATAAAGCTCAGCAGCCGCTTGTGCATACTCAATGTCCCATCCTTGTGTTATTTCTATTTCCATACTTTACCTCAAGCTAACGTATCGACTTCAATATTAGGTCAAAATTAGCTTAGGTATGAAGTTCGAATTTGTAAAAAATTCGAGTCGATTATGCATGTAACGTAATCGTTAGTTTGCGCCATACACGTTCAACGGGTCCCACCTTAAAGAATCGCCCGTAAATCACATTCAATAGCAGCTGCCCTGCCATAATAACAAGCCATAAGAACAAGAGCTCACTGCGACTTAGCGTATTATGTAATCCAAAGCCATAAAATATCACCACCAATAACAGTGACTGTCCAATGTAATTGCTCAGTGCAAATCGACCCACTTGATTTATCGCCTCAAGGGGTTTGAACCGATGCAACCAACGGTTATATAGCAAAGATAACAAAACCAAGTAAACAATCGCTTGCAGCTCCCGGTTAAGTACGATGACCATTTGTTTAGCGTAAGACAACACTGGGATATGTGAACTTTGTAGCCAATGAAAATAGCGATCTTGAGTGGCATAACACGACACTGCAATCAAGCAAAGCAGTGCCACTACCGCAAATGGGCTAAGTTTAGTCTTTGAGAACAATCCCCATTGAAACAGCTGCGAGCCTATCAGCATCATCATTAGCGTGGACCAAAAAATACTTGAATAACACAGCTTACCTTTGTGGACTTGCGGGCTGTCAAAGTTTTCCTGCCAATACTCAGTTAAGCTTGGCGTTTCTTCCAAAGTAAGATGGGTGGGTGTCCTTGGTTCGGTTTTATTCTGCCACCGATTAATCGCTTTTTGCTGGTCTCGTGTGCGAGACGCTTCGTCCACATTGAGTGCTGCTTGGTAAGCATCGTATTGGGCGATGGTGCGCTCTGCTCTGCCAAAACCTGCAACTAACATAAACGCCAAACAAATTACTATGCTGACTTTGATGGCCTGGGTGCCAAGTAATATGACGGTGGTGGCAATCATTCCTATCACGGCATAGTGATAAAGAATGTCGCCACTCCAAATACAATAAGCATGAACAAGGCCGAGTATAAATAAAGCCACTAGCCTAGCCGCACTTAATTTAATAGCAAATTCAAATGGCTGTTTTTGAAGAATAATGGTGAGACCTGCGCCAAATAACATCGCCAACAGTCCGTAAAACTTGCCCTGAGCAAATACATAAACCCAGTACCTTACCTCACTGTCTATATCCGTCATAAAGCCATATTGGTAACTGCCCCATGGATTGGGATAGGCAAAGCTTTCGATGTTGATAAGCAAAATACATAGGATTGCTATCCCGCGAATAAAGTCGAGGCTGTTAATGCGATTTCTTTCAGGACTAGTCATCGGCATTACCTATGCGGCCCGACTGTCCATCATGGTGAGCAAGCTTTGTGTTTTCGCTATCGAGCAGTGTGGTAATTTGTGCAACCTGCACGCTAAATTCATCAAATTGCGTGTCACTTAGCTTAGTGTTTTTTGGTTGTTTTAGGGTGAGTGGATTGATGGCTTTTCCGTCTTTATGCACTTCATAATGTAAGTGACGCGCCTGCGACAGGCCGGTATTACCAAGGTAGCCAATCACATCGCCTTGCTTTACTCTCGTCCCATCTTTGAGGCCGTTCGCAAAGCCATTTAAGTGAGCATAAAGTGTTTGATAGCCTTTGCCGTGATCTAACACTACGCGATTACCAAAGCTGCCGCCCCACCCAGCTTTGAGTACTTTTCCAGAACCCGCAGCCATAATAGGCGTACCAACAGGCGCACCAAAATCGATCCCTTTGTGCATTCGGGTATAGCCCAATACTGGGTGATGACGTTTACCGAAGTTTGACGATAATCGAGCACCGTTAAGCGGCGTTTTCATTAAAAAGCTTTGCGCGAGGGTACCATCTGAGTGGTAAAAAGCGGTCGTTCCGCCATTATCAGTAAACCGGTATAAGCGGTATTTTTCTTTTCCTGAAAGTAGCGCAACATGTTGTAATTCTAAAGGTTTGGAGATTTGCTTGAGTAACTCTTCGGCTGCCACAAGCTGCTGTTCTTGAAATACGAAATCGATTTGATCGCCGGCATATACTTCTCTTTGAAAATCGACAAGGTGAGATAAGGCCACGATACTTTGATTGATAATGTCATTGGGTACCCCGGTTTTGCTGGCGTCCACAAAAAAACTAGAATCTATGCTTGTCGATAAACGCTTTGTTTGCGTGACGGTTTCAAGCTCACTTAGCGATGCATGCCAGTGTTCATCTACTCTTTTAATCTCAATAACCTGTGCAAATGCATATTCAAAGCGGATCTGCTGTACTTGTCCGTCTACAAGCTCTGCTTCTATTAACTGTCCAGCCTTGAGTTTAGTCAGTGATGTCCACGTACTCACGGCTTGTTCCACCAGCCAACTATCGCGGTCACTGAACGCAAACTCACTTAAAAGATTCGCTAAACTCTCACCCGATTTAAGTTCAAGTAAACGAACATCTTGAACTGGCTTTAGCTCTTGGGTGATTTGGGCCGCGACTGAGTCTTCAGCGGATCCATTATGTATAACAGCTTGGCCTTGTTCTGCTTGCGCCGACACTAGGGTGTTCTCTTGCGCTTTATTAACCGAATGTATCTGCTCGGGTTGTTTCGAGCAGCCAAAAGTTGCCATCATTGCAATGGCGATAGAAAGCTTTTTAATCATGTTAATTTTCCAATAAGGTCAGCGGATCAATGCGCGTGTTGTTATGCAGAGCTTCTAGATGTAGATGTGGACCAGTGACTCGACCGGTTTCACCTATGGTACCGATCACTTCTCCTTGCGATACTTGCTCACCCACTTCAACATCAATGCTATCAAGGTGTGCGTAGAGACTTTGATAACCATTGTCATGATGGATCAACACCACTTTACCGTAATTCTCAGGCAAGGTTTTATCATCAGCAATCGTGACCGTACCGCTGGCAACCGCCATCGCAGGTTCACCAACGCCGCCAGCTAAATCCAGTCCTTGATGTGCTTTATTGTGACGAAAGTTCGATATATGCCCAAACCTTGATGTTATTTCAGGTGTGACGACTGGGTATGTCCATGTTTTACTGACCATCGCCGTTCCCATTGTCCATTGAATATTGCCATAGGCTAAACCTGAACTAAGCAACACAAAAAACCCTATCAACACAAGGTTACTTGGCTTCTTTTTAGATTTAAGAATAACGCTAAAACGCTTTTTATAATCATCTAAAGTCAAAGAGTTAGATGCAAAATTTGCTGTCATATTCATCGTTTTCGGCGGAGCAGCAGCCCGTTTTAAAGAGTTCATTAATGCTTTGCTATAAGCCAAAGGCTCAAGGCCGTGCTTCGCTATCGTCACCTCATCACAGCGATATTCCATCGCTCGAATAAAGCCCTGTTCCATTTTTGCAATAAACGGATTAAACCAAGCAAGCGTCGCGAGTATTCGCCAAATTACGACGGCAATGTGATCGCCTTTATCTATGTGGGTTAACTCATGCAGAATAAGTGCTTGCTGTTCTGCCTCTGGTAGCGTGTCAAATTCCACCGGCAAATACACTTTAGGTTGCCACAGTCCGAACACAAAAGGAGAGCAAGTAATTGGCAATTGATAGCAACTCCGTGCACCGAGCTTTATTTTTGAGGCGGTGCTACAGAGGCGTTTTACTCGCCAATACTGTCGCCCAAGTACCAAAAGATGAGCGATTAGCCCAACGCAATAGACCAGAAATACAGCCATAAGCGTCAGGTTTAGCCAGTCAGACGCAACTTGAGTACGCTTCGTCATCGCCAGCAGCGGCTCTGCAAATTGTTGTAAATTGGCATTAAACAATATGGCTGGAATCGCGTTGTGTTGCCCCATGTGTTCAAGTGGGATCCAAGGCACAAAAGTCACTGCCAGCACGCCCCACCAAAGTCCTTTATTCTGTACATACCGAGCGGAAAATTTCACTCCAAGCGCGTACGTTAAGCCACTAAGCGCCACCCACAGCAAGACCGAAAGTAATATTAGTTCCATACCTTACTCTTTATCACCTTGCGTCTTAGCTAACTCATCTAACATGGCTTCCAATTCATCTAATTCATCCGCTGCAATTAACTTACTATCTGAAAACATAGCGACTGGAAGTGGTTCATCCAACTCCATGATTTGCTTTGCAAACTCTTGAGCATAAAGTGCGAGAGTCGGTACCTTAGCAAGCACAGCTGAGTATATTTTTTTGTTGCCTTGCATTTGCTCGGTGAGATAACCCTTTTCACACATTCTCTCAAGGGTTTTTCGAGTTGATGAGTAGCTCCAGCTGAGCTTTGATCCTATTTCTGTATGAATTTCTTTGCCCGTTCTTGGCTGTTCACGCCAAAGGATCTTTAAAACGATTAGTTCGGTTGAGTTTGGTTTCATTGTTTTTCTCACAACTGCGACACATGTCACACATTAACAAACAAAAAAGTGCGACACAAGTCGCATATTGTGCTTTTTTAATTTTCACCACGAAAAATGGCGACATTATCAACAGCACTTATACTTCAAGTTGATATGCAAAAAATGAGTTATCTGTAGTGCTAGAGCTAATTAATATTCGCCATAAACTATGGCTGCTAATTGTATTTCCCGTCATCGCGCTTGCCTTACTGCTTGGATATGCTTTTAACCGTTACGCTCACCTTGAGTCAGAAGTAGAATCTCTATACGCCGATCGTGTTGTGCCGCTTATTCAAATAAAAAAAGTATCAGATCACGGTGCAATTCAAATTGTCGACATACTTCATAAGTATCGTGCAGGACTGGTCTCCAAAGACGAGGTGCTAATGCAAATAGCAGATGCTACTCGGGTCATGAACAACGTGTGGCAAAGCTATCTAAACACTTATTTGGTGACGGCGGAGCAAGTCAAGGTCGAACTCATTGAGTTCCAAATGCAGGCCGTATTTACGCATATTGCCACAATCCAAAGCGCGATAGATCAAGGGAGATTTTTAGCTATTCCGCAAAATCAGTTTATTACCGCACTCTATGAAAAGTTCGATCCGTTAACTGCATCATTACAAGCACTCACCAAGGTACAAAATGATGTCGCACTCGGTATTGTGGAGCAAACCGAGCAACAATTTAGCCAACTAAAGTTGTTGCTCATTACTTTTTCTGTGATTGTATTGGTGAGCTTAATTGCCGTTGGCTTCGCCTTATACCGCTCTATTCAACATCCAATCGATCATATTCGCTCGCAAATTAACCACATTATTGAGAGCTCGAGTCTCGAAAAACGTATCGACATTGATAATCACAATGAATTGACTGATGTTAGCCTTGCCATCAACCAGCTCCTTAGCCACATCCATGTGATCCACCAGCAACTGGTAGAGGCGGAAAAATTATCGAGCCTAGGTAGTTTAGTTTCAGGATTGGCTCACGAGGTAAATACCCCACTTGGTGTCTCAATTACCGCGGTGTCGTCCTGCCAAGAACAAGTGGATGTGATGGAAACAGGCATGAAAGCGCAGCGTTTATCGCACGCTGAGTTTTTAGAAATTATGGCAGCATTGGATTCTGGGTTGTCTATCGCAGAGCGAAATCTCGGCAAAACGGCAAAGCTAGTACAAGAGTTCAAGAATATCTCTGCAGAGCAAGAAACTGACGTCGAGCAACTTGTCGACCTAGAAGCCGTTATTCGCGATTATTGCGAACAAACGGCACGTTTCCAGTTAAAGATGCGCGTTGAATTTAGCGCAACAGGAAAACTGGAACAACTGGTCAAAATCAACGTTAATGCGCTACAGCAAACCTTATTACAACTGCTTGAGAATGCCCGAATTCACGGTTATAGCGATGATATTAATACCCAGCCCTTTGCTGCTGTTCGTTTAGAGATCACTGACAATAAAATATTTATTCGAGTCAAAGACGAAGGCATCGGTATGAGTAATGAGGTCCTAAACCGGATCTTCGAGCCCTTTTACACCACAGCTCGCCAACATGGTCATGCCGGGCTTGGACTTTCCGTCACCTATAATCTCGTCAAAAAACATTTAGAAGGTGACTTAAAAGTCAATTCCAAAGCCGGAAATGGCACCACTTTTACCATCTTGTTGGCGAACAAAACGTTGGCACAAACCGCCTAACCAACTTGTGCCCTAATAGCATACTTAACGAGTGACAAAACCTCCGTTAACAAACAAAGTTTGCCCAGTCGTCCAGCGTGATTGCTCCGACGCAAGATAAAGCACCGCAGGAGTAATATCGTCTACTTGCCCTAGCCGGTTCATTACACTTGCAGACTGCAAATAATTAACGGTTTGCTCGTTTTCTTCGCCACGGAAAAAGTCTGTGTCAATTGGACCTGGTGCAATAGTATTGACGGTCACTCCTCGATGTCCGATTTCCTTTGCCAGCGCACGAGTGAAATGCTCAAGTGGTGCTTTTGAGCCAGCATAGAGCGCATAATTTCCAGTAAATGCTGCCAGCAGCGAAGTGCCCATATTAATGATCCGACCGTTATCACGAATATGTTTAGCGGCTTCTTGCATCACAAAAAATGCCCCTTTACAGTTGATCCCAAACAGCCTGTCAAAATCTTCCTCGCTATATTCAACAAACGGTTTTTTGCTGATAGTGCCGGCATTATTGATAACGATATCTACGCCGCCAAACTCACTAATAATATGCTCAAATATATTCATTACTTGCGCTTTATTGCTGACATCTCCGTGTACTAGCGTCGTCCTAACACCCAGCGCTTCAACTTCCTTCTGGGTTTCAAATGCTTGTAGTTTAGAATGGGCACTATGATAGTGAATAACAAGATCAGCGCCTTGCTTTGCCAGCGCAATAGCAAAATCCTTCCCCATATTTTTGGCTGACCCAGTGATAAACGCAACCTTACCTGTTAATTGCTTAGACATACCTATTTCTCCTACTTGAAATATTCAATCGACTTTTAGTGTAGCTAGGTGAAAGGGATACAGGTATAGTGATTTTAGTCATTTACTAATTGCATTTTTTACATCCGCTATGAAATCGATTACTGAAGAAGATTTATTTGTTCTTACCGTTGAATCTGGCAGCCTCAAATCTGCGGCTGAGGTAATAGGTACCGATCCGTCCTCGGTAAGCCGAAAGCTCGCAAACTTAGAAAGTCGATTAGGAGTAAAACTTTTACAGCGCTCCACTAAACAAACAGCCGCAACTGAGGTTGGGCTTGAGTACTATAAAGGCGTAAAGCAATTACTTGATGAAAAAAGGGAATTAGAAGAGTCGATTTCAGGCACCTCAGCACTGCCTTCTGGAACATTGAGGGTTGCAGCCCCACACGACTTCGCCGAGCGCTTCATTGCACCTGTGGTACAAACCATGATAACCACCTATCCAGAGCTCAATATCGAGTTACTGCTCGGCAGTCATTTTGAAGATCTCAAGGCTAAACAAATCGATATTGCAATTAGGATTGGCAAACTGGATGACTCCTCCTTGATCTGCCGACAACTAGGTCATGTACCACGGGTCTTGGTGGCCTCTAAATCGTATATTGAACGCATGGGGCAACCACAACGCTTTAGCGATTTAAGCAAACTGGACTTTATCTTTTACAATAAACCTAAACTTGATAATCAGCTCATTCTCGGTAAAGGCCTGCACCGTGAAGCCGTCGCGGTAAGTGGTAAACTCATCGCCAACAGTGTTGCAGTGCTAAAAAATTGGGTAAATGCTGGCCTTGGTGTGCATTACGGGCCGCTATGGGCATTTAAAGATGAATTAGCTATAGGCAGTTGTGTACAGCTACTACCTGAACTACACGATGAAAGCTATCCTATTCACGCGCTGTACTTGTCGAAGCAATATACTCCCGCAAAGGTACGGGAGTTTGTTGAGCTATTGACTTCAACCTATCAGCAATACCGCTTCGATTGAATCAAACTAACCTATTTCAAACGAAGTTACCCCGAACACTCGCGTTAATGGCAAATCGGGGCGTTCAGCGGTGTACATTCTTGCGGTTTCAAAAGAAAGCGACATCTTGTACTTTTGTGCAAGCGTAACAGCAGCGGCATTTACTTCTGGCACATCCAAGTAAATGGCCTCAGTTGCTGATACCTTGGACCTAAGCGCTAAGAAGAGTGTTTCTGCAAGTTCTACGTTATCAGCGTAAAGAGGGCCTATTTTATAGCCGACGTGACAAGGACGGATCACACCTATGGCTACAAGTGTGTCATCCTGTTTAATGCCTAAAGCGTGGCAGTTTGGCTGGTTAATCCAAGCGTCAACAAAGGCTACTCTTTTTGCTGGGAAAAACGCACTGTCGTAAGCAATGACCTCTTCTATCGGTAATCTTTCAAGTGCCACTAAGTTTGTGCAATCAGGCGTTTCGCCGCCACCCACTCCTTCGTAGCGAATATTACGATAAGCGAGCTTAAAACCCGATTTTTTGTAATTCTCTTGCTGCGCGACCACTCCATCCAGTGCGACGTTACAACCAGCTAAATATTGAAGTCCAGCCTGCCAAATCTGCATCCCATAACCCTGACCTCGATATTCTGGTTTAACAATATAAAAGCCTAAAAAACCAAATGAATCATCGTACTTAACCACCGAAATCGAAGCGATAGGTTCATCGCCTAGATAGCCAATTAAAAAGCCATTTGGATCGGCTTGATAGTAGCACTTAGCATCGCTAAGCCCAGGGTTCCACCCTTCTTGCAGAGCCCACTTTGCTGCAATTTCTAATTCAGTTAAATCCATTACTTTTATTTTAAATGTTCTATTTTCCATGGCGTATCTACTTTTCTCACCTGATGTAGTTTGTATTATAGCGGACAATCCTGCACTGCAATGGCCCTATCATAGGCATAATAAGTCTCAAATTTGGAGCAAATATAAAGGACAGGCACACTAACGCCCGAACAATTATTATCACTGATTGATTTTCCACACGCCTCGCTATATGGTGTGCACCAAATACGAGTCTAACGTATTAATTACCAAAAAATAAACCATAAAAAGGAGTTGTTTTATGGCCCTCTACATTAAAGATTCGGCGCTCGCATGCCCTGCAACAAAAGTGTTGCAAGCGACTGATTTTTACAAGCCATTCCCGAGTAGCCAAGATGTCGCGTTTAATGACAATCAGCTATTACCAATAGGACTACTTGCCTATTCAAAGTTAGACGTAAACAGCGATGATAATGTACTTATCGCATTACCGATTTCTATGGAGATTTTTGATGGCGACCTCCCTTATATCTCCTACTCACTAACAGACAATGGGTGGCAAGTTGACGCTCACAATGTTGACAATCTAAGTGAAGAGAAGGAGGATTTTGAAGACTATAGCGAATACTATCAGCAAGCAGCCAGCTTCTACGCCAAACATCAACGACTTAACTACTCCCTTGACGAAAACGATGAAAGCGTTCCGCTATTTGAATTCGGTGGGCAACCCATACTCGGTTGCAATTGGGACGCCTATTTGTGGGATGAAGAAGGCGATGATGAAACGCGCTATTTTGACGCTATGGATGAGCAAAGTGGCGAGAACTACAGCCACTACTCCACTCGTGAAATTGGCTTTTTTGATGAAGAGCATGACGTAGATTTTGCCTACCTTGGTACTTTCTGCTTCTCCACTTATTTTGAGGGCGGTGGCGAAGGGATTGTTTTTTATAGTGCTAAACACAAGAGAGTATTGGTTATCGCCGAGTTTTCTTAAGTTCAATTAAATTCTCTCAAGGCACGATAACGGAAGTCACCGTGCCTTTTCATTGTGTGTTGGGTCAGGTCAACAACGACCCTAAGCAAACTTTAAGTGAACCGATACACCCGTTTCGCCACTTTCAATCATCACCTCTACAGAAAACTTCTCACAAAGACGCTTTACTAGCGATAAGCCAATGCCTGTACCTAAACTATTAGGACCCCGCATGCCAGACTCAAAGGCTTGCTCGTTTACCGTAAAGATCTCTGGTAACCCTTGGCCATCATCCGCAATCGTTAGTGTATTATCTCTGTAACGAATATGAATTTGCTCGCCTTGGCTATGATGTACAGCGTTCTGTAACAGGTTTTGCACTACCAATCTTAGCTCCTGCGCGGCCATAGGAACAAATACATTGCCGGGTAAGTCAATACTTAGGACTTTATGCTCAAACAGCACTTGGTTATTAATAATGCAAGCTTCAATCACGGATTGTAAATTAGTCTGCTCCGGTGTATCGGCTTTTTCCCGGGCAAGGGCAAATAGCGCCTCTAGTGTTAGCTGCATCTGCTGGTCAGACTCCGCTATCCTTGCCACCAGCTCTTGCTGTTTACTGTTTAACTCGGTGTGGTTGAGTAAACTAACCGCCCCTTGGGAAATGGTGACAGGTGTTCTCAATTCATGGGAAATATCTCTGGTAAATTGGCGTTCACGCTCAACGAATGCTCGAATACGAGCAAGGGCTGATTCTAGCGTTTGTGCAAATTTACCAATTTCATTTTGCGAAAACTGAGATGCAAAATTGGTCGGGAGGTTTTCAACGGGACTCGCCTCTACAATTACCATAAGCTCATCCAAAGGTTTAAGTAGTTTCTTTGCCAGCTTTACCGTACCGAGCGCTAGCAATAGCGCTATTACTAATCCAATCACCAATAAGGTCAGTGAAAAACCAAGCATCAAGCCTCGCAGTTCGCGCACCACAAGATGGCCGCTTACTTCAGCAAGCAATATGCCTTGTCCACGGTCATCCTTGTTTAGAAAGGCGATATGATAATGTTTACCCGCCTCAGCACTAAACTCTTTGCGGTTTGGTTCCTCAGCGAGTAGCGTTCTTACCACCACGGGTAAAGTGTCGGTTGTAGGATGAAATGTGACGAAGTCAAAATGTGCTTTTGGTGTCTCGTTATTGACGATTTGAAGCGCTATCTGCTTTCTTTCATCCTCTAAAATTTGATAAAAAAAGCTGTCTTCTATGATGTAGCTGAAAAGCAAAGTGATCAGTGAAAATAATATACTGAGCAGTACTACAATAGAGACAAAGTAGGTGATGATGCGGTTTCTTAGTTGTTTTGTTTTCATTTTTCTCAGTTGCAATTTCAGCTATAAATCCAGCACTAAGCCAACGCTGTGAATGGTTTTAATAATGGCAGTTGGAAATGGCTTATCTACCGCTTTACGTAATTGGTAGATGTGTGACCGTAAAGAATCCGAGTCAGTTCCCTCCTCGCCCCAAATACGCTCAACAAGCTCACTCTTTGATACCGCTCGAGGGTAACTTTCCATCAAAATTTTAAGAATATTGAACAATATTGGCGGTAACACGAGTGCAGTCTCACCCCGCGTTACTGTTTGGCTTTGGTAATTGAGCGTAACCTGTTTATCTGCATCCCCTACACTGAGTGTTCTTGCAGCAGATGTGGGATTTAATCGGCAAGTTAATGCGCTGACTCGCGCGGCTAGCTCCTCTAGCGAAAAAGGTTTGGTGAGGTAATCATCCGCACCCTGCGCAAATCCTGCTAATTTATCATCCAAGGTATCTCGAGCAGTTAACATGATGATGGGAATATGCCTGTCAGCTTGAAGCCTTAATCGCTGACAGACCTCTAGCCCTTCAATATCTGGCAGCATAATATCCAAAATAATACAGTCAAAATATTGCGTTAATGCAAGCTCACAACCCTGCTCTCCCGTATAAGCAAAGTCCAGATTATTTCCCTGCATATCGAAGTAATCGGCTATATTACTTGCAATCGCGGGGTTGTCTTCAATCACTAAAAGATTTAGTTGTGAGCTTGCTTTCATTAATACCAGCCTTGTAGTTTTTTGTAGTAGCCTTCAGGCAAGAGATGTCCCCCTTCAATGACGACATGATGTTTTTGCACACTCGCAATGGCTTCAAATAGTGCTTCATTTTCACGCTCGCTTGTGTATTCATCGTCATCAGCCGAGACCAACCACACCTTGGGAGAATCAACTGCCGTCGCAAAGTTTTTAATCGCCACTCGTGCCACAGCGTTAGTCAGGTAAGGCGGCACAATTGATAATACATTATCTACTCGTTTATCCAGCGCCGCTAGAATTAAACTGATTTGACCTCCCATGCTATATCCCGCAACACTAATTTGGTCTTGATCAAATTGCGGTTGAGTTGCTACCCAATCAAGCAGTACCCTGTGATCTTTTACCGAATCAATAATTAACTTTTCGTACGGCTCGCGCTTGCCCCACCAATCTAAATCATGCATAACTTCAATAATATTATGCTCAAGATTTTTACGCTTACCATGATTCCTCGAATCAATAGCAACCACTGCGTACCCATTTGCTAGTGCCATTTTGGTAAGCTCATCCGTTTGCTCAAACGTATCACGCCCCTTAAAGCTCTCTTGTATCCAGCGTACATCACTTCGGCCCATACCGTGGACACCCACCATAACGGGCATTGGTTTAGTCGCGTCGTAATTACTTGGGTAGAGAATATGACCATTGACTTTATCGCCATCAAACGTCGTGTACTCAAGCGCAAAGTGATTGGTTTTTAATGGCGAAAGATTTACCTCCACCGCCTTTTGCTCATAGCTATATATTTGCGTTAATTCCTCCGGCGTAACGCTGTATGGCTTTAATCCAAACACTGCATACCAAACAGCGGCAACGCCTGCAATAATTCCAGTAACTACTAACATTGTTTTTCTCCAGTTTTGCTTAACCATAAACTTTCTCTTTTAGTGCAATCAGATTCTCTGCCGTACCATGCTTTTTAAGCGCTGCTTCTAATGTGGACTTTGCACCAGACATATCATTTAGTTTGAGCTGTGCATTTATTAGTGCCTCGTACAGCATGGGGTGATCGATATCTGCAAGGGTTAATTGCATCAACTCAACGGCCACGGCAAGTTGATGAGCAGTTTGCGCATGCTGCGCTTGATATAAACCAGAGATCCCGAGCAACATGGGATCAAACGATGACTTATCCGCTAAGTAACGCGCCTTCGCTTTGCTGCTATCTGAAAAGAACTCTTCTACCAACAAAATACTTTCATCGTCTTTGAATCGCGGTAACTCGCTTACCGTCAGACCTAGCGCCGCAACCATCGCTTTAGCAGTGTCTACCGTAGAAAAAGGGTTTTGCCCTGTGATCAATTGACCGTCAATACTGACCTGATTCAACATCAACCCGTCTTGCACAAACGATGCTCCACGCTCAATGAGTTTATCTTCAAGTAGGAATGGAAACTGTTCGGTCCACTTTTTACCAAACGCTGCTTCTTCTTCGTTGGTAAAGCCATTTACTCGCTTGCCAGCGATTAAGTACTCTCCATTTTCAAGCTTTACATCCACCAATGCAGCAGGACCATGACAAACTGCACCAATTACGCCGTTGTTAACGTAGATCTCGCGAATAATTGCCTGTAACGGCTTGGAATCATGCAAGTCGAACATTGGGCCTTTGCCCCCAACCACAAACACAGCATCGTATTGCGCGGGCTCTAGCTCACTCAGTCTTTTAGTGTTGTTAAGCTGCGCCATCGCAGTCGTATCATTACTGTATGCTTGATTATAGGATTTGTTCTTATCGAACTTATCTGCCAACGGTTCACCGCCCTTCGGCGAGGCTAACGTGACTTTTACGCCATTTTGTTTGAACACGGCATACGCTTTACTGAGCTCGTCAAATTCAAATCCAGGTTTGCTTAAAGAGCCATCAGCCCCCATTTCGCCATAACTACTGAGCACCATGAGCACATGAGGTGTATTTTTATCTTGCGCAACCACATTGATTGAAGTTGCTGATAAGGCAGCAACGAGAGATAAGGTTAATAGTGATTTGTTCATCATCCTGTCCTCGGGCCTGTTGACCCTTGTGTTGTTTTGTTACAGACACTTTATGCGGACAGGTGTGAAATGGATGTGAAGTCAATTCACATGATTTAAAAAGCGAAAAACAGTTAATTATGATGTTAAAGGCTTTGGAAATTTTGCTCTCACGTCATCTATTAAGCGCTTGCGTGAGCTACGTTCACGCTCATGAGGCGCAAATAATGCACTGGCCTCATCCAATAAATCGACCACTTGGTGAAGGTTGGTTAGTTCATCTGAACTCAAGTGTTCATCTCTTGCCAAATACTCATTGATGATAACGATGGCGGCTTCTTTATTTGCAATATCTTCAGGTAAACCCGTTTTAGTACAAAGTCCGTAAATACCGTCAAGGAAGTGTTGCCACTCACTTTCTAAGTGCGCGTCGATGTCTTGATCCAGCTTTGCACCTCTCGGATTAAAGCCTTGCGCTTTTAATCTATGCAGTTGGTTTTTATAACGTTTACTAAAGAGTGTAAAGGCTTGTGCTTCATCCGTTACTTGTGATACCGCACCAAGCCACACTAAAGCGCCTTGCGGATAAAATTCTAGGCAGCTTTCATCACTGTGCTCGCCAAAGAAAGAATCACATTCAAGCTTTAATGCTAACTTATAGGCGGCTTTTGGCATCAAACGCTTTTCAATTAACATAGCCAATTCAAGATGGGATAACTGCGACTCGCGTAGCAAAGTCTCTTTGGTAATAAAATGCGTCTGCAGATAGGTAAGTAGCTCCATTGATTATTCCTTTGAATTAGTTAGCTTTATTTTTGCCGTGAGCGCAGTCGCGATGATAATCAAGCCAAGCAAGTTGATGTTTACGGCTATGGTTTCTAGGTTCAACTGAACCGTTAATAGTAGTCCTGATGAAAATTGGATTAGCGTATCATCAACGACGACACCAATGGACATAAGCGCGCCGAGCACCGCTGCCCAATTTAAGGCCCTGAGTTGCTTTTGATATAACTTATACGCGACCATCAAGCATAAAAAGCTTGCTGTAAAGTCGAGGATTAACGTCAATTCCGGATGGTTAAATACACCCAGTACTGACAATACCACCCCTGCAAAGCCGGCTGCAGCTACTAAGAAAGTCGTGATTTTTGAACTGATTATGTGATGAGAGAACATTGCTTTATTATTATTAGTTGGGTTAGCAGCAGTATAACCGCTAACCCTTTGCGTAAAAAATATTATCGTACCTTTTTCACCATTTCTTCAATATATTTGATGGCAATAAATGGATCTGTTTCATCAAACAGGTGAGATGCATATTTCATGGTAATGGGCGTAACATTATCACCAATTTCTTGCAGCTTTATTTGGGAGCCTTTTGAAGTTTGAGTATAAACATCAACATCAGCATAACTCATACCAGTAGAGCGGATAGTCACATAAGGGATCCCTCGCGACAGTATGGTAACTGGCATTTTCCGGTTGATTCTATACATCTCTGTATGGGCAGAAGCTTCTTCAAAATCTTCTAATGAATGAGTATCTCGCTCCCAGTTGATGATCCATTCCATTATCTTCCATGCTTCTTTAGACATCTTACTTTTCATATCGTGATACCAAGACTCATGAGCGATATCAATAAGTACCATCCCTTTCACTTTTTCAGGGTTTCGGTTGGCATAAGCCCTTGCAACAAACCCACCAAAAGAGTGAGGTACAAGTACCAAATTATCCATTTTAGTGGCTTGAGTGAATGCCTCAAGCTCTTGTGTAAGCTCCAACATAGTCCGTACTCGAGGCTTGGCAAAAGTGCTTTTTCCGGTGCCAGCTCTATCATAAAAACATAAGCGATAGCCTTTTGGATTTATGTTATGAATGGTGTTTTTGTAGGTTTCATGAGCATCAAGGCCCATACCAGCTAGTAAAAGTGCGGTAGTCTCGCCCTCTCCTTTGCAAGCATAGGCAAGTTTGTTGCCGTTTATTTCCACATATTGATAATCGTGTTCATGAACTGATTGGTTGGCGCTGGCCACTGAACTGTAAGCGACGAGTCCGAGTACTGCTGATGTTATTGTTTTCATTGTCCTTTCTCATTTTTAAGTTTTCCCAATAACATACTAAATTAGTTTACTCGATAAACGCAACGAAGTTTCAGAAACTTCTGAAACTTTATTGACTCAACGTATAACTGAAATAAGCTACATAACCCATAAACAAGATATCAACTTCTCGACGAATAAGCTTCACGTCAAAAATAAGCAAAGGCACACCGAGCAAAGCGATATAAATAATCTTGATTGCCAACGATGCAAATCTTGCGCTTTGATGGAATGTTAGCTTAAAAAACCACGAGAGTAGAATTTACTACTCCTTGTTTACACTCACTTAATTCACGTTATAGCGCAACTAAACTAAGGGAAAGATTTGTCACTCTTGACGAGCAAAATAACTCATTAGACTGAGACTTTCTATTTGTGTCTAATGCGCGAAAATTAATGAGACCTATCACTCAGTGAGTAGCCGCCATTGATGGCGCACTGCAGGCTGAACTCTAACTTACGTTAAGGAACTTGAATGACCAAATTTACCTCTTCTGAGCAAGCACGTGAATGCTACAACGTGCGCCACTGGAGCCAAGGCTTCTTTGGTATTAATGATCAGGGAGAGGTTACTGCGATGCCGAACCAACAGCAGCCACAGCACGCCGTAACTCTGACAAACATTGCACAACAAATTAAATCTGAGGGTTATACCCTACCTGCGCTAGTGCGTTTTCCACAAATCCTTGAACAGCGCGTACATAATATTGTTGGTGCGTTTAATCAGGCGATTACTGATTACAGCTACCCAGAAGATTATTTATTGGTTTACCCAATTAAAGTAAACCAACAAAAAGAAGTCATTGAGGGGCTTATCGCAAGCCAAGCGGCCAGCGATAAAAAACAGCTTGGTTTAGAAGCTGGCAGTAAAGCTGAGTTACTTACCGTATTGGCGCTCAGTGAAAAAACCAGCGCAGTGATCGTGTGCAATGGCTACAAAGACAGAGAATACGTCCGTCTTGCGCTTATCGGTGAAAAATTAGGCCATCAGGTTTATATCGTTTTAGAAAAGCGTTCTGAGCTCGACATCGTGATGGCAGAAGCCAAAGCACTCAACGTTAAACCACGTTTAGGCTTACGCGTACGTTTGGCATCACAAGGTAAAGGAAAATGGCAAGCAAGCGGCGGTGAAAAGTCCAAATTTGGTCTGTCTGCATCGCAAGTCCTTACGGTTGTTAACCAATTAAAGCAAGCTGACATGCTAGACGCGCTGCAACTGGTGCACTTTCACTTAGGCTCGCAAATGGCCAATATTCGTGACGTGCGCGTTGGTGTGGGTGAAGCCGCTAGATTCTACTGCGAATTACGCCGTTTAGGTGCAAACCTGTTGAATTTAGACGTAGGTGGCGGACTTGCAGTGGATTACGATGGAACGCGTAGCCAGTCGTCCAACTCGATGAACTACAGCTTAGCTGAATATGCAAACAACATCGTTTACACCGTAGGCGATACCTGTAAGCAATACAATCAGCCAATGCCAAAGATCATCTCTGAGTCGGGTCGTGCGTTAACGGCGCATCACGCGGTATTAATCACCGATGTGATTGGCACCGAAAGCTATCAAGTAGAAGAGATAACTGCACCGGTAAGTGACGCCCCAAGACTGCTACACAATATGTGGACGTCTTGGCAGGCGCTCAACGAGCAGAGCGACGACCGCGCGTTGATTGAAATTTTTCATGATACGCAGGGCGACTTGGCAGAAGTACACAGCCAATTTGCGATGGGCCTATTAAGCCTTGAGCAAAGAGCTTGGGCGGAGCAAGTAAACCTGCGCGTATGTTATGAGCTAAACAAGCGTATGGATAACAAAAACCGTTTCCATCGCCCAATTATTGACGAACTCAGTGCTAAGCTTGCGGATAAATTCTTTGTGAATTTCTCGCTATTTCAATCTTTGCCAGACGCTTGGGGTATTGAACAGGTATTCCCTGTCCTGCCACTCAGCGGGTTAACAGAGGCGCCAAAGCGCCGCGCGGTATTACTGGATATTACCTGTGATTCTGACGGTACGGTGGAGCATTATGTGGATGGCCAAGGTATTGAAGCCACCCTACCAGTACCAGAGTTTTGCAAAGATAAACCCTATTTATTGGGATTTTTCTTGGTGGGTGCATACCAAGAGATTTTAGGTGACATGCACAACCTATTTGGCGACACCCACACCGTTGTAGCCACATTAGATGACCAAGGCGAATTGGCGCTTGGTAATGTCGATGCGGGCGACACTGTTGCCGATATGATGCGTTATGTACACCTTGATGTTGAACAATTTAAGCGTAACTTTGCCAACCTAGTTGAAAGCAAACTACCGCTTGAAGAACGAGCTACTTGCCTGGCAGAGCTTGAAACCGGCCTTGACGGCTATACTTATTTGGAAGATTTTTAACCCATGAGCCACTTATTCGATCACACCGATCATTCTCTGTACTCCAACGGCATGACGTTTTTACGTCAGCCAATGGTACGCAATATCACAGATATTGATGCAGACGTTGTGGTACTTGGCTTGCCATTTGACTTGGCAACCTCTGGACGCCCAGGCGCACGCTTGGGTCCAGATGCAATCCGTCGCGCATCCGTGCACTTAGCTTGGGAAAGTAAAAAATACCCTTGGTCATTTGCATTGTGGGACAAAATTAAACTTCAGGACGCTGGCGATTTCACTTACCCGGTTGGCGATCCTGAGTATTTTACTGCGCAACTCGAGCTAGCTGCTCTGCAAATTTTGCAGCAAGGCAAAACGCTATTAAGCCTAGGCGGCGATCACTTTGTGACCCTGCCATTGCTGCGTGCTCATCAGCAAATTCACGGCAAAATGGCGCTTGTACATTTTGATGCGCACACAGACACGTACAGCCAAGGCTCACGCTATGATCACGGTACTATGTTCTATCATGCTCCGATTGAGGGCCTAATAAGCCCAGAGCATTCAATGCAAATTGGCATTAGAACCGAGTACACAGAGCAAGGCCACGAGTTTGGCGTGATTGACGCTATGGCAGCAAACGACTTAAGTGCCGAAGAAATAGCAGCACAAATCAAAGCACGCGTTGGCGACTTGCCGGTGTACTTAACCTTTGATATCGACTGTCTAGACCCAGCATTCGCACCAGGCACCGGCACCCCAGTATGCGGCGGCCTAACCAGCGACAAAGTGCTGAAGGTTTTACGCGCATTGCAAGGGCTAAACATGATAGGTATGGACGTAGTAGAAGTCTCCCCTTCCTACGACCAAAGCGAGCTCACCGCAATCGCCGCCGCCACCATTGCACACGAACTACTGCATCTGTGGGCTGTAAAGCATAAATAACCGGATGCGGGGTTAGATTAAGCCACCTTAACCAGGTGGCTTTTTTGTTTGGATTTTACTGTAAAGTCGTAGAAGATCTCACATGCAACTTATTCTCCTTCGTCACACCTAAAAAACATACTTCTCGGCGGGTGAACCGCCTCCCACAAAAATATTTATACTGCGAATTTGGAGCCTCAATTTTCTGAACTTGTAAACGACTCTATTGCTATTGAGAAAGTGGAAATCCACAGGCGACTTATTCCCCCTCCATCACACCCGAAAAGTATAAACCAATATGCAATGTGCCGACAGGATGTTGGCTAAGTCTTGTCTGGCATAGGGATGTGCCTTACATGATGGTTGCACTATATCGGGTTAGGATTTGAGGATTAAGTGTGATGTCGGGGCGACGTTTTCTTGGTTCGCTCGACCGCGTCGTTTCAAAAGAATGAACGAGGAACGCGTGGATGCGCTTTGATATTAGCCAAGGAAGGCTCTACTCATTAGTCAACTCGAAGTGGTCGCCTGCAAACTCATCATCAACAATAGCTTGAAAACATAACTTCTCGGCGGGTGAACCGCCTCCCACTAGATTATTTACACTATGAAACACTTGTGGTGGTGCTTCACTTATTCCAACCTAACCGACATATTACAAGACTGTTTATATCCTCACTCAAATTGCGTTAACCACTCTTTTAACACACCATTTAACAAGGTTTGCTGCTCTTTACTCATCCCTTCAACCAATTGGGCTTGAATGGCGATATGCGGCTCAATCAGCTTTTCAATCAGGGCGAGGCCTTCTGCTGTTAATTCAACTGTTACACTGCGGCGGTCTTCTTTACAATGCTCACGCTTAATAAGGCCTTTTGCCGCTAGCTTATCTAAACGATTGGTCATCGCGCCAGAGGTGAGTAGCATGGTTTTAAATAGCTCTGATGGGGTTAAGCGAAATGGTTTGCCGCTGCGGCGCAAGGTAGCTAACACATCAAATTCGCCCAAATTTAATCCGTATTGCTTATGTAGCTTTTCAACTTCGGCTTCCATATGTTTAGCTATGCGCACTAAGCGACCCATTATCGCCATGGGCGTTGTTTCTAACTGTGGTTTTTCGCGAGCCCACTGCTCTTGTACTCTATCAATCGCATCCATTAATATTTGCCCCGACAACAAACGTTGTAAAGAAATATCTTAACATAAAGATACTTTACAAAAAGTGTTTTTAGTAATACCTTAGCGAAAAGTATCTCAATATAAAGATAGTTAATGTGAATATACTCCTTGCGATGATCCCTGCATTTTTATGGGGCACCACGTACGCGGTGACACAATACACCCTTGCGGACTGGCCGCCTCTTTTACTTGGCGCTATTAGAGCGCTTCCAGCTGGGCTTATTTTGCTAGCAGTTAAGCCAAGTTTGCCAAAAAAAACTGACTGGAAAATACTATGCGCCCTTGGGGCGATTAATATCGCGGCCTTTTTTAGCATGATCTTCGTGATGTCGTTAACGCTACCATCTGCCATATCTAGCGTGGGCATGGTGTCTGTGCCGGTGTTCGCCATGCTTTATCATTGGTTAGTCAATAAGCAACGTCCGGGATTGGTGCAAGCGTTATGCGGTGCGGCGCTTATTGTGTTGGCCTGGTTGCTATTTGATCCGAGTTCACTGAGTTTAAACCCTCTTGGTTTAGCGGCAATACTTGCGGCAATAACCTGTATCGTGATCGGCAGCTCAATCACTAAGTCTCTTGGTGGTCGCATGCATTGGTGGACAGTGTTAACTTGGCAACTCATTATTGGCGGCGTTATTCTCACACTCGCATCAAGCGTTCACGGTGTGATCGCACCAGCTAAGTATATTGCAGCTTTTAACAATTTCTCGATGACTAATCTCAGCGGCATATTATGGGTCGTGCTCCTGAACACCGCACTGGGTTATAGTTTGTACGTGTGGTTACTACAACGTATGTCTGTGGTGGACTTTACCTTTGGTGGTATTGCAAATCCGATTGCGGGTATTTTGACGGGGTTGGTGCTACTGGGCGAGACGTTCACGCCGCTTCAGTATAGTTTGATGGTTGGCATGATTGTAATGCCGCTATTACCGCAAATTATCGTCACTACCCTACGAAGCCGAGCTGTGCCTCCTAAGTGTGAGGTAAACTAATCAGTTGAGCGCATAGCAATTATGCGCTCGTTCCTTTAAAAAGGCGAAACTAAAGTGCGAGTCGATAAATATATAGCGACTCGTCACCTGCTACGCCCAAATCATTGACACAGGACTCAACAAACTGGCCGCCTATTTTTTCAATGATCCGCTGGCTCGCAATATTTGACTGTAAGCATTGAAACTCCACAGTTTTAATATCACTTACCTCTCGAAGCTTGGCAATAACCTGTTCAAGCACTAGACCGATTAAGCCGTGACCTCTTGCCTTTTCGCCAAGCCAATAGCCAATTTCAGCAGTTTGCGTTTGCGCATCCATATATTTGATCCCAAACACACCACAAAACTCGCAATTAAATTCAATAGCAGACCAAAGTCCGCCGACTTGGTTGTTTATACGTGTGTCGATGTATCGCTCTGCATCAGCCTCGGTATGTAATGTCGCAACCCACGGCAGCACATTTTGTAAACTTGCACGACTGCTTTGTACGCAATAAAATAATGGCTTTGCATGCGTCACGGCAAGGTTTTGTAGTTTGAGATTGGCAGAAATATCTAGTTCCACGAGATGTTCAGCTCCATTTACTCACCTCTATTCAAATACAGGTCTAAAGAAGCTGCGTTCATAGCTGATTATGCAACCGGTATCTTCTGCAAATTTAATTGCAGCCTGACACTGTGCATCTTGAAACGACTCATTACGATACGTTTCATAGGCCGCCAAACTGGGAAAGGTGAATAATGCCAAAGCAATATTACTTGCACCTTCCGATGGTAAAAAGTAGCCATTATGCTGCCCACCAAAGCGATTGACGAGTGGGATCCACATTTTCGCATATTCCTCAAAGTCAGCAATTTTTGCCGGATCAACAACATATTTTAAGTAGCAAGTAACCATACAACCTTTCCTTTTTGTTAAAAACACCAGTTTCACATTGCTCTACACACCGATAGACAGTGTGCGAGATTACTTTAAGCGTTAATAACATGAAGTTAAAGTGATATGGGACTATCGGTCTCGATTAAATGCTCAAACTCCTGTTTTGGACTCAGCGTAAAGCTACTGACAGTAACTGACACACTAAGAGCGTATCTTAGCTGCAACTTTTAAAAAATGATGGAATCCCATGATGATCACCATTGATTCTTTGGTGTTATATGTAAGCGATATCAAGCTAAGCGAAGCGTTTTATAGACAGCTATTCCAATGTGAGGCAGCGCAGCTTTCTCCAACTTTTGTTTCTATGAAATGTGCACACAACGTCTCCATTGCACTTAAACAAAACACAGCCCTTACACCACCAAGTTGCATTACCGGGGGCGGTTCTGAAATCTCTATTATGCAACCAAGCCAAGAAGCGCTTTTGGCTTTATACGATACATGGAAATTACTAGATATTGAGTTTGCTCAGGTCCCGCAAGCCGAGGGATATGGTGCTAGTTTCGTCGTATTAGACCCTGATAGACATCGTATTCGCGTGTTTACTAGTGATAAGGTATAGCGCTATTTCTAGCTCTATACCTTTCTTTTCCATCGAATATGGAGTTCAAATTTATAGTTTGTAGTGAAGACTCAAACTAATATTTCTTGGCTCACCATATGCTAGCTGCGAGTAGAAGCCGATCTGACTGTAATATTCTTTATCAAAAGCATTATCAATATTTAGTTGTACTGATAGCGCCTCGTTGTGTTGGTATCTAGCCATTAAATTGATAAGTGAATAGGCTGGCTGTTCAACTCGTACATTGCCTAATGGTGATTTTATGTCAGTGTAATTTTCACCCTCCCAAGAAATACCTGCACCCAATGTAAATTGGTTATATTCAAAGGTATTGAATAATCTAAATATTTTTCGAGGAAATCGCGTATTAACCGTATTTGATGTGCCACTACTATCCTCAGCGGTTGCTTCGAATGCAGTATAATTGGCATTAATCTTCCAGCCGTCCATGATCTGACCGACTACTTCGAGCTCGTAACCGTCGCTTTCAACACCATCTGCTTCCTTGTATGCAGCTAACTTATCAGGACGTGGAACAAAATCAGGGTCAACAACCGCTAAGTTTTCCTGCTGTGTTTGAAAGTAAGTTATATTGGTATGTAACGCATCATTGAAATAAGTGCTTTTCAAACCAATTTCATAATTGAGCCCAGTGAGGGGGTCTAAGTAATTGTCATCAGCGTCAACCGCATTCTGCGGCTTAAAGATTTCCGTATAACTTGTATAAATCGTATGACTGTCATTTAAGCTATACAGTAGCCCCGCATAGGGAATAAATACGTCATCATCGCCATAGTCTTGGTCTGTTCCATAGGATACACCCTGCCTATTCCAGCTCGCTAACCGTGCACCAACAATTGCCTTAAATTTATCGCTCAAATGTATTCGTGTCGCAGCAAAGTAACCTGTTTGCTCAGTGGTGTAATCCTGGCTGATGTATTTTTGACCCCAATCTGGCTGGTCAAATTCCCCGTTCCACTCAAAAAAGTTTGTGACTGGTTTGGCAGTTTTGCTCCCCCCACCTTCATAGCCGTAATACACAAAGTCCTGATCGCTCTTTGCAACCCCAACTACAAATTCATGTTCGTGGTCAAATAAAGAGTACATGCCTTGTAATCTGACACCAAAGTCAATCTGCTCTCTTTCATTTTCTAGGCGCGATCCAGAAGCAGTCATCCCAGCCCCCGTCACAGGATGAGGAAGTCCGGATACCCAAAGTAAATACATGTCTGCAGTGCTGACATTTTTATTCGCATGGGCAACCAACTCCCATCCATTACTAAAACTGTGATGTAGGTTTGCAAAAAATGTTTTGTGTGTACTGGCCCAACTACTCCATTTTGCGGCCACTGAAGCTGAACGATCAAAGTCTGTACGGCTGAGATCAGAGTTGAATATTGGCAGCCCGCCCCATTGAGAGCCTTTGGGTTCATTGTCTTGAATGCTATACCCTAATCGCAGTAAGGTTGCATTCGACAAATCTGCATCAACGGTGGCATAAAAAACCTGTTTACTCTTTTTTTCATAGTCGACAAAAGAGTCGCCTTCTTGCAGCACCATAACCGTTCGACCTCTAACAGATCCGCTTTCGTTTAGCCCGGTGCCCAGATCAACACTCGCATAATAATTGTTCCAGCGCCCTAAGCGCGCAATTACCTTGCCACTAAGTTCACTCGAATTTGCGTGTTTACGAACCAAGTTAATCGATGCCGACGGATCTCCTGCACCGGTCAACAACCCTGTTGCTCCACGCACGATTTCAATACGTTCATAAAGCGCCGTGTCGGTGAGCGACTCACCAGCACTCTGCGCGCCATTCCACTGTACTGGCACCCCATCAATTTGGTAGTTGTCAACATTGAAGCCTCGAGACGAAAACGCATTCCTTGAGCTATCGTAAGCTTTGGCCGAAATGCCAGAAGCATTATTAATCACATCGGTTAGTGACGTTAACGCCTGATCTTCAATACTTTGCCGGGTAATAATATTCACGGTTTGCGGGGTTTCTTGCAATGTCAGACCCAAACCTGTTGCCGTGTCTATTGGTTCATTGACCACATAACTGCCCGTCACCGCAATACGTTCAATTTCATTATCACGCGCGAGAGCTGCGCCTACTTCATGGATTGAGAAACGATTTTCGCCAACTTTAGTTGCAACAAACCCGCTTCCTTTCAAAAGAATTTCAAGTGCTTTTTCCGTCGTATAGTTTCCCTTCACTTGTATCGTTCTTTGCTCTGCTAGCGCGACACCATCTGCAATAATGTGCTGCTGCGTTGCAGCCGACAGTTCGGTTATCGCTGTAGAAAGCGTTTGGGGTTCTATATTCAGTTGGTACGTAGTATCGCTAGCATAAACGTTCGCAGTTGCCAATATGAGTCCTGCGCTAGAAATAAATAAGCTCCGTCTACATATATTTATCGCATGCTGAAACTTATTTATTCTAAAAGTATGGCTTTTCATGGTCATCCTCTATTTTCATGTACCCATTTATATAATTCATCGTTAAGACGTCTACGAATTAGCAAACCCGTAAAAATCTTATAAAAATCCGCTTTAGCGTAACGGCGAGCATTAAGATAAGTAGTAACTGAAAGGTGTTCGTCATACTTTTTATGTGCGAGCAGCGAAAGTGCCACCTGAACTTAACGAGACAGTACCTCTTTACAAAAGTTGATTGCTACGGTGAGACGCTTTTCTACATTTGACAGGCTAATTGCTAACTGTGTGGCAATATCTCGTTGTTTAACACCCTTGATGGTGTACATAAAAAATATCTGCCGGGTTAACAATGGCAGCTCGTCCAGTGCCAAGTTTATGCAACGAAGCTCACACGAGCTGATATGGCACTTTGAAATATCGGCTATTTGACTATCAATACATGTCGTCATGTACGCTTTTTCATACTGGGTTCTAGCCTGTTCAGTACGGAAGTAATTAATGACTTCATTGTGGGCGGAGCGATACAGATAGGCAGTTGGATTTTCTACATTTCGATTTGTTTTCATCTTTAACAGCTTTTCAGCAATGATTTGTAGAATATCTGACGCTGTATCTGAGCAACCAAGCTTGCTAGTCAGAAAACGTTTAAGTGCACATTCATTTGAGGAGAGTGACTGTAATATTTCTTGTGAATACATCATTTATAAGTCAACACGCAAGCCCTTGCAAAAATTGCGAATGATAATAATTACCATTTATGAAAATTGCAATACTTCTGAGATATAAAGCCTAAGTGGGTGAAGGTAATCCATCACCCTTTATTTAGAAATCCTTTGTCTCAGGCTCACACCAACTGATATTCATTACCAGAATGCGGATCTGAACTGCGGATAATTTATACTTGAGTGTTGAATAACAAGGGCAAGATCAAACTGCTTTTCGAGTTCAAGGAGAAACAGGCAGGGTGATAGTAAAACAGCTTCCAATCCCAACCTCACTTTCTACTACAAGCTCGCCACCATGCTCTTTAATAATGTCATAACTTATTGAAAGGCCTAAGCCTGTCCCGTTGCCAATGGGCTTAGTCGTAAAAAATGGGTCAAATATTTTATCTTTTATTTCTTCGGGGATCCCCACCCCGTCATCTTGAATTCGGATCAGTACACGCTGTTGTTCTAGACTTGTTGAGACGCGGATCTCTCCTTCGCTTTTCAATGCCTGAGCCGCATTGATCAGTAAATTCGTTAATACTTGAATTAGTTTACCTTGATTACCGAGCACTTGAGGGACTTCATTCAGTTGTGTGATCACATTAGCATGATATTTGAGCTTACTCTCCACCAGATTTAACGTTGTCTTAATACAGGCGTTAATATCACAAGGTTGCAATTGAATAGTATCTGCCCTTGAAAACTGTTTGAGGTCGTTCACAATCGCAGACACTCTTTGTAGCCCAGTCATCGACTCGTCAATAAGCTCAGTACAATCGCTATTAATAAAAGCAAAGTCTTTGTCTTGAATAAACTGATTAAACGCTACGAGTGTACTGGGTTCAAGTTCAAGCTGAATCGCACGCTTTGCAAGTTCGGCATAATCGCCATGATAGTGACGCATCACATCGAGATTACTCATGACAAAACCGAGCGGATTATTTATTTCATGGGCAACCCCGGCGGCTAATTGACCCACCGATGCCATTTTTTCTGAGTGAACAAGCTGTTGCTGTGCGGCTTCAAGCTCTCTATTGGTAGCCTCAAGCTGCTGATTTTTCTGATTCAGTTTTTCAGTTCTTTGCGCCACTAATTCTTCTAGATGTTTATTTAGCTCAATCAAGTCATGCTTATATCGCTCTCGACGCTCATGCTCTTCGGCTAAGGTTTGTGATAGCTCATCAAACGCCAAAGATAGCTCTTGTAACTCATCTTTACTCTGTATTGGTTTCCATTTGAAATCAAACACGCCGTTTTTGACATTCCGAGCGATAAATTTAGCTTGATTCTTCAGTATATACAGATTGGTTGTGAGATATATACCGAGAAAATAAGAGAAAATAGCAACTAACGCCATTTCAAACAGCGCGATGGAAACCGTCCAGCGTTTTACCTCTGACATAGCTCGATTTATGGTGCCAATATCTATGCCTATTTGAATGGTGCCAAACAGTGTCCCACCCTCAACAATATCAGCATGAATATCAAAAATACCGTCGGTAACTGTTTCAACTAACGTATCACCTTCAAATGTACGTTCTTTTAAGCGCTCGTTACCTGCAAAAGAAAGAGTTTGGTTTTCACCATCGATGACTTTAACGTAAAGGATATCTGGGTTACTTAATAACTCATTGGTAAAAGCATCCAGTGTGGCCAAATCGTATGACAGCACCGCATCTTTGGTCGCACTCGCAAACAGGCTTGCGGTTGTCGTTGCGCGTTTATTCATGGCGTCATTTGCAGACTCCATCATAAAATCAATCACTACAAATATGAGCGCACTCAACAACACCGCTTCAATAATAGCGGTGCCAATCATGGTTTTGAGTCTTAACGATAGCCTTTTCATTCAGTTGTGGGGCTTCTTAATAGTCCGCGTACTAATTGCCAACTAAGGTTTCTAATTCTAATGCTTTTACGTCTTGCCAGTCCTCGTTCGACGCCGCCATAATGCCTTTGAAATTCACCGCTTCGAGTAGCCTAATGCCCTCTTCACTCAGCTCAAGAGAGGTCAACGCCTCTACTAATCTTTGCCTTGCATCTTCTGGCATTGTTTTTTTTACGGCAAATGCATGGGGCGTATAACCTTTTGTCGTCCAGAGAATGTCGAGTTGTGATTTAATTTTGGGATCGGCGTTGTTGAAAGTACGCATAACACCACCGCCCGCTTTGACAAATCCTCTCGACACGTTGAGATAAACAGAATCATGGGAAGAGACATACCTTGGTGTAAATTCAATACCTTGTTTCACAAGTTCACCACGGGGCAAAATGCTTGCAGCGAATGCAGCAGGAGCCGGAAAAGCAAGCGTCTCTCCTCGCAACTGCGATAAGTCAGTAATACCCGTTCCCTTTTTAACCACGATGATCCCTTTGATCATTTTATCTCTTTGCTTGGCGATAGCTTGATAACCTGCCTGCTCATTAAATACAACAAAGTGATAGGGATTCATGTATGCCACATCATACTCTTGCTTCAACACCCGAGCTTCAAAGGTTGGTATATCTTTAGCGGTTTTAAACGTGTAGTTATCTTCGGTCTTATCACTGAGATAATCGAGAATAGGCTGCCAATTTTTGGCTAACTTATTTGCAGACTGCTGCGGCACAAAGGCGAAGGTATAATCACCACTCAAACATAAAGCGGGAAATAAAATGAGACTCATCAGCAGGATTTTTATCATCACATCACCACCTAGCAATAAACACTTTTCGAATAAGGACTTAAGCTCCACAAAAGTATAGATCAATATTAAAAAACGGCTTATTTGCTCATTGATAAAAGTGCCTGTCCTTTATCTTTTTATCTTATGTCCTTATCTTTGTTGGCCTTGATATTTTGTAACGCGCTTGCCAGCCAAATGGTAAACTGGTGAACAATCGCCGAACTCTTGCGATAAGTCGTTTGCCTGAGCCAATAGCCATAGCCTGAAAATTCCTCCATTGTTGGGCTTTTACTTAACCACCCCTGTATTACTGCTAACTCTGCTAATACATCGCTCAATAGTGCCAGCCCTTGCCCGGCCACAGCCGCCTGCAAGACAAAGTGTTCTTGCTCAAAATAACGCAAGTCATAATGGCTTTCGTCAATGTGCGCTCGCCAAGGAATATTTTCAAGCCCCGTTTCGTCTTGCCAATGGGTGAGAAATAGTACAGGTTTACCTTGGTCTGGCACCCGATAATTTGGGCTAGCATAAAGCCCAATTTTCTCGGTAATAAGATGAGTTTCATTAGAATTCGGATCCGCTTTGCCATAACGCAGGGCGATATCAATATGCTTCTCTTTATTTAAATCAATGAGTTGATCGCTCGCGCATATTGTGACGGTTTGGTTTGGGAAAGCATGATTAATGGCAGCCATATTCGGAGCAAGCCAAAGTGCAGCAAATGAATTACAACATGAAATAAGCAAATCATTCTTTTGCTCGGTAAAATCAATAAACGCATTATCGAGCATATTGAGTGAATCAATACACACCTTTGCAAGTGCCTGTCCTTGTAGTGTTAATTGCACTGCTCGCGTTTTTCGCTCAAAAAGCTGAACCCTTAACTGTGATTCCAGTGACTTTATCTGATGTGACACTGCCGTAGGCGTAACATTAAGTACCCGCGCCGCATCTTTAAAGCTCAAGTAGTGCGCAGCAACCGCAAAGGTTTTTATGTTATTCAAAGACGGTAAATGTGTGAACATAGCAAACCTATAAGTTAGTTTATCTCATCTATTTATGGATTCTTCTCAGTTGTCACATTGCTCTCGCAGGCACAAAATAAAACACAAGACACAACTGGAGAAAAGCCATGAAAAACATTTTATATATAAGTAGTAGCGCAAGAAAGTATAGTGAGACGAGTTCGCAACATCAGTCAATTAGTCGGATGTTAGGTGAGCAATTTTTGACAAAATTTAGCTGCTTCACACATGAAGTGGAAATCACCCATCGCGACCTCTCCGTGAAACAACCTGCATTCATCGATGAAGCATTTATAGCGGCTGCATTTGCAAAAGGCGTGTTGAGCGAAGAGCAACGCTTAGTACTCGCTGAGTCTGACGAAATTATCAAAGAAGTGACCAATGCCGATATTATCGTGATCGCAAGCCCTATGTATAACTACGGCATGCCTGCCGTGCTAAAGGCTTGGTTTGATCTGGCGATCCGAGTAAATAAAACCTTCAGCTTTGATTTAGCACGAGGTGATAAACCACTTGAGCCAATTTTATCGGGTAAAACTCTCGTATTACTGGCATCTTGGGGAGAATTTGCATTTAAAAAAGGTGAGTCACAATATCATTTGAATCATCTAAGTAGCCATATCGAGCAGTTGGCTCCATATTTAGGTGCTGAGGCGTTTTATGAAATCGCATCTGAGTATCAAGAGTTTGGAGATGACAGGCATAAGCACTCAAAACAACGTGCTATTGATGATGTACACAAACTAGCGCAAATACTTAGCGCTAAGTAAGAGCACAAGTGAGCGTATTACGCTCACGCAGCTTAGTGCTTATAGCAATAGGTAATCTTACTTTCTGAGTTTGGGCTTTCCTTTTAAACTGATTTGGATTATTACAGTAGTAACCACATTGATTAGCATGCATATACTTAATGAAATCATAGCGCGTTTTCTACCCACTTGCTGACGCCAATGGCTTCCATAATGAACTCTACTGATAATGCTGCGAGTATCATGCCCATAAGTCGAGTAAGTAGTGACGCTCCTGCAACTCCGATAAATTGAAGTATTCGCGTGGAATAAAGTAACATTAAAAGTGTGATAAATAATACAACCAACATAGTAGTAGCTGTAACTAGCTGTTCTTGAATGGTATAAACGTGATTATCAGTAATTAAAATTACTGCCAAAATTGCACCAGGAGATGCAGTAGAAGGTATTGCTAAAGGAAAAACGGAAATATCATGCATCGGCTCTTTCGTATTCTCGCTGGATTCTTTAGAAAAAACCATTTGTAATCCAAATAAGAACAATATAACTCCACCAGCAACCTGAAAAGAAAGTAGGCTAATACCCAAAGCTCCTAATAGAATTTGTCCAATAATTATGGACCCTATCAAAATGATGGAAGCATAGGCTATAGTTTTGATCGCCGTTTTCTTACGTTCTTCAGTAGAGAGATTAGCTGTAAGCGCAACGAATATCGCCATAGTGCCAATAGGGTCGATGGTGACCCATATGGTTAGAAAGTCGTGCAAAATTTTCTCAGTCATAAACCGCTTCCAATTTAAATTATCTAGGGGTGTAGAAGCTTGCCTTTCACTTATTATCAATATCTTACTAAAATTAACAGTATCACAAGTTGTTATAGATAGATCTATAAAATAGCTTTTCTTAACTAAATTTTTCGTGCTCATTACTAAAGCTGATATCAAGCAAGTTAATCATGTCTGATGAACTTAAGATTTAGGTGGGTTTGAAAGTGATTGAGCTTGTATCAGGCCGAAATCAACGCAATCCAAATATATAATCAACAAAGTAGCGATAACAAGGAGAAAAATAATGGAAGGTCTTGATTCGGAAAGAGGCCAACTCAAACCGCACGGTTTAAGTTGGCTGTATAGGAAGTTAAGCGTTTAAGACCGCCAATAATCTCCCCTTTGAAGTCACTATATCGGCTTTTTCAGCCTCAGCTAGATAACTGATAAGGTAAGTCTCAAGGCTGCTTTCTTCACCTTGCAGTTTTGCATCCAGCATCGCGACTTGCTCAGACATTCTTTCGCTTTGCAACGCTTCCGGTGATGACTGATTCGTTAAAATCTCAAGCCTCAATAGCAACTGAGCAGCGTTTAGCGAGGTTTTATTATTGCCTTGCCAAGAGCTAGGAATATCACCGTCAGTGTCTACTGCTTCCACCAGTTCATTGAACTTTTCACGACGCTGTGAAGAAAATAGATCATCTAATTTCGACTTCACTTGAGACAATAAACGATTCTTTTCTTGCTTCAGTCCTGGCACTACAATAAACGTATTGAGTTCGTTACGAATAGCAACCAGTTCATTTTGAGTTACCGCTTCTATGACCTTGTTGTCGAACTCTGCTAACAACTGACGCTGCTCGGCTTCCTGCGACTTCTCCTGTGCTTTTTGCTCTGCATATTGTGCGCTGCGCTTTTCAAACACGGCATCATTATGGGCACGAAATGCTTTCCACAGAGTATGCTCTTGTTTGGCACCAGCAAAACCAATTTGCTGCCACTGTTTTTGCAATGATTTCAGTAAGTCACAAGCTGCTGCCAAATCTTCAGCCTCTAGCTGCTGCTGTGCAGTTTCAACTAGCTTGGTCTTTTCAACGGCATTGGCTTGATGGAAGGCTTTAAGTTTCTCGTAAACCGCTTGATGGTGCTCACGGTAAATCGAATTCAGCTTTTGATAGACTTTGGCATCCACATTGCCAGCATTTTTCCATGCTTTGGCTAGGCGATTAAATTGTGCTTCAACTTCTCGCCAATCAATACCTTCGTTATCCAAAGTACCAAGCAGCGCTTTCACTTCCTCGATCAGCGCTTCACGTGCAATTTTTGCCTGCTCACGCTGTACTTCTTGCTCCGCAAAGTAAGTGCGACACGGTACAAACAATAATTCAATTTTTTCATCAAATTGAGCGGCTTGTCCCTTTTCCTGTTCCGTTTCAACATGACCAAGCTCGTTCCAACGTACTCTAAGTAATTTTACTTCCTCAGCACGCTTAACTGGGTCAACCGCCTCCTCAGCGAGTTTGTTATCAAGCTCCGCAAGCAATTCTTCACGTTTAGGTGTAGCAGCATACTTTTGCCAATCTTTAAGATCTTTTAATGCTTGAGACAAGCTTTCATGCTGGTTTTCGAGCTGCTTTTTGTAGCTTGGCGTTAGCAACTCAAACTGCTCGATAAAGCCATTAAAAACGCCAAATGCCACGTTAAATCGGCCCTGATCAATTAATCGTTGCACATCGCGTGCTTTCTTCTTCGCGATTTTGAGTACTTTTTCTTGCTCATTTTTCAGCGGCTCGATAGCTGTCATAAACACTTGGCTTGCATCTGATAGCTCAGCTTTTGCTGATCTATGCAATACCTTAGGCAGTGAATCTAGTGCTTTACGCGCTGCAACATAGCGGTCTTTTTGTGCTTGCACTTGGGTATCAAGCGATTCTAATGAAGTTGGTACTTCAACTGCTTTCAACTCTGCTAAGGCATTATTGAAGGTTTCACTTGCAGCAATAAGTGCGGGCAAATCGGCAAGATCACGCTCAATATTTTGCAGTTTTCGGGTGAACTCGCCAAGCGCTTCAACGGTGACATATTGAGGTGCAGACACTTTGCCTTTTAATACTTCACTACGCTTAACCAGTACATCGTGCGAGGCTAAGTCTAGTGTTTTACATGCAATTTCGACCGATTTTTCAATGGCTTCAAGTTCAGCAGTTAATTCAGCAACCTCTAGGGCTTCATTTTGCTTTTGCATTAACTCAGCTTGCTGCGCTTGATGTTTAACTTGTAACTCATTGAGATGACGGTTTAATTTATCTGCTACTTGTTGATACTTTTCATCTAGTGCAGTTACCGTTTCAGCATCTAACCACTTAAGCTCAATGCTTTGCCACTGTGCAAATAACTGTTGTGCTTGCGCGTTCACAATTTCATAGCTTTGCTTATCTCTTAGCGCGTTTAACTTGGCAAGTACAACCCGCGTTTGCTCAGCAACTTGAGTAGGCATTTCTTTTGCTAATCGCTGCTGCTCCAGTGATCCAGTAAGAGAAGTCAGCGCTTCACCTTTGGCTGCTTTTAGGACACTCTTTTCAAGTGAATGCTGTGCAATCAGTTCCAACATAGCGATCTGAAGTGCTTCATCACCTTCTTTGAAGGATTTTTCGATTAACGTGGCGTTCGCAAGGCGCTTAAGCAGTTTAACTTTGTTCGTTAAATCGGTTTCAATTAACGCGACTTTCTCAAGCGTTTTAGCTGGTGCATAGCGTTCAATGTATTCATCACGAATGTTGCTCTGCAGTGCGGTGTCTTGATTAATAACCGCACTCGAAATTTTCTGCTCAGCAAGCTCTTTTAGCTCACTATCTTGCTTATAAACTTTCCACCAAAGACCAAGGTCATTTACCTTAGTAAGTACCTTTTTTCTGATCTGTGCAGACTCGTCCTCAAGTGCTAGCGTATGTAGTAAAGTTGCGTCTTTGCTTAAGTCTAACTTGTCCACTGCTTGTGAGCGAACGTCAACCTTAGGGTGTTTCCATTTCGGTGTAAAAAGGTGTTTAAAGATCATTTTCACTGAACCTAGCTATTTCGTTGTCGGCTTTGAATTCTTGTTGTAATTCGCGTTTGGATTTTTGCACCATTTCACCTTTTTCGTTGATGGTGAACTGCTCATTGGACTTGGCTACTTTTGCTTGATATAGCATGACCAACTGCACGGTTTGCTCTTTTTGCGCATCACTTAGCGACGTACCATCAGGCCACTTTCCAGTTGACGCGCCGTATTGCAAACGCTCGAATACTTCAGGGGTAATATTTTGAACTAAGCTATCTACATTCATTACTACTTTTTCTTTTTCAAAATAACGAGGATGACTCGATTAATTAAGTACCAAACCGCACCTATGCCTATAGCGCTTTTGCTTGCGATCATTTCAAACGAGTTAGGTTCAGGCTGCTGCCAATAGATATATAAGAATCCGCCTAGCACTAAGATCAGTGCAATAAACGAGTAATTCATTACTGATTGCTGACGTTTTACACGGTTTCTAGAGGCCGCTCTCTCTCTGTCTTCTTGAGAAAAGTCTGCTAAATTGGTTTCACAATGCGGGCAGGACTTATGTTTGGAGGAAATAGATTTACCGCAGCTTGGGCACTGTGCTATTGCCATCGTGTTACTTCTCCATAATACAAAAAAGGGCACCTGTGAGGCGCCCTATTCTACTACCTTTGCAAACTCTTGTCCTTAAATGACAAGATAATTTTAATTAAAATTCACTCACTGTTTGTGTTCTTTGTTGAAATCTTCCCAGTATTCTTTAACTGAAGATTTCATTTCTTTTCTGAGTAGTAAAATACCAAATAAGTTAGGTAAGGTCATCACTACAATGGCCACTGCAGCCAACTTCCACACTAGTGTCGTATCAGCAAACGACGCCCAGAAGAAACCTGCAACATAGAATACGCGATATGGCATGACCGAGCGGCTACCCAGAAGATAAATCATCGCGCGGTCGCCATAGTATGACCACGCAATTGCCGTAGAAAACGCGAATAACAACAAGCCAATCGAAACGATGTATTTACCATTTTCGCCCAAATAACCTCGGGTAAATGCTTTGGTTGTCAGCTCTGCCGAATGCACTAAAGAGTAACCAATCACGCTGATGCTATTGTCTGTTGGCAAGCCGTCTTTCACTTCGACGGTACCTGTGTACTTGTGACGCTCTGTAATACCAAAACGTACTTGCTCACCAATAGAACGCGAGTGGATCACGGTAAAGTTTTCTGTTACCGCCTTACCCTGTACGACTTCAATCTCACCATTGAAAGGTTTGACAGTATGCTCTTTTTTACCATTCAAGTAGGCGTACAATGCATCTCGGTCTTGTTGATTCGATTCGTCATATTTACCGTCTAAGATAACCATAGACGAGCGCTCAAAATGAGTTTCGAACTTTTCGGTCCACACACCCGATGACAAAATAACCAATCCCGTCAAGGTACAGATAATAATTGTGTCAATAAACGGTTCAAGAATGGAAACCATACCTTCAGACACTGGCTCATCGGCTTTTGCCGAGGCGTGCGCGATTGGCGCTGAACCTTGACCCGCTTCGTTGGAAAACAGACCTCGGTTAACCCCACGGTTAAATGCATACGCAAAAGAAGCCCCTAAGAAACCACCCGCTGCCGCAGATCCCGTGAAAGCATCTGTAAATACAGAAAGGAAAGAAGGAACGATATTCTCAATGTTGTAGAAAATAACGGCAAAAGAGCCAAGAATATAAATCGCAGCCATTAATGGCACAACGCGAGAAGTGATGGCAGCAATACGCTTGATACCACCAAGAATAACCAAAGCAAGTAGAATAGAAAGCACCGCACCTGTTGCCATCGGTGCAAAACCAAAGGTCGCTTCCATACCTTGAGCAATGTTGTTGATCTGCGGCAAACTACCTGTACCAAATGAGCTAATCACAGTAGCAATTGCAAACAATACCGCTAGCCACTTCATGTTTAAGCGGCGATCCATATAATACATTGGACCACCAGCCATTGTGCCATCATCTGTTTGTACACGGTATTTATGCGATAGCGTGACTTCCACAAATTTGGTTGTCATACCAAAAAAGGCCGTCATCCACATCCAAAATAATGCTGCTGGCCCGCCGATTGAAATTGCCAGCGCCACCCCACCAATATTACCAGTACCAACTGTGCCAGAGAGTGCCGTTGCGAGTGCTTGGAAGTGTGTGGTATCCCCTTCTAGGCCCTTTTTATCATATTTTCCGGTAACGACTTTACAAGCATGTTTGAAATATCGGATCTGTGGAAATTTCAAGTAGATTGTAAAAAACAAACCTACCCCTAACAGTACATACGGGAACCAAGGTGAACCACCTAACATTCCATCCAAGCTATCTAATAAGCTGCCTAACGCATCCACGAATATTCCCCTTTATTGTTGTTATTACACCCTGTTGAGGTGTTCTACCTTATTATTTTTAAATATTATTTTGTTGTTCTTTTAAACGCACAAAAATAAGCGGGTAATCAATATGGTGATTACCCGTCTTTAAGCTTATCTTAAGTCGTCAACCACATTTAAGATTGCAGCTAAGGTGTCTTGACCAAACTGATATGAGCGTCGGTCTGACCAACCGAAGTATGGATCCGGCAGATTTGCATTATCCTTAAACGGCATTTCAACGGTATAAGCCAACGCTTTGAACGCTTCACCAACAGCACATGATGCTACAGTAAGGTTTGCTTCACCCGGTGCATCTTTATCGTAACCAAATTCATCTTGGAACTCAGGTGTGATAGTTAACAGTGCCGCCTTGAAAGACTCTTCCAAACGCTGTAGGCGCTCATCATAACTCGGAATACCTTCACTGCCCGCAACGAAGTTATACGGTAGTGCTTCGTCACCATGAATATCTAGGTACATATCCAACCCAGTTTCATGCATTTTATTTAATACATAATAAACTTCAGGTGAGTTCTCAAGTGTCGGGGTTTGCCATTCACGGTTAAGGTTAACGCCTTTTGCATTAGTGCGAAGATGACCACGAACGCTGCCGTCCGGATTCATATTTGGCACGACATAAAATATCGCTTTCGATAACAGTGCAGCAGCATGTGGGTCTTCGTCATCCAATAGTTTGTGAAGTAGACCTTCAACAAACCACTCTGCCATCGTTTCACCCGGGTGCTGGCGCGCCGTGATCCAAATCTTTTTCTTCTCATCTGACGGCTCACCAATAGTGAGTAAGCTCATATCACGGCCGTCAAGTGTTTGACCTAGCGTCTCTACAACGCACGCATCGTGGGCTTGAGCCCAGTAGACTAAGTCTAAATGGCGCTCATAACTATAAGGAGCAAAATAAGCAAAGTAGGTATGAACACATTCAGGCTCAAAATCGATAGTTAATGTGCCATTCTCATAACGGGTTGGCACACGGAACCAAGTTTGACGATCGTAAGATGCAACCGCATGATAGTCATCCCAACCTTCAGGGTATGCTGAGTTTAGTAGTTGGTTGATATGAATTTTGTGCTCTAAAAAAGGCGTAGACTCAAGTCTAAAGTGAAACCATTGAAAAAAGTCAGACTCATTGTCTTTATTGATTTCTAGTTGAATATCCGCAGGTGATTCTGCTTTTACCACCTTGATATTACCACTATCGAAATTACTCGTAATGCGCATAGGTTTCCCTAAATAAGTTAAAAACTGTTGTGTAAATACACTGTTACCATACTCAACTTTGCTTCAGTCTAGAACAATATTAAGCCTCAAAAAGAGGTAATACTGTGCCTGCCTTTGCACAAAGTTAAGGTGTAACTTTTTGTTAGCTAATTGTAGCTGACCTATCTTTGCAAGCCTACCACAACCAATTTGTTTCAAAAACTAAAAAAGCCAGCTGGTGCTGGCTTTTTGTCGTAAATTTCGTGTTAGCGAGGTAGGCTCGGGAATTTTACTTCCGCCATGTCTTGCATTACACGTACAACCTGACAGCTGTAACCAAACTCGTTATCGTACCATACGTAAAGTACTACGCGGTCGCCATCAACGATGGTTGCTTTTGAGTCAACCACACCTGCATAACGGCTACCCACAAGGTCAGTAGACACGATTTCTGTTGATGCAGTGTAGTCAATCTGGTCACGTAGTTCAGAGTAAAGTGAAGACTCACGAAGGAATTCATTTAGCTCTTCAGCAGTTGTTTCTTTACCTAGGTTTAGGTTAAGAATTGCCATTGATACGTTTGGTGTTGGTACACGAATTGCGTTACCAGTTAGTTTACCAGCAAGCTCTGGAAGTGCTTTAGCAACCGCTTTCGCAGCACCGGTTGAAGTAATAACCATGTTCAATGCTGCACTACGACCACGACGCTCAGCTTTGTGGTAGTTGTCGATCAAGTTTTGGTCATTGGTGTAAGAGTGAACCGTTTCAACGTGACCATTCTTAATACCAAACTTGTCGTTAAGTGCTTTTAATACCGGTGTGATTGCGTTAGTTGTACAGCTTGCTGCAGACACAATCTTGTCTTCAGACTGAATGTCTGAGTTGTTAACACCATAAACGATGTTTTTGATGTCACCTTTAGCTGGCGCTGTAAGTAACACTTTAGACGCACCGATTGACTTAAGGTGCTTACCTAAGCCATCTTCGTCTTTCCACACACCTGTGTTATCTACGATAAGCGCGTTTTCAATACCGTATTTTGTGTAATCCACTTCTTCAGGTGAGTTTGCGTAGATAATCTGAATGTAGTTACCATTTGCTTTAATCGCACCTTTTTCATGGTCTACTGTGATTGAACCATTGAAAGGACCATGAATTGAGTCACGGCGCAATAAGCTTGCACGTTTCTCGAGATCACCATCGCGGCCACCGCGAACAACAATTGCACGAAGGCGTAAATCAGCGTGAGAGCCGCCACGTTCGATAAGTAGGCGTGCTAATAAACGGCCAATGCGACCAAAACCATAAAGAACGACGTCACGAGGTTCTGGACGTGCACCTTGGTTTAGTAATTCTGCAAGTTCTGCATTTAAAAACTCTTCGATTGAGCGGCCTTCACCTGCATTTTTATAAATGTAGGCATAAGCTAGCTTACCAAGGTCAACACGACCTGGTGCTAATTCCATTTTGCTGATCACTTCTAAGAATGGAAAGCTTTCACGAAGACGTAGTTTACGCTCTTCAAAGCGTGCTACTGTTTTGTGTGCTTTGATAACATCAATGGTGCTTGCGCTCACAAGAGGACGACCGTATACAGAGATTTCAACGCCTTTGTTACGGTATAGACGACCGATTAGGGGTTGCATGCTTTCTGCATAATCTTGACGCTCTTGCCAGCTGTTTTGATATTCTTGCTCGTGAGATAAGGTCATTTTTTCTGCCTAATAAACAATTTTCTTTGAACGGATAGCCCGAATGGGCACGGCTATTCTAATTTAAACTGCCGTGATTCTCCACTGTTACCGAACAATTCATTGCGTTAAACTAGTAAACTATTAGCTCTACCCTGTTTATTCGGGCGTAACCCCCTATAATTATAAAAAATCATTGAGGTCAAACTATGGCGTTTAAAAAGTCGCTAGTCTTTGCAGCGTTACTACTTGCTGGTTGCGACGACACCCTAACCTTGAACCAAGTGTGTAGCGAAACGCCTGGTTTTTGTGAAGACTTAAATAAAGACAGTCACTGTAAAGACGAACGTGCGTCGCTAATTTACGCGCGCTACCACGAATACAAGTCTCCAACGGACGAAAACAAATATGACTTGTTGCAAAATTTAGAAAGCTACAACCAATGTGTTTCTCGCGCCGCCAAAATTGAGCACATCAAGTTAAAAGAAAAAACCACTTCACGAGTGGAAGGTCATCTCACCGCACTAAAAGAAATGACGCGTATTTACAATGAAACAAAAGGCAGTAACCACCCAGGCCTGCTCTATTATCATTGGTCTCGTAACAGTGATCGCACAGCAATGAACAAGCTACTGAATATGCAAGACGACCCTAGGGTCCAAAACGATCCCGAAATTCAGCTTTTCCTCGCAGAGTTTTATGCCAAAGTAGATGACGATAAAACCGTTGATATTCTCTACCGCGTATTAGAGCTGAATAAAAGAGGTCATACCCCTAACCCAGAAATCTATTCATCTTTAGTCAGTATTTTCTACAAACACGAAAAGTATAAGCACGCATATACTTTTGCCCGAGTGGCCCAGCTTTCTGGGGTTGAAGATATTGATATTATTCCAGTAACAAACCAACTGGCTTCAATGGGCAAAGATTTAGCCAACTTAGATTCATTGGCGCAAAGAACTTACGAAAGCATTCAAGCTGGGGAGTTTGTTTCCCCACGAGATTTTTGAGCTTAGTTATAAAAATCAAAACGGGAAGCCAATGCTTCCCGTTTTTGAGAATAAATGATCACTACTTTGCCAGTGCTACGTTAATAAATACCGCGGTCATTAAGATTGGGCAAACAAATCTAACGTACTGAGCAAACCAGTAATGTGCACCACGGGATTCTAAGTGGAGCTGATTACCGCGCTTCCAAACCCAGCCAACAGTAATAAAGTAGAACAGCCCCATCAATGGTAGCTGATATTGCGTGAATAGACTGATCACCAATTCGAACAACCAATCAAAGTTTAGAATAATCGTGCTCGATGCTAATAAGATAACTAACGTAACCAACCAAGTCGCTTGTTTACGTTGAAAGCCATGGTTTTCAACCAAGAAAGATACCGGAATTTCTGTTGAAGAAATGGTAGACGTTACCGACGCAATAGACATAAGCACAAAGAAAGTCAGGCTAACTAATAATCCCATTTCACCCATATTGGCAAATAGCTCGGGTAAAATGGCAAAAATCAACCGGCCTTCACCGATTAATTTGCCGTCTTGAAATACTTGAACACCATTTTGCTGCGCAACGAATATTGCAGGGATAATAAGTAAACCGGCCAAAAATGCGACACTGGTGTCTAGCATTGCAACACTAAACGTCAGCTTAGGTAGATTTTCATTCGGTTTTAAGTACGAGCCATAAATCATCATGCAGCCCACACCCAACGACAACGAAAAGAATGCCTGCCCCATCGCCGCAATGATCAAGTCAGGATCGCTAATTTTTGAAAAGTCCGGAATTAAATACGTTCTAAACCCTTCTGCTGCACCGTTTAATGTCGCCATATAGCCAATAAGGCAAAGCAGTAATACCAGTAACAACGGCATAAGTCTGCGCGACCAAGCTTCTATGCCTGATTTTACGCCTTTAAGAATAATGCTCGCAGTCAAAATTAACATTAGTGGCGTAAAGATAAAGTTTCTCAGCATCGAATCACCGCTAAGAAACTGATGAGCAGCATCTAGTTCAGCCATTTGCGCAAGAGGATCAAGTGCATGAGACAGCATCCACCCAGCCACAATGGAGTAAAAGCTAAGCATCACGATAGCACCAGCAAGGCCGATATACCCCGCCGCGGCTCCTATTTTCGGATTACCTTCACGCCAGGCTGTCTTAAGTGCTTTAACTGGGTTTGCTTGTGCCTGATGGCCTAAGTACAATTCTGTGTAAAGTGCAGGTAATGCGAGTAAGAAAATTACCGCAAAATAAACCAGTAAAAATGCACCGCCACCGTGGTTTGCGGCTTGTGTGGGAAACCCCCAAATATTACCAAGTCCAACAGCCGCACCAGCTGCTGCTAACACAAAGCCAAGTCGGCTTTGAAATCCATCGCGCGTATGAGCCATGTCTGTAATCAATCATTATTTTTGTAGACGGCCGATTATACGTACTTCCACTAAAAATGCGAGAGGTTCGAGCCGTGCCTCAGAAACTCGAGTTGGGCGTCTCTAGAAAGTCCATTTCTTCTTCTGTTGAATCGCGATTGAGTATTTCATTTCGATGGGGATAACGGCCAAATCTATCGATAATTTTTTTATGCGCGACTTCAAAATCATAATTGGGCAGGTCGCGAAAATAATGATCTGCGGCACGATGGATGATGCGACTTTCGCTATGCATCATAGGTAGATATAAAAACATCAATTCAGTATCGTTGAGCTGGCGGTGGTAGCCCTTTTCGATGGCGTGTTGGGTGAGGCTTAGCGCCAATGCGTCACTGGCAAACGCCTCTGGAGTGTCTCTGAATATATTGCGTGAAAACTGATCTAAGATAATGATTTCACACAGCGCGCCAAGTGGTGTTGCTCTCCAGCTCGAAAGCTCACCTTGGTGCGCCATTTGGTGCAAAATACCGAAGCGATTTTTTATGATGCGATCAAAGTCCGCAGACTTCTTCCACCAATCTGATTCAGTGCATTCAACAAACCAGAATTCGTAGACGTCTTTATAATTCATGATGGCACTCCTAGGGAAAAACAAACTTGAAGGTCAGCAGACCCTAACCGTTATAAACAAAGTGCCATCCATTACTCAATAATGCAACTTTTTTATTAGTTCCTAAAAAACAATAAATTCACTTACGCAACCTCTAGTAATTTAGCATGAATTGACTGCACGACCTGATCTGACTCCTGCTGCTCAACTAAAAAGCACAGATTGTGCTTGCTCGCACCATGGCATATTAGTCGAATATTAAACTCTGACAACACATCCATGAGATTGAGCTGGCACTTCTTCAACTGGATCTCAGAACCTATCATGGCCACCAAAGTAAGATTATTTTCAACGGACACATGACAAAACTCGCCAAGTTCATCCAAACAAGCTTGTTCTAACTCTGGTCGAGAAGCATTCGGCGCATTATCCAGCGTAAGCGCAACACTAATTTCCGAAGTCGTTACCAAGTCAACCGATATATTGTAATTGCTTAAAATGGTGAAGATACGAGCCAAAAAGCCGCTAGCAAGAAGCATTTCAGGGCTCTTTAACGTCAATAGTATTTGGTTTTTGCGTTGTGTCACTGCGCGAATGCCTGCTTGCGCCGTTTTCTCTTTTTCAATCCAAGTGCCACCCGCTTGCGGATCACGGCTTGAACCAACAAATACTGAAATACCTTTACGACTCGCTGGCAATATAGTTGCGGGATGTAACACCTTAGCACCAAATGTCGCCATTTCTGCCGCTTCATCAAAACTCAAACGAGGAATAGGTCTAGCCTTTACACACAAACGCGGATCGGTACTGAAAATACCAACGACATCGGTCCAAATATGCACACTTGACGCGTCAATTGCCTCTGCTAACAATGCTGCACTATAGTCAGAACCGCCACGACCAAGCGTAGTCGTCTGGCCGTATTGGTCACTACCAATAAACCCTTGCGTCACCTGCACTGTGTCGCCAAGTAGCGCGACCAAATTGGTTTGCGCAGCTTCACGTGTAGCTGCAACATTTGGATTCGCTTTTCCAAATTGATTATCTGTTTTAAGCACTTTACGCACATCAAAGCGCGACGCCTGAACCTGGTTATTACGTAGTATTTGGGTAAACAAATAAGAAGAAAAACGTTCGCCAAAGCTCAACATTTCATCGCATTGCTGTCTGCTAAGTGCAGGTAAACTCGCAAGGCTTTCAAATTCACTGAAAGTTTGCTTGTAACCCTCAGCAAGATCAGCATCCAAAGACACTTGGTCGATAATCGCTTGCTGTATGTTTTCAACCGCTGCAACAACCGCTTTGCGCCCGGCCTCATCTTCCTTTTGTTGGGTTAGCGTTACAAGGTGATTGGTTACGCCAGCACACGCACTCACAACGACCACTCGAACATTTGGGTTGTCACGAACAATGTGAGCACAACGAGACATAGCCTCAAAGTCAGCGACACTGGTACCGCCAAATTTGGCTACAACATACTGCGAATTCATTTTCTCTCCTCTCGACTGTTGGCACAGTCAAATTTTATAAGGAGAACTCGGCATGGGATTTCTAAAAAGACGAACGCTTGAAATGACCTTTGCCAGAAGCTCTCCACCAATACGGTGACAGTTCCGAGGATTCAGCCTCGTAAACCGAAGAATCGTTGCGACGAGCAACTTTTCTCCTCGGCGAATACTTCCCTCACTAGTGGTCATTGGTCTCGTCACCTCACACTAACTACCTAAGCATCGCGCCTCTTCTGTTTATTTTGCCTTTGTTAATCTGAATAAAAGCAAAATAAAAGCCCGCAATAAATGCGGGCGATGTGAGAAAATTATCTTTTAGCCGTCTAGGTGTCAAGTTATTTATGAAAAACTTATCCCAAAGCGCTAAAAAATTAAATCCATTGGTCTTAAATAAGCTGACCCGCGAAATACGCGCCACTATATCCAATGGTATATGCGATAAGCAGGTAGATACTCATTTTAAGATAGCTTGAGAAGGTTAACGCTTTAACCTTACTCATTGCAATGATCCCCGCTGCAGAACCAATGATGAGCATAGAGCCACCAACGCCAGTCGCATAAGTAAAGGTTAGCCATTGCGCTGGAGTCATCGTAATATCTGCTTTTAATAGCGCAGCCGTCAAAGGCACGTTATCTACCGCCGCACTCATTAAACCGACCAAGTAGTTTGCGTATTCCGGTGCAAGATGCAGATATAAATCGGTAAACTTAGACAGTACACCGACCTCTTTCAACGCGCCAACTAATAACAGCACACCCACAAAGAACAACAAGGTGTCGTATTCAATTTCACGGATATAGTCGATGATTTTCTTATTAACGTCTTTCTTGCGCATCAAGAATTGCGCCATTAAGAACATCAAAGACAAGCCAAATAAGAAAGTCAGCATCGGCGGTACATGGTATTGCACGCTTAAGAATAACGTAGCAAAAATGGTTGATAAGAAGATGAGCGCAATGGTGATATCGGTCTTTTCAATTCTGCGTAATTCAGCCTTTTCAAAAATGATCTTATCATTCATGCCGATTGATAGCATCGCAGCTAAGATAAATACGCTAAAAATAGAAGGGGCAATTAGTAAAAGCAGATCAGGGATGGTTACTTTATCGGCCAAAAATATCATCAAGGTGGTTACATCACCGGTGATCAATGATACCCCACCGGAGTTAACACTGAAGATGATTAATGTCGCATATCTAATTAGCTTTTTCGGGTCTAATTTCAAAGACATGACTACAGCTAATGAAATAAGCGTCGCGGTGATGTTATCCGATATTGACGAAAATACGAATGCAAAAGCACCGACCAAAAACATTAGCTTGCGTTCGCTAATATGGGTTGGCATGATCCGGTGAACAATATTTTGGATAAACCCTTTTGAGTTCAAGTAGGCCACAAACGTCATGGCAGCCATTAAAAACAGCCAAAGCGTCGCGATTTCCAAAATGTTATGGTCTAGTTCAATTTGTACAATTTCTGGGCTTTGACCATGAATTGGAGAGATAAAGGCGATAATCCAACATAAAGTACCAAAAAAAAGCGTTGTTTTGGCCTTGTTTACGTGAATAATATCTTCTATAACGATGAGTATAAAAGCGATGGCGATCAGGGTTAGAATAATGGGCGTGACCATAATGCGCAAACAACCTGTAATTAAATGTAACAAGGGGTGGGTTCGATTTCGGGGCGGATTCTAGCACCATCGCAGGCCCCATGCCACGTACAATAAACATTTTGTGACAATTTGATGAAGTGGTGATGAAACTTCTCTACTACACACTGGAAAGTTATGATCCCAGCAAAAAAATTATTAAATACGATAAATGAACACTGGAGCGTACTCGAGCTACTTTTTAAACGATTTAAGCTCGCAGATTTCAGTCTAAAAGATGTACAAAACATCCTAAAGCAGAAAAATTCTAGCTGGTCGAGTGAACGGATATATAAAGAAACCAATCGATTACTCCAACAAGAAATTATTATTCCTTTAGCTAAATCTTCACAGTTAGAAATCAACCGTGCAATCGCTGACTTCGCCAGCTTTCTTTTACAAGAAGAAAGCCTCGGTTTAGCGGAAGAGATCACGGTGCTGGTAAAAGACTTAGAAAGATTAGGTAATCGCATCGCACAAGCCGGTGAAGAGGCTGACTACTCTGAGCTACGCCGCTTTAGCCGCATTATGGACGAACGCGTTCGTAAAATTGTTAAGCTGTTCGAGCATAACGAAAGCGCTATCATGAACTTGGTTGAACAAGCAAAGTCTGACACCTCAACGCTGTCTCTTGGCATGAGATATAAAGCCGTATTAGAAGCTTTTGACGAATATATCGAACCTATGTTGGAAATGGTTGATATTCATGGCCCTTTCCAACGCTGCTTCGATCAGATAGAGCTTCAGGTCAGTGAGCAAATTGACGAGATTGAACAATTAGGCCGTGGTGCTGCAGACAAACGCATGCTGGAGCAGCTCAGAACACGCATTTTAGATATGCACCTCATTGGTAGAGAAAGTTTAAGCCGCAGTGCCGATCTCCTCATGCCGTTACGTGAAGAGCTACGCCGCAATACACTCATTACGCGGCAAGCCTCTAAAGTCCTTGGACAAATTAGAAAGCGCGGTGTTGACCGTTTACTCTCACCAGTTCAACCAGAATTTGTGTCAGACATTCAACGTTTTAACCTTGGGCAAAAGCGTCACATGGTCGCATATATGGCAAGTCTCGTTGAATTTGAGCATGAAGAATATCAGCTGCCCGATCACGACGATGTGCCAGCTTATCAAAGCCCTAACATTCCAGATTACAACTCGGTAAAAACGAGATTTCAACAAACCGGTAAAAAGCGCCAGGCACTATTGGGCTTTTTAAGCGATAGCTACCCTGATCTTGAAGCAGACGAAATGCTGTTCCTTTATCAAAAACTGATCAACGAATCTGACTTGGCACTTAGCCAAGAGCAACAAAAGAGTAAGATCACTATCGCATCGCATACCTTCTCTTTATATCCATTTAGTGCCAAAGCAAAACAAGATTAGCATTATGACGACAATTAACTTAGACATGCTCAATGAACTCCAAGCCATTAATAAAAAACTGGTGAGCGGGTATCATATCAGTGAGCAAGACACTACCCTTTGGCAAGAGTTAGATCAGCAAATTGATAGCTATCAAGCGCTATTTTCAGCTTTAGGCCATGACTTACAGCACGATGCCCGTGGTTTTTATTATTTGGCAAGCGATGAAAGCACGCCAAATATGGGGAAAATTTCCCGTGCGATTGCCCTAACCATTTATATTTTAATTGAGCACTATGCCAACCAAGGTAAAGATCCGCTTCGCGTACTATTTGATGAAAGCTGCGATTTAGAGCGAATGCAAACCATAGTACAGCTCAATAAGCATCTTTTTGACCAGTTGGAGATTTTTTCGGGCTCAGATCTCAGAAAAGACGTGTTTTTACGTATGGTGAGACTGGGTCTAGCCCGTGAGGTTGAGCAAGGCTTTATGCTACTTGCACCGATTTATCGCTACATTGACGCGCTAATGGAAGTAAACGAAGAACAATATGATATTGAGGACGAGCTATGAGCGAGCAGTTGTACGGCCTAAGTAAACTCGCATTATTAAATACCGCCGGATACGCTAAGTGTGTCATTCCTCTGGATAAAAGTGCGTCTATCTGCGCCCCGAATAACACCGGTAAAAGCTCGGTGATCAACGCGCTACAGTTTCCACTTATCAACGATTTAAGACTGACTGAATGGGATGGCCACGATTTAGAAGAAACGCGTAAGTTCTACTTCTCTTCTGATCAATCCTATATTTTGCTTGAAGCCAACCTCCCCCACGGCGATGTGGTCATTGGCGTTGCGGGACTGGGTAAAATCGCCGGTTACGCGCATCAGTTTTTTTGCTATCAAGGCAAACTGAATCTTGATGATTACACCCAGGGTAAAAGTATCATCAAGTACACCAAGCTATTTAATCACTTACAGGAAAAACAACTTAAGCCTGTAGAGCTAAAAGCACAAGAACTTAATGCCCTGCTCACAGGTGGCGCCACACCATTTGATGGCGATATCAACCTGAAGATGATCCCACTGAATAATGTCCAAGATGCGCCTGTATATAAAGAAATATTCCGTCGTATTTTGAATCTGCACAAACTCGGTGCACAAGACGTAAAGCGCTTTATGCTCAAGGTGTTCGAACGCCATATGTCGAACTCGAAAGTCGATTTTTATGAAGTCTGGCGTCGCGCTTTTGATAAGGTTAACCGTGCGCGTCGTGAACTAAATGCGCTGGAGTCAATGCAAGAGCCAATTTCAGCCCTTGAGAAAATGCTTGAAAATGAGGCGGTATTAAAAGGTAAACTGGCGGCTTACGCACCGAAACTCGATTTAGCTTTGGTTGAATATGATAACTATCACAACGAGCAAATTGCAGAGCTGGCAACACAGCTAGAAGACATAGAAGCTGAAAAGCGCGAATTTGAGTCTAAGCAGCAGCTGTACGTCCAACAGTCTCGAGATATCGAGCGTAAACAAACCCAAATAGAACAATGGTTTACTGATTTCCACGCGTTAAAACGTGAATTTGAACTAACGAATCATGCAACGCTTAAAACCAATTTAACTCTGTTGAAAAAGGAATATGAGCAGCTTTCCTTCTCTATTAATAGTGCACAGGGGCAAAGTCTCCATACCCTTGATTTTCGCATCAACGAAACGCAAAAGCAGATTAAGAGTTTAAAACTGCAACTCAAGAACCTTGAGTTCAACCTGTTTACTCGTATGCGTGAAGATCTTTCTTTAAAAGAAGTGGAAGAGATCTCACGGATCTTGAATCCGGATTTGTTATCGTTTTCAACCACCTCTCAAGGTGAAATTGATATCACCGACGAAGATGCCTTTGGCGCATTTTTGGAGTCCCTATCTAAGTCAGTTCAAGGTGGTGAGCTTAAAGTACCTGGTGCTACCGTTAAGTTGAAAAAACTGAGTCCAGTACAAATGCAAAGCGGTGAGAACAAAGCCCAACTGCAAGCACAGCTGGAGTCACTACAACAGTCGCTTAACGACTTAAAGCAGCAGCGTGAAGTCGCCGCAAACGTCGCTGAAAAACAAAAAGAACGTGATGCTCTATATGATGAACTAATGGCTACCGAAGCGGCCATGAAACGCTTTGAGCAATATCAAACCATGTTGCAATCCGTCGATGCTCAGCAAGCACTAAAAGAGCAGCTTGAGATGGAACGTGAGCAAGTTGATGAATATTTACATGATATTCAGCGTAATGCCGGTTCGATTTCAGATCGCCGCTCTATCATTAAAAGCAAGCAAGACTTATTGGTACGCCAAGCCGACCGCTTAAAACAAGTAAAGTCAGAACGTATCGATCACACACTAGACCTATACTCGGGTAAACTGGCACCGTACGAAATCGAAATTAATCTTGATTTTGATAACCTGTCTGAAGTGACCCACCAGTTTAATAAAGACTGTAATGAGCTTAGAAACTTAGACGTTAATGTGCGTAATACCTACTTGCATATCTACAATGCTGGGATCACTAAGTTTGAAAACGAGTCAGACGTTACTATTAAGTATCAAAAGCTGATCAGCGCGTATCACAACCTAGATAACGAACGAGATGCCGTCGATAAACAAGCACGAGTGGCGCTCACTGAAGTGGCCGCAACCATTAAAGGACTGCGTCAAGACTTAGACCGCTTACGCCGAGAGATGAACAGCTTTAACAAAGGCATAAGCCAGCATCGTATCTCTAACTTGCAAGCGTTTAAGATTAATGTGATCCCTCGTAAAATGCTTATCGATAGCATAGACACCATTATCAGCACTTCAGATTTATACGAAAAAGGCGAAAGCTTAGACTTACTTAGCGAGCAGCCTAGCTCAGAAAAGTCCGTTAATGAGGCGAAAGATCACATCATCAAACTTGCAAGTGATAAAGCGGGATTGACGTTAACTGACCTCTTTGACATTCGCTTTGAAGTGGTCAACCGCGCGGGTGACATTGAACACTTCGATAAAATTGACTCGGCCGGCTCAAACGGTACACGGATCACCATCAAGCTTTTATGTGGCATGCTATTTATTCGCTATCTGTTATCTGATCAAGAGCAAGCAATGTATCGTATCCCGATTTACATCGATGAAGCCGCGGATATCGACCCACAAAACCAAAAGGCCATTATCGAAACCGCACTAAGCTTTGGGTTTGTGCCAATTTTTGCATCGGTGAAACCACAGATCAGCTGTGACTACCTAGTGCCGATCCGCAGTGTTGCACAAGGTAGCCAAAACTGGGTAGATGAAAAAGACTGGATAGAAGTGGAACATTAATCTCAAGTTAATGTCTTAGATACAATTATTAAAGGGTGCTTGTCTCTACCATTTAACGCCTTAACACGTTAAGGTAGAGCAAACATCCGACTAAGGAGTAAAGACACATGTTTAAGAATATTGTTATCGCCATTTTGGTGCTGATGTTAGCGGCCTGCGCCAAAACCCCTGATTGGGATTATGATAAGTCTGTACAATTCGCTAACTACAAAACCTATGCTTGGTCACCTGAAGCGGACCTAAAAAATAATGGTCGTGAATACCAAGTCAATGACTTAATGGAAAAGCGGATCCGCAGTGCAATTCAAAACGAAATGAGCAAACAAGGTTTCACTCTCACCGATCCGCAATCGGCTGACTTACTGGTTAACTATCACGCATCAGTTGATACAAAAATTGAATCTGACTCGCTTCACACCACGTATGGTGCGCGTTGGAATTACTGGGGTATTGGCTGGCAAACACAGACCACAACACGTGAATATGAAGTGGGCACGCTAGTACTCGATATGATAGACAAAGCGTCTAACCAGCTAGTTTGGCGTGGAGCAAAAGAAGGTCGCTTACGTAGCAATCAATCACCGGATCAAAGAACAGAGTCAATAAACAAAACCATCTCAGAACTATTGGCTAACTTCCCTCCCAAAGCACAGCATTAAGTTTTATAAGTGGAGTATGTATTACTCCACTTCTACATCTACATCTACATCTACATCTACATCTTCCAAAAATCTATCACCATAATGCAAACTCTAAAAATAGCCAAACAGCCCACCAACAAACCCATAAAATTAACATAAATTCAACACAACTTCATTCTCAGCGTAAGCTTCGCCATGCCCCAAGCTAGGCCCATCAAATAAAAAACCAATAAAAACTAACAATCCAATGACTTACAAAAAATTAAGTTAAAGAAAATAAGTGCAAACCAACGTCACACTCTAACAAGTTAAAATAAAAAATTTGACACTGCATTATCATTTAATGTACAAATATTTCGAGGATGTATCCTCAAGGTATAATTTAACTTTTAAGAAGGAATTAAAAATGATCGTTGAAGCACCAAAAGAAAAAATTTCTGTTGCAGAAAAACTAGATGCGTTAAAAGCTAGCTTTTCAGATCAAACACTAAATATTGCAAACGTTGACCAATCTCGTGTTGATAGCATTGCGATTGCTCCACCAATTACCGCTTGGAACTGGTCTAAGTCGTTCGAGAAGTAACCACCTTTTGGTTGATTAGCTGTTAAAGATGTGCAGTGTTAACAGCTTTATTTAGGACGAATGTTATGAATATTTTAACGAGCGAATTACCCAGTTGTCTGAAGTTTGAGAACGACTCCTTTGTTGAGATATTTACGCGATGTAAATTAACATTAATGATAGATATCATTGAGAAAGAGGTATTATCAAACAAACCGCTCTCAGAATTGTTTGATAAGCTCTCTGAAAGACTGTCAACTAATGATCTGTACCAGCTTTTAAAATTACCAAGATTTTGGAATACATTGATCGCACGCCGTGGTGATGAAAAATATCAATCAACGATAGAGAGATTACTAATTACAGAACTTTCTTTCTTGGAATTTAACCCTGACTATATTATCCAAAGTGATTTCATTGATGAAACCTCAGTCACTTGGAACTTACGCGGTGATCTTGGTTATCAAGCATCCTCAGATAAACTGTTTAAAAATCAAAATGTTCATCCCGACTCAAACATTCTTCTAGACTACTTTAGTGACCTAGCAAGAGGTGTCCAAAAAGATATTCCTTGGGACGATACGGGCATTACTCCAGAGCTTATTCAATGCTCGACTCCAAAAATTTACAATGCGCTAGATTACATAAAAGCGGTTTCAGATCCGTGCTACACAATTTTAAAAGAGAGCATTTGCTCAATAGCAATCCGGTTTGATAAGACAAAAAATCGTTTTAACTGTGCTTCAACTAATATTAGCAATGGCTTAATTGTCTTGATTAATCCTAATCTTAGTGAGGTGAGTGTTGAAACAATTGCCGATGCTATCGTTCATGAGATGACACATAATCTATTTGACCTAGCTGAATTGTATGAGCCGTGTCTACCAACAAAATTTCACTCTCGTATCATCAAATCGCCTTGGACAGGTAGAATGTTAGATCCAAATACCTATATTCAAGCCTGTTACACTTGGTATGGTTTGAAGAATTTCTGGCGAAAGGCGTATGCTTATGAGCCTTCAGATAATGCATATTATTATCTACAACAAGCATCTAGAGGCTTTTCATCATCGAGCTTTTTAGATGCTATCACTGATTCAAAGTTTGAAATAGAACAAAGACTATTCGACACGCTCAAAAATTTGCAGAGTTTAGGTAGTTAAGATGTCTAAACTATTGAGCGATGGAAAAGCACTTTCCGCTGTCACCGGGGTTTTATCTTTATCACTGGGCGCTGTCTTACTTGGATTGATGTTTATTTTTTTTCTAGCAGACAGCTCTATAAATTCTGGACTTTCCAGCGACATATATAAAATTGAAACCCAATTTAACCTACCATCCGGTGAAACCGTGGTAAGCTCTAAAGCGCCTGCTGCACTTATACCTGTATTAGAAAAAGATCAAGCTGTAAAAAGGGTAGGCAAAGTTTATCGTGAGAATATAACTATATTATATAATGATATAGAATTAAAAGGCACTGAAGTCTATGCATTAGATAAAACTGCACAACTCATGCTAAATCTAGGCTCTGAAGAGCTGGGTATAAGTGGAGCTTTCATCTCGTCCACGCTCGCTGAAAAGATAGCGGAAGATAAGAGTAAAATAATTGGAAAAACAATAAAAATAAACAATACTGGTTTATATAGAATAGAGAAAGTAATAAAAATAGATGACACCTTATCAATCCAACCAGATGTGATTGTTAACTTCGATCATTTATATAATGGAAAAATAAAAGAAAGTTATACTGATTGGTATGACACTCATCTTCATCTATTTGTCGAACTGGTAAACAGAAATGACCTAGATCTAGAAAAAATCGTTAGTAGTAACGCACCGCAGATCCCTGGGGCGCCTTTCACCCCAAGTTCATTTATTAACCTTTCAAAAAGAGCAGTTTCAGATCTTCATTATGATAAGAATCACCCTGACGCGCTTGGAATTACATTTTCAAAATCAAGCTTATATCTAATCTTTGGAATCTGCATATTTTCTTTCATTCTTGGAACCGTTGGATTTTTAAGCTCGACAATCTCAATAAAAATCTCTCAATTAGATCGTATAAAGACATTAACAAGCATTGGCGGTAGCGAAATACAGATTATCTTTATTTCTCTACTAGAAAACAAAAATTCTCTTATCATAGCCAATATCACATCAGCTATATTATTTTACCTTATCCTCCCACCTCTTTCCGGTGAGTTTGATATTTTATCTACGATCAACACAGAGGAAAAATTATTTACATTATCCTTGATAATAATAACAATTACATCCCTATACACTCTATCTAATGTGTTTGTTATTAAGAGAGTTCTGTCGTATCAAAGCAATGAGTCCATCACCAAATCGACAGGACTAAAAACGATGTGGCTTACAAAAGTCACTGTGTTTCTTCAGATGTTAATCACTTCTATTGTAATTTTTATCGCAGTTAGCTTAACTTATGAACTGTTTACCGAAAAAAAGGCCGACTACGGCTACGATATCGCAAAAAGCCACTTCATAAAGCTAGATGGTGTTAATGATGTAAGTCCTATTACACTGAGAAATAAAATCAATGCCGAATATGGAGAAGTTTCTGCTGTAGCTAGCTGGCACCCATTTGATAAATCATCACACTTTGTCACGGTTTCCACAGCACAACAAAAAATAGATCAGAATATCACACCAATTAACTACTTTTATGCAGGTGAAGAATTTATAAAAGTATTTGGTCTAAATCCGCTAGACTTAGACAGTATCATTCACTCAAATTATGACAGCCATATAAATGGAAAGACAAGGGTTGTAGTAACTCAAGCATTCGCAAATTTATATGACAATATTCCTATCGAAAAGTTATCAATGCATAAATTTTATGCTGACTTAGGGAATGGCGTAGAAGAAATTGAAATAGTTAAAGTAGTTAGTGACTTTTTTTTAAGTAAGGTAAAACCATTTCATGATCCTATTATGATTGTCCTTAATGAAGAGAAAGCAACATCGGTATTACTTAACACTTCTAACCGAATTGTCGATCGTATAAGCATAAATAATAAATTAGATTTTAGCTCAAGCTATGCAGCACTTGAGTCAGAGTATTCAGACTTATCAAAAATCGCCAATTATTTACTTTGGGTTGTCGCTCTGAACATAGTTTTGATTTCCCTAAATACAATTGCCAACAGCTTAGTTGATGTAGAGCGTAATAGTTACACTCTAGATATAATGAAGCAACTAGGAGCTGGATTGAAAGATATCTTTTCTTACACCCTAAAAAACAATATTTATTTATATACTTTTTCTTCTTTAGTTGGAACTTGCATTGGTTATTATATTCTTAAAGACAACCTTTTGATATCTGATAACTTCTCCTTTGGTTTTACGAGCTATATATTTTCTTCTATGGCCATCGCAGCCATCTTCATCAGCGTGATAATTCTTAGCTTTTTTGTTGTTAGCAAAAAGTATCTAGAGAGGCAGTAAAGATTTAAATGGACACTATAATAGAAAACCCTAAAGGTAAGCGTAAAAAGATAGTAGCGTTCTTCTTATTAATGACATTCATCTTTTTCTTTCTTTTATTCCACAGCAACAAGTCGATATCAAGTATACCATATGAAAAAGCAAAAATTATTGCCGTAACAAACTCTCATTCAGCAATTACATCTATAGGTACGATACGTCCGATGAAATCTATCAAGCTGTCCTCTGACATTGGCGGCAGAGTAAAAAGCTTTATCAATCGGCAACATACACTTGTAGAAAAGGGAGATGTTATTTTAGAGCTAGAAAACTATGACTACACATTAAAGTTGACAGAAAAAATGGCTCAAATATCAGAACAGATTAGTAATTTGGAAAATATGAGATTAAATTTGAGGCGTGAGCTTACCTCTTCAAAGTTGTCATTAGAAGATGCCCTTTATAACGTAGATGTACTTGAAAGAGAACTGGATCAAAAACTCAGGTTATTAGAAAAGAATCTTTCTCAAAAATCAGATGTAGAAGACATAAAAAGTAACCTGACTCGATGGAAAGAGAAACAAGGTGTTCTGACTAATTACTACCAATCACAACATAATCAGATTACACATCAGCTAAAGCAGATAGGTGAAACGGTGGAAATATTAAATAGTTTGCTACTCAAGCTTCAGGAGAGCGAGCAGCAGCTTCTTATTAGGGCCCCTATCACAGGCAACCTTGTTGGCTTTGATGTCGAGTCAGGACAACAGATATTGCCTAAAGAAGAATTTGCTTCCCTAGATATGGTGGGTGAATACTTAATTGAAGTAGAGTTAAATGAATTTTATCTAGAGCGAATCAATAAAGAAACAAGAGCTACAGCCAAGATAGACAATAAAAATATTAACTTAAAGATATTAAAAATATTCCCATTAATTAAGCAGGGAAAGTTCAAAATGAACCTTGAGATGCCAAATACCGATGAATGGCAAGGTAACATTAAAGTCGGCCAATCTGTCGAAATAGAACTTGCCAATAGCGATAAGAATATCCTACCTACACTTCCAGCCGAAGCAACGTTTCAAAAAGGTGATACCACATTCGTATATCTTCACTCGGATAAACAGAGTAAGGCTATTAGGACTCCTATCCTTATTAAGGAAAGGATTGGGGATCGAGTAGTGATTGATGCTCCTATGGTGTTAGGTAAAAGCGTCGTAATTTTAGATTGGAACAAAAAATATAAGGAGGAATTATACATTGAATAGCGTCATTCAACTTGAGTGCGTGTGTAAGCACTTCTATACAAATAAAATTAAAACTACTGCCTTAAATAAAGTATCTCTACAAGTTGATAAAGGTGAATTTATTGCCATTACAGGAAAGTCAGGTTCAGGAAAATCAACATTACTCAACGCAATTGGATTATTCTCGAATATTGACTCCGGTAGTTTACATTTAAATGGTTTTGATGTTTCAGCGATATCTCAAAAAAAGAAATTAAAGTACAGAAGAGAACATTTGGGGTATGTGTTCCAGTCTTTCAATTTAATCCCTGACCTATCAGTGTTGGATAATATTATGTTGCCACTCAAATTTAGGGGTGTGCCACACAAAGATAGACTAGGACTGGCAGAGCAAGAATTAGAGCGTATGGAATTAATTGCGAGGAAAGATCATTACCCTAGTCAATTATCTGGCGGTCAACAACAGCGGGTTGCGATTGCCCGAACAATGGCGTGCAAACCAAGTATTATTCTTGCGGATGAACCGACGGGAAATCTGGATGAAAAAACTGGCCAGCGGGTCTTAGATATACTGCTGGAAGTAAATGACACAAGCGCTTCTACAATCATAATGGTAACGCACAGCGCTGCTGCAGCAAGTGTTGCAGGTAGGCGAGTAAGTATGGTTGATGGTGAATTAGTTAATTAAGGAAAATAAATTATGCTCGGTGATATTTCTATTAAAGTTATTGATGCTGCAGAAAACAGTAAAGAAACCGTAGACATAGAAGTGAGTGATTATCAGTACTCTCGCTTAGCATCTCAACTTATTGGTGAGATCAAAGACTATGATATTTTAGACGATGAAGAATTAGCTCTTTTCAGAGAAGAAAAAGCAAGCGATTTCAAAGCAAAGCCACTAAAAGCAAGTAAAGTTGTAGTTGTACTCAAGGCTACACGTCTATGCAACTTACGCTGTACATATTGCCATTCGTGGGCAGAAGGACCAAATCAATCTATAAAATTCGAAAACCTCGTTTCAATTGTTAAACGAATATTAGCAATCCCAAATGTATCTCGAGTGGAGTTTGTTTGGCACGGTGGAGAAGTAACACTTCTTAGACCATTGTTCTTCAAAAAGTTGATTTGGTTACAAGAACAATTTAGACGCCCAGATCACTTCATCACCAATACTATGCAATCAAACGCAGTTAATATATCGGATGAGTGGCTCACTTTCTTAAAAGGCATTGGCATGTCCGTGGGAATTAGCTTTGATGGTGTACCTGAAATCAATGATACTCGGAGACTTGACGTCCGAGGAAGACCAACCAGCATTAAGGTTGCTGAAGGAATTCGACGGCTTAAGCATCATGGTATAGCCTACGGTGCTTTAATAGTCGTCGACAAAGATGTATACAACTTAGATCCTGAACGACTTTTAAGCTATTTACACTCAATTGAATTAAATGACATAGAATTTCTGAACATCGTCCCAGATAACCGAGCAAAGCCTGGTGATGATATCGGTAATGCCTACATTAGCTACAAAGAATACATTGAATTTTTAAGCTGCGTTTATCGTGTTTGGTACGGGCACTACAAAGACAAAGTTAGAATCAGAATGTTTGAAAATTTTATCGATGTTTTATCGGATAAAACTAAGCAACTTTCCGCTTGTTATTGGGCAGGAAATTGCTCTCAAGAAATAATCACTGTCGAACCAAACGGTGATGTTTCACCTTGTGATAAGTATGTTGGAGATATTGGCAGTATTTACGGCTCACTTCTAAATTCAGATCTAGCCACCCTGCTCGAAAAGTCAAATCATAATCAAGCATCTGTAAAAGAAGAAATTGACGCGACGGATCGTATGCGAGAGTGTGAATGGTTCTCAATTTGTAATGGTGGTTGTCCGCATGACAGAGTGATAAATGCTCGCCATGTCGAAGACTATAATGATAAATGTTGTGGAACTGGTAAATTACTTAGAGTTATCGAAGAGTCAATATAAAGAATGATATTTATCCCAGAAGGTATTGTTTTTCAAAAACTTAAAACTCTATGTGCGAAACAGCACTTTACGCTATTCATTGTGGCTGTACTTAATGTTTTAGTCGTCATCAGTTCATTTGGCATTGCCTATACTGTTGAGCTACTGTTTCAAGAGTCAGTCACGAGAGAACGTTTAAACTATTTTGTCTCATTTATCTTGCTTTTATTAATTACATTCGTGCTTTCGAATGGCTTGAGGCAAAAACTCGTATTTGATATAAAGGAGATGCTAAGCAATAAACTACTTAGCTTTGCGATGGGGAGAATGCTATATAAGCAACAAGAGTTATTTGATGTTACTTCCCCTTCCAAGCTTTATTCTAATATCGACTATGATGTTAAAGCTATAAACACCTACGTCCACTTTATTTTAAGCATTTTCTTTCAAGCTTCCGGCACTTTATTGTGTGGCCTAATTTATTTATTAGCCACCAGTTTGTATATGACTTTGCTTTCAATAGTCACCGTTCCGCTGGTTATTCTTATCATTTTTAAAGTAAGCCAGCGAGTTTCCGAGGCCAACGCCCATAAACGGGAAACCGTTGCTAATCTAAACTCGACAATCATTGAATCATTATCAGGTATACAATCAATAAAAATCCATAGAATGGAAACTTTACTGGGAGAACAAATAGAATCGGGAGCGAGTCAAGTCTACAATGCAACTAAAAGACTTCATTCTTTAGAATCTATTGTATCTGGATTAATCATTTTGGGCAGTTTCTCTAGCGTGATCTTTGTTTTGTGGGTAGGCGGGTTGAATGTCATAGAAGGTTCAATGGCGTCGGGAGAATTAGTCGCGTTCATTATGGTATTATTACTGATGTCGTACTCCTTCGCCTCAATAAGTGACATAAACTCCGTTACAACGAAGGCTCGAAACGCAGTTAGCAGCTTAGATAGTTTACTAAATCAAGAGCCCGCTGAACGGTTAGCTTCCGCCACCAAAGATACGTCAACACACAATAAAATTGAATTAACCAACCTGTCGTTTAAATATCAAAAGGCAGATTCTGAATCATTATGTGCTATAACGCATAAATTTAAAGAGCATAAAGTTTACTCTATTATCGGCCGCTCAGGCTCCGGGAAAAGCACTTTAATAAAGCTAATTGCGGGTTTATATCAAAGCTATCTAGGTGAAATTTTCATTCATCAGAATCAGAAAAACTCACAATCGACTCACCAAAAGGTCACGATGGTCGAACAAGATCCTTTCTTTTTCAGTGGACCACTTTGGCAAAATATCACTCTACAACTCAGTTTTGATAATGTCGACGAGTTAAAGCTCAAGCGAGTGTCTCAGCTCTCAAACTTTGATGTCGTCATGCAAAGCAATGGCTTTACCTTTAATAGCGAAGTCACCTTGAATGCCGCAAATTTATCTGGTGGAGAAAAACAGAGACTTGCGATAGCAAGAGCGCTATATTCAGACAGTGATATACTCATTTTAGATGAAGCTACAAACTCTCTCGATCTCGCCACTGAATCCGGTCTTCATAGTCACTTAAAAGAAATAGCAAAAAATAAAACTGTACTAATAATCACACATAACCTAAATAGCATCTACCTTTCAGATCAGGTTATCGTAGTTGATAGCGGGCAGATCGTGGCTACTGATACGCCACAAAATATAATAAAGAATGAACACTTTAGAAAAATAAGCAAAAACCCCGAAACCTTACAAAAGGAGTGTTGAGAATGGAGTTAAATTATAAAGTCATCATCATTGGTGCTGGACCTGCGGGCTTACAATTAAGCTATTATCTTAACAAAGTAAATGTGTCCCATATTGTTTTGGAACGTGCAAAAGTTGCAGGAAGCTTCTTTGAAACTTATCCAGTCCATCGTAAATTGATATCGATAAATAAGGTAAACACGGGCTTTGATAATAAAGAGAAGAACCTTAGATGGGACTGGAATTCACTACTAAATGGCGACGATAAGTTTTCTTTTAAAGACTTTGATAAATCTTACTATCCGAGTGCGGACAACCTTGTCAAATACCTTGGTGAATTCGCGACAAAGTACGAGTTACCTATTCATTACGAAACCCACGTTGCAAAGGTTACAAAAGACGACCACCAATTTACAGTCGTCGATGGTAACGGTAAAGAATATGTAAGTGAGATCTTAGTTGATGCCACAGGGATCGGCGAACTCAACATTCCTAATATAAAAGGCATTGAGCACTCTATAGCCTATACAGAAATGAATAACGACGTAGCTCAATTCACAAATAAGAAAGTACTCATATTAGGGAAAGGTAACTCGGCATTTGAAACAGCTGATAGCTTATTAGAAGTCTCATCAAACACCCATTTAATAAGCCCAGATGATTTCAATTTTGCTTGGGTCAGCCACTACCCCGGGCATTTACGCTCAGTGAATCAGGCGTTTCTAGATACTTTTTTCTTGAAACAGCAAAACGCGATCTTAAACGGAAAAATTGCATCAATTGAACAGTTAGATTCTGGGCAGTATTTGGTAAATATGATTTTTTCAGAAGATGGAGAATCAGAAAAAAACACTTATGATTACGTCATAAACTGTACAGGGTTTAAGTGTAACTTCGATCACTACGCACCAAGTACTTTTCCTGAGTTGTGCTTGAAAAACATGTTTCCTAAGCTTAATCATAAATGGGAAAGTAGTAATATTCCGAATCTGTTTTTTTGCGGAGCGAATATGCAATGCAATGACTACAAAGATTCCTCAACTCCTTTTATACACGGAATTAGGCATAACGCGGAGTCATTATCTGAAATAATTATCAAGAAATTGAATCTTGTAGCCCAGCAAAGTAGAAAGCAACTTGATTCTTCTTCAGAATTATACAATGAGATCAGCGAGCGTATAAAATCAGCAACCACAATTTGGTTTTTGTTTGGGAACGCTTATGATTTGTATTCAAAGAAACCAAATGGTGGCTTTGAATTTTTTGAAAGCGTCCCAAAACTCGTTTACGAAAATGAGGAACAGTTTAAGCAATTTTCAGGTTTTAGATTGGAATTTAGCTACCGCATACCAAGTGATAAAGATGAGCAACTCAAGTTTTCTCAACATGGTTTTTTACATCCTGTAGTCAGCAAGTATAAAAATGGAGAGCTAGTCGATGAGGTTCATATGTTAGAAGATATCTATGGTGAATGGGAAGATTTAAGCAAGTTGGACAATGGTATAAAGGAACTAATTGTATCTAATTTCGCGTAAGTATTAACAACGCAAGTAAGCTAGGAGTTCCCGTTAGTTTACTTGCGTTGATAGGATTGCCTAACTAGCTACTTGTTGCAACTGCTTTAGTATCATGACTTTTGCGAGCGCCACTTAGCATAAATAATAGAGACAAAATATAACGTCGACTCATAATGCTTCCTTACTTAGATTTTTGGTTTTTAACTCATTAATTATCTTTGCATCCATCCAGTAGATGTCGACATTGGAATTCTCGTTATCCATCCCTCGATTAAACAATATGTATTTACCATCCCAAGTAACGTAAGCGTACGGCTAACTACACCTAGAGGCTAACATGCCAGGGCAGTAAACTGTCGATATCGCACTGTGGCTGGGCTAATTCGTTTAAGCAATGCATCACATAATCGAATGGGGTGTGGCCGTTTGCTCTGGCTGTTTCGATCACGCTGTAGAGGATTGCGCTACTCTCAGCGCCACTTGTGGTGAAGCTAAACAGCCAGTTCTTTCGCCCTATGACGAACGGTTTGATAGCGCGCTCTGCCCGGTTGTTGTCTATCTTTAGATGTCCGTCATCGAGGTAGCTAATGAGTTTCGGCCACTTGTAACTCCCCCAAAAAATGAAACAGTTCATAAGTAGAATTTTCCATTAACTAAAATAGGAAAATTTACGATGAGAAAAAGCAAGTTCACCGAAACCCAAATTGTCAGCATGATCAAGGAAGCTGAATCAGGTATTCCTGTGCCAGAAATCTGCCGCAAACATGGTATCGGCCAAAGTACGTTTTATAAATGGCGCTCAAAATATGGCGGGATGGAAGCTTCAGACGTTAAGCGACTTAAAGAGCTTGAAGAAGAAAACCGTAAGCTAAAAGATATGTTTGCAACGCTTAGCCTAAAGCACTCGATGCTTGAGGATATCATCGCAAAAAAGCTGTAAAAACAAGTAGGCGCAGAGCTTGGGTAGAGCATTTAAGAGCTCAATTTAACGTCAGCGTCGCATTTGCTTGTGAAGTGGCAGGGTTAAGCCGCTCAGTTTTTTATTACAAACATAAACGACCGTCAGATGATGAAGTTATCGACGCATTACTTGCACTGGTAGAGCGCCATCCTAGGTGGGGGTTGCCTAAGCTATTCAAAAGGCTTCGCAATAAAGGTAAGCCGTGGAATAAAAAGCGTGTTGAACGCGTTTACAACATGCTAAAACTAAACTTGAGACGTAAGGGAAAGCGCCGTGTTCCAACAAGAACACCTGAACCATTAAGTGCACCGACACAACATAATGAATCGTGGTCAATGGACTTTATGAGTGACGCATTAAGCTATGGACATCGTTTTAGAACACTGAATGTGCTGGATGATTTCAACCGACAAGCACTGGCGATTGAGGTCGATACAAGCTTAACTTCTGAACGAGTTATTAGAACGCTACAACAAATTATTACTTGGCGAGGAAAACCAAAGCAGATTAGAGTGGATAATGGTCCAGAATTTACTTCAACGGTACTCGAAGATTGGGCAATGAAAAATGACATCAAGTTGGAATTTATAGAGCCAGGGAGTCCTTACCAAAATGGTTTTGTGGAAAGGTTTAACCGAAGTTATCGTGAAGAAGTGCTCGATTTATACTTGTTTGAGTCACTGCAAGAAGTACGTGAAATCACTGATGAGTGGTTAGATATTTATAATTATGAGCGACCACATGATTCACTTGGCGATATGACACCAATTGGTTATCTTGAGGCTGCATAAAATTCTACGAAATAGCTGTACTAAATTGGGTGGAGTTACAACGTGTCGGCTTTTTGCGCTGATATTCGATGGTTTCCACGTCTTGCTCAGGTGCTTCTTCAACCAGCGTTTCGGCTTCATTGAACAAGTCAGCTTGTGCAGGGTGCGACTCACTGCTGGCCCCGAAGCGTTTTTGCTGGGCCAGTCTGAATTGTTCTTCGAGGTAGTTATTACGCGCCTGAAGCTAAGCAATGATCTGCTTCAACTGCTGAGGATCATCAGGCAGTTTATTCATTTCTTTCATGCAGTCTACTGTATCAACAGAGTAACTGTTTTTAAATTAATAGCTTAGATTAATTCGTGATCTAAAAACCCCTGTTATGATCATACGTTATAACCATAGCTGAGCGGCTTGTGGGCAATGACCGATAAGCCAGACAATAACCACTGCCATTGTTCGGCGCTGAGTGTAATGACGTCATCGTCTTCTTTGTCGGGCCATTTAAACTTGTCTTTTTCAAGGCGCTTGTACCACAAGGCAAAGCCGGTTTTATCCCAATATAACACCTTCAGCTTGTCCTTGTTTTTATTGCAAAACGCAAACACCTGACCGCTCATCGCGTGTGCTGCCATTTCTTGCTCAACAATCGCCGAGAGGCCATTGATGGATTTACGAAAGTCTACTGGCTGGCGGTGCAAGTAAACAGACTCATTGTGCCAGCAGATCAAGACAGCGCCCTGAGCAGTGCAGCCAACCACAGAGCATCTGTGTTTGATGGCAACAACACCGTATTCTGACCATGCTTGAGCTGTAACAACTCAGGCAGAGAAACGGACTCAGATGCAGCAGGCTTAGCGGCAATAAAAGATGACTCAGGTGGTTTTTTAGTGCGAAGTTTACTTCGGCGATTATAAAAAGACTTGGTACTAAGGTTGTGCTGCGTGCAGAAGTCAGTGACAGACAAACCACTGAGTTCCTGTTGTTCGATAAGTTTCAGCCATTGCTCTGCGGTTTTGTGTTTAGGCATGGTCAGCTCCGAATTGAGGTCAGAGCTGTACTTTATAGGCTGAGCGTATTCAGTAGCTAGGTGTGGTTCAGGCGACGCTTACGCTCATCCGACTAGTATTTGGACAGAAATGTTTTAGGTCGTCGGCTGTATTAGGCGAATTTCGCATAAAAATTTCTATGGGTTAACGCCGCATTTGGGTATGAGCAACGCAACCACGAAACTTAAACATACCACCGTAAACATCGCACTCAAAAATGGAATGAAAAATGCCATGCGTTGGGAATCACTCTTAAATGCTTTGTTAGGGCAATTTTTATAAACTCGTAACTTTGACGTTCCTCTTACCATTTTTCGTTTCACGCCAAACCTCTACTCTGAATTGATCTACAGCTGGCGGAGGTGTTCGAGGCTGAGGTGTACGTGGCTGTTTCGGTGGCTTACTAGGAGTTGCCAATTCTTCTCCGTTTTCATCAATTAGCTTCAACTCCATTTGTTCAGGAATTATGAAAGTCTGCTCTAAGGATTTCTTCAATTCGCTGTAAAACTCAGGAACTTCTTTTAGTTCTTCGCCAAAGATAGCTTCAGTCTCTTTCATCGCCATTTCTACAGTTAATTCGCCACGTTGAACTTTGACAAATAGACTTTCTATACGAGCAAGAGACTCACCTCTTTTTCGTAATTTGGGCTTAACTCTTGTGAGATCGAATGGAAAACTGGCTCTTTCTCCCAAGTAATCACCAACGGCTTTAACTTGGTTATGTATTGTCTGTAAACCTGAAATGAACGAACCATATTGGGCAATACCAAAATACAAAACACTTGCTGTTGCGAGTATTTTACCTTTAGCTTTGATCGACCCCTCTTCAACCTCTAGAACGAGGGAGTAGTCTTTTAAATCAAGGTTTTTTTCAACATAAGCTTCCCATTCATCGAATAGCTGTGTTGAATAATTTTCAAAGTCCTCACGAGGTAAACTTGGTACACCAATATAAAAATCAACCGTTCCTATATTTGCCATTCTTACTCCTTTCGCAAAACTCTAATTGCCCTAACGCCCGCATTTGCGGCTGGCTTGGAGCGCAGTGGAAAGCCAGTCCGACAACATGCGCTTGTTAGGCATTTTTCAGCGTGACCTTAAGTAAAGCTTTGCTTAGCTGCTCTGCTAGCTGCTCCTTTTCATTGTAAATTACTAGCTGCTGTGTTCTTAGGTCGAAGGGTATGTCTTCAACAGTTTTAGATGTAATCAACGTCGGCTTATCAAGGGCATGTGCTATGCCAAGCTCGTAGAATACGTTTGGGTTTCGTCCATTGATATTTGCAATAACAAGGCGAGCTTTGACTATGTGCTTTAGGATATGAGAAAGGATATCACCTTTAATAAACTGCTCATCACCCCGAATACACCTAAGGCCAACCTCATTACAAACTTTAGATATTTGTTCGTAGTCTGAGTCATATTTCTCGTTAAATGGAGTGATAACGAATACGAGATCACCTTCCACTTCATAGTCACTGTCATTTAAACCAGAAGCTGACAAGAATGAGGAATATTTTGCTCTCTCAGTTTTTGCTGGAAAATTACGGTTATTCGCCTTCGAATCAAATACCAAGTGGTTTACATCTCTCCATCTGTCTTCTCGACTAATCAGTCTTTCCGTTAGATCATAAATTCGTTTCTCAAAGGACTCGCGGAGCTTTTCCATTTCCACTCTGCGCTTCTCTTCATCGTACTTCCGTTCCTTATTTTGTTTATAAATATAGAAAACAACCACTTGGGCCAGGGTCATTACGGCAACGGCAACGGCGATTGAAATAACTTCAGTTTGGGCAAAAATCGACATTATTCTCTCCTATACCAGTTGAATTGCACGAACTAAACATGCAGAGCAAATCGTGTAATTCAAAACACTAATGCCGATGGTTGACTTGTGTTTCCCAGCCTCAAATAGGCGACAGGCCTTTCGCCATAAGAATATCACCATGCCAGCGAGAAAAAGATAGCAAATAAAATAAATAAAGCCTTTCTCACTTTCCGGATGGTTAGCAGAAATTGTGAATGCAGCAATAAATGAAGTTGCAAGAAATGATATATCAACAGGTAGCTCTAGAAATGCATATATTGAATTAGGAATGTCAACTTCCCGATCTATTGATAGTTTCAGGAAAAATGCCAAAACTAGCAGAATTCCTGGCAAGATTACCTCTGAGCCCATTCTGTTTCCTTGTATATATGTATGTTCATGATGATGCCTAACATTTTATTCATGCGCATGCGCGTTTACCTCGTTAGACCAGTGAAAACGCGCGCAGTTAACTATCAGTATGCAAAGAACTTATCAGCATTCTGCTAAATATACCATCTGGAAAAATGCGCATGCGCGTTTCCCAAACCTATTATTTCAAATCAAAAACAAATAACCTATTGATAAAAATAACATTTTTAATTTATTCATACGTAAACGCGCAAAATTTTTTTCATTATTTTCCTTGATATCCGAGAACTTCAGATAACACTGTATATGTACACAGCCACATAAGGTAAGCAGTTATCATGAGTCTAAAAAGCCCATTTCTGAAAGGTCTTCAGGAAGAAATGCGTATGCGTGGTTACAGCATTAGTACAGAAAAAACCTACCTATATTGGATTAAGGCATTCATTAACTTTCACCACAAGCGTCACCCTGAGACAATGGGAACGGAAGAGGTTACACAATTTTTAGTCTTCCTTGCCGACCAACGAAATATGGCTATCAACACACAAAAAATTGCACTTAACGCGTTAGCCTATTTGAGAGGAAAATAAGTGACATATATGGACGTTCGCTCTGAAGGGAAAAAGGAAACGCAAACAACTTAAAAGCATTAAAATATCTATATTTTTTCAATGTATTAGAAAACAGTTGTAAAAAAGGAGATATCTGAAGGCTAGATACTTAATAAAAACGCAGCAACCCAAGGTGCTCGCACAAGTGGTTTTGAGGCGTTGCGCTATGTTCAAATACAAAACACGACGCAACAATTAAATAAGTTTGTAGTTAGTTTTAAGATTTGTTTTCGCATTTTATCGTCTCTTCCCCAAGACGATAGGCATTATTTGCCAGCACATAAGTTCCCGAAATAATAGCAGTAGTAGGAACGAGTATCGGCGTTAATATAATTCCACTCACGGAATAATACGTATTGGTTTCATCTGCAACATCGACTATCTTTAGGGTTTTTCTATCCGATGAAATCTCGCACTTGTTGGTGTGAGCAGTATCTTGCACAGGCATTACTACACAAGCGCTGAGTGAGATTATCGGTAACATAATCAGTCTGTTTAACTTCATCACCTTTCCTTGAATTCAGTTTGCAATACTTTCATGACGTAGCTCTTGGACATTACCTCCCTCTAAAGGTTCCCTGTGCTTTACGCTTAAACTGCGCCAAACTGGTATTGCTTTCTACAGTTTTCAGTCTTGATCCAACAGCGATTATGGCTCAATAAATCCGAGGTGCCTCGTTAAAAGTGAAGCACCCAATACTGATAAGTTGAGCCGAAGTTTTAAGATTTCGCGAGGTTTTGTTCGTAGACCTTAAGTGCGTGTTCTAAATCTTCTATCAAGTCTTCTACATCTTCAAGACCGATGTGAAGGCGGATCACGGGGCCAAGTGTCCAACCTGTAGTTGATCGCAAATGCTCCATGGTTTTATTGGCTGTAACTAAACTTTCATAGCCGCCCCATGAGAAACCCATTTTAAAATGGGATAAGGCATCTAAGAAACGGTTAATCGCCTTTTGGCTACCTTCTTTCATTACGATTGAAAATAAACCATTACTGCCATCAAAGTCTCGCTTGAAGAATTCATGGCCAGGGCAAGTCTCAAAAGCGGGATGTCTAACGTGATCCACGAGCGGATGCGCTTCGAGCCATTTCGCCACTGTCATTGCCGACTGCTCATGTTGTTTTAACCTCGCAGGCATAGTACGTAACCCACGTAGTGCTAAATAGGCATCATCTGCGGAGGTACATTGACCAAGTAAATACGAGTGCTCTCTAAGCTCAGGCCAATAGCGCTCATTTGCAACGGCAACCCCCATCATGACATCCGAATGCCCAACAATATACTTGGTTGCCGCTTGAATGCTGATATCAACACCATGATCGAGCGGACGAAACTGCCAGCCATTACCCCACGTATTATCAAGCATAGTGATAACGCCACGGCGCTTTGCAACTTCAACCATCGCTGGCACATCTTGAACTTCCATGGTGATTGAACCTGGAGACTCTAAGAACAACACTTTGGTATTGTCTTGAATTAACGCGTCAATACCAGCGCCAACCATAGGGTCATAATAAGTGGTTTCGATACCATAGCCTTTTAACAGCTTATCGCACAAATCTCTGGTTGGTTCATAGGCAGTATCCACCATCAGCAAGTGATCGCCTGCTTTTAAAAATGACAGTAGTGACTGTGCGATAGCAGCAGCACCAGACGGATATAAGGCGCAACCCGCACCATTTTCAAGCTCAGTAATGGCATCTTGCAAGGCGAAATGGGTATTGGTGCCACGGCGGCCGTAAAACAGGGTGCGATGTCCACGGCCTTTTATCGCTTCTTGCATTTCGGCAACGCTCTCAAAAACTACAGTAGAGGCGCGCTGAACAACTGGGTTTACTACCCCTTTGGTATATTCTGCTTTTCTTCCAGCAGCAACGATTTTAGTATGCTTTTTCATAATTACTCTTCTGATTGTGCACGCCAGTATTCAACTAAATATCTGGAGATAGAGTCTTCTCTGGTGAGTTTATAGCCGGGCTTTGTATCACCCCACTCTGAAAATGTATTAAGCTCCGCCCGTGAAAACCATTTAGCTTGCTCAAGCTCATCTTGCTCGACAAAAATCTCTGTGGTTTTTGCCTTCGCGATAAACCCCAGCATAAGTGATGACGGGAACGGCCAAGGCTGTGAGGCAATATAAGTGGCGTCGTATGCTTCAACACCCGCCTCTTCCATCACTTCCCTTATCACGGCTTGCTCTAACGATTCGCCGGGATCAACAAACCCAGCCAGCGTCGAAAATACCCCTTCTGGCCAAACAGCCTGACGGCCCAACAAGCAGCGTTCAACGCCATCAGGGAAAACATGAGTGACAAGCATGATAACGGCTGGATCTGTACGTGGAAACGTCATGTGGCGGCATTCAGGGTTAACACAACGTCTTGCATGACCTGCTTCAACCATTTTATTGGGTTGCCCACAACGTCCGCAAAAACAATGGGTTTTATGCCAGTAGCATAAGCCTCGTGCAAGCACACCAATTGAGCCTTGTTGCTTTGGTAAGTTACGACCCACTTGGCGCATATCGATGAATTCTGACTCGGAGTCAATAAAAGAAAGCTTGTCTCGTTGTTTAGAGACGTCAAGCGCAAAATAGCTGTGCGCTTCGTCACGACCTAAGAATATCGCGTCTTGAAGTGCTAAATCAGCGACTTCTGTGCGAGAAAGATAATGTAATTCATTATCTCCGACACGCACTAAATTAGCGTCGTCTTGAATTAATAACCAGCGACTATTGTCACCCATTTGAGATAATAACCAGTTTTGATCTTTTCTTTCGTTAGACGCTCTGTCTAACGTCATTTGAGTGTAATACAGCAAGCCCCTATTCCTTCGTGTTCTGGAACATTTTATCCACCTCGGCGAGACCTTAAAGCTACCATAGCACAAAGGTGCAGGCAAAAAAAAAGCCCATAAATGGGCTTTTGAAAACTACAGTGTGATTTCACACTACAGAGAGGCAAGATAGTCCAACAGCTTTTGATTTTCGTTTTCAATATGCTTATAGAATTCAATATCTTTTAGCTTAGATGCCGCAGCTTCATCGATGACGATTACAGCATCACGATGCATTTGTAGTGCCGAAGCCGGACACGCCGCAGTTAACGGGCCTTCCACCATAGCAACAACGGCATCAGCTTTGTTTTCACCAGTCGCTAATAACACGACTTTTTTAGCATCTAAAATCGTGCCAATACCCATTGTGATTGACAAATGAGGTTGGTACTCATCAGCTTTAAAAAAACGAGCATTATCATCAATCGTCGCTTTCGTTAGGGTTTTAACCCGAGTGCGTGACGTCAATCCAGAAGATGGCTCGTTAAAGCCAATATGGCCATTTCTGCCAATACCTAACAGTTGTACATCAATACCACCAGCAGATTTAATACGTGCTTCATACTCGCCGCACGCCGTAATTGGATTTTTTGCATCCCCCGGCGGTACGTGCGTGTTACTTCTATCAATGTTGATATGGTCAAATAGCTGCTGCTGCATAAAGTAACGATAACTTTGTGGGTGCGAGCCATCTAAGCCTAAATATTCATCTAGATTAAAGCTGGTAACTTCCGCAAAACTGATTTCGTTTGCTTGGTTACGCTTAATTAATTCTTGATACAAAGCAACCGGTGTTGAACCCGTCGCTAATCCCAACACAGAGTTAGCTTTACGCTTTAATTGCGTTGTAAAAATGTCTGCACCATATGCTGCCACTTCGGCAGCGTCTTTTAAAATGACTACTTGCATACGATTAACCAAATGTTGAGATGATTAGAATAAAATGGGATCTGAGCCTTGCCTCGCGTGCAATCAAAGCAAGGTCAGATCGAACCTAATTGGGATACACAACATTAGGTTATTACCATTATGACAACGCTGTCATTATTATCAGAAATAATTCGCTTGTAAAGCAAAAGTGAAAAAAAATATGGATATTTTTTACTCTATGCAATCTAAAGGTGTTAAAAAGCCCACAATGGTGGGCTTTTTGAAAGGAGGCTTGTGAATATTATACACTTACAAAAATACGGCGTTTATACATCCAGTGCAGCACTAAAAGCTGTACCGCCAGTAGCGCAAAAACAGCAATTAATGGTTGCCACGCAGCCGGCACGGCGGCAATCACGCCACCGAATACGCTTTTACTAATAAAGGTCCAATTCACTAAGCTTGACGCCAAATAAATAATAATGGAGTTGGCTCCTATAATAACAAATGGATACGCCCAACGTTGAAAGCTCAGTACATCTACTATCGCGTAAAATACCGCTAGTAGAATTGCACTCCAGCCGACGGTTACTAGCACAAATGAGCTTGTCCACAATTCTTTATTAACTGGAAATTGCATGTCCCAAAGCCAACCTAGTGCTAAGGCGAGTACACCAGAGCCGGCCAAAATACCAACGGTTTTCCATTCTCCCTGCGTTTGTGCATTGGCGATCGCACGACCAGCAAATACACCTGCGATAGCATTTACAATGGCAGGTAAGCTTGACAGCACACCTTCTGGGTCAACCGGACGATTTTGATAACTGGTCCCTGGTAGTAAATACGTATCAATGAACGCATTCCAACTACCAACACCATTTGCACTTAAGTCCCCCGCTTGCCCACCAGGAACCGGGATAAAGCAAAGCAGTAACCAATAAAATGTCAATATGCCTACACCCACATAAGCCAAGGTTCGCAAGCTCGTATGCCAAACCAGTAAAGCACAAAAGAACCAAGCAAACGCAATGCGACCTAATACACTAGCGTAGCGAACACCGTCTGGAGCCATTGGGATCCCAGTTCCCCAACCATGATTGTATAACACGCCAAAAGCACACAGTAACAAAAGGCGCTTCAGTGCTTTGAGATAAAACGATTTACGTTCATTAAAGGGCAGATGATCGATACGTTTAGGCGACAAGCCCATCGCCACACCCGATAAAAAGATAAACAGTGGGAAGATAAGATCATAAAAAGTGAAGCCATGCCAAGGACTGTGCAGTGTGTGCGCTTCAAAAGCCTTCCACCCTTGCCATCCGGTCAGTACAAACAGTGCCGCAAAAATAGACTGGCCACCTAAGATCCAGAACATATCCATGCCGCGTAAGGCATCTAAAGACGCTAGTCGCTTTGGCTTATTATTCGTTGTCATTGCTATTTATCCGCGTGAAAACATTAACTATGGATCGCTCAATCAAGCAAATCCATTTGCTTCAAGGTTTGGTTTGAGCATTACGCACATTACTGTAACTTTCTGAGTTGTCGATCCACCCATGCTTAGCCAATAATATCGGCTAAGCTAAAAAAGCAAAGCCCCGCGGTACTGCTGCGAGGTTTGATCAGGGAAACTTAAGCGGCCGTTTTCGTCCACTCTTCAATTACAAATCAGTTATAACAACTGACCACCAATATAGGTTTGCTTCACAATCAAATCGCTGTCGAGCACCACGAAATCAGCATCAGCGCCCGATCTTAGATGCCCCTTGTGAGACAGGCCAAGATATTGTGCAGGGTACAGAGAAGCCATGCGTAAACTCTCCGCTAGGCTCACGTTAAGCGTATTAACGGCGTTTCGCACCGCACTTGCCATATCCAATACACTGCCAGCAAGCTCACCGGTTGTTGAATTCAACCGATCGCCAGTACGAATAACTTTTCTGCCATCAAAAAAGTCAAACTCCGTATCATCTGTCCCAACTGGAGGCATGGCATCCGTCACGAGCATCATTTTGCCGCGCTGCTTAGTACGAATCGCAAGCTGCGCCGACAATGGATGAACGTGATGGCCATCAACAATCAAACCACACCAGCTATTGTCATTCCAAAGCGCGGCGCCGACAACGCCCGGCTCACGGGAAGTAAACGCAGACATTGCATTAAATAGGTGCGTAAAGCCATCAACGCCAACATTAAGTGCGGCGTTAGCGGTGTCATAGTCCGCATTTGAATGACCGATACACACTTTCACACCCAATGAGATCAAGCGTTCGATATCGCTAAGTGGCAGAGTTTCAGGTGCTAAAGTCACCATTTTGATGCCTAAATCTTGACGCGCGTAAACCGCAAATTCTTGCTCTGAAATTGGTCTGATGAACTTTTCGCTATGCGTACCCTTTTTCGGGTGAGATAAGTGTGGGCCTTCAAAGTGGATCCCAAGCACTCCGGGCTGATTAGTAGCAATAGCTTCTGCTGTTGCATCTGCCGCTTGTTGCATCACTTCAATTTTGTCAGTGATAAGGGTTGGCATTAATCCCGTGGAACCAAATTGGCCATGTGCTTTAACCATAGTCGCCAAGCATGCCGTCGATTGCTCGGCGTTAAAAAATGCACCACCACCACCATTAACTTGTACATCAATAAAACCTGGTGCAACTAGCCCTGATAGCTTAGATACATTGGTTACTAGCGACTCAGTTACATAACGAATTTGGCCGTTGTTTACTTCGAAATAAACGTCTTTTCTAAAACTTTCACCATCAAAAAATTCTGGAGCAAAATAACATTGAGTCGTCATTAGTTCGCCTTTTTTAATTCTTGACCTGCACTTTGAATTGCAAAGTAAATTGCCCCCATTTCAGGAGGTTGTTTAGGTAATTGGACTTGTTTTGCAACTTCTGGGTCGAGCCAAGGTTGTAGCGGCTCTGATAATCCGCCGATCATAGAGAGTCTAGGTGGGTTTAATTCAAGTAAACGCTTCGCTAAACAACTAATATATTCCGCACCAGACTTTACGATAGAAAGGGCAATTTCATCATTTTGCTTAGCTTGTTCTAATACATAACGAGCCAGCTTTGCATAACCACTAGACGGCTGCCCAGCCATTTGTTCAGCAATACCCATCGCCCCTTTCGCACTGAAGTGCTCTAGTAATACTTGGCTCAATGATGTTTTTTCGCCAAGGCCATCAAGATCGAGTAACGCAGCTTTGACCGCCTCTAACCCCATCCAAGCGCCACTGCCCATGTCGCCTTGCGCAAAACCATGGCCACCATAGTTCACTGTTTTACCATCAACTAAGGCAAAACCACAGGAGCCGGTGCCCGTAATAATCACTGCACCATCGCTACCCTCATGAGCACCAATACACGCGGTGTGTAAATCTGTGGTAAGGAACATTTGTTTAAAGGGATGCTCCCATTGCATGATTTTGTCATAGAGCGCGGGTAAGTTAACACCTGCAAGGCCAAGGCCTGCATTTAGCTCATGTACTTGTTCAACACGAAGACCCGCGTCTTGTAACGCCATTTGTGTCGACACCATGATAGATTCAAGCGTGCGCTCTAAACCATGTAAGGGATTCGCAGGACCGCCTAGACCCGTACCCAAAACGCCATGTTGAAGAGAATAAATTGTAGCGCGGCATTTTGTTCCACCACCATCGACGCCGATGTATAGTTGGTCTTGGTTAACCTGTTTAGCCATCATGTAAAGACCCCTACTTTGTTCTGGATTGGACCGCGTTATTATTTTCGTTAGACACGGTTTTTCATTCATGTTGAATTGATGTTACACAACAAATGACAGCGTTGTCATTAAATTTTTCAAGAAATTTCTTCATTTTGAAAAAAACTAATATTGCACAGATTGTGAGGATTGTCAGTGAAAAATTGCAATAATCGTCAAATTACAAGGACTAACAGAGATTAGGGATTGTTAGACACATAATAAAAAAGCGACTCAATATTACATCAAGTCGCTTTATCGATTTAACCTTGTCGTTCAGGTTATTCGCTGATTACTTAACCCCAAGCTCTCTCAAACGCTCTTGCAAATAGCTATCTGCAGTGTAACGCTCTGACAACACAACATCCGGTTTTGGATGTAAGAATAGCGGCAATGAAATACGAGATTTCGTCGACGCTTTGCCTGTTGGGTTAATCACACGGTGAATTGTCGATGGGAAGTAATCACCCGACGCCTCTTGTAGCATGTCACCAATATTAATAATCAACGAACCAAAGTCGCATGGTACGTCTAACCAGCTGCCATCTTGTCTTTGCACTTGTAGGCCAGGCTCATTTGCCGCAGGCAATACAGTAAGTAGATTGATATCACCATGAGCTGCGGCGCGAATTGCACCTGGTTCTTCATCGCCTGTCATTGGTGGGTAATGAAGAATACGCAGTAGTGTCTGCTCTGATTCTTTGATCATATCTTTGAGATCAATAGAGAATCTCGCTCTCACATCTGCAGGCGCTTCCGCTTGTACCCAGCTTAGCAACTCTTGAGCAAACTCGCTCGCTAAACGGTAATATTCACGAATCTCTGCTTCTAATTGAGCCGGTACGCGACCTTTTGGATAAACGTGAAAGTACTCTTTTATGTCTTTTACTGTAAAACCTTTCGCAACTTCAGAGACTTCTGGTGGGAAATAACCATCTTGAGTTTCTTTATTGAAAAGGAATTCGTGTTTTTCTTCTGAATTAAAAAATTCTTGCCAATGTTTGTAGATTGATTCAACCAACTCTTGTGGGATTGGGTGATTTTTTAGTACACCGAAACCCGTGTTTCTTAAAGATTCTACAAATTCTTTCGCAGCATTTGGCGATTGATAGTCTACGGTAGGTAACTGTTGCATAATGGTTCCACCAAAATTATTAGTAATTCATGGTTATTTACTCAATTGCACATCGGGGTAAATAACGCACTTCCCGTGTCATCTCAACACTGCGTACCTAGTAGAAGGTAAGGCGTATGTTATCGGGTCTGTTAACCTAGGGGGTTGTTTTTAAGCAGTAAACTTGTATTTAACAAGCCTCACTCAAAACAGCAACAGCAAAGGCTAAAAAGCCCTTATACGATCGTGTTGTCGATAATTCTTCAAAAAGTGTAGCTAATTACATGGTCAGCAGAGTACTTTTTAAAGATTACGTTTTAACAGCGAGCGAGCTTATTGAATTAGGACAAATGATATAAGGACTTATGTCCGCTTTTATGTATAGGGCCTGAGACTTTTGATGCAGATCAAGCATTATCGGGGGTATCTATCGGTATTTGGATATCCCACTCCAATCCTTGCGGTGTATTTTTCACGCTAAACTCTCCATTGAGTGCCCCTGAAACCAAGTTAGCAGTTAAATTTGCGCTTAACCCAACATGGCCTGCATTACCTCTTTTTGTCGTCACAAATGGTTTTAATAACTCTTGTGTACTAATTCCTCTAAGCCCTATTCCATTGTCAGTATAATTAACATGTAAATTGTTACCTGAGCGCGTAAAGGTGATAGTGGCAAGGTGATCATGGTCAATCCAGGCATGCGCAATAGAGTTTTCAACTAAGTTGCTCAATACCTCAACCAGTGCTTGACCATCCACGTAAACTTCAGTTGCTGTGTTACCAACAAACTGAATTTGTACGTCTTGCTTTGAAAAATCTTTTTTCAGTCTTGTTTCTATTTCTTGTAATTTAACGTCAGCACAACTGCTATCTCGCTCAGACTGAGAGACCGATTTTAATAAACTGACAAACTTAGCCACTTTTTCTAGATTACGGCTGCACAGCGCACTACTGTCTTTGATCTGCTCAAACCCCGTTACCAGCTCATCCTGCGTAAGCGTACCTGCGGTGAGTGCACTTTGTAGCTCCTGCATGACGCCTTCTAAAAAGGTGTTGGACGTAATACTGGTACCAAGCGGGGTATTAATTTCGTGTGCAATCCCCATCACCATTTGGTTTATAGCCTTAGATAGCTGCTGTTTTACCGCTAACTTTTGCGCTTCAATTAACTTAAATTGGGTGTTTACTCTGGCTATGATTTCAGCGGGTTTATAAGGTTTGGTGATGTAATCAACACCACCGACTTCGAATGCTTGTACCAAGCTCTCGCTGTCTTCATAAGCACTCACAAAAATAACCGGAATGGCCGCCGCCGAATTGTCGGACTTAAGCACTTTACATAGTTCAATCCCCGACATATTTGGCATTTTTATATCGGTAATAATTAACTCAGGCTGGTGCTTTTTAACAATACCTAAGGCAATATCCCCACCCCGTGCTGCCAATACTTTATACCCTTCCTTTCTTAGTATGAGCTGCAATACTTGGAGGTTTTCCGGCATATCGTCAACAATTAAAATGTCTGACATGTAACGTTACTCAAGTCCTTAAGATAGACACTTTTTACAGCATAGCTTGAGATATTGTATATCGCGACTATGTTTATATATAAATTCACGCGTAAATAATAACTTATGTCCTCAAAAGCATTACTAAGTTGGATCGCACTTTTCGCCTTGATGGCTGCCCTAGGAAGCGCAACGCTTATCTACTACTCAACAACTACTCACAGCACTCTCGCGACCGACGTTAATACCGCTTACCACAACCACTTATCACTAGAGATGTATAGCAAAGATAAAAACGTCCAATGGCTAGGTGAAATCAAATCTGCACCAAGTCATCCATTACCACTTCCGTTACAACAAATCTATGAAACCCAAGCAAGACTAAAGTCTCAATTTTTAGCAGATACGGTTGAGCAGGCCGATTTGCCTCAAAGTTATCAAAATGCCATCTCACAATTGCCTCTCATTGCAAACGCTGAACTTGAAACAAGCACAAATCAACAACTCCTAATACTGTTGATTACCGGCCTTGCCTTCGCGGTATTAACACTATTTTTAAGCTTTTATGTTTGGTTTATGCGCACCAAACATTTCTCCCCGCTATATCGCATCGTCAATACGCTACGTGCACAAGCGTTAAATGGCGCCCCTCTTTCTGTGGTGCCTACAAACAGTGACGTCGATGTAAAACGGCTCACGCAAGCGATCCATGTTGCCACCACCTCTCAAAGCCAAAAGTTGGCGTCAGCCGCAATTATCGAAAACTATAATCGCGAACTAAAATCCATCACCGGCTCAGAGCCTATCGTGCGCCATGCACTAGAGTTTATTGCCAATGAGTTCAATGCACCGAGTGTTTGCCTCTATGCCAATTTAGAAGACGACGCCTTGTCGTTAGTGAAAAGCCATGGGGTGACACCAAGCCATTCAATTATTGCGTCCACTCTAGCGCATTGCGCAGCAAATAATGAACCACAAGTACAACAAGAACCGTTGTGGCTCAAAGAACAAGAAGTTGAAGTGAAGTTACAAGGCCGTTATTGCTTTCCACTAGCCATCGGTAATCATGTTGTCTATGTGCTGCTAGTCGGTAGTGCTCAGGTGTTGATAGACAGCCAATTTGAAGCGCTCGAGTATTTGTGTAAGGACTTAAGCCTCGCGCTTGCCATCAATGAAAATATCGAAAAGCAGCAAAAGGCAGAATCGGCCTTAAGCGAACAACTCGAACTTACTCACCATATTATCAATGCTATCCCAAACCCCACGTATTATCGTTCGACTGACGGTGTATTTATGGGCGTAAACAAGTCCTTTTTAACACTGTTAGATCAATTTGAAGTAGATGTGATTGGCGCCAAGTTAGACGAGGTTTTTGATCTAGGAATAGCCAGTCTATTTGAATCCAAAGCTCACGAAATTACCACCACAACCCAGGAGCAAACCTATGAAGTATTATTGCTTGATGGCCAAGAACAGCCGCGGGAACTGATTGTATACGAAGCGCCATTTTTTAATGAAAATGGCGATGTAGCTGGTATTGTTGGCATGTACCTTGACGTTTCGGAGAGGAACCAACTACAACGTGAACTCATAGAAGCAAAAAACTTGGCCCAAAACTCGGCAAAAGCGAAAAGCGAATTCCTCGCCAACATGAGCCATGAAATTAGAACCCCAATGAACGCGATTATTGGTATGTCTCATCTCGCGCTCGCGACAGAATTGAATGCAAAACAGCACGACTACGTATCAAAAATAGATACAGCCGCAAAGCAATTACTGAGATTGATCAACGATATACTCGATTTTTCAAAAATCGAAGCTGGCAAAATCGAGTTAGAATATCAGGCCTTTTCAACAGAAAAACTACTCGACAATGTCGCCACCATCGTCAGTGTAAAAGCCCAAGAAAAACAACTAGAGTTAGTCTTTGATATCGACTCACAAGTGCCCTACTGCGTGATTGGCGATCAATTTAGAATAAGCCAAGTACTCATCAATTTAGCGGGTAACGCAGTTAAATTCACAGAAACCGGTGAGGTTGTTATTCGTGTCGCCCTTGTCAATGTCGAAAAAGGATTAGCAAAAATTAAGTTTAGCGTAAAAGACTCTGGCATTGGCATGAATAAACGCCAGCAAAAAAACCTATTTCAATCTTTCTCGCAAGCAGACAATTCGATCACCCGAAAATATGGCGGTACAGGGCTTGGCCTCACGATTTCGCAACAATTGGTCAAGCTTATGGGGGGAGAAATATATGTTGAGAGCGAGGAAAACGTCGGTTCGGAATTTTATTTCACATTAGAAATGGAAGTCAGTGACGAGCTGAGTCAGGCGAAAATGGCCTCTACCCACTTATCAGAACTATCAGCAACAATTATTGACGATAACCAACACGCATTGGACGTGTTAAGCGGTATGCTAACAAACTTTGGTATGCAGGTTTGTTCTTATTTAGACCCTCATAAAGCGTTAAATCAATTCGTCCTGACACAAGAGTTACCCGATCTTATTTTCGTCGATTGGCATATGCCAAAATTAGATGGCATTGAGCTGATCACTAAGCTGCAATCGCAGGTCGATGTGTCGCAAAGTAAGTTTATTTTAGTCACCGCTTATGGTCGGGAGCTAAACCTGAACGACAGCCAAGCCAGTTTAGTTGATGGTGTACTTTTAAAGCCGATTAACCCGTCAAACCTTGTGGACGTTATTCAAAATGCCGTGTTTGACTCACCGGAAGTAAGAACCACTATCACCAAAAAAGAACAAACGATTAGGAAACAAGCACTAAATGGCATATCAATTTTGGTCGCGGAGGATCAGCCAGTCAATCAGGAGATAGCAGCGGAGATCTTATCTAGCTTCGGAGCGCAAGTAGCGGTCGCAGACAATGGACAAGAAGCCATTGATCAAGTTCATAGCAAACACATAGATATTGTTTTAATGGATATGCAAATGCCAGTGATGGACGGCATTACCGCGACGCAAAACCTTCGCATAGAGTTCGATAAAAATACACTTCCTATTCTAGCGATGACCGCCAATGCCATGGAAGAAGACATACAGACTTGCATCGATGCTGGTATGAATGACCACGTAACCAAACCCATCGACGTTGAACAACTCGTTAAAAGTATTTTGAAATACGTATGCCCCGAAGCCGATGGCCTTTTAACAACGCCAGAAGTTAACCCACCAAAAGTCGTTGCAGAGATAGAGGAAATTGATGAGATCATTGAGTTTGAAGGTATTGATATTGCCGAGGGTATTGCTCGAGCAGCTGGCAACCAAAAGGTTTACTTCGATATCTTAGAAAAGTTCCTGTCCCAGCAGATTGAAGAGCTGATCAATTTAAAACAGGCTTTAGCCATTGAAAATTTTGAACTGGCACATAGCATGTTACATGCATTAAAAGGTGCTAGTGCTAACCTTTCGATTGTTAGGCTGACCGAGGAATTTAAGCACATTGAGGCTTCTCTCAATGTCCGCCCACCTAATGCAAGCGAAATTGACGAGCTGATTAAATACGTTAAATATGCACTGGAACAATGCCAAAAGCGTCGTAAAAAAGAAGCGTCTCATCAGGTAAAAAGTGTAACGAAAAACAACGAAGAAAAAGGTGGCAATAGTCAATTAGAGGAACTCATCCAGCTCGCATGTGCATTAAGAGATTATGATACTCAAGCCACAGAGCTAGTAGACTCAATTTCAGTAAGTAGCTATTTGACTGAACCAGAACTACAGAAATTAAAAACCGCCATCGCCCGCTTTGAGTTCAATGAAGCCTTTATGATGCTAACATCCATAAAGCATGTAGAAGAAGCACCGGAGCTTAATGCAGGAAAAGGCGCACTGCATTAGTGCCATTACTATATATTTTATCCGAGGACGAAATGAAGATTTTTACCTAACAGAAAGGCCACAGATGTGGCCTTTCTGTTAGGTGCTCTAAATACGGTTTTACAGTCCTAACTGATCCATAAAGTCGTCATCTACAACATCTTCTTCCTGAGGCTTTGCTGGCTTTTTCTTCTCAGCCTGACTTGCAATAATGTCATCTGGGTCTACCGACTCTGCAATATCAAAGTCATGTAGCTTAATGAATTCAGTTTTATCCATTGCCAATTCAAGATAGAAAATATTCTGGCCTTGAGTGGTAAAGGTAACGCGTCTCGCCTGCGGGCGATCCATCGTTGTGTCTACCGAGATCTGCACCTGTTTGTTGATAGCCATCATCTTAGGTTGGTTTTGCGTGATAGAGGTATGTAGCTGCTCACGTACTTTGTTGGTGAAATCACCAACAATCTGGTTCATCAACTCACCCAAAACGTTGGCAACGTCATCGGACAAATGACTATGCGCAATTTCTTCTTCAGGCATGCCCATGTTACGCATGTAGTCGGTATACACCTCCATTGCTGCTTGCGCGGTAAAATTAGTTACGACTAAACCGGTAAAGCCGCCATCAAACAATACGAAACAGCCGATGTCAGGCCTCATACAGGTACGAGTGATCTTTTGTACCATCGCGGAATAGTTAATTTGGTTGCCACTTGCCGACGACAGAACTTCTGTTACTGAGTGGCATAGCGTTGAGAGGATGTCTTCTGTGCTAATCACTTTGCTTTTCGCCATTTTTGGTCTCATAGTTACTTCTTATTATTAATAGTAGCCAAGCTACTGAATTTATCACTGACTATCCAGCATAAAATGCTAAAATAGCGAGATTATTTTCAAAGAGAGATTTAATGTGACGGGCAAAGACAGTATTTATGCCACTGAGCAAGCAGTAAAAGATTTCACTTTCGACGCCAATGTCGTCGAAGTGTTTCCAGATATGATCCAACGCTCAGTGCCGGGCTACGCGACAATAGTAAGCACAATGGGCAAACTTGCGGGTACTTACGCGCAAAGTAACTCAAACTTATATGACTTAGGCTGCTCTTTAGGCGCGGTCACGCTAAGCATGCGTAGAAATATAGATAAAGAAAACTGTCATATCATTGCCGTGGACAATTCACAGCCTATGGTAGAGCGCTGCCAACTGCATCTAAAAGGCTTTAAATCCGACGTCCCAGTCTCGGTCACTTTAGGTGATATCAATGAAATAGAGATTAGCAATGCATCTGTCGTTGCGATGAACTTCACCCTACAGTTTATTCCACCAGAAAACCGCAAAGCGGTTCTAGAAAAAATATATCAGGGTTTGAAACCTGGTGGTGTACTGCTATTAAGTGAAAAAATCCGCGGTGAAAACGATACTAAAGACAACTTACTTATCGACCTTCACCACGACTTTAAACGCCACAATGGCTACTCAGAATTAGAGATCAGCCAAAAACGCAACGCGATTGAAAACGTGATGCGCACGGACTTGTTAAGTACCCATATGACAAGATTAGAAGCTATTGGCTTTAATCAAACTCAAGTGTGGTATCAGTGCTTTAACTTCTGCTCAATGGTAGCAATAAAATAGAGGCAATTATGAATCATTGGTTTACCGACTTTTATGCAACCATTGCGAAAACCCCTTTGAGCCATTGGCTAGAAACGTTGCCTGCGCAGCTTAGCCATTGGCAAAAAGAAGCCCAACATGGCGACTGGCCGAAATGGGAAAAAGTCATTAAAAATCTACCAGAGATCTTAACCACCCATGTTGATATAAAAACCAAGGTTGAGATAGGTACTGGCGAAGACGTCAATGAAGGTCATCAAAAGCAGTTAACGCATTTACTAAAACGCATGATGCCATGGCGTAAGGGACCATTTCATTTACATGGCGTCCATATTGATACTGAGTGGCGCAGCGACTGGAAATGGGACCGACTGCTCCCCCATATCAGCGACCTTCACGGCCGTAATGTATTGGATATCGGTTGTGGCTCAGGTTATCACTTGTGGCGTATGCGCGGTGAAGGCGCAGAGCTTGTTGTTGGCATTGATCCCTCCGATCTATTTTTATGCCAATTCCAAACTATTAAACACTTTAACCCCGATCCGAACGTGCATTTACTACCCCTAGGTGTAGAGCAACTTCCTGAGCTAAAAGCATTTGATACTGTGTTTTCAATGGGCGTGCTATATCACCGTCGTTCACCAATCGACTTTTTAGCACAGCTAAAGTCTCAGCTAAGAAAAGATGGCGAATTAGTGCTAGAAACACTCGTGATTGAGGGCGATGTAAATACAGTATTGGTGCCGACCGATCGCTACGCCAAGATGCGCAATGTCTGGTTTATTCCAAGCTGCGACGCATTAACATTATGGCTTGAGCGCGTGGGATTCAAAGATATCAAGGTAGTAAACAAAGATGTCACGTCGTTAGACGAACAGCGCCAAACTCCTTGGATGGAAACAGAGTCGCTTGCTGATTTCTTAGATCCAAAAGACACCAGCAAGACCATTGAAGGCTACCCCGCTCCACTCCGTGCAATTTTTATCGCGAAAGCGTAAAACCGGTAAGGGGCACCAGCCCCTTACTCATAAGACCCATCAAATTAAAATCATAAACCTATGATTTAGTTGTATTATTTTACAAATCTAAGGTTGACCCAAACATTCTTCGTTCATTACAATCACGCCACTATGCAGTTGCACTGCGTAGCTTGAATTAGACTATACAATAAGGAATTGTTAATGAAAAAGATGTCTCTTACCGCCCTCTTCATTTCTTCACTCGCGCTTAGTGGTCAAGCAATTGCTGACGATTTTATGATCACGAAAGAAAAACAACCTAGTCGGATGCTAGTATTAAGCTCAGTAGGCGGTCTTTCGACTACAGAGTTTTCTGTATTAAACATCGATTTAAGTGATATCCCATATGGAAGTAAAACGGGTACTATCATTGGAATTAGCTATACTTCAGCGGGTTACGCCGATCCTGGCAATGAAACAGTGGAGCTTTGTTTCAGTCGTGCATACAGCACGGCACCTTTCAAGTGTATTGAAATTAATCCTAACGATTCAGGGAATACAGCTACGTTTAATGGTGAGGCATTTAAAGCGGGTATTTCAGCCTCTATCGTTCATAGAGTAGAAGCCACAGGCAACTTCCATTATGCAGAACCAAGTCAAAAAGAAAGTATTACTTTCCACTACAGCACTTATTAAAACGATTTAGCTAGTTTAGAAATAATGTAGGAGTCCCATAGGACTCCTACTTGTTAACCAAGCAAACGCTTAGTTATTAACCCAATAGTTCACCTAACTGCTTGCTTACCGCATCAACAGCTTGTGTACCATCTAGTTTGTGATATTGCGTGTTACCAGCATCCGCTTCCGCACTGTAGTAGTCTACTAGAGGTTTAGTTTGCTCATGGTAAATCGCTAGACGTTTACGTACCGTCTCTTCAGTGTCGTCATCACGAATGATTAGGTCTTCACCTGTTACGTCATCTTTGCCTTCTACTTTAGGCGGGTTGTAAACGATGTGGTAAACACGACCAGAACCTGGGTGTACACGACGACCGCTCATACGCTCAACGATGATCTCATCTGCCACGTCAAATTCGATAACATGGTCAACTTTGATGCCATTTTCTTTCATTGCATCTGCTTGTGGAATTGTGCGTGGGAAGCCATCAAGCAAGAAGCCATTTGCACAATCTTCTTTTGCGATGCGCTCTTTTACCAAGCCGATAATGATTTCATCAGATACTAGTTGACCTGCATCCATGACTTTTTTCGCTTCAAGACCCAACGGAGTCCCTTCTTTGATAGCAGCACGTAACATGTCGCCTGTCGAGATCTGAGGGATCCCATATTTGTCCATTAGAAATTGAGCTTGAGTACCTTTACCTGCACCCGGCGCGCCTAGCAAGATGATGCGCATAATTGAATCCTCGTTTGGAGTTATTGGTGTTTGTGTGGTGAATTTTTCCATATACGGTGCCGATCCTCAAGGAACTTATACTAATTGATAAGGAAGAATGGCAATTTTTCCGTCAAAAACAAAAAAGCTCCGCGATCTGCAGAGCTTTTGGTCAGAAATTAATCCTGATTATAAAAATGCACCTAGTGCTTTAACTTGGTCTAGCATCCGGCAAGAGAAGCCCCATTCGTTATCATACCAAGCCATCACTTTTACCAGCTTTCCATCTACTTTGGTTTGTGTAGAGTCAAACACTGAAGAAGCTGGGTTGTGGTTGAAATCGATAGAAACCAAAGGTAATTCATTGTACTCAAGGATTGCACTCATCGCGCCCTCAGCAGCCGCTTTGATTGCCGCATTCACTTCTTCTTTTGAAGTGTCACGCTTAGCAACAAACGTTAAATCAACCAGTGATACGTTGATGGTTGGCACACGAACCGCCATACCATCTAGTTTGCCAGCAAGTTCAGGAAGCACTAAGCCAACCGCCTTTGCCGCACCCGTCTTCGTCGGGATCATCGACTGAGTAGCACTACGCGCACGATATAAATCAGGGTGGTAAACGTCTGATAGATTCTGATCGTTGGTGTAGGCATGAATGGTTGTCATGCTACCTTGCTCAATACCAATAGTATCATTCAATACTTTTGCAATAGGCGCAAGACAGTTTGTGGTACAAGATGCGTTAGAGATAATGGTTGATTCAGCATTTAGCACTTCGCTGTTAACGCCATGAACAACCGTTGCATCCATATCTGTGCCCGGCGCAGATACAATCACTTTTTTCGCACCGGCTTCAATGTGTTTAGCCGCAGCTTCGCGAGAAGTGAACAACCCAGTACATTCAAGTACGATATCAACGTTTAGCGCTTTCCAAGGAAGATTTGCAGGGTCACGCTCTTGCGTTAGCGTGATTTCGTCACCACCGATAACGAGTGTGTTGTCGTTAAGAACAACCTGCTCTTGAAAGCGACCATGTACAGAGTCAAATTGAGTCAAATGCGCGTTTACGTTTGCAGGTGCGAGATCGTTGATGGCAACGACTTTGATGTCTTTATTCTGACCTGACTCGTACAGTGCACGAAGTACGTTACGACCGATACGTCCATAGCCATTAATTGCGATATTAATCATGATAACTGTCCCCTAATCTATTTTACTTCACTTGCTTGTTTCGCAAGCGCTTCAATGGCTTGCCAGTCTTTGTTTGCGATAAGTGCTTTATCAAGCATCCAAGTACCGCCCACACATACCACATTGTCGAGTGCAAGATACTTAGGTGCAGTTGCCAACGAAATACCACCCGTTGGACAGAATTTTACTTGTGGAATTGGTCCGCCAATGGATTTAAGCATTGGTGCACCACCTGCAGCTTCCGCTGGGAAAAACTTTAAGAATTCAAAACCGTGACTTGCAAGCTTCATCACTTCGCTTGGCGTTGCAGCACCTGGAAGAAATGGAATACTTGACGACTTTGCCAGTTCCAATAATTCGTCATTAACACCAGGACTTACCATGAAGTCAGCGCCGGCTTCTACAGAGGCATTAAAGGTTGCCTTATCCACTACCGTACCAGTACCAACATAGGCGTCTGGTAAAGCCGCTTTAATGTCTTTTACCGCTTGCGCTGCCACCGGTGTACGAAGTGTCACTTCAAGTGCTTTTAAGCCACCATTAAACAATGCCGTAGCAAGCGGCACCGCGTCTTCTAGGTTATCAATAACGATAACCGGAACCACTGGTGCTGCTGACAATATCTCTTTAATACTCATGCTCACCCTCATTCCCACTGTTATTATTCTTCGATGCCAAATGAGCATGCACCTTGATCTGCACTGCTCACTACGTGTCTAAATCCTGAGAATAGCTCTCGACCCGTACCAAATGTTTGAGATTGCGGTGAGAGCTGTAATTCGCGCTGTGCCATTTCTTCATCAGAAACATGTAGCACTAATTCGCCTTTTGGTGCATTTAAGGTGATCAAATCACCTTCGTGTACTTTTGCAATTGCACCACCTTCAACCGCTTCCGGCGCAAGGTGGATCGCCGCAGGTACTTTACCCGAAGCACCAGACATACGACCATCAGTCACAATCGCCACTTTAAAACCTTGGTCTTGTAATGTAGCCATGACAGGTGTCAGTTTATGTAACTCAGGCATACCTTTCGCTTTAGGGCCTTGCTCTTTAATCACGGCAATAAAGTCTTGGTTAAGCTTGCCAGCAGTAAAGGCTTCTTGTAATTCGCTTTGAGAGCTGAATACTTTCGCCGGTGCAGTCACCGTTTGATGCTGCTCTTGTACCGCAGACACTTTAATCACCGCTTTACCCAAATTACCATTAAGTAGTTGCAAGCCGCCTTGCTTGTTAAATGGATTTGCTACTGGGCGAAGTACTTCTTCATCCAGTGAGTTCTCGGGTACTGGTACCCACTTCACTTTGGCAGGACCTTGGTTATCGCTGATGATCACATTGCTGTTGATATCCAGTAGTGGTTCCATCGTGTAAGCATCAAGTCCTTCACCCACAATTGTTTTTACGTCATTGTGTAAGAAGCCGCCTTCTCTTAATTCACGCATTAAGAAGCCCATGCCGCCAGCCGCTTGGAAGTGGTTTACATCGGCATGACCATTTGGATAAATACGCGTTAATAACGGCACTACTTCAGACAAATCCGCCATGTCTTTCCAAGTGATTTGAACACCCGCCGCTTTTGCCATTGCGACTAAGTGAATGGCATGATTGGTAGAACCACCAGTAGACAACAAACCGACCAAGCCATTGATCACCGTTTTTTCACTCACGATATCCGCAAGTGCATTGCCGCTTTTACCGTCAAGTAGCTGAGTTAGCATGGTCTCAACCGCACTCGCCGTTAAGCCATCTCTTAATTCTGTGTATGGATTGATAAACGAGCTACCAGGTAAATGAAGACCCATGATCTCCATTAGCATCTGGTTCGAGTTTGCCGTACCGTAGAAAGTACAAGTACCTGCACTGTGATATGAAGCACTCTCAGCTTCCAGTAACTCTTCGCGGCTGACTAAGCCCTGTGCAAACTTTTGACGAATGCGCGCCTTTTCTTTGTTCGGGATCCCAGATTGCATCGGTCCTGCTGGTAAAAAGAAAATGGGTAAATGACCAAAAGACAAAGCACCGATTAATAGTCCTGGGACGATTTTGTCACATACACCAAGACAGAAAACCCCATCGAAGACATCGTGTGATAATGCCACCGCTGTTGACATGGCAATTACGTCACGAGAGAACAAAGACAGTTCCATGCCATCGCGACCTTGGGTAACCCCATCACACATAGCAGGTACACCACCCGCTACTTGTGCAGTCGCGTCAAACTTGTTTGCCACTGCTTTAATTAAATCTGGATATTCTTTATAAGGTTCGTGCGCAGACAACATGTCATTGTACGAATTGATAATTGCTAGGTTCGGTTGCTCGTCTTCTTTTAGACGAGTCTTATCACTGCTTGAGCAAGCAGCCATTACGTGTGCTAGGTTTCCACAGCCCAGTCCTGCTCGTACGCGCGTTTGTTTTTTTGCTTGTTGGATTCGAGCTAAATAGGCTTGACGTGTTGCTTTGCTTCGCTCAATGACGCGTTCGGTGACTTCCTGAATTCGTGGATGCAACATATTACTGACTCTCTAGTGTTAGAGGAAAAAGGCTCTGCACGATTACCAGCATTCGTGGTAATCCTTGTACAGAGCTGCTTTGATTTACCCGTTCAAAGGTACGCTATCAGGTTGTCTCTCACCCCAACCTGACACCGGTGTCACTATATTTACGCACAAAGCTGACACCGGTGTCAACCATTCTTATAAATTTAGTCTAACTTTTTAAAATGACCAAATTATAACCACTTAAAACTTTGCCGATATCTGTAGTCTTAAAATCATTACCTAACTGATTTTATTAGTAATTATTATGACAAAAAGAATAATATTAATGATTGAGCGAAATCATTATTTGATAGCGAAGTTATCAATGAGCCTTAACTTGGCAACATGAGCTTTAATCTATGGGTCAGCGAGCCTGATTATCGCGACATAAATCTGCGCATTTATCTAGTCCTAGCTTTACGTAGAATAATTTACAAAGGAACTGCAATATTCCCTAGTAGCTGCGAAAATAAAAAGCCCAACGGCTAAGCGTTGGGCTTTGGGGCAAGTATAAAAATTGAAAAAGTTATGAATTCGAGCGCGCTTTCGTCGACTCTCGAGTGATAAGTTTAGCTTCTAAAACTTGCTGAAACGGTGCTTCTTGCGGCTGAGATATATGCTTAATCAGCTCTTCTACCGCTATCCGAGTCATTTCTTCCACAGGCTGTGCTATTGTCGTCAGACCCGGCCAAATATGCCTTGCGATAGGTGCGTTATCAAACCCAGCAATAGATAACTGCTCGGGCACTTTGATCTCTCGCTGTGTAGCAAGTTTTAACACAGCCGCAGCCATGTAGTCGTTTGATGCAAATACAGCCGTTGGCCTTGGCTCTAGGTCCAATATGGCTTTTGCACTGTCTGCACCTGAGTGATAACTAAAGTTACCTTCTGCAACTAACCGCTCTCGATATTCAATACCATGCTTTGCCAGTGCTTTTTGGTAACCAGAAAAACGATTTTCTGTGGCACTGTGATCAGGGTGACCTTTAATAAAGGCAATTTCGGTATGACCTAAATTAATCAAGTGCTCAGTTAACTCAAAAGCGCCCTGCTCGTCATTACTGCGAATTGAAATCGAATCATCGCCTTCAATGGCTGAAGCAACGCGTGCATAAGGAATATTGCGCTGCTTTAAAAAAGCAATAAGCTCGTTGGAGTCTGAAAACGGCGGAGTAAGCACAATACCGTCAAGTCTCGATGTGGTAAGCAGCTGATCAACATTGTCGATAAGGTCTTGGCCGCGCAGTTCACAAGGATGTATCAATAAATTGTAACTATGTTTCTGACACGCCTCCAGCGCACCACTTTGCACTCGCGTGATATAGCTTTTTGATGGGTTGTCGTATAAACAACCGATGATAAAGCTACGATTTTGTGCCAAACCGCGTGCAATAGGATTAGGCTTATAATTCAGCTCTTCAAAGACCTTCAGGACTTTTTCCCGCGTTGCTGGACTAACATTTGGCTCGTTATTTAATACCCGAGATACTGTCTTTTTAGACACTCCGGCATATTCGGCAACGCTATTAATAGTTACTTTTTTCATCGATTTACCCTTAAGCCCGGCGTCGCTCATGAATACATGCTGCTGCGCCAATCAGTGGGATATTATCTTGTACCACCAAAGTAACTGGAATTTGGCTCGTGTACTGTGACATCATGCCTTTTTCGGTAAAGCGTTCAACAAAGCTACTTGCTTGTAATCGCGCTTTCATCCGCGGCAAGATCCCACCACCTATATAAACACCACCTAAGGCACCAAAAGTCAGTGCTAAATCGCCTGCTACGCTCCCCATCCAGTCACAGAAGTGACTCAATGTTGCGTCACAAACCTTGCACTCTTTCGCGAGCGCACTGATCTGCGCCGCATTAAGATCTTTAGCTTGCTCACCACGCACTTCTGCCATGGCTTTGTAGAGTCTCGCAATACCTGGGCCTGAAAACACCGTCTCGACTGAAACATGTTGAATACTCGCGCGCAGTACCGTTAACAGCTCTTTATCTAAGGCAGTAACCGGTGCAAGTGAGATATGTCCCGCTTCACAGCTCATCACCGCGCTGCCATTAATATCTCTAGCAAGACAAGCCGCACCAAATCCAGTGCCAGGACCCATTACACCGATATTTGCACCTAGCTCAGGCTGGCCTTGCTTAATCACTAGGTTTTTCTCTAGTGCTAAGTAGGGCGCCGCATAGGCAAAAGCGGCAAAGTCGTTGATCACGGCAAGTTCGGTAAAATCGAACTGGGCTTTGATGTCTTCGGAATTAAAATGCCAACCTAAATTAGTTAAATGAACTTGCTGAGATTTGATAGGACCGGCAACCGCGAGACAGGCTCGGCTTGGCTGCGCTACAGGTAGCTCAGTTAAATATTTTTGGATAGCGGATTCAAAAGACTGGAATTCAGCACTAGGAAAAGTGGCTTGATGCGTAATTACAAAATGGTTAGTTCGTGTATCAAAATCTGACACGATTGCAAATCTGGCGTTTGTTCCCCCGATGTCGGCAACGACAATCGGCTCAAACGGCACGGATGAATGGCTTGTTGTCTGGCTCATATTATTATCTCTTTATCACTGCGATTATGCTTGGGCTAACATCAGGGCTGCCAGCACACGTCCTGCAATTTATTGTCTCAACTAGCCAAAATTTGCACGCCTTGGCTTTTGCTCTTACCTGTTATTCTGTTAATTTGGTAAAAAAATGCTGCCCTTGGCATAGGGCAGCCAAATACGTTTTGACAACAAAATGATAAAACATCGACATTATGACACCGGTGTCAGACTGTATCAATAAAAATTTGCAAATTCGGTGAAATTGGTTGAAAAAAAAATTGAATGGCTGACAATGTCACTGTCTTAAGCGTTGAGAAGAACATGAAAGGTAAAGCAACTTCATTTGATATCGCCCATTATGCTGGCGTTTCGCAATCTACGGTGTCGCGCGCCCTAAGAAATAGCCCTTTGGTTAACGAAGAAACACGTCGTCGCGTTCATGAGATTGCTAAAAAGCTTAACTATAAGGTCGATAAAAACGCGAGTAATCTGCGCACTCAGCAAAGCAGTACATTGGCTTTGCTGCTATTTGAAGATCCCACAGAAGATGAGTCACAAATTAATCCGTTCTTTTTAAGTATGCTTGGCAGTATTACCCGAGCGTGCGCAAAAGAAGGCTATGACCTTTTAGTATCGTTCCAATCGACGAGCTGTGATTGGCATGCCGATTACGAGGATAGTCACCGTGCTGACGGGTTAATTTTACTAGGCTATGGTGATTACATCGATTACCAGTCAAAGTTACAAACTCTACTCGACAACCACACAAAGTTTGTTTGTTGGGGGGCAACAGTTGATAACCGTCCAGACCTCACTGTGAGCTGCGACAATTACGGTGGTGGTATATTGGCTGCAAAGCATTTAATTGACATGGTCAGAACAGATTGTGCGTTTATTGGTGATGCTTCGGATCACAGCCCGGAGTTTTTTGCACGTTTTAAAGGCTTTAGAGACACCCTTAAAGCAAAAGGTATTGAGGTGAGCGACCGTAAGATGGCAAATGCGATTTCCACAGAAGACTCTGGGTATCATGCAACTCGCTCCTTAATCGCCAACAATGTTAAATTTAACGCGCTTTTCGCTGCTAGCGATCTTATTGCTATTGGCGCGATTAAGGCGCTTCAAGAAGCAGGCGTTCGCGTGCCTCATGATGTACATGTCGTTGGCTTTGATAACATTGCCGCTGCGGGTTATGTTTCTCCCTCTTTAACTACTGTGCAGCAAAACACCACATTGGCAGGACAAATGCTGGTCGATAACTTACTTACGCTTATCCGAGGTGAAGCGGTAGCCTCTACTCTCTTGCCACCGAAATTGATTGTTAGGCAGTCTTCACGGTAGCAATAGCGATAAAAATGCCGAACTCATCTTCGGCATTTTTTATGGGTTTACTTACTGTTTGTTATTTCAGTTTACTTTCTACGATTGGGTAGTGATCCCACACTTGTTTTTCATTAAGAGAGCGCACTAACTTTACGTATTCAGCATGTGTCCAAGCCAAAGGCGTCGCCGAGTTGGTTCCTTCGCCAAGTTGATAGCCAAAGGTATTTTTACCCACACCATCCCATACTTGCTCAGGTAACATCATGCCTTCATTAGCAAAGTGCTCCATCCCCTTCACGTAGGTATTTTGTATTTTGCTCTGTTCATCCGCACTTAACTCACCATCGAGCAGCGCCAGCGCAATATCATAGTGACCACGCTCTCCGGTAAAGAAAGGCCACACTCGACCGCGTTGGCCATCGGTATTCTGACCATTTTCGGCATAATTAATACCGCGCTTCTCGTCTTCACCATAACCGTCGTTACCGTAACGGCGATACCCCGGATAACTATTAACATCGCCATCAAATTTAAAGCTATATTTTACTCTTAAGTTTTCAGCTATCGACTCATCATCATATTCAGGCATGGTAGCCACGATGCTTGGGGCATCAGCCCCTCTAACCCCGTAACGCACAAGTTCTAAAAAGCCACCGTCGATGATTTGCTTCTTATCCATTCCGCTGCGGCCATTATTGGCATTTAAGGTCGTACTGGAATTAGGGTTTTCGTCTTGTCCAATACGGAAAAAATATTGACCGTCACTGTGTTTGCTTTGCAGATTACCTTTGGTTGTGAACATGAATGACTCAACATCACGATTGTACTGCTGCGCCGTCGCAAGGAATTTCTCTTGTCCCGCTTTATCACCGGCCAATTTAGCAATGTCGCTCGCTGTCACAAGGCCTGCAATGATTGCCGCGGTAGTCGATGGTGAATAGCCATTTTGCTCTTCCCAACGCTCTTGTTGCGTCGCAGGCGGTATGATTTGCGTGTCATTCCACAATATTTTAGCCAGCCCTCCTTCAACTAAAAAGTTAGCCGCGGGCTTTAACATCTTATTGTACCAATAAACCAGTCTATTATCGCTTAGCACACCCGCTTGCCACAGTTTCCATGCCAGCATAATCGGCATTGCTGTTTGGTCAAGCTGTACTCCAACCCACTCAAGCTCGCCATCTACATGCGTTTTTTGTAAGAACCAGCCGGTATCACCATGGTTACCCGGTGTTTTATCCGTAACTTGCACTTTTTCTAGATACTCAAAAGCAGTGAGTGCTGTTTGTGTATCTCCCATCGCCAAAAATGCCATCGCTACTTGATAAAAATCACGCACCCATACTGCTTTATAACCGGTATGGCCTTGCTCTGCTGGTACTGTGTCACCCCATGGATTCGACAACGATGCTATCAGTGCACCGGCATGGGTTTTATCTTCTTGCGCCTTAAGCACAAGCGCACTGATGTAAAGTAACTTGCCGTTGTCTGCGGTATTTGCCGTCATGGACTCTAGTGGCGCTAAACTTTCGAGATAATCTTGCCAGCCCATCGCAGTGCCTTGACCATTATAATCAGCCAGTACTTTATCGTAACCTTTGGCTAATGTGGCTGCCCCCTCAGCAAAGCTTTGCTGCTGAGAATGACCAAAACTCAAGGTAAGGTCAAAGGTGCTGCTGCCCTTTACTTGCCCTAAGTTTGCCAACCAGTTAACGTTGCCACTCTCTTTGCCTGTAGATGTATAAGCCTGGGCTATATGTCCTGTAGTCTCAAGTGCCGCTAAATTATCGCTGGTGCCAGTAAAACCGACAGATGCTTCAACAAAGCCGGTTTTGCTCTGCAATGAGAGATAGTTCTTACCTTCCCATGCTAACAAACCTTGCTCTGTCACTTTTGCAAAATCGTTTAAGCCATTGTTATTCACGTATGGATTAACGTTCACAAAAGCCTGTACATTTTTGAATTCAGTATCTACTTTTGCTCGAACAAACAAGGTTTGTCCATCAGGGTCGGTAAAAATATGCTTTTCAAGAGTAAAACGGCCTTGCTTATCCTTGCTTAATATTTTGTAAGCCAGCGATAACGGGCGCCCACTGGCATCTTTATAAAGGTAGTCAATCGTGACATCTAGAGCGTCAGTATCAGATTCTTTCACTGCAAAGCCGTCACCCACGATGATAAATTGCATGTCTTTGATCTGCGCTTGGTGAATAAGTCCAAACATGGTCTCTGTGATCATCCCTTTTGCAACAGAAAACCATACCTTTGAAACTGCTTTAGTAGCCGTAGAATCGCTGTACTTGCCGTCTTGGTACGCTTCGTACGACGTACCAATCCCCGTTTTTCCAGAGTATGACCAATAAGGTTTAACGCCAGGTGCACCTGGTGCCGTCAGGGTTTCATTGCCAGATTGCTGTGATCCGCAACCCATGAGGCCAGCACTTACCAAGGCAAGTGCGATTGTTGATAGTTTAATCATCTCGTTCTCCTTATTGAGCCTTTATCGTGACTCTTGAAACAGCTAATGCAGCGAGTAAAAATGACACGCCTCCGATGACGAGTGCGAATATCGGTTGGTTATCAAAACCATGACGCAGAATTAGACCTAGAATACTGGCGGCGAGTAATTGTGGGATCACGATAAAAAAGTTAAAGATCCCCATAAATACACCCATTTTGTTGCTTGGCAAAGCGTTACTTAACATCGCGTAAGGTAATGACAAAATAGATGCCCAAGCAAAGCCAATGCCCACCATTGGCAACCAAAGTAATGTGGGGTCAGCGATAAATTTGAAGCTAATTAAAGACACTGCGCCAAAAAACAAGTTAGCTGCATGTGCCCCTTTGAGACCGATGCGCTTAACCATGAATGGGATCACCATCGCAGCAATAGCAGCAAAACCATTGTAGGCTGCAAATAACACCCCGACCCAATCAGCACCGTCGTTATAAAGCTTGCTCGTTACATCTGACGTACCATAGTGATGGCTCGTCACCGCTGAGGTGGTGTAGATCCACATGGCAAATAGCGAAAACCAGCTAAAAAACTGCACCACAGCAAGCTGCTGCATGGTCTTTGGCATCGTAAATAAGTCAAAAATAACATGATAAAAACCATTACTTACGCGCTGCTTTTGCTGCATCACATGCGCAATGACAAATACAATTGCAAAAGCGATGAGCAGCCCGCTAAGCAAATAAAGCTCTTTTTCAAGGCCAAGAAGTGCAACGGCAAGCAGTACAATAACGCCAATGAAACCGCTCACCGCACTGCCTTTTAAAAAGTTCACAGGTAAGCCTGATTGAGTTGCGCTCTGCGTATTCGTTTGCGCTTGTTCAAAGGCTGCGAGTTGCTCAGGGCTATATTCTTTCGTTTTTAGAATCGTCCACAATACGGAGATGAACAAGATAGCTCCCCCCCAGTAAAATGCGTATTTTACCGAGTCAGGGATTTGTCCTGCAGGAGCTGTGTTACTCACCTCAAACCAATTAGTCATCATCCAAGGCAGCGCAGACGCGACCACAGCACCGACACCAATGAAAAAGCTCTGCATCGCATAACCTGTAGCACGTTGCTTTTCATTCAGATTATCACCTACTAATGCTCTAAACGGCTCCATCGTGACGTTGATCGACGCATCCATGATCCACAGCATACCCGCCGCAATCCAAAGCGTTGGAGAATTGGGCATAATGAAAAGCGATAGCGTGGTGAGAATAGCCCCCCACAAGAAAAATGGTCTTCTACGCCCAAGTTTTCCCCATGTTCTATCACTCCAGTAGCCGATAATTGGCTGCACGATTAAACCCGTTAAGGGCGCTGCAACCCACAATATAGGGATGTCATCGACCTTGGCACCGAGGGTTTGAAAAATACGACTCACATTGCCGTTTTGCAGTGCAAAACCAAATTGGATCCCAAGAAACCCAAAGCACATATTCCATATCTGCCAAAAACTGAGTTGTGGTTTTTGTTGTTCTTGTTGCATAGCTTACTTCTCTACTTGATAAACCGCGCTGGCAAGCGGCGCTAGCGCAATCGTTGCGTTGACGTGCTCGCCATCAGTCGTTGGTTGTAATTGTAAAGTCGGGTGTGACTCTAAAATATCGTTATAAGCACCATGCCAATCTTTAGGCAGATTTACGGTGACTATTTGTTCTTGTTCCGCATTAAAGTTGCTCACGACCAACAACTTTTGTTGACCTAATTTACGGCCAAATGCCATAACTGTTTCAGCATTGCTTGGCATCTCAGCACTCAGGGTGACTTGCTGGTATTCACCAGCCGCAATCGCCGGCTGTTTTGCAAGATTGAGTAATTTGACGTAGTAATTACGAAGCGCCTTCTGCTCATTTGAAAGAAGCGCGCCATCAAACTTCCCGTCATTCATCCATTTCTGATGTTCGGGTACACCAATATAGTCAAAGATACTGGTTCTGCTTGGGCTGCCGAACCCCGCCTGCTCAGAGCCATCCTCCCCTAATGTTTGTCCAAAATAGATCATCGATGGCGCTGTGCTTATCAGGTGACTAACCACCATAGCGGGTTTACCTTTTAGCGGATCGCCTACAAATTCAGGGCTTGCGATACGCTGCTCATCATGGTTTTCTAAAAAGTGCAACATATGTGGGGCAATATCGGCTACCGATAGATGACTATCCAATACGGCTTGGGCACTACCTTTGCCTTGCATTAACACCTTTAACGTGTCGTAGAAACCCACTTTGTCGTAGAGGTAATCCATCTTCCCTTGCTTGATATACGGGCGATATAAAGTGGGGTTATAGACTTCTGCAAGCAAGAAAGCTTCAGGATTTTTTGTTTTAATCGAAGAGTTTAGGAAGCTCCAAAACTCTACTGGCACCATTTCCGCCATATCGTAACGGAAACCGTCTACGCCCTTTTCTAACCAAAAGTGCGTAATGGCTTGAAATTTGTACCAACTATCTGGCAATTGCTTGTGTTGCCAAAATTCAAAATGTGCACGGTAATCCTGCTGAGCATAATCGTCAGGCAGGCGTTCGAAATCGTAGCTACCGTCAGGCTTCACCCCGTAATTCACTTTGACGGTTTCATACCAATCATTAATATCAGGCTTTGCCGCACGAGCACCGTTACCGGTCCACTTTGCTGGATTTTCTGCAAATTTGCCATCCGCCAATGGATGAGATCCACCACCTAACACCTGATAGCCTTCACTCGTTGGTACTGTAAATTCCTCACCAACCACGTAATAAAAGTTATTGTCCCTAGCATATGCAACTTGCGTGTCGTCATTCGCGCCAAAATCGACAGTTCCTTTAGGCGCACCGAGTGACTCATAGTTACGAGCGACATGGTTTGGCACAATATCGATGATCACTTTCAAGCCGGCGTCATGTGTACGTTCAATTAAGGCTTCAAATTCAGCCAGTCGCGCAGAAGGATCGTTCGCAAGATCAGGGTTAACGTTATAGTAATCTTTTATTGCATAAGGTGAACCCGCTCTGCCTTTTACAACATCAGGATCATCTTGGCTGATCCCATACTTACTATAATCCGTCACTACTGCGTGATGGAGCACGCCGGTATACCAAACATGGGTCACACCCATCGCCTTAATTTGTTGTAATGCGGTAGGAGTAAAATCAGAAAACTTGCCTACGCCGTTTTCCTCTATTGTTCCCCAAGGTTTGTTCACCGCTTTGGTGTTGCCAAAGAGCCTTGTGAATACTTGATAAACAACAGGTTTGCTCACTGGCGCCACTTCCGATTGCAATGTCATTTGTTCGGTTTTTTTATCAACTGGCTTGGGGCCACAGCCGCTTAAACTCACTGCACCACCCAAAAGCGCTGACACAGCCAATAGTAGAGATTTATTTTTCATAGTGTTGTCATAATGCTGTTTTAAAAGAGTCTATTTGCGTAAACGAACGTACTGAACCCATCACATATGTATTCAGAGAGACCCTTAATTAGATTTTATTTATAACGATTAATACCAAGTTACTTGTGAACATTTGCCGCAAAGCTTTCTAGCTCCATTCGGTGATCTTTAAAATTCAATCCACATCGTCTGATGAAGTCATTCACTTTTTCGATGCTATGTTGGTTTGCTAGGGCATTGCCTGACTTAAGCTGAGCTTGTTCTGGGTAGATACCATAACCTGCCAATAAACAATGCCAGCTGACTGAAGGGTAATATTGATCAACGTTTTGGCGAACTAATTCATCCGATAAGTTGTTACCAGAAACCCAAGTCTGTAAAATTTGATAGAGTGACCGCGATAAGTGGTTATTGTTGGCATTATCAAGCCAGTAGTTGGTGTCAGTACGACTATTCACACGATAATGAGCGACGATATAGTCTCGAATAGCCTGATACCGTTCGCTCAAAGCGCGGTTGTATTTATCTCTGTTACCATCGGTAAAGCCCGCATCTTGGTAGCATTCAATAAAGCTCTGAACGGTTTCTTGGACTATATGCAAAGCGGTTGCTTCTAAAGGCTCTATGAATCCTTGAGATAAACCAATCGCTATACAGTTTTTGCTCCAGTGCGCTTTAACTTGCCCGACTTTCATTTTTATATGCCGAGCTTCTACATCAGAGTCCAACAACCCCAAAGCAGCCCTTAGCTCGGTTTCGGCTTGATCCGCATTACAGTAACGCTGACTATAAACATAACCGTTACCGATACGATTCGTTAATGGAATGTGCCAAGACCACCCAAATTGACGCGCAACAGATTGTGTTTCGGAGCGGATAGTGTCAAGTTGCTTGGTAGGTATAACGACCGCAGCGTCGTTAAATAAATTGGACTCGAATGACTCGAACCCCACGCCTAAAGTGTGTTGTAGCAGTAAACTTTTGAAGCCCGAGCAGTCAATAAAAATATCACCAGCGATTTCCGTACCATCAGACCTTATCAGTGCCGCAATATCACCATCAACGTGTTTTCGAACGTCGGTAATTGTGGCATCAATGTGTTTTACATTAAACTCAGCCGCTTTGCGAGCCAACAACTGGCCAAGCAAAGCTGAGTCAAAGTGATAACCATAATTAATTTCGAATGGGAAGCTTTCTGCAGCAATTGGGGATTTATTTAAATCAGCCAAGTGAGTTGCTAAAAAAAAGTGGTCTGGGTGGCCCTCTACGTCAATCGCCTTACGCCGAACAAAGCTGTTATGAAAAAAAGCCGGTGCACTGTAGTCATCAGGTTGTGCAGGAAATGGGTGAAAATAGCTAGAAAACCCAGGTTTTGTCGACCAATCTATAAACCGAATGCCATTTTTATAGGTCGCATTACAAGCCGGCATCCACTCGGCTTCCGAGATACCTAAATAGTCCATAAATCCTTTGAACTGCGGAGTAGACCCTTCACCAACACCAATAGTTCCGATGCTAGAAGATTCAACCACAGTGATTTCTATCGCTTTATCTGCCCAGCTTTTTGCCATCATATTCGCGGCCATCCAACCTGCAGTTCCACCACCTAAAATCACTATTTTCTGATTTTTCATCGCCTTCGCACCTTAAACCTATTAAAAACCACGTATTGAAAGTGAAACAAACATATCAATTTAGATAATTGATGATAACCACTCATTACACAGTGAGCGACTATAAAAAAGCCACCAAAGCAGGTGTTACTTTGGTGGCCATGAATGCTTGCTAATAATTAGAAGCTATAGTTGAACCCTAAATAATACTGGCGACCAAACTCTTTGTACTCACCAGTGGCAAGTGCAGTACCATAATTAGTGGTATTTGGCTCATCAGTTAGGTTATTAACCTGTAAGACGGCTTCCAAACCATTCTCAAAGTTGTACGATGCCTGCCAATCAACAACTGTATATTCATCAGCCCAAGCTAGAGAAGAGCCTCCTGGTGAAGCCCCTTCATATACATACTCATCACGGTAACGGATATTCAGGTGCGTTGTGAACGAATCTATGTTCCAAAATACCGTAGCACTCCATACATTTTTTGATAGGCCAGGGAGTGGCAGTTGCTGATCAGGGAAGTTACCACCGCCATCTACCGTTGTTTCGCTCTCGGTATATGAATAGTTAGCGTTAAAACCTAAGCCCGAAAAGACACCCGGTAAATTATCAAACATCGTGGTATAAGCCAGCTCAATACCTCTTATGTATCCACCTTGATCATTGTTCTGAGTCGTTTGGTATTGACCTGCAACAAATCCATCTGGTACCTCTAGGCCAATATCAGCCCAGTCAACCTCACCTTCTTGATAAGTAATACTTTCAATCAAAGATTCAATATCTTTCCAGAATATCGCGGCAACAAAAGCACCACCATCTTCAAAGTAACGCTCATAAGATAAATCAATTTGAGTCGCTCTAAACGGGTCTAAATTTGGGTTACCTTTTGACCACACATTATAACGAGGACTAGTACCATCATTTGCGGTGTCAGCCCAAGACCCTGCACCACCTCTAAGCTGGTAGACAGGTGGACGGCCAATAACTTCTGCAGCTGCAAACCTAATTTGGTCCGTGTCACTCACTCTGAAATTGAGGTTTAGTGAAGGCAATGTGTCCGTATACTCAGGGCCGTAATTAACATGGCGATAATCGGTTCTTTCAACGCCATTGTCATCGATGATTGAGTCACCAACTTCATCGCCTTGGATCTGTTGAATGCCTATTGATTTCGTATCAGTTCTTACTACTCGAACGCCAAAATTACCCGTCACTGGTATGTCGGCAATTTCGGTATCTATATTTGCCATAATATAACCGGCTAATACTTCTTCTCGAACAGCGCCACTTTCAATGAGCGTCCAATTGTGACCCCAAGTTTGTTGTGCCTCATAATTGCCCGGACCAAATACTTCGTTAGCGATACCTTCAAGGTCTAGTTCCAAGTATTGGAAACCTCGAGTATCTCTAACCGAAACATATCCCGTCAAATCGTGAGGAATACACGGGTGGTTCTGATCATTAAATTCACAGCCTTTGTTCGTGACGATGGTGCCATCCGGTAACTGGTAACCATTTTGGCCTTCGCGTGCGCCCCATCTAAATGTCGAGCGTTGATCCGTAAATTCACGGTCAGACCAACGCGCACCAACTTCAATCGAAGAAATAAAGCTGTTCTCAATAAAATACTTAAAATCAACCTTAACGCTATCTAACTCGTCTGTGTACTTGTGAGGAAATTGTTCCCAATCACCCAGTCGCATATTAGATAGGTCGGTATACCCATTGCCAAGTGTTAACAGTGGTGAGTCTTTCTCTCTTTGTTCGAAAGAAAAGGTTTGATTTCTTAATTCTTGCCAAGTGTTAACTAACGTTCCATCTTCCAGTGTAGAAGTACCGTATTCATATGCATGCATTGAAGCAATCATATCTCTACGCGTTTTTTCCCCTTCACTATGAGCCCAGTCGAACTTTAATTCCCACGAATCTGTCGTGTATTGCAAGTTTAAGCCAAAGCTGTCGGTGGTTGAATCCGTTGATTGGTCTTCAGAGCGCATCTCAACCCATGGACCATTGGGATCCGTAATAGTCACATCCCCAGCAACTAGAAAACCGTCTTTAACAACTGCATTATCAACCGAATACAACGAGTTAATATCTTTTGAGAATCCTTCAATATTTAAGCCGCTCTTTTTATCTTCCGATTCAAACTTAGAATGGAAATAATCAAATTGGACTTTGAACGCGTCTGTTGGCTGATATACCAAAGTGCTTAACAGGCCAAGCCTTTCATCACTGCCTTTGGCTGAGCGATATTGAAAGCCATTGACCGAACGCTCTTCTGTACCATCACCATCAAAATCTTGAGAGCGTGTAGGAGCATGCGCTGAGATATCAATTGCGTTATTTGGTTGGTTTAGATACGCCCCACCAATAGCAAAACCAAGTGTCTCATTTAGGAATTTACCTCGGTATGAAAAACTAATACGTTCGCCTGTTGAATCCGCGCCCACATCTGATGCAGCATCATTGTAGGAATATCTTACCGAAGAATTAAAATTATGTTCTTTTTCAGCATCGAGAGGGTTTGCCGTTTTAAGTTCAACCGTAGCCGCAACGCCACCTTCAATCAGCGACGCTTTCGGTGATTTATACACTGCGGCTTGATTAATTAATTCTGACGGATATTGGTCGAATGAAATCCAGCGACTACCTGCAGTATATCCACTGGTACTCGCCTGCTCACGTCCGTTTAATGTGGTTTGAATAAAGTCGCCGTTCATCCCGCGAATATTAAGTTGCGAAGATTGCCCACTTGCTCTTACCGCGGTGATCCCAGGTAGACGGCTCAACGAGTCAGCGATTGACACGTCAGGTAAGGAAGCTAAGTCTCCAGCATCAACTACTTCTGCAATGGTGTCGCTAAATCTTTTTTTATCGATTGAGGCGATGATACTGCGCGAGATACCTCGAACTTCGATCACCTCAACGTTTTTTTCTTCATTATTAGCAGTGTTATCTTCAACAGGAGCAGCATGGCTCACACCTGCAGCAATCAGCGCAAGCGTTAGCATACTCGGTTTGAACTTAGACATAATGTTTTATCCCAATTAACCATATTATATTGTGCGATTTGTTCATCTGGCGTGCAAACTGATGAAAAAACAAACGAGCACAGTTGTTGTCAGTCAAATACTAGCGGCTGATTAAATTTGTAAACAACTTTATGCATACGTATTCAAAGCTAGTGCATTTCAACGAAATTTACAGGTTTTTTACAGGAACAAAACTCAACTCAATGATATATATATAGTTTTATTGGGTAAGGTCAAAAGGCCGACCACATTTATTTACCAGCTTTAATTTCACTAAATCTTAACTTTCACGGGCTATTATTGTCGACTGAACACCAAAATATCCTCAACATGTAATCTATAGCTATACTTAAGTTAAATTGGTCTTACCAAAAATTCACTCTTACAAAGCTTTATTTGTCTGGTTATTCCCTTTTAAAGGTCAATATTGGTAAATTTATTTTATAAAATAAAATTATGTGAATGAGTTATCATAAATTCACCTCACAAAACCTGCATACGTATGCAGGTTTTTTACACCCCACCGAGCATGACGTATTCTTTGGCAAAATTAGTGGTGAAAGTGCCCAGCATAGTATTTACTTGATACTCAGCACTGCCACAGAATAAACACGCACATAGCCTGGAGAAAGTGCATGGCAAATAATGAATGGTGGAAAGGCGCGGTTATCTATCAAATATATCCGCGTAGCTTTCAAGACAGTAATGCAGACGGTATTGGCGACTTACAGGGTATTATTCAGCGACTAGACTACATTAAATCGCTTGGTGTTGATGCAGTATGGATTTCACCATTTTTTAAATCGCCAATGAAAGACTTTGGCTATGATATTAGCGACTATCGCGATATCGATCCTATGTTTGGTACGCTCGACGATTTTGATACGCTTATTGGTGAAGCACATAAACGTGATATTAAGATCATTATTGATCAGGTACTTAGTCATACCTCAAATCAACACCCGTGGTTTGTCGAAAGTCGTGAAGACAACACAAATGATAAAGCAGATTGGTATGTATGGGCCGATGCCAATCCAGACGGCAGTCCACCAAACAATTGGCTATCCATTTTTGGTGGTGTTGCCTGGCAGTGGGAGCCTAGACGTTGCCAATATTACCTGCACAACTTTCTCACTGAGCAGCCGGATCTCAACTTTCATCACCCTGAAGTACGTAAAGCCGTACTAGATAACGTCGAATTTTGGCTTAAAAAAGGCGTTGATGGCTTTAGACTAGATGCCATCAACTTCTGTTTTCACGATAAGCAGCTTAGGGATAATCCAGCTAAACCCATTGAACTTCGTCAAGGTCGTGGCTTTAGCGAAGACAACCCTTACGCTTTTCAGTACCATTATTACAATAATACGCAACCAGAAAATTTAGCGTTTATGGAAGAGATCCGTGCCTTATTAGATAGATACCCAGGCACAGTTAGCTTAGGTGAGATAAGCTCAGAAGACTCTTTGCAAACAATGGCAGAGTACACGGCCGATGGTAATAAGCTACACATGGGTTATAGCTTTGAGCTGCTAACTAACGACTATAGTGCAAAGTACATCAGAGAAACGGTTTCTCGCCTAGAGTCAGTCATGACCGAAGGTTGGCCATGTTGGGCGTTTGCAAATCACGATGTAGAACGGGTAGCAAGTCGCTGGAGTATAGATGGCAAGGTAAACGATGCACAGGTCAAAATGCTCACCGCCCTTCTCGGTTCATTGCGTGGTAGCGTCTGTATGTACCAAGGCGAAGAACTAGGGCTTGGCGAAGCCGCCGTTGCCTTCGAAGAGCTGCAGGACCCATATGGCATTACCTTTTGGCCAAACTTTAAAGGCCGTGATGGCTGTAGAACGCCGATCCCGTGGACACAGGCAAAAACTAATGCTGGCTTCTCAGAGTCTAAGCCTTGGTTACCAGTTTCTGAAGCGCATGCCCTACGAGCTGTAGACAAACAAGCAGTAGATAGCAATTCAACGCTCAGCTACTATCAAGCATTTTTACAGTGGCGAAATGCGCAACCTGCACTAAAAACAGGTGACATTGAGTTTATTGACACTCCAGAGCCAGTATTAGCTTTTTACCGTAGAACCCAAACCCAAACATTGCTGTGCGCATTCAACTTAGCAGCTACTCAACAAAGCGTGACACTTCCTGAAGTTGCATTAACGCAGTGCGACCTGAAGCACCTAAGCGGCACGGCGAGCGCAAATGCACTAATACTTGATGCATTTGGTTGCTACTTCGCTGAGGTTTTATAATAGTTAGGTCTTTTTCTGAGCTTTGGTTAAATAAGAGCGGTTAAGCCGCTCTTTTGTTATCTAACACTTTATCTATCTCACGCTGTAGTTGCGGTAGCTCTAGTGCTTTGAAATAAAGCCAACCTTGATGGATATTCACCCCTCGACTTTTGAGATAACTAGCTTGAGCTTGAGTCTCTACCCCTTCAGCAATCAGTTTCTTATCCAGCTTTTCCGCCATATCAATCACTGCCGATAAAACCGGGGATTGCAAAGTATCTAGGCCAATTGATGCTACAAAGCTCTGATCTATTTTCAACAGGTCGATCGGAAAACTTTGCAAGTACTGTAAACCACTATACCCCGTGCCAAAATCATCAATCGCGATTTCTATTCCGGCACGTTTGAGCTCGGTGAGTACCGTTTTCGTTTGAGCCTGCGTCAGCACATCACGCTCGGTTAATTCAATAGTCAACGAGGATATTTGGTTTTTTGCAGCAAGCAAGGCATCGATATAGCGTTTAGAGCCCAGAAGTAAACCATTAACGTTAAAAGACACCTTAAAGTCTGGCTGAGCGGCTAAGATGTCCGTCAAATCTCGCACAGCATTTTCGACTTGCGCTATCGAGATGTCTAAAATAGTACCATCACGCTCAGCTTCTGGCACAAAGTAAGCGGGGCCGAGCACACCTTCAAGTGGATGACGCCAACGAATGAGTACTTCCACGCCCACTATCGATGGCACCTCTGCATTAACAAGAGGCTGATACACGTTAAATAACTCATCATTTGCCAATGCTCTTAATATTTGTGTTTTACTGCTTAGCTGGCGCTTGTCATAACTGATCAATAGCAACGTGAGGCCAACCCAGGAGGCACAATACAACACACTCCAAAGTACTAGCCACAACCACCCTAGACTCACTAGTTTCTCATCATTTTTTGCAATAATTAAGCTCATCTGCGGCAAACTTGGAATAGCTGCAACATACGCAAACTTTACCTTTGCATCATCAAAGAGCCCCTCTACTGCGCGGCTATTAGCCACTGGAAATAGTTTCTGACGGATTGGCAAAGCGTATTTACCATTTAAAAAAACCGGCACACCCGTGCTATTGTCGACCAAAGCAGCAAAATCGGTATTATGATGAGCTGAGATATCAAGCATACTCTTTAGCCAATGATCCGGCATCAACACATTTACCTCATAACCATCGTCTCTCGTGCGCGCTAAAACAAAAGCAGGAAGTTCTAAATAGTCGGTAATGATTGGGCCATAGTATCTAAGCCCGGGCTTTTTTATTGGGGCGCTGGTATTCACAGGTGGAGTGAGTTGCCCAAAAGAATTGCAGACCAATTTCCCTTTACTATCTACGATCCCTATCTCGCTCATGCCTGGGTTTTCAAAAACCAATCTACGCATGTAGTGTAGACCCTCAGGGTCGCAATTTGGAGAAAGATGGATAGCATGTTTTAAGGTATCGTCTACAACGACAAACTCTTTGTTGATGTCAGATACAATCCGACTCGCTACAGTGACAAGGTTGGATTTAGCGGTTTCTTTTTGATGCACATAGGTGAAGGCAGCCACGATTGAAAATACAAAGGTGCAAGACAACCAAGCAATAAAGATATTCTTAAACAACTTGCTTAAGGAGTGTGCTCCTCGCATAAGCTCCTCACTCCACGGAACGCAAACAGGCGCAGAGTGTAGCTCGAATATGTGACAAAACTATTTCAATATAAAAAAAAGCCTTGGTTTCACCACCAAGGCTTTCTTATATTACAAGTTTTTGCTTGTGCCGACCTCAACACGGGTTTTTAACTTTTGGCCAGGCCTAAAAGTTACCACGCGTCGCGCAGAGATAGGAATATCTTCCCCAGTTTTTGGGTTCCTACCTGGGCGTTCCTTCTTGTCGCGAAGGTCAAAGTTACCAAACCCAGAGAGCTTTACTTGCTCGCCGTTTTCTAGCGCTGAGCGGATTTCTTCAAAAAACGCTTCAACTAAGTCTTTGGCATCTTTCTTATTGATCCCCAGTTTTTCAAATAGGTGTTCAGCTATGTCGGCTTTAGTAAGCGCCATATCTAGTCCCTCAACGATGCATTGAATTGTTTGGCCAGTTCGGCCACCACGTTTTCTACAACCGCGTTGATGTCTTTCTCTTCGAGCGTTCTATCAACCGCTTGTAATGTTAGAGCAATGGCTAAACTCTTATGATCAGGTTCAACCCCTTGCCCTTTGTACACATCGAATAAGTTTAGGTCAACTAATTGATTTCCGCCAACTTTCTCAATGCACTCTAAAATATCGCCTATTTTTACGTCATCTGCAACTAAAATAGCAATATCTCTTCTATTTGATGGGAATTTCGAGATACTAACCGCTTCTGGAAGCAGGCGATTTTCTAAAGCAGCCATGTCGATTTCAAATACATATGGCGTATCTTTAAGTTCTAACGGCTTTAATAGCTGAGGGTGTACTGCACCGATGAAACCAACCTTTTTACCGTCTGCATAAATTGCAGCAGATTGACCAGGGTGCAAACCATCGCTCACTTCCGCTTTAAAGCTAAAGCGTGCTTTATCGTTACAAAGCGCTAGTAATGCTTCTACATCGCCTTTCACATCAAAGAAATCCACTTTACGTGAAGGCACTGACCAATGTTCGTTATGCGTATTACCATACGCGATACCACCGATCACAGCGGTTTGACGTACGCCGTTTTCCGCGTTGTCGTCTTTGATGAACTTAAGGCCCGTTTCGAATAAGCGAATACGCGATTGTTGACGATTTTGATTATAAGAAACCGCATTGATCAAGCCTGTCATCAGGCTTACACGCATTGCAGACATTTCAACCGAAATTGGGTGCGGAAGAATTAATGCATCTGCTTCTGGGTGTAGCTGCTGTTGTGCTTTTGGATCAACGAAGCTATATGTGATGGCTTCTTGATAACCACGGCTTACTAACTCATCTCTAAAGCGCGCTACAGGCAAACGTGCTTCTTGATGATCTGTCATCTTTAACGCAGCAGTTGGTGCCACATTTGGAATATTGTTGTAACCGAATACGCGCGCAACTTCTTCAATTAAGTCTTCTTCGATACTAATGTCAAAGCGATAGCTTGGTACTTGAGCTTGCCACTGGCTGCCTGCAAATGTTACTGCTAAGCCCAGACGTGTTAAGATGTCTGATACTTTAGCATCTTCGATATGATAACCGATCACGCGGTCTAAACGCTCACGGCGTAAAGTCACTTGACGCTCTTTTGGTAAATCCGCTTCTGACACAGCTTCAACAATCGGTCCGGCTTCACCGCCAACGATTTCAAGTAGCAAGCCTGTTGCTCTTTCCATCGCATCACGCTGCAGTACCGGGTCTACACCACGCTCATAACGGTGCGATGCATCGGTATGCAAACCGTAGCTACGTGCCTGACCTGCAATCGCAAGCGGTGCAAAGAACGCGCTTTCTAACAAGATGTCTTTTGTCTCGTCACTAACACCTGACTGTTCACCACCGAAGATACCTGCCATCGCAAGTGCTTTATTATCATCAGCAATCAGAAGTGTTGATGGATTAAGCTTCGCCGTGTTGCCGTCTAACAATACTAGCTCTTCATTCTCAAAGGCATTACGTACTTTAATTCCACCTTCGATTTGGCTTAAATCGAACGCGTGCATAGGGTGACCTAGCTCAAGTAATACGTAGTTCGTAACATCAACAACTGGATCAATTGAGCGTACACCGCAGCGGCGTAGTTTCTCTACCATCCAAAACGGGGTCTCTGCTTTAACATTAACGCCCTTGATCACACGGCCTAAGTAGCGTGGACATGCTTCGCTGTTTACCAATTCAATAGAGATTTTATCATCAATCGTTGGCGTAACGGGCGTGATAGCAACTTCTGTTACGTCGATGCTGTTTAGTACTCCAACTTCACGAGCCAGACCTTTGATCCCTAAACAGTCGCTACGGTTAGCCGTTAAATCGACATCAATCGTTACATCGTTCAAGCCGAAGTATTCACGAATATCTTGACCGATTGGGGCATCCATAGGGAGTTCTAAAATACCGTCTGAACTTTCCGCCATGCCAAGCTCTTCAAACGCACACAGCATACCATGAGACGGTTGACCGCGAAGTTTAGCTTTCTTAATTTTGAAATCGCCTGGAAGCGTTGCGCCCACTTTAGCAACCGCTACTTTTAAACCCGCACGGCAGTTAGCGGCACCACAGACAATATCTAGTAGTTCGTCTTCGCCTACGTTTACTTTTGTTACTCTAAGTTTGTCAGCATCTGGGTGTTGACCACATTCAACCACTTCACCGATAACCACACCTTGGAAGTCACCGGCAACTGGGTCTACACCATCAACTTCTAAACCCGCCATTGATAATTGCTCAGATAGCGCATCAGTATCAATTGCTGGATTGACCCACTCGCGTAACCACTTTTCACTGAATTTCATACTTTTGTCGCTCTTATCTGAATTGGTTTAGGAATTTTAAGTCGTTTTCGAAGAAAGCTCTTAAGTCAGTTACGCCATAACGTAACATCGTCAAACGCTCAACCCCCATACCAAAGGCGAAACCAGTGTATTTTTCAGGGTCAATGCCTACCGAGCGCAGTACGTTCGGGTGCACCATGCCGCAGCCTAGTACTTCAAGCCATTTACCGTTTTTACCTTTTACGTCCACCTCAGCTGAAGGTTCTGTAAACGGGAAGTATGAAGGACGGAAGCGAATTTCCATATCTTCTTCAAAGAAGTTGCGTAGGAAATCGTGCAAAATCCCTTTAAGTTCTGTAAAGCTTACGTTAGTGTCGACCATCAAGCCTTCAACTTGGTGGAACATTGGCGTATGTGTTTGATCGTAATCGTTACGGTATACACGACCTGGCGAGATAATTCGCAAAGGCGGCTGCTCAGCTTCCATAGTACGGATCTGAACGCCACTGGTTTGTGTACGTAGTACCAATTTAGGATTGAAATAGAAAGTATCATGATCGGCACGCGCTGGGTGGTGCTCTGGAATATTTAGCGCGTCAAAGTTATGAAAGTCATCTTCAACCTCTGGGCCAGATTTAACAGCAAATCCTAGCTCACCAAAAAACTGCTCAATACGCTCAATGGTGCGAGTAACTGGGTGAAGGCCACCAGCTGGCATTGTACGACCCGGCAACGTCACATCAATCGTCTCAGCTGCTAGCTTCTGCTCAAGTGCTGCATTGGCTAACGCTTCACGTTTTACCGTAATCGCATCTTGTACTTGGGTCTTCGCTTGGTTAATCACCTGACCTGCGTCTTTACGCTCTTCTGGTGCTAGTTTGCCTAGCGTTTTAAGAAGACCTGTGATCTCACCTTTTTTACCAAGGTAGTTAACTCTAACTTCCTCAAGGTGCGCAATTTCGCTTGCCTGCTCAACGGCTTCAAGCGCTTGCGCTAAAATATTTTCTAAATTCATTGTCTACCTGATCTTTGCTGAGGTAATTTGCTGTTATTTAATCTCTTATGATAACTGAATTGCAAGGCGATATTCTAGCCCTGTTACAGCTTTAAAGTCGCTTTTATAAAAGGAATTGTTAACTTTCTTTGCGCAGCCATGGATGCGTGATCGAGTTTATCCAATACATCAAGTAAAGCGCGCATATCACGACTCAATCTCGTGAGCAAAAATCGTGCACATTCATCAGAGAGCTCAAGGCCTCGCATATGCGCTCTTTTTACTAGAGCTTCGGCTTTATCATCGTCACTCATCGAGCGGATCTGAAAAGTCGTCCCCCAGGTTAGGCGCGATTCTAAGTCTGGTAGTGACAAATTCAACATGTTGGGTAACAGATCGGCAGTGACCACTAGGCATTTGCCTTTTTCATTAAAACGATTGAAAAAGTTAAATAAGGCTTTTTCCCACGCTTCATCTCCTGCAACCAAATGCACATCGTCTATACAAACGACATCCAGTGCATCGAGCCCATCTAACACTAACGGGCCAAAATCCAACACTTCTCGCATTGACAATAAAATAGTCGAGAGTCCAAGTTCTTGCGCTTCAATGCACGTGGCATAAAGCAAGTGCGACTTGCCAGAATCTGCCAACCCACACAAGTAAGTGTACTGAAAACCGATTAAACGACGGGCAAGGCCATTTTTTAAGTGGCTTACTTCCAATGACGCTTCACCGCCAAAATAAGAGGCAAAGGTTTCGTCATCAGGCAGCGTCACTGGCAACGCCATTTGACGTGGCGATTCCATCCTATTTATCCACCCAATTGTATTTAAGGTTGTTATCGTCTGCGATTTGATAATAGGCTCTCGGGTCTTCGTACGCCTTAAAGCTTTGCTCCAATGCAATCGTTTTACGCAAGTCTGATACGCTAGAGGTATGTTCAATCGCAAACTTCACTGCTGTTTTCGCACGGTAGATCACATCGACATCCACTACAGTACTCATAGATAGCAAACGACGCTTCGCCATTTCTACATCCCTAAATGACCGTAATTGCTCAACCACAATTTCAGTTCGATGGGCTTCAAAAGTGAGATTAGGGTCAATAACATATTTCTGAGCTAAAGTGCTAGATAGCTGATTCACCATATCAATAATAACTTGCTGTTTGTCACCGACATATTGCTCAGGCTCAAAATATTCAGCGTCAGTGTAGCGCCAGTCTAGCTGCCAAGAATTTGTATGGGGCGGCTGAAACAAACGGGCGGTGATAACGCGCTCCGCCTCATAACGCAATGACGCATCTTCTACTTCGTTAGAAAAGTTTCCCCACACCTCTGCGATACTCACATTACTGCGATCTTCAAGATCCATCAGAGGAACAACGACCGGCACGCCCCACTCGTCCGCAGTGTCATAAATCAAGCGTTCGAGCTGAGGGTAGCTTTCTTGCGTAACAAACTCTCGGCGGAAGTTATCTTCGATCACCATCCAAATCGCGACCATAGGACGGCGGTTGCCCCAAAGCGGTAAGCCGGCTTCTCTGACTAGATCTTCGACCTTACCAGGCTCAAACTCCACCTTTATTTTGGTTACGCCTTGTCGATCATAATATTCATATCTCAGCATGTAATCTGAGATGCGTTTAAGGCTCGCTTGGATAGAAGGGTGAGAAAAATCATCGGCTTTACCTGTGAGCTTTTGCAACACTTTTAATAATGCCTGTTGGCTCGCTTGCGCTCGCGTTGCGCGAGATTTGTCGCTAACACTCAGCGAGGCTTCATATAAATTTTGAACTTCTACTGCTTTTGCCGTCATAGCAAAACAAAACAGTGCAATAAGGATCAGCCTGATGATCATAATGTCCATGTTTTTCTGACTATAAAGCCTGATCCTAAATCAATCATCTGCTTAAAGCAAAGGGCAACGAGCAATATCATGAAATTTTATAAAAACATGATAAATAACAAAATATTAATCTTATATTCAGTGTTATTTAAAGCTAAATGAGACCTGATTCTTGCCCTTTCCTTTCGACTCATAAAGCGCTTGATCCGCTACTTTTAATAACGATTCCGCACTGAACTCCACGCCCTCAGAAACCGCCATGCCGATGCTACACCCAACATTGACCAACTCACCATTGGTAAGCAAGATATCTTCATTTATCACACTCAAAAGGCGATTTGCTAAGCTTTCAAGCAAGTCTCTGGCAATTTTTTCATTAATCACAAAGACAAACTCATCTCCACCAATACGACAAACAAAATCATACTCTCGTAACGCTTCTTGTAGACGTCTTGCTACATGTACCAAAACCTCGTCACCACTATGATGGCCGTGATTATCATTAATCGGCTTGAAGTTATCTAAATCGAGATACCCTAAATACACATTTACTGGCTGTCGCATCGAGCGAGCAGACATTTTATTCAGCTCGTTAAATAGGTATTTTCGATTCGCCAATTGCGTAAGGTTATCGTGGTAGGCGTCAAACTCTAGCTTTTCTTGAAGTGATTTGCGCTTTTCGACCTCTGTTCTTAATTCTTCTAAACTCACACTAAGTTCATGGGTGCGTTTTTCTACCATTGCTTCCAATTCAAGCTCATGGGTTCTAAGGGCTGTATTCGCTTCAATGAGTGCTTGCTGGTTTGCAAATGCATCCATCGCAGACGCAATAACATGACTAACGGTATACAATAAATCCACCATGGCTTCTGAGTATTCATCGCTACGACGGTAGGATTGGATCACAAACGCGCCTAAATGCTTGTCGCGATTGATTAGCGGAAAGCACAACCATTGCTTGGGGAAACTGCCTAACATTTCAATAACCCCTTTCTCTGTCAGTGCCATCAAAGCGTGCTCAGAATAGTTCTTTACACTGTCAGAGCGCAGCGCATAACTAGTAAGCGTTTTGTCTATTTCTGTACTAGTTAGACTATTTAATTCCTCGAGCGAAATACTGTCTTTGACGTCATGGAAGTAGGGAAATTCAAACTCGCCATCTTGTCTTTGCAAAACCACATAGAAATTGTCCGCGTAAGTAATTTTTTGCACAATACAGTGCACATTCAACAAGAAGTGCTCCAAAGATTCGCTGGTGTTTAAACACGAAACGATATCTGTCATGCTATCTATTACTTCAGGAAGTTCTGCCATCATTGAGCGCCCTTTTGAATCGTTAATTCTCAATCTCACAAAAGCTTAACTAGCAGTGCTAAAAATTACCAGAAATCAATTACTTTTTTATCCGCTCATCTAGATGCTAGAGGTCTGTTGACCTTTCAATCTGATGTGTAACACTTTAAAATTTGCTGACTAGAGTCTAAACGGAATACATAATGAAATACTTACATACTATGGTACGAGTACGTGATCTTGATGAATCAATGAAGTTTTATTGCGACCTCTTAGGTCTCGTTGAAGTGAAACGTTATGACAGTGAACAAGGCCGTTTTAGTTTAATTTATCTCGCCGCCCCTGATCAAGTTGAGCAGGCGCAGCAAAGCTTTTCTCCTACTATCGAACTTACCTATAACTGGGATCCGGAAGAATACACTGGTGGTCGTAATTTTGGCCACTTGGCCTTCGCCGTAGAAAACATTTATGCACTTTGCCAAAAGCTGCAAGATGCCGGTGTGGTGATCAACCGACCACCGCGCTGTGGTCACATGGCATTTGTTAAATCTCCAGATGGCATTTCTATCGAATTACTCCAACAAGGTGATGCATTGCCTCCAGCTGAGCCTTGGCAGTCAATGGAAAACACGGGTAGTTGGTAATAATTGCTGATAATCACTAAAGCACCGGAGCGATGTATCTAACCTGGAATCAGAATAACTACCGCTCCTTTTCCCCCTTACTTCAATAAGCAAGATGGTAGCTTTTAAGCAATTTCACCAGTTGCTTTTTGAAAGGCTTGGAATCTAACACCTGTTGTAGCGCCTCAAAATCCGATGCTGAATCTTTAGGCGCCAATATTGCTCTAAAATAGGTTTCATGGGGATTTTGAGAAAAGTGGAACACTCGCTTCCAACCATTTTTAGCAATAAGATATTCTGTCGTAGAGCGACTGACAATGGCAATGCTCACCCGCCTTTTGAGGATCATCTCCAATAGTGCTTCTTCGGAATTTACGTTCACTCGCTGGATATTGGCTTGCTCCACTCCTTGGTCCAAGTGGCGATAGTAGTACCCAGCAATGGCGCCAACTTGATTACCGTACAATGAGCTAGGGTGATAATACTCAAACGGTTGCTCTACATGCGAGACGAATTCGTCCGTGTCATACATTAACGGGCCGCTCCACAAATACTTTTGTTTTTTGCGGTCATCAAACCAAGCTGGGTTTACCCCTAAAATAAATCCTTTGAGTGTTTGCTGCTCAAGCTGCTTATCTAAGCGTTTACGTGGTACAAAACGTACTTCTACCTGCAGCTCTTTTTGCACGGCATTAATCAGTTTTGCTAAATCAAAATAAAGACCTTTTTGCGATTCTAGATCAATAATATAGGGCGGCTTGTGATGATATACGTAGAGAATTTGGGTTTCAGCGGCTGTCACTGAAAAGGCCACCATTAACCAAGTGGAAATGGCAATAAAGTACTTTTTTAACACTGAGTGCCTCGTGTCTAACCTAAACTTTTAATACAGTCTAAAACTACAGCCTAGCTCCTTCTCGGCATATCGGTTAATTCCTTTCACATGTTTTTAAATGAGCAAAGGGACCAAAGGCCCCTTATTTTACAAAAATATAACAAAAACAAATTATGAACAAGTAATAACTGTGATCTCTATCACCCGTTTTATTACTTTCATTATGTCTGCCTTAGTATTAGGCAATTACTGACAACCATCTTTGTTATAAGACACTTTCAGCGCTGCCCCCATTGGTGCGCCTGACACTTTCAAGTATCCCCAATATTCAGATTGCGCACTTATCTCAATGCACTCTTGGTTACCTTGATTGAACGAGCTTGCATCCACATTAGTACCATTTGGCCATCCTGCATTGCTGTATTCAAGCCCAAGATCACCACTACCATGAGCTGTTTTGATCACCACAGATTGTTGACCACTTACATTCTCAAGGCTAAACCACATCGGCTCTTGGCTTCCAAGGCAAATTGTTTCATCCGCTGCTAATCTACCATTAGAGACACTACCCTGCGACTGACATACGTCCTCTATTGTTGAATTTGTTACGATTTCTCCTAACAACTGCACATTTTCAAAGCGATTATAACCATGCAGCATAATGTAATAGGTGCCAGCGGCAGGTGTAGTAATTTCACATACCTCTTCGTTACCGGATTGATATGGTCTGCAATCATACTCGCTGAACGTTGGCGCCGAGCCCAACTTAAGGTAAAGATCGGCATCACCTGTACCTCCTGACGTGCTGATGACTAATTTATCAGTGCCAGCAGCGACATCAATTGAAAATGCAACTTGTTCATCTTGCTCGCCCGCAACCGTGACAGGTACGCCAGACTGTAGTTTGTTTGAAGTCGTTGCGCTTACAGTAGCCACTGTATTACTAGTGTGATTCAAACCGCTAGGATCGCTCACCGTTAAGCTAATTTGATACTCGCCTGCTTGCACATAACTGTGCGTAGGATTGGCTTCATTACTTTGGCTACCATCACCAAAACGCCACAGATAAGTGAGTGCATCACCATCAGGGTCGATACTACCTTGGCTTGAAAATAGTATCGCTTGATTAACGTCACCAGAGTATGGGCCATTAATCACTGAAGTAGGTGCGTTATTCTGACCACCAGCAGCAAGCTCGTTGCACCATTGAACAAACTCTGATTGATACTGTGATGCGAGGCGGTCCATACGGGCTTGGTACGCATTCCAATTTGCTTGTCGCGTTTCCTGTCGCATTGCGAGCACTTCATCAAAGTGTTTTTCATACAGGAATCTCACCCCTAAATAACCCCAACGGTAAATTCTATCTTGGTCAAAACCGTCATACGTCGTACTGAATATTTCGGCTAGCGTATATACTGAGCCATCTTTGATTGTATCTATTGCGGCTTGATTATCATTGAGGTTTGCAATGTACTCAGCCACCCCTTCACTCCACCAAACGATAGGCTTAGTCGGAGCATTAAAGTCACCATAAAGATCAAAACGCCCATCAAGATAATGTACGTATTCATGCTCTAAGTTCCAGATGTAATGATCCGGCTTTGCATAACTGGCCTCGTATGCAACAAAATTAGCAACGTTATTCACATCGCTAGGATTACCCTCTAAATACATACCACCGTTGTCGGTGCTGATTTTAAAAATGGCTTTGGCATATTTTTTATAGTCTGCACTGCTATTAAAGATATTCACTTGTAGAAAATCATTGTTATCATCGGCAACCGGTAAGCGGCCAGTTTCCAGCATGGTGTGGAATCGTCCTTCTTCCGCTTCCATGGTTTGACACGCTGAAGTCAATTGCTGAGCGGTGAGCGCTTGTGCTCTAATCTTTATTGTATCGCTACAACTATGTTGTTGAGAAAGTACTTTGGTCTCAAGTTCTTTATCAAAATTACAAATACCAAACTGGCCACAATCAGCATAATAGGTCGCGACATCAGCCGCAGCTAACCAGACACCATCGCCAAAACCATAACTGTTATAACGCGAGAATAAAGCGGTTAATTGCGTGTCGACTGACTCTTGAATAGCTGCACCACTGTATAATTTAAGTCGAGCCAATTCGCTAGCAGCATTGATGATTAGATATTCAGAGTCTGAATTTACCATCCAAGTTTGTGCGGTGAAACTCCCTAGTAAACTCACCAATTGTTGATCGTTTTTAATCAAAGCGACAAAGTTATCATTCCACTGACCACGATATAAGATAGTGAAAATGCCATTTACCGCACTGCGCATATTCCACTTTTGAGCGTAGCTTTCATTCCATTTAGATAGCCATGCTTTTACAACTGGCAGATAGTGCCCTTGTAGTTCAGATGAGTCCATTGTAGTAATAGCCTCACCGAGTACTTTACCATGAGCATCATTGTCGTCGTAGAAATGGCTATTACTAACAAAAGCATCTAATGCATCTTTCACCGCAGGCTTAACCCAAGTAGTAAAAGTCACCTGATCATTGTAAAACTCAACATAAAAGCCAGCGCGAATAAATAAATAAAGCGCTTCGAGGTCGGCACTGCCGTTGCCTGAATAGCTTTGCGAAAGCGACTTGGCATTTTGCGCCGCAGCGTACATTTTATCTGAAGTGAATACTTGTGTTTGGATGCTGCTGTCAGCGGAGAACAAAGCATTGATACAGCTCGTACCCTGTTGCTTTATTTCAGTAACAATTTGGCTACTGCTCGCACTTGCTAAGCTATTTAAATCACATGCAGCAATCGCTTCACTTTGGCCCACTGCCAGCGCTTGCAATAATGGCGTGTGTTTAGCAGATAATAGCGGCATACTCCTTGTTGGTGTATGTGCAACGGGTGCTCTATCATGCAAATCTTTGTGCTCATGGCCATGGGAAATGTTCGTTTCCACTTGAACCGATGCATCGAGCGGCTTAAAGAGTCGCTGTGATTCTTGATGTGCGTTGGCTGAATTTATCGCTGTAAGCGCTGATAACGCCAAAGTGAGTTTTGTAATTTTCATCATTTACCTTTCCTGTTGTGTATCCAAACCCGATTGGGTTATAGGTTTTTAACACTAAAATTACAATGTATACAATATATTTTATATAACTTTATGGAATAGTGGCTCGACGGAAAAGCCATCATAATCTTAAAAACGGATATCCAAAGGGAAGGTCGTAGCTTATACATACACCCAATTGGTTGATCTTTATGATTAAAAGTCCAACCGATTGACGAAAAGAAGGAATAAAAATTTATAGTGAGTGGAATAAATTAGATCTTATCAATATGGGAAATAGCGCCAGAAGTGATTTTTACTCTCACTCGATAAGTGGATAGCGTGATTGAATAAACACCGTCATTTGGTTTTTGTGCTAATAAATGCTGTAACCCTAACAGCAACTCATCTGTATCGTTACCACAGCTGGTGTTTCTTGAATCTAGGTATTCTTTTCCCTGCTTCATGGCCTTATCCAATACCACTGAAGCGACTTGCTGAGTAGACTTATTTTTCAACGTCTTAAACAATGCGCTTTTTAATAAACTCATGGTTATTCTCCTGATAAAGATACCGGCTCATACGCACATATCATTTATGAACCGGTGCCTGATTGGTTTTGGGAACAATCCGAGTGTAACAAGCTCGCACTAAAAGTCTAAATCAAATTCGTTTCAAACTATGTCAGATGTGTATGACCCCTACGCTATCTCAGCTAAATAACCTGAGGTTTGGATAAGGAATGAGCCAACTCATTGTTTTTTAACTACATCAAATTATTTCCTAATCTAGCCAGAGAGTTTTAGGGATAACCAGGCGAATTTACGCACCAATAGCTGGCTATTGGCAGTGAATTCAACGCAGTTAGCGCTAAAACTAGCTGCTAGAAAGGCATTAATTATTCGAAGCTCAGATTAAATAATTTATTTGCTCGGCAAGTTGCTTACCAGAGAAAAGCTTCGGTACAAAGTGTAATAGGTTCAAGGACAGTTGGTGCTCTGAGCGGGTGGTATTTACTAAACTGGGTAAAGTGCCTAATTCGCTGCTTATATCGTGCCAAACGGGATTCGCCTCATTGAGCTTGTCATAAGCAATCGTATTGAACTCAAAATTTTCAAAATATTCATCAACTAAGAACAAAGGCTGAGTGAGCTTAAGCGAATCAAGTAACTCACGAGAAAAACTGTGTCGAGCTTCTGAACTTTCACTGGTAAAAAAGTGGCTTGGCAGGTTATAGCCAATGATTAAATCAGAGCTTGCGTATAAACTATTGGTATACAACAAAGCAGTAAGAATAAGATAGGTATCGTATCTCGCTAAGCTCACACCTTGCAAAAGCTCACTCTGCTTACTAAGGTCAATCGCACAGCGACTACGCATGATACGCCAAAAACAATGTTGATTCAGGGAGAGGTCCCGCGCGCCAGCGCCTGCCAACTTAGATTTCCAACTCGATATAAACAATTCAAACCCTTCTGTTTTGAATTGATCGACTTCAAATGACATCCTTTTCTCCTCAAATTGTTTGTACCAAAAAATATACAGGCATCACACAAAGCTATAAGAATATAGAGAAATGGCAATTACACGACATTACAGCAGCAAAAGTAGAAATGATTGTTATAGTAAAAAGCCCGCGGGTGCGGGCTTTAAAAGAAAGGATTACTTGTATTCAACTTCGATGATTTCATATTCAACAGCGCCGTTCGGCGTTTGAATATTCACTGTATCATCTAGTTCTTTACCGATTAATCCACGCGCAATCGGTGAATTAACAGAAATCAAGTTGTTCTTAAGATCGGCCTCGTCGTCACCAACGATACGATAAGTTACTTCTTTGTCTGTATCTACATTAACAATAGTCACAGTACTACCAAAAATAACCTTGCCATTGTTCTGCATTTTAGTCACGTCGATGATCTGTGCTGTTGAAAGCTTAGCTTCAATTTCTTGAATTCGGCCTTCACAAAAACCTTGCTGCTCACGTGCAGCATGGTATTCAGCGTTTTCTTTTAAGTCACCGTGTTCACGCGCTTCTGCAATATCTGCAACGATTTTCGGGCGAACAACTTTTTTTAAATGATTCAGTTCATCACGAAGCAATTCTTCGCCTCGTACTGTCATCGGAATTGATTGCATAAGTATCTCACTCATTGCCAGAGCTGACACTCTGGCCTTGTTCTTTTTAGTTCAAACGCTGGTGTAGTTCTTGAACAGAGTTTACAGAACTTCTGTCGTCAGCTTCATTAGCTGTACAGTTTGCAAACGCTGCATTTAGCGTAGTGGTGTAGTTAGTCTTATGCTGAAGTGCACCACGACGTAACACCTTCGAGTCCTCAATAGCTTGGCGACCTTCGGTAGTATTAACGATATAGCTGTACTCACCATTCTTGATACGGTCAAGAATATGAGGACGGCCTTCGAATACTTTGTTTACGCGACGTACTTCAATACCCGCTTCTTCAAGCGCTTTCGCCGTACCATTCGTTGCATCTAACTCAAAACCAATTGCTTTCATTGTCTTAGCTAGTTCAACTACGCGTGCCTTATCACCATTACGCACAGATAGTAGCGCGCGGCCGCCACGTGGTAAAGTGTTTGATGCACCTAATTGGGCTTTTGCGAATGCTTCGGCGAAGTTTTCACCAACCCCCATCACTTCACCCGTCGAGCGCATCTCTGGACCACGCATTGGGTCAACACCTGGGAACTTAGCGAATGGCAATACCACTTCTTTTACACTGTAATATGGAGGGATAACTTCCTTCGTTACACCTTGGCTTTCAAGAGACTGGCCAACCATACAACGTGCAGCAACCTTTGCAAGTGCAACGCCTGTTGCTTTTGAAACAAATGGTACTGTACGAGCAGCGCGCGGGTTAACTTCAATCAGGTAAACTTGACCATCTTTCACCGCGAACTGGGTATTCATCAGGCCAACAACACCTAGCTCCAGCGCCATGTCACGGACTTGCTTACGCATCACGTCTTGAATATCTTGCGGCAGCGTGTGTGCTGGTAATGAACAAGCCGAGTCACCCGAGTGAACACCCGCCTGCTCAATGTGTTCCATAATACCGCCGATGATAACGTTCTCACCGTCACAGATAGCATCTACGTCTACTTCAATTGCATCATCTAAGAAACGGTCAAGTAGTACTGGGGCTTCATTAGAAACAGACACCGCTTCTGTCATGTAGCGACGTAAGTCGTCTTCATCGTACACGATTTCCATTGCACGACCACCAAGTACGTATGATGGACGAACAACCAGTGGGAAGCCAATTTCTTGTGATTTAGCAACTGCTTCTTCTAGTGACGTTACTGTTGCGTTTTCTGGTTGTAGTAGGTTTAGACGCTCTACAAGCTGTTGGAAGCGCTCACGGTCTTCTGCGCGGTCGATAGCGTCAGGGGAAGTACCAATTACTGGTACACCATTCGCTTCAAGATCTCGGGCCAATTTAAGTGGAGTTTGACCACCGTACTGAACGATCACACCTTTTGGCTTTTCAACACGGACAATTTCTAGCACGTCTTCAAGTGTAATTGGCTCGAAGAATAAGCGGTCAGACGTATCGTAGTCTGTTGAAACTGTCTCTGGGTTACAGTTAACCATGATAGTTTCATAGCCATCTTCACGCATCGCAAGGGCTGCGTGTACACAGCAGTAATCGAATTCGATACCTTGACCGATACGGTTAGGACCGCCACCGATAACCATGATTTTGTCTTTGTCAGAAGGATTCGCTTCACATTCTTCATCATACGTTGAGTACATGTAAGCGGTGTCTGAGCTAAACTCTGCAGCACATGTGTCTACGCGCTTGTAAACTGGCAGAATTTCAAGCTGGTGACGCTTCTTGCGAATTTCTTTTTCTGATACGCCTGCGATTTCGGCAATGCGAGCATCTGAGAAACCTTTACGCTTCAAGCGGAGCAGGAAGTCTTTGTTTAGACCTGCCATGCCCACTTCAGCGATTGTCGCTTCATCTTTTAAGATGTCTTCGATTTGAACTAGGTACCAAGGGTCAACTTTAGTGAGTTCAAATACCTCTTCAACAGACATACCGTGACGCATCGCATCAGCAATGTACCAAATACGCTCAGCACCTGGCTCGCGTAATTCACGGATGATCGTTTCTTTTGCGTTTGGCGCGTCTAGTGCAACGATTGGGTTCAGACCCGTTGCACCCACTTCTAGGCCTCGTAGTGCTTTTTGTAATGATTCTTGTTGGTTACGACCAATTGCCATTACCTCACCAACCGACTTCATTTGCGTAGTTAGACGGTCGTTTGAACCTGCGAATTTTTCGAAGTTAAAACGAGGGATCTTAGTCACTACGTAGTCGATTGACGGCTCAAATGATGCTGGAGTTGCACCACCTGTGATGTCGTTTTGAAGCTCATCAAGCGTATAACCTACGGCAAGCTTGGCAGCGATTTTAGCGATGGGGAATCCCGTTGCTTTTGACGCAAGTGCAGAAGAACGCGATACACGCGGGTTCATCTCGATGATAACCATACGGCCATCAACAGGATTTACACCAAACTGAACGTTTGAACCACCAGTTTCAACACCAATTTCACGAAGTACCGCCATCGAGGCGTTACGCATGATTTGATATTCTTTATCAGTTAGCGTTTGTGCTGGTGCAACTGTGATTGAGTCACCAGTGTGTACGCCCATTGGGTCGAAGTTTTCGATTGAACATACGATGATACAGTTGTCGTTTTTATCACGAACCACTTCCATCTCATATTCTTTCCAGCCTAATAGGCTTTCATCGATAAGCAGCTCATTTGTTGGTGATAGGTCAAGACCACGAGTACAAATCTCGTCAAACTCTTCCATGTTATACGCAACACCACCACCGGTGCCGCCCATCGTGAATGAAGGACGAATAATACATGGGAACCCGATACGAGTTAAGATATCGTGCGCTTCATCCATTGAGTGTGCAATTTCAGCACGAGGACATTCTAAGCCAATATTTTTCATCGCCGCGTCAAAACGCTCGCGGTTTTCCGCTTTATCGATTGCATCTGCAGTCGCACCAATTAGCTCAACGCCATGTTTAGCAAGCACACCGTGCTTATCTAGGTCTAGCGCACAGTTAAGAGCTGTTTGGCCACCCATAGTAGGCAGCACCGCATCAGGCTTTTCTTTTTCGATGATCTTTTCTACCACTTCCCAGTGAATAGGCTCGATGTAAGTTGCATCCGCCATTTCAGGATCAGTCATGATAGTCGCTGGGTTAGAGTTTACAAGAATAACTCTATAGCCTTCTTCTCTAAGCGCTTTACAGGCCTGAGCACCAGAGTAATCGAATTCACATGCTTGGCCGATAACGATTGGGCCTGCGCCCAAAATCAGAATGCTTTTTATGTCGGTACGTTTTGGCATTATTACTCCGGTCTAATTAAGCGTTGCGAGATTGCATTAATTCAATGAAATGGTCGAATAGCGGTGCCGCATCATGTGGACCAGGACTTGCTTCAGGGTGACCTTGGAAGCTAAACGCTGGCTTATCAGTACGGTGAATACCTTGCAGTGTGCCATCGAACAGTGACTTGTGCGTTGCACGTAGCGTATCAGGAAGCGTTGCTTCATCAGCAGCAAAACCGTGGTTTTGTGCAGTGATCATCACGATATCACGATCTAAGTCTTTAACCGGGTGGTTACCACCATGGTGACCAAACTTCATTTTTACTGTTTTCGCACCAGAAGCGAGTGCTAATAATTGATGGCCTAAACAAATACCAAAAATAGGTGTATCTGTTTCTAAAAATGCTTTGATTGCTTCAATGGCATAAGTACATGGCTCAGGGTCGCCAGGGCCATTTGATAGGAAGATACCATCAGGGTTTAATGCAAGTACGTCAGCAGCGGAGGTTTCTGCTGGAACAACGGTTAACTTACAGCCTCTATCAACTAACATTCTAAGAATGTTCTTTTTCACACCAAAATCGTACGCAACAACATGGAATTTTTCTTCTTCAGCAGAAAGCGTTTTAAAGCCCTCGCCTAGAGTCCAGCTTGATTCACGCCATTCAAACTGAGATTCTGTTGTTACTACTTTTGCTAAATCCATCCCTTTCAAGCCAGGGAATGCTTGCGCCGCTTCTAGCGCTTTTTGCTCGTCTACTTCCTCACCTGCGATAATACAGCCATTTTGGGCGCCTTTATCACGTAAAATGCGAGTTAGTTTACGAGTATCAATATCTGCGATCCCTAAGATATTGCGTTCTTTCAAGTAATCACTCAATGATTGTTCGTTACGGAAATTACTCGCAAGCAGTGGTAAGTCACGGATCACTAGGCCTTTTGCCCAGATCTTGTCCGCTTCCTCATCTTCGCTGTTAGTACCGGTGTTGCCGATATGTGGGTAAGTAAGCGTAACGATTTGTTCCGCGTATGAAGGATCCGTTAAGATCTCTTGATACCCCGTCATTGACGTATTGAATACCACCTCACCGACTGACATACCGTCAGCACCGATAGCAGTACCGCGAAACACCGTGCCGTCTTCAAGGACTAACAGAGCGGATTTAGTCAAGTTAACCTCCTAATAGTAAAAAACGGGCGAAAGCAAAACGCTCAACATCCCGTCTACAAAGCGCTTGGTAACACGCAGTTATTAAAATTTTGGCAAATTCGTTATAGTCTACAGCATGAATGCCTTTTCGTCTAATACAAATCACAAAAATTATAAAAATAAGCCATTAAACTCTTTTTTTGCTTTAAAGCCTCAAAATGTTATACTTACTTCTTTAAATCTAGCACATCTTGCATATCATAAAGGCCTGCTGGTTTATCTTTTAGCCACTGCGCAGCCCTTACAGCACCTGATGCAAAGGTCAATCTCGACGCTGCTTTATGTGTTAATTCAAGCCTTTCCCCCATTGTCGAGAAGTAAGCTGTATGTTCACCTACTATATCTCCCGCTCTAAGGACCGAATAACCGATTTCTTGTTGAGATTTCGCTTCATGGCTCTGACTTCGGTCGTAAACCGCAACCTCATCATGTTGCCAGCCTTTTGCTTCTGCAATCGCCTCTCCGATAGCGAGCGCAGTACCTGAGGGCGCGTCGATTTTGTTGCGATGGTGTGCTTCGAAAATTTCAATATCCATGTCGTCAGCCAGCTTTTGTGCGGCTGTTTGTACTAAGTTAAGTAGCAGGTTAATACCAACGCTATAGTTGCGAGAAAACACAATTGGGATATCTTTTGCGGCCTCCACCAACAGCGCCATTTCACTTGCTGTCAGTCCAGTCGTACCGATCACCATCGGTTTTTTAGCGGCAATTGCAGCTGATAAATGCTGCTTCATGCCCTCTGGCAAAGTGAAGTCTATTAATACGTCAACATTTTCAAGCTTACTTTGCTCAGAGCTAAAACAGATATTTGCGTCTGCTTGAGGCTGCAATTGATTAACTGCTTTATCAAGATATTGTGAATTATCTCGTACAAAAGCGTTGGCCAGCTCTACTCGTTGTGACAAATAACAGGCTTCAATCAATGCCAACCCCATTCTGCCATTCGCACCGTAAATACCTATTCTTGTCATACGTTACCCTTTTTTATTTGCGATGTTGATTATCCACAAGGCAGCAACGATGGCTAACCGGATAATAGAAATGTGTTTTTGCGGGAGTAGAGTTTACCGTATCTGTGTGTCATAGTCAGTTAAGTTGAAAATAATAAAACATTAGACTTTAGACGTCTAAACATATAAACTGCCGCGATCGCTCACCTATTGAAGTTGAGAGATTTTCACCTTATACCAATTGCATTAAGTAAATGGGCTATTTTGAAGCGGAGAAATAGCTTTAGTAGCTAGGCAAAAATTTTGCTATTTAGTTGTTCTAAATGAGAAATTTTTAACGACGCTAATATGCTAATTCACCCTTCAAATTGGTTGGAGAATTAATACAATTGGTATTAGGTGTGTTGTGCGGTTTTACAGCTGGCTATTGGCTGTGCTTTATTGTTGAGGAGTGCTATGCAACCAAATTACAATCAAACAAAGGCAAAACTATCATTATTGCCGCTGTTGACCTTTGTAGGAATTTTTCTTGGCGCAGGATTGTATTTGCAATCGCAAGGCGTTGACTATGCGTTTTATCAATTAAAGGCTCCTGTTGCGATTTTACCAGCCATCGTTCTCGCTTTTTTACTTAATAAAGATACTATCAACCGCAGCGTCGAAACTTTTATTCAAGGCGCAGGACACAGCAATATTATCACCATGTGCCTCATCTATTTATTAGCAGGTGCTTTTTCTGCGGTTGCAAGTGCCACTGGCGGTGTTGACGCTGTGGTTAACGCCGGTTTATCACTTATTCCTCCGGCATTTTTATTACCCGGCTTGTTCCTTATTTCTGCTGTCGTCTCTACCGCAATGGGAACCTCCATGGGCACAATTGGTGCAATTGGACCTATTGCTGTTGCCGTCGCGATGAAAACCGGAATTGATCCAGCACTTATGGCTGGTACCATCGTTTCGGGCGCAATGTTTGGCGATAACTTATCCATTATTTCTGATACCACAATTGCAGCAACGCGAACGCAAGGCTGTGAAATGAAAGATAAATTTAGAGAGAATCTAAAAATAGCCCTACCAGCTGCACTGCTGACTGTTTTACTCTTGGTGTTTTTAACCCCAGAGCCGCAGATTGTAGAAACCAAGCCGTTTGATTGGTTATTAGTTTTACCATACGCATTTATTTTGGTCTTGGCGGTGATTGGTATCAATGTTTTTGTGGTGCTCTTTAGTGGTATCGTTTTTGCTGGCTGTATGGGTTTTGCCGGTGACTATCAAGGCGCTGCGTTCTTAAACGATATCTATAAAGGCTTTAGTGATATGCAGGAGATTTTCTTGCTATCGATGTTCATTGGTGGCTTATCTGAATTTATTCGTATCAATGGCGGCCTAGATTTTTTAGCCAAACAAATCCAAAAAATTACCAGCATTATCGCGAAATGGCACCGTCAAGTAGCTGATCAACTCGGTATTGCTGCACTCGTGTTAACAAGTAACTTGTGTATCGCAAATAACACGGTAAGTATCATAGTTGCTGGCCCCGTTGCTAAAAAACTGGCTGAAGATGGAAAGATCTCAGCTAAGCGTTCGGCAAGCTTACTAGATATTTTTGCTTGTGTTATGCAAGGCTCTTTACCCTATGGTGCACAGGCACTGTTACTCGGAGCCACGTTTAAAATCAGCCCTTGGGACGTATCTAGTTCTTCTTATTACTGTTTCATTTTAGCTTTCACCGCCATTAGCGTTATCTGCCTAAGAAGAAATAAAGCATAATTTATTCGGTTTAAGCGCCCAACTTTGGGCGCTTTTGTTATACTTTCATTTTTAACGCTATCCGAATTTATAAATGAAAATCAACACGCTCATCATTTCCTCCTCACTCGCTTTTAGCACATTTAGTTACGCTGCTGATTGGAGTACAACGCAACTACATATAAACCATGGTGATTTCAAAAACCCGTTTAGCAGAAACGAAGCAACGGCAACGGTTTACTCATTACAACATGCGTCTGGATATCGCTACGGCGATAATTTCTTCTTTATCGATTACAGCAAAGATAACCTTCGTGATGGTTACCAAGATGGTGACTTTTATGGAGAGTGGTATTCAAGCTTGTCGATGTCAAAGGTTGCTGGCTTTAAGTCTTCTTTCGACGCCATAGCTGACGTTAGCTTAACGATGGGTTTCAATGCAGCCGGAGACGCTAAGGTGATGAAATACTTGCCTGGTGTCAAAGTAAATTGGAATTTTGACGGGTTCAATTTTTTCTCTTCTACATTCACACTTTATCAAGACGATAGCCAAGGTATTAGTCATGGCGGTGCGCCTAAAGAAAGTGATAGTTGGATGATAGATCTCGCATGGGGTTACCCCTTTACAATTGGCGAGCAAAAGTTCTATCTCACAGGTCACGTAGAATATATTGGCAAGCGAGAGAACGAGTTGGGTAATGACGTAAAAGGCTGGTTGCTCGCGCAGCCAATTCTACAATGGGATCTAGGCAACGCGGTAGGTATGCCTGACAACCAGTTAATGTTAGGTGTTGAATGGCAATATTGGCGTAACAAACTTGGCACAGATACCAATGAATCTGTTCCCCAGATACACCTAGCGTGGACTTTCTAACTCTGAACTCGTTTTTGACCTTTGATTTTACTATGTGATGGTTGAGTCAAAGGTACTCATTATTTATCAGCTCCCAACTGATACATCTACCATTCAAAGTATAAAGAGCAGTGTTGTGGTAATAGTTTTTTGTGATGGATTAGTGCTCACACCAAGATAGCGCAACTTCCAATAGCGACGCATTCGTCGATACACTGGCGGCCACTTTTTGCTGCTCAGATAACAACGCATTATAAGATGCAATCAACTCTGGGAGCTGTAATGTATAAACATATTTCTCCATATTGCTGCCGTAATCACTTTGGAGCAATATGGGTAAAGTCGAAATAAGAAACTCAACTTGATCTGCTTTTGGCTGTATGCCATTTCTACTTTTTTGAAAAATTAGCTCCTGCCAAGTGAACACAATAGATAATTCTTTATCCTCTACCGCACTTAGCTGAGTTTTCACTGTATTTATATAGCGCCTATAGTTTTTCCACTGATTGGCAAGCAGGTAAACATTTAATAAATTTAACCCAGTATAACTCGCTTCGTATGCTTGCTCTGCTTTTTGATGATAGAGGAAAGCTTGCCTATATAGTCTTGCAGCATGCTGATACTTACTCATGTCAAAATAAACATTAGCTAAGTTATTGTTAAGTGCCGCTTCCAGTTGTTCATCCTTCACCTCAGACAATGTCGGCGCTAAAATATTGATTGCTTCTTCTAACTGCCCTGTTGTTCGATATAAAACGGCAAGATTATTAACGATAAGTGGCCTTTGCTCGTGAGTTGAGTACTTAAGTGCACATTCATAGTTTTTTTGCGCAAGCGTAGGCTTACCGATCCGGCGATAATAAATCGCGAGGTAATTTGCAATTTGCCCCTTTTCGGACTGCAAATACGCAAGCCACTCAGTATTGTCGGAAAATAGCGCTACTATTTCACGAATTCTGACCGTATCGTTTGTTTTAATTGCAGCTTCTAAACCGGCGCGATGTAACTCATAGATACCTTTAGAAGGCTGTTCTGGAAGTTTGGGTAACGCTGCTTCATATACTCGAGTTGCTTGTGTTGGGTTAGAGATGTTTAAATCTTGAATAACCTGCAATGTCTTAAACAATTCATCAGGGGCGAGTACTGTCAGAGAAGAAACTATAATTAAAATTGGTAGCACTTTCGCTCTCCGATTTCCTGATTTAAAGTAATCATAGTGAAGCTTCCGCTGGTTGGCAAAATGCCTGAGCGTGCAGCAGTATAAAATTGCTAGCGACTTCACATTAAACACATCAAATCCATTTGGGTTATCAAAACATGGACTCTGTGACTACAAAAACTAAAAGCAGCACAACAAGGTATTTAATCGATGCAGAAAGACACAGTAATTACACAGTCACAGCTTAATAAAAAGATGACACAGGCTATCGAGTATTTTATTTCGGGCCAAGACCAAGCAGCAGAGCAAGCATTTCAGCAACTATATCAACAACAGCCTACTCAGCAGGTTATTTTATATCTCGCACAATTGGCACAGCGTAGACAAGCCGGGAGTGAATGGATTGAACAGCTTGAAGCACTGCTGCATAAACACCCAGATGTACCAGATAGCTATTATATTCTCGCTCGCAGTTATCAACAAAACAGACAACTACCACTCGCCGCTCAAACCTTCTATCAAGCGCTAGGGTGGCGCTTGCAGCATGACGCACTGACAAACATTGCAGCAGTTCAATCATCCGAAGTACCAATACATGAAAGCGCGAGCTCAACTAAACTAACTCCTGAAAATGCATTACACCTATTACTACAAACATTATCATCCTTAAAAAAGGCGGGATTTTATGCTTTTCCTACGGCCGGTACTTTGCTTGGGTTAGAGCGTGAAGGTCAACTCTTAGAAAATGATAAAGATGTTGATATTGGTATCGACTGGTCTCACATGAAAAGCGCAATCGAACATTTACAGCATCTTGGCTGGCAGGAAGAAGCGCAATCCTATGGACTTATAAACCCTCGATGTTTTCGCCACCAATCAGGCTTAGTGCTTGACCTTTGCGGTTATGCCACAGAGCAAAGCACTGGAGACACAATATCAGGTTTATGGATGCAAGACGTACCTTTTACTTGGAATAGAGTGACGCGTTTCTCTGCTATTCAAGTTGTGAGCATCAGCTCACCTGCTGGAGAAATTTGTTATCCCCAGTATCCAGAACAAATCTTACAAGCATTATATGGGCTGGATTGGAAAATACCTGACGCAAATTTTGATACCATCGTCTGCGCCCCGAATATTATGCATGATTCCTACTTATATTACTGTTATGCCTACTCTCACCTCTACACTGAGTGGAAAAAAGGCAACTTCAAAAAAATGCATGCCATGCTTAAGGTGCTATTAAAGTTCAAGCCTCATGACAGTCTTTTAAAAAATCTTATGCAGTTCGTACAGAAGCAGATGAAATCACAACAGCCGTGCCGTGTTTTAGCGCTTGGTTTTTTTGATCTGCTTCACCCTGGTCACCTAACGTATTTGTCGTTAGCGAAATCACACGGAGACTACTTAGTTGTTGGGGTCGCACCGGATGCTTTTGCGTTAAAAAGTAAGGGACGACCGCCAATAATGGATCAAGACGAGCGCTTAAGTATTATTAAGGCATTAGCATGCGTAGATAAAGCGGTTTTAGTCGGTGCACCAATGGCTGATACTGAGCGAGCAGCGCACTGGATCGCACAACAAAGAGTAAACCTTGTGATCTGCGGTGATGAATGGCAACACACACCCCGCTGGCAGGCATTGGAAGCAGCTTTAGCACCACAAAATATTCAGGTTGTTTATATCCCTTATACCCAAGGAGTTTCTAGCACTAAAATTAAAGAAAGAATACAAAACTTCAATGAGAGTTAACGCTGTGTATCTACTGGGAGCGAGTGTTGAAACGGGTTTTAATGTACATGCTTTTTGCTGGAACTTCATTGCAAGCCATCGGCGGGTAAACCGCCTTCCACCATGTTGCACTGTGCTTATATGTTTTACTGTGCTGATACTGTGGTGGGAGCGAGTTCACCTCACGATGTGTTGATTGGCTTGTGAGATTTTCTATACCCCAAACAGCAAAAAACCCGTCGCATCTCTGCAACGGGTTTTGATGTACATGGATGTTCGAATGTCGATGAAGTTCATGGATGAACGCTTTTCATCAACCTCTTATTTGGCCCTGGCTCGCTACGAAGTAGGATGTTCTCATTTTTTAAATAGAGAGTCACATGGGTAATCCACACTATCATTGACCGGGGCCGACCCTTCGGCTGTTTTGTTTCACTTCTGAGTTTGGGTGACGAGAAACCGAAGCACCGCTTCGCAGTTCGAGGAAGTGAGCGCAAGGACGCGCGAAGGGGAGATGCTACATGGAAGTACTTTACCCCAAATAGCAAAAAAGCCCGACTCTTTCGAATCGGGCTTTCTTTAAATAGGTGCTTGGCAATGTCCTACTTTCACATGGGAAATCCCACACTATCATCGGCGCTGTTTTGTTTCACTTCTGAGTTTGGGTGACGAGAAACCGAAGCACCGCTTCGCAGTTCGAGGAAGTGAGCGCAAGGACGCGCGAAGGGGAGATGCTACATGGAAGTACTTTACCCCAAACAGCAAAAAACCCGTCGCATTGCTGCAACGGGTTTCTCTTATTTGGCCCTGGCGATGTTCTACTTTCACATGGGTAATCCACACTATCATCGACGCTGTTTTGTTTCACTTCTGAGTTCGGCATGGGGTCAGGTGGGTCCAAAACGCTATAGTCACCAGGAAAACTGGGTGCAAATGTCTAATGACATCGTGCCTCGCACGAGCATTCCATTTGCGCAAGGTGAACCGATTTCGCGATACCGCTTAGGTTGGTCACCTTGTTTAATTCTTAAATCCGGAAAAGCGATTAAATTCTTTGTCTACTTTAGTCTATTAACTTCTGTTAGCTAAGGCCTCCATGGATGGAGGTCATGCTAGGAATTGTCTGGAACAATTCTAGTAAACCACTTTGGCGTTGTATGGTTAAGCCTCACGGGTAATTAGTACGAGTTAGCTTAATGCCTCACAGCACTTCCACATCTCGCCTATCAACGTTGTAGTCTTCAACGGCCCTTCAGTTGACTCTAAGTCAAAGTGAGAACTCATCTCGAGGCCTGCTTCCCGCTTAGATGCTTTCAGCGGTTATCAGTTCCGAACGTAGCTACCGGGCAATGCAATTGGCATCACAACCCGAACACCAGCGGTTCGTCCACTCCGGTCCTCTCGTACTAGGAGCAGCCCCTCTCAATTCTCAAACGCCCACGGCAGATAGGGACCGAACTGTCTCACGACGTTCTAAACCCAGCTCGCGTACCACTTTAAATGGCGAACAGCCATACCCTTGGGACCGACTTCAGCCCCAGGATGTGATGAGCCGACATCGAGGTGCCAAACACCGCCGTCGATATGAACTCTTGGGCGGTATCAGCCTGTTATCCCCGGAGTACCTTTTATCCGTTGAGCGATGGCCCTTCCATTCAGAACCACCGGATCACTATGACCTACTT
>NZ_CP127855.1:110000-1845000 GCF_030291895.1 Pseudoalteromonas sp. JC3 | reverse complement strand
CATATCAACTTGCCTACTTACATATAGAACTCGAAACAAAGCCAGGTCAATTCTGCTTTATGTAGAGAAGGTGTACGTAAATTATGTGGAAGTGAAAATGTAAAGCGACTATGAAGCAGTAAGTCTATCCAATAAGCAGGACTAGATACCAAAATGATACCTTTTATCGAAAATATGAATATAGGTGCGTTTATAAAGGCATTGAATACTAACTTTCGATCCTTCTTATTATTGACTAGTAGCTATAGCAATGATTCTGGGATCTAAAGAAACAATGTTTAAGTAAAAGAAGATGTGGATAAATCAGTAACAGTGAAGTTCTTGGATAATAAAAAGATAAATAAGTGAGGGTATTAAGAATAAAGAGAATATGCGATATGGAGGCGGAACCCGGAGTCGAACCGAGGTAGACGGATTTGCAATCCGCTGCATGGCCACTCTGCCATTCCGCCATGAAGAATATTGGAGCGAGTAACGAGGTTCGAACTCGTGACCTCGACCTTGGCAAGGTCGCGCTCTACCAGCTGAGCTATACTCGCATTCCATTTTTCACACTGGTAAATTTGATATGTGAAAAATAAATGGTGCCCGGGGCCGGACTTGAACCGGCACGCTGTTACCAGCGAGGGATTTTAAATCCCTTGTGTCTACCAATTCCACCACCCGGGCATCGGGTGTGAAAGCAAAAATTGGAGCGAGTAACGAGGTTCGAACTCGTGACCTCGACCTTGGCAAGGTCGCGCTCTACCAGCTGAGCTATACTCGCGTTCCGTTTTGTATATAAAAACCATATAGATTTGTTACATACAAATCCCGATATAAATGGTGCCCGGGGCCGGACTTGAACCGGCACGCTGTTACCAGCGAGGGATTTTAAATCCCTTGTGTCTACCAATTCCACCACCCGGGCATCGGGTTTGCTTTCGCATGTGGATATGTTGAGAAATGGAGGCGGAACCCGGAGTCGAACCGAGGTAGACGGATTTGCAATCCGCTGCATGGCCACTCTGCCATTCCGCCGCAAATTTGGAGCGAGTAACGAGGTTCGAACTCGTGACCTCGACCTTGGCAAGGTCGCGCTCTACCAGCTGAGCTATACTCGCGTTCCATTGTTTAAATCTACTTATTTACTAAGCTTCTCTAAACTTTAACTTGCTAGGTGATGCTATCTAAATTTCATTTAGATGGCATACTGCCCTCTCAACACGGACGCATTCTACAGAAGTTCTGGAACGCGTCAACATAAAAAATGAATGTTTTGAATCGTTTGCTCAAAATTTATCTAAACCGCTGGGTTTATAATCATTTCAAGTCAAGAATTAGTCAATTCTCCTTTTGCAGCATAGAGATACTGGATCATAGAAACTAATGTTAGCAATGTCGCGATAGCTAAAAGTGCGTAACTTAGCATTGTCATCCAATCTGATAACTGCCAAATCAAACCTATAATAGCTAACATCTGTGCAGCTGTTTTGAATTTGCCCAGCCAAGATACTGCAACACTACCTCTTTTACCTTGTTCGGCCATCCATTCACGCAGCGCAGAAATAACTATTTCTCTACTAATAATGACAACAGCAGAAATAGTAATGAAATAATTATCATAATGTGTAGCAAGTATCACTAAAGCAACACTGACCATCACCTTGTCGGCAACAGGATCTAAAAAAGCACCAAATGGCGTTGACTGTTCCAACTTACGCGCAAGATAGCCATCGAGGATATCGGTAACGGAAGCTAACCAGAAAATAAAAGCGGCGGCAAAAAACGCCCATGAATAAGGAAGATAAAAAACGACTGCAAACACGGGAATGAGTAGCAATCTAAATGTTGTGAGCGTATTTGGAATATTCCACATAACTACTTGGTATTGTCTTTTTTTCTATGTTCGCATGATTGCTTAAGCTTTGTCATGCAAATGATTGAATATCTTTTCAGCCATTTCAGGGCTGATCCCAGGAACTTGCTTTAATTGATGTATATTTGCAGATTTAACTCCCTGCATGCCTCCTAAAAACTTAAGTAGTGCCTGACGTCTTTTCTGACCTACGCCTTCAATCTCTTCAAGCACAGATTGCGTTCTTTGTTTTTGTCTTTTATTACGATGCCCTGCAATTGCAAAGCGATGTGATTCGTCGCGGATATGCTGGATAAGGTGTAATGCAGGTGAATCACTTTCGACATTCACCGTTTTACGACCACCATCTATTAGCAATGTTTCTAATCCCGGCTTTCGGCTTGTGCCTTTTGCAACCCCTATCAGTATCGGCATTTTATTGAGTTGCCAATCAGCGAAGAAAGATTCCGCCCTACCTAACTGCCCCTTACCACCATCAATAAAAATAATATCGGGTACTTTCGCTTCATCCGACATTTTGCCGTAGCGCTTATTTAATGCAAAATCCATCGCTGCGTAATCATCCCCTGGGGTGATCCCAGTGACGTTATATCTGCGATACTCTCTATTGTTTGGCCCTTGACCATCGAATACAACGCACGATGCGACCGTGTTTTCTCCCATGGTATGACTGATATCAAAACACTCCATTCTTTGAATGTCTGACAGCCCTAGCACTGCTTTTAGTTTAGCATATCGTTTGGTGATTGAGTCTTGTGCACTTTGTTTAACTTCAATACTGTTTTGCGCATTTTTATTTGCTAATGCAAGATATTGGGCTCGTTCCCCACGAACGTTACATTTGAAATTAACTTTGCGCTTCGAAACTTGAGTCAGCGCTGCTTCTAATGCACTTTCCTCTTCTATTTCGAATGGCAATACAATTTCTTTAGCAATTCTTGAGTGGTTACCCGTTGAAATGTAATACTGTCCAAGGAAAGAAGTTAGCACTTCATCTGCCCCAGAATCTTTTGGTACCTTTGGAAAATGTGTTTTCGTCCCAAGTACCTTATGTTCCCTTATCATCAGTACATGAATGGCCACTAAACCGTTCTTCTGCTCATAACCGATGACATCAAGCTCTGCAAAGTTCCCTGCAATGGACTGCTGTTCTTGCATTTGCCTTAATAAAGCAATTTGATCTCTGTGTTTTGCTGCTTTCTCAAAATCCAAAGACATACTGGCGGTTTCCATTCGTTCCACCAGTGCTGAGATAACGTCCTGAGAGCGTCCTGTCAAAAACTGTCGAACCATGGCTACTTGCTCTTGGTATTCTTCGTCGCTTACTTTGCCAACGCATGGTCCTGAACATCTTTTTAACTGATACTGCAAACAAGGTCGGCTGCGTGCGCGGTAATACGCATCTTCGCATTGCCTAACCGGGAAGATCTTCTGCATTAACCTCAGACTTTCCGATACCGCAGCACTGCTAGGAAAAGGACCAAAATATTCGCCTTTTTGTTTTCTACTACCACGATGAAATGCAAGCCTTGGATGTTGATGGGCGCTCAAGAAAATATACGGATAACTTTTATCGTCTCTTAAGAGAATGTTATATCGTGGTTGGTATTTCTTAATTAAGTTATTTTCTAAAAGCAGCGCTTCGGTTTCGGTATTCGTTAACGTTACTTCAATATGATCAATATTACTGACCAATACTCGCGTTTTACTATCTGTGATATTTGAACGGAAGTAGCTAGAAACTCGTTTTTTGAGGTTTTTTGCTTTACCAACATAGATAACCTGGTCGTCCACATCGTACATGCGGTACACACCAGGTTCTGTTGTTAATGTCTTAAGGAAAGGTTTGTAATCAAATTCAGTCATTTAAAAAGAACTTAATGACTGCTATCTATATCGATCATTTTATGGCGAATAGCCAAGTGGGTTAATTCCACATCACCGCTCACATTGAGCTTTTCAAACATGCGATAGCGATAACTATTTACCGTCTTAGAGCTTAGGTTCAAGCGATCTGCAATATTTTGTGCTTTCTCACCTTTAGTGATCATGAGCATGATCTGTAATTCTCTTTCCGATAGCGATTGGAAAGGGTTTTCGTCATTGCGGCCACTAAATTGCGCAAGGGCAATCTGCTGAGCAATTTCTGGCGCAATATAACGCTGGCCAGCATTAACAGCACGTATTGCGTTGATCATTTCATCAGGGCCTGCACCTTTTGTTAGGTAACCATGCGCACCAATTTGCATTACCTTGCTTGGGAAAGGATCTTCACAATGTACCGTAAGCACAATAACTTTTACATCTGGACAGTAACGGCAAATCTTTTTGGTCGCTTCCAATCCACCAATTCCAGGCATGTTCATGTCCATTAGCACAATGTCAGGCTCACTTTGGCGACAAAAGGTTACGGCTTCTTCACCGTTTTTGGCTTCTCCTACCACTTTAAAGCCACGCACATCATCTAAAATGCGTTTTATGCCAGTCCTGACAAGTTCATGATCATCAACTAAAAGCACATTAATCAATGGCATACCCTCTACATATATATTGGTAAAAGGAGCGAAGCAACCAACAGCCCCGCTTCCAGATGTTTGAGATTACCACATATTTTTTAAAAGCATAACGATAGAAACGAGAGAAAAATACAATTTTGATATGAATTAACTAAATAGTTAATTCATGAAATAAGCAGTTTGATTATAATTTCACCGCTTTATGATTTTAGAGGCAGCCGCTACGGCATTTAGCCATAGCGACTTATAGTAGATTTATTTTTATATGACTCAGCTTTGCTTTGAAAATTTATCGACCCAAAGTGCAATCACACCATCACCGGTTACATTACATGCTGTGCCAAAACTATCTTGCGCTAAATATAAAGCAATCATCAATGCCACTGCGCCCTCATTAAAACCAAGCATACTGGTCAATAGTCCAAGCGCAGACATAACCGCTCCACCCGGCGCACCAGGAGCCGCAATCATTACTACACCAAGCATAAAGATAAATGGCAACATTTCCGACAATGACGGTACAACCATCTCAGGAGAAAGCAGCATCACGGCCATTGCGCAAGTCACTATGGTAATAGTCGACCCTGACAAATGGATGGTGGCACAAAGTGGTACAGTAAAATTGGCAACCTCTTCGTTAACATTATTAGATTTACTTGCACGAAGAGACACAGGAATAGTTGCCGCGCTCGACATAGTACCAATAGCGGTAAAATACGCAGGTAGCATATTTTTGATTAATTCCAATGGATTTCTACCAAGTAACAGGCCGCTCACCACAAACAGGGTGCTTAGCCATAGCCAATGCATAATAATCGCGGCAAGCAATACCACGCCAAACGTACTTAGGGTGTCGAATACCGTACCTGCGACTGCCATTTCAGCAAAAACACCGGCGATGTAGAGTGGTAATATTGGAATAATGACTTTCGCAAGCAGTGCATCTACCACATCTCTCGCTTCGTCAGTGACACCTTTAAGTTTAGTTAAGCCACACTGGCTCATCCCAATACCAAAGATAAATGCCGTTGCAAGTGCCGTCATCACTCCCATCAGCGGAGGGATCTCAATATTAATAAAGCTCTTAAGATGAGATTCTTCCACGGCTTGATAAGCAACGCCGCCGTCAAAGAATGGGATGAAAGCATTAACTAATAAAAATGCTAATGTGCCAGCAATAATGGTTGACCCATAAGCAAAGCCAACTGTCTTACCAAGCAAGTGGCCCGATCCCTTTGGTAAGCCTGCTATACCTGAAGCAATAAAAAGCAGGATTATCAGAGGAATAGTAAAGCTGATAAGTTGCCCTATGATCACCTTGAAGGTGTATAAGAGCTCAACTAACACAGTCGGCAAGTACAGACCCGCCAACATACCAGCGACGATACCCGCCACTAGCTTCAATATAAGAGACATAGTTACTTCCTAGCAGATTTTCAAAGGCGTTGTTGTAACATGTTTTTGACCACCTTTGCTATTAATTCGATGGAGATAAATCGATTTGTACATTTTATGTATACATATTCGCCACCCAACGTAAATAATTGCAACCTGACGAAAATAAATTGTTTCAGTTCATTGCATATTATCTAATACTGGAAAAAGTCTCTGTAAAATAATTAAATTCATGCTTAAAGCTGTAACCTACTCTTTTTTCGCGCTTAGTCTATCTAGTCAAGCATGGGCACTAGACCCAAATAAAATCCCATTTATCGATAGTTCTGCAAAAATTGATGGTGTACTTGAAGCCGATATTTGGCAACGTGCATTAGAAATAGATATCAACAACATCACTTGGCCATACGAGAACCAATCAAGTCCAGTACAAACTAAGGCCTACGTATATGAGAATGGTCAATCTTTATTTATTGCTTTTGATGCAAAGGACCCTAATCCTGAATTGATCCGCGCATTTTATCGTGACCGTGACCGCGCCTGGGAAGACGATCTTGTCGGCATTAAAATTGATTCATTTAACAACGCCCAAAGCGCTTACCAGTTTTTCATCAATCCACTAGGTGTACAACAAGACTCAATTGAAAACGAACTCACTAAAAGCGAGAATGGTTCTTGGAATGGGATCTGGGATAGCGTCGGAAAGATAAACAAAGACGGTTATGTTGTTGAAGTTGAAATCCCACTTCGTGTATTGAATTTTAACGACTCTCTCGCAAGCAAAACCATGGCTTTAGAGTTTCTGCGTTTTTATCCAAGAAATGAAAGGTTGCGTATCTCCAGCATGCAATTGCAACATGCAAATTCTTGCTGGATCTGTCAAATGCCAAAATATCAAGGATTTGCTAAGGCTAAGCAAGGTAATAACTTTGCCGTTATTCCAACACTAGTCACCAATAGGCAAGAATCTCGCGACATAGATGATGGTATCGCAGAGCCATGGCAAGCCGACAATAATGTCGAGCCGGGCTTAGACGTAAAGTGGGCTATCACGCCAGACACGACGCTAAACGCAACACTAAACCCCGATTTCTCACAAGTTGAAGCTGACACGGGACAATTGAGCGTTAATAATAGCTTTAGCCTATTTTTCCCTGAAAAACGGGCGTTCTTTTTAGATAATTCCGATTACTTTTCTTCTCACCTTAACCTTATTCATACTCGGAACATTTCAGCACCCGATTATGGCGTCAAGCTTACCGGTAATAAAAACGGTCACACTTTTGCGGGATTTATTGCCAACGATGAAAGACTCAATGTCGTTGTTCCCGGAAATTTGGGCTCGAGTGTTGTCTCATTAGAGAGAAAAAGCCAAAACATGGCGCTTAGATATCGTCATGACCTAAACAAAACCTTGTCTGTAGGCGTGACATCGACGACTAGGCAAAGCGACGACTATCGCAACCAAGTTGCGAGTATAGACGCCAAATACAAGCCAACAGATAACGATACCTTACAGGTGCAGTTAATTGGCTCGGATACAGACTATGATAGCGCTTTCGCCGAAGCGTTATGTGATAGTACGCTCGCTGAGTGCGACCTAAACGAAAGTGTACTCAGAGTGATTGACGAAGATGACCGTGGTGCTGGCTATTACGTTAATTATGAACACAATCGCAAGCATTGGAAGGCATTTACCAGCTATCAAGCTCGCGATGCAGCACTTAGAACCGATATGGGCTTTATCACTCAGATCGACTTTAATAAATTTCTTTTCGGCGGTGAGTACCGTTGGTATGGCGATGAAAGCAACTGGTGGAACCGTGCACGTTGGTACGCCGACTGGGATATTTCCCACAACGAGCAAGGCGAATTATTAGAAAAAGAACTGCAAACCAACTTTGCAGTTGACGGCCCGTTGCAAAGCTTTCTTGATTTCGGTGTTGAACATAGAAAACGCACAGGACTGCGACATGATGAAACCCGTTTAGCGATTGACGGCAATACCGATCTATTTACCGAGAATTCACAGTGGACCTATATGGAGTTCAAGCCAATGGCCGGCGTTTTCGCAGGTTTGAACTTAAGTAAAGGAAACCGCGTTGACCTTGCAAACAACCGTGTTGGTGATTTGTATTTCGCCCGTCCGGTTATTAACGTCAATTTTGGCAAACATTTTGAAGTTAGATTACGCCACACATACGAAAAAATGAAAGCAGATGGCGCGGAAGTTTATACCGCAAATCTGAGCGATATCCGCCTGACTTACCAATTCAACATTAATAGCTATTTGAGATTGGCAATCATCAATACAGATATTTCGAGAAACCAGAGCAATTATAACGATGATGTTGATGCGACTTATAAAAGCATCAGCACCCAACTGCTCTATTCCTATAAACTAAACCCACAAACCGTTTTCTTTGCAGGCTATTCCGATCATGGTTATCAAGACGATGATTTGTCAAAGATAACTAAAGACGAAAAGACGGTATTTATGAAGTTCAGTTATGCCTGGTTGATTTAAATATCAACCTTTAAATAACTATTGGCTATAAGCAAATTTGATATATCTTATAGCCAATCTTTCCTTTCGTTTTGCGAAATGCGCAGTAAAGTGATGGAATACAAGCAAACCTAGATTAGGGAACACAAATGACTAAAGTATATGCAGACAACAGTCTAACTATCGGTAATACACCGCTGGTTAAAATCAATCGCGTTTCTGGCGGCAATGTTTACGCAAAAGTGGAAGCGCGTAACCCAAGCTTCAGCGTTAAATGCCGTATTGGTGCGTCTATGATCTGGGAAGCTGAAAAAGCAGGTCTTCTTAGCGAAGGTAAAGAACTTATTGAACCAACCTCAGGTAACACGGGTATTGCACTGGCTTTCGTTGCTGCTTCTCGTGGTTATAAGTTGACACTTACTATGCCAAATACGATGAGCCTTGAGCGTCGTAAACTACTAAAAGCACTTGGCGCAAATTTAGTGCTAACAGAAGGCGCTAAGGGCATGAAAGGCGCGATTGAAAAAGCAAATGAAATTCAAGCAAGTAACCCTGAAAAGTACGTGTTACTACAACAGTTTGAAAACCCAGCAAACCCGAAGATCCATTTTGAAACAACGGGCCCAGAAATTTTTGATGCACTTGAAGGTAATATCGATTACTTCGTTGCGGGCGTTGGTACAGGTGGCACGATCACCGGTGTTTCACGCTATCTGAAAAATGAAAAAGGCCTAAATGTTAAGTCAATTGCTGTTGAGCCAGTTGACTCACCAGTTATCACGCAGACCCTTGCGGGCGACGAAGTAAAGCCAGGTCCACACAAAATTCAAGGGATCGGTGCTGGGTTTATTCCAGGCAACCTAGATCTTGAGCTTATTGATGGCGTTGAGTTGGTGTCGAATGAAGATGCAATTGCAATGGCACATCAGCTGATGAAAGACGAAGGTATTTTAGTAGGTATTTCTTCTGGTGCAGCCCTAGTTGCCGCAAAGCGAATTGCCGAGAAACCTGAAAATGCCGATAAAAACATCGTGGTTATTTTGCCAAGCGCTGCTGAGCGTTACCTAACTAGCCCACTTTTTGCAGACACATTCTCTGAACAAGAATTAGTGCAGTAAGAGTTGAGCTTCATATTCTAGATTACCAAGGGGCATCACTGCCCCTTTGTTTTTTATATTATTCCTTTTAATTTCACCTTCCTTCACTACACTTTACCTATTCGCTACTCTTTTTTGACTTCGATGATTGTAAAGACCTTATTACTCTTGTTTTTTCTCATGTTTAGTAGCTTCATCTATGGGGAGAATTTAAACGTCGCCTACTTCAAGGGCGGTGAATTTCACCTTGTTGCTGGAGAAAAGTACCAAGGGGGTTATCTATACAATAAGAAAGGCAAAAATGCGTTCATTCATATCGTGACATTAGATTGGCCACCTTATATCGGTGCAAACCTCTGCAACAAAGGCTGGGCTTTCCAGTTTGCCGTCGCACTGCTTACCGACTTAGACTATCAAGTGTATGTTGAATTTTTGCCTTGGGCTCGTGCTGTAAGAGCCGCAGAAACGGGCAAAGCAGATATTTTATTCCCAGAATACTATATTGAGGATTCAGCACCGTCTGACAATCACAAGAATAAGACCCGCAGAGAGCTACTTGCTTTATCTAATGCTTTTCCTGGTGGTGAAATCGGCTTTTTGAAGCGAAGAGGTGAAGAAGACCGCTTTGATGGTAATCTAAACTCAGTTAAGAATGAGCTCATTGGTGTCGTGAGGGGCTATCAGAATACCCCTGAATTTGATGCTATGATGGATAATGGTGAATTCGTTACAGTGGAAGCCGTAAATGATTTACAGCTAGTGAAATTACTCGTCGGTAAGCGCGTAAATTTAGTAATAGGCGATCCAAAAGTGCTGCGCTTTACGGTCAATTATTCAGACTTACCTAGAGCTGAGAAAATTGAATTACTGAGAAACATTGAAAACGTGACGCCACCTATTAAGTATAATCACCTCTACTTTGCACTTAGCAAACAAAAACCACATTGGCATGAATTGCTCAAAGATATCAATCGCAATCTCTATCAATTTGAGAACAGTGGTGAAACGCAAAGAATGATTGAAATGGTCAGTAACGAGTGTTATTGACCTCTACATAGAACTTAACGCCTAAGCACGCTGCTTGTTCAATACCTCAGCTTAAACACACTGCATTTTTAGCTAAAATACGCTTAGGCAAATCGCTTTAGTTAATCCCTAAATACTTGTGCACTTGAACTGATAGGCGCCAATTTTTCGCTTTGCAATTGTCTATTGCAAGCTTAGTGGCCTTGGCTTTTTGGCTAATTGGCTGAAGATACACAAGCTTTGGTTCAACCCCAGTTTGTGCAAATAACGCCTCTAATTCCTCAATATGCTTTTGCATCGCGACGGGATGCTTTATTTCATCGGCACGAGCCATTGCACTTGGAAGTACTTTGTAACCTCCACGCATATTAATTTTTGGCGACACAGTAACCCAAGTTTCTGCTGGCGCGAGGATCTCAAATGTCCCACTGGTTTCAATCTGTGTGCTGTACCCTTTACTATGCAATAACTCGCATAATGGGCGAAGATCAAACATACAAGGTTCACCACCGGTGATCACCACATGTTTGGCTTGGTAGCCCCGAGCCTCGAAAATCGCCAAGATCTCTTCAGCACTCGCGTTCGCCCACCACTCTGAGTCAGCCTTTTTTTCTACAGTGTTATCCAATGAAACAATAAAAGTGTCGTTGGTTTCCCAGGTTTGTTTGGTATCACACCAAGCGCAACCAACTGGACAGCCCTGCAAACGTAAAAAGATTGAAGGCGTACCAGTGAAGCTTGCTTCACCCTGAATTGTTTCAAATATTTCGTTAACCTTGTACAAAATGGCCCCGTGTTTAAGATAAAGTTGTCGAAAAATACCGCGAGAAAATTGTCATTTCTCCAGCGGCCGTGTAGTATATCGCGCCCTGAAGTAAACCTCTATCAAAATCGAGGCAAATCACCTATGAGCGAAAAAGTTGTCGTAATCTATTCCGGTGGAATGGACTCTTACACTGTATTAAACAAGGCTGTCCGCGAGGGCCATGAGGTTTATGCACTGTCTTTTAACTATGGCCAGCGACATGTAAAAGAGCTACAAGTTGCCGCTGACGTATGTGCAAAACTCGGCGTTGCTCATAAGGTCGTTGATATTTCGGCTATCAATCAATTATTGTCAGGCTCTAGCCTAACAGATGACATCGACGTGCCAGAAGGCCACTATGAAGAAGAGAGCATGAAGAGCACGATTGTGCCTAATCGCAATATGATTTTGCTTTCTCTTGCGGTAGGTTACGCTGTCTCTCTAAAAGCAAATAAGGTATTTTACGGTGCTCACTCTGGCGATCATGCAATTTATCCAGATTGCCGCCCAGAGTTCGTTAAAAAGATGGATGATGTTTGTCGCATTGCGAACTACGACGCGGTTGAAATTGTCAGTCCTTATCTTAACAACTCAAAAATTGATATCCTGACTGACGGTCTAAAAATGGGATTAGATTACGCTGACACTTGGACGTGTTACAACGGCCGCGAAAAAGCATGTGGTAAGTGCGGTGCTTGCCAAGAGCGTCTCGAAGCGTTTGAACTAAACCACGCAACAGATCCGCTCCGGTACGAATAACAGTATTGAAAAAGGCCTCTGTTGAGGCCTTTTTCATATTCTTTTCAAGTACTTCATTTTACTGGAAGCGTCATACCTTCAAATAGCTTGTCGATATCATCTTGATTTCGTAGCAAACTTGCACGCTCTACCACATCTTTTGTGAGATGCGGTGCAAATCGCTCAATAAAATCGTACATGTAGCCTCTTAGGAAGCTTCCTTTTCTGAAACCGATTTTCGTCGTACTTGCTTCAAATAGGTGACTTGCATCGATACAAACTAAGTCGCTATCAGACTTTTCATCAAGTGCCATTGACGCTAATACGCCAACACCGAGCCCTAATCTTACATAGGTTTTAATCACATCGGCGTCTGTTGCAGTAAACACGATGTGTGGCTCCAAACCATGAGCATTAAATGCTTTATCCAGTTCTGAGCGGCCAGTAAAACCAAACACATAAGTGATCAACGGATATTTAGCGACGTCTTGCACCGTCAGTGCACTGCCTTTTTGTGCAAGAGGATGGTCTTTGGCGACCACAATACTACGATTCCAGTGATAGCAAGGTAGCATGACAAGATCACTGTACAAATGCAGCGCCTCGGTAGCAATAGCAAAGTCAGCATCACCTCGAGCGGCAGCATCAGAGATTTGCTGTGGCGTACCTTGATGCATGTGTAGAGAAACCGCAGGATATTTTTTCATAAATCCTTGGATCACAGGAGGTAACGCGTAACGAGCTTGTGTATGCGTCGTTGCGATGTTTAGTTTACCTTGATCTGGTAAGGTATGTTCATTTGCAACCGCTTTGATCCCTTCCACTTTAGAGAGGATCTCACGAGCAATATTAATAATTTCATTACCCGCGCCCGTAACATGCGTTAAGTGCTTACCGCTACGGCCAAAAATTTGTACCCCCAACTCGTCTTCAAGCATGCGCACTTGCTTTGAAATACCAGGTTGAGAGGTATATAAACTTTCCGCCGTCGCTGACACATTAAGGTTGTGATTCAACACTTCGACGATATATCTCAATTGTTGTAATTTCATATTGCTTTTATTCTTATGATCTCTTGATGTTGAGCATCAGCCCATAGCAAAACCGCTTTTTGTTAGCGAGTTTAGTGCAAAGCGATAAAAACCGCCTGTTACGACCTTATGTAGGCTAGCACATTTGGTAAAAATGAGGTAGCCAAGAGGTACTAAATATCAGCATTTTCACTGACGCTCCGACAGTCATTTGGCCAAATAGCGGATATTGTGACACGCTTTTGCAAACTCACGAGCTAAATCTGGCGACTATCTTTCACTAAAACTAACCGCTCATTTAGGCATCGGCTATACTAAAAAATAATGAATTCTTTATCTTTTTTACAGGTTATTGTCGTAAACCTGTTCAGAATAGTACGAATTCATGTAAGATTAAAAAATTACACTGGTGGTTACATGAAAGAGATTTCAGTATGTTTGTTTCTATTATAATAATGTTGATTGTTGCACTTATCGTCATAGCAGTTTGGGTAAGCGCTATCCAGCAACATAAAGAGAAACAAGAAGCGGAGAGACGCAAAGAACTTGCTAAGCAAAAACGCGTAATAGAAGAAGCGGAAGACGTCATCATGAATGGCAGCAATATTCCGATGTCTGAAGTCATGATCCGTATTATTCAGCGCCGCGTGCACGATGCTTTAGCCGCAATGGTGGAGTTGTCTCCGACTTCGAAAGAATTAAAAAGTCGCTTACACGAGTCGCAAGAGCGCTTAAATACTCAGCCTGAAAAAGCAGCTGACTCAGACTCGATAGCACTTCCAGACAACGACAAACAAATTATCGCATTAGTTCAAGGCATAAAAAAATTACGCCAACTACTACGCTCAGAGCATAGTAAAGGTAAAGTAGACACTCAACTGTTCGTTAATGAAGACCGTAGGCTGGAGCGCTTTCAGCTTAAAATCAATGTTGAAAGCCAGATAAAACGAGGGCTTTCAGCGAGAACCGCAAACATGGTCGGTTCAGCAAGACAATACTTTGAAAAAGCTTACGCTACAATTTGCGCCGTCTCATACAATGATGACTATGTAAAAGAGAAAAAAGCACAGCTCGAAGGTTATTTAGAAGAGATCAGCAGTGAACTTAGAGCGTCTAACGCATCAGCGGTGAAAAAGAAAGCAGAGCAAGAACAAGACGACTTGGACGTCCTGTTTGCACCGAAGAAGAAGTGGTAACACCATAATTTACGTAAAAGGCTGGTCTCCCAGCCTTTTTTATTACAAAGAGAGTAAACCCACTTGCTTAACCAAAAGCAAACTTTAAGATAAAAAGTAGGGTCAGTACCCAAACGCTGATACTGATTTCATTTGCTTTGTTACACGCCAATTTAACTGCCGTATAAGAAATAAAACCCAAAGCAATACCATGTGCGATTGAAAACGTAAGCGGTGTCATCAGTAACACAACACTGACCGGAATAGCATCGCTCATTTCATCCCAATTAATCAACTTTAGGTTTTGTAGCATTAATACCGACACATACAGTATCGCGCCTGCCGTCGCATATGCAGGAACCATCTGTGCCAATGGCGCAAAGAACATCATGAGTAAGAAACAGATCCCCACGACCACGGCCGTCAGTCCTGTGCGACCACCGACAGATACACCCGACACTGATTCAATGTATGAAGTCGTCGTTGAAGTACCGAGCACTGAGCCTGCAATCGTCGCAGTGCTGTCAGCTGACAGTGCCCTACCCAACCTTGGCATGCGACCATGTTCGTCAGATAATCCGGCCTTTTGAGTCACCGCAACCAATGTGCCACTGGTATCAAATAAATCGACAAATAAAAATGCAAACACCACGCTAAGCATGGAAAGCTCAAAAATTCCGCTCAAATCCAACTGCATATAGGTCGGCGCGATGCTTGGGGGAATATCAACAACCCCGTGATAATCTACAAGCCCAAGCCCCCACGCAATACCCGTTACCATTAAAATGCTGATAAGCACGCCACTTTTGACTTCACGGTACATAAGCGCCGCAATCACAAAAAAGCTCGCAATGGCTAATAGCGGGCCGGGAGAAGTGATATCACCAAGTTGTACTAATGTCGCATCGCTTGCGATAACAATTTTCGCGTTCTTTAGCGCGATTAACGCTAAGAATGCGCCAATACCTGCCGCGATCGCACGCTTTAGCACGATAGGTATGGCTTGGATCACCCACTCGCGAACTTTGAATACGCTCAAAAATAGAAATAAACAGCCCGACATAAATACCGCGCCTAATGCACTTTGCCATGTATAGCCCATGCCAAGCACAACACCATAGGTAAAAAAGGCGTTTAAGCCCATTCCAGGCGCAAGCGCTAACGGATAGTTTGCCCATAGCCCCATAATAAAACAGCCGATTGCGGCTGCGATACAAGTTGCTACAAAAGCAGCGCCGTGATCCATGCCAGCTTCTGCTAGCATTGCAGGGTTTACGAAAACGATGTAAACCATAGTAACGAATGTCGTCAAGCCAGCAATCACCTCAGTTCTTACATTGGTGTGCATAGCTTGCAGTGAAAATAACCGCTCGAGCATAACTAAAATTACAAATTTAAGGAACAAGTGGTTGGATTTTAACACGAATCACTTTAAAACTCGGACAAAATAGTTAAAATTCAGCTACACTCTGCTTATCAACATTATTGCGAATAAAGATATGGATCAAAATAGCACCGACAACTCAGCAAACCATGACTTAGAACAGCAGCTGCTGAATGTGCTTGAATTTGTAACGTCACCATTAAAAGCGGACGCAAAATTCCCAGATCTTCACGACAATACCCAAGCTTTGAAAAAAGGCCTCTATTACCTAAAAGAAAAATCTTTTCCGCTTGCGGCAAAATGGCTAAGACTGGCGGCGATGTCTGGTGATTTGAAGGCACAGTTCTTTTTAGGTTTGTTGTTTATGAAAGGTCAAGGAGTGCCACCCAGCCCCTTTCATGCAGCCGCTTGGTTAAGTTTGGCCAGCAGCCAAGGGCACAAAGGCGCCGAACAGGTACTACTAGATGTACGCCGCTTCCTTACAACTAAGCGCTTTAGAGATGCACAGTGCTATGCTGCAACACTTTACGAGCAAATTCATCAACTACAGCATATTAGCCAGTAAATTAAATTTGACTCTCCAAAAAAACGTAGGCTAGGCGTAGCTAAGCCTCTCTTAAGTAAACGTACGCTTTCCCTCTGCGACGATCAAAATGATACAGTAGGAAAACTACTGTATCGCAGCTGAGAAAACTTCCTTGCTTTACTCATACTGAACTTTCGTCAATTAAGCTCTCATTTCAAAAAAATCACAACCACTTGTTTTATATTGAAAATTTAAACTAAATAAAAATTAAGCTTGAATATTGATTAAAAAGCTAGCAATTTTCCTTGCATTCACACACTGTATAAACTACTGTATACACATACTGTATAGATAACCAGTGAGACAATTATGTTACACAGCAATGCACTTCTACAGCCAAACAATTCAACTTATTACACACTTAACGAAATCAATAATGTGATAGTTGAAGATGAGATCGTCGCTAGCTTAGAGTTACTTAAAGTTTTACATAAATGTCAGCATAAACAAGGCTGGACGCTACTCGTTGCACCCGATAATGTACCAAACAAGTCACTACTAGAAAGCGCTTCAGTTGATGCAAGTAAGTTGCTCGTCATTAGGCAAAAGCACATATACGACCTTGAGTATGTACTTAAAAGTGCTATCAGCAATGGTAATTTCGCTGCAGTGGTGATTTGGACTGATATTGCATCAGTGCAAACTATCAACAAAATGGAACTGCCGGTATCTGACGTTGCGATCCACTGTTTTCAAAGCGCTTAACAAGCTACAATAACAGGATATAAATTTGTTAAAACTGAAGTTTTTATGTCTTGTTATTGCAATTCATCCCTTCCCTATTCGCAATGTTGTGAGCCGTACCTTAAGGGACAAAAATTCGCAGAGCGTCCACAAATACTAATGCGCTCTCGCTATACTGCATACTGCTTAAAAGATGCAAAGTATATTCATGACACCTACGCCCAGGCTAAACAAGCACAAAACAATATCGACGATATTGCTGCATTTGCTAATTATGCACACTTTATAAAATTGGAAGTGCTAGAAGAAGTAGCAGAAGCTACTCAGGGGGTTGTTGAGTTTAAGGCGCACTATATCGCAGAAAACACACACTATATACTCCATGAGCGGTCAAATTTTATTACCGAAGCAGGCAGATGGTATTACTTAGATGGTGAATTGTACGATACGCCTACAACCAAGATAGGCAGAAATGACCTCTGTCCGTGCGGCAGTGATAAAAAGTATAAAAAGTGCCACGGTAGCTAAAATAGTCTGAACTAGAGATTAGATACAAAGCAATAAAAAAGGCTTGAAACGAGCTAAGGATGATTAAAGGCCGTTTAGCTTATACCAGTTGTATTAAGTAAATGATCTATCTTGAAGCGGGGAAATAGCTTTAGTAGCAAGGCAAAAATTTTGCTATTTAGTTGTTCTAAATGAGAAATTTTTAACGAAGCTAATATGCTATTTCACCCTTCAAATTGATTAGAGAATTAATTCAATTGGTATTAGACATGAAGCACGATAAGCATAGCGTTTTATGTCAGTCTAGTAACGAAGCAAAGAGCTGTAAAATGACAAGTTTAATACCAGTTTGTCTTAAATTTGCTCAATTTTGAAGGAGCAAAAGCAGCTAATGTTGTTACGCCGTCGCGCGTAACATACTCTGCATATCACCCGTTGCAATTTGATCATAAAAACCAGCCGCATCCATTGCCTTATCAGCAACTAAGGCCAGTTTACCTTGCGCGCTCGCCAAACGCCTTTTAACCGCTGGTTCCAAATTTTCTACAACGTCGAGTGGAATATGCTTTTTATCATTTCGTGCGGCAAAAGGTTCTGGATTTAAATTTTCTTGCAATCGCAAGGTTGCCATCGCCCCCATAGATACCAGCTGCGCGTTATGCTGACCAATAAGCATATTGTACTCTTTTGGCGCAAGCGGCTTTTGTGGACCTATTTCAAATTGCTTCTTTAGTGTTTCTTCTGAGTTATCTTTTGCAGCAGCTTCAGATTTTGGTAGGTGAAATTGGCTAAAATCTAATGCATCAGTTGATAGCATAGATAACAGCATGGCAAAATCGGCAGAGCGCGTCTGATGAACACTAATGTTCAATGCGGACCCTAATTGCGACTCACTGATTAAAACGCCATCAATTTGCATGTATTCCAACCGATTATTTTGCTAATTATGAATTTATCGGCCTTTTTCCGAAAAACTTTAGTAGTTTTCTTTACTTCGAAAAAAACTTTGTTATTATCACCGCCGTTGTTTAGGAGGGGTTCCCGAGCGGCCAAAGGGATCAGACTGTAAATCTGACGGCTCAGCCTTCGCTGGTTCGAATCCAGCTCCCTCCACCATAAACAACAGTTACAATTTCGGAGGGGTTCCCGAGCGGCCAAAGGGATCAGACTGTAAATCTGACGGCTCAGCCTTCGCTGGTTCGAATCCAGCTCCCTCCACCATAAACAACAGTTACAATTTCGGAGGGGTTCCCGAGCGGCCAAAGGGATCAGACTGTAAATCTGACGGCTCAGCCTTCGCTGGTTCGAATCCAGCTCCCTCCACCACTTTCAAATTGTAACGCTTTAAAATGTATGGAGGGGTTCCCGAGCGGCCAAAGGGATCAGACTGTAAATCTGACGGCTCAGCCTTCGCTGGTTCGAATCCAGCTCCCTCCACCACTTTTAAAGTAAACGCTCCAAATGATGGAGGGGTTCCCGAGCGGCCAAAGGGATCAGACTGTAAATCTGACGGCTCAGCCTTCGCTGGTTCGAATCCAGCTCCCTCCACCACCTTTTATTGTGTTATCTCACAACAAGCTTACATATATAAACGAGCTTAAAAACAATCCAAAGCCAAAAATCAAATGTGTTGTCATACTTTTTACCCTTGCCTTATTCGGCTCTGGTAATTTAGATGCTGCGATCCCTGCACCAAAGCAGGGTTGCATAATAAAAAATGGAAACACACACGTTATTAAGCCAAAAACTAACGCAGTCAAAAGGCTAGGCTCAGTCAACCAAGGCTTGCCCACGCTCAGTAGTAACACCAAGGCGAATACAATCCCAATGAGATAATGCACGCCCCAGCCAATGACACGTTCACCAAATATTGGTTTACTACGCCCGATACCTTGATGCGTGAGTTTTCCTTGACACAAGTGCCCAATCCACCTACCAACCAACGCATAATCTAAGCCCTTTATGGCAAATAAGCGACTGAGCATAAATGCCCACAAATCCATAACGAGCGTTGCACCTACGCCAATAGCAACTGCAGGCATTAACATCGAATATAGGTTTTCCACTATTTTTACTCCTCTTTTTTACTGATAGCCGCTATCCTATTAGTTCAAGTTAACTTTAAGTCAAGGGCAAGAATGGATATCAGTGAAGTTGCAAAGAAGTCAGGTTTACCCGCATCCACGCTTAGATATTATGAAGAAAAAGGGCTGATCCGATCGATTGGTCGACAAGGGCTCAAACGTGTTTTCCCTCCGTCGATACTTGAACGTCTAGCGCTTATTACCCTTGGAAGAAACGCAGGCTTTTCATTAGATGAAATAGCGGACATGTTTACCCCCGAGGGTAAAGCGGATATTGATAGGGTGAAGTTACAATCCAAAGCGGATGAATTAAATGAAACCATAAAGCATTTAACTGCAATGCGAGATGGCCTCTATCACGCTGCAAAATGCCCTGCGCCAAGCCATTTTGAATGCCCGACATTTCAAAAGTTGTTAAAACGCGCGGCAAAAGCGAGGCCCGGCAAATAATAGGCATAAACAGGGCACTATGCTAATGCTCAATCATCAAGTCACGACCGTGGTCACGTAAATAACGCCGAGCCATTTTATGGTCGTGGCCATAGTGCTTTGTTACCAAATACCAAAATGCGCTATTGTGTGCCATGACATGAAAATGGCAAAGTTCATGCACTACCACATAATCGATTACCCACTTAGGCGCACCAATCAAAAGCGTATTAAACGCAAGCACGCCTTTAGATGAAAAACTGCCCCAGCGGCTTTTATAAACGCGTATCTTTAGCGTATCAAAGCGAGCTTGAATATCAGGTTGATATCGCGCAATAGCCATGTCTACATAGTCATTTAGCGTTTCGCTTAACAGCGCAACTAATTCACGCCATTCATTTTTGACAGCCTTAAGTAACACCCTTTTGTTATCAAAATCAATTACAGAGGTCGTACTTTCGCCCCTTTGAATGATAAAGGTCTCGCCAAATACTTGCACAATTCCTGTTTCCAGTGGCCGAGGGCTCTCAGGTATGATTTTTAGAGCAAGCTTTGATTTTATCCAACCGGATTTGCTTTCCACCCAAGTATGTAACCAGCGCTCGCAGATTTGCTCTGGTGCATACACAAAGACTTGGCCAGCTTTGATTTTTATCGCAACGCTCTTACGCTTTCGGCTTTTCTTTAATTGATATTGCAAGGTAACAAATTCTTAGTCACTAAAGCATGCATTATAGTATGAGCAACTTGTCAGAGTCACTGCAAACGCCATGCAAGATAATGAATTTGACCAACGATGGCAATAAACTCATCAATAGTGTGGTTTCTAACACTCTATAAATTAGAAAGATTTTTTCGTTAAATCACCGTATTTATTATTTTTGCTGCTACGCTTAATGAAAAAGGCATTTTGATTTAGGCAAGCTATGGCTGATAAACCCATTTGCCAATATGTATCACCTGAGGGAAAAAAATGCAGTGAAATCGATATGGGCTCAGGTTACTGCTTTTGGCATGACAATAAATTCGATAAAGGTGGCTTGGAGCTAAGCCAAAAGCTTGAACGCTACGCCAAGCGCGGTGGTTTGCTGCAAGGCTTAGAGTTGAAGCGGGCCAATTTAGAAGAGCTCAATCTTGTTAACTTTGAAAATCATCATGGCTATGATCTGTCTTATAGCAACTTTTATCGTGCCAATTTGAAAGGGGCGCACCTGTTTAATAATACCATTAAGCATGCGTCGCTAATGAAGGCCGATTTGAGAGAAGCCAGTCTGCACTGCTGTAATTTAGAAAGCACCAATTTGCTCGGCATAAAGCTTGAAAACACCCGTATCGATAATATGGAACTCGGCGAGCAATTACTGCAAGAGCAGCAAGCTTTTGAAGCTCGTAGAAACCGAGCCAAAGAAGACGCTGAGGACTTGTTTCTACAATCCGAAGAGATCTATCGTTTACTGCGTAAGGGTGCGGAAAACCAAGGACTATTTGAAATGGTTGGGCGCTTTACATACAAAGAGCTACGCATGCGACATGCCCAGTATCCACGATTTTCAAAACGTCACCTAATTTCCAGCTTTGTCGACTTATTATGTGGGTATGGAGAAAAACCGGAAAATGTCATTCGCTTCAGTCTAGGTATGATAATTACCTGTGCATTTTGCTATTTTCTATTTGGTGTTTCGTTTCAAGATCAGATAATGCAACTGGACTTAGACAACAGTGTATCTGAAAACGTCATGGCACTGCTGAACAGCTTTTACTTTAGTGTTGTTACCTTCACAACCTTAGGTTACGGGGATATTACGCCAGTGGGGATCTCACGACTGATCGCAGCCGTTGAGGCTTTTACCGGCAGCTTTTCATTAGCGCTATTCGTGGTGGTATTTGTGAAGCAAATGACGAGGTGATACTCATCTCGTCATTTTTAATCCGCGATTTCTGATTTCAGTTGTTCTAAAAAATCCAGCATATATTGGGTGCGAGCTTGAGCCTGCTCTCGGGCTGCGGTGGTATGCATGTTATCTTTAATATGCAGCAGCTTAATGAAGAAATGATCTAAGGTATATTTGGTATCGTCAGCTTTTCTATGCTCACAAAAAGGGTCTTCTACATTGTAGAGATTACGCGCTATCGCCCCACCTACTTTCATACAGCGGCTAACACCTATCGCCCCTAACGCATCCATTCTGTCTGCATCTTGGACTATTTTGGCTTCTAATGTCGTGGGTGTAACACCGGCGCTAAAGCTGTGTGCAACAATGGCGTGGTGAATCGCCTCAAGTTTATCCGTGTCGTACTTCAACTCTGTTAGGAAGGCAACCGCCTTATCTGCAGCTAATTTAGACGCCAGCGGCCTATCTGGATGATTTTTTGCTACGGCAACACAATCATGTAACCAAGCGGCTGGGATCACCACAGCAGGATCCGCACCCTCAGCTTCGCAAAGTGACTTTGCGACTTTAACTACACGCTTGATATGAGACAAATCATGGGCGGTATCTGCACATGGAGTCGACAGCATAAACTCTTCACATACTTTTTCTAATTCATGCATTTTTAACGTCATTAAGCTCAACTTTTATTAATATCCGACAAATAAGCCAACACAAATTTGGCGTGAAAGGCATTACTGATTGTATGTTGCCACACCCTTCACTAAAATGGCAGCTATCAGGAAAGATTAGAGAAAATATATGACTTGCGCGCTATATCTGCAACCAGGCAGAGAAAAATCCCTTAACAGAAAACACCCTTGGGTTTTCTCAAAAGCCATTAAAAAAGTAAAAGGTAAGCCAGCCCTTGGCGATACCGTCAAGATTTACAGCAATGAAGGGAAATACCTCGCGACAGCCGCTTATAGCCCAGACTCTCAGATCAGAGCCAGAATTTGGACATTTGATGAATCACAACATATCGACCAAGCGTTTTTTGAGCAAAAGCTCGCACGAGCACTAGCGTCCAGAGAATATGTTATCGCTGAAGGTGGTTTAACCGGCTTTAGATTGTGTGCAGCAGAGTCTGATGGTCTGCCCGGTGTAACGATTGATAAGTTTGATAACTACTTGATTTGTCAGTTGCTAAGCGCTGGTGCCGAGCGCCACAAGGGTGAAATTGTAATGGCATTGCAATCACTATTTCCTGATTGTCATGTTTACGAGCGCTCAGATGTTGATGTACGCAAAAAAGAAGGCCTTGATAAAATTACCGGACCGCTTGCAGGCGACGCGCCAACCGCACCTGTCCTTATTAGTGAAAATGGTTTAAAGATTGAAGTCGATATCATCGGCGGCCATAAAACTGGCTTTTATCTAGATCAACGCGATAGTAGAGCCGCGTTAGAACGCTTTGTAAAAGACAAAGAAGTGCTTAACTGCTTCTGCTACACCGGTACATTTGGCCTTTATGCGCTGCGCGGTGGCTGTAGTAAAGTAATCAATGTTGACGTATCGCAGCCAGCACTCGACACAGCTAAACGCAATGTAGAACATAATGAACTAGACTTATCGAAAGCTGAGTTTGTTAAGCAAGACGTGTTCAAACTACTTAGACAATATCGTGATGAGGGCCGTCAATTCGATACTATCGTGATGGATCCACCAAAGTTTGCAGAAAGTAAGGCGCAGCTTAACGGTGCTTGTCGTGGCTATAAAGATATCAATATGATTGCCATGCAGATATTAAAGCCTGGTGGCACGTTACTCACCTTCTCGTGTTCTGGCCTTATGGAACAAAACCTGTTTCAGAAAGTCGTTGCAGACGCTGCGCTCGATGCCGGTAAGGAATTGTTGATCATGGAAAGGCTAAATCAAGCAGCCGACCACCCTATTGCGGGCAATTATCCAGAAGGCTTTTACCTGAAAGGCCTTATTTGTAAGGTCTATTGATTTAACAATTTTTTACGGTGGTATAGAAGAACACTTCAATACCACCTTTATAGCTTAGTTAATCTAATTAAACTTGGTGATTTCAAGCCCTACAACCCACTGCTCATCCTGCTCTTGACTACAGCGGATCACGGTTGCATGAGCACTAAGTGGCTGGATCATATCGCCACTGGAATCAATGAAAATGTCAACGGTTGAATTTGCTTCGATTGGTTCGCTCACTGTCACCGACAATCCTGTAGCGCTTAAATCGTGACAAACTCCTTGATGCACTTTACCCGACTCAAGCTCGGTTAATTTTGCTACTGCATCCACCGACATACGCATAAAACGGCGTTTATCTTCATTGATCATATAATGCTCCTACACCATTGATTTTATTTTTTCTAATAGCGATTGCATTGAGAATGGCTTAACCACATAAGCATCACAGCCTGCATCGAATCCCGCTTTTTGTTCTTTTTCGGACTCTAAACCAGATACCATTAATACCGGAATGTCCTTCGTCTCTGGTGTATTTTTCAACATTCGACAGGTGTCGTAACCGTCAAGACCCGGCATACACACATCAAGCAAAATAGCATCTGGAGGATCAGCAATTGCATTAGACAAGCAACTCGTACCCGAGTTTGCATAGCTCAGCTCAAACGCCCCTGACAGTGCCATTTCAAGCATTTCATAGTTAAAATACTCGTCGTCAACCACTAGCAGATGCGGTGCATTTTTCCTTTTCTCTCGTGTGGACATATTCAATGCCGCTTCCTTCTCACAATCCAAAACTTTACTTCCTCATATAATAAAGTAACTGTCGTACTCTAAAATGCAAGTTTATATTTCGCACTCTTTTATCGAATTCAGAACGCGTTTAGCCGAAATCGGATAAGCCGTTCCTAATGTTTGAGCAAACAAAGACACGCGAAGTTCCTGTTGCATCCAAAAAATATCTATAAGCGACTCTGGTACAGGTAATCCAGAAGGGATTTTTGCCAACTTGTCTTGATAGGCCGCAGCAACTTTTTCCAATTCTAGTACACACAGCCTATCTCTGTTTGGATCTACCGCAAGTTTTTCAAGCCTTTTTTCAATCGCTTTCATGTAGCGCAAAATATCAGAGATTTTGTCAGCACCATGAGCGGTGACAAAACCTTTAAAGATAAGACCGGATAACTGAGATTTTATGTCGCCGTGCGCGGTGATCATCGTGAGATCCACTCTGCCTTTCATACGCTTGTTAATACTGTGGGCAATACTAAGCACCGCCTCAACTTGCTTCGCAATTTCAACTACAGTGTCACCGAGCTCAGCTCGAATGTGCTCTTTGGCTTTTTCAAACGCGATGTCATCTCTGATCTCGCCAAATGAACGCAGCAACTTATCAACCCCAGCTTGCGTACAGTCATCAACTAAATCGTGCACTTTACCAAAGGGGTTAAAGTATAATCCTAACTTAGCCTTATTTGGTAAGTGCTGTTGCAGGTATTTGACGGGCGAAGGAACATTGAGTAGCACAAGACGGCGCAATCCTGCTTGATGCGCCGCTTGGGCTTTTATTTCGTTATCAAACAGTTCTATAGCCGCACTTTGTTTTTTATCGACTAATGCTGGGAAAGCCTTAATCTCATAATTTCCCTGCTTTTTAGTATATTGTTCTGGTAGCTCGCCAAAATCCCACTGCTGAATATCCGTTTGCTCGATCCCTTGCTCTGCCACTTGCGAAAGCGTCTCGGTCACTTGCCCTTGCAACTTTGCTTTAAGTGCCAATAAATCAAAGCCATGGGCTATCACCTTACCTTTGTCATCAACTACCTGAAATTGCATTTTTAAGTGCGGCTCAAGTGAACTAACATCCCAATCTGACTCGGCGACTTTGACACCTGTCATTCTGAGTAAACGGTTGGCCACCGCTTCTATAAATGAGCCTTGCATTACCTCAACGGCGGCAAGCACAGCATCGGCATAATTTGGTGCTGGCACAAAATTACGTCTTAAGGTCTTCGGCAGTGACTTAATAAGCCCACAAACCAGCTCATGTCTGAGCGCAGGAATATGCCAATCAAAACCTTCATCTTGAACTTGGTTTAATAGTGCCAGAGGAATATTGACCACCACGCCGTCTAGTGCTTGGCCTGGATCAAAGTGATAACTGAGAGGCAAGATCAAATTCCCTTGCTGCCACGTATCTGGGTAATGAGTATCCGTGATATGTTCGGCGTCATGCTTCATTAACAGATCGCGCGTCATATGCAAAAAGCGTTTGTCTTTTTGCTTTTGTGAACGCCACCATTTACTAAACGCAGCACGATTATTTACGTCTTGTGGAATTCGATCGTTATAAAACGCAACCACATCTTCTTCGTCGACTAGGATATCGCGACGCCTTGCTTTATCTTCAAGCACCTGCACTTCTTCAACCAATTTTTGGTTTGCGCTTAAAAATCCTTCGCTTTGGCCAAGTTGACCGTTTGCCAGCGCTTCGCGAATAAATATCTCTCGGCTAACCACGGGATCAATATCGCTATACACCGTGCGTTTGCGGCCAACGATAATCAAGCCGTATAAGGTTTGCTGTTCAAATGCGATAACCGCTCCAGCCTTTTTCTCCCAATGCGGTTCGCTATAGCTGCTATTAACTAAATGCTTAGCGAGCGGCGCAATCCAATTTACATCGATTTTGGCATTAACCCGAGCATAAAGTTTACTGGTTTCCACAAGCTCAGCAGACATCAACCACTTAGGGCTTTTCTTAAATAGTGTTGAACCGGGGAAAATATGAAATTGGCTGTTACGTGCGCCTTTAAAGACTTGCTTTTGCTTTTCGTCCTTCACACCAATATGGCTAAGCATACCGCTTAGCAATGATTGATGGACGGCCTCATCACTTGCAGGACTGCTATTTATTTTAAAGCCGAGCTCCTCACACACCGTAGTCAGCTGGTAAACAATATCTTGCCATTCACGTACACGCATGTAGGCCAAAAAGTCTTTTTGGCATTGCTTTCGAAACTGGTTACGCGTCAGTGCTTGCTGCTGCGCTTCGATGTAATTCCATAGATTTAGATATGCAACAAAATCAGAGTGTTCGCACTCAAAGCGATTGTGTTTTTCGTCAGCTGCTGCACGTTTATCTTGAGGACGCTCTCTTGGGTCTTGAATAGACAGTGCCGCGGTGATCACTATCGCTTCCCAAAGCGCGTTGTTTTGTACCCCTGACATCACCATCTTGGCAAGCCTTGGGTCTATGGGTAAGCGACTTAGTTTACGACCTGATTCTGTGAGCTTGGCTTTTTCTCTGCGCTGTGCAGGAACTATCGCCTCCAGCTCTTCAAGTAACGACATACCATCTTTGATATTACGGCTATCAGGCGCTTGTACAAATGGGAATTGACTTATATCACCAAGTCCAAGTGCGAGCATTTGCAAAATAACCGAAGCTAAATTGGTTCTTAGGATTTCAGGATCGGTAAACTCTGGGCGCCCTAAAAAGTCGTCTTCAGAATATAAACGAATACAAATACCGGATGCCACACGGCCACATCGACCTTTACGCTGGTTTGCACTGGCTTGTGATACCGCTTCAATCGGTAAGCGTTGTACTTTGGTTCGATAACTGTAGCGGCTTATTCTCGCAGTACCCGGGTCGATAACATAGCGAATACCTGGTACGGTCAATGACGTTTCTGCAACGTTTGTAGACAATACGATGCGCCGTTGGCTATGGGGCGCAAAAATGCGATTTTGTTCGGCATTAGACAGGCGCGCATACAAAGGTAAAATCTCAACGCCTTTTAAATTGCGTTTTGCCAGCGCGTCAGCGGTGTCACGAATTTCACGCTCACCGTTCATAAATACCAAAATATCCCCAGGTCCTTCGGCACAAAGCTCATCAACCGCATCAAAAATGCCCTGCAATTGGTCATTTTCTGCTTCGCCATTTTGTGAGTCAACATCTTCAACTGGACGATATCTCACTTCTACTGGATAAGTTCGTCCTGACACCTCAATAATAGGTGCGTCACTAAAATGTTTGGAAAAACGCTCAGGATCAATGGTTGCTGAGGTGATAATCACTTTAAGATCTGGACGCTTCGGCAACAACTGCTTTAAATAACCCAGAATAAAATCAATATTCAGGCTACGCTCGTGCGCTTCATCAATGATGATTGTGTCGTACTGGTTGAGGAATCTGTCTTGTTGAATCTCTGAGAGCAAAATACCGTCGGTCATCAGTTTTACGTATGTATTGTCAGAGACTTGATCTGAGAAGCGAATTTTAAATCCAACTTCTTGCCCCATCTCGCAGCCAATTTCCTCTGCGATACGAGTAGACACGCTTCTTGCCGCTAGTCTTCTTGGCTGTGTATGACCAATATAGCCATCCACGCCTCGACCAAGCTCTAAGCAAATCTTAGGCAGCTGCGTGGTCTTCCCTGAGCCCGTTTCACCGGCAACGATAACCACTTGGTTATTCGCAATGGCTGCTTTGATGTCGTCTTTTTTCTGGCTGACGGGTAGTTGCTCAGGATACTCTACTGCTGGAATATTGGCACTTCTTGTTACCTTTAATTCTTGGCTTTTTGCAATCGCAGCCGCTACTTTTGCGACTACCTGCTTTTGCTTTTCTTGATCGGTAATTTTTTTCGCACCATGGAGGCGCTTTTTGAGGATGAAGTGATCCTTTTTAAGACATGAATTTAGCTCTTTGAACAGCGAGTCAACCTGCACTACACGACACCTTGTGATTACATAAAACGCCGTGTAGTTTATCAAATCAGATTAGACGAACCCAACTAAATTTGGTTAGGAATTGAGATTTTTGCTGTTATTCTCAAGGCAGCTCCTCTCGGGTTAACTTAACAGCTCGTAAATTTCATCGCTTTATACGTAGCGGTGGCCAGAGACATAAGCATCATGTAAATGCTTATCCAACGCTAATAACACGTTTGCACGACTGATAACCCCAAGTAAGCGCCCTTCATCGTCAACTACCGGGTACACTTTGGGCTTATTGCAAATCATCAAATCTGCCATTTGCACTATGCTGTCTTCGCGTTTTACACACAGAGGCTCTTTTGTCATCACATCGGACACCACGCTATGAGACTCATTTTGATAGGTCGCCTCTAACATTTTTTTAAGACAATCTTGCTCAGATAAAAACCCAATAACCCGCCTTGCTTCATCTATAACCGGCCCGCCCGACTGGCCGCTTTGTAGCAGCTTCTCTACAGCTGATTCTACGCGCATGTCCTGTTTGAATGTTACGGGGCGATGATTTAAGTAGTCTGCGACTTTTATTGATTGCATTGCTCATCTCCATTAAAAACGCCAGCTATCATGATAATAATAGCTGGCGTTTGAAGAACTTGCTTAGTCTCAACGAAATATTGTTTTACTCGCTATAAATACCAACATAGGTAGGTGTTGTTGACGACTTGCTCGCACGATACATTCCCGCGGTATTAAATGGCATGCTAATATTTCCTTTAGGGTCAACTATGATCACCCCTCCCGTGCCACCAATTGGATAAAGCGTATCAAAAATCACTTCTTTCCCCGCTTTTTCAATCGACTTGTTTTGATAAGCGACGCGAGCACAAATATCAGCTGCGACATTATATCGAATAAAATACTCGCCATGTCCCGTTGCTGAAACAGCACAAGAGCGGTTATCCGCAAATGTGCCCGCACCAATCACCGGTGAGTCACCTATTCTTCCAAAGCGTTTAGCCGTCATGCCACCTGTTGACGTTCCAGCCGCTAAATTCCCCTGTTTATCGAGTGCGACAGCCCCCACAGTTCCCATCTTATATTGGCTCTCTAATTGTTGGTGTGCCGCCTGATAGTCTTTGGTCGCCGCTTCTTTCATCTGCAATCGCTTTTTCGCCTTTAGGAGCGATTGATAGCGAGCATCGGTGTCAAAATAGCTGTTTTCCACTAACGTAAAACCGCGTTTCTTAGCAAAGTCTTCCGCACCTTCACCACTTAGCATGACATGTACTGAGTGCTGCATCACTTCTTTTGCCAGGTTGATTGGGTTTTTAATGTGCTTCACCCCCGCCACAGCGCCCGCTTGGCGATTACGACCATCCATGATTGATGCATCTAGCTCATGCCCTTCATCATAAGTGTACACGGCCCCCTTACCAGCATTAAAAAAAGGCGAGTCTTCAAGAATATTAATGGCAGCCGTTACCGCATCAAGGCTTTCTCCACCTTGTTCTAGTACCTTATAGCCCGCCTCAACGGCTTCTTTTAATTTAGCTTTGTATTGTTTTTCTTTTTCTGGTGTGAAGTTACTGCGCTCAATCGTACCAGCTCCTCCATGAATGGCGATCGCAAATGGGGGCGCTTTCTCGTCAGCGACAGCAGCTGTCGCCGACAAGGCTAATAAGACTGCTAGCAAAGAGATTTTTTTCATTTTTATACCTTGGTTCGTTGTTAAACTTCAGCATGAGGTGAATTTTAGAACGATGCAAGCTTTCGCGTTAAAATTGTCAAGCTTACCTATTTATGGTGTGGTTGAAAGAAACTCATGAGCAGAAAGACACAACAGCAAATTTGAATATTTTTCAATCAATTCATAGTTGTTATTTTGACCACAAAATGGAAACATATTTATTACTTTGAAATAACTCAAAGTAATAAAATAACGAAATTCGACAGGAATCGATATGAAAAACATTCTCAAAATTGCAGCTTTTAGCACACTACTGCTTGGTACTGCTCAAGCCGCTTCTACTCAAGAGCAAATTAAAGTTATTGATTACAACACTTTTTATGACACCCAAGTAAACAATGTTGACTGCGGTGGCTACTGGGATGAGCGACGTGTGTGGGTATGTGACTACCGTACAGAGCTCGTTGATGTGAGTTATAAGACTTGCCACTACAAATTAATGCACGGTGAACCTTACGGTCCCTACACTTTATGGGAAACTAAAACCGTACTCGCGACACAAAGCTGCCCCGGAGGTTGGACTATTCCTCATCCGATCCCAAACTATCAGGTGCCTGGAGGAAGCTACTTTCATCAACATGATACTTTTTCAACCCAACAAGAAGAACGCCGAGTAGCGTATAACTGTCGTTGGGAAACACGCTCGGTCTGGATCCCTCGAGGCGGTTCATACTGTCCTATTCCAAACGCTAAGTAATACCAATTTGTCTTAATATTTGCTCAATTTGAAGGAGCAAATTGGTGTAGCAGTTATAAAATAGCATCCACAAAAAAGCGCTTCTCTCTGGAAGCGCTTCTATCGAATCGTTCTATATCTAGCTCGCTTCGCGCTGTGCCTTCATACGTGCAAGACGCGCAACTTGATGTGTAGAAGTTAAGAATGCGAAGATCGGTGCCAAATAACCACGTTTACGTAGCTCTAGGAAATCTTCGTCACCTAATTCGTTTAGCTTACGCTCATCCACAAGGTAGATACCGTTGATGTCTTTTTTCTCACCACGGATTTCTACCGTTAGTGTTTGTTGAACCAAAAGCTCTTTGTCAGCAAGATACTGAGTAAACGCTTCAGTTACACGAGCAAACTCAACATAGCTTACTAACGCTTCTTTACGACGACCTAGGTATTCAGTTTCTTTACCGTCTTCGAAAAGCGCATTGCCTTCTTCTTCACCAACTAGCGGGCTTGCTTCATCAATAACAATACCAAACTGATCTTGCTCTGGGTGCTTAACCAGACCAAACGGGTAACGTGCTGCGGCCATTGGCACAAAGCTGCCAGTCCACTTATCACCATCAACAAATAGGTTTTCACCAGGCTGAAGACCAAACATAGCAACCGCTTGAAATTGACCTGACTCAGTGTTTTTAACAAACGCCATCGGGAATTCTGTCGCTACACGCGCAAACTCATGCGCCACTACCGGCATTAAGTGCTGAGTTTTAAGGAAATCAACGTTCACGCCATTTTTTACTTTGATGTTCGCGTGCTTTTCGTTGTGTAAAGGCTGCACTTGTTGTTCCGCCATAATACTGCTCCATTATTTTACGTATTTGTTACTTTATTTATTGCCCCTAAGGCTAGCGGTTTTCGGGGCAAATTGGAAGTTAAATTTATCTTACTCGTTACCCTACATATATTAACCACTAGACGAGAACACAATCTTCTCACTTAATGTCAATGATTAGCCGTGGCTGATAAATCAATAACTCTTTGAAGCTGACCCAGCGATAGTAAATGTGCGTGTACAGCTTCTAGCATGCCTGATTTCTGCAAAGACAATAGAGATTCATCATCGAGAGAATTTAGAAGCTCCCTATCGACTGAATATAGTCCCCCAATCTCTTTCTTCTCACCATCCCCCAAATCAAACTTAAAACTAAACTCCGTCAACAAACCAAGTTCGGACAAACGATTAACAAATTGAAACGACAACTCATCTTGACGATACAACTCCTCTAATTGCGAATGTCTTAACTTAAGAAAGTCCGAAAGTTCACCCGAATCTTGAAACAACGGCTCTCCAATCCCTGAACTATTTAATGCCGAAGCGTGAATTGCCAAATATGTCTTTTCATCTGAGGTTTTTGCTAGGACGAATGGATACTTCACTAAATGTTGAGGGATATATGGCGATTCAAACCTATTACCACGATAAAACGCATTTTTTCCGGTCTCAAGCCCAAGAATTGCTATCATTTGGAATTTAGCATCGCCACCAGACTTAATGAAACAAATAGGAAAATTCAGCGCTGCTTTTGCTACTTCACTTGGTGTTATAACCACCAAGTGCCGCTCTTTCGAATGCAATAAGTCAGTATCTAACTTAGCATAAAATTTTTTATGTTTTCCCGCATCAATGATTTCATATTTTTCTGACATTACACACTCAATTAATATGTTAAAGTAACAATTAAATTAGCATGTAAATATACAATTTAAAACCATGAAAATTCAAAAAATAAAACCATCAGATGTTGAAGACTTAAAGACATTCATTGAGAACAATAATTCTCCGATAATAATATCAGAACTATTTAAAGACTGGCCATATGTTGAGTTAGCAAAAGATTCTCCATCACATTTACTTAGAAAGTTACTTAGCATTGCTTCTAAGAAATTGGTAGATACTTTATTAATCGAATCTAAACATAAAGGACTAATCAGCTACGCAAGCGAAGATTACGAAAGATTCACATTCAAAAAATTTCAAGTTCCACTCAAAGCAGTGTTAAAAAGATTGATTGTTGAAAAGCGAGATGAGCACAGTGAAGACATTGCAGTTCAAAGCGCATTAATAGAGCAATGCCTACCATCTTTTCTTACACAAAATCCATCTCCAAATTTTCTATCTGAAATTTCTCCCAGAATATGGATTGGAACAGCAACAACAGTTCCTGGGCATTACGACACCTCTCATAACATAGCATTGAATGTTTGTGGTAAAAGAACATTTTATTTACTCCCTCCAAATGCAATCCCTAATATCTATGTCGCCCCGATAGATCGCGCCATAACAGGGCCTGCTATTAGCCTTGTCGACTTCGAAAAGCCTGATTTGAGCAAATATCCTAAGTTTAAGAACGTACATAAAGATGTCCAAATTGCAGAACTGGAAGTGGGTGAGGCCTTATATATCCCACCTATGTGGTGGCATAATGTTAAATCACATGAAAGAGCTAATATTCTAGTAAACTATTGGTGGGAAAATAAAACTGCATCCGAGCTAACATCTACTGAAAGTTTAATCCACGCAATTCTCACCATTAGAGCACTTCCAAAATATCAGAGAGATGCCTGGAAAGAAGTATTCGAACACTATGTTTTCGATAGAAAAGAAGATGTCTTTGACAAAACATACAAAGGCATTCTTTCTAATAGTCAGGAAGAAGTAAGAAAAGTTGAAGACATATTATTAAAAAGAAATGCCGCTAAATAGCGGCATTTTAATAATATTAGAAACGGAAGTTTGCACCTAGTACAAATCGACGACCATTCTGGTATATAGATAATACTCTTGCTTCATCAGTATTATATTCTATGACCTCTTCATCAGTCAGGTTAATACCTTCAAATACTAATGAGATATTTTCAGTTACGTTGTATGTCGCACTAAAGTCCAACTGGCCATAGTCATCATTCCAAAGCTCCGTACCTGAAGAGTGTAAACCTTTATACCATTTTGTACGGTAGTTATACATCGCTCGAACCGCAAACAGATCATCTTCATAGTAACCTGAAATATTTAACATATTCTCAGAGGCTCCCATTACTAAGCCAGACCCCGGTTTTAGGACATCTCTTTCACCATCATTATTAGCATCAGTATAAGTATAGTTTGCTGATACACCAAAACCATTGTCAAAACTATGTTGAATAGAGGCTTCTAAACCCGTTGTTGTTCCCCCTGCCCCATTCTCAGGCCGAGTAACAGTTACAGGAACCCAACGTTGAGTTTCTTGATCATAAAACTCTTGGCTCGAAGTACCAGATGTTTGGTAACTCTCAATATCTTTGTAGAATAGCGTTATTGCAAGTAACGATGCATCACCGAAGTAATATTCCCAAGCAGCATCAAACTGGTTAGCTACTTGTGGATCTAGATTTGGATTACCAGCCTGTGCAGTTGGATTATCTTCACCAAGATCGCCAGGTGCGGTAATTGGTGAAATATCAAAGAAATTAGGACGCGCCATCGTTCGTGCCGCAGACAACCTCACAATTTGATCTTCAGCTAAGTCATAAGATAAATTGAAGTTTGGCAAAATCTCGGTGTAGCTACGTGACTCAGTTTTCCACTCTAATGTAGAAGGTGTTAAATCACCATTGAGGCCAGGGTTTTTGACAGTTAATAAGTCCCAAGAATCTGAAGAGAACAAATAACCAGCAGAATCTTGCTCAGTCTTAGCAACCCTTACACCTATGTTGCCTCGGAAACTTTCTCCAGAGAAATCACCCTGAACATAGAAAGCCGTTTTTTGCTCAGCTACTTCAAATATTTCTGGTAAATTCTTGTGAATTGCATAGGAAGCATTTGGGCCTAACCCTAATTCCAACATACGATCACTGTTGTGTATCAACTGTTGAGTAATATCACCATTGACAACGTCAGCACCAACAGTATCAGTGCCTCTAGAAAGGTCACAATCCGCAAGCGTACTACATTGATTAGCCAAGATCTGGTTCATGTAATTATCACTCTCACCATCGTTAGCTAAACCCCAATGCCAACTGTAGGCATTTCTGTCTTGCGTGCGTTTGTGATCACGATATTTTGCACCAACTTTAATTGATGTAAACGCACCAAGTTCGACCGGGAAGTCAAAGTCTACCTGAGCATAAGACTCTTCATCTGTTGTTGGTTTATTCCCACCCCAGATCCAGCCACCGTTAAATTTAGAAGGGTCCGTACCATCAATACCAGCGTTTACTGTTGGAGTACCATCAGTTAGATCAAAGTTGTAATCTCCCTGCCCGCCGTATTCCCAAGAAGTTTCATTTAATGTTCCACCCTCGGCTTCAGTCGTACCAAGCTCCACATTCATTGAGAATGAATCCGTTGCAAAGTCAATGTCTAAATGAATTGAATTAGTATCCGTGCTTGAGATACGGTTGATATGATTCCAACGAACATCACCACCGCCAGTGCCTTTTAATGCGTTGCCATCACTAAACGAAAGCTCGGCCTCTGACCCAGGATTCATCAATAGAAAGTTTGAATTGGTATTATTCACATCCATATTTGAATCAAGTATGTTTAAAGTCGCACTGAAATCGTCGGAAGGTGCAAATTGAACCGAGCTGAAAAATGTTGTTCTTTCACGATCTTGGCGGAAAACAGGAACCCCCATAGTACGAGGTGTATAAGTTCCATCACCTTGAACATCCCAACCAAGTACCTCAAAACCTTCACGACGAACTGTACGATCAGCTTTTGAACCAGAAATTAAAATACCAAATTGCTCACTTTCATTCTTCCATGAATAAAGTGCTTCAATTGATGGATCATGTTCTTCCGCTACTTCTGAGTATTGGCTCTGCAAGCTTAACTGAACAGTACCAGAATCCAAATCAAGAGGCTTGCGTGTATTTAGAATTACTGTACCACCAATTGAGCCTTCATCAATACGCGCTTCAGGAGATTTATATACTTCCAAGCTACTTACCAATGAAGACGGAAGCATTGTAAAGTTGAAACTACGAGAAGGGTTATCCAAGATAAACCAGTCAGCTGTACCAACATTTTGTCCGTTTAATAGAGTGCGGTTTTTAGTTGGATCTGAACCTCGAACAGTAATCTTTTCACCTTCACCAAACTCACGGCTAACCCCTACACCAGTAATACGAGATAGAGATTCCGCAACGTTTTTATCCGGAAACTTACCAATATCTTCTGCTGTTATCGAATCAACAACAGCGTTTGCGAATCTTTTGTTATTAATGTCCGCCTTACTGGAAGCGCGAATACCGCGAACTTCAATGACTTCTACGTTTTCTTGTACTTGATTTTGACTTTCTTCTGCAACTACAACGCCTGAAAAGCCCGCACCTAGTGCGATGCTGACGTTAACTGCAAGTAAGCTTTTTTTGAAATTATTAGCTAACACAGGATTCCCCTTGAATCATTTTGTTGGTTTTTTAAATCACTTCTGCCCAGTGATGATGACAACGCTGTCATCTAATAACAAACCATACACCCTAAATTACATATTCGCTACAATTTTTTTGGCCTGTTATTCAAAAAATATTCATATAGATATATATCTTATTGATAAATATAAATTTAAATATGACCAAGATATGGTTTGTTACAAAAACGATTGGAGAATAGCACAAAAAATTTTGCTGCTGTAGGGTTTTAAGATGGAATTGTCTCAATAAAGGGACATTTTAATTATCTGAATACACATAAGGGGATGTGTATTCAATTCCCTCATCAAGCTTGGGCAGAAGCTAAAGATGAGAATCAATATCAATGACAACGCTGTCATTATAGATTTATCTGTTAGTACTGTCTAGTTCTTTTAAGAGAAATTTTTATGACAAAGGCTTATGAAATCTAAGATTAGCGAGTTAGTTATCACTATCTTTTGCACAAATTTGAATACCCAATTACGGGACTTGTTGATTTTCTAATGATCGTATCTTGAATCAGTAAAATTTATTGCTTTTATTCGTAAGAAGTAAGAAGTAAGAAGTAAGAAGTAAGAAGTAAGAAGTAAGAAGTAAGAAGTAAGAAGTAAGAAGTAAGAAGTAAGAAGTAAGAAGTAAGAAGTAAGAAGTAAGAAGTAAGAAGTAAGAAGTAAGAAGTAAGAAGTAAGAAGTAAGAAGTAAGAAGTAAGAAGTAAGAAGTAAGAAGTAAGAAGTATTGTCGCTTCGAGCTTAATGTCCAGAGGTATTCAATCAGTTGACTCAAATAATCTAGGTAAGGCCAGCTACCACGCCAACCTTACCTTCTACTATTTCTAGTACCTATGATCTTAGGTTACGGGCACCAGAATACGGTCAAATTAATATCAGGATGATTTAATACAGCACGCAGTGGTACTTCATACTCTGAGCCGGGTTGTTTTGCCGCTTCATACACCGCTTTTTTTTCATCACCAGAGATCAATAAAACAGCCGCCTTAGAATTAGCTATTCCTGCCAAAGACAAACTCATGCGCTCGGTGATCTCACCTGTCACTTCGCTTTGATGAGCATTAATTGCGCACACAGTGTTTGTGGTCGTTAATGCGTGTTCTAGGCCATTTGCACTTGGGAATAAACTGGCGGTATGACCATCCGGCCCCATTCCTAAAATGGTTACATCAAACGGCTTTTTCAACGCTGCATAAGCAGACTCACATAGATCAGCGCCTTCTAGTGCTGATACTGCTGCATTCTTCATTGTCACAAATCGAGCATTTGCCGCTTTGTCTTTCAGTAATGTCGACTTAATAAATGCTTCGTTAGACTTTTCGTGATCCGGTTCGACCCAACGTTCATCAACCATAGCAACCGTAATTTTGTCCCAGCCAAGCTCAACACCAGAAAGGTAACGATATGCTGGAGCCGGTGATGAACCACCAGACACTAGCAACACCGCTTCACCGTCTTGCTCAATACCTTGACTGAGCCCAGTTTGAAGTAGCTCTGCAAGCGCTGCTGTCATTTCGTCTTTCGAGTTGAAGTTTCTTTCTGTTAACTGTGCCATTACGCTTGCTCTCCCGCATTGAACCAAACATGTTTGTTTTCTTCAAGCAGTTCATCGGCATCTTCTGGACCCCAAGAGCCAGCACGATAAAGTGACGGAGTCCCTTTACTCTGCCAACGCTCAATGATTGGATCAACCCACTGCCACGCTTGGCGTACTTCGTCACGGTGAATAAATAAAGCTGGGTTATTTGCAGCTGCGTCGAGCATTAAGCGCTTATATGCATCTGAATGATAGCCATTGTTATACTTTTCACTCAATGAGATATTTAGCGTCACTGGCTCTAGTTGCATTTCAAGGTTATCTAGACGCTTAGACATTAGCGTTAATTGAATACTTTCTTCAGGCTGTAATCTTATCACCAAGCGGTTTGGCTGAATTGGACCCGCCGCATCACCATAGACGTTATGAGAAACAGGCTTGTACTCAACCACAATTTCAGCACAACGCTTTTTCATACGCTTGCCTGTTCTTAAATAGAAAGGCACACCAGACCAACGCCAGTTATCAATGTGAGCACGAATAGCAACAAATGTTTCTGTTTTACTCGACCCTTCGCCCAGCTCTTCTAGGTAACCAGGTACCAGCTTACCTTCAAGGTCGCCTGGTACATATTGACCACGCACAACATTATTATCTACATCTGAGTCAATTAGCGGTCTGAGCGCTTCTAATACTTTAAGCTTTTCAGTGCGAATACTGTTGGCATTAAGTTTATGTGGTGACTCCATCGCAACCAAGCAAAGTAGTTGCAATAAGTGATTTTGCACCATATCACGAAGCGCGCCCGCTTTGTCGTAGAAGCCAGCTCGGCTTTCAAGACCTACCGTTTCAGAGATACTGATCTGAATATTATCTATGGCTTTAGCATCCCATAAATTCTCGAACAGTGCGTTTGAGAACCTAAGCGCCATCAGGTTTTGAACCGTTTCTTTACCTAAGTAATGATCGATACGGAATACTTGCTCTTCCGAGAAGAACTCACCGATTTTGGCATTAATTTCTTCTGCAGATTTACCGCAGTAACCAATAGGCTTTTCAACAACTACACGTGATTGCTCTGTGATTAGCCCTTTAATTGACAATAACTCACAACAACGGCCATAAACCGCTGGAGGAAGTGACAAGTAGAAGACACGAGACTTATCTTCCCCATCAGCTAAAATATTCTTCAGCTTATCCCAGTGTTCATCTTCTTCTGTAACGTTGACTACCACAGGCACTAAAAACTGTTCAAATGCGGACCAATCTTTCTTGTTGTATTCGCCTTTGCCAAGGTGAGTTTGTAATGCGATATGTGCCGTTTCGATAAATTCTTGTTGTTTGTTTTGTTCACGAACGGTCGGTAAGATGCGAGTGCCTTCAGGTAAGTTACCTTCTTGATATGCACGATACAAGGCTGGTAGGAGTTTGCGAAGTGCTAAATCGCCTCCCCCACCAAAAATTACGATGTCAAAAGGATTAAGCATAATTCACTCTCATTAGGTTAGGCGTGCACTACAAGCACGCAGTGTTTATTCGATTTGGAGCCACTCCAAAGCCTACCAAACTCATTGTGTAACGGGTGATGATTTCGATTGCAATGCGCTAGTAATATCAATTCGACTTAAGACCTGCTCAATTTGAGGGATTAAGTAAGTTGGTATAAATGAGTCTTAGAAACCTGTATTTCCTCTCACAAAAATACAGGTTCTAAGTACTCCAGCGCTACCCGTTCAAAGGTATTCTGTTTACTTCCAGTTCCACTCGAAGTATTAATTTGTTCTCTTTTGCTTGTAATAAGCGATTAGACCCGCCGTTGAGCTATCATGCGGGTTAGTAACGCCTTCTTGCGTTAGCTCGGCTTCAATATTTGAAGCAAGCCCTTTACCAAGCTCAACACCCCACTGGTCAAATGAACACACATCCAAAATAATGCCTTGGCAGAAAATTTTGTGTTCATACAAGGCAATTAGTCGGCCCACAGCTTTTGCATCTACCTTATCTAAGATAAATGAAGAGGTTGGACGGTTACCTTGGTGTATTTTATGCGGGATCAACTTGTCGATTTCCGCATCCGACTTACCTTTAGCCGTTAAATCTTCACGAACCTGCTGTGCATCTACACCCGCCATCATTGCTTCCGTTTGCGCGAAGAAGTTAGACAATAAAATATCGTGATGCTGGCCTACTTTGTTTTGCGGTTCAATTGAAGCGATAAAATCAGCCGGTACAATCACATTACCTTGGTGTAAACACTGATAAAAAGCATGCTGGCCATTTATCCCTGTCATGCCCCAAATAATTGGCACAGTCGTATAGTTTACCTGCTCTCCTGCAAAAGTAACATGCTTACCGTTACTTTCCATTTCACCTTGTTGTAAATACGCAGGCAGCATATGAAGCGCCTGATCATAAGGCAAAATTGCTTGTGCTTGATATCCTAAGAAGCTGGTATTCCAAACGCTGAGTAACGCCATCAACAGTGGAATATTATCTTCGTTGTTTGCCGTTTTAAAGTGCTCATCAATTTCAAATGCACCTTCAAGCACTTCGACAAACTTATCGAAGCCTAAATAAAGTGCGATTGGTAATCCGATTGCACTCCAAAGCGAGAAACGACCGCCAACCCAGTCCCACATCGTAAACACGTTGTCATCGCTAATACCAAACGCTCTGGTCTTCTCAAGATTGGTGCTCACCGCAACAAAATGCTTGGCGATTGCCGCTCTATCATTTGCAGCATTCAAAAACCACTCAACGGCAGTCTTTGCATTGGTCATGGTTTCAGAGGTTGTGAAGGTTTTTGATGACACGACAAACAGGGTTGTTTCTGCGTCCAAGCCTTTTAGTACTGAAGCAATCTGTACACCGTCAACATTCGAAACATAATGCACGTTTAGCGTGTCATCTGCATACGCGGCTAGCGCATCAGTTACCATTTGCGGGCCCAAGTTAGACCCACCAACGCCAATCGCAACCACATCTTTTACAGCTTTGCCTGTATACCCTTGCCACTCACCTGAACGAACTCGGTTACTAAATGCTTGTAGTTTTTCTAATTCCGCATTGACTTGCTCAATAACATTTACACCATCCACATAAATAGGTGTATTTGCTCGGTTACGCAGCGCCGTATGTAAAACCGCTCGGTCTTCGGTGATATTTATTTTTTCACCAGAAAACATCTTTTCTCGCCAAAGCGCGATATCGCTCTCTTTTGCGAGCTGCATCATTTCAGAGAATGTTTGGTCGTCAATGCGTTGCTTGGAAAAGTCGAACAACACACCAGGGATTTGACGAGAGAACTTTTCAAATCTTTGTGCATCGTTTGCAAACATCGTTTTTAAATGCTGCTGCTCTACTCGCTGCGCAGAACTACTGAGCTTTTGCCAACTATCCAAATCTACACGACCACCCATTACATATTCCCCTAAGACGTAAGTGATTGTTAGTTACCTTACTTTTCAGTTAGTAACAACAAAGAAACATTATTAAACAAGCACATTATGTCAAAATGACAACGCTGTCAAATTGCTTCTTTTCAATTTTACATTGCGAATAATAACCTAAAATAAAATTTTTGACACCGGTATCATTCATTTATTTCTGCGAATTGTAGTGCTAAATTCTGTACTTATTAGATAGACTAAGAAAAACAGATGATCCTTTTATTAAGCCGATGGTCGCCTTAGCGGCTAAATATCACAGAAATTGGGCGCTAGCTTCTGCATACATAAAGCGCTACTATTCCTCTGTGCTTAATAATGATCGATACAGACCTGTAAATAGAAGAACAACTACATGAAAGTCACTATTAATGATGTTGCCAAGCTAGCTGGCGTATCTATGAAAACCGTATCGCGGGTAATCAATAAAGAACCTTCGGTTAGAAAAAAAACCTACGATCAAGTAATGCAGGCTGTCAAAGAGCTTAATTATCAGCCTAATATTGCTGCAAGAAACTTAGCTGGTACTTCTTCATTTGCAATTGGCTTGGTCTACGACAATCCCAATGCGTATTATGTCATTGATATGCAAAACGGGGTGTTATCTCGCTGTAGAGATGAAGGGTATGAGCTCGTCATCCACCCCTGTGAATCCAATTCGGAAAATATGGCCGAAGAATTCGTCACTATGATCAAACGCTCACGTCTTGCAGGTTTAGTCTTGACTCCTCCTCTATCCGAGCAACAAGCCATTATTGATATGCTAGATGAGCTGGGCATTCATTACGTGCGTCTACTTTCAGGCCGAGCGCAAGAAGCGGAAAGTAGCGCAAATAACTGTATCTTTGTTGACGACTACGCTGCTGCCTATGAAATTACCGAGCATCTGATCCAACTTGGGCATAAAAAAATTGCTTTTGTACTTGGTGATGAAGAGCATAAATCAACTGCAGAGCGACTAGCTGGATATCGAGATGCCCTAAAAGCACACGATATAAAACAAGATGATACACTGCTCTATCACGGCACGTACTCATTTGAATCTGGAGTAAAAGGCGCTAAAGCACTGCTGGCCGATGGCAATCCAAACCAAATCACTGCGATTTTAGGTGGTAACGATGAGGTTGCAGCTGGGGCTTTATTTGCTGCGCGGCTGATGAATATAGAGATCCCAGGTCAATTGTCTATCAGTGGCTTCGAAGACTCTCCATTCTCCCGCCAAACTTGGCCAAAGCTTACGACTGCACATCAGGCTAACAACATTATTTCTGAACATGCTGCGCGTCTATTGTTTTCTAAAACACGTGGACATCGAAAAAATGATAAAGAAGTCTCACATGTGTTCACACCGAGCATGGTCGTTCGTGAAAGCACGGGTAGAGTCACACAATAACTACTTATTTATAGTCGGCTCATGAGCCGACTAACATCAAAAAAACGTCACTATTTCACCAATAGTTCTTCACTCTTACTCGACCATGCATTGATCAGCGCCTTGACCAGAGATGCAAGTGGAATAGCAAAGAATACCCCCCAAAAACCCCATAAACCACCAAAAAATAATACTGCAACAATAATATAAACAGGGTTAAGATCCACAGCTTCTGAAAACAACAACGGCACTAAAACATTACCATCTAATGCTTGAATAATGCCGTACGCGATGAGAATGGTCCAAAATTCTGGCGCTAGACCAAATTGAAACAAAGCTACTGCGGCAACGGGTAAGGTAACGAGTGCAGCACCAATAAATGGGATAAGTACAGAAAGTCCAACCAATGTCCCCAGTAATGCGGCATAGCGTAAATCCAAAATAGAAAAGGTCACAAAGCTCACTACACCAACGATGACAATCTCAAAAACTTTACCACGAATATAATTCATGATTTGTTGGTCCATCTCATGCCACACTTGTGAAATAAGCTTTCTGTCCTTAGGTATAATTTTTGACACTCCAGATGTAAGTTCTGACTTGTCTTTCAACATGAAAAAAGCAAGCAGTGGCACTAAAACCAAATAAATCATCCATGCGACAACGTCTTTTAATGAGGTTAATGAGGCTGAGACAATAACTTCGCCAAGCTCTAGCAATTTACTTTCCACAGAGCTCACAATTGCCTGTACCTGAGTTGTAGAGATCAGCGTCGGGTAGTATTCAGGTAAATGTAAAAGGAAGTCCTTACCCTCTTCTACCATGGTTGGACTTTCTTGGAGCAAGTTACTTAACTGTTGCCACAGAACAGGAACGATACCAAATACCAGCCCCAAAGCGACGCCCACAAATACCGCCATTACGACTACTGCTGATAACATCCTACTGCCAGTCACTCGGGTGAGCTTATTCACTGGCCATTCAAGTAAATAGGCGATCACAATTGCGACCAGTACCGGCATGACATAACTGCCAAAAAAGTACAGCAAAGCAACTGTGGCAACTAGCATCAACAATAGCGTGACGGAATGTGGATCTGAAAACTTTTTGATGTACCACGCTTTTACTAACTCAAACATCCATGATCTCCAAACACACTTCACCGCTTTCAATTTCAATAATTTGGTAACTCACCGAGTTACCATCCAAATACTTTTTGATATCTAACAAGCTCTGATCCTGACTCATCAGCAATTTTAGTTTGCCTAGAGTATAGTCATGGCGCTTTAACCGCCACTTAAACTGAACAAATAATGCAGGACAGGTAAATTCTCGTAGATCATGTACAAATTTTGTCGTCTTGTCTCCACACAAATCACTCAATGCGGTAGCCCTCAAGGCGTTGATGGTTTATTCTTAATAGCATACTCTACTTCTTGGGAATCTTAATGCCAGGCGTTAATAATAAGGCCCGATTGCCAGCCAATCCAACACTAAAAGAAATAAATTGGTACAAAAAGCAAATTAATTGGGGTGAACTTCCGCCTTTTTATCACCTTGTCGCCTCAGCGGTAAGTGAATGTGAAGGTCTGCTCCATCACGGCTTTGACAATGCGGTAAAGCGTTTGCTAGATAAGCGAAATTGGAATATAGAACTATTAGGTGGTTATGAAGATGACAGTGGCATAATTCACTGTGACAATAAACCTCAAATCGCGTTACATCAAGCATTTACTGACAGAGGTTTTGAGCTTTGGGCTTACCCAATAGCCAAAGGCACCAAGATTGATGCCTATGTTAAAGACAATCGTTTTTTGGAGTTTCGAGTATGGGATCCGCATACGATGAAAAACTTACTGCGCATCAACCAGCTCCATAAATTCATTGCGTTTTACTTTGAACGCGGTGATATAGCTGACAAAGCTCTGATACTTCATGCGCACAAAGTGCTGCATATGACAGTGACGTTTTTGCAAAAAGAATTGAACATCACTAGTGTTGCAGGGGTCTCAATAAAAGATTTTTACCAACTTTGTGAAAAAGATGCTCGAGCATGCAATGATGAAGTCGACTTAGCTAGGATCATGCTCGGAGAAGACCTTAAAAGGGATTAAAATGCGGTTAAAACCCCTATTAAATTCAATCGTTTTAACATTTGCGCTCGCTGCATCAAGCAGCGCTATTGCACAAACAGAACTGAAACTACCAGATTTAGGCACTTCAGCTCTCCAAGTACTACCTATTGAAAAAGAACAAGCGATCGGCGAAGTCATGATGATGCAGCTGCGCTCGCGCTCCCCAGTGGTTGGCGATCCGGTACTTGAAGAGTACTTAACCAGCCTAGGCAATCGCCTCGTCGCCAATGCTAATGATGTACGCTTTCCATTTACCTTTTTTTGGATTAATAACAAAGATATTAATGCCTTCGCTTTTTATGGAGGCCACGTTGGTGTACATACGGGACTCATTGCGCAATCCGATAATGAGAGTCAATTAGCATCCGTTATTGGCCACGAAATTGCGCACGTTACCCAACGTCATTTAGCACGCCGCGTACAAAACGCAAAAGACAACAGCGCCTTGACCATAGCGGGGCTTATTACTGGTATTTTGGCAACCGTAGTTGCCCCAGATGCGGGTATCGCCATTTTATCCGCAAGCCAAACGCAATCATCGTTGAACCAACTAACGCATAGCCGAAAAGCCGAGCAAGAAGCCGACCGATTTGGTATGAATACACTACATAAAGCCGGCTTTGACCCCTATGCGGCCAGTGAGTTTTTAACTAAGCTCTCGGATCAAATTCGTTTTAAAAATAAGCCCCCTGCATTTTTGCTTACGCACCCGTTACCCGACAGTCGAGTATCGGACGTTAGGCTTAGGGCACAACAATTCGAGAAAAAGCATTATCCCTCAAGCCTTTCCTACGCGTTAGCTAAAAGCCGTGTGCTTGCACGATACTATTATTCAGAAGATGCTGGTGAAGCCTTTTTCAGAAACGCTCTAAAGCACTCAGCAGAGCTCGACAAGCGCGCCCTACAATACGGGTTAGCAATTACGTTACTCGATCAAAAAAACTACGAGGAAGCTGGCAAACTATTGGATGAGTTGTTAGAAAAAGATCCGAATAACCTGTTTTATCTTGATGTGTATACCGATTATTTAATTGCGACAGAGCATTCTGGCAAAGCGGTTGAGATGCTTCAAGCTCAACACCAACTTAGACCCAATAACCAAGTTATCACACTAAACTATGCCAATGCCGCAATAAAAGCAAAACAGTATGAAGTTGCCGAGCAATTGCTTAAGATCTTTTTGCTTGAGAAACCGGATCATATTCTCGCCCGTGATTTACTCACACAAGCCTATGAAGCCCAAGAAAACAAGGCGGCTTACCATGAGTCAAAAGCGAGTGTCTATGCCCAGTATGGTGCATTTAATAAAGCAGCAGACGAAGTCCAGCGTGCACTCAATCATGTCGAAGATAACGAAGATATCAAGCGTACCAGATTAAAAGCGCTACTTAGCCAATACCGTAATATGCAAAAAGAAATCGCTAAGCTGTGATGCTTGGCGATTGCTTACAGCGATATACAGCGATAGTAGAAACGTATTTAAGCCAATTTTCTTGCACATCGCTTTTCGTCATCTCTACATTAAGCTATGATCCGTTTACATTACGAATTAGAGCGAAATCATGTCAGTAGAAATCTATCACAACCCGCGTTGTTCAAAATCACGTGAAACCCTAGCTTTACTAGAGTCCAATGGCGTTAATCCTACCGTTATTGAATACCTAAAGACGCCAATCGATAGTGACACTTTGGCTAATTTACTTTCTAAACTTGGATTTAGTTCTGCTCATCAGCTTGTACGTAGCAAAGAAACGCTCTACAAAGAGCTTGGACTATCGAAAGAGTCGGATGAAGCGACACTGCGCACTGCCATGCTTGAAAACCCTAAACTGATTGAGCGTCCTATCGTTGTTAAAGGTGATAAGGCGGCGATTGGCAGGCCTCCAGAGTCGGTGCTTAATATCCTGTAATGAGTAAAATTCTTATTTTATACCACTCCAGTCATGGCTCTGTGGCGAATATGGCGCACGAATTTGCAGACACCATAGTGTCACAAGGTGGTGAAGCCATAGTGCGCGTATTTGAGAAGCGCCAAGACCATGATGTGATCGTAACAAAGCAAGACTTAGTAGCATGCGACGGGTTAGCGTTCGGTACTCCAACACGCTTTGGCATGATGGCAGCCCAAGCGAAAGCGTTTTGGGAAACCACCAGCGATTTGTGGCTTAAAGGCACGCTCATCGATAAACCAGCCTGCGTATTTTCGTCTTCAAGCAGTATGCACGGTGGCAACGAGGCTACCCTACTCAACCTCTCCTTACCGTTATTACACCACGGCATGATGTTGTTAGGTATCCCCTATGATGTTCCAGAGCTTTTGGCGACCGAAATGGGCGGAACGCCTTACGGTGCAACACATGTTGCGGGCAGCCAAAACAATGCTTCACTCACTCAAACAGAAATCAAAATTTGTCGTGCAGCAGCGAGTCGACTGCTACGCGTCGCGGAAAAGTTAACATGAATGAAATTGCAAAAAAGCCCATCACTAGACGCTTTCAACGCTTTGCGCTAGTCGGGTATTTTGGTCTTTTGATCCTGATGCCACTGTGGCTCTTCGTGCTTGCACCAAGAGAAGGTTACAGCTTGGGCTTTGTCTTTGTGGTGTACGTTTTACCTTTATTACTCCCGCTTAAAGGTATTTTACAAGATAAGCCATACACTTATGCGTGGGCAAACTTTGTCGTAATGTTTTATTTTATCCACGGCTTTACCCTTTTATGGACATCTCCAGACGAGCTATTGTTAGTCCTGCTTGAGATTGGCTTTGCAACGTCCATGTTTATTGGTTGCACTTACTATGCAAGACACAGAGGCCAAGAGTTAGGGTTGAAGATCCGCAAGTTAAAAGAAGACCTTGCTGACGAAAAGGCAGCGCACGAGCATAAAGAGTCATAATCTCGCTCGCATAACTCCATTAAAAAAGCGCAGTCTTCAATGAAGTAACTGCGCTTTTTAGCATCAATCCGTCAGCTTAGTTCGTTACTGTAAGCTACTGCAACGATAGTACGGCTATCAACACCAATACTGAAAACAATACCTGCACACCAATACTAAGCCATGCTAACGCATTTACCCCGATCAGTGACCAAGGCGTTGAGCTGTTTGGGTATAGAGGGTTGCTGCGTTTACGCCTCGCAAAAACAAAAATTGCGATAGAAGCTGCCGTAGTGAAAAGTGTTGCGATGGTTTTTTCATCCACCTCATCAGTAAAGAATAAAAATAACTGCAGCGGTAGCAAAATAGCAGCAAAGGCATAAAGAATATGGACAGTTTTTATTTTTTGATACTTTGCCTCATTAGAAAGCTCGATAATACCGTGCTGCTCAAATGTTTGCTTAGAAGTAAGCGCCTGATTTTTCATAGCCACACGGTATGGGGTGTCGCCATGAATATCCGCAAGCGTCGGGTCATCACCATGTTCAAAAATCATTTCGATCATAGCTGCAGAGTTCGATGCCGCCGCATAGTGCATTAAGTTCCTGCCCGATTCGTCCAATTCATTTACTTTATGGTGCGGCAACATGGTTTCAACCGCGCTCACGAAGCCATTTTCAACCGCTAACATAATAGCTGAGCGCCCACTGCTATCTCTCGCAGTTCCTGTCGCGCCCTGCGTGACTAAGGTGATAATCGCTGATTGCTTCACCTGTTGTTGGGTTAGCTGGAACAATAGCGCTTGTTCCAAAAGACCCGTTACTTCATCTTTGTCACACATAGTGCAAAGCAGCTCAAAAGTCTGCTGTCCATCCAGCAAACTATCTGTTGCTAGTTTAGCCGTGGCTGCTCGGTCAAGCAGACAAGTATCAATATGAGTCAATAGTGCCGCATGTGTTGCCTCCGAGCTGTTGCACCACAGAGAAACAATTTCTTTCGCGCTAAACTTAAGCCCTTTCTCCAGTAGCCATATCAGCGTTTTTTCATAATGTTTGTCACAGAGCAACTCTACAAACGATAAGCTTTGCTCTTGCACCTGAGCTTGAATATCAGAGTACTGGCCAAGACGCTGAATGAGTGTTTTTATTAGCTCATCCTGATCAGTATCATTTTCCTCAATGTGTTGAATTACGCTATTAACGTATTGACGCTGTTTATCGTCATAGTCATCAATATGCTGAAAATAACAGGCTTCGAACGGCTCTAGCGGTCGTAACCAAGCGAGGTAAAATAAAGGAGGTAGAACAGTGGTCGTTACGCCCTGCTCATCTTTCATTTGTTGGCAATTCGGCCATGCCTCTATGGCATCTAGAATGTAAGCACCGTTTTGTTCGATTAACCCCTTTAACAGCATGGGATACTGAGCAGGCCAAATTAACACTTGTTCCATGAATGCGCTATTATCCTCAGAATGTAAATATATGCAGCATAATTATCGCGAAATGACTAGGTGGTGAATAATATCAACAGTCGCGCTAAAATGCTCACCTATTTCAGGACAAATTTAAAAAATAGGGCTTTTTTGAGGAGCTAGAATGGGCAATCAATTAGAAACATGGCAAGTGGTCTTGATCATTGCTGGCGTGTTAGGGGTGATTTGGAGCAATATTGCGTTGTTAAAGTATTCCGCCAAATTTGAAATGAAAAAGAAAATAGACGAGCAAACGGCACCTTTTGACAAAGATAAAGTAACATCCAAAAACAACACGCCTCAAAACAATCCAAAAAAGGATGAAGATTGAAGCATGTTGCGACGTTAGACGTGCTGACTAATCATTCATCCACATTTGAAATTTAATCGCACATCATAAGGCTTACCGAGCGCACCATCGGCTATTCCTCCACCTATGGTCATTGCAGCCCCTGCATCATCAACACTATTTCGACCAAAAATCCACATCGCCATACCGGCAGCCTCAACGGCGTTAGCTACGCCTTTTTGCGTGATATAAGTACTCTCAGGCGTATCGCTGTTATAAATGATATCTAGATTCACAACATACGCGACCATATCAGCTTGTTTGCAATAGTGTCTAGCCTGCTTTAATGCTTCTTTACTACCCGCATCACGGCTGTCGGAAAATAACATAATATTATGCACACCATCAGACGATGGACGCACATCATCATGATGAGCACACCCAGATAACCAAACCGCTAAACCAACACTTAATAGAATTCTTTTCATCACACTCTCCTATTCATTAAGCGCAAGCTTAGAGGTTATTTCGGTTTAGTTCCGTTAGTCATTGTTTAAATTTGTAGTAAGCGACACGGTTGACCAATCACTGAGCTCACTTAACTTCCACGTCCACCCAAACTAGGCGATGATCGGAGCTGGCATGACGACTTTCCACTAAACGGAATAATTCATCTTCTTTGCTTGGCCAGAAAACCCCGCTGCGAAGTACTCGAAAGCCGAACTTGGATGGTAGTACGTAATCTACGCGTGCCCCCCAATGTGCGGTATAACTGCGACTCGCACTTTCCTTGCTATGTTCACTTCCGCCTCTACTCGTTGGCGCTAAGTCCGAGAATACTTTAGGGTTATCTAATAATTGTTCTATCACACCAGGTCTATGTTTATCCCCTGTATCGGCAGCATTTAAATCACCGACAATGACAAACCGTGTATCATTTTTAAGGCCACCTTTAACGCCATTATCATCATAAATGTACTGGCTACGTTTAGGGTCGATATAATCGGCCATTAAGCGGATCTCATCGTGATTTCTGTTGCCATTTCTATCCTCTTCACCATCAAAAACTGGAGGCGTTGGATGCATCGCCAGCAGGTGAAATAATTTACCGTTCACTTCAATTGGCAGATCCCAGTGAGATTTTGAGCTTAGTCTCAAATTTTGCCACTCTTGCTCACTATACCAAGGCTGTTTCGTCACAGGGTCTGTTGTGACCTTATGGTCTGGCATATCTTTCCAAAGAAAGGTCTGCAGAGTTCGGGCCTGCTCTTTTTTAATCGGGTACTTTGACAGTACAACCATCCCATATTGCCCCTCATATAAACCAAACCCTTGGGCATCACCGCCATAACTAGATTGCTTGCCGTCATTATCTAAATCATACGGTGTTGGTAATCCAGTATTGACTGGCGCAATATAAAAGTAAGGATACGATATCGGCTGCTGATCCGCTTGAGGTTGTGCTAGATAGTTATTTACAAATGCCTGTACACCTTTATTTGGTTCAGCGATGTAATCAAATTCATTAAGTAGAATCACATCTGGGCGAACACGCTGAATGATTTCTGCAATATTTCTGATTTGTTGATGTTGACCATTCTGTAGCAGTTTACTGAGCTTTTGAGAGTCCAGAGCTTGCCCTTTTTGTTGATAGTTCGTTGCTTCCATACTGACATTAAAGGTAGCAACACGAAGTGTTTGTGCACTTACGACCGTTGTCATTAATAAAAAAAGTAGACCTACGTATTTCATAGACTTGCCTTAAAAAATTGTGAAAATCCCGCGTCGACTATTTTATTCATAATCCTTTGAAAAACGGAAATTATCTCGACAGATTCAAACGATTTAATGTTGGCAAGTTAGCAAAGAGCGGTTAAAGTTAAGTGATTAACTGCCTTGTACTGCCAATGTGAAATTTGTGAGTATTTTAAAACGATTACACCTCATCACCACAAACCAAGACACCACATTTGAAGAAAAAGTGACGGCGCTGCTGACACTTGGCCTCGATGTGTTTGAGCTTGATATTGCAATCGTCAGTGAAATTCAGGCTGATATATACACAGTAAGGCATGTGATCACCCCAGATAATTCTTTGTTGGTAGGTACGGATTTCGAACTGGCAAACACCTATTGCTGGCACACTTTACAAGCTGACAGCGCACTGTCTTTTCATCACGCTGGTATCAGCGAAATTGCCACTCACCCTTGCTACGCAAACTTTGGCCTAGAGAGCTACATTGGTGCGCCGATTATTGTTGATGGTAAACGCTATGGTACCGTCAACTTTTCCGCATCTAGTGCCAAAGCCCAAGCGTTCAGTCAAGAACACTTAGATTACGTGAGTTTATTAGGTCAATGGATTGGTGTTGAAATTTCTCGGCAAAAGGCGTTAAAAAAGATACAACACCGTTCACAAGCATTAGCAGCGATGAGCCGTCTTGCTGATATTGGCTCATGGGAAGTCGACTTTAAAAAGAACAAAGTGTATTGGAGCCAACAAACGCGACTCATTCATGGCGTTGATGATAACTTTACACCGACACTCGACAATGCCATCAGCTTCTATAAACCCGGCGTTCACCAAGGAAACATTAAACAAGCCATAGACGACGCCATCACCTCCAAAACCAAATGGGACATAGAATCCATTATTATTGATGCCAACGGCAACGAAAAGTGGGTCGCCTCTCACGGTCAAGGTGAATATGAAAATGGTGAATGCGTTCGGGTTTTTGGTGCCATTCAAGATATCGATGAACAAGTCAAAATGCGTATTGCATTGGAGCAAAAGCGCGAAGAAGCGGAGCAACTTCTTAAGACTCGAAGTGAATTTATCGCCAAAATCAGCCATGAATTAAGAACCCCGCTGAATGGCTTAGTCGGCATGCTGCAAGCTTGCCGAAAAGAAACCGACATAAAAGAAATCAAGAGTAACCTGAGCGTCGCAGTCAACAGTGCAGATATGTTGATCACATTGATAAACGACGTATTAGACTTTAGTAAGTTAAATAGTAACAACCTGAAGCTAGACAATACCGCGTTTGATCTTCATCAGTTAGTCGAACAAGTTGTTGGCCTGTACAGTCCAGCCTGTCGCGAAAAAGGGCTTGCAATCAACTTCCATATTCATAAACAAGGCACAAATTGGCTCTATTCAGACCCGACGCGAGTTAAACAAATTATTGCAAACCTCGTGAGTAACGCCATCAAATTTACACCAACGGGTAGTATCGATATTTATGCCGACGTGCTGGGAAGTGAAACTTCACCGGTTCTACAATTAAGTGTCTCAGACACAGGCATAGGGATTGCTAAGACCAATCAAGTACATCTTTTTCAGCCGTTTAGCCAAGGCGATGCCAGTGTAAGTCGGCATTTTGGTGGTACTGGCCTCGGCCTTTCAATCGTATTTGAGCTCTGTAATTTGTTGCAAGGCGAAGTACAGGTAGAAAGTGAGTTGGGTAAAGGAAGTACCTTTGTCGTTACCTTCCCAATAGAGTTTGCAGACGAGACCAACGACGTACAAGAGCAAAAGACTGAAGAGCAGCATATTTCCTTATCAGAATGTAAAATCCTGCTTGTAGATGATAATCAAATCAACGTACTGGTGATGGAAAAGTTACTGAATCAGTTTGGTGCAACTCACATCGACAAAGTTTATAACGGCGAGCAAGCCGTAAAATCATGCCAAGACAAAACCTTTGATATTGTGTTTATGGATTGCGTCATGCCGATTATGGATGGCTTTGAAGCCACTCGTAGTATTCGTAGGCTGTCAAAAGAGGAACGCCAAGGACCACATATTATTGCGTTGACCGCCAATACTTCAGAGTCCGATAAGGCAGCCTGTTATGAGGCCGGCATGAATAACTTTCTGTCTAAGCCTATTCAGCTTGACGCACTAAGAAGCGCGCTTGAGCCCTTCACGCAATAAAAAAGGAGCTTGACCTAGCTCCTTTCTTGTTATGACGTAGCGGTATTATTCCGCTGCTTTTTCTTTGCTCGCTTTAGTGCCGTTACTGCTCTTCTTTGATTGACCAGTGCGATTAAAGATCCCTAAGCGAATTCGAATAAAGTGTAAAATCTCTCTCGCCACATCAATGTCTACAGCCTGTTCTAGCCCTTCAAAACCTGGACTTGAGTTTGCTTCACAAATTTTAAAATGCTCTTCATCGAATAATAAGTCGATGCCAGCAACATCTAGATTCAGGATATTAGCGGTCTGTGTTGCTAGCCATTCGATTTCAGGGGTGATCGGGTGTGGGCTACCTTTTGCACCTAAACTTACGTTGGCCTTAAAGTTCTTACCGCCAGAATTACGCTCCATACAAGCGACAGCACGGCCGCCAATGGTCAATACACGTAAGTCTCGACCATGACTCGACTTCACAAAACGCTGCAAAATGATATTTGCTTTTGGATTTGTTGCTTCAATAAGTTGCATCAAATCATCAAATTCACCGCGTGATTTTGACAAAAATACGCCGCTGCCCTGCGAGCCTGATAGCGTTTTAATCACGACTGGGAAACCAATTTGCTTCTCTACCAGTTCAATATTTACAGGGAACTTAACCAACATGGTTTTTGGTGTTGGTAAGTTTTGCTCTGCAAGGATCTGCTGCGCATACAGCTTATCTTTTACAGTTTCGATAGACTGCGAAGAGTTAAAACAATGTACGCCTAAACGCTCAAGGTGACGGATAATCGCAAGCGTAAAGTAAGTCGTGCCTGCACCCATACGCGGCAGTACAAAGTCAGGTAACGCAACCGGCTGACCATCGATTAGAATACTTTCTTCATCTTCTCTAGTTACCAATAGATCGAATTGATCAGGTGAGTAAACTTGAAGATCAATACCTTCTTCCTTTGCCACCGCCATCAATCTATCTATTTCATAAATTTCAGGTTTTAACAAACTGGCAGAGTCTTTGTAAATGATCCAACCGCGCATACGAATTGCCCCTTGAGTAGCGGAATAAGAGGGTCGCTGTTGACACGAATTGTTAAGTGAAAACACCTAAGCTGGTTCGTGTATCACCGACCCCCAAACAAAAGCGCGATTATGTGGACTCACCAGAAAACAGTACAGCAAAATAAATTTATCGACACAATCTAAAAAACTACTCACGATTTTCAAAGTAAGATTGTGTCCCGTGGGCTTCCAAGGCGCTCTCAATACGTTTTAATGCCAGTTTGTATACGGCATCTCGCATTTCAAGCCCTTCATCACTTCGCAGCTGCCACGCCGCTTCAAATGCATTCGATAAATATTGCGCCAATTTATCTTGCACAGTTTGCTCGTCCCAAGCCTCTCCTTGGCGATTCTGACACCACTCAAAATAGCTTACGATGACGCCGCCGGCATTAGCTAAAATATCAGGGATCACTATCACGCCCTGTTCATGCAAGATTTCGTCGGCGTCCGCCTCAATGGGTCCATTGGCAATTTCGACAATATATTTTGCTGATACTGCTTTGGCGTTATCTCGGGTGATTGCGCCGGATAGTGCTGCGGGCACCAAAATGTCCACATCCAGCGCAAGCAGCTCTTCATTACTCAGCACTTTATGTTCAACGCTTTCACAGACCGAATCATCACAGTACACGGCTTTAAGCGCCTTATTGCGTTGCTTTTCTTGATAAATGCTTTCTATATCTAAGCCATCTTTACAGTAAATCCCGCCTTTTGAATCGCTTACTGCAACGACTTTATAACCCGCTTGCTGCAACAGCCTTGCACAGTGATAGCCACCGTTACCAAAGCCTTGAATAGCTACCGTTTGTTCCGCTTTATTCCAATTATTTTTTTCACTAAGCCGCTCTATCATTAAAAATGCACCGCGACCCGTGGCGGACTCTCGCCCTTCACTCCCTCCAAAAATAAGCGGTTTACCAGTGATCACGGCAGGACTTTTTTTACGGACGATTTTCTCGTATTCATCCATCATCCAACCCATGATCCTGGCATTGGTGTACACATCCGGTGCGGGAATATCTTGATTGGGTCCAATAAAATCAGCATTAGCTCTAATATATGCTCGAGCAAGGCGCTCAAGCTCCATGGGACTCAGTGATTTAGGGTCAACGGTTACGGCACCTTTACCACCGCCAAATGGCACGCCAACCGCCGCACATTTTAGTGTCATCCAAAGGGCTAAAGCTTGCACCTCACTCATATCAGATTCTTGATGGAAGCGTATTCCGCCTTTTGTTGGGCCTAGCAAATCATTGTATTGACAACGATACGCCTTAAAATAATCAAGCTTACCGTTGTCACGACGAATTGAAATGTTGCTCGACAGCGTTCTTTGAGGCTGGGCTAACGCTTGATAGGTAGACTCGTTAACTCCTGTTTTTTCGACTATATGGTTTAATCTTTTCAACGCGTCTTTTAGTAGATCCGTACTCATCCTTTCCTCGCTTATGTTTTAATTCAACAAGTAATTGTATGAGTGCCTGGCGCAAAAAGATCAAGTCCATCAACAGGGATTAATAATTATGCGATTTCCTCTAAAAAGTAGGAAGGTGTATCATTTGGTGCTAATAAAAAGCATTGTTTCTTCGCTCTAGTTAACGCCACATAGAATAAGCGTCGCTCTTCTGCGTCAGGAAATGCCCCTTGTGCTGGTAAAAGCGCATCGACAAATGCTGGCGTTTTTACCTGTGACGGAAAGTTTCTATGCTTGAGACCAAATACTATCGTAAAGTCTGCTTCAGACCCTTTGGCACCGTGAAAGGTGTTATGTGAAATAATAAGCTCTGGATAGAGTTGCCGCCACTGCGCAATTTTTGATTTATCAGGTAATGCTCTATGATTTCTCGCCAGTAAGGCAACGGAAGTTTTCCCCTCATTGCGCTGCTCAATATGATTGAGCAGTTGTTGCGCCTGCGACAATTCATCATCAACCATCACTTTCACTACGCCCTGTCCTGCCACGCCTGTGGTATGAGAAGTGATATGCTTGGTTATTTGTTCTGGATTGCGGCAAATAAACTCACTCGCCGTGTCTAAAATGGTTTGAGGATAACGGAATGTTTTATCCAAATATGTGGTCGTTGACTTACCAAAATACCGAGTAAACTCGGTAGTTAGGCGCATATCGCCACCACTAAAGCGATAAATAGCCTGCCAATCATCACCAACGGCGAACAATTGCGAGCCGGCTTTTTTATCTAGCAACACCTGAATGAGCTTTGCCCGCACACGGGAGATGTCTTGAAATTCGTCGACCAAGATGAACTTCCACGGTGAAATAAACTGACCAGACTCTACGTAATAAATAGCCCGCTCCAGCATGTCATCGAAATCGATGCTAGATTCATTGCTTAGATACAGCTGATATTCCGCAAGAACTGGCATGATCACACTCATTTGATTGCTAAATTGCGTCAGCAGTTGCTCAACCTCCCCCATTATTTGAGCATGCTTCATCAATGGTAATACCTGACTTATCAGGTCTATCGCCTGTGACGCTTGCTGTGTGCTCGAACTTTTCAGAAATAGTGCAAAATCTCGCTCAAAGTGGCTTTCTTGTCGCAACGACTGCACGGTGTCTGCAATAAATTGTTTAAATAGTTTTTTATCCGTTGCTAGATTTGAAATTGTCGGCTTTTCCCCGGTAACCGCTTCGATGATCTGCATGCCAAGCGAATGAAAGGTAGAGCAATTTAAGGTATTACAGAGAGGCCGACAGCGCTGACGCATCTCCGTCGCGGCATCATTACCATACGCAAGCAACAACAGCTCATTCGCCTGAGCTAATTTACGATGCAAGAGATACCCAACTTTGGCCTTGATAACGCTTGTCTTACCCGTGCCTGCGCCAGCAAGCAGTAATTGCCTGTCATCTTGGATCACACAAGCCTTACGCTGAGCTAGCGTAAGGGGATTTGATTCAATGCTGTCAAAATAGTTGGCGTCTTTTGCCAAGTAGTGTTCGACAAAAGCAGACTGAAATTCCGCAACCTCACGCTCATTCCAAAGTGCAATTTCTCGCACTGTTGCTACTTGAGGCTTTAACGAACTTGGTACGATATTGTCATCTAGGTGCTGCCAGCTGGACCATAAGGCACCGCAAACATGACGCACTAAACTTTGATTATGATGGCTAAGATATCGACGCGTTAATAATTGCTCAATTTTACGAACTTTGACTTGCAAGTGCTTGCCATGGTGTAAAATCCAAAGTCGTTGCAATTGTTGCACTAACTCATCTGCACCTTGATTTTTAACACTTAACACATAGGTCTCGTGACCCTGTTTGATCAGGACTTTTTGAGCAAGCCAACCACGCTGAGGTGCTGGTGGAACTGTCATAGCGCTAAAGGGGATGAAACTGTCAGCAGATTTCGACTTAAGGTGGAGGCCTTCTTTCGTACATTTGGCACCACGTACCCCATAAAACAGCCGACTAAAGAGATGTAATGCTATCAATTGGTCAATCAGACAAAGTAATTCCGTTGCAGCCATGCTAGCACGAAACCCAAAAACGCGCTTAATGAAATTTTGTCATCGCTATTTATTTTTTATTAATTTCAATGAACTAATCTAATACCTAGCTAACAGATTGTGCGACTCAATATTTGAGAAGGCAGGCGAATAAGGCCTGCACATCAACATATCAAGCAGCTGTTATTGTAGTTAGCTTTGTTTTAGCCGCTAACGTTGCTTTACCAACCAGTACGAGTACCACTGCACCAATAATCACAGGCGTAAATAAAAAGCTCCATCCCTCCAGTGCCAACATGATCAGTATTGGATTTGCGCCAGCCGGTGGGTGGGTGGTTTTTGTTACTAACATACTAAATACGCCAAGCCCCGTTGCTAATGCCAAAGTGAATTCGTTAACACCGATATACTGCGCAAAAATAATCCCGATTGTTGCGGTAATGATATGTCCAAAGATGACGTTTTTAGGCTGCGCTAGTGGACTTTCGGGCACACCAAATACCAGCACTGCCGTTGCGCCCAAAGGTGCCATTAAAAAAATATGCTCAGCACTTATCGTTTGACTAAACGCCAATATTGCAATTGCGATAAACGCCCCCGCTCCAGCAATTAAAGCAAGTTGTATTTCTCTCATTGTATTCTTTCCCTTTCCAAAAAGTAGACCAACTTGTCTACCCCGCAAATGGTAGACAAGTTGGTCTACTTCTGTCAACCTATAATCACGGTAATAAACATGACTGACTGATGAGTACAAAAAGACAACAACTGATCGATTGCGCAATGGACCTGTTCTATCAACATGGCATTCATGCCATTGGCATTAACGAAGTATTAAAGTCATCTGGCATTGCTAAAAAAACCCTGTACAACCATTTTGAGAGTAAAGAGGCACTGGTGCTTGCAACACTTGAGCAGCGGCATCACCTATTTATATCTTGGTTATCTCGTTGCCTCGAAAATGCTCGAACGAATGAACAGCTCACAGAGCAGCTATTTTCAGCGCTAGATCAGTGGATTAATAACAAAGTGGCAGTGCTGGGCGATTTTCGTGGTTGTTACTTTATCAACACGGCGGCAGAATTTGGTGAGCTTACCAATCCAATAAATCAACTATGCCAGCGGCACAAACTTGCGGTAAAAGCGTTACTTAAACAAGCGCTCAACGACGCTGATGATGCCGCTGTCGAGCGCCTGTTTCTATTGAGCGAAGGGATTATTTCAACGGCCTATACCTGTCACGATACGGATGTGGCCAAGCGGGCACTCAAGAATTAAGGTATTTCTCCACTTCTGTAAAGCAAGATGCAAACTTGCTTGGCACAAACTCGATAATGTCATACCGAGCCACTTCGGCGACATAAAAGGGATCTTGACGAACAATATCAAGTAGTTCAGCTTCACTACTCGCCTTTGCCAAAATAACCCCACCAGTTCGTGGGATTTTTCTGCCAGAGGCGATAAAAGTACCATTGGCATAGAAGCGATCTAAAAACGCAATATGAGGGGCGAGCAGCGGCTCTACCTGTTCAATTTCGGTAACATAAGTAAGGTTAACAATAAATATCGAAGCTGACATTAAGCTATTTTCCTGTGTAATTATGGTTCTGATTTGGGTGCTTTTTTACGTTGTTCTTGTTTGGCTTTCGCGACATTTTTAAAAACGGGTGGTGGAATAGGAAAAAGAGAGATGAGCGGCATTAAAGCCAAAAATAGATAGGCGCCTTTTGGCATTTTTTTGGCCCATAGCACGACCTTAAAAAGTAAAAAGGACGCGATAAAAATCGCCGTAAATAACAACAATACTTCTGTGATCCCTATATCCATTATTATCTTCTCATCTATTCAATAAGCTGGATATGGAGATAAAATGGGTAAAAAGCAAGCGACGTAAAACAAATAAGATAAGAACGAAAAAAGGCCCCGTGGGCCTTTGGATTTTAGTTACTTTGGGATAATCTGCGATCAGTACAGCATCGCAGAAACTGTGCTGTGATTATCAATCGCCATCGCGATACTTAGGACTGTGATATTGACTATTGAGAATGCAAATACTTGCCTCGCCCAACCATGTAAATCTAAGTCTCTTTGGTATCCTTTTAGCGCCATCAATAACCACCAAAAACTGGTTGTACAGGCCACCGCCATAAATGCTATGCCGGTATAACCGCTAAGCGGTAGTAACATCACCACCAGTGCATAAATGGCGATATACAAAACAATATGATGCTTAGCCTTCTCAACACCTTGCGCGACTGGCAACACCGGAATATTCGCGGCCCGGTAATCTTCAAAACGGAAAATCGCAATGGCATAAGAGTGCGGCATTTGCCAAAGACAAAACATCAATAATAAAATGGCAGCGCCAGAGTCAAACACCCCGCTTACTGCGCAGTAACCAACCACAGGAGGCACTGCCCCTGACAGGCTACCAACCACCGTGCCATACACTGAGTTTCGTTTCATGTATAAGCTGTAAACACCGACATAAATAAAAAAACCAAATGCGGCAAAACTCAGCGCAATCCAATTGGTGAAATAGGCTAAGAGCCCAAAGCCAGATAATCCGAGTACCAGACTATGTGACAGTGCAGCAACTGAGGAAATTTCCCCAGTTACTGTCACGCGAGTTTTAGTACGGGCCATTGCCGCATCGATATCCCTGTCGATGACATTATTAACTACACAACCTGACGCAACGACTAAAGATAGCCCTAGTAGAGTCAAGGCAAATAGCAGCCAATCAACTTCACCTCGAGAGGCCAATAAAAAGCCTCCTGCGACTGAAATCAAGTTTCCCATAATGATCCCAGGTTTTGTCACCTGAAAATAACGACGCAGCATGACTACTCTCCTGTTAATACATCATCATGGCGTTCGATTCGTAGATGATCCAGACCGACAGCCCCACTACCATCACAATAATCAACGCACTAAAGATAAAGGAAAGCGTGCTTGCCTTGCCTTCTTCCGTAACAAAATTCAGGTGTAAAAAGTACTTTAGGTGCACCCAAATTTGCACTAACGCCGTTGTCACTAACGTCCAAAATGTCGTGCTAGATGACAAGCTGCCACTCATCACGGCAGCAAAAGGAATGGCTGTCAAAATAACGGATAGCACAAAACCAATTAGATACGACTTCACACTTCCGTGGCTGTCGTGTTCATGCTCATGAACATCCATCTGTGCTAACGCTTGAGATTCACTATGGCTCATTACATTGCCCCCATTAAATAAACAACGGTAAATACACAGATCCACACGATATCTAAAAAGTGCCAGAACAAGCTTAAGCAGCTCAAACGCGTTACCGTTTGTGGCTTAAGACCACGACGTGTCACTTCAATCATCATCACAGTCATCCAAATCAAGCCTGCCGTCACGTGCATGCCGTGCAGACCCACCAATGAGAAGAAAGAAGTCAGAAAAGCACTATGCTGCGGCCCATGACCATGTACTATCAAGTGATGGAATTCATACACTTCCATGCCAATAAACACCGCACCAAAGGCAAATGTCACCGCAAGCCAAGATAAGGTTTGCGACTTTTTCTGTTTGTTTGCCGCTATCATGGCAAACCCAAAGGTAATACTACTTAACAGTAGGGCCGCGGTTTCAACCGCAACAAAACCCAGCTCGAATATGTCTTTGCCAGACACCCCGCCTGCCGTGTTCATGTACAACACGGCATAAGTGGCAAAGAACGAAGCAAACAACAAACAGTCCGTCATCAGATATAGCCAAAAACCGAATACGGTGTTTGAACCTGTGTCATGATCTGCATGCTCGTGAGCATCTTCTAACGCATGCAGCGTAGCGGGAGTAATCGCACTCATGAATTAACCCTCCTGTAATGCGCGAGAAAGGTGGGCAGACTCAATCTGCTCAATCTCGTCAACCTGAACATAATAATCAACGTCGCTGGTGTAACAACGCTTAATAAATACCGCGATAGCACTGACAAAACCCACCGCCGCTAACCACCAAATATGCCAAATCATGGCAAAGCAAAACACGGTCAATGACGCGCTGATAAGCACTCCAGTCGGGGTATTTTTTGGCATGTGAATAGGCTGATAATGTGCAGGCTTTTGATATGCCTGTCCCTGCTCTTTCATTTCTGTCCAAGCGTCAATATCGTCAACCACAGGGGTTTTCGCGAAGTTGTAGTACTGCGGGGGAGAGTCCGTTGACCATTCCAGCGTATGCCCATTCCACGGATCGCCTGTGGTGTCTTGCAATTGCTCGCGGTTTTTGTAACTCACCACTAACTGTACCACTTGGAAAATTATCCCAAACATAATGATAAAGGCACCAATACACGCGATGTATAGCCAAATGTTCCACTCTGGCGTGTTGGTATGATTAAGACGACGTGTCATGCCCAAGAAGCCGAGCACATAAAGCGGCATAAAGGCCACAAAAAAGCCAACCAGCCAGCACCAGAATGAGGCTTTCCCCCAACGCTCATCAAGCTTGTAACCCATTACTTTAGGGAACCAGTAAGCAAAACCCGCTAGATAACCAAACACCGCCCCACCGATAATGGTGTTATGAAAATGTGCGATCAGAAAAAGACTGTTGTGCAGCACATAGTCCGCGCCTGGAATTGCAAGCAGTACGCCAGTCATCCCACCTACGGTAAAGGTCACCATAAACCCTAACGTCCAAAGGACCGGCACCGTGATCCGCAAACGACCGCGATACATCGTAAATAACCAGTTAAAGAGTTTTACCCCCGTCGGGACCGCAATGACCATCGTCATGACCCCAAAGAAAGCATTAACATTGGCGCTTGAACCCATAGTAAAGAAGTGATGTAGCCAAACAATGAAGCCCAAAATAGAAATCGCACCGCTGGCATACACCATCGACTTATAGCCAAACAGGCGTTTGCCTGTAAAGGTTGAAATAATTTCTGAGAAAATCCCAAACGCAGGCAAGATCAAAATATAAACTTCAGGGTGACCCCATGCCCAGAACAGATTGATATACATCATGGCATTACCACCGGCTTCATTGGTGAAGAAGTGGAAATCCATATAACGGTCAAGCGTTAGCATCGCTAGCACCGCAGTAAGAATTGGGAAAGACGCCGCAACTAGGATATTTGCCCAAGTACAAGTCCAAGTAAAAATAGGCATTTTCATTAGCGTCATGCCAGGTGCACGCATCTTAAATACGGTTACCAAGAAATTCACGGCGGTGAGCAATGTCCCAAGCCCGGATATTTGCAGTGCCCAAATATAGTAATCAACCCCGACACCCGGACTAAACGACAACTCCGACAATGGCGGATACGCCACCCAACCGGTTTTTGCAAACTCGCCAAATGCCAAGGACAAGTTGATCAGAATTGCCCCGCCCGCCGTCAGCCAAAAACTGAGATTATTCAAAAACGGAAAGGCAACATCTCTAGCACCAATTTGCAGTGGCAAGATGATATTCATCAAACCAATCATAAATGGCATCGCCATAAAGATGATCATGATCACCCCATGTGCGGTAAAGATCTGGTCATAGTGCTCAGGAGGTAAGTAACCGGCAGCGCCGCTTGTGGCCATCGCCAACTGCGTACGCATCATGATGGCGTCGGCAAAACCACGCATTAACATAATTAATGCCAAGATAATGTACATCACGCCTAGACGTTTATGATCGATTGAAGTGATCCAATCGTGCCACAGCACGCCCCATTTTTTGTGTTTTGTGACCATTGCCGCCACAATTAGACCAACAATCGCCACCACAGCTAACGTCACCATAATGATGGGTTCGTGATAGGGGATTGCCTCGATGGATAATTTACCAAACAACGACATAATTACTCCTCAGCCTTGCCGTGATGTGGATGCGCAGCATGCTCTGGTTTAGCGTAATAACTCATTTCGCCATGGCCCTGCATGTACTTCATAACTATGGTGTGGAATAAGCCCTGCTCTACCGAGCCAAAATATTCAACGGGGTGATATTCCGAAGGCTCAGCCAGTTGCGTGTAACGACCTGCGGTTAAGGCTTCGCCGTTTGCTTTGACATCGGCAACCCAGTTATCAAAACTTGCTTGATCTTTGGTCGCAATGGCATCGAACTTCATACCCGTAAAGCCCGCTCCACTGTAGTTAGCAGAAAAGCCTTTGAATGTCCCCGGCTCGTTGGCAATCAGGTGAAGCTGCGTTTCCATTCCAGCCATCGAGTAGATTTGGCTACCAAGCTGTGGAATAAAGAAAGAGTTCATGGTGCTTTCGGAAGTGATTTTGTACTCCACTGGTACATTCGCTGGAAACACCAACTCATTCACTGTAGCAATGCCTTGCTCAGGATAGATAAATAACCACTTCCAGTTTAGCGATACCACCTGAACAGTGAAGTGTTCACCCTTACCTTCCAACGGCTTGTACGGATCAAGTGATTGTGTAGAGCGCCAAGTGATCACCCCAAGTACAATAATAATCACAATCGGAATGGTCCAAACCACGGCTTCTATTTTGTTAGAGTGAGCCCATTTAGGTGCATAGATCTCGTGGTCACGACCGTCTCGGTACTTCCACGCAAAATATAAGGTAAGAATAATAACTGGTACTACAACGAGTAACATCAGTACAGTGGCAATGATGATCAAGGACTTCTCATCCATGCCAATTTGCCCCTTGGGATCTAAAATGCCACCACTACAGCCGGTGAGCATAAGCCCCAATGAAGCGAACGCATAATTCACAACACTACGTTTATTCAATTGATTACCCTTCAACGATAAGCTGCGGCTTATTTATCAAGCACGCTGAGTATCTATTTGTGCAAGCTATGCTGCACAAGTTCGAATTGCACTGTATCCATCAGGGAAAATGCATTAGTGAAGGGAAACGCTCCTTTGATACCAGTCACTAACCATTTACCAAATAATCGATACAGTAAACGGACAATCACATTTGCTAAGCTTACAATTCGCCCAAAAAGGACAGTAAATAGCCGATTAATGTAATTGAAACTGAATTGCTGACTGCTGATCCAAATCGCTTAAATCAAACACATTGGACTCAAATATTGCGATTACGCAAACAGGCAGCGGTATCAAAAAGGAGGAGCACGACAACCATGTGCACTAGGCACCGGTTGAGGATGAATAGCCTCAGTAGAGGCGAATGCCGTTTTACGCAGGACAACGCCAGCGCGTGTAGGCAAAATAGTATGGAAAACTAACCAATAAAGACCTATCAATAATTGTAATGACAAGATAGGCTGAGCCCAAAACTCTCCGAGCATCACCAAAACAGAGTCAGGTAGTGAATTATCTGCAAAAAGTGCTTCTAATTCAGCTACATCACCTAGCATGCCAGTGAATAATAATGCCGCGTTAAACATCATCAATGCGCTTAGCACACTGAAAATACGACCGAATAACTGCGCACGCGTCATCGCACAACTTTGATAGGTTGTGTCGTTAGTAGTAGCAGTTTGTCGAGCATAGCTTAACAGTGGCACAGATTATCCTGATGTTTTTATCTTGATAGAATTGATTAGTTCAGAACTTTCAGTCCAAACTGAAAATTCGCAGCGAGTATAACAAAGTCGCTATTCGATTCAAGCGATATCTGCAATGATCTATATCAAATTTCCTTAATCTACCTCTAACCTTCATCCTTCTCTAAGACAAAATACTTAAACACACTTATTAGAAATAGTTCTCATTCACAATCATTTACAAAACGTGAATATTAACATTTTTATTAACTATCAATTAGATAGCCGTCTGCACGGCTTAACACCTTATTCATCTTTTGTTCATGCTATTTATTTTTGGTTCGTTCTAAGTATGATCCACGCCAACTGACATCGCTGTCATTTTAACTAATTCTTTGTTACTAGAGGAACTCATGAAGCAGCTGAATAAACTCTTAGGTTTAATGAAAGTGCCCAATAAACTCAGACTCAGTCTGCTTTTGTCTGTCGTGATCATTACCCTTGTGCAACTCTCATCAGCACTCGTTTTACGAGACAGCTTAACGCAAGAAAGACACATTAATGCAAAAAACCTAATGGAAACCACAATTGCGCAACTTAATATGGTTGCCACCGAGGCCTCGCTCACCCCACAACAAAGACAAGAAAAAATAAAAAAGCTCATTGATGCCGCACGCTATGGTGATGCAGGTTACTTCTTCTTATTTGACCTAGATGGGAATATGGTAACACACCCCATTAAGCCACTGCTCAATGGCACCTCAATGACTCACCATCATGAACGCTTTATTCGCGAAGCATTCAGCCAGTTCGTCGTCATTGCGAATCAAAATCAACAAGGCTTTGCCCAATATCAATGGCCAAAACCGGGGACAAAGGAGCTTGAGGGCAAGCTCTCTTATATTGCTAACTTAGGGCACTATAACTGGGCAATTGGAACAGGCATTTACCTTCAAGACGTTGAAGAGCAATTTTATGACCGCTTCATGTTGATGACTGCTGAAACGCTCGGCTATGCGATATTACTTATTTTTCTCTCTAGCTTAATCAGCAAAAATATTACCAAGCCACTGGATAAGCTCACCCGTACAATGGGACTTATTTCAGCGCAAAAAGACCTCACCATTGCACTGAAAAGCCACGGAAAAGACGAGCTTGCCCAAATGGCTATCGCATTTAATAAAATGAACTCGCATTTTCGTGATGTACTGCATGATATCAACGAAAGCACCCATTCTTTGGCCTCCCAAGCAGAGGAATTATCCTGTATTACCGAGCAGATCCAAGCTGGTATTGGACAACAAAACAGTGAAACAGAATCAGTGCAAAACCGCATGCAATCGCTTAATCAAGTGGCACAAGCTGTCAATAATGAGTCAAAGCGTGCGCTTGATAAAGTGACAGAGACAACCACACTGACGACCCAAGGGCTGACGCATGTAGACGAAAATGTAGCAGTCATAGCGCATGCCTCTCGTAGCGTCGACTCAGCGCAACAAGCTGTGCTCGAACTACAACGCTCATCAACCGAGATTGGTGCAGTACTTGACGTCATCAAAAAAGTGGCAGATCAAACTAATTTATTAGCATTGAATGCGGCCATCGAGGCTGCGAGAGCAGGAGAACAAGGTCGTGGTTTTGCCGTGGTGGCCGATGAGGTAAGAACACTGGCCCAGCGTACGCAACAATCTACCGATGACATTCAAGCGATCATTGATAAACTGCACAATGGCGTTACCACAACCGTTGAAGAAATGGAGAGCTGCCGTGCAGCATCCGAACAAAGCCTCAAAGTGAGCCAAGAATGTAAGCACGCACTAGAACAAATCAACCTCTCCATCGCAACCGTGCATGATATTAACGTTAATATCGCCACCTGGAGTGAAAAGCAATCTGAAGATCTTAATGACATGACTGACAACATCAGTGGTATCGCAACAGTGGCAAACCAAACCGCCCTTGGCGCTGAACACACCAAAGCGTCGAGCCAGCAATTAAGCGAAATGTCACAACGACTCTCGCAAATGGTCAATGAATTCAAGGTGTGATCTTACACCTGTTTGCAGACGCGGAAGTGCGTACTTCCGCTGAGAAATGTTGGGTAGCAAGGGGGGGGTAGCGCGCCAGTCACAAAGTGCTCGGCGGGTAAACCGTCTCCTACCAGACTGATGTTACTTCGGAGTAGGAGCTGCTTTACGCAACGATCTTTAAAAGCCTTCACCCTCCTCTAAATAAACACCAGTCACAACCGCCTTATACCAGACTGGATTTACTTCAGAGTAGGAGCTGCTTCACGCAGCGATCTTTAAAAGCCATCGCCACACAACCCCACCTAACAAAATCCACAGCGATTAATCAGCATAAGGGTAATGAACATGACGCTGCTCTTGTAATTTCATACCCAAATATTCAAAGGTTCCCACCAGCATCTCAGTAAATGGTGCTGGTGCTTTTTCTTGGCATGAGGTCGACAAGATAGAAAACTGCTTTTCACGTAGCGTTCTAAGCTCCGGCTTTAACGCTTCTATGTCCATAAAGTCGGTTATTCTGTCGATAAATGCCTTCATTCTTGGTGTCACTGCATACCAATAAACGGGGGATGCAAAAATGATGTGCTCAAAACCAAGTACCCATCTAAAAAGGTTAACAAAGTCATCATCACTGTGAGAGTGTTTGTAGCAATACTCACCAATTTTGTAGCGGTCTAAATAGATGAGTTCAGCTCTTTTTTCTGCTGCTAGTGCCTTTGCAGATTGGTAGGTATTTCCATTGGGGTTTGAGCTTGAGTAAATAACGACTGTTTTCATAATGTTCAATTCCAGTTGCACTAATAATAAATTGGGTGCTACCTTAAAACCTCACCTTAAGTTAAGGTAAAGTACTAATTTATGAAAACTGAAAAATTATTAAGAGACGAGCCCAACCTCAGTGTCGGTAAGGTTGCTCAAAGAGCTGACGTTGCGGTGTCTGCTCTGCATTTCTATGAGAACAAAGGGCTTATTCGTAGTTGGCGTAATAACGGTAATCAACGCCGTTACAAAAAGGATGTGTTGCGCCGTATTGCCATTATTAAAGCTGGCCAAAAGATGGGGATAACCCTAGGAGAGATAAAAGAAACCCTTGATACTCTGCCCGACTCAAGAACACCAACTAAAGCGGACTGGGCCAAACTTTCTACAGCCTGGCAAGCAAAGCTGGACGAAAAAATCGCTTACATGCAACGTTTAAGAGACTATGTCGATGGTTGCATTGGCTGTGGCTGTTTGTCGATGAAATCATGCCCTATCTACAACCCCGATGACATCGTTGCCAAAGAGGCTAACGGTGCGGTGTGGTTGGATGAGCCAGACAAAGCAAATAAAGCAAAATCTTGTTATGATAGCGAAAACCATTAAATAGGACACAATAATGAAAAAGACTGCCTTGTGCATGGCGCTAGCCATGGCAATGGGCCTGACTGGCTGCTCACTTTCTCCTTCGTCTGTCGAGACGACGCCTTCAGCTTCACAGCAAACAGTAGCAACAAATGCACAATTCGCTGACTTTTCTCAGCAATTTATCAATGACTTATGGAAACAGTACCCAGAAGCGTCGCTCTGGGCAGGCTTTGGCAAGTACGACGATATTATCACTGTACCAACCCAAGCGACTCGTGATGCAAGTGTTGCCTTCTCTCAGGCGCAACTGGCTAAGTTACAACAGTTCGACCTTGCTAACTTAAGCAATAGTCAAAAAATCGATTATCACTTGATTGAAAATCGCCTAAAACGCGATATCTGGCATATTGAAACCTTCAAAAGCTGGCAGTGGAATCCGTCAAACTACAATGTTTCTTATGGCTTTGCGACGATACTCAATAGCCGCTTTAAAACGGATGACGAAAAGCTCAAGCTCGTTTTAGCACGTCTTCAATATGTGCCAGCGTATTATGAAGCAGCACAAAACAATATTAACAATCCAACGCTCGAATATACTCAGCTTGCGATTGCACAAAACCAAGGCGCATTTAGTGTATTAAACGACGAGTTGCTTGATAAACTCGCGACTTCATTATTAACAGCCGAGGAAAAAGCCCTATTCAAGCAGCGCTTCGCTGCCGCGAAATCTGCCATCAATGGATATGTATCTTACCTTAGCAACCTTGAAAAAGAGTTAAGCGAAAACGGTAATGCGCGCTCATTTAGAATTGGTGAGAAGCTGTACGAAGAAAAATTTGCCTTTGATATTCAGTCTGGCTACACCGCCAAGCAAATGTATGAAAAGGCAATGGCCGACAAAGCCCGTGTTACTAATGAAATGGTTAAGATTGTTGATCAACTCTGGCCAACGTATTTTGCTGACAAGCCACGCCCAAAATCTGACATTGATGCGATTGCCACCCTTATCAAGCACCTTTCGGTCAAACACGTAAAGCGTGAAAACTTTGTGAGCGAAATCAAAGCGCAAATTCCAGAGCTTGAAAAGTTTGTGATGGAAAAGGATCTCATCACGCTAGACCCTGAAAAGCCGCTAGTTGTTCGCGAAACGCCTGAATATATGCGCGGCTTTGCTGGCGCTTCAATCAGTGCTCCGGGCCCATACGACAAAAAGGAGAACACCTATTATAACGTGTCTCCGCTGGACTCAATGAGCGACGAGCAAGCTGAATCGTATCTACGTGAATACAACCATTGGATCCTGCAGATCCTAAATATTCATGAAGCCGTGCCAGGCCATTACACTCAGTTGGTTTACTCTAACGAATCTCCGTCTTTGGTGAAGAGTATCTTAAGCAATGGCGCGATGATTGAAGGCTGGGCAGTATACACTGAGCGCATGATGCTAGAAGAAGGCTATGGTAACTTTGAGCCTGAAATGTGGTTAATGTACTACAAGTGGAATCTACGTGTGATCTGTAACACTATCCTAGATTACGGTATCCAAGTAAAAGGAATAAGCAAAGAAGAAGGCTTAGATCTGCTGATGAATGGGGCTTACCAAGAGCGTGCAGAAGCCGAAGGTAAATGGCGCCGTGCAACCTTGAGCCAAGTACAATTAACCAGCTATTACTCTGGTTATCGCGAAATTTACGACTTCCGTGAAACGCAAAAACAAAAGCTTGGAAAGGAATTTGACTTAAAGACATTCCACGAAGAGTTCTTAAGCTTTGGTAGTGCTCCGGTGAAGTATATCCGCCAGTTAATGGCAAAGTAACATAATAATGCCGGCCTCATGGCCGGCATTATTTTTCGACAAAATTGATATCACCCGTAGGTCGGCCTTAGGCCGACTAACGTTTAAACCTAAAGGGTACCCTTTAAACCCAAAGACTACCCTTTAAACGTTGGGGGGATTGTCGACCTAAAGGTCGACCTACTTTACTATCTTCATTTCATCTAACAGGTTTTGTGCATTATCAACCTTGTCCATTACCCATAACATGTAACGCGAATCAACATGAATTGAGCGGTTTAGGTTTTTATCGTAATCCCAGTCACCAATAATGCTTTCATATACACCGTCAAACAGTAAACCTACTAACTCCGCTTTCCCGTTTAAGGTCGGCGAACCTGAGTTACCACCTGTGGTATCCACGTTAGAAAGGAAATTCACCGGTACGGTATTCATGCCACCTGTATATTGACCATATACTTTTTCGCGGATCAACTGCTGTTGCTTTTTCGGCGCGTTAAATGGTTCAACATCAGTATTTTTAGCCAGTAACCCTTCAAGTGAAGTAAATGGCGTTGCCACTAAGCCATCTTGCGGTGAGTAGCCACCTACCGTACCGTAAGTGACACGGAGTGTGCTGTTAGCATCTGCGTAAACTGGCTTATTTTGCGACTTGTTGTAAGCAATAATGGCTTCCATCAAAGCTGGACGTGCAGATTGCTGCTTACCAGCCAATTCTTTTTCTTCATCTTCGATTTGCTTCATCACTGCAAAAATCGCTTTTGCATATTGAATGAATGGATCAGAGCTTTGATTTAACTGCTCAAGCTCTAAATCTAACATCCAAAGACGGGCTTTTTCATCAGCAAGCTTAGAGTTAGCATACATCTCATCTAGCAGCGCTTGGTGTTTTGCTTTATTGAAGCCGCTTTCGAGTTGAAGCTGCTTATCGACTTCAGTTAAACGCGCTTCTTTTGGCAAGGCTGCATAAAGCTCCATGAAGTAAAGCATAATCGCTTTATCAACTGTTTCATCATAGCGGCGCGTCATACGCTGAAGCCCCGCTTTGATTTTTGGCATATCACGTTCTTGATAACCACTCTCACGCTCAGCATCAGGCTTTTGTTTTTCAACCGCCAAGCGATAAAGCTTACGCGCAGTAGACATCATTTGCGAACGGTGGATATAGCCAACCATCATATCACGCTCATAATGAGCTTGAGATTGAGCAACCAACTCGCTCAATTCGTTTAGCACGGCGCCATACTTTGCTTTACGGTCTGCATCGGCATTGATCCAAGTGCTAAGATCGCGCTCAAATTGCTGCTTGCGGCTATACATACTGCCTTTTTTGAAGCTTTCAATCATAGAGCCAAAGTTTTTGATGTAGTTGTTGTAACCTGCAATGGTGCTTTCATAGGCGATACGAGCTTGCGACCCTTCTGGTGCATTTTCTTCAATTAGTGCCACATACTTTGAGTTATGTTTACGTACCATGGGGTAAACCGTGTTAAACACATAATCTACTTCAGAAGCAATGCGATAACGGTTGGTACGACCCGGATAACCCGTCACCATTACAAAGTCGCCCTCTTGCACGCCTTTTGCACTCACACTCAAGAATGACTCTGGGTTGTAGGGTACGTTATCTTTAGAAAACTCAGCGGGTTTACCATCTTTACCCACATATGCACGGTAAAAAGCAAAGTCGCCAGTGTGACGAGGCCACATCCAGTTATCTATATCGCCGCCATATTTGCCCACGCCCATCGCTGGCGTGTATGCCAGACGGACGTCTTTTATCTCTAGCGATTTAATGAGGTAATATTCCAATCCACCATGAAAGGTATAAACATTACAGCGATAGCTTTCATCTTGCTCACACTCGGCAACAAGCTGTTTGCGCTTACTGTCAATGGCATCAAAACGTGCTTTACCGGTCAGTGAGTCTGTCCCAGCATTAACTTTATCCGTTACGTTCGACACTTCTTTTGTCACATAAACGCGTGAGCCCGGTGCCGCTGGCAAGTCTTCACTTGGCTGTTTTGCTAAAAAGCCATTTTCAAGAATATTGTTATCTGTTGTTGAATTGTATTGAATAGAGCCGTATGCACAGTGATGGTTTGTCACCACCAGACCTTTAGGAGAGACAAATGACGCCGTACAACCACCTAAGCTAATCACCGCATTCATCGGGAACTCAGTGAGTTTTGAAATTGACTTAGCATCAATCTCTAGTCCTTTAGACTTTAAAATAGATTCAAGTTCAGGTAGTTGATGTGGTTGCCACATGCCTTCATCGGCAGCAACGTACTGAGAAAAGGCCAACACCATGGCCGCGGAGATAGCTTTAATACGCATATTCCAATCCTAAATGTTATATTATTTTAATTGCGGTCAGTAATGTGACCCAAGATAGCGCCAAATAGCAATTTATTTCGGTGGAATTCGATAAACCGATGTAAACAACCATGCAGAAAGTACCAAGATAAAACGTCTAGTTTTCACTTTTTTAGCGAAACATTTCATCGGTTAATTCAAAGGGTTCCCAAGTCGCTTGTGCCGAACCAATTTCTTCTAAAATGCGTCCTTCCACGCCATCAAACGGTGCATTAGAAATCCACATTTTTACTTCTCCCTTTTCACCAAACCCAAAGATGATATAGGGATCAAGATCGGTTTCTGTTTCGCCTGTGTAATGGGTAATGCTCGGTAAATTACCCGCGATTTTGTACGCCTTGTCTCGCTGTACTATAAACACAGCACGATAATGCCTGCCTTGCTTATAATCCCACCATTCTGCTTGAACTTTATGTGGGATCTCAGCTCCCCAAAACACACCTTTCTTTTGAGCGTTCCCCCAGCAACAGCCTATAGCACCAGCGGGAGGGGAAAATCTATCATCAAATATCAATTTCACCATCAAATCGCTTTTTTCGTACGAAGAAATACCTATATGTAATTTTTCTAGCTCGGTATGTGAAGAGCAACTGCAAAGCAACATTACTGCCAGTAAAACGGTATAGAACTTATTGAACATCCTTTTCTCCAAGTCGAACATCCCTAGTCTCATTTGTTTTTTATCTTAACTTTGGATTGTGGGCGCTTATCTAATTAAACATCTCATCGGTTAATTCAAAGGGTTCCCAAGCCGCTTGCGCCGAGCCAATTTCCTCTAAAATGCGCCCTTTAACTCCTGCAAATGCTGAATTAGAAATCCACATTTTTACCTCACCTCCTTCACCAAACCCAAAAATGATGAATGGATTCACATCATCATCAACACGTCCTGATGCAAATGTAACAGGAGTCAATTCGTCAATTATATGGTAGGCTTTCTTCCGCTGAACTTTGAATGAAGCTCTGTAAAGTTTTGCTTGCTTGTAGTCTCGCCATTCAACATCCACTTTATGTGGGATCTCAGCTCCCCAAAACACACCTTTCTTTTGAGCGTTCCCCCAGCAACAGCCTATAGCACCAGCGGGAGGGGAAAATCTATCGTCAAATATCAGCTTTACCATCAGGTCACTTTTTTCATAAGCGGAAATGCCTATATGTAATTTTTCGAGCTCGGAATGTGAAGAGCAACTGCAAAGCAGTATTACTGCCAGTAAAACGGTATAGAGCTTATTGAACATCCTTTTCTCCAAGTCGAACATCCCTAGTCTCATTTGTTTTTTATCTTAACTTTGGATTGTGGGCGCTTATCTAATTAAACATCTCATCGGTTAATTCAAAATGTTCCCAAGTCGCTTGTGCCGATCCGATTTCCTCTAAAATTCGTCCTTCGACGCCATCAAACGGTGCATTAGAAATCCACATTTTTACTTCACCCTTTTCACCAAAGCCGAAGATAATATAGGGCTCAACATCGGTTTCTGTTTCGCCTGTGTAATGGGTAATGCTAGGTAAATTACCCGCGATTTTGTACGCCTTGTCACGCTGTACAGTTAACGCTGCACGATAGTGTTTTCCCTGCTTATAATCCCACCACTGCGCTTTTACTTTATGTGGTATTTCGGCTCCCCAAAACGATCCATTTTTTTGCGCATTCCCCCAACAGCAACCTATTGCGCCCGCTGGGGGGGAAAATCTATCGTCAAATATCAGCTTTACCATCAGGTCACTTTTTTCATAAGCGGAAATACCTATATTTAATTTTTCGAGCTCGGTATGTGAAGAGCAACTGCAAAGCAGTATTACTGCCAGTAAAATGGTATAGAGCTTATTAATCATCCTTTTCTCCAAATTGATTTATTTCCATTTTTATACGCTTTCCAAACTTGTACCTGCGGTAGCGCTTTTGCATTATTGTAAAACATTTCCCTTTGTCCATTTTCAGTGGCGTATTTTGCCTTTCTTTCAGCTCCATGAGCCATTTTATCCACAGCTCCCGTAAACCGAGAACTAATATGAATATAATGCTCGTATAACTTCTGCCAAGCTTGGCTTGCTGGCCCAGCTTTAAGAGCTTTAGGTACCAAAGTTGCGACCTCGTTGCTAAGTTCATAAGGGTAGATACTTTGAAGACGCGCCATATCTTTTAGCGGAACGCCATGTTGAATTGCCTCGTTATACATGTGGTGCAGTCCATAATGGGCAAGGGTATTATCTATTTTACGTCTCCAAACGGGCCGGTATGTGGTGTAAAAATCCTTATCTCTTCCCGAGCGACTAGCACCATATCTTAGCCTTTTAAAGCGATAGACCATATCCACGTTAATACCAGGCCACTGATATTTATGTTCAATTGCCAATTTCGCCTGTTGTACTTTTGCTTCATGCTCTGGATTTCCGGGAATGCCACGAATGCGCTTTAAAGGATACTCAATATCAAAACTGATAGGGGCATACCCGCCCCCAATATCAGAATGAACGCCTGGCAAGTGGACTTCCTTGTGATTAGCAAACAAACTGCCATCTTTATTTTTTAATGAGCTTAGTGGGAATTTATCACGCCGCTCATCCCAAGCCGTTAAGTGATATACAGCCCCAGCACTGGCTTGATTAAGATCGAGTCTAGCCGCCTTCTCTAACTCATCTCTAGCATACAGCTCACCATGATCATTATCTCCATCCCCTCCAATAGACGCGACGGTATCGAAAATACCAACAAAGCGAAATACCACCTCTTTACCAACCAATCTAATATCTTGCGCTTCTCTCATTTCATTAACCAGATTAACAAATGCCCTTGCTGCCGCTGCACCACGACTAAAACCGAAACAATCTACCAATACATTTTGACAAAGCCGTATATTGTTACCCTTAAGAAATAGACGTAACTTAGATATCGCGCTCGTTAACCTTTCATCGAAACTATAGGCTATAGCTAAATCTACGATCGAGTCTTTCTTTCCTGCCGCTGTGCCGACTCCTTCTATGTATTCTGAAAAAACAAACTTTTTTCCAGTGTCATACAACTCATGGAGCTTAGCGATATTCGTCGGCTCTTTATCATCAAATGGGTCCAAAATATCGTTGTACTTGTTGTTGCCTGTACCATCAAAGAAGATCCCGATACTCGGAGGCTCGCTAATAAAATATAGGTGTATATTACCCTCACCTGACACTCTGTGTTTAATCAGCTGCACTCCGCCCTCAGCGCCAATCTTAAGTGCTTTTACTTTTTCTATATCAAGTAGGTCTGCATATGGCACATTGTTAAAAAGCACCTGCTCCGGCACACCTAAGATTTTTGCTTTTAGGCTATAGCGACCATCTTCACTCAACTTGCCGAATATCAGAGGCGTTTGTGTTGCCCCTTCAGAGGCTCTGGACAATGTGGGAGTATTAGCACCTTTGATCACAAAACTCCCCGCCAACTCCCCTTCCAGCGACACCAATATGCGCTTTTCAGCCACCTCAGGTGATTTATCGACGTTAATCGAGGCCAATACCTGTTCAACCGGTGTTAACGGGTCTAATTGGCTTGCGCCAATGGGCTGATTAGGATCAACCCCACCACTCCTTGTAAAGGCATTGTTTCTAATCTCTGCTTTGAAATAAGACTTGCGTTTAACGATGATTAGCTGCTCTCTAAAACCGGCAGCACTGCCAGACCTTACACTTTGTAAGCCCTTTTTGGTCTTTATAAAAACACGAGTAAATTCGTCACGCTTAACATGGCGCCAATTATGTCTTTGTTGCAATACTATCCAATCACTGGCATGAGGCTTTAGTTGCGTTCTAATTTCTGACGGTAAATGAGCGGTTGTGGTATGGGGTGGTAAGACTTCAAGCTCATCGATTTGTTGGTCAATCAACCAATTATGTTTTTCTTCAACTATTTTCATCCTTGTTCACCAGAGTTAGTTTTTATATCATCCTTTCGCATTAAAACAGGCTAACATTTAACCGCCCAATTGGTAAATAAAATTTAATAAAATCGTAAATAAAACGTCTTATGACGATAAGTTTTCAACGTCTAGGTCTTTGCTATATCAGCCGCAAAAGTAATGTGTGAGTTAGCCAAACTTTTTACATCATTTGTCACCCATAAATGATAGGATCGCCGCAATTGTCAGTAATGAGTCAAATTTATGCTTTCGTGTAACAACATCACTATGCAGTTTGGTGCAAAACCACTGTTTGAGAATATTTCCGTTAAGTTTGGTGACGGTAACCGCTACGGCCTAATAGGCGCTAACGGCTGCGGTAAATCCACCTTTATGAAAATCCTAAGCAAAGAGCTAGAGCCAAGTGCAGGTAACGTAAACTACGATCCAAACGAGCGCATCGCTAAGCTAAATCAGGATCAATTTGCCTACGAGCAATATACGGTTGTAGACACAGTGATCATGGGTCATAAAGAGCTGTGGGAAATCAAGCAAGAGCGCGATCGCATTTACTCATTACCTGAAATGAGCGAAGAAGACGGCATGCGTGTTGCCGACCTTGAAACGCAATTTGCTGAAATGGATGGCTATTCCGCAGAAGCAAAAGCGGGTGAATTACTCCTCGGTGTGGGTATTCCAACCGAGCAACATTATGGCTTGATGTCAGAAGTTGCTCCGGGCTGGAAACTGCGTGTACTACTTGCACAGGTATTATTTGCAGAGCCAGATATCATGCTCCTAGACGAACCAACCAACAACTTGGATATCTATACTATCAAGTGGTTGGAAGACGTATTGAATCAGCGTGATTGTACTATGATCATCATCTCGCACGACCGCCACTTCTTAAACTCAGTGTGTACACATATGGCGGATATCGACTATGGCGATCTGCGTATTTACTCAGGTAATTATGATGAATACATGTTTGCTGCGACGCAAGCTCGCGAGCGCCTGTTGTCAGACAATGCTAAGAAAAAGGCGCAAATCGCTGAGCTACAGCAGTTCGTTTCGCGCTTCTCTGCAAACGCCTCAAAAGCGAAGCAAGCGACATCTCGTGCTAAGCAAATTGACAAGATCCAACTGGAAGAAGTTAAAGCATCAAGTCGTCAAAATCCATTTATTCGCTTTGAGCAGGAAAAGCCGCTATTCCGTAACGCACTTGAGCTTATCTCGCTATCACAAGGTTATGACGACACCCTATTCTCTGACCTAAATGGCCTTGTTGAAGTTGGCGAGAAAGTTGCCATCATCGGTGAAAATGGTGCCGGTAAAACGACACTACTCAACACCTTAGCAGGCCGTAAAGCGCCACAATCAGGTGAGTATAAATGGTCAGAAAACGCCAATATTGGTTACTATGCGCAAGACCATGCTGACGAATTTGAAAAAAATCTGGATCTTTTCCAATGGATGGAACAGTGGCAACAGCCAGGCGATGACGAGCAAGTCGTACGCGGCTTCCTTGGCCGTATGCTGTTCTCTCAAAACGACATCAAAAAGTCAGTTAAGGTGATCTCAGGTGGTGAACAAGGCCGTATGCTATTTGGTAAAATCATGATGCATAAGCCAAATATCCTACTAATGGACGAACCAACGAACCACATGGATATGGAATCAATCGAGTCTCTCAACTTGGCACTTGAACAATACGAAGGTACATTATTCTTCGTATCGCACGACCGCCAGTTTGTCTCATCACTTGCAACGCGCATTTGGGAAATTAAAGACGGTAAGATCACCGACTTCCATGGTACGTACGACGAATACCTCGCGAAGAAAGCGGCTGAAGCCGTATAAGATTAGACTGTAAAGGGCCAAATTGGCCCTTTGTATTTTCTCAAGCACATCGGATCTTTGCCCCCTCACAAACCAGCACAAAAAATAGACAAACCCGCAATTTTACTGTTAGGATTGTTCTCGCAAAAATTGGAATAATAAAAGGGTCGGCTATGGAACGTTTACAGAATATGTATTCGATAATGTTGCTGTCTAAGCTGAAAGCAAGCTTTCCAGAATCGTGCGATATCAATCACCACACTTTTTCACTCCCGCATGTGGATCAACAACTACTCGAAAATGTTGTGACTACTCACCTCAATGAAGGGCTTATCCAAGCGGATGGCCGTGATCAGTATAGTTTAACGACAAAAGCGATTGCACTGTTTGGCGAAGACGAATAACGAAAACAATAACTTAATAACAAAGAAATAAGCGCACCGAAGTGCGCTTCCAAGTTATTAACCTGAGATCAGGTTAACTAGGGACTGTGATGCTATCGTTAGCATCTGCAACCAAAGTGATTTGGTTACCTATGAAATCTACGTCTAAATCCGAAAATACCAGCCAGCAACATAAGGCCGGCAAACATTGAACCGCCAGATGAATCAGAGTCAGTTGAAGGCTTATCAGGCACTTGATCAATCAAGGTATTTGCTTTTGGGCTTAAGCCCTGAGCTGATTTGGGGTCATCATCCAGCACAGTAACTGCGTTTATGGTCACAAAGTTAGCTGCCCCCGGCTCACTATTGCTATCTTTACACTGTTCATCAGTGAAGTTAACTAATGGCACATTACCACAACGAGGAATTTTTGCTATCGCTTCTAATATTTCCATGCCATCACCAGTCACTTGACCAAAAACTGTGAAGCCACCGTTGTCAACGTCCAAATTTTTACTGTTGTCTACCAAATTAAAGAACCATTGGCTTGTCGCACTATCAGGTCTATTTGCTACCTTTGCCATTGCAATAGTGCCTTTTACGTTAGACCATTTAGGTTCATTTTTTACAGCATCGTAAGTAGCGATGGCATCAAGAGGCACGTCTCCTTCATATTTGAAGCCACCACCTTGCACAACAAAATCTGGAATAACGCGGTGAATTACCGTATCAGAATAACGCCCGTTATCTACGTATTTCAAAAAGTTTTCCACGGTTTTAGGCGTACTTTCATCAAATAAATTGACCTGAAAGCTACCATGAGAAGTTTGAAATTCGACAATCGTTGCATTAGCAGCGAAGCTTCCCAACAAAGTTGAAGCGAGCAATAGAGAGTTTAGCTTGAACATACTTTTCCACTTGGTTATTTTAATTCTCTTTGCAAACTAGAATAAAAATTTATTTATAAGTCGGCTAGCAATTCATTGCCAGTGGTAACAATTAAGAACATTTGCAGACTTAGATTTACAATAACCGGTGAAGAACCCACCACACCTTGAGCAAGTTTTAGTCAAACAAACGTATTTCACCGCATAACTCCTCGGAGTAGACGGTTTATACATGCAACACTTCGTCATTTTTTATATGATGCGCCCGATTATAATTCTAAATCCAGGACAACAAGTATATGAGTAATTCCTCTGAAGCGATGATGGAGATGAATACCATCAGCGACGGGCGCTGGACCCAACACGACACACATTGGGTATTAAGTTTATTTGGCACTGCGGTCGGCGCAGGTATCTTATTCTTGCCAATTAACATAGGTATTGGTGGTTTTTGGCCACTCGTTATCATGACAGTGCTTGCCTTCCCTATGACCTATTTAGCACACCGAGGATTGGCCCGGTTCGTCCTTTCATCAAAGCAAAAAAATGCCGATTTTACGGATGTAGTAGAAGAGCACTTTGGCGCAGGTGCTGGCCGTTTAATTTCCTTACTTTACTTTTTCTCTATTTTTCCTATTTTGCTTATCTATGGTGTTGGCCTAACCAATACCGTCGACAGCTTTATTGTCAATCAACTTGGCTTTGAATCGCCATCTCGTATTTTACTCTCCGGTTTGCTCGTTGCCGGGATGATTGCCATTATGCTAGGCGGCGAAAAGCTGCTACTGCGTGCTTTTGCTATTTTGGTTTACCCGCTGGTTGGGGTATTACTGTTTTTGTCACTCTATTTAGTGCCTAACTGGCAAATGCCAGTGATAAGCACGCCTGACGTTGCGAGCTTAACCGAGTTGCTTTGGCTATCCGTTCCTATCGTAGTATTTTCATTTAGCCATGCAGCCGCTATATCTAGCTTTGCTAACGTGCAGCGTCGTCACTACAAAAGTGAGGCAGTTCAAAAATCAGAAGCCATTCTTCGTACGACCTCCATTATGTTGATCGTGTTTGTTTTGCTATTCGTGTTCTCCTGCGTATTCTCTCTAACACCAGAGCAAATGGAAGAAGCAAAATCGGCGAACGTCTCTGTTTTATCCTATTTAGCTAACGTGTATAACAATCCATTTATTGAAATGCTTGGCCCTCTTGTGGCATTTATCGCGATTACTTCGTCTTTCCTAGGCCACTTCCTTGGTGCACGCGAAAGCTTTAACGGCCTTGCAACCAAGCAAACGAGTATGAGCTACAAGCTTGCTGACAAGCTAGGCGTGGTATTTATGTTTGTTGCTATTTGGGTGTGCGCCGTATTAAACCCAAGTATTTTGGATATGATGGGGGCTATCTCAGGCCCGATTATTGCGATGATCTTGTTTCTCATGCCAACCATTGCCGTGTTTAAAGTACCGGCACTACAAAAATACAAAAGCCACATTGGCACTTACTTTGTACTATTCGTCGGCTTGCTGGCGGTTTCTGCATTACTGTATAACATGCTAGGCTAACCAAAAGGGAGGCATCGCCTCCCTCACCTCCCTTTCTTTCTTGTTGCTTATCCTCATGGCAGTTCAGACTAAATATAGTACTAGTTTTCAGTGTATTGAATGAACCACCATAACCGAAAAATGAACTTTGACTTTGCTTATCCTCATGGCAGTTCAGACTAAATTATGGTAGTTTTCAGTGTCTTAAATTGAATACTACAACCAAACGATGAATTTTGACTTTCCACCAGCAATTAACGAAGAAATCACAGCGCTAATCAATCAAGTGCATAACCTACCTATGCACGAGCAAACGCTGTTGAGTGTGCTGGCGGTCGTCTATAAACCAGTTTCAGCAATCAAACTCAAACGCCTAGTTCAAGCACTCGTGGCAAAAGAGATCATCCCCGAAAATGACTTTGAACAAGGTGTAAGCCATAGCCAAATTATGAAATGGCGCTCAAACGGGTTAGTGACTTTTAACGAAGATGGAGTGCAAATAAATCTAAAACTCGCGACCAGTTTAAGCCATCGAGTCATGGCTGACGGCCAGTTTTTAGCAATCCTTAACGCTGCTGAAGAGTTTATCCCTGTACTGAATGCTTATGAATGGGAACGCCAATTTGCCGATGAACAGCGACTCATTCGAGACTTTTTATTTATCAATCAACTACCAAAAGCCCGCAATCATTTAGGACTGGCGAAAGACCCACAGGCGGTGTGTCATAAGACCAATCAAGTGCTATTACCACTGTACTTTTATCCTTTTTCAGTTGAAGGATTTTCGGCACTTGCTGATGACTTGCAATATCAAGCTTTTGCAACTTTGCTCTATACCTTACTACAAGGTGGTCACAGCATTAGCTATGCACTTGAAATACTCACACAGGTTCAAGCCAAGACACAGAGCCCGCTACTGACCTGCTTATTAGCAGAATATCAAATCTATACCCTGCAATTGGATAAGGCTCAGGCGTTGGTAGCCAATATCCAAACCGCTTATAGCGCACAAATTATGGCAAGCATTGCTTTTTTACAACAACACGACGATATTATCGTTTGTTTTGAACAAGCACTAAAAGCCAAAGACAAAATCACCAAACGTAAAAAGCAGTACCTAGGTAGAACACTGGGTTTGTTTCATAAGTTGGCGTTATTGCAGCAAGCCAATAGCCATGATGCCGCATTATTTGACACCCTCTCTCAACAGCTTGAGTTTGAAAGCCAAGACAGCAAAGCGCCTTATAATAACTTCTTTGCCAATAACGTGCTGTTATACTGCGCAGAGAGCTTGTCGCAAAACAGTACCTACAGCAGCGCCCATTTAAATTATTCAAGTCTGAAGAAATCTCATGTTTTTGACTATTCCTTAGGTCGCTTGCTCGACTGCTTTGCACACTTCTGGTGTAATCAGAGCTTAGATGCCAAAGCGCTTGCCAGTCTCGACGACTGCATCGCAATTTTTGAGCGCCTCTCTTTACCTCTTTTTGCTGGGCTTGCAAAGCAGTTGATGCTGGCAATGCACGGTGAGCAATATCCGCTTGCGTTTAATCCCGAGCTTAATGTTAGTCACCTTGTTGCCAAAAAGACGGCGTGGGATCTGGCACTGGACAAGCTTATTGCGCTCAACCCGAACGCAAATACCAGCCAAGAAGTTGACGAACAATTTCGCCTGATTTGGCAAATTAGGCAAGGTCGCTTTGATATTGAGTTTTTAGCACGCGAGCAAAAGCGGGGTAAAACAGGCTGGGGAAAAGGTAAGCCAATTTCCTGCAAACAACTGAAACAACACCCTGAGCAATTTAGTTATATCAGCCAATCTGATAAAAAGCTGATCGACGCCATCGCACCACAGTCAGGTTATGGCTACAATGGTCGTGCGGACTACACCCTTGCTGGAATTCCAGCGTTAAAAGCCGCAGTCGGCGCCACCAACCTATACCATGAAGAAGACTTAAAACAAGCCATTACCATTGCCGAGAAATCTCCCGAGTTACACATCCGTCAACATGGCGACGATCTGCTACTCTCTATTCCTAATTTACCCAGCTATTTTGGTCAACCGCAAACCTACTCATTTACTCAACAAGCTGAGCATCACTACGAGTTTATTGTGTTTAACCAGTCACATATACAGGTCGCTGAGATTATCGGCGAGTCTGGATTAACCGTGCCTACCAGTGCAAAACAAAAGGTGCTATCGAGTATTAAAGCCATCGCACCTTATCTTAATGTACAGTCTGATTTAGCTGATATAGATACTGGGCTGGATAGTATCGAAGCGCAATCGGCGCTTGTTATTAACATTCAACCTTATCATCAAGGCCTCGATTTTCACTGTGTGGTCATGCCCTTTGGCGAAAAAGGGCCGATTTTTCATCCAGGACACGGTATTGCCACTGTCAGCGCCGAAATTGATGGTAAGCGCTTATCCACCACCCGAAACTTGTTACTTGAGCAGCAAAGATTGGATGAGTTAGATACGCACTGTCCGCTATTTTTGGAGATGACGGATAATCGCTTAAGTTTAGCTGAAATGGATGCAGCGCTAGAGGTGCTGCAAGAACTTGAGCTGGTGATTAATCAAGAGCCTTGCCCTATGGCACTCAAGCTCAGATGGCCTAAAGGCAAAAAGGTTAAGCTCAGTAGCAAGCTCGAAAGCCAACATTTGCAACTTGCCATGAGCAAGAAAAATGAATGGTTCGACATGACCGGCGAGCTACAAGTAAGTAATGACCAAGTTATCGAACTTAAACAGCTTCTAAAAATGGTTGCCACCAGCAATGGCCGCTTTATTGCGCTGGACGGTGAGCAAGTACTCGCGCTTTCAAGTGACTTAAAAGCGCAACTTGACCAGCTCAATAACGCGACCGAGGGCGGAAAGTTTCACCCGTTAGCCGCGCCTTTAATTGCTGAAGCCACCACAGGAATGCGGATGAAAACCTTGCCGGCTTGGGAAGAACAAAACGAAAAAATGCAGCAAGCCGTTGCATTGACTCCAACGCTTCCTTCAACATTACAAGCCGAGCTGCGCGACTACCAGCAGGCAGGCTTTGACTGGGCAATGCGACTTGCCCATTGGGGTGCAGGTGCGTGCCTTGCCGATGATATGGGATTGGGTAAAACCATCCAAGCGCTGGCGATGATATTGGCCCGTGCCAATGTCGGCCCGACGCTTGTCATCGCGCCAACATCGGTCTGCTTCAACTGGCAACAGGAAATCCAAAAATTCGCTCCAACCTTGTCGGTGAAACTCTTTTCTGACTATCCACATTCTGATGCTAGAGCTGAGATGCTGAGCAACTTGCAACCACTGGATTGTGTGATATTAAGTTATGGTCTACTCCAGCGCGAAGTTGATATCTTAAAGCCTATCGCTTTTGAAACCATTGTCGCCGATGAAGCCCAAGCGCTAAAAAATCCTTTAGCAAAACGTACTCAAGCCGCGTGCGCGCTCAGAGGCAAATTTAAGCTGATCACCACAGGGACCCCAATAGAAAATAACCTCACCGAGCTTTGGTCACTCTTTCGTTTTGTAAACCCAGGGTTGCTCGGTAACCTCAAACGCTTTAGCGAAAAGTTTTCCGCTCCCATTGAAAACGCCAATGAAGATAAGCTCGCAGCACACCGTGCCCGTAAAGGCCTCAAACACCTGATCCAGCCTTTTATTCTGCGCCGTATGAAGCATCAGGTATTAACTGAATTGCCACCACGCACTGAGATCAATGTACCAATTCAATTGAGCCAAGAAGAACAAACCTTTTACGAAGCGCTGCGCCAAAATGCCATTGACGAAATTTCACAGTCAACACAGCAAGACAGTGCCAATGAACAACGCTTTAAAATGCTGGCAGCGCTAACCCGCTTGCGCCAAGCCTGTTGTCATCCAAAACTGTTAATGGCAGAAAGTCAGATAACCAGCTCGAAATTAGCGGCATTGGATGAGCTTCTAACCGAGCTGCAAGAGAACAATCACAAGGCACTTATATTCAGTCAGTTTGTAGGCCATTTGCAACTTATCAAAGCTCGCTTGGAAAAACGCGGGATCCGGTTTCAATATTTAGATGGCAGCACCCCAAGCAAAGCACGTCAGCAGGCCGTGAATGCCTTTCAAAAAGGTGAAGGCGAGGTATTTTTAATAAGCCTCAAAGCCGGAGGCTCTGGTTTGAACCTTACCGCTGCAGATTATGTTATTCACATGGATCCTTGGTGGAATCCTGCGGTTGAAGAGCAAGCGTCAGACCGCGCACATAGAATGGGACAAACACGCCCCGTTACTATTTATCGCTTAATTGCCAAAGGCACGATTGAAGAGCAAATTGTCGAGCTCCATCACCATAAAAAAGACCTCGCGGATCAATTGCTCGCGAACACCGATAAAGTGATGAAGCTAGACGTAAACGATGTGCTATCCATGCTCAAGGAGACGCTGTAATACAAATCTCTGGCGCGCGATAAGGTAAATCTAATAGCGAAAAGTAGTTTTGACCTAAGGCGATCTGGCGAAAAGCATTGTCATCAAGTTCAGCGAGAATTCGGCTATTGATATCGACTTCTTCTAAATAATCGAAAAAGCGTTTATTTTTACTAGCGACGAAGTCACTGCCTGGCAAAAAACGCTCAGCATGGGCATTAATAAATTCAACATACTGCCCCTGAATTTTCGGGTCACTAAAATAATAGTCGTACAAAATTCGCCATGACAGATCGGCCTTTAAGTTTTTATATCGGGAGAATAACCGCTCCATGGTGTTTATGTGCAGCTCTGGGTCAATTTGGTTTAACTCTTTTGATACTCCCATGTGCATCCAAATAATATCGTTTTCTGGGTAGCGTTTTAACACTTCCTCAAGCAAAGGTAAGTATTTAAGTGGCGTGTTGTTATCGCCTAAGTCAGCGTGCAGAGCAAGCGGAATACGCTTTTCTTTTAGCACAGCCATAAATGGCTGCCACTTGGCGATAGTCTCTTTTTCTACCGCTTGATGCCCATTACCAAAATGCGCTGCTTTAACTAAATTCACTTCTCCCATCCAACGAAATAAGTCACCAAACTCGCCTTCAAGTAGTGCCATTTTTGGCAAAATAGTCTCTGGTTTGTGTAAGTCAGCAAAGGTCATAGACAAGGTAATATGCACGTTATCTGCGCCATATTTAAGATAATTGCTCGCATTTTTAAAGTCATTTTGAATGCTGGGTGAAATCAACTGACTGTAGCACCCACGCTCACCAAAGCAATCAGGCTTTCGCTCGTAGGTTTGACCAATGCCATAAACGTTGACAAACACCACTCCCGCACGCTCTGCCCAAGTAACGAGCTTATCAAATGGGACCGCATCTCCCCGAAATGGCTGAAAATGGTGATGAGAATCAACGGCAAAATAACTAGATTGCGCCTTGCGGTCGTAGCACTGAGTATTATCTACACTAAAAGTTGCTAGCGTGCGTGTGCCAGTGGCTGACACACTTTGGCAACCAGCCAGTAAAACGGCACAGCTCATAGCAATAACACTTTGTTTTACATTCATTTTTATTATCTACTGAGTCTCCTTTACCAAGGTACTTTACCACGGATAATGTCCTTGTACATGACCCAGTCACCCATCAAGCTATACAGTGGATACTGAAATGTCGCAGGCTTATTTTTTTCAAAAAAGAAATGCCCCACCCAAGCAAAACCATAACCCGCGATTGGCAACAACCATAGTAAAGACCAATATGCAAAAACCAGCGCAAAGAGCAAAACCAAGAGCACTAAGGTTGAGCCAATAAAATGCAAGCGACGACAGGTTTTGTTTTTGTGCTCCGCGAGATAATAAGGGTAAAACGATGCAAAAGAATTGAACTCTTTGTTATTATTTTTGGTCATGAGAGTATGCGATTCGTTATTCGACTGTAATACTCAGCATAGTGCAAAGTATTTACGTGGAAAATAAAAAAGGAATGAGCGTGGCAACAGGCTCAAAAACAGTATGTTGAAACCCCTAATGATGATCACCGCTGCTATGCTGCTCCAAGCTTGCAACGACACCGCCCCAACTACAAAATCAGAGGCAACGATGAATGCACAAAGTAACATTCAATGCAGTGTGAGTAAGGGTTCCGACTCAGGTATGACCTACCCCATTAATTTCACTTTTACCAACGCAGGCCATAATGATGAAAAGTTTCTAATTTGGCATACCCCTTTTGAAGGCTGGTGGAGCCAATTTTTAGAGGTAACACAAAATGGTAAGTCGCTTAATTATCAAGGACCCATGGCAAAACGACTCGCGCCGACAGCCAATGAATTTATGACCCTAAATGCTGGGCAAAGTAAAAGCGTAGAATTAGATTTAGCACTGGCTTATGAGATAAACACCGCACAGCCCATTACCATCACCTATCACAATCAGCTAAGCCATGCCAATGCATTAAAAGCGTCATGTAGTACGGTATTAGAATAAAACCGATATCAGCACCGTGTCTCGGCTTGTAGGTCGGCTTTTAAGCCGACAACCCAACTAACCAACAACCCACTACAAAACCAAAACCCCAACATCAAGGTCTTGAAATTTGGATCACGACTCGACGGTTCTTACCGCGACCAATAGCATTGTCGTTGGTATCAATATGGCGTTTTTCGCCAAAGCCGTCAGTCATAATCTTATTCTCTTCAACCCCTAAGCTCGCCATATATGATTTAATCGCCTCGGCACGTTTCTTTGACAACCTCAGGTTGGTATCACGGCCGCCATAACTATCGCTATAGGCCGAAATATAAATTTGCTCAATTTTCGAGTCATTTTTAAGATATTCGCCGATCATATCCAAGCGTTTGCGTGACGACTTTGTCAGTTCGCTGGAATTTTTCTTGTAATTCATCACCGTAAAAGCGATGTCTTCAAAGCTGTATGGCAACAAGTTATCGCGACATTGTAAGAACGCCCAATATGCCTGTTTAAAGTTTACTGACGACAAAGAAACTGAGATTTTATCTACGTCGTTGTGCCAATCTTTATAATAAAAAGTGGGAAAGTAGCCCTTTTCAAGCTCAGTCAGCAACTGCCACGCGACGTCATTTTCAAGTTCACCGTCAAATTTTTTCAGTAATTTCATTTGCCCGATGCTTCTTGCCGGTTTGCCGGCTCGCCAAAGCGGTGGCACCGATTCAAGTCCTGCAAAATCGTAACTTTCAGGACGTACCATCATATCAAGGTTAAAGGTTAAGTCTTTATTTTTACTGGCATTACTTGAAAATATAGCTTCACCGTAATACGGAACTTCATGATTAAGCGCACAACTCAAGCGATTGTTTTGGTCAACATTCCAATGTGATGAATCAGCTTCGGCAGCGTATTGCCGCATTGCAGCCTCGCTATTAAAGGTAATGGCGCATAACGATATACCAACCCAACCTACTGATTTATATAACTTGATCACCCCACACCTCACAACATCAACCATTAATCTACATGCGCTCAACACGCCAAAAACTAGAGCTTATCTCTACCAATTCGCGCTATTTAGAGTTAAGCAATAAATGTACCATACTAAGCGCTCTCAAGCTGCTCGCTTCTTGTCGAGGTATCAGTATAATAGGCCGCTAAATTTCACAAACCAAGAAGATTATGTCTGATACCGAGCAAACGCTATTTTCAAAACGCTTTCGCGGCTTCTTTCCTGTAGTTATCGACGTGGAAACCGCTGGCTTTAATAAAGATACTGACGCCCTACTAGAAATTGCCGTCAGTATGTTAAAAATGGACGATGACGGGGTATTAAGCTTAGATCAGACAGTACACTTTCATGTTGCGCCTTTTGAAGGCGCAAATATTGAGCAAGCTGCGATTGACTTTAATGGCATTGATCCATTTTCACCACTCAGAGGCGCAGTTGCGGAAGATGAAGTGCTGAAAGAAATTTGCAAAGCCGTGCGTAAAGCCCAAAAAGCCGCGGGCTGTCAACGCTCCGTTGTCGTTGCCCATAATGCCGCTTTTGATCACGGTTTTTTAAATGCAGCGATTGAGCGTAACAAGATAAAGCGCACACCTTTTCACCCATTTGTCAGCTTTGACACCACTTCACTTGCCGGGCTTGCTCTAGGGCAAACGGTGCTTGCAAAGGCATGTCGTGCAGCAGGTATCGAGTTCGATAACAGTCAAGCACACAGTGCACTTTACGACACAGAGCGCACCGCAGAGCTCTTTTGCTACATAGTCAACAAGTGGCAAGCATTAGGTGGCTGGCCATTACCAGAGCCTGAAGCCGAGTCAGAACCTGATTCAACAACCGACACCGAATAATAAAAATGCCAGCAAATCCAGCTGGCATTTTTATAAGTGCTCGTTTTTAAGCTATTTCTGCGGTTTTGGCAGTCGTAAACTGCTGCATGATCTTACCTTCATGCAATTTAACGAAATTAGGCGGGTAAATTCGTGAAAACAGTTTAGTGTCTCTCGCTATTTTCACTTCAGTTCCGGGGTGCATGAGCTCATTAACAGTGACTCGACTCAAGCGTGCTAATCGATGTATTTTTTGCTGTATTAACCCGATGTTACGCTGATTACGGCCGTAGTGTTTGTTGATTTGCATTTCGCTGTGCTGCAACTTGGCAAGATATGCATCTCGTTTTTGCGATTGCGGCGACGCCTGTGCTTTATTCATGGCTTGTTTAATATCGATGACTTTGGACGCCAGCACCTTTTCCAGCTCCACTAATTCGCGGTGCTTATCGTGCAAACTATCCCAATCTTGGGCTAATGAAATACGCGTTCTTGTGCCTGATGGTGCTCCAAGTTCACCCGTTTCAATACGCATGGCATCCAATACATTTCCGCCAATCAGCTTGCCTCTGGGGGTTTCACCTTTACCGATTTTGATTAAACGCTTGGAAGCCAAGTCACAATGCAAGGCTTGACGTTCAATGAGAATATCTTGTTCGCTTTCAATTCGGCAGTACTGCGCATAGCCTAACGAAACACTGCGCTTTGCTTTAATCGAGCACGAAAAAGGTTCGCCTTCGGTGCGCTTACGACCAATGGTGCCAAGCATTATCGTGACCGCGCTACCACTTTCAAGAATGGCCGATTCCACAAAGCCAATAACAGTAATATCGCCCGAAGCCTTAACACGCATTCCATCTTTAATATCACCGCTCACAATCACGCTGCCATCAAACTCAACATGCCCAGTCGTCACATCAATGTTTTCATAACACAGCACATCGTCAACACGCATGCCACGAGGAACGGCTACAGGCACGCCTTTTGAATCGGCAATAAGCAGGTTCTTATCGTTGGGATCGAGCTTGGTGCCTTCTGACACCTCAAGTGGCGCGTCTTTGCCTGGTTTAGGGTCAATCACGTCACCAAACACGGTATAGCCCGGCTCGCCTTCAGTTGGCGGGACTTTTTTCATTAATGGGCTGCCCGGCTTTACGGTGATGATAGCACCTAAGTTGCGCATATCGACTTTACCGCCGCTCGATTCTTGCGGGCTGAGCACTCTGTCCTGCGCTGTCATACACAGGCGCACAAACCGTGCGTCATTGCCATCTTTGGCTCGTTGACCATGCGCAACAATACCATTGTAAGTGTGTCCAGGAGGGAGTTCTAACTGCTGACCGAGAAGATTATCGAGGGCTTTGCCACTGACACCTTTTTTAATACCAGCTTGCTTTAATGCTTGTTTGGCTTTGTTCATACAAACCAACTTACCGCCTCGGGCTGTGGTTACTCTCGCTTCAGCAAGCATGTTGCCTTCTTCAATACGCACAGAAATAGACGCATCGATAGCGCGAGCCACAATCAGCGAGTCCTGCTCGGGCGTCTCACTAGCAGCAAATAATTGACCTATATTGGCATGAATGATTTCAAAATCCGCATATGGCGACTCCTCAATCATCTCTATCAATTGAGACGAGCTCGCCGGAAATCCGGATTCCACTGGATGAGAGAGCAAGTAGACATAGCCCTCATCCTCATCAAAACGAAATAATGACATTCATCAACCCTGAAAAGTATGCATGATCTTATTGTTATGTTGTTATTTTTAATGCAGCGAACTCATTTGAGCATAACTTCGCCAAATTGTTAAGCTTAACATTGCCTGAACTGCTACAAATTATAAATGAATGTAAATCATTCCGTGCATTAAAAGTACAACTTATTATTTTCCTTAGATTTATCGACTTTACAGTGCAGAACTTTAGACAAACTTTGGGATTTCACGCCAAATGGCGGCAAATTCATAACTAAGTATTACTCTGTTTTACACTTGCCGTTTTATAGGGTAATTTCATCTTTCATGAAGGACATAACTTTTACGGACAGTCATGACAAAGCACGTACACCTTAGTTTTATCGACACTAACTTTATTAACACGCTTACACCTGTACTCGACCACAATATCGACTCGGATGAAATACTCTATTTAATAGAATCTCAACAACAACAAAACCTTGAAGATATTAAAAGAGTGTTGGGGCCAAGAGGGGTAAAAGTACATCATGCCTTTATTCCTACCAGCCGAGATAGTGACACCTTAATCGACAGCTTCCACCAGCTCATTGATACCCTAATTAGCGAACAACCAGATACTCAATTTGTGTTTAATGCCAGTTGCGGCGACCGCCAACACTTACTTGCGATGTATGAGGTGATCCGCGCCTATCCAATAGAATGTTTTATCATTGAACCCGAACGCGACGAACTTCACTGGCTTGTACCAACAGAGCGAGTCAACACCATCCTTGCCGATAAATTAAAGATACGCGATTTTTTTAACCTCATCGACGGCGATATCACCGAAATTGCAAATGAGGGGATCGTTGATATTCGCTATCGCCAGCTCGGCGCCAAATGGGCAACCAGTCAAACAGATTTTAGCCATGCTCTAGCCCAGCTCAACTACCTCGCTGCCAGCAGCGAAGATAATGCACTTATCAGTGAGCCTTTGAGTCGCAGCCAAATGAATAGCCCAAGTTTGCAAACACTCATTGACGATTTAGAAGATGCTAACGTCGCCACAAGGCAAGACGACAAATTAAAGTTTGCTAATGAAGGCGCTCGTTTTTTTGCCAACGGTGGCTGGCTAGAAGAATATGTTTACGCCACCCTCCTCAGCCTAAAAAAAGAACTCACGATTTTACAAGATGTCGCCCAAGGCGTTGCGATTAAACGTCGCGTGGGGCAAGGCTATGTCAATAACGAGCTAGACATTGTGGCGCTCGCCAACAATAAACTTCACCTCATTGAATGCAAAACCAAAAAGTTTAGTAAAGGGGAAGGCAACCAAGTGATATACAAACTTGATTCCCTCAGCGAGCTATTTGGCGGCGTACAAGCAAGAGGCCTACTGGTGAGCTACCAAGGCATTAGAACCTCGGAAAGACTGCGCGCCAAAGCACTAGAAATTGGCCTGATCTGCGAAGACGACCTTGGCCAACTTAAAGATAGACTACGCAACTGGTTGCGCGGAGCGTAAACACAAAAGGCAACATATCCAGCGTTTGTTGGCGCTGCGTTTATCACCCCTACAAACACACAAAAGCGGTGGCGAGTGCGCCGCTTTTGTGTGGTACAAACCGCAACTACTCGCCGTGCACTAAATAGACTTGTTGTTGCTCACGGGTACGCTCATAATTAATGTAAATCCCTGCGCCCGAGTCAAGCAGCAATGGCCCTACTCCTTGTGCGCTTTCTTCTAACATGGATTTATATTCACTTTGCGGTGCAATAAAATTGAGATGCGCACCCAATCCAACACTTAGTTTTAATAGCCAATTCCCTGCGTTATCAAGCTGTACATGTGCATCATCGTTTAAGTTGTAAAACCCAACTTTTTCCTGCCAATACCACGTATTTGAGTCGGGATAGTATTGTCCAACAATGGAAGTGGTATCATAACCTTCAGTGGCAACCGCTAATACGCCAGCAGGGTTGTAGTCAAGGCTCAAGTAATTGGCTTGGCGATAGGTATAGTTACCAAACTGCGGCTCAAGTAAAAATGGTGCCTGCCAGGTGTCGCTGTTTTTGTCATAAAAGCGGCATAACGTTCTCTCGTTATAATCAAAACACCAGGTTTGATTTCCCTTGTTGTCTTTCGCTGTGCCTCTGAGCGTCATGTTTTTCATCGGATAGTCGCCTTGCACAACTACTTTGGCACCTGCTTCCGAGAGCGCATACCAATCAAGCTCTTCACTCTGGTCATTTGGCAAGCCAATAATTATATGACCTTCAGCTTCCATGCGATTGATATACTCATAAAACTGCCCTTCATTTAAGCCGGTGTTAGCAACAAGCGACTCTTCAACAATGCGCATAAGTACGTAACCACCGATATAAATACCATTACCATCACTATCGTGAGCAACATGCACTAACGCCCAAGGTGATTCAAGCCAAGGTTGTATCACCTCAATAGACTGAATGATCCCTTCGACCCCTTTATAATTGAGCGCTTGATCAAACTGATATTGCTTTTCAATATGTTGATAATTAGGTGCCTCACCATCAAGCTCAATGGTTTTTACATGGGTTTTTACGGTCACTATCCCACCAGCTCGGTTTGACTCACTTCGGTGTACCCGCAAACGTTCACCTAACTGTGTACTCTCTTTAAACTGGTTAAGATGCTCAGTTAAGGCATCACTTTTTACCAACGCATTTTCGCCAAGCGCTGGGTCAAAAGTGTAGGCCAATGGCGCTTCCGTGACTGCTGCACTGGCTAATATAACAAAGGTGTCTTTGCTGTCGTTTTTCCATACGTATGTTGGCCTATTGCCATCCACCGGTTTTGGTAGCTCGCCCCAATGGCTTAGCTTATCTGCGGCAATATCGCCAGGATTGGTCGGTGCGATTTGCCATTGTTCGTTTTGATATACCACTTCAAGAGCATTCCAATCGAGCGGGTTTTGTGCGTCTTTCCATGCCTTAATAAGCGCAGCCACTTGCTTGGCGGCGAGTGGTTTTTCAGTCGCTGCAAGGTCGCTAAAATACACCTTTTGAAATGCCGTTGAGATAGCCATTAGCGCCTCGTCTGACTGAGCGATATAATCTTTAGCGATATCTAATTGGCTCAACCCAATATCACTCGCCGCAGCCGCGACGGCATCAGCCAACTCCCCACCGCTCTTAAGCTTATCTGCAACATAATGAGACAAGGGCGAAATCACACTGGCCAGTGGCGGCGCGATAAGTTGCTGAGCAGATTGAACCGCAGGCTGACCATCAGCCCGCTTAGTGACCCCCGGTACAAAGTTAGCGACGAGCAGATAGTTTTGTTCGTCGTCTATATCTTTAACATCTAGCGTGACTTTACCGTTTTCTGCCGTTAAACCACTCGGCTCATCAGCCTGCATCGCAAAGTCGCCATTTACATCCATAAATACGCGTACACTTTGGTAACCAGGTACTGTCACGGTGTGACTGTCTAGTGCCGTGGGTGTATCTGTGTTATCTCCGTTATTGCTGTTGTCACCATTGCTACTGTCACCGTTATTTACCGGTGTTGTAGAACTTGAACCGCCACCGCATGCATTCAGTGCGGTAGTGATAGCCAAAACTAAAGTCAATTTACTAAAAGAAGTCTTTAACATGCTAAATCCTTTATATTCACCTGTTGATAAATTTAAACTTTTCAATCACGTCACATTCGCTATAAAGTAATACCAAATGTAACGCCAAGAGAAAGACCGCATTAATTTGCTGGGCGACATGGGCGCAACTGGTAAAACGCGACACCTTAATCTCTCAATACCAATTTGCTTAATTAAGTGGTCTACTTTGAGGCGAGAAAATCTTGTCGATAACCAGGCAAAAATTTTGCTATTTAGTTACTCTAAATAAGAAATTTTTAACGCCGTTAGCGTCAGATTTACTCCTTCAAATTGAGCAAGTATTAAGGCCAATTGGTATCACACAGCATAAAAGATGAAAATGCAGAGAGGGATTTCACAAACTTGTGAAACCTAATTTCAGCACAAAATGGAGTTAACTAACTTAGTCAAATTGAGTAGCAGGAGGCGATATAATGAAACAAACAAGTTATGTAATCTTGGCGCTAGTAGCGCTAATAAGCGGCTGTGAAAGCACCAGTTACCCATACCAAAAAAGCAAAGCGTATTGGCCAAACCAAGTTGACTTAGCAAGAGTATGCAGTGCTCAAATCGCGCCTTGCCACCAAGTCTTTTTAAGTCATTGGGATGCATTAAAACGTGCGCTGTTTCCACGTAAATCTTGGTTTGTGGATAACAAATCGCACCAGCCTAGTAATTATGTTACCCAAGCTGCACTCACGTATTGGGGCAGTTTACAGCAAGTAGAAAAGCAAGATTGCCCAGCCAACTACAACACCTGCCCAACCTACAAGCTGAGCGACCTCCAAAGCCCTGTTGCCTATCATCAATATCGTCATGGCCTGCTTAGTCAATTTGGCATACCAGAAAAGCACCGCGACTTTTCTTATACGACTAAAAACGTGCAACATATTACCTTTACCAATCAAGGGCACTGCCCCAACTCTCCGCTTGGTACAGCGCAAAGCGTGTGTGCTTACTTAAATGCGCCCAGCATGGCAGAGCAAACAGGAATCATTAATAACCACAAACCCAACCCCTACAATAACGACCAAAAACTCAGCGGCAGCTACGCATTATTTGAAATACATATCACTAACAATGAATTAAAACAGCAAGGCGTGTTCAACCACAGCATCGTGCTTCACATCGCCGTGCCCGGTGATAAAAATACGTGGCAACAGCAAAGCTGGGCACAAATACAAGATGCTCTAAAACGTGCCGTTGTGGTGTTTGAACAAACAGACTAGGCGCATTCAATCATCACCGCCAGGAGCGGGTAACAAGGCGCCAAACCTTGGTTAGCTAACTCACAAACTTAGGCCAATTTGGTAATTCAGGTATGTGGACGGGGTTAATCACCTTGACTTGTTCTTGCTCGAGACTGATCCCTTGAATTTGCACATTTTTTGTCGCGTTTGCCCGCTTGGTAGCCTTTACTTGGCCAATATCATAATGATCTGCCACCGTTTTTGGCAGCACTCGTTCTAGGGCTGCTTTTATTTCACGCTTTCTGTCAGCAAAAAATGACGAACTCATTCCTCGCAGCAATGATTTAAGCTCTGTGGACTTCATGGAATCTATGGGCTGCTCATCGGCTAAATATGCAATCGCTTCATCAAAATCCACAAAGGTCGGCGTATTACACCTTGCGACATAGAGCCGACAATTAATATATTTAAGTGCTAATTGCTTACAATGCTCATCTTTAGCTGGGCATATAAAACCTAGCTTATTATTGATAAAGTCCTCAATAAACATCCAGTAAAAGGCGAAGGCTTTATCTGATAATTTGACTTCCTGACCTGAGCAAAAAATTTGATTGTGAGTGAGGTTGATTTTTAACTCCACTGAGTGATGGAAGCTGTCACAAATTCTAACCGCGTCATTAAAGGTCAACGATTCGTCAAATAGCCGTTGTGGTAGGCTTTCTCGCATTTGTAGGTAAGGCACATTCGACAACGTAATTTCAGCTTCTTTAGCGTCGGGAAACCCGCCAGTGCCATCGCTCACAAATTGACTTTCTAAGGTAGGGTAGTAAAAGTTAGTTCGCGCAAACTCCTCAGAGACAAAAACATGGTTTAAGGTATCTTCCAATCGGCCATACAATGTCATCGCATAGCCCACATGAAATGCCATGGTTTTGCGCCCACCAGCCATCAAGGTAAAAACAGGCAGCTCCCCCGTGGTCAGACGCTTCACTTCATCCAAGATAAAATTGGCACTAGCAGACACTTCGGATTTTGTTCGTACATCTTCAAGTGGCTTTCCCAATACACTGGGCACTAAGATATCGTCGACCTCAAACTGCGCTGGTGTAATGTTGTAATCCTCATACAGCTCACCTAGGATTGTTTTGCCACTTCGCTGAGGCTGAAACAGTGCATTTATCGCCCGCTCTTTGCCTTTTTTAGTCGTAATCACTTTTATTTGACTAAACTCAACCCCTTTTTGCACTTTAGCGGCATAAATTGTCTCTGTGATGACTTGAGGGGCATGACCAATAACCGCGAGTAACACTTGTTTCATTTTCGTGACAAACCCTATGCTTTTTTACCACTATGCCACAGGTTTTTATCTATTTCAGCACCCCAAGTTTGTGATTAGCCTATTTAATCAATCTAATTTACTTTGGCGTGTTATTTCAGCCATATAAACAAGATGGTGGATACCCTAGTGTAAAAACAGGCGCTATAGAGCTGTCTTCAACTGTCTTAATCCCCTTCAATGTCGGGGCAACGAAAGACCGAAACGCAGTTTCGCAGCTTGAGGAGATGAAGGCATGGATGCCTGATGGAACCCTGCTACAGTGCAGCTCAAGACTAACATGCTTTAAGGTCGGGGCTAGTCAAACAGGCTTTTCACATGCAAACACTTGCACGTTTATGTCTTAATCCCCTTCAAAATCGAGGCATACATATCCGCTTTCAAATTTTAGGCCGTGCACATTGATCCGTCCATGAAGCGCTAACCGCTTCGGCCATCCAATTCGTAGCAGCGACTTTATGTCGCGATTCTCTTAACTCATTTTTCTCGAGATGGACGACGAAAGACCGAAACGCAGTTTCGCAGCTTGAGGAGATGAAGGCATGGATGCCTGATGGAACCCAGCTACAGGGACGTATTACAGCTCAGAATTAACATGCTTCAAAGTCGGGGCGACGAAAGACCGAAACACAGTTTCGCAGCTTGAGGAGATGAAGGCATGGATGCCTGATGGAACCCAGCTACAGGGACGTATTACAGCTCAGAATTAACATGCTTCAAAGTCGGGGCGACGAAAGACCGAAACACAGTTTCGCAGCTTGAGGAGGTGAAGGCATGGATGCCTGATGGAACCAAGCTACAAGGACGTATTACAGCTCAGAGCTAACATACTTCAAAGTCGAGGCTACTCAGACCTTTTCTACAAAAATTTTTGGAAACGTTCTCATGTCTTAATCCTCTCCAAAGTCGGGGCATAGGTAATCGCTCTACAATTTTAGGCCGTGCACATTGATTCGTCCATGAAGCGCTAACCGCTTCGGCCATCCAAGTCGTAGCAGCGACTTTACGTCGCGAATCTCTTAACTCGCTTGACTCGTGACGGGTTTCAATCTTCAAAGTCGAGGCAACTCAGACACTTTTAAATTTTCAACAAATGCCATTTCAAAAGTCTTAATCCTCTTCAAAGTCGAGGCAACTCAGACAATTAAGGAGGCCCTATGTTGGGTATTATTATTGGTCTTAATCCCCTTCAAAGTCGGGGCTACTCAGACGTCTACAGGAGATAACCATGACTAACGCAAGCATGTCTTAATCCCCTTCAAAGTCGGGGCTACTCAGACTTTTCTATTAAACTATTTAGGAGGTCGCTATGAGTCTTAATCCCCTTCAAAGTCGGGGCTACTCAGACCCTAATAAGGAAAAAATAATGAAAAACAACACAACGTCTTAATCCCCTTCAAAGTCGGGGCTACTCAGACGATAAACGGACACATCTTAATTCATGAAGTTTTTGTCTTAATCCCCTTCAAAGTCGGGGCTACTCAGACTATAGCCGATCGAGGCCGCGTCACGCAAGGGCTAGAGGGGGTAAAAATGTCGGTCTCCTTTAGCCTGTTCCCAAAACCACTGACTTACTGACATTTTTGATGTTAAATTAATCAGAAATCATAATAAATTCATTACCCTGCGGTCTCAGCTACTGACACTTTAAAGTATTCAGCTTAAATTCAGCTAAAAACACCATTAAAGGTATAAAAACACGACTTAAAGCCAAGGTTACACTTAGGGAGGTATATGCTGGATAAGTAGCATGGAATGTCGATTTAAGTTGGTGAAGATCAGTAATAGTAAAAGCGGCTAGGCCAACTGACTTGCCCTGCGCCATCGGCTTTTCTTGCGCCCATACACTTACCACAAAACACAAAGAAATGTGCTTTATCTGTATGATTGAGCAATTTTTTAAGTTGTTTTTGTAATCTAGTCAGCTGTATTTGTGTTACATCTATTTCAAATGCGGAGTATTGCACTCGCTCGCCAAAACCAAGCAAAACCTTATTAACACGGTAACGCACGCGATTGTCAGTAATATCTACTGTGACTAAGACTCGCATTATAGTATCTCGAACCCTGTTGGGTCATATAGGGTTGCCGCTGCTACGCCATGTCGGCGACTTTGGCAATGGCAACAAACTTGGTAGTAATTTAATACATCCTCAATACTAATCACTTGCCGCAGCTCAAACCTGAGCAAATTAAACTGACTCTCGCTCAACCTACATTCATAAACCGATAGTTGAATTCGTTCACCGTACCCCGCTAGTATTTTATCAATGCGATAGCGGCGCTTATTACACGGTGTGTCGTAGCATATAACAAAATGATGCGCCATATTACTCAGCCTTAAAAGCAGTAAATTTAGTACCACTTTGTAAGTGCATTTTAAAACTAAGCACTTGGTCGTTCATGGCTTTTCTATAATCTTTAAGCTGCTTGGTTCGTTTACAACTAAAGCTTGCAGTCAGTTTATTTTCAATTTCGGTAATGAATTTTTTAAGTCCAGCGGAAGTCAGTAAACATTGCTCCCCTCGCACCTCAAAATCATCATGCTGGAACTGCTGTTTATTGATCATTTTAATTACCGTTGTGTCGACCACTAACGCTCTAAATGGCTCCATTAAGTCAAGTACTAGACTCGGCTGATAATCACCACAATGCAGCATACCTATATCAGGGTGCAGTCCGTGCTTTCTTACCATACAAAGTAAATTATTGAATAATAAGTTATAGCCCAACGACAACAGTGCGTTTATGGGATCTTTTGGGGGTAGGCGATTTCGGCCAGTAAACCCCCACTCTTCAGGCAAGGCAAGTGCAAGTCCTTGAAAGTATTGTTTCGCCATTTGTGCTTCTAACGTAAACTGCTGCTGTCGTGTTTTGGCATTTCGTAACTGATTAACACCTTTATTCAGTGACTTTGCGATTTCATGAAGTTGCATCTTACAAGCCTGAGTTAAGGTGCTGCGTCTAGTTTGTTGTTCTAATACTTTGCAACTGTGATAGAACTTGGCATCAAGTATTACAGTGCTTAGTTCACGATGAAAACTATCAGCGCCCAGCTTCGTGATCTGGCTGTAAAGTGCAGCGTTACAATTTGGGTAGGTGCTCAACTCTCCTTTATAGCGCCCTGTTGAAGAGGCTAGGATGAGGGTAATGCTGTGCTCTGTACAATAACCCAAGAAGTCTGTAGTTAGCTGCACTCTCCCCATTACTATCACAGCATCGATCACGCTCAACGGCCACGTTTTTACAACTTCGCCTTCTATACTCAAGTATGCTCGATTTCCTCGGATCCCAACTACCGCTCCCACTTGTGTTAAATATAATGTTTTTAATGGTTTGCGTTTAACCAAACTAGGCTGTGAAAGTAAGTTTTCTGGCACATCTAACCAATCCGCATCTTCTTCTATTGTTTGATTATATGGTTTGGCAGGTGTATCGAGCTGAGCTATCAATTGCTCTTGCAACTGCTCCGACGCACTTGCTGCAAAGTCCATAGTCTTTTCCATCACGCCATACTGTAAATTGGACTTTTCATCAATCACTTGTTCGCCAATAAAATAATGACCTAAAAATCTAAAACCTTCGCTAAATGTGGTGAGTTGTGTTTTATTCAGGTTTAGAGTTAATCCAAGATGATGAAGCACTTGCTCGGTATGATACTGTGCATGTTGTGCTGCTTTTTGTGTGGCACAACACACCACAAAATCGTCAGCATAACGCACCATTTGATAATTTAACTTGATCAGTTGCTCGTCTAGTTCATCCAAATAATAGTTAGCGAGTAAAGGACTAATTGCAGAGCCTTGAGGGATCCCAAGCCCCGCAGCTTTACCAAAAATTAGCTGGCCATCGGTATGTTGATGACTAAACAGCAGATTAATAATAAGCTCAATAAGTGTAGGATCAATGGCTGTCTGTTGCATCTTTTCGATCAACTTTGGTTGCGGAATATGATCAAAATAGCCAGTGATGTCAGCGTCAAACACATACTGTAATCCCTGATTTCGATGCGAGATAATTTTATCTACTGCCATCATATAGCTTCTACCCGGGCGATATCCATAGCTATTATGTTCAAATTCTTCTTCAAAGTAGGGCTGCAACAGTATTGCTATAGCGGTGTGAACAATACGGTCTCGCACAGTAGGAAACGCCAACCAACGTGGCTTTTTGTTCGGTAACCGTAGCTGGCTACGTTTGAGTGGTTGTGGAGCGTAATGCTGTTGATTGAGATCATACAAAATGCTATTTAGCCCAAGCGCTAATTCCTCTTCGAAATTCGCTATGGTTTGACTATCACCCCCCGGAGCGCCGGCATTTTGTTTTACGCGGGCAAAGGCTTGTTCGAGTAGCTCGTAGTTACAAAGTTGGTGGTATTCCATCATCCTTGACTCTTTTTACTATGCAGATAAGGAGTATAGACAACGCCAAAATGAACTGCATAAAAAGATTGCACTAATAACTGCTGAACAACAAAAACCGAAATTCAATTTCGCAGCTTGAGGAGATGAAGGTATGGATGCCTGATGAAACCCAGCTACAGGGACGTATTACACTTCAAAGTCGAGGCATGGGTTACTGTTCCAGTTTTAGGCCGTGCACATTGATTCGTCCATGAAGCGCTAACCGCTTCGGCCATCCAAGGCCTCAGTTTCAACCCTAGCCAAGCTGCGAGCACTCGCTTGTCTCGAGACGGGTTTCAACCTTCAAAGTCGGGGCTACTCAGACACTGTTATTAGTATGTAATGAAAATGGCATAGCGTCTTAATCCCCTTCAAAGTCGAGGCAACTCAGACTTGTACCAAGCAATCCTTCCTATAGCTTCAGCGTCTTAATCCTCTTCAAAGTCGAGGCAACTCAGACTCAAGCTCAACAGTACGTAAATGACAATCTTCTGTCTTAATCTTCTTCAAAGTCGAGGCTTCTCAGACATATATAACAACGGCACATCTAATATCTTTTAGGTCTTAATCCCCTTCAAAGTCGAGGCAACTCAGACATCTTAGAGCGTGGTGGCTGGACTATCAGTAAAGTGTCTTAATCCCCTTCAAAGTCGGGGCTACTCAGACAAGAAAGCGGTTTAAACTTTCTGGAACAAGAAGTTGTCTTAATCCCCTTCAAAGTCGGGGCTACTCAGACATGGCCAGCAAAGTCCAAGCTTTGGCAACTTGTCTTAATCCCCTTCAAAGTCGGGGCTACTCAGACAGTAGCGCCTAACCGAAACCACAACAAGGACCCTGTCTTAATCCCCTTCAAAGTCGGGGCTACTCAGACGTCTGAAGAAGCTTTTTCAGGCGTAGCAATGGTCTTAATCCCCTTCAAAGTCGGGGCTACTCAGACTTATAAATCAGAGCAAAACTACAGAGTAGCTTTGTCTTAATCCCCTTCAAAGTCGGGGCTACTCAGACCATGGCTAATCAAAATAATGGTGCGTGGTTTTAGTCTTAATCCCCTTCAAAGTCGGGGCTACTCAGACAGAATATAATTTTCCACAGTATCCTGTAGAGGAGTCTTAATCCCCTTCAAAGTCGGGGCTACTCAGACTATAGCCGATCGAGGCCGCGTCATGCAAGGGCTAGAGGGGGTAAAAATGTCGGTCTCCTTTAACCTGTTCCCAAAACCACTGACTTACTGACATTTTTGATGTCAAATTAACCCAAAATCATAATAAATTCACCACCCTGCGGTCTACGCTACTGACACTTTAAAATATTCAGCTCAAGTTCAGTTAAAAACACCCGGTTGGGAACGTAGCAATGCGGCTCAAAGCGAGGTTAAAAGCGTCATTCACTGGCAATAAAAAAGCCCACTAACGCTGCCGTTAATGGGCTCTTAATAACAAATAATTATCGTGCTTTCCCTTAACCTAAAGCTACCTCGCGTTACGGTTATTTTTAGGCTTAGGCTTAGGTTTAGGTTTAGGTTTTTGATTTTCCAATAATAAGCCCGCGCCATCTGCTCCTAAACATTTGAGCGTTTGTTTATTTTCCTGCTTGTTATGGTCGTTATTAGTAAACCAGTTAAATACAGCAGTTTCTCCTCTTAAGGTTGCCGTTGGATAACTAATGGCTGTGTGCCCTTGTTGGTAGAGGTTGCTGTTTCTATCTCCTACTTGCGTTAGTAAGCCCAACGTTGTCTCACAGATCAAACTATCCCCCTGTTTAAGCGGTGTTTTTGCTGTTAACCACGTTGACCAGCTCTGGTCATCGGCAATGCTATATTGCTCGACTGGGTGATTGCTAAAACTGGTATAGCGGGCCTGCATATTTTGCAACTCAATTTGCTCAATGCTGATTTTAACCTGCCCAAAGCCATGAGGCTTGCCCATGCCAAGTTGATGGCTATAATTATGATCAGGCTCCAATGCGGTAAGTAATAGCTCCAGCTCTGCCGCTCGTAAATTAGTAAAATGTACCTCAAACTCAAGCTTAGCTTTTTGTGGCAATAATGGCGCAATCGTTCGATTATCCAACTCTTCTGTTACATTGTCCTCAATAAAGGCTTCCGCCATTACTTGCTCAACAGGATGGCGCAAATAAACTTTATACGGCCCATTTATTCCATGTTTTTCAGGGTCGAGTTGGCTTTTTTTGATTAGTAGATTGCGATTTTGTTTGTTATAAAAATACATGCTCGGACACGGCAATTTAGGACTATCGCTTCTTGGCACAAGGTAACGGCTTTGAATAGAATTAGGATCCCATGTACTGATTAATTTTGCATCATAGAAACGAACTCTAGAGGCATACGCTGATATTTTTTCTTTGTCTTCCAGCTTTCCTTCGTCAGAGACTACGCCCAATATTTGCTCAGCTACCGACAAACTTGTCCGCCTGTGGCTATAGGGTTGTAACGCTTCTTCGGGCAAAAAGTCATACAGGCTATACGGTACTTTTTTTCGCCAAAGCTGAGATTTAGCCAGCATAGTGACGCTATCCCCCGCTTCATTACAGTCAAAAAAGACCAAGGTGCCAACCACATTTTTGGTTGTGTAGGTAAAGTCTTTATTTTGCTTTTTGTTCTGCCTACATTCCTCTGAACTATTCATAAGTAAAATAAATTCAGCAACGGCTTGCTCAGATACCGCTATGATTGGTGCTTTAATATGCTCGATTGGGTAAGCCATGTCGTACTTACCATTAATGCTAGCGCCTTTACGAATAAGTGCTTGTTTGGAGTCAGCACTAGCCTGCCGTATTACTTTACCACGAGGTAAAACCCGTGAAAATGGCACGCCATCGCAGGGCTTAACTTTCTCAACCCAAGGGTGGCTTGTGGTAAAAGGCTGTGATATTTCACCATTTTCAGCGGCGCTCAAGGCTCTGTCATAAACAAGATGACAAGTATTCTTCCACTGCTGACTGGCAGAGATATATTCACTGGTGTCATGTTTATCTTGGGCAATACGAACGCCCATTGCTTGGCTTATCGGTAGTGATGGTTTATCTTTTTTTGTTCCATCAACGAATACCCGCTGCCACTTTTTAGCAATAAATCCACTTTTATCAAGTGCTGTTGGGGGCAAACCAATGGGCTGAATTTCGAGATATTTTCCTTCCCCTTTTGTGATCACCCCCATGGCTAAGCTGCCACCTTGTGCTGCGCCTCTATAGGTCATTTCGCTATTTTCTAATACACGAGGGCCTGAGCCTGATAGCATTTCAATATGCTGGGCGATTGGCCCTCTTAGGCTGTTGGCTGGAATAGCAGGTAAACCGCTACGTAAGTAAGGCAGCAACTCCTTGTATTTTATCCGTTTATTATTGATTCTTTTTATATGGTCTTGGCTTAAATTACCGTAAAAAAGAGGGGACTCTACTTCAATACAGCAGGTTATTTTACCGCTATGATTCACAAATCTATCATGGCCAATACCCGCTCTTTGCAACGCGTCACGCGTTGCCGTGATCTGCTTATGACCGCTTAAACTGGAGAACGGAATAAAGTTGTATGGGTTTAAAAATCGTTGTTCAGACATTTTATGCTCCTTTGCTCTCGGCCAGCGCGGATAAAGCCGTTTCAAGGTCGGCCGTGTTCAACTTATGTTGAAGCGTAAAGGCGTTAAAAAAATCACTAAAATTGTGGTATTCATTACCGTTAAAGCTAATAACGCCTTGCAACCTGCCATATCCTTTAGCCTTATTTGCGCCAATGGCGATATGTTGCTCCATTACGTCTCTGAGTGTCATCAGTAATATGGCTGTGGCGGTGAGATCTTTGTGCAAGTTAGGGCGATATTTCAACGTACAATTAAATGGCTGAGTGGTCTCCAGTGCCTCTACTTGGATCATCGCACCGTCTTTAACCCCACCAGTAAAGCGATTAATAGCTATCATATTTTGCTGATGCGTTTGGTATTCGCCAGGCTCAACCAATTCGGCATCTGTGAGGAATACTCCAGCTTGTCGTTTTTCGTCTCCCCATAAAGGACTGACGAGCTGCATTACCGCTTGTTCATCACGGTTGGTAGGTAAGAGCGTTCGCACAATACGTTTAGACTGTGCTTGCAGCACTCCTCGTAGAGCGGTTACTGGTAAAAATGGTTTACCATCGTGGTTACGTTTAAAGTAATAGTCTTTTGGTTTTGCTGGCAACTTGTCTGACTCTACAAGCTCACCTCGAGACTTTTTAAGTTCATATGCTTCAACAGCCTTTTTATACTTGTCTTTTTCTTGCTTTTGACGCTCAGGACACGCAATCAATATGGGATCGGGCGAATAGAGAGCAAGGCCCAGTGTTACTTGGTTATCTTGCTGCGATGGTTGTGGGGTTGGGATAGCGTAATCTTGGTACAGCGTGGCTAATGGAGATTTGCCTCCAATCCAATCTTGCAGCTTTTCTTTATACAGCACTTTGCATTCATCTACGTGCAGTGACAGCAAACCAAAATTATTTTTCTTATCACGACCAAGTTGCAAAGGTTGACTTAGCAGTTTAAGCAAGGCATCTAAATCATTAGGGCAAATATAGGCAGCCTCTATGTTCAAAGTAAACTTGCTCTGCGGTTTTAGCCATTCCTGTGCAAATAAGTGATTGGTTTTTGCAGCCCCAGTGATTGGGTCTATTGCATTACGGGTTTGGGTTACTGATGTGATCTCATCTTCTGATAATGCTGCGTAAATATTTACGCTACCTCGCGTCTTTACCAGCGAGTTGTTCACTGTGGTCGTTGCACCAAACAGACGAGCCTTGAGCCCCTGATCTGAGACTTTATTCGATATCGCGCCTTTGAGTGACGAGGCACTCAACACGGGCTGTCCATTAACTCCTCGAAGCAAGCTTTGCACCTCACATTGTGTTTCCTCAGCGGTGCTGTACTTGGTGTCATCAACTTGACCATTGCCAATTGCTAAGTGTGTTTGGTTCACACAAGTAACCGTGAGCTGAGCACGAATTAATTCTTTCATCAGTTGCACTCCTTTTTCTCAATAGTTACTTCGCCAAAACCATTGGCTGTATCGTATTGTGTTTGTTGCCATACAGGCTTATTTGGGTCCAATATAATCGTGCTGGGTAACCCCTCCCTACTCCAGCGGTTAAGCAGTTGCGCTGCTTGTTCCGCCTGCTCTGGCTTCACTTTTAAAAGCCACGAACTCCCTGCTTTGGTCTCAACTTGAGCTTGATAATGCGATGTACGTTTGTATTTTTTATGCCAAAACTCTCCACCCACTATTCGCTCTTGGCAGTAATGCAGTTCAAGGCTGAATACGTTATTTTTTGCGAGCACATCAAAGGCAGCTTGATAAAGCGTACCGCTACTTTCAGTTGGGCCTATCACCGTTTTATTAAGTAATATTTGTGGTGTTTGTAACGTAACAATAAACTCATCACCATCCGCAACTTTAATAACTGGCTGTTTAATCACTTTTGCGTTTTCTATTCGTGCTATCGCTTTGGTTTTACCAATACCAAGAATATAGCCAGAAATCGCGCTATTTAGCTCCTTAATGACCTTGTTAAAAGTTTTTTTATCTAGGCCTTGTTGTAACTCAGCAACGTCAATAACACCATGCCACACGTGATTGTGCCATGTGCTTTTAGCATCAGCATCTTCGCCCGATGTGGCCTTTTGATACTCATGAACAATACAGTCGAGGCTAAATAACTGCTCATCTTTGGCAGTATCTTTTAACAGTAGATCATCCGTTGCTGAATTAATCGCTGTTCTTACTACCAGAGTCCTGTTTGGCTTCACTTTATTAAATACACGCGATCGTTGCGTGTATTTAAAATCAGGTTCAAATGTATCCGCCAAAAACTCAGGTTGCCAAGGTGATTTAAATACATCAGCCTGTGTTTCGTGGATGTATTCTTTACCATGGTCATCATAGGCTAGTTTACTGCGTATAACGGTAGATAAACTTGGGGTAGTGGAGCGCGTTTTCGGGTCGTTCTCCATACCGAGCTTACAGTGACCAAAAGTGATTTTATCTAGGTACTTGATGAGGTTCGGGTGAGTGGTTTGATTTAACTGATTGGCGATAGCCCCTTTTATTACCGCTCCGCTTATCTCATCTATGCTGGTAAAAGCATTGCCTTTACCTACGGTGTCGGTAATACATAGTGGTCTATCTAGAGAAAGCGTATAACCAAAGCGCGTGCCCGATGAGTTAGCTAAATGCGTTTTCTGAGATTGCTTTTGACTATCTTCTACCAGTTCAACCCCTACAACTTTACCAAACCCTATGCTCTTTAAGCCGCCAAGCGCTTGGCAAAATTCAGCGGCTTGCCTAAGCAATGTGCACAGCGTTGCGATGTCTTTCCTATTACAATCAGCCCAAATATAACCGCTAAACTCTACCTTTTCCCCAATATCAAAAGGTGCTTCAATAAATTGAAGTGCTCCGGCTTCAACACTACCCTGCTCGTTTATTTTTATTCTATTGATGGTGGAATGTGGCTTGTCTGGCTGGTTGCATACCCAGTAGGGATCAAAAACTAGTTTACCCCTATACTGATTTTGCTCGTCGTTTACGCCTTCTTGGCCAAACCATTTATTGCGCCATGCTGCGTTTATTTTATCGCTTTGGGTGATCTCGTATAGTTCTTTTAACGCGTGTAATAAGTTCCCTTTAATCAGGGAGTTACTCAGTACCACCCGGCCTCTATGGTCTCGCAGTACGGCGCTGTCTAAGCCATAGCGCATAGAGCCCGTGCCATGCGTCAAAATGGGGCCTTGTAAAGTAAAGGTGAGCTTCAGTCTGTTTAACGCCATTATGCAACCTCCCTGTCCGATAAAACCAAATATTCCCAACTTTCAGTGATCAATACCCAAAGTAACCCTTTGAGGGTATGATCCTCGCTGTCGCTCAGTTTAGCGCCTAACAAGAGTAGCCCAGCAGTATCATAAATATGAGTAAAGCCATCGCTGGATAACTCACTCACAAGCTGCATACGTTCGAGTTGTTTGCTAAGCTTATCTTTGTCTTGTAAGGCACTTATTGCAACTTTAGCCGTTTGATATGCTTGGCTTTTTCCTAACTTTTCCAAATTACTGGCAAGCTTTTTTATTTCCTCACTAGCTACGCTTTGGCTAAAATGCCTGGCACGCTCTGGAGCCAAATGGCCATAACAAATTTTGTAATGTTCAGCTAAGCACTGCTCGGGTGTGTCGATGGATTCAAGCACCATATATTGAAAACCATTACCTAGCCCTTTGATATGCTTACGGCTTCCCTCATCGGTAGGTATCGGAGCATTGTTTACTAGGTTATCTTTAACCGATTCGGCAAGCTCATACGCGAGTGCTCGGATTTTTTGGATTGGGTTTTTCATGTGGCAAAATACCAGTCCAAAAGCATGTGTGAGCGGATAATCTTTAAACTTCCAATTTTGTGTCCACTCATTGACCTTTGCAATAAACTCAAAGCCCTTACTTGCTGGCATTACAAAGAAACATTCGTCGCCCCCCCACAGCAGCGTTTCGAACCGTGCACCACCTAATGCTTTGTGCTCATTAAAATCTGCATCTTTTGCCACCCACTCCAATATCTTTTCTAACAGTTGAGCGCGTTTGGTTTGTAAAAATTTATCGAATTCAATTTGCGCTTCTACACTTTGAGCTACGATATTTTGAATACGGCTAAATTTATTACCGTCAAAATACACATAGGCAAGTTTACCTTCCAACATTTTATATTTGGTTTTTAAGGCAATTTGCTCAAAGTTTTCAGCAAATTTGGTGATGCGGCATGTTGCACCAATAATGTTAAGCTCATTGTTATAAAACTGCTGTTTTTGTTCTTTTCCAAATTCAAATGCCGATTTAATAAACGGATTTACCGCCACATCTTGTTGGCCTTGAACATTCACGGTAGTGTCTGCGGGTAAAATATGACTCAGTTGGCAAATGTTGCTCGTCTCGCTTGTTTCCAGCACGCTAATTGCAGTTTGCCCCAGTTGCGCCTCGCGCCCTTGTTGGATCAGTCGCTCTAGTGCATCTCGATAATTGCTATAATGGACTGCGCTGATCCCAGTCACAGTAAATGTAAAGCCTTGATAATAGGTTTCTAAATACGCCTTAATTCTAGTGCAGGCATGTTCTTGCTCTTTACAACTAAACACACCTGTAGATGCGCCATTACTAACTACTTGCAGTCCAAGCTCGTCGCCCAACGCGTCTATTACATCGAAGATGGCTTGTCGCATTCGTAAACTTAATCCACGATACACACTGAGGTTTTGGCTATAACTAAGGGTTTGATAAATATTAACCGCTTCGACCTTAACGAGATCCTTTGCGGCTTGATTTAGGGAGTGTGGTTCCATGTACTTCTGCTCCTAAAGTAATAATGCCAAAGCCAACACAACGACAGCAAAACTAGTGGTGAGTTTAGCGAACGATGAAAAATGTCTATGTCTAAAAACCGCATAGCGTGCAGCAACTTTGTTTAGCAAGACTTTGGTATTTCTAACGACTAAATAATTTGTGAGAATAAACGGTGATGCCACGAGCAGTAAGCCAAACGCAAACCGTTCGACAATGTTATAATTGTCAAATGCCCCTAAAACGGGGAAAGCCGTAATGATGGCTATGGCTGCAAAAATAAGGGCTGCCATGCTGGTTTTGTCGGCTTTATCTACAAAGTAGGTATTACGCCAGCTTTCCATGTAATCATCAGCCCAAGCAATTTTATCTTTCACTTTGTCAAAATGATTATCAAGACTAAAAGCACGTTTTATATGCTCAAACACTTCAAGCCCTTGCTGTTCATGCGACACAGCATCAAACCAGTACTGATTCATAAAGTTTATGAAATTACGGCGGATCCCTCGATATTGAGACAGTGGCTTCTCGTCCAAATGGGTTTCTGTCATGTGTAACGTTGCCAGCTCCATTTGCCTGATCAAACTTTGTAATACTTCTCGAGTGAGGGCAGCATAAGCCACCATATAATGATAGTTGTGGGTCCAGTGTCGATAGCCAATATTTTGGTAAAACCCACCGAAGCCGACTGATACTGCTGCGTATTCGTTAAAGCCACTGATTGCTGTAGTATTTTTCCACCGTGTATACCATTGCACATCAGCTAACTTTTGTAGAAACTCTCGGTGGTAGGCATAACCACCATCCTGATGCCTGTTTAGTGTTTCAAAACTATCCACTTGAGTTGCTAACATCGTTAATTGATCTAGCTGCTCGCGGCCATATGAGGTACTCGGGTATTTACCCAATAAGACATAACAGGCATTAACATATAGTCTTGAATCGTACTGGCTTGTACACTGCACTTTAAGCTGTTCAATTATTGCATTCTGCTCAGTTTGAGCTGCAATAATGGCTTGGGTGTCTACTTTATCAATGAAAAATAAGCTTACGAGCCGTAGAATATGTTCAGAGACAGGTTGTTCTATGTTTTCAGGGAACAATTGCAGTTCATGCTCTGTTTCCTTTGAGTTTTCGACAGTGCGGCCATCCACATGCGTTTTGTAAGCAGTGTCTCCTAGTTGTAATAACACCTCGGATATTTTGTTTTCTTCTTTTTGCTCAATAAAGGTTGGATATAAGATCCGAACTTGTTCACTAAATTGCAACCAATACGCGACTTGTGCTTGCTGTAATAATGCTAATAAATGTCTGTTATTACATGCCTCAATAAACAACCAAAACCAAGTGTCTTGGGTTAATTTGCGCTGCTTTGCATATGCATTCAAGGCATCTTCTACTTTTGGTTTTAAGGTAATAGACAACAAATAGCTTTGCTGATTAAGCCCATGTTGTATCAACGATAAGCGTTCAATATTTGCGTTCAGTGTTGGTCGTGATTTATTACCTTTTAAGCCCATAGCTACATTGGTGGTGGCTAGCTGAAATTCATGAAAACACTTTACTTCAGTGCAGTGCTCATTTTGTAAGGAAAAAAAGCGTTTCCGTACCCGCGAGGAATAATAAAGATAGTTTTGGCTATAGAGCTCCTGCCGCTGTATTTGTTCTTTATCTAGCTTATCAACTTCGGGGCCAGTAGCACCTATCGCGTCAACTTTAAAAGCAAGTGCTTGGTTTGGCGTAACACATATCTCCGCGCTGACCTTACCTGCGTCAAACTCAAAAGGATAGTAAAGTGTGGTTCTGTATCGGCCAACAATTTTTGACCGAGTAGTTAGCAACTCAAAAAGAGCTATCAGCTCAGATTGTGCAGGAGTTGGTAAATTATACTGCGACAACTCAACCCGTACATTGTCTCTCACGGCATTTAGCGCAGCAATTAATTTACTATTCTTAAGTGTTTCCGATGCTAGAAATACAGAGCAAGATTGAACCTTATTATGGTATTGTGTTGTTGTATCTAACCAAATACAAATACAATTTTTACTCTGTTTATTCGCCTCTGTTGGCAGGGTAGTAATGTTTTTACGGGTTACATAAATATCAAAATCCAAAAACTCCGCTGACTGCCACATCTTTTTCAATCTCCTTTTTAGAAGCTATTATTTTTGTCATCTTAGTAACGCTTTTACGCTGGCTAACATTGGCTCTAAGTGCATTGCCTGTTCGCTTTTCATGCCAAAAAAGAAGCTTGGTGCTTGACCACCAAACCAGCTATGTACTGCTTGATTATCATTCTGCTCTGCAAGCTGTTGAAAGCGCTCACGAGCCACCCTGCCAGCGACTTCAATTTGCCACTCTGCACACGCTTCATCTTGGTAGATTACACAAACTTGTGGCAACTCCAGTGCCTGCTTATGTTGCTGGCAGTGTATGTACTGCGCCTTTGTGGGTAGCTGCACTAACTCTAATAACACCGGGGCATATTTAGCTGGTGCCTTATACAGGCTATAGCTACCGATAGTTGATGCTTGATAAGTAGACAACCACCGCTGCGCTTCATTGCGAAGTGTTCCTACACCTCGGCACGTTGCTTCTCGCTCTCTAATGTTTAACACTTCTTCGAAACTGGCACCTACACGCAATAACTCGGGAATAAACCCTCTGTCATTTGCAGCGATCAGGTGCTCATCTCGGTTGAGTGTGTGATTAATCAGCTCAGCAAACTGCTCAATACTTGATTGGGGGTTGGAATAGTCCGCTCCCTGATATACATGATGATCTAGCTCAATTACCTGGATATTTCTCTGCTTACAGTAACTAAGCCAACCTTCGCTCATCGGTAGTTCAATGGTGATTAACGTTTGAATATGGTGAGGCAAATCTTGCAAAGTAATATCTGCCATTGTAGCGCCCCAAAAAGCGGGGCCTTGAATAACATGTAGATTATATTGTTTTGCTAGCGCAATGATGGTGTGCGCTTCTAAATCGTTACGTGGGCACACCACGCAAACTGTCGCCAAGTCCAACTGAATTCCCTTAATTATTGTTTTTGTGTTCAGACAACGAGGTTACCTGCTATTTATCTTTTTGTGAATGCTACAAACTTGTAAAAAAATGAAACTATTTACAGCCAGTATAGTTGCTCATAAAATAAAAACCACAACACATGGAGGTAAAAATGTCCTATGAATTGCTGCAGTTAGCTGAAGAAGTTACCCTTTATCAATTAAAAGTCACTATTAAGCTCAATCAAAAGCTGCATATCGCGCCATTTAAAGGGCAGACATGGCGAGGTGCTTTGGGACACGCACTAGCACAACTACACCCTGATCTTTACGCAATATTGAATGCAAAGCAAAACCAGCAACAGTCTCCAAACTCCCCCTATTTCTTTACGCCGCCACTGAGTGAAGCAACAACATTGCAACGTGGTGACAACTTAACGTTTGAAATTTGCCTATTCGACCAAGCAACTCAGTTTATCAGCCCAGTACTGCAATCTTTATTTTTATTAGAACAAATGGGGTTGGGCGAAAAACGTGTACCATTTACCATTGATAAGATCCAAACCCGTATTGAACAGCACTGGATCACTGTATTTCAGCAAGGCGCTGTGGATTTAGCCATGCCCTCTCCCATCTTGCTATCTGACTTGCTGCAACACCCACTAACACGTCTAACGCAGCCTTTACACGCCTTTGTTAAAACTACGACACCGCTATTGATTAAAAAAGACGGGCACAACCCGAATAGCGCCCCATCACTCTCTCACTTTTTATTTTTTACTGCCAATCGCCTAGCAAACCTCCTTGCGCATACTCGCGACCAAGCGCCACCAATCCATCACTGGTTACCGGAACAAATAAACGACATTGCGGCTCAAGCACAATCAGTTAAGCGTCACAATCAACGCAGGTTAAGTGTGAGTACAGAGCAAGTAGAGCTGGTTAACGGGATCACCGGTAGCTGGGAGTACTCCATACTACCCGAGCATATTCCGTGGTTGCAGCTGGCTCAAACCCTCCATATAGGTAAAAAAGTAAGCTTGGGGTTAGGCGCAAGTATCATTGAGTTCGCAGTACCGATGACGCAAAAGCAATGAATATACATGATGCTCTATGCCCTCTTTCATACTAATTCGCTAAACCGAATGATGAGGTAGAGCCTGATTCCCTCATAAAATGCCACAGGCTTGGGTATTCAACCAGCTCTTAGGCCAGTATGTTTATAGCCAAAACACACTGTACGTTATAGTTTAAATTACCGCCTCTGATGACAGTCTCGGATTATTCCCTCCGCGTATTACGTACATTTCGCAAACTTTTTAGAGGAATATTAGCTGAATGCTCTACAATATCAGCAGCCGAGAGTACAAAGCTTTGAATCTACTAGCCTTTTTATATTTTTATATCGTAAAACATCAACACTCGGTAATTTTGGAGCAAACTGCAAAAATCGACACTCCATGCTATTTATCCTGCATATCCCCTTTAGCACATACTTATCTTAAGCTGCGTATCTGTACCTTTAATCGTATTTTTAACTGAATTTAAGCTGAATATTTTAAAGTGTCAGCAGCTGAGACCGCAGGGTGATGAATTAATTATGATTTTGAATGAATTTGACATTAAAAATGTCAGTAAGTCAGTGGTTTTGGGAACAGGTTAAAGGAGACCGACATTTTTACCCCCTTTAGCCCTTGCGTGACGCGGCCTCGATCGGCTATAGTCTGAGTTGCCTCGACTTTGAAGAGGATTAAGACAAGATGAATTTAAGTTTTTCATTTGATTTTCCGTCTGAGTTGCCTCGACTTTGAAGAGGATTAAGACCTGTGCGTTTTGAAAATTTCATAGATATGCCTGTCTGAGTTGCCTCGACTTTGAAGAGGATTAAGACCTTGAATAAACTGCTCTAATTGTAATTCCATGAGTCTGAGTTGCCTCGACTTTGAAGAGGATTAAGACCAAGGTTTTGAATTTCATTTGAATTTTCCATAGTCTGAGTTGCCTCGACTTTGAAGCATGTTAATCCTGAGCTGTAATACATCCCTATAGCTGGGTTCTATCAGGCATCAATGCCTTCCCCACCTCAAGCTGCGAAACTGCGTTTCGGTCTTTCGTCGTCCATCTCGAGACAAGCGATTTAAGAGAGTCGCGACATAAAGTCATAACTACGCCAGCCCCGTAGCAGCGGGTTTATCCCGCGATAGGAGCATCATCAGCAACATTGTGGCATAAAATTATAAAATAAATCGCGACGTAAAGTCGCTGCTACGAGCTATGTGCCCATATCACCAACTGCTCCCTCTACGTACATAGATTTAAACCCATAATATTAAACCAAACCAATATCCTAGGTTTGTTGAGCCACTTTTGGGCATAAACCTTGCTGAAGTTGTTATACATATTTCAGAAGGATTTGCTAAATGAAAGTTCAACACCAAGCAATGCTATATAATCAGGCTCAGGCTCAGGTGCGACGCGCGCAATCAATCGAAAATGAAGCGAAGGGAAGCGTTTTGCCAGCGTCAGAGGCAACAGATAGCCATACCAAAGAAGCGCAATTCGACTTTACCCACATCACCAAAAAAGAGCTTTCTCAAGCATCCAAAGCGCTGTATGACGAAGGAATATTGGATTTAGGGCAGCATGCTTCGCTTTCTTTACATTATTTTGCTGTTGAGCAAGGTCTAAGTCAGAGGAGTGGACTCCCCTCTCCTGCCGACATTTCACAAGCCGAGAATGAAAAAATCGACGTTATCGCCATACAAAAAGCCAGCTTAAGAGAGGCCCGCCGGAGTGGCCGTTCAGAAACAGAAATTCAATTTTCTGAAAAGCTGCTCAATACTTTAGAGAACTATCAATATGGTGGCAAAGGACGATTCTTTGCAAGTGCTTAGTCGCATATATTCAACACTTACGGTCTTGTTCAACAATCGGTGAGTAATTAATCAAACACGCCTCTGCTTCGTTAAATCATCAGCAAATGGCATGATAAGCCATTGTAATGACATTAATCCTATGTATAATGCGAGACATAGTTAGATGTATAGACACTAACAGTACTGAATTTATTCAGGGGCTGATTAGGATTCGACGGGATTCAAGAAGCCTAAGGTGCATGTCGAGGTGCGGCTGGCCTCGTAAAAAAGCCGTATTTAAAGTAATCGCAAACGACGATAACTACGCTCTAGCGGCATAATAGCCCGCTAGCACTCCTCCATGATATTCTTGTGGATCTGGTTCTGGAGTGTCACCCTACACAAGATCGCTACGGAAACCCTGGCCGGGGTTGAAGGGCTAAAACTAAGCGGCCTCGCCTTTACTTATCGTGTTCGTCCGAGATTTAAAGGTTAACCAAAAGACGATACTAAACATGTAGGACCGAAGGTCGACGCTTTCCGGACGGGGGTTCAAATCCCCCCAGCTCCACCAAATTTTAGCGTTTTAAAACAGCCAGTTAGAGCAATATGCTTTAACTGGCTTTTTTGTTTTCAGGGCAAACATCCACATTTCATCCTAAAAAATGTCCACATCGTGACCACATTTATATAAAGCCCAAAATCCGCATATTTATTTTAGCTTTTATGGTCACATGGCTTATCCGATTTCAATCTACAATTTATCCAAATAACAATTCAAAATATGTCTTTATTGAGCCAATTTAGGCATAAATTCGGGATTGTCACTTCACCGTAATCACTATCAATTCTATGCTATCTGGACTAACATATTGATTAGATTTAAAGCGTAAGGAATATAGCGTGTCGTTAGCGAATGCTCACACAGTTCGCCAGAGCCGATTTTTGCCACTTGTTGCTGCACTACTCGTGTTAGTTGGCAGTATGCTTTATGGGTTGGTGTTATATGAGCAAGAAAAGGAGCATCATGCTGAAAAGGTAGCGGCGGCACTTGCCTCACGGCTTGACCATGTGACTGAGGGTGTAAACGAGCGCGTTACGCTGTATTGGTACGGTATTTTAGGGCTTCGCACTGCAATTTATGCGAATCAACAACACAGCTTTGACTACCAGGCGATGCAGCGTTATATCAGGTCCTTTGACTTCCAAGCAGAATATTCTGGGGCTCGTGGCGTGGGGATCATCAAATATGTCCCCGTTGATAGCGTAAGCAGCTTTGTGCAACAAGCACAAGCTGAGCGTACAGACAGAACATTCTCCATCAAAACGCTAAACCCACATAGCACCAGCAAATTTGTTATCCAGTACATTGAACCCGAAGTAAACAACGATAAAGCCGTCGGCTTGGATATAGGTTCCGAAGCTAGTCGTAGAATAGCAGCAATAGAAGCTGCAACTGCCAATGAGCCGAGGCTTACCGCCCCAATTACCTTAGTGCAAGCCGACAATAAAATTAAATACGGCTTTTTGATACTCGCGCCAATTTATACCTCTATTGGTATGGCAACAAATGAAGAAAATCGGTTAGACAACTTAGTTGGTTGGACTTATTCCCCGTTACTTATCGATGAGATCCTGTCGACTTTGCTGTCTTTTCGACAAGATGTTTCAATTCAAATTTCCGATGTAACCAATAACGATGAAAACACACCATTTTATCAGGTGCTAAAAGAAGATATTAAAGAGTTGGATAACTCGGTGGCTAAACAGGTCACCTTGTTTGGTCGCTCTTGGGAAGTAAAAATTTGGCCAACTCCGCAATTTATCCGTTCACTCAATCTCGTCTCTCCTAATACCATTTTGCAAGTTGCGCTGCTGGTGTCTGCGCTATTGGCAATCATCACTTATATTCTGCTTTTAAGCTTTACGCGTCAGCGCTTAGCAGAAAAGGAAAAGCTAGCAGCCGAAGAAGAAAAAGCACAGTCCCTTGCTAAACTGAACTCTTCATTAGAACAGGAAGTAAAAGCACGAACTAAAGAAATCGTAAAATACAGCCAACTTCACACCAGCATTGTTGAAGGTTCGGGTTATGCCATTGTCGCCACCGATCCTGACGGTATCATTACCCAGTTTAACCCTGCTGCTGAGCGTTTATTAGGGTACAAAAAAGATGAACTCATTGGTAAATCATCCCCTGCCATTTTCCATCTTGAGGAAGAGGTCATAGCAAGAGCAAAAGCGTTAACGGAAGAGCTTGGCAGAGTCATTGAACCTGGGTTTGAAGTGTTTGTCGCCAAAGCCAAACAAGGTGTGGTAGATACTAGTCGATGGACTTACGTTACTAAGCAAAATCAACACGTCCAAATTAAGTTAAATGTAACAACCTTGACCGACGAACACGGCAATATTGATGGGTTTTTGGGCATCGCATTAGATCTCACTGAGCAGCTCAAACATGAGCGAGAACTCTCGCACGCCAAAGAAGCAGCTGAGCAAGCAGCCAAAGCCAAAGCCGTCTTTTTGGCGAATATGAGTCATGAAATACGAACCCCCATGAATGGCTTATACGGCACATTACAACTATTAAAGTCGGAACCACTTAACAGCACCGCTACCAACCTACTTGAGAAGGCGACTTACTCGGTTAAGGCACTTAATACTATCATCAACGATATTTTGGATTTCTCTAAAATTGAAGCCGGTAGAATTGAGCTTGAAGAACGACCATTTAATATTGAGGTGTTGGTTGAACACCTACGCTCAGATTTCTTAGTGTTGGCAAAAAACAAGGGATTAAAACTTAAGATCTACGTTGAACTTGAGCATAAGTTTTGGCTTGGAGACGAAGTCAGAGTCAGGCAAGTGTTGCTTAACCTCTTGTCAAACTCCATTAAGTTTACTGAAACTGGTAGTATTATTACCCATATAAAACCACTTCAAAATGATTCAGGTATGCTTATCACCGTTGCCGACACCGGCATAGGAATGACAGAAGCCACAATCAAAAAACTCTTTTCACGATTTGAGCAGGCGGATAAGTCCACCACCAGAAAATTTGGTGGTACGGGGCTCGGCCTTTCTATCACCCGCTCCCTAATCGACCTGATGGGCGGCACGATAAAAGTAGAAAGTACTGTCGGAGAAGGCAGTCAATTTAGCATCGAGTTGCCCTTGCAAAAGGCTAAGTGTACATCAGAGCAACCAAAAGGCGATCCGCTAACAGCAGCAGACTTGAGCGGTACGTCCATATTGCTGGCTGAGGATAATCCAGTAAACCAGCTGGTAGTGCGCTCTATGATCAGTAAAGCCAATGGTGATATTACGATTGCGAATAATGGTAAAGAGTCCATTGAACAATTCGAGCTAAACAAACCCGACTTAATACTTATGGATATTCAAATGCCTGAAATGGATGGCGTTGAAGCCTGCAAGCGTCTCAAAAGAAAGGATCCCAATATCCCAATAATCGCATTGACTGCAAATGCCTTTGCGGAAGACAAAGCCTTGTATGAGCGCGTCGGATTTGATGGTTATGTTGCCAAACCCATAGAGCAGCTTGAGCTTATCAATACCATAGCGACCGTACTCGCACAGAGCCGCAATGTACAATAATAAATTAAGAAGCAAAAAACACTTTGCGGATACATTAAACATTCTTAATCGTTTAACAAAACACGTGTACCAGTCTTCCTTTGCTGATAAAATAAGCATGCTTTATAAAACGCTCAGAGATTTACGCCATGAAATGTTCTATATCACTTTTACTTAGTTTACTTATCACATTTTGGGCATTTGAAACTTTAGCGAAATGTAGCAAAACTTTGCGCATAGGAATGAACGAAACACTGTGGCCTCCTTATATTTCCCGTAAAGAAGGTAATGTCTCTGGTTTAGAGATTAATGCGCTAAACACCTTGTTTAACGACTCATCTTATTGCTTGGAATATGTCTTTTATCCCACTTCAGCGAGAATGCTAGCAGAGTTAAAGGTAGGTAAGGTAGATGTACTAATGGCTGCGACCAAAACGGCATCTAGAGCTAAGTTTGCTTACTTCACTACACCTTACCGCCAAGAAGTCATGGCATTATTCCAACATAAAGAAAAACCAAAAATTGGCGGCGAAGTCGAGTCGTTGATCCTTGCAGGAAACACATTTGCTCTGAATGCCGGCAGCTACTATGGAATTGCCTTTGAAAAACTGATCCAAGACTTTTATAACGATCAGCTGGTACACCTGCCCAATGCCGCTCGCCGCTTTAAAATGTTGGGTAAACAGCGAGTTGATTATGTTGTTGAAGATAAGCTCGCGGGCGAGCACTTTATTCAAGCCAAAGAGTATACCGATGTTATCTATTCTGGTATCGAGGCGAATAGAACTCCGGTTAGCTATATGCTTAGCAAAGTCAGTTTAACCACTGTAGACCTTGAAAATATTAATCGGCTAATTGAATTGCACCAGAGTGAACTCAACAATTTGTTTTCTTTTCATCACGTTTCCGATCCCCATTTATAATTGAAGAGGTAACCTCTACATTGTTGCTTATCTTTGTATAATGCTGTTTGTCGTAATTGATTTGGAACTATTTGTTACTGCCGACTACAGTTAATAGATGCGCAAAAATGTGGTTGGGATTTGCTTGGTTCGGTTTTTACTCTTTGTAACTTGTACATTTTATTTTTGCCAACATGCGTTGGCGAAAGACTTCTCATATTTTGAAAGTAAGCTAGACGAGGCCAGCGACTATTTAACGGTTAACCCTGCACAATCCTTGATTATTCTCGACAGTTTAGAGCAACTGCAAGATGTACCTGTACCGTTATTTATTCAGTGGCATTTGCTGAGCGCTCGTGCATCTGTACCAACAAACAAAGTTGATAGGCTCTATACCTCAATAAACGCGACCTTTCTGTATCCAGATGACATGTTTTTTAAAGCCAACCTCCCTACCATTTTGAGTGCGCTAGGGATTTGGTTACGCCGACAAGAATACCTTGATGATGCTGATACTAGTCTTAAGTGTGCCTACAAATATGCAGAAAATGACCGCCAACGACTTACGCTGACTAACAGTATGGCGCTAGTTGCCCGCAACCAAGATGACTACCAAAAAGCGAGAACATTGTATGCCAAAGCACGCAAATTGGCTGAGGAGTTAAAGCAAACCCCGGTACTTGCGATGATCGAAAGCAATTTGGGTAGCCTCGCACTTGATCAAGGTCGAGTATTTGAAGCCGAGCAGTATTTTCGCCATGCTCTGTTGGGCTATCAAGCCGTTGATAAACGCTCGGGTCAAATCTCAGCGGGGATTAACTTGATGTTTGTCTTTCTTATTCAAAAACAAATCGTGAACTACGAACGTTTACAAGGGCCCACGTCTACCCTAACCACAGCCTTTCCAAACGAATCAAAACAAGCTTGGCTACAATGGCTTGAGGCGCGCTATAAACAACTCGAGGGGGAGATGCCCAACCAAAGCACTAAGCAAGCGTTACAACTGGCATATACCCAGTTAGAAAGCGATAAAGTAAAGCTACTAGTACATAGATATTTAGCAAAAGAGTTAGGCGTCGAAGTAACGGCTCCCCTCCCCATCACAGCCAAGTCTTTTTCAAGCCCTTGGTTTGATAGAGTGAAGCTGTGTAGCTGGTAAGCAAATACATTCGTTCCTAAACGCAAAAAAGCCGCTCAATGAGCGGCTTTTTCAAATTGAATTTGCTTATTCAGCAGCCTTAGAGACCATCACCATTGCAGGGCGCAATAGACGACCGTTTAAGGTATACCCTTTTTGCATCACAGCAAGCACAGTATTTGGTGATACATCATTGCTTGGCTGAATTGACATTGCTTGGTGTAGCTCTGGGTTAAATGCTTCACCCTGCGGGTTTACCGCTTCAACACCAAATTTAGCAAGGGCATCAGCAAATGTCTTGATAGTCATATCAATACCTTCAAGCACTGGCTTTAAAGTTTCGTTTTCTTTGTCAGAAAACTCAATCGCACGCTCTAGGTTATCGATTACAGGTAGTAATTCGTTTGAGAACTTTTCTAGCGCAAATTTATGCGCTTTTTCAACATCCTGCGCTGCACGGCGACGAACATTTTCAAGCTCAGCAGCGGCGCGAACAACGCTATCTTTTTGTGAGTCGATAGTTTGCTTAGCGGTTTCAAGCTCAGCATACAGACCAGCGATTTCTTCTTCTGGGCTCAACTCACCCGCATTTTCTGCCTGCTCTTCCTGAGTTTGTTGTTCTGCTTGTGCTTCTACAACTTCCGCTTCCGCTTGTGTTTGTTCTTGTTCAAGCTCTTGCTCTGGGGCTTTTGTCTGCTCAGACATGTGGTGATTCTCCGATTCTTTACAACTGCGGTAATTATGGGGATTGAAATGAGAGTTTCAACCCTTTATTGCGGCAATTTTTTGAATTCCGACAAGATAGCTTCGATCTTTGAATCCGCAGGGCAAATGACGCAAAAGCGACTTTGATATTCTCCTTTGGAGAAATACGGCACACTAAGCACCACTACGCGATGTAAACCGAGCATGCTTAGCTCTTCGCCAAGTAACACGGATATACCGTCTTTAAACGCCAAGCGGTCTTCAACTTGGTCTAAAAATCCGACGCCAAGATTAATCTCTCTATCCAACTCTAGGCGGTTATATAAGTAGCGCTCGCCCACAACAATCGCATTATCTGAGCCTAATTGCTGACTTAACTGCTTAGTCCACTGGGCCAAAATATGATGACAACTCGGCGGTGCGCTGTGTGCCATGGCGCGCATTCGGTGCAACCCTTCAACTAAAGTTTGTTGACTGAATACAGTATTCATCCAAGCCGCGAACTGGTAACGCAACGCGTCGGAGTCATCAACGGGTTTATCTATACAAATATTGTGTGATTGCCCCGCTCTGTCTAACAGCAGGACCAGCCAATTTTTACGATCAAAATCGAGCACTTCGACACGGAACATTTGTTTGCTGCTAACTTGTGGTAATCCAACGCAGCAACAGACCTGGAAGTTTTGGCTCAATAAGTGGGCAAAAGAGACTATTGCGGATTGATCTGGTTGCCAATGAACGGCAACATCAGCCAGAGGAAAAAACTCCTGTAGCCAGAATTTTACACCTTGATCGGTGGGCACGCGGCCAGCTGACGTGTGCGGCGAATACAATAAGCCTTGATTTTCAAGTCTTGCCATTGCATTGCGTACGGTTGCAGAACAAATAGCAAGGCCGTCCTGCTTTGCTATTTTGCTGGATGCAACAGGCTGCCCTTCACCATTACAATAATGGCGCATGACCGCACACAGAATTTGTTCATCTCTGGGATTTAGTTTCATAATTATTTTAATATGGGTGTCAATTGCCAGTTTCAAGCACTACGCTTTTAATATAATCTTGCAACAAAGATACCAAGGACAAATGACTGAATGACGACCACGTTTAACACCATCGGCTTAATTGGCAAACCCAACCACGAAGGCGCGGGGACGACCTTACAACGACTCTACACATTTTTGCAAGCATTAGGATATGAAGTACTCGTAGAAGATCGCGTTGCGGAGCAAATAAAGTCGTTAGACGAAGACGCTGTTGTCGAGTTAGTTGAACTAGGTAAACGCTGCGATCTTGCTATTGTTGTTGGTGGTGACGGTAACATGCTTGGTGCGGCAAGAGTACTGGCTCGTTTTGATGTCGCCGTGATTGGGGTTAACCGCGGTAACTTAGGCTTTTTGACAGATTTGAACCCCGAAGGCTTTGAAGCGCAGCTAGAAGCGGTGTTAAGCGGCCAATTTATTGAAGAATCGAGATTTCTGTTAGAGGTGGCAGTATATCGACATCACCAACTTAAAAGCGCAAATTTAGCAATGAACGAAGCCGTATTACACGCTGATAAGGTTGCTCATATGATTGAATTTGAGGCCTTTATCAACGACGACTTTGTATTTTCCCAGCGCTCAGACGGTTTAATTGTCTCGACACCGACGGGGTCAACCGCTTACTCGCTTTCAGGTGGCGGGCCTATTTTAACCCCAGAACTCGACGCTATTTCTTTGGTGCCTATGTTTCCGCATACCTTATCCAGCCGGCCTTTAGTGGTGGATGCAGAAAAAGAAGTCAAACTTAAGTTAAGTCTAGAAAACACCGATAGCTTACAAGTAAGTTGTGACAGCCATGTTGTACTGGCTGTGCTACCTGGCGACGAAGTTATCATCAAAAAAGCGGAGAAAAGATTAAGATTGATCCACCCTAAATGCTACTCCTACTACAATGTTCTTAGACAGAAATTAAATTGGGGCAGTAGGCTTTACTAAGCACGCAAAGTTACGCAAAATAACCTTGGTTAATTTTTCTAATTTAGGTAAATAACAATAAAATGGCTTACGTTGTATTTTTCACATTGGCGCTGCTTATCACTATACTTTCAGTGTATTTAGTGATTGAAAATAATAGAAGAAAAGCCCGTGAAGCGGAAAAAAAAGCCTTTAACGATCGTTTAAAAGTGATTAGTAGCAACTTTAAACTTAAAGTTGCTGAATTCGTCGAAGCGAAGATTTTAAGGCCAAAATACGCACCGCAGATCAATGCAATTGTTGGCAACTTTTTTGTCGTTCAAGCCCACTCGGAAGAAAACTTAGCGCAACTGGAAAAAGTGTCTGAGTTATTTATCTATTCAGTGACAAACGAGCTTAACAAGTGTCGCTCAAATGGCAATATGGATTTGCTTGCTGAGCAATTACAATATTTTGTTGCCGAATTACCCACGGCAGGCATTGCCTATAATCGCGATTTCTATCGCGAGATGCTCCCGGCCCTCATTGCTCGCATTCAAACACCTGAAACACCAGCACAACAGCAAGATGAAGATGTATTAGACTCACCAGAACTAACTAGCTCAGAGCCATCCAACCAACAAAAGCAAGCAGCAGCCTTAGTAAAAGAGCATGCCGTCGGTTAATCTTGCTATTATTTTTAGCAGAATTTTTTAATTTGAGTTGCTAAACAACAAAATACTGTATAAATTAACAGTAATTCTCTGTTAGGGTGTACAGTATGCTTTTAGCTTTAAATATTCAAAATTTTGCTATTGTTAGTGCGCTAAATACTGACTGGCATTGTGGCATGACCGCAATTACAGGTGAAACAGGCGCAGGTAAGTCCATTGCAATTGATGCGCTTTCTTTATGTCTCGGTGAGCGCGCTGATCCTTCTGCTATTCGTCCAGGTACCGACAAAGCGGATATCTCTGCTCAGTTTGATGTTTCAAATCTCCCAGCTGCCAAACGCTTTCTAACGGAGCATATGCTAGATAACGAAGAGAATGAATGTATTCTTCGTCGTGTTATTAGTAAAAGTGGGCGTAGTAAAAGCTACATCAATGGCTCCCCTGTTACTGCTGGCCAGCAAAAAGAGTTAGGCCAACATCTTATTGCAATCCATGGACAACACGCCCATCAGCTACTGCTAAAGCCAGAATATCAACTGCACTTGCTAGATGCCTATGCTAACCACACGACTTTGTTACAAGCAGTTAAGGGGCAATATAATCACTACCATAAACTGCAAAAAGAATATGCCGAACTACAAAAGTCACAGCAGGCACAAGCCGCAAAAAAACAACTTCTTGAGTACCAAGTAGCGGAGCTTGACGAGTTTGCCCTACAAGAAGGCGAATATGAAGATATTGAGACCGAACATTCACGCCTAAGCCATAGCCAAACCATTTTAGAACAATGCCACCGTGAGCTCTCTCGCCTTTATGAAAATGACGAGCAGACTGTGCTATCGCAACTACAACAAAGTGCACAAGTGTTCTCTGAACTCACCAGTTTTGACAAAACCCTTGAGAATATTGCGCAAGTGCTTGAAGAGGCAGCAGTACAAGTGGAAGAAGCCAGTAGAGAGATCCGCAGTTATTCCGATTCTGTCGAACAAGATCCGATGCGACTACAGGAGCTAGAAGATAGACTCTCTCAAGCTCTAGATTTAGCTAGAAAGCATCAAGTTCAGCCAGAATTGCTATATCAGCACCATCAAGCACTACAACACGAGCTTGAGTCTATTAGCTCTGATTCTGCACGACTGGATGCATTAGAGGAGGAAATTGCTGAAGCCATCAACGCCTATAACCAAGCTGCACAAGGATTAAGTCAAAGCCGCCAGCAAGCCAGTGCATCTCTTAACGAACGTATTTCTGCAAGTATGAAAGAGCTTGCGATGGGTGATGGTCAATTTGAGATCCAGTTAACGCCTAATCTTGGCGCTAAACCGAGCCCTCTTGGGTATGACCACATTGAATTTTACGTCTCTACTAACCCAGGCCAACCTTTACAGCCTATGGGCAAAGTTGCCTCGGGTGGTGAACTATCTCGGATAAGCTTAGCCATTCAAGTGATTATCGCAACACGCGTTACGACACCCACTTTGATTTTCGATGAAGTTGATGTAGGGATATCAGGTCCAACGGCTGCAACCGTAGGTAAATTGCTACGTCAGCTTGGCCAGTCCACGCAAGTTATTTGTGTTACCCATTTACCGCAAGTGGCATGCAGTGGTCACAACCAGTTCTTTGTCGCAAAACGGGTAGAACATGGCGAAACCTTTACCAAAATGACCCCAATGGCAGAAAGCCAACGCATTGATGAAATAGCAAGGTTAATTGGTGGAGATAAAATAAGTGACACGACAAGAGCGAGTGCAAAAGAATTACTACAAGTACAAAGTGCTTAGCCGTTATCAGGCTGATTGCTCCTGTTGATTAACGCGCAGCGTTATACCGAATTGCTGCGCGGATCAATGTACAGAAATGGGCTTCATTGATGGTGTCCTGCTGTTTTATATCAATCGCCCGTCGAGTGTTACCTGCAAACCCTGTATTGAATAACTGGTGCTCATCTTCAAACTTTGCACCGTATGCAAAGGTAAGTTTGACCTTATCTTTGTATACTTCGCCCGTGCAGATCATGCCAGCTTTTGACCAGACAGGCACTCCTGTTGGGTTGCTTGGCTTACGCCACTTGATATCTTCTTCTACCTCTTTATCAACACTTAGGATCAGACTTCTGACCTGCTGCAATACCACTGCACGCCAATCGCTTAAGCTCGCTATCTTTGCAGTGACCGCATCAGCGCCTGAGTTTATTGTTTCATTCATGATCTTTCCTTAATACTATTGATAAATATATGTTGAGTAAAATTAAGTTAGTGGCTAACAAGGGCCTGTTGACCTTTGCTGTTTGATTTTTGTTCTTCTGAGTGCGTTTTGGTCGCGACGCTCAACTTGCCGCCTAGTAATCTAGGTAAAAGTTGAGCAACAATGAACAAAGCACACTCAGGTGAACCCAAAGGGCAGCGCTTGATTAGCATTTCTACTGTGTTATCGCCTGACTCACATAGAACAACTATGCTACGCAGACTCTGCCTTGTATAAACACCAATCAAACTGCTGCAAAAACAAACTTAAAAGATAAACAGTCCCTACGCAAAATTCAAATAAAAAAACCCCAGCTACAACGAATGTAGTTGGGGTTTGTGAACGACAAAAGCGTTAAACTTCTAAATAATCCAAAATGCCTTCAGCGGCGTTGCGGCCTTCAAAAATCGCCGTTACCACTAAATCAGAACCTCGTACCGCGTCACCACCGGCAAAGATCTTAGGATTACTTGTTTGATGTGTAAATGCGCCTTTTTCTGGAGCAACAATACCGCCCCAGTGATTTATTGCGACATCGTATTGTGCTAACCAATCAAGGTTGTGAGGCTTAAAACCAAATGCCATGATCACCGCGTCGGCTTCTAGTGTATGCTCAGAGCCTTCCACGGTTTCAGCACTACGGCGACCATTTTTGTCAGGTTCACCTAATTGTGTTTTCACCATTTTAACACCCGTCACTTTGCCTGAGCTGTCAATTTCAATACCAACCGGCTGTAAATTGAATCTAAATTCAACCCCTTCTTCTTTGGCATTTTTAACTTCTCGAACTGAGCCTGGCATGTTTTCTTCATCACGACGATAAGCACAGATCACGGATTGCGCATTTTGTCTGACGGACGTTCTAACACAGTCCATCGCTGTGTCCCCACCACCTAGTACCACCACGCGCTTACCAGCCATGTTCACATAGTTATGCTGACTTTCGTCATAGCCCATAACTCGGTTGGTGTTACCAATCAAAAATGGTAGCGCATCATAAACACCATCGGCATCTTCATTTGCAAGATTACCTTTCATGCTTTGGTACGTCCCCACACCTAAGAATACGGCGTCGTATTGCGACAATAACTCGTCCATTGAGACATCACGACCAACCTCGGTATTGAGTTTAAACTCAACGCCCATTTCGGTGAAAATCTCGCGACGGTTTTCCATTACCGATTTTTCTAATTTGAATGACGGGATCCCAAAGGTCAGCAAGCCACCAATCTCTGGGTTACGATCATACACCACAGGGCGCACGCCGTTTCGCACTAGAATATCTGCACAGCCAAGCCCTGCCGGACCCGCGCCTATGATTGCGACTTTCTTATCAGTCCAAGTAACGTAAGAAAGATCAGGCTTCCAGCCCTGTGCAAACGCCGTATCAGTAATATATTTTTCAATATTTCCTATAGTCACTGCACCAAACTCTTCGTTCAGCGTACACGACCCCTCACAAAGCCTATCTTGCGGACATACTCGACCACACACTTCAGGCAAACTATTGGTACGGTGAGATAGCTCCGCTGCCTCAATGATTCTGCCGGTACGAATAAGTTTGAGCCATTGCGGAATATAGTTGTGAACTGGACACTTCCATTCACAATACGGATTACCACAATCTAAACAACGATCGGATTGCGAATGAACTTGCTGCTCAGAAAATGGCTCATAAATTTCAACAAAAGATTGCTTACGCGTAGAAATAGGCTTTTTGCGCGGATCTACACGTTGTACATCGATAAATTGGTAAACGTTCTCGCTCATTGCTCTCTCCTACTGCGCCTGAATTCTTAGCTCAGCGCTACTACGCGCTCGGTGGCCAAGTAAACTGTTTAAATCGCTCGACTTTGGCTTTACCAATGTAAACATTGGCAAATACAACTCAAAGTTAGCTAAGATCTGCTCAGCTCGGGTTGAGCTCGTTAAATCTAAATGCTCTGCAATTAAACCGCGTAGATGTTCTTGGTGCGATGCCAGCGCTTTGAGGTCTACCAGCTCGACCAACTCAGGGTTGATCCGCTTATCAAAATCACTTTCTTCATCAAGTACATAGGCAAAACCGCCGGTCATGCCTGCGCCAAAGTTAACGCCAACTTGACCAAGCACACACACCACGCCTCCCGTCATGTATTCGCAGCCATTATCACCAAGCCCTTCAACAACCGCTTGTACACCCGAGTTACGCACAGCAAAGCGCTCGCCTGCTCGGCCTGCAGCAAACAACTTGCCGCCGGTCGCGCCATATAAACAGGTGTTACCGATGATAGCCGCCTGATGAGAGGCAAAGCTTGAGCCAACAGGAGGACGCACGACTAGCTTTCCACCAGCCATCCCTTTACCAACATAATCGTTAGCATCACCGACTAATGTCATTTCAAGGCCACCCGCATTCCACACCCCAAACGATTGCCCTGCTGTACCATGTAACTCAAGTGCGATTGGATCTGCTGCCATACCTTGGTTACCATGCTTGCTCGCGATATAACCAGACAGCATTGCACCGATAGAGCGATCCGTATTGGATATACGACTCACCAACGAGATACCTGTCATTTCATCGATTGCCGTCTTCGCTTTCGCTAGTAAGCTTTCGTTCAACGCACCACTGTAATGTGATGGATTAGTATGGGTGCAATACAGCGCTTCATTTGACGGATTGTTCGGCTTCGCTAGAAGCGGACTTAAGTCGAGCTTTTTCTGCTTCGCAGTATTACCTTCAATGGCTTCAAGTAAATCCGTTCTACCAATCAAATCGGTGAGTTTTGTGACTCCCAAAGCGGCCATCAGTTCACGAGCCTCTTGCGCAATAAACTTAAAGTAGTTCATCGCCATTTCCGGCAATCCGTGATAATGCTTTTGACGCAACGTATCATCTTGCGTAGCAACACCGGTTGCACAGTTATTAAGGTGACAGATCCGCAGGTACTTACAGCCAAGCGCAACCATAGGGCCGGTACCAAAACCAAAGCTCTCAGCACCCAAAATTGCTGCTTTAATAATATCTAATCCGGTCTTTAAGCCGCCATCTGTTTGCAACCTAATGCGGTGGCGTAGACCATTTTCAACCAACGCCTGTTGCGTTTCAGCAAGGCCGAGCTCCCATGGGCTACCAGCATACTTTACCGATGTCAGCGGACTCGCCCCAGTACCACCGTCATAACCGGCAATGGTAATGAGATCGGCATACGCTTTAGCAACACCAGTCGCAATCGTGCCGACACCGGGCTCTGAAACCAGCTTGACCGAGATCATCGCTTCAGGATTGACCTGTTTGAGGTCAAAAATAAGCTGAGCTAAGTCTTCGATCGAATAAATATCGTGATGCGGCGGCGGCGAAATCAAAGTAACACCAGGAACCGAATAGCGTAGCTTCGCGATATAAGGGGTGACTTTTTCACCTGGAAGCTGACCACCCTCGCCCGGCTTTGCCCCTTGCGCAACTTTGATTTGAATAACGTCAGCTGAACGCAAATAATGTGGTGTCACACCGAATCGGCCAGAAGCAACCTGCTTAATACGCGAATTCTTTTCTGTACCAAAACGTAGCTTATCCTCACCACCCTCACCAGAGTTAGAGCAACCGCCGAGGCGATTCATCGCAATTGCTAACGCCTCGTGTGCCTCTGGTGATAATGCACCGATACTCATCGCAGCTGAGTCAAAACGTTTGTAGAGCTCGGTAGCAGGCTCAACGTCATTGATGTCGATTGCTTGTTGCGCCGTATTAAGCTTAAGCATATCTCGCAGATTTGTAATTGGGCGGTTATTTACCAGCTCCGCGTATTTAACGTAGTCTTGATAGTTACCCGAACGAACAGCGGTCTGCAAAGTTTGCACGACATCTGGGTTATACGCATGGTATTCACCACCATGCACATACTTTAATAATCCACCGTGTGATAGTAGTTTACGCTTGCTAAATGCCAATTTATTGAGTTGTTGTTGCTCCAAGGCAAAGTCGTCAAAACACGCACCTTTAATACGGTTTGCAACGCCTTTGAAGCACAATTCAACCACCTCATCGGATAAACCGACGGCTTCAAACAACATCGAACAACGATAGGAAGCAATGGTGCTGATCCCCATCTTCGACATGATTTTGTATAAACCTTTGTTAATCGCGCCGCGATAAGACAAAGTCACCTCGCGGTAAGACTTTTTAATGATCTTCTTATCACACATTGCAACAAGGGTTTCGTAGGCTAGATAAGGATAAATCGCTGTTGCGCCAAAACCTAACAAAACAGCAAACTGGTGCGGATCTCTTACGCTACCTGTTTCAACCAAAATATTGGTGTCGCAACGCTGGTTGCCATCCACTAGTCGTCTTTGTACTGCCCCCACGGCCATCGCCGCAGGGATAACTTGTTTACCTGCAGCGATTTCTCGGTCACTGAGCACTAACATCACGCACCCAGAACCTGCTTTTGCAACGGCTTCATCACAAATGCGCTTGATTGCATCTTGCAATGACTCTTCAATCTCGTAAATCAATGAAATTTTACACGCACAGTAATGGTCATCATCGGCGGCTAATAGCTGCTGCATGTCAGAATAAGTCAATACTGGCGAGGCAAATTGCAAACGTTTAGCGTGACCTGTGGTTTCGTTGAAAACGTTTTGCTCACGACCAATACAAGTCGCCAGTGACATTACATGATTTTCCCGTAATGGATCGATTGGCGGGTTCGTGACCTGAGCAAACTTCTGGCGGAAGTAGTCAAATATCGAACGGTGTCCTTCAGATAGCACTGCAAATGGCGTATCGTCACCCATTGAGCCGGTTGCTTCTTGGCCGTTTTCGCCCATTACGCGGATCACTTGGTCGAGCTCTTCATTGGTATAACCAAACTGCTTCTGATAGGTCAGCAAAGTTTCGTCGTCAAGATCGCGCTTGCCAGCTGCTTTCTCATCTAGCGCTTCAAATGGCGTTAAACGCTTAACATTTTGCTCAAGCCAAGTTTTGTACGGGTGTCTGGATTTCAGGTCTTGATCGATTTCATCGGACTGCCAAATCTTGCCATGTAAGGTATCAACCACCAGTAATTCACCTGGACCCACGCGACCTTTTTCTATAACTTCATCTGGCGCGTAATCCCAAATGCCCACTTCCGAGGCAAGCGTAATAAAGCCGTCTTGCGTGATCACATAGCGGGCAGGACGAAGACCGTTACGGTCCAAATTACAGGCAGCAAAGCGTCCATCAGACATCACGATGCCAGCTGGGCCATCCCACGGCTCCATATGCATGGAGTTAAAGTCATAGAATGCGCGTAAGTCTTCATCCATGGCACGATTTTTCTGCCATGCAGGTGGCACTAACATACGCATAGCGCGGAATAAGTCCATGCCACCAGCTAAAAATAGCTCTAGCATGTTATCTAAACTAGACGAGTCAGAACCCGTTTCATTGACAAACGGTGCCGCATTTTGTAAGTCTGGTAATAACGGCGACGCGAACTTGTAAGCACGCGCTCTCGCCCACTGACGGTTACCTTCAATAGTATTGATTTCACCATTGTGAGCTAAATAGCGGAACGGTTGCGCCAACGGCCATCGAGGCTGTGTATTGGTTGAAAAGCGCTGATGGAATACACAAATCGCACTGGTCATCCGCATATCAGCAAGATCAGTATAAAAATTCGGTAGATCCGCAGGCATCATTAAGCCTTTATAGATAGTCACCAAACCGGACAAACTACAAATATAAAACTGCTCATCTTGCTCTAAACGCTTTTCGATGCGTCGTCTTGCAATATAAAGACGACGCTCTAAATCTTTAGGACGCCACCCTTCAGGCGCACCGACAAAAACCTGTTTAAACTGCGGTAATTGTGCTTTAGCAATAGGACCCAACATAGATGGATCGGTGGGTACTTCACGCCAACCTATGAGCGTCAGTGTTTCTTTTTCTAATTCTTCACTGATCACTTTCTCAGCCGCAGCTGCAAGCTCATGATCCTGATTTAAAAATAGCATACCTACCGCATAGTTTTTGCCCACATGCCAATCATTTTCAGCTGCGACGGCGCGAAAAAAACTATCCGGTTTTTGTAATAACAGTCCGCAGCCATCGCCGGTTTTGCCATCTGCAGAAATACCACCTCGGTGCTGCATGCGGTCCAAACCTGTGATTGCTGTACGGATCAGTTTGTGACTCGGCTGACCGCTTACATGCGCAATCAAGCCAAATCCACAGTTATCTTTTTCTAATTTTGAGTCGTATAACATAGACTCCTCCCCTTGCTACAACGGCCAGCCCATGACGGTACGACGAAATGCTGGCAGATATTCAAAATTAGCCTTGATTGAAAGTAGAGTCAACACAAATATGAATACATATTCATAAACTTGAATATTTCTCATTGGTAAGACAAGTTAGCCAAAACCGTAATAAATTTGCCACTTTGAAAATAGTGAATATAAATTTGTAAAATGACACCGGTATCACACCAATAAAAATGCAACAAAACACAATCAGGAATAAACGTTTACGTAAACGTAAACTTTGATAAAAATGAATAATTATTCACTTTTCAGTTTTGTAAAACTCAATATCGGAGCGCGTTCGATTACACTGTTTATATAGGTATGCAAAACAGAGCGCGTTTTTAGCTTGACGCTAACGTCAACTTAAGTTGATAAAAATAAGCGAGTAGCTCTGAGTTAGATAAGCGCGGATAGCGTTAATGAAAGTGTAGATATCTTAAATTCAATGAACTGCCGGTTTTCAACCAAACAGCAGACAAAAAGACTTGCTAAGAAAAGTAGGTAGGAAAATATTAGAAGATTTTTAGAAAATAAAGCATGGCAGAGTATCTACTCTGCCATTAGCGGTTAGCTTATTCCGCTGCTGCTTCGTCTTTCTTATATTTAGCTGCTGTTTCAGCAATAAGAGGTTGAAGCTCACCCTTTTGGAACATCTCAATGATGATGTCACAACCACCGATTAACTCACCTTCTACCCAAAGCTGAGGGAAAGTTGGCCAGTTCGCATAATGCGGTAGTTCAGCACGAATGTCTGGATTTAATAAAATGTCAACATAAGCAAACTGCTCACCACACGCCATCAAAGCCTGAGATGCCTGCGAAGAGAAACCACAGTTAGGGAGTTTTGGCGACCCTTTCATATATAGAATAATTGGATTTTCTTCGATCTGCTGTTTAATCTTGTCAATAGTTTCCATTAGTTACCTCAAAATGACGTTTCATCCAATGCTTATCAATATTTAGTTTAGCATCGGCGTTTTAGCTTGCTACTCACCTTAACAACACCTGTTGCATTCATAATGCCAAACTTTAAGCAGCGATAGAACCTTAGCTGCCATGGCTAAAATAAGCATAACCGCCTGTCACGATGTTCTACGCTTTGACTTCTATTCGGCATATGTTCACAAAGAATGTGTATTATAAGTCATTAAGTCACTGGCACGCATTGCTGTTTGCCAAAACTTGAGTAAAATAGTCAGGAATTATAGTATCACTATATAGGCCAATGGTATAGAAAAGTGGGCTGATGTTAGCTACCTTTCGTATGCGTTATTGGCAAATCAACCAAAAAATGGAGATTAATATGGCATTTGAACTACCGTCACTACCTTATGCACTAAATGCTCTTGAGCCGCACGTTTCTCAAGAGACGCTAGAATTCCACCACGGTAAGCACCACAACACATACGTTGTAAAGCTTAACGGCCTTATCGAAGGTACTGACTTTGAAGGTAAATCACTAGAAGAGATCGTATGTAGCTCTGAAGGTGGTGTTTTCAACAATGCTGCTCAAATCTGGAACCACACTTTCTACTGGCACAGCCTTGCGCCAAATGCAGGTGGCGAACCAACAGGTAAAGTTGCTGAACTAATTAATGCAAAATGGGGCTCATTCGCAGCATTCCAAGAAGCTTTCAACGACAAAGCAGTTAACAACTTTGGTTCAAGCTGGACTTGGTTAGTACAACTAGCTGACGGTTCTCTAGATATCGTTAACACTTCAAATGCAGCAACGCCGCTGACTGAAGAAGGTGTTACACCTATCATCACAGTTGACCTGTGGGAACACGCTTACTACATCGATTACCGTAATGTTCGTCCTGATTACCTTAAAGGTTTCTGGGCACTTGTTAACTGGGATTTCGCAAACAGCAACCTAGCTTAACATCAACTATCAGTATTGATGCAACAATGGGGCGCAACAGCGCCCTTTTTTATGTCTGTAACTCAACATTAATACATAAAAAATCTAGTTTTTTTTGGGTATTCTTCATATCGCGACTAAGCTTTAAGTAACCTTTCCAAATCTGTGATCCGCAAACCACACCAAGTAGCTTATTGGAGGTCGTTATGACAATATTTGAACATTATCAGGCCAGATATGAAGCCGCGCAAGAAGAAGAGTACACCATCGCGGAATTTCTTGAAATTTGTAAAAATGACAAATCAGCCTATGCCAGCGCACCTGAGCGACTTCTGATGGCAATAGGCGAACCAGAAATGATCGATACGTCGAAAGATGCCAGACTTAGCAGGCTGTTTTCGAATAGAGTAATAGCTCGATACCCTGCCTTCAATGAGTTTTACGGTATGGAGGATGCCATCGAACAAATCGTATCGTATCTCAAACATGCCGCACAGGGGCTTGAAGAGTGCAAACAAGTACTCTATTTACTCGGCCCGGTAGGTGGTGGTAAATCGTCTATCGCAGAAAAGCTCAAGTATTTGATGCAAAAGGTGCCGGTTTATTCTTTAAAAGGCTCACCCGTTAATGACCACCCGCTTTGCTTGTTTAGCCCACAAGAAGATGCTGACCTACTTGAAAAAGAGTACGGCATTCCTGGGCGCTATATTAAAACGATAATGTCTCCATGGGCGACCAAACGCTTACATGAGTACAATGGAGATATTACCCAATTTAAGGTCGTAAAACGTTACCCTTCCATTCTTGATCAAATTGCTATCGCGAAAACAGAGCCTGGGGATGAGAACAACCAAGATATCTCAGCACTGGTGGGCAAAGTAGATATCCGTAAACTGGAGCATTTCGCTCAAAATGACCCCGATGCCTATGCGTATTCTGGAGCGCTATGCCTTGCGAACCAAGGTTTGATGGAATTTGTCGAGATGTTTAAAGCACCCATTAAGGTGCTACACCCGCTACTAACTGCAACCCAAGAAGGCAACTACAATGGTACGGAGGGTATTTCCGCCCTACCATTTAGCGGCCTAATACTTGCTCACTCTAACGAATCTGAATGGCAAACCTTTAAGAACAATAAAAACAACGAGGCATTTTTAGACCGTGTTTACATCGTTAAAGTGCCTTATTGTTTACGCGTGTCTGAAGAGGTCAAAATTTACGAGAAGCTTATTGAAAATAGTGAGCTCAGGGAAGCCCCCTGTGCGCCTGGCACTTTAGAAACTTTAGCGAAGTTTTCAGCACTGTCTCGGATTAAAGAGCCAGAGAACTCCAGTATCTATTCAAAAATGCGGGTGTACGATGGTGAAAGCTTAAAAGACACAGATCCAAAAGCTAAGTCCTATCAAGAATACAGAGACTACGCTGGTGTGGACGAAGGCATGAGCGGCCTCTCAACTCGCTTTGCCTTTAAGATCCTCTCTCGTGTGTTTAACTTTGACCACAGTGAAGTCGCAGCAAACCCAGTTCATTTATTTTATGTACTTGAGCAACAAATTGAGCGCGAACAATTTAACGCAGAAGTACAAGAGCGCTACCTAAGCCACCTTAAAGGGTATCTAATTCCGCAATATGTCGAATTTATTGGTAAAGAGCTACAAACAGCTTACCTTGAGTCGTACTCTGAGTACGGCCAAAACATTTTTGACCGCTATGTTACCTATGCAGATTTTTGGATCCAAGATCAAGAATATCGTGACCCAGATACTGGCCAACTGTTTGATAGAGCCGCACTTAACGGCGAGCTGGAAAAGATTGAAAAGCCAGCCGGTATTTCCAATCCCAAAGATTTCCGTAACGAGATAGTCAACTTTGTTTTAAGAGCAAGAGCCCATCACAATGGTGACAATCCAGTATGGACCAGCTATGAAAAACTAAGAACGGTTATCGAGAAGAAAATGTTCTCTAATACCGAAGACTTACTCCCTGTGATTTCGTTTAATGCAAAAACCTCTGCCGAAGATCAGAAGAAGCACGAGGACTTTGTCAATCGTATGGTTGATAAAGGCTATACCCAAAAACAAGTTCGCCTACTTTCAGAATGGTATTTAAGAGTTAGAAAGTCACAGTAACTTGTTAGTATGAAGAGGGTGTTATATGGCGCATTTTATTGACCGCCGTCTTAACGGTAAAAATAAGAGCACTCTGAACCGCCAACGTTTTATCCGCCGCTACAAGAAGCAGATAAAGAAAGCGGTTTCAGAGGCCATCAACAAACGTAGTGTGACTGATATCTCCAGTGGCGAAAGCATTTCTATCCCACAACGAGATATCAGCGAGCCCACTTTCCATCAGGGAAAAGGGGGTGACAGAGAGCTCATTCACCCAGGTAACGATCAATTTTCAACGGGCGATCGGATCCAACGCCCTCCTTCTGGGCAAGGTGGTGGGTCAGGTGATGGCGAGGCAAGTAACCAAGGCGAAGGACAAGACGACTTTGTATTTTCTATTTCAAAAGACGAATACTTAGACCTATTGTTTGAAGACTTGGAGTTACCCAACTTACAACAAAGCCAGTTAGATAAATTAATGCAATTGAAAACGCATCGAGCTGGCTTTTGTAATGATGGTATGCCTAGTAACCTAGATATTGTACGTAGTTTAAAAGGCTCAATGGCACGCCGCATTGCGATGACCTCGAGTAAACGCCGAGAGTTAAGGGAGTTGGAGGAAGAACTGGCGAGTATGCTTGCTGAACCGGTTCCTCCTCAACAAAAAATCAATGATATAGAACTGCGGATCCAAGTGCTAAAAGAGCAAATAGCCGCGGTGCCTTTCATCGACAATTACGACCTACGCTTTCGTAATTACGAAAGGCGTCCGCACCCCACCAGCAAAGCGGTCATGTTTTGCTTGATGGATGTGTCTGGCTCAATGGATCAAGCCACCAAAGACATGGCAAAACGTTTTTATATTTTGCTCTATCAGTTCTTAACCCGCACTTATAAAGATATTGAGGTAGTCTATATCCGCCACCATACCCAAGCAAAAGAAGTAGACGAGCAAGAGTTTTTCTACTCGCAAGAGACAGGTGGCACAATTGTCTCTAGTGCACTGAAATTAATGGATGAAATCATTCAAGAGCGTTATGCCCAAGGCGATTGGAATATTTACGCAGCACAAGCCTCTGACGGTGATAACTGGGCAGATGATTCTCCACAATGCACCCAAATACTCTCTAACAAACTACTTAAAATTGTCCGCTACTATGCGTATATAGAGATAACGACCCGTGCACACCAAAGTCTGTGGCGGGAGTATCAAGGAGTAGCCAACTCATTTGACAACTTTGCTATGCAGCACATTCGAGGTGTAGAAGATATTTACCCTATCTTTAGAGAATTGTTCAAGAAGAACAAAAATAAGCAAAGTGCGGCATAATTTTTGGAGGGTTGCGCGATGACATATCAGCCAATTGACGATGGTCCAGATTGGACCTTTGATTTACTTGATACTTATCATCAGGAAATTGCTCGTGTAGCCGAGCATTACAGACTTGATACTTACCCAAATCAAATTGAGGTGATCACAGCTGAGCAGATGATGGATGCCTACTCAAGTGTGGGCATGCCAATTGGTTATGCACATTGGTCGTACGGTAAAAAATTTATCCAGACTGAGCAAACCTACAAACGAGGTCAAATGGGTCTTGCCTACGAGATTGTGATTAACTCTAATCCTTGTATTGCGTACTTAATGGAAGAAAATACCATGCCTATGCAGGCACTGGTGATGGCGCATGCGTGCTATGGTCATAATTCTTTCTTCAAGGGTAACTATCTATTTAAAACCTGGACGGACGCATCATCCATCATTGATTACTTGGTATTCGCTAAAAATTATGTCGCCAAGTGTGAAGAAAAGTACGGTATTGATGAGGTAGAAAACCTGATTGACTCTTGTCATGCATTAATGAATTACGGTGTTGATCGGTATAAAAGGCCGCAACGGATCTCTATGTTTGAAGAGCAAAAACGGCAAAAAGAACGGGAAGATTATTTGCAGTCCCAAGTTAATGAATTATGGCGAACCATTCCTAAAGGTGAAGATGAAGAAACAGACAACCGTGCCCGTTTCCCATCAGAACCCCAGGAAAATATACTGTATTTCATCGAGAAAAATGCCCCATTGTTGGAGTCTTGGCAACGCGAGATTATTCGTATTGTGCGTAAAGTATCACAGTACTTCTACCCGCAAAGACAAACTCAAGTCATGAATGAAGGCTGGGCTACATTTTGGCATTACACTATTTTGAACCATTTATATGACGAGGGAAAACTAAGTGATTCCTTTATGTTGGAGTTTTTGCAAAGCCATACCAATGTTGTGTATCAACCGCCATACAATAGTAAATTTTATTCTGGGATAAACCCCTATGCGCTCGGCTTTAATATGATGGTCGATATTCGCCGTATATGCGAAAACCCAACGGAAGAAGACAAACAGTGGTTCCCGGAATTTGCGGGGAGCAACTGGCTGGATACACTGCATTTTGCGATGCAAAATTTTAAAGACGAGAGCTTTATCAGCCAATTTTTATCTCCAAAGCTCATGCGCGACTTTAAGCTTTTTACGATTGTCGATAAACAAAAATCTCCGCATTTGGAAGTTGGCCCTATTCACGACGAAATGGGTTATCAACAACTTCGCAGTGCCCTTTCAGCGCAGTACAACCTCAGTAACCATGAGCCTAATATTCAAGTTTATGACGTCGATGTACGGGGAGATCGCTCACTTACGCTGAGGTATGTCCCGCAAGGCGGGATCCCACTTGCCGCTTCTAAACAAGAAGTGATAAAGCACCTCTATCGCTTATGGGGATTTAAAGTGAGACTTGAGCAAGTAGATGAAAATGGCAATATCGAGCAGATAGCTCAATGCCCTGAAGAGGAAAGTGAATCGTAACTCTGTTAGTTTGACTTAGGAGACGGCAAACAGGTTGTATTTGCCGTGACTCCTTTCTAATGCTTAGACACTTTAGCTTCAACTACTCTACAGTGAGGTGTGTTATTAAATTCTAGACAGCACGTAAACACTTCCAACTGCAGAGCTTCGCTATTCAAAGTGCCGGTTACTTAAAAAAATTGAAGCTAAGTGGATAAATCCATACTTCCCCATTATTGGCTTTCATCGCGGCAATGATGGCAAATATAATATTAAGAATAGCTAACACAACGAACCCTAAAATACCAACCGCGACAAAAACTAAAATACCGCAAATTATGGAATAGATGATTAAGCTAATTAACCAGTTAATAGTGGCTTTTCCGTGTTGGTCGATTGTTTCGTTTTTATCCTTATTGGTTGCCCACATAACCACCGGTAATACAAGCCCTAGTCCCGGAGCAACAAAGCTCGCCAGTTGGCTCAAATGTAATAACATACAGTATGTATTTAGCGGCATCCCCCAGTATTCATCATTATCGTTCATTTTTCATTCCCTTTTATTGTTGTAAGTGATTACGCATTTCAAGCAAGTGTTTCATATTGACTGAAGTCTATGGAATTCTTCCTAATGAGTTAAAATCATTTAAGGAACTACTATTCACCTGCCTCATCTTAAAATAAATGGCTAAAGACCTCTAATTGAGAACTCAACTCCCCACTCCTCCATTAAAGCTAGATAAGCCATGATTTACAAGTCTTTTGATATCAAGAGCATGAGCGTAGACATAACAACTCTGGTTAACCGCTATAGTTTAAAGACAAGGTTTATTCAATTTTCACCAAGTAAATAGTGTCTACTCAGACTAAGGCTTTACCAATTTTGGGTATAGATTTAAGATGAACCAAAGGACTCTAATCCAGACATAAAACCAATGGATCAATACAAAACCAAATTTGTTGTTGTTTATCTAATTGCTGCAATAATTACTGCGGCATGCCTATTAATGCATGGACCGATGCGTCCTGGCTTGCCTCTTGATAACACGGTAATAATGCGTATGGAGTTTATTGCTGAAAACTTAGTATTGTGGCAGTGGTCTTGGATAGCTTGGATGTTCTCTGCACTAGGTCTTTTAGTATTTAGTGTTATTTTAGCAGGTGAGCTCAAAGCAGACTTTAGAAAGCATGTTGGCCTGCTATTAGTCGCCTTGGGTGTGGCCCCAGATCTAATTGCTGAAGTAATTTATGCCTTTGTTTTACCAAAAGTAGTTCATTTAGCCATGGGAGAATCTGTATTTTTACTGTTTGAGCATATTGCAACCCATCTAACCGGTTACTTAGGTAATGGCCTTTATAATTTAGGAGGGCTTACGTTAACCTGTCTAGCCATTAAGCAAGGTATATTTAAAACATGGGTATCAGTGTGGGGGATCACCGCTTGGATTTTAGGCTTATTGCTGTCTGTATCTATCGCTGCTGGTCAACTTAAAGCTGCTGAGATATTTACTGCATCAAGCATGACTCTTAGTACACTTTGGATGATTATCTTTGCACATCAAGTTTTGAGGCCTAGATGGAATACGCAATCTTAAAATTAGTGCACATAGGTGCCTTGATTTTTTGGCTCGGCCCAGCTCTTGGTGCTTGGCTTGTATTAAAAGCAATAGAAAATGAAAATATAGGACCGGTGACCGCGAAGGTGGATCATGTGTTCTTTCTCATGGTCACACTGGAACATGTAGCATTTATTGTCCTCTTATTAACAGGCTTTTCTATGGCTTTTTTAGCTGGATGGTTTACATCTCCATGGCTCCAGCAAAAGCTACTTGTGGTCGGTCTCGTGATTATCCCGTTAGAGATTGTGGATATTTTCTTGGGAAATTGGTTAGCAGCAAAGGCATCTAAAAGAGTCCACTTGGGCATTGCAAGCGCTCAGCAACGGCGTTGGTTAGCGCTCTACCACGGCCCTTTTACTAAACTTGCACTCTTAACCATACCGGTTTCAGTCGTTATCGTGATGTATTTAGCGGTGAGTAAGATGCCACTTTTATCACTTTAATTCGCGGAATAACCGAACGATACTGTTGATTTGTCTAACAGACCGCTGTTCATTCCACACCGATACTAAAAAGTTAGTGGGGTAAGAATTATAAAGTGGCAATATGAATAGAACCGCATCGCGCTAAAGTCACCATATAAAGATAAATTTACTCGCTGGCCATGTCTTCAGAGTATACAGTTACCCGATTTCTTCCGCCCTCTTTAGAAACATACAAAGCGCTGTCCGCGGCTTCAATCCATTGTTCATGTTTTTCAAAAGACTCTTCGTACACGGCAACACCAAGGCTAACCGTAATCTTTATTTGTTGTTCATCGTAGTAAATAGATGAGTTTTCTATTAACGAGCGCAGTCTTTCGGCGAAAGTGATTGCACCCTTTACGTCTGTGTCGAGCAAAGTCACTGCAAACTCTTCACCGCCGTAGCGGCCTGCAGTGTCCGTTTCGCGTAGTGTTTTGCGTAGTAAGTCAGAGATATGGCGGATTGCCTCATCTCCACCACTGTGACCGTATTCGTCATTGATACGCTTAAAGTGGTCAATATCAAACATAAGCAATGCACTTTGGCCTTGATTACGTTTCAAGCGTTTAAACTCTTGCTTTAGGCTTTCTTCCCAAAAGCCGCGATTATGCAACTGCGTTAAACTGTCTGTTCGGCTAATTTTTTCTAATTGTTTATTCAACGACTCAAGCTCTAACTTGTTGATTGCTTCGTCGGTTACATCGTATATGATCACACAAATATGCCCTACATCCCCCGTCACTGTGGTCAATGGGATGAAAGTTGCATTCTGATACATATAATCCGCTTTGCCTGTGATAGGTCGATAATTTTTGAATCGGAAAATATACGGCTGCTGCTCCCAAATGGTAAACGACCGATTTTTTAGCACGAATACAGGCTCAGCTTTTGATCTAAACCATTGCTCATCAATACTTGGGAACAAATCAAAAATGTCTTTATCTTTAACCGCACTCGGTAACAAACCAGAATGATTTTCCATAAAACCATTCCATATACATACCTTGTAGTCGCGATCGAGTACCACCAAGCCAACATCTACGGTGTTAAACATATCCATTAACCAATGGATTTCATTCATATCAAAATCGGCTGCAGGCATAGTTAATCATCCAATAAATAGGCTACTTTGTATTTTAATGTTTTAAGCGAGTCTTCTGTGAATAGCAGCATAAGGTCACAGTTAATGTTGTGATGCTCGATGCCATAGCTAATCTCTATAGCGAGCGTTCTTTGCCATCTCGCTTTGTTGGCTTTCACAAGCTCAGCAACATCACAATGTTGGCCAAGCACCACTGGGTGGCCTTGACTGAAAGACATATCGAGCTGCTTAGATAGTCCCGTTAAAATTGCGCCAATCAAGATATTGCTAATATCCATTAAAAGCTCGAGCTCAACTTTGGTATTAAGATCGCCATGATAATTCATCAAAGATGCGATCTCTTTGAAACTAGAATCATTGAGCAGTAGTAGCGCTTCTCCGGAAACACCACCGCCAATAAAGCCTTGGCAAACGCCCGACGTAGTTGCGCTAGCATCAATTGCTTGCAGTGCCATATGCAGCTCATTGACTTCGAGTACATTAACGTTTGGAATAGGTAATTCAACGAATACGTTTAGCAATCGCGCCAACAAATCCCCCGCCTGCCCCATAGCAACGTTGGTAAGCTCTTGATAGATATCACGGATCTCAGGGTCTAGCTGCTCACCAAGTTTATGAACCAAGCTTTCTCTGATTGCTTTGTCTTTTATTCCATGATGCTCAATAATTTCAGCAAGCTTAGCTGCATCACAGGGCTTACGGATAAAATCAATAGCGCCAAGTTCTATCACTCGTTGGTGCGCATTAGGCTGGATGTCGCCGGAAACAACGACAGTAAGCACAGATAAATCTTGCTCGGTAATGGCCTGTAGCACTTCATAGCCATCCATCTGCGGCATATTTAGATCAAGGAATAGAATCTCTGGAGAAAGTGCTTTTATTTGTTTAATACAGTCGAGTCCATTCTCTGCAAATTCTACTTTAATATCCCAGTCGTCTGGCAATGAACGCGCCAGCTGCCGACGGGCAAGTTTTGAATCGTCACAAATTAGGACTAGTGTTGACATACAAGCTCTCTTTCTGTTTCCCATGCGTATCGGCACGATGTCGGGAAGTTTTAGTTATAATTATGAGATTAAAGCTTAAAATTGCGACATATGTTAATAAAACGACGCCATCTTGACAATCTAAATGTCACTTAAGCTTGGTTAGTTACTGTCAGTATAATACACTCAAATCAATTAAGTTAACTTCAAAAGGAATACTTTATGCTGAAAGCGTTAGTTTTAGCGAGTGGTCTGTTTAGTGCGATATCATTGGCTTATGATTTACCTGAAAACTCGGTAGATATGGGCAAGGTAAAAGCGCAAGGTAAAGCGGTGGTATTGCTTGGTAATGGTGTAAAGCAAGGTCAGGCTGCACCGGATTTTAAGGTTGCCGATGCTGACTTCAGCCCTGTTACCCTGAAAGACTTTGAAAGTCGTGCAATTTTAATTAGTGTTGTTCCAAGCCTAGATACTGGCACTTGCAGCCTACAAACTAAACATTTCAATGAAAAAGTAGCAAGCCAATTTCCTGATGTTGCCATGTTGACGATTAGTGCTGACTTGCCGTTTGCGCAAAAGCGCTTTTGCAAAGCAGAAAATATCGACAAGGTTAAAACATTATCAGACGCCGTATGGCATTCTTTTGGTGAAAATTATGGCTTGTTGATTAAAGATATGGGCCTGCTCAGTCGTGCAATTTTTGTGCTAGATAAGGAACACAAGGTTGTTTACAAGCAGCTGGTAGAAAATTTAGCAAAAGAGCCAAACTACGAAGAAGTCGTTGGCGCACTGAAGAGTCTATAGCCTCACTATATACTCTCATCAATAAATACAACAAAGCCGGTCACTTAACAACGACCGGCTTTTTCAATTCGTTATACCAATTTACTTCATTAATTTTACTTTTGTAGATCTAGCATTAGCTTATTAAGACGGCTTACAAAGCCCGCTGGATCTTTCAGGCTACCACGCTCTGCAAGCATTGCTTGGTCTAGTAGTACTTCTGCCCATTGTCCAAACTTATCTTCGTCTTGTTCGTTATTCAAGTGCTTAACCAATTGGTGCTCAGGGTTAAGTTCAAATACCGGCTTAGACTCAGGCACGGCTTGACCCACCTGCTCCATTAGCTTTTGCATCTGAGAGCTCATGTCGTGATCGTCTGCAACCACACACGCAGGAGAATCTGTTAAGCGGTGCGTAAAGCGTACTTCTTTCACTTTATCGCCAAGTGCTGTTTTCACGCGCTCAACTAGGCCTTCAACTTCTTTCTCACTTTCTTCGTGTGCTTTTTTCGTCTCTTCGTCATCCATATCACCTAAGTCAAGATCACCACGCGTGATTGACTGAAGTGGCTTCTCGTTGAATTCAGTGAGGTGGCTCATCATCCACTCGTCAACACGATCCGACAACAGTAAAACTTCAATGCCTTTCTTACGGAAGATTTCAAGATGCGGTGAACTCTTTGCTGCTTCAAAGCTATCAGCCACAACATAGTAAATCTTATCTTGGCCTTCTTTCATACGCTCAATGTACTGCTCAAGAGAAACATTTTGCGTTTTCTCGTCAGTATGTGTAGAGCTAAAGCGCAATAGTTTTGCAATAGCATCTTTGTTTGCGAAATCTTCAGCAGGACCTTCTTTGATCACATTACCAAATTCATTCCAGAATGCTTGGTAATCTTCTGGTTTGTTTTTGCCCATACGCTCAAGCATTTTAAGTACACGAGATGTACAGCCTTTACGAATAGCTTGAGTGATCTTGTTGTCTTGTAGGATCTCACGAGATACGTTAAGCGGTAAATCGTTAGAATCTAGTAAGCCTTTAACAAAGCGCAGGTAGCTTGGCATAAACTGCTCGGCATCATCCATGATGAACACGCGTTGTACATAAAGCTTAAGGCCAGCTTGACGCTCACGATTGTATAAATCGAAAGGTGCCTTTTTAGGGATATAAAGTAGGCTGGTGTATTCAGTTTTACCTTCTACTTTATTGTGTGCCCAAGTGAGTGGCTCTTCCCAATCATGACCAACATGCTTGTAGAACTCTTTATATTCTTCTTCGCTGATCTCTGATTTATCACGAGTCCAAAGTGCTGTGGCTTTGTTGATCGCTTCCCACTCGCCAGGTTGCGCTTCAATTTTCTCGCCATCTGGGCCTTCAGATTCAGGAACTGGGTCTTTATAAAGTTCAACAGGAATTGAAATGTGATCTGAGTATTTAGTCACAATACCGCGAAGGCGATAAGTTTCAAGGAACTCACTCTCTTCTTCACGAAGATGTAGTGTGATCTCTGTACCACGCTCTGCTTTTTCGATTTCAGCAATCGTGAAGTCGCCTTCACCTTGCGATTCCCATTCAACCGCCTCTGACTCACCCGCTTTACGCGTACGAACCGTTACTTTATCAGCAACAATGAATGCAGAATAGAAACCAACACCGAACTGACCAATCAGCTGTGAATCTTTTGCTTGGTCGCCAGTTAGGTTTTTAAAGAAATCAGCTGTACCAGATTTTGCGATGGTACCTAATGAGCTGATCACTTCGTCACGCGTCATACCAATACCATTGTCAGAAATGGTAATGGTTTTTGCATCTTTGTTTACGCTTAAGCGAACACGTAGCTCCGCGTCACCTTCGTAAAGGTCACCATTTTGCAAAGCTAAATAACGTAGTTTGTCAGCCGCGTCTGAAGCGTTAGATACTAATTCGCGTAAAAAGATCTCTTTGTTTGAGTACAAAGAGTGGATCATTAGGTTTAATAATTGTTTGACTTCTGTTTGAAAGCCTAATGTTTCTTTTTGAGCTGCGGACATTGTTCTCTCCAATATAAGCAATTAATGCAGTGTTCTTTATCAATATGCTAGGTATATGGGGGAGGAGAAAAAACTTTCAAGAGACTGAACAAAATTTTTAACAAATCGCCCTATTTTTTAGATTCAATTGCTCCAAAAACAGGGCTTTTAGCAAGAAGCGTTAAGATTAGAGCTTCTTACGCCCGCTAAACGCATGCATTAACGTCATACCGTCTACCAGGTCAAGCTCACCGCCAACAGGCATACCGTGAGCAATACGCGACGCTTCAACTTGATATTTATGACATAACTCAGAAATATAGTGTGCAGTCGCCTCGCCTTCTACCGTTGGGTTTGTCGCTAAAATAACTTCGTTAATATTGCCAGCACTTAGCTTACGCTCAAGAACATCAAGGCCGATTTCATTAGGGCCAATTCCATCCAGAGGCGATAAATGCCCCATCAGCACAAAATACAAGCCATTAAATTGGCCCGTTTGCTCTATCGCCAATACGTCCGTTGGTGATTCAACCACACAAAGCAGCCCTGTGTCTTGGCGCTTGATACTTTGGCAAATATCACACACCTCAACCTCACTAAATGTTCGGCAGCTTGAGCAATGACCGATGGCTTGCATCGCATGAGTAAGGCTTTGCCCCAGTTGGCTGCCGCCCTCTCTGTCTCGCTCTAATAAATGAAAGGCAATACGTTGCGCAGACTTAGGCCCAATGCCAGGTAAACAACGCAGCGCTTCAATAAGCGCCGTTAAACTTGGTGATAATTGCATAAATTCGTTTCTTGTGGCCCATGCAGTGCAAACGCACCGATAACAATGCCGAAATGATAAGGGATATTTCTATTGATTTAAAGCTTGAAGCAATTTCAATTCCCTTCACGCATTGTGAAGTTTAAAAACGCATTTACCATGAATTTTTCAACAATTCGACTCAAATGCTTGCAGCAAACAGGTATTCGCTCGACAATGGTTCCATTCCCGATAGTAAATACAATAGGACGACTGTCGGGCTCACTTCTCGAACCAAATAGAGACTACATAATGAAAAAAACGATAATAGCAAGTGCACTTGCAGCCGTTATGCTGACGGCTTGCTCTGAGCCACAAGTCACAACAAGTGAAACCCAAAAAACAGAAAACGCAGCGGTAGCCACTGGTAAGGCCGAACTTGGCAACTTTGGTGTTGACCTCAGTGCACGCGATGAAAGTGTAAAACCAGGCGATGATTTCTTTATGTACGCCAGCGGCACTTGGTACAAAAACTACGAAATGCCAGCAGACAAAACGCGTTTTGGTGCATTCTCTGCACTTGCTGAACGCAGTGAAGAGCAAGTAAAAACCATTATCGAAGAGATTGCTAACGGTAAAAACCTAAACGCCGAAGAGCAGCTAATTGCCGATTTTTACAATGCTTATATGGATGTTGAAACCCTAAATAAGCTTGGTATTAAACCTATTCAGCCACTACTTGCTGACATTGACGCCATTAACAACACTGACGGTCTAACCAAAGCATTCGGGCAATCTTGGTTAACTGGCGTAAATGCGCCGCTCGGCGGCGGTATGTGGTTTAACCGTCTAGACCCAAATAAATATGAGATGTCGATGGGTGCTGGCGGACTTGGACTACCAGATCGCTCTTACTATTTAGAAGAGGCTGAGCGTTTTGTTAAAACTCGAGAAGCATACGTTACGCATATTGCAGATATGCTTAAATTTGCGGGTAAAGACAAGCCGACTGAGCGCGCAGAGGCCATTCTTGCACTTGAAACTAAAATTGCTGAGGGACACTGGCCACGTGAAAAACGCAGAAATCGCGACCTCACGTTAAATCAAGTCAAACGTGACGAACTAGCAACACAGTACCCAGGCTTTAATTGGGATTTATATTTTGCTGAAACAGGCTACAAAGTGCCTCAGCTAAATATGTCTCAGCCAGAGCCGATTAAAGCAATGATTGCGCTTATCAACTCTGAAGACTTGGCCGTTTGGAAAGACTACTTAACTTATCACGCAATTAGCGGCAATGCGTCGCTGCTGTCTGAAGATATCTTCAATACTAACTTTGAATTTTATGGCAAACATTTAAGTGGTCAACAAGAACCACGTGCTCGTTGGAAACGTGCAATCAGCGAAATGTCTGGCACTACGTCGCTTGGATTTGCAATTGGTAAAGTTTACGTTGCCCGTTACTTCCCAGAGTCTTCTAAAAAACAAATGTCAGAATTGGTTGAAAACCTACGCACCGCGCTTGGTGAAAGGATTGAAAGCTTAGACTGGATGGGGGAAGAAACAAAAGTAAATGCTCAAGCAAAACTTGCCGCATTTACGCCTAAGATTGGCTACCCTGATAAATGGCAATCATTTGATGGGTTAACCTTAACCCGCGATAACTTAATGACGAATGTGAAAAACCTACGTGAGTTTTTCCGCAATGACAGTATCGCCAAAGAGCTTGAAAAAACCGATCGTAACCGCTGGGGTATGACACCGCAACGCGTAAACGCCTACTACAACAGCTCGTTTAATGAAATCGTTTTCCCTGCGGCAATTTTACAACCGCCATTCTTCGACCCAAATGCAGATCCTGCAGTAAACTACGGCGGTATTGGCGCGGTGATAGGCCACGAAATGGGCCACGGCTTTGACGACCAAGGCTCAAAATCCGATGCCAATGGTATTCAGCGTAACTGGTGGACCGATGCCGACCGCGCTGCTTTCGAAGAAAAAGCAGACAAGCTCGCGGCACAATACAACAAATATGAGCCTATTGAGGGTAACTTCGTAAACGGTCGTAACAGCCTTGGCGAAAACATCGGTGACGTAGGTGGCCTTGCAATGGCTTACCATGCTTATAAACTGAGCCTAAACGGCAAAGAAGCACCTGTGATTGATGGCTTGACTGGCGACCAACGTTTCTTCCTTGCCTGGGCACAAGTATGGAAAGAAAAGCGTACTGAGCAAAGCATGCTAAACCAACTACGCGCAGGTACACACGCACCGGGTCAATTTAGAGCGCTTGCACCTCGCAACCATGATGCATGGTATAAAGCGTTTGACGTTAAACCGGGTGACAAACTATACCTAGCACCTGAGGAGCGCGTGCGTATTTGGTAATAACTTGAATCCCAAAGCATAACCTGCCGTCACTGGCAGGTTATGCTGCTTTAACGCCGAGCAATACGCTTTTGCTTGGTTAAGTATGCCCCGCCTAATCCGCTTAAAAACCCAAAAATATGACTTGAACTACTCGTCTGTGCAGAAAAATCAAATAACGTCGCTAAAAAACTAATGTTGGCATAGTAAGTCAATACCAGCAGAGCAATAAAACTAACAATACCAAGCACATCTCGATTGAATAGCGCAGCACCCAGCAGTAAGCCAAAGTAACCCATTACAATGCCTGATGCACCAATGTGATTAGCGTGCCCAGCAAACAGCCACACCAACAGCCCTGTAGCAACCACAATAAAAAGTGTTGCTCGCTTAAACCTTGGTAATCTCGCTGCCAAATAGCCACTAATACTTAAGCCGAGCAAATTACTCAGCAAATGTCCCCAGCTACCATGCACAAAAGGCGCGGTTAACACACCACTCAAATGATGAACATTATGCGGTACAATCCCAAAACGATAGGCGGGTAAGCCAAAAATACCACCCAACACCTGTACGAGGCACATCACCACCATCGCGTACAAAACCAGCTTAAAATTGGGCGGAAAAACTAGTGCACGTTTACTCATCTTATTGTCCACATCCCCTCTAATGGCACACCGCTGATAAGGTGGCTAAATTTTATTAACCTGTTAAAGCCAAGGGCATGTCACAACATCTTGGCTAAGGTCGATTAGAGTAACTTAGGAAGTACAGATAACCCTAGTTTTTCTTTAGTTGAAACAGACAACTTATCAACTTGAGAGATTATTTTGGCGGCTAATGCTTCTCCTTCCATAACACTTACCCCATGTTCACTTGCATATTCTTTAACTTCATCTGAAACAATACCAGTGGTAATCAACCATAAACTAACATTCGGTGTTTCTTTTTCAAATTCAATTAACTGATCAACTCCCCAATTACTAGTTGTACCTGAATGATGCTTACACTGAACATACACGATATTTGTCCCAGAAAAGTCATCACTTTTTTCCGCCCTAATATCAATATCAGAATGATCATTTGTCTGACTTTTTGACATAATATGCGTTCGATAACCTTCAATTTCTAAGAGTTCAGCAATTAACTTTTCTAAACCATACCCACCACTTTCTAGTCTAGATTGCCCTGTTATCAATCTATCTAGCAAACTACGTTCAATATGTTTTAATTCAATTTCTACTCGAGTCTGAAATTCTGAGTCAAATTTTATCTCTAGGTTTTGCTGTAGTTTTTCAATATAGCCGGTAATTTCTTCTTTAAATTCATTAAGGTTGGCAATCGACATCCTTATCTTTAATCTGCTTTGTAAGCCCTCGGTTAATTGATACCTTGGGATCTTAACCAAATTACCATTAGACTTTTTAAAAAAATTGACCGCGACTCTATTAGCTCCATTCCAAGGTGTTTCAGCGAATGATTTTTCACCAACTGCAACCCCTATTAACACAGCCCTATTTATCGGAACTACTACGATATCGCCTGCTGAAATTTCAAAAAATCGTTTGATTTGATTTCTTTGTCTGCCGACATCGATTCCCCTCTCTTTAATAAACTCATCAATTTCAAAAAAAGAATTAAATTTACTCAAATTAATTTCACGCCAACCATAACCAACTAAAGCCTGCTCGGCTAAGTACTCTGGGCCTCTAACTAATATTATGTTTTTCATTTTGTTCGTCCTTTACAGGTTAAGCCAATGCCAAAACGCTTCGGGCATTTCTTGCTCTACCATTTCCATAGCTTTGATATCGACAGTACTGTTACAACCCATCAGAGGTACTTCAATTTCTCTTGATTGCTCAGCCCAGCTAACTTCAAAGTAACGAACATTTTCATCATCATGGCATATCTTAGTTACTCTACCGAAACCGTATAGCTTCATGGTTTTACCAAATTGTTCACGCTTTTTAAGGACAAGAAGGTCACCTGCACACACTTCATACCATCGATTTATCTGAACTTCACTCTCTAGATAGTCAAAACGACAAATCCCATTTTCTTTCCAAAAAATATCTAATCTATTTGAAAAATCAGCTTCGGGACAAAAGCCCATAAATAAAATTGATGTATCTGCAGGCTTACTATATGGGATCGCATCAAGTATTAACTTTGCGTCTTTATCTCCTTTGTTGAAAATGCGTAGCGCATTTTCTTGTAAAACAGCCATTTGAGCTCGCGTTAAACTGCCACTTTTTAACTGGTCAAGTTGATTTTGATACTTCATAAATCCACCTCCATATTTAGAATCGTTCGATACTGACACACTTAAGTTAGAACATTTCCACACAAAATAAAAGCTTTATTATTCAATAATATAAAGATAATTTTCAATGTAAAAATGCCTAAATCCCGTGCTATAGAATCGGTTTAAATCCATTTAGAACCCTCTTTTTTCAAAAAAAGTAGATTACGATGATAATTTTAAGGGATCAGATAAAGTAACAGCCCTCACCGAATCCGTGGTATCTATTAGGTATCCCTAAATTTCAGACAAAAAAATAGCGCCTTTAGGCGCTATTTTTATAGGATTCTTATTAAAACGGCATTTTGAAGCCTGGAGGCATTTGCATGCCGCCAGTGACTTCTGACATACGCTTTTGCGTTTCTTCACCTACACGTCGCACTGCGTCGTTTACCGCAGCGGCTAGTAGGTCTTCGATCATGTCTTTGTCGTCTTCCATTAGGCTTTCATCGATTTCTACGCGACGTACGTTGTGGCTACCAAGCATAGTTACTTTAACTAAACCTGCGCCTGCTTCACCTGTTACTTCTAGGCTCTTGATCTCTTCTTGGGCTTTTTCCATGCGCTCTTGCATTTGCTGCGCCTGCTTCATGATGTTGCCCATTCCGCCTTTAAACATATTCTGCTCTCTTATACTTCAATTTGGTTTACTGTGATAAAAGATAAGGGCTAACGCCCTTAATTACAATGCCTGAACGCTATTTTCGTCAAGCATTGCGTCAAATTCTTGGACAAACGCGCTGACGAGAGGATCGTCACGCATCGCCGCTTTAGCTTGGACAAGCCTATGTTCATCTAACTGTTGCTGTACCAAAAACGGCGTGTTATTTACCGTGTCGATATAGTTAATCTCAAGCGCGATTGGCTGCTCAAGTAATGCGCTTAGGCTTTCAGTTAGTTTCTCTCTCAGCACTGCTGAATCCAAGTGCTGTTGACTCGCATCTACTTGCAATTGTACCTGCGCGCCTTGCTGCGTTATCACACTGTGTAATGCATACTGGCGAATTCGGCCACCTAATTGCATCTTTTCAATCATGTTTGCCCAATCGTCGCTCTGGTGAGCAAACTTAATGCCACTGATTGGACTAACAAAGTTTTCCGGTGCGGGGATCTCCACTTGAATACTTTGCTCGTTATCATCTTGTTTTACCGGTGATAACTGCTCTAGCAATTCTGGCGCTAAATTTTCCGTAATAGGTTTGTGGCGCTCTTGAAACGCTTCTTTCTTTTGCTTTTTTGGTGCCAAGCGAGGTGCTGCCGGCTGTGCGCGTTGCGGCTCAGGCTGATACTCAGGTGTGGTTACCGTCGTGGCTGGCGCTTGCTCTATTGGCGCACTAGGCGCCTCAGACTTTTTTACCTCACCATTGGCTCCCACCAATCGACCCGCCCCAGAGATATTACGATTTTTTAAAATTCGTGCTATTGCTGACTGGGCTTGGTTTTGCTGCTCAGTAACACTGGCCGTAGCAACAGGTTCTGAAGCGCTTTGGTTTTGCACCTCAGGTTGAGACCAATCCTCTTGATTTTGCGATGCCATTTGCGCGTATGCAGCATCATCGACTGGCGCACTTTCATGATGATGTGCAGGAACTTGTTCTTGGAACCCCTGCTCTACCGCCTCTGACATGATGCTGTCGTATTGGTTGGCCATCTCCGCCTCAGATGGCACAGAGGCGACTGGTGCTTGGCTTTGCACAGCTGGCGTTGGCGACACCGGCTCATAATGTGTTGCTTGTTGCACGGCTGGTGTCGTTGCTTCTGGTGCATATGTAGGTGTTGCTGTCGGCTGCACCTGAGGTGATGCCGCTACCGTTGCATTATCTTCCGTTGGCTTTTCTAACAGCGCTCGTAAATCCCCTACTTTGCTTTGCTTTTCAGAAGTCTCTTGGCTCACAGGAGCGCTAGGCACTAGACTATGACTTTCTTTTTCGAACGCCATTAAGCGCAGCATGACCATCTCAAACCCAAGTTTAGGCTCGGGTGCCCACTTTAGGTCTTTTTTGCCATTTAACAGCAGTTGATACAACAACTGACCCTGTTGCGGTGCTAATTGCTCGGCAAATAGCTTAATGTCGTTGTTATCAAAATTTGATAACCGCGCAGCACTAGGCACAAGTTGAGTGAGCTGAATAACATGCAATAACGCAATTAAATCGTCCAGCACACTGACAAAATTACCGTTTTGTAGTGCTATTTTTTCAATCGCATTGAGTAAGGCATCACCGTCGTGACATAAAATTGCAGACAGCAAAATGACCGCATGAGCACTATCCATCAGTCCCAGCATAGATTGCACTGCAGGCACCGTTAAATTGCCATTTGTTTGTGCAATAGCCTGATCGGTCAAACTTAGAGCGTCACGCATACTGCCATCAGCGGCTTTAGCTAACGTTTGTAGCGCTACCGGATCAAAGGCAACTTGCTCTAGCGGCAGAATTTTTTCTAGCTGTTCAACTATTTGCCCTTGTGTCATTGCGTTCAGGTTGAACTGTAAACAGCGAGACAGAATAGTCACAGGCAACTTCTGTGGATCGGTTGTGGCGAGCAAAAATTTTACGTGCTCTGGCGGCTCTTCTAAGGTTTTAAGGAGCGCATTAAAACTGTGCTTCGACAGCATATGCACTTCATCGATGAGATAAACCTTGTAGCGACCACGGGTTGGTGCATATTGTACGTTGTCTAAGATTTCTCGCGTGTCTTCAACTTTTGTGCGAGAAGCCGCATCAATTTCGATTAAATCGATAAACTTACCAGTTTCAATCTCAGTACAGGCACTACACTGACCACAAGGCGTTGAAGTAACGCCTTGTTCGCAGTTAAGGCTTTTGGCAAAGATCCTAGCAATGGTTGTTTTGCCCACACCACGTGTTCCGGTGAATAAATAGGCATGGTGTAAACGCTTTTCATTGAGTGCGTTAACCAGAGCTTGTTTAACATGCTCTTGCCCCATTAATTCATGGAAGTTTTGCGGACGCCATTTTCGCGCCAGAACCTGATAGCTCATGCTTATTCGCCTTCGAACTCTACAAGTGAAAGGATTTTGATCCCAAGATCGTTGATTTTCTTTTCACCACCAAGCTCAGGCAATGAAATAACAAACGCAGCATCAGTGGCTTCACCGCCTAAGCGCTTAACCAGTTTTGCTGTTGCTTCAATAGTACCACCTGTTGCAAGTAAATCATCAACAAGTAGCACTTTATCACCTGTTTCAATTGCATCTGAGTGTAATTCAAGCGTATCTTCACCATATTCAAGCTGGTAAGACTGGCTGATCACCTCACGCGGTAATTTACCCGGCTTTCTTACTGGAATAAAAGGAATACCTAACTCATACGCCAATGGTGCACCGAAGATAAAACCACGCGATTCAGTACCGATGATTTTAGTGAAGCCGCCATCTTTATAAGCCGCAACGAATGCATCAATTGTTGCCTTAAACGCAGCTGGATTTGCTAGAAGTGAAGTCACGTCACGGAACATGATCCCTGGTTTTGGGTAATTAGGAACCGTCGCGATACTATTTTTGATCAATGACATATTCTCTGTCGTCATAATTGCTTTGCTTTAAGTTTATTACAAAAGAGTGAGATTATAACAATTTTCTATCCGGTTGAAACCGACTGAGTGACTTTGTGTGTCAGGATGGGGGAAAAGCGACCAATTTAGTGAGTATTTTATACCAATTAGCTTAATTAAGTGATCTATTTTGAGGCGAGAAAATCTTGTCGATAACACCGCTTCCGCATCCTGCTCACGCCAAGGTACCTACATCCATATAGGCAAGGCGAAAGTTTTGCGATTTAGTTGTTCTAAATGAGAAATTTTTAACGCAGTTAGCGTCAGATTTGCTCCTTCAAATTGAGCAAGTATTAAGACTAATTGGTATATATCTGTATAGAATCGAAAAAGGCTGCGAAAAGCAGCCTCTAGGTAAATACGTTCAGCTTGACTTATGCAAGCGCTGTTGCCCAGCCTAGAATCGCGTTTAAACAACCAATTCCAGCGAATACAGCAACAAATGCAAGGAAATACTTTGCATTGAACGGATCTTTAAAGTCACCTTTAGACATAGATACTACCTTTAATTTTACAACTCGCGCCAACTGCATAGCAGCAGAAAGCATTGACTAGCGCCCTAGTCCGAGTTTAAGCACGACAAAAACAGGCCGTATAATAGTCGATGTTGCCAATAGCTTAAAGGTTTTTTGTTTTGATAATGCCAAGATCTGCGAATTCAGCTAGTGTATGCCGTGCCCCTTGCTGCAGCTGTTCAACGGTAAACTGAGGCACTTGCTGCGCTATAACATCCACAATGTCAGTGAGTTGCATACCATCATTGGCTTCAATCACCGACAACATTAAGGCCGTCATCGGATTTAGTGCGACAAACTGAACTTCGTCCTCTTCGTCTCTATACAATGCAAAGCTAAACGTTTGCCCTGCTGTTTTAGTTGGCCTAAAGGTTTCACTGATCTGATGAACCGGATATTGATAATGTGCAACTCTGGCTGTACTTGCCAAGCTAATTTCAACATCTGTAAGCGCTTGTACCTTAATCGAAAGCTCATGCTCTGCTTCAACGGTCGTTGCTACATCTAGCTCTAGCCATTCATAGTGAGCAAGCTCTAACAAGAACTCAGGATCAGCTTCAGAGGGCTCGTATTCTGTTTGTAAAAACTGCAAGAACTCTTTGCTAATCTCTAAAAAGTATGGCGAATGACAATCGTGCTTAACAAAAAATAGCCTAATTAACGTCAACCAATCTTCATTAGTATACAAGCTTTTAAGTACAGGAAACGCACTGCTCACGAAGCCTTCAACATTATTAAAAAACAGCTCTTGATAGATTTTTAATCGCCGAGCTTCTACGCCATCAGGTGCAGGTTGGTTGTCTGGATCTCTAATATGCGCCATAAACTGCCGCTGAGTTTCTACAAAAGACATAACTATACCTGCTCCAAGCGCTTGGCGTATTTGGCCTGTATTGCAGAAATTTGCCCCGCTTCTGCCAGTAATTCTGCCATAGGAGGAATATTAAAATCTCGCTCTAGTAACGTCGGGAATACCCCATGAAGCTCATAGGCTTTATCTAACAAGTCCCATACTGGCGAAGATACCTCAGCGCCGTGTGTATCAACGAGTAAATCTTCGGCTTCCACATAATGGCCTGCGATATGGCCGTATGCAATACGCTCGCTTGGCATAGCCGCTAAGAATTGTTCAGCATCGTAGCCATGGTTAATAGCGTTGACATAGATGTTGTTGACATCGAGTAGCAAATCGCAATCGGCCTCAGCCAATACCCCAAGGGTAAATTCTAACTCCGACATTTGTTGTCCAGGAGCCGCATAGTAAGACACATTTTCTACAGCAATTCGACGTTCTAGATGTTCTTGGACCGCTCGGATCCGCTTAGCTGTATGATGGATTGCTTCTTCCGTAAAAGGGATTGGCATCAGATCGTACATATGACCCTCTCCCGAACAATAACTCAGATGCTCACTGTACGTAGCGATATTATGCTGTTTAAAAAATGTTTTTAGTTGTGATAAAAATTCACGATTAAGCGGTGCAGGTGAACCTAGCGATAACGATAAACCATGACAGATAAAGGTATGTTGTTGCGTCAATGCTTGAAATTGCTTTGCAAGCTTACCGCCAAATTTTAGCCAGTTTTCTGGTGCAACCTCATAAAAGTCTACTTGCTTTGGTGGTGTATTAAGCACATCATCGACCATTTCACGGCGTAAACCAAGTCCTAAGTTGCCTAACTGCACTGTCATACTTCTCTCACTTTAGACATTATTTTGAAATAATCAGAAGCTCGCATCACAAAGGCTTTACTGTATGCACGGCTTCACTTTGGAATTACCCAATAGCGCCGCTTACCTTAACATAACTAGCTGCGCTATTGGGTCGAATACAATGGTATTCCTATTTAGTGGTTACCACCGCATTTACCTTCTCCGCACTTACCTTCTTTTTTGCCTTTGGCGTCGCCACCACATTTACCTTCGCCGCACTTACCTTCTTTTTTGCCTTTGCCGTCGCCACCGCATTTGCCTTCGCCGCACTTACCTTCTTTTTTACCTTTAGCGTCGCCACCACATTTGCCTTCGCCGCACTTACCTTCTTTCTTACCTTTGGCGTCACCACCGCATTTGCCTTCGCCGCACTTACCTTCTTTTTTGCCTTTAGCATCGCCACCACATTTGCCTTCGCCGCACTTACCTTCTTTTTTGCCTTTAGCATCGCCACCGCATTTGCCTTCGCCGCACTTACCTTCTTTTTTACTTTTAGCATCGCCACCGCATTTGCCTTCGCCGCACTTACCTTCACCAGCGTCTAGTTGATAACCAGCGGTCATTGTTTCAAAACTAAATGGATTCGCACTTGCGTCCGTCGCGGATAACCCCGCAGTACCTGCAACAACAGCGCTTAAAGTAAGGGCAATAGAGTTCTTTTTAACGGTATTCATAATGTTTGCTCTCTCAGAAATAGTAGATTCAATAAGTAGACCCAAACGTCTAAATATTTATTTCGCTAAACGTTTAAAAATTTTAGCTGTAATGCCAATTCGCTAAGTTTTGGTTTACATCCAGTTATAGTCCATCTGTTGTCTTTTTGCTATTTGCGGATAACTAGGGGCTGCTGATGACTTGCAGCAAACAATTAGCTAAAATGTCGCGCTTTTCGATGAGTCATCAGTGACTCATTTTATTTTTGTTGTATCTGAAGGTTAACACATGAAGCTTGTTCTGGCGCCGATGGAAGGTGTAGTTGATTTTAAAATGCGCGAATTACTCACAGATCTCGGCGGCTTTGATCTTTGTGTCACTGAATTTATTCGCGTCGTTGATCTCACCTTTCCACGTAGGGTATTTACTAGATACTGTCCTGAACTATTAAATGGTGGTTATACCAGAGCCGGAACACCGGTTAGAGTACAGCTTCTAGGTCAGGTTCCCCATGCGCTTGCTGAAAATGCACGAAAGGCCGTAAAGCTTGGCTCTCATGGTGTTGATTTGAACTTTGGTTGTCCTGCAAAAACCGTGAATAAAAGCCGTGGTGGTGCGGTTTTACTGAAAGAGCCTGAGCAAATTTATCAAATCATTAAAGCGGTTAGAGATGCGGTACCAGAAGAACATCAAGTAAGCGCCAAAATACGCCTTGGCTTTGACGATGATGCCAATAGCACTGAAATTGTCGATGCGGTCCAGCAAGGTGGTGCGTCGAGTTTGGCAATACATGCGCGTACCAAACGAGATGGCTACAAACCGCCAGCGTACTGGGAAAAGATCCCCCCTTTATTATCAAGGTTAACCATTCCTGTCGTTGCTAACGGTGAAATTTGGCAAGTTGAAGATGCACTACTCTGCCAAACACGTAGCCAATGCCAAGATTTGATGCTTGGTCGCGGTGCGCTAGCCACCCCCGATTTGGCAGCAAAAATCAAAGCGCATGTTAGCGGAACTCATTATACTCCGCTTACATGGGAAAACGTGGTCTACCATATCCTCCACTCTTCCATGCATCAAGATGAGAATATGAGTGAAAAGTACTTTTCGGCTAGAACAAAACAATGGCTCAGTTATCTGAAACGTCAGTATGACGGCGCACATGTTCTTTTTGATGAAATCAAAACGCTTAAAAGCAAAGATGACGTCATGAAGGTGTTGCAGAAATATGCAATGTCTCCAGACATTGATTCAAATCATAACAGTGAAGTTTGACTGAAATGATAATGGGGTGTCGGATAGGAGAGCGCCCATGAATGAAAACACACAACACTACGAACAAAGCCTACAAGCAGAACTTGCCACACTTAGAAGCGACTTCTTGGGAGAGTTAAAAGCTTCACCCAATGAGTTTACTCATAATCTTGCCAATACCTTAGAGCTTAACCCACCTAATAAGTGGCTTGATATTGTGATGGAGAAGATAAATCCTGAGCAATTTCCACTCTATGATAGATTGATGAAAGTCGAAGCGGCATTATGCCAAATGGAAATCGGTCAGTTCGGGTATTGCTGTGATTGCGAGCAGACAATAGAACTTGAGTTGCTAGAACACGATCCAGCAACCCAACGCTGTCGCAGTTGTAAGACTAAGGCTTTAAAAAGTGGGGATATGCAGCAAAAATAGTCGCTGGGAAATAGACAAGATTAGCAATCAATTGTTGTGCTTGTTGTTCATTCAGCGCTAGTTTTGAGTTAAGCGCAACAAATGCTTGCTTTTGTGACCACCCTTGATAATGAATTCCCAAATCCACCGCCATCAAAGTCACGATTAGCGCTTTATGTTGCTCTATTGCCTTTGTACATTTTGCTACGGTCGAAGGCACATTAATAAACCCATCTCGCCAGTTGAGCCCTGCAATTCTTTGGCAGTTAGCCGGCAATAATTCCAGAATATAAGGTTGTTGAGTATCAGGCATTACCTTGAGCACATTCGCTTTGCTATTTTGATCATCAAACTTTGATAACGTCGCCAAAACTTTAGTAGGTGAATCTTGAATAGCCCCATAAAAATTGAGCTTTGATTGATACCATTCTTTTCCGTTGGGTAGTTGATGGAGTCCAAGCATAGCTCTTGGTTTATAATTACTCAGATAAGCTAACAAGGCCGAACGTGATGGTGCGTCAATATCCGAACTTTCAAGTTGGAGCATTAAAGTATCTCGCTCTAACCTGTTCAAGCGAATGTTACTTTCGTCTGCCTCTTTTAGTTTTACTTCTACAAACGCAAGCCACTGTCCAAGTTCATTGCTACTTACTTTATTTTTAACATTTTCCAGCACTGATATGTAAGCAGGCCAAGGCAAGTAGCGTTCAGGATATCTTTCCTGAATTCTTAAATAATCTAACTCTTTATGAGCCATAACATCTGGTTCATTCAACTCACTAGATAATAAGGCATGCCTTAGTTGTAAGTAACCTTCTGTGAACGGTAATACACTAATTTCATCGTCGGAGGGCTTGCTTAAACCATTATTAAGAGAAAGTAGTGAAGTTCTGAGCTCTTGGTAACTTACAGTTTGCTTCTGTTCAGTACAGCCAAAAAGGAATATAAGCGTAGCCAAAGTAAAACAGATCAGTAAATGCTTTTTCATAGTTCCACATTAAAATTTAGAATCAAAAAAGCCCCTTTCGGGGCTTTTTTACTAGAGACTTACGCCTCTACGCTGTGCTTTATCTTTGATAAAACCAGACCAACTTTTAGCAAATTTGCTAGTGCGAGGATCTTCCTGCGCTTTCAAAATTGCAGAGTAAGCTTGCTTAAACTTATCCTGATAGAAATAAGCTTCAGCCAAGTCTGTATAGGTATTGCCTTTTTTCTCAGTACCGAGCTCTAACGCCTTGTTTAGTCTCACAATAGCTGCACTAAACTGCTGATCCTGAAGTAAAAGACTACCTGCTTTACCATAAAGTTCTGCGTCATTGTCAAACTTCGCAGCTTCTTCGTAATATTTAGCAGCATCGCTGATATGTTTAGCTTGGTGGTAGTAACTTGCAAGCGCTGTTACGTTCTGCTTTGTTCGTTCAATTTTGCCATCTTTGATCGCTTTTTCGAACGTTTGAGCTGCACGCCAAGGATCTTCTGTTAAAGAGTATAAGCTTCCAAGAATCTTATAATCATTCTCTTTTTCAAAATAACCTTTTTTATACGCCACCTTCATTACAGTCATACCTTTGCTGTAATCTTCGGTTTGCAAATAAAAACCACCCAGTTGTGTCCAAGCTTTCGGGTCTTCAGGGAAAACACGTACTAACTCTTCACCAACCTCTACAGCCTTTTTGAACTGTTTTAATTCAAAGTACGCCGCAACTTTCATCAGGTAGTATTGCTTATTAGGCTCTTCTACACCCGCAATCGCTTTATCAGCTGGAGCAATAACATTCGTATATTGCTTTAACTCATAATAAGCTTGAGCGATACGACCATATACTTTGGCGTCATTTTCACCAGTAAAGTCCATCCACGCTTCATAAGCCTTAATGCCTTCTGCGTACTTTTCAGTACCAAGCAAAAGGTCACCTAACAGCTTCATCAAATCGCCTTGCTCTTTGAAGTTAAGCGCGTCAGGCGCAATGGCTAGACGTGAGTATTTAATCGCTTCGGCGTAGTTTTCCTTTTGAGCATAAAGCTGGCCGAGGTAACGGTTGACTGTCGCTTTATCGAAATCATCTGAAGGATCAAGTTCGCGAAGCATTGCAATTGCTTCATCGACCTTTTCTTCATTATAGAGTTCGAACGCTTTAGCAACTTTTTTACCTACACGCTCACCCATGATCTTAGTTTTTGCCGCTTTGCGCTTCTCTATTTCTTCATAGTTAGGCGCTGCAGAAACTGAGCTTGAGTAAATACCACCAGTTAACGCTATCAAGAGAGCAAGAGCTGTAAATTTAGGTAAACTTTTCATGTCCTGCCTCCTTAATCTTGGTTTAACTTAAAGTCAAGCTGAACTGTGATGCCAGGTTGCTTTTGTGGCTTACCGTCAACAACCTTAGGACGGTATTTCCACTTGCGTAGTGCACGTTTTGCTTCACGGTCAAAGATGCGCTTCGGTTCAGCGTCGATAACTTCAATATCGTCAACTCCACCAAGCTCATTGATTGTGAATGATAAACGTACCCAACCTTCTTTGCCATCACGAGCAGCTTGAGGTGGATATTTTGGCTCGATTCGAACGATTGGTGTTGCATCACCGTCACGACCAAACTCACCAGGTCCAGATAAACCACCTGCGGTTCCACCTAGATCAATACTAGGCATATTAAAGCCGATATTTCCTGCAGTCGGATCAGCCGTGTCAGGCTGAGGCGGCTGCGGTTTAGGCGGCTGCTTTGGCGGTGGCGGCGGCGGAGGCGGGACGCGCTTCCGCTGCTGCACCTTTGATTCAGGCGGATTCGACATAATCTCGACTACGATTTGTTCCTTTTGTACGTCTGCCCTATCTGCTCCTCCGGAGATAAGATATGACATGAAAAAGAACAAGCCGAGAGTTACTGCCCCACCTGCTAGAAGTGAAAACAGAAGTCGAATCATTACTGATCTCCAGCTATTGAAATCTTCAAGTTGTCGCCAGTCGCTTTAATTTGGTCCATAACCTTAACAACTACGCCGTGTTTCGCACCTTTGTCGGCTTGAATAATAATCACGTCAGTAGGCTGTTCAGCCATTAGACTTTCAAGGTTTGCACTTACACGCTCAACATCAACCTGGCGCTTATCCATCCAAATCTCACCGTTTTCACGGATTGCGATAAAGATGTTCGCGTTTTTGGTTTTTTGTGCTTGTGCCGCTTTTGGCTTGTTAACCTCAATACCAGCTTCTTTAACAAAAGAAGTGGTTACGATGAAGAAGATAAGCATAATGAATACGATGTCTAGCATCGGCGTCATATCTACTGCTGCATCTTCCTCTTCACGAAAACGTTGTTTACGTGCCATAGTTCAATCTCTCTCTAGTGATGAGGCAAGCTATCAACTAGCTTCTCTTTAGCCATTTTCGCACGTGCTTCTAGACGCGTGCTAAAGAAAACACCTGATAGTGCCGCAACCATTCCAGCCATTGTTGGTACCGTAGCCATTGAAATGCCTGAAGCCATTAATCGCGCGTTACCCGTACCTTGAGTAGCCATTGTTTCAAATACGGTGATCATACCTGTCACTGTACCTAAAAGACCGATTAATGGACACATTGCAACCAATGTTTTGATAATCAACATGCGCTCATCTAATTTTTCAGACACTTCAGAAATCCAAGCATCGCGGATTCTGTGTGCGTACCAAGACGTAGTATCTTGCCGGGCGTCCCACTTAGCGACAATTTCCTTATGCATTTTAGGAAATTCGCCGAGTAGGAACCAATAGCGCTCAATCATTAAAACCCACATTAGAAAGAGTGCCATTGCGACCACGTACAATACATCGCCGCCTGTAGCAACAAAATCCCTGATAGATTCCCATATCTCCATCAGGACTAACATTAGGCTTTCTCCTTCTCCGCGTGAGTAGCAACAATACCTGCGCTTTGCTCATCTAGGATGTGTAGAACCGCTTTACTACGACCATGTACAACAGCATGAAGTAGAATCAGAGGTAGAGCTGCAATAAGACCTAGTGCCGTTGTTACTAGCGCTAGAGAGATGTTACCTGCCATGATCTTCGGATCACCAGTACCATGTAGTGTGATTGATTCGAATGTCATGATCATACCAACAACCGTACCTAATAGACCTAGTAGTGGCGCGATGGCCGCTAGGATCTTGATGATGTTTACGCCCATCTCGATACGCGGAGTTTCACGTAGGATAGCTTCATCAAGCTTAAGCTCTAGGTTTTCAACGTCTTGGTCTTTGTTGTCATGATAAACTTTCAAGATACGACCAAGTGGGTTGTTAGTGTTAGGGTTATTTGCATTTTTGATTTGCGCTTTGATTTTACCACTAACAATGAATAGGTCTAGCATACGAACGATTGCAATCAATGCACCTAAGATAAGTAGTGCTGTAATGATGTAACCAACCGTGTCACCTTGGTGCCAGCGCTCTTCCATCGTTGCACGTTGAGTATTAAGTCGTAATAATGAACCACGAGTTGGGTCAACTGCAAACATAACAAACTTATCAGCAGATGCACCGATTAGACGCTCAACACCACCTAGTTCACCGCTTGGCTGCTTACCAAGAGGAACAATTTGCTTGTTCTCAGGATCGTAAATAACGTAGCCGTCTTTAGTGACTAGGTTGAAGTTACCAACACGTGTTACTTCTTTAACGTTTACGTCACCGTTTAGCTCAGCAACTTCAGCTTCAAACTTAGTTACTTTAGCTGATTCAGTCATTTCAGTTTGGAAAGCAATCCAAAGGTCTTCAAGTTCACGAGTAGTTGGCAGCTCTTTCGCTTCAGCTAGTGAACGAAGAACTTCAGCACGTCCTGGCTTTTCAGCACTTACAAGTGAAGCTTCGATTGAACCGATGGCATCAGCAGCTGAACGACGTACAACACCGAACATTTCACCGAGTGTACCTTTGGCATTTTCAAGCTCAACTTCTTTTTCAGCAAGTGTGATTTCATTTTGCTTGAATTGTTCATTTAAACGCTCACCACGTGCTTTCTCAGCAGCCAATTCACGCTTCGCTTTGTTCAACAATGCTTGTTTGTCAGCACGGTCGTTTAAAAACTCTTGCTCACGTTGTTTGTTGATTTTGCCTTCAGAGATACGGTTTTGTTTAACCTGTTCTAGGATTTTGTCTAAGGCTTCAGTGTTTGCGTGTGCATTTAGCGCGGCACCAGCAGAAACTGTTAACGCTGCAGCAACTGCAAAACCTTTAAATAGTTTCTTCATCATTAATTACTCCGCGCCAAAGATAGGTAGGTTTACAAGTTCAGGAGCCGCTTGCTTACGTGCAATACGGATCATGCTCTTAACTGGCTTAAGATATTCTTCGCCAAGTTGATCCCACTGCTTAGTGTTGTTGTTCCAAACCCAAGCATGTTTTTGGTCGAACGACTGAGCTACGTATGCGATACGGCCAAGGCGTGCGAAGTCAACATTGATGTTTTTGCCGTTTTGTTCAAGAGAACCTTGGCTCGCAATCATTGTTGCACTGTAGTCAGTTTCAATCGTGTAAGCTTCAAGCACTTGACGGAACTTCTCAGAAGTAGTTACAGATGAGTTAGTCATGATGCTGCGAAGTTTCTCAACGCGATCTAGACGTGTTTCTTGATTAAACGGAACGTCCGCTTTGATGAATTGCTCAAGCGTATCGATCATGCGATACATCAAAGGCACAACGTCCTGTTTTGTCTTGTCAATAGTACCAATTTGACGCTCAAGAGACTCAATACTTGCATTTTGATCCGCTACAAGACGTGCAACGTGATCGTTATACACTTTAAGCAGTTCTGCTTCTTCAACTAGACCACGGTATTCCGCGATCATTTCTTGAGACTGACCGTAAAGGTTATCAATCTTTTCTTGAGACTTTTTAGCAGCCGTTTGAGTTTGTTGACCTACTTTTTGTATGTCATTCAAAGGATCTGCAATCACATTGCTGCTTGCAAAAGCTGTCGCGCCTAAAAGCGCCGTAGCTACAAGGCTCTTTCTGATTTTAACAGACATAGTTCCCAACCAATTAAGTAATGTTACTTTTATAATTTTCGCGCTCTCACCAACGTAAGAGCAACCCTGATATCATTTGACAGATATCAACTGTCCAATAATGCTAAATGCAACACGATGTGTCAACTTCACTGTGAAAACATTTTTTGTCTATAAATAAGTAATAATTATATACAAAACAAAAAATTAACATCAAAAACACAGCAAAATATACACAACCCTCGCAAAACCAACCTTTTGCATACGCTGTTTACAATATTTTACATCGGATTTATTCCAATAAATTGAATAGATATTCCAAATAGAACTTATGAATAATCTATAAAAACAGTAGCATAGTCAAAATTACTCATTGCACAGAACGCAAATTATTTCATCTTCTGCGAACTAACGCAAAATTTGTTTATCTGTCCCAAATCGCTTGATCTATTTTTTCCTGTAGAATTTGAACGAATTCAGCGACGTGTAGACCATCCATTAAGGCGTGGTGGACTTCGATACAAAATGGCATCGTACCATCTGCTTTATTGTATTTTCCGAACACAAATTTTGGGATACCGAAGTCATCTCTACTGTGCCTTGCATGACCAAAACTGGAAAAAGATAGCCATGGAAGTATAGATACATGAACGCAATTTGGCACCTGACTTTCCGTTAAAAATTGCTCGCTGACAAGCGGCCCATTTAATTGCTCAGTTTTACTATGCAAATTGGCACTAATAAAGCGCTTGAAATCGGTTTCAGGGGCAAGCCTTACAAATCTGAAGGTTTCATCCTCCCGCAGAAAAACACTGCTAATTTCTACCACATCATATTCGACTACTGTCCCCGCTTCGATTCGGTAACGAATGGGCGCATAGCTTTGCAAAGCCAACTGCAGTGCATACAGGCAGCTAAGAGAAAACGGCACTGTATTACGCTTACTCATTTCATAAACTCTTTCCATTTGTAAGCTGACGGTGACTGTAAAATATGGCTGGGTAAAATCATTGAAGAAGGAAAAATGTTCTTGGCGAGGCCAAGTATCAAGAGATAGTTTCTTTTTCATACAAAAAAAGGGGCTCATGCCCCTCTCTGGTAATTAAACGGCGTTTTCATTATAGACCGTTTTCAATAATCTCTTGAGCTAATTTATCAGCAATAATATGCGTTGAAACTTTCTCATCTTCAGAACGCTTAAAGATTTCAGTTAGCGTGTCGTAGATGCCTTCTACGTGTTTAGTCGCTGCAGCCTCATCATAACCTTCAGGTTTTGTTTCATAGTAAACATTGATGATTCCACCAGCGTTGATCACGTAATCTGGCGCATAAAGAACACCTTTTTCACGAATGATCTCACCATGACGAGACTCTGCAAGCTGGTTGTTTGCACATCCTGCAATAATTGTGGCTTTGATACGAGGAATAGTATCGTCATTTACCGTAGCACCTAGTGCACACGGCGCATATACATCAACATCTAGATCATAGATTTCATCAATACCAACAGCAGTAGCATTGAAATCATTGACCACTTTTTGTACTGACTCTTCGTTGATATCAGTAACAAATAGCTCTGCACCCGCTTCATGGAGGTGCTTACATAAAGTGTAAGCAACTGCACCCAAGCCCTGCACGGCAACTTTGATACCAGCCAAGTCTTGGTGACCATACTTGTGTTGGTAAGCTGCTTTAATTCCAAGGAATGTGCCTAACGCAGTAAATGGAGAAGGGTTACCGCTTTTACCTTCGAGGCCCATTACGTAGTTAGTTTCTTTATGCATTACCATTACATCACCGGTTGTGATGTTTACATCTTCAGCTGAATAGTAACTGCCACCTAGACGGTCTAGGTGTTTACCAAATGCTCTGAATAGCGCTTCTGACTTGATAGTCTTAGCATCGCCAATAATGACAGATTTGCCACCACCAAATGGTAAACGTGCAACCGCATTCTTATATGTCATCCCTTTAGACAGACGCAGTACATCATATACAGCGTCTTCATCAGAGGCATAATTCCATAGACGACAGCCACCTACAGCTGGACCTAGCTTAGTGTTATGTACCGCGATAATAGCTTTAAGGCCTGATGCTTCGTCTGAACAGAATACGACTTGTTCATGGTTATCAAATTCAACTTGGTTAAATACAGCCACTTTCTTCTTCTCCAAAAATTATCTATCCCATACGGGTAAGCTCTTAGGTGTGACTTTGCGTTCAATACCACACTAAGGGCAAATAGCGCTGAAATTGGCAAGACTCTATCACTAACTCTAGCACCATTCCACAAATTGAGATGATATAAACCCAATTTAAAACAAATACAAATATTTAATTCAAAAGAAAAGAAAACAAAGGAAAAACAAACCAAAAGTAAAAACCTTAAAGGAATTTTAATTTAACTTATTGAGCTTTTCTGAAGTTACTGTTTACGTAAACGGAAGGCTAATAAGCATTGTAAACATATCAGTACAAAAAAGGAGGCTGCTAGCCTCCTCAATAATGCTTCGGATCGTCACTTTAACACCGAAGACAAATATTTAAGTGGAAAGTAACTATATGCTCTCCACTAACGCAAAACTGATCAACTAAGTTTGCTATCTAACTCTTCAATTCGTGCTTTCCAAATTGCAGGGCCTTGGGTATGCGCATTCTCACCATTGCTATCGACGGCAACCGTCACCGGCATGTCTTCTACTTCAAATTCATAAATAGCTTCCATACCTAAGTCTTCAAACGCCACAACACGAGATTTCTTAATTGCCTTAGCCACTAAGTACGCTGCGCCACCTACAGCCATAAGGTATACGGCTTTATTCTGTTTGATTGACTCGACAGTTGCTGGACCGCGCTCGGCTTTACCGATCATGCCGATAAGACCCGTTTTCTCTAACATTAGATCAGTAAACTTATCCATACGTGTAGATGTGGTAGGACCTGCAGGTCCCACGACTTCATCGCCAACAGCATCCACAGGACCCACGTAATAGATGAACTTATTAGTGAAATCGACACCTTCTGGCAAGCCTTGACCAGAATTCATCATTTCTTGCAGACGTTTATGCGCTGCATCTCGACCAGTTAAGATCTTGCCAGAAAGCAGGACAGTTTCACCCATTTTCCATTCCTGAATATCTGCTTTGGTCAAAGTATCTAAATTGACACGACGCGTATCTTCACCTACTTCCCAAGTCACTTCTGGCCAATCTTCGAGCTTTGGTGCTTTTAGATCTGCAGGACCTGAACCATCTAGTGTGAAATGTACGTGGCGTGTAGCGGCACAGTTAGGGATCATTACCACTGGCTTAGACGCTGCGTGTGTTGGTGCTGTTTTGATTTTAACGTCAACAACGGTTGTTAAACCACCAAGGCCTTGTGCGCCAATGCCTAGCTTATTTGCACGTTCAAAAATTTCTAGACGCAGTTTTTCTTCTGCAGTTTCGGCACCGCGTTCCATCAGCTCATGGATATCAACCGGATCCATTAAGGATTCTTTTGCCAGTACAGCCGCTTTCTCTGCTGTACCACCGATACCTATACCTAGCATGCCCGGAGGACACCAACCAGCTCCCATTGTCGGTAATGTTTTTTCTACCCACTCTGCAACATCATCTGATGGATTTAGCATCACCATTTTAGTTTTGTTTTCAGAGCCGCCCCCCTTCGCTGCAATCATCACTTCAACTTCAGCACCAGGTACTAAGTCAATGTGTACTACCGAAGGCGTATTGTCTTTGGTGTTTTTACGGCTACCTGCTGGATCGGCAACGATTGATGCACGTAGCGGATTATCTGGGTTCATATAGGCACGACGAGTTCCCTCATCTACCATTTGTTGTACCGTCAAGTCAGTTTTATCCCACTTAACGTCCATACCGACTTTAACAAAACAGGTTACTATCCCAGTGTCTTGACACAGCGGACGCTTACCTTCTGCTGACATGCGTGAGTTAATTAAGATCTGTGCAATTGCATCTTTCGCGGCCTTACTTTCTTCTTTTTCGTAGGCTTTTTCTAATGCTTGGACAAAATCAAGTGGGTGGTAAAATGAGATATATTGAAGCGCATCTTCAATGCTATCAATAAAGTCTTGCTGACGGATTGTACTCATGACGGTTCCTCAATTTTCGACGGTATTTTTTGGTATTGAAACTTTCGCTGGCAATTGTTGTTATTCAGCGTCAGAAAGTCAATTTCAATACCTTAAACTATGGAATAGCAGGTAACTATGATAACCTCCCCGCCCGTTTGGGGCTAGCTTTGCAGGTCAAGTAAATGATAAACGAGCAAATAAACTGTACAAAATTAGACATTAGGCACAATGCACTAGAATTATTTGAACACTTTGCAAACGAATCTCAGGCTATCCTGTTAGATTCAAGCGATTCTGATCACATCAATAGCCGCTACGATATCATTGCGATTGCACCAATTAATTTACTTGAAGCTAAAGACGGAAATGTATTTTTAGACGGCGAACTGCAGAGTAATTCTATTTTCACTGTGATGAAAGGTAAGCTTGCCCAGTTTAGTAATTACAGTGCTCCTTATGATTTACCTTTTAACGGCGGTTGGCTTGGTTATTTTGGCTATGATCTCGGCCGTTATGTTGAACACATACCACATTGTGCGGAACATGATATTAAGCTACCCGACGCCTGTGTTGGTTTGTATCCAGACGCGCTAATTTATGACAAAGTACACAAAACTTGGTTTTATGTGTCGCAACCTGATACACAAAGGCTAGAAATGTATTTGCAGCGGCTCAAAGACGCCTCAGCGTTCGAGCCATTTAGACTGACGTCACAATGGCAGTCAAACATGACTAGAGCACAATACGAGCAAAACTTTGAGCGCATTCAATCTTATTTGTTAAGTGGCGACTGCTATCAAATAAACCTAGCACAGCGATTCACTGCTAACTTTGAAGGCACTCCGTGGCTCGCGTATAAAAAGCTTCGAAACCACAACCAAGCGCCTTTCTCAGCATTTTTTAACTTAGGCAATAGTGCTATTGTTTCTTTGTCACCAGAGCGCTTCATCCAAGTTAAAAACAATATTGTAGAAACTAAACCGATTAAAGGCACCCTGCCAAGGTTACCAAATACTGACGCCGATAAAGCGCAAGCTGAAAAACTGAGAAACAGCAGCAAAGACCGAGCCGAGAATGTCATGATAGTAGACCTACTACGTAACGACTTGGGTAAAGTGGCCAAGCCGGGTTCTGTCGCGGTTCCATCACTCTTCGCTATCGAGAGCTTCCCTGCTGTTCACCATCTAGTCAGTACGGTAACGTCCAAACTGGCAGAAGGAAAATGTGCTGTTGATCAACTCGAAGCCGCCTTCCCCGGTGGCTCCATAACAGGTGCACCTAAGATCCGCGCCATGGAGATCATCGAAGAGCTCGAGCCTCACAGACGCAGCGTTTATTGCGGCTCAATTGGTTACCTCAGCGCCTGTGGCAACATGGATACCTCTATCACTATCAGAACCCTAGTTTGTCATCAAAATAAGATACATTGCTGGGCAGGTGGTGGCATAGTCAAAGACTCTCAAGTACAGTTAGAGTTTGAAGAGACTTACCACAAAGTGAATAAAATTCTCCCGGTATTAAATGAAGATTGATCAGGTAATATCGCAATTTATGTTGGCGCCCATCATGACGCAAACACCAACCACATTGCATACTCTAAAGCAAAGTGCGGTGCTTATTCCTATTGTTGATGTAAACGCTCGAGCCCACCTGTTGTTTTGCAAACGCAGCAGCGAATTACCGAGCCACCCGAGTCAAATTTGCTTTCCTGGCGGCAAAGTCGAACAACAAGATAGTAATATCATCAACACAGCACTGCGCGAGACCGAAGAAGAGATAGGTCTGACAATCTCTGAGTCTCAAGTACTGGGCATATTACCGTTTATGCAAACGCTCACCGGCTACCAAATCACCCCCGTTGTTGCTTCTGTACAACAAGATGCGACTTGGGTGAATCAAAGCGACGAAGTGCAACACACCTTTACGGTGCCATTAAATCAATTAAGCGCTGCCGAGAATTGGCGAACCTTCCATTTTACCAATAAAGGCAAACCCGTTTCACTCGACGGATTTATGACACCACATGGCTTACTGTGGGGCGCAACGGCAAAAATCGTCAAACAGTTCACCGCCCTATTTTAGCCCTTAACTGGTAAGACCTTTTTTAAAATCCACCTCCACCTTGCAGATTAGAGACCTTTCTATCATGCTTACTGCAAAACTGGCATATACTTTTGCCGATTATGGGTTACTTCCCTAAGTAGACACGTTATGATGGCGTCCGTTTTAAAGGCAATGTGAGTAAAATTTATGATCAGTGCATTCGATATGTTTAGTATCGGTATTGGACCTTCTTCCTCTCATACAGTGGGACCAATGCGTGCTTCTAGGTTATTCGTACAAGACCTTCAGGCACAAGGCATCGTTGATGATATCACTTCGGTGAAAGTGGAACTGTTCGGTTCTTTAGGCCAAACAGGTATTGGCCACGGCTCTGGCAAAGCTGTTATTTTGGGACTTGCGGGTTACGATCCTGAGACCATAGATGCAGATCTAGTACCAGAGATCTTAGAAACCATAGAAAATGAACAGGTTATCTATCTCGACAAGCAACATAAAGTAAAATTTCCTAAGCAAGGCGCGATTGTTTTTCACCGTCGAAAAACGCTGCCTAAGCACTCCAATGCAATGGAAATCAAAGCGTATAAAGGCGAAGAGCTTGCTCATAGCCAAATTTACTATTCGATTGGTGGTGGCTTTATCGTTACCGATCAGAATTTTGAAGCTGAAAAGCAAGCTGCGCTAGATATCAGAACAGAAAACCCGGCACCTTACCCATTCAATTCAGCCGCCGAGCTACTGGAAATGTGTAAAGAGTCTGGGCTTAGTGTGTCTTCGTTAATGATGGCCAACGAGAAAACATTACGTAAAGAATCTGAAATCAAAGAAACGCTATTCCACATTTGGCAGGTAATGAAAGCTTGTATTGAACGTGGTATGAAAACCGAAGGTATTTTACCGGGCGGTTTAAAGGTTCGTCGTCGTGCACCTAGCCTGTATTTAAAACTCAGTGTAGAAACGCACCAAGATCCACTGCGCGCAATGGATTGGGTGGATTTGTTTGCACTTGCAGTTAATGAAGAAAATGCAGCGGGCGGCCGCGTAGTAACCGCACCAACCAATGGTGCAGCCGGTATTCTTCCAGCGGTGTTAATGTACTATCACACTTTTATCAAAGAAGTGGATATAGAGATTGCCACACGTTATCTACTTACCGCAGCGGCGATTGGGATCTTATATAAGAAGAATGCCTCTATATCTGGCGCTGAAGTTGGATGCCAAGGTGAAGTAGGTGTTGCGTGTTCAATGGCTGCTGGCGCTCTTACCGAAATCATGGGTGGTAACGTAGTACACGTTGAGAACGCCGCTGAGATTGGTATGGAGCATAATCTAGGCCTAACCTGCGATCCTGTCGGTGGGCTTGTGCAAGTTCCGTGTATTGAGCGCAATGCAATGGGTTCTATTAAAGCCATTAATGCTTCTCGTCTTGCTTTGCGCGGAACGGGCGATCAAAAAGTATCACTAGATAAAGTGATTAAAACGATGCTTGATACCGGTAACGATATGAAAACTAAATACAAGGAAACCGCGCGCGGTGGATTGGCGGTAAACATTATTGAGTGCTAGTTGACAATTGTCAGTTCACTTTACAGATGACTTAATGGCATCATGATGGTAAATCATGATGCCATTTTTTATCGTCACTACAATGAATTCGTCATGATATTACTTATCAACAAAAAGGAGTAAATTGGCTATGTCAGGCACTACAATGGTTTTTTTGATTGTACTTATTAGTGTTGGTGGAGGAATAATTAGCGAAATCTATAAACGCCGCTTGGAATTTAAAAAAATAGACGCACAAAGAACAAAGGTGCATGATGAGCTACACTCAGAGATTACTGCATTAAAAGCAAGAGTGGCAACACTGGAGCAAATTGTTACCGATGAAGGTTATCAAGTTAAAAAAGATATAAATAACTTATAAAAAAATACGGCTAATAACGCTACTAGGCAAAGGAAAGGAGTCCTTTCTGGTTAATTTTTTCATCTCTTGTTACTGTTTACATTTGTTTTCAAAGAAGATAACCAATTGAATTAAATAATAAAAAAACACCTCTGATTACACTTTATTTACAAAACTTAAAATTATATAATTGCTAACATTAATTTACTTGAGTACATTCGTTACTGCAAAGTGTACAAAGGTAAATAATATGAATAACAATAAATTCAAATACACCGCTTTATCCGCAGCGATAGTAGTAGCACTATCAGCTTGTGGTGGAAGCGATAACAACAATAATAGTTCAGCTCAAGAGCTAGATCATGCACCTCAGGCTGGTGTTACCCAGCTAGAAAATGTAAAACATTGGCAGACCATTTCGGGCTCAATTCAAGCCTCCGACGCAGATAGTGACAATCTATCAATTACAATATTTGACGGTGAGACAGAGATTTCGCCTGTAGATAATGTTTACACTTTTCCTCATGGTATTTTAACGCTAAAAAGTCTAACCGCTTTTGATTACTTGCCAATATCTGGCGAAGCGGCAACTATTAAGTACACTGTTACTGCAAAAGGAAAGTCAGCCAACGGTAGTATTGAGATCCCAGCATCACTAACTGACCCTCTTGCTTACCAGCAATGGCACCTAAATAATACGGGTCAAAAGGCTTACGCACTGAGTGATGCGATGAAAAAAGGCTTGGTCGACCTTTACGTCGGTCGTGGCATTATGACTGAAGAACAAGCGATTGAGTACTGGAATAGTGAATTTGCGGATGCAGAATCAAACATCTTAGTCGCTGGTGAAGATATGAATGTACCAGCAGCATTTGCCCAGGGTGTAACGGGCGAAGGTGTGACAGCCGTTGTCGTTGACTCAGGCCTAGAAATTAGACATGAAGATTTGGCTCCTAACGTTTTGCCAAATCGCTCTCTTAACCTACTTGACAATGCGCTTGATAAAACTGACCCTACGAGCACAGCGACTAATGGTGACCACGGGACTAGTGTTGCAGGTCTGATTGCATCTAAAGGCTGGAACGGCCTAGGCGGCCGTGGTGTTTCGCCTGATACTGGTCTTATCGGAATGAATTTACTAGCTAGCGGTGACAAGACACCAAAGCAAGATCTTTTAGTTCATGGCTTTCCTGGCTCTGGGATAACAGAAAGTGAGTCTATTTCTGTATTCAACCGCAGCTATGGCCTTACCTACCCTGTTCAATTTAGTTATTCGGAACTTGATGAAGCAATTGAATCTTATCCAAACAGGAAGCTTCGTTCAGGCAAAGGTGCTACTAACGTAAAATCAAGTGGTAATAGTTTTGTAAGTGAAGACTTAGAAGGCTCATTTTGTGATGACAATGGTGCAAATGACTTAGGATTAACCTGCTACAATAGCAACAGTGAAAGTAGCCAAGGGCACCCTTACTATTTCTCTATTGGTGCCGTTAACTCAAATGGTAAACATACTAGTTACTCAAGCGCTGGGGCAAACCTGTTAGCAGCAGCTCCTGCTGGGGAATATGGCCGTTGGGCTCCTGCAATGGTTACGACTGATCCAATGACATGTTTAAGTGGTAGTTCTGGTTATACTGGTCGCGCAATCGCCAGTTGGACAGGAGCTTATGGAGAGGAGTTCGCTGCAAGCCAATACCCATTCGATTACCCTGGACATCCAGAAAACCCTAACTGTAATTACCGTTCAACCATGAATGGAACCTCTTCTGCAGCACCAAACGCTTCAGGCGTGATCTCTCTGATCCTATCAGCGAACAGTGAGCTGACTTGGAGAGATGTACGTCATATCATTGTGTCAACAAGCACCAAAAATGACGCCGAAAATGCGCCAGTAACGGTGCCAGTAGGCGCTGGTGAATTTATCGCGCATGATGGCTGGGTAGAAAACGCAGCTGGCTATAGCCATAATAACCTTTATGGTTTTGGCCGTGTAGATGCCGGTGCAGCAGTTAAAATGGCCAAGTCTTACTCAACTAAACTTGGTGAAGAAGTTATTACAGATTGGATTGGCCAAGGCTCCGTAATGGGTCAAGATTCTCTAGAGATGGCAATCCCTGATAACAGTGAAGTTGGTGCCACTTACAAAGTGACTGTCTCAGAGGACATCAACGTTGAAGCTATCCAATTCAAACTGGATGTATTTAACGATGAGTTTGGTATGGGAATTCAAAATGATGAAGCTGTTATACAATCTACTGCTGGTTCTGACTTGGCAATTGAAGTTATCTCTCCGAGCGGTACGAGAAGCGTTTTATTATCATCTAGACAAGCACTGATACGCCCTGCATATGATTTTAGCGGTGCTGGCTTCCAGGTTGGCTATATCCTAAAAAATGGCGTATTTTTATCAAACAGCTTCTATGGTGAGTCAGCTAAAGGAGAGTGGACAATTCGCTTGTTCGACGTGTCAAACAAGTCGTTTGCGACGACTAGCACAGGTGATATTGTCTACGATGGATACGTAAACAATTCAACGCCATCAAAACTGATGGGTGCAGCTGTACGTATCTTTGGCCATCAATCTGCTGAGTAATTGGAGTGTATACTATGAACAAGTTAAAAATCGCGGCATTAATTACAACTTCACTATTCTTAACTCAAGCAGAGGCTCGAGACAACTTGACTCCTAAACTGGAGAAAGCAAACAAAGTGGCAAATTTTGAAAAGCCTGATTTTGGTGCTTATAAGATTATGTCTGACTATGCATTAGTTCCGTTAGCCATTGCAGATCCTAGTGCTGTAATTAGCCAAAAAGGTGAAAAAGCGCTAGTCAAGTCGACGTCTATCAGCCAGTTATTTACTAAAGGCTCTTTAGTTAAAAATATATTCAATGGTGAGATTGCTCCAGTATCTGGTAACATCAACCTGCTTATGAAAGACAATGCGTCTGCACGCGAATTAGCAAGTGAGTACGGCGTTGCTGTTGAAAATACGTATGACGGTGGCCGAATTGCTGTTGTTAGTGTAAACAGCAACCAAGATTTACTAGGTAAACTTGCTGAACTGAAGCAATCAGGAAAGGTAGTTGAAGCTAGAATTGAAGTGTTAGGTACTTTATACACATCTAGATAATTTTCCTGTCAAACACTAATTTTTCTCAAGCCTCATTTAGAATGGGGCTTTTTTACGCTTCAAAAGCCTAATACACTGATGACTATATTTTCTGCTCCCCCTAAAACCTCAGATATGGCTAGATCAAAAGTGACCTCCGTATTTTGAAATCCATTATTTTATAACTAACCTAAACTCGTATACTTACTATTCTTTATAAAATTGCCTATTAAAAATACAAGCATTGGCTGAAACTTAAGTTATACCAATTTAGGCCCCGTGCCTTAGGCTATAGCTTTAGCGATGATTGCTCGAGGAGGGAATTTAATAGCTTATTTTTAGTACCAATTGGTTATGGGGAGAAATAGAATAATGAATATCTGTATGAAGTTAGTCAACTGACCCACAATATTTAGGCGGGTAAATATTGTGGGTTATCAGTATACTCTGTTACTGAGTGTCCTGTTTTAGCCAACTAACCACTTGGCCATGAAGACGATGACAGGCAGAGTAACAAGTGTTCTCAAGATAAAGATTAGGAATAGCTCCCATAAGTTCACCGGGATTTTGCTGCCAAGCAGCAACGCGCCAACTTCTGACATATAAATAAGCTGAGTTACGCTCATGGCAGCAACGATAAATCGGGTGGTATCGCTTTCAATGGAACCTGCGGCAAGAATTGACGGAATAAACATATCCGCAAAGCCGACAACGATTGTCTGCGCGGCCTTTTCTGCCTCTGCCACATTGAGTAGCTCGAGGTAAGGAACGAAAGGTGTGCCTAAATATTGAAATACTGGCGTATGCTCAGCAATAATCAACGCAAAAGTACCTACAGCCATCACTACAGGTAACACAGCAAACACCATATCTAATGCGTTGTGCAGGCCTTCTTCTAGTGTTCCTTTCACCCCTGGAGCCGTTTTAGCCTTGGTAAGCGCTATATCTAGGGAGTGGCTAAACAACCCCTTCCCTTTAGGCACAGCTTCAGAATCTTCATTATGATCACTACCATCAACATAAATATCTTTTTTAAATCTGAGCGGTGGTAAACGCGGCACAATAATCGCGGCAACAAAGCCAGCTGCGCATACGGTAAGATAAAATGGAGCAAACAGGTGTTCAAGTTTGACTTGGCCAATAACGACTAAGCAAAAAGTGATTGAAACCGCAGAGAATGTAGTACCAATGATTGCCGCTTCTCGTTGTGTGTAATGCTTATCTTCGTATTGGCGAGCGGTCATCAAAATACCGACACTGCCATCACCAAGCCAAGATGCAACACAGTTTACTGCACTACGTCCTGGCACCCCGAATAAAGGGCGCATCACTTTGGTCAGAAGCGTACCAACCATCTCAAGCAAGCCAAAGTTAAGCAGGAGTGGCAGCAATAGTCCGGCTAAAATGAATACACAAAATAGCACGGGCAAAAGATCATTGAGCACTAACGCCCCTGTATTTTCCGAATGGATCGCTTCTGGACCAACACCATTGAAGGTAAGCACAATAAACACCATACCAACTAGTCGGGTTATTAACCAAATCCAGCTTACATCGAATAGGTGTCTTATTATGGTTATTTTTAATAGCGCTTGGGGTCTTAGGAGTTTAACCACCAGACTCATGATCCCAGTAATACATACTATTGCAACGATCATGTCTTTCATAAAAGGGGCTAGTTGCGCTTGCAACCATTTTGCCATCACTGCAATCGGGATAGTCATTGCCTCCCCGACCGCTACTGGCGTCATAAACAAAAAAATACCAATCAATGACGGTACGATAAACGCAAACCACGTTTGTAAAGTGGAGCGTGGTGTCATAGTGCTCTCTGTCATTTTTTACTTCCACAAAAACAAAGAAAAGAGCCGAAGCTCTTTTCGTTTTTAAATTATTATATTTATTAAATCGTTAGACCTTTTTGCCTTAGCAAAGTGATCAAGGCTTGATGCAGGTTATTCATGGTGTTTGCATCAAGTACCTTCCCCTCGCTATCCTTCCAGGTAATGGAAGTACGCGTGTCCTGCGCTTGAGCGATCTTTATCGTGTAATCACCATTATCAATCGGTAATACAACCGCTTCTTCACCCCAAATAGAATCCCAAACACTGCTTTCAGGCGCTTCGTAACGAACCAAAACTTCCTGCTTTTCCCTATCGACACGAACAACCGTAAAGTTACTTCTTTCTAGGAAGTTAGAGAAGCGATCAAGTACCGCTTCTTGACCTTTTTCAGTCAGCAGCGCCGAATCACCATTCTTGTCAAACCCAAGTTCAAGTGCCAGTACACCTTGGCGCTTACGCATTTCAACTTGTAGTAAACGATATTGATAGTCAAATTCGGTCACAACTTCATTAAGCGCTCGTACCTCTAAGTGGTTCTTTTGAAGCGCAGTTAACTCGTCATCGCCTTGATAATCTATCAACTCTGCACGAATTGATGCGGTACGCTGGTGCTCTTTCTGTTCAAGGGTAAATTTAAATTTTTGCTTAGACGGCTCTACACTTTCTTCCCAAAACCAGCCGTCTTTTGGTTGGATCAGTGAATACCAAGTTGTCGTCACTGTCCCTTGTGCCTTGTTATCACTTTCAAACCCAGCGTTATGCATTGCGACGACGCCGTCCACGGCGCGCCAAATAAATGCTGGTAAATCCTCTATCCCATCATTTTTATCAAAATAAATCCTTGCGGCGTCTTCACCCTGCTCGACCCAACTACCTTGCGCAACCGTCAATACTTGCTGCGGTGCACGATAACTTACCGGCTCGGCCGTGTTCTCATATTGACCAACTGGCATGGCAAACTCAGGATCTCGGTAAGGTTGAGACAAGCCTTCAGGGGCTTTCACCGGAGCATTTGCACGATAATTTCTTTCATGATGTGCATCATTTGTGAAAATACTACAGCCGCTTAGACTCACGGCAATTCCAAGAACCAGTGATTTTGGGATCCAATACTGCACTCATTTACTCCTTAGCAAACCCTATTATTATTCGAATCAAAGTTATGATTTAGGATTGCCGAATTGGTTCACACAAAGTTGCCAAAAATTGACAATCTCTGAATTGTTAGTGCTATGACATCGAATGTCCCATCAAATATATTGGGAACACGTATTTCATAGCCAAAATTTTGCCCTATGTTACTTGTCATACATTAGAAAAACAAGCAACCATGTCCAGCAAGCACAATTCTATTTTTTATTACAACGCGCTAGCGCTAAAACTCAGATATGGTAGTATTTCGCGTTAATTATTAACCTTGAGCGCATTACGTGAAATCAGAGGTTCCAAAATGACCATGCATGCAAACCATCAACTTGTCTTAACCGCCATTGGAGAAGACAGATCTGGTATTGTTGGCGAATTGACACAGCTTGTGAGTGACTGCAACTGTAATATTATTGACAGTCGAATTGCAATATTGGGCAATGAGTTTACCTTTATCATGCTACTTGCCGGTGACATGGCGTCTATCAGTCGTGTCGAGCACACTTTACCTGCCAAAGGGATGGAGCTTGGCCTTTTAACGATGATGAAACGCACCGCAAGCCATCAACAAGGCGAATACAGTGCAGGTTATACTTTGGAATATGAAGGGTTAGATACTCCTGGTACGTTAAGTAAAGTAACACGCTATTTCGCAGCGCAAGGGGTGAATATTTGTTCACTGAAGTCAGATACCTTTGAGCAAGAAGACGAGCTACATATGCGCTGCGAGCTCGAGTTTAATATTCCTGTAGATGTGGATATCGATAACTTTAAAGTTCAGTTCGAAGATCTTTCACACTCCTTAAACGTAGACTATATATTCAGACGCATTCGCTAAGGATTTACTATGAATACTTTGAAAATCGGTGATAAAGCACCATTATTCTCACTGCAAAACCAAAACGACGAGACCGTTGAGCTTGCTACTTTATTAAAGTCACATCAAGTTTTAGTCTATTTTTATCCTAAAGCATTGACCCCGGGCTGTACCGTTCAAGCTGAAAATCTGCGTGACCACAAAGCTGAACTGGCTGAATTAAACACCGTAGCCGTTGGCATTAGTCCAGATGCTGTGAAAAAGTTAAAGAACTTTGAAAACAAAAAAGAGCTTAACTTTGACTTACTTTCGGATGAAGATCACGCGGTAGCCGATGAGTTTGGTGTGTGGGGCTTAAAGAAATTTATGGGTAAAGAGTATGACGGTATTCATCGCCTATCTTTCTTAGTCGGTCAAGATGGTACCATCAAGCACGTGTTCAATAAGTTTAAAACCAAAGACCACCATGAAGTCGTGATTAACCACTTGAAAGAACACGCTTAAAGTGACTCGTTAAGCCGTATATACGTATATTTGAGAAATAAAAAACGGAGCTGAATGCTCCGTTTTTTTATCCGCTTCAACCGACTTTAATCAAGCGCGTTTTCTACTTTATTAAATAAGGTAGTGATCTCTTTACTTGGTTCCTTGGTCAGTAGGCTAACAGCAAAGATAGCGACTGTCGCAACAATAAATCCTGGGACAATTTCATATAATGTCGCACTAAGCGGCTCGCCATTATAAGTAAACGGACCGTAGATCCATACCAACACAGTCACCGCACCAGATACCATGCCGGCGAGTGCTCCAGCAAAGTTCATACGAGACCAGAATAAGCTTATCAATACTAGCGGGCCAAATGCCGCACCAAAACCTGCCCAAGCATTACTCACAAGATCTAGAATCGAGCTATCTCTGTCGTACGCAAGATAAATGGCAGCAAGCGCTACAACTAGTACACTGATACGACCAACAAGCACAAGTTCTTTATCCGAAGCATTTTTGTTCAAGAATATCTTATAAAAGTCTTCCGTTAACGAGCTCGAACTCACTAACAACTGCGAAGAAATGGTACTCATAATTGCCGCAAGAATAGCTGCAAGTAAGAATCCCGCAATCAATGGGTGAAACAATAACTGGGATAAAATCAAGAAAATGGTCTCAGCATCGTCTACAACAATCCCATGCTCATGTGCATAAGCAGCACCAAACAAACCAGTGCCCACGGCACCGAGAGCTGCGACTATCATCCAGCTCATACCTATACGGCGCGCTGTTGGCATATCTTTAACACTTCGAACAGACATAAAGCGCACGATAATATGGGGTTGACCAAAATATCCAAGACCCCAAGACATTGCAGAAATAATGCCTATTGCGCCAGCTGATCCCACCCAAGTTAACATCGACGGATTTAACTCGTTCAGTGTTTGAGAAAGTGGATTATCGAGTAATGAGAAGGTAACTAAAGGCACTAAAATCAAAGCGATAAACATGATACAGCCTTGGACAAAGTCAGTCAGACTTACCGCTAAAAAGCCACCGAATAAAGTATAAAGCACAACAACACTAGTTGTGATATATAAGCCGCTCTCATAACTCATGCCAAATGAACTTTCGAACAGCTTGCCACCGGCAACCACGCCAGAAGAGGTATATAGCGTGAAGAAAACAATGATCACTAACGCAGAGACTATTCTTAACGCATTTCCTTTATCTTCGAAACGATTGGCAAAATAGTCAGGAATGGTGATCGCATCATTTGCATACTCTGTGTAAACACGCAGGCGCGGTGCGACCAATAAATAGTTGAGCCAAGCACCAATCACAAGGCCAATTGCAATCCATGTACTGCTAAAACCATAGAGGAACATTGCGCCAGGTAGACCCATCAAGATCCAACCACTCATGTCGGATGCACCAGCTGAAAGAGCTGCTACACTTGGTGGCAGACTACGGCCACCCAACATGTAGCCAGACACATCACTGGTCGACTTTTTATATGCATATAACCCAATTCCCAGCATCGCAATAAAATACAGTGCGAGAGAGATTATCGTACCAATCTCCAAATTAGCCTCCTAAATTGTTAGTTGGGCTCTTCTCCAAATGTGAGCTTTTTCTATCACTTAATTATTCGATTTCTAACTCACTTTGAATAAAAGCCAAAAACATAAAGACCTCACTATAACACGCACAAACCATACACCCAACCACCTGAGACTATTGACCAAAATAGTATTTTATTTGTACCTAATTCAACTGGTTAATTATCATTCACCCTATGCTCTGTATTTACCCATATTCTGTAAACTCAATTTCCCAGCGTGACCTGACTGCGCTTTTACCTTATATTAAAGCCAATAGCATTTTGTTTGGACGGTAGTATCTATGTACTTTTACGCGGCTCGTCAGCCAATTTTTGATGTCCAAAGGGAATTGATTGGCTACGAACTTTTATTTCGTGATGGATTAAGTAACGTATTTCCCGAAATTGACGGCGATGAAGCGACAAGCCGGTTAGTTGAGGGCAGCCAGTTTACCTTTGGCCTAGATGATTTAACCAATCAACAGCCAGCCTACATTAACTTCACCCTAGAAACACTTGCTAAAGGTTATGTACAAATGCTCGCCCCCGAGCAAGTTGTTGTAGAAATATTAGAAACAGTACAACCGGGCAAACGGCTCTTAGCCTGTGTCAAAGAGCTAAAAGAGCAAGGTTATACACTAGCGCTTGACGATTACCATCACCAAAATGTGTGGCGCCATTTTTTTCCTTATATCGACCAAATAAAAGTCGACTTTTTGGCGACTAACCTTGACCAAATTCATGCCATTAAAGGTGCGATACAGGATTTTCCTAACATTGATTTAGTGGCAGAAAAAGTAGAAACCTACGAGCAGTTTGAACTCGCCAAGTCGCTTGGATTCAAATATTTTCAAGGCTTCTTTTTTGCCAAACCCGAGATGGTCAAAACCAAAGCACTAGCCCCCTCGGAATTAGCCATGGCTGAATTGCTTTATGAGACTTCAAGCGTTGAGCCCGACCTTGCTAGGATCACTCAGGTCTTCGAGCGTGATGTAAACCTAAGCTACAAACTTCTTCGTTATGCAAATAGTGCCGTATTTAAACGCCGAGCAGAGATATCGACGATTAAACAAGCCTTGGTTGTACTCGGTAGTGATGAGCTTAAGCGTCTGATCTCATTATTGTTTGCTTCACAGCTTAATACAGAAAAGCCCAAAGAACTGCTTTCACTCTCATTATTGCGTGCACACTTTATGGAAGCAATAGCAACTAAGGCCAACAAAGTCTCCGATACTGGAAGTACATTTTTGGTTGGTATGATGTCACTGATGGACGCCATTCTTGATGACGATATGGCCAGTTTATTGACGAAGTTACCCTTATCTCAAGAAATTAAATCAACTTTACTGAAGAAACCGAGTGCTTTTGGTATCTATCTAGACCTTGCAGAATCTCTGGAAAAAGGTGATTGGGATAGTGTTGAAACCATATCAAAATCTCTTGGCGTAACCAGCCAAAATATCGCAGAGCTATATCAAAAGTCGCAAGTTTGGAGTGACACTCAAATAAAAGCGATAGAGTAACCTGTCAAAGGATGCGACAATCTGTCGCATCCCGCTAAGCACCTGATAGCGATAAAATAAGTTCACCAAAACAACTTCAAAGTGAACTTATGAAACGCACCCTACTCTCTCTTGCTATTGTTTCCTTATCCCCCATAACTCATGCCGATGAAATTGAAAAAATCGTTGTTATTGCACCGATGCAAACACCAATTACGCTAACAACGGATACCAAAGCAGTACGCCAACCACTACCAGCACAAGATGGCGCGGATTTACTCTCTTCAATCGCCGGGTTCTCACTAATTAAAAAAGGCGGCGCAAGCGCTGACCCTGTGTTTCGCGGTATGGCAGGCTCTAGAATTGCGATTATCGCCAATAATGGTCAAACGCTGGGTGGTTGCGGTAGCCGCATGGATCCGCCAACGGCATATATTACGCCACAATCCTACGACACCTTAAAAGTCATCAAAGGCCCACAAACTGTGTTGTATGGGCCAGGCAACAGCGCTGCCACTGTGGTGTTTGAGCGTGAAAATGAACGCCTTACTAAGTCTGAAGTGATTGGCTTTGCCAATGCGGTGCTTTCGAGCCAAGGCCGCCACAGTGTTAACAGTGATATCAAGGCTGGTAATGAACGCGGATACGCTCGGATCGCAGCAAATTACAGTGATGCAGATGATTATGAAGATGGTAGTGGTACCAAAGTTCACTCAGCGTATGAACGCTGGAATATAGACACAGAGTTTGCCTATACCCCAAGCGATGACGCCTTTTACTCTATCACTTACGGGGTGAGCGATGGTGAAGTTGCCTATGCCGACCGCATGATGGATGGCAGCCTCTTCGACCGAGAAAATATCGGCCTGAATATCAAATTATCTTCCCTTTCATCTCTGATTGAAGAGTTAACATTCAACGCATACTATAACTACGTCGACCACATCATGGACAATCATAGCTTACGTCCTTTTGTTGCTAACATGATGATGAAAACCCCAACCTCTTCCAACCCTGACCGTAAAACTTATGGCGCAAACCTTACTCTGACTTCAGAAGTCAATGCCCAACATACTTTTGTCTACGGTGTCGATTATCAAGCAAATGAGCACCGCAATCGAGTCAGCCGAGATCAATTCAACAATCCGGTAGAAACGATGCCGCGCCAAATAGATGCTGAATTTAGACAGCTCGGTGTATTTGCCGAGTTCGAATATCAATTGGGTCGCTCCAGCCAATGGGTTAGCGGATTACGCATTGATGATTGGCAAAGTGAAGATCATCGCACCATGATAAACGCAATGATGTCAATGAAACCAAACCCAACCGCCCTACAAACAAGAGACGATACGTTATTCAGCGGATTTAGCCGTTATCAAGCACAGTCTGAAAACAGCAGCTATTTTGTCGGTTTCGGCGTTACAGAGCGTTTTCCCGATTACTGGGAAGTTGTCGGTGGTAGTCGAGGAAGTGAAACGTCTATTTCTGCCTTTAATGTCGATACTGAAAAGACCTTGCAATTAGATGCTGGATTGGTAAAACAGTTCAAGGCCATTAACGTCAATTTCTCGGTGTTCTATAACCAAATTGACGACTATTTATTAGTCGACAATATGTTTGAAAAGATGAATATGACGTCAAAAGTGACCAGAAATATTGACGCGGAAACCTTCGGTTTTGAGGGTGAAGTAATGTGGCAAGCGAGCAAAGCGCTACAACTCACCGGAAGTATCAACTATGTAAAGGGTAATAACCTTACTGACAATCTCGCATTAGCTCAGCAACCACCTTTGCAACTGCGTATTGCAAGCAATTACCAATTAAGCGATAAGTGGCAACTAGGCGGATTGGTAAGATTAGTACAACACCAGCATAGAGTGGCGATTGGACAAGGGAATATTGCAGGTCAGGATATCGCTGCAACGACTGGATTTGGTACACTTGCACTCAACACCAATTATCAATATAGCGATGCATTACAACTCAGTGCAGGAGTAGATAATGTGCTCGATAAAGCCTATGCAGAGCATTTAAGTCGTTCAGGCGCCGCAGTAAGTGGCTTTGACCAAATTGATCGAGTCAATGAGCCGGGAAGGACGCTTTGGGCAAATCTTAACTGGCGCTTTTAAGTTTTCGCAAAAATAACGAAAAGGTCGGCGATTGCCGACCTTTATTTTTACAGGTTCTCTAAAAAGTTCTCATCAAAATCATCCGGCTCTTCTTCCATTGGCGGGTTGCCATCAAATAGCTCGTACAATTGACGTTGATAGTATACATCCTTTAAGAAAGTGTATGGATCAAGCGACTCATTTAGCAGCTTTTCTTGTGACATCAAAGCCGCTCTTGCCTCGACTGCACGCAGCGCAAACACTAATACTGTTTGTGGCGTGGTGAGTGCAATTTCTGGCAAGACAAAGTTATCGACTACATCACCCGTTAAGTTTCTCGCGGTCGTCGGTCCCATAGCTGGGATCATAATATACGCACCATCACCAACGCCCCACACCCCAAGGGTTTGGCCAAAATCTTCGTCTTTAAGCTCAAGGCCAAGTGTTTTCGCAACATCAAACAAGCCAAAAATACCGACCGTAGAATTAACTAAAAAGCGAGCAACATTGATTGCCATATGATCAGGCTTGCCCTGCAATGCCGCGTTTACTGCATCGGTCGGCGCGGCGATGTTGGTGGTGAAATTAACCACACTACTGCGCACAGGAGCGGGAGTCACCGCAACATATCCTTTAGCAACAGGCCGTAAGATATAGGCGTCCAACACATCCATATTGAAGTCATAAAGTGGACGGTTAAGTGATTGAAATGGATCTCGTGGATCCTTTTTCTCTTCGGGTACTTGCGCACAACCGACAACGGTCAGCGCAAGTAAACCTGTGAGCACAGCTTTAAGCATTTATTTCCCTGTATTTGTTAAGACACGACTAATCTCGACAGTGAGCTGATTTTCGCCTTGTTGAAGTTCAATTACGCTTGAAGCACCCTCTAGTTCTCCATCTGAAGGCATTACTGAACCATCATTAGAAATACGTGCGGTGACCGTAACTTGAGAAAATTTCGACAAGGTTAATTCAGGCATCATTGCCATACTATCATCTAGGTTTACCGTCATTGGCAAGTTAAAGTTTGTAATTTTGGCGACCGCCAATGGCATGGCTGGGCCTTCAGCCGCTTTTGCAAAAACGAACAAAGTGCTGTCCTTTGGAATCTTGTTCTGTAACTCAGCTGAAATGGTTACAGTAGCGACAATACCAGCTTTTACAGCTACTGGTTCATCTGTTTGTTGACCCAACTTTTGCTCGATTTCAGCAATCCGCCCTGCGATCATCTCATAACGCGGATCATCTTTGGTTAATTGTGACAACAAGACTTCAAAAGCGGCTTTTGACTCTTTCCAATCTTGACGTTCATAGGCAATTAACGCCAGCAAGCTAATCGCATCAATATTCGTTGGATCATTCTTGAGCACTTTTGACAACATTCTGGCCGCGCGATTCATACTTGGCTCTGAGCCCTCTATCAATAATGCTTGGCTATAATTCACCAAAACATTATTGTTATTAGGTTGCATCACGAGTGCTTTATCAAATGCCTGCATCGCCATCTCAAAGTCACTAAGTGACATTGCAACACGACCAAGTAACATCCATGCAACTGCATCGTCGCCAGCGGTTGCTAGTTTAGTTCTTAGTCCCAGCGCAAATGCTTGTAGCTCGTTGGCATTTAGCGGCTCTCCAGATTGCATTACTGCACGCTCACCATACTCTGGTAACTTTTCAACGGCTTCATGCCAGCTAGCTATTTGCCTGTGGCTACCCGTATAGTAATAAAAGACACCTGTCACCAGCACCATAAAAGCAATACCTGTCAGCGCTAATACACGGTTGTCACCACGACTCGTCAATGATTGTTCAGGCGATAACTCGTTCAATAAGCGACGCTTGAGTTCAACCACAGATTCATTATAACTGTCTTTTTCGATACGCTGATTAGCAAGCTCTTCTTTTAACTCTTCCAAACGCTGATGAAAAATATCGATACGCTCGGCGTTCGCATCGTGATCAACCGTGACGCGCTTTTCCTTTTTAATAAACGGAAAAACCACAAACAGACCGGCAAATATGCCTAGCAGAAGAAACAAAAACCACATTTGAGTTAAATCTGTCGAGAATTCGCTCACTGCTCACGCTCCTGACGTTGATATTGATTAATGAGCTCAGCTAGCTTTTGTTCGTCTGCGGCATCCCAATCTTGTTTTTTCGCAGCGCGTTTTTGACGAAATATAATAAAGCCGAAACCTAAAATAATGATTGCCACTGGCAGTACCCAAAGTACGATTGTTGCAGGCGTAACAGGTGGTTGATAATGAACGAAATAGCCATAGCGGTCGATCATATAATCAATGACCTCTTGCTTAGACTGACCTTCATTAACCAATGCGATGACTTTGTCACGCAGGTCTTTGGCAACGACGGCATCTGAATCTGCAATGTTTTGGTTCTGGCATTTAGGGCAACGTAGCTCATGAGTCAGCTCTCGGAAAGTTTGCTCACGTTCCGCCGTGGCAAAGTTATACTTATCTTCCGTTGCTTGCGCCGCTACAGTAATCATCATTAAAAGCAAAACAATTACATATTTCATTGCGTTAACTCCTGATAGATTGCCGCAAACTTAGTGCGCCACACGCGTTCATTGATGTCGCCAGTATGATGCAACAAAATCTTACCTTGCTTATCTACCAAAAAAGTCTCTGGCGCGCCTGAAACTCCTAGATCCAGTGCTAATGTACGCTCCAAATCAAGAATGTTAAATTGGTATGGGTTACCAGCACGACTCAGCATGTTATTGACATCTTGTCTTAGTGTATTGATATCAAACTGGTCGCCAAAATCAGGGTCATAAGCCTGCTCGTAATACAGGCCTATTATTTTCACGCCACGCTCTCTAAGCTCAGTTAAATAACCTAGCTCAGCGATACACGTTGGGCACCAAGTGCCCCATACGTTCATCAAGTAGACTTCACCCTTAAGCGAGTCGGCGGTCCAAGTTTTATCACTATCCATTAGATCGGGTAAAGAAAACTCAGGCATAGTGTGTCCTAAACGGCCTGTCTGAAGTTCTCTTGGATTACCAAATAGTCCTTGGTACAAAAACACACAAAGGAAAATAAATATCAAAAAAGGCACTAAACCTAATAACTTGCGGTTCATGTTAAGCCTCCACTTGGGATGATTTTTTAACGCGGTTGCGGTAGCGTTTATCCGCAAGCACAATGAAGCCGGCAAAAGAGATAAGTAGCCCACCTAGCCACATCCAGCGTACGTATGGTTTGTGATAGATCCTAAGCGACCACGCGCCTGCAGAAAGCGGCTCGCCGAGTGCTAAATATAAATCACGGAAGAAACCATCATCAATAGCGGCTTCGGTCATAAACTGCATCCCTACATCATAACGGCGTTTTTCTGCATGCAGCTCGGTTACTTTTTTACCATTTTTGAATACCGTCACTACGCCAGCATGACCACCGTAGTTCGGGCCTCGAATTTCTTTTACGCCATCAAAGCGATATTCGTACTCGTTTAGCATCGCCGTTTCACCGGGTTTCATGCTCACGGAGCGCTCAACTGAGTATGCTGAAGTTAGCGTCACCGACGCGATAACAAAGGCAATACCAATGTGCCCAAGTACCATTGCCCAATAGCTCAATCCTAGCTTTTTAAAGCCGATCGCAACACTTGGGTGAACAGTCACTTTATTAAATAAGTCAGCAGCAGTAGCCACACTTATCCACACAGCCAGCGCTGTCGCAACAAACGTTAGTGGTGCCACCACTTCGTAGCTCGAGTACAACCACGTCGCGGTGAGCACTAAACTCACCGCAATCAATACAGCCCATTTTTTCACTAGTGGCGGCATTTTATTTTGTTTCCAGCGCAGCATAGGGGCTAAACCCAGCAAAATCGCGAACGGCACGATTAATATCGCAAACATTTGGTTAAAGAAAGGTACGCCAATAGAAATAGAGCCTAAGCCCAACTCTTTGTGGATCATAGGCAATAGCGTGCCCAATAATACAATCAAGGTCGCAACCACTAAGAAGATATTGTTGATCCATAGCGCTACTTCACGCGAAATGAATTGATAACGCCCTTCGCTATATACTTGAGCTACGCGCAGTGCGTAAAGCGCTAAGCTGCCACCCACAACCACAGCTAAGAATGACAGGATATATAAACCACGGTCAGGATCGGTTGCAAACGCATGCACCGATACGATAATGCCTGAGCGAACGATAAAGGTACCCAGTAAACATAAACTAAACGCGGTGATAGCAAGTAGTACTGTCCAAGACTTAAACACACCACGTTTTTCCGTTACTGCGAGTGAATGCAATAAAGCGGTTGCAACAAGCCAAGGCATCAGTGAAGCGTTTTCCACCGGATCCCAGAACCACCAACCGCCCCAGCCAAGCTCTGAGTACGCCCACCAACTACCAATTGTAATGCCTAGAGTAAGAAAGCCCCATGCGGCCATTGTCCAAGGACGAGACCATTTAGCCCAAGTATTATCAAGTTTACCGGTTAAAAGCGCAGCAATTGCAAAAGAGAAAGACACAGATAAGCCAACATAACCCATATAAAGGAGCGGCGGGTGAATGATCATACCTGGGTCTTGCAATAATGGATTCAAATCACGCCCTTCGACAGGGAAGTAAGGAAGCAAACGCTCAAACGGGCTCGACATCCACAGGGTATAGAGCATAAAACCCACCCCTAAAAAGCCAAGGACACCTAACACACGCGCTCGCAATACCCACGGTAGCGACTTTGACATCACAGCAACCAGCATGGTCCACATGGATTGCATTACCAACCACAGTAAAATTGCGCCTTCGTGTCCACCCCATGTTGAGGTGATTTTATAATACCAAGGTAAAGTACTGCTCGAATGATGCGCCACATACGCAACCGTAAAGTCATCCATTAACGTGATATAGATCAGTACCATAAATGAGAAAACAACTAGAATACACTGACCAACGGCCAGTGAAGGAGCGGCTTTCATCAGCCTCAAATTACCCGTATAAGCACCCCACAATGGGAAAATACACAGTAATAAGCTCAATGCCATCGCCAGAACTAAGGCGAAGTAACCTATTTCTGGGACCATTTTAGTTCTCGCTGTTTAAATTATATTTTGGCTTTTCGTGTTTAATGCCTTTCACGGCTTCAGCCACTTCTGATGGCATATACTCTTCATCATGCTTGGCAAGTACTTCAAACGCTTCAACTACATTAGACTCAACTAACGTCCCTTGCGCTACAATACCTTGGCCTTCACGGAATAGGTCTGGAAGGATGCCTTTGTAACGAACAGTAACCATAGGGCCGGTGTCGATAAGTTTAAATGACACATCTAAAGACGTTTCATCACGCACCACTGAACCTGGCACAACCATACCGCCAATACGCAGCTTCTGGCCAATTTGCGGGATTTCTTTTAACTCACCTTTACCTTCAACAAGCTCGCTCGGCGTGTAAAACAAATTAATATTTTCTTGTAGTGCATAAAGCGTAAGCCCAACCGCTGCGCCAATACCAAAGATTACGGCAGCAACGGTGAATAATCTCTTTTTGCGTCTAGGATTCATGCTTGCGACTCCTTTTTTGCTTTTTTAATCCGTGCTTCTCTTGCCATTTGCGCTTTAACTGCTTGCTTTAGCTTCTTACCATCCAAGATAGAGCCGACTAACATACCAGCCAGTATTAATGCACATGAGCCGAATGAGAGCCAAACATAAAAGCCATAGCCACCCATGGCTAAAAATTCACTGAAGGATTCAAACTGCATGATTAACCCCTATTCACTAATTCGCGGACCCAAGGACGGTGTTGCTCGCTTCGTAAAATTTCATTTTTCAAACGAATTAGCGTAACCACGCCAAGCACACCAGCAAACGCCACTATGTTGATCAACAAAGGCCACAACATGGAAGGATCAATCGCTGAAGTATCAAATTTGGTGATAGTTGATCCCTGATGCAGCGTATTCCACCACTCTACCGAGAAATGAATAATAGGCAGATTAACGACCCCGACAATGGCAAGAATACAGGCAGCTCGACCACCTGATTTTTTATCTTCAAAGGCATGATATAGAGACAAAACACCGAAGTACAAAAACAATAGGATAAGCTCTGAAGTCAATCTTGCATCCCAGACCCACCAAGCGCCCCACATAGGTTTACCCCAAGCAGCACCAGTGATTAACGCAATCGCAGTCATTGCCGCACCAATAGGTGCAATGGCTATAACCGCCAGTTCAGCATTACGAATTTGCCATACCAAGGCAACAATAGCCGCAATAGCCATAGACGAGTATGCGCCCATCGACCAGATAGCCGACGGTACATGAATAAAGATAATACGATAGCTGTCTTTTTGTTGGTAGTCGGCTGGCGCATAGGCTAACCCCCAAACCCATCCAACAATTAAGCCCACTACCGCAATCACGGCAAAGTAAGGAAGCAAGGTGTTACACAGTTGGTAAGCACGCTCCGCTTTGGCATAAGGATGTAACCACTTCCACATTTTAACTTACACTCACTCTTAAAGCTGACGATATGGCAATTGGTGCGGCAACAATTGCGACGGCAAGCATCGCACCAAGGATTGCAAGCTGACCACCATACGCTAAAGACATGCTACTGGTATCTATGGCGGACGTTGCAAAAATCAATACGGGGATATAAAGCGGAAGGACGAGTAAACTCATTAAAATGCCACCCTTTTGCAATGCAACGGTGAGTCCTGCGCCAATGGCCCCAATAAAACTTAATAACGGTGTACCTATCAGTAAGGTCAATACAGTCGCATTGAGAGATTGCGACTCGAGATTCATTAACAGCGCAAACAACGGCGCAAGCACCACCATAGGCAAACCACTGACTGTCCAATGCGCTGCTACTTTTGCTAATACTGATAGCGATAATGGATAAGGTGAAGCAATCAATTGCTCTAATGAGCCGTCGTTGTAATCGTCCCTAAATAATTTATCTAGACCTAACATAGTCGATAAAAGTGCCGCTACCCAAATAATACCCGGTGCCATTCTGGTAAGCAGCGCAGGTTCAGGCCCAATTGCTAACGGAAATAAGGTGATCACGATAAGGAAAAACAACAAAGGATTGACTATCTCAGCGCGTTGTCTAAAGGCCAAGGTCACATCTTTGGCATAAACCGATTTAAAAGCTAACCAATAAGAATGTTGAGTCTGCATTACAAACGGTACTCCAACGCCAAGGTTTGTAACTGTGCAAAATGTGCGGTGAGATCTTGGTGGGTCGTCAATAAAATGGCGCCCCCCTTGTCGAGATGAGACTGGAACTGGGTTTGCAACATGGCGACCCCTTTTTTATCCAGCGCAGTAAATGGTTCATCTAGCACCCAAAGCTTGGCTTGATTAAGCCACAAACGTACTAATGCAACACGGCGCTGTTGACCCGCAGATAACGTTCGCACAGGTACATCTTCAAGTCCGATTAAGCCGAGCTTAGCAAGCAGTGTATAGACTTCTTCTTCATCTGCCTGAGCGCCGTGAACCATAAGCCAATGTTGAACATTTTCGTAGGCACTAAGTTGTTGATTGACACCTGTCTTATGACCAATAAATAATAAATCGGCAGCGAATGAATCATAATCATCGCGGATATCAGTGCTGTTGTAGCGGATCTGCCCTTCATCCGCTCTGGCGAACCCAGCAATGATCCTCAACAAAGAGGTTTTTCCGGCACCATTTGGGCCTTCAATTTGCATGATCTGCCCCGCATGGAGAGTGAAACTTAATGAGTCAAACAAGCATCTATCTTGTTTGGTACAAGTGACGGCGTCTATCTCTAGCAAACTTGGGCTTCTCTTTACCTAAAATTGGGCGTTAGTCTAACATAATGGTATGGTAATACGAATAATCCGATGCGACCGATTAGCGAAAATTTGATTTAAAATAATGAATAAGCTGCCAATTACAACAAATACGACGACAGCATCTGTGATAAGCACAGATAATAGCGAAGTATCGAGATTAGACTTAGCCAAAAACCAACCGTTTGCAGCGAAGAATATCCAAATTAGTAACGATAAACTAAAAATGGATGTGGCAATTGATGGCCGCTGGCAAACTATCCAACTAGCGCTTAAGCCTCCAACCCAGCCCAATCAGCTTCCAGAAGCACAGGTTAGTATTGATGAAACTGGCAAGGTGGTCACCTTTCAAACGCCCAAATTACAAGCGCAAGTAACGCTGACAAAACAGCTTTTTGATATTTTAACGACGCTAAAGACGCACACGCCAAGCCCAGTAGTACAGTCTTCAGCAACTACGTTGCCAGACGCCACATTACACATCAAGGCACTTGATTTAAAAATACCGCTTCCGCAAGCCGTGGCACAATTGCTCGCAAGTGAAAACAAACTCATTGCGCATCTTAGTGCCCAACAAAGTAATGTTTCCTTGCAGGTCGTCAATCAATTTAAAGACTTGCTGTTTAGTACGGCTTTACCTAAGTCAATGATTGCAAAACTTATCTCTAGTCAACTTAGCAGTGTTGAGGTGAAGCCTCAGCCAAGTGGAGTAACACTTAACATTCATGACCGTTCAATAACCTTATCGCCAATAAGCAGTAACTGGCCTGCAGCAACCACATGGCAAAAAGGCGAAGTAAAAACGGCTTTCAATGGAATTGATATCACAAAATCGACACAACAAGTAAAAGTAGAGACCATAAAGCCGCTTAGCGCTTTGCTGCAACAAGTCACTGCAGTGAATAAGGAAACCCCCTTACCGCTTGAGTCACGCTTAGCATCAGTACATACGCTGGCGTATGACAAACCGTTACTTGAAGTCAATCTGCAACAAATTAAGTCAACAGTAGTAAAAGCGTTGCAAGTACTGATCGGAAGACCTTTTGGGAAGCCACTCACAAATCAGGTTGATCAGCCCGCGAACTCCCCAGTCAAGAACGGCCAAAGTCATGTTTTGAGTCGTTCGACCTCAGTGCTGTATATGCAAAGTGAGAAAGTAAGTGCTCACAATGAGAATAAACCAAGCACACCACTACAACAGCTCACAAACCAAATAAAACTGAATCTTACAGAGCTGATGGCAAAGCAACCATTACCGTTGCAAAAAAGTCACTTCCCCTTGCAAAGCGAAAAGTTAGCCAGCTCCATTGCTCGTTACTTACAACACCAGCTCGCAGAAACACCAAAATATCAAGCGCCACCGGTTGATTTTGAGGTGAAACAAAAAGCCCTGTCCTTATTATTGGACACTCTCACGGGTAAACTGTCGCTTAGCAATAAGCAAGTTGAACAGCTGACACAAGTCTTAGCGCGGCCGCTTTATCGTAAAGCGAGTTCTGCGCCTGTAGATTCGGCTAAAACGTTCCAGTTGCAATCTACAACACATTCACAAGGCACAAAAGTAACCGCTACGCCTTCTCAAGTACCGCAGCCTACCAGCAATCAAACTAAAGGGGTAATTGAAGCTCTGCTTACTCTGCCCATGACTAAGGCCGAACAAAAAGAAAACACACCAAACATGTTACGCCAAGCTTCTGCAACCATCGAAAAGCTCGTCAAAGCAGATACATTCAAACAAACGCCTGAATTGCAGAAATTAGTCAATCAAGCATTTTCGCGCTTGCTTGATGACCGTTCAGTCAACGCGCTCACCGTTAAAAACCAGTTAGAAAGCCAACTGGGCATGGCAACCTTTGCTAACACGCCAACAAGTTTAGCTCAATCGAGCTTTACACAAATGTTGGACCGTTTAATTGTGTCGCTATTAGGTAGTCAGGTGGCAAACCAAACTCAGAGCAATGAGCAAGCAACGCAAAAAATACAAGCTTTACTGGATGCGCTGCTACCACAACTGAAGTTGACCTCACCCAAGCAAACAACTGAAGCGCTACAACAACCACAAGCAAAAGAGCTGTTAAACGAATTAGGACAATTGCATAACCAACTACAACCGCAACAATCACAAACTACAACCACCAACTCTGCGAAACAAGACAGCGAAGCACAGTTAATTATTAACCTACTCTTTCCCACCAAAGTAGGACAAGAGCAACAGCAAACACAATTACAAATAGGTGAATATAAAAAGTCGCCGAAACCTGGTATGCCGGAGAAGTCTGTGTGGTTTATTCGTCTTTGTTTTGATTTTGCAGAAAAAGGTCAGATCCATGCCCAAGCCGAGCTGATGGATAAAGCCCTGGAATGTGCATTAGTAGCCACCTCCAATCAGGTCAAGCAGCTCGCAGAGCCACATTTGGCAACGCTCAGACATAAGTTAGCATCTCATGGGCTACAAGTCGCAGAGATAGGCCTTAGGGAAGAAGCCAGCTTTCAAGATAAGTTCTTTAATGAACACGCAATTATCAACATTAAGGTGTAAAGAAATGACACAAAAATCTGCAATCGGGCTGTTATATGAAGCTGGTAGCGCACCTCAGGTCACCTTTAAAGGATATGGCGAACTAGCAGAGGAAATTATTGCGCTGGCAAAAGAGAAAAACATCATGATCCATGAGGATGAATCATTAGCACAAACACTCAGTGCACTTGAGTTACACCAAGAGATCCCAAAGGAACTCTACTATGTGATTGCTGAACTCATCGCTTTTTCTTACATTATGCGTGGTAAGTTTCCACCTGGTTGGGAAGGTTTTCGTGGCAAGTTAGATATTAAGGCATAGCCAAAATTTCCTACTTTCTAGGGCCTGTTGACCTTTGCTGTTTGATTTTTGTTCTCCTGAGTGTGTTTTGATCGCGACGCTCGACTTGCCGCCTAGTAATCTAGGCAAAAGTTGAGCAACAAAGAACAAAGCGCACTCAGGGGAACCCAAAGGGCAGCGCTTGATTGGAATTTCTTCTGTGTTATCGCCTAACTTACATAGAATAACTATGCTACGCAGGCTCTGCCTTGTATAAATACCAATCAAACTGCTGCAAAAACAAACTTGAAAGGTCAACAGGCCCTAGACAATCATTTTGATTTGTTATGTAAAGACATGAGCAGCTCTGCCTCAGCTCTTGGCAACTCACACTCGTGCATCACCTCTTCAATATCAGCACCAAGCTCCACCATTTTCACGGCGCGAGAATACATTTTAGCGTCAGGGTCATCATATTTCTGTGCTGCTTGCTGATTCGCAACGTCATTTAACTCTTGCTCGGTTGCGACCACCCGCTTACCAATACTCATGATACTGGCACGTAACTCCGCAACTTCGCTGCGTAATATTGCTATTTGTTGCTCAGACCCCTGCAGTGAGCTCGAAAGTTGCGCTGTTTGCCCCTGCGCATTCTGTAGTTTTTTACTCAGCACAAAAACAAACCTCAAGCATACTAACGCAAGTATGCTTGAGGTTATTGATATAACGAGTAAAACGGTTTGTGCGTTTACTACTTCAGACATCTAGATATGACTCAGCTCATCCCATTCATCATCGTTTAATAGCTTATTAAGATCGACTAAGATCAACAGCTCGCCTTCTCGATTTGATACGCCTTGGATAAACTTAGCGCTCTCTTCGGTACCTATGTTTGGCGCGCTGTCGATTTCCGAGCTACGTAAGTAAACCACCTCAGCAACGCTATCTACTAAGATACCAATAACTTGCTTTTCGGCTTCGATAATCACAATTCTTGAATTATCCGTTACTTCAGCACTTTGTAGACCAAACCTAGCTCGCGTGTCTATAACCGTTACAACGTTACCACGCAGATTAATGATCCCGAGTACGTAGCTTGGTGCACCTGGGACTGGTGCAATTTCGGTGTAACGCAGCACTTCTTGTACTTGCATTACATTGATACCGTAAGTTTCCTCTTCAAGCTTGTAAGTAACCCATTGCAATACTTCATCATTACTATCAGCATTTTTGTCTGCAGAAAGTAGTCTATCTTGGCTCATGGTTTCACTCCATCAATATACTAGTTACTGCTCTCGACTATCGAGGCCTTGTTCTAGCAAACGGTTTAAATTCTCTACATCAATCAGCGCGCACATTTTCTCTTTAATCACTCCAGCCAACCAAGGCCGTTTACCATCTGCTGTGCGCCACTTTATGTCTTCAGGCTTGAGGGTTAAGTTGTTGACTAGTTTTTCTGCTAACAGTCCCCAGTTACTATCCCCAAGTGTAATCAAATACTGGTAATCCAGCGTATCTTCTAATTCTGGCGTTAACTTTTCAGGCATCACCCATCGTGCAGTATCAACAACATTGAGTTTTTCTTCACGATTTAGCATCACACCCTTAAACCATTTAGGTTTACCAAAGAGTTGATTGACTTCGCCCAGTTGGTGTATTCCCCCAAGTGATTTCAGCGGAACCGCCAGTGTTAAGCCTGCCACTTCAAAAAACAATGCCTGAAATTCACCTTCTTGATAGGCTTCCCTTGCAGAAACAGACTCTATCGTTGCCTGTTCTTTGATAATAGATGTATTTTCAGTGACTTCAAGATCATGAGCCAATTTACTCGGCTGTTCTTGAATAACTTCACTCACTGACTCCAGAGGTTCTGTTGCAACTACGACTGAGGATTCTATTTCCTCAAGTTCTGATTTAGGTTCTTTTACTTGTTCAAGTAGCTTTGCAACTGGTGATAATTCGCATTGTTCAATCTCTGGCTCCTCTTGCAACAGGGCACCAAGATACTGCTTCATCACCTTCTCATTTGCAAATAAATGCTTACTCATTATGCTCTCTAGCTTAACTGCTTCAAATAGTCCAATAGTGCACGATAAGCGAACACGCCTCGTGATTTAGGACAAAATTGTACAGGGACTTGTTGTGCAAGGCTTGCATCCCTAAACTTGGTATCTACGGGAACCACACCTGGCCAAACGGCATCTTTGTATGTTTCCAGCAACGTTTTATACGCCTCCAACGACGCTTTAGTCCGTTTATCATACATAGTTGGAATAATAGTATATTGGTACTGTTTCTGCTGTGAAGACTGCATTAGCTCCATCGTGCGCATCATTCTATCTAGTCCCTTCAACGCCAAAAATTCAGTTTGAACCGGTACCAAAATTCGCTCACTCGCTGCTAATGCATTTACCATCAATACCCCGAGCACTGGTGGACAGTCTAAAATAGCATAGTCATATTGATCCGCTATCTTTTCGAGCGATTTCTTTAAGATAAGTCCCATGCCCGTTTTATTACCCATGCTACGATCAAGCGTAGCAATGGCCATAGTAGCAGGCAGAATATCCAAATTTTCAATAGTCGAAGGGCAAAGAGACTGTAAAATTTCTTCACTCGTCATGCTGCTGCCGCGTGCAAAAATATCATACACACTGACTTCCAACTCTTCAGAATCAATACCAAAGTAATATGTAAGTGAAGCATGTGGATCGGTATCAATAAGCAAAACCCGATGACCTTGTTCAGCAAGAATGCCTCCTAAGCTCACCGTTGTCGTGGTTTTACCCACGCCACCTTTTTGATTTGCTACTGTCCAAATTTTCACTCTATATTCCTTTGCTTATCACTATTGATTGCGTTCAATAGATACTATACCAACTCAATGTTATTCATTCTTTTTAGACGTTTGATATTTACAAGCTTCAAGCAAAATAACCAAATCGTGGCTTAGCCTATTAGTTACCAGCTTCTTTATTAATTCTTGCAGCAAAGTCTTGTAGCGCGATACTATCAGACGAAAGTCCAGCGCCAGCGACTGCTTGAGGCATCCCATAAACGACACAAGTCGCTTCATCTTGCGCCCAAATGGTGGCACCAACCTGTTTTAGCATACGAGCGCCATCTCGACCATCAGCGCCCATCCCCGTTAATACAATCGCTAACGTGTCGCCACCATAGGCTTTTGCAACACTTGCAAATGTCACATCAACGCTGGGTTTATAGGTGATCCTTGGACTATCATCTTCAAACACTTTTAGTGTCTTACTACCACCGCGATTTTCAACCAGCATTTGCTTGCCGCCAGGCGCTAGATAGGCCATGCCTGGCATTAATCTATCACCTTGTTCTGCTTCTTTAACCTTAATCTGGCATAAACTATTTAATCTTGCTGCAAACGCAGGTGTAAATGCCGCAGGCATATGCTGGATAAGTAAAATTGGATGAGGAAAGTTTGCTGGCAACTGCGTCAATATTGTCTGCAGTGCAACGGGTCCACCTGTTGATGTACCAATTGCAACCAGTCCATATTTCTTACCTGATGCTCTAGCACCCGCAGCACTGGATGTGCCACCAGATACCGGTCTCTGAAAACTTCTATCCGGTTGAGGGATCGTTGCTCTTCCAGTGTCAGCGCGAGTTGCTCTAGACTCGACGCGCTTTGGCGGAGTCGCGATACTAGGGCGCGTAAAGCGGCTAACTCGGCGGCGGCCAATTTCCTTTACCTTGTTTTGTAACGATTTAATTGCGTCTTCGCTATTGCGGGCAATGTCTTCAAACTTTTTCGGTAAAAAATCTACAGCGCCCGCATCCAGTGCATCTAACGTAGCACTAGCGCCTTCACGAGTTAACGAAGAAAACATTAAGATTGGGGTCGGAGTAGCCTGCATGATCTGCTTCACCGCACTGATCCCATCAAGCACAGGCATCTCTACGTCCATAGTAATGACATCTGGACGCAATGAAGCGGCCTTTTCAACCGCCTCCTTTCCATTAACTGCAAAATCTATAACTTTGATTTCACTGTCTTTTTCTAAAATTTCACTGACTCGACGACGAAAAAAACTGGAGTCGTCTACGACTAACACTTTAACTGCCATTGGCAACGCTCTTTAATTTGCTCTACAGCAGAGCAGCACATGCTGCTCTAGAATTCGAACTACGCCTAATAAAATTAGGCGTAGTGTTTTAATAAGTTGGGGACATCAAGGATTAGCGCAATACCACCATCAGATGTGATGGTCGCACCGGCCATACCTGGTGTACCTTGTAACAAAGCATCTAATGGTTTGATTACGACTTCCTCTTGGCCTATCAGAGAATCAACCACAAAACCGACTTGCTTGGTACCGATTTGAGCAATAACAACATGGCCTTCAGCCTTTCTCATGCCCCTATTAGCACCTTTTACCAACCAATGCTCAAGATAAAATAACGGGATCGCCTTTTCTCTCACTATAATAGTCAATTGACCATCAACTACATTCGTTTTAGTCAAATCTAAATGGAAGATCTCGTTCACACCGGCAAGTGGTAACGCAAACGTTTGTTCTCCGACTACCACCATCAAGGTAGGCAAAATAGCCAGTGTAAGCGGCACTTTTATCTCTAATACGGTACCAACACCCAATTCTGATTGGATGTTTACCGAGCCATTCAATTGAGTGATTTTCGTTTTAACAACGTCCATCCCTACACCGCGACCAGAAATATCTGAAATTTGTTCTTTTGTTGAAAATCCAGGTGCAAAGATCAAGTTATAGGCTTCAGTATCAGACAATCGGCTTGCTTGATCGGAGTCAATAACGCCTTTATTTATAGCAATTTTCTTGAGTTTTTCAGGATCCATACCGGCGCCATCATCTCGGATGGTGAGAAGAATATGATCCCCCTCTTGAGATGCTGACAACGTGACAGTCCCCATTCTTGGCTTACCCGATGCTTCGCGCACATCAGGCATTTCAATACCGTGATCCACTGAGTTTCTCACTAAGTGAACCAATGGATCTGCGAGCGCCTCAACAAGGTTTTTATCTAAATCTGTCTCTTCACCTTGTAAAACCAGGTTGATTTCTTTTTTCAAGCTACGCGCAAGGTCCCTCACCACTCGAGGGAAACGACCAAATACCTTTTTGATCGGCTGCATCCGCGTTTTCATCACAGCGCCCTGCAAGTCTGCGGTCACTACATCAAGGTTCGAAATAGCTTTACCCATGCTTTCGCTGTTGGTGTTATTCGCTAAACTAACCAAGCGGTTACGCACCAATACTAATTCGCCAACCATATTCATGATTTCATCAAGACGTTTGGTATCAACTCGCACTGTAGTCTCAGCTTGCGCAGCAGGTTTCTTTGCAGCTGCTGGCGCAGAAGCTTTTGCAGGCTCTGGCTCTTTTTGCGGGGCTGGAGTCGCAGGTTTAGCTTCAACTTTAGGCGCAGGCTTTGGAGCAGGTTTCGGAGGTGGCGCAGCTTTAGCAGGCTCAGGTTGAGCTGGCTCAGCTTCTGAGATATCTGTCGGCGATTCATCTACCGCTTTAGGAGCACTGCCTTTACCATGAAGTTCGTCAAGCAAAGCCTCAAACTCATCATCGGTAATTTCTTCATCTCCAGAGGGCACACTCGCAGCGCCTGATGACGTTGCTTTAGCCGCAGGCTCACTGGCTTGAGAAGTAGCCGCATCTTCTGCATTTGGTGCTCCACCAAATTTCCCAACCCCATGGAGTTCATCTAAGAGATTATCGAACTCGTCATCGGTGATATCGCCGTCATCTGCAGTTGACACCGTTTCAGGTTTAGCCGCCGGTGCGACAGCAGGCGCATTACCAGAGCCGTGTAACTCATCTAATAGATTTTCAAATTCTTCTTCTGTTATCTCATCAATGCTAGAGCCGCTATCATCGCCTGAATCTGCGTCCGCATCGAATAGAATATCATCCGCACTTAAATCTGGTACAACAGATTCTGGCTCTGAAACAGGTTCCTCAATCACTTCACTGACTTCGTCTTCAGATGCAGGTTGGCTGAGTTTATGGAGGGTTTCAAGCAACACAGGATCGGCAGCTTCGGGTTCCTCTCGGTTTTGAATACAAGCGAACATTTCGTTGATCGTATCCAAAGATTGCAAAATAACATCCATTAATTCTGACGTTACTTTTCGCTGCCCTTGTCTTAGTACATCAAACACGTTCTCTGCACCGTGACAGGCATCAACCAGTTCGGTCATACCGAGGAAGCCTGCTCCACCTTTAACAGTATGGAAGCCACGGAAAATCGCATTGAGAAGTTCTTTATCTTCGGGATTATTTTCTAGTTCAACAAGCTGTTCAGATAACAGTTCTAATATTTCGCCTGCTTCAACAAGAAAGTCCTGCAAGATATCTTCATCGACTTCAAAGCTCATACACACTCTCCAACTAGAAGCCTAAACTAGATAGCAAGTCATCGACTTCGTCTTGACCAGAAACCACGTCATCTCGCGATTCAGCGTCAATAATTGGACCTTCAGGTCCAGACAATTCATCACTGATAGTCTCAGTTGTTTTTATTTCGTTTTCATTCGCATTTTCTGCAACTGCAGGCGCTTCATCCGAAGTACCAAACACAGTTAGAAGGTGAATGAGACTATCTTCTACTTCTCTCACAAGCTCAATGACTCGACGGATGACCTGCCCAGTCAAATCCTGATAGTCTTGCGCCATCAGCACATTAGTCATTAAGCCTTGTAATTCGTCTGTACGTGTCTTTGAAGTCTGCATAAAGCTGTCGAGATCATGACACAGAGATTTAAACTCACCGAGTTGAATATCTCTGCTCATCAACCGATCCCAAGTAGGCTTTATTTGTGCTAACTCATCCGCAAGATTCTGCGCAAGAGGTAAGCTTTCTTCGACCGCGTCCATCGTTTTATTAGCAGCGCTTTCTGTCATTTCCATAACATAATTAAGACGCTGCTTGGCGTCAGGTATAGCCTCTGTCGTGAGATCTGAGAGTCGAGTATCCAGCTCAAAGTTCTTCAAGGACTCGTGTAATTGGCGAGTTAGCTTTCCAACTTCTGCAAATAACTCCGATTGCTCTTTGTTAGCAGCTTCTAAAATCAGCTGGTCAGCTTTTTCTTGTTCACCTTGCTCTAGTAGCTCAACAAGTTGCTTGGCTTGTTCAAGTGTAATTTGCGGCGCAGCATTTACAGACATAGGCCATATCCCCTTGCTGTTTAGCCTAGTCGCTCAAATACTTTTTCAAGCTTAGTCTTGAGCGTACCTGCAGTAAACGGTTTAACAATATATCCGTTCACCCCAGCTTGCGCTGCTGCAACAATTTGTTCTTTTTTCGCTTCTGCGGTAACCATCAACACTGGAATGTGCTTAAGCTTTTCATCTGCGCGTATTGCACGAAGCAGATCAATACCTTGCATGCCCGGCATGTTCCAATCAGTTACTACAAAGTCAAACTCCTGATTTTGTAGCATCGGAAGTGCTGTACTACCATCATCAGCTTCTTGAACATTGGTAAAGCCTAAATCTCTTAATAGGTTTTTGATTATTCTTCTCATAGTAGAGAAATCATCAACCACGAGAATCTTCATGTTCTTATCCAAAACTTCCTCCAGTGAGGTTCGAACCCAACTATTTTATGTACTCTAATTTATCCAGTCATTGATTTTAGCTTTGAGCTTTATCATTGCCTGACCGTGAATTTGGCTTACTCGAGATTCACTGACATCAAGGATGGCACCAATCTCTTTCAAATTCATTTCGTCGTTATAGTAAAGTGACAACACCAGAGCATCCCTTTCGGGTAGTGCTTTGATAGCATTTACTAAAGACTCGTTAAAACGTTCATTTTTAACGTTATTAAACGGTTTGTCTAGCGCAAAATCGCTGTTTGCTGGGGTTATCACATCTTCATCAACCCCTAGATCCTCAATGCCGATGACTTTACTTGCATTTACATCATGTAAAATATGATGGTACTCATCTAAAGATATATCAAGTTTTTCAGCGATTTCAGTGTCTTTTGGTTCGCGGCCAAGGAGAGATTCGAGCTCAGATATCGCTTCGGCTACCATTCTGCTGTTTTTATGTACGGACCGAGGGGCCCAATCTCCGCGACGGATTTCATCTAGCATTGCACCTCGGATGCGTATCCCCGCAAAGGTCTCGAAACTAGCGCCTTTAGTAGCATCGAAATTTTTAGATGCTTCAATCAATCCAATCATACCTGATTGAATTAGATCGTCGAGCTGCACACTTGCCGGAAGCCGAGCGATCAGGTGACATGCCACTTTTTTGACAAGTGGAGCATGTCTCTCGACCACTTTATGGATATGGTCAGAAGTTTGATATCCCGCAGCTCTGTTGACCGGAGAAGCCATAATCACCCGTTTACAAGTTGTTCAATGAAAAATTCTAGATGACCGGAAGGTTGATGAGGAATTGGCCATTTAACTGCCTTGGCAGCAAGTCCTTTAATTGCAACTGCTGCTGGAGAGCTCGGAAATAAATCCACGATTGCTCTTTGTCTACGAGAGGACTTACGCATGTTTTCGTCAAATGGTACTGTGGCCACTAATTCCAATGCTACATCAAGAAAACGGTCTGTAACTTTTGAAAGTTTAGCAAATAATTCTTGCCCTTCACGCATACTGCGGACCATATTGGCAACTATTTTAAAACGATAAACGCCATGCTCTCTGCTTAAAACTTTGATCAACGCATAAGCATCCGTAATAGAAGTCGGTTCATCACACACAACAACCATCACATCTTGTGCAGCTCGAGAGAAGCTCAGAACCATATCTGAGATACCAGCTGCGGTATCAACAATTAAAACATCAAATTGAGTGTTAAGCTCGCTAAATGCGCGAATAAGTCCAGCATGCTCTGCGGGAGTCAACTCCACCATGCTTTGAGAACCCGAAGTAGCTGGCACAATTTTGATACCAGCGGGACCTTCTACGAGAATCTCATCTAGTTCACATTCACCCGACAACACATGTGAAAGGTTCTTTTCTACTCGGAGCCCTAACATCACATCACAGTTTGCCAAGCCCAAGTCCGCATCTAAAACGAGAACTCGCTGTCCTTGTTGGCCCATAGCGATGGCAGTATTGAGCGAGACATTGGTTTTACCCACCCCACCTTTACCACCGGTCACGGCTATTACTTTTACACCCTGGTTGCTATTTTGACTCATTCTACGCAGGCCACTTGCTTGATCTAAAACTGTGTTAATCATACATTCCTACTGACTCTGACGCTACAGGTACACGTCGAGAGTGCTGTGCTTTTATTCTTTTTAAATACAATTGCTCAGCCTTTTTTACTAGCTTTTGAGCATTTGCTACGCGAATGTCTTCTGGCACTCGCTGACCGTTGGTAAGATACCCTATTGGCAAGCGATTTTGAATCGCTATGCTAATTATCTCACCCAAACTTAGACTTTCATCAAGTTTTGTGAAAATACAGCCACTTAAATTTACTTTTTTGAAGTGTCTTACTGTTTCTTGTAACACATTCATCTGTGCTGTCGCACTCAACACTAAATAGCTACGAATATCTACTCTCGCGCTACGCATAAGTGTATTTAACTGTTCAGTTAAGCGCAAATCTCTTTGACTCATTCCCGCCGTATCTATTAATACTAGACGCTTATTGCGTAAATGATAAAGCACTTCTGCAAGTTCATTTGCATCTTTAACTTGTTTAACCGGACAACCGATGATTCTACCATAGGTAGCTAGTTGCTCGTAAGCGCCGATTCTATAGGTATCGGTGGTTATTAGCGCCACTTTATCTGCACCGTATTTTTGTGCGCCTAATGCCGCTAATTTTGCAACCGTTGTGGTTTTGCCAACACCAGTTGGACCAACCATTGCAAATACGCCACCTTGACGAAGAATATCATTGTTGGTGGTGTGCATTTGGTTAATTACCATATTCAACAGCGCGTCCCAAGCTTCTTTACGAGACACATCATCAGGGATAAAACATGCCATTTGCTCAGCGACATCTTTGTCTATGCCCATTCCTTCCAGACGATCTACAAGGCACGCACGGGTTGGATCGCGACGAGCCATTTCTTGTTTCATTAGACCAGATACTTGATGTTCAAGTAATTGACGAATAGCGTTCATCTCTTCACGCATCGCACTCATTTCGTCAGGCTTGGCATTTAACTCAGGTAAATCATCACCAAAACCGTTGTCTAATTCATCAGACTCGATCCACTGCTGTGGTTGCTCAAATCCATCATCATCAAAGTCAAAAGATTGGCGACGAGCTTGCTGTGGCTTCGCTTGGTGCGCCGGCGCAGCAGTTTGTGTTTTACGTTGGCTGCTTAACATTTGCTCTGTATCAATCCCCGACTGGGAGAACATAGAAGCAAGTTCTGGTGAGCGAGGACGCGGCGCTTGACGCTCTAGCAATGCCGCTAAGCTATCGGCAACTTGCGCTTGTTTTGCTGGCTGTGCTTGGCGAGACTCTGGACGGACAAAGCGGGTCGGAGCCTCGTTTGAGGCAGTCGCACGGGCAGCTGGAGCTTGCTTAACAGGTGCAGCAGCACGGTCATTATCAACTGCTGCGACGATTTCAACACCATCTGCTAACTTTTTGTTAGACATGATGACAGCATCAGCACCAAGCTCTTCTTTTACTTCATTCAAAGCCGTACGCATATCTTTTGCGAAGAAACGTTTAATTTTCATGTTACAGCCCCTTTATCCTCTATTGTCCAACCGAGCTCACTATCTTAATTTGTCTTTCTTCCGGCACTTCTTGATATGACATCACTCGAAGACCTGGAATTGTATGTTTAACAAATCGAGACAGTACACTTCTTAACATACCTGAGGTTAATAAGATGGACGGCTCCCCTAGCATTTCTTGGTTGTGATGTGCTTCTCTTAATGATTCTTGAAGCCTCTCAGCCAAGCCAGGTTCAATACCTGCCCCCTCATCACCTGCGTTCTGAAGTGACTGATGCAACATCTGTTCCAACTCAGGCGCCAATGTTATGACAGGAATCTCTTCTTCGCTTCCAACGGCATCTTGAACAATCAATCTGCGTAATGAAATTCTTACCGCAGCCGTTAATACATCAGGGTCTTGGCTACGTGGTCCGTACTCAACTAAGGTTTGTACAATCGAGCGCATATCTCGAATTGCAACGCCTTCATTAAGCAGATTTTGTAGTACTTTTACTACGGTAGTGAGTGGTAAAATATCAGGCACTAAGCCTTCAACTAATCTAGGGTGACTTTTCGCAAGCATGTCTAATAGATTTTGAACTTCTTCATGACCAAGCAATAGTGACGCATTATTCGTCAATAATTGACTAATGTGTGTTGCCACCACAGTTGCAGCATCTACTACTGTATAGCCAAGTGAATGCGCTTCATCTTTTTGATCTGGTTTAATCCATACTGCATCTAAGCCAAATGCAGGATCTTTAGTCTCTATGCCTTTAATCGGCCCAAACACCTGCCCTGGGTTAATTGCGAGCTCATCGCCATGCTTCAACTCACCGGTTCCTGAGCCAACTCCCATTAAAGTAATATTGTATGCATTTGGATCTAATTCTAGGTTATCGCGAATATGTACCGGCGGTACTAAAAAGCCCAGTTCCTGAGATAGCTTTTTACGCACCCCTTTAATACGACTGAGAAGCTCCCCGCCTTGGGCTTGGTCAACTAGAGGGATTAGGCGATAACCTACCTCTAAACCAATCACATCAACAGGTTGTACATCATCCCAACCAAGCTCTTTTTGATCTTGTTGATGGCCTCCTTTCGCAGCAGGTCCTTTGGCAGCTTGTTCCGCCTTTTCGATTTCCGCCTTTTTCTTTTGCTGACTTGTGTAATAGGCTATATAGCCAAGTAATACACCTAACCCTAAGAAGGCAACATGTGGCATGCCAGGAACGAGTCCCATGGTGATCAAAATACCTGAAGCAATAGCCAGCGATTTTTCATTACCCAGTTGGTTTTTAAACTGATCGCCCATGTTGTGCGATTCATTTTGACGCGTTACGACAATTGCAGTACCAATTGAGAGTAAAAGAGAAGGAATTTGCGCGACCAGACCGTCACCAATCGTCAGCATGGTATAAACTTCCATCGCGTGACCAAAGCTTAAATCATGCTGGATCATCCCAACGAAAAGGCCACCTATTATATTAATAGCAAGGATCACAATACCTGCGATAGCATCACCTTTAACGAATTTACTTGCACCGTCCATTGAACCGTAAAAATCGGCTTCTCGAGTCACTTCTTCACGGCGAGCCCGGGCGTCATCTGCAGAGATAAAACCGGCATTTAAATCCGCATCAATGGCCATTTGCTTACCCGGCATAGCATCGAGGGTGAAACGCGCAGACACCTCAGAAATACGACCTGCACCTTTGGTAATTACAACAAAGTTAATAATAATAAGGATAAGGAATACAACTAAACCGACGGCGTAGTTACCACCAATAACAACGCTACCAAAGGCTTCGATCACCTTACCTGCCGCATCACCACCATTATGACCTTCAAGTAATACGACTCGAGTACTCGCTACGTTTAATGCCAATCGCATGATAGTCGCGATCAGTAGTACCGCCGGAAACATACCAAATTCGAGTGGCTTCAAGGTATAAACAGTCACCAATAGCACCACAAGTGCCAATGCAATGTTGAAGGAAAATAGAATATCAAGCAAAAAAGGAGGTAGCGGCAGAATAACCATGCCAAGTGCTGCAAGCACCAACAATGGAGTACCCACACCTTTAGCATATTCTTTTTTATCTCGATTGAGTTGTTGTAAAACCGCTTTAAATTCCATAACTTAACACAAGCAAAAAATTGACACATAGCAACAAATGCAATATGCGTTCCAATTAATAGCTTATTTTTATAAGAGCAATTTTAGTGCTTTAAATCGTCTGGGATTGGTAAATCTCGAGTAAGTGCAACAGGTCTTTTCCCTTTACCCTTTTGGAAACGATTCAGCTGAAATACATAAGCAAGTACCTGTGCAACCGCGGTAAACAATTGTTCAGGGATTTGATCACCTACTTCGGTTGTATGATAAAGTGAACGAGTCAATACAGGTGACTCCACAATCGGTACTTCATTTCCTTTAGCTATTTTTCTAATTTGCATCGCAAGCTCATCAACCCCTTTTGCAATAACAATAGGCGCCCCCGCTCGTTCAGTATCGTATTTAAGCGCAACCGAATAGTGAGTGGGGTTGGTCACAACAACATCTGCATCTGGTACATCTTGCATCATACGTCGTTGCGACATTTCTCTTTGCGTGCGGCGGATCCGCGCTTTTATTTGCGGATCACCTTCTGAGTTTTTATATTCATCCTTGACTTCTTGTAGCGTCATTTTAAGCTGTTTATGGTGATTGTAGCTTTGATAAGGGGCATCAATCGCTGAAATAATGATCATAGTGCAACTAAGTGCTAAGAACATCCACGCAATGATTTCTAACGCATGCTCTATACTCGATGGGATTTGTTCAATACTCAAGTGCAATATTTCATTAAAATACATATTGATAAGCAAGATTGCAAAACCTGCTACCAATACAAACTTAAGAACTGACTTCAATAACTCAATGGCCGCTTGTGGGCCCAACATTCGCTTCAGTCCCTTCATAGGTGACATTTTACTTGCTTTAGGTGCGGCCGCTTGCCAAGAAAAGTTAAAGCCACCGAGTAACGTATTCCCCACTATTCCAGCAATTGCGATAATAAAAACGAACATAGCCATTGGGAATAACAGCTCAGCGCCAATATCCCCCCACACAGCAAACATTTTGGTTGTATCGTAGGTTTCATTGCGATTAAGCGACAACATTCGCCCCATCACGTTGTAAAGCGCCTTCCCTATACCAGGACCATACATCAGTAAAGCGATAGCAGAAAACAACAAGACAAACGTAGTCCCCAACTCCTTTGAACGGGCTACCTGGCCTTTACTCCTCGCATCACTTATCTTCTTGGAGGTGGGTTCTTCGGTGCGTTCTTGACCTGAATCTTCTGCCATTTCAAACTCCTAAACCGTACAACCAATTAGATCGCACATCAGCTCCGTCATTTTGAGCCATTGAAACTCAAATTGTGCTAAGAAGTTACCCAGTGTCGCCCAAATAATGGTAAGACCTGCAACCAGCGTAAAAGCAAACCCTACAGAGAAAATATTCATCTGAGGTGCAGCTCTGGTCATGATCCCAAACGAGATATTGATAACCAACATTGCCGTTAATGGAGCTAATGCAAGAGCCAGTGCCGTAGAAAACATCCAGCCCCCCCAATTAACGATTCTCCAAAAATTATCTACCACCCACCAATTACCTGCAATGGGAAAGCTTTCGAAGCTATACACTACCATTTGGATCATCATCAGATGGCCGTTATAAACAAAAAACAGTAATGTCGCTAATATTAAATAGAACTGACCAACTGCTGGGACACTTAATCCATTGGCCGGATCTACAACAGATGCGAAACCAAGACCTGTTTGCATAGCAAGGATTTGACCCGCAATGATAAAAGTATTTAAAAGCAACAGAGAGCCAAAACCAATTGCGACTCCGGTCATCATTTCTTGAATAACAACCAAAATCATCGAAAAGGAGAACAAATCGGTAAATTCTGATTTGGGCAAAACGGGCACCACGGCAAAAGTAACAACCACAGCGAGCGCAAACTTAATTCGAGCCGGCACACTTTGTGCCCCAAGCCCCGCCATTACCATTATCATTGAGCTTATCCGCACCAGTGGAAGTAAAAAATCACTTAGCCACTGCATGATTACCGCAAAGGTGAACTCCATGGCTAACCTGCGATTTCAGGAATTCGCATAACCACGAGGTTAAAATAGTCCATCAGTTCTTGAGTTAACCAATGGCCACCAAAAATAAGGGCCAGAATCGTGATAATTAAACGCGGTAAAAAGCTTAATGTTTGCTCGTTAATTGATGTTGCAGCTTGAAACACAGCAACAACTAAACCAACTAGAAGCCCAGGTACTACAATCGCCGCCACCAGCTTGATGACTAAAAACAATGCATCACTTAAGATATCGACAAAGACTTCTGGTTCCACATTACACCCCCAATCCGAAGCTTCTGGCCAGTGTCCCCATGACCAAACTCCAACCGTCGACGAGCACAAAAAGCATAATCTTAAACGGCAAGGAAACTATCATTGGCGATAACATCATCATACCCATGGCCATCAAGACACTGGCTACAACTAAGTCGACTATCAAAAATGGAATAAAGAACATAAAGCCGATAATAAAAGCCGTTTGCAGCTCAGATGTAACGAAGGCCGGAATAATAACGATAAACGGCGTATCCTCAGGGCTATCAAGCTTGTCATAGCCCGCTATTTTAGCAAAGGTTTCCAGGTCTTTAATTCGGGTTTGTGACAACATGAAAGCTTTCATGGGTTCTTTGGCACGTTCAAGTGCTTGGATTGATGTGATTTCTTCTTTTATATATGGCTGCACCGCTTCATCATTTATCTGCGAAAATATAGGTGCCATTATAAATAGCGTCAAAAACAACGATAAACCGAGTAAAATTTGATTCGATGGCGATTGCTGTAGACCAATCGCTTGTCTCAAAATCGCAAGTACAACAATTATTCGAGTAAACGAAGTCATCATGATAACAGCGGCTGGAATAAAACTCAGCGCCGTCATAATGGCGAGCACTTGAAGTGTCACTGAGTACTCTTGAGAGCCATCAGGGTTTGTTGTAACGTTTATTGCTTCTATCCCTTCTGCAGAAGCTACCCCAGAAAACAGTAATAAACAGAGTATCAGCAATCTAGTCATGGCTTTTCTTATTTTGGTTATTGGCTACTTGCCCTTTTCCCGTTAAAAACTTTTGTAGCTCGTTTGCAAATGGCGTTCGGCTAACATCATCCAGTGGTGTTTCTAGCTGATATAAATAATTGATATTATTTGGTGTTACCCCGAGCAAGTGCTGTTTATCATCCAACTCTACAACCAGCAAACGCTCTTTCGTACCGAGCGATATACTGCGGATCACCTTAAAGTCCTTTTGGTTTACAATGTTGGGATTTAAACGCTTCAGCACAAATGCTAACCCCAAAATAAGTAAGATCACCAACACCAAGGACAATCCCATGGAGAGTAGTTCCGAGCTTAACCCCGCAGTACCTGCCCCTACAGAAGACTTAGGTACTACTCCTGACGTCGTTGCAACGGCAGCACTCGCGTAACAAGCAGTACTAAACAAAGCTACACACCAACCCCAGCGCATTAACGTAGCTTTTTAATACGCTCAACCTGACTAATAACGTCCGTTAAGCGAATACCAAACTTGTCGTTTACTACAACTACTTCACCGTGTGCAATCAACGTACCGTTAACAAGTACATCTAGCGGTTCACCAGCTACTCGATCCAACTCAACAACAGAGCCCTGATTTAGCTGTAATAAGTTACGAATATTAATTTTAGAGCGGCCAACTTCCATCGAAATGGTAACTGGAATGTCTAAAATGGTATCGAGTTTACGTTTTTCATCTGACGATAATGCAGGCGCTGAATCTTTGAGTTCATCTAACTCTGCAACTTCTGGCTCACTGCCACCTTCGGCACCTTCGGCTTCAGCTAGTGCTGCCGCCCATTCGTCCATAGTATCTTGATCATCGCTCATTGGATTACTACCTGATTAAGTTAATTTGTTGTCCATAATTAGTCTCATGACGTTGCTTGTACAACCTCACGACTACCAATCTAAATCCACACCTTCGGAAAGATGCAGATCTTCTTCTAATTCTGCCAGCTCAGCATCTGAATCGAGTTTTTTACCACCTTTGGTAAACACATGAAGCTCAGACTTCACTGATTCTGGCCGTTTAATTTTTTCACTGATCTGTAAAGCAACATTGTCACGAGAACGACCCATTTTAGCTCTGAAGGTTGGCAGCTCTTCTACAAATACGGTGACATGCTCTGGCATTTCCACAGGAATAACATCACCAGCTTGAAGTTTCATTATTTGCTCAAGTGATAAGTCCACTTCCAGCAACTGGGAGGAAATCTCAACTTCAACATCCATAATCTCATCACGAAGCGCTTTACTCCAACGCAGATCGGTATCTTCAGTATCTGATTGAACACCGGCATCGAGTAACTCTCGAATAGGTTCCAACATAGAGTAAGGCAATGAAATATGGAAATCGCCCCCTCCACCATCTAATTCAATATGAAAAGAGCTAATCACCACCACTTCAGTTGGCGATACAATATTCGCCATCGCGGGGTTAACCTCGGAGTCAAGATATTCAAACGACACATCCATAACCGGTGCCCAGGCTTCTTTGTAATCTTCAAAGATGATCTTAAGTAGCATCTGAACGATACGACGTTCTGTAGGTGTAAACTCACGCCCCTCGATCTTGGCATGATAACGACCATCTCCACCAAAAAAGTTGTCTACAAGGATAAAAACCAACCGGGCTTCCATGGTTATCAGGCCAGTACCTTTTAGTGGCCTAAAGCGCACCATATTCAAGCTGGTAGGAACGAACAGAGTATGAATATACTCGCCAAACTTAAGCATTTGCACACCATTGATAGACACTTCAGCGGTGCGGCGCATCATGTTGAAAAGGCTTATCCGCATATGGCGGGCAAATCGTTCATTAACGATTTCAAGCGTCGGCATCCGCCCACGCACAATCCTATCTTGAGACGAAAAGTCATACTGTAAGGCACCAGCGCCTTCGCCGTCACCACTATCACCGATTTCGTCTTCTTCGACTTCATCTACACCATGGAGTAGCGCATCAATTTCGTCTTGGGATAATAAATCGCTCACAAATACTACCTTATTGCATTACAAAGCCAGTAAACAACACACGCTCGATTACTTTGCTACCTTCAACCCCTTCCATCGCAGCTTGGACTTTATCTAGCGCCGTTAAGCGCAAAGTTTCTTTACCTGCACTTGTGCTTAACTCATCAGCGGTAGTCGTTGAAAACACGCTAAGTAAAGTACCTTCAATCAAGGGAATATGCTTCTTTGCTACTTCTTCATTAACATCACCGCGAACCAGCAGCTGAACTTTAATTTGCACAATTCTATCGCGACTTGCACCAGGTACATTGAAAACAAAGGGACGGGGCATGGCAACGTACAGTGCACTCCCCATTTGCGCAGCGCTACCTTGCTCCGCTTTAACTTCGCTTGCTGTCGTTTCTTCTGCTAAGGATTCTTCTGGCGCATCTGAGCCTGAAAATAAGAAAAACCCTGCGACACCGCCGAGCACCAATACCGCAGCGACAATAATGATAATCAGCTTTTTCTTGGAACCACCCGTTTCTTCTATTTCTAAGTCGGTTTCTTCAGCCATAGCAAGCCCTTATGATCTTTATTAATTACAATAATAGCAGGTGTTAGGCATAGTAATCTATTGCAGAATCAGTATTTCTCTTTTGTGATGGTTGTGGATTGTCAGAAACCCCCGATTCATCACCTAGAGTTTGCTGTCCACTCGTATTGCCACCAGCAGTTTGCGACTCTGATTCAGTATTTCCACCTTGCTGATGTGATATTTGGCTGTCACCCAGTTCAATACCCTGCTCAGCTAACATTTCTCTTAGTCTTGGCAGTGATTGCTCTAGCAATTCTTTAGCTTGCTGATTTTGCACCACAATATTCACTTGAGCCTGCTCTGCATCGCTTTTTATTCGAATTTGCATCGCCCCAAGCTCTGGCGGGTCTAAGCGAATCTCAGCTTCCTTATTGTTAAGGTTAAGCATCAACCCTACCCGTTGATGCAGCTCTTTAGCGGCATCTTGACGTGCTATGTTAATCGCCTGTTGAAGATTAGCATCTGTCGCTTGCTTTGTCTGTGTTGTGCTTTGGTTTGTTGGCTGAGACTGTTGAATTTGCTGAACTTCTTTCAGTGTTTGGTTTAGTGAGCTAGTGTCTTGCGATACACTTACAGGACTTGCTTCAGGCTTAACTTGATTTGGTATCGCTGCTGCAGTATTAGCCGATTGACGCTCATTTTTAACCGCCTCTTTCGCGATGCTTGCTTCCGCTTGCATCAGCTTACTATTTTCTTTATCAACTACCTTTTCACTTATTTGCTTTTCTAAGTTCTGTTTTTCTGAACTTTGCTTCTCTACTGCTAACTTTTCATCGCTAGTCAATTTATTCACAGCTATATTTTTTTCAGCACGTTCACCCTCTTTAACTACCACGGCCTGCTGATCACTATTGTTAGACTTTTCTTGCGCGCTATTTACATTAAAAGACGCTTGGGTAGTATCTTTAACATCCGTAGCAGCTTCTTGCGGGGTGTTTGTTGAAGTTTGTGTTACGACAGAGGATGGCACAAATGCTTTAAATTGCCGTACATTTTCGATATCAACATCTTTACCAATTAATTGAGCTACGGCTTTTTGTACACTTGGTGACGCATCATAAATATCCAGCTTACCAGCCATCACGGCTTTTAATTCTTGTTGTTGCTGTACGGTCAACTTTTCTACCATGGTTTGCACATCTGTAGTGCTTTTTGTACTTACTGCGTTTTTGTCTTTCGCGGTTTGTGTACTCGCCTCAGAAATGATTTGCTTTGTTTCTGATTGCTTAGCTTCAGATGAGGAAACAGATTGAGCAAGCTCTGATTTCTTAGCGGCTAAGAGTTCTTTCTGTTGCGCGGTTTCAGACTCACTTTCAACTTGAGACTCGACTGGCTTATTAGCGCTTGGATCCCGTTTTTCTATGTTTGTATTGGTAACCAAGGCTTGAGTGCTAGTATCCTTTTGCAACTTAGGCTGTAATGTTTGTTCTTTAGCTTCTGAACTGTCATTCAATAACGAAGGTTTAGCAACCTCACCTTCTGAGTCTTGGCTGTCCATAGAAGTTGCCTGCTGTAATAACGAGGTTGGCTTAGTGCCGGCGTTTTCAGTTTGGCCTTTCCCCCCTCGAATGAGTGGACTGGCTTCGTCTTGTAGCTGCTCCTGAGATAGTGCACTATCGCTAGCTACAACCTCTTCATCAGCCGCAGAAGCATTGCCCAACGCTTCTTTGACTGATTGCGCAATTGCTGTTGGGGTTTGGCTCAATGAAGTGCTCTGCTGTTTTGCAGCGTTGATCTGAGCATATAAGTCATTATCCGGGGGATCAGGAAGCGGTTTGTCCGCAACTACCAGGCCTTTGTCAGTGTAGCTAACAGTAGAAGTTGGTACTTCCCCTTGCAGCTTAGAGGAAGAGGCTTGTGCTTTACTATCTGACTGCGGAGCATCATCTGATGCGACTTCGCTATCTATTGGCGCATCCAGCTCTGAGGTTACAGGATCTGCAGACTCTTTTACCTGCTTGTTTGCACTCTCTTGCTCGGCTAACTCAGCCATTAAAGCACTAAACCCAGAGCTGTCTTCAGAACCCTCAGCATCTGTCTCTTGGGATTTTTCTTTAATATCAACCTCGTTACTGCCTCGTTGCAGCATGGATGCAAGCATTAGATTCATCTTAAAGCTACCTCATAAAGTGGCAATGTCCTGCCGTTGTAATACACCGTTAAAAACCAACACTATGAATATTAGTGACTTTTACGAGTGAACTACCTAAATAATAAAACGCTAATTATTACAAAGCATATTTCGAGCCAACTTACCAAGCACGCTCTCTTCGTACAAACTGATTCGTTGCAAACTCATCAAGCATCTTTTGCTCTGCTTTGGCAAGACGAGTTTGCTTCGCGAGGGCTTGCTTCTCGATAAGCTTTTCAATTGCCTTCGTTTTAGCCTGCTGTGCTAGCCATAGCTTGCGGCGTTGTTCAACCACCTGCTTGGCTGTGTTGACCGTTTTTGCTTGCTGATCAATAGCCTGCTCAATCTTATTAATAAAGTTATGGTATTGATTGAAACCGCCACTAGACAGACCAACTTGTGCTTTACTATGAAGCTGCATGCTGTATTCCAGACGGAAATCGTTTAGTCCCGATAACCGTTGTTGGTTTGTTGCTAAGTGCTGCTGCGCTTGAACAAAATTCGCTCGAAGGTTATCTTCTTTGTCTTTTTCTAGCTTAAGCAATAAAGTCAGTTTGTTATTTGCCATTATGCTTGTCCTAGTAGCTTAGCGAGGCCTTGTAAACACTCGTCATAATTGATCACGTCTTTCATGCCTTGCTGAAGGAAGTTATTCACAGCAGGCATCATGTTTATCGCCTGATCTAGCATCTGGTCACTTCCGCGTTGATAAGCACCTAAGGTGATCATGTCTTTATTTTGCTGGTACATTGAATAGACTTGCTTGAGCACTCTGGCTTGCTGCATGTGTGCCTCTGACACCACTTGCGGCATGACTCGACTAATGGACTTTTCAATATCTATCGCTGGATAATGACCACTATCGGCAAGCTCTCGTGATAACACAATATGACCATCCAAAATAGCTCGCGCGGCATCGGCAATAGGGTCTTGCATATCATCACCTTCACTCAATACCGTAAAGAATGCGGTAATTGAGCCTTGTCCCTCACCACCATTACCTGCGCGCTCAACCAACGCTGGGAGCTTTGCAAATACGGAAGGCGGATACCCTTTTGTGGCTGGCGGCTCGCCTACAGCAAGCGCTATCTCACGTTGTGCCATGGCATAGCGCGTCACCGAATCCAGTAACAAGAGTACGTTTAATCCTTGGTCGCGAAAATACTCCGCAATAGTCACAGCACTTTCGCAACCTTTTAAGCGCATCAGCGGTGAGGCATCGGCGGGAGCGGCAACCACAACGGAGCGGCGTCTACCCTCGACGCCCAAAATCTCATCGATAAATTCTTTCACCTCACGACCACGTTCACCGACCAAGCCAACGACGATAACATCCGCCTCACTGCCTCGCGTCATCATGCCAAGCAATACCGATTTACCCACACCACTCCCTGCAAACAGCCCCATACGTTGGCCTTGACCCACTGTCACGATCGAATTTATCGCGCGCACACCTACATCCATTGGTGAGTCGATTGGACGCCTTGCAAGTGGGTTAATGGGCGCTGCGGCAAATTTTAGATGCTTCTCAGCGTCAATGGCACCAAGGCCATCTAGTGGCCTACCAAGTCCGTCAACCACGCGGCCAAGTAGACCCATTCCGACAGGTAATCCAGCATCCTTAACTTTTGGGATCACTCGCGCTCCAGGAAGGACGCCTGTAATATGGTCGTTTGGCATAAGGTAAAGCGTTTCTTGATTGAAACCGATGACTTCTGCATCAATAAAACCGCCCAGCGTCTCGATTTTACATTGACTGCCGACGGGAGCACTTAGCCCCCTAGCTTCAAGGGTGAGGCCAACCACGCGGGTGAGGCTGCCTGCAACCGCAACCCCGTATGGTTTGACAAATTTCTGATACTTACTGATGCGCTCGCTCATAGCAGCAGATGTCGACATGTTCGCAATTACCTTAGGAAGGCATCGTTATCCTGATTTGATTGCTTGGCTTATCTAGATAACAGTGCAGTATTATTGGTTTATACCGCTATCTTGCAAAAATGATTCCAACACTTCGCTAATACGGTTCTTAAGCGTCATATCAATGGATGACTGTGGCGTTTTCACCTCGCAGCCACCTCTGTCCAACGTCGGCTCTGGAAGTAACTGCCAATGCTGTGATTGTATATGTTCTTCGCCGTACATGGCCTGTACTAAGGCTAAATCTTCTGGATGCAGATGGATGCGTACTGTTTGATCTTTGACAGGCAGCGCGTCCATTGCTTTTTTCAACGCGTTTAAAATGAGCTCAGGCGTGGTCTTGAGCTCTTTAAAAATAACCTGCTCTGCCAATAAATTGACGAGTACAACCAGCTGCTTTTCACACTCATCATCAACCTTTTTCAGTGGCGTTTGCATGCCATCTAAAATAGTGGATAGCGCTTTCATCCTTTCTTCAATGAGAGGTTGTGCTTCCTCAAGTCCCTTTTCTTTACCTATTTCTACGCCTTCTTTATAACCGGCTTCTTTACCTTCAGAAACTCCTTTGTCAAAGCCTTCAATATAGCCTTGTTCGTGGCCTTGCTTTATTCCTTCGTCGTAGGCATCCTGACGGATCTGCTCTAATTCTTCAATGGTCAAAGTAGGGAATTCAGGCTCTTGCGGCTCAGGTTCTGCGCTCACCTCTCTCTTAGTATACAACTCTTCCAACGGCGTACCGAAGGCCGTAGAACGACCTCGGTATTTTTCGGGCTTATCCGTAACATCTGGAATGGGCCAGTTTTCTAATAACTCATCCAGTGCTTCGGTGCTGACAGGGCGGCCTTTATACAACTTTTTATCGACCATGGTTTATAGGAACTCCTCACCACCGCCGCCACCAAGCATAATTTCACCTGAGTCAGCCAAACGTCTAGCCGTTGCCAGAATCTCTTTTTGTGCAGCTTCGACTTCACTGATCCGCACTGGAGGCATAGCCTCAAGGTCATCTTGCATCATCTCAGCAGCACGTTTGGACATATTCTTCATAATCTTTTCTTTTAAAGATTCGTCCGCGCCTTTAATTGCTTTCATCAGTACGTCTTGCTGCACTTCACGCAGTATGGCTTGGATCCCTCTGTCTTCGACATCCATCAAGTTTTCAAACACGAACATGAGGTCTTGAATTTGTTGCGACATTTCTTCGTCATGTTCTCGGATTGAATCCATCAACTGGCCTTCAATATTGGTATCCAAGTAGTTCATGATATCTGCAGCGGCTTTTAAGCCACCCATTTTCGCTGCTTGTGCACCAGCTTGACCTGCGAACTGTTTCTCCATGATCTCGTTGAGTTCTTGCAGTGCCGCAGGTTGTACTTCTTCTAAGTTTGCAATACGCATTGTTAAATCTAAGCGTACTTTCTCAGGAAACTGAGACAAGATTTCGGCGGATTGCTCAGGCTCGAGATAAGACAATACAATCGTTTGGATCTGCGGGTGCTCGTTGCGGATAATATTGGCAACTTGCTTCGAGTCCATCCACTTCAACGAATCCAACCCTTTTGCACCAGAGCCCATAACGATTTGGTCAATAAGGCTTGCCGCTTTGTCTTCACCAAGTGCTGCGGTTAGCGCCTTCTTAATAAAATCTTCCGATTGGAAACCAATTGTACTAAAACTTTGAATTTGTTCGATAAACAAATTGTGCACAGCTGCAATTTTAGCCTGAGATAGGTCATCCATGGAGGCCATCGCCATACCGACCTTTTGCACTTGCTTCGGCTCTAAGTGTTTCAAAATCTGAGCCGCATCTTCTTCAGTCAAACTAAGCAGTAAGATGGCAGCCTTGTCGACGCCATCTAGCTTGTCAACGTCAAAGGCTGCGGGCAATTGTTTTTGTTCTTGATCAGTCATCTTCTGTCAACCACGCTTTCACAACTTGTGATGAGAGTTCTGGTTCGTTAGCAACTAAGGCACGTACTGCTTTGAGTAAGTCCTCGTCGCCATGTAAGTCTGGCAATTGTAATCTACCGTCAGAAGAGAAGCCAACCGCAGACTCATCGAATTCGTTATTTAGCATATCGAGTGTACTGTCACCTAAATCTACACCACTGGTCAACGCATCTTCATCAAAATCTTCAAGCGTATCATCTGGGTAAATTAGACGCTTAAGCATAGGTCTTACTACCGCTAAGATTAGCACAATGATCACTAAGGTACCTGCTGCAAGACGGATTGTCTTTTGGAACCAATCTTGCTCCCAAAGTGGTATCTCTTGCATTTCAGTGAGGTCTTCACGCACGAATGGCACAGTCACTACCTCTAGTGCATCACCTCGCTGCATATCAAAGCCCACACCACCTTGTAGCAAACGACGGATGTTATTTAACTCTTCTTGCGTACGCGGCGCCATTGCCATGTTACCTTCAGCATCAGGTTTTGCGAGGTAGTCAACGGCCACACTCACACTGATCCGGCGAATAACCCCAGTTTGCTGACGTTTATGGCTAATAGTGGTATCTAACTCATAGTTACGGGTTGCTTCTTTTTGATTACTGCTTGGTGTTGCACTTTGACCATTGCCGCCTTGACCCGCAATCTCTGGGATATTTGAGTTTATAGGAGGTTGATTAGTCAGCGCCCCCGGAATACCGACAGCTAAGCCACCAATATTATTTTCTTCATACGTCGTTTCGCTACGAACCGCAGGTAAATCTGGGTTATAACGTTTTTGCGTTTCTTCAACTGCGCTGAAGTCCATCGTTAAGTCAACCTGCGCGGTAAAGTTACCAAGACCTACAGTTGGGATCAGGATGCTATCAATTTTTTCTAGATATTCTTGTTCACGCTTACGTTCGATTTCATACTCTTTTCTCGAGCGCGCAGCTAAAGAGTCTTGAGAACCAGAGTTGAGTAGACGACCGTTTTGATCGGTGACAGTCACGCGTGAAGGCTCTAGGCCTTGTACCGCTGATGCCACAATGTCTACGATTGAATCAACTTCTTCGCCGCCAAGCGTTTTGCCACGTTTAAGGGTAATAACTACGGTTGCAGAGGGCTTTTTCTCGCGACGTGCAAAGACGTTTTCTTTTGGAATTGCAAGTAACACTTTTGCACGATTTACGTCTTGTAACTCTTCAATTGTTCTCGCAAGTTGTTGCTCACGGCTATGTTTTAAGCGCTCTCTTTCAAGACGTTGGCTAACACCAAAACCCATATCTTGCATCAGAATATCAGTGCCAGAACTCGGAGACTGGGTAAAACCGTCACGCGCCATGCGTAGTTTTATGTCTTGATAGTCCGACTCAGCGACTAAAATGGTATTACCATCTAATTGGTATTCAATTTTCTGTTGGTCTAAAAAGTCTAACGTTTCGACGAGTTCTTCTGTTGGGTACTTACCAAGTGGGCGCATATCTGGTTGGCGCGCCCAAATGATAATAAAGATTGCGATTGCTAAACAAATAGCAAGGGCAATAACCAGAGTAACCTGGCGCAACATATCAACACCGCTTAGCGCACTGAAGTAGCCTGATTTTTGCTCTTGTTGCTCATCCGATCCGCTGTCATTATTCAGCGCTGCATCGGAAAGCGTAAGATCTGTTGATTGATTAGTAGCCACGATTACTCTCCACAGTCACTCAATTAAACTGGCATGCTCATGATTTCTTTATAGGCCTCAACAAGTTTATTACGAACTTGCACTGTTGCCTCAAAAGCGACCGACGATTTTTGTTTCGCTATCATGGCTTCTGCAAGAGAAACGCTTCTGTCACCCATTTCAACAGCGGTGACTTTTTGTTTCGCTTCTTGTTGTAAGCCATGAACCGTATTAAGTGCGTCTGAGAGTAAATCGCCAAACTGAGCCGACGAAGATGCCGCCGTCTTAACCGGCTGCACTGATGGCTGTGTGTTTCTCGTCGCTTCTGCAGCCATTGCCTGCATTTCTTGAAATAGCGCTGATGATTGTACTTTCATGATGCTTTACTCAAAATAACTCTTAGTTACCTGTAATAAAGCAGAAAACGTGCCAACTTAAAATCGTTAATATTCAGTACCTTGCAACATTTTAATTATGTCGAAAAATTGGCAGTGCATAGAAGTGAAAACTAGGCGCCTAAGATCTGCTGATCTTTATAGGCGCCTGAGTAAATTTGAATTAGCAGATAAAGCTTAACCTGAGGTTTGGAAAAGCAATGAGCTAACTCATTGTTTATAAACTCAGGTAACTTAGGTTAAGCGGGTAGTGCAATCCCTAAATCTCGCATTTTTGCCAGCTTATAGCGAAGTGTGCGAGGACTCATACCCAATACCTCCGCCACCTCTTTACGTTTGCCATTAAACTTTGCCAGTGTATCTAAAATAATTTGGTGTTCTTTATCCTGTAACTCATCCTTATAGCTAATGATCTCATCCTCACCTTGAGAGCGCTCCATTAGAGCTGATGCTTCATGATTTACAAGTGGTGCAGACTCTATCAAAGCCATCGGTGAGAAATTTTCGATAAAAATATCATCTTCTTGAATTTCATTACCTTGGAACAAAATCAGGGCACGTTGAATAACGTTATCCAGCTCTCTTACGTTTCCAGGCCAACTGTGTGAACTGAGCTTGCGCTTTGCACCGCTGCTTAATATAGGTGTTGGCTTGCCTGCTTTTTGCGTATGTCTTACCAACAAATGCTCAGCTAACACAGCGATATCACCCGCTCTGTCCTTCAGTGGCAACCACTCTAGCGGGAAAACATTGAGGCGATAATATAAATCTTCTCTAAATACCCCATCCTCCACCGCTTCTTTTAAATCGCGGTTACTGGTTGCTAGTACTCTGACGTCCAGTGAAATGGTTTTTCTGCTACCTAAACGCTCTACCTCGCGCTCTTGTAACACGCGAAGTAATTTTGCTTGTAATCCCAAATCCATCTCTGTGATCTCATCAAGCAAAATCGTTCCCTTTTGTGCTTGCTCAAATTTTCCAGGACACGCCTGAATGGCACCTGTAAATGCCCCCTTTTCGTAACCAAATAGGGTCGCTTCGAGCATATTTTCTGGGATTGCAGCGCAGTTAATTGCGATAAAGGGCTCATCTGCTCTGTCGGATTTATCGTGAATATAGCGAGCCAACACTTCTTTACCTGAACCGCTCGGTCCAAGTACCATCACGCTGGCATCCGACTTCGCTACTTTTGCAGCCAGTTCAAGTAGTTTAATACTCTTGGGATCGGCAACAATGGGGCCGTCTGTCTCTTTTTCCTTCTCAGGTAGATAACGTCCAACCATATTAAGCAATACTTCAGGCGCAAATGGCTTGGCCATATAGTCGATGGCACCCAATCTCATCGCTTCAACCGCATCATCAATGGTCGCGTATGCTGTCATCATCAATACCGGTAATTCGGGATAGTTGAGTTTAATGGTCTTTAACAAGTCAAGCCCACTCATGGCACCCATTTGCACGTCACTCACCACCAAAGAAAAGGTTTCTTGCTTTAGCAATAAAACGGCTTGTTCCGCACAACTTGCTTCTACGCACTCGATATTTGAAAGCTGCAATGTATCAATGAGTGCTTCTCTTAAACCAGCATCATCTTCAACAACTAAAACTCTGTTACTCATAGTTCCTCCGCCTCAATTAGTGGTAGTACCAAGCTAAAACGCGCACCCTTGCCTTCAACATTGTCTGCCTGCGCAAACCCTTTGTGCGCGTTAGCGACCGAATTAACCACCGCAAGTCCTAGCCCAGTCCCCTGCGACTTAGTTGTAAAAAATGGTTCAAACAACTTGTCTACTAAGGTTTCATCGATGCCAGGTCCATTATCAACAACTGAGATACGTACATACTCGCCACACGGCTCGCGCTCTGCATTAAGTTCAATGTGTGCCGCACTGCCGATTATTTGAATACTGTTGTGGATCAGGTTTTGGATCGCACTTGCAAGCGCCGTACGATTACCTAATATTTCGATATCTGGCTCGGGTAAAAATGCCTCCAACTTTGCTTGGTTAAGCTCAACCATAGCGTCAGCACCCGCTTTGACTTCACTCAATAACTGTTGCATTGACACTCGCTCAACCACTTGTTGTTCACCGCTTTTAGCGAACAACAGCATGTCATTAACTTGGCTTTCTAAGTCTTTTAACCGAGACATCAACTTATCGTGAAACTTTTCTCGAGAAGCCGAAGGAAGATTAGCTGCACCAAGATTTGCACCATATAACATCGCAGCCGATAACGGCGTACGCACTTGATGCGCCAATGAAGCAACCATTTTTCCTAACGCACTTAACCTTTGCATATGCGCAACACGGCTTTGAAGCCGGCGCGTCTCGGTGAGATCTGTCATCAAAATGAGTTGCCCAGGTTCTGGTGTTAGCGCGGTAATATCTAACTTAATTCTTCTGCCATCTTTAAGAGAGACTTCATGACCATCGTCCTGCTGTGGTCGAAATGAACGCTGAATAACGCTAAACCACTTTTCACCTTCGAGTGGTTCACCCAACATATCCATCGCAATTTGATTCGCCTTGGCAATCATACCTTGACCATCAAGTACCACGACACCTGCTGGCATAGTATCAACAAGATGGCTTAACCAACTCGCCTGCTGCCTAAGGTCGCTTAGCTCACCGACGTAGGCTTCTTGCAGCAAACAAGGATTGTAGCGATTCGTCGTTGGTACAAATTGTGGATTAATAACATGTGCTAATGCCATTTTTCCGCTCTCTTAAAAATAAACTCAATGGATAAAAGCAAAAAACGATCCAACTTTATATTTGATATAAAACATAGAGTTACAGAACACTTAACAATATCAATTTATTGACACTGTTTTTATATACAGCATTGTGCTAGAGTTTTTGAAAGCCAAATGTGATGCCGCAATGAGTAGTTGGCGTAATAAATCATTTAGCTTATTCATATTCACAATTTGATAGAAGAGAGCCAACAATGACAATACGATGCGGCTGGGTGGACGAGAGCAAACCCGATTATGTTGAGTACCATGATAAGGAATGGGGAAGACCTGTACTGGATGACCAGAGCTTGTTTGAGTTTATCACATTGGAATCTGCACAAGCTGGCTTAAGCTGGTATACCATTTTAAAAAAACGTGAAGGCTATAGAAAAGCATTCCACGATTTTGATGTACACAAAGTGAGCCAGATGACAGAGCAAGATATCGAGCGGCTATTAGCATTTGACGGAATTATTAGAAACCGCGCAAAAATCGCAGCAACGATAAACAACGCTAAGCGATTTATTGAAATTCAGCAAGAGTTTGGCAGCTTTGCAAAATACCAGTGGCAATTTGTTAATTACAAGCCTGTTATCAACCCCATGCGTGACAAACACGATGCCGTTGCCACCACTGAACTCAGCGACAAATTTGCCAAGGACTTAAAAAAACGTGGGTTTAAGTTTTTAGGCTCAACGACCGTGTATGCGCATATGCAAGCTTGCGGCATGGTTAACGACCATGCCGATAACTGTTTTTGCAAACAAACCATTATTGCCGGTTATCAAGACTTGGATTTTACTCAACTTTAAACAATAAAGTACAAGGCCGCGTATTAAGCGGCCTTGCTGAGTTGAGCCGGTAACCTGAACTTGGAATAACAACTTGTTCTCTAGCAGCTGTTATCCCTTACTACTGCGTTAAATTTGCTTGCAATAGGCCAGCTATTGACGCACAAATTTGCCTTGTATTAAGAAATAACTTCTGGCTAGAGTGATACTACGCTTTTGAATTTAGTGATTTTAGTGGATTAACTTACTTCTTATCCCGAGTTCAGGTTAGGTAGTAATTGATAAACTATCAGTCACGATTGAGATTATACTTTTTCATCTTCTCAACTAATGTTGTACGGCGAACGCCCAAGATTTCAGCCGCTCGAGCAACCACATAATCGTAGCGCTCTAAAGCTTGAGTGATCAAATCAATTTCAAGCTCTGCTAAATATTCTTTTAACTCTATCCCCTCGTCCGGCAGTAAGCCAACATTCGGTGCTTGCGGCGCAAAATCTTCCGCGACCATGTCCTCTTCGTCGTCACTAAAACCATCGCTAAATAGCTCATTGAACGCATCTTTTTCTAATAGTTCTTCTGGATATTCAGGCTCAAACGCTTCGACTTCTATATAGCGGTACTTTTGTGGTAAATCAGTCACATCGACAACCTTGTCTGGGAACATAATCACCATTCGTTCCACAAGGTTTGCAAGCTCTCGAATATTCCCAGGCCAAGCGTGCGACTTTAAGCTGTCTACGGCTCTATCGGTAAACTTAACCGAATTGCCCGTTTGTTCATTTACTCTACGTGTTAGTTCCTTTAGCAGTAGCGCAATATCTTCCGCACGCTCATTTAAAGAGGGGTTTTCAATGGGGAATACATTGAGTCTATAAAATAAGTCTTCGCGAAACTTGCCGTCTTCAATCATGGTTTCAAGATTCCGGTGCGTCGCGGCAATCACACGAACATCCGCCTGAATCGGCTTTGTGCCCCCTACTCGTTCATAGGTGCGCTCTTGCAAAACTCGTAACAATTTCACCTGCATTTGCAGTGGCATATCACCGATTTCATCGAGAAAAAGCGTACCTCCTTGCGCCAGTTCAAAACGCCCTTTCCTGGCTGAAATCGCGCCAGTAAACGCGCCTTTTTCATGACCAAAAAGCTCGCTTTCTAACAACTCCCCAGGGATAGCACCACAGTTAACTGGCACAAATGGTCCCTGCGCACGTTTAGACAATAAGTGTACGTTACGTGCAACCACTTCCTTACCGGTTCCCGATTCCCCCAAAATAAGGACATTGGCGTCGGTTTTAGCCACTTGAGAAATCAAGAAACGAACGTTTTTAACCGCTTCGGTTTCCCCAACTAAACCATCAAAGCTCTTATTTTGTAGCTTGTTCTCTTTGTTTGGAAGCATACGTAAGTATTGCTGGCAGTCATGTAGCAATTGCATCGTGACTTCTTGCCCAAAGGGTTCGGTGATGAGCCCTATTACATTCGGTAACGCAAGTAGCGGCCTGAGCGTTTCACCTATTAATAAAAACGGGACGGCGGGATGAGATTTTATCAACGCTTCGTGTGTTAAGCTTTGCAAAGCGCCTAACACAAAAATTGGTTCTTGATTGTTATCAAGGATCTTGGGCTCATAACGCTCTTCGGCCAGCACTTCATTTGCTTGACCGACAAAACTAAGTGCCGCACCTAATCCGATCGCTCTTTTGTTGTTGTTATCTAAGATCAAGACCATTGCTTGAGAACCAATCTACTTAAAATTTTTTCAATAGTTAGATTGTAAGAGAGATTAAGGGGGATGCAATACCTAAGTGGCAACTTTTTGACATTAACGCCAAAAAATCGCCACTAGAGCTGTTCTATATCAATACTTTGGTATTAATTTAAACTACTAAAGCGATATAAACCGAGCTAGGCTAGCTTCCTCCTGAGCTCGTCAAACTTAACACCGAATGGATATTTTTGATACCTGGCGTCGGACAAAAGCGCATAGCTCCAGAGATTTCGTCCATCACAAATATTCCGGTATTCATCATAACGTTTGGAATATTTTTAGCTCGCTTCATATACAAAGTCTCACTCATACCAAAAGCATAATATCCATTGTCATAACAAATTCCTCTTACAAAACCCGGAACCTTAGCAATTCTGTTCCAAGATGACGAAAATACATACCCTTTTGTACTCTCACAAAAGTGTAACTGATTGTTAATAATTTTTGGAGAGTGCGGTTGGAACAGATCCGACTTGACGTCATATATATTTTTATTTTCAACATCCAAGTAAGAAAGACCGCCGTCAAAAATCTCTTTGCGCCAAATACCCGACTTTGAAAAGTAAGTAAAATATAGATAGCCGTCTGAGTAAAAGCAATCATTAAGATGATGTAAACCTTCTCCAGAATAGCTTTTATCAGAAAATGGTATTACATCCAGAAGCGTAAAGCCCTTTTTACAATAAATTTGAATGACATCTTCGGCGGAGCTGATTAAAAAAATTCGATTTTCACTTACTGACAGACCGGTATAATGCCTTAAGTTCAATTTCAAAGCTTTCTGAAGTTTAAAGTCTTCGCCAAAGACATGAAGCTCATTCTTTACATAATCAACAGAGTATAATTTGTTACCATCAAACTGAGCTTGTCTATACGACCCAGATACCAATTTATCTACCGTGCATTCATTTTCTGAAAACACTAACTGGTAAATCCCCCCGCCTAACAAACTTCCTCTGTTACCGTCTTTAGCTCCATAGTCGCTGGATGTAAAAATGAGCTTTGAGCTATATTTTGTTAGTCGAGTTGCAGCAGAGAAATCTTCAAAAACAGGGGAATAACAAAAATCTTTTTCAGGCGTAAATCCATAATTATTCAACATCTCTGTAACGCTATCAACAGATCCTGTAGTAATAACAACAAAGTATTTTGAGCTCATTCGATCTAATATCTCTGTACTGAATACCTCCAACCCCATCCAAGGAGATTTGATAGTTTGGTGATGAATATCAACGATACGGGTCACGCTTCCAAGTAACTTTTTACTTTTAGGGACCCAATCTTCCGAACATCCCCAGAAAATTACTTCACGCTCTTTGGCTGCACTAAGAATTTTCTCTTGTGTAAAAAACATATTATTTAACCTTATGTTTTAATTCCCACTCACCATTTATTTTACACCATAAATGTTCGGGTCTAAATGAATCTGCAATTGCGAAAAATTTCTCTTCCGATAATTGAGTGTATTCAAGAAAGTCTTTGAAGTATCGCTTTGGTAACTCACCATCATATTTATGAACCAACGCAACTCCTTCCTCACGTGTTAGATCTCCATTTCTGATTTCCTGCGATGCCTCATGAGTTGTACGACCAATACCAAATTTCACATGTCCGCACCAATAGTGAAAACCGTCTACCCTATCATCTATTGAATTATATCTAGAGTAAGTACCTTCTGTCCTTTGGTCATTAGGTTGAAAGTCACAGTGCTCTTTTGCATAATAATAATTGGCTTGGGGATGGAAAGGCAAATAATAGCCTAGCCAACGCGGATCTAGATTAGATGAATTATGCTGCTCAGTTGTAAGAGGTAAATATAAGCTCAAATCTTGAGCACTTATATTATACTGAGTATACAGTTGCTCCAATGACAAACCCGAAACCCTCATAGCCTCTCTATTATCATCAACAAAATAAGAAGGAGCCATCCGTGAGCTATTCTCTTCATTTTCAAAGCCACCATATTCAGCTGGGTTTTCTCCAAAGAATATTAGTTTAATATTGAACTTTTGGGCCATATGCATGACAAAATTCCGCTGGCCAAAAATAAATGGCTGAAAAGGGTGTAACAAGTTTTCATAAGCTAGTCGCGTCAAGAGTGCATGCTTTTCACCATCAGGGGTGAATAAGAAATTATCAAACCCGCCCTTATGAATCCAGTTATCAAAGTTCTGGCGCCCAATATCTGTATATAAGTGAGGTGACCATGTAACTGTTAACGGATTCATCCCATATTTTGTTTTTAAAATATGTGATTGAAAAATTGAATCTTTTCCACCACTACCTGGAACAATGCAATCATAAGAGCCATTCTTTGAACGATATTTATCAAGTAGCTTGACCAATTCCAGTTCTCTCTGACCCCAATCAATCTGACTTTCTTTTAAATCATGTACTCTACAAGCTGAGCAAACTCCATCATTAAAAATTAGAGTATGTTTTTCCCCGTCTCTAGAGTCATTTTGTACAACTGAAGGGGTTACTTTTTGATTAGACATTACACATCGACTACAAAACTCAACCTGATCTGGAAGACCATATCTAGCCATTACAATATCCTTCACTTATTATATTATTTAACATTTCCCTACCATATTCTCCTGAGAGTTCAGGGTGATATTGTAGGCCAATTATATTATTTTTTCTCTGAGAGACTATATATTGCTTCCCAGCAATGTTTAGTGCCTGCATAACACTTTCGGAGTTGTGTTCTAATACACCATATGAATGAACAAAAAATGCTTTTTTGGGGAAAGCATTGGATTGTAAATCAGTAATATTCCTCATACCTGTATGTGGAACCTTTCCATAATTGAGACTCAAGTCTGGATTAATTTTTGATACATGACTTTTAAATACCCCAACCCCCCTAACACCTGGGGCTTCATCGCTTGTTTCGCACAATGCATGATAGCCCGCACAAATACCGATTACTAATAAATCTGTTTCTTTTATAAAATCAATCCACTTGTTTTTATTTAAAAAGTCAATATAGTTATTGAAATGGCTAACACCAGGTAGAAACAGCACCTTAGTTTTATAATTTAGACTAAAAGCCGAGCTAACAAACTCAATATCGCGATCATATTTCAAACAGTTATACAAGTTACGGCTATTTGAACCAGTAACGTTAATTATACTAATCATAATACTCAATAAAAACGCTAGAAAAACATACTCCTTCACAACCAGTAAAGTTATCTCTATTCTTCAAATCTTCCGAGGTACCACCACTAGATAGAATAACCGGTTTTTCTATCTGCACCAAATCATCTAATACACCTAGATCCAATCCTTTTTTCGTACCATCTAAATCAATACTCGATACGAGCACCTCTCCAGCTCCTAAGTTAATCACTTCCTTAATACGCTCAGAAAGCGTTTCCCCTAGAGGTTCTCTCCCAGATTCAGAATAACACACACGCCTATTATTCACTGTTCTATACTCACACCCAGCAACAATAGCTTGTTGTCCCATTACGGAGGATATCTTAGAAATCAGCGAACTCCCGCCAGTTGCTGCTGTATTTATGTATACTTTTGAAGCACCAAGCTCAATTGCCCTGAGAGCATCTTCAAGTGTATTAATTCCACCTCCAAAAGTGATAGGTAATAAGCAATTGTGAGCAATTCTCTCAAGTGCTAAAAAGTTTGGTGGCAAGCCAAAAATAGAACGAGTAAGATCGACTAAAAATATCTCTTCGATACCGTTAAATCGAGGTATCGAGAAACTTTCCTCTAGTTGCTTTATTTTTCGAACTCCCTCATATTGGAAACCTTTAACAACCCAATCATTTTTTACTTCAATTCGGCATATTAGACGCATGCTATTTATTTAGACTCCAGTCAAAATAACCTCGGAACCAAAAATGCTAATAGTTCAGAGGTTTTTATGTACTATATAATAATGAAGTATTCGCAAATATAAAACCAACATGCATAACTTTTAGAGAAGACTCAACAATTGCGAGGCGTTTTGATTAGCTTGACTTAGAATAGCCTGAGCTGTATTAGCCAAGATAGAGTTTGAAGTTTTCTGTGACATAGCTTGAGCGTAATTGGTGTCTTGAATTCGACTTTGACTCGCCGCAATGTTCTCATGCTGGTTACTCGCAGAGCGAATAGTGCTAGAAACCGCTTTTTCAAATGCACCGAGCTTGGCACGTTGGCTATTTAAATCCTCAGAGACTGTATCTGCGGCATCGATGGCAGTTTGTGCGCCCGCCTGCGTCGAGATATCCACGCTCAAGATTGCGCTAGCAAAGCCACCATCAGTCTGCTGTAGCGACTGCGTCGTATTAGCGTCGGGACCTACCTGAAAACTACGCGACTCACCGTCAAAAATTTGTGCGCCGCCAAATGTAGTATTTTCAAACGTTTCGCTGATTTGCGTTTGCAACTGCGATACTTCCTCTTGCAATGCTTGACGGTCACTATCTGTCAACGCCCCATTACCGGCTTGAATCGATAATTCTCTAATCCGGGAAACCGCATCATTCACACCAGATAATGCCGAATCAGCGGTTTGCGAATACGAGATACCATCATATGCGTTACGAATGGATTGACTGTAGCCATCCTGTTGAGACGTCAAACGATTGATGATCTGCAGAGCCGCAGCATCGTCTGCAGCAGAATTAACTTTCTTGCCAGTTGATAGTTGCTCGGACAATGTTTTGTTCTTTTCTGATATCTGATTAAATAAAGACAAATTTGGAGTTTCGATTTTCATAATGATGCACCAATAAATATCCTAGTCAATAAGTGTAGCACCTTCTCAAAGTTTATACGTCAGATTGCTGTCCAACCACCATCTAAAACTATTGACTGCCCCGTCATATAATTCGATAACTCACTACACAGAAAGATAACTGCGCCTTTTATATCTTCTTCTGTTGCCATTCTCCTCAATGGAACTCGTTGGATATACTTCTCTACAAATGCTTCATCTTGATTACGATAAATACCACCTAAAACGATATTATTAGCTCTTATATTTGGTGCACCAACACTGCTTAGCCAAGTTGTGAACTGCATTAATCCAGCTTTACTAGTCGCATAGGCTGCGGGGTTACCTAAATTTGTTCCCTCATACATAGCCATTTGCGGTCCAACCACTCCATAGATAGAAGAAATATTTACAACACTTCGACAACCTGTTGAAGTTATCTCAAACAGGGGCATACACAACTTTGTCAATAAAAACGGTGCTGCTAAATTCACGTCAATGCATTTTGAAAAAGTATCATAACTTTGCTGTTCAAAAGGTACCGCCCACCCAGTTAAATTATCGGTGCCAACAAAAGCCGCATTATTAATCAAAAAGTTTAATCTACCCGATGATATTTCCCGATACTGTTCAACTCCCTTTACAATATCTTCTTCTATAGCCAAGTCACAGCAGATTGTATATAATTGGTTCTTGTATTCAGCTAAATTGGCAGAGGCTATATCTAGAGCGGCTTTGCTTCTATCCCAAAGCACAACATTTGCACCAAGCTCCATTAATGCCGCCGCCGCGGCTTGCCCTACATGTCCCCCACCACCTGTGATAATACCCCAAAAATCAGCTAAGCTCTGTAATTCAGAAATACTTCTCATAATTTCACTCTCCGGCTTATCGATTTAATAAAAATTCTGCATACTCAAAATCGATCTCAGTATCAATATCAATAGCTCTTAATTTCGGCATTTTTACTCCCAGAATTCTACCGTCCATAACACCGCTTTCTCGTAAAATATATTCAGCAGTAGTCACATATACCATGGTTGTGATGTTCCATGATACAGGGACTTCTTGCCTACGTGTGAAAGTTTCATCACCACAAATTGTTTCTATTACTCCTTCAGAGTCCATTTTAACCATATTAAAATAAGGGCTATGATCAGCTTCAGTTATGCCTAAAGCCAAATCACAGGTATTGGTCAAAAATGCTTCTATTGCAGAAGAGATATCAGCTGAAGTTCTTAGTGGAGAGGTACAAGGTACACTAACGAAAATATCACTCTTCGACATTTCTCCCCGCGCAACAAGATATTGAACAGCATGTTGCCATGCAAGCCACTCACTAGCAGAATCCGATGCTAGCGACTCTGGCCGATGGATGATTTCGCACCCTAAACTTTTAGCTATGTCCTTTATAGCGTCTCCATCAGTTGACACATAATGTTTATCGATTAATTGGCACGCATGAGCTGACTCTATGGCGTATTGAAGTAAAGGCTTTCCATGTAAAAGCCTAATATTTTTATTAGGTACACCCTTTGAACCCGCACGTGCAAAAGTAAACGCAATAACTTTATCCATTAAATTCCCTCAAACTAAACGATACTTGACATTTATTGCTTGCAGCTTCTTCTATAGAATCAATCCAACTCATAACCTGAACAGACCTGAGCAGGGCTTGCTTACTAGTGACAGAATTAGCACTTTGCGATATCAGAGTTTGTATTAGTTTCACATATGGTTGATTGCTATCCTCTCGAACATCAATTTCTTTCAACTCTTCTCCACATGAGTTATAAGTAACCTTTTGCCTTATTAAATCCCATGTCAATGACCCTTTTGCGCCTTCAATATACAGATACCTACTTGGAAAGCGTTTTAGCATATCAAGGTGAATTGAAAAGCTAACCTTCTCAGCTTGGTTTCGCAATGATAAGCCGCCAAAAATATTAGCCTCATTTTCACAGTCCATTGTCAAGATAGAATGTCTAACTAACTGAGCTGAGAATTCAATATTTGATACGTTAAATAATGCCAGTAAGTAATCTAGCTCATGGCTTAACTCTCTTAAAGCTCCGCCACCTAAAGCCTTAACTGCCGATACCGTAGTTTTATAATTTTTACTCGGCCGCCAGTCCGGCAAAAATTGACCAACTGAGATATTAATGTGCCAAATTTTTCCCAAACATTCAGAATGTAATATGCGACTTACCTCAGTAAACCCTTTGGTATAAATCAAATCGTACCCAATTATACAGTTCATATTCTTTAACCTAGTAAACTGATATAACTCTTGAGCTTGATGACCATTCAAAGTGATCGGTTTTTCAACCAAACAACCAATCTTTAAGTTGCTTAGTTGATGTAGCTGGTCTGAATGTGCGCTGGCTGGAGAAGCAATGATTGCTATATCAAAATGCTTTTCATTAATTGCCTGTTTAAAATCAGTATAAATAGCGACAGGGAACTTATAATTAGGTTGGTCTTCGAGCATAACTCTTTTTACTATTGTAAGAGATTTAATTATTCCCAAGTTATTTAGGTTATTAATGTGGCGTTGTGCTATTGCACCGTACCCCGAGACGAGAATGTCATATTTCATATTTCATATTTAAAAAAAGTTAATGATATCTGATTGCGCACGCTCAAAGTCAGACATACGTCCAATATCTAACCAGTATTCATGTATCGGAAACATAGAAATTTTTTCATTACTCTGTAAGCAAGAGTTAATCAAATCTGGCATATCTAGACGCTCTCCGTAATTAAGGCGATTGATGACACTCGGGGAGACAACATATACTCCAGCATTTACAAAGTACTTTTCTGTTGGCTTTTCAACTATTCGAACAACTTCATTATTTTCAGATTTAATCACACCATAGGGAATTTGATATTCGTGCTCTCTAACACACATGGTTATCGCCGCTCCCTCCTCTTGGTGATAGGCCAATAGCTCAGAGAAGTCAACTTTTGTCAAAAGATCTCCATTCATCATCACAACAGGGACGACCTGCTCAGGTAGTAAGCTCAGTGCGCCTGCAGTTCCTAACGGCTCTTTTTCCTCCACATAATCAATATCGACACCATACTTAATACCATTAGAAAAGTGACCTTTTATCATGTCAGCCTTATAATGAACGGAAATAAAAAAATTCTTGAAACCATGCAGGCAAAAGCTATCTAGAATGGTCTCCAATATCGGCTTTTTCCCAACTCTCAATAAAGGCTTAGGACAACTTTGGGTCAATGGCTTTAAACGAGTACCAAACCCACCCGCCATTAAAAACACAGTGTTTGGGATTTCGCATTTTTTTAACAAACCATCCTTTGTAATGATGTTTTTAAGTTCCCTATTTTTATCTACAATAGGTATCTGTTGGAGCTTATTTTTTTCTAATAATGACATCACAAATGCTTTGCTATCAAACTCATTTGCAGTTATCGGCTCACGACACATGATTTCTGTCAATGGTGTTTCTAGGGATTTGAAATCCAATATAGCCCTTCGAATGTCACCATCAGTTATCACTCCAAGCAACCGCCCCTTATCAACCACAGTAACCAGTTTAATTGATGAATTATTTAAGATTTTTATCGCATCCCTCATAAGCGCAGAAGCGCTTAATTGAGTTGCTTGCCATATACCGCCCATATAATTACTCCAAACTATGCCTCTTTCTGTGCAATAATCATCCACTCCTTAATGATCTCAACACCGCGCCCCCACTGAAGCAAATCAACATTTCTCAACTTCATATCAGTTGGCAACAGTTTTACTATATCTTCTTCATCGGTAAATCTAGTCAAACCTTTAGCCGCCATAGGTCCGTCTTGTGGTATATAAGTGTTATGTGCCAACTGTTCACCAGTTTTGTCTCCCCAAGTTCCCGTAGCAAACGTTCTTATATATAGGAGCCCGTTAGGCTTCAATACTCTTGCAGCTTCTTGATAAATTTTTTGTGTATTTTCAAACGAGTTTGTTGAACTTGCCTCAATATCCAGCACACAATCAAATTGTTTGTCACTATAAGGTAGTTTAGTCATATCCCCAATATCAAGGTGGCCTTGCCAATCAGGAACCTCATGATCAAGTCGGGCTTTAGCTTGAGCTATAGCTGTTTTGGAACCATCAATACCAGTGACATTAAAGCCCTCTCGTGCCATAAACCATATATTTGCACCCGGACCACAACCAATTTCAAGTAATTTTACTGCACAGCGATCCTCGCACTTGTAATAATTTCTAGCGACAAACCGAACAATATCTTCTCCAGGGTATTTCCCCCAAGCCTGTGATTTAAATATGTCTTCCCAAGTTTTATCCCAAGACATTTTAATTTCCTAATTTTTTGGCAGTTATCATCCATTGTTTAACTGGCTTATCTTCCATTCCATAGCTCATTACTTCAATAGATATTAATTCTAAGTCACTAGGCAATAGAGACTGTATTTCTGACTTATCAGTAAAGCGGATTGCCCCTTGGTTAACCATTGGTCCTTCAGAAACCAAATAGGTGTTTTTTGCAACTTCTTCACCTGTATCATCTCCCCAGCAGCCTTTAGCCAAACACCGGCTGTATAAAAGACCACCAACCTTTAATACTCGGCTGGCTTCACTAAATATTCTTTGGGCAACTTCAAAGCTCGTTGTCGGTGTTACCCCAATATCTAAAACCGCGTCAAAATATTCATTTTCGTAAGCTAAACTTACAACATCACCTTCAACAACTTCCCCGTTCCAACCAGGAACCTCTGCATCAAGCCTTTCATTCGCAATACGAACGGCTGTTTTTGAACCATCAACACCCGTCACATGAAATCCCTCACGTGCCATAAACCACAACTGAGGACCTGTACCACATCCCATATCCAACAACTTTACCTGCTTACGGTTCTCTGAGAAGTAAAAGTTCCTAGCGATAAACCGGACAACATCGGTCGCAGGGTACTTTCCCCAGCTTCTTTCACTATATATCTTTTCCCAAATTGGATCCCAGCTCATAACCCTTTCCTATTATAAATCGTTCACATCAGTAAATATTAGCGATAAAAAATAACTCGGTTTGACCTAGCAAGATCAATTCCAGCCTTTAGCATTTTTTGTTTGAGTTCTTGATAAACATTTGTATCGAGAATTTGATGACCAACGACATATTTTTCTCTCTTTTTGCTGAAAAGCATTTTGAAACGTAAAAGTGGATCATCATTTGAAGTGGTGTATCCACCTCCCAAATGCAAATACTTGGCTCCGTATTCTTTACCTTTTAGCATCGCTTGTTCAATAATCAATTTAGTTGCATTTAATTTTTGCCCATATTGATTATTTGCAGAAAGGTGGTACTCCATATAATCACCATCAATAAAAAAACTTGCTCCAGCAATTACTTGTCCGTTAAAAGTAGCTATCGCGAGCTCACAAAATGGTAAACTTACAAGCTCTCGAAGTACGCTTTTAGGAAAAAAGTAGTCGGAGTTGGCCCTCAAACGTGTCATCGTTTCGTAATATTGTTCGATAAAGGCCTCAACATACTCTCTATCTTTTGACCAAATAACTCTGATACCTTCGCGCTTCGCTTTTCTAATAACACTTCTCGTTCTCGCTTGAATTTGCGAGGTTATTACTTCTAGAGTTAGATCAACTACAACTACATCTCTATTCTCATTGAGTTGACCATCATAGAGCTTGCTATTTTTCAAGCAACAATTATAGCGAATAAATTCAACTAGGAAGTTATTCTCAATACAGTACTCTCTATAAGCATTAACACTACGCTCAATAAAACCTATATCAGAAGAGGAGCTTATAGCTCCACCAAATCCATAAGCAGACTCAATATCTTTGATAACTCTCCCTTCTACCTCGCTTTTAAATACTAAAAATGGGTGGTAAAAGAAACTATCCTCCTCCCTATGGAGGAAAAAGCATGCTTGTGCGTTATCATATTGATTTGCCATCACCTCAACATACTCAAATCTTAACATCGGGTGTCGAAGGTTGCTGGGTAGAGAAGAAAATAATTGATTCAGCTCTTTATGCGTCATTCTTCTCTCTCTATTGACTGATCATAATAGTAATTTTTTGTTGCAACTTTGCCGATAAGCTCATCCCAAAATTGGGCATCTACTCCTGAGCTTGTGCGCTTGGTTGTCAAGTTAGACATGGAAAATACATCCCCACGCTTGATCTCACATTTAGCAACAATGCGCTTTCTAACAACTCTTTTGTTTTCCAACTCCACGCTCGATAAAGTTTTTACCTTACTTCCTAGGGCCGTTTCGATATTTCTGATGGCTTTAACCATAGCAATAAATTCTTTTGGCTCCATTGAAGCCTCATGATCTGGACCTGCCATTTTTTTATCTAACGTTATGTGTTTTTCTATTACTGAAGCTCCTAGAGCAACGGCAGCAATAGCTACCTCAGCACCTTGAGTATGATCTGAGTACCCGTACTCTGTACCAAAGTTATCACCAAGCTCTGACATAGCTAAGAGGTTAACACTCTCCATAGAGGCTGGGTACTCTGAAGTGCAATGCAGAATGGTTATGTTTTCTTTTTCTGTACCAGACTCAACCAAAGTATTGAAAGCAAACTCAACTTCGCGTAAATCAGCCATGCCTGTTGACAGTATTACTTTTGCATTTCGGTGGCCTATTTTTCTTAAATAAGGAGTATTTGTTATCTCACCTGACGGAATTTTAAAAGTTGTCATTCCTAACTCAATTAGTAAGTCGATGCTCACCAAATCAAAAGCGGAAGACATAAAAGTAATATTCTTGCATTGGCAGTAGCTCAAAAGCTCTTCATGATCTTGCCTTGATAGCTCTAGTCGTTTAATCATGTCAAATTGTGACTCGTCCCCATCCGTCGTTTTTTTTTGATATCCCGCTTTAGGAGTATCAACAACAAGCTCTTCCTCTGTAACAAAACTTTGAAATTTAGCCACGTCAGCTCCAGCTTCTACGGCAACATCGATTAGCTTCTTTGCAAGTGATATATCCCCATTATGATTTACACCTATTTCTGCGATAACTGTAACTCTATTAGGCTTTATCATAAAACACCTTTTTAACTGTGCTAATTGGTTTAAACCGTTTGAGCACTCTCATTATTTTGGTTAGAGATTCAGGATCTCCATACGGATTTTCCGCCGAAGCACATATTGTCAAAAACTCTTCACTTAATGCTTCTTCAATAGCTTCCACAACCGATTCCTCGCTACAATGTAAGACACTCGCTGCACAGAGCCTTCCATCTTGTCTAGTTCCTATGTTTATAGATGGCTTTTTCAGAGAAGGAGCTTCGATCAATGCACTTGAGGAGTTCCCTAATACTAATGCACAGTGATAAAGCGCGGTATGATAAAGCTCAAACCCTAAAGAAGGAACCAATACAACTCGCTCTGGCCTGTTTTCAGCATAACTAATCAGCGTCTTGAGAATTACATCGTATCCATAGTCCGCATTTGGATAAGTAATAAGCACTTGAAACTCTGAAAACTTATCTATTGCCTTGAGGATCAACTCAATAGCATGTTCATTTTCAGATAACCCTTGAGTAGTAACTGGATGATATGTAAATAAAAAAAACTGATTTTTTTGGAATGTGCTACTTAAACTCTTATTTAGCTCTACAAGCGAAAATTTAGGTCTTTGATATAGCTTAGTTAAGCCAGGTTCACCAACATTAAACACACGTGTAGGGCACTCACCCATTCTAATTACGCGCTGTTCATGCTCATAATTTGATGTAAAGTGTAAATAGGACATTTTTGTTAGAGCGTGTCTAATGCTATCGTCTATAGCACCTGTTGTAACCTCTCCCCCAGAAAAGTGTGCAATTGGGATATGATGTATCAGTGCCGCATTAGCAAAACCAAGTAGTTCAAACCTGTCACCCATGATTATAAGCAAGTGAGGTCTGAGCTCTTCCAAAATATCTGAAAAACCACTAGCAGCTTTTGCAATAGCGTTTACATTGTCACGCTGACTACTCCCAGCCAAGATTGGTAGCTGTGCAGATATGGATAAACCCAAATCGATAATTTCATTTATCGTAGTTCCATGCTCATCAGCTAAATGACTTCCTGAAACAACTAACTGTAGAGATAAAGATTGGCATTCCTCAATTTTGCAGATAACGTCATAAAGTAGACCAAACTCTGCTCTAGAGGTTGTTAACACTGCAACTTTTTTCATACTTATTTGATCACTAAATTAGGTGTGCTTGGTATGTTAATGATTCTTTTTTGAAAGTACTCTGCTCTGGCAAGGTCCCCTTTCAAACAATTTGAGAACATTGGCAACGTATTCATTAACCTCCATACAGGTCGTGTCATAATCCCCTTATCACTCAGTGCATTAATGTAAACATCCCTCGCCTCTGGACTAGGGGCAATTACTGCATTAAGCCAATAATTTGACGTGGCATAATCAGGTTCACTGACGAAGGATAATTCACTACTTTTGAAAAACTCCTGATACAACCGAGCAAGATTTCGTTTTTCTAAAATAATTTTGTCCAAGTATTCTAATTGACCACAGCCAAGAGCAGCGTTTATGTTTGGCATACGAAAGTTAAACCCCAACTCATCATGATAATATTCATAATCATGAGGGACTTTTGCGGTTGACGTTAAATGCTTAACTTTCTCTCCAAGCAACTCTGAAGAAGCGATTACAGCACCTCCTCCACCTGTCGTTATAGTTTTATTACCATTAAAGCTAAGCGCTGACAAAAAACCAAAAGTACCTGTATGTTGCCCTTTATACAAAGAACCTAAACTCTCCGCTGCATCCTCAATTAAAAGTAAATGCCACTTTTCACACACAGTTATAAGTTCTTTCAATTTCACCGGATGGCCGAACGTATGCATTGGTAACACTGCTTTAATTACCCTATTAGTAGACTTGTCTCTGCATATTCCTGCATCATCTAAATATGCTGAATCAGATAAATAAGCCTCTAACGCAAAAGGTGATAACCCAAGACTTTCATCATCAATGTCTACGAATATAGGCGATGCACCCAATTGCGAAATAGCATTGCAGGTTGCTACAAAGGTCATAGGTTGAGTGATCACAAGATCACTTTGTCTAACTCCTGCCATATAAAGTGAGATATATAAAGCAGAACTGCCGTTTACCGTTGCTGAAACGGCTGGCGCTTTCGTAAACATTTTTAGCTCATCTTCGAATCTAGTGACAAACATCCCAACACTAGATACAAACGTAGACTCAAGTGTCTCACATACATAGTGTTTTTCGTTACCAATAAACTTCGGAGCATGGAGAGGAATAAACTCGTTCGTTTTGTGATATTCACGAATGAACCCAACAATGTCTCTGACAAAGTCAGTCATTACATCTTTCCATCTAAATATAGGCCGGTTTCTTTATGTTGGAACTGGGGTAGTAATTTAACAACAGCATTAACAATATCTGACTTTTTCCATATACCTCGAGCTTGTAAACCTTTTATCGTTTGTTTAAAAGCAACTAACTCATGAGAAGTCACTGATAAATTTGATTTAACGACTCCGATGTCATTAAACAATGTCATATCTAAAATCTCACCTACTGTGTAAAACTCTTCGATAGCTTTTTCACCTGTTGTAGTGCTTCCGCTAAATAAACATGGCCAAAAACCTTTCGCAGGTAATGTTCTCGCAAGCTCTCTAGCTTCGTCTTCAGTTTCACATAGGTAGGGTGTATACCCCTGAGAGAGTAGAAACTTCTCAGCTATATCTGAAAACTTTGCTAAGTGACTTTCAGCGTTCAATTTAGGAAAGAAGATATCGCCTGTCTGGCCGAATATACACGACATTAAACACAGGGTTGCAGACTCTTCTGGCGTGACAAAGTAGCGTTGAATATCATTAGGTGCGACAATAGGTTGGGATTTAAAGAGGCGTTGTTTGAAACTATGCAAAAGAGAGCCGTCAGAAAAAGCGACATTCGCAAATCTAGCCGTCGAAATAGGTAGTTCCTTGTGAAAGTCGGTTAAGAACATCTCCATAACCCGCTTCGACGCCCCCATTAAGTTGACAGGGTTTGCAGCTTTATCTGTTGATACACAGAAATACTTTTTAGCACCAAACGCTATTGACTGCTCGAGGGATTTTATAGTATTGAAAATATTCACATCAAGCATACGCATTAGAGTAAAAACGTCCTCTTCACTACGTACATGCTTTAATGCTGATAAGTTTAAAACATAGTCATAGCCATTGCTCGAGTTAATAAAAGCGTCATATTCTAATGAACCAATATCTAAAGCAAGGGTTTTAAAGTCACTTACGATGTAACCAAAACTACTTCGTAAATCTCTAACTAGCTCAACTAGGTTATTCTCACTAATATCTACTACGTGTAATACTTTAGAGCCACGCTTAAACAGCTCCTTTACAACGGCTTGACCTATGGAACCCGCGCCTCCCAATATCAAGAAACGTGAATTATTAACTATTCTTGACAACTCATCATCATGGGCTTCTAGATCTTCATAAAAGAGCGGCAATGTTCTGCCAATCAAACTTAAAGGGGAATCATTTCTATTCATCTTGATAGAGAGAGCTCCAAGTACATTTAGTATTCCAATTATCGTTGAAATCAACTTGTGCAGCTTTAATAAACTCCTGCCAAACTTTTAGAGTCTTATCAAACCACTCCAATGATTTATCTTCTTGTTCATAGAAATAAAGCATGGTCATCATCGGACAATGGAAATATAGCATTGTACCTTTAATTAAATGAAAGAAGTGTGCATATTGGCTATCTTTATATGCGAGCAAAACGTTTTGTTGAGCACGTAGCAACTTATGAGCTTCATCACGGTTTTTATACGGTCTATTCCCAATTTCTATCAAATAATCACAAAGCTCTTTAAAGCTTTGCCAACCAAGCGTTTCCTCACTTGGAACAACTGTAACCTCTTGAAAAAAGCTTGTCTTTATTGCTTCAACTAATTCACCTTTATTTTCTGTTTTATTTAACAAGAACAGCTCGTCAGTCAAAAGTGTGTGTGCTCCTACAACTTTTGCCCCACTACCAACGTTATAAAAATCAACCCCAGGAAACAGAGCTATCAACTTTTCCTGCATGATATGAGATATCGCCATTAGTTTAGTTGCCATAACTATTTCCCCAGCATTACCTGGTAACTTAACATTAGCATCTGCAGGTGCCTTGTAACCTAATTTAATAATACGTTCATCTTTATAGATGCTTAATGAAGAATGTGTCTTGCTATTTGTATGGTAACCATTATCAATGCCAAACATGTATATCTCACCAAAACCAAATGCTGCTGCATAAGCTAAAGCGGTATTTGCGACTAGAGGAGCACAAAATGGTAGCTCTGTAGATGCATAACCAAACTCTTTTAATGACTGCACAGCCAAAAATACGCTAGCGGCTTCAGGGCCTTTTCTCCCCAGCCCTGCCCATTTATACATTTTCAATACGTCTGGATACATAACGTCAACCGCCAGCAGGTTAAGATCGGAGTAATCCTCTCCTTCATTGAGAAAGTCAACTTGTGCATCGTATGTTCCCTTGGTGCGCTCAACTAACACATGAAAATCAGGTGCTATTCCAGCGTTTCGAAGGCTATATAGTGCCGTACCCGCTGCAATAATAATAGCATCATCTTTGTTTTGCTTTATGAACTCTATAGACTCGTCTAGCGAAGGGCCGTTAGCGACGACAAACACTGACTTATCCTTTAGCACTTGCCGCTTTTCTGGTGACGCAAACAAATAAGGGAACTTATTTCGCGAATTAATAATTCCATGCGCAAGACCGGTAATTGCATCATTATAAAAGCCAAATCCTTGGTGAAGCTGATAGTAGTTTTCAAAAAAACCTTTAATGCTCAGATTCAGTTCTTTAGAAGGGTAATGCTGATAACAAAAGCTATTGATGATAGAGTTGGCACCAACCTTTTCAGCAATTAATCGAATATCTTCAAAAAACTCCGCATAAGTACTTCCCACATTGAGAAATAGACACCCACCCTGTTGATCAATTTTCTCAATTACAGCACTCCAATCGATACAGAATAGGCTTGCAAAAAAGAGCTCAATATCTGGCTCGCATACATACATATAATCAAATTGACATTTATCAAGCAGCAATTCGATGTGGTATCCCAAGCCTACTCCAAACATCATACAAGTAGGGTATGTTTTTGGCAGAGATGTGAGGATTTCCAAACGGTCAGCTTGCACTTGGCTTAGTATGTCAGCAAGCTTTTTTACATATTTTATATGTAGTCGCTTATCTTCTTTAAGAGTATTTGGAGCAGAAAAATAATCTGTTCGGCTAAAGTTGGGTGAAGCAATATTTCTATTGACTTGCTCATTTGCTTGTAAAACTGGATCATCATTATAGAGCGGGACTTCAATTCCCTTAGGATAGAAGTTAGCAGCACCAGTAGAAGTTACATGTAAACAAAAATCTTCTCGAGGGGTAAACTTTATCAAGATATCAACAATATCAGGGAAATACTTCTGGAAAGCTAAAATATTTTTTCCAAATCGTAAATTAGCCTCTACAGCAAACTCGCCTTCTCTTTCACTTTGCGCTTTAAGACTTGCTAATGCACTTTCGGCTTGACCCAAGAGATTTTCGATATTATCCATATTTACAACTACTCAACTTTTACACTTCGATATATTATTGCAACTTTATACTTAATTGATCAAATATCCTATTTAATCGCTGCGAAAACGCAGATATTAGGGCATGCACCCTTTTACTTTACTGTATTTATCAACGTTAGATTTTTTACCTTGCAGACCAATAATCTCAGCTTTTGCTTTATTTTTTTGTTCATTAACAAATTGCATACACTCCATCAACCGACTCTGAAAGTCGACTAACTGGTGCTGACAATTTTCCAACTCTTCGCTTGTTAACGCTTTTAGAAGCGCATCAATCTTATCAAAAATAGACTGCGCGAGCCCAATATTTCCGCCAGACAACGCACTCTCAAAATTTTGGAGCAATTCTAACAGAGCCTGACTCTTATCCAGCATTGTTAGTACTCGAGTCGCTATATAAAGTTTGTTCTCTCACCTCAATAGGGATAGCATCCCACCCAGATTTAATCTCTTTTAATAGATTACTTACCTCATCGACAATGTCTGGGTCGTTATTAACGCTAGCATCTAATAATCGATTTAACATGTAACTATATAGTGAGTATAAATTTTCTGAGACTTCTCCACCAGCATTAAAGTCTAAACACCCCCTAAGGGCCTCAATGATTGAACTAGCTTTTGATATATGCTCCGCCTTCGCCTCGAAATTTTTGTTTTCAATCGAGACTTTCGCACGAACTAGTTTTTCAATCGCGCCAGCAAAAAGCATCTGAATGACCTCGTACCGGTCCGCGCCCGCCAATCGAGTTTTCAGTGCTTCTTTTTGATAATTTTTTACCTTTGCGTTGTACATAATTCACCTAGTTAAGTTACTCTTAAGAACCTGATTTTACAAAACCCGGAAGGCTTGCTAGTTGAGCCCCCAAATAGGATTGAGTAGACTTCATTTGAGCGAGCAAAACATCTAATCCAGCATACTGCTGACGTAGACCATCCTCATAATCTTTCATCCGTGCTTTATGATCGATAACATCATCTTCCAAATCATCAAGTTGCGTAGTTAATGATGTTTCTCTCACTTTCAATATGCCACCTGTATCGATATAATTTCCAAGTAGCGCTTCAAGTTTTTTGGCTACACCATTTTCTCCCGCAAATGCCGCGCCAATATCATCAAAATTTTCATCCATTGCCTCGTTCAAACTTCTGACAAGTGACGACTTTTCTAAGTACGAGTCTTTTTTAACGCCGATTCCTATATCAAAAATAGATTCAAACGGCCCAGCGTCAGTTAACTCAGTGCCAAGTGTTGATATTAGTTGGTCGCTTAATGCACGCATGGACGCATCACCATTTAACGGTTTGTTCGCTCGAGTTTGAAGTCCAATCATTCCAACTAGATTGTTATAGCTGGCAATAAATTCGTCGATTAGCGCAGTCACTGATTCCCGATCATAGTCTATATTGAGTTTTGCGGACAGCTTTGTTCCGGATGAGTCTTCAGGGCTTACTTCTAGTGCCTTGATAGTCATATCCTGAACAGCATCTTTGAAGGTATTTGTGTCACTATTTACGCTAAGCCCGTCCACTGTAATTATTGCATCTTGTGCTTTATCGTTATCAGCAATAACCATACCACCACTTGGGTTTAGTGTTTCATCGTAAGTCTCAATTGCATCTAATTCTGCAGTATCACTCGTGATGACGAGGTCGTTATCAGCACCTGTTACGTTCGACGTTAGAACAAGTTTAGAACCGACCAGGGGGTCTCCAGTGTTTATTATATTTGCAGTTACACCAAAATTATCCTTTGAAGAATTTATTGCATCACGCAACTCCGATAGCGTCATTCCAGCTGTTACACCTAGATCGAACGTTTTATCTGGCCCTGCCGCAAAAGACAAAGTTCCACCACTTGCACTAACAACCGCATCAGCAGACGAAAAAGCACCATCCGCAGAAACTGCTCTGCTTCCTTGAGCCAGCTGTTGCACCGTAATGTTAAAGTTACCTGTAGAGATATCTGAAGTGGGCGTAACACTAATTATGTCAGCTCCATTCGGCTGGCGGATATTAGCCACCCGTTTACCAAAATTATCTTTGTCCGCAAGCTTTTCAATAATATCGTTCAGTTTTGATACAGCTGATTTCACCTCGCCAATTGATGATAACTCAACTTTTAACGATTCCTGCTTTTCCGCAAACCTAAGCATTTTAGGTCTGTTTTCCGCATCAATTGAAGCTTGTATAATTGACTCTAGATCTAGACCTGAGCCTACACCAGCAGATGTGATCGATGGCATGATTAACTCCTCAATACCTTAAAACTTTCTGTCACGCTGTTTTGTTGAACAAAAAGCCTTTACTAGACAACTTATCGGCAAACTCTTCTAAAGCTTTAGCAACTTCTCTAAACTCCTCAGTGGGAATTTCTCGAATCACTTCTTCGCTTTCTTTATCAAAGACCTTAATAATAGGTGGCTCCCCTTGCTCATCAAACTCAAAGACTAAATTAGTTGACGTAACTGGAAGATATTCATTTAGCTTTTCCAAGTTCTGTTTAACTTCATTTACTAAATCTAACTTGCTCTTGAGCTTTATCCCACTCTCGACATTACCGGCTATTGGTTCTTCCGCCATCAATTCAAAGTCTTTCAACTCTTTATTGCTTAGCTGCCTAGGCTTTAAGGTACTGCCGTCTGAAGAAAGGGTTTCAGCGGGTCGTTGAGTTGAATTCATATCAATCATTATTACAACTCCTATTTTCCTCTTTAATATAGTTTAAGCCACTTTAAGAAAAATATCTCTTAAAGTGACTTATAAACCAGGTAGATTACCCTAAGAGAGAAAGGGCAACCTGAGGACGCTGGTTTGCTTGACTTAAGATTGATTGACTTGCTTGCTGAAGTATTTGCGCCTTTGTTAAGCTTGCAGTTTCTTTAGCAAAATCAGTATCTTGAACCCTAGAGCGAGCAGCCGACAAGTTTTCCGAAATATTAGACTGATTTCGTATTGTCGACTGAAAGCGGTTCTGTACCGCACCTAATTCTGAACGTTTCTTGTCAACAACAGCAATTAATGCATCCATACCCGCCATTACGAGCTGAGCGTTATATTGAGTCGATACCGATATCCCTGTTTCAGTGAATATCGTTGCAAATGTTGCTGTAGATGCTGTAAATGCCGTGTCGCCTGCAGCTGCAGCTAACTCATTTAACTTCGTGATCCCATCAGCATCAACATAACCTGCAGATGCCGTAGAGGATGCAGCGCCTACCAAGGCTCGACTCCCGACTGCCGACGCAATACCAGCTATACCAGATAGCGTGAATCCACCATTTGCAGTCAACGTGTTCGTTGTAGCTCCAACGGTTTTCATACTAAAATCAATCGTCTGGGCAGCCTCAGCACCTACTTGAAAGCTCGCTCCGTAAGAGCCATCTAACAAATTTGTGCCACCAAACGAAGTATCTGATGCAACCCGATTGACCTCATCCATTAATTGATGAATTTCTTCTTGAAGTGCCAAGCGATCCTCATCAGTGTTCGAGCCATTAGAAGCTTGTTGCGCAAGCGTGCGGACCCTTTGGAACATAGATGTAACTTCTTCCATCGCACCTTCAGCGGTCTGTGCTAAAGAAATCCCATCGTTTGCATTCCTGATACCTTGATCAAGACCATTCACCTGACTAGTGAGACGGTTCGCGATTTGCATACCTGCCGCATCATCTTTCGCACTATTAATGCGCAAACCTGATGACAAGCGCTTAAACGAAGTATCTAGTGTGTTACCAGAGTTCATTAATTGTCTTTGTGCGTTCAGTGAACTCACATTAGTATTTACATATAAAGCCATTATAGCCTCCGCTTTTCAATTTCTGAGCCAAATCGCGGGATACCCCTACCCTGCGACTTAGCTGATTTAGAGCACTAGAGTTATAGTTCTCTAAATCAGTTATCGTCATATTGAGCGAAAGCTTTAGCAAAATTAGTAATTTTATTTAACTACTTTTATGAACTTTAGCCTTGCAATAGGCTTAATGCTGCCTGAGGTCTTTGATTTGCTTGACCTAGAATGGTTTGGCTGGCCTGTTGTAAAATTTGGTTCTTAGTTAACTTTGCGGTTTCTAAAGCAAAATCAGCATCTTTAATTCGAGATTTTGCGGCTGACAAATTCTCTGAAACGTTCGCTTGATTTCGAATAGTAGATTGAAAGCGGTTTTGAACTGCACCTAGCTCAGAACGTTTCTTATCCACCACAGCAATCAGTGCATCCATACCAGCCATCACTAACTGGGCATTATATTGTGTCGATACTGATATTCCTGTTTCTGTAAATATTGTCGCAAATGTTGCAGTCGATGCTGTAAACGCAGTATCACCAGCGGCTGCGGCAAGCTCATTTAGCTTGGTAATTCCATCCGCATCAATATAACCTGCTCCTACTGCAGTCGTTGCTGCTCCCACCAATGCCCTTGTACCCACTGAAGATGCAACACCTGCAATACCCGATAATGTAAAACCACCGTTTGCAGTTAGTGAATTCGCAGAACTTCCCACGGTTTGCATACTAAAACCAATTGTTTGAGCTGCGTCAGCACCGACTTGAAAACTAGCTGCATAAGATCCATCTAGCAAATTTGTACCACCAAATGTGGTGTCTGATGCCACTCGATTTAACTCATCCATTAATTGACGAATTTCTTCTTGAAGCGCTATTCTATCTTCATCTGTATTAGAGCCATTTGCAGCTTGCTGAGAGAGAGTTCTCACTCTTTGCATCATGCTCGTCATTTCCTCCATTGCCCCTTCGGCTGTTTGAGCTAAAGAGATACCATCGTTAGCATTTCGGTTACCTTGGCCTAGCCCTAGTATTTGGGATTGCAAACGATCAGAAATTTGTAGACCAGCAGCATCGTCTGCAGCACTGTTAATCCGAAGACCTGAAGATAAACGCTTGAAAGACGTATCCAACTCATTTCCGGAGTTCATTAAATTTCTCTGGGCATTCAAGGAACTCACATTGGTATTTACATATAAAGACATAACTCACTCTCTTTTTGTCAAATCATTATCTAATTAATAGATAGCTAAATGACAAAGCGGCACTTATGCATCGGGTATTCAACCAACTAAGGCAACCAATTGCCACTTTGACGCCAGAATTTACTGTAACTAGTAGTAAGCAAATAACAGGCCAAGAATCCAAGAATCCAAGAATCCAAGAATCCAAGAATCCAAGAATCCAAGAATCCAAGAAAATGATTAAATAACATCGGGAACTTAAAAATAGATATTAGGTACTTTGTTTATCGAGGAACGACTATCTTGCATTGCGGTATCTTGCCGCAGCTTTTTAATGGATGAAGAGCCTTCTGCTCAAAGAGTAAGGAAATAAAAAGAGGCCAATTGGCCTCTTTCGAAAATTTGAGAGTGAGTGTCATTTTTTTAGCATAAAGTTGGCATACTAAATGCTTGGATTAACGTGTTCATTGCTTTAATGAACGCTGTTGGATTTAAGCACCTCCGCTTTTCATCCAATCCGGTGCCTAAGCAAATACCCCATTTGGCTTAGGCACCTTTACCTTCCAACCGTTATCCTAGAAGACTTAAAGCCGCCTGCGGACGTTGGTTAGCCTGACTTAGGATTGTTTGGCTAGCCTGCTGCAAAATCTGCATTTTAGTTAAGCTAGCGGTTTCTTTAGCAAAGTCAGCGTCCTTAATACGAGAGTTTGCAGCCGATAAATTCTCGGAAATATTAGACTGGTTACGAATCGTTGATTGGAAACGGTTTTGAACCGCACCTAATTCAGAGCGCTTTTTATCCACTACAGCTATAAGCGCATCCATTCCGGCCATCACCAGCTGTGCATTATATTGCGTTGACACCGATATGCCCGTTTCAGTGAATACAGTTGCAAAAGTTGCTGTCGACGCTGTAAATGCTGTATCCCCGGCAGCTGCTGCTAAATTGTTTAGCTTTGTAATTCCATCCGCGTCAACATAACCTGCTGCTGCTGTAGACGACGCCGCTCCCACCAAAGCTCTGCTTCCCACAGCAGAGGCAACACCTGCAATACCCGATAATGTAAAGCCACCATTTGCAGTTAAAGTATTTGCCGTACCTCCGACTGTTTTCATACTGAAGTCGATGGTTTGAGCTGCATCAGCACCCACTTGGAAGCTTGCAGCGTATGAGCCATCTAGCAAGTTTGTTCCACCAAACGTTGTATCTGAAGCAACACGATTAACTTCATCCATTAATTGATGAATCTCTTCTTGTAGTGCTAAGCGATCTTCATCGGTATTTGAGCCATTCGCAGCTTGTTGTGCAAGCGTACGAACACGTTGGAACATCGACGTCACCTCTTCCATTGCACCTTCAGCGGTTTGTGCCAAAGAAATACCGTCGTTTGCATTTCTATTGCCTTGATCGAGACCGTTAATTTGTGAGTTCAAACGGTCAGAAATTTGAAGGCCTGCAGCGTCATCAGCAGCGCTGTTGATACGAAGGCCTGAAGATAGACGCTTGAATGATGTATCTAGTGAGTTACCAGAATTCATTAATTGTCTTTGTGCGTTCAATGAACTTACGTTAGTATTTACATAAAGTGCCATGATGGTTCTCCCACTTTAAATCGAGTCTTTCACTCTCAAACTTAGATTTTTTCCAACCTTTGAATGTTTTTCACTCTCCGGCTTGGTTAATTAAGTTATCGGTCGGCAAAGAATTTCCTTTAGTATTTTTTTTAAAAAAAATTATATTGATGATTATTATGCGTTTTTCTTGGCTTGGAGATAGATACTACAAAAATTTGACATATTAAGAGTTTATATCAGGAAGTTCTTAAAGTGTTTTATTTTTAGATAGTTAAATAAAAAATCAAAGTTTTGAGTGGCTGTTGAGAAAGTGGCCAGTAAAGGCCACTTTTTAGCGAATATAGTCTAGTAGTGTAAGATTAGTTAACCGACCAAATGTTGCTTGTGAAGCTTGAAGCGCCGTTTCATGCTTAGTCAGCTCTGAGATAGCGGAGTAGAAATCAACCTCTAAAAGAGAAGCCTTGTTTGCTTTGTTATCGATATCTAAATCTGAATTTGAATCTTTAACCAGCTTTGCCGCATTTAGCCTACCACCGAGCCCAGCTTGACCTTGTGACACTTTAATCTTAGCGTTTTCTAACCCGGTCAACCCATCTGCAAGTACCTGTTTGTAATCGTCACCTGTAATACTGGGGTCTCTCAATGACGTAATCATAGATTCTAATGTATTTAGAATGTTTTCCTTCTGGGGCTTTTCTAAATCAAAGCTTATTTGGCCTGGTGCAGCACCAGCGAAGTCAAACTCCATACCAGCGACTTTAATAGTTCCGCTTTCTGCAGTACCGGTTGAAATAACTGTACCTCCCTGCTCAAGCTGATAAGTATTTGGCGTACCCGCTGTCACTACTAAGTCAAAGGTGTTTGCACCTGCAGGCGCACTTGGATCGGCGTTGTAATTCGCTTTATGAAACTTATCAAACACAGCTTGCTCATCTACATAAACCGATGCAGAAGTAATTCCACCAGAAACCACACCTGTATTTGACGTAATATTCAGTCGCTTCTCTGCACTTTCAAATACATCAAAACCGTTATCACTTGAGCGTATTTCAACCCCTTCAGAAACTTTTATTTTATGCTGTCCTTGGTCACCGTTATATACGTACTTTCCAGTGGCTGAATCGAAACTATAAGTTTGCGTATTATCTTGGTAGCCGGAAAATATAAACTTACCATCCTCACTTTTTGAGTTCATTAAATCCAAAATAGTATCTTGGATGGACTCTAGCTCATCAGCAATCGCTTCACGGTCAACGTCAGATAACCCACCGTTACCTGCCTGTATTGACTTCGCATAAGCGCTATCAATGGCCGTTTTAATATTTTCAAGCACTGATTCTTGAGTATCTAATCTCGAAGACAACATAGTCAGGTTCTTGGTAAACTGATCGTTTGCTTGGATCCGGTCGTCAAAAAGCATGGCTCTAGCAGTCGCTGAAGCATCATCGGAGGCACTCAGTACCCGCTTTTGCGTGTTCAGCTGCTGTGTTGCTTTATTCACGTCCTGCTGATTACGCAAAATAGAATTAAGATTAGAATTAAAAATTTGATTTTGAGATAAACGCATAATTACCTCGCTGCACTTAATAAGGTATCGAACACAGTTCTCGCTGCCGAAATGACTTGCGCTGAAGCCGAGTAAGACTGTTGAAAACGTAACAAATTGGCCGCCTCTTCATCTAGGTTTACACCCGATAGAGACTCAAACCATGCACTTGACTGATTAGCCAGCGCTTCAAATGCCGCGCCATTGGTTTTCGCTTGATTAGTGATAACCCCTACACCAGTGACAATATCGGCATATGCTTCATTAAAGGTTTTATGGCTTTCGGTACTACCTGTAGGCTCTACATTTTGTCTAACTAAATCCGATGATTTCAGACCATCGAGCGCTGCACCATTACGGTTATCATCAAAGCCACCGGTGTTAAAGCTGATCTCAAAACTATCACCAGTATTCGGTGTACCCTCAATATCGAAAGTGAAGCCAAGGTTATCAAAAGGCGCAGGTGCTGCTCCTCCCACTCCAGACAGAATATCTTTACCATCCGCTGGAGCCGTAAAGGTATGCGTTGTACCTGAATTACTGGTCAACGTATATTCGTTAGCATTGGCTGTTTTAGTCAAAGTATAAGGACCATCATTCAACGTTGGCGGCGTCCCCGCAGCAAATGCACTGGTCGCGGGATCGGTATCAGTGACGACTCCTGCTGAAATGGTCGCCGTACCATTATTGTCTGCTGATTTTTCAGTACGAATTGGCGACGCTAATGCGAGAGCTTCTGGTCTTTGAGTTGCAAGCTCCAACCCAGTTGCAGCCTGTTGGTTTAATTTCACAAGAAATCTATCGCCTGTTGCACCACTACCAGTTACGTTCATCTGTAAGCCAAAATAATCTCCCGTTCCCGTGATGACTCCACCAGCAATATTACCAGTCGTCGGCGTACCGATAGGATTGCCTTTGGCATCTACAGCTGTTATTTCAACGGTTGTTGCACTGGTATAAGTAACTTGAAAATCGGTAGCTGGCAACTCATTGCCGCGCCCTGGCTCAAGTGTTGCCGTAAGCGCTGCGGTGCCTGTATTTTCGCTGTAAGCAAAGCCACCCACGGTGGGTATTTTAAATATATCTCCACCTATATTGCCATCTAAGTCCATTCCCAATCTATTTTGCTGATTAAAAGCATCTGCCAATGCGAGGCCAATTTGACCTAGTTGGTTTTGTGCCGGGATCAACACTTCATCTCTAAATGCCAGTAACCCGCCGATTTTGCCTTTCAAGCTGCCGCTATCTAACTCGAGTTGCACAACATTTTTATCTTTAATGTCTAGGATTAGTTCTTTATGATTAGGATCTGGATTGCCTTTCATCGCGAATAAATTGAAGGCACCACCTTGCATCACAAGCGCATCCCCAGTGCCTAAAAATACGAGCTTCTCGCCATTTTCACCGTCGAGTGTTTCTATATCTACGAGCTCAGCAAGCTCTTTAATTGCTTGATCTCGCTCATTAAGCACGCTGTGATCGACATTGTTAAGATTGAGCGCTGACTTACTCGCCACTTGCTTATTCAATTCACTGATTTTTTGCACAAGGTTATTGGCTTCTTCTGAGAAAATATCCAATTGCTCGTTCACGATACTGTTTTGATCAACAACAATACCTGACAATCTATCCATTTGATCGACTAGGCCTTGAGCGCCCGTCATAAATAAAGAGCGGTTAGTTGTCGATGAAGGCAAGTTAATCGCGCTTTGTAAATTATTAAACATCGAGTTGATGCTCTTGCTCAGACTGTTTGAGTCTTGTGCAAACAACGTATCAACGCGGCTTGCCTCAGTGACAAACTGCTCATAGTAAGATTGATTAGAAATATCACGATTTAATTGCTGCTGCGCAAATTGGTTGATCAAACGCACCGTTTCACCACGACCAACCATGCCACCTATCATCGTTCCGTGCTCAGTCCGTTCACGGATATACCCTTTGGTATTTAGGTTAGCAATGTTTTTACTGGTGGTTTGTAGTAACTCGGAGTTAGCCCTAACCCCTGCTGCACCAATATTTAATAGATCAAATGACATCTCATCTGACTCCCTTTGTTAGCGCACCGGATAAGAAATCGGATACATCAATACGCTTTAAAACTGACTTAATTTTGTTGGCATAATTCGGATCGGTCGCATAGCCTGCATTTTGAAGTTCACTTAAATAGGCGTGACTATCACCAGCCTTATTTAAGGCTTGCTCGTATCTCGGATTACCTTTTAGGAAACTGACATAATCATCAAAGCTTTGTTCAAGCGACTTATAAGCACGGAAATCGGCTTGCTTTTGCACCGGTAACCCTTGCTCAAATTCAAGTGTCGATTTTCTGGCGCTTTCACCACTCCAGCGGCTATCCGCTTTAATATTGAATAGATTAAAACTGCTACTACCATCCTTTTTGCTGATGATGTGTTTACCCCAACCGGTTTCCAGTGCAGCTTGTGCAACCATTACCGCAGGGTTCAAGCCCAACTTTTTCGCCGCTGTTTGAGCGTATTCCCAAATTCTGTCGACGAATTCCTCAGGAGAACCAAAGCCTGTTTGTTCATCGCTTGAGGCATCTGCCTTTACATTGACAACCTGCGGTTCGGGTTTATTCACACTCTCACTCGCTGTCGCCTGCTTTTTAAAGGAAATATCGCCGTCAGCTCTCATTACTGAGGCAGGCTTATACTTTTCAGAGTTAGGAGACAACTGCTGCACAATCAGATCTGCCAGTCCTAAGCTGCCTTGCTCAGATAAGTGCATCGAAAGTTGCTGATCATGCATTTCTTCAAAAAATTTGACACCACTAGAGTTAAATGGACTGTCTTTATCCTCTAGCGCCTCATTCGCTTTACGCATGCTTTGTAACAACATTTGCGTAAAGATAGACTCAAACTGTTGTGCCGCCTTCTTCAATGCCTGATCTGAGGCACCTTGATCGCCAGCACCTTTCAGCGCCTCTTTACGGATCGAATCAAGGTTTCCTAGGTCAAAAAAGCTTTGATTTTTCAATTGGTCGGTGTTCATACACTCAGCACTGTTTGACGTTAATAACTATACAAATAGAAATGCAAAATCCGAGCCAAAAAAAAGCCCCACAATTGCGGGGCTAACTAGTTGATTAATAATGGAACATCAAATGACGACTAATTGACCATTTATCGCGCCTGCTTCTTTTAGCGCTTCAAGGATCGCCATTAAATCGCCAGGTGCTGCGCCAACCTGGTTAATTGCCCTAACCAAGTCATCAAGACTCACGCCTGGGTCAAACACAAACGCTCGAGAGTCATCCTGATTTACGTCGATAATGCTTTGCTGCGTCACTGTTGTTTCGCCATTCGCCAGCGCATTAGGTTGTGACACATTTTGCTGCTCAGCAATTGTTACGGTAAGGCCGCCATGAGTAATTGCCGCAGGCTGCAACTTGACATTTTTGCCGATAACGATAGTGCCAGTGCGCGAGTTAACGATGATCTTCGCAGCGGTATCCGCTGGTTTGAATTCAAGATTCTCTAGCGTAGATAAATACGCAACGCGCTGAGACGGATCTCTTGGTGCAATTACTCGAACTGAAGCTGCATCCATAGGTTTAGCACTGTTTGGTCCAACAAGACCATTGATAGTGTCGGCCAAGCGCTTTGCGGTAGTAAAATCCGGTCTATTCAAGTTAAAGGTAATGTAATCACCCTGAGTAAACGGACTTGGTACTGCTCGCTCCACTGTCGCGCCATTTGCCACACGCCCTACTGTCGGGGTGTTGATCACAACTCGACTCCCGTCGGCACCATCAGCGCCCAAACCACCGACAATCAAGCTACCTTGCGCAATTGCATATACGTTACCATCAACCCCTTTTAGAAAGGTCTGAAGTAAAGTACCGCCTCGTAAACTACCAGCACTACCAATAGATGAAACGGTAACGTCAATGGTTTGGCCGGGCTTAACAAAAGGTGGCAGATCTGCGTGAACCGCAACAGCCGCAACATTTTTAATTTTTGGCTTTAAGCTTGCGGGCATCGTGATCCCAAAGCTATTCAACATCGCTTTAAAGCTTTGCTCGGTAAATCTGGTTTGCTCACCGGTACCAGGCAAGCCTACAACTAGGCCGTAGCCAACCAGTTGGTTTGAACGAACACCTTCAACCATACTGACGTCTTTAACTCGCTCAGCAGAAGCCAAAGAAGAAAAACCAACCAACGTAATGGCCGCACCGATAAGCAAAATATTCTTAAGCATATTGTTCATTTTCAGCACCTTAAAACGGCATCAGCGCGCTCATAAAGAAACTCGTTAACCAACCTGCACTTTGCACTTCTTGTTGGTCACCTTTACCTGAATATTGAATTCTGGCATTTGCCACTCGATTAGACTCAACAGTGTTATCTGCGGTCACATCCTGAGGTCTTACCAACCCTTCTAAGCGAATAAATTCCTCACCAGTATTGAGGGTTAACCACTTTTCACCGCGGATCACTAAATTACCGTTAGGCAATACTCGGGTTACATTGACCGATATATTCCCGAATAAGCTATTTGACTGATTAGACTTCGAATCACCAGAGAAAGAAGAACTGGATTTAGCACCAAACTGTATTGCTTCTTTTCCGATATTAATGGCATTGCCACCAAGACCAATCACAGGGTCTAAGCTCGAATCACTGGATTTATCCAGCTCAGAATTTGCAGCTTTGGTCGCCTGAGTCGTTTCTCTGAGTACGATGGTAATAATATCGCCGACTCTTAACGCTTTTTTGTCAGCATAAAGATCATTGGAAAACTGCGTATTAAATAATGACCCTGTTGCCACCATTTGGGCTTGATTATCCTCGGGATAGATAGGCGCATAATACGGATCGTCACGCACCACATTTTTATTTTGTGTTGTACTACATCCAGATAATGCAGCGACCGTTACGATGGCTAAATATAATGCACGCATAATACCCCCTACCCAATTACAGCTGTTGATTAATGTAGCTCAGCATCTGATCTACCGTTGAAATCACTTTTGAGTTCATCTCATACACGCGTTGTGTCTCAATTAGATTTACAAGCTCTTCGGTCACATTAACGTTTGACGTTTCAAGTGCGCCTTGCACAATCTTACCTAGCCCTTCAACGCTTGGATTACCTTGTACTGGTGCACCACTTACCGCAGTTTCTGTGTACAAGTTTTGTCCAATCGGTTCAAGACCTGATGGATTAATAAAGTCACTGATCGTCAACTGTCCGATAACAACGTTTTCAGCTTGTCCTGCAACGCGCACCGATACTTCACCATCTTGAGAAATAGTAATTGACTGCGCATCGTCGGGTACGTTCATCTCAGGTAACACAGGAAAACCCGCACCTGAGGTAACAATTCGACCTTCTTCATCCGTCGTGAACTGACCGTTTCTTGAATACGCAGTTGTGCCATCTGGCATCTGAATCTCAAAGAAGCCCGGGCCTTGGATCATCCAATCCAAAGAGTTTTCGGTACTTAACATATTACCTTGAGAAAAGTTCTTTTGGTTGGCGACTACTTTGGCACCTGCACCAAGCATCAAACCAGACGGTAATTCTGTATCTTGAGAGCTGCGGCCACCTGGCTGATTGATGTTTTGATATAATAAGTCTTCGAATATCGCCCGACTCTTTTTGTAGCCGACGGTACTGGCGTTCGCCAAGTTGTTCGAAATAACTGAAATATCAGTTTGCTGAGCATCTAAGCCTGTTTTACTTATCCACAATGCCGGATTCATGATCTCTACCTCACTCTTAAACTATGCGTAGGAGCGAAGTGTGTCGCTCATCTATTTCTTCAGCTGTTTTCATCAGCTTAATTTGCATTTCAAATTGTCTTTGATGGTTGATCATATCCACCATCTCATGAACGGGATTGACGTTGGACATCTCTAAGAAGCCACTCATCACTTTTGCGGTTGGAGATATTTCACAAAAGCCACAGATCCCATCTTCTAGCTTATCTTCTTTTGGTCTATAAAGGCCGTCATTGCCTTTTTGTAGCTTGCTATTGTCTGCTTCAATAATTTTCAGCCGATCAACCACTTCAAGAAAGTTAGCGGGAGCGCCTTGTGGACGCACTTGAATAGAGCCATCGTCACTAAACACCACTTTATCAACGGGGATAGGTAAGACAATAGGCCCACCTTCGCCAATAAGTTGACGCCCATGAGCTGTGACTAACGCACCGTCATTACGAATATTGAGCGTGCCGACTTTGGTGTAAGCTTCTTCACCCGAGGCATCAACAACACTGATCCATGACTTATCATCTACTGCAATATCTAGCTCACGGCCAGTTTCAACGATTGCGCCACCGGTCATATTGGTCCCTGGGCGTTCTTGCATAGCAAAAACCCGTGTAGGTAGCCCTTCACCAAACGCCTGCATTGAGCGCGCTTGAGCAAAATCTGCTTTGAAGCCAGTCGTATTGGCATTAGCAAGGTTATTCGCCTTAAGTGCCACACCACGTAAGCTTTGCTTAGCGCCTGACATTGCGATATACACCATTTTATCCATGACGATGACCTATAAAATTCAAACTTAGTCTAGTTAATGCAAGCACAGTGCCAAAGTGAGGAGATGTTTTTGACGGACATAAAAAAGGCTGCTTTTGTAGCAGCCTTTGGAGGGCATAATATATTATCGGATCTGTAATATATTTTGTTGTAATGTTGAGTTAACCTCAAGCGCTCGAGAGTTCGCTTGGAAGTTACGCTGGGCACTGATAAGGTCAACTAACTCGTTTGTGAGGTTGACGTTCGATTGCTCTAACGCCGATGAACTAATACCACCAAGCGTACCTGTGTTTGGCTCGCCTGCTAGGGGCTCACCGGAAGATAGACTTTTCTTCCACTCAGTATTACCAATCGCTTGGAGGCCTTGAGAATTCGGGAAGCGTACGAGCGCGACTTGCCCTAGGAAAGTCGAGTCACCGTTAGTGTATGAAGCTACTACTTTGCCATCAGTACCAATATCAATACCAGCTAGTCGACCTACGGTTGCACCGTCTTGTTCCAGAGCTTTCACTTCAAATCGACCTGATGAATATTGTGTCGGTAACTTCTGAGCCGTGTTTGCTTCATCACGCCAGTTAACAACAATATCATTCGGGAAGGTTGCGCCGTTTTCTAACAAGTTTGACATACCGATAGTTGGGTCAACTGCATCTTGAGGTCCAGCAAGACTTAAGGGGTTAAATGTCGAGCCAGTATTGTTGTTAAAAACAAGCGGCGTAGCTGAAGGATCGGCAGCCGTCTGTGATGGAATACCGCTAGCATCGAAACGGAACACACTAACTGGCGTATAAGGAACAGGTGGTGTTGCTGCTGGATCAATTTGCTGCGCATTATGGTTAAAAGGTTTATCGTCCATTGTTGCGTAAGTTGACCATTCATTATCCGCCGTTTTTCTGAAGAATAGCTGCAGTGTATGTGATTCACCCAGTGAGTCATATACCGTAATTGCCGTTCTTGAGTTATACGATGCACTTTGCGTAGGATCGAATGCAATCGTAGGTGGCTGCGCCGTTGCATCTAGGTTAAACGAGGTATAGATTTGCGATGTTGCACGAGGAGACCCTGATGCATCTGGAATTTGAATTGGCGATGTTGTGCTTAGACTCAAAGACGTTGTATCACCCGTTGATGGATCAACAGGGAAGCCTTGCAAGTAGTCACCTTTTGCATTCACGATAAAGTTGTCTTTATTTAATTTAAATGCACCAGCTCGAGAATACGTAAAATCCTGTGATTGAAGAGAATTTGACATGGCAAAATAGCCTTCGCCCTCAATCGCCAAGTCTAGCGAGTTCTGCGTGAACTTTAATGACCCTTGGTGAAACTGCTGCGCTACCATAGTAGTTTGTACACCATCACCATTTTTCGTTTTGCCAGAGCTAAAAACCGAAGACGCGTAAACATCAGCAAATTCTGCGCGAGACTCTTTAAAACCCGTCGTGTTCACGTTAGCAATGTTATTTGCTGTTACGTCCAAGTCTTTTTGCGCGGCGGCAATACCTGTCAGTGCTATATTGAAACTCATACTCTCACCTCTAAGTTCTTAAGGTTAATTCTTTAAAACTACTATGCTATTTCAGCAATATCAGTTAAGCGCACCGCGCCTTCTTTGGTATTAATGACGATGCCGTTAGCACCATTAACATTAACACTGTCTATATTTCTAAATGTGGCCGACGGTAAAGTTTGATATTCACCTTCAATCATACCCTCCGCTTTTATGGTGTATTCACCTGGAGGCATCATCTCACCGTCTTTATTTTTACCATCCCAATCGAATCGCACAGCGCCCACACTTTGTTCGCCAAATTCAAGCGTCTTTACAAGCGCTCCAGATTCATCATAGATACCCACTGATAGATTCTGAACTGGTTCCTGTACAATCACAGAACCTTTTGTAAGTGCATCGTCACCATGTTCTAACGTCGTTGATTCGAGTAATGCTTTCTTACCAATCAGCGTTGATGCTTGAAGCGCCGAGTTAGAAGTCATCGATGCAGCTAACGAGTCAAAGTTCTCATTTAACTTTGAGATCCCCTCGGCCATGGTAAAACTTGTCATCTGCGCGATCATTTGATCGTTGTCCGCAGGCTTACTTGGATCTTGGAAAGAGAGCTGTTGAGTAAGCAGCGAGAAGAAATCTTCTTGCGATAGCTCATCTCTGGGCTTTTTCTCCTCGGCCTGTTTCTGCCTGTCCCAGTAGAGTGAATCTACACCCGTTGAAGAAGTGGCATTTACATTATTACTCATCAGCTGTTACTCCCAATTTAGCGCTGGCCTAGTTGCAATGTTTTACTAAGCATTTGCTTTGCAGCATCTGCAACTTGAACATTGGTTTGGTAAGAGCGAGAAGCAGAAATCATGTTTGCCATCTCCTCTACCACATTCACATTCGGTTTATAAATGTAGCCATTTGCGTCAGCACTTGGGTGGTTTGGGTTATATTCAACTTGAAGCGGCTTATCGCTCTCAACCACACCTAATACTTTTACTCCAACTGACGATCCCGCGACATTGCTCTGGGAAGCTGAAGCTTTGGAAAGTTCAGCGGCAAATACAGGGTGTCTAGCGCGATAAACATTATCTTGACTAGAACTCACTGAGTTTGCGTTCGAGATATTACTTGCGGTGGTATTTAGTCGCACATTCTGTGCACTCATCCCTGAACCCGCAATATCGAAAACGTTATATAAACTCATAATTATGCCCCTTGTCCGCCGAGTGCCTTCTTAAGGCCACTGAACTTACCACCAAGAAATTGCAAACTGGCTTGGTACTCTAATGCATTCTGTACATACAAATTTCGTTCCACTTGTATATCTACTGAGTTACCATCACCTGTATCTGCTTGATTTGGCGAACGATATAGTTCAGATGAGTTACTCATTTTAGTACCACCACTGAGGTGTTTTGCATCTGTTCTAACCATATCATTGCCGCTTCTTTGCATTGTCTTTGCCGCTTTCAAAGCACTAGCAAAGTCGATATCTTTAGCTTTGTATCCTGGAGTGTCTGCGTTTGCGATATTGCTTGCTAGAATTTCAGCGCGTTGTGAGCGAAGCAGCATAGTATGCTGATGTATACCCAACGCTTTATCGAAACTAATTGCCATTATCTGACTCCAAAAAATTGACTCAGGTATGACAAAGCAATCTTTAGGCCAGTTTTAAGGTTAAATTTATCCCTTAAATTTCATACAATTAAACTATATTTTTGGAATAATTAAACTTGAATCAGTGTTGAGTCGGTAACGTAAATAAGAGCAAATATTCGAATAATTGACAACTTGGCTGAAGCAATTTGAGGCTAAAAGGTAGGAGATAGTTATTAGAATTACGTTACAAATTGCAAATACTAGCTATAGCGACTATCCCTGCCGCTATATGTGAGTATTAAGTCTTTTTCTGATAGATAATCCCAGGATTACAACGGATCATATTAAAGTCGTCACTCAACCCCGCCATCGATTCCGACGCCCCTAAAAACAAATAGCCATTCGGGTTTAACGACTGAGCAAATTGCGAAATGATTTTGGCTTTCACTTCAGGTGAAAAATAGATCAGGACGTTACGGCAGAAAATAACATCAAACTTACCCATCAACGCGTAAGAATCTAGCAAGTTCAAATGCCTAAAGCTGACCATTTTACGGATAGGTTCAACTACCTTAGCCATTCCATTACCGCTATCCATAAAAAACTTCTTTCTGCGCTCAGGCGACAACCCTCTCGCCAACGCCAACGCGTCATATTCAGCATTCTTACACATATCAAGCATCGTGTTAGAAATGTCTGTACCAACGATCTGAACACCCATTTTCAGCGCGCCTGGGCTTTTACTCACATATTCACTCGCAGACATCGCAATTGAATATGGCTCTTGTCCTGATGAACTTGCCGCCGACCAAATCTTAACTGGACGTCTCAAGTCTTTAAACTCTGGTAAGATTTTCGATTTAATTAGCTCGAACGGATAAGTATCCCTAAACCAAAGTGTTTCATTCGTTGTCATCGCATCCACCACAGCGGCACGCAATTGCCGCTCATGGGGACTGAGTGTTTTAGCTACTAAAGACGATAGTGTTTCCACACCAAAGCGAGCCATCAGAGGAGCGAGTCGGCTTTTGACCAAGTACAATTTATTGTCACCCAGTACAATACCGCACTGTTGCTCCAAAAAGGTTCTAAATTGGTCGTACTCTTTTTGCTCTAAATGCTTATTTTCCAAGTGCTACCACCAGCTTTAATCACAATGAACCCATTTTTTAACCGCTGAAGCTAATTCATCTGGGTTAAACTTAGCAATAAAATCATCAGCGCCAACCTTCTCAATCATGGCCTGATTAAATACACCACTCAGTGAAGTATGGAGTATCACATGCAATGGCGCTAATTTTGGATCAGCTTTTATTTCAGCCGTTAGCGTATAACCATCCATTTCTGGCATTTCAACGTCAGAAATCAATAGCCCAACTCGCTCGGTGACATTATTTTGACAGTCCATTTCGGCAATTTCACGAAGCCTGATAAGTGCTTCTTTACCATTCTTTGCCAGCTCAGTCTGAACACCTAATGGCTCTAAAGCACGTTTGACCTGATTACGAGCAACCGCGGAGTCATCGGCGATAAAGACAATACGTTCGCCTAAATCTTTTTGCATTTCACCGTCAGAGACAATGTCAGCACTGACTTCCGTGTTGATCGGGCAAATTTCATTGAGGATCTTTTCTACGTCTAATATTTCAACTAGCTCGTTTTCAATTTCTGTAACCGCTGTCAAATAGGAATAACGGCCTGCCCCAGATGGCGGGGGCATTATTTTTTCCCAGTTCATATTCACAATGCGTTCTACCGCACTGACTAAAAAGCCTTGAACTGAACGGTTGTATTCCGCAATTACAATAAAACAATTGCGAATATCTTGAATAGGAGGCCCACCAACCGCAAGTGACATGTCAATTACGGATATTGTTTGGCCTCGAATATGAGCAACCCCTCGAATCAAAGGGTTTGACTTGGGCATGCTTGTCAATGCTGGACATTGAAGCACTTCTCGGACTTTGAAAACGTTAATGCCGAAGCGCTGTCGACCTTGAAGTCGAAAAAGTAATAGCTCGAGACGGTTTTGTCCAACCAGCTGTGTACGTTGGTTAACCGAGTCTAAAATACCTGCCATTTCAATCTCCTACTGTATAAACCGCTAATCGGAACGATCTTTGCTTCGACTCTGATATGGTTTACCACCCTTGATTAGGTGCAGTTATTAAAGCAGAATCTTTATACCTTGTTTCACCCCATAAGCATAGTCGAAACATCATGAGTTTGTTAAAAAAAACCCATTACATTCAGTTTTTTTGTTTGTTCGCTTATTTTATAGGCGTTGACTATGGTTATTGTCAGCAATATGACAACAAAACTTTAGAACAAAGCGCAATAGAATTTGTTGAACCAAATGTAGAGCAAGATCCCGACAGCCAGCTATCACTAACTGCTATACCACTTGATTCAAGAATTCCAGCAAGGGATTGTCAATCGCCGTTGCAATATAGTACAGCAATGACTCCGCCTTTTGACACTCAAGTGACAGTACAAATTAGATGCAACGATACCCTCAGCTGGACTCAATACGTCCACGTGCGTATCGATCACCTCTTCCCTATTTTAGTTAGCGCGACCATGTTAGAAAAAGGCCGTGTTATTCAGGATGACGATGTGAAAATAGAGTATCAGCCGAAACGTTTTCGTAGGGTTTCCTATATAGAAGATAAGTCGATACTAATAGGCAGTAGAAGCAAACGTAATATCAGAGAAGGTCAAGCCTTTACTCAGGCTCATATTTGTATGGTCTGCAAAGGCGATACGGTGACGATTATTGCTAAATCAGGTGGGCTTGTGATCAAAACTCAAGGAGAAGCGCAGCAAGATGGCAACCGTGGTGAACTTATTAATATTAAAAACGCTCGCTCTGGCAAAACCTTACGTGCTAGAGTAATAGAAGTGGAAACAGTAGAGGTGAATTTATAAAAAATTTGCTAAAGTAATACTATTAAACGCCGATAACAAGGCTGAGAGTATAATTTTATTGGGTCTACAATCATGGTTAATCAAGTTAACGGTCAGAATCAGTCTACATCCGTTGCTAATAATGTTAAGCAACAGAAGGCTGAATTGCAAAGAAATGATGCTAATAGTGCGTCAGTTAAATCACCAGCTACACCGAAAGCAGCTGCGGATTCAGTGAGCCTGACTCCACAAGCGCAACAGCTGAAAACGGTCAACGAAAAAGCGCAGCAGTCATCAGGCTTTGACGACAAGAAAGTCGAAGAACTGAAAAAAGCGATTGCAGAAGGCAAGTATCAAGTTGACGCGGAAAAACTAGCCAAAAACATAGCTGCATTTGAGTTCGAAATATATGGATGATTTGGTTCGGCTCTGCCACCACAAACTTTCAGAACAAATCTCGACGCTAGAAGCGATGACCCAGCTTCTGGCTCGTGAGCTTGACGAGCTCGCGTCTCGGCGTGGCGACAACTTAAAAGAAATCGCTCGTGAAAAGCTAACTCTCATTTCAAAACTGCAAAAGCTCGACAATGAATTGTCAAAAACTGAGTCTCACGTCTTTGAAAGCAGTGAAGTAGCCCCGCTCGTTGCTAAAGTGCGAGCACTACTCAGTGAGTGCCAAACCAAAAATGAAATCAATGCTAAAACGGCTCATCAGGCTAATGTAAGCACACGTGAACTAAAAGGGATCTTAATTGGCGCACCAACTTCGATTACATATGGTCAAGATGGCAGCGTGAAAAGTAGCGACAGTGAATTGGTACGTAACCTAAAGGCGTAGCCACGCCTGTCGTATTTTAGTATTGAAGAACAATCGAAGTGAAGCGCATTAAGTAAGCGATATGTGATGAGTGCTTACTTAAAGCTATAAGATATCTTCTTAATTTTCTGCGGCTTGACTTGAGTAATATACAAATCATAAACGCGTTTCATATCAAGCTCTAACTCCGTCGCGTAAGTATCACCAACTGCGTAACTTTTCAGCACCTTAGCCCCACGAACAAGTCCATTTACTTGGCTCTTAAGACCGTCGTTTTGCGCAACCGCTCCTTTTACCGTAATAGTGGATGTCAAATTCTGGCCATACAGTTGCTCAGCCAATTCACGATAGGCTTCTAATTTTGACACTTTAATGGCCATTAGCTGCTTCTCACCCGCAGTTTTACCCGGCTGAGCACTCAAAGGAGCGTACCCCACAGCCCGTAAAACAGGAAAAGTTTCCGGTTGCACTGTTTCATACTCAATATGCTTATCAACGAGGCTTGAACAGCCGCTGAGCCCTGCTAGCGAACAAACCATAACAACTGAACTGATAGAATTAGTGATACGCATTTCACCCCACTCCGCTACAATATATACCAATCAAAATTAAGCACTTCCCCAACATCTTGGTCTCGCAAGGGTTGTTGTGGTTTCATTGAGTATTGGCAAGAAATAAAATTAACTTTCATAATGTGTGATTATGCACGAACCTTGCCAAAATTTGGCACAGGTATTGCTGAGTTGAAGAGTAGTTTTTGATCTGGGCATTTAAACATGAAAAAGCAATTCGCGACCAGTCTATCACTGTTGTGTATCACCTTGGTTCATCCAGCTTATGCTGAATGGTTTGAAGTTACCGGCATGGCTGACGTTAAAAATGGCGACCATCAAAAAGCCAAAAGAAAGGCGGTAAATGACGCCATCACACAAGCTTTGCTGTTTTCTGGCGCTTCGGTGAGTAGTGTGCAAACCGTCACCGATGGTGTGCTCACCCAAGATCAACTTAAGATCCGCTCAAATGCTGAAATCCAAAGTGCCAACGTAATTGCTGAAGCAAAAGTTGGTGACTCATGGCAGGTGACATTACATATCGATATTACCCCACAGAGTGCTCAGTGCCCTACTAGTGCTTACGACAAACAGGTTGCAGTCACACAAAGTCAGTTAAAAAATAAACACCAAGCAACACTAGGTCAAATTTTTGACATAAATAAAGCGGTGAGCGAGCGCCTATACCAGACAATGTCTGAACAAAAGTTGAGCTTAGAACCTGTTCCCTATTTCGCACAGACCATAGACGTTAACCGCTTTTTCAGCCAGCGGTTTGATTATAATGAACAGCTAATCGAGACCATTACGGCAAATACGAACAGCCAATTTGTATTACTGAGTCAAATTACTGATATTGCAGGTGTCGATAAACTTAATAGCGACTTCGCATTTTGGCAAAGTGATAAATATTTAAGAAGCTTCAAGGTAGACTTTGCGCTGTTTGATGCACTTTCTCATGAAAGGGTGTGGCAAAAGCAATATGCCACTCAAGGCGTGTGGCCGTTTAAGAAGACCAAATTAATTGATGTGTACAGTGAGCGCTTTTGGCAGACAGATTATGCTGATGAGATCCAAACCACGCTGACACAAATCGCAACTGATTTAAACGCAGCGGTGGCCTGCTTACCAACCAACGGCAAAATCCTACATATCGATGATGAACAAGTCGTTATTAATTTGGGCCGCATGCATGGCTTAGAGAATGGCCAGATCCTTAACGTAGCGCATAGTAATCCGCTGACTAATGTCGATGGTAAAATATTTATGCATCAAATTAAAACCATTAATAAACTGCAAGTGATCCAGGTGAATGCGCAAAACGCCATTGCGGTAAATATCAGTAATCGCCCACTTCACAATGTGCAAATTAATGATTTGGTTGAAATTCAAATAGAAAATGAAAATGAGTTTGAACTGTAAGGTTAAGACTACCTATGACGCAGACAAGATTTTCGACGACTTTACACACTCTACATCATGCTTCCGCCGCCCATTTACTTTGGTAATTCCACGCAAAAGTGATACCAATGGCGTCCCCAGTAGGAATCGAACCTACATCTAAGCCTTAGGAGGGCCTTGTTTTATCCATTAAACTATGGGGACAATCTCTAAAGTCAGATAACGATCGCTTTTTTTGACCTTCACTAGCGGGATCTGCATTACTTAATACCCATGAAAGTCTGGAGTTGTCGATTCTCTGTTGTACTGCATCTCAGTGACTTCACTTTAGTATACTGATCTTAATGAACTTTTAAAGATTAATAGTCAATTTATTCGCGGTAATAAATGAGCTGGTTCAGTAGGTGAATACGCAGCAGTTAAGACCCACTACTGCGCTATCAGTTACTTCACTTGAGGTGTGAATAAGAAGTAGGATAGTTCTTCGTTTAATAAAACCTAAACGGTATTTTCTTCTAAAAACCGCTATTTGAAGTACTACCTTGCAGCGGTTGCCTGATCATCAAGGATAAAATACGGGATGGTCACCACCGTGCTTGCTATCACTAAGTTGGTGTTAAACTCTAACAATCTTGCATTTACCTCCACGCCTCGTGGACGGTAAACCATAGTGCCTGTGAGCAAATGGCTGGGAGATTGCGTGTTTTTCAAGCGGCTTGCGTTACGCGAAAAAGTCAAGTCGCCACTGGATGTCACTTCAATTTTCCCCAATGCTTTAAAGTCTAACGCTTGATAACCCAGCTTTTGCATTTGATGCATTAAGGACTCAGCCAATTGGTTTCCTAGCTGGTTTGAATCCCTTAATGATTCATTAAAGTTCACAAAACTGGCTACCGCTATCGACTCAGGCTTTTGCCCTAATACAGTATCTGACAGTTCCAACGCAATTTGATTGGCGTAGTTAGCAATTTCTTTGCGATGACGATAGCTAACGAAGCCAATATCTTGCAATACCGCGGCTTGTGAATCTTCATTACGCTCTTGCTCTTCCATCATGGCATACAATATTTCCATGTCGGATTGCTGCGTTTCTGTAGGTTCGGAAGCCGTTTGTTTTGTCATTTCGCAGCCACCGAGTAATGCAAGTGTCGTCGCGAATAGCACTACATTTTTCATCATCGCCTCCGAATTAGTTCGCACGCTCTATACGAATGCCATCGTATGCCGCACCATCTTGTAGGGCGTTAACTACGTTTTGCGGTAAAAAGCCTTGAGCAGAACCCACGACACTTTTACTTCTAAGCCCAACCACTCTGGCATTAACCATAACCCCGCCCTGATGATTCACCAAAGTACCACCTAGCACATACAAAAAAGGATGGTCGTCAGATAGCTCTAAAAAGTCACGGCTAAAAATGAAATCGCCTTCAGGTGTCACCCGGATATAGTCTGTTGTTTTAAAGTCCACAACAGGGATCCCAAATGCATGAAGCTCATGGATAAAGCTTTCAGCCAACTGGTTACCCAGCAAGGAACCTTTATCAAATTCTTTATCTAAAAATACAAAGCTTGTCACTGCTACCGGCGTTTTCTCATTCACGTGTTTCAAGTTTGCAACCATGTCTTGCATAATAGACTGGACATAGTGAGTGACATTTTTACCAGCCATTTGCTGAGAAACAGAGAATTGTTTCATACCGTTTGGATTACTTTGATACATCGAAGATTTTTCAAAGCCATTACGCACGGGCTCAGCCTGAGCATTATCCACCGCAAAAAAGTTACTCTGAGCACAGCCAACCATCAATGAAAGCGGCAAAACCAAACTTAATACTTTTTTCATTACTTTCATCTCCACTAATATTGGCTCCGTATAATCTGACCGTCACGATTTGTGACACGCTCCGTACCCCACATAACAGCTTTTGGAATGCTGATTGATGCGGCTGAGACGGCTCGATTATGTAACGTATCAACCAGCCGCGCATTGACCAAATAGGTATCACGACTTTCTACGATTGTCCCGACCACCACGAGGTCAATTTTCTGGCGCTGATTCAGCACATTCAATTCTCGACTTAACATACTATCGGCAGAACTTTGTAAAGATAAAGCGTTTCTGAGTCGATATTCCACGACATCTGCCCCCATTTGACTTAAATGGGTCATGAGGGATTCTTGCAAGGCCACGCTCAAGCCTGAACCTTGCCCAGCAACGGTATCATCCAGCTGATTAGCCTTAAAAAAACTTGTCACAGCAACCGTTGAGTTCGGCTTGAACGGCCGTACATACTGCCCGAGTTCCGCGGCTAACTGAGCGCCAAACCCATCTAAGTCAGGTAAGGTTTCTTGCTGCTGGGTCGCTTCTCTTTTGCCGACCTGTTGGCTGTTTGTACACCCTGCCAACAACATAATCACTATGAGTGCTAGATATTTCATTTCACCAAGCCCACGATAAACTTATTGGATAAAATGCAAAATACGCACCAAGTTTTAAAGTCGATGACTGGTGTAATGGCTAACCAAACAGCTTAAACCTGCACGCTTAAGTTGCTGGCAACCTTTATATGCAGAGGCCTTATCTGCAAATGCACCTAATTTGAGCCGATAATATTTCGTATTTTGAATATCTATTTGCTCGATATTCACTTCGCTTGTTGCAAAGTCTTGCGGTAACTTATCCTTGAGTTGCTCGTAGGTTTGCCTAAGCTTGGTATATTCCGTTGTAGAGGCCAATTGAATTGCGAATTCAGCTATCTCGACAGGCTGTTTTTGTTTCTCGGTGGGCTTTGTTTTTTGCTCTATCACTTGCTCGGGTTGCTCTGCTAAAAGCTCAGCATGCTTTTGCTTTGCAAGCGAATTTGATAGCTGCATCGCAATAACATCTAAATCTTCCTGCACTTCTTCAAACCTAGCAACCTGCTGTTTTAGCGCTCTGAGCTGCTCTACTTCTTGTTGTAAGGTGCTTACCTGCTGTTCCAATAAAGATATCTGCTTCTTCATTTGTAATGAGTCAAGTTGACTCTTGCTCGCAGTTGCTTGACAACCACTTAACGCAACGAAACTGAGCATAATGAGGTGCCACTTAATTGATTGCATTGTTTTCTCTTTCATAAATAGTTAAGACTTCCACTGTGCAAGAAACTTTGAAGGGAAGTAGATTTTGGCAAATATTTGCCGCATTTTGTGTGGCGTCATCTCTTAATATAAGTAAATAAGTGGCGTCGCCTTCTTGTTGCGCATACCCAAAACCACCGCTTAATAACGCGGGATAACGCTTAGCCAAAATCGCCGCATACACTTTTAATATCGTTAATGTCTTGAAGCGTCCAACTACAGCAAACTCTTGCGTGGTTGCGCGCTGTCGTTGTAGTTCGTGATTTACATCAAGCAGTAAGTCTCCCTCTGCACTTAACTCCACTTCTATCTGTTGAGTACTGGCTACCGCGAGCCTTTTCGCATCACTTATTGCTGTACGGTAAGTCCCAGGCTTCAAACCAGTAAATACATAGTAGCCGTCATATGCCGTCTGAGTGCGCGCGACTTCGTTACCCATTTCATCAAGTAAACTTACGGTGGTGAACCCTGCAGATCGGCGCTCAGTACCCTCATTGATTTCAACAATACCTTCAACTTCCGACGAGTTTACAAATGGTATTTCAACATATTCAATATGACCGGGTCTTGGAGTGAATGAAAAGCCATCATTAGCGGGAATTAAAAAGGGTTCAGGGATCGTTTCTTTGTCAACAATAATATCTGTTCGTTTGTAATTAACCATTGCGGGTAATAGAGCCACACCGTCGTCGTCAGTTTTACCTTGTGCAAAGTTTTGCAATGCTTTTATAGTTACCCCCTTCAGCGGTAACTCCCCATCGTCAAGATAGCCGTTATTATTTTGGTCGATAAAAGCACGAATCATCAAAGAGCCAAACTGCGACAAGCGTTTGCCAGTTAAAAAAACCTGATCTACGGTTTCGCCTGCTCCAATACTTACTTGTCCAGAGAGGCCTAGTTGCCAGTTATCATCGTTATCGTATTGCAAGTCTGTTAACAACCGAAACTTATCATGGTTCCAGCTCAATCCAAGTTCGGTTTTATAGTATTCCGCAGCAAAGTCTTTGTATAAGGTAATGCCAAGATCAAGCTCAGGACTTAGCGCTTTGCTCAACTCTAGCTCAGCAGCTGTAATTTCATTAGCAGGTTTTATATCATACCAAGTAGTAAAACGACTATATATCCCAAAAACCCTTCGCTGCCAGCGCAAGTAGCCACTCACATCGCTGGCTTGATCTGTCTGCGCTTGCCACACAAATTGGTTACTGAAAGTGCCCCAATAATTCCCCGTACTAAACAGTAGCGACGCTTGCTCGGTGGTGTCTATATTAGCTCTATTAAGCTGAAAGTATTCAGCACGATAGTAAATTTTAGCGGCATCAAAAAGAGACCAATCTCCCGCCGCCGTTAATTTTATCTCGGTCGCATTTTCATCCCGTTCTAAATCTTCCTTTAGCTCAAATTTAGCACCTACCTGCTGGCCAAATAGACGGGTTCGAGTATTTGCAGAGAGACGTTGGTTCGCTTCGCTCTTATTATAGTCAACATCCAGTAATAGTCGTTTATTAATATTGGTGTTAAACCCTGTAGAAAAGTATTGTTCTGAGGCGCTATTTTTTACACCTTGACGATGCTGCAAGCCTGCATACACCGCAAAGTTTTTAGTAAGACCGTAGTCAAATCGACCATTTATTTGCCAGCTTGATGCTCCTGATACCGCAGTCTTGTCGCCCAGTATACTTTTGCCCGTCTCAGTAATTGATACGGCAAAAAAGCCTTCGCCTTCGTTTACGGTGCTCTGTTCAACATAATAGGTCTGCACTTCTTTTGATACTTGACCTTGCCCTCCATACATCACCAGTTCAAAGGTATTTTCACCAAATAGTAAATCAATATTTTCAAACTCATAGCGCCCAGATTGAACATTATTTTCTTGCCCTATTAGCAAGCCATTTCGATAAAGCTCTACGTCCCACCCTACCTGAACAGGACCTGAGATGACAATGCGCTGACGGTTAGTGCGGCTATCTAACGGCGCGTTACTGAAGTTCACTCCTCGCCCTTCTTCATTTAGCGCATCAACTCCAACTTGAACACTCTGTACATCACCGAGCGATACCTTGGTAAAGTTGCCAAACGGTAAAACATCGGCTTTTTTAGAAGCACGGTTTAGGGATAATCGTGAGCGATTAATCACATCTCCCTCTCTACCAGCAATAAAATACTGAGCTTGCCAATAGGCGATGTCTTGCGAACCAAAAAGGGAATAAGACGTCTGACTAATGTCTTCAGTCACCTGCGCATTTATCTGAGCATCCAGCACTGGTTTACCGATGCTTTGATAAGGACTTGGTCGCCACGGTAATGTTGCGCTGGCATTGCGGTCAAACCTGACAACTTCTCTTCCTAATCGCTGTTGCTGTGCTTCTATTGGCAGAATTTGCCTACTTTTAACCGTAAGAGATAAATCCTGTATATCGGTAAACAGGCTCACATCGAATAAGGTCGCAACGATATAATCGGCGAGAAATACCTCACCATTGATAACCTGAACCTCCTTATCACTCAATTGCGTTCGCTGCCCTTTGCTCTCAACTATATGCGCTTTGGCATTAAGACTAAAGGTGTTTTCAGGTGTGAAGAACCAGCCATCAAAAGTTCCTGATACATCTTCTGATACCACAAAGCCCAAAGCTGAAAACAAGCTCAAGAGTTCCACATTGACGCCTTGTTCCGACGTCACCGCGATCACTTCACCTAAATATAAATTTCCTTTATAAGCGGATAAAAACAGTTCCGTACCAACATCAACCCGAGAGACCACCCGCTCACTTTGCTGTATCGCAAGTTTTGCTTTTACTCGTTCAACCCGTTCTAATAGCTGTTGCAAAGTATCAACCTGCGATGCCATAGCAGGTTGATAGCATAGTATGCCAATTAGTAACGCGCGCCAAATAGCGGGGGCTCTCATTACGTTCGCTTACCCTAAACTACAAAGATACCGAATCATCTACAAAGGTGCGGTCAGTGTACTCCTCATCACCCACATACTTGATTAAGACCTTGCCTGATGGCCCAAGCTTAATTGCAGGGTCTATCGAGAATTCTACACTCCTTTGATTAAGCTCTGGATATACGGCAAACTTATTTAATACTCCGATCCGCACCGGTTTAACGTCATTTTTCCCCTGCCAATAAGCGGATAATTCGCCAAAGCTACTATATTTCCCAGTTCGATTAAGTAGTACCGTAATTGCCTGACGACCATTTTTCGCGTTGCTTACAATGACATCCTCAAGCTGTACTTGCGGGTTCGCATCGCCAACTCGTAGCATCACCGGAATGCTATAGCTCATCAGCACGTCAATATTGATACCTTCTTGCAGCTTGCCTTTATTATTCGGCAGCTCCCTAAAAAGCAAATGTGAGCGATACTCTCCTTGTTCCATATTCGCCTTTCTGCGCACAGCCAGCTTTATTACCTGACGCTCACCAGGCCCTAGTGTTACTTGCCTAGGTGAAATACGAATGAAATGGCTTGCAGCCATAGGGTTCATTTTTTGCTCGGCAAAGTTGGCATAACCACCTTCTTTAAGTGCTAGCTTCTCTTGAAATTCAAGTCGATAAGATTTGGTCACATCACCATTATTAATGATTGTAACCCTCTCAATTCTCTGACGCTCTTCGAAAGCAACCCGTGTTGGGGTGATCATCAGATTGGCGCTTACTTTACAGCAACAAAACAAAAGCAGCGTTAATATTAATTTATTCATAATTTAGTAAGACAAAGTTATTTCAACGTTCAAGGTTTGCACTCCATCCGATAGCGATTTACCATTGCCAGCAAAGCGCAATTGACCACCGACCTTAAACTCACCAGACCCAACACTATCGGTGTAAATCGCCTTCTCGTGATACAGCTCTGTCAATTGGAAGGCATCGGATGCACCAAGATTCCAATATCCAAACCAGTCGTTGTAAATGGTAGATTGGACGCTAATTTGGCGATTGTGAGGAAAATCGGTCAAGAGGATTTCTGCCGCATGACCAAACTCTACGAATAGAATATTGCTTGAGGTTTGTGGCCTAACATTAGGTTCTATTGTCACAGTGCCTGCGCTATTTTGGTCAATAATCGCAATAGTGCCAAAGCTCAATTTCTTAACGACCGATATATCTTGAGCTTTGGCCAAGTGACTGGCAAAAAGCAATGCCAGTACCATGTAACGCCACATGTTTTAGTAAGCGATTTCGATATCAACTTTACTGGTGTATACACCACCACCATACGTATCTGTTCCAGAAAGTGCTTTCGTACTTAATGTCGCACCAACGGAAAGCGTTGCGGCACCATTTGCATCAACCCTAAACTTGTTGTTTGTCACTTCACTATTAGGTTGTGCACCGCTTACCACATAAAACTCAAAATCCTTTAAATCAAAAGAGGCATTACCCACGCTATCAACCGTAGTTGCAGCCGGAACCGTAATCGTTAGCTCAGTGTTTGGCGCTGCATCAGTGATATTGATAGAACCTGCTCCACCTGTACTAATAAGGTTTATTACTGCGTCACCAGTATTCTTAATTTCAGGATCGGTCAGTGTTGGATCCGCTTCAATCTTCATCGTCGCGACATCAGCTGCATCACCCTGCACTCGAATGATACCGAAATCAAGCGGATCACCAGCTTCCGCTGAAAATAAGTTTTTAACTTCTACTTTAACTTCAAGACGGGCAGTATCTTTAGCAATTGCTGAAGAAGTAAGTAAAGCAGCGGAAATAGAGCTTGCAACAAGCGCAGATTTAATCAGTGTTTTCATCTTTAAATTCCTTTAGGAGTCATTTTTATCATCACCGCAATGCCATTTTTTTGGTGACTTATTGTTTATCGTTCCCAAATGGGAAAACTTTAGTAAAAATTAAAGCATTAATCTCCTACAATCAATGCTTTGGATAGAAAATAGTCTACAGTAGATTTTTGCTTCTTGAGTTGATCTTAATCCAGAAACTGTTGCCCAATCCCGCATTTCAAATGCTTGAATTCGAAATTCGGCCTCAGAGAATATACTAGGAAACTTTCGCTTTACTGCCGCTAATAGCGCTTGATGTTGCTCAACTTGAGGCATGGAATTGATGGATATTGGAAACAACTTGAGTTGAATTCCAGTCGTTTGATTCGCCTTTTGTTTACTGGCGGAATAACGCTTAACCTCTATGTCAGTAGTCGATGCTGCTTGGATATTATCGACGCTAGCTTGAGACTCTAACAAAGTCAGCAGGTTTGAGAGATCCTCTTCTAACGAGCTCAATCGCTTAATACTTTTGAGCTGTTGCTCACTTAACTGCGAGGGCTGCTGAACTGAATGACTACAGCCACCTAAGGTGATTACAGAGCCGAGTAGTATAAGTTTAAAAAACTGAATATTCACAATAAGTTATAACAAAAATCCATTTTCTGCTATGGTACATAAATCGCGGTAAATAACCAAATGCTTTTACCGCAAATATCGGTACATTTAACTTTTTGCAATAGAATCGATAAGAGAAGCAAGCTCAGTCGAATACTCTTCTCTTCGCATCGCATGCTCAACTATCGCTTTTAAATAGCCAATTTTACTTCCGCAATCATGGCTTTTTCCACGTAGCGAGTATGCATCCACTTGCTCTCGCTCCATCAACATAGCAATCGCATCGGTCAGTTGAATTTCACCACCAGCACCTAACGGTGTTTTTGCCAAAAGTGGCCAAATAGATTTGTTAAGTACGTAACGACCAACAACGGCTAAGTTTGAAGGCGCATTTTGTTGTTCAGGCTTTTCGACAATAGACTGCATTGCGCCTGACTCTCCTTGCACTAGCGCTGCTCCTCCCAAATCCACAATACCAAACTGGGAGACGAGTTCAGGCGCTACCGCTTCTACCATCACTTGGCTATTACCTGACCCTTTAAAACGCGCGATCATATCAGCAAGATTATCTTTTGTTAGATCGCATGCAGCGTCATCGACCAATACATCGGGCAGCATAACCACAAAGGGCTCATCGCCAATCACAGGTGCAGCGCAGTTGATGGCATGACCAAGGCCACGAGCCTCACCTTGACGCACATGGATCAGCGTAACGCCTTTGGGGCATATAGATTGTACTTCTTCTAGCAGCTGACGCTTAACCCGTTTTTCCAGTGTTGCTTCCAACTCAAAGCTTTTATCAAAGTGGTTTTCAATTGAGTTTTTACTTGAATGGGTTACCAGGACAATTTCTTTGACGCCAGCGGCCGCTGCTTCATCTACCACATACTGGATCAGAGGCTTATCGACAATTGGCAGCATTTCTTTTGGAATGGCCTTCGTTGCTGGTAACATGCGGGTGCCAAGACCCGCCACTGGAATAACGGCTTTCATAAATGTTCCTAAATCGCGACTGGTGCCTTTATATGCGGGTGACATTCGTAGTTCACCAGTTCAAAGTCTTCAAACTTAAAACCAAATATGTCTTTTACTTGAGGGTTGATCTGCATTTGTGGCTTCGCAAACGGCGCTCGGCTTAGCTGCTCTTCAACTTGTTCCATATGGTTTAGGTATAAATGGGCATCGCCGAAAGTATGTACGAAATCACCCACTTCTAAGTCACAAACTTGTGCAATCATCATCGTTAACAGCGCATAACTTGCGATGTTAAAGGGTTTTGTGACATTAGGGGTTAAAGTTGAAATCGTTTCGCACACTTTGCAACCCAAATTATAAAATGAAATTAGCATCGATACTAGCCACAAAAATTCATTAAACTTCTAAAACAGATTATATCAATATAAAAACAAAAAAAGCCCCAAAGTAAAGGGGCTTGATAAAGTAAAGCTGCTATTTAGTTAGCTGCTTTATAAATACCATAAATTGAGACTACGCCTGCGAACCCCCATTTGGCACCACTAATAAAAGCTGCGGCAACCACTGGTAAAGGACCACCAGCTACAAAGTCTACTTCTTTTTCTGTCATTTCTACAATTGATAATTTCATATTATCCTCCAAATTTTTTAATTGAATAAATACATAAAACGGTTAAAAAGCTAAACAGAAAGCCTTTCAAAAAGCTAGTAACTACAACCTTATCATCTTCAGCTAGCTCCCTATGTGCAATAAAAGGGAATAGTTTTTCAATAATATTGTTAAGCTTTTGATCTAAATGATTCTCTGTATGCATACAGACCTCTTAGCTTAAAGCATACTCAATAACTAATACTGCTCCAACAGCCAATGCAGCTCCAAATAAACCGCCAGCAGCAAAGCCTGCAATAGCAGCTCTAGCTTTTACACGACCACCATTTACTTGCTCAGCTTCTTCAAGTGACATTTCTTCAATTTTTAGATTATTTAATGCAATTGCATTCATTTTTACATTTCCTTTTTAGTTTTGTTAAAGCATTCCATTGTAAATATCAACAGTCCGCCAGATTAGCTACCCAATAAAACTGGGTTGATTGTTGTTAATAAAAACAACAAATTTTTTTCTTTAAGCATTTTTATGTTCTTTATCAATCTGAGAAACCGCTTCAGAAAAAGCTATTTGACCAGCTTTCTCCGCCCAGTTTTGAGTTACTACTTGAAGCTCTGATTCAAGCCTGTTGCTACCATCCATAAAAGCAAGCCCTGTGCTTGACTCATAAAAAGAAAGGACTTTGTGAATTTGTTCTTCAGTAAAAATATTCATATACAAATTCACGACATCTTCCAGTAAAGATGGTAAATGCTTACGGAACTCATCTTCAAACCTCGCTAGGGTCGAATTGAGTATCTCTGGGTCAGCATCCATTGAACGACTTTCAATAGACTTTTTTCCTTTTACTAGATAAGCTTCTGAAATATGTTGAACCAATACATTTACTTTTGTAAGTCCTAATAACTTTTCAATATCGCCCTTCAAGTCGATATTTTGGCTTGTTTCCATATTTTTAGATGTCATTCTATGTTAATATCCTCTTTATTCATTTAAACAAATGATGGCGCATTAATTCCTTTAGTATGCCCCAGCCCTTCTTTAACACTTTTTTTTGTTAAACCTGTCGCAGCTTGAGGAGTACTCTTTTCTTTAGTCTTAGGTGAAGAGATGCCTAGGAGAACTCTCTCTTGGGGAGAAACCTCACGTATATCTCCATTATTGATTTCATAAACTTTATTAGCTGAGCGAATTGTATCAGGTCGATGTGCGATAAAAATTCTAGTAATACCCATACTTGAAATTGATTGATTTACCAGTTTCTCTGTCATTATATCTAGATGTGCAGTTCCTTCATCCATAAACAAAATTTTTGGCTTTCTATATAATGCTCTTGCAAGAAGTACCCTTTGCTTTTGGCCTCCTGAAAGAGCCGCCCCCATATCTCCAACTAGACTTTCAAATTTCATTGGCATTTGCATTATTTCTTCATAAATCAATGCTGATTTAGCAGCTTCAACAACTAACTCCATATCAATCTCTTGATCGAAAAAAGATATATTCTCCGCAATTGAACCCGCAAATAGCTCATCATCCTGCATAACTACACCAACTTGACTTCTATACGAGGAAAGACCGTATTGCTTCACAGGTATACCATCTAAACATACCTCTCCTGTATCAGGCTGAAATAACCCAGTGAGAACCTTAAAAAGAGTAGTTTTCCCACCGCCCGAAGGACCTATTACGGCAACTGAATCACCGCTTTCTATAAATAAGTTAATATTTCTAAAAACCCAAGGGGTTGATTCACTATATCTGTATGATACAGCTTCTAATGATACCCTCCCTTTCAACGGTATTTTTTCTATTAAAGGCGTATCAAAACATTTTTCCTGTTCTGCATGAGCTAAATCTGCAATTCTTTCCAAATGCAGAGAAAGCATCCTGAATTCAATTAATGTTTCAACCAACGAGGAAGCTTTTTCAGTAAAGTTTTGTTTATAGGCCATAAAGGCAAAAATCATACCTACGGTAAAGTCACCAGACATCACCAAATTTGCAGCTATAAATACCAATATAATATGCTCTAAACCAAAAATCCCTGTATTAGCTGAATCAAACCAAATTTTCATTTTAGAATATTTAGCGTTACTGTTAACTTTGTCTGCATAATGGTTTTGCCACAAAAACTCCCTTTTTGCCTCTCCTCCAAACAGCTTTATACATGTAATACCCCTTATAGACTCGATAAAAGTCGTATTTTCCTTTGCATGGGAGGCTATTGCATCTTCTTGAGCAATTCTAAATCTTTTATAGAAAATTAAGCGAATAATCATGTATATAATGAGAGCGATTACAGCGATTGTGGCAAGCTTAGGGCTATACAAATACATCAAGATAATTGTAGTAACAGCCATAATCCCATCGATCACACTTGCAACGAGGCTTTCTGTTAGCATTTTTGTTAGAGGCTCCAAAGAACCAAACCTAGTAACAATATCTCCTATATGCCTCTTTTCAAAAAAGTCAACGGGTAATCGCATAACATGTCTGAAAAGATTAGAGGCCATTTGAAAAGAAAGCATGCTAGCAAAGTATAAAATTACATGGCCACGCATAGTTTTGCTGATAAAATTGATTATGGTAAATACCGCAAAGCCAATTGACAAAACGATAAGCAAGTCAATATCGTATTTGACTATTACTTCATCAACTGCAACTTGAAGATAAAATGGAGTTACAAGTGCAAATGCTTGAATAATACAGGATAAAAGAAGTATCTGAATCAAGTTATGTTTTAACCCAAATATGCGCCCCCAAAGATCTGACAACCTTAACCTAGAAATTTCCGATACTTTTTGAAATCTTTGAGAGGGTGAAAGTTCCAGTGCAACCCCTGTATAATGCTTTGAAAATTCTTCTCTAGTAAACTCTCTTATACCTTTAGCGGGATCATGAATAGTTATTGAATTTCTATTTACTGATTTTAATACCACAAAGTGATTCATATCCCAATGAAGGATAGCTGGTAATTTGACCTGAGATATTAATTCTAGCGGAGCTTTTATTGGCCTAACAGTAAATTCCATTTTCACCGCAACATCCATTACAGCTCTTAATGTCATTCCCTGTAAGCTTGTAGTATATTTTCTGCGTAACGTAGCAAGATCTACTTTATGGCCATAATAGTTTGATACCATTGCTAAAGAAGCAAGGCCACACTCTGCCGCTTCAGTTTGTCGAATAATTGGAAGTCTAAGTTTTCCTGATATATTTAATAACACTAAATCACTCCGAACTACTTAAGCTCTGTTTGATAAAGCTTTTAGTGGTGATAATATCCAATCAATTAAAGAGTTCCTCTCTAAAACAATGTTCGCTCTCAAGCTCATTCCGACATCTAAGTCAAACTGTCTATCTCCTACTTTAATATATTCATGATCAAGCTCTGCTCTAGCTTTATATACAGGCTCATGAACATTAAATTGTGAGGAAAGATCATCTGGCGTTAAAATTGTCTCCGTCACGCTAATGATCTTTGCTGTATATGAACCAAACTTCTGAAAGGGAAATGCATCATAAAAAATACGGACTGTTTGCCCTTTCTCAACAAAACCGATTGCTTTGCTAGGAACAAATAGCTCCACTTCTAATTTACTATTCTTAGGTATAATAGTTGCGATTGATAACTGTGATTGAACAGATATTCCATTTTTAACATTAATTGCTGCTACCTTCCCCGAAACAGGTGAAGTTAAAACGTATGCTGAACTCGAATCTAACTCTGCACGTTGTGAATTAATATCCGCTAACTGAATGTTTAAGTTTAATATTTTGCTTTTGTAAAGGTCTGGTAGCTCTAACTTCCTCAACTTTGTCTGCTCTAAATAAGATTCTATTTCTATTAACCTCTCTTCAAGAAGATTGATATGCTGTTTTTTGGCTAAATAGCTTTGATGTTTTGACTCGAAGTCAACTTGGCTGATCGAGTTTGTAGAAAACAATAATTTCATATTTTCGAGTTGAATTTTTTCAGAGCTTTCAATTTGTTTTTGAATGCTAATTTGCTTTTCAAGTGAAGAAATTTTATTTTCATATTCAACCTGTTGAGCTGATAACCTTTTATACTCTGAAGTTTCTTGATTTTCATCAATACGTTTTTGAAGCTCTATCAATTTTCTTTTTTGATCTAGTTCATTTACAAGCTGCTCTGCTAATTTTCCACCTTCTAACATATTATTATGTCGTGAAACTATAGCTATTGTTTCACCTGATTGAACAGATTGGCCTTCATCAACAATAATATCTTTCAATATGCCGGAGTAAGTTGCTTTTATTTTAATTAAGCCATTTGAGGGAACGATGTGACCAGAAACATTTTCTGTTCTAGAGTATGAAGTAGAAAATAAAAAGAATATAAAAACTACAAATATTGAGCTTAATAACGCTGTTACCCAAGAAAAACTTATGGGCTGAGTAAGAAATACATCTCCATGTAATTTCTGGTGTTGTGACTCTATTGCTTCCTTTCTAAATAACGACATATAAGTAAAATTTATTTAATCCTTTAAATATTTGGTATCGAGGATGCTAACCCATTAAAATCACATAATCAAGCAATTATTTTTATAAAAATTTAACAAAGTAAGCCTCCCCCCAAAATAGAACTTAACAAATTGAATAATAAGAACTTAAACATTAGTAGATAAATTTTAATTTTTTACTTTACTTACACTTTACTTGGTCGAATATTGTTCAAGAAACCTGATAAGTGCATTTTCAACATTCGGAATAAGATCTAATTCTTCTAATACATCCTGAACAGTAAGCTTTTCTAGTTCAGCGCCTTTAAAGCCATTTTTTAACTGACTCTCATACCAATCCAAAACTCTAGCGGTATATGTAAAGTTTCTTATTGGTAAAGCATGAACACCAACCTGCTTATATATTTCAGCTCGTCTAAACGTATTGGCTTCCCTGAATGGCAACTTGCGCCCCTCAAGTAATTGTTTTTTGATAGCATTGAATACTTTTTCAGGAATGCTGAGAGAAAACTCTGTGCCAAAAGCAGCATCATTTGCGAACTTTTCAAGATGAGTTTTAGTTACTTTTGCTAACGACCTGATTTGGTATTGACTTAACCAACAAATAAACGATAACAGAGACCTTATCCGCTGCGCATGAACTGAAGCGCCTATAACGGGGTTGTGTAGACGAAAAACTTCAACATACTCAATTACTAAGTAGTAAAACTCCTTGTTTCGTTTATCCGTTAACTTACTGCCATCAAGTAATTTAACATCAAGCTCTACGCTTGATGTACTGCGATTTTCACCTGCTGTATCTGTTATTTCAATTATGTTTTCAGCAATAGAAATATTACTAAGCCAAGGCCAGCTTTCCCTATTACTATTGAATTTTTCTTCAGCATCAGAAGCCTGAAAAACATCTAATAAAGCTAAATTGCTCATTACCAAGGCTCCGGCATTGCAAAGTCACCATCGCTCATTTTCTGATCAGCAATATCAGTGGCTTGTTTCTTGATAAGGCTAAGCTTACCTCGCGTCATTTTCTCTTCTAAAACCACAGTGAACAATGCCTGCCAAGGCACCCAAACATCAGTCCACCTATTCATATTCTTGGCAGTAAACGCGGCTTCACTGTTGTCTAATGCAGTCTTCCAAATAATCATGTCAGAAATAGATATCGGATCGGCACTTACTAGCATATGGTCATGCTTGCACATAACGCAGTTTTCTACTTCACCGCATTTAAGCTTTTCACCTGATTCGGTCACAATTTCTCTATCTTTACAAAAAACACCCCAGCCTGTTTTCTCAACTTTTTGCTTCTTTTCATTCCATTGTTTTTGAGTCATGTTCAGCTTTTTATGCACATCTTCATCATCATAAACCATGACCACTTCAATCGTTTGCTGGAACTCCAGCATATCTTTTTCCATTTGAATACGGTGGGGAAGTTTATTGGTATAGCCTTCTGTAGTTGCACCTGATTCATGTTGAGCAATAAGTTGTGCAACGCCAAGATTTGCAGGATCTTTTAATTGAACATTCAACAAAACCGTTGGCCTAAGCATTGAAGGAACAAGTCTAAATTGCTTTAAATAACTAGAATGATTGCAAATAGCTTTAAACTCATCTCTAAAAGCAAACTCTGTTAGTGGTTGAACAGCCCCTTTTTGATAATATTGCAGCGTATCATCATCTGATTCAGGTTGCGCTGAACAAATATACTCAAGCGCATTAACAGCACTTACACATTCTACGTTATCGCTTTTGACCGCCAGTTCATCGTAAATGGGCTTGCCAAACGATCTGTCCTTTTTACCGACTACCTTTTTATGTTGAGCAACGCCTGATTTACGAACACAATCATTAGGTAGTGTTAGGGCGACAGCAACGTTAGCTCCGCTTTCACAGAGATATAATGTTAATGCAGAGCTAATAGCCTTGCGGGTAGGAACTAGATAAGAGGCAACTCGTTCAATACCACCAAAGAGTTGATATTTTTTGTTCCACATTTGCATATTAGTGGTAGCTAAATTTGGAGGACAAGCTTTGTAAACTGTTTTAATAATTTTAAGTAGGTTGGCAAGAGTAAGTTGCTTATTGTCGATAGGAAATATGTCTTTGATGTATTGAGACCATTGAAAGGAACTAATCGATACTCTTTTTTCCAACATTGAGCGAAATTCATCACAATCGACAGTTGCCAAATCGAGTAACTCGACTCCTTCTTTGTGCAGCACTTGCCACTGTTTAAAAATTTTACTCGCCTGAGTTCGTATTTCTAACAATCGTGATTCCGTGATCTCCAGCATAGCTTCAGAAAGATCATCAGGTAGGTCAGGCTTTTTAGCTTTTTCAAACATTAACGTTTCTAGAAAGGCTTTCGTATCCTTACCTTGACTTATTTCGATGCCGCGATATTTTGCTGCATCTGTTAATATTTCCTCTACTCGCTCTAACTCATCCTTTTTGATGCTAGCTTCAAGTATCGACTGCCTGTGGCTTCTGTCTTTATTTGCTTTTCCTCTAGTTAGAAATGTATATTTGGGAAGAACTCTTGCGTCACCAAATTGAGTAATGATAAATGTATTTAAGTTAATACTAGGGTTTTCAAGTAATAGCGCTGCCCGATATGCCATACAAGCTCTACCAAAATCAGCTTGATTAACTTTTTTATTGTCGCGTAATGAATCAGCAACGTTCCTGTCTATATTTTTTGGATTGGCTAACCACTCGAAAAAATGAAGAATACGTGAATACTTATTTTTTACTGAGCCTGTTGCAGCTTTGTTAGTGACTGCAATAAATGCGGTGCCAATTTTTTCGGCCAATTCGAGACTATATAATTCGATGAGAGAAGAAAAAGAATATACCCTGCCATGCACTTCAGAATATGGCGTTGCGCCTAAATTGAGTGTAGTTGCACCATAAACATTGAATGATTGTCTAGTTACTCCCCGTAGCTGAGTGTGATGGAGCGTTTTTGTACGTTCATCGATCAATTTCATTAGGTTCGGGCTAGTTCTGATGGTGTTTTTTGCAATACCTAGCTCTTGTGCTAACCATTTTATACTGATCACTCTTGATGAAGAATCCAGTACTAGTTCTTTGTTTTCGAGTATTTCTGACAAAGCATCCTTGTATTTGTCTCCTGCATACTGCGAATAGTCTTGTTGACTGATGAGTTCATCATATTCTTTGAACAACACTTTTAATTTAGGTGCACGTGTTTCAGCTACACTAGTGCTTTGATTAGCCGCTAAACAAACTCAGTCATTACTGATTTACGATTTAACTTTCCACGCTCATTGATAGGTATCTGTTGATTCTTGTCTAACTCTTCTAAATACTTTCTAATATCAGGAACTTTTCGCTCCCAAACAGTCCCAGTAACACCCTTCTCGTAAAGCTCGTCATCAAACTCATTGAGCATGTCGCGTGCCCACTGCCATGACTCAGTTTTGCCTACAAGAGAATTCGTGGGAAATTTAAACTTTCTTTCAAAAGCTCGGAACGATATTCGCCCAGACCTATCACCTTGAGGGGCAACAGGCAAGCTATCAATATCATCTTTAAGCTTATCTAATAGCTTTTTAAATCGCTTTGGAGTGCCGTATTCAAAATTTATCCCTGTAATATTACCGCCTTCTTTTGCGATCAAATCCTTTTCAAAATCATCAACAACATTTTTACACCACTGATATTTATCAAAACCATGATAGTTAGATAAAGAACAATGTTGAAAGCCATATGTTTTTTCAATTAGCGAGCTATTTTGCCTTTGTGTGTAGGTAACTCTTTCTGGCTGAGCAACTCCTGAAGAAATGATTTCAATTTCTCAGGAGTGTTATATGTTTCAAGCCCAGCCATAAATTGAGTTCACCTTATACCGCTACTGGTGCAGGTATTGCAGGGTGAGGGTCATATCCGTCAAGTTCGAAATCATCAATGGTATAATCAAATAATGACTCTGGCTTACGCTTTATAACTAATTTAGGAAACGCTTTTGGCTCCCGTGATAATTGCTTTTTAGCTTGCTCAATGTGGTTCATATATAAATGCACATCCATACCAAACCACACGATTTCACCGACATCATAGCCTGTTTGCTCCGCAAGGAGCGTGGTAATAAAGGCTAGATTTGCAATATTAAATGCAAGCCCAAGATAAGAATCACAAGAACGTTGCACCATACCACCAGAGAGCTTATTGGTATTTGGATCAACATAAAATTGATAATGCTTATGACAGGGCGGGAGAGCCATTTGGTCAAGTTCACCGACATTCCAGCCGTCAAATATGATGCGCCTCGATGATGGATTGTTCTTCAATAAATCAATTACCTGAGAGACTTGATCAATTTCTTGACCATCTTCAGTTTTCCATCTACGCCATTGTTTACCATATACAGGCCCAAGATCACCCCATTGCCGAGCAAACTCATCGTTAGCAATGATACGCTGCTCGAACTCTTCCATCGTAATTGATTTATCTGCACTACCTTCGGGCTGAGCATCAATAAATTTTTTGTAAGGCCAATCACTCCAAATATGGACGTTTTGCTCAACCAACTCTTTGATATTGTGGCCACCAGAAAGCATCCATAGCATCTCTTTAAATGCTGTTTTCCAGTACACACGTTTTGTCGTAAATACAGGAAAGCCTTCAGATAAATCAAATCGCATGGTATGCCCAAAAATGGCTTTTGTACCTACGCCAGTTCGATCAACTCTTTCGCTGCCTGTTTCTAGTAACAAGGTCAGTAAATCTAAATATTGTTTTTCGGGGTGTATATTCATTAAGTTGCTTTTTTAATATTTTGTTATTGATACAGGTTATCGTAACTTGTGCATTGTTTGCCATTTCATCTAAAAATTATTCCCTATATCAAAGTAATTAGTTCGCATTTATGTGTGTTTTGGACTACCAAACCAGCCCTTAAAAAATTGTAGATAACGATTCACACATTATGTAATTTTAATAATAGTACAATTTCCATATATATCAATGCAAAAGACCACCCATTCGTGCGTGAGTAGCATTTTCATTATCACAAAATTCTTTTTTTGTGCCATTATCACGCACATGGCGCATCAGTTCTAAATATTGCTTCATTGTTCGCTACTCTTTAACTTTTAACTTGCTCGTTAGATGGGTTGCTACTTTCTCGCTTATATGCCCATACCATAAGGATAGCGCCTGCAATCACCATAGGGAGGGATAAGATCTGACCTTGAGAAATAAAGCCACCATATAAGCCAATATGTGCATCTGGTTCACGGAAATACTCGATTGAGAAGCGGAAGACACCGTAACCGGCTAAAAATAGACCTGCTACGCTGCCCGCTGGGCGCGGTTTTTTCCTAAACCATACCAACATCACAAACAATACCAACCCTTCAAAAAACGCTTCATAAAGTTGTGATGGGTGGCGCGGCTGTGGTCCGCCCGTTGGGAAAATAAATGCCCAGGGAACATCCGTTACGCGACCCCATAATTCGCCATTAATGAAGTTACCGATACGACCAGCAAAAAGCCCAACAGGCACCATAGGAACGACAAAGTCACCTACCGATAAAATCGAACGTTTGTTTTTAAGCGCATACACGATAATTGCCGTGATAACGCCCAATGCACCGCCATGGAAAGACATACCGCCTTGGTCCACCCTAAACAAATAAAGCGGGTTTTCAATAAAATGAGAGAATTGATAAAACAACACGTAACCAATTCGCCCGCCCAAGATCACACCGAGCATACAGTAAAAAACTAGGTCGCCAACTTGGTCTTTATTCCAACCAGAGTTTGGTTTTTTTGCTTCTTTCCCAGCCCACCACATGGCGAACATAAAGCCGATTAAATACATTAATCCATACCAACGAACACTTAACGGTCCGATGGAAAAAATCACAGGGTCTATCTGTGGAAACTGCAAAGCCATAGCCTTTCCTTAATTCATTAACATATTGCCAGCGATAACAATGAGTAACGCCGCAAACACTTTCTTAATCGTTGTGACTGGTAAGTGGTGCGTAGCTTTAGCACCAATAGGCGCCATAAACCATGAAGTTGCCACTATACCAAACAAAGCCGGTAAATAGACAAAACCTAAAAATCCATGTTCAATATCCACATGTTGGCTGCCAGAGGCGATATAGCCAAAGGAGCCAAAGATAGCGATAACAATACCACTAGCAGACGCACATCCTATCGCTTTTTTCATATCAACAGAGAAAAATGTCAGTAGTGGGACGATTAATGCTCCCCCGCCGATACCAATCATTGCAGACAGCGCCCCCGTTACCGAGGTTAGCATCGCAAGTATCGGTCCTTGCGGTATAACTCTGGTTGATTGTGGCGGTCTTCTGGAGCTCCACGCCATTTTCAATGCAATGCCTACAACACTAACCACAAAAATAATTCTGACCAGTTTTTCAGGCAACATCACTGCGGCAAAACCACTGCCCAACGCGCCGACTGCCACACCTAACATCACCCATGGAGCAATGTGCCATGGAACATTGTCATTTTTATGATGTGCTTTGGCTGAAGATGTCGAAGTGAAAATAATGGAGGCGAGAGACGTCGCAATTGCAACTAACACCACTTGATCTGTGGGTATAACATTAAATTTGGTCAAGATGACAGATAAAATAGGGACTATCAGCAGCCCGCCGCCGATACCAAGTAGACCTGCCAAAAAGCCAACTGCACAGCCGAGCAAAGCGCAAAGTACAACGATGAGTATAATAGTTTCCATCAACAAGCTCTTATTCTTATAGCGCCGTAATGGTAGCGTAAATAGCCTTAAGAAGCACCCTTTGCTTGGTGGCTGGTATAGAGTAATTCTGCAAAATGATGTTCTATCATAAATTCTTTAATAATTCGGCGCACTTGCTTAGATGACGGCTGTGCTAAACAATTTTCAAGTAAAGCTTCCATATCCGTTACTCTCAGTCTACGTAACACCCATTTTACTTTGTTCAGTGATGAAATATTCATACTCAAACGGCGATACCCCATTGCAATAAGCAAGATTGCTCCCTCAGGCTCACCGCCTAATTCTCCACACAGGCTAAAAGGCAGCTCGTGTAATTCACACTGCTGTGCAATCTGGTTTAACACTCGTAATACACTGGGGTGATAAGGGTCAAAAAGATCCGCTACTTGCGCGTTGGTTCTATCAACGGCTAATAAATACTGCGTCAAATCGTTACTGCCCACAGAGCAAAAATCAATTTTTTTCGACCACTCAGGTAACAAGTACACGCTAGACGGTACTTCGAGCATCACGCCGATTTCTGGTCGGTCGATGGTATAAAAAGGATCGGCCCATTCGTCTTGCAACTCAAAACAAGCCTGCTCAATGAGTGCCATCGCTTCATCTATTTCCTCACTATGACCCACCATAGGCAACATGATCTGTAAGTTGCCAAGACCTGCGTTTGCTTTGATCATCGCTTTGATTTGATCCAAGAAAAGCTCGGGGTGATCCAGCGATACACGAATGCCCCGCCACCCTAAAAATGGGTTTTCTTCTTTGATATCAAAGTAATCTAGAATTTTGTCGCCACCGATATCTAAAGTCCGCATCACTACGGGCTCAGGGTGATAACGTGATAGCACCTCGCGATACCAGACTTCTTGCTCCGATTGTGTTGGGAATTGGCCTTTTTGCATAAACCAAGACTCAGTTCGATAAAGACCAACGCCATCGCAATAACTGGCGCTTAATGTCTCGGTCGATAGATCAAGCCCAGCATTTAAGAGTAAATTTATACGCTCACCATCGAGTGTAATAGGCGGCAAATCATGTTCCGCTTCAAACTTATCATGCAGAATGTTGTCTTTACGTTTGATTTCAACGTACTCATTGACCAACATTTGCGAAGGCGAAATATAAAGCCGCCCAGAATACGCATCCATGATCATAGACTTACCATCAAACTGTAATAATGGAATGTCTTCTATGCCCCAAATAGCGGGGACGCCCATCGCACGAGTGAGAATGGAGGCATGAGAGTTGGCCGAGCCATGCACACTGACGACCCCTTTGAGCTTTTCTTTTGGTACTTGCGCTAACATAGTTGGAGTCAAAGTATGGGCGATTAGAATCGTATTATCTGGATAGTGTTTAACAGCTTGTTCAGTTGAGACTAAATGCTGGAGCACGCGCAGGCCAATATCATTAACATCAATCGCACGCTCTTTGATATAAGGGTCGCTCATCATATCAAACTGAGCCACAAGCTTTTCGATAACAAGCTTTAGCGCTGTTTTCGCGTTCCAGCCTTGTTGTATTTCAGACTCTACTTGTTTACCTAAACTCTTGGCATCCAAAAGTTGTTGGTAAACCTCAAACACAGCTACCGCTTCTTTTGGAATATCATCACTCAGAGTTTTGGCTAAAATATGGAATTCTTGCCGAGTCGCGGCCACCGCTTGATGAAACAGCTGAATTTGCTGCTGAATATTGTCACTATGCTGTGGTTCAATACTCGCAAAATCAATATGGGGTAACACCACATAACCATCGCCTAAGGCAATACCTGGAGCACTTGATACCCCTTTTAACACTGAGGTTCTGTGACTGCTTGCATCTTGTTGAAGTAAAGTTTGGATCTCGGTGTTGGCAAGCTGTGAAGCCAATTGCGCTGAAAGCGTAATAAGAAAGGACTCTTCATCATGGCTAAATACACGAGCAATCTTTTGCTGCACCACAATAACTCCAAGCACTTTACGCTGGTGTACAACAGGTACTGATAAGAAAGCATTGTAGCCTTCTTCATTGACCTCAGGTGACAGTTTGAATCTTGGGTGTGATTGGGCGTGGGCAACGTTAATTGGCTCTTCACGCTGGGCAACAAGACCGACTAGGCCTTCGGTAAATCCCATGCGGAATTTTCCGATTGCTTCAGGGTTTAAGCCATCCGTTGCCATCAGGATAAAGTTATCTTGACTGTAATCGGCAAAATAAACTGAGCAGCATTCAGTGTGCATGGCATCTTTGACCATAGTAACAAAGCAATTTAACGCGCTTTGTAGGTCACTTTGCTGTGCCACTGACTCAGCAATCGATCTTAACGTTGCTAACACCTGCTGCTCCTATTTTTATCGTTTTGTGCGCCAGAAATCCTTTTGCCCTTGCTGTTCACGTTTACCAAATGGCATCGCAAACGGAGCGAATTCCTTCATCACTCGACGATAGACATCACGCTTAAACGATACAACTTGACGTACTGGATACCAATAGCTAACCCAGCGCCAATCATCGAACTCAGGGTGATGCGTACGTAATAAGTCTACGTCTTCATCTTTACACCTAAGTTTCAATAAAAACCATTTCTGCTTTTGCCCGATACAAACTGGGCTTGAATCTCGTCTAATTAACCTTTTTGGTAGTTTGTAACGTAACCAATGTTTAGAACTTGCTACTATTTCAACATCTTCTGGCCTAAGTCCAACTTCTTCATGAAGTTCACGATACATCGTTTGCTCAGGTGTTTCCCCTTGATCTATTCCGCCTTGAGGAAATTGCCAAGAGTGTTGTCCGTAACGACGGGCCCAAAAAACCTGCCCCTGATTATTACAAATCACTATTCCGACATTGGCACGAAACCCTTCGGCATCAATCACCTTAGTGCCTCATTTATAAGTCGATTTTTAATGATTGTTCCACAACTCCCGCGCCACGGCAAATTTAATTCCATTCTATACCTAAATTATCTCAGCATACTCTCAAGTTACCCACAACTTGTGCATAACTAAGTGTTTTTCAGTTCAAATTACGAACAAATCCACAATTACACACTTCAAACCTCAGGTTTTCCACATATTCTGTGGATAATTATGTTTATAGTCTTGTATTTATCCAAAGCCATAAGATTTCCAAGCCGCTCTGACTGTAGCAAAATAAAAATAACTTCATATTTATCATATAGATAATAAAGTTATTACTTTAACCATATGTTGAAATAACAAACCACACTTAAGTTGAGTGCAAAATAACCAACTTACTTCACCACATGATTTCTTTTATAATCGTGTTTTTAGGGGATAGACTCAGGAGTATCGCTTGCCATCAGTTACACCACCACGCTCTGTGGGCGAACTTATGCAGCGTGTTGAAAACATAGCCGGTTTAACATTAGGTGAACTCGCTCATCAGCTCTCGTTTAAAACACCACAAGACTTGCTCAAAGAGAAAGGCTGGGTAGGACAACTCATAGAAGCGGCCTTAGGTGCCACCGCGGGCTCAAAGCCTGTGCCTGATTTTGAGCATATTGGCGTTGAACTCAAGACTTTGCCCATAAGCTATCAAGGCAAACCGCTAGAGACCACCTATGTTTCTGTCGTGCCGCTGACTCAGTTAACAGGATTAACATGGGAAGCGTCGAGTGTTAAAAAGAAATTAGCTCACGTTCTTTGGCTACCCATATTAGCCGAGCGAGAAATTCCTTTAATAGATAGGGTTATTGGACACGGCTTCTTATGGCGGCCAGACGCGCATCAAGAACAATTGTTACGAAGAGACTGGGAAGAGCAAATCGAGTTAATCGCTACGGGCCATGTAGAGGAAATCTCAGGGCATCTTGGAGAAGTCATGCAGATAAGGCCAAAAGCGGCAAATGCCAAAGCGCTCACCGATGCAATTGGGCCTAACGGTAAAATAGTGCAAACTTTGCCAAGAGGTTTTTATTTGAAAATCAATTTCACTCAATCGATATTAGCGCAAGAGTTTGGTGCTTAAAAACACCTGTTGACTTTTTATACAAAAAGTACAAATGTAACACAACCAACATCTTGTATGGATTTGGTTAACATTTATATTTTTTATAGAAGGAAACGACAATGAAATTAAAGTTCAACAAAAAATCGATTAAAGAACTTAGTGTGAACAAAATACTTGTGACCAAGATGACACCAGCTGTTGCTGGAGGTAATGGAGCAGCAACGATGGATGATACTTGTAATTCACTTCAAGTCTGTTGGACATTCCGATATGGCCAAGGACATTGTGAAGTTTGGTGATGAACGTTAGGAACAAAAACGCCAGTAACTAAACTGGCGTTTTTACAATACATCAAGTAATGCTAATTACTGACCTTTGATTTCACTACGGCCTTTGTATACCGCTTTTTCACCTAGCGCTTCTTCAATACGTAGTAACTGGTTGTACTTAGCTACACGATCCGAACGACAAAGTGAACCTGTCTTAATTTGACCTGCCGCTGTCGCCACTGCTAAATCAGCAATGGTTGCGTCTTCAGTTTCACCAGAGCGGTGTGAAATAACGGCGGTAAAGCCAGCATCTTGCGCCATTTTGATGGCATCAAGCGTTTCAGACAGTGAACCAATCTGGTTGAATTTAATCAAGATTGAGTTACCAATGCTTTCTTCAATACCACGCTTTAAAATCTTAGTGTTAGTAACAAAAAGATCATCACCCACTAGCTGAACTTTATCGCCGATTTTATCTGTTAGGACTTTCCAGCCAGCCCAGTCGCTTTCGTCTAGGCCATCTTCGATTGATACAATTGGGTAACGTGCTGCAAGATCGGCCAAGAAGCCTGCAAAACCTTCCGAGTCGAATGTTTTACCTTCGCCCTTTAGGTCATACTTGCCATCGATATAAAACTCAGACGCTGCACAGTCAAGTGCTAGTGTTACGTCTTTGTTCATTTCGTAGCCAGCTGCTGCAACCGCTTCAACAATCACTTCTAGCGCTTCTTCATTTGACTTAAGGTCTGGAGCAAAACCACCTTCATCACCAACAGCAGTGTTCAGGCCACGTGACTTAAGTACGTTTTTCAAGCTATGGAAGATTTCAGCACCCATACGTAGTGCTTCACGGAAGCTCTTTGCGCCAACAGGCTGAACCATAAACTCTTGAATATCAACGTTGTTATCCGCGTGCTCACCACCATTGATAATGTTCATCATCGGAACTGGCATTGAGTACTGACCTGCTGTACCGTTGATGTCTGCGATATGCTCGTATAGCGCCACGCCTTTGTCTTGTGCAGCTGCTTTTGCTGTTGCTAGAGATACCGCAAGGATGGCATTCGCACCTAGTTTTTCTTTGTTTTCAGTGCCGTCTAAGTCCAACATAATTTGGTCGATTGCACGTTGTTCTAGCGCGTTTTGACCTTCAAGTGCTGCCGCGATTTCGTTATTTACGTAGTTTACCGCTGTTAATACACCTTTACCTAAGTAACGAGACTTATCACCATCACGTAGCTCTAGTGCTTCACGGGTACCCGTAGATGCACCTGATGGCGCACATGCACGGCCCCATGCACCTGACTCTAGGTGTACGTCCGCTTCTACTGTTGGGTTACCGCGTGAGTCCATAACTTCACGGCCAATCACTCTAACGATTTTTGACATCTTGATTCCTCTTATTCCCAAAGTGGTGTGTGTTGCACTGCTTCTGTCGCAGGCGAATTCAGGGTCAATAAACCCGCTTTAAAGTTTGCCTTATCTCTGTTGCTTCGCAAAGTGAAGAATTTACACGTATCACATTGACGCGCCGGCAGATAAGAAAAAGTTTGGCGATAAACACTACTCTTAGCGCCTATTGCAAAACCTTCTGCAACAAAAAAGCCGTGCAAGAGCACGGCTTTTTCTTATTACGAAGATGCTTTTTGGTGGCTGTATGCCGCCGCAACAAAACCTTCAAATAATGGGTGACCATCACGAGGCGTTGACGTGAACTCAGGGTGGAACTGAGCCGCGATAAACCAAGGGTGATCTTTATTCTCGATAATCTCAACTAGTTTCTTGTCTTCTGACAGACCAGTAAATTGCAGACCCGCTTTTTCAAGCTCAGCAACATAGTTGTTGTTTACTTCGTAGCGGTGACGGTGACGCTCAACGATTTCGGCATTACCGTATACTTCACGCACCTTAGAGCCCTCTTTTAAGTGGCAAAGCTGCGCGCCAAGACGCATAGTGCCACCAAGATCAGAGTCGTGGTCACGTACTTCAATCTTACCATCTGCATCTAACCACTCAGTGATCAGACCAACCACTGGGTGTGGGCTTTCAAGATCAAATTCAGTTGAGTTAGCACCAGTAAGACCTGCAACGTTACGTGCATACTCGATTAGCGCAACTTGCATCCCTAAACAAATACCTAGGTATGGTACTTTGTTTTCACGTGCATACTTTGCAGCTAAAATCTTACCTTCAACGCCACGGTTACCAAAGCCACCAGGTACTAAGATAGCATCAAGGTGCTCAAGTAACTCAGTGCCCTTGCTCTCGATATCTTGAGAGTCAACATATTCAATATTCACCGTTAAACGGTTTTTCAAACCAGCATGCTTCAATGCTTCGTTAACTGATTTATATGCGTCCGGTAATTCGATGTATTTACCAACCATACCAATTGTCACTTCACCAGTAGGATTTGACTCTTGATAAAGTACTTGTTCCCACTCAGATAAATCCGCTTCCGGACGCTCAAGGTAGAAACGACGACAAATGATGTTATCAAGCTCTTGCGACTTCAATAGCGCAGGGATCTTATAAATACTGTCTACGTCTTGTAGCGAGATAACTGCTTTTTCTTCCACGTTAGTGAATAGTGCAATCTTCGCGCGCTCGTTCGCTGGTAATTTACGATCTGAACGACAGATCAAAATATCAGGTTGAATACCGATTGAACGAAGCTCTTTCACAGAGTGCTGGGTTGGCTTAGTTTTCACTTCACCCGCAGGGCCTAAGAAAGGCACTAGCGTCAAATGCATAAACAAAGCGCTCTCACGACCAAGCTCTGTGCCTAGCTGACGAATTGCTTCTAGGAAAGGTTGTGACTCGATATCACCAACCGTACCACCGATCTCTACGATAGCAACATCATGGCCTTCCGCGCCTTCAAGCACGCGACGCTTGATGTCGTTTGTGATGTGAGGAATAACCTGAATAGTGGCACCTAAGTACTCACCTCTACGCTCTTTGCGCAACACGTCTTCAAATACACGGCCTTGTGTAAAGTTATTACGCTTGGTCATTTTTGTGCGAATAAAACGCTCGTAGTGACCAAGATCAAGGTCGGTTTCCGCGCCGTCTTCGGTTACGAATACTTCACCGTGTTGGATAGGGCTCATGGTCCCAGGGTCAACATTGATGTAAGGATCCAGCTTTAGAATCGTTACTTTCAAGCCACGTGCTTCTAAAATAGCGGCTAAAGAAGCAGCTGCAATACCTTTACCCAAGGAGGATACTACTCCGCCCGTTACGAAGATAAATTTTGTACTCATGCGAACCCTAGAAATTTCAGGAAAATTGGAATTTAAATAAGAATCAAGACGGGGCGATAGTATAGCAAAAGCACCTAAGTCATTCCAGCTAAAAATGACTTAGCACGGTAATATATTTTATCAGGAGGTCGTTTAAAATAACGAACAAACCGTAAAATCAGTCTCTGTTTTTACTGCGTTGACGACGTTTCACTGTCTCCCAAGCACCATCCATCTCCTCCAAGCTCGCATCTTTAAGTGATAGTGAGGACTCATTCAAAACGGCTTCGACTTGCACAAAGCGATTTTTAAATTTCTCATTGGCTTGACGTAGCAGCTGCTCCGGATCTCGTTTTATATGCCGGCTCACATTCACAGTTGCAAACAACAAGTCGCCCACCTCTTCCGCTGTATGTTCAGAGCGTGGATCAACTTGCAGCGCCTCGCTCACCTCTGCGACTTCCTCTTGTACTTTATCCCACGCGCCGTGATAACTTGGCCAGTCAAATCCGAGTTTGGCTGCTTGCTTTTGAATTTTGTAGGCTTTTGATAATGCAGGCAAGCTGCTTGGAATATCTGCCGCGAACGCCCCTTGTTTTTGTGCCTGTTTTTCTTGCTGTTTAATGGCGTGCCATTGCTGCTCAAGCTCTGCTTCGCTTAAGCTTTCCTGCTTTTCAAATACATGAGGGTGGCGTCTCACTAATTTGTCATTGAGAGTTTGCACTATGTCAGCAAAGTCAAACAACCCCTGCTCTTTTCCAAGCTGAGCATAAAAAATCACTTGGAACAGCAAGTCCCCCAACTCTTCTTTTAAGTGAGCAAAGTCGCCTTGCTCAATAGCATCGGCAACTTCGTGTGCTTCTTCTAACGTATAAGGGACAATGGTTTTAAAGGTTTGCTTCTTATCCCAGTCGCATCCAGTGCTTGGGTCGCGTAGCTGCGACATAATCTCTAGCAGCTGCTCTATCCCCATTGCTGTAGAAGGCTTAGAGTCGTTTGGCATCAAAAACACCTTCGATTTGCATCAATTTAGTCAGCAAGCGATGCATAGCAGAAAGGTCATCCACCTCTACCTTCATCATAAATACCGCCACGTTTTTATCGTCTTGGGTTTGTACATTCATATTGAGCACATTGACTTTTTCATTGGCAAGCACAGCGCTAATGTCTCGGATCAGCCCTTGGCGGTCGTGTGCTTCAATTTTTAATGTAATGGCGTACGACGCTTTAACATCCTCTGACCAACTGACTGCAATCTCACGCTCTGGATGTATATCCGTAATATGAGCAAACGACTCACAATCAGAGCGATGCACAGCAATACCTCGCCCCTGCGTGATGTAACCCACAATTTCATCGCCCGGTACCGGCTCACAGCATTTCGCCATATGACTCATCAAGCTGCCAACCCCATCAACGACCACTGCGTTTTTGTCGCCTTTAGTGTGTTTTGGCGAGGAGATTTTTAACTTAGGTGTATCCTCAGGTTTATCTTGCACGTAGTTCAGGAATTGATTGATACGAATATCACCGGCACCAATCGCCACCATTAAATCGTCGAGTTCTTTAAAGTTAAAGCGGTCAATCGCGGGTTCTAAATCTTTATAGGTAATATCTAGTTTTTGCAGATGACTATCTAAAATTTCCTTACCCGCTTGAAGATTTTTGTCTCTATCTTGCTGCTTAAACCAGTGATGGATCTTACTGCGCGCTCTTGAAGAATGAATATATCCCAGCGACGGGTTTAACCAATCTCGACTTGGCGAAGCATTTTTCTGGGTAAGAATCTCTACCTGATCGCCTGTGCGCAATGTGTAAGTGAAAGGCACTATTTTACCAAACACTTTTGCACCAATGCAGCGATGTCCAACATTAGAATGAATGTAGTAAGCGAAGTCGAGTGGCGTCGAGCCTAGTGGCAAATCAAAGATATCGCCCTTGGGCGTGAATACATAAACACGGTCTTCGACAACCTGATTCTTCAGCTCATCTGCTATTTCACTGCCATCTACCACTTCTTCTTGCCACTGCAACAGTTTGCGTAGCCAGCTAATTTTTTGCTCGTATCCTGAGTTTCTGCCCGGCAATGCACCTTCTTTGTACATCCAATGTGCCGCCACTCCAAGCTCTGCATCCCGATGCATGGCCTCAGTACGGATTTGGATTTCTACCGTTTTGCCCTCAGGACCAAATACCACGGTGTGGATAGACTGATAGCCGTTTTGCTTAGGCGTAGCAATATAGTCGTCAAACTCTTTGTTTAAATGCCGCCAACTGGTGTGCACAATGCCCAACGCGGCGTAGCAATCTTGAATTTCATCTACCACCACACGCATCGCTCGAATGTCGAACAACTGTTCGAATTCATAACTTTTCTGCGCCATTTTTTTATAAATGCTATAAATATGCTTAGGACGTCCATAGACCTGCGCTTTAATGCCTGCATCCGCAAGTTTTTGCGCCACCGAATTAACCATATTTTCCATATAGGCTTCGCGGTCTAGGCGTTTATCAGAAAGCTTCTTGGCAATAGACTTATACGTATCCGGATGCAAATAACGGAAAGAGAGATCTTCAAGTTCCCATTTTAATTGGCCAATCCCCAAACGGTTCGCAAGTGGTGCAAAAATATTGGCAGCCGCTTTTGCAGCAACGACTCTTTCTTCTTCAGATGCTTTCTTAACCGCACGCAAATGGCAGATTTGCTCAGCAAGCTTAATCACTACAGCGCGCACATCTTCCACCATAGCAAGTAACATACGGCGGATGTTGTCGACTTGTACCTTACCCGAGCTTTGGTGTGCCAAAGTGCTGATGGTGTCCATATTCTCCACCCCTCTTAAAAGCAGAGAGATATTTTTGCCAAGCGCTTCTTCCACTTGCTCAAGGGACAACTTTCCAGCAACAAAATAAGGAGTTAAAAACGCAGTTGCTAAGGATTCGCTATCAAAATTTAAGTCTGCAAGGATCTCTACCATTTCGATGGCGTTATTGAGATGTTCCGTTGACTCATCCGCGGGACAAAGTTCATAGGCCTTTTGCAGCCATGCTCTTTGATCTTCAGACAAGTTTAAGATAGTGAGTCGCGCATCAAACTCCAGTGGCAAAGTGGTTTGATGCGACTGCCGAGTAGCAACCATGTTTTGATACCTCCTTAAAATTACTTACCCGCCTCATTTTCGGGTAAATTATCTAGCCTAATGCTCGGGCAATAACGGCCTCATAGCTCAGGCTATTTACACTGCTTTTTAAACAGCGCCATGGTTTCGATATGTCCCGTGTGGACAAACATATTCATTAAGCCAAGCTTCTCTAATTCAAAGCCTGCCTGTGCTATTACCAAAGAATCACGCGCCAGTGTAACTGGGTCGCATGACACGTATAAAATACGGGTAAACTGCGTCAACGGTAACTGCTGTAAAACCTCAAGTGCACCTGGCCTTGAAGGGTCCAGTACTAATACATCCAGATTTGCGTCGAACCAAGCAGCCTCTGCAATCGACTGGGTTAGATCAAAACAGTGAAACTGAACATTACTGATTTTATTAGTTTGCGCATTTTGCTGAGCCATTGCAACCGATTGCGCTTCACCTTCTACCCCAATCACATTTTTTGCTTGTTTTGCGAGCACCAAAGAGAAATTTCCCACCCCACAGAAAAGGTCGAGGACACTTTCATCGTTACTCAGCTGTAGCCAGTCTGTCGCTTGGCGCAGCATTGCTTCATTTACCGATTGATTCACTTGAATAAAGTTGTTCAATTTAAATTCAAGTGTTAAGTCAAATTCACCAAGGTGATAGTGCGGCAACTGGGAATACACAACTGGCGTCTCGCCATCGTCAAACAGTACCTGACAATTTTCCAGCTCGTTTTGTAGCGTTTCGCGAGTCGCAGCGGACAGTGGCTTTGTATGACGACACAACACATAGTTATAGTTGTCAGCCTGACAAAGCTGAATATGACTGATTAGTCTAAACTCACTTAGCGACTGTGCAAGCACACTTAGCGTGTTAACAATACGATCAAAAGGCGACACCAATACGTCACACTGCGCTATTTCGATAATCTGCTTCGACTGACTTGCTCTAAAGCCTAACTTGACGCTTTTGCTTTGTTTATCAAAAATGCATGCCAAACGAGCTGCACGGCGATAATGAAGCGCCATAGAGGTGATCGGCGCTTGCCAAGGTAAGTGCTCGATGTTGGCAAAACGCGCAAAAAGTTTTTCGACTGCATGTTGCTTTTCATTGAGCTGACCATCAATACTTTGATGCTGCAAGCTACAACCACCGCACTGCTGGTAATGCGGGCAAAACGGTTTAACACGCTCTGTGGAGGCATTAAGTACTTTGGTCATCTTCGCTTCCAACAGTTTAGACTTTGCCTGTACAACCTGTGCTCTCACTCGCTCACCAGTCAAGGCACCAGCCACAAAACAGACCTTACCTTCATGGCGAGCAACACCTCGCCCCTGATGATCCATTGACTCTATGCTTAATTCTATTTGCTTTGACGGCTTAGCAGCTTTCTTAGCACGAAAAATCTGTGCCATTGGGTTCCTCATTTGTTTGCTTATCACGTCGGTAAAAGATAATCTTAGTTACAGATTTCTCTGCACTTTTTTGACCCTATGACAAAATTAAACCTGCGTGACAGTATTTTACTACTCACTCTTTTGCCAACCCTTTTGGTTGGCTTGCTACTTGGTGGTTATTTTACTATAAATCGCTACGTAGAGCTTGAGGAAATTCTGATAAGTCAGGGAAATCGCATTGCAGATTCACTTGCCATGTCAGTAGAATACCCAATAGAAAAACAAGATAAAGCGCACTTACACCGCATTTTAAGCCAGGCACACAATAAACATGCACCACTGGTAAAAAGCATCGCGCTGTTTGATAGCCAAAATCAGCTTATTCTTACCAGTAATTATCATAGTGAATTCGATAAATTACATTATTTTGGTGAAGTGCAAAAGCTACAAACCACCGAAGTCACTACACTAAAAAATACCTTTGTGTTTTATTCACCAGTTAAAAACCATTTAGCAAAAAAAACCGATTGGCACAGTGCAGAGCCGGCTACGCTGGCGATTTTAGTTGTGGAGATCAGTAAAGACCAAGCACTGATCTCGCAGCAACGCGCGCTGATTTTGAGTGCCATTGTTATTATTTTCTCCTTTTTACTTAGCGTTATGTTGGCCATGCGATTGTCACGTATGCTAACCAAACCAATTGCCAATTTGATTTTAGCCACAGACAAGCTCAACGAAGGTAAACAAGACATCGCAATCAATGAGCCGATGCGGGGTGAATTTGAGCTTTTGCGCCAAGGCTTGATCGTTATTGGCAGAAAGATGGCCAATCAAAAAGACGAAATGCAAAAGCACATTGACCAGGCAACTAGTGATTATCGTGAAACCCTAGAGCAGTATGAAACGCAGAATATTCAGCTCAATATTGCCAAAAAAGAGGCACAAGATGCTAACCGCGTAAAGTCGGATTTCTTGGCTAAGATGAGTCATGAACTTAGAACGCCGCTCAATGGTGTCATAGGCTTTACCCGTCAACTTTATAAAACACCATTAAATAAACACCAAAAAGATTATTTAGATACCATAGAGCTATCTGCAAATAGCCTGCTTACCATCATTAGTGACATCTTGGATTTTTCAAAGCTAGAAGCTGGTGCTATGGAGCTGGAGAATATCCAGTTTGAATTACGCGACGCCGTCAATGAGGTCATGACCTTATTAGCGCCAAGCGCTCACGAAAAGCAGTTGGAGTTTTCCATTTCTGTTAATCGCCAAGTGCCCGACAACTTAATTGGCGATCCTACGCGATTTAAACAGGTATTGACCAATCTGATCAGTAATGCCATCAAGTTCACGGAAAAAGGCTCAGTCAAAGTGGATATTAACCACCGTCTGATGGATGAATCTCAGTCCTCGTTGCTAGTGTCTGTCAGCGATACCGGGGTCGGTATTGCTCAGGATAAGCAAGACGCACTATTTACGCCGTTTGCTCAAGCCGATACTAGTATTACCCGTAAATTTGGTGGCACAGGTCTAGGTCTTATCATCACTAAGCATATTGTTGAGGCGATGAATGGTCGTATCACTCTTAACTCAGCACCAGGAAATGGCACCTGTTTCTCATTTAACGCGGTCTTTGCATTACCAAACCGCCTCTACAACGACAACTTACCAAGCAAGCCGCTTGAAAATAAACGCGTGCTCTACTTTGAACCACAAGAGCATACTCATTATGCGGTAATAGCTCAACTACAAGCGTGGGAAATGCAGGTCACTCGCTGCCTTACCGAAGAAGAGTTCGATACTGCCTTAGGCCAAGATTTTAATTACGATATCTGTTTAATTGGATCTATGGCAAGCGTCGACCAAATGCAAACCGTTAAGAGTTACATCAAGCAAGCTCGCGGATCTGCAGACTACCTATATTTGATGGTTAATACCGTCTCACATAATATGCGTGAGGCGCTTATTGGCAGTGGAGCTGACGCTTGTTTAAGCAAGCCACTTAACCACAGAAAACTATGCGAAATGCTTGCAGCACCTTATCGTTTAGACCATCCAGACATGAGTGCCAATGAAATCGAAGCCACAAGTCTGCCACTTAAAGTGCTGGTTGCAGACGATAACGATGCTAACTTGAAGTTGATATGCACATTGTTAGATGAACAAGTAGAGGCAATAGATACAGCGCATAATGGTGCTCAAGCAGTCAGTTTATGTAAATCAAGAAAATACGACCTGATATTTATGGATATTCAAATGCCCATAATGGATGGTATAAGCGCCTGTAGAAGCATAAGAGAGTCGTCGTTAAATGAGGATACCCCTATCATCGCCGTCACAGCACATGCGCTTGCTGGCGAAAAAGAGCAACTGCTTAAAGATGGCTTTAGTAACTATATGACTAAACCCATAGATGAAGATATGCTCAAGCAAATTATTTGCGACCATAGCGCGTCTTCACCAGTAGCGAGACAAAAAAATATTGAGAGTCATCAGCACAGCGTGCCGCCATTTAATAGCCAAATGTTAGATTGGGGATTAGCATTACAGCGAGCGGGTAATAAACCTGATTTAGCATTGGAAATGCTCAATATGCTGCTTTCTAGCGTGCCCGAAACGTTGCAGCAGTTGGAGTCTGCACAAGACGCAGAGGATCTCCCGACGCTGCTCAAAATAGTTCATAAATTCCACGGTGCCTGCTGTTATACTGGCGTACCAACCCTAAAGAAATTGGCTGAGATCATTGAAACGGGATTAAAACAAGAAAAACCACTCAGTGATATCGAGCCTGAGCTATTTGAGCTGGTTGATGGACTAACTGTATTACTAACAGATTCTGATCTCACTCAATCCAGTTAAATCTTATACACACCTATCTGCTCGCTACTTTATAAAAACCCTTTTGAAGTGGCGAGTAGATTAGGGATGTAAGACAACAACGATTTCTTAAACAGATAACACTTCAAACAACGTTTCCCGACAATTTATTACACTTTCTAACAGCACTTTCCCAAGTCTTGTAACAAACTTCTTACATTCTAAATTCTCGCAATTTTTAACTTACGAAAGGAATTCTGTATGTATCTAATCAAGTCAGCACTCACGTCTGCTGCCGTCTTCACTTTAACCTTTGCTTCTTTTAGTCATGCCATTGAGCCGAAATCTAACGAATGGCAGGTTCGTTTAGGGGGAGGAGCCGCGGCTGCAGATTTGCCATGGAAAGGCATTGACAGTGAGTTTATCTCAATTCCCATTATAGATATTCAAAAAGGAAATTGGTTTATCAACAAAGATAGCCTAATTGGTTACCGCTTTCCTATTACTGAAGATTTATCTGTCTACTCTGGGTTGGGCTATCGTCAAGATGGCTATGACGGTGTATTCCGAGACGCAAAGTCTGAAGATAAGATTTTTGACGGATATGACGCGCCGGATGGCGATGTCACGGTTAACTATGGCGTCACCTATCTGTGGTTTACGCTCGCTGGTCACAGTGATATTTCCGATAATTCAGATTCAACCACGGCTACTTTTTCAGTATCAATCCCACTGTACAACGATGGTCGAGGATTTAAAATCTCGGCAGTAGGTAATGTAGAATGGCAGCAGTCTGATTATGTTAATTATATCTATGGAATAACTGGTGAAAATATCGATATTAGCCGAGGCCGATTCCGCTACTTAACTGCTGATGACGCTGTGAATTATTCCGCAGGGTTGACTGCGCATTATCAGATAAAAACACAACTCAGTCTGGTTGGTGGGATAACTCGAACTAAACTCGATGATGTTATTGCCAATAGCCCTTTGCTAGACAGAGACACCAGTGACCTCGCTTATGTTGGCCTAGTCTATCAATTTTAGGCTGTTGTCTGAGTTAAAATTAAATAAAAAACCCAAGTTAAACTTGGGTTTTTTATCATAATGCTTATTCACATCATCAACTAGTTTAGTCGCTTTCGGCGCTTTCCGCTTCTTGATTGTGTAGCTCAAGGCTTGCAGACATCGCGGCTTCACGATTAGACTTTGCCGAATCGTTGCGTAGCTCATCAATATGGTTGAGGTAGTTCTGGTCAACGTCACCTGTGATGTATTGACCATCAAATACCGAAGTCTCAAAGCGAACGATCTCTGGATTTTCTTGACCAACGGCTGCAATCAAATCGCTTAGGGATTGGTAGATCAAACCGTCCGAGCCAATACTCGCATTGATATCTTCCACTTCACGACCATGAGCGATTAGCTCTGATGCAGAAGGCATATCGATGCCATATACGTTCGGGAACCTTACCTCTGGTGCTGCTGATGCAAAGTACACGTTCTTCGCACCCGCTTCACGCGCCATTTCAACGATTTGCGCTGATGTTGTGCCTCGCACAATCGAATCGTCGACAAGTAGCACGTTCTTACCAGCGAATTCTCTGTCAATCGCGTTAAGTTTACGACGTACAGACTTCTTACGCAGCTCTTGGCCAGGCATAATGAAAGTACGGCCAATGTAGCGGTTCTTAACAAACCCTTGGCGATAAGGAAGCCCTAGCACGGAAGCAATTTCAAGTGCGATATCACATGATGTTTCAGGGATTGGGATAACCACGTCGATATCTTTGTCGCCCCACTCTGTCGCGATTTTCTCACCGAGCTTGGTACCCATATTCACGCGAGTCGCATAAACAGACATTTTATCTATGTTTGAATCTGGGCGAGCAAAATATACAAACTCGAAGATACAAGGTGCAAGCGTCGTTTTAGCAGCGCAGATCTGAGAGAAAAACTCACCTTTTTCGGTTACGTAAATAGCTTCACCAGGTGCAACATCTCGCACAAACTCAAAGCCATCCGTTGCCAATGCGACACTCTCCGAAGCGAACATGTATTCCATGCCACGCTCAGTTTCTTTCTTACCGAACACAAGCGGACGAATACCATGAGGGTCTCTAAATGCCAAAATACCATGGCCGATGATCATCGCGATACTCGCGTAACCACCAGAAACAATAGACACAACCTCAGTTACTGCCGTAAACATGTCTTCCGCGTCTAATTTCATCTTGTCTGTTTTGCCAAGCTCGTGAGCTAAGATGTTCAGCAGGATCTCTGAATCAGACGTAGTATTAACGTGGCGACGCGCTTGAGTAAACAAACGCTCTTTTAATTTTTCTGCATTGGTTAAGTTGCCGTTGTGTGCAAGGGCTATACCAAATGGAGAGTTTACGTAGAAAGGTTGAGCTTCTGCTGAGCTTGAAGAGCCAGCAGTAGGATAACGTACATGACCAAGACCAATGTTGCCCTGTAGGCGTTTCATATGTCTTGTATGAAATACGTCTTTCACTAGACCGTTTGCTTTTCGTAAGCTAAACGTATTGTTGTCAATGGTAATAATGCCAGCCGCATCTTGGCCGCGGTGTTGCAAAACAGTTAAGCCGTCATAAATCGCCTGATTAACAGGAGATGTTCCGACTATCCCAACGATACCACACATTAAAAATTTCCTCGCCGATTAACGGTTTACTGAATCTAAAAAGCTCGAGTTATGTTCAAGATAGGAGAAAAACCACTCTATCACAAAGCCAAATTCAGGAATTAAGTTTGATGTTTTCCACCACTGCGTGTCTGGTGCACTGGTAAACGCATCAAGGAAAAAGAGTAAGGCGCTAACGACCAACACACCTCGAAGTCCACCGAATACAATCCCAAAGATCCTATCGGTGCCTGAGAGCCCTGTTCTTTGAACCAGTTCACTCAAGACATAATTAACAAGCCCGCCTAACATCAAGGTCGCAAAAAAGAGTATGGCTATTGCGGCTGCATTTCTTAAAAGGGGTTCTGAAATGAATGTTAGGAAGGTTGCGAGATATTGGTAAAAAATACTAGAGATGAAAAAAGCGCCGATCCATACGACAAGTGACATCGCTTCTTTGACAAAGCCTCGAAGCAAGCCAAAGATAGTCGATAAACCAACAATACCAAGAATGGCGTAATCAACCCAGATCATAGTAACCAATAAGTCGTTAATGTGGGGCGCATTCTAAAAGGTTTGGCATCTAAATGCCAGATCATTTTGTCACTTCAAATTGTGTCAAACGACCATTTAACTTAGTTAATTTCTTTAGTTCTGGTAACTTAGCTTCAAGTTCAGCTTTATTTAAGTCTGGTCCGACAAACACTTTTGTCAGTGTACCATTAGGGGTTTTAACGGGTTTTGTAAAGGTTTTAAAGCCATTGTCAGCAAGCTTCTTCGTCAGTGCATCGACGTTCGACTTATGCGAAAAGCTACCAAGCTGAATGACATAGGCCATTTTTGAAAAGTTAGCACTCTCTGGACGCGTTAATTTCGCCACCTCAACTTTGTCGGTCGTTGCGACGGGTTTCGCCTCAACGTGTGTAGGTGACGTATCTGATTGCGGCGTATTGGCTAGCGTTGTCTCTTCCGTGCCTTCTAGTTTTGCATCATCGGCGTGAATATCTTCCAACGGCTCAGAGGGCAACTCAGGCGCAAGCTTGGCTTGCGCATCCACTTTTTCTTGGAGATCAATGGTTTTGAACTCAGGTCTTTCAGGGATCGCTTGAAATCCTTCCTTGTAGTGGACCTTTTCACCATCAAGGATATTTGGAATAAAGATCACCGCAGCAACCACGACGATACTCGTTCCAACAAGGCGATTTATAAATACTGAGTTCACAACTTTACTCTCTACTAAACGTTAAATCTTCTTTGGTTATTTTCGCCAGTATTCCATTGCCTCAGCAACGGTAAAGAACGAGCCAAATACCACCAATGCCTGATCGCTCGTAAGGGTATCGAGCTGAGTATCAAGTGCTGCTGTAACGCTATCGAATAAGGTGACATTGCAACTTGGGTCAAGCAAAGGTTTAAGGTTTTCCGCACGCTCTCCACGAGGCCCTGAAAGTGAAGCTAAACTCCAGCTATCTACATATTGGGTGACTTCTTTCAGCACACTGGCTTTGTCTTTATCCGCAAGCATAGCGACTAAGGCATGAATTTTAAACCCTTTTTGCTTTAGTTCTTGTAACTTAGTTGCCAAATATCTTGCAGACTCTGGATTATGAGCAACATCTGTATAGACTAGCGGCGTGGTATTGAGTCGCTGAAAGCGACCTTCCACTTGCAAATTTGCCAAACAAGTCTTCACTGCATCATAGCTAGGTAGCAACTCAAGTTTAGCTAATACCGTTAACGCTGTCGCAGCATTTTGTGCTGGAATGGCTGGTTTGTCGAAGTGCCAATCAAAATCAAGATATTGCCATCTAAACTGAGAATCTAGCGGGGTAAAATAAAAATCGCGCTTTGATAACACCATATCTGCCGCAATTTCGTCGCCATAGTCTGTAACCGTATGTGGAATATTTAAATCGCCAACGATTGCAGGCTTACCACTGCGGAAAATGCCAGCTTTGTCATAGCCTACCAGCTCTCGGGTATCACCCAGATACTCTTTATGATCTAAGTCAACAGTCGTGATAACAGAGGCAAATGGCGAGACTATATTCGTCGCATCAAAGCGCCCGCCTAAACCAACTTCAAGCAAAATATAATCAACCTTACAGCGCTTGAAAATACTTAACGCGCCAAGCGTACCAAACTCAAAATAGGTCAGCTGAGTGTCTTTGCGGGTGTCATCGAGGAATTTAAATGCATCGATATGATACTGATCTTCAAGCTCTGCCCCATTCACTCGGACACGCTCGTTGTAGCGCACTAAATGTGGTGAAGCGTAGGTGCCAACCGAAAACCCTTGTGCGAGCAACAACGACTCCAAGCACCTGGCCGTTGTGCCTTTACCATTGGTTCCACCAATTAGAATAATTTTACTGAAAGGCTCAAGTAATCCGGCTTGCTCGGCAACTTGCGCTACACGCTCAAGTCCCATTTCAATGGTGGCTGGATGAATTGCTTCTAAATAACAAAGCCAATCATCAAGGCTTGATGATTGGCTAGGCTGTTTAACCGTCATAAGTTGAGTAGCTCAATTTGAAAAATTTACGCTACTCTATGCTCTTGTTCAGTGGAAGGCAAGTCCATAAACTTCGCCAAAATACGCGCTAACGTATCGCGCATTTCACGACGGTCGACGATCATGTCAATCGCACCGTGCTCTAATAAGAACTCACTGCGCTGGAAACCATCAGGTAGGGTTTCACGTACAGTTTGTTCGATAACACGTGGACCCGCAAAACCGATAAGTGCTTTTGGCTCTGCCACATTGATATCACCAAGCATTGCCAATGATGCAGAAACACCACCCATAGTTGGATCGGTTAATACTGAGATAAATGGCAAGCCTTTATCACTCATTTTTGCCAATGCAGCACTTGTTTTTGCCATTTGCATCAATGACATAAGTGCTTCTTGCATACGTGCACCACCAGATGCAGAGAAACAGATTAACGGCATGTTATGTTCTAAACAAACGTTAACTGCATCAACAAATCTCGCACCAACAACCGACGCCATTGAACCACCCATAAAGGAAAACTCAAAAGCAACAGCAGCAACAGGAATACCCTTTACGCGGCCTTTCATTGCAACTAAAGCGTCTTTTTCACCACTTACCTTTTGCGCTTGAACGATACGATCTGAATATTTTTTAGAGTCTTTAAACTTTAATACGTCTTGTGGCTCATGCTCTGTGCCAAGCTCTTGACGATCTGCATCATCTAAAAAACTTTCAAGGCGCTTACGTGCCGTAATGCGCATGTGATGATCACACTTAGGACATACGTTTAACGACTTTTCTAATTCCGCTTTGTATAGGATTGAATCACAATCTGTACACTTTGCCCAAACCCCTTCTGGGATCTCTTTTTTACCAGAAGATTTAGTGGTTTTAGGTAAGATCTTTTCTAACCAACTCATTTGCAACTCTCTATCGTGCTTTATTCTGTTCCGTCAGTAAAGACAGACATCTTTTCCCAATTAAATCATGATTTAGCTATAGGTGATATAAAAAACTGGTCTTAAGAGTACAAGGTACTACATAAATATGACCGTTACACTAATTCCTCAGGCAAGAATAAAGGCCCAAGCGGCATCTTTTCTATTTGCCATTGTTCAGGATAGTCCACATCAACTAAATACAATCCGTTAGGTTTTGCCGTAGCACTTGCTAACGTGCGATCTTTTGCAACAAGCAGCTCCGCCATCCACTCAGGCTCTTGCTTGCCAACACCAATATCAAGTAAACAACCTGTAATATTGCGCACCATATGATGCAAAAACGCATTTGCTTTAATATCAATGACAATATATTTGCCAATGCGTTTCACCTCTAAGTGATGGATATTACGAAACGGCGTATTAGACTGACAATGTACCGCCCTGAAAGAAGTGAAATCTTGCTCCCCTATCATCACAGGGCATGCAACTTTCATTCTTTCAACATCAAGCTCGTGGTGAAAATGCGTTACGCCACTGCGTAAAATACCCGGCCTGTAGGTGTGATTATAAATAACGTAGCGGTATCGACGAGCTGTCGCAGAAAAACGAGCATGGAACTCAGGGTCGACTTCTTTAGCAAATCGTACCGCAATGTCGTCGGGAAGCTGAGAGTTCATTCCTAATGTAAAAGCGCTCATATCGCGAGCTGAATCCGTGTCAAAATGCACGAGTTGACCCGTTGCATGAACCCCTGCATCAGTGCGCCCCGCGCAAGTTATCTCAACGGGATGATTACAGATATTCGATAGCGCTTTTTCTATTTCTTCTTGGACACTGCTGACATGATTTTGCCTCTGCCAACCACTATAATTTGCACCATTATATTCAATGCCTAACGCTACTCGCATACTTTTTCTATCGCAACCCATAACAAAAACGACATTTTATGCCATTGGCGATGTGAATTAAAGCGCTTAAGCTAAGAAGTAGATGATGATACCGGCCAAACAAGGCAATTACTTTGTGTGGTCGGTATCGTTGATGTGAGTATTAAGACTCTGTAAGACTAGATTTAAGCGACTTTGCCTCAGCTTGCACAGAATCCGGACCATTCTCAATAACATCGTTGAGCGTTGATATCGCCGAATCATAATCTTGAATTTCGATATAAGCTTTCGCTAAATCTAGTTTAGCGGCAAACCCTTCATCCTCTAAATCAACATCCGTGGTATTTTCACCCGCTAATAGTTCTTCAAAATCGCCAAGCCCAACATCCATATTTGCACCGACGTAAGGTTCAACATCGCTATCAAGATCGTCGCTTTGTTCAAGTAGGTCTTCAATTTCTAAGTAGTCTTCTGTACCTTCGGCGTCCGTTGGTAGCGCTTGGGCTTCCCCTGCGACCAATTCGTCTTGTAACAAGCTATCGAAATCTACTTCAAAATCTTCTGCATTTCCGGCGTCAAAGTCACTGGGATCGTCCAGTTCGCTGAGTAGAGCATCGAAGTCTGCTTGGGTAAAGTCAGCCATAAATTCTTTTTCAATCTCGGCTTCATTGACCTCTGGTAATTCAGATTCAGTTTGTGGCTCAGAAAGTAGAGTTTCCAAGTCATCTTCATCGTTTAATTCTGGCAGCACGTCTTCGATTTCAAGCTCAGGTTCAGACTCAAGCTCATCATTTTCTGCAGCTTCGACCGGTGCTTCAGGTTCGTCTTCAAGCAAGGTCTCTTCGTCAAAATCTGCGTTTAACTCTGGCAGTTCATCTTCGATTTCAAGTTCAGGTTCAGACTCAAGCGTATCACTTTCTGCTGCTTCGACCGGTGCTTCAGGTTCGTCTTCAAGCAAGGTCTCTTCGTCAAAATCTGCGTTTAATTCTGGCAGATCATCTTCGATTTCAAGTTCAGGTTCAGACTCAAACGTGTCACTTTCTGCTGCTTCGATTGGCGCTTCAGGTTCGTCTTCAAGCAAGGTTTCTTCGTCAAAATCTGCAGTTAACTCTGGCAGCTCGTCTTCAACTTCCAGTTCAGGTTCAGACTCAAGCGTATCACTTTCTGCTGCTTCGACTGGTGCTTCAGGTTCGTCTTCAAGCAAGGTTTCTTCGTCAAAATCTGCGTTTAACTCCGGCAGCTCGTCTTCAACTTCCAGTTCAGGTTCAGACTCAAGCGTATTACTTTCTGCAGCTTCGACTGGTGCTTCAGGCTCATCTTCAAGCAAGGTTTCTTCGTCAAAATCTGCAGTTAACTCTGGCAGCTCGTCTTCAACTTCCAGTTCAGGTTCAGACTCAAGCGTATCACTTTCAGCTTCGTCGAGCGGCGCTTCAGATTCGTCTTCAAGCAAAGCCTCTTCATCAAAATCTGCGTTTAATTCTGGCAGCTCGTCTTCGACTTCCAGTTCAGGTTCAGGTTCAGGTTCAGACTCAAGCGTATCACTTTCTGCTGCTTCGACTGGTGCTTCAGGTTCGTCTTCAAGCAAGGTTTCTTGGTCAAAATCTACAGTTAACTCCGGCAGCTCGTCTTCAACTTCCAGTTCAGGTTCAGACTCAAGCGTATTAATTTCTGCAGCTTCGACTGGTGCTTCAGGCTCATCTTCAAGCAAGGTTTCTTCGTCAAAATCTGCGTTTAACTCCGGCAGCTCGTCTTCAACTTCCAGTTCAGGTTCAGACTCAAGCGTATCACTTTCTGCTGCTTCGACTGGTGCTTCAGGTTCGTTTTCAAGCAAGGTATCTTCGTCGAAATCCGCACTAAATTCAGGCAAATCATCTTCATCAAAGCCAGAGATTTCATCGTCGAGAAGATCGTCATCAAGCCCGTCCTCTATATCAAATTGAGCGTCATTGGATAATGCTTCTGATAATGCTTTTTCGGTTTCGCTTTGCGAGTCAGTAGTTTCAAGTTCTTCGCCAAGTTCCAGCTCAGGGTAACTCTCTAGCTCTGCGCTTGGTTGCAGATCTTCTTCGTCAAGAAACTCTTCTTCTGCCAGTAAATCCACTTCGTCATTAAGTGGATCATCTCCCAGCTCAATTTCAACTTCTTCATCCGAAAAATCGTCTTCAAGTTCAGCATCCAACTCAAACTGTTCTTCGGCTTGAAGCTCCTGTAATAGCTCATCAACACTTTTTAAGTCAGGATCTTCAAATTCACTGTCTTCGTCAGCTTGAACATTCTCATCACTAAAATCTGCTTCATTGGCTAGATCGGACTGCAATGTATCTTCCATCAGTTCTTCAGATGATTCCGGAATAGCATCCTCTTCATCCAACATACCAGACAAGTGTCCTGACTCCGTTTGCTCAGACTCTGCTAAAAGCTGTTCAGATCCTAGTTCACGCTCGTCAGATACCTCTTCCAGCTTTGGTAAAGCATCTTCTGGTGCTTCATCTAATAAACCATCAAGCTCGTTATCTGCTGGCTCACCAACTTCCTCTTCAAGCTCCGGCAAAGCTTCTTCTGCCGTTTCGTCAACTAATGCATCGAGATCGTCGTCGGCCAGTTCATCAGATTCTTCTTCCAGCTCTGGCAAACCATCTTCTGCCGTTTCGTCAACTAATGTATCGAGATCGTCGTCGGCCAGTTCATCGGATTCTTCTTCCAGCTCCGGCAAAGCTTCTTCTGCCGTTTCGTCAACTAATGTATCGAGTTCAACGTCGGCCAGTTCATCAGATTCATCTTCCAGCTCTGGCAAACCATCTTCTGGTGTTTCGTCAACTAATGCATCGAGATCGTCGTCGGCCAGCTCATCAGATTCTTCTTCCAGCTCTGGCAAACCATCTTCTGGTGTTTCGTCAACTAATGCATCGAGATCGTCGTCGGCCAGTTCATCGGATTCTTCTTCCAGCTCTGGCAAAGCTTCTTCTGGTGTTTCGTCAACTAATGCATCGAGATCGTCGTCGGCCAGTTCATCAGATTCTTCTTCCAGCTCTGGCAAAGCTTCTTCTGGTGTTTCTTCAACTAATGTATCGAGTTCAACGTCGGCCAGTTCATCAGATTCATCTTCCAGTTCGGGTAACAGCTCTTCCTGTGCTTCATCCAATAAAGCATCGATATCATCACCAGCGAGATCATCTGACTCTTCTTCTAATTCCGGCAACGTATCTTCTTGTACTTCATCTAATAAAGCATCGAGTTCATCGTCGGCCTGTTCATCGGATTCTTCTTCCAGTTCAGGTAACAGCTCTTCCTGTGCTTCATCCAATAAAGCATCGATATCATCACCAGCGAGAGCATCTGACTCTTCTTCTAATTCCGGCAGCGTATCTTCTTGTGCTTCATCCAATAAAGCATCGAGTTCATCGGACTCTTCTTCCAGTTCAGGTAACGGCTCTTCCTGTACTTCATCTAATAAAGCATCGAGTTCATCACCAGCGAGATCATCGGACTCTTCTTCTAATTCCGGCAACGTATCTTCCTGTGCTTCATCCAATAAAGCATCGAGTTCATCACCAGCGAGATCATCGGACTCTTCTTCTAATTCCGGCAACGTATCTTCCTGTGCTTCATCCAATAAAGCATCGAGTTCATCACCAGCTAGATCGTCAGACTCTTCTTCTAATTCCGGCAACGTATCTTCTTGTGCTTCATCCAATAAAGCATCGATATCATCACCAGCGAGATCATCGGACTCTTCTTCCAGTTCAGGTAATGTATCCTCTTGTGCTTCATCCAATAAAGCATCAATATCATCACCAGCGAGAGCATCTGACTCTTCTTCTAATTCTGGCAACGTATCTTCCTGTGCTTCATCCAATAAAGCATCGATATCATCACCAGCGAGATCATCGGACTCTTCTTCTAATTCCGGCAACGTATCTTCTTGCGCTTCATCCAATAAAGCATCAATATCATCACCAGCTAGATCGTCAGACTCTTCTTCTAATTCTGGCAACGTATCTTCTTGCGCTTCATCCAATAAAGCATCGATATCATCACCAGCGAGAGCATCTGACTCTTCTTCTAATTCTGGCAACGTATCTTCCTGTGCTTCATCCAATAAAGCATCGATATCATCACCATCAAGCGTATCTGGCTCTTCGTTAATTTCAGCTAACGCATCGTCTTGAACTTCATTTAATAGAGCATCAATATCATCACCCGCAAGCTCACTACTTGGTTCCTCAAAATCAGGCAGTGCATCATCGTCAGCATCTTGAGAAGCATCAAGTAGTGCATCGATATCATCAGCATCGACTAAACTCTCACTATCAAAGTTACCGCTAAATTCGGGCTCTTCATCTAGCGCCCCGTCCAGAATTGAATCGATATCATCGTCGTTTGCAACAGCATCCGCTTGCTCATCAGCAAGTTCCTCGCTCAGGGCAGCAAGCGCATCATCGCTAACATCAATTTCTTCGTCTTGAGACTCGTTGAACAAATCATCTAGATCGCTGTCACTTAAAATATCTTTGCTATCATCAACATCGAGCGAAACTTCATCATCAGCCTCCTCGAAGCTCTGTTGCATAAAGTCTTCGTCGTGATCATCACCAAACGAAATATCTTCGTTTAGTAAGCTATCCAGTTCGTCTTGATCTAACGTATCACTTCCTTCATCGAAGTCGTCATCAAGTGAGTCAAAGGTAATTTCATCGTCTTCAGGTAAGATATCGTCATCTAACTGAACGCTTGCGCCCAGTGCATCTTCATCGTCGCCCATTCCGATATCAAGTGGGTCTGGCTCAGGGTCAAATGCAGTCGCAGCGGTTGCAGCTCCCGCCGCAGCGCCTGCAGCCACGGATGGTGTTTGCGGAAGAAAATCGTCATCATCTGTTGACGTCTGAGATTGCTTTCTCCGGCGTAGGAACATAACGAATCCAGCAATTGCCAGTAGTGCTGGCAATGTAGCAAGTAATGCAATGCCAGCTGGCGAGCTAAAAAATGCGCTTAACTCGCTACTTTCTTGCGCTTTTGCTTGAGCGGCTTGCTGATCAATCATTTCATTTTGCAAGTCGATAACAGCCTTTAGCTGTTGTTGGATTTCGCTGTCTTTTCCAAGCTGAGTACGAACCGTTTGAAGCTCGGTAGAAATAGCGCCGAGCTGTTGCTTTAACTTATTGTTTTCGGATAGGATTTCTTCAACATTACGCACCGAGGACTTGAACTCTTTTTGTAAGTCCATCAGCCTCATGTCCTGTTCCATCTTTAAAGAGCGCAGTTGATTAGTCAGGTCTTTTTTTGCTTCTTCAACATCGACTTTGCGAGCTTGTGTAACCTTTTTTTCAGCTTCGTTTATTGCATTTGGGTTCAATAATCCCTTACGCTTCATTTCCCAAAGTTTGTCATCTTGATCCGACTTTTGCTTTGCCAACTCAGGGTTAACACTACGAATTTCATTGATTGTAGGAATACGTAAATACGCCCCATCCTGCATATGGTTGAGGTTTTTATCTAGAAATGAATTAGGATTTTTATCATAAAGCGCCTTCATCACCTGATAAATGGTGACCGAGTCATCTGGTCGCACTTTTTGTGCTATACGCCACAATGTATCCGTGGGTCTGATAGGCCCTATTGACCGACCTTGAGCCCCATAATCAACCCCTTTAGGGCCTTTTAGCACTACCCCCTCTTGGGTATATACTGGTGTGGCAATCAGTGCGAATACAAAGATACTAAATAAGGCTAAACCGCGCATGCCGATCCTTTACTCAAATGTTTAACACCCGTTAAACGACGTTTTATTATTATGGCTTTGAAGCAAGCTCTATTCCAAATGCAAACTATAAACCAGATATGTTGGAATATCCATTGCAACGTATTGAAAGTTAACATGGTTATAATGCTTTTTACTGATTTTGGAATAGCTGATATAGGTGAAGAATAGTCAAGTATTTGACTTAACGGCAAACTTCTTGGCAGAAGTTTGCCGTCATAGTGCAGAGAAGTAAGCAAAACTTTGCTTACTTTGCGATATCAAAGGGTACCTATAGATAGCTTTCTATAAGGGCTTCTGCTATTTGAATGCTATTTGTTGCTGCACCTTTTCTGGTGTTGTCTGATACCACCCATAAGTTTAAGCCCAATGGGTGTGAAATATCTTGCCTTACACGACCCACATAAACGGTATCGTTACCACTTGCATCACTTACCGGTGTTGGGTAGTCGTTTTCGTCTTCAATTAGTTCAACACCCGGCGCATCAGCAAGTAACTGCTTAACATGTTCAAGATCATAAGGCATGCGCGTTTCAAGATGAATGGCTTCAGCATGACCAAAAAACACAGGAACGCGAACCGCAGTCGGGTTAACCAAAACACTTGAGTCGCCCAAGATTTTTTGCGTTTCCCACACCATCTTCATTTCTTCTTTGGTGTAACCATTTTCTTGGAACGCATCAATTTGAGGAATGACATTAAAAGCGATTTGTTTGCTAAACACTTCGTTTTCCATCGGTCTTGCATTCATTAAGTTTGCAGTTTGCTTAGCCAACTCATCTACCGCTTCTTTACCTGCACCAGATACCGCTTGATAAGTTGAGACATTAATTCTGTCAATGCCATAGGCATCATAAATTGGTTTAAGTGCCACTAGCATTTGGATTGTAGAGCAGTTTGGGTTAGCAATGATATTACGATTTCTAAAATCGGCAAGACTGTCTTTATTCACCTCAGGAACTACTAATGGAATATCAAAGTCGTATCTAAAATGTGAGGTGTTATCTATCACAATGCAGCCAGCGTCAGCGGCGATTGGTGCATATTTCTCCGACACGGAACCACCCGCTGAAAACAAACCGATATGGGCATTAGAAAAATCAAACTCTTCAACATCCAGAACTTCGATTTTTTCACCCATAAAGTCAATCTCTTCACCCGCGCTTCGGCTACTCGCGAGTGGGTATAATGTGTCTACAGGAAACTTTCGTTCTGCTAGTAATTCGATAATTTGCTTGCCAACAAGACCTGTTGCGCCAAGTACCGCAACATTATATTTTTGCGACATTATTTTTCCTCATTCTGTAATATACCAACCACAGCACTTAACTCTTGTGCTCAGAAAAGCCAAGTTGGTAAAGCTTTTCACTGATTGGTGAGTCATTATTGACTGCAATTGTACTAAATTCTCGACGCACGGGATATGCTTTACGCAAGGTATCAAAGCCCAATGTGTTTAGCTGTTTTCTCATGATGCCATCATCACGACGAATGTCATAAACAAGATGCGCTAAATTGATAATATCCTGCTCGTTGGCTGTGCTTTGCAATTGGCAGCCAGTGACACTTGGCTTAGGAAGAAAATCACTAATCGTTTTGCTGGCTGGTAAATCGAATTCTCGGCATACGGCTTCGTATAACATTTGCGTGCCTCGTGCCTTGCCTTCTAGCGTGTGGCCAGCAATATGTACAGATGCAAAGCGAGTATATTGCAATAATGGCTGCAAAATATTCGGCTCATTTTCCCAAACGTCTAAGATCAGCTCGAGCGCTTGCCCACCCTCTAAAGCGCGCAAAAGCGCTTGATTATCGATAACATCTCCACGGCTTGCGTTGATTATCACCGTACCCGGCTTTAATGCCGCTATCCGCGGTGCATCAAGTAGATGAACCGTTTTATGCGGGCCTTGCTTAACTAATGGAACGTGAAATGTCACGATATCCGCGCGCGCTAAGGCTTCATCTAAGGCTACATGTGAATCCAATGTCCCCGCTTGCTGCCTTACGGGGTCACACAATAATATCGTAAGACCAAGCCCTTTAAGCTTTGATGCCAAACACGCGCCAATATTACCAACACCAATGATGGCAATCGTTTTATCTTGAAGTGGCGTGGAAGTTTCTTGTGCGTATGCAAGTAGAGCGCTTATCACGTACTCGGCAACAGCTATCGCATTACAGCCTGGTGCGCTGCTGAACGAGATATTGGCGCTGGCCAACAATGAGGTATCAATATGATCAATCCCTATTGTCGCAGTCCCAACAAACTTCAGATTATCTGCTTGTGCTAACAGGGCCTCATTGACCTTAGTGACTGAGCGAGTCAACAGAATATCGACGTTTTTTAGCTCGTCAGGTTGAAGGTTACGGCCATCAAACCGTGTTACCTCACCAATTTCGCAGAAGAATGACTCAACTAAGGGCATATTTTGATCGGCTAATATTCGCATGCGGGTTTCCTGTCACCTATTGTCTCGAGTACTCAGGCGATAACACATCGCCTGAGTCGAGTTTAACATGGCAAGCTAGGCGACTAATAATAAAACCTTTTATTTTGTGTCACCGCTTTATTGCAACCAAACGCTATTGCAAAAAACATCACACAGCATACAAAAACAACCGCCCCCTTGAGACTTAACCAGCCACCTGAATCAAGCAAAGGACAAAACGTCATGGCCAACACGTTAATACAACACAATAATAAAGCCCAACGGGTATAAGCTCGGTAGCCAAGTAATGCGGCAAACAAACTGCTAAAAACATTAAAAATTACCGCTTCAGGAAAGAGGTGAAAGGCCGACAACATCGCGGCAAAGGCCAAAATAGTGACTAGATAAAAAATACTCTGCTGCATCTTGTTTCTCCTTAACATGGACAGCAATATCAACCGCTACACTAGGTCGTAGCGATAAATCCTAACTCACATAGCTACCAAGAAAATGGACTGCATTTGCTACTCCTTAGCAATTCTTAAAAGCACCATTTCGTGGCTATGCTTAACCCAATTGTAGAAACATTAGCGTGTATTTCAATGCAAATCCGACATGAAGTTTTGGCAATTATAATGCACAGATAACGAACTTCTCTGAAAGAAATTTCATGTGCATTTTCGTCATATTGCACTACGTTCATTACACTTAAATATCGATCAGTAATTAATAGCGTTGAAAATTCTCTCAGGTTATAGCTGGGGTGTAATCAATAACTTTTAAATTACTGACATGAGAAGCATGACTCATTTAACACTCAGATTCAGTACAAAACGTAAATAATATGTCACAACAAGGCATCAACTAATTCGCATAGAGGGTATGAAGACGCTTGAAATATCAGCGTTAACCAGCTAGTCTAACTGGGTGGTCAGACCTCTTATAAGGAAGAACAACATGACACTTATATTTGTTCTCGCGTTGTTAGCCTTGCTCAGCGCAGCAAGCTATCATCGCGCAAGCTGGAATACCGCTCTAGGTATTGCAGCAGTTACAATGCTAGTTGGCACCTTTGCTGGTGCATTTGGCATTATCTCTTGGTTAATTTTCTTAGCGATTGTTATTCCGCTTTCAGTAACGAACCTGCGTCAGCAGTACATCGTGGCTCCAGCATTTAAAGCGTTCAAAAAAGTTACGCCGACAATGTCAGAAACCGAAAAGTCAGCGATTGATGCAGGTACAACTTGGTGGGAAGCCGATCTATTTTGTGGTAACCCAAACTGGGATAAACTTCATCAGTTTCCTAAGCCACGCTTGAGCGTTGAAGAGCAAGCATTTTTGGATGGTCCGGTGGAAGAAGTGTGTGCCATGCTTAACGATTGGGAAGCAACGCACGAACTGACTGACTTACCGCAAGACGTGTGGCAATACTTAAAAGACAACAAGTTCTTTGCGATGATCATCAAAAAGCAATACGGCGGTCTTGAGTTTTCAGCTTACGCGCAATCTTGTGTACTACAAAAGCTTACCAGTAAATCAACTTTACTTTCGTCTATCGTGGGCGTACCTAACTCGTTAGGCCCAGGCGAACTACTTCAGCACTACGGTACTGACGAGCAAAAGGAACACTACTTACCTCGTCTAGCAGTGGGTGATGAAATCCCTTGTTTTGCATTAACGTCACCAGAAGCGGGCTCTGATGCTTCATCTATCCCTGACTTTGGTGTGGTATGTAAAGGCGAATGGGAAGGTGAAGAAGTATTAGGTATTAGCCTAACGTGGAACAAACGCTATATTACTTTAGCACCTGTTGCGACTGTACTTGGTCTGGCGTTTAAGATGCGCGACCCGGACGGTCTATTAGGTGATAAAGAAGAGTTAGGTATTACTTGTGCGCTTATTCCTACAAACACGCCAGGCGTAAAAATTGGCCGACGTCATTTCCCACTGAATGTGCCATTCCAAAATGGCCCTACCCAAGGCGAAAACGTGTTTGTACCACTCGATTTCATTATCGGTGGCGCAAAAATGGCAGGACAAGGCTGGCGCATGCTGGTTGAGTGTTTGTCGGTTGGTCGTGTTATTACGCTACCTTCAAACTCTGCCGGTGGTATTAAATCCCTTGCAGTTGCAAGTGGCGCATACAGCCGCATTCGTCGCCAGTTCAAACTGCCTATCGGTAAGATGGAAGGGATTGAAGAGGCACTAGCGAAACTGGGTGGCTATGCGTATAGCTCTGATGCTGCGGTGACTATGTCAACTGGCGCGGTAGATTTAGGTGAAAAACCTTCGGTTGTTTCTGCCATTTTGAAGTACCACTTAACCGAACAAATGCGTGCTTCAACCATCCATGCCATGGATATTCATGGTGGTAAAGGGATTTGTCTAGGTCCAAACAACTACGTTGGCCGTGGTTACCAAGGTGCACCAATTGCAATTACGGTAGAAGGTGCAAACATCCTAACCCGTAACATGATCATCTACGGTCAAGGCGCTATTCGCTGCCATCCTTTTGTACTGGCTGAACTTGAAGCTTGTTCTATCAAAGATAAACAAGAAGCGCTTGATAGCTTCGATAAATCCTTGATGGGTCACATCGGTTTCACTATGTCGAACTTGGTAAGAACTAAGTGGTTAGCGCTAACCGGTGCACGTTTCACCAAAGTACCATTTAACGATGAAACCGCTGTTTATTATCGTAATGCTGCTCGTTACAGTGCATCATTGGCATTAATGTCTGATATTTGTATGGCTGTATTTGGTGGTTCACTGAAGCGTAAAGAGCGTATTTCTGCACGTTTGGGCGACTTATTAAGCTACCTTTATCTGGTTTCTGCAACGCTTAAGCGCTATAACGATGAAGGTCGTCGTAAAGAAGACTTACCTTTTGTGCAATGGTCTTGTCAGGAGCACCTGTACCTTTGTCAACGTGCCCTTGCTGACTTAATCAACAACATGCCTTCTGCTGCATTACGTGGTTTGTTGAAAGTGGTACTGTTCCCATTTGGTCGTCCGGTTCGTAAACCAACCGACAAAATGGAGCACAAACTTGCTCAGCTACTTCAAGTACCTAGCGAAACGCGTGACCGCCTTGCAACACACATCTACTTAAAAGATGAGCCTCTGTGCTTGCTTGGTAAGCAAGAGCAAACGCTAAAAGACATTCTTGCCGTAGAGCCGTTATTTGAAAAGGTATGCCGTGGTACTGGTAAAAAGTTACCGTTTATGCAACTTGATAAAGTAGCAGCAATGGGGCTTGAAGCAGGTGTACTGAGCGAAGACGAAGCAGCTAAATTGACTGCCGTTGAAGCAAAACGTCTTGCCGTTATCAACGTTGATGACTTTGACCCTGAAGAGTTACTTGCCGGTAAAGCAAGAACGAAGGAATCAAGTAAAGCAGACGCAGCATAACTATTTTTGTTTAGGTAGTGTGATCCATACTACCATAGCAATTAGCGTGGATATAAAGGTCAGAATTTTCTGACCTTTTTTCTTGGCAGATTAGAGCCGGGGGAACACAGCTCTAGTGTTTTAAAATAAATATCGCACTTTAAACGTCACTAAGTCTTGCACTGGTTGCTGCCATAAATCAGCGACACTACCAAACCAGTCTCTGCGCCCGACTTGCGACTTTTCAAGTGTCGAAAAGTTTGCACCTCCGCGTTGATACACTAAAAAAATATCTGAATATGCACCCATGCGATAACGCAGTTTTATCTGGCTTGCTAAGCGCCTGTCGTCAAAACTGGTGTCACCATGAATTTCGCGAAGCTCGCCATTGGTAATTTGATAAATCGTCTTACTTTGCGCTTCAAGTATCGTCCACTGTAGCGAACCACTGAGTTCAAGGTTGTCGGTGATCCGACCGTTAAATTCCAACTTATTGGAAAACTCATCTCTGTCGTATTCACTCAAGCGGTTTTGCCCGTTCGCCATCAGCCAGCCATCACCGCTTCTAAAGAAATTACTCAACTTAAGGTTCCAGTTGTAGTGTGGCATCCACGTCAAATCCACGGCGTATTGCTGTGCAGAGCCTGATATTCCTTCTTGGTCAAGCTCTATACTCGCAGCCCAAGAAAAATCCCCCACATAAGGGCTTTGATAAAAGACCCGAGACTCCACACGGCTTGGCATCTCAAACACCTCAGTGCCTCGCCCTAAGTTGTCTTGTTTACCGCTAGTGTAATAATCTAGCCCGAGGTTGAGCTGACCACCATTTGCCAACAAAAACTGCGCTAAATATGCTTGTCTGGCCGCTAAACCTGTTCCAGCATTATTTTGCTCATGCCTCAGTGTGAGTGACTGCTTTAACCTGGTAAACCAGCTGTCTTTTGGGTGCATCGAGTATTCTCCATAAAGCTCGCTCACCTGCCAATCATTGCGTTTCATATAGCCGAGATCACGGTTATCAAATTCGTCATCCACAGCAAAGTAGCGCGCAGCGAACTTCGTCTGTAACGATAGTTGATACTCCGCGTCTAGCGATACACCTTGGCCTGTCACACTGTGCTTTTGTGTTTCTACCTCAGTTTGTAATAGCGCGCCTTTGAAAGACCAAGTTTCACTACGATACTGGCCATCAACGGCATAACTCATGGCATCGCGTTCAAGAAATGGCCGTTCTGTTTTGGTCGCAAGCACACCGGCCTGCCAATCTTGCGTGCGATAATTAGCTCTTGTTGCAAAAAACTGCTTACCAATATCGTCCGAAAAGTCCGACTCAGACACAGCAAAAGTACCAAATTGTACCGACTTTCCTTTATGCACAAATCGTAGTGCCGCACCTATGGGGGTGATTGCGCGTGTACCATCATCACTTGATGCCCCTATCCGACGAGTATGAATAAGCTTAGTGCTTTCAAGTGCAGCAACGTCAAAAAGGCTGATATCTTGGGTGAAAAATGGACGTTTATCGGTGCGAAGCGTTTCCACGGCTGAATAATTCACGTCAACATCATCGATATCCACCTGACCAAAGTCAGGATTCACGGCAAGACTCACCTTCTGATGATGAGAAGGCTTGTAAAACAAATCAAAGCCAACATCGGACTGGTGCTGGCGCTCGGAAGGTGAAGTGCTTAGCGGTGCAAATTGAGCCTGATGCGCAAAGTAAGGCACAAATGCCAATTGAGAATGCGCGGGGATCTGTGCTGCGATCTTTGGCATGGTCAGGAAGAAATCACTATTTGCTGTTGTACCCTCATGGTTTGCATAGATAAAATTACTTTTAAGTTCATACAACTGTACCGAAACCCCAATCTTTGTAAGCCCCTGCTCATCTCCTGGCTGAAACGACACGGTATGCCAAGGGATCAATAATTCCGTGGTCCAATACGTATCGTCAATGTGATTGGCATAGTGCCAGTCCCCATCCCAATCGTAATCCACGTTTAAGCTTGGGGTTACAACACCATCTTGCGAGCCGCCACCTAATGTCACCGAAAATTGATATGCACTACTACCGTCGCCAGAAAAGTCCACAACTACCCGATTGAAGTCAGCTTGCATAAAGCGGTCATGGATATTGAATTGTCGCTTGCGCTCGGCTTTATTCTGGAAGTTTTTAATACCAATATAAACACCGTCGGCGGTTGCAAAAGCTTTTGCGGTAATTTTGTCATTGGCAGATGCCAAAGTTACAGGCACAACCTGAACAAATTGTTCAAACTGTGTAGCTGAACCCCACTGCGCTTCATTCAACTTACCATCAACCACGATAGGTTCCGCAAGTGCAGCTCCTGCCATCATGGGATAACTTAAACCGAGCCAAAATTTATTGCTTTTATTCATACATACTTTCCTCAGAGTTATGCCTGCTATTGCAACAAACTTTGCCGTAAAAAGTTCTTAACTTTTTCTGAAGAAAGCTGACTTAACCTTTATAAACATTGACTTAATCTTAAGAAACGCTAACGTTATGGGAACAATTGGTTTTAATTATTGAAATTGGTACTCAGCGTGCAGGCACAGGAAGTAGAGATGGTTTGTTTTGGACATTGGCAGTTTGATCTCCAGCAAGATTGCCTAACACATAGGCAAAGCCAAGAAACCGTAAAACTTGAGCCACAAATGGCAAGGTTACTCGCGCTTTTTATTGAGCATCATAACGAAGTGCTAGAGAAATATTGGCTTACCGAACAGCTGTGGCAACATGCGGTTGTCGAACCTAATAGTCTTTATCAGCTTCTGACTAAACTGCGAAAAGTGCTCGGGGACGACCCTAAAAACCCAATTTACATCAAAACCATCCCAAAGCGGGGCTATCGCTTTATCGCGCCACTAGAAAAGCATGAAATAGCACCTCGTCATACGGCAAAACCAGTCAACGTAATCGCCAAGTCCCGTATTTTATCACTCAGTGCCGTCGCAATGGCGGTTCTATGCTTTGGCGCGATCGCCTTTTTTAATCAAACACCGACTGAAAAAACACCATCACGCTACGAAACCTCTAGCCTTAGTCATGAGCTTGGCCTTGAATTTGACGTTGATGCCCACCAAAGCCAAGATCTCATCGCCTATGTGAAAGATTTTACCCACCTTATTATTGCCAACAAACAAGGCTTTCAATTAAATGAACACAGCTTTGATTCGCGGATCAGTTTTCCAAGTTGGAGCCCCGACTCAGATAAGCTGGCATTCTGGCAATATCAAGGTAGTGGCTGTCAACTTCATGTTATGACTGCCGCAGGGCAATTTTTCCACAGTTCTCAAATTCTTCCGTGCCAAGTTGGTACTAAACCCGTTTGGAAAAATGACAAAGAGCTCATCCTAACGTTCGGCCAATATAATGCCAAAGCAGCACACCTTTACCGGCTTGAGTCCCATCAAATGGTTAAGCTGCCACTTGCTTTGGCAGCCAACGAGCGGTTAAAAATGGCCCTTCGAGCATGGCAAGATAAAACCTATTATTTAGTTCAAGATAAACAAGGGTTCGCAAGACTACAAACGCTCGATGGCACGGTACATCTAAAGTGGTCAGCTCCAGTCACTTCAGTTGCGTTTGATGTTTATCATCAAGCTGTGATTGCGAGCCAATATGGCAGCCTATCGCGACACTTTAGAGACGGTGACAGTCAAGCCATCAAAGAAACGGAAATTGGCTTATACACAAGCTTCTCAAGCGATAATCGCGGCGATATATTCGCGGCATTGGAGAGTTTTCAAGTTAATATCAAAGACCGAGATGATCTCCCCTTATTTTCAAGCTCAAGCATCGACTATCTACCACTGACCAACAGCTTGGGGGAAACGGCGTTTATGTCGAGGCGCAGCGGCGTATGCGAGGTGTATCTATATCACGATGATAAAATCAATCAGCTTTCCTTTCATCAGGGGCATGAATACGTTGGTTTTTTAGTATGGAGTCCAGAGCTGAGCTATTTGGCCTCAAACCGTGATAACGATTTAGTGATATACGACCGAAAACGCCCACTCACCCAGTTCAATTCACAGCTGAGTCTGCCCGTCAAAAGCATGGGCTGGATAGATGAGCAAACACTATGGGCTTATGACGGCAAAACATTAAACCAATACAGCTTGTCTGGGGCGCTTATCAGCAGTCATGATAGTACAGCTGACTTTGTCTTTTATCACCCCGAAAGACAAACCTGGTTTGTGCTACAACAAAACCTACTGCTTGAGTACGAGACGCTCTTCGAAAGCGACTCAGAGGCGTTAAATAAATATGCGTTAAGTCAAAAACAAACCAATCAATTTAGTAACTTAAGAATTCGCGGCAACGACATCTATTGGCAATCCGCTTGGTCAAAAAGGGACTACATTTGGCAACTCACCTTGATGCCAGAGCAAAACCCTACGCTTAAAAAAGTCGGCCACTTGATTTGGCACTACGATATCGACGCGCTTGGGGATCTACTCATAGCAAAAATGGAAAGTGTAGAAGGCGATATCAAGAAACTGACTCGCCTATCTGAAGCTGCCAACTAACGATTATCATTACAAAAGCACATACGCGGTATAGCTCAGCACTAAGGTGCTGAGCCAAGTCATAGCTAAAAGCTGTGGACTTTTTAATGCACTTAACACTAAAAGTGGTAGAAAGGCATAGGGTAACAGGCTCACTGCACTCAGTCCTAATAACATATAGACAGGCACTGAAAAACAGACGGCAGCCGTCAGCACAATAATCCAGATGCTCTGCTTTGCCGATTGCAGCTTATCTATACTCAACCAATATGCAATGCGGTCGTAGACTTCAGGTTTGAGATCAATGGCAAGGCTCGACCACCATAATAGATTTAACGTCACCAGACCTGGAACGTAATTTGCCATCAGATCGGGGCGCTCTGCGCTTAAGATCGCGCCAAACCATAGCACCAACACACTCATCACAATGCGCCAAAGCAACACAAAATAGTGGTTGTAAGCAAAGCTCAGCCAAAATGTCGTCAACCCTTTAACCATTACCGATAACGTCACTTTACGCGGTAGCAAAGCAGCACAGCCAAACACTATTAGGTTTACAGCAATCAAATACCAAGTAATTTCGACAACAGCAAAACTGATAATAGCTGTTATCAATAATCCAATACTGGTCCCCAAAGGACGATAAATAAAACAAAGAGCAACGAAGAATTGCGTCACCGCAAAAAACAGTAAGTGCCACGCTTGCGTGATTTTCTCAATTCCAATCGAGTAGCAGAGAATTAGCGTCATCAATAATAAAGGATGAACAACCAGTACGGACAAACCATCCGCCACTTTTTGATGGATGGCACGATGCAGGATCGTGTGGTGGTAACTTCGGTGCGCTTTGTCCAAAACCGCATCTCGAAACACAAATAGAATAAAGCTTTGCGCCGCAAGTAATCCCCATGCAATTTGTACCTGTGCAACGGGGTTATCACTTTCTACAATTTTACCTATACCCATAAATAGTATTGCGATAAAACCTAACAGATAAACTTGAAACAAGGCAGCTATCATCAAGCCAAATTGCTGAAGTTGCTGGCCTATCGCTTGCAGCGATAAAGTAAGTGATGCTTTTCTGTAACGATAGTAATAGAGCATATTAACTACTCTGCTTCGGTGCTAAGGGAACAGAATGAAATCCAACTTGTAAAAAAGGTTCAGGCTCATGACTTGTCATCAGCACCATGCCAGCGTAGTTTTGCGCGAGCTCAACGATATACTCGCAACCTGCCGCGTCCAAAGCCGCAGTAGGCTCATCGAGCAATAAATAAGGGGTATTACGCATCAAGGCATTAATAAGCTGAAGCTTCTTTTTGTTACCAGAGGAGAGATCCGCGTAGCGCGTCATTAAAAAGGTTTCAAACTGAAAGTCGTTTACAAGCTGCGAAGGAAAATCACATTGCCATGCAGTTGATGTGAGAGTTAATAACTCTTTTGCACGCAAAAAAGCAGGAAATGGAATGTTGTCTGACGCAAGTGCAACAAGTGTTTGGCGTTTATCGATTTTCTTGTCTTGTAAAAGAATGTCGCCATTGAAAGCATCATCAAGTCCAGCAATCATACTCAGTAAGGTGGTTTTCCCTACGCCATTCGGTGCCGCTAAACAAATCCTATTATGGTCAAACTGTTGTGAATAATTGTCAAACAGTACTTCTTTGGAGAAGCTTTTACTTAGAGATTTTATCGTTATCATCTTTCTCTACACTATAAATCCAAATAGGGATTTATATTTATGTTTAAAAATGTAGTTGTCATAAAACTTAACTTATTACAAAAGCCAATATTTATCACCTAGTTAGAAAGTAAAATGACATATATTACGTACCTTATTTTGTAACAAAGCCTTACACTCTACATTTTTTAACATCTTATAAACATCATTAAGTAACCTTTCATTTTTCCATCCTATACTCTTGCTCCGAAATCGCTTGAATAACGACCTATGTTCAAAATATTGATAAAGGAGATCAACTATGAACTTTCGTATCCTAACTGCAGCCACCCTATCCCTATTAGCGGTAGCATGTTCGTCTGAAGATATCGAGACCGCCAACTTCGGTTCTGACATCTATAAAAACCAATATAACTTGGTTAATGCCACCGATTATGAAATTGCATTTCACCTTGCTAACACTGAGCTAGACGGTGATGAACGAAATGTCGCTGACGATAAATATCGCGTCAAAGTACTAGCTTCCGGTTCAGAACCCGTACGCATAACACACGAACATAACACCAACCGTGAAATCAGTTTTTATGCTGAGTCAGTCAACAAGCTTGGCATGATAGAACAAGAAAAAATTAAGGTAAGTAATGACCGAGATTATCACTTTGTTGTAATGCAGGATAGCAACGATACCTTAGATATAAAGGTGGTTAGAAAGTCTAAAGATGATCACGATAATAAATTTACCGTACGAGTATTAGCTTCCAAAACAATGACATTAAATATTAACGGTTCAGACGTTGAATTTGATAAAGGAGAAGTCAGTAGCTGGTATCAAGTGGATGACTGTAATCAAGATATTATGATGGGTGATGAGGTTATAAGTCTTTGCAATGCATCACTAGACCGCTCTTACTTACTCGTCGTCGGTGAAACTGGATTAATGAGCACCGTTTTAGAATACTAACTAATCAGTGTTTTTGAGGCTGCCGATATTCCGGCAACCTCAACGGTTAGCCGTCTAGATTTATATTTATAACGCATTTTTTATTCACAAAAAATTCAACTTTCTGCCGAAATAAGTCAATTCTATTCATTTTCAGATCCGACCATACAAAATAGTGACATTTGTCATAAGTCAGTTTTATTAAACTTTCCACGCGCAATAAAAATAGAGTTTTAGCTTTAAAAATCAATTAATTCTTTATATCTCATAGAGATAAAAAATAGCTATTAACAACTCCATATTGCAATCATTTTATAACATTTCAATTATGTTAACGTTAGATTTAATTAACATTAAAATGTCAAATTTTTCGTGTTGACACCCTGAAAACTCGGGCTTAACCTAGCCGCCGTTCTTAAAACACAACAATCAAAAAATCACATTTAATATTTTTTATTTACAAATAAAATAATCTTGTAACAAAGATAGCGACAATAGTATCGCGACAAAGCCGACCAAGTTAGCGGATTGGCACACACGGGACGTTGGTTAAGTAGTACTCGCCTCTAACAAGTATGATTGGGTTTTTTAAACAATTTCCCGCCATACAAAAATATAAGCATTGTGAAAATCACAATCGGATTCATTATTTTAGTCAGAGTAGGAAAGTCATGAACCAGTACAACACAGAAAAGGAAGCAATTCAGGTCGAGAAAAAGCTCGGTAGTATTGTTTTCATCTCGCAAGATCAATCACTTTCTCTGGAGTCAGTGCAAGATTACGCAGCTCAGCCCTTATCCAAAGTAAAATTGGACGAATTGGCACTAAAAGCTAGAATCGAGCAAAACCGTCAATACCTGGACAATAAATTAGCAAATCAAGAAGATATATACGGCGTGACGACTGGTTTTGGTAACTCAGCAAGTAACCGTATTTCGACTTCTCTCTCTGAAGAATTACAACAAAACCTCATTGCTTATCATGGCTGTGGCGTTGGTGATTACCTTTCAGAGTCTGATTGTGCCGCGACTTTATTGATCCGCATGAACTGTAATGCCAAAGGCTTTTCAGGCGTTAGTTGGGAATTGCTGGCGCAAATGGAAACCTTTCTAAACAACCGCATCATCCCAGCTATCCCTTCTATGGGTTCAGTGGGTGCGAGTGGCGACTTAACACCACTTTCTTATGTCGGTGCCGCACTTGGTGGTAAGCGTAAGGTGTACTATCAAGGACAACTACGTGAAACCGCTGAAGTGTTAGAAGAGCTAAACATTGCGCCATACAAGCTAAAGCCGAAAGAAGGTTTAGCTATCATGAATGGTACTTCGGTTATGTCTGCCATCGCCACGAATGCGCTAAAAGACATCCGCCGCGGCATTGATTTAAGCTGTAAACTGATCGCGCTTTATGTCGAACTTATCGAAGGTCGTGCATCGCCATTCCATAAACGCGTACACGAACTTAAACCACACCGCGGACAGCAGATCTGCGCAGAGAAAATTCTAGAACGCTTAACTAACGTCGATCAGCGTTTAGGTCGCAGAAACCGCACCGATGACAACATTGAGTTTGGCAAGCAAGAAACGTTCAGGTTACAAGATAGCTATTCAATTCGCTGCTCTCCGCAGGTGTTAGGTCCATTAATTGATGCTGAGATGTGGGCATCACAGATCCTAACGACTGAAATCAACTCTGTGAACGATAACCCACTATTTGATGATGAGAACGACCTTATCCTCAACGCGGGTCACTTCTACGGTGGTCACGTTGCAGCGGTGTGCGATACCCTCAAGCCACTCGTTGCAAACATGGGCGCCTTACTAGAGCGTGAATTAGGCATTTTGGTTGACGACCGTCTTAACGGTGGAATTTCTAACAACTTGGTTGCGCGTGAAGATCTTGGCGACAAAGCTTGGGTACACCACGGTTTCAAAGCAATGCAAATTACCTCTTCTTCTCTTGTTGCAGAAGCACTGAAAAATGCAGGCCCTATGTCAGTATTTTCACGCACAACAGAAGCACTAAACCAAGACATCGTCAGCATGGGCACCATCGCCGCACGTGACCTTCGTCGTATTACAGATCTTATCAAGCCAGTTATTGCTATTCAGGCAATGGCGATCCGCCAGGCATTTTATGTTGATGGGAAAGATGCAAAAGCAGAGAAACTCAACGCACTTTCTCGCGAGTTTTTCGACGAAATTAGCAGCAACTTCCAACCAGTCATTGAAGATAGGCCGATGGATGTCGAAATCAACAATATGGTTAACGCCCTATTTAATGAGCAGTAACCCTCTCTAAGTCATTTTTGAGATGACGATAACGCTATAGCTGGCAGCTTCACTGCAGCCAGCTAGGGCTTGTTGTTGCTCAAAAACCGCTAATGAGACGTAAACTACACACCAGAGAAACTAAAAAGGATATAAAAATGAGTAGCTTAGAATCAATAACACAATTTATTAAACAAGACATCATTGTAGACAATTTAGAAGTGGTAGATAGCATTGATGAAATCGAAGATGATGCTCAACTTATCGGTGACGGTCTAGATCTAGACAGCATCGAGGTGCTCGATCTTGTGGTATCTATCGAGAAAAAATACAACCTTAAGTTCAAAGATTACCCAGAACAAACCATTCAAGAAAAAATGAAAAACGTCAGTACCTTAGCTAGCTTTGTTCACGAACAAGTTGAAGCACAAACAACAGCTGAAGCTTGTTGATCTGACCGTAACCATTTTCGCTTGGAAGGACACCATGCAAACATACAGTGCCATTCGTTCAACACTCATGCAACTGATTGAAGCTGAGTTAGAAGTAGATAAAGAACAACTAGACGTACTAAGTGACGACGCCAATTTAATTGAGGCGCCACTGTTTCTCGACTCGGTCGACCTTATGCAGTTATCTGCTGCATGTAAAAAAGCGTTCCAATTAAAAGACTTGGGCGAATTGAGCACTGTAACTTTGGCGACACTAACACGTCAAATAGCGTTAAACTTAACGCAACAAAAACAAGCAGCACCCTTGGAGACTTGGGCAGATCAAGTCACCTCTCTCAAAGAGACCGATTTACTAGCACTGATACAGCGTAGTCTAGAGTGTGAGATCATCGGTCAGGCTCGCCTTATCAAAGACAGCACGCCCTGCGATATCATTGTGAGCACTATGGTGTTATTAGCGCACAATATCACTCCGGTATTAAGTGCGAATGCGGCCTCGAACGCCAATGCGTTTAGCTGGCGAGAACTCCCGCTTGCCAATCAAGAGGTAGAAGTTCCGTTTCGTTCCATAACGGCATTTTTACAACAGCATAGCGATAAGACAATTGGCTTTGAAACGTCAGGCAGCACAGGCAAGCCACAAACTTGGCATAAATCCATCGCCTCACTCCATGCAGAAGCCGTCACCTTTGCTGACACTTTCTCGTTTGACGCAGTAGATTATTTCTGTGCCTGCGTTGATATCCGCCACATGTTCGGTTTTATTTGGGCATTTATGCTCCCTCTGCAACTTGGCAAACCGGTGTGTTACGAACTTGGTTCTACACCTGACTTACAACCAGTAAGAGATAAACAGGTAGGTGTGATCTTAACGCCAACTATGTTTGACTTTGTGGCTGATCAGTTAAGTCAAAACCACTGTTACTTAATAAGCTCAGGTGCACCATTCAAAGGTGAGAAAGAGCAAAAGCTTGCCGACCTTATTTCTTCCCTATCGCTTTCAATACAAGCTTTTGAGGTACTAGGCAGCACTGAAACCGGCGGTATCGGCTATCGTCCATTAGGCAACAACGAAACACACTTTACTAAGTTCACTGCGGTCGACATTTATCAAAATGCCGAGCGTAAAACCATGTTGAGATCGCCGTTTTTAGTGGCTAATTGTGAAGAGTTTGAGCTCAAAGATAAGCTGATTTTCAGCAATGAAAACCAATTCACACACGGTGGGCGCGCAGACCAAATATTTAAGTATGCAGGTAAACGCTACTCGCTACAAAGTATAGAAAAAATCCTCCAAGAACGCTTTGCGGGACTTCGCCATCGCGTGTTTTTTATCGAGGACAATAACAATAATAAAGGGGGCGAGCTGGTCGCCTTTGTCGAAGGACTATCTTGCATCCCTACACTTCAGGACATCAGAAGTTGGTTTAAAGATTTACCCACGCCGCAGGTTCATTTTTTGGCGCAATTTCCAGAAAACGAGCTCGGCAAAATCACCCTCTCGGCACTACAGGAATGCGTACATGAATAATAAACAACAAACTTTCATTACTGGTTATGGTGTGCTCTGCGCAGCGGGCGAGAATCGCAAAGCGCTGCTAACTAGCATCAAGGAAAACCGCACTGGTATTGACCGCATTAATCGTTTCGACACACAGGGACTAACACACAATGTTGGGGCGCTCGCTATCAACTACGAGCACCACAGCGCAGAACATTTTGATATGGATCTGGCGAGCCAATACGCTATCCATGCCGTTACAGAAGCACTTGAGCATGCAAATTTAGCCTTAACTGAGATGGACAGTACCCGTGTGGCATTTATTCTCGGTAATGCAAACTGCGGTATGTTTTCATTGATGGAGAGCCTTAAAGGTCAGCATCAACTAGGGTTTAAGTTTTATCCACCACATCAAATTGCAACCGATGTCAGCCGCCACTTCGATATTCAGGGCCCTGTAATGACTTTCACCTCGGCCTGTACCGCAAGTAGCAGTGCCATTGCTTTTGCTAAGCAACTTATCGAAAATGACCAAGCAGATGTTGTCATTGCTGGCGGTGCAGATGCCCTCAGCGAGCTGGTTTACGGCGGCTTTCAGTCGGTACAATCCTTGAGTCCTGAACCTTGTGCTCCGTACAGCGAAAAAATGGGATTAAGTTTAGGTGAAGGCGCAGGTTTTTTAGTCTTTGAATCGCAAACACATGCTAATAAGCGTAACGCAACGCTGCGATATCAATTGCTCGCGACAGGGTCGAGCTTAGATGCTCACCACGCTACAGCGCCTAACCCCGAGGGCGATGGTGTACGCCGCGCTTTTACGCAGACATTGTCCTATGCGCCCGTTGCAGCAAGTGATATTGAATATATCAACAGCCACGGGACTGGTACGCCAGCAAATGATGGCGCAGAGCTAAAAGGGATCCAATCAGCCATTGGTGAACAGGCCATGCGCGACGTCTCGGTTTCAAGTAGTAAATCTTACTTTGGTCATACCCTTGGTGCCGCTGGTGCCGTAGAACTTATTTCAACTTTGGTCAGTCAGGATGAAGGGCTTCTACCAGCAACACTGGGTGTCGACTCAATAAGGTCGTGTTGCCAAGCATATCAATTAGTGACCAATCAGGCGAAACCTCAGGTTGTTGATGTTTTTGCAGTGACTAACTCAGCGTTTGGTGGCCACAACACCAGCATGCTACTCAGTAAGCATCAGAAAACGTCGATTAACACGGCGCCAAATCCGGTGTATCTACTTGCTGCCACCAGCCTGTCTAATACTGAAGTATACAATGCTCGACAAAATAGCACCGACCACTTTGCTGAATTTAACTTAAAACAGCAGTTCCCTGCACTTTTCCAGCGCCGTACACCGTGTGTTGCACAATTTGCCTTGGGTGCCTGCCAATTTACCTTACAAGACAGCGATCTCGATCTAGCGCAATTACCACTGCCAGAATTCGCAGCCTACTATGCTAATCCCATTGGTTCGCTGGAAACCTTAGATAAAAACCTCGCATCATTTCAAGATGGCATTGCAGAGCTAAAAAGTACGCATTTCCCCAATACCGTCGTCAATGCCACATTAGGGCAACTGGCACTCGGCTTCGGCTTTAAAAACTCGGCCACTTGTGTGAGTGATTTAGGCAATGACTTTTTACATGCGCTTTGGAGCGCAGCACTTGATATGCGTGAAGGTCGAAGTCGATATGCGATGGTATGTAGCTCGCAAGACGATACTGCACTCTCGCAGCAAGTCTGGGCTGCACATCAATTCCAAGCAGATATCGGTCATTTTTCCAGCGCCGCGCTCTTGGCAACCAGCGAGGTGTTACCGGCAGGCTACCAACCTCTCGCAGAAATCATTGATTTTATTCAAATCAATGATGCGCAGGAACATCAAGCACTAGACAGATTATTAGCAAGCCATGCTAGGAAGCTGAGCCAAGTGGGCAATGTCGTGTTAAGTACTTATCACGATGAAGCGTTTGCCACCATTGCAGCAAGCTTGGACAGCCATTTACCACAGGCCCAACTTATAAAATATCAGCCACAAACCACGCCTCTACACAGTACAGAATTAGCAGTGCGTGCGCTAATGCATGCACTCAACACCCCAGCTGGTGATACCGAGTTAGATCAAACCCTACTCCTAAGCGTTAATCTCGCGGGAAGTATGACGGGATGTATTTTACGAACAGTAAGGAAATAAGATGACGACCGTGATCGAAGTGAAGAACTTAAGGAAGGTCTACAAAAGAACACGAAAAGTTGCCGTCGATGACGTCTCTTTTAGCGTTAGCGAAGGCGAATGTTTTGGACTCCTTGGGCCCAATGGCGCCGGAAAAACCACGACGTTGGAAATACTTCAGGGCTTGCGTAGTGCAACGTCAGGTGAAGTGACGTTATTCGGTCTTAATTGGAAGCAACACGAAACCAAACTTCGCAGCCTTATGGGTGGCGTGATGCAACACAATAACCTCTACGAAAAACTCAAAGTAAAAGAGTGCGTCGAGCTATTTGCCAGCTTTTACCCAAGCTACACGCCAATTGATACGCTGCTTGAGCGCTTCAATTTAAGCGAGAAAAAGGACGCTTGGCTAAGCGAACTCAGCGGTGGACAAAAGCAACGCGTATTTTTGGCGATGGCAGTGGTTGGCCAGCCCAAGTTGGTGTTTTTAGATGAGCCAACTACGGGACTTGACCCCACGAGTCGCCAGGAATTTTGGCACATCATTAAAGATCTCAAAGAAGCTGGTACCTGTGTGATGTTAACGACGCACTACATGGATGAGGCAGAGTTCTTATGCGACAACTTAGCCATCATTAATTCAGGTCAAATCATAGAGTCAGGCGCGCCAAGCGACATTATTAATCGCACCTTTGAGACTCCGGTGATTAAAGAACCCAGAAAAGCCACACTCAACGACGTATTTTTGAAACTCACAGGTTCCACGATGGAGAGGGAAAGTTATGCCTGAGTTAAGTCAAACTAAGTTATATCCATTTTGGCAATTAATGATGGTCAATATTCGACCTTTTTTCCGTGATAAAGCGGTATTGCTATGGACATTCGGTTTACCTATTTTTATCGCCCTATTGTTGATCCAAGCCTTCTCCGGTGGACCAAAAATGTCTCCTATGAATGTGGTGGTGATGCATGGCGAGCAAATTGAACAGAAATGGCTTAAAGCGATGGAGGAAGATCCACTCGTTACCGTTACCCGCCTCTCACAAACCGATTCAATTGTGCTGGAAGACAGCTTTGCTTCTGCTCAGCTGGCGGAAGTGATCAGCTCACCAGGCTCAGTGCTACGTAAGCTGCAAAATGAGGTGAGCCCTGAAGTTTATCTTGCCCCCAATGCTATGTTTTCTACTCATAACTCCGATGAGTCGTTAATGGCACGTAACTATCTATTGCGTCTTAAAGCGCAAGCTAACGGCGAAGAGATGCGAAGCAATGTCATTAGCGTCAAAGGTTATCGTTACACTGACTGGTTGATCCCGGGGATCATCGTGTTACAAGTCCTTGGTTTAGCACTGGTGTCGATTGCCAACAGTTTAGTGTCGGACAGACAAAACGGCTTTTTTAAACGTCTACGCCTTTCTCCTTTCAAACGCCGTGATTACATCATTGGGATCGTGCTCGCACGCTTATTCTTGCTGGTGTTCCAAATGCTGATTCTGTTCGTCGCATTTCACTTTTTATTTGGTTACACGCTGCAAGGAAACGTGCTGGATATCATTGCAGTAATGGCACTCGGTTCATTTTGTATCTGTATGCTCGGCGTGTTAGTCGGCGCCCGTAGCCAACGGGTTGAAGTCTCATCAGGGATAGCTAACTTACTTTACTTTCCGTTGATGTTTTTATCGGGCATCTATTTCGACACCGCTAACTTCCCCACTCTACTGCGAGAAATAGTTTCGTTACTGCCAACCACTGCGTTTTTGGATGCACTGCGCTTAGTCGCAAACCAAGGCGTTGAACTGGCTGCGGTAAGTCGTCAATTGATTATTTTAGGCGTCACCAGCGTGGTGTTCTTCCTCATCGTTTACTTCTGCTTTGACTGGGGAGATGAAAAATCATGATCACCGATAACTTGCCGCATAAGGCACCATTTAAGTTTGCAGACAAGATAATCGAACATTCACCGGGAGAGATGATTGTTGGATTGAAGTTCGTCTCGCATAACGAACCAGGCCTGCAAGGACATTTTCCGGATGAGCCTATTTTCCCGGGTGTGTTAATCATTGAGACCATGGCGCAGATCAGCGGCTTGTGCTGCAACAACACGCACAAAGGGGGCATGCTGTCTTCCATAGAAAAAGCCAAATTTAGTCGCCCTGTTCGCCCCGGCGAAATCATTAAAGTAACGGCAAAACTAGAAACTGAATTTGGTGCGATGGCGCGCTTTAAAGCACAAGCACACGTTGAAGATGAGTTGGTTGCAAAAGCTGAACTCACGATTGTTTACACGGATTAAGGAACTTGGTTGTGTTTACTGGAAAGACAGTAGTAGTGACTGGCGTATCCAAAGGGATAGGCAAAGGCATCGCACTCGCCTTTTTGCAAGGTGGTGCTCGAGTATACGGTATTTGTCGCACACAAACCCCCATCGCGGAGTTACACAAACCTGAGTATCAAGCTCGTTTCACTCAACAAAGCGGCAATATTACCGACAGCGAGTTCGTCAACTCCGCTATTCGCCAAGCGATAAGCGACACGGGTCGGGTTGATGTGTTAGTGAATAACGCTGGGATCACGAATGATAGCTTGTTCTCTCAGATGTCGTACGACGCTTTTCATAACGTGTTAGATATCAACTTCAAGGGTACATTGCTGTGTTGCCAAGCGGTGTTACCAGTCATGACTAAGCAAGGTGCAGGCAAGATCATCAACATGGTGTCGCAAAGTGGAATAAGCGGACGTGAAGGCCAAGCCAACTACGCGACCTCAAAAGGCGCAATTATTGGCCTCACTCGGACTATTGCGCGGCAATATGGTCACTGTGGTATTTACTGTAATGCACTCGCTCCGACGTTTATTGCAACTGATATGATTGATGATATCCCCGCAAGCATTATCAACCCAGTGCTTAAGCATACCGCACTAGGTCGTGTTGGGAGCGTCAAAGAGATTGCTGATGCCACGCTATATCTCGCTTCTAGCGCCTCTAACTACCAAACTGGAAATGTGCTTCGTTTGGATGGAGGGCTTGCGGTATGAATGCTCAAGCATTTATTTTACTTTATCCAACAAGTGAGTTTGATAGCCACTTCGTTACCCATTTGCTGTCGCAAAAACATCCGTTACTCCTTATCAATGCAAGTGCTGAGGTGCTCGAGCATAATCCAGAAGCGAGCCATATCCACCTCAACGCTCCCCTCTCGGAGTTAAATACCAATACATTACTAGATTGGTTTGAACTCAATAATAATCAGCAAGAAGTGATGGTACTGCATTGTGCCAATCGCCTTGATGAAAGCAATCTACTCGAAGACATTGCCGTTGGCGAGCAAGTGATTGCGCGTCTAGAAAGCGTATTTTCGGTCCTCAGAGTCATCGCGGACAACCTCAGAGTAAGTGGTGGAAACCTCGTCTTTTTAACTCAATCAGACACCTTAAATTACGAATTAGAAGCCACCGCCAGTGTCTGTAACCACGCTCATAATGCGTTGATGATGACGCTCGCGCGCGAGTATCAAGGTAGCAAGCTGGCAGTTAACAGTTTTGTGTTACCGCTACTGGCTACCGATAGCAAAGCCGCAAGAATCCAAAAGCGCAACCTAAAAGGAGGCGTATTGGGTGCACGACCTGCGGTATACAGCTATCAAGACTTGGTGGAATACCTAGTCAACTTTATGAAAACCAACACCATGCTCACCGGTCAATCCATCGCATTCACACCAACGCTGGAGCTCAAGCTATGATGCCGGTTGACTTATACTGTTTCCATCACGCAGGTGGCTCTTCTTTGTTTTTTAGGGAATGGGCCAAACATTTACCTGCGCATTGGCAACTCCACGGCATCGACTTACCGGGCCGTGGTACTAAAGCAGGCATGCAATCTTTACGGGACTGGGATGAGGCACTTAGTCACCTAAGTAGTAGCACGCAACTTCAGCCGCGTAGTGAGCGGCTGTGCGTGTTTTTTGGTCACAGTCTTGGCGGGATGGTGGCTTATAAGCTTGCCGATCATCTTGCTAAACACGCACTGACAACACCGGATTTACTCTGTCTATCAGGGTGTCGCGCGCCAAGTATTCCTTCAGCTACCCAGTACTCAAAATTGACTGACTCGGACTTGCTCACGACTTTATATCATCTCGACATGCTGCCTAAACATCGTTTAACGAAGGACGTAGAAGCGGTTGTGGCCGCCATGTTTAAAGACGACTTTATGTTAGCCGAGCAACCCGTCAGTACTGACATTACGTTAACGATGCCGGTCGAACTGATCCTCGCCACACAAGATCACTTGGTTAAGCCTGAGTCACACCAAGCTTGGTCTGAGTACTGCGAGAACTATTTTCAATACCATCATGTCGATGGCGGTCATATGTATTTACAGCAACGCCCAACGCTAGCGTGTGAGGTGATTGTCGCCGCAGTAGCGCGACACCTAGCACGCTTGCAGCAAACAAAATACCAAAAAGCAAACTGGCAAAAGCCGTTGTGTTAAGGCGAAAAAACAAGGATCACGCAATGAACTCACAGTCCAATTCCGCCAATTTCAAGTCACTGACAACGAGGCAACTTCACGTATGGCAAGCCCAACAGCTTGATTTGGCAAATCCAGTATATAACATCGCTTGCGCGGTACAATTTACCGGCGGGCTCACAGCCGAGGCACTAGAGCAAGCCTTGGTGTTGCTATTTGCAAGGCACCCAGTTTTATCGAGTCGTATTGATGAGGCTCAAGGCGAACCACAACTCGAATTATTAGCCTGTGCCCCTAAGTTATTAGCCGTGCCTGATGAGATTGCCGCTTTTAGTGACTCTGTCACCGCCAAAACCTTAATTGAGCAAGCCATCGATATCACTAAAGAGACCTTTCAATTCTACGCTTGTAGCTCAGAAACTCGGTTGCTATTGACCATCAAAGGACATCACATCAACTGTGACCAGTGGGCATTGCAAGTACTAATGAGCGATTTACTCGCATGTGTAGAAGCGGTGCTTGATAACTCTGAACTTGATCTCGCCCCCCTTGATTATCAAGTGATGTTTGAAGAAAAGCCTGAGCGTGCAGCAACTTCACAACAGAGCGAACTCTATCCTATCGATTTTTACCAGAGTAATACTGAGGCACTAGCGCACCATTATGACGGCATCGCGTTTCGTGAAGAAAACCCAGAGGCACTCAAACAAGTAAAACAGGTGGCCTCTCAAGCTGGTGTTACGAGTTTTAGCGTCGTGCTTGCCAGCGTCTTTTTGACTTTATTTCATACCACAGGGCAAACCGATTTGACCATAGGGATCCCGATGGCTCGCCGCACCCGTAAAACACGCGCGATCTTAGGTCATTACTCAGACGTTGAAACGGTTTCTATTTGCGATATTGAGCAGTACACAGGTGCATCGCTTATCAGTGAAGTCAGTAACCAGCTCACCCAATTACTGCTTTCAGGAAATAATAATAAAGACGCTGCAAAGCATATTAATGTCACCTGTAACTACTTAGCCAAGCTAAAAAGCAATGGTATTCGTCCAGGGATCACCCCGTTGATGATTGGTCGCCAAGGGTATGAACTTGCTTTGGGCACAGCGGGAGATACCATTATCAAAGGGGTATCCATTGAGCCTGGTGTTTCACAATTTGATATCGAATTTACGCATTTTGAAACCGAAGGTGGCCTTTGTCGTAAAGTAGTCGCCGCTAAGTCTGTCTTTTCTCGCGTGGCAATGACACGGATCACCGATATTCAGGCGCGCTTTATTGAATTACTTACCCACTCTAGCGATCTTAATATCGCCGAGCTGCCTGTACTGGATGAAGAAGAGCAAAAGCTGATCTTGGCGCGCAGCAATCAAGATAATGAAACGTTCTTTTCCGACACCACTTTAAATCACTGGTTTGAACAAGCGGTAAGTAAACACCCAGATCAAATCGCGCTACAAACCCAAACACAATCTATCGATTATAAAACCCTTAACGCCAGAGCCAACGCCCTTGCCTTGCATTTACGGGAGCAATATCAGTCTCAGTATCAGCGAACCCTCACTGCCGATACGTTAATTGCGCTGTACATGCAGCCTTCTATCGAGATGCTGATTGCAATTCTTGCTGTCACGAAAGCGGGTGCGGCTTATGTGCCGCTGTCTCCCGACCATGCCAGCGAGCGAACAACCTTTATTCTAAGTGATACCAACCCAAGCCTATTGATTGTCGATGAGCAAGAGTATGCCGCTGCAAAAGACAAATGCCGTTTGGCGGAGGTGGCTTGCCCACTAGTTACACCACTCAATGCTCAGCAACAAAGCGACACAGCCCCTGTCATACACCAATCACCGCAGGATTTGGTATACATCATTTATACCTCGGGTACGACAGGCCAACCAAAAGGCGTGATGCAAACTCATGAAAACGTCGCTCGATTGTTCACGGCGACGGAGCAAGATTATGGCTTTGACCATCACGATACTTGGGTGCTTTACCATGCCTATACTTTTGACTTTAGTGTATGGGAAATGTGGGGCGCCCTACTTTATGGCGGTAAACTCTGTATTCCTGACAACAGCCTGATCCGCGATTTTGAGGCCTTTGCAGACTACTGCTCAGATAATCAAGTGACTGTGCTTAATCAGACTCCTGCCGCATTCTATGAATTTAGTGCAGCGGCACTAAGTGCAAAATTGAATTTTGACAAACTGAGGTATGTGATTTTCGGTGGTGACAAACTCAACCCCGAAATGCTCAACCCTTGGTGGAACTGCTACGGCGATGAACAGCCGCTATTGGTCAACATGTATGGGATCACTGAAACCACGGTGCATGTCACCTATAAAGCACTCACGCAACAATCAAGTTCTAAAGCCTCTCATATCGGTAGACCCATATTAGATATGAAAGCGTACGTACTAAATTCCAAATTGCAGTTGGTCGAACCCGGTGCCTGCGGTGAGTTATATATTGGCGGTGCAGGTCTTGCTCGTGGTTATTTAAACCGCGAAGCGCTCAGTCAAGAACGCTTTATTAGCAGCCCGTACGCAAGCGAACAAGATATTCAACAAGGACGAGCCAGACTGTATAAAACCGGTGACTTGGCAAGACGCCTGCCGGATGGTGAGTTGGAGTATATCGGTCGTAACGATAATCAGGTGAAGATCCGTGGCTACCGTATTGAACTGGGTGAAATCGAAAGCGTGATCAACCAATTGCCAGAAGTTGCCCAAGCGGTGGTTATCGACCGTACCCTACAAAGTGTTCCCTACCTAGCCGCTTATATCAAGTTTAAGCCACAACATCACGGCCAAACTGCCCAAGTGAAAGCCCATGTGAGTCAAGCGCTACCCAGTTATATGCAGCCAAAAACGTGGACTGAGCTTGCGGAAATACCTTTGACTGGCAACGGTAAATTAGACCGTAAAGCGTTGCCAGAGCCTGAACTGGTAAGCCAAAGCGAATATGTGGCGCCGCAAGACGAAACGGAAGCGCAACTGTGTGAAGCATTTAAAACTTTGCTTGGTGTTGAGCAAGTGAGCACCAAAGATGATTTCTTTGCTATCGGTGGTGATTCTATTCTCACGATTCAACTCGTTGCTTTGCTCAGAAAGCAAGGCATTGAACTGCAAGTAAAAGATATCTTTGATTGTCCAACTGCAGCGGCGTTAAGTCAGCGTATTGCTAGCGTACAAGCGAATCAACGAGAGATAACACAGGAGCAAGGCCTGCTGAGCGGACGCTTTGATCTACTGCCAATTCAACAATGGTTTTTCAATAAAGCACTACCGGAGGAGAATCATTGGAATCAGGCATTTGCAATCAGGATCCCAAGCGGCCTTAGCCAAATTCAATTACAAGAGGCGCTACACAGTTTAAGTGATCAACATGATATGTTGCGCACAACCTTTATGGAATTTGAAGGCCATATTACGCAAGAATATAACGATGTGAGTACCATGGCGCCACTCAACGTCCTTAACGGCAAGTCACACGATGTACAAGCAGAACTCAACGCGCGACAAAGCCAGTTCGATATTTGTAATGGCCCACTTTGGCAAGTTACACATATCGAAGCGTTTTGCGAAGACTACGACCTGCTTCACTTTGCACTTCACCACTTAATCATCGATGCGGTTTCTTGGCGGATCATCGCGCAAGATCTGCAAACCCTTTTAGCACAAGGAGAGTTGCTGAGTAAACGTACCAGCTATCGACAGTGGGTAGAAATGATGCAAGCGTACTCGGCAGCACACCCGCAGGAAATGGCATTTTGGCAGCGTTTAGCAACCAACTTGCCAAGCTATCCGCCAAGCATGGCTGCAACACCGTCAACCGCTTGGTTAGAGCTAGACGCGCACACCACGGCCCGCTTAATACGTGACGCGAATGCAGGCTTCAATACGCAAGGTGAAGAGTTACTACTGGCTGCTTTGTGCCAAGCATTGAGTAAAACCTTTAAGCAAACTCAGCATGCTATCACGTTGGAAAGTCATGGTCGTGAAATGTGGCGTGATGATGCTGATATCAACCAAACAATTGGCTGGTTCACTTGTTTGTACCCGCTACGCCTGACTCAACAAGCGACACTAAGCGACACCATTATTGATGCCAAAGAAGCGCTACGCCAGATCCCGAATAAAGGTCTTGGTTTTGGTAGTGCACAACTGCAAGACACCAGCTTAACGTTGCCAAGTATCAGCTTTAACTACTTGGGCCAAATGGGTGGGCAAAGCGATGCGCTTTGGCAAATAGACAACCAACTGCAAACCGAGACAAGTTCTGCACAAAACGGCTCGGATCTGATCCTCGATATCAATGCGCTGGTTCAGGGCGAGCAACTTAGGATCAAAGTGGATTCATTACTAGATGGCAATCTTACCGATGCCTTCGCTACTCACTTAACACAAGCGCTGCATGATGTATTGGATACAGCGCTCGAGGCGAAAAAGCGCGGCGGTGTAAGCACCCCTAGCGACTTTGGCGCGGGCTCGCTTTCTCAGGAGCAACTAGCTGCACTGCAATCCCAGTTAAGTGAAACACAACTAGAACAAACCACGACTCAGTCTGAAAAAACACAAGAATTAGAGATTTAAACCATGTTGAATTTATGCCAATCACTTGCAAAGGATAACATTGCGCTTTGGGCCAATGGAGACAAACTTAAAATTGTCCATGGTGAGCAAGGACTCAGCCAACAATGGGTTGATTACCTCAAAGCAAATAAAGCCGCATTATTAGATTACCTTGTATCGCAGCAAGTTTTTTCCGAACAAGACTTTGAACAGTTACTAGCGACTGAGCATAAAAAGGCATCTGAGATCCGTGCCATCTTTGATGCTAACAGTATGCAAAAAGGTTTTGTTTATCATCACCTTGCCCAACCAAATGACGATGCTTACCGCGTTCAGTTAGTCATCGATTACCATCAAGCACTCGATGTCGATGCTTACCAACAGGCTTGGATCTTGGCATCAATGCGTTACCCTGCGCTACGTACCGCGTTCAACTGGGAAAATGAAATCATCCAAGTGATCAAAGGAGGGGCCGGATTTACCCCAAGTCACTTCAGTTTTCACGACTTCAGCACGTTAGACCACATTGAACAACAGACGCGTATCGATAAGCTCATTCACGACGACCGTAATACGCCTTTCGATTTGACTCAACCTGGATTAATGCGTTTTGCTATTGTTAAACGCGCCGATGCACATTACACCCTAATTAAAGCAGAACACCACAGCATCAGCGATGGTTGGAGCTTTCCGGTGATGCTGCAAACCGTGCATCAAAACTACGCCAAACTAACCAAAGGCGAGCCGGTCATTGTTGAAGAAGAAACGGCTTACCTACAAACACAAGCGCGCTATCAGCAAAATCAAAAATCTAGCGATAGCTATTGGCAAACCCAAAAGGCACAATTTGGTGAGCCCAATGATATCAACCGCTTATTGAGTAAAAATATTGACCAATCTGGCTCGTCACAGATCCACAAAGCAGCGGCGAGCGAATTAAAGCTCTCTTCAGAGCGCCATCAACAGCTCAAAGCATTTGCTAAACAACACGGACTAACGCTGAACGTCTTAATGCAATTTGCTTGGCATAAAGTACTGCAATATTACTGCGACGCTGAGCAAACCATAGTAGGCACAACGGTCTCGGGTCGTGAACTACCCATTGACGGGATCCATGCCAGTGTTGGTTTATATATCAATACTCTACCTCTTTCCCTTGATTGGCAAGAAACGGCCAGTATTCGCACCCAGCTTACAGCGCTGAAAGAAAAAATTGCAGAACTTAACGGCAACAGCAGTGTTTCACTGTCGCAACTACAAGAGCCGAATACTCGCCTGTTCAACAGTCTATTTGTATTTGAAAACTATCCGACGCCAGCGGGACAAGACGTACTCGAATGGTCGTTCGATAAGATGATTGAAAAAGTAGACTATCCGCTCACCATCAGCATTGTTGAACAACAAGATATCTTGCTACTTAAGTTGAGCTTCTGCGAAACCATGCTGGCACCAAGCAAAGCACAGCGATTGCTCACCCAAATGACATTGGTGTTAGATGCCATTATTGCTGATGAGAACCAGCCGCATAGCCAAATTTCTTTGTTAAGTAATGATGAGCGAGCACCAATGGTTGAGGTAGATGAGCATGCGGATTATTTGCACTCTACTATCCATGAATTGGTTGCTCAGCAAGTACAAAAAACGCCAACTCGAATAGCGCTGGTTGAAGGCGAAATGCAGCTGACCTATCAAGAATTAGAACAAAGCGCGAATAATCTTGCCGCCTACATTAAAGATCATGTGGACGTTGGCGCTAGCCATCGCTTTGTTGGGCTTTTCTGTGAACGCTCTATTGCAATGGTAATCGCAAAACTGGCTATCCTAAAGGCGGGTTGTGCTTATGTACCGCTTAACCCTGACTATCCAGATCAGCGCATTGAGTATATGCTCAACGACACGCAACTTGGTTTGATTTTAACACAAAGCGAGCTGCGCCCGCGTATCGAAACACTCGTTGTAAGTTGTGATGCAGAGCCGCAAATTACCTGCTTAGATAGCTTGTCTTTGTCTGATACAGCGCCCGTACTATCAGGCGCACATGCGCAAACCGAAGCCTATGTGATCTATACATCCGGTACGACAGGTGAGCCAAAAGGCGTGGTCGTTCCACACCGTGGCGTTGTTTCTTTGGTACAAGATACTGATTTAATAAACACGTCAGAAAACGACGTGTTTATTCACCTATCTAATCCAAATTTTGACGCCGCAACGTTTGAAATTTGGACACCACTGATAAACGGCTGCAAATTGGTTGTAGCAAGTGCGCAACAAGGCGCGGATCCTGACAGCCTATCAAGGTTAATTAAACAACACGGTGTTAGTGTACTTTGGCTAACGCGCACACTGTTTGATTCGCTGTATTTACAACAACCTGATATTTATGACAATGTCCGCTGCGTACTAACAGGCGGTGAGGCAATCACTCCAAGCATAGTTAAACGCATTCTCGCCAGAGATACGCGACCAGAGTTGGTGATAAACGCATATGGCCCAACTGAAAGCACGACATTTACCACTTTCTATCCATGTGCCAATATTGATGGCCCGGTGCCCATCGGCCAAGCCATTAATCATCGCCAAGTATTATTGCTTGATAAACATCTTAATCCAGTGCCATACGGCGCGACAGGCGAGATATTTATAGCGGGTGCCGGACTTGCCTGTGGCTACCTTAATAAACCAGAAATGAGTACTGCGCGCTTTATCGATAACCCGTTTGCAAGCGCAAAGGCCAAACAACTCGGGCTAGATAAACTGTATAAAACGGGAGACTTAGGACGTTGGTCCGAGTCTGGCGTACTAGAGTTTTTAGGCCGTAACGATCACCAAGTGAAGATCCGCGGGTTTAGGATTGAGCTTGCTGAAATAGAAGCTCAACTCAACGAATTGGCGCAAGTGAAAGTCGCCGCTGTGGTGGTATTCGAACAAGCGGGCAACAAGCAACTTGCTGCATACGTGGTACCAGAGCACGGCGAGTTAGACCTCAATGCAGTAAAACAGGAACTGGCTCAGGTTTTACCTAGCTACATGATCCCAAGCTACTTTGAAGTGATGTCGGCGTTACCGTTTAACAACAATGGTAAGCTGGATCACAAGCAATTGCCTATTCCAACCGTTGTGGATGAAGACAACTATCAAGCCCCGAGCAGCGAATTAGAAAAACAATTGTGTGGTATTTGGCAGTCAGTATTGGGTCTAGAACAAGTGGGCGTTAATGATGACTTTTTCAAAGTCGGTGGCGACTCTATTGTCAGTATTCAACTTGTGTCTGCGCTGCGTAAAGCTGGCTTTAACCTTCAGGTTAAAGACATCATTGACGCCCCAAGCGTGGCAGCGCAGGCCTATTTAATTCAACACGTTAGCACTGAAACCATTGAACTTATCACGGAGCAAGGTAGATTAAGTGGTGAGTTTGCACTACTGCCTATCCAACAGTGGTTTTTCGATTTAGGGCTACCAAATCCACACCATTGGAACCAAGCATTTACCCTTAACTTACCTGAACACATTGAACACCCGGGGCTGACTCAAGCTATTCAAGCGCTGAGCGAGCATCATGACATGCTACGTTGTCACTTTGTTCAGACCAGCAACGGGGTAAAACAAGCGTACCAAGCGGCAATAGAGCTTGAAGTCCCATTACTTGATGCAACGGCTCTGAGTAAAGACGCGTTATTTAACGAATTGACCAAACTACAAAGCCAATTTGATTTATTCAATGGCCCCCTGTGGCAGGCAGCGTTGGTGAAAACGGCCGAGGGCAGTCAGGTATTCTTTGCCTTCCATCATGCCATTATTGATGTGGTATCGTGGCGGGTGTTAAGCCAAGACTTACAAACCCTATTAAATGGTGAAGCACTAACAGACAAGCTTACCAGCTATCGTCAGTGGGTGGATGCCATTGCCACCTACCCTTCGGCTCACCCTGAGCAAGCGTACTATTGGCAGCAGGTACAAAAAGGCTTTACTAGCCAACCCACTTACTCAGCACAATCACAATACAGCATCACGTTTGCGCAAGAAACGACCGCTAAATTGCTACGAGATGCCAATCTTGGTTTGAATACTGACATTAACGACTTGCTTTTGGCGGCACTCAATATTGCCCTACACAGCACTTTTGACAGTACCGTTAATCATATTCAACTTGAAGGTCATGGTCGTGAAAATATAGATCCGCGCTTGGATGTGTCGCAAACCTTAGGCTGGTTTACCAGTATGTATCCTGTGCGCCTTGAACACCACGACGACGTGATTGCAACCATCGCAAACACCAAAGAAATGCTGCGCCAAATCCCGGATAAAGGCGTGGGTTATGGCGCTTTTGTGCAAGCAGACAAAGTCAGCGCAATTCGCCCTCAGGTGAACTTTAACTACCTAGGTCAATTGAATCAGCAACAACAGCAAAACCGAGATTGGCAGCTGGATGATACTCAAGCAGGCTATGTGATGACTGAGGCAAACGCTCAGGCTGACAATGCACTGCTACTCAACATCAATGGCGCAGTTCGCGGTGACAAGCTTCACTTTGATGTGGTTTCGAGGTTGAACCAGTCACAGTCGTTGGCATTTGTTGAGCACTTTGAAATGGCGCTTCATCAGGTCATTAATGCAAGCTGTGAACTAGCCGCGCAAGCACCGCAGCAAACCCCTAGCGATTTGGGGTTAAGCGACTTGTCTTATGGGCATTATCAAGCGCTGAGCAAGCACTATAATATCGAAGCACTTTACCCAGCAAATAGCTTGCAACAAGGCTTTATCTATCATGCTGTTAACTTCCCAACGGATGATGCCTACCGAGTGCAATTGGTCATGGATATTGAACAAGCGCTAGAGGTTGAACACTTTATTAGTGCTTGGCGTTTAGCGTCGCTTCGCTTCCCTATTCTACGCACCGCTTTTGATTGGCAAGAATGTCTACTCCAAGTAGTGTGTCGCGACGCCAGTATCGATGACAGCCACTTCACCATAGTAGATCTGTCATCCCTTGACGAGCACGGCCAACAGCAAGCCATCAGCAAAGCGCAAGCCGAAGATCGACAAGTTCCGTTTGACCTAAGTCAACCGGGGCTTATTCGCTTCACCTTATTTAAGCGCAGTGAAAACCTCTACACACTTATCAAAACCGAACACCATGCCATTAATGATGGCTGGAGTGGACCGTTAATGCTGCAAGCAGTCGCTGAGTATTATCGCCAGCTTTGTGCAGGGAAAACACCAGAGGTGCAAGCGCAGCAAACCTATTTAGAGGCGCAAGCTTATTACCTTAAAAATGCCAAGCAAACTCAGACATACTGGCAGCAACAACAAGCCGAATTTGATACCGCAAACGATATTAACTTGTTGCTTGGTGGTCAGTATGACTTATCGCAAAGTCGCATTGTTGAGCAAGTGCAATCGGTACAATTTAGCCTTCAAGACGAGGCGTTTAGGTCGCTACAACATACTTGTCAACAAGCTGGCGTAACCCTCAACGTTGCACTGCAATTTGCTTGGCATAAGTTACTACAAACCTATTCTGGTGATAGCCAAACGATTGTTGGTAGCACAGTTTCCGGTCGTGAAATTCCAGTCAATGGGATTGAACAAGCGGTCGGTTTGTTCATCAACACCTTACCTTTAGTGGTGAATTGGCAAGCAGAAGCAAGTTGTAATGACATTCTCAAAGCCATTCAAAAAGGCGTAGCTGCACTCAATAGCCACAGCGACATGAGCTTGTCGAAACTGCAACGTGATGGTCAACGCTTGTTCCATACCCTCTTTGTATTTGAAAACTACCCGACTCCAGAAAATACCGGCAGCTGGAAGTTTAGAGAATCAATAGAAAAAGGCGACTATCCGCTTTCTGTGGTGGCTCAAAGCGAGCAAGACCGCTTAGACTTTGTGATGCATTACAACGGGGAATGGCTGAGCACCGCACGGGCAGAATGGATCCTTGACCAAGTACAAGCTATTTTGGTTCAGCTTGGGGAGCGACTGACACAAAGCCATCAAAGCATTAGCTTGGTCAATAACCAAATGCAGACAACGCTTAGCCAATGGCACAACAACGCCGAGTCGTTTGCCACCGATAAAGATCTGGCCAGCTTAGTAGAGCAGCATGCCACTAACACCCCTGAGCAGACGGCCATGTTAACCAGCAGCGGTGAAACGCTGTCTTATGCCGAAGTGAACGGTAAAGCCAATGCCCTTGCACAGCAAATCCTTGCTCAGCACCCCAAAGCCCAAGCTGGCCTATTGCCTGCCGATACCCCTATCGCCCTCTACTTTTCTCGCAGTAGCGAGATGCTTATTGCTATTTTGGCCGTGCTCAAAGCCGGTGGTGCCTATGTGCCTGTTTCACCAGATTACCCAGAAGCTCGGGTTGAGTTTATTTTAACTGACACCAACACCGACTTAGTGCTAACCCAGGAAAGCCACTTGCCGTCACTTAACCCTGTGCTTGGAAAAGCGGCGGCGCTCGGTGTGAAGGCGCTCGGCGTAAACACCCATGCGCTGGCGGTGGAGCACGAGAACTTAGTGCGTCCAACCGCGTTGGCTAACTTGGCTTATATCATCTACACCTCAGGGACAACCGGACAACCAAAAGGCGTAATGCTCACGCAGCACAATGTGCTTTACTATCTTCACGCCTTAACCCGCCAGTTAGGTGACAAGTATCGTAATATCGACTTTTCTTCTAACTACTGTTTTGACCTGTCGGTGACCACCACCTTATGCCCGCTCCTTGCTGGACAAACGGTGTGTGTCTATGAAGGCGATATTCTTGATGCCGCCGCTTTTAGAGCTCACCTAAATGCCGCGAACGTTGGCTTTGTGAAAACCACACCGAGTCTTGCCATGGCGCTATTGCCTGGCAGCGATGCACAAGTTGATGCCCTAATGCTCGGTGGTGAGGCGTTGACCGAGCAGGCCATTGATGCGTTAAGCGACCATGTGAACGCTATTTTCGATGAATATGGCCCAACGGAAGCCACAGTCGGTGCGATGCTCGCGCAGGCCTATCCTCGCCTTCATCAAGGCATAGGTAAAGCCTACCCTAACGTTAATCTTCATGTGTTGTCTGAGTCGCTGCAGCCCATGCCCATTGGTGCGCCGGGTGAGTTATATATTTCAGGCCTTGGGGTTGCCCGGGGTTACTTAAACCGCCCTGAACTCAATGCTGAGCGCTTTATTGATAATCCATTTAGTCACGACCCCGCCCATAGCAAGCTGTACAAAACCGGTGACCTTGCCCGCTTCCTAGACAACGGCGACTTGGTGTATCTCGGTCGTAACGATGAGCAGGTGAAAATTCGTGGTTATCGTGTCGAACTAGGCGAGATTGCCGCTGCTATTGTCGACCAGCAAGGCGTACAAAACGCTGTAGTGATTGATGTGCCTGCACCGCAAGGTAAAGCATTAGCCGCTTATCTTGTCACAGAGCCTGACCTTGAAATTACCGAATTAAAGCTCGCCCTAAGTGCTGCTTTACCTGAGTATATGGTACCCAGTCACTTTACCCTAATCGAGCATATTCCACTCACGGGTAACGGTAAACTTGACCGTAAGGCACTCCCCGCGCCGGAGCTTCAAGCCGACAACCTCTATGTGGCACCGCGTAATGCCTTAGAGACCCAGCTTTGTGAGATTTGGCAGCAGGTACTTGGCCTTGAACAAGTGGGCATTGAAGATAATTTCTTCAGTATCGGGGGGGACTCTATCTCGGCTATCCGGTTGATGAATGCATGTAATAAAGCACTGGATTTAAACATCCCAATTTCAGCCTTGTTTGAACATACCCATATTGCCGCAATCGTCGACAACTTAGAGACGCTGAGCGTGGATATCGAAATTAAAGCAGACTCCGGATCACAACAAGAACAAACTAATAGCATGAGGATTTAACCATGTTGTCATTGCTCGCTGAACTGAAAGATCACAATCTCTCAATCTGGTTGCAAGACGGCGGACTAGAGCTGTCATTTGGCGCGCAAGCGCCAGATGCTGCGCTTGTTGCAAAGTTAAAGTCAAACAAAACGCAGCTAATGGATTACCTTGAAGCAAAAGCAATTTTTTCAAAGGATGCGTTTAATACACTGCCAGAATTAAACCGCTATCCGCTTTCGTTTGCGCAAGAGCGTTTATTATTTATCGAACGCTTAGAAAATGGCACCAACGCTTATCATATTCCGTTTTTGGTTAAACTCTCTGAGCACACCGAGCTTGCACACTTAGAACAAGCGTTGAATATCGTGTTAGATAGGCACGAAGTCCTTCGCAGTGTCTATCGTCAAGACGAGCAAGGCCACGACTATCAAGAAGTGTTGAGCGCTTGTATTGAGATTACGCCTAGCCCTGTGGCTGACTTAGCTGCGCTTAATACGGCTGTTAAACAAGCGATCAGTACACCATTTGACTTAGCCAATGAGCCTATGTTCAAGGTTTGCTGTTGGACATTAGGCGCTGAACGTTACGTGCTATTTATGTGGCACCATATTGCTTTTGATGGCTGGTCCACCGAAATCTTTATGCGTGAACTACACCAAGCCTATTTTATGCTAGCTTCAGGCATAACGCCTGAGCTACCAGCGCTTGAGTTACCAGCGCTTGAGTTACAGTACCAAGATTACGCAAAATGGCAGCGCGAGTACCTCAGCGGCGATACCTTAACTAAGCTTTTAGACCACTGGACTGATGCACTTGCAGGCGCTGAGCAGCTTGAATTACATTCGCCACTACCAAGGCCAAATGAATATCAATATCACGGTGCCGACCACCGTATTCATTTGGGTCAGGAACGAAGCGAAGCCCTAAAGGCCATAGCCAAAACGCAACAAACCAGTCTTTATGTAGTACTGCTCAGCAGCTGGGCATTGACATTACAAGCAACCAGCGGTCAGTCAGATTTAGTCATAGGTACGCCATCTGACAACCGTCACCTAAGCCAGACACAAAATCTTATTGGCTTTTTGGTCAATAGCTTAGCCCTGCCAGTTCATATTGATAACGCACTCGACTTTAATACCTTAATCCAACAAGTGCACCAAACCCTAAAAGCGGCAAAGGCGCACCAAGATCTGCCATTTGATAAATTGGTCGACGCCCTAAAATTACAACGGGATCCGTCTCGCCACCCGCTATTTCAAATGATGTTTGCGCTTGAGCAATTTAAAAATAACAGCGACGACAGCAGCCAACAGCTGTTTACGCCTGTGGATGAGTCACAAGTAAAAGCGCTCCATAAAGTGGCAAAGTTCGACATTAGTTTGCTGCTACAAAATGGGGACGAAGAAGTATTTGGTGATATTAACTACGCCACTGCGCTATTTCCTAGTGACTGGATCGCAACTCTTGCTGAGCGCTTTATCAATATTATCGATCAAGTGATCGCCAAGACCGCACAGCCACTTGCAAAAGTAGCCCTACAAAATAGAACTGAGACTGACACACTCCGTGCTTGGCACAACAACGCCGAGTCGTTTACCACCGACAAAGATTTGGCCAGCTTAGTAGAGCAGCACGCCGCTAACACCCCTGAGCAGACGGCCATGTTAACCAGCAGCGGTGAAACGCTGTCTTATGCCGAAGTGAACGGTAAAGCCAATGCCCTTGCACAGCAAATCCTTGCTCAGCACCCCAAAGCCCAAGCTGGCCTATTGCCTGCCGATACCCCTATCGCCCTCTACTTTTCTCGCAGTAGCGAGATGCTTATTGCTATTTTGGCCGTGCTCAAAGCCGGTGGTGCCTATGTGCCTGTTTCACCAGATTACCCAGAAGCTCGGGTTGAGTTTATTTTAACTGACACCAACACCGACTTAGTGCTAACCCAGGAAAGCCACTTGCCGTCACTTAACCCTGTGCTTGGAAAAGCGGCGGCGCTCGGTGTGAAGGCGCTCGGCGTAAACACCCATGCGCTGGCGGTGGAGCACGAGAACTTAGTGCGTCCAACCGCGTTGGCTAACTTGGCTTATATCATCTACACCTCAGGGACAACCGGACAACCAAAAGGCGTAATGCTCACGCAGCACAATGTGCTTTACTATCTTCACGCCTTAACCCGCCAGTTAGGTGACAAGTATCGTAATATCGACTTTTCTTCTAACTACTGTTTTGACCTGTCGGTGACCTCCACCTTATGCCCGCTCCTTGCTGGACAAACGGTGTGTGTCTATGAAGGCGATATTCTTGATGCCGCCGCTTTTAGAGCTCACCTAAATGCCGCGAACGTTGGCTTTGTGAAAACCACACCGAGTCTTGCCATGGCGCTATTGCCTGGCAGCGATGCACAAGTTGATGCCCTAATGCTCGGTGGTGAGGCGTTGACCGAGCAGGCCATTGATGCGTTAAGCGACCATGTGAACGCTATTTTCGATGAATATGGCCCAACGGAAGCCACAGTCGGTGCGATGCTCGCGCAGGCCTATCCTCGCCTTCATCAAGGCATAGGTAAAGCCTACCCTAACGTTAATCTTCATGTGTTGTCTGAGTCGCTGCAGCCCATGCCCATTGGTGCGCCGGGTGAGTTATATATTTCAGGCCTTGGGGTTGCCCGGGGTTACTTAAACCGCCCTGAACTCAATGCTGAGCGCTTTATTGATAATCCATTTAGTCACGACCCCGCCCATAGCAAGCTGTACAAAACCGGTGACCTTGCCCGCTTCCTAGACAACGGCGACTTGGTGTATCTCGGTCGTAACGATGAGCAGGTGAAAATTCGTGGTTATCGTGTCGAACTAGGCGAGATTGCCGCTGCTATTGTCGACCAACAAGGCGTACAAAACGCTGTGGTGATTGACGTGCCTGCACCGCAAGGCAAAGCGCTGGCCGCTTATCTTGTCGCAGAGCCTGACCTTGAAATTACCGAGTTAAAGCTCGCCCTAAGTGCTGCTTTACCTGAATACATGGTGCCCAGTCACTTTACTCTAATCGAGCATATTCCACTCACGGGTAACGGTAAGCTTGACCGCAAAGCACTCCCCGTGCCAGAGCTTCAAGCCGACAACCTCTATGTGGCACCGCGCAATGCCTTAGAGACCCAACTTTGTGAGATTTGGCAACAGGTACTTGGCCTTGAGCAAGTGGGGATTGAGGATAATTTCTTCCAAATCGGCGGCGATTCAATTGTCAGTATTCAGCTGGTTTCACGCTTAAGAGAAGCAGGATTAACGGTACAAGTTAAAGAAATATTTGCCGCCCCAACTCCCGCGCGGCTGGCAAAGCTTATCAGTGCGAATGGCGACAAGAAGGTTACGATAAAAACCGAACAAGGCCAGCTTGAAGGCGAGTTCGATCTACTGCCTATCCAGCAGTGGTTCTTCGCAAATCAGTTTGCTAACCCCGCACACTTTGCCCAAACTTTTGCCACTGTAATGCCAAGCGCAATCAGTAATGAGAGATTAGTTGAGCTATTGTCCGAGCTTGCTGAGCAACATGATGTGCTACGCCTTGTTTTCAATCAAAAGACGGCGCACATTACCCAGCAGTACCAACAAAATAATACCATGGCACCTCTAGTTAAACTTGATGCAGACACACTTAGTGACGACGAGCTTGCCAAGCAATTAACTCGCTTGCAGTCACAGTTTGCGTTAAATTCAGGCCCTTTATGGCAGCCAATTCGTGTCAAACGCCAAAGCCAAGATGTATTGGTACTGGCCTTCCACCACCTGATCATTGACTTTGTCTCTTGGCGGATCCTAATTGAGGATTTAAATAGCCTTTATCAAGGCAAAAAATTGGCGCAAAAAACCTCAAGCTATCGTCAATGGGTTGAGACCTTAGCCCAATATGCACATGTTCAAGCCGAACAAATCGATTACTGGCAAGAAGTACTTGATACTTGTCAAACACACTTAACAGCGAATAGTACACCGAGAAACCAAGTAATTAAACTTGACTCTGCATTTACACAAACGCTGCTGTTTGACGCTAATCAAGGCTACCACACAGAGCCTCGAGACCTTGTCGTCGCCGCACTGTCCCTAACTCTAGCTCATATCACTGGTAGTAATGATCAGGTTATTGCGCTTGAAGGACATGGTCGTGAACACATCGCCGAAGATATAGATCATTCACGCACCGTAGGCTGGTTTACGTCATTATATCCACTAGCACTCCATGCGGGTTCTAGTCTCGAAAGCGCTATAGTCAATGCCAAAGAGCAGCTGCGTAAATTGCCAGACAATGGCGTTGGTTTTGGTCAATTCTATTTTTCCAAACAAGTGGCGGGGACTTTACCAACCGTTGCATTCAACTATTTAGGCCAAATCGGTGGCACAAAAACGCAGCAACCCAATGGTGACTTCTACTTAACTGAAGCTATTACAGGTCAACCAGTCGCAAGCGAAAATAACGGTCATTACGTTCTTGATATCAACGCGGCAATTATTCATGGTCAGCTTGTCTTAAATTGCACCACGGCGTTGTCTGAAACCGAATTTGCCCTATTCCAAAGTCAGTTCACTGCCAGTCTACAAGCGGTGCTGGACACGGCATTGTATACCGAAGCGCTTGGCGCCAAACAAACGCCGAGCGACTATAACCTGACAGGCGTCAGCTTCGCCCACTTAGATGCACTGCGCACACGTTACGACCTAGCCGCGGTTTATCCCGCAACAAACTTGCAGCAAGGTTTTATCTTCCACCAGCTTAATAGTCCAGAAGATACCGCCTATCGCGTGCAGTCACAGATGCAGTATTTCGATAAAATTGACACTGCGCTTTACTGTCGTGCGTGGCAACTAACCTCGCTGCAATATCCAGCGCTGCGCTGTGCTTTTGATGTTGAAGAAACCATGCTGCAACTTATCGTGGATCACACCTGTGTTGATGAAGATAACTTTAGCGTGATTGATATCAGTCAATACTCAAAAGCAGAACAACAAGCACACATAGAAAAGCTTGCAAACCAAGTGCTAAATCAGCCCTTTAATTTTGCAAGACCGGGGTTATTTACACTGCATTTGGTAAAACGCGGTGAAGCGCATTATCACCTAATAAAAACAGAGCATCACAGCATTTGTGATGGCTGGAGTGGCCCGTTAGTTATGCAGACCGTTCACCAGAACTATACGCAATTACTACAAGGTCGAGAACCTGTTTTACAGGTGGATAACGCCTATTTAGATGCCCATGCTTACCTAAGAGATAATCAGGCCGCCACCAAAGCATTTTGGCAATATCATGTCGCTGATTTATCACAAGCAAACGATCTTAACACCCTGTTTAGTCACTCAACAGATTTAGAAACGCTCCGTCATAATCATGACCCGCAGGCGCTGCATTTTTCCCTACCAAACGAGATGTTAAGTAAGTTGCAGCAAGCATGTCAGCAACATTCTGTCACGCTCAATGCTGCGGTACAATTTGCTTGGCATAAGCTTATCCAAATCTATACTCGCGACGAATTTACTTTAGTAGGTACAACTATCGCAGGTCGTGACTTACCAATTGACGGCATAGAGCAAAGTGTTGGAGCTTACATCAATACGCTACCGCTTTATCTTGATTGGCCTACAGATGCTACCATCGCGCAACAACTCGAGAAGATCCAAACTGCCATTTTGGACTTAAATAGCCATGCGAATGTGTCACTTGCGTCACTGCAACAAGGTGGTAATCGGCTATTCCAAAGCCTAGTCGTTTTCGAAAACTACCCAAGCCTTGAAAATGAACAAGCAGAGGCACAACAAGCTCGTTGGCAGTTTGACGCAGCACCAGAGCAAGTTGAATACCCACTTGCATTGATAGCAAAGGAGCAAGGAGAGCTGCAACTTGAGCTGATGTACGATGCCAGATTGCTTTCGCCTGCACGTGCCGTACAACTGCAATCTCAACTGCTACTTATCCTCAAGCAAGTCGCTGACAATACTCTCTTACCGCATCAGCACATTGAAATTGCTAATACAGTGGAAAAGGCCCGTATTCTCAACGAGTGGAATGAAACCGAGCGCCAGTCATGTGGCTTCGAGAACTTCAACGACTTATTTAGTGAAAAAGTCGCCGTATTCCCGGATGCAACCGCTGTGGTCTGGCAAGATGAAGCACTAAGCTATCAAGCACTCAACCGCCAGGCTTGCCTGCTTGCCCAGCAATTATTGGTGATTAAGGCTGAGATTTACGGCAACGAGTATCAAGGTGATTTCCCAGTCTTATTGCTGCATGAAAAACAGTTGGACTCTATCGTTGCGATCCTCGCTATTCTTAAAGCAGGCGGTGGTTATGTTCCTGTATCACCGGAATTTCCTGACTCAAGGATTGAATATATTGCCAAGGACTGTGGTGCGAAAATCGTGGTCACCCAATCGGGATTAGTGGATAGAGTTGCGAGTACAACACTTGCCTCACTGACACATGTACTCAGCGATGCACCAATGGAGGAAACAAGCTTAGACCAAGCGGTATCGGTGAGCACGTCTGATTTGGCTTATATTATCTATACCTCTGGTACCACAGGTAACCCTAAAGGCGTAGAAATCAACCATGCGGCACTATTAAACTATGCCACGGACGACCATTTTATCGATCCCACACAACTGAGCAAGGTCCTTAGCTTATCGAGTATTAGCTTCGACGCGTTTATTTTTGACTGCTTTGTCACACTCAGTAATGGCGCAGCACTACACCTGATAGATAAACAGACTCAACTTGATCCAGAACGACTGATTGAATACTGCCAAGCACAGCAGATTGATACGTGTTTTGTAACCACTGCGCTATTTAATCGTTTAGCTAACGAAGACTTCTTCTTACACGCCGGACTTAAACAGATTAATTTTGGTGGAGAGGCAGTCGACTTAGCTATGGTTGAGCGAGTAAAGCATCAAGCGCCAGAGCTGATGCTTTACCACGCCTATGGCCCAACAGAGACCACCGTTTATGCTACTTGCTGCTTACTCAACACTGTAAATCACGGAGCCCCTATTGGCCGCGCTATTGCCAATAAATCTGCTTACGTGTTGTCGCCTGCTGGCAAAATACTTCCACCAGGCGTGGCAGGAGAGCTTTATATTGGCGGCGCGGGTATGGCAAGACGCTATTTACACCGGTCAGATTTAACCGAACAAGCATTCTTAGTTAATCCGTTCGCATCGGATAGGTATCTCGCAAGCGGTTGGAACAAAATGTATAAAACAGGAGATTTGGTTAAATGGCGTAAAGATGGCTTATTAGAGTATGTTGGTCGTAATGATTTCCAGGTGAAAATTCGTGGTTACCGCATCGAACTTGGCGAGATTGAAACTGCAATTAAGCAACAACCGCAAATTCATACTGCGTTTGTAAACGTGAATGAACAAGATGGGATCAAACGTATCGTGGCCTATTTGGTCATGGCAAATACTGAGTCACTGGATGAGGCAAAGCTTAAGCAAATACTCTCTCACATGCTGCCGAGTTATATGCTGCCAAGTGCCTACGTCACATTAGACGCCCTACCCGTTACGGTTAATGGCAAGATTGATGCCCGAGCACTACCGCAGCCCGATTTTAGCCAAACTGAGACCCTCCATGCTCCAAACACAGAACTGGAGCGGCATATCGCTAAAATCTGGTGTGCTGTTTTGGGGATTAAGCAGGTTGGCTTGGAAGATAACTTCTTCCATATCGGTGGGGACTCAATTATGAGTATTCAGCTCATGTCGGCTCTCAAACGTGCTGGCTATTCGCTGTCGACCAAAGACATATTTACGTATCCAACCCTAGAAGCGCTTTGTGCATTTTTGGCAAATAATGAACAGGTAGAAATTGTGGCTGAACAAGGTGAGCTCAGCGGAGAAATCAAGTTATTACCTATCCAGCAATGGTTCCTCAACTCCCACTACCGTCATAAAGCGCATTTTAATCAGTCGGTCATGCTCGCACTTCCGCACAATACCGCGCTAGATACTTTGGAGCGTGCACTCGTGCAGCTGCATCAGCAACATGACATGTTGCGTGCTCAGTTTAGCAAAACCGAGACTTGGCAATCCCAATATCAAAGTATTGAAGCGTGCCCAGCACCAAAGCTTATCCATCTGGACACCTTGGGGCTTGATGAGCAGCAAACTGGACTGGCGTTGAGCAAAATACACGCCCGTTTTGAACTCGGTTCAGGAGCTTTGTGGCAACCGGTTTTACTCAGCGATGATACGCCGCTAACTAGACTCGTACTTATCGTTCACCACCTTGTGATTGATGGTGTTTCGTGGCGTATTTTGGTCGAAGACTTAAGCCGCTTGCTACAAGGCGGCGCCTTAAACGACAAAACCAGCAGTTATCGCCAATGGTCAGACGTTGTGGCCCAGCATCCTTTTGAACAACAAATACCGTATTGGCAAAACGTGCTAAGCACACAACAAAACATACCTTACGGTAAATCACAACAGCGTCTTACGCATCAATTTGATACTCAGCTTACTGAGCAATTGCTACGCCTTGCTCCTGCTGGATTTAACACAGAAATCAATGATCTCTTAATGAGTGCGTTTGCTCGGGCTTGGTGCAATACCTTTGCTACAAACTATTGCCACCTCACGTTAGAAGGCCACGGCCGAGAACATCTGAGTGACCATATTGATACCTCAAGAACACTAGGCTGGTTTACTAGCATGTTTCCGGTTGCCCTGAAAAATGACACGGATTTATCGACGCTGATTATTCAAAGCAAAGAAACGCTTCGTGCCATTCCAGATAAAGGGCTAGGCTTCAGCGAATTGGTCAGACGTGGGGAATTTTCCTTCAGCCAATTACCTAAAGTTAGCTTTAATTACTTGGGACAACTTGATAGCAACAATGATGCACAAGATCAGGGCATACGAATGCTAAATGCACACTCAGGCGATGCCAGCAGCAAGGATAATCAGGATGAAATGGCACTCATCGTTAATGCCGAAGTGCGTCAAATGAAACTGCAAGTGAGCATTGCAAGTCAGTTAGATGAGACGCAAACCACCGCATTCATAGAGCAGTTCGATGCTGCCCTTCGAGCCGTCGTTTCACATTCGATTACAGCAACAAGCCCCCAAGGCATAAAAACCCTAAGCGATATTGAGATCGGCGTATTGGTGAATGAAGCCGATGCTCCTATTGAATGGTTTTTCTTCCCTCCGGGTGGCGGTGGTGCTGAGAGTTACTTGCAATCCATTGCTCCCAAGATTTCCGCGCCTTGTTATTGCTTCAATAACATCTACGCCGCACAGGAAAAACCAAAGGGCTCGCTCGCCTATGACTATTATCAGTTCCAAACATTGGCGTTGCAGTATGCTATTCATCTTAAAAAGCTAAAGCCTAGTGGTCCTTATCGGATTTTTGGTTGGAGTTTTGGCGCAACGCTGGCACTTGAGGTTGCCAAACTGCTGCAAAATGAGGGGGACACAGTCGAACACTTGGTATTCGTCGACCCTTGTTTTGACTATGCCACGATGCACGATGAAGTTTTTGCTCTACACCCAGAGTTCAGTCATCTTGAACCCGATAGAATTAATTACAACTATCAAAATGATCCGGCATTTTCTAGCACCGCAAAGGTGACGCTATTTAGTGCTGGTTGTGCGGTTGAAGTGGCTCAGTCGGATAGCCTAGAGTTGCAACTTTCCAGTCATATAATCAACCGATACCTTGATAAGAATCAAAATCTTATCGAAGAAGCAATGCAACCCAGTCAGGTTCAAGTGTTCACCATGAAAGGGTCGCACAACAGTTGGGTAAAAACACCGGAAGACTTAATAAAAATGTCAGAAATTATGAACACTCTTTAACATTTTATTCGTTAATATAATGTTAAATTAGCTTTTCTAGAGTGAGGCATTAAAGGGAGCTCCCCTCTTCACTCTAGGATTAATTAATTGCCACATTTTCTCACAATATATGATTAAGGAATTACAAAATGGCTAAGGAAAATGTAGATGTACTTATTATCGGCGCTGGACCTGCTGGGACAATGACCGCTGCAAAGCTAATTCAAGCAGGGTTAACCGTGAAGATCGTTGAACGTAGCCACTTTCCGCGCTATGTCATCGGTGAAAGTCTTCTACCACAAAGTATGCAGCATTTGGAAGATGCTGGATTTATGGATGCGTTAGTTGCACGCAATTACCAAAAGAAAATCGGTGCTAATTTTAAACAAGATGACTTCCAGGAGTTTTTTGATTTCTCTAAAAATTACACCGACGGCTGGACATGGACATGGCAAGTTCCAAGAGATGACTTTGACAATGTACTGGCTGAAGAAGTGCAAAAAATGGGTGCCCCTATCGAATTTGGCACTTCAGTAGTCGATGCCAACATGGATCTAGAAGAGCCTATCATTAAAGTAGTCAATGAGGCAGGTGATGTGCAGGAAATTCAAGCCAAATTCGTTGTTGACTCAAGCGGCTATGGCCGAGTACTCGCAAACCTGCTTGACTTAAATGAACCTTCGTCAGCGCCAACTCGCGCAACTTTGTTCGCGCAATTTAAACCAGCTGATGGCATAGAAACTGGGGCTGAAAACAATAAAGTAACGATTCTGGTTCACGAAGAGGATGTATGGGTTTGGCTAATACCTTTCTCTGACGGTCGTGTTTCAGTCGGTTTTGTTGGTAACCCTGAGTATTTGGAAAGTGCAGAGGGCGATGCTAAAACACGCTTTTTAACCTACCTTGCTCGCGATCAACATGCGTCAGCAATGTTGGAAGGAATGGCGCTGTGTATGGAGCCAAAGGAAATTAAAGGCTACTCAAAAGGTATTAAACAACTGTTCGGCAAAAACTTTGTCCTAACCGGTAACGCCAGTGAATTTATTGACCCTGTATTTTCAGCCGGTGTTATGTTTGCCATTGAGTCAGGCGCGCGCGCCGCTGATCTCATAGTCGCTCAGTTAAATGGCGAGGAAGCAGATTGGCAGCAAGATTATGAGGCGCATATGCTTAAAGGTATTGCTGTCATGCGCACCTACATTGAAGGCTGGTACGACGGACGTTTGCGCCGCCTATTTTTCTCAAACAACAAGCCTGAAAAAATTAAGAGCCAAATCACTTCTGTGCTTGCGGGCTATGTATGGGATGAGACTAACCCATTTGTAAACCGCAGCGAGAAAACTTTGAACTTGCTATCTGATCTCCATAATAACCCTGAAATGGCGTGATTTTAGCTTTTTAGACCGGCGTGGGAATAGCTTCTCACGCCACATAATATACTAACAAAGATGCGTTTCAGTAGTAGTGAAAGTAGTTGTGCGATGCCTATAATTTCCCTTATTTGCGATTAAACAAAGTGGGGAATTTTGTTGTAGGCCGACCATAGATGTGGCACTTGGCGCTTTAAAGGACTTAGACAATGAAAACTAACTTTGTATACACTGCTGCACTTTCAGCGTTATTAACAGGCACTGCACTTGCAACTCCCGCACAGGCCTCAGAATATAAAACAATTCTAATTCATGGCTTTCAAGCGGACCAACTTAACCGCCCTAACAGCACCAATGTCGAACTTGAAGGTGAAGAATACTGGTCATCTTTTTGGATAAACCACGCTGATGAGCGTATTGATTGGCCTTCTTATGAGCGTTTGCAAGGCAAAATCGCAACAGATTATATTTGGCCAAAGCTAAAAGCATTTGCAGAAAATGGCACTTGTAATCCTGGCTGTGTCTTTGTTACCCACTCAACGGGTGATTTAGTCGCGCGCTATATCTTAGATAACCAAGCAACTTGGCTTGAAAATGCGGGCCTTCAACCACTTAATATCGTTGCTACTTTTGACCTTGCTGGCGCGGGTGGCGGAAGCGAACTCGCAGACACAGCTATCAACGCTGCGACTTCTGGTGGTGTAGTAGGTGAACTAACTCGCCAAGCAGTTGAGGCATGGCTGGGCAGCATGCCTGAAGAGTTTGGCATCATGTGGGATTTAAAAGTAAATAATGCGCGACAAGTTGCTCAGTATCCGAGTGACAATGCGCCTCGCCTACGCTTTGTTGCTGATGCAAGCGACTATTACGGCCTAACTTCAGGCTTCTTACCAGGTAACGACGATGGTGTTGTATCAACGCACTCTTCTTGTGGTGCATCAGCAAAAGGTGACTTTGGTAGTTGTAGTACAAGCGTTGCTATCAACGGTCAGTTAGCCTCCCAAGATGATGCAGTAACTAGCTTTATGCCATATCACTATCCACTACTAATGAGCGCGGAATATAGCCACGGTAACCTGCCAGATGCTGGATACCAAGGCAAAGTAACAGCGGCTCGTACTCAGTTTAACGCGGGTTATAAAACGATTAGCTACAACACCTATGAAGAAACAACGGGTAGCTGGTTTTGGAAAAAAACTTACCGTTATGTTAGCGAGTCTAACTCACAAAGTTTTTCACAGTTAATACTAAACTCACTGTAACTTAACAGTTATTTTGCTAATTTCTATACCCAAGGAACTGCTCCATGCAGTTCCTTATATTAACCGAGTATTGCTATGAAAAAGTTTTTGTTGATTAGCGCCATTCTTATTGTGATCTGTATCACTGCAGGATATTTTGCCTTGCAGCGCGAAGCTCTGCCCTCAACTGAGTTAGCAGCAACACCACAAGTCACCACACCTATTTTGACACCACCAACAACACCACCAGTCACACCTAAAACTGCGATAACACAAAAACAATCACTCATCGAATCGCTACCACTGGCACAAGCTGCGCAATCAGCTGCGGCACACTATGAATATACTATTTCTCTAGCGCCTTATTCACAGCCCCTTGGCAAAGGTGATTTTGATAGGCTCAATCCAAATCATTTCTATGCCATCGAAATGCCAATAGAAGAAAACAACGAACAAGTGTCTTTGTCGCTGAATCAATATCGCTTTGTACACCCCGCTACTATCGAGATAAGTTTATCTGGTAGTCAATTTTCTAATGCAACCGCAACGATACTTGACCCTACATCGCAGCAAACCTTATCTACCACCCGCCTCAAAGAGTCTAATGGTATTTGGCTTGGCGCAGTCGATGGCGAGACGACATGGCCTCAAGAGCTGAATGTTGTTGTGCGTGCTAAACCAAACTCGGCTAAGGCCGTTGCATTAACAGCAAGTATCCGCTATTACCAACCCAGCGCCACACTGCTCGCCATTGCTGAACCTTACCCCGAGCAAGCTGACTTGATAATTCCATTGCAACTTGAAGTAAAGCAAAGTGGTACTTATCGTATCCGTGCAAACCTATTTACTCCCGATGGCACACCAATCAGTCATTTGGTTGAAAAGCAAAAGTTAAGCGAAGGGAAACAGGTATTCAACTTAAAAGCACATCAGTCGGTGCTTGCTCCTTTTTCAGCTAAATCCGGCCCATCCCAATTCACGTTAAAGACATTTGTGATTGAGAGAATGTCGCCAATGCCGGGAGAGCTTGCGCAGTTTGGTGATAGCAAAATAACCGAATACCACATCACTGATTTCTACTTTGACGCACTGGAGAAGCGCCCATATAAGCCCTCGGCTGCCGAGCGTCAACGTCTGGGTTACTTGCAAAAAATGGCAGGTAAGTAAAGTAACTAACCTTTGCTTCGGATAATTAGCATAAAAACAAACGGTGACCCTTTTTAGGTCACCGAGTTAGCTAAGCTATATCGCTTCAGCCGTCGTCTTAGGCTTCAGCTCAGCAATGCGATAAAACCCAAGTGCGGTGATAGATACTAAGGTCATGATGATAAACAGCATCATACCGGAGTAAAAATCTAAAATAAGTCCGCCTAAAATGGGCGCTAATGCATACCCTAATGAACACAAGCCAGCAGCACCAAAATAGCTAGCTTTCAGGTTATCTGGTGCCAACCTGTCAATATAGACATTGATGTTAGTAAACATAATTGCTTCGCTCAGACTCAACACCATCATGGCTGCAATCCATCCCCAAATATTGTGTACATCATTCAAGGCCATCATGACTTGTGAAATGATCAATATCACGCCACCCGCATAGAGCCTATTTTCAATACGCCAATTACGCATCAGATGTAGTAATGGAAACTGACAAACGATGATCACACTAGAATTTGCGATGATTAAGCTAGAAATTAGCCAAGCCAGATCGGGGACCTCTGCACGCGTCAAATACTGCACTAAGCTAGAGTCACATTGCGCATAAACCAAATACACTAAAGTTGTAGCGATGAGCACAATTAAAAAGACTTTATCTTTTCGTAAGATCCCCAGCCATTTTGCAAACTTCGGCACTGACTGAGCGGCAGACTGCAAAGCGAAAGTCTGCGCTTCACTCAGTTTAGGTTTAAAGTAAAGCAGCGCGAGCAACAAACCAATATACGAAATGCCAGTATAGATAAAGCTAAACTGCTCACCATTAAGCCCCGCCCATAGCCCGTACAATGGTCCTAAAGCCGCTCCCACATTCACGAGAAAATAGAGTAAATGCAGTGCAAGCTCTCTGTCTTTTGCGTCGGCAAGTTCTTCAGTAAGCAACGCTTTACTAGGCGCATCCCAAAGCGTCCTAGGTAGACAAGCTAAAAACACTGAGGTTGCAAACAACCACAACGACTCAGCCACAGCCAACAGTGAAAAAGAAATCACACCAACAAACACTGCCGTGTAGAGCATTTTGGTGCGACCAAAGCGATCAGCGAGATTACCCGTATAAAACCCCAAAAATACGGCAAAAGTCGCTGACACCGTCAGCAATAAACCGACCTCTGTTGCACTCAATCCATAATTTTCGTAAAGAATAACAGCCAAAAAAGGCCATACCATGTAGTAACTAGCGCGAACGAAAAAGTTACCAACAAGCATTACCCAAACTAAAGGTGTAAAGCGCTTTAACCGCTCAATTGCAGAGCTATTCTCCATTGATGTTCCTTGATTATTATTGATTTACGCAGAACCCTAATTCCTAAACCTTAGTTTAGGTCAAGCGTTTAACTGCATTCTATTATCTTGGATACTGGAATTTTATGAAGAAAAAATTTCATCCTTGAAATCACAAAGGGAGATAAAACTAACTCAATGAAATTAAGCGTTAAAACCGCTTAACGTAGAACACATTTAAAAAATCAAGACCGGGGTTGTGGTCGCTCAAACCAGCATTAGAATAATGCAGATATCGGATCCCAACTTTAGTACTGGGGTTCAAATTAACACTAAGTCCAATGCGGTCTTCAAACTGATAGTGAACACCAATGTCTTTACCCGCAAATCGAGTATCACTGACGTAGGTCATGCCAATTCCAAACTCAAAATTTACCGGCTTTCCAGCAAACTCGGTCAGTGGAACACTAAGCACTGGTGACAATGCAATGGCAAACGTCGTGTCTGAGCGTTTTGGTTTGCCGTATTCCCAATAGTTGGTGCTCAGCTCAAAATAAACATAGGCACCTTCTCCAAAACCATAATCCGCTAAACTATAATGCAAGGGACGATACCCAAGCCGCAGTCCTTTTACATCCCCCTCTCCCATCACATAATCAACTGCAACTTCACTAGCATGTGAGTAAGTAGACACAAACAACATAAGCAAGAATAAAACTAAGCGCATAACGACTCCTCTACAACGAGGGCAATTTTACGCCGTTATTTAATTCTTAAAAGACACCAAAAGACCATATAATAATTGCCATTTAAGCACCAATATGGAATTTTAATGGGTACATTAATTTAACCAAAACCAATAACAAATTATGAGTTATACTATTAAAAACGATCTTGAGAATGTGGTATGCAGTATATAATTGGGAGCGTTATAGGGATATTTAGTGTATTCAGTGCCTTAGCCGCAGCACCAACAAAAGTAGATATCTATACCGAGCATTTTCCTCCGTACCAGATAGAGCAAAAGAACGGCACCATTACTGGGCTTGCCACTGATATCGTACGCCTCATTATGTGGGAAGCAGAGCTAAGCTATCAAATTTATATGTTGCCTTGGACTCGCGCAAAAGCCTTCTCCAAAAAATCCCCTTATTCATTGCTCTACTCGATCGCCAGAACGGAGCAACGTGAAGAAAACCATATCTGGATTGCGCCACTTTGTGAGCTAAAGGTCGCCTTTTATAAGCGTGCTGATATTGCCGATCAGCAGGTGTGGGAAATATGGAAAATCAAACAACATGTTGTCGCTGTTGCGGCTGATCAACTCTCCGAAAACTATTTAAAAGCACAAGGCTTTGTCGCCGATAAGAATATGCTATCAGTAACCAGTTTTAGTCGTGCAGGTGAGCTGCTTGAAAGAGGCAGAATAGACTTTATTTTTGGTGCCGAAAATTTTGTAGATAGAATGGCTGCTAGAATGGGTTTAGTGGAGCAATGGGACAAAGTGCTAGAAGTCCCTGAGTTAAGTAAAACCCTCTATTTAACCGCCAACCCGAGCGCTCCTCCAGAGTATATAAATCGGCTGCGCGCCGCCGCTGAACGAGTGCAGATGCAACGCAAAAAGGTTGATGTCGGCTGCCCCATTGACGAGTAATTCATCGTTTGCTACTGAACTTTGTACGTCGCTGTGATAGCATTTTCAAAATTGTATACTTTATTCAAAAAACAACAAATGAAAGTACTCACAGGAATGGTATTACTCGTGCTCTTTGTAGCATGCGAAACACACGCAAGCCCAAAAATCATCAACGCGGTTTCACGCTTTGGTCACCCTCAGGTAATGAAGCCCGCAGACAAGTTTGGCCATAGTCCCTATTCACCACTGTTTGATAACGGCGCATGGCATGGTCACTTACTTCCTGATAACGCTGCGGAATATGGTGGTTTCACGGGTAACGCGATTATCACCGAAGAGTATTTAACCTATTTATTTGAACGTATTGAGCGCCTACAGGTTTTTCACGGTGATATCAAATTGCAATTTGATGCAGCGCAGTACAGCCTGCCCGGAGAGCTGGTGCAAACGCTTAGACATGAGCTCGCGACGGTGACGCTCCGCTTACGCTTTGTTAGCGAGCGTGTTTCTCTTATTCAAACCACTATTCATACAAAGCAACAACTTACTTTAAAATTGGACGGCAAATTACTCCACCAACTTAGTCAACAACAAGCACTGGACCAACAATACCCTAAGCTCGCTCCAACCATGGTTGCCAGCGAAAGTGGGATCAGTACCACTTTTGGTCGTGTTCGCGATCCGTGGGCGCTTCTGACCTCTGGTAGCAACGAGTACTCAATCACCCGCACAATCCCTTTCAAAAATGTGGTGGCAAACAACCGTTATTATAGCGAGACACAAATCTCTGGTGATCTGCAGTTTTATACCGCCATAAGTTATGTCCACAATCAACAGGAACGCATACAAACAGCAAAGGCCGTTGCCGAAATTCTCTCATCCCCTGTTACGTATTGGCAACGCTCTAAAGCTCGCTGGATGGGCTATTTAGCACGCTATCAAACCTTACCACGAGATAAACAAACATTGGCGATAAAAGCCGTTGAAACCCTCATTGGTAACTGGCGTTCTCCCGCAGGGGCAATCGTGTTTGATACCGTATCGCCTTCGGTCACTGCTCGCTGGTTTTCCGGCAATTTAACTTGGCCTTGGGACAGTTGGAAACAAGCGTCAGCGCTGAGACTATTTGCACCAGATTTAGCCAAGGCCAACATTGATGCCGTATTTTCCTATCAAATAGCAGCTAACGATCCTGTGAGACCCCAAGATAAAGGCTTATTACCCGATTTAATTGGTTATAACCTGCCACCAGAACGCGGTGGCGATGGGGGTAATTGGAGCGAACGGAATTCAAAACCCTCGCTGGCCGCTTGGGCGGTGTTGAATACCTACCATGCCAGCAAAGACAAAGCTTGGCTTGCACAAATTTACCCTAAACTTGTCGCCTATCGTGATTGGTGGCTACGCAACCGTGATCACAACCAAAATGGTATTCCAGAATTCGGTGCAACCATAGATAAACACCATAATAATCAAGCGGGTGAATTGTTATTTTATCTACATGAAGGAAAGCAAAAGCATGCCCATTTTGGGCTAAAAGCCTATCGCGATGCGCAGGCACAGGGTAAACAGATAAGTATTCCCGCACAGACCGCAGCGTCATGGGAATCTGGAAGAGACGATGCTGCTAACTTTGGTTTTATCTCACCACAGCAGCTTGAGATCTATGTGAAACAAGGTGGCGATGCTAAAGACTGGCAAGTCGAATTTGCTAGCAATAAGGACGCCCAAGGTCACCTGCTAGGCTACTCTTTGATGCAAGAGTCGGTTGATGGGGCCAGTTATTTTTATTCTGATACCAAAAACTTGAGTACCATCGCCAATATCTTGGCTAAGCCGCAGGAAGCCAAAGCCTTTTCAGCACAAGCAAAGCAGATCGCCGATTATATTAACCGCTGCATGTTCGAAGATAACAGCGGATACTACTACGATATTCGTATTGCCCCATCACCGCTTGAAAATGGCTGTGCAGGGAAACCTATCATTGAACGTGGTCGTGGCCCGGAAGGTTGGGCTCCGCTCTTTAATCAGGTCGCAACAGCGTATCATGCTAAACGCGTCTCTGAAGTAATGCTCAGCTCCAGTGAATTCAACACCTATATTCCTCTAGGCTCTGCATCCCAGACCAACCCTGCATTTGGCGCAAACATCTATTGGCGTGGTCGTGTCTGGCTTGACCAATTGTATTTTGGCTTGATGGGACTAAGTTATTATGGTTATGAAACTGAAGCGAATACTTTGCTTGATCGATTTATGCAAAATGCGGATGGTCTGCTGCAAAACGCGCCTATTCGCGAAAACTACAATCCACTCACCGGCGAGCAGCAAGGTGCACCGAACTTTTCATGGAGCGCGGCCCATATTTTGCTGATGATAGAAGCATTTGAGATGGACAAGCCCAAAGCACCAATTAAAGAAGAAATGCCAGTTTCACAGCAAATCACTACAAACTAGCCGAAAATTTGCTAGCAATTCAGTGATGAACCGTCTACATTTTTTAAATGATACAAAAACAAAATTAGACGGATCGCAATGAGTTGGTTTTACCGTATTTACCATTTTGCCCTAAAGTGCATTGTTATTTTTATCGGGATCCCGAATCCCAAATTACATCAGGGAAAAACGGGGCTGTTAGACGCCATTAAGGCGCTGGGGTTAAAAAATGGAGATAACGTCTTAGTCGTGACCGACCAAGTGCTGCTCAAGCTCAACTTGCATCAGGTTGTGGAAAACACACTACGTGAGTCAGAGTTAGTCACGCATTATTACGCAGATGTTTTACCCAACCCAACCATAACAAACGTTGAAGATGGTCTAAAGGTCTACCAACAGCATCAGTGTAAAGCAATTATCGCGCTTGGCGGTGGCTCGGTACTCGACACGGGCAAGCTGATCGGTGCTCGAGCTGTCAAGCCGAACAAACCGGTGACTAAACTCAAAGGGTTGTTTAAAGTCTTAAAACGCCTACCGCCGAATATCGCGATCCCAACAACCGCAGGAACCGGCTCGGAGACCACCGTTGCCGCCGTTGTTAACGATCCTAGCAATCACGCCAAATATGCCGCGACTGATTTTTGTTTAGTGCCGCACCATGCCGTATTATTACCGGAATTAACCACAAGTATGCCTGCACATATCACCGCGACTACGGCAATTGATGCACTAACCCACGCCATTGAGGCACTACTGAGCATTAACTGTCTTAAGTTTAGCCGCGGCCGTGCTCTTGAGGCCTGTAGAGCCATCTTTGAATATTTACCCAAAGCACAACAAGACCCACAAAATCTAGAAGCAAGGGCGCAACTACTACTCGCTTCCCATTACGCAGGACAAGCTTTTACCAGAACTTCTGTCGGCTACGTACATGCAATTTCACACCAATTGAGCGCTCAATATGGTACGCCACACGGGCTTGCCAATGCGGTGTTACTCATGCCCGTGCTAACCTGGTATGGCGAGCGCATTAACCAGCAACTCGCGCTCATCGCCAGATACTGTGGATTAACCTCGTTAGACTATCCCGTCGAACGCCAAGCGGACGACCTGTTGGAGCACATCAAGCGCTTATTGCTTGATTTACAGATTCAAACCACGCTCGCCGAAGTACTTCCTGATGATGCCGCGCTACTCGCAGAGCTGGCGCTAAAAGAAGCACATCCAGATTATCCGGTGCCCCATTTTATGGATCCCAGCGCCTGCCAACGCATTATAAAAGGTATCGCTCCTACGCCTTAATAAGCACTTTGTTTAGTGTTTTGACTCAAAGAAATTTAAAATAAATACAAACTTTTCAAAATCTTACAAAAAAACATCAAGTAAAAGCACTAAAAACATAAAGCCTATTAACGAACAGTTAAAAGCCAACAAACGCAAACAAAAACAATTCTCAATAACAATTTTTAATGCTAGTATGCGCGACTTTTGAAAAGCAAACTGGTGTATTTTGGAACGTTATTACTCAGAAGTATTAAGTTATATCGCTCGTTCAGTGGGGTGCAAAGATAAGGCTCAAAATATAGTCCAAGAGGCGTATACCCGAATACTAAGTTATAAAAGCAGCAATCCAAAGCAGGATAACACGCAAGAGCGCGCGCTGTTTTTTAAAGCCGCAAAAAACATTGTGATTGATCAGTATCGCAAAAATCAAACCGTTGCTGAGCCCGACGACTTCGAATTAGTCGCGCCAAGTTATTATGAGCCTGAGGCTAAGCTTGCAAGTCAACAACAACTGGCATTACTTAATCGAAGTATCGACTCCTTACCCCTAAAAACTAAGCAAGCATTTGTGCTCTATAAATTTAAAAACTTAAGCCAGCCACAAATAGCAGAGCAAATGGGGATATCTGTCAGCATGGTCGAAAAACACTTGGCAACTGCCATGCTCGCTTGCCGTAACGCATTACAAAAACAATAAGAGAATCGCAATGGACCGTCATAATGTATCAATACAGCAGCAAGTAAACCACTGGCTGGAACTCGAAAGGCAAGGGCTCAGTAAAACGCAGCAGCAAGCGCTCAATCGTTGGCTTGGTGAGAACCGTGCGCACCAAACAGCCTATCAAGAAAGTAAACAGATTGAGCGACTGTTATCGCAATTTTCAGATCAAGACATTGCACAATTAGAGAATCCAATTACACACTCGAAGCTTAAATCAAAGACAACTCAGCGGTACTTCGCCATTGCTGCATGCTTTGCACTTTTTGCGTTGAGTTTCTTTGGCTATCAAACGTGGTTCTTTCAAGTAAACAAAGACACCTTTCACGCCAGCTATCAGTCAGCACGAGGCGAATTACGCAATATCTCACTGCCCGACCAATCTCGACTGACCTTAGATGCCAAAACTTCCCTCGCTATTGATTTTGATGGCAATCGGCGTAGTAATAAACTACTCAGTGGACGCGTATTGTTTGACGTTGCCAGTGACAAAAGCCGTCCATTTGTTATCAGCGCCGGTAGCACAAAAATTACCGTATTAGGTACCCGCTTTTCTGTTGATAAAAAACCCAATAGCGTTCGCATTGTGGTGGATCATGGCCGTGTAAACGTGCAAAGCCAACATCAGCAAATAACGCTGACAAAAGGTCAAATGGCGGTCGTGGACAGTGACGGCATTGTCAAGGCTGAGTTTGATCCAAACCTCAATCTCGTTGATGCGTTTAAGCAAGGACGACTCGTGTTCGACAATACACCACTTAACGAAGCACTTGAGGAATTTAAACGACATCATGCGATAAGTTACACCTTAAGCGCTCAATCAACTGAGCAATTGGTTATTTCGGGTACTTTTGTAGCATCAGAGCTCGAAAGCTTTTTAAACTTACTTCCACATGTTCTCCCTGTAGAAGTTAAAGAGTATAACAATCATATAGTTATAGTTAATTCTCGATGATGAGATAAAAATATTCAAATTTTTATTGAGGAGTTCTCATTCTCATTCGTTTTCATCTTAGGTAATTTATTTGGACGCATAACAATGAGAACTCGCTCTGTTTTAAACACAAGACTCACTCCCTTAGCATTTGCACTCGGGCTTAGCCTGAGCCTGCCTGCAACCGCGCAGAGTCATGTTGCTTTATATCAATTTAATCTTACGCAGCAACCTATTAGCCATACCTTAACCCAGGTAGCTGAAGCTGCGAGTATGAATCTAATTGCCGATGCGAAACTATTAAATGGCCTGCAAGCCCCAGCACTTAAAGGAGAGGTAAGTTTAACCGAGGCACTAGAACGCACACTAAAAGGTAGCCAGCTAACAGCGAGCATTATCGACAACAACATCGTTATTAAAGCGGCGATTAACGGGTCAGCGCCTGTAAAAAGCAAAACCAATAATACTCAGGAAAAGGCAAAGCACAGCCAAACACCAAATCCGCAAGATAATATTGAAGTTATCACGGTCAAAGGCGATAAACTCAATCTTAATCGTGAACAGATTTCTCGAACCAAGGGTTTATCTAACTCGGATATTTTCTCAACGTTTTCTGGTATAGAGGCAAACAATATTCGAAACGAAGCTGGCGCACTTGATATTGGTATTCGCGGCGTGCAAGGCGAAGGTCGAGTGCCGATTTTCATCGACGGTAGTTTGCAATCAACGCACACAAACCGCGGCTATATGGGCTCGTCTGACAGAACCTATATCGATTCAAACTTGATAAGCTCGGTTAATGTCGAAAAAGGCGCATCGGCCAAAGCATCACCTTTCGGCTCAGGTGCAATCGGCGGAACAGTCAATATCCGAACATTGGGCACGCAAGATATTCTCCAAGACGGTAAGCGTTTTGGCGCTTTAGTTAAGGTAAATACGCATAACAACAATAAAACACCTGAAGTACCAGAGAGCTTTGGCCTGCAAAGTTATTATGAAATCAGCAACCACAATGACACACTCGACTTTGCAGGCGGCGGGTTTACGCTAGCAACCGCTTATCAACAGGATAACTTACAAGCGGTACTCGCTTATAGTAAGAAAAAGGTTGGTAACTACTTTGCTGGTAAAAATAGCTTTGACGACTTTGTTGAAACCGTGGAGTATGTACGTTGGGTGCCTTCAACTGATCATGAGGGGCAATATGACGAAGTAACAGTAGTCGACCAGATCCCACCTCCAGTTAACCAAAATGGCGAAGTCGTCAATACAAGCTTTGAAAGCGACTCATATCTTGCCAAACTAACTTATGCGTTTACGGACGAACAATCATTAGAGGTGAATACACGCTACCATAAGCAAGAAGCGGGAGAAATGCTGGCCACCTACTGGTACAAACAACGAGCCGGTGACACCAAGTTTTGGAAGGTGATCGATGAAAATGGCCAAGAACAATGGATGTCCGAAGAAATTCCAGAAGGCGTAGAAACCATGCCGCAGTGGGCTCCAGGCTCTGCTCTGGTAAACAGTGCCAGTGCGTTATACCGTTTTTTACCGAGTAATAACTCATTAGTCGACCTTAGTGTTAACGTTTGGCGTACCAGCGCAAGGTTACAGCAATATAATGCGCTTGGCAGTAACCTGGGAGCAAATGCGGGGCAATATTTTCACCGTTATAATAATAAGCGTCATGGGATAAGTGCATTCAATACCTCTGCATTATCGCTGGCAAGTACACCGATTACTTTGACTTATGGTCTATCTTGGCAGGTTGAGAAATTAAGCCCTCATAAAGACTGGAAAGACAATTTTAATCGAGACTGGTACCCTGCTGACTTCAATTTAAAAGCCACTTCACGACATGGCAAACAAACAAAACGTGCATTATTCGCCAATGCCAATATCGATCTTGCGCCTGTAGAGTTTGCACTGAACGTAAACCTTCATGACTCGGTCAACGAGGACTATCAAACAGGCGAAAAACTTACATTTGATGCCAAAGCGGATGTGACTGTACAAGCAAATTATCAACTGCTTGATAATACAGTTATTAAAGCCAAATATAGCAACGCATATCGAATGCCAAACCTGTACGAAACAACAGTTTCTAATGAGGTGTTTTCCTACTCTAGTGACTACCCGATCACCCCTGAAAAAACGAAATCGTATGATATTGGCTTTGAGAGTGACTTTAGCAACTTACTCAGCCACGGGGATAAGCTAATTATCTCGGCGGAGTACTTCTACACCAATATTGAAAGTATGTTGGCAACAGGCTTCTTGCCTAAACCCGACGCACCTTCATGGGATCAAAAGTTCACCTTTACCAACTATGATAAGTTTGAACTGCCTGGCACGGAATTTGGTCTTCATTACCAAAGTGACTTATTTTACAGCAGGTTATCTTACACAAAGTACACCGACGTCAAAATGTGCTCACGCTTAATGGCCGAGGCTGCAGGTGTCGATACTTGTAATACGACCGGCTTTGCGGGGAGTTTAACACCACTTCGTGTGCCTCCTGAAAAAAGCTATATCGCAACGCTTGGTATGACACTCTTTAACGACACAATTGATACGGGTTTTACTTACAAAAAACACGCTGAGAAACATCACCCGGGCGGCTTTTTGGCAGGGACTGGAGTAACTGCGCTTGAGTATATTCCAGCAGGCTATCAGCTCGACTTTTATCTTGATTATATCTTTAGCGACAGCATCAAAGGCAACCTAGCGATCACCAACTTGACCGATCAGTATAAAGTTTCAAGCGGCTCAATCGTCGCGATGCCAGAACCTGGCCAAACCATTTCGATTGGCTTAGAAATCAAACTTTAATCAACACTTAGGCGCTGTACTTTTGCTTAAAGACAGCGCTATATTTTTACATCACCTTGGAGCATCAATGACTACCGTTACCTCTGCACTTTCTCGAGCGCAAAACTTAAAACATGCAACTGCAGATACCCACGACAATGTAGACAAATCCATTATGGCGCAAGACCCATTCGCCAATACACAAAGCTATCTCGATTTCTTGCGATTACAGTTTTATTTTTTAAAAGATGTGAGCGCTCTTTATGAACACCCAGAATTATTAGCGCTTATTCCTGATTTGGCCGCGCGCCGCCGCTTAGGTTTGCTTGAGCAAGACTTTATCGACCTTGAAACCACCATCCCTACTCCCTACTTAATGCCAGAAGTAACCAATAATACCGACGTCGCCAGAGCGCTCGGCTGGCTATATGTGGTTGAGGGCTCAAAGGTCGGTGCAGCCATGCTGGGTAAACAAGTTGGGGCCAAGCTCAATTTTGATGCGCAGCACGGCGCTCGATATTTAGCAGGCCCAGGAGCCGGTCGCGGCAGCGCTTGGCGAGAGCTTGTGCAAATCATAGACGCAATTGAATTGAGCGAACAGCAAGAACAGGCGCTAATTGAAGGTGCTCGTCAGGCATTCACCCGTTTCCAAGCATTCCAGGCACACGTTTATTCATGATGTTTAAAGCCGCCTTAGCCAACTATAAGAAAATAGCCCTACTGCTATGCGGATATCTATTTGTAGCCCTCGGTGTTATTGGTATTGTTTTGCCCGTCATGCCAACCACTGTGTTTTTTATTCTGGCTTTGGCGTGCTTTTCAAAAGCCTCTCCGAGGCTTGCCTTGTGGCTGCTAAATCACCCAAGGTTTGGCGCTTCATTAACGCAATGGAAGCAATACAGGGTTATACCGCTCAAGGCCAAAGTCATGGCAACAGTGGGCATGACAGCGAGCTATGCTTTACTTATTTTGCTCTCACCAGCAGCCTGGTTGGCCTGTGTAGTTGGCAGTATAAAGATCGCAGTAATGTCTTATATTTATTCCAGACCATCAAAGCGTGTGTAATACCAGTTTACATTCTTATAATTTAAAACGCTCAACCAGTGTTGCTAGACGATGCGAGAAGCTACTGAGCGACTCGCTGCCTTTAGCCAAGCTTTGCATCGCCTGAGCATTCTCATTTGCGGTACTTTGTGCATCTAGCATCACCTGCTCAATTTGCTGACAATCCGTCGCTTGGTGATCAGCGGCTTGGCTGACTTCTTCACTCAACTGCGTAACCTGTAAAATAGCGTTGGCAATTTCATCCATGGCACTGGCAAGCGCCTCACTTTGTTTAACACATGAAGCAACATCACGTTGGCCGGAATTAATGGCCTCAGAGGCGCTATGTGTATCCTGTCTCAGTGCTGCGATCATTTGGTTAATTTCATTAGTCGACTCTTGCGTCCTTGACGCAAGCGTTCTAACCTCATCGGCGACCACCGCAAACCCTCTTCCCTGCTCACCAGCTCGAGCCGCCTCTATTGCTGCGTTTAGCGCCAACAGATTGGTTTGCTCAGCAATAGAAACAATGGTATCCAAGATACTGCCGATATTCTCGCTATGTGTGGTCAATTTGGTCATGCTCTCTACCGCTTCACTCATGCGCGTGCTGAGCGATAGAATATGTTCTTTATTGTCTTGTGTGTATTTACTGACCTCGGTTTTATGCTGGTTAGCGGTATGGATGCTCGCGAGGCTATCTGACGAGCGTTCGGAAACCGCCAAAGCACTAGCTGAAATACTTTGTGCTAAGCGATTGGCATTATCCATGCGGCGCATTTGCTCAGTCGCATTATTGGCTATTTGTTTACTTTCGCTTAATGATGATTCCGATAGTCCTTCTAACTCATGAACCTGATTATTGATTGACTCTAGCAAAGCACGGAGATTGTCTTTCACCTGATTAATATTATCAATTAACTGACCAAATTCATCATCACTGCGCTTACTCATTTGCTTCGAAAAGTCTCCAGCAGCAAGGTATTTGAGCATTTTATTCACCGCAGCCAACGGCCCAAGCATTGCCCGGCTAGTTGAAACCGAGATAAACGCACCTAAAGCAATAAAGACAATCACCAATAAAATGGCGGTATTTTGCGCTCGCTCGATAAGGGTTTCAGCATTATTTTGAGAACGATTAAACGCCGCATTAGCGCTTTGCTGCATTTTCTCAAGCTCGGTTAAAATGGCAAACGCATGCTGCTCTGATTGCTTATATAACATTGCAGCTTGCTGTTGCTGACGCAGTTTCTCTTGTACCGCGACATAAAGATGACCGGGCTCACCCAGCTTTTCCCTGAGCTTAGTCATGCCCTCACTAAACTGATTTAACAAATCATCTGCATCCATGCCATAGGCTTGGCGCTTCAAAAACGTTAGGTTATTTTCAATATTATCTAACAAAAACAGCATGTCTTGCTGGTGCTGATCTACTTGCTCTAGCGTTAAACCGCTGATCCGCTGACTGTTGTTTTCCAGTGTAAACAACATGTCATCAATACGAACGCCAGTCCCGACCATTTCTTCCAACTGCCGTGTTTTGTCTGTCTCGATTAACTCAAGATCCAGCATGGCATTGCTGGCCTGTTCTTTATCCTGTTTAAGTGCTTGATATTGTGATTGGATCCGTTGCTGCGCTTGTACAACATCAGCCTTAGCCTGCAACATTTGTTCTGCGGCACGACTGAGCTGCTCACCCAGCGCCAGAGTTTGCTTTAATGGTGTGACAAATTCAGGCATGGCTTGCGTCAATGACGTTAAGTGCCGCTGGCGCTCAACATACAGTTGCTGCTGTGTGGTAAATTGCTGTCGAGCCCGATTGATATCTTGCTCGCTTTCGAGGGTATAAGCTTGAGAAACCAACTTGCTGAGCTTAAGCTGCTCAAGTTGCAAGGCGTCGGCACTGCGCTGAATAGGCAAAGTAATTTGCCCCATATTTTGATTAGCGGACTTTATTTGCGCCAATGCTAAATAGGCAAGCACGCACGCAAGTAACAGCAGCACACCTAATGCACTAAAGCCTAAAGTAATTTTTTGTTTTATTGTTAGTTTACTTAGCATAATGTCATTGCTCTATTTTGAGTAAACAAACTATGTTACAAATGGGATAAAAAACCAAGTAAATACTCTAAAAATTACCAACATACCTTTTAAAAAGGTAGCTTCAAATTTGCGGTTTTGCTTACTTAGTTTTTGATTTTATTTTTAGTTTTAGCGATCATTGCGGTTAGGTCTTTTATTATTTAAGAGCATAACAAGATGAGAGAAACCGCAATCAACGAAGCAAAGGCCTTATGCCAAAACCATAAGAGCGCATTTTTATCTACCTTCTCTAACAACCAAAAGGGCTTTCCTTTTTCTTCTATCGCTCAATATGTTTTTCTTGAAGATAATCACTTTTACTTCTTTATTAGTGATATCGCCCAGCACACCAAGAATTTAGCCAAGCACCCGGCACTTTCGTTTATGGTACTCGGTGATGGTGCGGTTGAAGACGTTGAAAATGCGCGAGTTACTATTCTTGGGCATGCACACAAACTACCAAGAGCGGATAGCGAAAGCCTGATTGCACAATTCGTAATAAAGCACGAAAAAGCTCAGCAATATGCCATGCTCGGTGACTTTCACCTATGGCGAATTGAAGTGGCGAGGGTTCGATATGTAGGCGGTTTTGGCCGTGCATTTTGGCTAGAAAAACAGGAATGGTACTAACGTAGGTGCTACACTGCAAAAGCGTGTTCAAACTCGCTTTCTCGTCTATGCGATTGCGGTTGATTGGTCATCTCAGCCAAGGTTTTGCGCCAAAAACCGCACGAGCTTTCAAGCTTATCTTGCATACGCACTTTCCAACGACCTTTGTATACTGACCAAATGTGTGCCATAAACTCGGTGGCGTAACGCTTTCTGCGCTCGGCAGGAGTAATATAAAGCGCACAGACTTCAAACTCTCGGCGGTTTGAAATACCTATTACGGTAAAGCCAACCAACTTACCATCTGCATAAAAAAGATAAGCGATATTGGTTGCGCTACACAGTTCAAACGAGCCCACTTGCTTTTGATAATGGCTCGCTTCTAGCAAATGTGTAAAAGTCTGCTCGCTGTATTTATCAACTCGAATTAACTCTAGTTCAACCACTTTTTTAATCTCCCGCTTGGTGTACGGTTGATCATGCTTAAAGTTTGTGGGCGAATTGTGAAGTTTTTAGATTGATTTAGTAAATTTTAGCGGCTTGACCTTTAACCAAATTTCCAGCGCAATCACCTTTTCACTTGGCGAGCCTCCATTTTCTTGTGAAATTACTTCAGGATAATGTTCAATTAAGGGCGCATCTTCTGGCTCGTATCCGCTTTGTGGCAGCCACTTTGCGAAAATATCTAATTGGAAACTCAACAAGTCTTTAATTGCTCCACGGTAATCAAAAATTGCGTATATTCCCGCGCTGAGCACATTGAGTTGATATGGCCGAGTCACCGCAGATTTTAACTCGTCGTTAATCACAATTGCGCCATCGTAACGCGCTTTATCTAGTGGTGTAAAAACGGGGTTATCATGACCAAAACCAAACTTTTGTACTTGGCTATAATCCAGTCCATGTGCACTAGCCCACGCTGCAAGCTGCTGCCAACAGGCGCTAATTCCTTGCAATTGGTAGCCTTGTGACGCGCGTAATGTACATAAGGGTAGCTGTGAAATGGAGTGTAGTTTAACCGGCTGGATAACACTGTGTCGCTCAGCTCTTAATGCGTGTATTCGGGTAAGTTGTGTCGTGTTAAGGGCCGGCTCAATGTTATTTTTTGTCACCAATTTACGTAGTTGTTCTGTTTTTCGCACACTTGAAGGAGTCACACCAAAGTGCTCTTTAAACGCTCGCGAAAAGTTTGCGCTACCAGAAAAACCAAACTGTAGCGCAATATCTGTCACATTGTACTCTTCGGCTAGCAACAACATATTGGCCGCGCGCTCCAACCTCACGCGATTAGTGTACTGGCTCAAAGATTCACCAATCACAGCTGCAAAAATGCGCTGGAAATGAAACTTAGAAAAATGGCTCAGGCTCGCCGCTTGCTGTAACGAAAGCGGCGACTCTGGATTACTATGCACCCACTCAATGACAGGCTGTAACCGCCCTAAATATATCTCTTCAGCGCTTAACTTTTGCTCAGTTGATTGATGCAAGCTGTATCTCTCCCGATTGGCTCTTAGCCTGTTGATAGTGCCGCCAACACAGTATAAATGTTAACCCTGCGGCTATAAAATCAGCCCCTACAAGTGCCATAAATACACCATTTAAGCCAAAGTAGTGCGGTGCAATAACGATTAATGGAACTAGAATAAACATCACCTTCAAGGCGCTGTAAAAACAAGCGCGTTTGGCATCACCTTTTGCTTGATAAAATCCAGATGCTAAAATTACCACGCCAAATAGCGGCATCCCCCAAAGGGCTGAGCGAAAAACGCGCTCTCCTATTTCGAGAAATTCACTCGCTTCGGTAAACAGGCTCAGCCATAGCCTCGGCAATCCCATCAACCCTAGCGTCAATAGCAGTGCAAATCCTGTCATACCCAAAAAAGCAACTCGCGTACACGCTCTTACTCGCCCACTATGTCCTGCCGCTAAGTTATAGCCGACGATAGTTTGAAATGCGATCAACATTGCAATCGCGGGTAGAATTGCAAAATTAATGATACGTCCCAGCATGCCGTGGGCGACTACCCAATTTTCGTTTGCAAAAGACAACAGCTGCCAGTTAACCACCGCAGTTTGCACGCCAAGGCAAAATTGCGTGATCAAGATAGGCATCCCGATTGCGAGGATCGGTAGCCAAGCACGAGGTTTCCAACACACCTTAACCGCAAGCAAGTCAGTACGCTTTCTTTTTAGCTGAAGCGCAATAATCAATGCCCCCAATTGCGCTGCGATTGTCGCATATGCCGCACCTGCAACCCCCAAACCAAAATGCGCGATAAATAGATAATCAAGCAGTATATTGAGCACAGCCGAGACTAATAACAACAGCATCATCAACTGCGGTTTACCCTGACCACGGAACATATCAGCCACGATAGGTAATAAAACTCCGGTAATGGCACAAAGATATAACGGCTGTATGTAGCTAAGCGCATCCTTTACAAAAACCGCTTCCACTTGCAAAAGTGATAAGAGCTCAAGTGGATAAAGCCAACCAAGTACCAAGAATACCACGCTAACTATACCGCCAATTATCAGTCCATGACCGATAACCTCTGCGGCTTTACCTACTTGCTTTGCTCCGATTAATCTTGTCATTGTGGCCGCCATACCTGCAGATACCATAGCGGTTAGCGCTATCATTAACACCTGCAGTGGGTAAACCATAGCCACGGCACCAAATGCCATCTCTGACACGTAGCGACTAATAAACCAGCCGTCAACCAAGGCATATAAACCCACAACGAGTAAACCGATACAAATGGGAATACAGGTTCGAATAAACAGCACAAATATGGGTATCTCGGCGAGCTGCACGAGCCCTAATTGATTTTTATCTTTCATGTAAACTACTCCTCAGTTGCCATAATATGGCAAGGTATAACTACTTAACCTGAGGTTACAAATTCCAAAGAAAGATAAATATTCAAATATTGCGAAGTTGTTCTAAATTTACTAGAAATGCAAAGTAACCACAGCTTGAGCCCCTTTATTGTCCGGTAAATTCGCTAAATGCAACTCCCCTTGCTGATTACGAATAAGCTCCCTGCTCAATACCAAGCCGATACCCGATCCCTTTGGTTTAGTAGAATAAAATGGTACAAAAAGGTTATCTGGATTGGCGATACCAGCGCCGTTATCTTCTAGGGTAAAGCACCAATTTTTTGGTCTATCTATGGTTAGTGTTATGCCATCATTCCCCGCAGATTGATTTGCTTGCTCAGCATTATTGACAAGGTTGATCATAGCCTGCGTTAGCTGAGCTTCATCACAATAAACCAAGCCCTTATTAAGCGCCTTTATCTCAACACTGGGAAATAAAGCTTGCCAGCGCGATACCAGCAACTCTACCTCAATGTTTTGCATATCAACGGGTGGAAGCTGCGCTACTTGTGCGTAGTTTGCAACAAATTGCTGTAAATGAGCTGCACGACTTTCTATTACACCGAGCATAGTTTGCTGCATCTCAGGTGAAATGATATTGCCATCTTGTTGTAGGGATTGCGCCATTGAGTACACCGGAGTTAAGGCGTTTCGCACTTCATGATTGAGTACCGATAGTAGCTTTTGCCATACCTGCTTTTCATTATCTCGCAGCGCTTGCTCCACCGAGAAAAACACCAATAATTGATAGGCTCGCTGCCCCCGATATAGTTTATGAGCCGCAATGCTAAATCGAGAGATGTGCTGCGTATGCTGCCATTGTTCATCCACATACTGAAGCGCCAGAGCTTTAGCATGTGCACCATGTAACACCTGTTCTGGATACACTGTATTCATGGCATGATTGGCAAAATACACATGATGATGCGCATCAAGTACCACAATTGGCAGGGTGAGTTCGCTCATAAAATTAAATACAAAAGCTTCATTCTGACCATATTCTTGACGCTTTTGCTGTAATCGCTTGGCAGCTTCTTTGAGCTCAGCCTTGAGCAATTCAACCCGACCCTTGCGGTATTGCGCTAACTGCCATACACCAAACTCTTCATTGGTTACACCGTCCAACTGGACCGCCAAACTTTCAAGCACCTGCATTACTGATTGATAGCCGTAACTCAGTGCTAATACAGAGGGGATCATCACACCGAGCAACAAAGTGATTGCACTTAACAACGTAAGCTCAAAATAGCAGATCAACCCAAGCGCGAGCATAGCAAGTGTGATTATAGGTATCGCAAAGCCAACAAGTAACTTGTGCTCAAGTGATGCCAGCTTAGCCATCAAGCTCTGCCTTTGGGCTAATATCGTACTTTTCTAGGCGTCGATAAATTGCAGATTTACTCAAACCTAAAAATTCTCCAGCGGCCACTACATTGCCATCGAAATGGCGGATCGCTCTTGCAATCATGCGTTTTTCGGCTTCTTCCAGGCTCAACAGTGGGAGCTCTTGCTCTAGTACACCTTCCTCAAGCTCGATATCATCCGCGGTTACCTCAGGCTGAAGTCCTAAGATCACGGCCCGTTCAATGACATGAGATAGCTCACGAATATTCCCAGGCCAACTGTAACTCAATAATTTGTCTAGCGCCGCAGCAGTTAGCGAGCGCTCCCGTCCAGTATCATTACCATGGCGCTGGGTGTGCTTTGTTAAAAAATGGGCTGCTAAGCTTGGAAGCTCTGCTAATCTCGCTCTGAGTGGTGGCACCCTTAGCACCACCGTATTTAAGCGATAGAGTAAGTCCTGACGAAACTGCCCGGCGTTAATCGCTTCTGACAAATCCGTATTAGTGGCAGAAACAATCCGCGCGTTACTGCGGCGCGTTTCAGAATCTCCCACGACTTCATATTCACCCGTTTCGAGCACGCGTAATAGCTTGCCCTGAAGTGACAACGGCAAACTGCCGATTTCATCTAAAAACAACGTGCCATTTTCAGCCATTTCAAACCGTCCAGTGCGGTTTGCTTTTGCATCGGTAAATGCGCCTTTGCGATGGCCAAATAACTCACTTTCAAATAATTCCGTTGGAATAGCGGCCATATTCACGCTCACAAAAGCGTGCTCAGAGCGACCGCTATTATCATGAATATATTTAGCCAACTGACTTTTTCCGCAGCCATTTTCTCCCAAAATAAGTACGTTGGCATTGGTTTTTGCAACGCGCTGAGCTTGCTGAAACAACTGAGTGGTTGCGTTATTGTCTGTGTGTGGTTCATGTGATGACGATAGCGCTTCATCACTTTTGGTGTAACGTCTAACGGTGTTCAGCAGTCGCTGGTTGTGCCAAGGTTTTTCAATGAGGTCACATGCGCCCAACTGCATTGCTTGGACCGCAAGTTCAACTTTGGCCCACGCGGTAATAACAACCACAGGCACACTTATTTGCGCTTGTCTCAGCCAACTAAGAAATTGCAGCCCTTCTTTTCCTGAGGTTGTATCTCTATTGAAGTTCATATCAAGCAAAATAAGCGCAACGGGCTGCTGCGATAAAATAGCTTTAGCTTGATCAGGGTGTGCGGCTTCAAGACTCATAAAACCATGACTTTGTAGCACTATGGTGGCTGACATTCGCACGTCAGGGTTGTCGTCGATGATTAAAACTGGCGTCATCACTTCCTACTTATATTCTGTTTGGGCTTACGCCCAAACTTTAATGTTTTAATGCTCGCATTGGTGTCGAGTTTATTAACTGCCTCATTGGGTAAATCGCCGTGGCTAACGCAAAAGCCAACATGGTAACAATCACTACAAACAACCAGCTGGATTTTGCCAACAACCAATCTGACGAAACACTCATATAAAATCCCGCAACAACCATAATGGCAGCTAACATCGCCACTAGCATGGGTGCGATGGTATCTGACAATAACAACCGATATAAGCGGTGTCGTTTGGCACCAAGTGCCATTCGCATCCCAAACTCGTAGCGTCTTTGTTGAAAGCTATAGTTAAGCACACCGTAAATACCCACCCCAGATAACAACAAACAAAAACCACAAAGCGCAAAGCTTAGCAGTAAAGTCAGGCGCTCCAAATAGGTAATGCTCTGATATGTCTTTGTTAAGTCTAAAAAACGCCATATTCCCGCCTGACCATTCACGACGCTGATGGCATTTTGGATCTGAGCGCGAGTAAGTGATGCTCCCGGTTCCATTTCTATCATAAATGGATAACCCAAAGGCAGCGCGGGTAGCCAAACGGTTTTACCTTGAAGTTCATGATGACGTTTAGGGTAATTGAAGTTTTTTGAAATACCTACGATTTCAGCAGGTACATCTGGGTTAAAAATAAAATACGTTTCACCAATCACATCCCCATCTGGTTTTAACGCCTGTGCCGCAGCCCAAGAAACAATAGCCTCTTCCTTTTCGCCTCGAATTGCAGCTTCGCTAAAAGTGCGCCCGGCAACGAGCTCAAGCCCAGTTAATGCAAAATAATCCGGCCCAACGTTACCTCTAACCATGCTCGGTGTCCATTCACCCGCCATATCTTGCATAGCAACCACAGGGACATCGCTTTGTAATGGACTTTCTCCATGGGCTACGCCTAACACGCCCGGAATGTTAGTCAGCGCGAGTTTGAATCTTTCAATATTGGCGTAACGCGCGGGAAATGGAGTGGGATCTGCGGGAATATGTAGCATCACGCTATACATATTGTCCAACTTTGTTCCGAGCGGTCTAAGCAAGGTATCGGCGCTTTTACACAACACTAAGGTCGCCCCAAGCACCAACACAGTGGTAAAAAACAGCTGTACCGCAACCAGTGTTTTTGTCGTCGCTATGCGTACCGCTTTTACGCTGCCTTTACCTGACGACTGCATGCTTTGCTTAAGCTGGCTAAAATCAATCATGCGTGAAGTTACAAACGCAAACAATAAAGCCAATAACAGTACGGTTAGGATAGCACTGAGCAGTACAGTGGTATCTAAGGTTAAGGTATCAATCAGCGGCAAATAACCACTGGTGAGCGATTTAACTAACCTCAGCTCCCACGCCGCAATAAATAACCCCACCAGCACAGCGCCTGACACCAATAACAGCGCTTCTAGCAAAATTCCACGAAACAACAGCTTACGCTTCGCACCGAGCATAGCTTGTAAGGCCAGTTGCTGCTGGATGGTGTGAACTCGAGAGATAAACAAATTACTCACATTAAAAATTGCAATGAGTACCAAGCATGACACACTCAACAACACGATAATGGCAAGCTTGTCATGTCCCGCCAGTTCTACGTCACGGTACGAACGTACTATAGGTTCAATATCAAGTAACGCTTCGTCGGCCGATTTCCATTCGCTTTGGTGCAGTTGAGCATTTTGATATAGCTGCTCTACGAGGATATCCTGACCACTATTGACTGGTAATATCGCCAGTAACTTCAAGTTGTTTAGTCTGCTACTCCACGGATGATACTCGCCGCGCTGATCACCAAAAAATCGCTCATCTTCAGAAAAACTAAGCCACAGCGCCCCATTTCCTTCACTTAAAAAGTAAGGATCAATATGCGTACGCGCAGCAACACCGACGATGGTGTACAGTCTGCCAACAATCCGCAAACTCTCCCCAAGCACATTGTCATCACCATTGAAGTATTGTTGCCAAAGTTTATAGGAAATAATGACCTCTGGATTTTTCTGGCTAATGCTTTTCGTCGGCGTTAGGTATCGCCCCAGTGCTAGCGGCATTTTCACCATACTAAAATAATCCGAACTTGCAAAAGTCAGCGTAAGCTTTGGCTTGCCAGCTAGATTTTCAACCACATCGGAAAAGCTACTGATCAAAGCTCGTTTTTCAAATATGGAGGGGATCTGATACCAGTTCAGCATATTTTGAAAGCTTTGCAGCCCTTCAGACGCCCTGTCTTGGTATACGTTTTTTTGTTCGACCACCACAAATCGTGATTCATTTTCAATCTCAAGCGGCTTAATAAAAAAGCCACTAAACAGACTCAATGCGACAAAAAAGCAGCTTAACGCGAGTGCCAACGTCAGTACTAGCGTGATACAAAAATTCGGTACTTGAAGCAAACTTTTGATTGCCAGCCCTAGTTGACGCCGAAGTTGCAAAAACCCCATTACACCACCTCCGCAGTACAAATATCGCGTTTTGCAACGCTTGATGAAACCTGTACACCATCTAAAAGCTGAATTTGCCGCTTGGCATAACCTGCATAGCGAATATCGTGCGTCACCATGCAAATGGTTGTGCCTTGCCTATTCAACTCTCCCAGCAAGGCCATTACCGCATCCCCATTTTTAGAATCGAGGTTTCCAGTTGGTTCATCAACTAATAAGATACTTGGCTCGCCTGCAAGCGCACGCGCAATAGCCACTCGCTGCTGCTGTCCACCAGATAGTTGGTTTGGTTTATGTTTTGCTCGGTGAGACATTTCAACTTGCTTAAGCGCGCCCATCACACGGCGCTCAATTTCGTCAGTCGCAAGCGCAGGCTCTCGATACTGAAGCGGTAAAGCCACATTATCAAATACCGTTAACCCATCCAGTAGATTAAATGACTGAAAGACAAAACCGATATGCAAATTACGCAGCTCTGCTTGCGTGTCTGCGTCTAGCGTACTGGTTTCTATATCTTGGATGCGATAGCTGCCCGACGTGATGTCATCTAATAGTCCAAGAATGCTCAATAGAGTGGATTTTCCCGATCCTGACGGGCCAGTTATCGCAACATAATCGCCCATTTCAATTTCAAGGTTAATGTTACTAATGGCGTGAGTTTCAACATCCTCGCCAAAGAACACTTTGCTCACTTGATGTAATGCCAAAATTGTCTTGTCCATTTGTTCTTCCTTTACCGATTGAGTGATTTAATTGTTATTTTTTCTAGGTGCTGGTAGTCAGACATTTCTGACACCACCACTTGCTCACCGGATACACCGCCTTCGAGTACTTCTATGGCATTGCCGGCTAGTTTACCAAACTTGAAACTTTTTTTGATAAGCATGTTGTTTTGTTTATCTAAAACAAATAATTGACTCTGAGATTGTGGAGTTGCACGCGGTGGCTTAATAAGTGAAAGTGCGGCGGTCTTTTTTGCTGTAAAAATTTGCCCTTCAACAGTCAAAAGTGGGCGAGCATTGCTTGGCAGCTCCCCAAGCAATGCCAGCTCTATCGCAATACGCCCGTCTTGTACGATGGGCACAATGCGGCTAACCTTTGCCTCAACCTGACCAACAAAGGTGTCTACTACTGCTCGTTGACCTAAGATAATCTCGCTTGCTTCTCGCTCTGGCACCAGTAAGTCGGCTACCAAAGTTCGCTCACTGCCCACCACGGCTAGCGCCTGCCCGCGTGTAATTGCTTGACCTTGACTGACATGTACTTGCTGCAACATGCCGCTGATCCCCGCAGTGACTTGTAATTGCTCCACCGCCTGAAGCGCGACCTGATAGCTCAGCTCGTATTCTTTTAATAGTTCTAGCTCAATCTCAATTCTTTGCTTGTGTAATGCACTGGTTTGGCTAAGTTGCAGCTGAGCGAGCTTTACTCGCTCGCTTAACTGAGCAACAGTTAAGATTGAGCGCTGATGATCTAAGCTTGAAACTATGCCTTGAGTAACTAATTGGCGCTCAGCCTGTTCTCGCAATTTGGCATTTTCAAGCTCACTGCTGAGTAGGGTATTTTGTCCTTTCAATACTAGTCGCTCACTTTCTTGGCTTAACCTTAACGCTTCAACATTGGCTTTTTGCCTAGCCAGTACTAGTCTTTCTCGGTGGAGTTGCTGAGTTAACTCAGGATTGGTTAACTGTAAAATAACGGTGTCTGGCTCTACCCTACTGCCTGGAAGATGCAGTATGGTTTCAACTTGAGCTGCAAATGCGGTCGTGATCTCTCTACTGATCTTTGAGCGTAACCTTCCATAGCCTTTAACACTAAATTCTATTGGCCCGGATTGAATAGAGGCAAACTTGAGTGTTTCTACATCTAGCTGGTGCTTGTCCGGTAAGAACAACATACCAAAGAGTATAATTAGGGTGACAGTCACAATTAATCGCCACCTAAAAGCCTTGACAGGTGGTTTTGTCAGAGTCGTTTTAATATCCATCGCTTCACTGTATTAATTTTTTATACGTAAAAGCGACATCCATGCCAAAGTTAAGCCATTGAATTATTGTGCTTTTTTATTTTTTGTTTGTGTTTCTTTCCCAACAGTGGGACTGTGGCAGAGCTTTTCTGGGAATTTTTGAAGTAAATAATGAATTGGAAGTCTAGAAAGTAACTCTTAGTTACGCTTTAACTTGGTCATAGTTAGAGGTGTATAACCGATGTAAGCTACACACCTATGATAGGTCGCGAAGTTTACAGCAAACTAGAGTGTCTTCCAGACCAAGATATTGTCCCCACGTCTAACACAACGCTGCACGACATCGCCGATATAGTGTTTTGCGCCTTCAGAGAATTGTTTATCTGCGTAGTAGCAAAACTTTGTTGAGTCGTAAGTTTTTGCTTGTTTGTTATTTACTTCAACATTATTCGCTTCAGCAGCAATTGAAAAAACAGGTGCTAATAGCAAAACTGAAAAAATATATTTTATCATTTTAATTTCCTTTTTATTCAGCCCACAAAGCCTATGGGGTGTTTCATTTACATGTTAAGACGGGTATATCAACCGCAACAGCCAAGCTCTTATTACATTTCAACCTGCTCAGAAATTACCTAAAACAACTTAAAAGCAATAAAAACTGACTAATTTTAAATCGTACCTATTTCAATTCCAATGTCAATTATTTAACACCGACCACCGAATTCTAAAACTCTATAGAAGTCTTTAAGTATGATGCTAATCATATTAACACTGGCCCTATTGAACTATATTTTATGTCTATATACGTGGAGGTATTCTTAGACTCTAATACTATAATCGCCAAATCGCTTTAAAGGTTTTGCTCGCCAAATAGAAAAATAACAGCGGCATCAATACTAACTTCAGTAGCAAAAGCGATACCACGTTTAAGAAGTCGATAAAGAGTGACTCAGCAGCGTCGAGCATATCGTTAATACCACTAGAAACGGCTTTAATTGCTCGACTTAACGTCCCCTCATTACTACCGTGTAGCTGCTCATTGAGCCTTTCTATTTGTTGTTGATGTTGATCTTTCTCTCTATTAATAAGTGCAATTTGAGTATCAATTTTAGCCTTATCACTAGCCAATCGTTGTTGCTTTTCAATCAGTGGCTTAGCCTCTTCACTTTTGGTAAATGTTAGCCACTCGGATAAACTACGGTTTGCTTGAGCCGCTTCAATATCACGTTCCAGCGCGGTAATTTCAGCATTTAGTTCAGTCGCTTCACCATGAAGACGGATCTGCTGTTTAGTCAATAGCGCTATTTGCTCACTATGGCTTTGCTTTTGACTGGTGATTTGGGCTTTTATTTTTGCACTTTGCGCACTGGTCTTTGTTGCTTGAGATTGGAAGAGATCAACACTACTCGACACAACTTCACTTTGTTTATTTATTTCTTGGTCCAGTAACAGTTGGCTAGTGAGACCTGTCGATAGAATTACAAAGGGAACCACAAAACGGATCAATAGCATCGTGGCTAATATTTTAGTTCTAACCGTTTGCCAAAGCCCTAGATAGCAGCACACGAAATATCCAATTACAGTGACAGTAAAAGCGACACTAAACAATACATGAGTAGAAATGGTGTAGAGAATTCGTTGTATAAACAAAGAGCCAATGGCTAGTTGCATCACATCAGAAATGTATTCAGCTAAATCATTGATAGGATCGAGTAGCTGCGCAGGCTGAATGCTTGCAACACCAATCCCAACCTCAGCAGATTGCAACAAAGAAATAGCGCCATTTACTGTACGTGCTGAAGCATAGACGAGCGAGGATTGTAGCAGCGCTCCATCAATGAACTCCGTCATGGTGAGATTGAAAGCTGATGACCAACTTAATACCACCAAGATAGTAAGTAATACAAATTTACCTATTTTAGCCCAGACCATCTACATACACACCTAGAATGCTAAAGGTTTAGTATTGATGAACAAAGCTTAACTAAAACTGATTTTAATTGTGGTTTTCTGGATAATGAGCTACCACAGATAATGTCCGCTCAATAAAACGGGTAAGCGCTCGCTCTGGAAGAAAGGGTTGTCGCCCTTCAAGATTAAACTGCGCTAATAAGCGCTTGATCTTAGCATCGTTCTTTATTTGCTCAACCGACTTACCCGCCTGATTCAAAATCTTCACCCGCTCAACCAAAGCGAATGTTTGAATTCTATGTTCTTCGAGTTCTCTTTTCGATGTAGGTTTACCATGACCTGGCACAATCAACGTATTTTGATCGCCAATCGATAAAAGTAAGTCTACCGCTTTATTAAAACCCGTTAAGCCCCCAGCATAAAATGTTGGATGCCAGTTTGTGGTGTAAATGTCCCCGGTGAATAAAATATTGCTCGTGGGGTGATAGAGAATGTTGTCATTGGCGGTATGTGAAACGGCTTGAGTATGCTTTATCACCCCAAGCTCCTTTAACCCTTGTGGGCTGTCAATAAGTGTAAAACCCTGTTGTTGGAAAAAAGCATTACCACCAGTGTGATCCGAATGACTATGCGTATTTAGCAGGTATTTTTTCTCGGTCTGAAAGCTATTCTGTATCAAATCATTGAGCTTTGGCAAATCCGCATCTTCAGCTGTGGGGTCAATGATCACCACTCCCCTTTTCGTTGCAAAGATCCCAATGTTTGTGCCATAACTTTTATCTCTAACGACTTTTGCTGTGTCAGATTGATAAAGCACTTCAAACTCACCGCTATAAGTTGGCTGAGCAACAATTAAGCCCAATAAGATGAACCCCGTAATAGACCGCATTTCGCACTCCTTTCTATATTAGACTGTTCACGTTATAGCCATTATGACTTCTTTACAAGCCTATTGCTCCACCAGCCTACTTTCCTCTCGGTTTTATGGAGCGGCCAGGCTTTTCCTCAAGCGGCTTATCTGGCCATCGGTGTTTTGGATATCGACCACGCATTTCTTTGGCCACCTCAAAATAAGAAGTTTGCCAAAAGTTGCTTAAATCACAGGTCGTTTGGATTGGCCTTTTCGCTGGAGATAGCAGCTCAAATCGTACCTGTACTTGGCCGTTGGCAAGCGTTGGCGACGTCAATTGACCAAACATTTCTTGTAACACCACAGAAACGGTTGGCCCTTGATGCTCATCGTAGCGGATCGCGACTCGCTCATCGCTTGGCGTGGTGTAAAACTCAGGTGCTTGCGCTTCGAGTTGCTGTTGCTGCTCCCAAGTGAGTGACGCTTGAAGCAGGTTAAAAATATCCAATTGCTTCAGCTGTTTGATAGTATTTACGCCCGTCAAATAGGGCAATAACCAAGTATCAAGCTGCGCTATCAAACTTGCCTCAGATATCTGCGGGAAGGTATTCAAGTGCTCACTTAACCATTTAGCTCGAGCGAGCCAAGCGTGACTTTTTGCCGACCAATTGAGCAAACCAAGCCCTTCCGATGTGAGGATATCCCTCACACATTGGGCAAACGCTTCTTTGGGGATCTGACTCAGGTTTTGCTCTTTTAATACCAGAGCATGATATTTAACTTGTTGCCGGCCCTGAATCGCCTCTTTTTTACTATCCAGTTGATACTGCACCACCTCACTCAAATATGGCGCTAGCTGCTCAAGTAATGTGCTTTTTTCTATTGCGCAGCTTAGAAATACCAAGCCATCTTTATTTTTGCCATCCACATCACAAACAATCAAATAGGCCTGACCTTGCAGCGGATCGCCGTCACGTAATGTTACTCCCCGGCCATTCGCAAGCAAGTAGCGGTTATCCCCTAAAGGACGTTTTTGTGCAGCTCTGTCAGGAAAGGCATGGAGCAATAAAGTAGGTGCTAAGGTTTGAATATCTACAAGGGCGATTGCTTCACTCTTGAGACTAATTCCCAGTTTGTGTGCAAATGATTTGGCCAATTTTACGGCCTGCTCTGCGGCAGCTCTGTGCAAGCGATATGCTTTGGCGGCACGGGTACGGTCTTGCACAAACTCTACCAATGCCAATACTCGTTCACATACATCACTTGTGTTAGCTTGTACTACAATATCTCGCTCGCTCAATATTGCCGCCAAAAAACAAGCAAGTTGTTGCGAAATTAGCGTCTCACATCGCAGTAGCATGCTGGCAAGACGAGGCGAAACCCCCAGTTGTAGTGCACGCTGCCCAGCAGTTAACACTTTATTATGCGCATCGACCAAGCCAAGCGACTGATTCAATTGACAGGCCACCGAAAAATGTTGCACCGGTGGCGATGTTAGCCAATTCGCGTCCTTGTATTGTGTCACGCCCCACGCGCTGAGCTCTAACGCTAAGTCAGAAAGGTCAGTGGTGGTTATTTCTTCTGGCTGAAAGTCACTTAAGTTATTATGCTCGCTTTCGCGCCAAAGACGTAAACAATGGCCCGCTTGTAGACGACCCGCACGCCCTGCACGTTGTGTTGCTGATGCCTTTGAGATCATCACCGTATCGAGCCGCGAGAGACCGCTTCTAACGTCATAGGTTAAGCGTTTTTCAAGGCCAGAATCTATAACCATAGTGATCCCGGTTATAGTCAAACTGGTTTCAGCAATATTGGTCGAAAAAATAATACGTCTTGATGCGCTGGCGCTTTTACTGAGTACTTTCTCTTGCTCAGATAAGGGTAACCCGCCGTACAAAGGCAGAAGCTCAATATTACTTTGGTCAAGCACTTGGCACGCCTCAATGCAGCGCTGAATATCAGCCTGTCCGGGAAGAAAAACCAATACATCACCATCGCTTTGTAGAGTGAAAGCGTGACGCAGCACACTTAACACATGATCTGCCAAGTAACGACTCGCTTTACCGACATATTCAATTTCAACAGGATAGGTTTTACCAGGGCAAGATAACCTTGGTGCACCATCCAGATAATTCGATAAAAGCTCGGAGTCTATCGTTGCAGACATCACCAGTAATTTGAGGTCGTCGCGATACGCTTGTTGCACTTCAAACGCGAGCATTAAAGCTAGATCCGCATGAATAGAACGCTCATGGAATTCATCGAAGATAATAAGTGCAACATCACTGAGTTCGGGATCCGCTTGAAGACGGCGAGTCAATACGCCTTCGGTGACGATTTCCAAGCGGGTGTTGGATGAAACACGTTGCTCGTTTCGGATTTGATAACCGACTCGCTCACCGACCGATTCCCCCAGCTGTTTGGCTAAATAAGTCGCGATAGATTTTGCAGCCACACGACGTGGCTCAAGCATAATAATTTTTTTACCGGAAAAAATATCAGCTTGCAGTAAACGCAGCGGCACTAAGGTCGATTTACCTGCGCCGGGCTCGGCTTGTAATACCAGACGGTTATCATTGTTTAAGGTGGAAATAATCTCGGGGATGAAGGCTTCAATCGGCAGCAAAACTATAGCGCTTTATTATTCTATCTTGTTCAATATGATACACCTAAACTGGATGTCTCCAAACAGCAGAATTCGCTTAACGAGTATTACAAGCATAAATAAGATCGGATAGATTTGACCACGTTTTTAGTTTGCCTGCTTGTAAATATGAGCGTAGATTTTGCACCATGTGCTCTGCCGGACTCTGTACTTCCTCGTCTCCAGTGTGCACGCCAACCCAGGCATTACGATGAGATTCTTTCGCAAGATATAAGCCACCGTCGGCTAACTCTAACACATGTTCCCAGTTAAGCTTGTCTGGTTGTGTTGGGTCAAACGGGAATGGAGCAAAGCCAATTGAACAAGTACAGTTGATAGTTTGATCGTTCACCACAAATGGATAGCTCTCCACTTGGCGACGGATCCGTTCTGTCACTTCGTGCGCAGCCGCTCTGTCCATATCCGGCATCACCAACAAAAACTCTTCCCCACCCCAGCGCACTAATATATCTGACTCTCGTGTGCATTGCTTGAGGATTTCAGCAAAGTCTTGCAACACGATATCTCCTGCGGCATGGCCAAAACTATCATTGATATTTTTAAAGTGGTCGATATCAATAATCACAAAAATTAGATCGGCATTCTGTTGTGTTTGCGGAATTTGCCACTTTTGCCTGTACACTTCAATGGTGCCATCGATCACGCTAAAAAAATGATGCCGATTACTCAGACCGGTCAAGCTATCGGTGAAACTAAGGGTTTGTAACCGTTTATTTCGCTCTGCGAGTTCCTCAGTACGCTGCGCAACCTGACTTTCTAACAGCTTGGTGTAACGGCGATTTTGCCAACGCCAATAAAAGACCAGCGCTAAGGTAAATACAAGCAGGACTATCAATAACCAACGCTGCTGGCTTAATCTTGCATTTTCTATCTGTTGCTGATGCGCCATAATCTGCTTTGCCTGCTGGGCATTGTCTCGCTCAAGCTCATTAAGTGCCTGCTTTTGTTGGGCAAGAGAATATTGCGCTTCTAGCTTAAGTAGTTTGTTATTACGCTTTTGCAAATTCAGTGACTGCTCGGTAACGGCATAGCGTTTTAAATAACGATGCGCTTGCTGATAGTCTCCAAGCTGAGCATAGGCTGAGGCCAGTATCCACTGCAACTGAGATTGAAAAAGTAAAAAACGAGTGCCGAGTGTATCTCTCAGCCCAGCCTGAGCTAAATCAATTGAAGTTGCAAAATCGCCACTTTGTAAAGCTACTCTGGCACGCTGCACTGCCGACATAATCCGCATTCTTTGGTTTTGAACCAAATAATCCGCATTGTCTAACTCATCTAGAATTTGCTTGGCTGGTAAATATTCACCGAGCTGTAAATGAGCCCAAGAACGCGTCAGCTTTAACTGCGCAAGCGTCTCCTGCCGAATGCCTGAAATCTCTGGTACGAAAGAGGACTTAAGCGCTAAACGATAAGCGCCCTTATCCATATTCAAGCGCGACTGCCATAAACTGATATCGGCTTTTATCTGGGCATTATCATCAATTTGCTCAGCCAGCAATGAGGCTTTATCTAAATAGCGCTGCGCTAACTCATAGCTCTCTAAGTCAATATCAAGGTGAGCGATGGCGAGATAGGTGTTTGCCTTTAAAAATGTATTGTTATCGGCTTCGGCCAACTGCAACGCTTGTTGGTGCAAGTCGAGACCATCCTCAAACTCACCAAAGTGTTGAACTATACTACCCTCTAACAGTAATGCTTTGATTTGCAACGGCTTATTACCTTGCGCACGCGCTTGCTCTCGAAGTGCTCTGATGTCCGGTAATAAAGACAAGTCATAATCTTGTTCAGCCGACATTTGTAGCGCATTTAAGTTGCGCTGTATTTGTTCTGATGATTCGTAAGCAAAACCACAAAATGTAATTAGCGCACTTACCAATATGCAAAGCGATACCACAGCTGGCTGCATTAGTCTCCTCCCACCAGCATTTCAGCGTTAGCCACCTGCCAATTCGCCACTTTTTTGTTGATAAAACCAGATTCTGTCAACGCCCGTTTGATCACGCCTCGTCGTTTAAGTATTTTTAACCCACGATTGAGTGCCGCAAATATTTGCACGCCTTCAGGATGATTTTTACTGACGACAAAATGCCGAGAGTCTGGCAAGACAACCTTAATATTTTCGATTGGGACATATTCTTTACCTTCAAAATTTAAAGTTAAAGAATCACTCACGCTAAAATTAATCAACATAGTGTCGACGACATCACTTTCTACCATTGCCAACATGGTTTCCCACGGGCCAATAAAGCTCACCATGTGTAAATCTGTATTCATCAAGGCACGCCAATCCACTGCCCATTGCGGGTTAGATACCACATTCAGCTGCCGAAGCTGTGAAAGCGGCGTTTGCTGCAGTGCGACATTACGTTTGGTGACGTAAAGCCCTGCTTCGTAATCTCCTACTTCAACAAGCGGATCTGAGATAAATAATGAGCCGCGATAGTCCACGATATTTTCATGCCAAACACTGCGAGCAAGGATTAAACTTTCCCCAGCGATCAGATCGGAAAACTCTAAAATATTCACCGAAGGTTTTGGATTAAATACAACTTTGCGCGTCTCACCACCAAGAAACAAGGCCTGCTGTAGTAACACCATTTCGATGATTTCAATATGAGAACCTTTGGTGGTTGGAAAAAAAGAATCAACGTCTAAAACGTCACGACCAGCAAGAAAGTGCTCATAACGCTGACTGAAATTTTCACTACTGATAATGTCAACAACCAGCTGATTGCTCCCCCAACAGAGATTGGAAATAAAAAGGAGTGAAAACAGCCACTTCATCTTCATTGTTGAGTAAAGCCTTATTATTAACAGTTATTCAACTCAGTATACTTGAATTTAGCGTGCTCTGTTAACTACTAAACAACATATTCTAATGAATTTGGATTTGAAATTTATCAGCCCGCCAATAAACGTTAAAACTCAAGAAATGAAAGCAATAAAAAGCCCAGCTAAACTTAATCTCAGATTAGGTTTAGCTGGATGCCAATTCAGCTATTATGCGGTTTCATATCCTAAGTTAGGACCAAGCCAACGCTCCGCTTCTTCTAGCGACATCGCTTGACGCGCAGCATAGTCTTCTACTTGATCTCTTTGAATACTGGCAACGGCAAAGTACTTAGAATCTGGATGTGAGAAATACCAACCCGACACCGCTGCTCCCGGCCACATGGCGTATGAGCTAGTCAGCTTCATACCGATACGGTTTTCGACATCTAACAACTGCCAAATTTTTTGTTTCTCGGTGTGTTCAGGGCACGCTGGATACCCTGGCGCAGGACGGATCCCTTGATAGTTTTCACGGATAAGTTCTTCGTTACTTAGCGCTTCATCCGCTGCAAATCCCCAGTACACTTTACGCACTTGCTCATGTAAATATTCAGCAAATGCCTCGGCTAAGCGATCTGCGACCGCTTTAATCATGATCTTGTTGTAGTCATCTTGCTTGGCATCAAATGCATCTGCCAAGTCATCTTCTTCAAGACCACCAGTGACGGCAAATGCACCGAAATAATCAGGTGTGCCTTTAGGTGCAATATAATCCGACAAACAATAGTTAGGGAAATCGGTTTTTTCGGTTTGCTGACGCAGCTGACATGACGTAACCAAGACTTCGCTGCGCGACTCATCGGTATAAATTTCAATATCATCACCCACGCGGTTAGCAGGGAACAATCCAATCACACCCAGTGGCTGTAAAGTGCCCGCTTGTTCTAACTGATCTAACATGGCATTGGCATCATGAAACAGTTTTTGCGCCTCTTCACCAACCACTTCGTCTTGTAGAATACGTGGATATTTACCGGCCAATGACCAGGTCATAAAAAATGGCGTCCAGTCGATATAATCGCGTAGCGTTTTAATGCTCACGTCTTTAAACTCGGTGATCCCCAACTTATTTGGCACCGGTGGCGTGTAGCTTTGCCAATCAAGTTTTACCGCATTATCGCGAGCACGCGCCAAGGTAACCGGTTTTGAACGTGGCTTTTTACGCGCCTGCTGCTCCCGTACTTTGACGTATTCGTCCGCGGTTTTTGCTAAAAACTCTGGCTTTTGGGTTTTACTTAGCAGGCTAGATACCACACCAACCGCACGACTGGCGTTATTGACGTAAATCACACCTTTGTCGTACTGAGGTTCAATTTTAACCGCCGTATGCGCTTTCGATGTGGTTGCACCACCAATGAGTAGAGGAATATCAAAGCCGCGACGCGTCATTTCTTTCGCAACATGCACCATTTCATCAAGGGATGGCGTAATAAGGCCAGACAGACCAATGACATCAGCGTTTTCGTCAATGGCCGTTTGCAGAATTTTCTCTGCTGGCACCATCACACCCAAGTCCACGACTTCGTAGTTGTTACATTGCAGTACCACGCCCACAATGTTTTTGCCAATGTCGTGTACATCGCCCTTAACCGTGGCCATGATCACTTTACCGTTACTAGAGCCTTCTTCTTTTTCGGCCTCAATGTAAGGGTCAAGATAGGCAACCGCGCGCTTCATCACTCGAGCAGATTTCACCACTTGAGGCAGGAACATTTTGCCCGCGCCAAACAAGTCGCCAACCACGTTCATACCATCCATCAGTGGCCCTTCAATCACTTGAATTGGCTTATCAAACTGTTGGCGACAGGCCTCGGTATCCTCGTCGATAAACTCGGTGATCCCTTTAACTAAGGCGTGCTCCAAGCGTTTTTCAACCGGCCAAGAACGCCACTCTAAATCTTCCTGCTTTTCGGCTTGCGCCATGCCCGAGTATTTAGGCGCGATCTCAACCAACCGTTCGCCAGCACCGGCGTCGGTATTGAGGATCACATCCTCAACGGCATCACGGAGCTCTTTTGGAATATCGTCATACACGGCTAACTGACCGGCATTGACGATCCCCATATCCATGCCTGCTTTAATCGCATGGTAAAGAAACACAGAGTGGATCGCTTCACGCACCGGGTTGTTACCACGGAATGAGAAGGATACGTTAGATACCCCCCCTGACACTTTACAGTGTGGCAGGTTTTGCTTAATTCTGCGCGTGCCCTCTATAAATTCTACGGCGTAGTTATCGTGTTCTTCGATACCCGTAGCGACCGCGAAAATATTAGGGTCAAAAATAATGTCTTCAGGTGGAAACCCAAGCTCGTCAACCAAGATTTTGTAAGAACGCTGACAGATCTCAAACTTTCGTTCTGCGGTTTCCGCTTGACCAACTTCATCAAATGCCATCACCACCACAGCAGCACCAAAGCGCTTGATGATTTTGGCTTGGTGGATAAATGGTGCCTCACCCTCTTTTAAGGAGATTGAGTTTACAATGGCTTTACCTTGAATACATTTCAGACCCGCTTCAATGACTTCCCATTTAGACGAGTCAACCATGATGGGGACTTTAGAAATATCCGGCTCTGACGCTATCAGATTAAGAAACTTCACCATCGCAGCTTTTGAGTCCAACATGGCTTCATCCATGTTGATATCGATCACTTGCGCGCCGCTTTCAACCTGCTCTCTGGCAACATCCAGCGCGGTTTCGTAATCTTCTTCTAAAATTAAGCGCTTAAATTTTGCCGATCCCGTTACATTGGTACGTTCACCGACATTGGTAAATACTGCTGTTTGTATCATGGTGAATTCCTAATTTAAGTTACAGGCTTCAAGACCTGCCAAACGCATCCGCACTTCGATGTTAGGCAAGCTACGCGGCTGGGTTTGCTCAAGGCCTCTCGCGAAGGCGCGAATATGTTCGGGCGTGGTGCCACAGCAGCCGCCAACAATATTGATAAATCCTTCATTACCCCAATCGATAATCTCTTTCGCCATGTCGTCGGCTTCTAGGTCGTATTCACCAAACTCGTTAGGAAGCCCTGCGTTTGGATGCACTGAGGTAAAGGTTTCACAAACCCGTGACAGCTCTTCTACATATTGTCTTAATAAATCTGGGCCTAGCGCGCAATTTAGGCCAATGGAGATTGGCTTAATATGACGAATGGAGTTATAAAACGCCTCTGTGGTTTGCCCTGAAAGCGTGCGACCGGAAGCATCGGTAATTGTGCCCGAGATCATAACAGGCAGAGTGACACCCGCTTGCTCAAATGCTTCTTCTACGCCGTAAGACGCGGCTTTGGCGTTGAGCGTATCAAAAATAGTCTCAATCAAAATAAGGTGAGCACCGCCTTCAATAAGGGCAAGCGTTGATTCGACATAGGCTGCAACCAACTTGTCAAAAGTGATATTGCGAAAACCAGGGTCGTTTACATCTGGAGAAATCGAACAGGTTTTTGACGTTGGGCCAAGTACACCTGCCACATAGCGAGGCTTGCTGGGATCTTTGGCGGTAAATTCATCACATACCGCACGTGCAAGCTTCGCCGATTCAAGATTAATCTCGCGGCTTAGGCTTGCCATGTCATAATCTTCCATCGAGATGGTGGTGGCGTTAAAAGTATTGGTTTCAATGATATCTGCGCCAGCAGCTAGGTAATCGCGATGGATCTGTTTGATTATCTCAGGCTGCGTCAAACTTAGCAGATCGTTGTTGCCTTTGATAAGGACATGCCAATCTTTAAAGCGCTCACCACGATAGTCTTGTTCTTCTAATTTGTGCTTTTGGATCATGGTTCCCATTGCACCATCTAAGATCAGAATACGTTGCTGCATTGCTTGCTTAAGCTGCTCTGCTATTTGCTCACCGTTTACGGCTACATTATTCGGCATAATTGTTAGTCCTTACATCTTGGCTAACTAAGTTAATATCATAAGGTGTGGTTTGGTAAACATAGTAGTTTAACCAATTTGAGAATAACAAGAATGCATGGCTTTGCCATGTCTTAGATGGACGTTTGCTGGTGTCATTCTCAGGAAAATAGTTCTCAGGCTGCGGTGCGTTGGCCATTTTTTCACAATCGCGAAGATATTCTTTTTGTAGCGTATCGGCGTCGTATTCAGGATGACCGGTAATGTATACTTGGCTACCTGAGTGATTTTTAATTAAGTAAGCGCCCACTTTTTCAGAGCCTGCTAACACCACTAGGTCTTTACACGCATTAATTTTATCGATGTCGATGTGGCCATAACGTGAGTGTGGCACCAAAAACTCATCATCAAAACCGCGAGTGAGCGCCCCGTGGTCAAAATAACAGTGGTGCTTAAATACGCCACACAGTTTGTCATTTTTGAGTGCTCGCTTTAACCCATAATGGTGATACAAACCGGCATGTGCGGCCCAACAAGAAAACAGGGTTGAAGTAACATGGTGCTCAGCCCAATCAAAAAACGCCTGTAATTCCTGCCAATACACCACATCGTCATATTCAAGATGCGCCAGCGGCGCACCGGTGACTATCAAAGCATCATAGTTTTGATCTTTCACATCCGAAAAATAGCGGTAAAACATATCTAGATGTTGCTCTGAGTTTTCAGAGCTACGGTGGGTGTCCAGTCGCAACAAATCAACATTCACCTGCAAAGGGGTATTTGCCAGTAATCGGATAAATTGCACCTCAGTCTCCACCTTATTCGGCATCAAGTTTAATATCGCGAGCCGCATTGGGCGGATCTCTTGCGTTGATGCACGACTTTGTGGCATCACGAACACATTTTCATGACGCAATTGGGCAATGGCTGGGAGTTCGTCGGTGACGGTGATTGGCATGCGCTGCTCCAGACTAATCGAATGGCATTATTATGGACAAAAACTGGAAAAATTCAACCTCTAGATGTATGGACGTCTAAACATTTGTGATAATAATTTGATGCCTAACCTCTCACTGATTATTTCAATTTATGTATACTTGCCATCATATAAATAAACACAAGAAACTTGATATTTATGATTGGTATTGGCGAAGCGGCAGCGATTGCGGCGGCTGGGGTATGGGCTGGCTCAACCATACTGTATAAACGATTTAGCCATCACCTTAGTCCATTTGAGTTGAACGTTAGCAAAGGCGTCATCGCTTCTGCTTTGATGATCTTGTGTTTGCTCATCGCAGGTGATGCTATGTATCCGACCTTACTCTCGAGCTGGGGCTGGCTGATAGCCAGTGGGATACTGGGCATAGCGATTGGTGACAGCGCTTACTTTGCCGCACTCAGAAATATAGGCCCTGCTCGCACTTTGGTTATTGAAAGTCTTGCACCTGCCATCGCGGGGATCTTAAACATTGTGCTCCTTGGTGTTTATCTCAGCGCATCCGCTTGGCTCGGCATTGCAGTGACAACCGTTGGTGTGATGTTGGCGATTAAGCCAAGTAGAAGCCAGCCGGTATTAGACAAAAAACATTATCTCTTGGGAGTCTGTTTTGCACTCACGGCTGCCATTTGCCAAGCTGCGGGTATGGTGCTTTCCAAAGGTGCGCTAAATAACGAAAGCATTAGTAGTTTGTGGGCGGCACTTATTCGCTTGGGATCCGGCACCCTATTTGTGGCCTTTATTGTTGTTTGTTTGAAATCACAAAGCCTGTTTAAAGCACTCACACTTAAACAAATCGACGGTAAAAACTGGTTATTCGTTGCAGTGTTTTTTGGCACCTTTATTGGGCTTTGGCTACAGTTAATTTCCGTTAATCATACTGATCCCGCTATCGCACAAACCATCTTTGCAACGGCACCGCTTATGGTGATGACAATTGGACTACTGCGCAGAGAAGCTATTACTAAGTCTATGATGTTTGGAGGCCTAATTGCTTTAGCTGGGGTGTTTTTATTGCTAAAGGGATAGCCAATATCACACTTAATATGTGTGCATATTGGCCTGAATTTGGGGTTAATTTACCACCGAAACAGAGGCAAAATACAAAAAGTAATCAACCTAAGATTTATTAAAGGCAGACACGACTTTTTGTTACCACTATATTAATATGTAAAAACAATGTATATAGACTAATATTTATGCCTTTGCTTGCTTTGTTTTTCGCATTACTGCTCGTTGTGTTACCGGCGCATGGTTCAGAATGCCCAGGTGCCAATAATGCTAATCTCACAAGCCAGATTTTGTCTTGTAAGCAACATCTTGAAACGCTTGAACCCAACGGTGCTCAAGCTTTTGATGCACATCTTGAGCTTGTTAGCTTGTATCGTCGAGCGGGTGACATAAAGCTCAGCAATCAAATACTGGATGAGTTGATGGCATGGAAGTTAACCACACTCCAACGCTTTCAGGTGTTAAGACAAAGTGGTATTAATCGTTATCGCCAGCGCAATTATATTCAAGCGCTGGAGAGCTTCCACGAAGCGCAAACGCTTGCGGCTAAGTTGCAACAAAACGAACTCCTGGGTAAATCGGCAAACGATTTAGCTAATGCCTATCAGGCACTCGGAGATTTAGACACCGCCCTTACTTTATTTTTAGAAAGCTACCAAATAGCGAAAGCAACAAATGACCTACAGAGACAAGCGATCACGCTTAACAATTTAGGGAATGTATCGAGGGATATTAATCAGTTGGATGATGCCATCCTCTCGTTTCGTCAAGCCCACGCGCTCCACCAGCAAGCTGGCGACCAAACTAAAGCGAATCACACCTTGCTAAGCATCGCGGAGGTATTTTACAAAAAGCGCGACTACAACAAAGCAACTGAAATAATTGAAGATTTACTTCAACCTTTGACACAAAGCGGTGCCTATACCCAATTGTCTCGAGCCTATTTATTATTGGCCGAAATTGCCATTGCTCAAAATCATATCACTCAGGCACAACAGCAACTTGCTTCATTTAAACGTACTCGGCAACTAATTCAACACGGTAAAGTGGATCAGCGAGCACTGCTTATTGAGGCCAAACTCAAGCAGCTTGAGGGCGATAACCTAACAGCACAAACGATACTTAAACAGGGGCTTGAAGCACATAATCAGCAAAATAGTCAGCTTACGGAGTTATTTTACATTGCCTTATTGCAGTCCCAACTACAAACACACGCTTATAAAGAAGCGGTAGAGACCGCACAGCGTTATAATGACACGCTTAAAACTAGTCGTGTACAAAGTGAAAACCTTTATCAATTTCGCCTTCAAAGCGCTAACGTCTTGACCGCGCCTAAGCGCCAAACAGAGACAAGCATGTTGTCTCATGTACTCGTCGGGTTTATCACATTTTTAGCAGGTGTTTTGGTTACTTACTGCTTTATTCGCAATACCGCCCGCGCCGATACTCATGGCGTGCACAGTAAACATACGAGCATTGATGAACAGGCCGCTAGACAATTAATGGTTGAGGTAATGACACTCACTTTGACGCTTTGGGAGCAAAGTAGTGGCAAAACTCGTGTCGAATTAGCGGAAGAAAGCAAAGTGTGGAAAGTGAATATCGATGATGGTCGCTTACGAGTGCGCACTCTTGAACGCTATCTTAATATCAAAACGCTGCCCAAAAAGCCGCGTATTCGAAATATTGTTACCACGGCACAATATGTACTCACTCAATGCCAAGACGCTAATTTCGATACTGCGCCCCTTTCTCAAAAAGTTGCACAACTGGAGCAAATCATAGCGTGCTCCAACGCTACTTGATGTTTACAACAAAGGGGCTTTTGCCCCTTCTCTAGTTATCCGTCGCGGTCTCACATAAATAGCATGCTAAAGTCACGCCCATACCGGCCTCATACTCTTGGTGATGACGGTCTCCTTTGAATTCAAAAGGTCCTTCAAAGCGAGGATACACTGTCATATCAGGCTTTAGGCTATTACTAAAGCCTTTCATATTTTGATGTAGAGATTGACACATTTTATTACCCATATAATAAGCAAGTCGCCAATCATCAAACTGGCCACAATCTAGTCGTGGTGTAATACGACCAGGAATACTCTGCTTAGGACTGGTACAAACGTTACTTCCTTCACTATGTAAATATTTAAAGGTTCCAGCAGTTAATGTCATTTTACCTAGCAGAATCGTTTGCCGCTTTGGACATTTCGCCCCATCAGCAACTTCGAGCTGCGCTATCATTTCTGGGCTATGGGCTTGTACAAAGCTCGCAATCAAAGTTGCTCCCAACACTATTACTCGTCTCATAACTGTCTCCTTATTGGTTATGACACCGTTACTCGATTGCGAATGTACTCACGCTGAGACTCCAATAACGGCGATAGCAAAATCCTGCCTCAAGCGAATATTGATTGCAGCAAAAGTTACGGGGCAATTGGGTAAATTCGGGTAAAAATATAAGCAGACCTTTGATATTTAAGTTTTTATTTACCACAGCTTGATATCAAAACTTACCTAACCCAACGCGTCCGTTTAATATCAAAGGTTTTACCCAAGTTGACCCTAACTGGCCCTACAACCTCCTATTCAATCGCTGAAAAAGTTTCCAACATCACAAGGCAAGTTAACAATGCATGAGGCATGTTGACTCAGCACAACGATGAAGGAATAGAAAAATGAAACAGAGAAATTTCACCCCAAAATTAGTCAGCCTAGTTACCAGCACGTTGTTACTGGGTAGTATTTCGCTACAAGCCGCAGAAGAATATGGAGAAATGGCCCCCTCACAAGTAAGCCCAGAAGCGTGGCAAGCCATTTCAAACTGGTCTCAAGACCGTGTTTCCTTGCTTGAATATATCTCCGACAACGACGAAGAATATGAATTAGACCGCTATGTCGATAGCTTGATCCGCGACTATCGAGATGGAGAGATGCTAAGCCAAGCAAAAGCTTTAGATCAAAACGTGTTATCAGCATGGGAAAATGCTTTTACCGAGCAAACACCTGAAGATAACTTTTTCTTTACTCGATATCTTATTCAATTTAAACCGACGGTATTCGAAAAATGGACACAACAGCAAAAAGTGCCAACACTCAGCCAACATTTAGAGCGAAATGCACCGCAGCTTTACAGCACTTGGCATAAGGAATACGCAGCTCCTAAACGTAAAGGGCTCTCGGTACTTGAATACGATAGGACGCTACCGTCAGATATTCTTGCCGAATTAAAAGAATTGCTGACTAAAAAACCCATCTTCGGGCCTAAGTCACAATGCTCATGTCAGATGGTGACCCCTTCAACCAGCACAGGCCAAGTAGTCACTAACTACCCATCAACCCAAACGCCTTGGAGCACATCCACCAGCGATGGTAGTGGTTTTTCTAAGCACCATGCTTATGTCAATACCTCAGCCTACGGCGCCTTTCACTCAGCTAAGGGGAAACGTTGGTCAAAAAATAAAGCGCTCAGTTTCGATAACACCTCAGCCCATAACTCGACAGAGTTCCACGTCAAAATGTTGTGTGCAGACACCGGGGGATTTGCATGTAATCAAAGCAATGCCTGTTCGGGCAATTTAGAAGTCAGAGGCACTTATTCAGCTCGCTACCATGTAACTGGGCAAGCTAAAAAAATTTGGTCAAAAGGTACCAACTCACACGCAACCGACGGCGCAAAATTTGCGGTCGATTTGCCAGGAGCTGCACCTGAAGTCATCTTGTTTAATAAAGCCGGTGGCGCAGCCATGGGATATAACACCACATGGAATTTAAACTCCACCATTGGAGTCGTTAAAGCCGCACTTGGCATTACTTCTGCAATCGTCAATGGCAACCCTGGCAGCTTGCTTGATGGTCAATTGGCCGATGCGCTCATCACCAACTTGGCAGGCATGATCACGCGTTCGGGTAATCAAGCCAGTGTTACCACCACAATGCGCGCGCGCTTTGATTCGTCCGACGTCAGCCCTTTCTTGTTGCAACCCAATGAAGTGTATCACTTTACCCTTGATTCAAAAGGTCGGGTGCAAGCCAGAGGCTACGGTGGTTATTCGGACAGTCATTACGAATATGGTAGCTCAGGCGCGGTGATGTATGCGGCAAATCACTTTACCTGCGGCAGCAATGTCAATGCCCCAGCACCAACAGGGTTATGGTTCTATTCGTCACAATCCGGTCCAGATAGCGACGCATCATTACGTAGTGACGTTGAAAACTGGCTCTCTGTGCAGCTCAACAAACCCGTTAATGCAGGCCAACGCCAAGGCATCATTCACTAGGTTTTTGTTAAGGGTGGCCATGCGCTGCCCTACTCCAATAAGGAAAGATTATGAATAAGTTCATCGCCACTACGCTTACCTGCTGGGTTTTGTCTTTAAGCGTTAACGCCTCAGCAGAGTCAGGGCACTACGATACATCAACCCTACCGCTATTATTTCACGCAGGACAACAAGGTTATCAAGCCCTTTCACCTTGGTATTCTTTTCAGTATCAGGACCAAAGGATCACCTTACAAACATGCGCAGAAGATGCCTGCAAACAAACGCTGCAATTTCCCCAATTAGAGCAAACTGCACCATTCAATAGCGAGACGTATGAGCCCAGCTATCAAGGTGAAGCTGGAAACATGAAAAAGTTAGAGAGTTACTCTCAACTCCAGCTCGGTTATCTAAAAGAAAACAGACTCTATGCCAGCGGCAATCAACGGCGCTTACTGTTCACGTTACAACTCGCGTCGGGTAAAGCTGAGTTACCCTTTGTATTTAATGATAACTATGACGAATCTCTGGCAAAAGATAAGTCATCCCTTACTCGAAGTTTCTCCTCCTGCGCCAAAGCCTGTAATACCACTTGGCAAGCATTTAGCGTGGATAAATCTGGTCAATATAGTCCGGCTATTTTTGTTCGAGATGAAACCGGAAATTGGCTTATTCAAAGTACTCGCGACGCAATTCGCATTGAACTTACCACCTTAATCGGACAATATCAGCCACCGGCGCTGCGTCATCACCACAATGACACCACACAGTCTAGCTATTCGTTGAATGACGATAGTTTAATTGTTACTCGCCAAGCTGATAGCGTATCTCGTCACATACTTAACCAAACTCAGGTTGTGGGTCTAAGTGATAAGCACTGGTTGCTGCTTCAAAATACCGACCTCACCCTCACGGATAACAACTCAAATATACAAGCCAAGCGTCCAATCGCGCAACTTGAGCTATCACGCTTACTGGCAAGCTATCTTGATAATGATCGCTTATATTTATTAGGGTTATCACCAAGAGACGCTGTGATTAAACCATCGCAGCAAACGATTATGACGCAGTATCCAAAGCTTCATGAAGACGCCCTCGTTGCCACCTCTCTACTAGAACTAGATTTAGGGCTACAGGTTATTTCGGCCACAACGGTATTTATTCCTGACACCGAGTTTACTGATATTCGCATTACTCGCAATGCGTGGGGAATATTGGTTAGCTCCGGCGAAGTTTCGGCACGTTCAACAACACATACATATGAAAGCAATCAATCGGCATCTGCAATGTCCGGCTGCCCGATGATAGCCAGTGGCTATGGTTATGGCCTGCTATGCTGGAAGGCATTAAATAACCCAACACTCACCTATACTCCCAATGCCGCAAGCACAATGATCCCAACGACGGTGGTTGACAACACAACGCCAAATCTAATGAATCAATTAGAAAACAATCAATATGGGATTATTTTTAAAAATGGGGCAACGCCAACCGATCCGGGTGGAGTGTGGACTCATCCAGATAATGTTGCCACCAGTAAGGAAGATTTAGGATTGGCTGTGGCCATGTACCATTATCGCTGGAGTTCACCTGTCGCGGCAAATATCGTCTACCCATCAGGAAGCCCCGCACACCCTGTGATGTTTAGAAAGGTGGAATATCAAGCAGCGAATAGCAGTAATTTGCCACATAATGTTTGTAATCATTTTGCTGCCAGCTCAGGTTACCCTGAGTATCAGGCGGCTGATGCTTGTATGACACAGCCAGGTTTTGGCCTATTTAGCCTCGAAGATCTTACCTTCGACCGTTGGCAAGGAGGGAATTATTATCCGAACCAAACAGTCAGTGGGCAGGATAATTCTTGGTTTCCTTGGTATACCAACTTTGTTGGTGATCCACCAGTAACAGAAATCTTTGAACAGGCCTCAAGTGCTGAAATGCTTGCACGGCTGCAATTTAACCTGGCGCAGTTTGGTAAAATCAACCAAGACACCTATGTTAACGGCACGCGCTTTAGCCAAGACACAGTCACTGGCTTCTACCGCTGCAGCCACCAATAATCAGCTAAGAATAAGGATATTCGTATTCAAGACTCGCAAATTGTTAACAATGCATTAAACTTCATTCAACTGTTCAAAAAGGAATGAAGTCATGCGCATCATCATCGCCATTGCGACGCTCAATTTAATTGCTTGTAGCAGCACGTTTGCAGTCCAACAAGCGAATACCAAAGTATTAGGCGCTTACTCAATGTTCGCGCCTTCCACTACAGAAGCCCCAAATATCTACGCGCGCGTCGTTGTTGACGGCGTGCTCAGCGACGCCAACCAATGCCCAAGCTTACTCTTTGGTAAAAAATCCATGCCGATGCAGTTGCGAGCAATGCGTCCGAACCAAACACATTTTCCAGTCTCTGTATGCGAAGCGAAAATCTCCCCAAACACGGCTTATACCGTCAGTGGTAGCCAGTTCTCGTTAGCGCCCGTGACATTCGATCCGAATAAAATTGCGGTTTTTGGCGACACTGGCTGTAAGTCATCAGTTTGCGAAAACAGCACTGCTGCCGAGCCGTTTAAAACCCTCGCAGAGCAAGGGGCAAAGCAACAACCACAATTGTTGCTCCATATGGGGGATTTCAACTATCGAGGTACCGGAGGTGCGATTTCCGGTGATACCTATGCTTATGACGCTGGCGATGGTGGATATGGTGGTACTAGCTGCGGTCTCAACGATACCTACTACAGTCAAAACGCGATAAATAGCCCAAGACCAGATACATGGAGCAACTGGCAAGCCGACTTTTTTGCCGCAACAACGGATCTTTCAGCAACCGCACCATGGATTTTTGCACGAGGCAATCATGAACTTTGTAGCCGCGCAGGAATTGGCTGGTTTTACTTTTTTGGCCCGGGAGCCAACCTTCCTGATGCCATTGACCAACAGCAATGTCCTGCACAGGGGGATTATAATCAACCGCCACAATCTGCAAGTGCCCATATCATTGTGCAAAACTCCTATACCATCAACTTAAAACCGCTCAGTGTGTGGGTAATGGATAGCGCCAATGCCTGTGATGCCAGTGCAGACAATGGCCTAACAAAAGTCTACCAACAGCAATATCAACGACTCAATGTCAGAAGCGAACTACTCAAAACCAAACCCATGTGGATTATGAGCCACAGACCCATTTGGGGCGTTGAAGACCCAACAACCAAAGACACCTTAAATGTAATGTTGCAAACTGCGCTGAAGAACACCAGACAAGGCAAGTTGCCTGAACACGTGACTTTATCACTCGCTGGACATATGCATATTTATCAGTCTTCAACCTTTGCCGCCAGTACCGCACGCCCTGCGCAAATCGTTGTCGGCAATAGCGGCGTCAGCCTCAGTGATACCAATGCCTTTAGCGAATTTGATTATGCACTTGATAGCCAAAACGCACTCGTTAACGAACAAGGTAAGTTCGGCTTTTTATCCATTAAGCTTGGCGAAGATGGCGCGTGGCAAGGGGAATTTTTGGATGAAAGTGGTACCGCTTTTCTAACCTGCAGCAGCGAAACTGCAGATAAAAAAGCGGTATGTCGGGCGAAGTAAGCGCGACTCTTACATCCTAATCACTGGCAACTTGAGTTGCTCGCCTTGTATCATCGTGTTTTTGATACCAGGCGAGTAACACCACGGTAGCAGCAGCGACCACTGCAACCCCAAATCCAAGATCCACGGTAAAGTGTTCAACGACCCACCCGGTCAACGCAGCCCCACCTGCAATCCCTACACCGAGTCCGGTAATTAGCCAAGTTAAGGCTTCAGTGAGTAAGTGTTTTGGTACGCTTTGCTCAACCAGACCCATGGCAATGATCATCGTTGGAGCAAACGCGAGTCCCGAAATAAACATCACTACCGCCAAACCATAAACGTGGTTAACACTGAGTAATAGCACGCTCGCGATCAATGTGAACATCGCAAAACGTACAAGCAGTACTGGCATAGACAGACGCCACTTAACGGCTCCAAATCCAAACCCAGCGATACAAGAACCAAGCGCGTACATCGACAATACTAAGCTGGCCGCAATTGGCATACCTTGCTGCTGAGCAAAAGCGATACTTAATACATCGATTGCACCAACAATTACACCGAGTGCCAATAACACTAAACTAAGCAACTTAACCGTGGAATTAGCCAGTGCGGAAGTTCGGGTCTGATTTTCACTTTGTTCTATTTTTGGTTCGGTGTCCTTTTGCGACACTAACCAGATACTGCCTATCACAAACAAAATAACCGCTAGCAACGGACCGGCTTGAGGAAAGAGCAAGCTGCTCAGTGCAATCGCAAGTGGAGGTCCTATCACAAAGGTAATTTCATCCAGTACCGACTCAAAAGAATATGCCGTATTAAGTAAGCCTTGATCTGATTGTATCGCGCTCCACCTGGCCCGAACTAAAGCCGGAACACTTGGCATAATGCCCGCACACATGGCTAAAACATAGAGGCTCCAAAGTGGCGCTTGCAAGTGACTTAATAGCAACAATGCCAGCGCAGATACTGCACTAAACAAGGCCGCAGGGATCACAACCTTGCGTTGCCCTACCCTATCAATCAGTCGCGACAACTGCGGCGCAGCAAATGCCATGGTAAAGGTAAATAGCGCAGCAATGGAACCTGCAATCCAATATGAGTCATAGAGTTGCGAAAGCATGGTGATTAACCCAATCGCCATCATAGAGAGCGGCATACGAGCAATAAAACCAGCACAGCTAAAATGCTTAGTTCCTTTTGTCTTAAAAATTTCGGAGTAAGGATTATTCATTGATCTCTCCTTGAGATTATTTTCACATACAGTGTGTATGTAAAAATAATTGACATACACACTGTATGTCAATTATAAATTGCGTAGTTTTTCAATAAGGATCGCAAAATGACAACAAGAAGCAGCATGATGGAGAAAACCCGCAGCGAGCTATTGGCCCAAGCCAGAGTGCTTTTTGCAAGTAAAGGATTTGCAGGGACTGCATTAGAAGAGCTAACAGCGGATGTAGGACTCACTCGAGGAGCGCTGTATCATCACTTTGGCAACAAAAAAGGGTTGTTTTACGCAGTCGTACAGCAACTAGATAGTGAAATGGATCTCCGGCTCCGTGATATTGAACGTAGTGAAACCTCACCTCAGCAAGCGCTTTTGAAACGTGCAGAAACTTACTTGGATATGGCTACGGAGCCCGAGATACAACGTATTATATTACGTGATGCGCAGTCGGTTTTAGAGCCTGAGCAACTCGAAAAGGCAGCGTCAGGGTGTGTGGCATCAATCACACAGTTACTAAGTGCAATCGCACCGCAACAGAGTCCTCAAGCGCGTAAAACCAGCGCTCAATTTATCAATGGTGGATTAACGAGTCTCGCACTTTGGATTGCAAATCATCAAGTACCCGATCAAGCCGTAGATGATGCAAAACGTACCGCATACGAATTATTAAACCGTATTATGTTAGCTTAGGTTTTACTTAATCAGTAACAACGCGCCGAATCATTCGAACTGTTCTAGCGTATGCATAAGACTAAACGGATGCTGTAAAAACTCGGCTTGGTAGGTTTTATTACGAACACTTTCTGGTAGCTGGTTAAACTCCAGCTCCGTTTCAACATAATCGAAATAAACGCTGGAGCTTACCGTGTTTAACGTATTCACGAACCTTAAGACTCCTGACTGCTTTTGCACCGCTAAATTCGCGGCAACAAGTCTGGCGAATTCGCCATATTCTTCGGCTTCACATTCCCTTTTTTGGTGAATATAAAAATAAGATAAAACGATACCTCGCTGCTGCGAGGTAATATTAAGACTGCGTAATTGCTCTTCTGTAATAGCACGCTCACTTTCGCATGCCGCTTTTCTAACACCCAGTTGTGTTACGCTATTTAACAGCTCACTAAGCAGCGTCTTTTGAACTGGTTCAAGTTGTTCAACTGGATACTCAATAGTCGGCGTAAGATCTACTGACATTGTTTCAGCGTTAGTTTGTTGTGCGAATACAAGTCCAAACAATATCGAAATGAATAACTGGCGATTCATCAATTATTCCTTCTATCGTTCGAATCCGTAGAGCTGCTCTATGCTTTTAAGATAATTAAAGTTGATCTGAAGAAAACCCGCCTTTAGTGTGGCCTCTTTTACCGTCTCAGGTAAGGCATTAAACCTCGCTTCAGCTTCAATAAAGTGTGCATAGCGAGAAGAGGACGCAGCATTGATGGCCTCTAAAAAGGTGAAATCACTATGCTGCCCTTTCGCTGCATGATTGACGACAAGTAACTTTGAAAACTCACTAAACTCTGCTGATTCGCACTGATTTTTGTTGAGACCGTCAAAGTAATGAAGAACTAAGGGGTAGTGCTTCATATTGATTTTTAGCGGGCTCAATTGCGACTTGTTCAACACATTATCAACGTTCTCACATTCCTTGCGCTTACTCTGTAATCGGTTATAGCTCTCTATAAGCGCTGACATTGCCCGTCGTTCAAAACCTTCTATTCCAAAATTGTCCAGTAGCGTGTTGAGTTCGCTGGGCTGTACAGGTGGCTTGTTAAGTATTTCTTGATAATCAGGTGTAGCGGCCACTGTGCTCACATTTAGCAATAAGCCCGCGACTAAGGATGCTGAGGATAAATTCACTGTAAAATTCCTTTTCAATCATATTATTATAGTTTCTGCAGCATACAGGCCCTGCAGAGGAATGGCCTGCAGCCCTGGTTTATTCCATCACACTGTCAAGCGTAGCAAATAAATTGAAGTTCTTGTTTAAGTAGTCAGCGTTAAGCGCTGTTTCTCTAACTTGTACAGGTAAGAGATCAAACTCGGCTTTAAATTCCCTAAAATCACCATAAAGGCGAGATGATAAAGTGTTCATGGAATTTATTAGCTCAACATTTTTTGGCTCTTTTTGAACAACCAAATTGACTGCAAGCAATCTCAAAAAGTGCTCATACGCTGCTCGCTCACACCGACTTTTGTTTACACTATCGACGTAAAATAACACTGTTACGTAATGTGTTTTGTCAATGCTCAATGCATCCATTTGTTTTACTGTAAGTATGTTGTCGACAGCTCGACAGCTCATTCTTCTTTTATGTAGCGAGTTATAGCTTGATAATAACTCCATCATCGTCGCGTGCTCACTCGACTTTAAATCAAACTCACTCTGTAAAGAAGTAAACTCCGATTCGCTTAGCGGTAGCTTGTTATACAATTCAGTGTAAGTCATTGAAGTTTCAGCATTAACAATACCCATAGCAGCGACTGATAGTAGCGCTATTACTAAATGCTTTATTAAGCTTCGTGTCCTTTTGATGTCACTTTCCAAAACTCCCTCCTGTTAATGACCGATCTTCAAAATATAGTCGCCGCAATGATAAACCATGTATTTTTGGCGCTAGAACAACACCATTCACCTCGGTTTACGCTGAGTCGCCTTACACGAGGTTATCTTACGAGACGCTACGACAACTTATTCGTGAAACCCAAACAGTATCAAAACGAATAAACGAGATTTCACCACAGACACCTTTAATCACTTAAATGTCAAAACTGGCAATAAGCTTTCAACATAATTAAAGTTGTTTTTTAGAAAATCAGCTTTCAGCGCAGCCTCTTTCACGGGTTGGGGTAAGGTATTGAATGTTTCATCGGCCTCCATGAGCTCCTTGTAACTGAGAGAAGGTACTAGGCTCATTAACTTTAGCCTATCGAAGCGTCTTTCATCTTTTAACATTACATAACTGACAGCAAACCTCCGTGAAAAATCACTAAACTCCGCAGATTCACACTGATATTTGTTTAAGTAGTTAAAATAACTGAGTACAGGAAGATAGTAGTCTACCTCAATGTTGAGCGTGCTAAATTGCGAGTTGTTTAGAACAGTCGTAACCTTGTTGCATTCTTCACGTTTGCTGCGCAGTCGGCGATTGCTTTCATCTAGCTCAGCCATAGTCTGCAGCGCAAGAGCTTGCCTATCAACGTCACTCTGTATCGTGGAAAGTTCACCAGTCAGCGGTTGTAGTTGGCTAATCACATATTGATTGTTGGGTGTGGCTGAGGCTGTACTTATATTTACCAATAAGCCAACGACCAGCAGTAATGGGGATAAACTCATTATAAATTCCTTTTAAATGATGTGTTGCAAGCATACACAACTTGCAATAAATAGACAATGAACAACAGCGTGGCCCACCAGCCACGCTTAGTTAGTTTACAGTCTGCTAAAAATCATAGCTGAAACTTAAGCTGTAATTTCTCGGCGCACCATAGCGATACTGATCAAAGAAGCCTATTTGGCTGTAGTACTTTTCATCGAAGAGGTTTTCTACGTTGAGCTGTAGCACCATATTGTCTGCCAGAGCGTAGTTTGCCATCAAGCTAACCAGTGCATAAGCATCTTGCTCTAGCCTATCGTTGCCCGTTACTGAATAAGTGTCATCCTGCCAGTTCACGCCACCGCCAATCGTCAACTCAGGTAAAGCATTCACAAATTGGTAAGTCGTATACAACTTAAATTGCTTTCTTGGATTATCCGTATTCACTTCAACGCCGTTGGCATCTTCTGCTTTGTATTGTGAATAACCCAAATGCACATCAAAACCGTCAGTTAACTGACCCACCACTTCAAATTCGAAGCCTTTACTGGTTGTGCCTTCAGCAGCATATTGCGCGACTGTATTTACCGAACCAGGAACTATGTATCCAACATCATCTTGAGCTAGGTTATCTTGTTCGATTTGGAAAATCGCCAATGTTGTTTGCAGCGTGTCGTCTAGATAGGTACTTTTTAGCCCCACTTCGTATGATTTTCCTTTGATTGGCTCAAGGAAATCACCATTACGGTCTTGGGCATTTTGCGGCTGGAATATTTCAGTGTAACTTGCATACACTCGCTGCGTTGTCGACAAGTCGTACAAGGCACCAGCGTAAGGTATAAATACGCCATTGTCGCCAAAATCAGTGATGACGCCATAGCTTTCGCCTTCGCGCTGCCAGCTCGACAACCGACCACCCGCTATTACTTTAAGTTCATCGCTAAGATTTAGCCTTGTTGCGGCGTAAAACCCTTTTTGCTCGGTATCCATATCTTGAGCAACTGAGGTTTCTTTGCCCCACGTCGGCTCAGGGAAATTACCGTCCCACTCGTAAAAATTGCCAACTGGCAAAAAGGCATTATCGAGCGTAGCGAAAGTGAGTGTATCGGCACTCTGCTCACTGTAAAGCGCGCCAGTTACGAAATCATGCTCACGACCGGCGAGTTGATAAAAACCTTTAAGCTGGATATCAAAGCTGTCTTGGTTACTTTCACCTGTACTTTTATAGGGCCAAGACGCTAAGCCCTCACCTGTTGTTTTATCCAACGTGCCGAATAAATACAGCAGCTCTGTATCTTGCTCGTATTTCAGCTTGTTGTAATTGGCGACCAGTTCCCAACCATTTGCAAAGTTGTGGCTAAAGTTCACAAAAGCATTGGTGCCAGTAGTTTGCCACTCAGTCCAATTTGCAGCTGTGGTTTTTTCGACTTCCCAGTCTGTCTTACTTCCATCGGTAAAGAAAGTAGGTAATGCCCCCCAAGTTGGACTGGTAGGGTCGTTACGCTGATAGCTTGCACCAACGCGGATCGTCGAATGCGTGCTTAAATCCGCTTCTAGTACCCCATAAAGCACGGTACTTTCGTCAGAGAAGAGATCTAGATACGAGTCACCTTCTTCATACTTCGCGACCACTCGTCCACGCACACTGCCATCGTTAGTTAATCCATTGGCAACGTCCACCATCACTTCTTTATTGTTCCAGCTTCCCAAAGAGACACTGGCAAAACCTGTGAGGTCGGTGCTATTTGCATGTTTGCGTACTAGGTTAATAGAAGCTGAAGGATCGCCCGCGCCGGTTAATAACCCGGTTGCACCACGCACAAACTCCACGCGCTCGTATATAGCAACATCCGCGATGGTTTCGCCTGAATCCCCCGCTAAACTCCATGACAAAGGAACGCCATCAATTTGATAGTTGGTAATGTCAAAGCCACGTGACTGCAACGTATTACGAACATTATCAACTTCTTTCGCTGACACCCCAATCGCATTTAACACAGTATCGGTTAATGTATCGAGTTTTTGCTCTTTGATCCGTGCAGCGGTAATAACACTAACAGATTGCGGCGTCTCAAGAAGTGATAACCCTAAGCCAGTTGCGGTGTCTATCACTTCATTGACGGTGTATTTTCCCGTCACAACTATTTTTTCAATTTCTTCTTTATCTTGCTGTGCTGCTTGCACCTGTAATGCTGACGTGCCGAGCGCTGCCATAACAGCAAATGAGAGCGTTTTGAGAGGCAGAGTGTTCACTGGGTTCATCCTAATATTGTAAAAATCGAAACGATCATAATGCAGATGATAACCATTAGCAATAACATTAAGGTAAATTACAACCAGTTTCGAACCCGATTTAAGGAACGTTCCCGAAATAAGTAACCAACTAATTTAAAACAACTTTCCTATAAAAGAAACAAGAAAGATAAACCGCTAAACGAATAAAACATGCCATTTAACGCACATCCAAATGAATATAATTGCCATTTACACTTTTAAAAAGATATACTTTATTTACATTTTTGCGCAAATACTCCCTCAGCTTTAATTTGTCGCCGTCATTCAAAGAACTAGGAACACACAATGGCAAAGAAAATAAGCAACAAGTTTTGGTTTCAGTTGCATGGTTGGTTTTCACTGCCAATATGGCTACTGTTTTGCTTTATTTGTATCACAGGTACCATTTCCGTTTTCAGCCATGAACTTACATGGCTTACCAACCCTGATTCTCGGGCATATAACCCCAGTCAGGTAAGTGAGATGTCAGCGGGCTCAGTGTTACGCACGTTTAAAGATGAGTACCCAAGTGCAGATGTCATGGGGCTCAATGTGAGAGAGCCCTATTTGACCTATGTGGTGATGTTTACCGACGTCGACAAGCCCTATGCGCTTGCATATGTAAACCAGTACACAGGGGCTGTTCAGGAAATAAATGACGGCAATACGTTTATTAACTTTATGCGTTCACTACATGGCTGGCTGCTATTTCCATGGCAAAATGGCTACAGTGTTGGTTACTATTTAGTGGCGTTTATGTCACTGATCCTATTGGGCGCGTTGATCACAGGCCTGGTGGTATACAAAAAGTTTTGGTTAGCGTTTTTTCAGTTTAAGCTGCGTAAATCACAAGGAGGTCGTACCCTTGCCGCTGACATCCATAAACTCAGTGGAGTATGGTCGCTTTGGTTTATGACCGTAATGAGCCTCACCGGACTGTGGTATTTAACGCAAGCGGTGCTGTGGCATGCTGGTGTTGAACTAGAACATCATGAAACATTAAATGCTGCGGATATACCCAACTCAACAATAAACGCGAATGCAGTGGAAACCAGTGTTGACCTAGCGCTCGGTGAAATCCAACAGCAGTACACTGACTTTCGCCCAAGTTACATCATGCTACCTGAGCATAACCGCGATACGCTCAAAATCAGTGGCGCAAACGACTACATACTCTATGACGATTACAGCATAAATATCGCCTACAACACTTGGAATGATACTGTCGTTCATCATGCAAACCCTGATTCAATGACAGGCTTACAAACGGTTATGCACATCACAGATCCACTGCATTACGGCACCATAGGAGGGATCTGGACCAAAGTCATCTGGTTTATTTTTGGCTGTATTTTATCCGGGATGTCGGTCACTGGATTTATCATGTATCAGCTTCGGACCAAACGCGCGCGTAGCCAAGAACGGAGCAATGCAAAACAACTAAAAGCACAGCAAGGGTAAATCGCCATGAATGCAGTCAAACGCTTTATACAGCACAATAAATATTGGTTAAATGCCCTATTGCTGGTGTTGCCAGCTTGGTTTTATTATCAATCATTACATCCAGAGTTTCCCGCTCCATTGGCGGAGCAAACACTTGGAGAGTACAGCATTACACCAATGCCTTTTGACGACAAGCCGCCATACATCCACGATAACTTATACGTCAAAGACTTCTTACTACTGTTCAATAAAGGTGACGTTGAATCTGTGCGCCAAGGCTATCTTAATATCGGCCCCAACGCGATGCCACTTGCACAGCTTATGGAGCATGAGCTCGGGATCCTTCACGGCACAAAACACGGTCAACACGTGCATGCTTTAGCAAAGAAAACATTATCAAAAGACGACAAGGTTTGGCTGACGATTGAAACTTGGCAAGGCGAAGTCATCGTCATGAATTGGCCACTGCCAGAGTATTTAATCAAAGAAAGCGCATAGAAAAGGGGCATCTCGCCCCTACTCGATTTAAATTGCACTTAAGACTCAATAGAAATCAGGATATTATACCAGTTGTATTAAGTAAATGATCTATCTTGAAGCGGGGAAATAGCTTTAGTAGCACCGCTCTCGCGTCCTGCTACCGCTAAGGTACCTATATCCATATAGGCAAGGCAAAAATTTTGCTATTTAGTTGTTCTAAATGAGAAATTTTTAACGAAGCTAATATGCTATTTCACCCTTCAAATTGATTAGAGAATTAATTCAATTGGTATTAGTACCCCACCGCTGCGCTATCTGCACGCCTTGGATCTGAGGAGCCAAATAGACCTTTATCGGTAAGCATGATTGACTGGGTTGAGCCCATCGCATTCTGCTCTGAAAGTGTGTGTCCTTTGTTTTTTAGTAGACGTCGAGTATCCACATTTAAGCTACGTTCAATACGAATTTCATCTGGTAACCATTGGTGGTGAATACGCGGAGCCACGGTTGCTTCAGCGATGTTCAAACCATGATCAATAACATTCATAATGATTTGTAGCGTGGTGGTGATAATACGCGAGCCACCTGGGCTACCCGTTACCAAAAAGGGTTTACCCTCTTTCATTACAATCGTAGGTGTCATCGAGCTCAGCGGGCGCTTCTTTCCTTCAACAGCATTAGCTTCTCCACCAACCAAGCCAAAACCGTTTGGTGTGCCGGGCTTTGCCGAGAAATCATCCATTTCGTTGTTAAGTAGAATGCCAGTGCCAGCCGCGACAATACCTGAGCCATAGCTAAAGTTGAGCGTATAAGTGTTACTCACTGCATTGCCCCACTTATCTACCACAGAATAATGCGTGGTTTGGTTACTCTCATAAGGTAATAATTTACCGGGCTTAATCTCACGGCTTGGTGTCGCTTTGTCTGCGTTTATTTGTTTACTGCGCTGCTTTGCATATTGCTTATCCACCAATGCTTTAACGGGTACGTCGTAGAAATCGGGGTCGCCCAAATATTCACTGCGGTCAGCATACGCACGCTTCATGACCTCAGCCATTAAATGGACGGTAGCAGCGCTATTATGCCCAAGCTCACCAATAGGATATTGCTCCAGCATGTTCAGCATCTCTATGATATGCACACCACCAGATGAAGGAGGCGGCATAGAAACGATGTCGTAGCCGCGATATGTGCCTTTTACCGGCTCACGCTCTACCGCTTTATAGCCTTTTAAGTCATCCAGCGACATAATGCCACCAGCTGCTTCTACTGCAGCAACAATTTTCTTTGCTGTCTCGCCCTGATAAAAGCCTGCACTGCCTTTTTCGGCAACAAGTTCCAAAGAGTGAGCCAAGTCAGCCTGCACCAGCCATTCATTTGGCTTGTAGCTGCTACCATCTTTTTTATAAAACACAGCCTTAGACGCCGGTACATCGAGCATTCGTTCTTTAATATAACGATGAGAAAGCGAGTTAGCTAAGTCAGAGGTCACTTTAATGCCATCACGCGCCAATTTAATTGCAGGCTGAATAACTTGACTAAGTGTCATGGTGCCGTATTTTTTGAGTGCTAACTCCATCCCCATAACCGTTCCGGGAACGCCCACGGCAAGGCCGTGCTGAAGGCTTAGCTTTGGGTTTACCTCGCCGTTTTCATCAATAAAGATATCTTTGTGCGCACGACTCGGCGCCATTTCGCGATAATCAATCGCAATGGTTTTATTCTCTTTTGCCAGATGCACTAGCATAAAGCCACCACCGCCGATATTTCCGGCCCTTGGCAAAGTCACGGCAAGACTAAAACCTACTGCAACAGCCGCATCAACGGCATTGCCACCTTGCTTTAAAATCTCTACACCAACCTGACTAGCAAGTGCCTCTTGGCTAGATACCATGCCGTGTTCAGCCCATATTGGCTGTGCCGTGGCTTTAGAACTAAATATTGGTGACTCGTCAGCTTGCGCCGTGTTACCAAACGCAACACCCGTACATAAGGAAACAGAGCAAGTCCACACCAAGGCTGTTAATTTACGCATCTTCATCCCGTTTTTTAATTATTCTCATGTTGCAGTGTTGCATGATTAAAAAGACCAAACAATATCGATGCGTTGGGCGACTGACAGTGCAAATTTACGTTACACCATAGTTACTGCACTCAAGGCTAAAAAGCTGCTTGTCATCGAGCATTGAAGTTACACAGGGTTGAAATAAGGCAATTGAGAAAAACACAAATTCAACCTTTAAAAAACATATTTGACAAATAATTTACGTTGGGTACAGTCAATAATGTAGTTTGTTTTTTGTACGACAATTCAAGCTTTCACAATAAGGAAAATAAGATGAAATTAACACTAACAAAAAGAAAGATAAAACAACTGAACCATACTGCAGGCTTGGAAAAAGCCCAAACACCAAACATCGCGGGAGGTTATTTAACCGCGGTTTGTGACAGAGAAATAACCGAGTTATGCAACACGAAAGCATTTGGTTCTTGCTATAACTGTGGCTCCCTTCGCTGTTAATACGCTTTCTTACCACCCAAAGGAAATGAAAAATGAAAATTAAACTGAATAAAAAGCCGCTTAAAAACTTAAACAATGCTCAAGCTATTGCACCACAAGCAACCCCCCAAATTGGTGGTGGTGTAAACCGTTTGACTGATTTGGACTGTGTACCGACTAACCGCCACGATTGTCGTACAGGTGCTATCTCTTGTTACGGTGATCACGACTGTGCTTTCACAAATAGACAGTATATGTGCGATTAATTCTTTTTAGGCCCGTACTTGGGCCTATTTTGGAGTCTCGACCTGCTTAAAACACTAATCCTAGCTCACGCAACTCGCGCTCAGCTTGAGCCGCATTAAAGAACTGAATGCCATGTAACCCAACCTGCTTTGCACCTTCGACGTTCGCTAAGACATCATCAAGAAAAACACAGTCACCTGCCGCCAGTTGGTAGCGCTCCAGTAAATGAGTAAAAATAGCTTTGCCGGGCTTCATGCAGCCAAGCTCAGCAGAAATAATTTCTCCGTCAAAGTGTTGCCAGAAAGTATGACGCGCTTTTAGGTGGCTCACAATCTCGTGCACATTATCGGTTAGGGCATAAGCACTATATCCAGCCGCCTTTAGGCGCTGCATCAGTGCAAGCGTGCCATAAAGTGGGATCAGTGATTCTTTGATATAAAAGAACAGTTCGTCAGCTTGCTCAGAGGTTAAGTGACAGGTTTGCATAAAAGCGTGCTTGGTGTCTGCTTCAGTCAGTTCGCCTCGATTAATCGCAAACCAAATCTCACTGTGGAACAGCTGCTTAGCTAGACTCTCAACGTCGCATTGGTTGCCAAAGGTAAGCCGAACAATCTCCTCCGGTGACCACCTCACAAATACGTTACCGACGTCAAAAATTACGTGTTTAATATTGCCAATTGCCATCCTTGAACCTCTTTAGTTAGTTTAAATATGAGCGTTTATTATGCATATATTTATCACTTACGCACGGCTAATTCGGTAGACTCCAATGAAATGAAATCAATCATGCATTTGTTGTAAATACTCGCTAAAAAAGGTCAGAAATGCTTTGACTTGGCGAGGTTGAAACTGCCTAGATGGATAAATCGCTTGCAGCGCAACTTTGTCTGAGTCCGTTGGACTAAATCCCAATGTTTGAGTTGGCAACAACTCTACCAATCGCCCCGCTTTAATATCTTTGTGAACATCCAGCCATGACTTAATGGTGATCCCAAGCCCTTGAATAGCCCAGTTTCGCAATACTTCTCCATCTGAACTCACTAAACAGGTAGGCACGGTTTCAATGATGGTTGCTTGCGTGTCTCTGTCGATAAAATACCAATCGTTTAGCGCCTGTCCTGCTCTTTCCAGTACTAAACAGCGATGGCGCTGTAATGCTTGATAGCAATCTGGTGTACCATACCGTTCGAGATAGTTTGGGGCAGCCACCAGCATTCTGCGGTTGTTTAACAGAGGCCGAGATATCAAACTGCTATCATTTAAATTACCATAACGAATGGCGATATCAGTGCCAGACTCAACTAATTTGACCAAGCCCTCCCCCAAGCTCAAGTTAACCACCACCTGTGGATGCTGCGTGGCAAACTCCGCAACGGCGGGAACCACGTACTGACGACCAAAGTCTGAGCTTGCTGCAATTTTGAGTGTGCCTCTCAAATCGGGATCGGCATCTTGCAGTAGCGCCTCCGCCGCCGCAACCTCCTCAATGACTCGCACACAGCCCTGATAAAACCGCTCTCCCGCTTCGGTCAGTTTGATACTTCTGGTGTTTCGAGTCAGTAAACGGGTTTTATAGTGCGCTTCGAGTGCATTGATCCGTGCGGTCATGCTCGCTGGAGAAAGCCCTAATACTCGCCCTGCCGCAGCCAGGCCATCAGAGCGCACCACTTGAACAAAAAGCGCCATATCGTCTGCTTTGCTTTTCATTATTCACCTTTTATGAAAAGTAATTTTATATAAAAGCCAATTATCAAATATTAATAAACAAATAGACTGTTCTCAACGCATAAATCGCTAACACCAATGGAGGTAACACACCATGCAGTTAGATCACTTTTTGTTTAGAGCACATGACATGGCAAAAATGGCGACCTTTTTTGAGCAGGTGCTTAGGCTTAAAGAAGGCTTACGTCCACCTTTTCCATTTCCAGGAAAGTGGTTCTATGGCGACCAACAACAACCTTTCATTCATCTGGTTGAACAATCACCACATACCCAAGCACAGGCTGAATACCTTGGTTCTGTGCAAAACACAAGCATGAGTACTAGCAACATAGATCATATTGCATTTCGTGGTGACGATTACCCCGGGTTAATCGCCCGACTAGAGCATTTTGGCGTTCGCTACGTGGAACGAGATGTCCCTATAAGCAATGAGCATCAGGTTTTTATCTTTGCACCTGAATCTCTAAAAATTGAAGTGCTGTTCCCACGCCACATCAACTCACTTGTCCAATAATTAGGAGAATACTATGTCTGATCCATTGTTATTTACGCAGAAAAAACTCGGTAATTTAATCTTACCAAACCGCATTTTGATGGCACCAATGACCCGCTCTAGAACAACACAACCGGGAGATATTCCAAATCAGTTGATGGCAAAGTACTACGCCCAACGCGCTTCGGCAGGGCTTATCATCAGTGAAGCCACACAAATTTCTTGTCAGGGCAAAGGATATTCATTTACTCCCGGAATTTATACCGCTTCGCAGGTTGCTGGATGGAAAGAAATCACCCATGCAGTCCAGCAAAAAGGTGGCCGTATTTTCTGTCAGCTTTGGCATGTCGGTCGTATGTCTCACTCCACTTTTCATGAAGATGGCCAACCCGTCGCCCCCTCAGCACTGGCGCCCGACGCACAAGTGTGGGTGGTCAACGAAAAAGGAGTGGGTGAAATGGTCGATTGCCCAACACCACGCGCACTGGCAACCCAAGAAATACAGAGCATAGTCGAAGATTATGTCCATGCGGCTGAGAATGCCATGATGGCAGGGTTTAATGGCGTCGAGATCCACGCTGGTAATGGCTACTTAATCGACCAGTTTTTACGCCGCAGCTCTAATCAACGTCATGATCAATATGGTGGCTCGAAGGAAAACCGAATTCGCTTTGCGGTTGAAGTTATCACCGCGATTAGCCAAGCGATTGGACCTGAAAAAGTAGGGATCCGATTAGCGCCTTTTATTACCCAACGTGGCATGCAAGACGAAGAAGCCATTGATACTATTTTGCTCGCCGCGGAGCACTTTAACCGCTTAGGCATTGCCTATGTGCACTTAGCTGAAGCGGACTGGGATGATGCGCCGGTCGTGACGGAGAGCTTTAGGCAAGCACTAAGAAGAAAATTTCACGGCGCGGGCAATTACGAACCAGAGCAAGCCGAAGCCCTTATTGAGCAAGGTCTAGTTGACTTTGTGGCTTTTGGTCGCAAGTTTATCTCCAACCCAGACCTCGTATACCGTCTAACTCATCAATTGCCTTTGAGTCCAATCAACCCTGATGCGCCTTTGTTTGGTGGTAGCGAGCAAGGCTACACCGACTATGCAGATTTCCAACAATTAAGAGCAAAAGGTGCAATATGAAGCCATTATTACTGCATTTATCCCTAGCCTCTATGGCATTACTCGGTGCAACCGATGCAATTTCAGCACCTGAGTTTACACTAGAAAGCCCAGATCTTGTTGCCGAAAAATCTATTCGACCATTTCAATACTGGGATCAATTTGGCTGCGAGGGAAACAGCACACGGCCAACCTTAGTTTGGTCAAATGCACCTAAACAAACCAAGAGCTTTGCGGTGACGTTTTACGATCAAGACGCACCAACCGGCAGCGGATTTTGGCACTGGCAAGTGTATAACTTGCCCAAAGACACGACTCGGCTTGCAGAAACTTTACCAAGCCAAGCCATTGAAGGTAATACGGATTTAGGAAAGCCTGGGTACTTTGGCCCGTGCCCGCCTATTGGCCGCAAACATAAATACACCTTTACCGTGCATGCACTAGATGTAGATACACTCCCCGTGCCAGCTGGTGCAACGGCACCACTTACTGGATTTTTTATCCACCAGCATAGCTTAGCGCAGGCAACACTTTCTGTGTATGCCGGCCCAAGAGCCGCAGGAGAATAACCATGCGTACCACGTTGACCACAAGTATTCGAGCGCTACTAACAGCAACTGCCCTGCTTGCAGGCACAGCCCACGGCGCTGAAATAGAGTCTGGCCATTACTGGCCTGATGATGCTCAATTGGTGATCTCTATCTCCATGCAGTTTGAAGCAACCGCGCAAGACCCAAGCGATCCTGGGCCATTTCCTCAGCAAGAAGCGGGCTACCCCGACACCGTCGCTCCTACTTGGTATCAGTATGGCATGAATGAAGGGATCCCACGATTGCTTAAGCTTTGGGATAAGCACAACATCAAAGTGACGTCCCACATGGTAGGAAAAGCTGCAGAGCTTAATCCTAAACTTGCCAAAATGGTGGCAGAAAAAGGGCATGAAATTTCAGGTCATGGACAAAACTGGACACCACAATACTCGATGACACCCGAAGAAGAACGTGCATCTTATATTCACAGTGCAGATGTGCTTGAAAAGATCACTGGGCAAAGGCCAAAAGGCTTTAACGCATTTTGGATGCGCCATTCACAGCAAACTCTAACTATTTTGCAGTCCCTTGGTTTTGTCTATCATATTGATGACTTATCTCGGGATGAGCCTTCGTTAACACCGGTCCATGGCAAGCCTTTCGTTGTTGTCCCCTACACCTTTAGAAACAACGATATCGTGCGCTATGGCGGCAGCTCCGCAATGACAGCAAAAGCCTATTTGCAAGAGTTAAAGGACGAGTTTGATGTGCTTTATGAAGAAGGAAAATCCCAGCGCCGCATGATGTCTATTAGTGCACACGACAGACTCGCAGGCAGCCCTGCACGCGTAAAAGCACTTGACGACTTTATTCACTACGCTAAATCGCACCCAAAGGTTAAGTTTATGCGCAAAATAGACATAGCCAAATGGACCCTAAAACAGCAAGACGTACCAACCAACCCAGAACGCGTGTTTTAACAAATAATAACGCTGCAATTCATAGGCTCTATTGATGAGCCTATTTTCTTCTGCGCACTTGCAAATACAATCGAGCTTCCCAAAACCACAATTTTTATTTTCGAAACCGCAAAAAGCACTCCTTCCATGCAAACAGACAAAACAAAAAATCTAATAATTTCAGTAAATTAAATTTTGGCATGCAACTTGTTATCTACTGAGTAATAACAACCTTCATTCCACCAGAGATATCAACATGGATATACAAGTCGAACATAAAAAGCGCAACAAGGTTAACTGGATGTGGGCTGTTGGCGGAACCATTTTCGCCATCGTTATTATATGGCTGCTAATACAGCCCTCAGCGCAGGCATCTTTGCCTATGGCAAAAACATGGATTGCGGAGGTCCAGCAAGGAGATTTAGAAGTCAGTGTATCTGGATATGGTCAGCTTAAATCGAAAACGCCGCGTTTGATAAGTGCCGCGAGCGATGCCACGGTTGAAGAAATTGTGTTGCGCCCAGGTGCACAAGTTAACCCCGACAGCATCATTATGAAGTTACAAGATGCAAATTTGGCCCAATCTTTAAAAGATGCCAAACGCAGTTTGGCGCAATCGCAAGACCAATATCTACAGCTCGATATCAATCAACAACGAGAACTGCTGTCTCACCAGGCAGATTTGGAAATTCTGAGATCTGAGTTAGAAAGTGCCGAGCTGGAGGTTAGCGCTCAAGGAGAGTTGGTTGAAGATGGGGTTGTTTCTAAACTCGACTACCAACGCGCGGTACTTACCCATCGCCAGCTGAAACGTCGCATTAATATTGAACAACAGCGAATATCACAATTGCAGACCTTACACAAAGCCAACCTGCAGCTTGCGCAGTCAAATATTGATGCCAGTAATGAAGCATTTTTATTGGTGCAAGATAGGGTGAATAAGCTCACTGTACGGGCTGGGATCAAAGGAGTATTGCAGCAACTTCATGTGGAACTTGGACAAAGTGTCTCTCTTGGCACTCAATTGGTGTTAGTTGGCAGCACCACTGATTTATATGCGCAATTACAGATCCCACAAGCCTATGCCCAGCAAATAAAGCTGGCTCAGCATGTGAGCATCAATACCCGTAACGACTTAATTGAAGGCCAAGTGTCGCGCATTAATCCAATGGTACAAAATGGCAATATTGAAGTTGAGGTGACACTGCCTAAAAGTCTGCCCGCGAGTGCTCGCCCCGAGCTAAATATTGAGGGAAAAGTCTCTATCGACAAATTGAGTTCCGCACTGTTCATCGACAAACCCGTCGGTGCAAAACCTTATAGTCAAGCAACCTTATATCTTGTTGATAAAGAAAAACAACAAGCCCGTGCAATTCAAGTACACTATGGCGCAGAAACGTCACAGCACATTCAGCTGCTCAGTGGCGCTTCGACAAATCAGCAGTTTATTTTGTCGGATATGGCATCTTATGCCGACACACCCGTAGTGACTTTGAGCAAATAACAAACCAAAGGAAGAACAATGAATAATAAACACGTTATTGAACTTAGAAACATCACTAAAAAGTTTGTCCTCGGCGGAATGGAAACACTGGCACTGCGTGGCGTAAACCTCAATGTAACTCAGGGCGAATATCTGTCAATTTCAGGCCCATCGGGCTGCGGTAAATCAACACTTCTAAATATTCTTGGTTTATTAGACAGCCCAAGCACCGGCACCTACACAATTGCGGGTAACGATGTCAGTAACCTTGACGTCAACCAAAGAGCCACACTAAGAAATAAACATATTGGCTTTGTGTTTCAGTCATTTAATCTCATTGATGAATTGAACGTCTTTGACAATATCGCCTTACCTATCAAGTACAGTAGCACTGCACTCTCAAATACTGCGTTAAAAAAACGGGTAATGACTTGCTTGGAGTTAGTACAAATGACCCACAGAGCAGAACATAAGCCCAATCAACTGTCAGGCGGACAGCAGCAACGTATCGCCATCGCCCGTGCACTCGCCAATCAGCCAGATATTCTGCTTATTGACGAACCTACAGGAAACTTGGACTCAAAAAATGGCGATGCCGTAATGAACATGCTGAGCGACCTAAACGCCCAAGGCACAACCATGTGTATGGTTACCCACGACCCTAGGTATGCAGACATGGCAAAACGTAAACTGTTCTTGTTAGATGGGGTGATGGTGGATGAAATGAATTTGGAGATGGTGGGATGATAAAAGAGGAATTTAAGCTCGCACTGTCAAATCTGAGGAAGCTTCCGGGATTTAGTCTTACCGTACTTGTCACCCTAGCATTAACCTTAGCAGCGCTAACGGTAGTGATTAATATCAACCATAGATTGATCACGCAACCGCTCCCCTACCCTGATGCAGATAAGCTGTGGGTGACCGATCAAAGCGAAACCATTAATGGAGAAACCCAATATGGATTCCAACTGCTCTCCACCCAGTTTCAGCTATATCAAGATAAGCAATTTATCGACAAAATGACGATGATGCACTTGGTATCATCTCGTTTTATGGACATTAAGGATATGCCCACGGTAGACATAATTCGAGTGACTCCCGAATTCTTTGAGTTGTTAGGCACGCCACTGCATCTTGGTCGCGCGCTAAAGCAAGACGAAGGCGTCAGCGATGAACAAAAAGTTTTAGTCCTGAGTTATCATTCTTGGATAACGCACTTTAATGCCGATCCAGATATCGTTGGTAGCTACACCTCCATAGATCGTGAACGCTATCAAATTATCGGAGTAACGGGAGAAGCGTTTGAAGTGCCTGAGATCTTTGGTGGCTTTCCCGTTAGCGGCTTTAGTAGCTTTCCGGAGCCTGTCACCACCACCTCGCACTGGAATAACATCAGTAGCCAGTTTAACGGTATCGCTCGACTGAAAGCGGGTGTAAACATTGAGCAGATGAATCATGCGCTGGGCGAACAGATTAACACGCTTTACCAATCCCGTGAAAACGTAGCGCCTAACACGCGAATTGGCGCTCAGTTTACACCACTGCGCGACAAAATAGTTGCACGAAGTGATGAGCTCGCCATTACCTTGTTGTTCTCAGCTGCGGTTTTGGTGCTCATTGCCCTGACCAATGTTGTTAATTTATTTCTCTCAAGGGCTGCGCAAAAACAGCGCACCATGGCAATTCAAGCGGCACTGGGGGCAAAGCCTACTCACATTTTTGTCAGTATGTTTTGCGAAAGCGTCCTGTTAGTGGGGGCAGCTACTATACTCGGATTATTGCTTGCCGAGTGGTTGAATGTTTGGTTAGCAAACGACTTGAGCTATTTATTTAGTCGCATGCAGGGCTTAACTCTAGATTGGCCGACCATAGTGGTTGCTTGTGCACTGAGTCTGATAATGGCGCTACTCATCGCCTGGTTTACCAGCAAACAAGTAAACTATCATGCCCTAACAGATGCGCTACACAGCAGCGGTAAAGGCACTGGCGCGCAAATTTCCAAGCGTACTCGTCAAGTGTTGGTGGCATTACAAGTATGCTTTGCCAGTATTTTACTCTTTCTTGCAGCCAACAAATTAGTTCCCGCATACGCGCAAATGACCCATCCCACTGGGTTTGATACTGAGCATTTGTACTATGTCCGTATCGACGGCAGTGCCACAGGAATCGATAACTTTGAGCTTGGCAAGCAAATCAAACAGCTTTTAGCCAATCAAGCGAGCATCACATCGATATCGGCAAGTTATGCTTCGCCTTTGCAAATGGGATGGCAAAATTATTTGTATGACCAAAATATTGCGCTGATCGGTATCGTCAGTTTGTCCTTTTACGACGAAGACGGTTTCACTGCGCTTTCACTACCACTTGAGCAAGGAAGCCGGTTTACACCGATCATGGCCTCAGGCTCAGACAACAATGAAATAATTCTCTCGGCCTCACTCGCTAAGCGTTTGTACAAAGATGAAAATCCAATCGGTCAAACCCTCTATGCTGACAGAGAGGTGCCAAGAAAAGTGGTTGGGGTTGTGAGTGATATTTACGTACCTACGGGCAACCGAGGCTATACCTTAGAGCGCTATTACTTGCCTGTCACTGAAGGCAGCACATCTTTTATTATCAAGGGGAATTCTGCACTGTCAAAAGTCCAATTAACTCATGCTCTCAAGGTCATTCATCCGAGTCTAAACTTTGCTTTTTTTGAGCCTGTAGATGGCATGCTAACCCAGAGGTTAAGACAAACTTGGCTGCAAGCAATGTTGACTGTCGCTCTATTAGCCCTTACCTTAAGCCTAGCTGGCGCCGGGATCTACGGCGTGCTCAACTACAGCGTACAAATGCGTCGCTATGAGCTTGGCATTCACTTGTCGTTGGGCGCACATACACACAAACTGATAGCACAAGTGCTCAAGCAGAGTCTAACACCGGTAATGATTGGCCTTGGAGTGAGTGCATTAACCGTTGCAATCGGATATGGGATACTGACAAAGATAAGTACAACAGCTATTTCCGTGAGCTGGTTCGCTGTTATCGTGACAATCCCTATCATGCTGCTGATTGCGCTCATCGCAAGCTATTTACCTGTGCAAAGGGTGATAAGCCAAGATCCCATTAAAGCGCTAAGAGACGAATAAGTTAATAATAACAACAGGAATGCGTAGGCAAAGCGTGGCGTGTAAACGCTCTTTGCCTACAACACACTATGCAAGGTTCAATTTTAATCGTTGATGACAAGGCCGATATCCGCCTTAGCTTACAGTTTTTACTAAAAAACCACGGTTTTACCATTTTCCAAAGTAGTAGTCTTTATTGTGCCGCTAAGCAGCTCAATGCGCACGACATTGATATTGTACTGCTAGACATGAACTATGAGCTCGATACGACATCCGGCGATGAAGGTCTCGCTTTTTTGAGTCAGTATGCAAGCCAAAGTAGCGCAACCTTTATTGCGATGACCGCTTGGTCTAGCGTCGAACTCGCCGTCGAAGCCATGCAGCGCGGCGCCAAAGACTTTTTTGCCAAGCCTTGGGACAACCACGCTGTAGTAATGATGGTGAAAAAGCATTTAGGGCTAAAGCAAATCACTGCAAAACAACAATCGGCTTCCCTCCAACAAACTACAGCTAAAATAGTGCCAAATGCAGAACCAGCTGATGCATTACTCTGGTTAAGCCCTACGATGCAAGCGCTAAAAAGCCAACTTGATCGCATTGCCAAAACCAAAGCGAATATATTGCTTAGAGGAGAAAATGGTACGGGAAAATCACAGATTGCCAGCTACATCCACCAGCAAAGTAACACCACAGGCAACTTTGTGAGCACCAATATGGCGGCCATTCCAGAGTCACTGTTTGAAAGTGAAATGTTTGGCCATGTGAAAGGTGCGTTTACTGACGCTAAACAGGATAGACAAGGTCGTTTCTCAATGGCTGAGCAAGGGACTTTGTTTTTGGATGAGGTAGGCACACTCACAGAGCCTCAACAAGCGAAGCTACTACGAGTATTAGAAACAGGGGAATATGAAGCTGTTGGCTCGAGCAAAACGCAGCATGCAAGCTGTAGAATTATTAGCGCAACTAATGCAGATTTAGAGTCGCAACAACAAGCAAGTCAATTTCGTAGTGACCTGTATTTCAGACTAAATACAATGGAGTTTGAGATCCCACCACTGCGCTTGCGTCGCACAGAGATAATTCCGCTGGCCGACTTTTTTATTCAAAAGCACGCAATGACCTACGAACTAGACGTAAAACCTTTGTCTCATGCAGCACAAACAAGACTACAAAGTTACGCATTCCCGGGTAATATCCGTGAACTTAGCCATATGATGGAGCGTGCGATTTTGCTGTGTGATGGCACTGAAATTGAAGAAAGCGCGCTTTCTTTAAAATCTGTGGTAACCACAGAGCAGAGTGAGCCCGAAATGATGACGCTAGATCAAGCCGAGCAAAAGTTGATTAAAATGGCGCTGTGCCAATGCCATGATAATGTGGAAGATGCAGCTGTTTTACTTGGGATCAGTAAAAGTGCCCTATATCGTCGCCTTGATAAGTTTGATATCAAAACACGATGAGCTTGCCTATGAAAAAGCCTAACTTTGAACAGACTATCGAGATTTTTTGTCTGGTTATTTGGTTGCTGTTCACCGTGCTCAGCGCTTTTTTTATGGTCATCCTTGAGGTCTCAACACTCAGTGTTATCACCTACTTTATCCTTGTCCTTTGTCCGCTCGCACTGCTGCTGTATCATTTTAAACAGCGCCTGATACAACCTTTTTATCACCTCTCAACCACCATAGAGGCGATTAAAAACGAAGAGTATGGGCAGCGCTTTTACACCTCTGACAGCTCGGGAATTCTTCACAGTTTGCAGCAGGAAACACAGCAATTGTGTGAACAGCTGCAATCATTCAAATCAGAGCGAGACCACCAAGCCATATTACTATTTAGGCTCATTGAACAACTGCCCAGCCCCATCGTAATTTTCGATAACGACACTGCACTGGTGCATGCCAATGAAGCCTTCTCAAATTGGATTGGCAAACCATGGCAAAGCCAGCGTTTATTAAAAGCGCATAAGTTTAGCCTTGAGTATCATAGTGGACATTGGCACTTTAACCACCCCACCTTAGGTGATGAGTGGCAACTTCGCTATAGCGAGCTTACCATTGCAGGCATGCAGGCGCACTTAGTGATCTTAACCGATGTGCAAGCGGTTGTCAGTCAAGCTCAGCGCGACGCTTGGCAAAAAATGATCAGAGTGCTCAGCCACGAAATTCATAATTCTCTCTCGCCGATTAAGTCACTTGCTCAAACCTTGATAGAAATTCCCACCACGCAAGAAAATCAAGCCGATTTTGAACAAGCGCTTGGCGTGATTGTGCAGCGCAGCGATGGCCTGATGTCATTTGTTAATCGCTATGCAAGCGTTGCAAAACAGCATCAACTTCATATAGAAGCGATATCAATAAGTGACTTACTAACGCCGCTCGTAGGGCTTTTTGACAATCGCGTGAGATTAACCATTGAACAGAACTTTACGCTGCAAATTGATCAAAGCTTACTTGAGCAGGCACTTGTAAACCTGATTAAAAATGCCTTGGAAGCTGGAGGTGAGCGCAATACTGTTTACGTCAAAGCGTACCACAATCATAAATTCGCAGGTATTGAAGTACTCGATGAAGGTCATGGCATAAAGAACGCTGACAACCTATTTGTACCTTTTTACACCACTAAAGCAGCGGGTAAAGGGATTGGTCTCATCTTAGCTAAAAATATCGTTGAACAGCATAACGGAAAACTGAGCTTAACCAATCGTAAAGATGCGCAAGGCGCAATTGCTCATATTCAGCTTCCACTGGTGGCAGTGAATAAGTGAGTGTTCACCGCCACTTCTAGGCAACATTTATTCAGACATTTTAAGCATCGCAATCAACTGACGGCCAGCAGCAATGGTATTGGTTTCACCACTATAGATGTTGCCGCATTCTTTCGATTCAAACTTTGCTTTAGTCCAAACAAGTAATAATAAGTGTTAACCGATTAACTTTGAGCCCTCGTAAAAGTGCTGCCGATGCTCAAGGTAGCGCATCCACACTCTATCCATTTGCGACTGATATAATTTTGCGCCATGTTTGTAATCCGTACCGTGCAACAGCAGCATATCCGCAAGTTGCATGCTGCTGGTCATGGCATGCAACATACCTTGCGAAGAGAGCGGATCAAAGCTCATGCTCGCATCACCCACCGCATACCAGCCTTTTGCTGCGCAACTATCCAAACGGGCCGAATTTGCACTTACCATTGGGTGCAGGTGTGCTGTTTCTATATTCACCAAGTCCACTAAGGTGTTAAATCCCCTCACCTGCTTTACTTTGGCTAAAAAATCTTGAGCGTTGGTAATGTTGCACTTTTTGATCGCATCAGCGCAAGCCTGCCAAGAAAACACCCGAGGCTGCATATTAGGATCGAGTGAAGAGCATGCCGCGCTCGGCGCACTATACCACCAGCCATTTTCTTCATCGCTTATCACCGCAAACTGTTTCGTCGTGGCAACCTCTGCGGTAAGCCACAGTGCCATTTGCTTATCAAACTGTTGTAGTTTTGCACCGAGTCGCCTCGCCAGATGACAGGCGCGACCGGTGGCATCAATAAGCAGTGTTGTCGTGATAGACATGTCAGTGTCGCAACCTTCAACCCTAACTTGCCACCCTGATTGTGTTTGCACCACATCAGTGAGCTTTGTAGGAGATAATAAAGGGATACCACGAAGCACTAATTGATCACGAAGCTGCTGTTCAAAATGCTGCCTATGAATGTGCCACCCCAAACCATCGGGGTTTTTAACGTTATCCACTATGGTAGGCGATTCACTACCCCAAAACGAAATCATACCGTGACAAGTGAGATGTTCCGGGCTTTGTAGTAAGTGCAACAAGTTAAGCTTTTTGAGAATTCTAGACGCCGCAGGCGGTAAACACTCGCCCACTTTGTCTTTAGCTGCGGCGAGCTTATCGACTACTATCACCTGATAGTGAGGATGCAAGGCAAGTGCAGCAATGCATCCTGCAATGCCTGCACCTACAATTACAATATCCGATTTCCTTTCAGCCATATTAGCCCTTATTATTTGCGATTCCGGCGGTGTGCTTTGTCGGTTTGTGACAAATCAGGACGACAATCTCGCATGCTTTCATTACGACTTGCTGTCAGCAGTTTTTCTGCTTTGTGATCAGCTTTGACTGGTGTTAACCCTACTTGCATGGTGGTTGGAAAACCTGTTACGCCTTTTTCTGTCTTCGGTAATACCACCGCCAATTGACCAAACCCAGTGATCATACTGTTGATCTGCTCAATATAGTTGTTTGAAGGGCCTATCGGCAAATCGTTTAGCCACAGCTCCCGGTCATTAAATGCTGCTTGTCGCTCTGCAAATGGCCTAGTTTCATCAACTACCCTGTGATAATTTTGCTCGCTAAGCATATTATTTGGCACTCGTGCAGGCCAAAAGGTCGGTAAATAAGGGTCGTAAGCTTCATTGTAGCCATCGCGACAACTCGCGGTATCTGTTTGCCAAGGAATGGCCATCCAACGCGTAATGCCACCAGCAACCTGCCCCGTTTTTAATGGGCCGCTCGAATGCAGCGCGATTTCTGATGTCATTTCCACGCCATAATTGGTGCCGTGGGTCGGTGCAGTATCTTCTGAATGCTTAAGACGGAAAGCCTCGCTATACATGCCCGCTGTACGCATTGGCCAAGTCATTTCACATCCAGGATGGAAAGCATCCGCTAAACAGAACTCCATCGCCGCTTTAGTTAACATCTCTGGTTGCTCAGCAACCGGAATTTCATCAATGCTGGTTGGGGGGCGATAACAAGGGTCGTAATCAGAATCAAATTCGCCATTCGACCACTGCTGTAACATATTCAACTGAATTTCTGTCAGGGTGACAAACTGCCTTGGCGAGTCATCGGCATCTACACTCATCGCATCGCCGTACAACCAAGGCCACAGCTGCGGTGCGGTAGCAGCAAATTTAGGGTTCCAACTATGTTTTTCATCCGCTGTGGTGACTTTTTCTATCTGTCTAAAGTTATTAAAGAGATTACGTCTTGCTTCTTGCCATGTGCGTGAGTTGTCATTTAAACGGCTGATCCAAGTCTCTGAAGTAAAATCAAAGGGGCTATTCCAGCCAAACCCTGCGGCAAATCCCGCATTAACCCATTGTAAATCGGTTAACCTTTGGAAAATTGGCAGAATGTCTTTACTAAAGGAGGGGTTACCTTCAGGTGCTGGTAGCATCTTGGCATCAACTGCAACCTGGCGCATTAAATCCCACATGGTTCGCGGAGATTTTTGCATTGGCGCGTAATCTGGTGGCGCACAAATAACCCATGCAGGTTTCACATCAAGTGCTTTGCCTTGATATTTCACCTCAGCAGTTACAGGGCCGTCCGAAGTATCGTCGTACCAGCCTTCATTATTACCGAACGTGATCGCCTCGTGGCCTTGAGGATTTTCTGACACCCCGTGTCCACCAAGCATAAGTAAGCGGCCCTTGTCATCGGTACGCATTTCGCCTAAGTACACTTTTTTACCAGCAAAGCATCCTTCAAAGCGACTACAACCACACCCAGAAGCAATACCACTGATCTGCTGCGCCCCACCATCAATGAGCAAGCTGTCACGGTCATTTACATTGAGGTTGCGCAGTAAACTCGGCTCGGCCTCCATCGCCTCTGGAATATCCAACGCTAATTGAAACTCATACCAAGATGCTTTTTGATTAGCCAAGCGAGCATGCCAAATGATAGAAGCGCCATCGTCGCAAGTGAGTTCTTTAACGATGTTGCCCTCAGCGTCCAATCCATAAATACGAAAACGCGCGGCTTGGCGCTTCAACGCTCCCGTGCTATCGCGATAGTAATTCATATCTCTTGGAATGGCGGTATCGACCTCAGGGCCAATAAAAAATTCTTCAGGGCTGTTACCAACCCGCATTACACCTATGGGTGGGTATATGGCAGCTGAAACAATGGGGTTTTGATTGCAGTGATGTGACATGTTGTAATCCTTTTTACAGTGGTTCAATTCATGAAGCATTACTGCAGTGTAGAAGCTATTTCTGACTTAAACCATTACATCGAATTACAACTTAAACACGAAAATATTTTGCTTAATCTAAGATTTGGATAGGGAATGTTCTAACTCATTGTTGTTAAAGTACAACTTAATTTACCTCCTAGTCTAACCAGAGAATTTTAGGGAAAACACCGCTTCCGCATCCTTCTCTCGCTATGGTGCCAGCTTCCTATAAGCAAGGCGAATTTGCTAACCAATATAGCTATTGGTTAGTAATTAAACACCGTTTGCACTGGAACTGACTGCTAGAAAGGTATTAACTATCCACAACTCAAGTTAATTAGCGAAGGAACTTATATTTTTTATATCATGTAGTCCACAACATTGCAGCACAGGAAGGCTTTCTCTAAAATACATCTAACTTAAAAAAGAGATTGGAAACTCATGGCTCAATATATTTATACCATGTCGCGGGTGAGCAAAGTTGTGCCACCTAAGCGCACTATTCTGAAAGATATTTCTTTATGCTTTTTCCCGGGCGCTAAAATTGGTGTTTTAGGCCTTAATGGTGCAGGTAAATCGACCTTACTTCGCATTATGGCGGGTGTGGATAACGAATTCGAGGGCGAGGCACGTCCGCAACCTGGTACTAAGATCGGTTACCTACCGCAGGAACCTGTACTAGACGAAAGCAAAACCGTTCGTGAAACGATTGAAGAAGCAGTTGGCGAAGTTAAGCGCGCCCTGAATCGATTAGACGAAGTGTACGCAGAGTACGCAATGGAAGACGCTGACTTTGATGCGCTAGCTAAAGAGCAAGGCGAATTAGAAGCTATTATCCAAGCACATGACGGTCACAACCTAGATAATGCGCTTGAGCGCGCTGCCGATGCGCTTCGTTTACCAGAATGGGATGCGAAAATTGAGCACCTATCAGGTGGTGAAAGACGCCGTGTTGCTATTTGCCGCCTGTTACTTGAGAAGCCAGATATGCTGCTTCTTGACGAACCGACTAACCACTTAGATGCCGAGTCGGTTGCGTGGTTGGAGCGCTTCCTTCATGACTACGAGGGCACAGTGGTAGCGATCACCCACGACCGCTACTTCCTAGATAATGTAGCAGGCTGGATTTTAGAGCTTGACCGTGGCCATGGTATTCCGTGGGAAGGTAACTATTCTTCATGGCTTGAGCAAAAAGATGCACGTTTGAAGCAAGAAGAAAAATCAGAGAAAGCACGCCAGAAGTCGATTGAAAAAGAACTTGAATGGGTACGCTCAAATCCAAAAGGTCGTCAAGCTAAGTCTAAAGCACGTATGGCGCAGTTTACCGAGCTTCAGCAAAACGACTATCAAAAGCGTAACGAAACCAACGAGCTATTCATTCCACCTGGTCCTCGCTTAGGCGACCAAGTGATTGAAGTGAGCAACTTACGTAAGAGCTTCGGTGACAGATTGTTGATTGACGATTTGAACTTCAACGTACCTAAAGGTGCAATTGTTGGGATCATCGGTGCAAACGGCGCGGGTAAGTCAACGCTGTTTAGAATGCTAAGCGGTCAAGAGCAGCCAGATAGTGGTAACATCACTATTGGTGAAACGGTTGAAATCGCCACTGTTGAACAGTTCCGTGATGACATGGACGGTAATAACACCGTATTCCAAGAGATCTCTAACGGCCAAGACATTCTTAAAATTGGTAACTTTGAAGTACCAAGCCGCGCCTATGTTGGCCGCTTTAACTTTAAGGGCAATGACCAACAAAAGTTTGTAAAAGAGCTGTCTGGTGGTGAGCGCAATCGTCTGCACTTAGCAAAACTACTAAAAGCAGGCGGTAACGTACTGTTGCTGGATGAACCAACCAACGATCTAGACGTTGAAACGTTACGAGCCCTAGAAAATGCGATTTTAGAATTCCCGGGCTGCGTTATGTGTATCTCGCACGACCGTTGGTTCCTAGACCGTATCGCGACCCACATTCTAGACTACCGTGATGAAGGCCAAATCAACTTCTTTGACGGCAACTACACTGAATACGAAGAATGGTTGAAGAAGACCTTTGGTGCTGAGGCGGCAGAGCCTAAACGTATCAAATATAAGAAGATTGGCTAACAATTAAAACATTAGTCTATCAACGATGATAATCTAAGGCTCTTCGTTAGGAGCCTTTTTTATTTTTTAATACTTGCTTAGCTTTATTCATGCCGCACTGTGGAGGCAAGTCGCAAATCAAATTGCAGTAGCAATCCCATCCAAGCGGCGTAATTTATTGTCATTGTTAGTAGCGAGCACAATGATATAAGCTATTCTTTACCTATACGGACTATTAGGATCAGTAATGAAAGAACGTCGACGTTTTTCCAGAGTTATTTTTTCAAACGAGGCACAGTTTATGGCCTCAAGCGGTGATTTTAGCTGCGAAATCTTGGATTTGTCGCTCAATGGCGCATTACTCACCCTGCCCGATGGCTATGTGCCACTTAAAAACGACCCTGCAAGTTTAAACTTTTATCTACCTGGTAGTGATATTCAAATTACAATGGAGGTAGAGGTTCGTCACGTTGAAGAAGGTCATCTAGGTGTACATTGCCGCCAAATCGATCTCGATAGTGTGACGCATTTAAAGCGCCTTATTGAACTTAACCTGGGAGATGATGATATACTTCATCGCGAGCTAGAGCAGCTCACCTACGATGATGATTAATACCAATTCGCTTAATTAAGCTAATTGATATTAGACGGATCGATTTTACACTTATGTTAAGAATTTCTGTTGATGAACACCCACACTGGCGTGAACAAGCAAAAGCCCACGGCTTTGAGTTTCATACTATGTATGGTGAAAAGTATTGAGACGAAAGTGCATATTATCAATTTACGTTAAAGCAAATTGAGCAAGACTTGGAAGATCCAAGTGACGAACTCCACCAAATGCGCTTACACCTTGTCGATTTAGTGTGTAATGACGAGTCTCTTCTGCAACCGTTTGCTAATCCTGAGTCTCAATGGGAATTAGTGACTCGCTCATGGCGTCATCGAGACCAAGCGCTCTATGGTCGCTTTGATTTTAGTTACGATGGAAAGTCACCAGCCAAGCTGCTGGAGGCCAATTTCGACACGCCCACCAGCTTATTCGAAACGGATTACTGGTAGTGGCTTGAAGAATAGGTAAAAGCCGGTAAGTTACCGCGTAATGCGGATCGATTTAATGGCCTTCAAGAAACGCTGATGGGCACTGTTATCAACTGCATACATGCTACCGTGGTGCTCCCCAACACTTTTCTTGCTGCAAAGAAAGCTTTGAGGACTTGGGCACCATTCAATATATGCGCAGTTGCGCGATGGAAGCTGGACTCAAAACGAAACAAGTTTTTATCGAAGATATCGGATTTGATAACCAACACTTTGTCGACCTTGATGATTCAAAAATCCAATGGATGTTTAAGCTATACCCATGGGAATTTATGTTTCAAGATGAATATAGCGAACAATTATCGGAAGCAAAAGTGCAATGGCTAGAGCCTCCAAGGAAAGCGATTTTATCTAATAAAGTAATCTTACCTTTGCTATGGCAAACCTTTCCAAATCACTCAAATCTGTTACCGGCATACTTTGAACAGGACAAGCATAAAATTGCAAGTAGTGAGTCCGACTATGTGAAGAAGCCGTTATTTTCTCGCGAAGGTGCGAATATTGAAATCCGAAAAGATCAACAGCTGCTTGCACAGTCTGCAGGTGGATATGGCGAAGAAGGTTATATTTATCAAGCTTACTCACCTTTACCCAAATTTGCAGACTTCAGTACGCTCATCGGCTCATGGATTGTCGGCGATAAAGCGATTGGAATTGGTGTCCGTGAAGATAAAAGCCTGATCACCCAATATCTTAGCCGTTTCTTACCCCATATCATTGTTGGCTAAACTCATTGAACATTAAATAACTTAGTCGGTATGGAACAAATGTGTTCCATCTCTCAAATTAGTGTTCAGCCGAGAATAAAAGCTTATTAAATTCATGCCATTCGTGCTTTTTAGACAAACACTTGGCAAAACCCGCCGCAAAAATTAACACAAACTTAACCAGTGTACTAAAGTAGTAACTGGGTTTTGCATCAAGTTGAGAAAACAATACCTGGCTTGTTGCAACAAATTTTTGGGAAGTGCACTCAACAGGTTGGAGTGCATAGATACGTTATAGATCACTTAGCGAGCTAGGAAGTAATACCAATTGGTATAAAAGCAGTCAGCCTCAAAAGTGTGAGACATCGTCGACTAAGGAACTCACATGACTCACTACAAAATAGGTACAGACATTAGTCAAAAACCCATTCCAGAAGCGGTCAAAGTCGCAGTGATAGGGGCTGGCATGTCTGGTTTGTATAGCGCTTGGCGATTACAGTGCGAAACAGACGTTGATGACTTCGCCATTTTTGAGCGCAGCAACCGCACAGGTGGAAGATTGGACTCAGATCTTATCCATTTCAGAGATAACCGCGCAGGAGCAAAGCCTGACAGCACCATTACAGTCAAAGAAGAACAAGGTGGTATGCGGTTTCTATTTGAGGGTATGGATGACCTAATGGCCCTCTTTCTAAAGTTAGGCCTAGAAGATCAGATAGTCCCGTTCCCCATGAATAGCGGCGGTAATAACCGGCTCTACTTTCGCGGTACCAGCTTTTCGGTAAACGATGCCGAACAAGACGACTATCATATTTGGTCGGCACTTTATAACCTCGACCCAAACGAACAAGGTGTTAATCCCAAAGACATTATTAATGTTGTTTTTAATCGTATCTTGCAAGTGAATCCACAGTTTGATTCAAGGCCAGAGGTTCGCGGTCCAGAGTTTTGGCAGGATTTCCGTCTGCAATGTCAATGGCAAGGTGAGCCACTATGTAATTGGTCTTTGTGGGATTTACTCACTGATATGGGTTATAGCCAAGAATGTATCACCATGCTGTATCGTGTTTTGGGCTTTAATGGCACCTTCTTATCGAAAATGAATGCGGGGGTTGCCTATCAGCTTTTGGAAGACTTTCCTGCAGATGTCGAATTTAGAACCTTTAAAGACGGCTTTAGCACCCTGCCAAACGCGCTGGTGGATAAAATAGGTAAAGAGAAGATTTACCTGCAAACGAGCATCGATAGCATCGCCTTTGATAAAGCAGACAATCTTTATGTACTTAAGTACACCAAAACCGAGCAAGACGGACAGATAAGCGAAGGAAAATTTAAAGCTGAAAAGCTTATTTTAGGGCTGCCAAGGCTCGCGCTTGAAAAGTTGTTCATAGCGTCAGATGTATTCAAACAGCTACCAAAGCAGCGGCGCGATGCGTTATGGGATACATTGCAAAGCACAAGCAACCAACCGCTCCTGAAGATTAATTTATATTACGACACTGCATGGTGGGGAACCGGCATGACAGGCCGCCCAGCTGTCAGCTTTGGACCTAACTTTGCCGATTTACCAACGGGTTCTGTTTATCCCTTTTATGCTTTAGATGATGAACTCGCAGCCGCGCTTATGTATAACGAGCGTCATGCCGAGCCTAACTCTGAAACCCAACACAAACTCGAAGGGATAGAAGCCGCTAAATACAGTCGCCCAGCCGCATTGACTATTTACTGTGATTATCTAAATATTAATTTTTGGAGTGCACTGCAAAATAAAGGTGAGCTTTATCATCACCCTCGTGAGTCGGAACTCGTTGAATCTATTCCCAGTGATATTTTTCCAGCCTCTGAAGCGGTTGTACGACAAGCGACACAATTCTTTAAAGACATTTTTAATACACATTATGTTCCACAGCCCACCCTCACTAGCGCTCGAATTTGGGAAGGGAATGTGAATTTCAATGTCCCTGAAAATCTTCAATTTGGTTTTGGTGTACATCAATGGGCGATTGGAGCGAATGATAAAGACGTCATCGAAGATTTAGTAGAGCCGTTGCCAAATCTGTTTGCCTGCGGTGAAGCTTACTCTGATTATCAGGGCTGGGTAGAAGGCGCATTACGTTCGACAGATTTAGTGCTACAAAAAGGGTTTGGCTTAGCGCCACTAAGCGAAGTCTTTGAAACAGACCAAGGCTGTAGCTCGTCAGAAGCAATACAAATCGCCTATCGAAAAATTGCTAATGAAATGATTATGGAATATATCGATCCTAATTTTTCGCCAAATACTAAAGACAAAGTAACGCTTGCTGATGCCAATAGTGTGCTTGGCGTCAACCTCAGTTATTTCGATAAGCCCTAACCCGCCTCTCTAGTAACGAGGAGTTTTTTACTCCTCATTATCCCTACCTTGCAGAACTAATTGATAGTTTTCGATCAACTAAAACCGTTCCGGCGTATTTCAAGTTAGTCCAAGCTCCGCTGATCTGAGCCCTGTGATAAGTATTCTACGCTTTTGTGATAAAAACGTGATAACTCCGTGAGCCTATCTCAATATCTTGCAGCCATGATAAGGAGACTGTTAATCCTAATAAGAAGAGTACATCATGAAAGCAAAAATCCTGACAACATTAGTCGCAACGTGTTTATCAAGCGCTGCGTTGGCACAAGACCTTGAAGTAAAAATCACTAACCTCACTCACGGTATTTACTATACGCCTTTACTGGTGGCTGCTCATAATCAAGATACCGCTCTTTTCAAACTCGGTGAGCAAGCTTCTGAAGCATTGCAAGCCATGGCCGAAGGCGGTGACATTTCAGCTTTAGGACAAATCCTCGAAAGCTCAAACGCCAATATGGTCGCCAACCCAGCTGAGGGGCTACTTGCACCCGCAGGCTCTACAATGGCGATGATATCTACCAGTGAGGGAAATACGCATCTTTCAATTGTGGCAATGCTACTTCCTACCAATGATGGATTTGTAGGATTAAATGCGTGGCCTATTCCAAGCGCTGCCGGCACCTATGAAGTTTACCTTAATGCCTATGATGCGGGTACTGAAGCGAATAATGAATTGGTTGTCGAAGGCTCTGGTGCACCCGGTATTTTAGGGATCCCGGCATCGCCAGGTGCAGCTCCTGGAACTCAAGGTGCTGGCGTCACAGCAAGTGAAGAAAACACCATGGTCCATATTCACAGAGGCAACGTAGGTGACAACGAGCAAGTCGGCGGTAATAGCGATCTGCATAACACCGTGCACCGTTGGTTAAATCCCGTAGCTAAAGTAACAGTAACCGTAAAATAAGGGGGAGCTATGAAAGCGAAATTAGCATTAATTGCCATGTCTGCGCTCCTGCTCAGTGCATGTGGAGACAATGACAATAATATGGTGATGCCAGAGCCTCCGGTTGAGCCAGAGCCAGTTGAGTATGAGTTTGCCATCACTATCACGAACCTTACACATGCACAGCCTATGTCACCAATTGCAGCGCTGCTTCATCAGTCTGGTCATTACTTTACTGTCGGCATGCCAGCGAGTGAAGCATTAGAGCAACTTGCAGAGGGCGGAAATAACAGCGACATCATAGCCGAAGAGATGACACAAGCATCCGTCTCAACGGATGGACCTTTAGGCCCCGGTGCGACAACCAACCTTTCCATCAAAACTACAGACCTTTCTGAGCTTAAGTTATCGCTATTAACCATGATGGTGAATACCAATGATGGATTCTCCGGTCTAAATGCTATAGACGTCTCTGCGCTGCTAGTAGGCGAGATGCAAATGTATCGAACACTTGCCTACGATGCTGGCACTGAGCTGAATAGCGAAGCCGCGGGAACCATACCAGGCCCAGCAGATAGCGGTGAGGGCTTTAACGCAGAGCGCAACGATAATCACAACATGGTGACGATGCACAGTGGTGTAGTTGGTAGTGATGATGGACTCCAAAGTTCAACGCTCACTAGTGTCCATAAATTTGATAACCCACTGCTTGCAGTCACTATCGAGAGAGTTAAATAGCCTATGCGCAAACGTCTGCCATAGGCGTTTGCGCTTTCATAAAGGGCTATTTATGTTAGAAAACGTGTTGCTAGTTGAAGATGACTTAGACATAGCGAGATTACTCCAAGTGCATTTAGAGGAGTTAGCTTTAGAGGTCACGCATGTTGCCGACGGCAGTCAAGTATTGTCGGCTGCTAAAGCGAACGATTTTGCCGTGATTTTACTGGATTTAATGCTACCTAATATGGATGGACTAACCCTTTGTCGAGAGCTTAAGGCGCTTTACCCTATGAGTAGTGTCATCATCGTCACGTCAAAAAGTAGCGATATCGATAGGATCATTGGACTAGAAGTTGGTGCGGACGACTATATATGCAAGCCTTTTAATACGAGAGAGTTGCAAGCAAGAGTGAAAGCGCAGCTACGCCATGTAAGACAACTTAAGCAACCAATACAGACTGAAAATGCGGACTTCCCAAACGATAAAATTGCAGTTGGGAGCCTAGTTATCGATGCCTGTTGTCATGAAATTTCGTTGGCTAATGTTAGATTAGACCTTACCGCAACCGAATTTGAGCTGCTGCAGTTTTTTGCTAAACACCCAAATCACGTGTTTTCTCGAACCCAGCTATTAGAATCAGTATGGGGCTACCAACACTCAGGATACGAGCATACCGTTAACTCCCATATTAATCGTCTGAGGGCAAAGCTTGAAGCTATTTCAAATAATACGGTGATAGAAACAGTATGGGGTGTTGGTTACAAATTAAATTCAGCCTCTCTTTACGGGCAAAGCGTATGAAGCTCTCACTCTACAAAAAACTCGCACTGATCTTATTTGTCACTTTCGTTGTCATTGCAGCGATTTTTGTGTGGTGGACTCAAGCGCTATCTCAAGTCTCTAAGTCTCAAGCAGAACAACAATTACACCTCGCACTTGCGACCCATCTTGTTGACGATAATCCCCTAATAAAAGAGGGAGTGTACGACTATGACGGTTTGAGTAATCTATTTCACACCTTGATGCTCTTAGGCCCCTCATTCGAGTTTTACTTCGTCTCCCCTGAAGGTAAGTTATTAACTTACTCTGCCGCCCCTGGAGAGGTTAAACGTCAGAAAATTGATGTTACCCCTTTAAAAAAACTCCTAAAGAGCGATAGCCAACTACCTGTATTTGGAGATGATCCGAGGAGCGTTAACGGCAGTAAAATTTTCTCTGTAGCCCCTGTATTTAATCAAGATATTTTGCAGGGTTATCTATATATCATCATCGGCTCATCAAAATACGATAGCATTATTGAGCAACTAAAAAATTCAGACAAGGTGATGCTTGGTGTAAGTTGGTTATTAGGCACTTTGTTCTTTTTGCTGGTTGTTGTCCTGCTACTACTTAATAAAATCACTAAGCCTGTGTCCAGACTGACTCAATATATAGATCATGTCAGCCAAAACCAGTTTAATATTAGTCGTGATGCTCAAATAAATTGGCCCGAAGAACATGATGAGATCCATCAGCTGGGTCGCAGCGTCAATGCTATGCTGGATAAAATTCAGCAGCAATTAACCACACTTAACCTCAAAGATGAACAACGTAAAGAACTACTTTCACAGCTAAGCCACGATCTCCGCACACCACTTGCCTCGCTTAAAGGTTACATCGAACTGATAGAAAAACAAACGAGTGACACAAATATCGTTTCACACATCAAAATTGCCAGCAAAAATATAAATCAGCTCAATCATCTTATCGCGCAAATTTTTGAACTCGCCCATCTAGAAGCAGGACATACCAAACTTCATATTGAGCCCTTTAATCTACTTGAACTTATGTATGACGTTGCGGCTAAATTTACATTGCAAGCTAAACGGCGCGGAATAACCATCTCAATAAGCCCGAGAGCAAGCGAAGTTAGTGTATACAGTGATATCGGGAAATTAGACAGGATTTTATCAAACCTCATCGATAACGCTATCAGACATACTGATGCTGGTGGCGAAATACAGCTCACATTACAGCAGCAACAAGATATTGCTTTAGTGAGTGTTAATGATACTGGCATTGGGATAAGCGCCGCTGATCTTCCCTATATATTCGACGCTAGCTTTCAGGCCAAAAATAGCCTAAGTAACCGCAAACACAATGCAGGGCTAGGCCTTGCGATCACAAACGAGCTCGTTAAATTATTAAAAGGAAATATTAGCGTATCAAGCAAGCTAAACCGAGGTTGTAAATTTACAATTACACTGCCACTTTGATTTGCTAATTCTCCTTCTTTAGGTACCTACAGGAAAGTAGCATATTCTAGACGTATAGATATACAAATCGGTGGATAAACCACCTCCTACCATATTGCACTTTGCTTATGCTGTAGTGAGAGCGAGTTTATCTCGAGAAGGTGATCACTTTGTAGATTGGGAAAGCCTTCAGCGTTTTCGACTTGGATGTGTATGCATACAAATCGGCGGGTAAACCGCCTACCACGTCGCACTGTGCTTATGCAGAGGTTGGAGCGAGTTTATCTCGCGATGTATTGAACTAAAAATGCAAAAAACCCATTACATTAATGTAATGGGTTTCTTTAATTGGGCCCTGACGATGTTCTACTTTCACATGGGTAATCCACACTATCATCGACGCTGTTTTGTTTCACTTCTGAGTTCGGCATGGGGTCAGGTGGTTCCAAAACGCTATGGTCATCAGGAAAATACTGTTTTTTAGTTCTTATTTTTATATTAAATTTGGCCCTGGCGATGTTCTACTTTCACATGGGTAATCCACACTATCATCGACGCTGTTTTGTTTCACTTCTGAGTTCGGCATGGGGTCAGGTGGGTCCAAAACGCTATAGTCACCAGGAAAACTGGGTGCAAATGTCTAATGACATCGTGCCTCGCACGAGCATTCCATTTGCGCAAGGTGAACCGATTTCGCGATACCGCTTAGGTTGGTCACCTTGTTTAATTCTTAAATCCGGAAAAGCTATTAAATTCTTTTGTCTACTTTAGTCTATTAACTTCTGTTAGCTAAGGCCTCCATGGATGGAGGTCATGCTAGGAATTGTCTGGAACAATTCTAGTAAACCACTTTGGCGTTGTATGGTTAAGCCTCACGGGTAATTAGTACGAGTTAGCTTAATGCCTCACAGCACTTCCACATCTCGCCTATCAACGTTGTAGTCTTCAACGGCCCTTCAGTTGACTCTAAGTCAAAGTGAGAACTCATCTCGAGGCCTGCTTCCCGCTTAGATGCTTTCAGCGGTTATCAGTTCCGAACGTAGCTACCGGGCAATGCAATTGGCATCACAACCCGAACACCAGCGGTTCGTCCACTCCGGTCCTCTCGTACTAGGAGCAGCCCCTCTCAATTCTCAAACGCCCACGGCAGATAGGGACCGAACTGTCTCACGACGTTCTAAACCCAGCTCGCGTACCACTTTAAATGGCGAACAGCCATACCCTTGGGACCGACTTCAGCCCCAGGATGTGATGAGCCGACATCGAGGTGCCAAACACCGCCGTCGATATGAACTCTTGGGCGGTATCAGCCTGTTATCCCCGGAGTACCTTTTATCCGTTGAGCGATGGCCCTTCCATTCAGAACCACCGGATCACTATGACCTACTTTCGTACCTGCTCGACGTGTCTGTCTCGCAGTTAAGCTTGCTTCTACCATTACACTAACCGTACGATGTCCGACCGTACTTAGCAAACCTTCGTGCTCCTCCGTTACTCTTTGGGAGGAGACCGCCCCAGTCAAACTACCCACCAGACACTGTCCTCAACCCCGATTCAGGGGCCTAAGTTAGAACATCAACACTACAAGGGTGGTATTTCAAGGTCGGCTCCACAGAAACTAGCGTCTCTGCTTCAAAGCCTCCCACCTATCCTACACATGTAGGGTCAATGTTCAGTGCCAAGCTGTAGTAAAGGTTCACGGGGTCTTTCCGTCTAGCCGCGGGTACACAGCATCTTCACTGCGATTTCAATTTCACTGAGTCTCGGGTGGAGACAGCGTGGCCATGGTTACACCATTCGTGCAGGTCGGAACTTACCCGACAAGGAATTTCGCTACCTTAGGACCGTTATAGTTACGGCCGCCGTTTACCGGGGCTTCGATCAAGAGCTTCGCCTAAGCTAACCCCATCAATTAACCTTCCGGCACCGGGCAGGTGTCACACCGTATACGTCATCTTACGATTTTGCACAGTGCTGTGTTTTTAATAAACAGTCCCAGCCACCTGGTCACTGCGGCTCTCGTTTGCTTACAGAGCAAGTCCTTCACAAACAAGAGCGTACCTTCTCCCGAAGTTACGGTACAATTTTGCCTAGTTCCTTCACCCGAGTTCTCTCAAGCGCCTTAGTATTCTCTACCTGACCACCTGTGTCGGTTTAGGGTACGATTCAGTATGAACTGAAGCTTAGAGGCTTTTCCTGGAAGTAGGGCATCAACAACTTCACCACCTTGGTGGCTCGTCTCGACTCTCAGCCTTGGCAACCCGGATTTTCCTAAGTCACCAGCCTACAGCCTTTCACATGGACAACCAACGCCATGCTTGCCTAGCCTGCTCCGTCCCCCCATCGCATTCATACCGAGTACGGGAATATTAACCCGTTTCCCATCGACTACGCTCTTCAGCCTCGCCTTAGGGGTCGACTCACCCTACCCTGATTAACATGGGATAGGAACCCTTGGTCTTCCGGCGGAGGAGTTTTTCACTCCTCTTGTCGTTACTCATGTCAGCATTCGCACTTCTGATATGTCCAGCATGCCTCCCGGCACACCTTCAGCCACTTACAGAACGCTCCCCTACCCCGCGAATATACCCCGAAACTATCTCTTGCCAACTCAACGTGTTGGTCGCTTGACCGTTGGGCACTTCGTGCGTCAACGTTAATCTTAAAATAGTTTGGGTGGTATATTCGCAGCCGTAGCTTCGGTGGTATGTTTAGCCCCGTTACATCTTCCGCGCAGGCCGACTCGACTAGTGAGCTATTACGCTTTCTTTAAAGGGTGGCTGCTTCTAAGCCAACCTCCTAGCTGTTTTAGCCTTCCCACATCGTTTCCCACTTAACATACACTTTGGGACCTTAGCTGACGGTCTGGGTTGTTTCCCTCTCCACGACGGACGTTAGCACCCGCCGTGTGTCTCCCGGATATTACTTTACGGTATTCGGAGTTTGCAAAGGGTTGGTAAGTCGGGATGACCCCCTAGCCTTAACAGTGCTCTACCCCCGTAAGTATTCGTCCGAGGCTCTACCTAAATAGATTTCGGGGAGAACCAGCTATCTCCCGGTTTGATTAGCCTTTCACTCCTAGCCACAGGTCATCCCCTAACTTTTCAACGTTAGTGGGTTCGGTCCTCCAGTTGATGTTACTCAACCTTCAACCTGCCCATGGCTAGATCACCGGGTTTCGGGTCTATACCCTGCAACTTAAGCGCCCAGTTAAGACTCGCTTTCGCTACGGCTCCCCTAAATGGTTAACCTCGCTACAGAATATAAGTCGCTGACCCATTATACAAAAGGTACGCAGTCACCCAACAAGTAGGCTCCTACTGCTTGTACGTACACGGTTTCAGGTTCTATTTCACTCCCCTCACAGGGGTTCTTTTCGCCTTTCCCTCACGGTACTGGTTCACTATCGGTCAGTTGGGAGTATTTAGCCTTGGAGGATGGTCCCCCCATATTCAGTCAAAGTTTCACGTGCTCCGACCTACTCGATTTCACTTTAGATAAGTTTTTGTGTACGGGACTATCACCCTGTTTCGTCATGCTTTCCAGCATCTTCCACTAACTACACTAAAGCTTAAGGGCTGCTCCGATTTCGCTCGCCGCTACTTTCGGAATCTCGGTTGATTTCTTTTCCTACGGGTACTTAGATGTTTCAGTTCTCCGCGTTCGCCTCGTTAACCTATGTATTCAGTTAACGATACCTGCAAGCAGGTGGGTTTCCCCATTCGGAAATCCTAGTCTCAAGCGCCTCTTACTGGCTTGACTAGGCTTATCGCAAGTTAGTACGTCCTTCATCGCCTCCAACTGCCAAGGCATCCACCGTGTACGCTTAGTCACTTAACCATACAACCCAAAGTGCTCTTACTCGGTCTTTCAAGTTTATACTGCTTTATCAGATAAATTTACTTGGTCACATAACACGTTATGCTCCCGTCGATAAATTTCTCTGTGGCATTGTCTAAACTCGAAATCCACATCGTAATAGAAAAAGGTCAGCTACTGCTTTATTTTTCTATAACACATTGCGTTGTCAATCAAAGACTGATTTAACTTCGCCAGAAGTTAATATTGAATACTAAAGTAGACGCTAATTAATCATCAAATGATTAATCGGCATTTTCTTTCGAAAACTCGATAAATAACTTTCGTTATCTATCAGAATTTAATTTTTCAGCTTTTCCAAATTTTTAAAGAGCAATATCACTTAGCCATCAGGCCAAGCAACAATCATCTGTGTGGACACTTCGAACAAATAAGTTCTAAATCGTATAAGGAGGTGATCCAGCCCCAGGTTCCCCTAGGGCTACCTTGTTACGACTTCACCCCAGTCATGAATCACTCCGTGGTGAACGTCCCCCCGAAGGTTAGACTATCCACTTCTGGAGCAACCCACTCCCATGGTGTGACGGGCGGTGTGTACAAGGCCCGGGAACGTATTCACCGCAACATTCTGATTTGCGATTACTAGCGATTCCGACTTCATGGAGTCGAGTTGCAGACTCCAATCCGGACTACGACAGGCTTTAAGGGATTCGCTCACTATCGCTAGCTCGCTGCTCTCTGTACCTGCCATTGTAGCACGTGTGTAGCCCTACACGTAAGGGCCATGATGACTTGACGTCGTCCCCACCTTCCTCCGGTTTATCACCGGCAGTCTCCTTAGAGTTCCCGACCGAATCGCTGGCAACTAAGGATAGGGGTTGCGCTCGTTGCGGGACTTAACCCAACATCTCACAACACGAGCTGACGACAGCCATGCAGCACCTGTATCAGAGTTCCCGAAGGCACCAAACCATCTCTGGTAAGTTCTCTGTATGTCAAGTGTAGGTAAGGTTCTTCGCGTTGCATCGAATTAAACCACATGCTCCACCGCTTGTGCGGGCCCCCGTCAATTCATTTGAGTTTTAACCTTGCGGCCGTACTCCCCAGGCGGTCTACTTAATGCGTTAGCTTTGGAAAAGTTGTCCGAAGACCCCAGCTCCTAGTAGACATCGTTTACGGCGTGGACTACCAGGGTATCTAATCCTGTTTGCTCCCCACGCTTTCGTACATGAGCGTCAGTGTTGACCCAGGTGGCTGCCTTCGCCATCGGTATTCCTTCAGATCTCTACGCATTTCACCGCTACACCTGAAATTCTACCACCCTCTATCACACTCTAGTTTGCCAGTTCGAAATGCAGTTCCCAGGTTAAGCCCGGGGCTTTCACATCTCGCTTAACAAACCGCCTGCGTACGCTTTACGCCCAGTAATTCCGATTAACGCTCGCACCCTCCGTATTACCGCGGCTGCTGGCACGGAGTTAGCCGGTGCTTCTTCTGTCAGTAACGTCACAGCTAGCAGGTATTAACTACTAACCTTTCCTCCTGACTGAAAGTGCTTTACAACCCGAAGGCCTTCTTCACACACGCGGCATGGCTGCATCAGGCTTGCGCCCATTGTGCAATATTCCCCACTGCTGCCTCCCGTAGGAGTCTGGACCGTGTCTCAGTTCCAGTGTGGCTGATCATCCTCTCAAACCAGCTAGGGATCGTCGCCTTGGTGAGCCTTTACCTCACCAACTAGCTAATCCCACTTGGGCCAATCTAAAGGCGAGAGCCGAAGCCCCCTTTGGTCCGTAGACATCATGCGGTATTAGCCATCGTTTCCAATGGTTGTCCCCCACCTTAAGGCATGTTCCCAAGCATTACTCACCCGTCCGCCGCTCGTCATCTTCTAGCAAGCTAGAAATGTTACCGCTCGACTTGCATGTGTTAGGCCTGCCGCCAGCGTTCAATCTGAGCCATGATCAAACTCTTCAATTAAAAGTTTTTTGAAGCCTAAGCTTCGTGCTCATTGAATTCTGATTGTTTTTTTCTACTTTTTAAAAAAGTAAAATCAAAACGAATTGACTATATAGTCACTCAGTTACAATTGAGACTCTAAATTTGTTTGCGTCATCTAGCGAACTAGAATCTGCTGTTAGAACTCAATCTGTACGAGTGCCCACACAGATGATTGCTTCATATTTTTAAAGAACGTTTCGAAACATTTCGTTGTTTCGAGGGATGTGCATTCTAAGCATTCCCAATTTTTTGTCAACACTTAATCACTTCGATTATCGATTTAAGTTTCTTTTCGAATCCTCAAAACCTAAGTTTCACTTGACTCCCAACTCGTTAGCCTGTTGCTTTTCAGCGCTACTCCCCGTGTCGGTGGATGCGCATTATAGGGAAATCCGATTTTAGTGCAACCCCTTTTTTCATTAAAACTTATAAAAAAGGTTTGTTCGAACAGAAAATACACAAAACCACTTAAAAACCACATTAATGAAATATTTTCTTCATAAAACTGTCACCAGTTTTCGCGAAGGGATCATAAGTATTGATCAAATTTGGGAGGATGCAAGATACAGTTGAAGAAATTTTCACCTGTATCTTGGTATTCAACTATCTATTCTTTTAGTAAAGAAGACTATATAGCTTTCGTCGATATGCTGAAGCAACACTATCGCCATCAGGAAGCGAAGCGATAATATCTAAAAATCCCTTTTTGGCTTCACCGTAGTTCATATCTTTCTTAAGCACCATAAGTAGGCTTGCCAATGCTTCTTCTTTTTTACCCACATCTAACTGAGCTTGAGCTAACTGACAACGTAAGTCTAATGAATCAGGTTCAGCTTCCACCGCTTGCTCTAGACGCTTTACCTCTGGTGAATCTTGTGCAGCCGCAGCTTGCGCCAATTTAGCGACTAAATTGTGGTAATACGGGTCTCGCTGTTCTTCATTTATAGAATCTAATAACGCTTGAGCTTCATCAAATTTTTGAATTTGCATGCAGATATCCGCAAACACCAACTTAACCCGAGTGTTACTACTGTCAATGTCGTATGCCTTCTTCGCATAACCAAAGGCATTATTTAGGTCACCGCTTGCGAGGAACTGCTTCGCTTGATCAAGTAAAATAACTTCAGGTGATGGTAAATGCTCAGACAAAGCTTCTTTAATTTCTTCTTCTGTTTTTGCCCCTGCCAGCATATCTACTGGCGCACCACCTTTTAAAATCACAATCGTTGGCAAAGCTTGTAAACCAATTTGCTGAGCGAGTTGAGATGCCAGCGCTTGTTGGACATCACAATCAATAACGCCTACGGTTATATGCTCACTATAAGCTGCCGCTATCCTCTCCAATATTTGGTCTTGCTGAACACATTCAGGATTTTGATTGCTATAAAAGGTCAGCAATAACACTTTCTCTGGATTTGGATCGGTTATTACTTGCTGAATGTTTTCAGGGGTTAGTTGGATTTTATTGCTCATATTCTATTTTCTGTCTGAGTAATTAATATGGTTGATATAGTGACACTATCTGAATTTACAACCAAGCCAAGAAAACAATTATGCAGAGCTTGGCTTTCTCTTTCGGGTAAATTTCCCCTTTCTTGCCCCACGTTTTTTAAATGCAGGTACAGGAACACCTTTCAGTGCATTCGTATTGATAGACTGAGCGCTGTCAATAAATCCACCTAACTCATCACAAAGCGGTTGCATAAATTGATTATACGACGTTTCCTTATTGGCGATCTTTCCGAGCAATGACTCCCAGAGCGCTGTTCTATCTGGTAATGAAAGTGACTCAGGTAGGGTTTGAATAAATGCTTTTCCCAGCGCCGTAGAATATATCGTCTTACCTTCTCGTCTAAGAAACTGCCGTCTAAACAAAAGCTCAATAATTCCGGCCCGCGTCGCCTCAGTGCCAAGCCCATCAGTGTCTTTCAATACCTTTTTGATAGATTGATCGGAAACAAACCGTGCAATACCTGTCATCGCACCTAATAAGGTAGCTTCAGTGTAATGCTTTGGCGGCTGAGTTTGTTTTTCTTTAACTTCACCTTTCTCGCATAAAAGTTGCTCTCCCACCTGTAACTCCGGCAATAGGCTTTCTTTCTCGACCTCATGACCTTTAAACAGTATCTTGAATCCTTGATCTGTTATTTGCTTCGCTTGTGCTTTGAATTGACCACCACTAATCTCCAACTCCACTTTAGTTTCGTTGTAGCGGTAGGGGTGAAAGAATTGCGCAAGATACTGTACAGAGATGAGTTGATAGACCTGTAACTCTCTATGCCCAAGCTGAGCACTGCGGAGCTTTTTAGTGGTTGGAATGATAGCGTGATGCGCTTCTACCTTTTTATCATTCCAACACGCTCCTTTTAGATTCATGTCAGCTAACTTAATAAACTTACTTTCTATTCCCTGATTGTGCTCGGCAGCCGCAATGACTTGCTCTCTTTCAACAAAATGTTCTTGTGGTAGATAACGGTTATCTGATCTAGGGTAAGTGATCAATTTATGTTTCTCATAAAGTGCCTGACAAATATCCAACACTTGCTGAGCCGATAAACCGTAGCGCTTATTTGCGTCAATCTGCAAAGAAGAAAGGTTATAGGGTAACGGCGGGTTTATCTTTTTTGGTTTTGTTTCAACCTTATTTATTGTTGCTTGCTTTTGACTGATCCGATCCGCAACGTTTTCGGCTAAGGCCTTAACCAGAACACGCCCATCTTCGTCCATATAGGGCTTACATGCTTCACTTGGTACCCACTTAGCTTCAAAAACACCCCAATTTGGTTTATTGATGTGTGCAATCACCTCATAAAATGGTTTAGATACAAAGTTCTCTATTTCTAGATCTCTTCTAACAACCAAACCAAGTACCGGAGTTTGCACTCTGCCAACCGACAAAACAGTATTCACTCCCGCTTTTTGCCCGGCCAACGTAAATGCTCTGGTTAAATTCATCCCAAATAGCCAATCCGCTCTAGCTCTTGCAAGTGCAGATACACTTAAAGGAACAAATTCTTGATTAGAACGTGTCGAAGCCAATGCCTTTTTCACAGCTTGTGGGTTTAAATCACTGATCAACAAGCGTCGGATCGTTGCTCTTTTCCGTTCAGGCAAGTTTACAAATTGAAATACTTCGTCCACGAGCAATTGCCCTTCTCGATCAGGATCTCCAGCATGGTAGATTTCATCGGCTTTTGTGAGTAACTTTTTTAAAGTGCTAAGCTGCTTTTTTGTTTTTGGCTTTGCTTTGAACTGCCATTGAGTCGGCACGATTGGTAGATCATGAAACTGCCATTTTTTGTATTTGACGTCGTAGTCTTCAGGTTCTGCTTGTTCCAACAGGTGACCTATACACCAAGAAACCACATCACCATTCGCGACTTCTATATAACCATCTTGTTTTTTATGTGGTTTTGGTAAGACATCGGCGATTGCTCGGCCTAAAGAGGGTTTTTCTGCGATATAGAGTTTCATGATTAGCTTAACTGTATATAGATACAGTTATCATAGTGAATTTTGACGAAAAACACCATAGCTGCAAAGAGACTGTCTCCAGTCTCTTTGCAAACCAACAAACTTACGTTCTTAATAAATTAAGTTGCTTATGTTTTTGTTCGACTATCAGCGTCATTGAACTGGCCGCTTGCTCTACTTCATCTGCAAACTTCGAAAGCTCAGCAGCGGCATCTGAAATGCCCGTCGTATTCGTATTAATTTCTTCGGTAACCATACTTTGCTCTTCCGCAGCCGTAGCAATTTGTGTTACTTCGTTAGAAATGCTTGTCAGCTCAGCAACTAGCGTACTCATTAACCTAGCCGATTCTTGGCAATAACTCACTGCGTCTTCACCTAGCTGCACAGAACTCTCAATGATCCGGCCTGAGTTCGCGACTTCACTCTGTAGGTTATCTATTAGTTTACTAATGTCGTCCGTCGATGCTTGTGTTTTTGACGCCAAAGCTCGAACTTCATCTGCAACAACCGCAAAACCACGCCCTTGCTCCCCTGCCCTTGCCGCTTCAATTGCCGCGTTTAAGGCCAGTAAATTAGTTTGCTCTGCAATAGCTCTGATCACTTCTAGTATTTTAGAAATATCATCACTGCGCTCAGATACCTTCACGACCGCTTGTTTTGCATCAATGACTTGATCCGCCATTGATTGCACCGTTTCGGTCGTTTTAATGATGCTTTGTTCGCTTTGCTGAACTTGATCTGCGGCCTGATTCGTACTTGCAGCCGCTTTTTCCGATGCCCGAGCCACCTCTGAAGCAGTTGCACTGAGTTCGTTAATTGCAGTAACTACGCTATCTATTTCTAAGTGCTGATTAGCGACTTTGTTTTTGATGTTTATCGCGGCTTCTGTTGTTCGATGCGACTGCTCGTAGGAAGATTCAGCAAGACCTTTGAGGTCATCAATCATCTTTCGTAGTTTATCAGTAAAGCGGTTAAAGCCATGTGCCAAGGCAATCAACTCAGCATGATGACTCACTTCTAGTTCATGCGTTAAATCGCCTTCGCTAGAAGCTAAGTTCTCTACCCGCTCCTGAATATGCGTAAGCGGGCCGATAATTGTGTTCACTAATACCACCGCAATGGCAATGCCAATAACAGCAATAACAATACCGATAATGAGCATCCAGCGACCAACGGAGTTTGTCGACTCCTCCAGCTGACTTTGCAGCGTTGTAGCAGAACTAAGTGCAATTGCCTTAGGTAGTTCGATTACTAGAGACCAAGTGGTGTTTGGTAACGCAATTTTAATCGGTACCGCTACGACTAAGTCTTCACCAAGCTCTTTAATCCCAGAACCTGTGTGCAGCGATTTTAACACCTCAGCCCTATCTGACTTTGTCGACTCAGCAAGTGGGCGGGCTAAATTCTTGTAGTGACTAGAACCCACAACAAGACCCAACTCACTTAACAAGGTTACCTTAGCGGCTCCTGAGTAAAGCGAGTTTGAGAGCTCGTCGACCATGGTTTGGAAAATCGGCAAATTTACATCCACGCCCACTAGGCCTCTAAATTGACGATTGACCACGACTGGTGTGGTCAATGAGGTCATCAGCATTTTGTTGCCCGGAGAAATTTCATATAAATAGGGCTCCATGATACACGGCGCCACTTTATCTTTTGCGCACAGATACCACTCGGCTTCTCGTAGGCCAAACTCATTGATTGCATCGGCATATTTTTCTTCTGCCGACTCAACTTTTTGTTGCATCGGACCATTGGCTTCTTGAGTAAAGTAGAGCTCTAAGGTACCAGCGCCCGGCACAGAGTGACTCGAACCACCTTGATTACTGGCATCATTGCCATCGTAACCATTCGGTTCAAACTGTGCATACATAGAAGACACAAAGCGATTTTGCTTTAGCGCACCATTGACAATTTCTTGCACTTGTTCACGGCTCAGAGGATCCTGCTCGGCGGTATGAGATAGTACACCCGCCAAAGTATAAGGAACACGATAGGCTTCATTGATAAAGCCAGCCACACGTTGCCCATATTGATTGCCTTTAGCGATAAGACCTTGGGATATTTCATCATAAATCGCTTGTTGGACCCCTTCACTTTGCTTGGTATTTTCTGCTGCAAGGTGAAACCACATTGTTGTCACTAATATAACAACCAAACTCGTTACTAATGCTGTTACAAAGAATAAGAGTTTGTTTTTAATCGAAGCTTGTTTCATAACATTCCCAGTTTTTAGACTTAGTATGCAAACAAATTGCACTGCACGTTCATCATCAACTTGATAAAACGAGTGACCCCTATTTTTATCGGCGACTATGAAGTCTTTTTTAACTGTAGCAAAAAATTTAATAACGTACTGAAATTTATGATGCTTGAGTGGGATTATTTAGGGAATAAATTATAAAGTGATGGGTAAAAAAAATAGCGCCGAAGCACTATTTTTTTATCTTGTCTTTGCCTGTCGTCTTTTCATTACTCGGCAAGCGGTGATGTATTGCTGACTTAATCAGCATATATCCAGAAATAGGGGCAGTGAGCAGCAAAAATATTGAAATCAAGATTTCCTTTACACTCACACCATCAGTCGTTGTACTAAAATACACCATTGCCGAGGTCAATAAGCACGCCATTCCAAGCGTTGTGGCCTTTGTAGGACCGTGGAGACGCATAAAAAAGTCAGGCATTTTCACAAGACCAATAGAGCCTATCAATACAAACGCACCACCTAACAGTAATAAAATGGAAATTATCCATTCCGACATATCGCTCTCCTATTCTATGATGTCGCCGCGTAGCAAATACTTACATACCGCAACCGTACTTACAAAACCAAGCATTGCTATTAATAATGCGGCTTCAAAGTACAATGCAGTTCCCATACTCATTCCGTAAAGAATAATAAGCGCAATGGTATTTATGTACATGGTATCGAGCGCTAAAATTCTATCTGGAATTGAAGGTCCAACAACCAAACGCCAAAGATTTAGCAAAAGTGATACACCTATCATCGCAAAGACAATAAGAATTACAGTTTCTAGCATTCAAAAATCTCCTTCAATGGCGCTTCATAACGAGATTTAATAGTATCAATCAACGCTTGCTCATCCGTAAGATCTAACACGTGGATCAATAAGTATTTACGTTCTGGTTTTTCGCCGCTTTTTTCAGACTCAGGCCAAGGGTATACCTCAGCACTTACGGTGCCAGGAGTTAAAGATACCGTGCTGGCTAAAATAGTGATTGGCATAGCTTGATCTATATCGAGCGGCACCAACACGAAACCGGGGCGCAATTTCTTCGTTGGTCCTAAGATCTTTATCGCAACCTCAACGTTGGCGGTAATGATATCGTAAAGTACCAAAAGCAAATGAGTAAACGCACGCCATGGCTTAATGATCAGTGGCTGCTTAGTTCTAAACCGATAGGTAATAAGCGGGATCACAATCGCTAGAATAGTCGCGAGAATAATATGCCCAGCTGACACACTATTATTCATCAATAACCACACAGTAAATAGCAGTAAGCTGCGAAATGGAGTTGGTAGCCATTTAAACCTTGCTTCTAAACGCATCTATTTCGCTCCTTTTAACACAGCATTCGTCATGCTAGAAAAGTCGTGCAAAGAGTCGGCTGCCGACAATGCGTAATCAGTCAATGGACCGGCAAAAATCACCATTAACGGCGCACAAGTTATCAAGGTAAGAATTGCGATAATTTGGGCTGGGTGCGCTTTTTCTGCCGATTGTGTATCAACCTTACCTGTATGATGCCAAAACACTGTGCTACCAGCTTTTGAGACACTTACTAATACCGCTAAGCTTACTAACAAATACACCGCCCAAAACCAATACGTGTGACTCGACTCGATGGTCGACTTTAAGATCCATACTTTGCCAATAAAGCCTGATAACGGCGGCATACCAATCACAGTGATTGCCGCAATCGCAAACATGATGCCAAGTAACATAGGTTGAACTACTGGGCGACCCGCGGTGATCCTATCAGCGACTTTCCCCCTTTGTTTCCCCACTAAATCAGCAAGTAAAAACAAAGCAGCAGACACTAATGTCGAGTGCACTAAATAGTAAATGGCTGCAGCGCTGCTATTTACCGTTTGTACGGCGACTAATGCCACTAGGGTACCAACTGACACCACCACTAAATTTGCAGACAGCTTACGCAAATCTTGACTAGCAAGTACGCCGATCCCACCCATGACGATAGTCGCCAGAGCGAGCCACCATAGCCACTCTTGTGCCATATGACTTAATTCACCAGCTTGGTCACCAAAAATCAGTGTATACACACGCATCATAGAATACACACCCACTTTAGTCATGATTGCAAATAAAGCAGCTACAACAGGTAACGCGGTTGCATAGGTGTTTGGCAGCCATAGATGAAGCGGTAGCAAGGCGCCTTTTAGCGCAAATACAACCAATAATAACAAGCCGCCAATTTTAGCAAGATAAACATCATCTCCTTGTAAGAAGGTGATCTTATATGCCATATCCGCCATGTTTAGGGTACCAAGCACACCGTACAAGATACCTAATGCAATCAAAAATACCGACGAACCTACTAGATTTAGGATCACGTATTGCAGTGAAGCACGGGTATTGTGCTTATCACCACCATGCATTAACAGCGCATAAGACGCTATCAACAAAATCTCAAAGAATACAAATAAGTTGAACGCGTCACCAGTTAAGAAGGCGCCATTTACCCCCATCACCAAAAAGTGCAGTAACGGATGGAAGAAACTTCCTCGTTCGTCGTCTCCGGCACAGCTATACAGCGAACACACAAAACACAACAAAGCGGTTAAGCTGACTAACAGAGTCGAAAGTTGATCAGCAACTAACACAATACCAAACGGTGCTTGCCAGTTACCAATCGCATAAACCTGAATGCCAGACTGCTGAACATGTAGTAAAAGTGAGGCACAAACTGCAAACGTAATTAGCGACATAAGTACTGAAACTTTACGCCTAATCGCTAAGTTCTTACCACACGGTGGCATCAGCAGGATCACCCCTGCCAACATAGGTAATAAAATAGGTAAAGAAGTCAAATGTTGGATCATGCTTTACCCTTTTTGTCAGGAACAATGCCATTTACATGGTCATTACCCAAATCAGAACGACCGCGAATAGCTAAGATCACGACAAATGCCGTCATCGCGAACCCGATAACAATTGCCGTCAATACCAAGGCTTGCGGCAGTGGATCTGCATACTCACTGCTATAACCAAGCACTGCAGCTTTGTTTAAGGTCAATCTACCCGATGCGAACAAAAACAAGTTGACCGCATAAGACAACATAGTTAAACCAAGAACAACAGGGAATGTTCTTGCTCGTAGAATCAAAAATACGCCACAGGCTACTAGCAAGCCCACGCACGATGCATAAAGCAATTCCATTAAATATTCACCTCTTCTTTGGGCGCATTTGCCGTTACTTTACCTAGGCTCGCCAAAATCATCAGCGTTGCACCTACCACGGTGATATAAACACCAAGGTCGAATGCGATGGCACTTGCCAGCTCAGTTTTACCTACCAATGGGATATCAAAATAATCAAACCATGAGGTTAAGAATGGTTTGCCAAAGAACCAACTTCCCACACCGGTTGCTAGAGAAATAGCGATACCCGTTGCAATAATCTTGCGGTAATTGACATCAAAGCGCTCTGCAATCCAATTCGAACCATGAGCAATGTATTGTAAAATAAAGGCTATCGCCGTGATTAGGCCCGCGATAAATCCACCACCCGGTAGATTGTGGCCGCGCAAGAAAATATAAACCGAGACCAGCAATGCCAAAGGCAATAAGCTTTGTGAAATACTTGCCAGCAGTAGCGGATATCTTTCTTTCGCCCAAGGTCTGCCTTCACTGTCACTGCCAGGCATGAATAATGGTAAATTAATCAGTAACTTATAAATCCCCAGTGCCGCAATACCCAGTACAGTAATTTCACCTAGCGTATCAAAACCACGGAAATCCACTAAGATAACGTTAACGACATTCGTCCCGCCACCGCCAACTTTGGCGTTTGCAATAAAGAACTCAGAAATACTATCCAATGGCCTTGTGATCAAGGCGTAACTGATACTTCCGATGATCACACCAATTGCTGAAGCAATACCCATATCACGGAGTACGCGAATAGAACTAGACTCCTTCGGCGTTCTTTGCGGTAAGAAGAATAACGCAAGCATCAACAGAATAATGGTCACTACTTCTACCGTTAACTGAGTAAGCGCCAGATCCGGTGCTGAGAAGCGCGTAAAGGCAACCGACACCATGAGACCAACAACCGAAATCATTAGCAGTGCAACCATACGAGTACGATGCCAGATAACCGTGCCAATCGCTCCAATCATTAATAAACCAGCACCAATACCGTTATGTACGTCAATTGGCGTCGGCTCTAAATTACCCACTAACTGTGACATTTCAAACAATGGCCAGCCTGCACTCACCAGCACAACGATAAACATCAGCATCAGATAACGCTGTAACGAACCATTTTCTATTGCGTTTACACGCGCGCGACTCCAAGACACTATGTTGTACATAGTGCGTTCAAACGTTTTCTTAGCGTTCATCGGCGGTAATGAAGCTTGGAATTGGAATAGATATTTGCGCTGAGTATAAATTAATAAGCCACCACATACCGCAAGGCCACTCATGAGCAGTGGTAAGTTAAAGCCATGCCAAATAGCAACCTCAAAGGTTGGCGCAGCCTCCCCTAATACCGCACTTGATGCTGTCTTTAACATGCCATCAACGATAAAGTTAGGGAACATGCCGACTATCAAACATAAAGCGACCAAGATTTCGATTGGAAAACGCATATAGCGTGGCGCTTCATGCGGCTCCTTGGGTAAATCAATTGGATCTCCGTTGAAGAATACGTCATGAATAAATCGCGCCGAATACGCAACAGAGAATGCACCGGCGATTGTCGCCAAAATTGGAATCAACCACGACATAGAGCCCAGAAGTTGCTGGTGTAGCGTCTCGGCAAAGAACATTTCTTTTGACAAGAAACCATTAAGTAGCGGCACCCCAGCCATCGCAGAAGCGGCAACCATCGCAAGCGTTGCGGTATAGGGCATAAATCGCCACATACCGTTGAGTTTACGCATATCACGAGTGCCCGTTTCATGGTCGATGATCCCCGTCGCCATGAATAAAGAGGCCTTAAACGTTGCGTGGTTAATAATATGGAAAACCGCCGCAACAGTCGCAAGCTCAGTATCCAGACCAAGTAATAAAGTAATAAGGCCTAAATGACTGATCGTCGAAAACGCCAAAAGACCTTTTAGATCATGTTTAAATAACGCGATATAGGCGCCAACGAGCAGCGTCGCTAAGCCAGTTAGGCCAACGAGAATAAACCACAGCTCTGTACCCGCCAGCGCAGGATAAAAGCGCGCCAGTAAGAATATCCCAGCTTTCACCATAGTCGCAGAGTGTAAGTACGCACTTACAGGTGTTGGTGCAGCCATCGCGTGCGGTAGCCAGAAATGGAATGGAAATTGCGCGGACTTGGTAAATGCGCCCAGTAGCACAAGGATTAACGCCACTTCATATAATGCATGGGATTGAATAAGCTCACGACTAGATAAAATCACATCCAGGTTATAACTACCTACAATATCTCCTATCAACATCAAGCCGGCAAGCAGTGCTAAACCGCCACCGCCAGTGATCGCAAGTGCCATTTTCGCCCCTTTGCGGGCCTCTGACTTATGCCACCAATAGCTAATAAGTAAAAATGAACTAATACTGGTAAGCTCCCAGAATAACCAAAGCTGTAATACGTTATTAGACATAACGATACCAAGCATGGCGGTCATAAAGAGCATTAAGTAAGCATAAAGTTTAGGCATGGAATCATTGCTGCTAAGGTAGTATCTGGCATAGAAGATAACCAGCATACCGATGCCCAAAATCATGAAAACGAACAGCAACGCAAGACCATCCAGTCTAAACGCGATGTTAATATCTAGAAGCGGAACCCATTCAAATGTGTACCGAATAGTCTCTCCTGCGAAAACGGCAGGAGCGAGATCAACAGCAAGTAAAATTGCCACTGCTGGCGCTACTAAGGTTATAGCAGTCGACTGATTACGAGAAAGCTTTCCCGTAAATGCAGAGATAAAACTGCCAATTAAGGATAGCAAGGGTATCCAAAATAAAGTCATAGATGAAACCTTTTATTTGCGTCGTTATGGCTCGTTTAGATTAATGTGACATTCCCCCTTCCAAGTTGGAGCGATCGGTACACATCAACCACACGTACATGAACCCTGTTATACTTGATTAGTGTTTGAGTTGTCTAGAGTTTCACTTTCTAGCTGATGCTATTTTAGCCAACCTTAACAAACTATTCAGAATAAGTTCAAAACTATTCAGCCGAATTAACCGCTATTTTATCCTCTAAACGTATTGAATTCAGTACTGCTAACCACCTTTGACGGTAATTTGCATCTAACTTAATTGATTGATATTCGAGCAAAGAGTGACTATTCGAGGGTTTATATGAGGAAAATTTACCTAACTCGCAGGTGCGACTTGGCACCCAATTGTTCGGTGCATGGTCACCAACGTAAAGATTTGGTGCCTTTTGCCCTGAAGTCGCGCAAAGCCATTTTGCTTTTTTAGCTGGTACTGGGTATTCATCTTCAAAACCACTAAAGTGCATAAGCTCGTGTACCAGCGTGTTGTAAGTGCTGGCGCCGCTCAAAGTCATGTGCTTACCGCTGACATTAGCAAGCCCCTCCGTTGCCATAAACACCAAGTGATCGTATTTTGACAAGCCCTGCTCGTATCGTAAGTCGCACATTGCAAATCCCCTTTGCCTCTTACAACTGAGCTTATTCGCCGCATATATCGGTTTAGATAAACAATATACGCCTTTGGCTGGCTCTGGTTGTTGCTCATAAGCATGTTTAAGCACTTGTAAACGCTGCAAACCATCTAAATTACTGGCGATTAATGCGAGATTAAACTGACAAGACGCACTTGAATGCTGACGCTCTGAGAGAGTCTGAAACAGTCTTAAGTAGGGATTATTCAAAAATGTCGTAACAGGCTTTCCTTGCCACACCGCGAGCAACGAAGTGAGTTCTGGGTTTAACGCGTAGCGTTTTGAAAGCGCATAAAGCAAGTGATATCGGCCAAGTGATACTAACTGCTCGGACACTTGCTGACGCTGCTGACGATTTAAACGAGACCAAGTATCAAGTAAAAGCAGCTTAGTGCTATTTTTCTGTTGAGCACTCAAATCGCGCTGTAACCGTTCAAACTCCCAACTTGGTTGCTTTAGGCCTGCAATGGCTTTTACTAATTGTGCACTTGCTTGTGAGGGTAGCACCTCAAGCGCCGGTGCAATGGCAAAATAGCTATTTGGATTGGCGACGACAAGTGCTGATTTTTGCGCGATAGAGAGGTGTGCATAATTAGGGCTGCTTGAAAACAGCAGCCCTATAAGCATAAAAATAAAAAGGTGTTTAGCTCGCGTCTTGTTCGACATTCAACTGGGCAAGTAAATCAAGCTCAAGACGGGCGTATTTATGTTCTACAAACTCATATACATTGGTTGCCAATGCGAGCTTAAAATAGCTAATCGCAGAGGCTAAGTCCCCTTGCGTCTGATATTGCTTAGCCAGATAAAAATAGGCCTCACAGAGACGCTGCGCATACTCTTCTTGGGTGCTCACGCCCTCAGAGATCTGCGCAAGAAATGCTTCTTCAGATAAAGTACCCAAATACAATGCAACTAACTGAGACGACCACTCGTCAGGGTCTAATGCTTGGCTATTTGCCGCCAATGTCTGCTTAGCAAGCGCATCGTCTACTTGCTGCTGAGCAATATACAGCCACATAGCACGGTACGCATCTTTTGGAGCACGCGCCAAAAAGGCTTCAAAATCTTTTACAGCTAAATCGGCTCTTTCACCGTAATACAATGCGATACCACGATTTAAATAGGCATATTCATGTTGCTCGTCGAGCTCTAGCACAGCATCAAACATTTCATATGCCCGGCCATAATTTTGCTCTAGCGTTTGATGAATACCTAGGAAGTTATATACTTCAGCGAGATCTGGCTTAATTTTTACGGCGCGATTGAAGTCAATACGAGCAAGGGTTTGCAAACCAATGCTATCGTACAGCATACCGCGATTGTATAGCAGCTGCGCGCGTTGCTCATTTGCCATATCCGGCTGCAAGAGTAACTCGTTAAATCGAGCAATGGCAATTTCATTACGGAAATTAGCTTGAAGTGGTACTGCAAGCGGAACATTTACAATGTTTTTAGTGGCCTCTGGCTGCGTGCTTTTACATCCTACCAGCCCCATTAGCACTAATGGCACAACTATTTTCGCTAACTTCATTTCCTTCCTCATTCAATGGCATTTGCCCGTTTAGAGTCTTTGCACAGGTATACCAACAATCTGATTATGTAACCTGAGGTTTGGATAAGGAATGTTCCAACTCATTGTTGCTAAAGCACAACTTAGTTTTCTCCTTGTCTAGCCAGAGAGTTTTAGGGAAAACAAGGCGAATTTACGCACCAATAGCTGGCTATTGGAAGTGAATTCAACGCAGTTAGCGCTAAAACTTTCTGCTAGAAAGGCATTAATTATCCGCAGCTCAGGTTATGTACTATAACTTTGCCTAGTTCTCTATTGACCAGATAAACTCAGTTTTGTTTCATCATTTTGAGTCAAACAGCATTAAAGCATAAAAAAAGGGGCTATTCAGCCCCTTTACACTTCTATTCTATGCAAAGCATTGCAAAGATTACTCAGCGCCTTCTTCTTTAGGCTGCTCAGCTTTTTTCTCTTGTGCTTCTTTGATACTTAAGCGAACACGGCCTTGGCGGTCAACTTCAAGTACTTTAACTTTAACTTCTTGACCAACAGTTAAGTGATCTGAAACGTTATTTACGCGCTCTTCACTGATTTGTGATATGTGCACTAGGCCATCTTTACCAGGAAGTACGTTTACAAACGCACCGAAGTCTACGATACGGATAACTTTACCAGTGTAAAGCGTACCAACTTCAAGCTCTGCTGTAAGCGCTTCGATACGTGAAATAGCAGCTTGTGCACTATTACCATTCGTTGCAGCGATCTTGATAGTACCGTCGTCTTCGATTTCAATCGTTGTATCTGTTTCTTCAGTAAGCTGGCGAATTGTTGCACCACCTTTACCAATAACTTCAGCAATCTTCTTCGCAGGGATCTTCATAGTGTAGATACGTGGAGCAAACTCAGATAGCTCTTCAGAAGGTGCAGAAATCGCTTGGTCCATCACACCTAGGATGTGTAGACGCGCAGCTTTCGCTTGGCGAAGCGCGATCTGCATGATTTCTTTGGTGATACCTTCAATCTTGATATCCATCTGTAGTGCAGTTACACCGTTTGCTGTACCCGCTACTTTAAAGTCCATATCACCTAAGTGATCTTCATCACCAAGAATGTCAGAAAGTACAACGAAATCTTCGCCTTCTTTCACTAGACCCATCGCGATACCAGCAACTGACGCTTTAACTGGAACACCAGCGTTCATTAGCGCAAGTGAAGTACCACATACTGATGCCATTGAAGATGAACCGTTTGATTCAGTGATTTCAGATACTACACGTACTGAATATGGGAATTCAGCCAGTGTTGGCATTACTGCCGCAATACCACGCTTAGCTAAGTTACCGTGGCCGATTTCACGACGCTTAGGAGACCCTACAAAACCCGTTTCACCTACACAGAATGGAGGGAAGTTATAGTGAAGCATAAAGTGATGCTTGTGAGTACCAGTTAGGTCATCTAGCATCTGCGCGTCACGCTCAGTACCAAGGGTTGCTGTTACAAGTGCCTGAGTTTCACCACGAGTAAAGATTGCAGAACCGTGAGTACGTGGCAGTACACCCGTCATCACGTCTAGCGCACGAACCATATCTGGTTCACGACCGTCGATACGTTTTTCGCCAGCAATGATACGGCTACGTACAATTTTCTTCTCAAGTGAGCTGAATGTTTTACCTACCACTTGCTCGTCTAGTGACTCGCCTTCAGCAACTTCAGCGCCTAGCTTTTCAATGACTTCCGCTTTTGCTTCAGAAAGTGCTTCTTTACGTGCAACTTTGTCAGTAATACGGTAAGCATCACCTACTTTTTGCTCTGCAATTGCAGCGACTTTTTCAGCTAGTGTTAAATCTTTTTCAGGTGCAGTCCAATCCCATGCCGCTTTACCAGCTTCAGCGCGGAATTCTTCGATTGCTTTGATGATAGCTTGTGATTGCTCGTGACCATATACAACAGCGCCAAGCATTTCTTCTTCAGTTAACACTTCAGCTTCTGATTCAACCATTAGTACTGCGTTTTCAGTACCAGCAACAACTAGGTCAAGCTTACTTGTCTCTAGCTCTTTTAACGTAGGGTTAAGTACGTATTGACCATCGATGAAACCAACGCGCGCGGCACCTAGCGGGCCATTGAATGGAATGCCAGAGATAGCTAGTGCTGCTGAAGTACCAATCAAAGCAACGATATCTGGTTGGATCTCAGGGTTTACAGAAACCACTGTCGCGATAACCTGAACTTCGTTTACAAAGCCGTCTGGGAATAGAGGACGAATTGGACGGTCGATTAGACGAGCGGTTAGTGTTTCACCGTCTGAAGGACGACCTTCACGCTTCAAGAAACCACCAGGGATACGACCCGCAGCGTACATTTTTTCTTGGTAGTTAACCGTTAGTGGGAAAAAGTCTTGGCCAGGAGCCGCTTCTCTTCTTCCTACAACAGTAACAAGTACCGAAGTATCGCCAATGCTTGCAAGTACTGCACCGTCAGCTTGACGTGCGATAGCACCTGTCTCTAGAGTCACCGTGTGTTGACCTAGTTGAAATTCTTTAATAATTGCTTGCACAATATTTTCCTTACTAAATTGTTTTCAACGTCAACGGGGACCAATCACAGTCTTAAATAAACTCACCATAATTTACTTAAGCACTACAATTGGAAATCCGATTGACGCTTGTTTAAAAGTATTTTTAAACGGCTGTAAGTATACTGATAGAACAGCCACAAAAAAAGGGGCTAATTAGCCCCTTTTTTACTGTTGGATAAATTTCCAACAAGAAATCAAAAATATTAGCGACGTAGGCCAAGCTCTTTGATTAGTGCAGCATAACGGTCAACGCTCTTGCCTTTTAGGTAGTCAAGAAGGTTACGACGTTGGCTAACTTTACGTAGAAGACCACGACGTGAGTGGAAATCTTGCTTGTGGTTAGCGAAGTGACCTTGTAGCTTGTTGATGTCAGCAGTTAGAAGTGCAACTTGTACTTCTGGTGAACCTGTATCACCTTCTGCGCGTGCGAACTTTGCTACGATTTCTGCTTTTTCTTGATTGCTTAGTGACATAATAACTCCAAAATAAGTTTAGTAATGCTTCAGCCGATCACTAATTCAGCCAAAGCGGAAGCTGGCGGATTATACCAGCATAAACTCCCCTTGCATAGGAAGATTTTATTGTGATTCCGGCTGAGCGGAAGATAGCGCACGTTTTGCTTTCAATAATCCTTGTGGATTACGCTCGCCAATCCCAACAAACTTACCATCGGCAACCACTTTAACAATACCGTCTGGTAAATTTTCGACAGCAACGGTTTGCCCATGACCAAAAGCAACGCCTTGCTCAGCACTAATATCAACAACGCTCAAATCGACCAAAGCGGTATCCATCGGCAACAATAATTCATCGAGATAAGTCGAAGGCGCAACTTCTTCCGCTTTTGCTTTCTCAAGTAACGCTTCTAACTCGACTAAGGTAATCATTTTGTCGCTAGGGTAATGACCAACTTCACTACGGTGTAACATAATGACATGCGCACCACAGCCAAGCTTTTCCCCCAAATCATCGACTATCGTACGAATATAAGTGCCCTTAGACACATGCACCGTCATTTGAATTTGTTGAGTTTGCTCGTCATATTCATCTAACGTAATACGATAAACATTAATCTTGCGACATTTTCGCGGTACTTCGATGCCTTCGCGGGCATATTTGTATAGCGGTTGGCCCTGATATTTGAGCGCCGAATACATCGAAGGGTACTGATCAGATTCCCCCAAGAAGCTGGCAATTTCTTGCTCTAGCTGCTCAAGTGTTACATTTACTGGTCGCGTTTCAACAATTTCACCATCAGAATCTGATGTCGTCGTGCGCTCACCCAGCTGCGCTCTCACCACGTAGGTTTTGTCAGTATCAAGCAAAAACTGGGTAAACTTAGTTGCTTCTCCAAAGCAAATTGGCAACATACCTGTTGCCAGCGGATCCAAAGCACCGGTGTGGCCCGCTTTTTGAGCGAAATAAATGCCCTTTGCTTGCTGTAGTGCTTTGTTAGAAGAAATACCTTGCGGTTTATTTAATAACAGAATGCCGTCGATCGCACGGCCTTTGGTGCGACGCGCCATTACTCTTCCTCTTGGTCTTTATCTCCAGACTCAGGACCACGCTTTGCGTTGTCTTCTCTGATCACAGAGTCAACCAAGTTAGAAATACGCATACCTTCCATTAGGGAGTTATCAATAACAAATTTAAGCTCAGGCATGATACGCGCACGGATACGCTTGCCAAGAAGCGAGCGGATATAACCGGTTGCTTCATTCAGAATAGCCGCACTTTGCTTAGTTTTGTCTTCATCACTCGTATTCAACACAGTAATGAATACTTTTGCATAAGAAAGATCGCGTGATACCTCAACAGCTGACACTGTTACCATACCCAATCTTGGATCTTTAATTTCGCGCTGTAGGATCACCGCAATTTCTTTTTGAATTTGCTGTGCTACGCGATCTGTACGAGAAAATTCTCTCATTTTCACCACTTAAAATTTCAAAATCTATGAGATCACAAATGGGGGCTAGTGCCCCCATCTCAAGTATTTTAATAACTTACAATTAAAGCGTACGCTCTACCTGTACAGTTTCAAATACTTCGATTTGGTCACCGACTTTAACGTCGTTGTAGTTCTTAACGCCGATACCACATTCCATACCGCTACGAACTTCAGCAACGTCATCTTTAAAGCGACGTAGTGACTCAAGCTCACCTTCGTAAATAACAACATTATCACGAAGTACACGGATTGGCGCACTACGTTTAACCACACCTTCAGTTACCATACAACCTGCAACAGCACCGATCTTAGGCGACTTGAACACGTCACGAACTTCAGCAAGACCAATGATCTCTTGCTTAAATTCTGGTGCAAGCATACCTGTCATTGCTTGTTTTACTTCTTCGATTAGGTTGTAGATAACGCTGTAGTAACGTAAGTCTAGGTTCTCAGTATCAATAACTTTACGTGCCGAAGCGTCCGCACGTACGTTAAAGCCAACCATAATAGCGTTAGAAGCCGCTGCAAGTGTTGCATCCGTTTCAGTAATACCACCAACACCAGAGCCTACGATCTTCACTTTAACTTCATCTGTAGACAGTTTAGTCAATGAATCAGCGATTGCTTCGATAGAACCTTGAACGTCTGCTTTCAGTACGATGTTCACTTCAGATACGTCGCCTTCAGTCATGTTAGAGAACATGTTCTCAAGCTTCGCTTTCTGCTGACGAGCAAGCTTCACTTCGCGGAACTTACCTTGACGGTATAGTGCCACTTCACGTGCTTTACGCTCATCACGAACTACTGTCGCTTCGTCACCAGCAGCTGGTACGCCAGAAAGACCTAAGATCTCTACTGGAATTGAAGGACCCGCTGATTTAATGTCTTTACCGTTTTCGTCTTTCATCGCGCGAACACGACCATATTCAAGACCGCAAAGTACGATATCACCTTGGTTTAGGGTACCTGATTGAACAAGTACAGAAGCGATTGGACCACGACCTTTATCAAGGCGAGATTCGATTACCACACCAGACGCCATGCCTTCTTTAGAAGCTTGTAATTCTAATAGCTCAGATTGCATTAAGATAGCTTCTAGTAGCTCATCAATACCAAGACCAGTCTTCGCTGAGATATGAACAAACTGCGTTTCACCACCCCAGTCTTCTGGGATTACATCTAGTTGAGCAAGCTCATTCTTAACGCGGTCAGGGTCAATACCCTCTTTATCCATTTTGTTCACAGCAACGATAAGTGGTACTTCGGCCGCTTTCGCGTGTTGTACCGCTTCTTTCGTCTGAGGCATTACACCATCGTCCGCTGCAACAACAAGTACAACGATGTCGGTTGCTTTCGCACCACGAGCACGCATCGACGTAAACGCCGCGTGTCCAGGAGTATCTAGGAAAGTGACCATGCCACTGTCCGTCTCAACATGGTAAGCACCGATATGCTGAGTAATACCACCGGCCTCGCCGTCAGCAACTTTTGCTTTACGAATGTAGTCAAGCGTTGACGTTTTACCGTGGTCAACGTGACCCATTACCGTTACTACCGGCGCTCGTGGCTCAAGAGAACCTTCTTCACTGCGGTCACTTAGTACTTTTTCTTCCAGCTCGTTTTCTTTCACTAGAATAACTTTGTGACCCATTTCTTCTGCCACTAGCTGCGCAGTTTCTTGATCGATAACTTGGTTAATGGTAACCATGTCACCCATCTTCATCATTGTCTTAACAACTTCAGCGCCTTTAACTGCCATACGAGAAGCAAGTTCTGCAACAGTGATAGTTTCACTGATACGTACTTCTTGTTTCACTTCTGCCGCTGGCTTTTGGAAACCATGCTGTAATGAAGTTGGCGCTTTTAAGCGACCTTTTTTGCCTTTCAGCCTCTTCGCATTCGCTTCTGCTGCTTCTTCTTTCGCACTTGGCTTTTTCTTCTTCTTACGACGTGCGCTTTTCTCTTCACGTGCGTCAGACTCATCTTCCGCTTCACGAGCGTAAGTAGAAGTTGTTAGGTGGTGATCAGCACTTTCTTCTCGACGAAGACGCTCTTCTTCTTCCGCCTTCCAACGTGCTTCGTTTTCTTCCGCTAGACGGCGAGCTTCTTCCGCTTGACGTTTCGCTTCTTCTTCTGCCTTTTTCAGGGCTGCTGCTTCTGCTTCTTGACGCAGACGCTCAGCTTCTTGACGTTCTTTAATTTGTTGCGCGCTATCCACTTCTTTACTCTGCTTATCTTTGGCTTGACGTTCAGCATCCGCTTGTCGCTTCGCCTCTTCTTTAGCTTTGCGCTCGGCTTCCTCATCGGCCTTGCGTTCCGCTTCTTCGCGCGCATTGCGCTCAGCTTCTACTTTGGCCTGTTGCTCTGCTTGTTGCTGAGCCATTAACTCTGCTTCTTTGCGCGCAGCTTCCTCTGCAGCTAAGCGTTCTTCCTCTCTCTGCTGCTCGATTGCGCTCTTTTTAACGTAAGTGCGCTTCTTACGGACTTCTACAGATACAGACTTTGCTTTACCAGATGAGTTAACACTTAACGTGCTTTTACTCTTACGCTGTAGAGTCATACGCTCAGGGCCGGTTGAACCAGTGCCACCGTGTTGCTTGCTTAGGTGATCAAGCAACGTCGCCTTTTCGGATTCAGTAACTTGGTCGCCCTCGGCTTTGGTGATCCCTGCATCTTTTAACTGTTGTAGTAATTTATCAACAGTTGTACCAATACTCTCGGCTAGTTTGTTAATGCTCACTTCTGCCATATGTGATGTTACCTCCGTTAATAAATTACTCTTCGCTGAACCAGCAAATGTTACGTGCGGCCATGATTAACTCACCAGCTTGCTCTTCTGATAACTCAGAAATTTCAACTAAGTCATCAATACCTTGCTCTGCAAGGTCTTCAAGTGTAACGATACCTTTGCTAGCAAAAACAAAAGCGGTATGACGCTCAAGTCCTTCAAGTGCTAGTAGGTCTTCTGCAGGTTCTGCATTTTCAAGACTTTCTTCATCGCGAAGTGCTTTCGTAGTCAGTGCATCTTTCGCACGGTTACGTAGCTCTTCAACGGTTTCTTCGTCTAGACCGTCGATTTCTAAAAATTCAGCTACTGGTACATAAGCCACCTCTTCAAGTGAAGAGAAACCTTCGTTAATCAGTAGTGTTGCAAAATCATCGTCGATGTCTAGATTTTCAGTGAATAGATTAACCAATTTATCTGATTCTTCCGAGCTCTTACGCTCCATCTCTTCCACTGTCATTACATTTAGTTCCCAACCAGTAAGTTGGCTAGCTAAACGTACGTTTTGACCATTACGACCAATCGCTTGCGCTAGGTTGTCAGCTTCAACTGCAATTTCCATCGTGCGCGTATCTTCATCCATTACGATTGAAGCTACTTCAGCCGGTGCCATTGCGTTGATTACGAACTGTGCTGGATTATCATCGTAAAGTACAATGTCAACACGCTCACCGCCAAGTTCTGAAGACACAGCTTGTACACGTGCGCCACGCATACCAACACATGCACCTACAGGGTCGATACGCTTGTCGTTTGATTTTACAGCGATTTTAGCACGAGAACCAGGGTCGCGTGCAGCACCTCTAAGTTCAATCATTTCTTCGCCGATTTCCGGAACTTCAATACGGAATAGTTCCATCAACATTTCAGGCTTAGAACGCGTAACAAATAGCTGAGCACCACGCGCTTCAGGCTTCACTTCGTAAAGTAGACCACGCACACGGTCACCCGGACGGAAGCTTTCACGTGGTAGCATGTCTTCACGGTAAATTACCGCTTCAGCATTGTTACCAAGGTCGATAACGATAGCGTCACGCGTTGCTTTTTTAACAACACCTGTCACTAGCTCGCCTTTTTGATCTTTATATGCATCAACAACTAATGCGCGCTCAGCTTCACGTACTTTTTGTACGATTACCTGTTTCGCCATCTGTGTGGTGATACGGTCAAATTTAATTGATTCGATCTGCTCTTCAACGTAATCACCTAATTGAACGTCAGGCTCATCAACTTGCGCCGCTTCAATAGTGATTTCCGCATATGGATTTTCTAGTGAACCGTCTTCTTGTGGTTCAACCGCTTTCCAACGACGAAAAGTATCGTACTCGCCCGTTTTACGGTCGATAGTAACGCGTACTTCGATCTCACCGCCGTGCTTCTTTTTTGTTGCTGTCGCTAGTGCGAACTCTAATGCTTCAAAAATCTTTTCTCTTGGGACCGCTTTTTCATTGGAAACAGCTTCTGCCACCAACAATATTTCTTTTGCCATAGGTAATGCCTCGCTTGCCCTTGTCCTTCGCACTCAAAGTTAGAATTTTGCGATGATATTGGCACGCTCAATGTTGCTTAACATCAGGATAAATTCCTGAGCGTCAACTTTTAACGTGATCATATCGCCATTAACTGCTACTAAGTCGCCTTTAAAATTACGGCGACCTTCTTGCGGAAGTTTAGTACGCAAACGTACTTCCTCTCCCACTGCTGCTTCATAGTGAGCTTGTTTGAATAATGGTCTGTCAACACCAGGAGAAGATACTTCCAAACTATATTCGTTCGTAATCGGGTCTTCGACATCTAAAATTGCACTAACTTGACGACTCACTTCCGCACAGTCATCTACATTAATGCCGTTTTCATGATCGATATATACACGAAGTGTAGAATGACGACCAGCTTGCACAAACTCAAGACCGAGTAATTCAAAGCCACACGCAGCAACTGCAGGCTCCAACATTTCAGTCAAATCTTGCTCGAGTTTTGACACAGAACTCCTCCATACAAACAAAAAAAGGGCCTAAAGCCCCAAATCATAGCTGCTTGATCTTGGGCTCAGAATACACCTTGCGCCAGATACAACAACGCCCCGAACCAAGCGGGGCGTCACACGAATAACAAACTGTGTGGCCAAAGGCCGTGCTTGGTTTGCGAGCTATCTCAGCCAAATTAATCATCAACTTAAACAAAAAAGCCGATGCTTAAACGCAAAACGCGCATTACAAGGAATGCGCGAAATCAAAGAACTCAATCTTTAACTTGGTTGCGGGAGCCGGATTTGAACCGACGACCTTCGGGTTATGAGCCCGACGAGCTACCAGGCTGCTCCATCCCGCGCCAACACATAAAATTGTTTTACTTCTACTTTTCAAAGAAGTGGCAATCGGATTTGAACCGACGACCTTCGGCACTTTACCAAATCAAGCGCCCGACCATCTATCGAGCAACTCCATTCTACACCGAAACATAAAATTGTTTTACTTCTACTTTTCAAAGAAGTGGTAATCGGATTTGAACCGACGACCTTCGGCACTTTACCAAATCAAGCGCCCGACAATCTATCGAGCAACTCCATTCTACACCGAAACATAAAATTGTTTTACTTCTACTTTTCAAAAGAAGTGGCATCTAAAAAATGCCATTTTAATGGGCGATGTATTGCCCATACTTAAAGCCAATTATACTGAAAAACGAAAGTTTCAGTCCGATTGACTAAATATGCTGCGTATTATAAAGACAGTATGCCTAGATAGCAACCTTGATTTAGAACTATCTTCTGACGTTTCAGCTCGTTGCTGAGATGTAATCAGGTATTTTACTTTTCACATACAACACCGTGATGCCCAACTCATCGGTCCAGTTTCGTCTCCTTTTATTTTTTGTAACAAAAAAGAAATATTTAATCCATAATTGGGGACAAGAAAATCACGAAAGAAAGGAAAACCAAATGAGAACGGTTATAAAACCAAGTAAATTGACAGCGCTGTCTATATTTAGCTTTGAAGCATTTGCAGCGCAATGTGAATCAGCAGGACCACAAACACCGAGAGATATTGATAGTTTGCAGGGTCACAACAAACGGGTTTTTGCTATGGCTCCACCAAAAGAAAAACTCAACCTATGTAACATCCACTTTCATAAAAATGCAGAACATAAAGCCAAAGACTTCTCTGTCGTTTCCAATGACCCAAAGTACGGCGGATTCCAATGTAATGCAACTGCAAGCCTCACCCCAGCAGAGCTTGCTCCTGTAGAAGATAAAGTATGTAACAACGTAAAGCCCGGCGATACGATTGAAGTACACTGGGTTCATAGCTCTTGTGATGTAAAACCGGGCCCGACCCTCGGTGCTTGCTTAAATGACAGCTGCGCCAACCCCGATCTACGCGTCGAAACTCAGGTGTTTTTAGTGGTTAATGATGAAGATGCGCAAGACTTCACTGAGCTTGATTATCAAGGCCAAGTTGGCGGTTACCATCAAGCAGGTGTTTTACCAAGTAATACAGGCACACCAGTTGAGTTTTTAGGTTCGACGACTGGACCTAGCTATAACAACCAACAGTGCTCACCTTTACAGGTAAGTTGGAGTGTACGCCCAAGCTGTACCAAAGTTGATATAAATAGTCTCGCGCATTGGTGTAAAGACAATGCTTTTGAAGAGGACCATGCGCATGGCATTCGTAAACTCGTGACAGATCCACAGTTGCTTTCACCAATTAAGCACTAATATTTTCAAATCAATGTGGGCCGTTACTCAATCTCGGCCTACTATAGCTAGGTCCAGCATATTGAAATTCAATTGATTATTGCAACGTAAGAAAAAGCTCACAAAAAAATATTAAAAAGTCTCGCATTTTAAAAAAACAGCTATACTCAGACTTAGGCTATTTGTTTTTGAGCAAAGGATCCGCTCTTCATCAGTTTGAAGAGGCGTCTATGAGCATTACTCCCTATCAATATCAACTTTTAACTCAAACGCTTGCGAGTATTCGTCCGAATTTCCATGGCTTTTGCACTTCTTGGTACAACCAAATTCAACATTACGATTTGCGCATGCAAATTCCAACAAATGTGGGACAACTCATAATCTGGGAGCATCAAATATTTGATTTTGTTCAAAATTGTGTGATGCGTATCCCACAGCAGTCAAACTTATTACATTATCTGCAAAAACAACGCGGTACGCTGTTATTTATGGGAACGTCAGAAAAAGATATCAGTGTCTTGTTGTTTACCTTTACAGCAACGCTGAAAAGTCATCTTGGCAGGCATTTTACCACAGCAGCAAAAAACGCTTGGAACAAAGCACTGTTACTCATCGAAAATATGCTGCGCTTTGAATTATTCAAAAAAACCAATATTGTTGGTCTACAAGAGTTCAAAAGAGCGCAGCAACAAGCAAACTAACTTGAGCTGCTAAACGAAGAGACAACGGTAGCCACTAAACATTACTCTAAGATCAAAGTCATGCAGAGCTTACAAAACCAAACTCTGCGTGACTTCTGGCTCTCAGCTCTTTAGACTTTCACAAAATCTTTATATAGGAAGTGATAAAATGCTAAGAGCGATTGCCTTTGCGTCTACTATGGTCGTTTCACTTACCGCATGCGATATGCTGGAAGACTCTAAAGCCCAAATCGAGGCACAATATTTATCTGAACATCAAGAACTACAACAAGTGGTTGAGCAGATCCGTGATAAAGGAATTGAGTCAGTGCAAGCATCAGCAGAGGCTGGCAGTGTTGCAGCTTGCGTTGCAAATAATCTAGATGCCGATCCGATGGGCGCGCTTATTGCGGTTGAAGGCGCATTGCAAGACAGTGCAAATTTAAGCGACCTACTCAACTCTATTTCTCGCCTAAGCCAACAGGAAATTTCCATCGAACAATTTCCTGATTTGCTTCAGCAAGGTGCTGATACAGTTAGATATTTAAGAACTTTGCTCGAGCAGTATGATTTGGCGGAACTAAAACAGCAAGCGAGCCACTTACTTGAGCAAGGCCAAACCAAAACACAAGACGTTGGTGCTCACTTGCGTACACTTATAGAATCTTGCCAAACTAACTGAGCAATTTAGTTGATCGTTACGTATAGAGTCTTATTCGTTCATGACTGTTAAGAATAAACGTGAAAGTAGGACTCTATTTATTTGAAAACGACTGCCGCCTTAGTGATAACCCCGCACTTACAAAGCTGGCGTCTCTAGTTGATACACTTATCTGCATTTATCTACCCACTGTAAACCTTTGGACGGCTCGCAAAGCGCAGTGCTCAACTTCTTTTGCTGTCGAATGTTATCGCAATCAGACGCTCAACGCCTTGCATCAATCACTAACGTCACAACAACAGAAGCTGTATATGCTACGTAACACAGCTCAGCTCAAAGCACTGACTGAGATTATTCATACACAGCAGGTAACTCATATTGGCCGCGCAGCTCATCCAGGATTCGATGAACAAAAGCTTTGGTTAAAATTACAAGATAACTTTCCTTACATTCAATACGTTAGCGCTTATTCTAGTACGCTGTTTGAACCAGATACACTACCACTCAAAATCAGTGAGCTGCCACCGAGCTTTACGCCATTTCGCAAAGCTGTAGAGGAAATTGAACCTAAATCACCTATTGCAACCGCTACGCTTCCACCAAGACCGAATCGGGTTTTAGATTTAGCTGAATTTAAAGCAAACTCTTCATACAATATCAAAGTAGCCGCAGGCGAAGCGCAAGCCCAGCAACAGCTACAACAATACTTCCAAACGGATGCGGCTTTCACATACAAAGAAACTCGAAACGCCTTGTTCGGTGATCATTTTTCCACTCGGTTTAGTCCAATACTTGCTTCTGGCGCTATCAGTCCTAGACAGATCAAGCAATCACTTACTCAATTTGAGGAGCAAAGAGGCGCAAATGAATCAACCTATTGGATTTGGTTTGAACTGTTGTGGCGTGAGTATTTTTATTGGTATGCGCTCAAACATCAACACACGCTATTTTGCTTTTCAGGCGTCAAAGCCAAAACACCAAAAACCAGTTTCTATCCAGAGCGCTTTTTAAAGTGGTGCCAAGGCCGAACACCCAGCGCACTGGTCAATGCCATTATGCACGAATTGACTAAAACTGGCTGGATTTCCAACAGAGCGAGACAAATAGCTGCGAGCTACTGTGTTAATGAGCTACAGCTAGATTGGCGCTACGGCGCCGCTTTTTTCGAGCAACATCTTATCGATTACGACGTCGCAGCGAACTGGGGTAATTGGCAGTATATCGCTGGTGTTGGAGCAGATCCTCGTGGCGGTCGCCATTTCAATATCACAAAGCAACAAGCACTATTTGACCCAGATGGTGAATATATAAAATTATGGCAAGGAGAAGCCACTCTACAACTCGACAGCCAAGATCATGTTGGTTGGCCTTTGGAGGATAACTAATGACACAACAAAAGCCTCAATATAAAGGCCTCAGATTAATTCTTGGCGACCAACTCAACGCCAAGCATAGTTGGTTTGCTGACGATAAAGCTGAGTACCTTTATCTGATTGCAGAACTCAAACAAGAGGCCGACTACACCAAACATCATATACAAAAAGTATGCGCATTCTTCAAAGCCATGGAAAATTTCGCCATCGCACTGAATAAGGTAGGCTTTCATGTGCTACATCTCACCCTCGATGAGACTCAGGACTATTCTGATCTCCCCGCTTTAATTGCTCATTTATGTGATAAATATCAAGTATCGAGCTTTGACTATCAACGACCTGATGAATATCGCTTACTGAAGCAAATGATGGAATTAACACTCGACCAGTTACAGGTTCGTTGCTATGACACTGAGCATTTTCTAGTCCCTTACGAAGAGTTGGATGATTATTTAACGCCAGGAAAACACACCACAATGGAGTTTTTTTATCGCAAGCTCAGGCGCCGTTTTAATGTATTAATGGACGACGGTGAACCGCTTGGCAAGCAATGGAATTTCGACAGTAAAAACCGTAATAAGCTCAAGTCAAAAGACATCGACGCTATCCCACAGCCGCTTTGTTTTGCCAACGATGTTAGTGACATTTTAAAGCGGATAAAACGGCATAAAGTGAAGACCATTGGTAACAGCGAAGAATCATTGCTGTGGCCGGCTAACCGTGCGCAAGCTCACGATCTTTTGGCCTTTTTCTGTGAACACCTATTGCCTTTATTCGGTCAATTTCAAGATGCAATGACCTGTAAAAGTGTCGATAAATGGACACTGTATCACTCACGACTCTCTTTTGCGTTGAATACAAAAATGCTTCACCCCAAACACGTTATCGATAGCGCGATAGCGGCTTACCAAGACAACTCACAAATTGATATTGCACAGATTGAGGGATTTGTTAGGCAAATATTGGGCTGGCGAGAGTATATCCGAGCCGTCTATTGGCTCAATATGCCGGACTACCGTCATAAAAATTACTTGCTTGCTCAGCGCAATTTGCCAGGCTATTTTTGGCATGGAAAAACGAAGATGCGCTGTTTAAGTGAAGCTATCAATCAAAGCCTTGATTATGCCTACGCTCACCACATTCAAAGATTAATGGTCACGGGAAACTTTTGTCTGCTAACCGGAATACACCCTGATCAAGTGGATGAATGGTATTTAGGTATATACATCGACGCCATTGAATGGGTCGAAATGCCAAACACCAGAGGCATGACACAATTTGCAGACCACGGCATAGTGGCAACCAAACCCTACTCCGCAAGTGGTAACTACATACAAAAAATGAGTGATTATTGTCAGCACTGCCACTACGACGTCAAGCAAAAATCAAGCAATGATGCATGTCCTCTTAACAGCCTATATTGGCATTTTATGCACCGCCATGAGGGTAAGTTTACCAATAACCACCGTATTGGTATGATCTATCGAAATTGGCAAAAACAAGATGAGAAAACACGGCAAGAGGTGCTCGCAAGGGCTCAGTGGTGTTTAGATAACATCGAGCAACTTTAGGCTACGCTCGCACGCAGCCTTCGGATCAAAAGAGGCGCCAACGCCTTTTTTTTGTTTTTACTTTGTGAACCCAATTCACCTCAATAGTGGTCACAGCTAGCACATCTCGAGACTGCTTTGAGATAAGCTCATAGCTCAAACTTTCATCCGAACTAAAGTCTAGCTCATATTTAAAGGTATCCGCTTTGGCCCAACACTGCAGGATCTTCTTCGATAAACTTTCTCGAATGCAGTAATCCCCTTCAGAAGGCGCATTCACCGTTACTTTGACATCCGCATAGCAAGTTCGCCCTTGGTTCAGGGCTACACACTTGCTCGGCACGGCATGAAGTATTCCCACTGGATTAGTTTCAGCAGCACGGAGTTGTTGGCTCAGTGAAATACTCCAAAACAGCACTGTCCATGTGATTAATTTAGAAAACATATTTCACCCCAGTAAAGAATACTCTGGCGTGACGAGAGCGAACTAAGGGGCTATCTAACGTATCTTGAGAACCAACTAACCACGATGCACCTGCGCTAAACACCCAATCCTCTGCAATTGGGTAATTAAGTTGCATTTGCATAAACGCAGAAGCTGAAGCACCAGGTTTATAGGGGGTTAAATAATCATTGACTTCGGATTCTAAAACACCATAAAAGTAATTATGAAAATTACTAGAGTAATAGTTAGCGCCAAAATTAAGCCATAAATCCCAGTTTCTCAGTTCAAAATTACGTGTCGCTTCGAGGTGAAAAACCCAACCGTTTGTTTCCCCAAAAACATCGTAAACAATCTCAGCAACAGCAAGAAATTCACCAACATGACGGTAATAGGAAAAGCCCAATGAATTATCTTGATCGCGTTTACGTATTCCTCTCAGTTCAGGCACGACATCATCAGTGTCATAGTAACCACGTTCAGAAAAAGGCAACATATAACTGCCATAGATAGCATCTATACCCCATTCTCCATTATTGATAATTTGGTAACCTATATCCGAGCCACCAAAAAAATCACCTGAATGGGTATTCAAGTAAAAGCTTTTATACTCTACCTTTGCATCGACTAAAAAAGTGCCATGTTTGAATGTCGAGTCCGTGCCAATTAAAGCAGGCATTGTCATATCAACGTAAAAGGCACCGACACTCAGCTGCCAAGCAAACTCGTCATCAAGTTCGTCACTTTGTTCTTCGCAAATTCCATAAAACGGTAACAATAAACTGATTATTATAAGTAGTTTTTTCATAGTTCCATTCGTTTAGCGCAGGTGTGCCTAAATTCTCCCCGAGATCATACCTGACCCATTTGTGACCAACAAGCATCTTCTTTGAATTTTAACACAATCAAAATTTAACTTTATTTTAATCAAAAATTCACATAAATTATTTTAAATAGCGCACTTCGTTTTTTAAGTAGAAAAATTGCGTTCACACAAATTAAAATTTATAGAGGCAACTCATGAAAAATTATTTACTTCCTATGGCCCTTTTAGTCGCAGCAGGGCAAAGCCACGCGTTTAGTCAAGAGACACATAAGCGCATCGTCATCGACGCCGTAAATTACATGGCACAGAATCCAACTACAACACAGTACGCAAAGTTACAAGCATATGCTCAAGCTAACGGCATGTCAGTTTCTCAACTAGCCAATTTGCTGGGCCAAGCTGCGTATGATGTTGATGATTTTGAGGATACATTCTTCTGTGGCGCCATTACGGGTGACTGTGTACAAGCACCGCTTTGGGGTGCAGCTGAAAGCATCGTGAAATACACCAGTTACTGGCACTTCCAAAACCATACTCAAGGTGCTGATACTCACGGCAATGACTTCGGTGGTTATAATTATCAGAAACTTACCGTATCAGGCTCTGTTGATTCAATGGCTGCCACTTGGCTGAAAGGCGATTACTTAGACGATGGTCATGGCGGCGAAACAGGTTGGTTTAGCGCTGATGATACTGAATATGATAGTTATGGGATCACAGAAAAACACTATCGTATCGATAGCCACTCAACGTATAGCATGTACGATGATTTTGAAGAAATGCCTTTTCAGCCAATTGATAACTTAGGCCAGTACTGGTATCAAAGCTATGTACAGAGCGGTAACCCACAGGTACTAGGCTTTGTTTTTCACACTACAGATTTACTTCAACCGCATCATACTTGGACAACATCAGATTTGAATCATGCAGGTTGGGAGTCTTGGGTGAAAGACTACTATGACCAAGAATCATTGAACGATTTTACCTTAGTAAAGCAAGCGATGAATAGTTTCAGCGCTGTTGATAGCAACTCAACAGATATTCGCCCATTACTAACACAAGGCGGTTCTTTCTCTTATTCACAAGGTGGTATCGTGTTAAATTCAGAGGATCATTACGATCGTGTAAATACAGGTAAGCAAGTGATCCCTCACGCAATAGCCATGGTCGTTCATTTGATAAATCATGCGATGGACGTTAGGTAATGCGTCTAGTTCTATTTTTCTTGGTAAGCAGCTTTTGCTTACCAAGTTTTGCCTCACCGAGCATACCTAAATCTCTGACGCATTTAGTTCATCAACTCTATCTTGAGCAAGGCCGAGAGTTATCAAAAAAGCAAACTACTGCGCAATTGCTTGAAAATCAATTCTTGCTATTCCAAGCAAAGCAACTTAATCCAAGTGTTTTAGAGCGCCAATCCAGAGTCGGTTTCAGCACCCAATATCATGTCGATAAGTTTCTCGCCAGCTCACTCCTTCATTGGTTTCCTGCACTTACTCGGCTTGAAAAGAAGCACTACCCTTTGGTATTTGATAAGGATCAGATGCTGTCTTTACTAGGACAGTACCCCGCTGACGGGCAATACACTGCTGAGCAATTACTCAAATGGCAACAGCTGCAACTAACAAAATCAGCGCCACTGACACTTGCTCAAGTATTACATAGCCAATCAATGCAAAACCGCTTTAAACTTCACCAAGGAGAACTCTCGTTATTGCAAGCTATTGTCAATCAACATCTCAATCAACAGGCGCTATTTACCGCCGCAAAACCTTATGTGGCAAAGCAAGGTCTGACAATAGAACAGTTACGACAAGTGGTAACCGCAGAACTATTGAGGCCGAGCATGCTGGCATTTCTTGGTGTTAAGGAAGAGATGCATGGTGCAACGAGCCAGTATGTCGATACCCTAAAAAGTGAAATTCCTGATAGTGCCATCGCGAAGTATTATGAGCGTCATAAGAAGAGGTTTAAATACGTCAAGCAAGTGAGTGCGAGCGCAGCGAAATTTCCCGAACAAAAAACCGCACAGCAATTTAACGAATATGCAAATGCACACTCATGGCAACAAGCCGTCGCTAAATATACCCCGATATTAATATGGCAGGCCCAACTCACTCCGCTGACCCGCCAAAGCACGCCGAAATGGGAAACACAGCTGGCGTTTAGTAATCAACAAGGCAAGATAACACCTAGTATTCGCACGCCAAGTGGCGAATGGCTGGTATTGTATAGCCAGTCACCGATATATGATTATTACGATGTGAAAAGTGAAACAGTACGCTACCAAGCACTGCGGGCACTGACCCAAGAGTTTGCTCAGCACAAATTCGAGCAAGATTATATGGCTTGGAAAGCGGCAAATAGCGGAGCGGTAATATGAAGTATTGGCAAGCATTGATTGTCATATTTCTTGGGGCTGTGATAGCTGGATTCACACTGCGTTTTGCCAACATAGGTTGGCAAAACCCCACATATAATCCCCCCTCGCAGACAAAGCCTGAGCAGGAGAAAAGAACTGAAACGTTAATTACGCCAATCAATACTTATGCTCCTATCAAACCAAATGCAAAGACCTCACCCAAAGCCGTTAAGCCAATCACGGAGCCTGAATATCTGCCGCCAATAAACCAAGCTGAAAAGCAGATGGATGATTTTCAGGGGGATTTGTCGGATACCGAAGCTTACCAAGCGTATTTGGATCAAAAAGACGCCAAGCTAAAGCAACAGTATATTGCGGCCGTCGATGGTAAAGTAGCGCAAATAGAAGCACTGCTAGCACGTGGAGTTAAAGAGGGATTACCACAACAACAACTACAAGAGGCAAGAGACAAAATAACGGCACTTAAAGACATGCAAAGTAAACTACGTACTGAATTGAGCGAACGTGATAGCAAATAAAATTAGGCCGTGGCTCCTCTTGCGTCTCCCATGCGCTCAGTCAAAGAATAAAACGATTAACGTACCTGCAGCTGAACCTTGCCGCTAGCCACATTAGGGTTTTTCATCACCGCATTGAGGACTACATCTTGTTGTCCTCCCTGATAATAACTAATAATTTCTTCTAGCACTTTTTTGGGAGTACTTGGATTCATGGCAAGTGCTAAGTGCGTAGCAAAGTCTCGTTTTAGACTCAAGTAAGTTAGCGTGTTTGGTGCCGTTGCGGGGTTTTGTGCAACCGCAAGCTCTATCACATCGCCACTTTCAGGCAGATAAGAAACCAACGCTTCAAGTTGCTGAGCTGAAGTGTGGCTGTCTTTGGCTTGATTTAACACCAAAACATGTTGATTCATGTGTAATAAGATATAAATCGCAATGCTGACAACACCTCCCCAAAGCAGTAAGTGTGTATATTTGATGCTAAGAACCAAGCCATCGACATGCATATCATGACGGGCAGCATGCATTTTCAAAAAGAAATAGCTAAAAATGGCACTAAATAGAAAAACCAAGAAGCTATAAATTAGCATCGCGTTTACGCCAATATCCTGCGAGAAGGGCGAAAATTGCACTTGGTGATGAAATTGTGCAGACATGTAAAACAACAAAGTATAAAATCCACCCGCGATGAGTAACGATAACCCACCTGATTTCAACAACAATATCAGCTTATCTTTTAATTCCATTCTTCATCTCAACGCAATATTTTTCTTCTACCATACAAGTAACTCGCTAAAAACACTACTTAGATAAAAACTAAACACAATGATCGAACCGTTAAACAAAGGTGCAATGAGAAAGTGCTGACTCGAATAACGATAGCCCGTCACTTTAAATCCAAGCGCAGTAGCCCCAAGTACAGCAAAGAATGGGGTAAATGTAAAAATCGCTTCTCCCACCACTAATCCAACAATGACGTCATGCAATGCGCCACTCACTATGAAAGTAAACCAATAGCCAAGTTTTTCCCCCACTTTCGCTGCGCATGGACGAAATACGAAGCGCGCCAAGTAATAACTCCAGATAGGATTCCAATACACCCAGAAACCATCGAAAGACCGAGCGCCGAAAGCCCGCCGAAACATGTTTCCTAGTGACTGACTATGACCCAGTGGTACACCATTTCGTCTTTTTACGTATTGTCTTAGTCCAAGTTTCATTTTCTGGGGGATAACGACTGAAGCATAACTTTACTAATAACAAATGCTTTGTATTTAGGCAAAAAAAAGCCGCCTGACGGCGGCGGGTTGGAAATCAATAAATTAGATTGATATTACTTGCTTTCAAGCAAGTTGCCCGAGCCAATTTCTATTTTTCTTGGCTTCAGTGCTTCTGGGATCTCGCGTTCAAGGTCAATAACCAGTAAGCCGTGCGCTAAGTCTGCACCTAATACTTTGACGTGATCGCCAAGTTGGAATTTGCGCTCGAACCCGCGCTCGGCGATCCCTTGATGAATAAATTTACGCTCGTTGGCTTCTTCAGTTGCTTGCTTTTGTCCCTTTACGGTCAACGTATTGTTTTCTGATTCCAGCGTTAGCTCTTGCTCGGTAAACCCTGCAACAGCCATGGTAATTTGGTACTTGTCTTTACCTAGCGCTTCGATGTTGTATGGTGGATAGCTAGGTTGTTTATCTGTTCTTGCAGCAGCATCCATCATAGAAGCTAAATGATCAAAACCGATAAATGAACGATATAATGGTGATAAATCTACTGTACGCATAATTTTGTATCCTCTTAAAGCTATACATAGGTGCTCACTCTTCAAAAAAGAACCAATAAGCACTTTTAAAACAAATAGTTATTTAATTCATGAGGCCCTGTCGGCGTCCTCATAAAGCTATTTATGGTCAGCAAATCTATTTTCAAGAAAATTCTTTTAAAAATTTTCAACTTTTTTAAAAAACCTATTTAAAACAGATAAGTATATTTTTTCTATCGCATGTAGATCGCTGAGGGATAGATGTTCATTCACTTGATGAATTGAATCATTCTTTACCCCACATTCGATCACTTGCGTTTTTCCGGTCGCAAAGAAGCGACCATCGGAGGTGCCGCCTGCAGTACTTAAGCTCGGATACTGCCCCGTTGTTTCCTGGATTGCTTGCTCTACCAGCGTTAAGAAACAGTTTTCTTGCCTCGCGCCGGTATAAAACGACTCACAAGGCCGCTCCCAACTGATCGCTAACATAGCACCGGATTTAGCCAGCGACTCTTGAATATAGTGCACAACTTCTTGGCTCTTATAGGCATGGCTGTAACGAATATTAAAGGTGATTTCACACTCTGCTGGTACTAAATTATCCACGATATTTGGAACTGTGATCCCAGTAACTTGCAGCGTGGTTTGCGATCCCGCTTCATCTTTCCACCAAGGTAAAAGCGCGAGTTGACTAACCAACTGGCCTGCGATGTGAGCTGCATTAACCGTTTGTTCTGGATAAGCCACATGCCCCGTTCTTCCTTTAACCTGAATACGCCCAGAAATCGCACCGCGACGACCATTTTTAACCGTATCTCCCACTACTTGATGTGAAGTCGGTTCACCTACCAAACAAGCATCTAGCTCGATGCCATTTTCAGCTAATCGCTCTGCAATCAATTTGGAACCAAACTCCGCTTCACCTTCCTCGTCAGAAGTGAGTAACCAGTAAAAGCTTCCTCGTAATTTTTCACGATGCTGTAGTAATGTTTTGGTTGCAGCAAGCATTGCCGCAACGCCACCTTTCATATCTGCAGCACCACGTCCATACATCACGCCATCAATAATCTGCGCACTAAATGGCGGCACAATCCAGCCTTTATTATTTGCAGGCACGACATCCACATGACCAGAAAAAGCAAAAGTTGGTCCCAAAGAGAAACGATAACTTGCAATCAAGTTTTTTACTCCCTGCACCTCAAACTGCTCAATAGTAAAACCCAGCGCGGCGAGTTGCTCTGACATAAAAGCGATAGTGCCTGCATCACACGGTGTAACCGAAGGCGCTTGGATCAAATGCGTTAATATCTCGGTTGCGTGAGACGCGCTAAGATTTTGATTCTGTGTTGCTAATGACATAACTGAGAATGACTTGTAGGTGAAATCTAGCAATTATTTAAAGATGAAACTTTGACCACAGCATTGCAGTTTTAATGCAAATTAATGACATCGAGAAAACTTAATCTAAATCAAACTTTCAAAAATTTCTGAAATCTTACAATTTAAAAATTGATCTAGAACAGTTTTTCATTTTTTGAACCCTTTTAAGATGGCTTCATTGAAAACACACACTGTTTCACAGTTTAAAAATGTCCTCACATAGGGTTAGGAGAAGAAAATGAAAACTTTAAGCGCTGCACTTTTATCTACTCTGCTAGTTGCTGCTCCCTTCGCACACGCAAATTTCAGTGTTAATGTTGGTGCTATTAATGTAAACCCTGACAACACGGCTTCTGCCATTGATCAAGATAACTCGCTAGGCTTAGTCGCTGATTCAAACACCCAGCTTGGTATCACTCTTGATTACCACTACAGCGATAACATCGTATTTGAGCTAGTTGCGGCAACACCATTTTCTCACACCGTAGACGGTGCTGGTGGCTTAGCAGGGGCGGAAATCGCTGACATCAAACACTTGCCACCAACGCTACTTGCGCAGTATCACTTCTTTGATGCAAGCGCTAAGTTCCGCCCATTTATCGGCGCGGGTCTAAACTACACAGTATTCTTCGATGAAGAGCCAAGTGCTGCACTAAAAGCAACACTAAAGACTAACGATGTAGAAGTTGATTTGGATAGTTCTTTTGGTATCGCACTACAAGTCGGCTTTAACTACGACTTAAATGAAAAATGGGGTCTACATGGTATGATCTCTAAAATGGATATCAATACCGATGCAACAGTGTACGCAAACGGCGTAAAAGCATTAACTTCAGACGTAGAGCTTGACCCAATTGTGGCCATGTTCGGTGTGAAATATAAGTTCTAATACCTAAATGGTTTAAATCACAGATTTACTGTTACTTTCTCAATCCCCAAGGCCACAGATGTGGCCTTTATAGTTTATAGATTACTGTTTTTCTTTGCCTCTAACATGGCTTTCCAATGCATAATCTCAGGAGATAAAATAGGTGCTTCACCGTTAAACCCAGCTACTTCGAGCATTTCTTCGACCGCAACCACCCCACCCTTACGCTTGAATACCCCACGCACATAAGCAATTGCATGCAGCCCACGCTCTGAATGAAAACGCTGTTCAATGTAAAAGTATTTATGATCCCATCCCACCACCTTAGTGGTAATGGTAAATTTTTGCAGCGGCTTGATATCGCGAATATAGGTAATCGCTGTAGCGTTAACAATTGGGAACCAGCGGCGTTTCATCACAGCTGCAAATAACCCAACTCGCTCTGTCATCCAAGTACGCGCTAAATCCATAAATGCGAGATATCGTGAGTTGGTCAAGTGCATATTAATATCGCAATCGCTTGGCAGGGCGCGATACTCAATATCTATCGGAGACAAAATGGAATCTGCTGTTTGTTTATTCTGTCTTATTCTCCAAAACAACAGCAGTAAACGAAAATATAAATTCATAACAATGGTCTTACCAGTTAATAATTTTTCGATTCTAGCATAGCAATTCATATTCTAAAGTGATTATTTTGCTACGCTTACGTCTATAACTGATACATTACTTTGCCCTTAGTTGCAGTAATGCAGTCGGTAAACTAGATTAATAACCTGAGCTTCAAAAAATGAACGCCTTTCTAGCATGACCAAAAAAGCCTATAAAATGAGCTTAAAAACAATGAGTTCGGTTACTACATACGCGAACCTCAAATTAAGTAAAATAACTGAAGTGAAGTCGATGAAAAAATTATCCCTTGTTACCTGTTCCACCTTATTTGCCTTTTCCAGTATGTGCTACGCAGACTTTGACTTTAAAGGGGAAGGCACACTAACCTACCCAACCGGTGTAGAGAAAGCGTTTGAGTTTGGTTTTGCTTGGAACAAACAGACTGAACAGTTTCGCATCGGTGCAAATTATTATGATATGTCTGAACTACCAGAGTCTTACTCAGTTGCCATTACACTGAGTAAAGACGATACCCGCGTGTGGATCCAAGAATTCAATCAAGGTTTTATTTCTGAATTTAAGTGGCAAATTGCAGATCATCAAATCTCTCTTGTGAAAAAAGAGTTTAGCGACTCTGTAAAGGGTAATTACGTCTTGACGGTAAATGGGATAGATTACTTCTTTGCGCGAGATAACGTGAGCATCACACTCTCTTTTGAAGAAGATGGCGTTAAGAATATTAAGGTAGATGGCGTGACAAAAGACATGGGAACTAAATCATAAAGGCCACACTCATTGCGTAGCCTTATATATCATACTTTGACTGTTTTTCTATTTATCCCATACTCACGCAGCTTGTTGGCAACGGCTGTGTGGCTTAATCCCAAACGTTTAGCCAGTTGCCTTGAGCTTGGATAAGCGGGGTAAAGCTTGCGCAACAAGGTTGCTTCAAATCTCTTCACGGCTTGATCTAACGTCCCTTCAAAATCAGACTCCAAATAACCTAAGTCATGGGTAAAGGTCGGTAGGTTTAGATGCTCAGTACGAAGCTCTTTATCATCAAGCAACGAAACCGCACGATAAATAGCGTTTTCTAACTGCCTCACATTACCAGGCCACGGGTAATTCTCTAAAAATTCAATGCATTCTCTGGCAAATGTTGGCGCTGGATGACCATTTTGCTGGGCATATTTTTGCACAAAGTGTTCAGCCAAAGGACCGATATCCGCTTTTCTATCTCTCAGCGGTGAAATTTCGAGCGTTAGCACGTTAATACGATAGTAGAGATCTTCTCTAAATACACCTTCTTGAACCATTGCTGGCAAGTCTTTTTGCGTTGCAGCTATGATGCGAACATTGACCTTAACTTCATTCTCATCACCGACTTTTCGGAAAGTACCGTCTTGTAAGAAACGCAGTAACTTAGTCTGTAACTGGGTTGACATTTCACCCACTTCGTCGAGGAATACCGTGCCGCCATCCGCTTGCTCTAATACACCGCGTTTTGGCGCTGCATTTTCTTCATATCCTGCATACCCAAACAACTCGGACTCAGCAACGTCATCAGGCAGCGAAGCACAAGAAAGTGCGATAAAAGGCTTTAATGACCGGTTGGAAGCATAATGACATGCTCTGGCAAGCAGTTCCTTACCAGTACCTGTTTCACCTGTGATCAGAATTGGCGCTTCTAACTGCGCCATTTTTCTGGCTTCACGCACGACTCTACGCATGGCAGTGCTGTGATTATGGATGGTCGCAAAACTTTCTTGTCCATAACGACGAAATGCGCTGACTTGCTGTCCTAATCGCGACTGCGATTTAATGTTAATCACCGCACCGGCTAATACATCGCCTTCAATCCCTTGGGGCACCGAAATTGGCAAAATATCAGCAATAAAATCTTCCCCGCCCACTTCGACACGGGTTGTCTGGCCTAACACCTCTTTACCTTCTAACCAACGAGTAAAGTTAAACCCTTTCAAAAGGTTGTTAATGTTGGCACCGATCACTTCCTTTTCAACCATGTTAAGGTCGCGACAAGCTGCGTCATTGCAATGACGTACCCAGCCTTTAGCGTCGATAGAAATTACACCATCAGGCAACGCACTGAGCAAAGTATTCAGCTCATTATGTTCACGTTCTGACGGTAAAAACGCTGTAGTACGAACATCTTCAACGCCATCGATTAAGCGGATCTCAGGCATAATTTTCTGAAACTGTTCAAATTCGATGGGTGGAAAGCTCACGTACATTCGACAATTTACTGAATCGACTTCTATACCTTTCAAGTCGACACGGTAACTCACCAAGATATTGAGAATTTCTTGGGCAATACCAATACGGTCAGCGCAATGTATCTCTAGACGCATTTGTTCCTCAAAGCGGGTTTTCACAATTGACGAGATCATACTCTAAGAATAGCTGTCCGACTAGAAAAACGTAAAGAATATTGAACAGAATTTTAGCTATCTTCGTAAATTCTTGTCCTATACTAATGAAGAACTGAAAAAAGTTGTTTTTTAAGGCATTTTTCAGCGCTTGTTAAGTTTTTGATTTGGAAACTTACATTCCATTTCAAAGGATTGCAACACATAAAGAGTTACAGATATAATACTAAAGAATTAAATAATGTATCTTTTTTGAAAGCAGGCTGGCCACAATGAAAAAAATCTTAAATGTAGTATTGCTATTTGCACTCACAGCCTGCTCAGTTGAGGACCCAAATGAAACAGGTCCTTCACAAATAGATAAGGATGAAGATAAAAGCCAACAAGATAGGGATAGCGAGACGCCCAATTTAAGCATACTTTTGCACGACACAAATGCAACCCCCATTGCCAATGCTAGCCTCACGATAAATGATCAGTTATTTACCTCAAATAACAATGGTATCTTTGACCTGTCGGCTTTAGCATACGGCGCTTATGTCGCAGAAATATCCCACCCAGATTATTTGCCCTTAGTTTTTACCTTAGCGAATCAAAATAACAATGAGCAGCAGCTCACGCTTGAACTAAAAGCTAAGTCGAGCACGCTAAAAACCTTACTTTTTGCCGGTGATACCATGTTTGGGCGTCGTTATTTCAACCCTGCTCTCATTACTATGGGGAATTCATTGCCCAGCACCCCTGACGGACTTATCCAGCCCCAAAGCGCAGGACCTGATGCCCAAGCCCTAGTGCAGTTTATGCATCCTTTATTTAAACATGTCGATTTCGCTTCGGTTAACTTGGAATCTCCAATCCTAAAAAACCCAACCACGGTCCACCCAAGCAAAGAGTTCGCATTTTTTAGTCTGCCGGAGTCATTAATTGCCCTCAATGATTTGGGTATTGACTATGTAGCACTTGGCAATAACCACGTCTATGACTATCGAGCACCTGGACTGAACGATACCTTGAAGTATGTCGAGCAAGCGGGACTTAAACACAGTGGCGCAGGCACACGTGCGGCAGAGGCATTTAAGCCCTACAGCCTAAGCCTTGGTGAAACAACGATAGACTTTGTGTCTGCGACTTCTATTACAGGCGATCAACATACCGTCACTTATGTGGCATCAGACGCTAAAGGGGGAGCTGCCGATCTAACAGATACCAATGGCATGAAAGAAACGGTGATGCAAGCCAGTACCAACGGCCGCTTTGTTGTGGCTCAGCTCCACGGTGGCGATGAGTATTCATACGCACCAACGGCGTATATTTCAAATCGCTTTGATTTACTTTCCAAAAATGGTGCTAACTTGATGATTGCGCATCATCCTCACGTTGCGCAAGGGTTTGGCTTATACAATGGCGTACCAAGCATACTTGGGCTAGGCAATTTTGTGTTTGAACAAAATCGTCTTGAAACCTTTTTAGGACTGATAGCTGTGGTAGAGTTAGAAACCGCAGGCACACGTAAAATCAGTGCATTAAAAGCCTATCCTGTTTATCTAGAAGACTATGTTCCTAAGTTTGTAAGTGGCGATCTTGCCAATGCCCTACTAAAACGCATCGCTGAATTTTCTTCACCCGAAGTTGGTATCTCATTGCGCTCGGGATTTGCAGAAGTCACCTTTGATAAACCGGTTCAAGCAAAAGCAACCGAGCAAAAAGTCATTACCTTGGAAGCTGGTGAGCATATTGTCGATTTACGCCAATATTCAAGCAGTGCTGAGTTCCTTAGCAAACTCACGGCTAGTGATGCTCAAGCAGAGATTGTGCTTGGACGGGACTTATTGTTCTTTGGGGATTTTGAAGACTGGGACAGCGATAACGAACAGGGGGAAGTCTCTCGTTGGTTAATTGAGGCCGACGATATCGCGCCCTGCTTAGTCGGCAAATATCGTGGCGTACAAGGGCTTTGTCTACAACGAACACAATTTAACGAAACGCCAACGCGTGTGCCGTTCAAACATACAATTCGTACCATGCCGATTACGCCAGCGCCGAGCACGGCACAGGCTTACCATGAGCTCTCGCTCTTTGGTTATGCCAAAGGAGAGAACGCTGGTGAGTTTAAGGCTGATATTCGTATCTTAACATCAGAAGATAGCCTTATCTTTTCTGAGTCAACGCCCCAATTAAAACCTGCAGGTAGTTATGAGTGGCAAACATTTAGACAAGATATTACCTTACCTGACGATTCCGTTGTGCTTGGCGAAGAAGGATTGCCCGCTCGTGGCGTCCAGTTTGGCCTCTCCATGGCGCCACCAAGTAGCGGTGAAAGTGCCTTATTTTTAGATGATATTGCGATGATTTCGTGGCAGCGTCCAGTGCAACTTCAGAGCGCTCAGTGGCAAAGCGAGCAAATTCATGGCTTAGAATTTATTAAAGTAAAAACAACGAAGACGACTGAGCTGACTCTCACTTTCAGCCAGCAATAAGAGAGTGAAAAAGCATGTCGATTTTTAGTCAATTAAACTTTATAAAACGCCAACGTGAGTTTTGGCTATTTATGAGTTTATTCGCTATTTTGTTGATCGCGTCAGCATCAGGCTTATATAAACAGGTAAACCTAATTGGGTTACAATGGTTTTCCAAGCTCAACACCACGCAAGCAACGCAAGTAGTCGTGATTGAAGCGGAAAACTTACAGCAACAACATCAGCAGTTAGCAAAAATACTCTCTGGCTATCAACCAAAAGCCGTTGTGTTCTTTGCAAATACCGAACTTTCGCCACAACAAAACAATGACTCAATTTACTATCCATTCAATACGCAATCGGTTTGTTTATTGGAGACAGAAAATTGGTACGGCAGCGCAATCAGCCTTGCACCACCTGCAGGTGCGTGTGACATATTGTGGGATAAAATATTTCCGCAGCATGGTGAATACCTCAACAAAATCATAGACTACTCGCTGCCTTATTATTCACTACCAAAATTTAGTGCGCAGAGAGTGCTTGATGGTGACTTATTCACCGCACAACTTAGCGAAAAGGTCATCTTAGTTGCTCAGCACTCAAAATTTTCACGCTTGAATAGTAATGCTTATTTTGGTGCGCAAGAACTTCCGCCTGTTTACCTACAAGCATTTATTGCCAATAGCTTTGCATCCGACAGTTTTATCCAACCTTTAAATAAAGTGACAATAATCGCAGTGATGGTACTGGCATCAATATTTTTCTTAGTGGGCTACCAAAGAAATGCGACAAAAACCAATGTAGTCATTGCAGTATTCACCAGCATGTTACTTATTATGTGTGGCATTGCTGCGCATCATTGGTATTCCGTGTTATTGCCGCTTGGTGAGTTGTTTTCCTTGATATGGCTATCGCTAATTTGGGTGTTTATTTCACTGAAGTGGTCAGAAGAGGAAAACTTAAAATCACTGATAGCCCTAATCCAGCAACGTATGATGGGTCGATACTTACCACGACATTTTCTTGAGCATAATGAACCTTGGGATGCAATCATCCAACTTGTAAATCAACAGCTCAACCTGAAAAGAAGTATCTTTCTCACCCGCTTAGAGGGGGACCACAGAGTAACTGAAATACGTGCAATACACTGTCAGCTCAGCGATATCTTAGAGATGCGGAGAGACTACGAGCGAGTACCCTATTCAGATGCAATCAAAGCGTTTGGTGCCATCAAAATTACCCGCCCTTTCTTCCAACATCTAGCGGAAGATGAGCAGCAGTACATCGCCCCCTTAATGTACGCAGGAGATGTTCGGGGTTTTTGGGCGCTAACCGTCACTCCTCAAGACAACTTTGATGAGCAAGCATTTATTAAAAATGTAAATCTCTTTGCGCATCAAATTGGTGAATTATTATTCCACTATAAGGTGTTTGCTGCTGAGCAAAAAAACCTCAAAAGCACACTGATTCGGGCGCTGACTTTTTCTCTAAAGGAGCCACTAAGTCATAAAATCAAAAATGCAATTAGTGAGATGGATCAAAAACTCACCTCACTGGAGCATGTCTTCAACCAGCTTCACAGTGCCAGTATTTTATATAACTTATTTGGCCAAATTGTGCAGGTAAATGAATCTCTTGAACGCTTTGCTAGAGAACATAAGCTGTCTATTTTCGACATGTCCGCCTTAGACTTACTTTGCCGCTGTACCGAGATGGATAGTGAACAAGCTAAAGGAAAGTTGCGCTATTTAACCCTAAAACGTGGCAAAATCGTATTACCTGTGTATTTAGACAATCGAACTTATTTACTAAGCATTCGCGCCTTACTCAAACAATCAACCAGCCTTAACACCAGTACCCCATTTGAAACCAGCGGGGTGTTGTTTGAATTTATCGACCTTGGCGAGCAATTATCTCAACTAGATGATAAAGAAGCTTTTTTAACACACTTGTCAGAGCAGCTTGCGGTTAACGAGCAACTTTTGCCTGAAAAGTGGGATGACGAATAAATGGACTGGACGCTAATGCTATTCCCAAGTGCGGGCGGACTTGGGCAATCCGTTATCACGTGTGTTTGGATAGGCATCGCGGTTGTTGCATTTTTCAATCTTAGGTTTGGCTTCCCGTTAACTGGTTTAGTGGTTCCAGGTTACCTAGTCCCTTTATTTATCGTGAGCCCAACATCGGCTTGGGTGATCATTGTTGAGGCCATTGTTGTTTATGGCTTAATGCGGTTTTTCGCCAAAACACTTGTTGAGCGACTGGGCTATGCAGAAATGTTTGGCCGTGACCGATTTTTTGCCATCGTTTTGTTAAGCATTATTGTTCGAGTTACCATGGATGTGCTGTTTTGGCCGCTGGTCGCCGCGTACTTAACACAATGGGACATCACTTTTGATTACGCCGCACAGCTGTATAGCCTCGGGCTGATTATCATCGCATTGACCGCCAATGTGATGTGGAATGGCGGCTTTAAATATGGCATAAAAGTCACCGCTATTCAGTTGGTTGTTACCTATATCATCATTCGTTTTGGATTGATGACGTTTACCAACTTTAGCATTGCCAATCTTGCCGTCATGTACGAAGCTGTTGCGGCCTCAATTATTGCAGCCCCTAAAGCTTATATTATCTTGGTGATCACCGCTTTTATCGCATCAAGGGCTAATTTAAAGTACGGCTGGGAATTCAATGGCATTATGCTGCCAGCGCTGCTAGCACTGCAGCTGATGCAACCCACAAAGCTGCTCACATCATTCGTAGAAACAGCGATTATTTTAGTCTTTGGATATATAGTCTTAAACTTTACTCGTTTAAAACACGCCAATATCGAAGGCGCGCGGCTCATGCTGCTGTTTTTTAATATCGGCTTTGTCTACAAACTGATTTTAAACTATGTCGTCGTCGGTTACTTCCCAACCTTAAAAGTGACCGATACCTTTGCTTTTGGCTACATGCTATCGACCTTACTTGCCCTTAAAATTTACCAAAAAAATGCGCTAGGCCTTGTGATCCGCGCAACTTTTCAAACCTCAATTGTTGGTGGCTTTATCGCCATCTGTATTGGTTTTGCAATTATGGTCATTCCAAGCCTATTCGTACAAAGTAATACATTAGCGATAAATGAATCAGCCCGCGATTTAACACTCAGCCAAGTGATCAGTAATTACAAGAGCCAGCTGTATACTCAAAATGCCGCTAACGTTAATGTCAGTCAATATGTGACCGAGCAGCAACGTAGTCACTTTAAACAAGCAATTAGGTTGCTTAAGCAGGATAGTGAGTCACACTATGCCGAAGCCGCCACCTTACTGCGCCAAGCCGACTTTTCTTTGCAGCGTACGACACAATTTTTAGTAATAAAAGACAATCAACAAGATCATAAACGCGGTCTGTTTATCATTAATTTAGCTGCTCAAAAAGCCCATATCATCAGCGTCCCCTACCCCACTGCAGAGCGGCTTGCCAGTGAGGCTGGTGGGATATTGTTTTCCTACTGGCAAAGCCAGGCAATGGCGTTTGGCAATGCGCGACCTAACCAAAGTGGCGATAAGAACGGTAAACAAAGCGAGTTCTACAGTGACTTTTTTATGGCGATGGATATTCCAGAGGTCGTCCAACTCAGAGAAATTAATCGGCAAGTAAGCCAATTGATGCACCAACACAGTTTAAAAGAAGACGCACAGATGTGGATATTTAACAGTGTGCCAAGCTCAGTGCAACAATCTGAACTTGCTACCTTGTTTAACATCAACGATGCACACTTTGGTCTCGCGGCAAATGCGCCTTTACCTTACAGCCAATTCCATGGACAGATGATTGAGGCGTATTTAAGCTCGGATAGCTATTCGTCGTTGCTAAGCGCATATGGCCTGCAACGCATCGACAAAGACATAGATAAAATAAGCACAAGCGATGAGAGCATACAGGCACTTATTGAAGCATTTTCAAGTCACATTAGCGCCAAAGGCAGCGGTGCATTTAGTGCACTGAGCGATACCAGTGCTGCATTATGGGAATATGAAGTGTTAAGGCCGTTATTTGCTATCACCCAAAACCTTGAGATAGTAACAACGCCAGAAACGCTTGAGGTAAGGCTGAGTCAGATAAATCGCGTAGCAAACCTATTACAGTACCAATTAACTTTAGTTGAAAATAATCAAGGGCAATTCGTTGCGCTTTCTCCTTTAGATACCAAATCTGCCTATGATTTGGGTCAAGGGGTGTACTTTATTGCCTTGCTGGCTAAACCATCCCTCACCATTGCGGTGCCTAGACCACTCTTTGAAAGTAACACGCTGGAGTTCTCTGGGCAGTTGTTTACGGCCACCCATGCAAAGTTACTGGCAATCGCTGGTGCTCATCCGTATACCAGCATAGATGCAAATGTAATGGCAGCCGACAACGTGCGGTCATTATTTAATGTGGTGTATCAAAGTGCACAGCGCTACTTTTATGACAACCCCTTACTTAATTTACAGATCCGCAGTCATAGCGCGCCTGCAAGCATCAGACCTTCAGCGCTTGCGTACCAATTTACAACGCCTAACCCTATTCATAATGACACCATTGCTACACTACAAAGGGTGCTAGCTGATCTTGGTGTTAATACTCAAACCGTTTCAGGACAACAAGCAACCAGAGGCTTAGAACTCGGTACCACACCACAGTCGGGATATCAGCTGTTCGCACCAAAAAGTGAGTTAGCGGCACTGTGGTTGGCATCGGATTTTAAATCGCACTTTGCCATTACCAACGATGCTTTATTGCAACGCCTTTTAGCCGTTGCACACACACCTAGGCTCAAAGTAATCGATTTGCTTACTCTCTCTCCAAATGATTGGCATGAAGCCAGTGCGCAATTTATTGACGCACTTAAAGTGGCCACAGGGCGCTATGCCACCACCCAACATTTACCTGTGCTCCAAGCACTTTGTCAGTTTGAAAGCCAGTGTAAAATAAGCGCCTTTAGCACGCATAGAAATGGTGAGCTGGGATTAATGTTTACCCGAGATAACGCACTGCTCGCGCTATACTTACCAAGAAGAAATCGCGTTATTGATTTAGCCACTTATGCAAAAGCGGTTCATGAGGGGCGTTATGTACTGGATTAAGCAGATATTACGATTTGCTATTTTTACGGCTTTGCTGCTACTTTTTGTTTGGTTCGCCGTCACTTTATTTGTGTGGGTAAAATCGGCGGAGCCTTCAAATACCTCGACCTTGTTTAATATTCGCTCCAATGTTCATTGGCTAAAAACCGACAGTGCACTGAAGTTTTCCTTTTCTCCGTCTCGGACCATGTCTGTTCGGGTGTTGTCCAATGGGATATTCGAATCGCAACCACTGGATGATCAGCCTGTCAACTATGCTATTGAATATCAGTTACTTGATGCAAAAGGAGCGATTATTTATCGCGGTACTTATCATCATGCAGCTAAAGCTGCCTCGAACGACTTTCAGCAACAGGTAAAACAGATCATTGAAAACCGTGAAGCGTTGGCCGTGGCGTCTGGACAATCCTTTTATTTAAATCGTGAAGAGTTACAACAGGCTGCAACCATCACGTTAAAGCTAATACCAGAAAATGCTCAGCTTAAAGGCGTGGTGGTACGTGTCCATGCTCAAACCAGTAACAGTATTGTCGACCCCGCCAAAGCATGGCTGAAAAGGCCAACCGAATGGCGTGAACGCATGACGAATTACCACACCATAGGTGAAAACGCCTTAACCAACGAAGAAAAATACAATTCGGTCATGTTAGATTGGCAAAAGCTAGCACCACAGGGCGTGCCTAACATCGACTTTCGTGCTGACTTGTTATACGAGTCACTGCCCTACAATGTGCTTAATCATGATTTCTCGACCCAGCTAGACTTAGATAGTTTGTTTATTTCTGAGCAGCTAAGCGCAAGTTTTCGCGTCTATGAACACACTGAATATTTATTAAGCCATTCCGAGAATGCAAATCTTACTTTTGTTTGGCACGATTTACGCCAACTCAACGCGCCAAAGCGACTAACTCCTGAGATGCTAGCCACTACCCAATCTAGACTGAGCAACTTACCTACAGGCCTTGTTACCATTAGCGCAAACGCCCCCACCAGCATTCGGGTATTTAGCAATGGCGTCGACCCTATAGTCCCGCTGCATAGTTATTATTATATGCTCAACGCGCAAACGCCGGTTTACTATCAAGTCTCTCCTAAAAGCGATATCGCTTTAGAGTGGCGCGCGCCCATGGGCAGCACTCTCTCTGTGAGCCTCTATAACAACAATGAGCGGATCAAGGACTACGTTTTTACCGCAACGGCGGAGCAAGCTTTGTTCGATAGACTGATAACTGAAACCACGGAGCGACAAACCTTACCAACCGCAGAGAAGCGTTATTTGGCAATACCAGATAACGTTAATCAAATCAAAATTGAAGCCGAAGATGCGATGGTGAAGCTGCAAGCCCGCAGCCCAACATTTAATTACCTGAGCCATCGTTGCTACCCAGTGTGTGACCCTGAAAGTCCAATTTATCAAGGTATTGACGCATGGTTTAGCCAAAAGGCCGACAACCATTACCTCTTTCACACACAAAAGCAGATAGCATCGGTGCGCTTATTTGAAGCGCCACCAGAAGTACCTGAGTTGCTGCCTCAATACCGCTCCAAAGACTTAGATCAGCTTTTAGCTGTATCGGATATCGCGTTGGTGCCCATTGAGCAAGCTTACTTTGATAACTCAGTACCGCAAATGGAGTTTGAATATCGTCAGGTAGCCAAATCTGCGCTCTTTAAGCTCGGTGAAGCAACAAGCTACCCAAGCAGTGTGATTGTGAAGCAAAAGCGTAAACCAACACTATTTGAAGTTCCGCTAAACAGCTTACAAATAGAGGAGTTAGCTAATACCCAAGCACTTTTCATCAATCAAGGGATCCCAAGAACCGTGCGGAAGATCCGCCTGTACAAAGTAGCGAAAGCAACGCCACTCACTGTTGCTGTTAGAGAGGATAACTTGCAACCTATCGCTTTGGTCGTCAAAGTGTTTAGTGCCGACCCTCAAGATGAAATTACGGTAGCAACCGCTCTGGATAGCACTAAGGTAATCACCCCAAGCGATGAATACACCATTTTAGCTAAACACTTTGTACTACATCTAAACCCAGCACAAACGAGGATGTTTTTTAACCCTAATCACGCGGAGCTGTACGAGTACCCAAGTATTACTTTGCCGCTGTTTCAAGACTTAACATCGCCTAAAACCATGACGCTTAACTTTTCACATGATGTTTGGATAAGTGTACTAGAGGAAAATGAACAGCCTGATGCAACATTAAACTGGTGGCAAGATGAGACACCTTAGTCGCTACGCACTTTACATTACATTGTGCCTGTCATTGAATGTTAACGCTGCGATTCCCGACAGCAGCAAAATGGCGCAATGGTTTAACCAACCTGTAGCGCTCGATGGCTGGCAATTTACGCACCAAGCAGAGCAATTTACACTGACGCCAAAGCCTCAAAGTGACGCGCACGGCGAAGTCACGTATGCGCCAACGCATCGGCCTTGCGTGGTATCTGTTCCACATCGCTTTCATGATAAACATACGCTGACCATTGGTGAGCACATTTTCCAGCACAGTTGCCAAGTGTTACTGAACAACACAAAACACAGATACGATAACAATGACACTGGTAAAACCTATGATTACGCCAAGCAACCTCACAATATTCACGCGTCAGCTATCATAGCTTTTACATCTTTACACCCAATAGCAAAAGTGTTCCAAATACATGGGTTTAGTCAGAAGAAGCGAAAAACCGACGCCGGTAAACTAAGCGAAATAATTTTAAGCCAAGGCAAAACAAATGACGACACACTATGGAAGTTGAAGTCTTGTCTTGTTAAGCAAGGTTATCGGGCGCTGATTTACCCTCAAGAAGTGCAAGAACTTGGCGGGACGCAAAATATCATGCATCAGCTTGCGCTTCCTGAATATAGCTTTATCCATATTGAGCTAAGCTATCAAACAAGAAAGCAATTAATTAATAACAATCAACAACTAGAGCAGTTTACTAAATGCGTGCAATCACTTTTATAATGACACTACTGCTGTTTGCAACGATATCCCGAGCCAATGAGGTAGGGATACAGACGGCTGCCCAATGGATTGATCTGTCACGTATGCAATTTATCCAAGCCAATGCTAACAAGCACTTTGCACCGCAGCAAAAAGCGTGGCTGTTTTTGCCAAGTCACGCGTGGTTAGTCACAACGCCAAGTGCCCTCGACACATTCGAATTTTTTGCGGGGCAAACCCCAGAGCTACGACGTGCCATTCCAACATCCGATTGGTTATGTATTCAATCCCGCTGCCAACTGAGTGCAATAGCACAAAACCGCTTAATTCAGGTTGCTTACACCGGTGATAACGCTCAATCTCTCGCGCTTTGGCAAGGCAGCATGCATAGCCACAGAGATCCGTATCGAAGAGCACTTAGACTGCCAGGGCTTGACGACCAAACACTGCAATTAGCGCAAGATACAGAGCGCTGGTTTCACCTACAACCTACACAAATGACAAGCTTGTTCTTTGAGCACGCCAAAAAGCTCAAACTAGAAGTTCGAAAAGATCTACACGCGATTGCGCAAAATGGTACTGTCACAATTAAAGTCAACGGTGAGGTTATAAGCACCATTGCAATATCAGACATCCAAGCGGATGAGTACCTTGAGCCTAAAGTCGGCTTGTCTAACCAAGATTATATTGCTGTCCCGCAAGGTAGTTATCTCACTATCACAACATCGGTGCCTGCCTACCTTAACTTACTACAAATGCACCGTGGTATTTACGACGATAATGCAGGAATAAAGCAGCAAGAGTCGCTATTTAGTCCGTATTGGAATAAACAGCTGAACGAGCAGCTCAGCGCCCTTTACATGAATGGTGATACTTCTCCACTCACTTTTAACGCTTCTGACACGGCGTTAGCGGTCAAACGTAAGCAAATGCTTAACGATATTGCCTCTACGGTGTATTTTTTAACGCCAAGCTCCCCTCAACCGCTCACTCATCATGTTGCGATAAGTGGAGTAACACTGGGCAGCCGCAGCGCCGCTGGGCAAGTGCTGCTCACTTCAAGCGCTCAGCGAGTCAATTACATTACATCGCCTCAGCCACTGAAGTATCATCTTGAGAACATACTGAGAATTGATAATGCAATTACCTTGTATGTTCGAGCAAGAACGCCAGAACGCTTAACCATCACCAGCGAGCATGGCCAACATACGCTGCTTGTTGCGCCTAGCAGTCATTTTCAAAGACTTACCCTACACATGAATCCAGCATCCAAAGTTGTGATGATTGAAGGGGCTAAGCAAGCGCTTGATATCGCTGTAGCAATAAACCGCTTACAACCATTTCCCGACTTCTTAACCATGACGCAAGAAGCGCTAGGCCAAGGGTCATTGATTCAAGGTCTGCTGGCAAGAAGCAAACAAAATCGAGCGGACACTTACTATTTATCTCTAAGCGGGCTGAGTGCACCGGAACTAAGTGTTAAGACAGACAGCCACGGCCAGTTTACCGCCACCAAAGTGCTTGCGGAGCTGCAAATCGTAGCAAAGACCAAACCACTCATGGCACTTGCGAAACTGAAGCCGTATTTGAGTGGGCATAGTGAGCAAGTTGCGTTAATGGCTTGGCAACTGAATATTACTATTTTGACTCAGCTAGAACGCAGTGGAAACGCCGAGGTATTACTAAAATCACTGCTAAAAAGCACCGCTCAATCTTTAAGAGAGTACGCTGCCAATGAACTACTCACGAGATATTTAGCACAGAATGAATATATCCAAGCTAGCCTATTATGCGCTGCCCACGAAACTGATATCACGCAATATCAATGCGATGATATCCTGTTGACGTACCTGCTTGACTCTGGGCTTCAGCAAGAAGCGCTGTGGACAAGCCAGCAAATGGCATTAACACCAAAACAGGCCGAACAAGTCGCGGCAATTCAAACAAACGAACTGACCCAGCCTCAATACAGCCTTAATCACTATGACCTACAAGCCGTGGAGTCACTGGATAATCAAACTGAGCTGTACCCGCTAGGTTCAGGTAAACCCATCAAACTGGTTGCTAAAACGCCTTTGACGGTCAAGCTAAGTGCACGTGCTGCGTACCAAGGACAAGAATACAAAAATACTCAATGGCTGCTATATGAACACAACGCCAAAACCCGGATTTTACCCATATTTAGTGATATTGCAGCAAACTTGCAATTGCAGCCACAAGCGACTCGATTATCTGTTGCATCGCAGCAATATATTCAATTAGCGGCAAATGAAAGCCTCACACTTTTCAGTAGTAATGAGTTGTTTGTAGAGATCCGGGTGCAACCAGAAACCGCTAACACTCCGGCTTTTGCAGATAAGTCTGCGCACTTGGTTAGTAGCACTGATGCGAACATAGCAGATGAGCTCAGTGCTAAAGAAATTGCGATAAATGCCTTGTATCAATTGAGTCAGCAAACATTGTCTAACGAAAGCTACAACAGGGTCCTTCAACGTCTGCACCCGAGTTTATCGGATGATGCCGTTTTAACCGATTTATATGCCCGCTTGATGCGCTATGGTCAATGGCTTGCTGCGGAACAATACACGAGTTATGTGGGCACACAAAAGGTAAAAGTTGATACGCTTGCGGCGCAAAGCGTTGGTGACCAGATCACCGCACACCTCACAGAAAATCAGCCGTCAGGCTTGCCACTCAGAGCAAACGAAATACTGACTATTGATTTTTCTGAGTATCAACAAGTTCAAGTAAGAGTAAAGTTTGCATACTCTGCTGCCAAGCAAATCGTGGCACCGCCTGCTAATGTAGAGCTGGTGGGGCCAAGTCAAAGTGATGTGATCTCGCTGCAGTCAACGCAACCGCTCTATTACGGCATTAAACAAGTTGAGACGCGACAAGGACTATTGCAATTGCGTTGGCTCAACCCTTTATCGGGGCAAAGCGTTAGCGTACGTCCGCAATACTTTGGCCAAGGTCAATGGCATGATATCCCCTTGGATACGAGGCAGATTTTTTATCGCTCTGATAAAACAACCCCAATCACGGCGAAATTAACTAGAGATAGTCTGATTAAAATTGAAACCTTTGCCGATGGTATTAGAAATGAAGCCACCTATTTTCACCCGGCAGGACAAGTCTCACTAACCGGCCAACAACAGCAAACGTTAGCACGCATGTCTATCTGGACGTTAAGTCCAACTTTGCATCGCGTTAACCTAGTACCTGAAGTGCCAATGTTCTTAAAAGCCAAACAACAGTTAACACCAACAAATGCTGAGCCCAAATTTCAGCAAGCTCGTATTGAAACTGATGAAAGTCGCACTGGCGTCGAAGGATTTTTGAATATTGATAGCGACGACATTGTGCAAACAACGGAGCCTAGCCCTAGCCGTACTACACTCGATTTAGGTTTATCGTTGAGAGTGAAGGATGAGAATAACTGGTACCGCATCGATACTTTCTACACGATGGATAATCATCACCAAGACACCTTCTCTATCAATGGTCAATACGATTGGCTCTCGCAGCAGTCGAACTGGTTTGCAGAAGCGAGGGTGCGTAATCGTTGGCAGGATGCAACGGCTATCAGTGAAACCCATTTAAGCTCTAGTATTTCGGCAAAGTTTGGCCAAATTCACCGTTATAACAGCGGTTTTAGAAGCATTTGGTGGTGGCAGCCTTTTTACACTTACACCAGTATCAGCAAGGACGAATTTATTGCAGATGAGCAAATTGGCCCTGATATGTACACCTTTTACCGTAATAATCATAAGCACGGCTGGCAAGCGCATGCTGGGCTGCGCTATCAGCCTTGGGTTGATAGTTACTTCAGCTCCGGCGTTACACTGACGTCAAATCAAGATTGGCAAACGCTCGACAATGCACTGTTTTCATTTGATTGGTATCAATTTTATCAAGGCCATATTTTCCACGCCGGATTAACATCAAGCTATGTATTTGCCGATCAGAACCGTCCTAATCCAACATGGCAATACTTAACTCAATTGGGTTGGCAAACGGGTTTTGACTTTAGTCATAACACCGCGGGTTGGTTAGGTGTAACTTGGACTCAAGACTGGTTTAACAATACCCATCAGGTTGGGCTACAAGTACGTTTAGGCAATTTACAGCAAACCGCTTTTGCCCCCTATGCTCACGATGAAATTATTTTTGAATCGTTACAGCTAAGTCATTTATTAGAGCAAGATTTACATGAGCGTTGAAGCCTTAAAGAGTCAATTAGAAGCCCTATTTTTTGCCGAAACTGAAAAGTTTTGGCTGAACTTGTATCAACATAAATACAGTGCGTTGATCGACGAATTGTGCGCATGGGAACTCATTTACAATCGCCCTGAAAACGAGGATGAAACCGACTGGCTGGTACTTCAATCTATCGCCTTTTTGCGGCATAAAATTGAGACCCTACATGAGCAAATTTTGCTGCTCGAGGTATCCCACACCGGATTTGTACAGCGTATCGCTAAGTCTGAATTTGCCAGCGAAAAAGAGCTACATATTATCGCCTATGCTCAAGAACTTGGCACCACTAAAGTCGCGTTAGAACAAGATAAAAAAGCATTTTCGCGATGGTTTGACGAAGGCGCTGTAGTTGCTCGATATCAACATCAAGTTGCCACGATAGAACAGCAAGTTAAGTTTTTAATTGCCAAACTTGGCGCCTTAACTAACCGATATTTACGTGCTCACCACGATACTCTAGAAAATGCTTGGCAACGTTTGGATTTGCAGCCATTTTGCTTAAATTTACTCGCCCATAGCCAAAATCAACATATTCGTCATGGCTTGATCCGTGCACTAGTCAATATGGTCGCAACCTTAAACAACTATGAAGTCGACTCGGAATTAGACGCAGAGCTTATCGCCAAACTTATTGAGTTGCTTGAGTCTGACAATATGCCCTATCAAGCCACCGTCGATATTCTAGAGATCTTAATACATCAACGCCCCACCTTTATTCGTGCCTACATGTGGGCTTTGCTTGAAGAAGCGAACGACATTGAAAATAGTCAGCAAGTTGATGCCGAAGTACTCTATATTTTGAGTATCTTTCCTAAAATTATTGTCAGCCAGCCACAGCTTACAGAAAAAGATCTCAATATGCTTTGTGCACTCAGCGAGCACACCTTGCCCAGAGTGCGCCAAGTTACGCTAGAGTTTGTCGAGTTTTATCCCACATCCTTTGCACAAGAGTTAATCGCCAAACGGTTTGAGCAAGAAAGTGAAAATGCCGTACTTTTCACCTTGATAAAACAGTTATCCGCAGACCGCTTTTGCCAGCAGGACTTTGCATTTTTACTGTGGCAACGTGTGCTAACAGGCGACTTTAGTATGCAGCTCAAGCGCTTAGCGCTTGAGCAAAGCGCACGTATTATGCTGAATATGCAACTTGAATCAAATCAAGCCGAACTCTGCTTCAAACGGTTTATTGATACCTTAAATGACTGCTTATCGAACGAAACAAACATCGCCGTTTGCCGTTATATCACCAGAGCCAGGGAACAGCTAGGTAGCTTCTATCATCAAGCCATCATCGCGCAGCTCAACGCTTCTCTTGAAGCCAATGAACAAAGTGACGCACTGGCAACTTGGTCTCGTGATGAACTGGGTCGCTCACTTTCTTATATTGCACAGCGCGGTCAAAGTCTTAATGCCTCAAAAACAAAAGCTGGCTGGCGTATCCAACAAGGCTATCGCCAAGCAAGAAGGTTGTGGCGAGTAATACACGAAATAAGACAACCAAGTACCGATAAACGTCAAAGCTATTCTCATACCAAAGCGAAAAAGCCCAGCGTGTCGATCCACGTCCCTAGCTGCACTACCGCGGAAATTAGCGAAACAAAAGTGCCGGGGGAGTTGCTCTTTAATATCGCCGAACAAACGAGTCGACCACATTTACCATTACTCGACTTTTTGCTAAGTGTACTGACTAATGACCACAGTAAAGAAGACGCCAAAACCTATACGCCGGATGGTATTTTAGCCGTTACTCCGCCATCAACTTTGTGGCGACGCCTTAAAGCGTACTGGACCATAACATGGCAGTTTGCAGAGCTAGACCGCTTACGAAAAGGCAACGAACTTGAGCAAGGTAAGTATTTGGATGCACTTAACACGCTGGGGTTTTCGCTACGCTTTAGTGCCTATGGCGACATCGCAAAAACGCCCTTTCCTGTCGCGAAAGACATTCAGCAACTTTATACTCGCTCTGGTGTCACCTCAGCGCTACTCACCATTTGGAGCAGTTTTAAAGAATACGTCGATGCCATTTATCAAAATAGTATTTCGCAGCTGGTTTTCTTTGTACTGGCATTTATTAGCTACTTTTGGACTCGGCATATTTATGTCAGTAAAAGAATAAAACAAAATCGAAAACACATTCCGGTGTCCATTGGCGGCTGGGGAACGCGAGGAAAATCAGGAACCGAGAGGCTGAAGTCGGCTTTATTTAGCAGTTTGGCGCTGAGAGTCGTGAGCAAGACCACGGGCTGTGAAGCAATGCTTATCTATTCAAAAATTTCTGGTGAGCAATATGAGATCCCACTATTTCGGCCTTTCGACAAAGCGAGTATTTGGGAGCAAGCTGATGTGCTACATTTTGCAAAGCAGGTAAAAGCGGACGTTTTCCTGTGGGAATGTATGGGCCTGACTCCGAGATATGTAAAAATTCTAGTGCGCTGGATGAAAGATAACTTCGCCACCATTACTAATGCCTACCCAGATCATGAAGATATTTTAGGCCCAACAGGCTTGGATGTAGCAAAAGAGATGTCTGCCTTTTTGGGTTACAACACCCAAGTGTTCACCGCCGAGCAGAATATGGCTTCAGTACTCAACTTGGCGGCGGAGCAAAAAAACACGTCACTCATTCAGATTCATTGGGGTGATGGGTATCAAATAACGCCTGACATTCTCGCAAAATATCCCTATGTTGAGCATCCGGATAACATCGCCTTAGTCTGCAAAATGGCGCAATATATTGGCATCAATAAAGACTATGTGTTCAAAGAAACGGCTTCTAGGGTTATTCCCGATGTTGGCGTGCTTCAGCAGTTTACGACTGCAAAGATTGGTGCAATCAGTCAAAGCTTTATCAACAGCATGTCTGCCAACGAACGCCTAGCAACGATAGAAAATTGGAAACGCTTAAACATCGTCGAACAGGGAAAGCAGGCGCAAATTGTTGCATTAATTAATAATCGTAACGACCGTGTAGCGCGCTCGCAAGTATTTGCGAACATTCTGGCCAATGATCTGCATTTTGATGCCATTGTGGTGATCGGCACCAATATCGATGGCTTCTTTAAGTACTTTATGGTTGCACTGGAAAATCTCTTACACAGTATTTTCAGCAATAACGACCACAACGCACTGCGCGATTTACTCAGGCGCCTTAGGCTCACATTATCGCGAGATGCGCTGATCGCATCATTAAATACTACGACAGACAAGCTACCTGAGTCTGCGTTTTCAAGCCTCGACTCGCTGCAGTCGCAACTTAATAATGAGGACGACACACATCACCCTACTCTAAAGCGTTTTGAAGCGTGGACAATTGCCCAGTCGCTTTTGGAAGTTGAAGACCTGAGCACTAGGCTTTCGCAAACCGCAGCGCTTGCAGAGCAACTTGCCTCTCTCAAATGTACGTTAGTGCATGATAGCGACATCAAGCCTGATGCCTTAAACCAAATCATCGCAAAACAAGCACTGCCAAATGAACACCAAATTATCGTCGGCATGCAAAATATCAAAGGCGCGGGACTGGGCTATGTTTACATGTGGCAAAAGTGGCAGTTGTTTAATCAGCATTGCGAGCGTCTGAGCCACCGCAGCGTGACACAAACTGAGTTTAGAAATGGCTTAAGTAGAATTTTACAACAAGAGGAACTCAGCGCGATTGAATGCCAATACTTAGCTAACAAGCTCGACTTGTTCGAAGCGTTGCCCAATGCCCAAAGCGAATTTAGCCAAGCCGAATTAACGCAAATAAAGCGCAAACTAGAGCAACAAATACAACGCTTAGGAAGTAAAGATAATACCCGAGTTCGCTCGCCGCTAACACGCTTTTTGAATAAATTGGTCGAGTCATTTTTAGATGCCGGCGCGGCGGTAAAAAGAAAGAAAATAGCAGTTCAGGTATACAAAGATATCGCCGACTTTAGGATCACAATAGAAAAGGCAACCCTTATTTTAAGTGAATTAAATCGTTCGCAAAAACCAGGATGGTTGAAGTTACAAAATGGTAAGCGCCGCAAAAAATAGCTCGGCGCTTGTTACCCGACTACCAAAACGTAGATAAGTTTAATGATCAGCGTCACCATTAATAAAGGCAGTACATATTTGGCATACTTTTGCATTTTATCTAGCCCTAAGCGCTGCTGATACTTTTCCAATAACGGTATCAAGACAACCAATGCGATGACTAAACTCACTAATAATATAACTACGTTCATCTTAGCTCCTCTTTCTAAACAGGTATCTTACAACCAGTATTCACTTCAAGCAAAATTCCAGCTATGCTCATAAACACATCTGACCAGTAGAATAACAATGATGAAAACTGCTATCACCGAATTATTTGGCATCGAAAAGCCTATTATATTACCCGGCATGAGCTGGATTTCTGTCCCTGAGCTTGTTGCGGCAGTGAGCAATGCTGGTGGCTTAGGTATTTTAGCCACGGGCCCGCTCAGTCAGGACGAGACACGTCAAGCAATACGAAAAATTCGTGCACTCACCGATAAGCCTTTTGGTATTGGTGTGACGTTAATGATGCCAGGCGCCAAAGAAAATGCCAAAGTCGCATTAGAAGAGCAAGTGCCTGTTATCAATTTTTCTTTAGGAAAAGGCGATTGGCTAGTACAAGCAGCTAAAGCCTACGGCGGAAAAGTCATTGCCACAGTGGTGACGCAAAAGCATGCATTAGCAGCACAAAAATCTGGCGTTGATGCGCTATTAGTTACAGGTCATGAGGCCGCAGCCCATGGTGGTGAAGTGACTTCACTGTGTTTAGTGCCGAGCATAGTCGATATCGTCAATATACCTGTAATTGCCGCAGGGGGATTTGCCGATGGTCGAGGACTTATCGCCGCGCTAGCGCTTGGCGCAGAGGGCGTTGCGATGGGCTCTCGTTTTGCAACATCTAAAGAAAGCCCTTTGCATCAACATGTCAAAAATACCGTTGTGGAAAAAGACGTTGAACAGACGATTTATTCCAAAAACTTCGATGGTCTTTATGCTCGAGTAATGAAAACCCCCATGGCTGAAAAGGCAACGCGCCGCCCGATGAACTTTTTCATGGCCATCATAAAATCATTCAAGGCTGCAAAAATGGTCGACATGCCCTTATGGAAGCTACTACTAGGGCTGTTATCTCAATTCGATAAAATTAAGATGCTGTCACTCTTTGGTGCCGCCACCGAAAAGCTTGAAGCCGCCACAATCCACGGAGATTTAGACCATGGCGTGCAATTTATTGGTCAATCTCAAGGCTTAATTCGAGAAATCGAATCAGTACAAACCTTAATGGATAACATGATGGCTCAAGCTACTGAGGTGCATTCACGTATCAGCAACAGTACAGCCAAGTAACGGATGTTTGGTATTGATGCGGTAAAAGCGGTATTATTTGCTTAATATCGCTCTGGCCCTAGTTGCGCCATTCAAGTGCTGGCCATAAACTCTGATTTTATAAGTGACTTTCAATGCCTAAACTTTATCTTTTCTACATTGAGCAGCCATATAGCTTTGCCATTCTAAGACCTCTCCAAAACGCTATCCGAGCTAATGGTGACGTGGTGAAGTGGTTTTTAAAGGGTAAAGATGTAAACTCAAGTTCACTTGCACCTGACGAAGAAGAGTTATTGAACGTAGAGGACGTCAAGGCATTTAACCCCAGAGCAGTATTTGTACCTGGAAACGTTGTTCCTGACTTTTTTCCAGGCGCCAAAGTGCAAGTATTTCACGGATTGGAATATAAAAAGAAAGGTCACTTTGGGATCCGCGGTTTCTTCGATTTGTATTGTACTCACGGCCCAATTACCACCGCGCCATTTAACCAACTTGCACAAAAACATGGTTATTTCTCGGTGATTGAAACTGGCTGGCCAAAACTCGACCCTTATTTTGATTACACCAAGCAAGAGAATGAAAAGCCAGTCATACTGTACGCTCCCACTTTTTCACCCAATCTCACGTCGCTTGAAGCATTACATGCACAAATCAAACAGCTCGCAGAGTCAGGAAAATACAAAGTCCAACTTAAGTTTCATCCTAAGACGAAACAGCAGTGGCAACAGATGTACATAGAACTTGAAACCATCAGCGACTTTGAAATCGCCGGAAATGACAATCTTATTCCACTCATTCAGCAAGCCAATGTGGTGATTTCTGATACCTCTAGCGCCGTTGATGAGTCACTATTAATTGGTAAACCGGTTATCACTTTTAATAATCACCAACCTCAAGATGCCTTAATCAATATTACCGACGCAGGCCAATTATCTGTAGCGGTTGAACAAGCACTCAACCTCTCCGACGCACAAAGTGAACGTATTGAGCAATATATTCAGCAAGTGCACCCTTACCGCGATGGTAAAAGCGCCGAGCGCATACTCGCTGCAACAGAGACCGTAATTGCTGCTGGATTAAAGCGTAAACCGCTTAACTTATTGAGGCGTTACAAAATACGTAAGTCATTGAATTATATGAAAATAAAATAAACTGGTAACTTTCGGAAATAAAAAAGCTCACTTTACTGTGAGCTTATGCAAGTTAATTTATCACTAACCTTAACACTCACACTGCCAGTATTGGTTACCAGTTTCCGTCAAAGGCGGACGACAACGAATACCTGTCGCACCACCAGCGATGTTTGGTGTTTGCTCTTGAGGCAAACTTTGTTGTTTATCTAATTGTTTTAATGCTGTTTTTTTAAATTTCAATTTCATCTTCTTATCCTTGAGTTAATCTTAATTTATAAATTATGTTGTTTAAGGTTGATAGTCCAACAAGTAGATTCTCCACCTCATCAGGCTAACCTAAAACACTGCTCGACTATACTAACAACGGCACTGACCGTAATCCGTACCAGTCAACGTTTCTGTTAAACGGCATGGGATTCTAGTATTTGGCTCAGCACCGCCAGCTACTTGAGGCGTTTGCTGTAAAGGTAGGTTTTGGTTTTTATCTAGTTGCTTCAACGCTGATTTTTTTAATTTTAATTTCATTATCATTTCCTTGAAATAGTCGTTTAGTGATCAAAATTTATCACTAATTCTTAAGCTGCCATGAAAAAACAAAAAATTCAACATTATTAACAATAAAATCAACTCTAAAATTCACTCACCACAAATACAACACTTAACCACATGTTAAATAATAACTTCTACCCAAGCACCTCAAAGAAACGCACCATCAAAAACAAACAAAAAATTAATAAATCTGCAATCTAATGAGATAAGCTTACCTCAACTAGGCATCTTGTTGCTTATCCATAAAATCAGCCATACGCGCGAGTAACTCGGTTTCTGTGAGATCTTCTTTATGTGTGCCAATCGTCCAGACATGACCAAATGGGTCTCGTAGCGTTCCTGCCCTATCACCATAAAACTGATCACAAACGGGCGTGACTTGCTGTGCCCCCAATTCAATTGCCCCCGCAAACACAGTGTCCACATCGTCAACATACAACATCAAGCTAACGGGCGTACCACCAAGCTCACTGGGATCTTTAAAGTGCATATCAGGGCACATATCTGAAAGCATCACATAAGAGTTACCAATCAGCAGCTCCGCATGTGCTATTCCTCCATCTGGTATAGGTAACTGAAGCTTTACGCTCGCGCCAAAAGCAGCTCGGTAAAATTCGATAGCTTTTGCTGCACCAGCCACAATGAGGTAAGGCGTGAGTGAATGATAACCGGAGGGAATTGAAGAAGTCGCCATGATATGGATCCTATAAAGTCCGTTAAATTCCCTCTAAACCTAGCCGATTATTTGAAATATGCGAATTAAAATTGCGATGCTCAGGTTATTGCAGCGATGAGATTTACTCATAACTCGAGTGTTGATTAACGAATTATTTACCTATATGCTAATTTGGTTTTGTTCATAAAACACACAACAACATGTAAGGGATCAGTATGAAACCAACTTCTATATTACGATTGGCTTGGACGAGTGGAGCTCTCATCCTCGCAGGCCAAGCAAACGCCTACGACTGTAGTAATTTAAGCCCTTGGTCTGAACAACAAGTCTACAGACAAGGGGATATCACACAGTCCCAAAACCAAGCATATGAAGCAAAGTGGTATAGTCAGAACGACAATCCAGCAGGCCACTCCGGTCCTTATGATGTCTGGCGGTCATTGGGGACTTGTGCAACGGGGTCAGGTCAAGCGCCGAGTGTCGTACTCACCAGCCCAAATAATGGCGCTGTGCTGGGCGAAAATGACAGCGCTGTTTTTTCCGCTAATGCCAATGATGTCGATGGTGACCTGGCTTATGTCGAATTCTTAGTAAATGGGCAAGTTATCGCTACGGACACTACCGCGCCATTTCAAACCACTTGGAACGCAGTACTTGGCGAATACGATATCAGTGCAATTGCCACCGATGCCCAAGGGCTAACCGGAAGTTCGCAATCAGCACGGATCACAGTAAAACCGGGCGGAGGAAATTTACCACCGAACGTATCCATTGTAGCGCCAGCCAGCGGTCAGCAGTTCTATCAAGGCGATATGGTAGGGGTCAGCATCACAGCTGAAGATAGCGACGGTACTATTGCGAGAGTGGAAATTAGCGTGAACAATCAGCTTGTCGCGAACCTAACAACCTCTCCTTTTGAGTTCCAATTCCAAGCGGAGCAAGTTGGCGTGAACCAACTAAATGTAAAAGCGATGGACAATCAAGGCTTGGTAAGTGAGGCAAACCTTGCCATCGATGTGCTAACAAAAGTGGGAGGTGGCTGCCTAGGCCTTAGAGCATACAGCGCTGGACAAAATTACCAGACTGGTGAACTGGTCGCTCATAATAATCATAAATATCGCTGTGATATTGCAGGTTGGTGTAGCTCAAACGCGCAATGGGCATACGAGCCAGGTGCAGGCCAGTATTGGACCGATGCATGGAGCGATTTAGGGATCTGCGCAATCGTGCCAACCGTAACGTTCGAACGCCCGTCCAATAACGGTACTGTTTTGGTCAATACGCCCACCACTATCTCTGTCAGAGCTCAAGATACAGACGGCAGTATTGCTACGCTGTCACTCTATGCCGACAACACACTCCTCGCCACAGCCAATCAGGAAACACTTAGTCACAGCTGGACACCGACAGCCCTCAATCCTGTGAGCTTAAAAGCCATTGCCGTCGATAACGAAAGTAATCAAAGCGAGCAAACAATTACAGTGAATGTGACAGATAAACCGATTGCCGTTGATTTACTTGCCCCCACTAGCGGCAGCCAAATTACCTTGGGTAATTCCACTCAATTGATTGCACAAGCATCCTCTTTTGTTGGACAAATCACTCAAGTACAGTTTTATGCTGATGGCGTGTTACTCAATACAGACACAACGCCACCCTACGAATATAGTTATGCACCGGCCTCAATCGGCACAAAAACACTTTATGCCACGGCCACCAACGACAATAATGATCTAGTGTCCAGTAGCGGCGTGACTGTTCAAGTCATCGACAAACCCATCGGTAAAAAGCACAAACTGATTGGCTATTGGCATAACTTTGTCAATCCAGCTGGTTGCCCTATTCCACTTGATCAGATGTCTACTGCTTGGGACATCATAGATATTGCCTTTGCTGAAAATGATAGAAACTCGAATGGCACAGTGCACTTCACACCATTTGAAAAAGACATTCGCTCTAACTGCCCGCCTATCGATCCGGTAAAATTCAAATCCGACATGCAGGCACTACAAGCGCAAGGTAAAGTTTTTGTGCTAAGCCTTGGTGGTGCAGAAGGCACAATTACCCTCAATACGGATGCCGATGAAGCGGCATTTGTCAGTAGCCTCACCGATATTATTCAACAATGGGGATTTGACGGGCTCGATATCGACTTAGAGAGTGGCTCGAACCTTGTGCATGGCTCTCAGATCCAAGCTCGGCTGCCAAGAGCATTAAAGCAAATTGAACAAAATATTGGTGGTAATATGGTACTTACCATGGCCCCTGAACATCCCTATGTACATGGTGGCATGATTGCCTATTCAGGTATTTGGGGCGCTTATATTCCACTTATAAACGAGCTACGCGATACATTAGATTTACTTCACGTACAGCTATACAACAATGGCGGCCTACCTAACCCATACGAACCGGGAAGCGCCCCTGAGGGCTCAGTGAACATGATGGTTGCCCATGCAAAAATGTTGATTGAGGGATTTGATCTTGCTGATGGCACCCGCTTTGCACCACTTAGGGATGACCAAGTAGCCATCGGTCTACCTTCTGGTCCACAGTCGGCAAATTCAGGTCAAGCGCCTATCGGCAATATCATCAATGCCTTAGATTGTTTAACCAAAGGTACAGGATGTGGCACTATCCAACCAAGCAAGACTTATCCGAACTTTGGTGGCGTGATGACATGGTCGATTAACTGGGACAAATACGATGGCTATAACTTCTCTCAACCCATTGGTGATAAATTAACGCAGATGAATCAGGGGAATTAATACCAACTGCTCAGGGTGAGATGCCCTGATTGTGTGATTTTTTATACCAGCTATTTTAAGTATTGGAGTATTACTTCAATTGGTATTATTCCTCGAACAGGACTGATACTAAGCCACATAAATATCACTATTGTTTATGAACACAAGGAAGTGTTCATTTTCAAGCTGGCTTTTACAACAGTCCACTCAGCCCGGCAGGCTGGCAAAATGTAGAAATGCCAATCAAGCACAGCTCTTGAAATTTGCAAACTAGCCTGTCATCTTAAGCTAATTCAATACCGACTTTTTACGGTACTCTGTAGGCGTGCAACCCACTCGCTGCTTAAAAATATTATAGAAACAAGATTTAGAGTTAAACCCTGATTCATAAGCTATTGTTGTAACTTGTTGGGCTGGTGATCGCAGTAATAAACGCTTTGACTCTTCTACCCTAAGGTTGTTCATATAATCATAAAAGTTTGAATGATAGATCAGGTTTATCGCTTGAGACACTTCGTGGGTAGTCATCACACACGCATTGGCTAACTCGTTAAGCGTTAAACCGTTGCGCAGATACAATTTCTGCTTCTTAACTTCGCTATCTATTTTAGTAAACACCTTCTCAATGCCCTTTAACGCCTCCTTTTCTACCGTCACTTGAGTATCTAAAGGGGCAATTGCAGAAGGAGCAATAAAATCAACTTTGGTGCTTAGTAACAGAGCAAAAATAAACAACAGCCAATGTGTATCAAGCCAAAAGAGCTGAGGCATAAATGGCGATGTACAGACTAAAATCGCCATCGCCGTAATTAAGTAGAGCCACCACTTAAACCAGCTAACATCATGACGTTGCACGTTTGAGAAGTGTGCCTTAATAGAGTCGAGATATTCCTTCAATAGTGCAAACGTAAACATGAGATATGGCAATAAGCTTCCCAAAAAAAGTAAACTAAAAAAAGTGAGAAACAACCTATTTTGCTGTAATTCTGGATATATCTTTTGAGCGCAAATACTCAGTATGAAAAACATCATAATCGGACTTAAGTGCAGTAGCACTTTACTCCAACTAAAACGTTTACATAGTGCCGATGCATATAAATAGGTCAAAGGCCCGAGTACTAGGTTTAGGCTGGTAATAAGTAACGCCCAATAACCCTGACCTTCCGTCAAAAGTCTGTTTTGAACAAAAAACTCATCCGCCAACAAAGTAGCCAAAACAACAAACAGTCCAATCAGGTGACCCGAGGTATGCTCATCATCAAGCTGAGCATACCTCAATCGCATTAGTCGCACAGCAAGTAGTATGTATAAAATACTGGCAATAAATAGCGGCAAGGTCTTCCAATCTATCAATTTACTTCCTTATTCACTAACCAACGCTTGAGCACCGCTTCTTCCGATTTATAAAGGATCATCACGCCGTAAACAAACAGCGGAAAACACACAATGATAGCAGGAACGGTGGCAATAAAAGAGGCAGCTTCAGCCTTCGTAGGATCATGACCCATAAAGCTAAACCAATTAATGAGTATATGTATAACAATAAGCGGAATTAAGCTTCTAGTTCTTAGGTAACATGCCGCAAACCCCATACCAATAAAGGTCGCATAAATAACCTGTCCAATTATTACACCAATTGAATCCGGTTTTTCAAACACGTTCACCAAATGAACTATACCAAACGAAAGCGCAGAGAAGAATGCAGCTTTCAACACTGGACGCCGAGCGCCACCACTGACATAACAGCAAAGTAATATGTACACTACAATACCTCGGCATAACACCTCTTCTAAAATTCCAGTGAAAAGGGTTGAGATACTACCAATAGCAATTTCCGAAAACGAATGCGGGTACCACTGAGAAATATTGATTGATACGTATGCCAGTGGCAATACAAAAAGATACCAGTATTGTTTGGCATCTACGGTTAACCAATATATTTTTTCCCAGACTTTTAAGTATCTAGCAATCAAAATGACAAACACTACACCGAGTAAATTCTCAGTAAAGTTACGCCAATGTGGAGATCCACTAAACCATCCTGCTAACTCCCACCCTAGTCGCTGTACTAAAATAGCTCCAAGATATGCTAGAAAGACCTGAATATAAATTGCTCGCTGCGAAAAATTGAAACGCATTCTGTTACTCCTTTATAAACTTGAGCAATGAATCTACCGCACTAGCTCAGTTTATACGTCCTGCTAGTTAATTGGAGTAAATATAAAAAAGTAACTTTCTATTTCAATTAGTTAAAAGAGCTTTAACTCATACATTTTCTCCGCCTATGCACTCGTTACTTTGCTTTTTGAGCACAGTTATCTTTAAATGCTGGCGCTAAAGAAGGTTCACTCTCGTTATTCAACGCCTTATCAGATCCCCCCAGCAACAAGCTGAAAACCTGAATAAAAATGTACTAGGTAGAATCTAAGCCAAACACCAAAGATTGCTTGGAAATAAACTATTTGTCCCCTACTATTATAGCGTTACACGCAAATCCATAATGAGTCCCAAGGTCGATATGAAATCTTTTCCATCGCTTTATTTAACAAATCTATTCTTAGTCGGTGGGACAGGCCTGCTGACTACTTACTTAGCGCTTTATTTAGGCCAGCACGGCGTCAGTACGTTTTGGATTGGCTTGCTTACCTCGTTTTATTACTTGGGTTTGTTGTTCGGTGCCAAACTAGGCTATCACCTGATCAAATCAGTTGGACATATTCGCGCGTTTGCGGCAAGCACAGCGGCAGTGACTGCCTGCGTAGCAATACATGGGGTGAGTGACAATATCTATCTTTGGCTTGGACTACGACTTGTGGTGGGTCTTGGCATGATGTGTAACTTTATGGTGCTCGAAAGCTGGCTAAATGAACAAGCAGCGCCTGAGCAGCGGGGACGAGTATTTTCTTTTTACATGCTCACCTCCTACCTAGGTATGGTAACAGGGCAATTTGCGCTTTCTAATTTTCCTGAGCTTGGCTATGCGCCGCTGTTTTTAATTGTTGTTGCCTTATCCTTTGGAATTATCCCTATTTCAACGACGAGGCGGATCCACCCTAAGCCACTTAAGCCTATTCAAGTAAGTCTGTTTACCTACTTCAAAAAAGTGCCTCAGTCTCTCACGGCGGTCTGTTTTGCCGGAGTGATTAATGGTAGTTTTTATGGCCTTGCCCCGACTTTTGCCAGCCAGTCAGGATTTAATGCCGAAGAAATTGCTATGTATATGTCGGTAACGATTTTTGCAGGTTTGCTTGCGCAGTGGCCAATGGGCATTATCTCTGACCGAGTTCGCAGAAGTATCTTACTGCGCAGTAACGCTGTTTTTATCGGTTTGATTTCTCTTTGTATATTTTTGCTTCCACTGAGTCCAAGCTACAGTCTCTGGCTGACTTTTGGCTTTGGGTTATTCGCATTTACCATGTATCCACTTTCTTCGGCACTAGCAAACTCCCGCGTTGATGATGAAGACCGTGTTGGCGTTTCTTCTGCACTGTTGGTGGCATTTGGCGGAGGTGCCTGTGTTGGCTCGGCCGCTATTGCACAGATCATGTCCCATTTTGGTCATCAAGCCCTATATGCTTCGTTAAGCGCACTAACCGTTGTCATGTTCTTACTGCTCCACTTTATCAACGCCAGACAAAAAGCTGAGCAACCAGAGCCTAGCGACTATGTTGCTGCGACTTCTGATATTACCAGCTCACCGCTCGCAGCCACCATGGACCCGCGTATCGAAGAAAAAACAGCACACGAACAGCTGCTTGTCGTTGACGAAGACACGCCTCGCGATAACGACGATGAACTCGACGACAATGAGCAAAATAGTGAGCCAACCGAGGAGCTGGACGAAATAACTAACAAACCTCAGCCATAGTCTGACTGATAAACGCTCGTAACCAACGAAGTGCAGGATATTGATGCTGTACTTCGTGCCACACCATAGCGACGTCAAAAGCACAGTCAGGTATCGGATTTTCAACGAGGGTAAAATCTGCTTCGAGTTTTGATGCCTGACGAGCCGGAATCAGTGCAACCAACTCGGTATTTCTCACCAGTTCCGGCACCAATAAAAATGAGGGCACTGACGTCATCACCTGCCTCGATACACCATATTGCTGCAAGATTGAATCAACGAATGTTGAGGTGCTATTTCCTTCAAAAGACACCACAATATGCTCAAGCTTTACATAATCTGCGATTGTCATTTCTGACGTTAGCTGTGGATGGTGTTTTCTGCCAATCAAGACATACTTCTCTTGATATAAGGTTTTAAATCTTAACGAATCAGGCCCACATTCCGGCGACATTAATGCCAAATCGAGTTCTGAGTGTTGTAGCTGGGCTGCAAGTGTTGCTATTGTTAAGTGGCAAAGCACGACCTTGATATTGGGCGCAGCTATTTTTAAACGCCGTATCACCTCTGTCATCACCACCAGCTGTAAATAGTCGGTACATGCCACTTTAAAGGTTAAATTGGCCGTTTCAGGGATAAAGTCTTGATGCTCTACTAACACGTTACTTACAAGCTTCATCGCAGCGCGAAGTTCCGGCAGCAAAGCAAGCGCTTTGGCAGTTGGTAGCATGCCTTTATGAATAGGGACTAATAACTGATCATCAAATAGCCCGCGCAGCCGACTTAGCTGAGTGCTTACTGCTGGCTGGCTGAGGTTCAGCCTATCTGCCGCTTTGGTCACATTGCACTCTTCCAGTAGCACCACCAAAGTCTGAAGCAGGTTTAAGTCCACCTTTTTGCTATCCATTTAATTTATACCTAGGGTAAAAATATTCAATTTCATTTATAGCAAGATTACAGAGATAGTAACAACTCCTATTCGTTACAGAGCACTTATCATGACCAAATCCACACTAGTGGTATCGGCACATCCAGAGCCGACTTCCTTAACCCAGACACTCGCCAAAACAAGTGTCGAAACCTTAACGCGCATGGGCTTGCAAGTTCAAACTTCAGATCTATACCAAATGGACTGGAAGGCTGTGGTTGACGCAGCCGACTTCCCGCAAAATGACTCTCAAACACCACTTGCGATTATTGCAGCGTCTGGCAAGGCATATCACTCAAACACCCTAACCGAAGACGTTATTCAAGAGCAGCAAAAATTGCTGGCTGCCGACTTGGTTATTTTTCATTTTCCGCTTTGGTGGTACAGCGTGCCTGCCATACTTAAAGGCTGGTTCGATAGAGTCTATGCCTATGGCTTTGCTTACGGTTATCAAAACAAAGGGAACCAATTGCGCTACGGCGAGGGAGTTTTACAGGGAAAACGAGCGTTAATTTGTGTAACCACAGGTGGTGGATATAAGGATTACTCTCCTTTAGGGATAAACGGCACAATGGACGAATTACTATTTCCGATCACGCACGGGACTTTGTTTTTCCCAGGTATGGACGTTCTACAAAACCATGTTATTTTCGACGCAAAAGGCGAGCCTAATCAACGTATAGCTGATGAAATCGCTAATTGGTCAGAGCGCTTAACACACGTATTTAGTGAACAGCCAATCCCCTATCGAAAGCAAAATAGTGGCGATTACATCAACGGCCAAGTACTAAAAGCCGAAGTCGCCATGGGAAAATCGGGTATTGCTGCACATATTGCTTAATCAAGGTGTTATCAGCTATGTTTATAGGATGTAGCTGATGACTGATGAGTATTGTGATTTGCAAAACACTTGGATTGCCTTTTGTGGCGTTATGCTGCTCACGGCTTGTACCATAGCCAATAGCTGTGAGCTTGCTGTACTTGATGGTAATGTCGTGCTCAATTCCTCAAAGATACAGCCTAAATGTCGTTTTAAACAAGATCAAACCGGCCAATTGTCTGCTGTGGCTAAGTTCACCTCCGCGCTAACTCATCAAACGCCAAATTCTAAAATAAAGCCGCTATCACAGGAGCAAGCTCAGCAATCATGCAACATCGACACTACACTGGGCAGTTTGACTTGTACATTTAATGGTAAAAGCGACCACTTCACGCTGACTAACACCGTTAAACAGGGGAAAATCGCATCAACAAACTGGCAAGATGATGAATATGTTTACCTTGGCTGGATGACCAACACAGAGGTATTAATGGGCTATATTGCGTTTGGCGCGCTTAACAAGCACAGCGCTCCCTTTTTCATTCCCACCTCCCAGTTTTGCCAATATGGTCTAAGCTCGCATATTATCGACCTTGGTAAGGGCGACTTATTGTGCCAAAACCACGAGGGGCTTTGGTCTCATAGCCGTTTACTACCCCTACCACAGCCCTGCCAACAACCACAACAAATGATCCAAGATAAAGGTGGGATTTGGGCGCTGGAGTTTATCGAAAGTAGCTATCAATGGCAGATCTGCAGATACAACGATAACGCAGGTAGCCTATTAGCCGCATACGAATACAGTATAGATTTAAAGGCAACGCTGGCTCGGTATGACTTACAGCCCAGTGATTACACCCAACTTACTTTTTTATCCAATGGCGATACTAACGCTATCGCGAATTCGGTGGAAATAGATAACGTCTTTCCTGTCAGTGATATTACGCCAGAGCTTGACCCACAGACGATAGAGCTGCCTATTCAGCAGCTACAATACAAACTGACTACGCTAGATTAGGCCCTAATTGCCACTTACTCTTGTGCTTCACGTAGCACTTGCGTTTGACCATTTTGCTTTCTAAATTGATTTGGCGTGGTTCCAGTGGCGATTTTAAATGCTCTAGTAAATGGTCCAACCGACGCAAAACCACTTTCCAGTCCAACGACAAGTACTGGCCAATGCTGTTTAGCGGGGTCTTGTAACAGCACTTTGGCATGTTCAACCCTCAACTCATTGACCAATTGGCTGAAATTTCGCGCTTGCAGGTTTTGTCGTATCACTCGGCTTATCTTGTATTCAGGTTCATTAAATTGCTGAGCTAAGTCAGCGACTTTTAACCCTTCTTTGAGGAAACCTTTTTGCTCGATAAGAAAGTGTTCCACCTGTTGCTGGAGCGCAATATCATCCTCGGTTTGTGTTGGCTCGTTTGATTCAACGCACCTAACAGATGTAATTGTACGTTGAGATGAAAATCGCCAATGCAGTAACACTTGCGCTGTCAATATGATGAGGATAGCTGCGCTTGTCACTGCCCATTCTTGAACCTCACGATTATCGGCAAAGCGATTTTCGACTAATTTGGTGCCTGCGACACAAATAAAATAAGCGGATAAGAATAGCACCCTTTGTGCTTTTTCCTGCCCTTGAGACTGCGAGAACCCTCGGCACCCTTCCCAAAATGCCAGCATGAGTACACTAGATGACAACAACAAAGTAAGCTCATACGCCGCAATGTTAAGCCACTCAACTAATCCGCTAGCAGCCATGTGTAATTGACTGTCGATAAACAAATAGCCTTGCCGCCACACGACTAAGGCAGCAATGGCGATTGCAAACACAATATGCCTTTTTAAAATGGCATGTTTTTCTCTAAATAATGCCCTTGCAAGCAACCAAAACCCATTACAGGTCACACAAGCGCCCATGCCAATTAAATACTGATATCCATTTAAGGAGTCCTGCGTCAGCTTTTTGGTGGTGGCCAAAGCTATTGAGCCGCACACCAAAGCAAAGAGTAAATGTGCTGCTTTTTTCTCTTTTACAAAAAGCTGAGCAACAACCAAAGTGCAACATAGGCTAAGCAAAAGTAGGTAATAGTTTTCAATAGTCATGGCGATTGAAGGAATATTGATAGACGCAGAAACTCTAACAGCCACACCAAAAGCATTCAAATTAACTTTGTAAGTAAACTTAACACCAGCATTTTTAAAATTCGGCCTACTTTCTTTGCTTTGATTTTCAAAATCAAAGCGACGAGATAGCAAAACCTTGTCATTTTATATACCAAGTTTATTGATTTATAAGGATAAGTATTTTGTCTTCCCTCAATCTAACCAAAACAACAGGGGTTTTCTTTAGTCCCTTTAGCGTATTGAATGGTGCCGCAAAGAGCTGGATGTGTGTCGCACTGCTCGGGCAATGGATGTTTGCTGTTTATATCTTAGGCCTATATGCCATCCCGCTTATCGTGGGACTCACAGAGCAAAGTGCAGCGGTTTCACCGGCGAGTGGACACACAAAAGATGCCAAGGTGTTTTTTAGCCATGTTTTACCCGCTGTGATTTTGGCCACCAACGGTTTATTACAGCTTATTCCTGCGGTGCGAAAACGCTTTCCACGCTTTCATCGCTACAACGGACGCGTATTTTTTATTCTCGGTATTTCGGGCGCACTCACAGGGTTATATCTCACTTGGGTAACCGGTCTTAGGCTAAGCGATGTTGGTGCCATTGGGATAACACTCAACGGTATATTAATTCCCATTGCGATATTTTTTGCTTGGCGCGCTGCCATACAAAAAAATATCGCCGCACATCAACGTTATGCCGCACATAGTTTTTTCTTGGTTAATGGGGTGTGGACGTTTCGTCTTTATTTGTTTGGTTGGTACATGGTCAATCAAGGCTTCAATGGCAATACCGCAACCTTAGATGGCCCTGTCGATATATTTATTTCGTTTGCCTGCTATCTGCTACCAATGGTACTCGCAGAGCTCTACTTTTGGGCAAAACGCCAAACCAACGTCAGCGCACCGGTGTGGATAATCGCGGTGATGATGAGCCTAGGTTTTGTGATCACCGCGATTGGTGTCTGCGCGGCCGCTGTCATGATGTGGTGGCCACGCATTTCAGCCGTCTTTTTTAGTTAAATTACAGTTTAATCAGTTAGGAGTAGAAACATGCTTTCAGTCAAAGCGAACAAAATCAACAAAGGCCTAATTACATCGGCAATCTTGCTCGTGATACTAACGCTGATGTGGCAACATTTAAATGGCGGAATAGTGAGTCACCACTTACTTCACAGAGCTGATTTTCCAGCAGTATCTAACGCATGGGGCATTATCATAATTCCCGTATTAGCTTGGCTTACTGCACTGCGGCTACATAAAGCAATTGGCACAGAGCGCATTAAAAAAACAGCACCCGTGGTTATTCCTACTGAGTTTTTGGTCGCATTCTTTGTGATGTTACTCTTTAGCTTGTTGCAATCAGCCCTTTGGGAGTTCGGTTATCAAAGCCTCACCATGTATACAGCCTTAGGACTTTTGATAGCTGGGCTATTTTATCCAATCTACCGCGCAGAATGCATATTGGGACACGTGGTCGGTGCTAGTTTTACCTTTGGTTATGCTATTCCACTAGTTGGCATTTTAGTGATGGCAATCGTTTCAGTGTTTTCTCTTTTTTGCTTAAAACCTATCTTTTCTAAATTACTTAAGAAGACACAAACACCAATGAGAATGGAGTAATAGTGACCTTAGAAGGCTCAAGACAACACAAATAATTCCTAGGCGCTGCTATATAACTCGTTCCTTGTCGTTTTGACTCGTGTTAAATTAGTGATGATTTTTAAGCAAGGAACGAGTGGTTATGCAAGCTAGGTTAGTTACTCACATTGTTATCGTGGCTATTTTTACGTTGCTGTCAATTGGTAGCGCTATTGCTAATAAATCAGTAGATCCGAACTCGACACTGCAGCTTTCGTCCGCTTATTTTTCGCAAAAAAGAACGGTTCATATCGTCCTGCCACCAAGCTATGAGCAAGGCAATACAGGCTATCCAGTGTTATATCTAACTGATGGTCAGAGCAATCTTGAACATACCGCTTCAGCGGCTCGCTTCTTGGCACAACAACATAAAATACCGGAACTTATCATTGTTGCCATCGAAACCAACGAACACCGCACTCGAGATCTGACCCCGTCTTATCGCAAAGGTAGCCTTGCGGTACTGGGACATTTTGCAGGTCCAACACGGCAGCAAAATCCAGGCGGTGCAGAAATGCTACTGCAATTTATCGACAAAGAACTCATCCCTTACGTAGACAAGCATTATCGAACATCCGGCTATCGCGCGTTAGCAGGACACTCATTCGGTGGGCTGTTTGCAACCTATGCGCTACTTGAAAAACCCGATTTATTTAATGGTGTGATGTTGGCAAGTCCAAGCCTCTGGTGGGATAAAGAGCGATTATTAAATGACTTACTGGCAAAAGCGTTAATCAACAAGTGTATCTACATCAGCATGGCAGACGAAAGCGCAATCATTACGCAGCCATTTCAACGTCTTAATGATGCTTGGCGAAAGCCAAATGGAATTGACTTCAAAGCGCAGCACTTTAGCGGCGAATCCCATATGAGCGTCGTCTACCCGAGCTATTATCATGGTCTGCAGCACCTCTTTAACCATTATCAGCCATCCTTGAAGGTAGCGACCGCGGGTGTCACTCAGCTGGAAAATCATGTTGCCATCGCTAAATCGCTATACGGACTCAAGACTTACCCCTACGACGCACTGACTTCGCTCGGGTATGGCGCCCTATTCGAACGTAACTTCACTGCGGCCATCAACCTGTTCAGCTTTGTGAGCCAGCACAACTCAGCGTCCCTCAATGCACTGCAGCAATTGGCCATGGCTTATCAGCAAAAAGGAGATAAGCCATCACTATTAAAGACCTACCAAGCCATGCTTAAGCTTGAAGGGCTAAGTGAAAGTGAACAAAAACATTTGCTCTCTGAAATCAAAGCATTGCAACACTTACATTAACTGATTTTTTCTAAAGTGATGATACTCACTCAAGGCAAGTGGCACGGAAACCACTGGATTTTGTGAATGCCCCGCGCCCTCGCTAATGCTGTGTCCCCAACGCACATTGGCAGGCGCATGCTGTTCAAGTGCCTCTAATAAACCGCGAAATGACCCCGTAATGATGTCATTCTCAGCACCGCCTATGGAGAGGTAAATATACTTAGGTTTGCCTTGAATATTGGCTAGGCTTTTTGCGAATTCTTTTACGACAACCGAGTCGTCATACCACGCAGCAGGACTAAAAGCAAAGTAGCCATCAAAAAGCGCAGGTTTAGTCACCATGGTATAAAGTACAAAACTTCCACCAGCAGAGAACCCACTTAACACACGGTTGTCGTTAATTGAGTAGTTAGCTTCTAAATAGGGTAACAGCTCGCTTTCAACAAATTGCAAAAAACGATCTGCACGACCAAAAATGGCAGGATCATTGTCACTCTCTGGACGAGCCTCAATCGCAACATCTTGTCGAGCATAAGGCGGTACTAAGTCGCGGTTGCGGGTCTGCGTCCAAAATTGATTGGGAATAGACACTAAAATGGCATCTTCTACCCTACCTTGTTCGGCAAGGCTGCTTAGTACCTCATCCCACCGCGCGAGATTAAAGTTGCCGTCGGTGCGAATAATGAGTGGATAACTATGTGCCTTGTCATATCCTTTTGGGAGGCGAATAAAGACCTTTCGATCTTCATTAAGCACTTGTGAAGACAACACTACATCAACATAATCTGAAGTGTAATGAGACTGGTACTGGGTAAACTTCCAACCAGCAGCGACGATTGCAATTAAACCTAAGAGAGAAAATAGATATCGCTTCATAAAACTTCCTGTCATTGTTTTTATTATTTCGTACTTTTGAATACAGTTTACTTCATCCTACTGTATATTTTTTAGAAACTAAATCGCAACCGCTATAATATCAAGCAGCTAAACATAACATACTGAAAACACTGAAACTTACTTCACAATTCAATGTAACATTATGTTTTAAAAATAAATTATCGCTGTAATGTGGTGTAATGGATAAAATTAGAATCTACCCTACCCTTACGCTGCGCAACAAATTTGCAACCAATCAAGCTCATTTTTTTTACTTGCGCAAATCATGTATCTGCATCAGCAGTACAGCCAGATACTTCTTACACCATTTGAACAATATCTTGTCGCTGCCGTGAGGTTCCCGATTAGATAATGCAAATGGTATCTTTTGACATGGAGTTCACGATGATGAAAATCTTAGTATCTGCCATTGTATTGGCAACCACAATGTCGAGTTTCAATTCGCTCGCTGCGCCTGAATCTTATGGCGTGCTTTTTTTAGACCGCAGTAGTTCAATGAACACGTTGCGCCCAGATGGACAAAGCCGATGTTCATTCTCAAAGCAACAGGCAGTGCAAAAAGTATCAAAGTTCTTTTTAGATGCCACAATTAATGGCCAGCAGCTAAATGTGAAAACGTTTGCTAGTGGCGGTCAAATTCAATCCCTAACTAACGGGTTTGTCGGTTTCAATGCGGCAATGATGGCACTCTATCAACTAGATCCAGAAGGGTGCTCGGGGCTAACTGCACTTGCACAAGCTATGTGTGATGGCGCTGATGAGTTAAGAGCAAATTACTCAACGGAAGCCGCTAATGGCGCACTGCTAAGAGTGTATGGTTCTACTGATGGCGGCGAAAATGACAGTCCAGTCTCTAGCTGTGGCGGCTCAAATTGGCAAACGAGCGTAACCTCTAAATACCTGTTTGAGCTACCACCAGTGCAATTCAATGCCACAATCTATACAGGCACAGTGCAAAATATTCTGGCTAATAAAGATAAGATGTATGTATTAGATGTTTCATCTGCATCTCAGTCGGTATCTAGTACCCCTACATTTCAGTTTCTTAAACAGCTGAGTATTGACACCGGCGGTACTTACGAAGAGATCAGCGACTCAGATGGCGGCGACCCAGGCGATTGGTAACTCACCAAATACCAAAGCATATATAAAGGCCGATAAGGCCTTTTTTCTATTCGCCGTTGAGAAAATACAGAATGTCGTTTTTACACATTATTTAAAATAAAAAAACAATTAAATTACACAAAACGCAAATACCTAAGGATCTTCAACTACACTCTCCGTGGGCATTTGCCCTGTGCAAGTTAAAAGGAGATTGTAATGAAGATTAATGGCAAACAACCGAATTTTCTAATCATTACCACCGATGAAGAGCGTTTCCCTCCACCTTACGAAAATTCACAAGCAAAAGAGTATCGACTCAAGCACAGTGCGTGCATGGCAGAAATGCGCCGCTGTGGCATGGAATTTATGAATCATAATGCAGCAGCGACGGCATGCGCACCGAGTAGAGCATCCATTTACACGGGACAATATCCATCCCTACACGGCGTAAGCCAAACACCAGGAATTGGCAAGTCGTCATTTGATCAAAACATGTTCTGGCTGACTCCCAATACTGTGCCAACCATGGGATCTTGGTTTCGCGAAGCGGGATATCAAACCTATTATCGTGGTAAATGGCACCTCTCCGATGAGGATATTATCGTGCCGGGGAGTCAGCAAGCGCTGTATAGTAACTCTGAAACTGGAGAGCCTTACCCAGCAAAACAAGCTCTCTATGAGCGCGCAGAGCGTCTAGATAAGTTTGGCTTTAGTCAATGGATAGGTCCTGAACCTCATGGCGCTGCAGAGAACAATTCAGGTACATCTCGAGATCCGGGATTTGCCAATCAAGTTTGTGAAACCCTTAAACAACTTGAAGAAAAGGCACAAAGCGGCGACCAAACGCCATTTTTACTGGTTTCTTCATTCGTAAACCCACACGACATTGTATTAATGGGACAAAAAGATTGGTTTTCCAACTTTTATGCCGAAAAAGAAGCCGGTAACCTTCCAAGTATTGCGCCAGCCCCAAGCCAAAATGAAAGCTTAATGGACAAGCCAAGATGCCAAAAAGACTATCAGCTTATGTACCCGCATATGTATCTACCACAGCCACCAGATGAAACCTATCGACAGTTTTATTACTACCTTATCGCAGAAGTGAACAAGCATATAGAACAGGTAGTTAACGCATTAAAGCAGTCATCTTTTTATGAAAATACTATTGTCGTTTTTACCTCAGATCATGGTGAGCTACTAGGTGCTCACGGCGGTCTACATCAAAAGTGGTACACCGCATATCAAGAAGTATTAAACGTGCCGTTTATTATTTCTAATCCTGTGCTTTTCAATCAACCTAAGCAGCTTGATATCACCACATCACATATCGACTTACTGCCTACCCTGCTTGGTCTAGCGGATATAGATATTGAGCAAACTCGTACTCAGCTTGCTAAAGATCACAGCGAAGCACAGCCACTCGTTGGCAGAAACCTAGCTAACGTCATTTTGGGTGAAGCGTCGCCCAAAGAAGAAGCCATTTACTTTATGACCGATGACAACATCGAAGTTGGTAGTGATATGACGAATATGCTTACCGGTAAAGCTTACAATAGTATTATCCAACCGAACCATATCGAAGCTGTAATAACGCAACTACCGGATATCAGCGGTGATACGAAATGGAAGTTTGTGCGTTATTTTGATAACGCTAGATTCTATGAGCAAGACCCGAATTTAGTTGATCTTGGTGGTAACGATGAGCCTACCACGCAATCGTCTGTGAGTAATGTCATTGGCGTCAGCAACCCAGACGGAATAACAACCACTCAGTTCATTCCCAGTGAATACGAGTGTTATAACTTGAGTGAAGATCCGACGGAAGAGAACAACCTGTTAAGCCCGTTTTGCGAAACGCCATTGGATGCGCGGATTTTAAAAGCGCTGCAATTTACGCTACGGGAGCAGCGTAAAGCCAAACGTTTATTACCACAAAACCTCAATGAAGCACCGCAAAAACCAGTCAACCAGCAAGTGCCGATTAGAAGGTAATCGAAAGGCTCTGCAAGTAGCCCTGAAATATACGGCTACTTGCGATATAGATATTTATGCTTTTTTAAACATTGCCAACAACTGACTTAGCACCGCCGCAATAATGACACCGATCACCGCACCCAATCCAAGCTTGGCGATAATACTCAAAAGCCAGCTCAATGCAGGGATCAGATTTTCAATAGCGTGAACAATTTCTTCAAGTAAGTGGAACTGGTGAGCCAAAATATCAACGCCAACTAAAAGCATTGCCAGCACACCGGCGACTGACAAAAACTTCATCAGACCGTTAGCAAAATAAAGCAGCCCTTTACCCACCCCACGTTTTATCGCTGCAAGTGTAGTCTCACTTGCGTCCTTAATCATGGCTAAACCAATATCATCAAGCTTAACAATCAGGGCCACAATTCCGTAAACCCCGATTGTCAGTGCAAGCCCAATTAACGAAAGGACTATTGCTTGCTTTTCAAAAGGCTGATCAGCAATCGCCCCCAGCGCAATAATGATAATTTCCGCCGATAGAACAAAGTCGGTAACGATAGCGCCCTTGATTTTGTCTTTTTCAAACTCGACTAAGTCAACACGCTCATCCTCAAGCGCTTTGACAAACTCATCGGTTTCTTGCTGTTGTTCCCGACGGTGAAAAATAGCGTGGAGAATTTTTTCGCCACCTTCAAACAGCAAGTACAGCGCCCCCAAAATTAGCATAATGGGGATCATAAACGGCGCAAAGTAACTGCAAGCCAAAGCAGCGGGCACTAAAATAAACTTGTTTAGCAAGGAGCCTTTAAACACCTTCCATACCACTGCAAGCTCCCGATCTGGTTTGATCCCGCCCGAGAGTTGCTCTGCGTTGACGGCAAGATCGTCTCCTAACACCGGAGCGGTTTTGGTTGCGGCTAATTTTGTTAGCGCAGCGACATCATCGAGCAAGGCAAGTAAGTTTGCGGATGGCATAGCACACTCCTTTCGTTTAAGTTATTCATTAAGTGCGGTTGTCAAATAGCTGCTTATGTTAGCAACAGGCCCTAATACACAATATTTTTATCATAGGCCAAACATGATATTGCAGGCATGACCGCTTCAAGACAACTTAAATGTTGTTTTAATTCTCTCAGCTCGGTAATTTTTTATACCGGATCCAAGGGATCAAAGGCGTAGTGTCGCCCTGCTATGCCGTTAGATAAGCCTCATACCCTTTTATCCAATCACAACAACAGAAGCCGTTAGCAAAAGCAAATAAGGTCTAATTTCAACACTAAAGTTGCCATTAAAGATGCTGCTTTTTTGTTGATTAGACCTTGATAATATTTGCGCGGCAGCGGTTGGCTATATGCGCTCCCTTTTAGTACAACTATCAACAGTCTTAACGCATGCTAATTGACACCGAAATAGCGCAGTGATCGCTGAGCATTTTCTCTTCAGACATATCCGCAAAAAAGTGTACGCTGGGGGCGAATTTTACCGTGTTTGCAAGTTTGTTGCTCAGTAATATATGGTCAATCGGCACAGGGTAACGAGGGTGACAACCTGTCAGCGTCTTAGTTGCATTTATCAAAGGTGTAAAGGCGTTATTTTGGTGCTTGGTTAACTGCTGCCAAAATTGATTGTCGCCATGGCTTAAACGATGATTAAAGTCGCCCAACACAATGGTGTTGCTATTTGCGTGTTTCTTCAACCAGGACTTGAGTACTGGTAATTGCTCTGCCAGCAATCGACAGGCTTTTTTATCCGATGTCGAGTAGTTATCAACAAAACAGCCGCTTTTAAGATGGACATTAAGCACTGAAAGCTCACCAAACTGAGTATCTAAGGTCACAACTAGACCATGTCTTAGCCCTTCAACATCCACGCTAAGTTCGCTCACGTTATCCACTTTGCTTGAGGCAAGGCTATTTTTAATTGCAAAAGCGGTTTTCTGCTGTGTAGAGACGTTGCCACTTCCTCTACAGTCGTACGTCGCGCTATCAGCTCTACTTGAAATCAGTAATTGCCATTCACTACTTGGAAAGACCTGCTCTAATGCTTTAACCGATGCGACTTCTTGCAGCGCAATAACGTCTGCATTAAGCCCTTTTGCATAATCGCGCAGTGCGCTTATCTCCTGCTCATCACGAGGCCTACATCCTGTGTTCGATGGATATGCTAAATGCTCCATGTTCCAAGTCGCGATTTTAAGCGGAGCGACGGTTGCTTGGCCACTTACCGCGGAGGTACCGATATTTGTAGGCTCTGACTGGCATCCCAAAAGCGAGAGGCTAAAAATAGCGCTAAATACAAATGCAGTTAATTTTGTTGTCATAATAAATCCAGTCTATGCGATAAAATCTAATGTCAGTAGCAATCGTTTTTCCCCTGTTACTACTGCTGGTGAGCGATGCACTAAGCCACGGCCTTCATTGCCTTCCCAACGCTCGCCTTTTAATAATGCCACATCCCCACAGGCTAGTGATATTGCGTCTGCTTCCGGGACAACAGTCAGTTTGTTGCCATCCCTTGATACATGCTGGTTTCTAAGCCACTCACTGCCAGCGCCTGCTAGTGTAGTCACCAGTCGTACAGGTACTTTATCAACATGAAATTTTGGGCACATTGCAGTCTCGAGCATTTTTAACCGTAAACCAACTATGCGAAGTTCAAATAAACAGCTAAACATATCTACTATTTCAATAATATGCGCCACCATCGCATCGCTAAAATTCATCTGCTTTAACGGCTCACTAACTTCGCAAGTGATATTGCTAGTCGCAATTTGTAGCGCTAATTCTATCTCTTTTGCTGTTTCTAAGTAGTGGCCAAACTCTGCTTTCAAAGCAGGTGATAATGCATGTTGCCAAATCACAATATTGGTGTTGGACTCATAAATCTTGGTTAACACAGTTGCATGTTCTGACTGCTCATGATGCAGAGAGTCCGCATCAAGCAAGGGCTCTATAGGCATAAGGCTATTCATATTAACTCCAAATAGGGTTTTATTTAGTGAAAATTGCGACGCAGCGCATAATTTCGAAGATGAGCGTAGGAGATGAGTATAGAGCCAAGCACTGTGAACAAGGTTTCTCCACCTTGTTCAGCTAAAATAGTTGCTAGCACCAAGAGTGTGCAGCCCACGAGCCCTAAACCCACAACAAGACCTGACTTATGCCGCACATAGCCAAACCCAAGGGCCAAAACGCTAATAGGTATTACTGCTATTAGTAACCACTCGTGAAAAGCTTCATCAGAGAGCGCTAATAAACCCGCGAAGGGAGGAAGTACAAGTAATAAAAAAGGTAATATTAAACAGTGGACTAAGCACAACATAGATAACCCAATTGCTGCTTTGTCTCCAAACGACTGTACTTTTACGTTCACACTTTCTCCTTTGTCATGCTCGCCTGCAATTGATACAATATAACATATCAACCAAAAAAGAGTAAAACGTTAAAAGCCATACTACAAAAGAGTGTTCGATACAAAGCCCAACATATAAAAGTGACGTATATTTAAAGCACTCAGAGAGTCAATCTCTACTTGTCGTGATTTTTCTGTGTTGTAGCAAGTAAACGCAAAGGCACTTTGGAAGGTGTTTGATAAAATAGGAATGCACTGAATTACAATTCATAAGTTTGAGATTCTGAACAAACCTATGAATTGATGAGTAATCGCCAACTATGGAGCAAGGTTACGCGTTACACCCCATAGTTTCACACTCTGGATACGCAGATGGACAATGCGTTGTCCCACAAAAATAAAAGTCTGTATAACCTCGATTATAACCACCAGCAATTTGCAAAGTGACATTTTTAACAACGTGGCTATTGTCTTTATTGAGTACTTTCATGTTCCTTTTCTTAAGGCTTAGTTTCATTTTATTTCCTCGATAATCATTGTTTAAAGTTTCCAAATCGGAAACTACTAATGGCTATACTGGCAGCGGAGAAACAAAAAATCAACATGTAAAACACTTATTAAACATATTAATAATGTGATCTCCAAGCCTAAACAATGCTGTAATGTGGCAAGCGCTAAAAGCCCCATGTATGAGCACTTTTGACTCCCTATGAATTAAATAGCTGTTAAATAGCTGACACCCACCACTGTTAAATAGCTGACACCCACCACTAATTTGCACCTTCTTAAGATTCCGCCTACGCTTTAATTTTGCACTCAAAGGATTGAGGAAACCAAACTATGGCAACTGCTCGTAAAAAACAAATCAGTTTAACCGACACCAAATATTATCACTGTATCTCCCGCTGCGTAAGGCGCGCCTTTCTGTGCGGTGAAGATAAATTTACTGGAAAATCATATGAACACCGCCGGGATTGGGTTGAAGAAAAGCTCCTGATGCTGGGCTCCGTGTTTTGTATTGATATCTGTGCTTATGCCGTGATGAGTAATCACACCCACATTGTTTTATATGTTGATGATAAAAAGGCTAAGTGTCTGTCGGATAAAGCGATTGTGATACGGTGGCACAAGCTGTTTAAAGGCAATTGGATAACCCATAAGCTCGTTGAGGGAGAACCACTCAATGAATCGGAACAATTGATATTCGATGAGCATGTCGCCAAGTACAGGGAAAGGCTCGCAGATATTAGCTGGTTTATGCGAGTGCTTAACGAAGACATCGCCCGCCGAGCAAATAAAGAAGATAATTGTACAGGCCGTTTTTGGGAAGGACGGTTTAAATCCCAAGCATTACTGGATGAGGCCGCATTGGCAGCTTGTCTCGCTTACGTAGACTTAAACCCCATTAGAGCCAAAATCGCAGCAACGCCTGAGACCTCAGACTACACCAGCATCAAAAAACGCATCGACCACGCTAAGCTGGGCAAACAACCAAAAAGCCTACTACGCTTTGCTGGTAGCCCACGAAAACATATGCCTAAAGGCCTGCCCTTTGAATTCAAGTCCTATATTGAATTAGTTGAGCTCACGGGCAAATGTATTCGCGCCGATAAACGCGGTTATATCAACGAAGCGCAACCTATTCTTACTCGATTAAATATAGAGCCTGAAAACTGGATAAAACTCACTACGCAGTTTTCTCGGGTATTCCACGGTGCTGTTGGTCGAGAGCGAACAATAACCGCTTACTGTGAAACACTGCAAAAACGACGACGGACAAACCTAACAAACTGTGAGCGCTTGTTGGCTTAGCAGAGCAAGCTTTTCAACTCTAGAATTTCTTACTGTTGTATTTACAGCGCCTTGTCGTGCGCGATAAACCTGTTTTGTTGAATAGATACGCCTGAGCGCTAAAAATTAGCCTATCTATAAACGTTTTTGACCAAAGTGGTTGAAGTATTTTTATACTTTTTTACTTCACTTCCTCAGCTTGGATATTAATAGTGATGGATGTCACTTATTTCTTACTTATTTCTTTTATCTATTTATTAGCTTTCATTGGCCAACTCAATTTGACCACTATTTTTAACCTCAGATGCAGCCTAAATTTGATAAGTCTTTAACTGGCTTTTTAAAGCCTTCAACTTTGCTTCTAGATCACCGTAGATATCCGCATCCTCATTAAAAAAATAGTGTTACGCGTTAAATAGTCCACCGCGCCTTTGGATTGCTTGACGAGTTCTGAGCTAGCAATCGAGTTTGAATCCAGCTTCTCTTTGAGAAGGGATGCAAAACAGCTCGCTATCTCAGAAGTGTCGAATGGTTCATGATCTGTTTTCATTAGGAAGTCAATGAAGAAGTAAAAGTACGTATTAAATAACACATTAGGCATAACTCTTAGTTCATTTGCCCTTTCAATTACGCTGCGAGAAAATGCTGCTGAAATAGACTCGTTAGACTGGTTAAAAAACGTATTTTTGGCATAAGCTAAATCGGGATCACAGCCATAACCTGAAAGCTGCTCTTGCCATATACTTTCGATTGATTGTGTTTCTGTATTATTCATAAAACCTCTTAATAAAAAGAGTAGAAAGCCTACTCCTGCAGCAATTGATAATTAAGGCTAGTCAAACATGCAGCCGATTTATAGTGATGGGTGTCATTGATTTATTCTTTCTTGTTTTCTGTTTTTGATGCAAATAGTAGTGGGTGTCCCTTGTTTTTCGTAGTGGGTGTCACTTGCTTTTTCGCTTGCTGATGAATCGTAGTGGGTGTCACTTGCTTTTCTTGCTTTGATGCAAATAGTAGTGGGTGTCACATGTTTTTCATAGTGATGGGTGTCATTGATTTATTCTTTCTTGTTTTCTGTTTTTGATGCAAATAGTAGTGGGTGTCCCTTGTTTTTCGTAGTGGGTGTCACTTGCTTTTTCGCTTGCTGATGAATCGTAGTGGGTGTCACTTGCTTTTCTTGTTCGCTTGCTGATGAATCGTAGTGGGTGTCACTTGCTTTTCTTGCTTTGATGCAAATAGTAGTGGGTGTCACATGTTTTTCATAGTGATGGGTGTCATTGATTTATTCTTTCTTGTTTTCTGTTTTTGATGCAAATAGTAGTGGGTGTCCCTTGTTTTTCGTAGTGGGTGTCACTTGCTTTTTCGCTTGCTGATGAATCGTAGTGGGTGTCACTTGCTTTTCTTGCTACTTGCTTTTCTTGCTTTTTCGCTTGTTTTTTCGACACAGATATTGCACCTGACTATTGTGACGCAGTTATTGATCTGTTTTTACTTGCGACGACTCCACTTCGATGTGACGGCCCATTTGATTTCGCTAATAGCCAACTGAGTAAAGGGCTCAGTGAAAAAGGGCTAGCGTTGAATGGCAGCTCTAACGAGTGGCATACTCCACCTGTAGATGCGTTGTTTATTCACCGCAAACTGGCGGGGTTATATTTAATCGCAGTAAAATTACAAGCTAAGGTAGACTTAACAGCACTGCAAGCATACTTATAATAACGGCCTGCCAGTAAGCAGGCCTTGGGTCATTACAACATGCTTTTTAGCACGCCATCTTTTCTTATAAAGTGATGATAAAGCGCCGCTCCAATATGAACTGCAAGTACTGCAATCAGTAGCAATACAGCAAAACCATGTCCTTCGCGAAATACAGCAAAGTATTCGATGTAAGGCACCATTGCGGCTGGAATGGTGAAAAAGTCGAACACCACTATTGGTCGCGCTGCATAATACTGCATCAACAGGCCGCTAGTCGGTATGATTAACATCAATGCGTAAAGCAGCCAGTGGCTGAATTTGGCCAGTTTGACTTGTATTGTCGACATCCCAGATGGCAAGCTAGGTGTCGATGACTTTATTCTAATAAGAAAGCGCAATAAAAGTAGCAAAAGTGCCAGCACACCAAATGATTTATGTAGCCCAAGTAAGGTAAGCTGCCAAGGCTCAAGCGCACGTACCATCGCAAGTCCTGCAAAAATCATGGCAAAGATAAGTAATGCCATAGACCAGTGAAGCACTCTCATCGCGAGATTAAATCGTGTTATTTGATTAATCATTCACTGTCTCCTCAAGTGCGCCCATCAATTGCTCCTTAGCCCTACGGCGATAAGACTCTGCATAGGCAGCAGAGCGCGCTCTTAGAATTGGATCTTCGGTTGCTTTAACACCGCTAGGTAATATCAAGGGATCAAAATTGAGCGCATGGCAGCTCCCCGATAATTGCGGTTGCCAATGCGTTATGAAGATCTCTCCTGCATCTACCTTCGCGCGGTTACTGGGCCAAAGCTTGGCTGGATTATTTTCATCATCTTCTTGCTTGGCAAATATAAACTGCCAATTGAAGCGTACAGCTCCTTTCTCTAATCGAGTTGCAAATTCTTGCTGTAGCGCGTCTTTGCCTGTGTAAGGATTTTTACTTTCTTCATTTAATGGCAGCATTTTCCAGCGAATAGCCTGACGCTGCGCTTTTTCATCAACCAAATAAAACGCATTAATACTATGATAAGTCTCAAGGGCAAAACTCGAGCTTGGCGTGTAACTCGCTTTCCATGCCAAAAAATCCGCACTCTCAGGGTGCCCAGCAAAAAAGTCTTTTACTGCCTCTTTGCCCTGCTTCAGAGCAACAATTTGCTGATAAAAATCATGCGGATTCGTTACCGCCATCACTGGAGGCGTATTCATCGCAATATTCCAACGCTGAGCACCTGTTACGAAGCTCAGCGCAAAGCTCCTTACTGGTGCAGTCAACTCCGCAGCGTGCGGATTATTTCCAGCAATGGACAATCGACCAATAAATGGATGCGTGCCGGCTTTAAAAACGGTTGCGTCTGAGTACTGAGATAGCCGCCCATTCGATTTAAACTCTCCTGACACACAAATCCCTTTTGCGTGTGCCCTACGAAACCCAGGGAAGTGGTTTTGTCCTTGTTGCAAATCGACAAATTGCTGGGCGGTGACTTGCTCGGTTTGCGCTTGTGTTAATGGTGAAAGTAACAACGCAACAGCAAGGCTCGCAACATAAAACCCCTTTTCTAACAAGGATACAGATGTGTATTTCACAAAACGGCTCCTAAGTTAACCCAGTTTGTCGAATTAGTGACTTATATACAGCGCAAACTGGTCGTGAATAACTAATGCCATCAATAGACCTGTAGTACGAACGTTTCCTTTCACTTATTTTGTATGTAATCCTGATGTTTACGCTATGCTTTGTTATCTACCCGCCTATCGTTATTTAACTTGAGGCTATTTAACATCACGGCGAAATTGCTTAAGCGGAGTAAATACTGTACTCTTGCCCGCCGCCCAATACAGAGTACAAAATCATGAGCTTTAGCCACCTAGGTTTAGCCCCAGAAATAAATCAAGCCGTTGTCGAACAAGGTTACGACAAACCGACTCCCATTCAAGAGCAAGCCATTCCTGCTATTTTAGAAGGCAGAGACGTGATGGCTGCGGCGCAAACGGGAACGGGTAAAACAGCGGGCTTTACATTACCTTTGTTGCAAAAGCTGATTGCCGGTACTAAGCCACGTGCGAACAATGTACGCGCGTTAATTCTAACGCCAACCAGAGAGCTTGCTGACCAAGTATGGCAAAGTGTTTCGCTGTACAGTAAACACCTACCTATCAGCTCTGAAGTCGTTTACGGCGGTGTGAAGATCAATCCGCAAATGATGAAGCTGCGTAAAGGCATTGATGTTTTAGTAGCAACACCTGGGCGATTACTCGACCTTTACCAGCAAAATGCTGTCAAATTTGATGACCTTGAAGTACTAGTATTGGATGAAGCCGACCGTATGCTAGACATGGGCTTTATTCACGATATCAAGCGCATCATCAAAGTATTGCCAAGCCGCAGACAAAACTTGATGTTCTCTGCCACTTTCTCTGAAGAAATTAGAGCCTTGGCGAAAGGGCTAATTCATGATCCAGTAGAGATTTCTGTGGCACCAGCAAACAGCACCGCAAAAAGCGTGACTCAGTGGGTGTACCCGGTAGACAAAAGTAAACGCACCAACTTACTCAAGCATTTAGTGCAAACGCATGATTGGCAACAAGTGTTGGTATTCACCCGCACAAAACACGGTGCCAACCGCTTGGTAAAGGATCTAGAAAAAGACAAGATCAATGCCGCAGCAATCCATGGTAATAAAAGCCAAAGCGCTCGCATGAAAGCCCTTGCTGGCTTTAAAAATGGTGAAGTGCGTGTACTTGTTGCCACTGATATTGTAGCAAGGGGCTTGGATATTCAAGAGCTGCCTCATGTCGTGAACTTTGACCTGCCAAATGTTTACGAAGATTATGTTCACCGTATCGGCAGAACAGGCCGCGCTGGTGCGACAGGTGAAGCTATCTCGTTTGTTACCCAAGAGACCGCAAGCGACTTATTTGGCATTGAACGATTAATTCAACAGCTGGTGCCACGTAAAGTGGAGCCAGGGTTTGAGCCGCAACTTGCCGTACCTGAGTCAAAATTAGATACACGCCCAATCAAGCCGAAAAAGCCAAAGAAACCTAAAAAGCCAAAGGCGACAGACGCTGAGCAAACACCTTCCGCTCAGCCGAAAAACAAACCTAAGCAAAATTCAGGTCCTCGCAACAATAAGCCAAGTGGCAACGGTAAACCTGCTGGTAATAACAATGGCAACCGCAGACGCCGTCCATCATCGTCTGCAAACAAGCCAAAGAGCCAACACGCTGGAGAAAAGCGTACACCACGTCAGAAGCCCACTTCTGGCAATTAATGGTGTAAGCAGGTGTAATAGCATTTGCAACTCCTTCTCCTAAGCTAAAAGGGCTGTTAATCGTAACAGCTTTTTTAGTCAAAGGAGCTAGACAATGAATATCTTGAAATTGATACTGTTCACATTGTTTGGTAGTACATTTTTAGCGCACGCTGGTACGCAATATGTGACCCAAGCTGCGAGCAATATCACAGAAACCTCCGCTCAATTAAACGGCTATTCCGCCTCTACTATTGGTTTAAGTGGAGAAACGTTTGATTATGGCCCAACTACTAACTACGGCTACAGCGTACTCGCAACACCGGGTGGTGTGAATGGCCCGGTTAGCGCACAAATAGCGAACCTAGATTGCGGCAGCGAATATCATTTTCGTTTTCGAGGAGATCCAAAGCCACCTCGCACCACCATTCAAGGGGAAGACTTAACCTTCACTACAGCCCCATGTGGCCCGACGATTTTTACTAATGTGTCGTTTGAAACCGGCGGACAATATTACTTCGTTGCAGAAAACAATGGCGGTAATACAGTAAACGCCAATCGTATTGCGATTGGCCCTTGGGAGCGGTTTAATCTTATCGATGTCAACGGCGGTAACCTGTTTGATGGCGACACCGTCCATATTCAAACAGCCACTGGCTATTACTTTGTTGCAGAGCAAGGTGGTGGCGCTGAGTTAAATGCCAATCGAACGGTGGCTTCTATTTGGGAAACCTTCACGATTGAGCTGCCGAATAACCCCGGTGCTTTGATCCAAAATGGCGATAAAGTGGCGCTTAAGTCAATCAATGGTCACTATATCCAAGCCGCAGGTAATGGTAGCGCGGGAGCCAATGTGCATCCTACCGTCATAGGCTGTAATGCCACTTATCCCTGTTCATGGGAAATGTTTAAGATTATTTTTTAACGCACTTGGCCGTGGTAAAAATTTTATCACGGCCTTACACGCGCTATCCGTTCGAGCCATGTTATAATTGCTGTTTTAGAACTACAGAGACAGCGACTTTGACTCAGCCACTTTTTTCAAGTACCTCACTTTCCAGCGCCTTACTCGATAACCTCGCGTCATTGGGGTATCACACCATGACTGACATTCAAGCACAAACCTTACCGCTTATCTTGGCGGGTAAAGATGTCATTGGCCAAGGTAAAACGGGCTCAGGTAAAACCGCCGCTTTCTCTTTAGGACTATTACATAATTTAAACGTGAAACGCTTTCGCGTGCAGGCGCTTGTGGTATGCCCAACTCGAGAGCTTGCCGATCAGGTTGCGGCTGAAATTCGCAAGCTTGCCCGTGCAGTTCATAACATCAAAGTGTTAGCGCTGTGCGGTGGTGCACCTATGGGTCCACAAATTGGCTCTCTTGAACACGGTGCGCACATCATTGTGGGTACGCCAGGGCGTATTGAAGAGCACCTCCGCAAAGGCCGTTTGTCACTAGATGAAGTGAATACCTTTGTACTGGATGAAGCGGATCGCATGTTAGAGATGGGTTTTGAAGAGTCGCTGCAGTGCATCATAGATCACTGCCCTACAGCACGCCAAAACCTGTTATTTAGTGCAACTTACCCGCCAAAAATAGAGCAGCTCGCGCAGCACATCATGAAAGATGCAGCCAAAGTCACGGTTGAAGCAACGCATGATGATAGCTCAATTGAACAATACTTTTACGAAGTCGACAACAACGATGCGCGATTGCCTGCGGTACAAAAGCTGTTAATGCAATTTCAACCAAACTCAGCGGTTATCTTCTGCAATACCAAGGTAGAATGCCAGAACGTATGCGACAGCCTATATAGCCTAGGTTTTGATGCAGCAGCACTTCACGGTGACTTAGAGCAAAAAGACCGTGACCGCACATTGGTTCGTTTTGCGAATAAGAGCGTGACCATTTTATTGGCAACGGATGTCGCAGCCCGGGGTATCGACGTCGACCATGTAGATATGGTGATCAACTACCATATCGCCCATGACCCAGAAGTGCATGTTCACCGCGTTGGCAGAACCGGACGTGCAGGCAATAAAGGCGTGGCATGCTCTTTAATGAGTTATAAAGAATCGCATAAAGTAAATGCCCTCGAAGACTATTTAGGTAAGACAATTGAGCCCAATACCCTGCCAAGCGACCAAGTGTTAAATAACAAAATTAACCGAGCGCCGATGGTAACCATTCAAATCGACGGCGGTAAAAAAGCGAAATTAAGACCGGGTGATATCTTAGGTGCACTGACCTCAAATCAAGCGTTAAAAGGTGAGCAAATCGGTAAGATAAAAGTCACAGCTATGTCATCGTATGTTGCGGTTGAGCGTAGTATTGCCAACGTGGCGCTTAAAACAATCTCAGAAGGAAAAATGAAAGGCCGTAACTTTAGAGCTCGCAAAGTAACAAAGTAACAGGTCACTCTCCCCTCTCTATGGTGGTCAACTTTTCCCTGACCACCACGACTTTAGATTATCCAAGCAATTACTCGCCTATTAATAACCTATTTGTAACCTATTTCCACCATAGGGGTTTAAATCTGCACCATGACCCCAAGGTATTAGTTAAGCAAACACTTTAAAGGAGTTTATCTATGAAGACCTTAATCATTGGTGCCAGTGGTCAAATTGGAAAAATGACGACAAAGAAAATGCTGGAACAAGGCCATGACGTCGTGGCGTTAGTGCGCAATAAAAGTAAGCTAGCAGATATTGAGTCTGAACAACTCACTATCATTGAGCAAGACCTTGAAGGCGATTTTAATTCAGCCTTTGACAACGTCGAGCAGGTAATATTTAGTGCAGGTTCTGGTGGAGAGACTGAAGCGGATAAAACCCTACTTATTGATTTGTGGGCCGCCATTAAAGCCATTGACTATGCTGTGAAAGCAAACGTTAAGCATTTTATTATGGTCAGCTCTATTGGCGCCGACGATCCTGATAACATTGAAAGTGAAATCAAACCATACTTGGTAGCCAAACACATGGCCGACCAACATCTACAAAGAAGTGTCGTAAACTACACTATCGTTCGGCCAGGTGCGTTACAAAATGAACCTGCAACCGGGGGGTTCTCCACTTCACGCCCTACAAATAGAGAAGACGCCGTAATAAGTCGAGAGAATGTCGCAGACGCGCTAGTTTACCTTGCCACTCAACATCCTCAGAATCTAACGTTTGAGCTATTTAACGGCAAGCAGTCAGTCGAACAAACACTGTGCTAATAGAGTAACTATAACCTCGGGGCTTAACGCCTCGGGGCAAACTTAGGTGCTTTAATTTGGCTAAGTGTTGAGAGTATTTATCGCTCTGCCGACATAAAAAGCTTGCTTTAAAAAATGCAATTCTATATTATCCCTCCCTTGCTTTAACTTCCTCTCAAAATAAAGCAAACCTCAAGTAATGCCTCCTTGCCTTGATCCAGTAAGTCCGCATAAAAAATACAAGTAGAGCTTAATATAGTCAGGCGAAAATCAAGCCAATCAAGAAAATTGGTATAAGCTGTCATACCCGTATCGGGTTGTTGCGAGGACAGTGTCTTCTGTTCGCTAAACTGTAATGAAGCTCATCTACTATCAAAAGCATCAGCTAATTTGCTGTGCATTATAAAAGTGAGTTTTATTATGTCATATACATATAACGGAACAGAGATCCGTGTTGAGCAACCAATTCGCTCAATTTCGGTGAACAAATCTAAAGTGATCTTTGCTGACGGCACAGGCCGTAAAATCACACAATTCGCCAATGGCGGCGAAGCACGTCAATTTCTGAGCTGGTTAACTTCAGCTCAGTAATCGCTAAAACGTCGAGCTTGCTCGACGTTTGCCATCCTAATAAAACAAATGAGCTAAATACTCAGATTCGCAGCTGTCTAATCGCTTTGATTAGGTCTTTGTCGCTGATTCGCGTTGACTTTAATTTGCCGATTAACTTTTTAGCACCTAGGGTATTTCCTTGGAGCATATAGAGCTGGCTTAAACGTAACCGTGCCCAGTTTTTATCTGGACCATCTGTACTGATCTCAAGTGTTAAATACGTTTGTAATGCTGCGATCCCCTCGTCTACATTAACCTCTGAAAACACCGCCGTCCGACCAATTTGGTAAAGCCCCGCAGCGTAATGCTTTGCTTCCTTAATTACTATTAAAGTTCTAAAAAACGCAAATGCACCATCGTAATGTTTGATACTCTGCAGCGCTATTCCAGCTTTAAACAACACTGCTTCATCAATAGTTTTGCGTTCGAGCAAGGTGTTAGTATAGGTTATCAACGCTTCATCATTGCCAGTCAGCAAATAAAAGTCGATCCATAGCTTCATTGCGGCATGGGAAGATAAGGCTTCTATCGCCCTTATCTGTCGCACCGCCTTGGCCTCAGAGCCACCTGCAATGCTTGGTGCTGAAAGGTAGAAATAGAACAACCCTTGCAGCGCTTTGATATGCGTTGCGTCTTTGTCTATTGCCGCTAAAAACGCATCTTCTGTGTTGCTGGCATAACTCAGTTTTGAAAATATAGAGGCATGCTTTATCTGCTCTGCATTTACCTTGGCGTACCAATAATACTCATCCGCACTGTTAGGCTCGAGACGCAGTGCTTTTTCAAGGTACTCTTCTGCTTCATCAAATTGATTCGACGCTAACTTAACTCTGCCAAGATAATAGAACGACTCATTTGGATGCGTTTCTTGCAGCGCCAGAAAAGCTTGCTCAGCATCCACTATCGCCTGTTGCTCAAATAGTATTTTGGCATGCTCCAATGCATCGGTAATATTCGGCATCGCAAACACTTTTGGAGTTACCACTAGTATCATCATTAAACAAAGTACTTTATTCATCTGAAACATTATTTGCTCCCCCTTGCTTGACAGTGATTAAGCTGTTTTTTATAAAACAGGATGCCCAAGGTACCAACCACAGCGGGTAACAACCATGGCACTAGCTGCCAAGCCCCAGGCATTAGCTGCGCTAACCAATGACGTCCACCCACCGCAAAAAATGCCGTATATACCGCAATCCCAGCGCCTAAAATGGTACTCATATGCTCCAGCACCCACTCTCGTGGTTTGAGTGTTGGTTTAAATATGTAGAACAACATAGTAGCGACAGTAGAGAGCACAATAAGTGAAAATATTAGATAGAGCGTACTGACAAATGTAAGCGCAGTGTACAGCACTCGCCCACCTGTTGCCGCTAAGAGCCCAATTAGCAATAAATGAGACCCGCTTTTTAATCGCTCACGGTGCTGTTTAGCCGCTAAAACCAAGCTTGAATGACGAATATTTGCCAACACCAATACTGACAGCATCAGTAAAAATTCACTTAATTGACGTTGCTTCAATACCAGCTGTTGCCCTAGCGCCTGATCAATGTGTTGAGAGGGGTAACGGATCGCCAATGGGTCGTAGATCACAATTAGGCACATGACAATGCCACTGACGGAAACTAGCCACATACACCAAGTAAATATTTTTCCCCATAGTCTATGCTGTGGGCTGCCTTTTACGGTCACGACTGGAACCCAAAATACAATTAGCGCAATAGCACCAATAATTATGTGCAAATACAAAGCAAACTGATGAACAATAAGCATAACAATTTCTCTTTTACGATTTTGGTCTTTAGCTTAACGTCACTACATTTGGAGTGCCTGTCCCAGACGTCATGATGTAAAACCATGACTTTTGGCCTATAGGCACAACCTTGTTACTTTGTCATACTTAGTGAAGAAAACGGCAAGAGGACATAAGCGTTGGCATTCAGCATATTAATCGCAAATCGAGATATGAGAGATTTACTAGCGCTGATCACATGGGCAGCCCTTTTCGCTATCTCGGTATACATAACGAGTCAACAGCCTGAAGCGCCCGAAATATCTCTCTTTAGCAGCTTCTTCTGTTTCTATGCGCTTGGCTATCTCATTGGCACCTGCGAGCAATGTCAACACAAATTACGATGGCTTGCCCTAGTCCTCATGCTATTTTCAGCCTTTGCCTGTGGCTGGATCCTGCAATTTGGATACCTATCCATTCTTACCATTATCTGGGTTGCCGTTGTCGCTTATTTGCTCCCCATTCGCGTATCAGCTTGCTTCACCCTCATCATCGTATTGGCCTGGTTTACAATGCAGAGTGTAAAGCAACAGCATCTACTTTGGATTGAGGGATTACTATATGGCTTGTTTCACTTATTCGCCTTGCTATTAGCCACCACCCATCAACGAGAACAGCAAGCTAGGGTTGAGCTACAAAATCAACATGCTCAGTTGCAATCCACACAACACTTGCTTTCTGAGCTGTCGAAGCACTCTGAGCGCACCCGCATCGCGCGGGACTTACACGATCTGTTAGGTCATCACCTCACGGCACTCAGTATTAAGTTGCAAATAGCGCAAAGAATGACTGCCGACGCACCAGCCCAGCAGCAAATCCTAGAATGTCAAAGCGTAGCTAAATTACTACTCAATGATGTACGAGATGCCGTGGATATGCTCAGACAGCACAGAGATATTGATTTTCATCAATCGCTTACCTTACTACTCCAACATACTCCTGAGCTAAAAGTGCATGCAACCATTCCACAACATATTGCTGTTGACGATAGCCATATAGCACAAGTGCTGCTGCGCTGTGTTCAAGAAGCAATAACCAACAGCCTAAGACACAGTCATGCGAAGCAGTTTTGGATTGTAATGACGCAAGATGAAGAAAAGCTTTTCGTCAATATGCATGATGATGGCTATATCAGTGAACAATGGCACAAAGGGAATGGTTTAACGGGGATGTTTGAACGCGTATCTGAGTGTGGTGGCTACTTGCATCTCTATGAGCACAATCGTGCCCTACACTATAAAATTGAACTCCCGTTAACTCCACAGTAAGGACGATATTGATGAAAGTAGTCGTGGTTGACGACCAGAAACTCGTAAGAGAAGGCATTGTCACTTTATTACAATTCAACGAAGAAGTTGAAGTGATTGCCCAGTACGACAATGGTCAGACGTTACTTGATGGGCTATCAGAGGTTGCACCTGATATTATTCTACTGGATCTATCCATGCCGGTTATGAACGGTATCGCTACCTTGAAGCAGCTAAATAGTCGCGGTATAACGATCCCAGTAATAGTGTTAACAACCTTTGATGACCCCAAACTCGTTCTGGACAGCTTAAGTAATGGAGCCAAAGGCTTTGTACTCAAAGATATCGCTCTGGATTCGTTGGTGAATGCAATGAAAACCATCCTCAATGGTGAAACCTACTTTCAACCGGCAATTACAGAAACCCTATTAAAGTATGCACCAAAACTCGACAATGATTTTTCTGAGTTCAAAGCCACAGAGACGCTTAGCGTACGAGAAATAGAGGTATTGAGACTGGTTGCAAATGGTTATTCCAACAAGGAAATAGCCGAAGCCTTACACAAGTCAGAAGGCACAATCAAAAATCACGTCTCCAATTTACTTTCTAAACTGGGTGTGAGGGATAGAACCCGTGCGGTGCTATTAGCAATCGAGATGGGAATATTACAGTAGCTTAAACAAAGCGCACCAATTTACCCCTGAGCAGATTGGTGCATCGTCACGGCGCTTAGCAATAGTAAGCTTCAACCGTTCCTTTTGATTTAATTAGCAAAGGCTGACCTCGGCGATCTAGCGCTTTTGGCGCAGCGACTTTGATCCAGCCTTCACTAATGCAATACTCTTCAACATCGGTACGTTCTTTTCCATTAAAACGAATGCCAATGTGGTGCTCTAGTATTTCTTTAGCATAATGTGGGCTGCGAGGATTGATAGAAAGTCTATCTGGTAGTGCTGGTTTTTCGATTGAATCTGTCATCGTTTTTCTTCAATTATTTAAGCATGCTGTATTGTAGGTAATCCCATGCGTGCGCTCAATAGCTGAGCGTCTTATAATCGCAATTGAATTAAAAACTGTATCGATTTAAGAGCACTATGAGGTCTCTGAAGTTTAGCTAACGTTATTACTTAGAAATGCCTTGGCACATTCACCCACGTATCGACGGCCAGGATTATCTCCACTCAACCATTCTTCCACAGTAAACAGCTCAAATAGACCTATTTTACACAGCGTTGGGATTGCAAGCTTTAGCTCGTCCTCTACTTGTCCTCGCTCACCAGCATTGTAAAGGTCAATGTTATGCAACATAGTTGCTACTGTACCCGTTTGCACTCTACTACCATCTTTTAATTGTACCGATGGTAAGCACTCACCTTCTCTTACTACTTTTTGATTTACCGCAGCCAACTGCTCAGTGTTTTCTACATTTTTCATCAATATATGCTTCCTATAAATAAAATACCCATCCCCCTTGCACTCTCCACTTTTCTCGATAAGATAAACAATGAAGTTAACACAAGGAAACAAGTATGAAACTTAAATTAAACAAAAAGGCGATTAAGTCCCTTTCAAAAGATTTACAAGACTTACCAATGGCGCAAACCCCAAATATTGCAGGTGCTGGCAATCCACCTTTATACCCAGAAAGCAAGTTCGATCAAGGCTGTCCTTGGTTTACACACTTTCAGGTTCGAACTTGTCCAAATCCGTATTAATGCGCCATTGTGGGTAAGTACTCTTACCCACTAAACTTGTTATAACACCTTTACCATAAAATACTTACAGCCATCTTTAGGGTAATGTTCTTGGATCCATTGGGTCTCATAGCCATGCTTTTCATAAAATGGCATTGCCTGAAAATTTAAGGTATCGAGTAAGCATTTCACGCACCCTCTTTGTTTGGCTGCCGCTTCTAGGCTTTCTAGTATCTGTGAGCCGATATTTTGACCCCTTAGTGTCTCAGAAACCCACAAAGTATCAAGCAACAACCAGTTGCCAAAAGTACGCGCGGCTGCACCTGCAACAACCTCTCCAGACTCACCCTTTACTTCAACCGCCAATGGAAGACGCTCTGTGACCTCCCAATTAGCCCAGTTAAACTCGCTAATTTTACTACTTAAAAAATCGACAAATTGTTGCTCAGGATTTTCTACCACGGATATTTTCACTACTGCGCTCCGGTTGATATCGTTGAACTAAGGTAATTGTTGTTCGCTTTAGTATTGTCACCTATCATAGCGAACAAAGTACCTATAAAGGAATCATCTATGATGAAATCAAAATCTAGCATTGGAAGCTCAATTATATCTATTATCGTGATTGGCATTGTGTTACTTTTTTCCATCACATCTTGCACTAACCCCAGCACACCCGCAGGACATGAAGGCTATGTTTTTGAGCAACCTAGATTTTTTGGTTCTGGTGGTTACCAAGGTAGCTTAATCGGTCCGAGCAACTATGGTTTTTCCCCGCTTAGAAATCAAGTCGTCAATATCGATATGCGTCCAAACACGTATACCGAGCGCTTTGAGATCTTAGCCAAGGATGACTTGAATATCAGTTTTGATTTTCATGCCGTCATTGCAATTAAACCAGGTACAGTAAAAGATGTCGTCGAAAATTATGGTGCAGAGAACTGGTATCAGCGTTTTGTTCGCGAAACTTTCAGAACCTATGTTCGCGACGAAGTCCAACAATACGACAGCGGCGCATTAAAAAGCAAACGCGAACAAATTGCTGAAATCGTCACAAAACGTTTAAAAGGCTACCTACAGTTAGCGCCATTTGATATCAAGCAAGTGGTGATCGGTAACATTAATTATCCAGATATCGTAGCCAATGCTGTAGAAAAGAAACTCGCTGCGCAACAGCTGCTAGCAGAAAAAGAAACTCAAAAGGCCATTGCGAAAAAAGATGCGGAAATTCGGATTGAAGAAGCAAAAGGTATCGCTGAAGCGCAAAAGATCATCAACGCCACACTTACTGCAAACTACTTACAACATGAAGCGATAAATGCGCAGCTAAAAATGGCAGAATCTCCTAACCATACAACGGTTTATATTCCGGTTGGCACCAACGGCATTCCACTGGTTAAAGAGAGTCGATAACAAAGTACCAATAATTCGTTTGAGTTGGGAGTAACAATAGCGAGAAGGTCAGTTGTTGCTCTCAACCAGGGTTATTGAGTAAACTCTTTTTCTGTCGCATTTACCAGCTGTTGAAATGCGCGAGTACTGCCAAGTAGCTCTCGCTTTACCTTGTTCCACTGTGCATTGTGATGACCAAACTTTAATTGCCATTCGCGCTTTTCGTCCACACTTAAAGGGTGCAGCTTTGCGCCCAAGGCCATGAGCTCGCGCTCACAGCGTTTTTGCAGTTGCTCAATCTGCGCAATATGAGTATGAAATGTTTGCTTACTCGCGTCCTCGATTTCCCCTTTTAAGCGCAGTGGCAAACTATCTAACCAATGCTGATTTGCGACGGTCACCCAAGCATCGGGGACACTTTCGAGTAAAGCTACCTGCCCTATCTCGTTTTTAAGCAGATCAGGACCTGCGAACAAACCAATAACGCTAGGGTCAATAACCTCTATATGTTTTGTTCTTGCCATTTTGGCCACTTGCGCCCAAGGCACATCAATAACATTTGCCGACGTCATACTGTAAAAATGACTCAAAACCCTAGAAGCAGGTACTCTTAGCACCACTCCTTTGAGTTTTTCAGGCAAGTTAATTAAGCGGTTGAACTGTTTTGTGCTTGTTAATGTGCGACCCCCAACGAGATGATGCATTAAGATATTCAGTTTTCCTTGTTCACTAATAGGCTTAATAACAAGTGACTGCCATTGTGGCGAACAAATTAGATTGAGAAACGCGCGATTTGAGCTCGCCCAAAATGGGATATTAAGGATATCTAGCACAGGTAACGCCCGAGACAGATTTGACACAGAGATAAGTGCGGCCTCCACATGTCCACGAGTCACTGCCGCCATTAACTCGCGGCCACTTCCAAGCGCGCCACTATGGTGAACATCAACATAGATTTTACCGCGAGTCATAGACTCAACATTCTTCTTAAACACTTGATGCATGTGCGGGATAAAGTCACTTTGATCCGCAGGGTATGGGGAAGCTAATCTTAAAATATGGAGGGCAGCACTGCGCTTAGCCCTTTCTTGTTCTCGTTCATCTTCTGAGAGTAAATTTAGTGCAAGTACTTGGCTAACCGGAAATGAAGCACTCAAACATGCCGCTAGTGAAGCTTCAAGAAATTGACGTCTACTCTTGGACATGGCAGTACAACCTAAATTCCATACCTCAATTAAAGATAGCTGTTTGCTTTGCTGTTTCAACCTATAGTTACATAGCTTTAGCCGCACCTATCACAAAATTCATGCTCCTCTTGCAATTGCTAACAGCGCCAGTCTATCTTCTAATTTATGGAAAATGGAGCCTTATCTATGCGTATGCCTCTTTGCTTTTTTGCTGTTCATTGTGCTCTGAGCTTCAGTGTGCTGGGATGTGAATTAGCTGTTGTAGCAAAAACGATTGCCGTCATCCCTTCAGTTTCAAAACCTGATTGCTATTTTTCACAGGATAAAAATGCAAACCTGCGCCCAGTGCGACAATATGTAGAACCTCTAACGCCAAACTATCCAGATGCTGCAATACCTCTCAATTTCGATAAGGTTCAGTCAGCCTGTAAACTGAAGAGTGACACCATCCATTGCCAGTTTGCTGACCGACAAGGCGCTTTGCCTTTAGTTAGTCAATACCAACGAGGTCGGTTAAGCTATGATCAGTGGCGCGTAGACAACCACTATTTTATTGGATGGACCTCGCACGACCCAGAAAGACCTGCCGGATTTATGGTATTATCCACCACCAAACCCGCTTATTGGTTACCAGTGGAAGATGCTTGTAAAGCAAGGCTCAGCACACGAGTCGTGACGCTTAATAGCAAAGAGAATCTCTGTCTGAATCATCAGGGTATTTGGCAGCGCAGTAACACACAGTCACTACCTGCGCCTTGTGAAAACCCATACTCTGTTGCTACCGATAAAAATGGGGTGTGGGCTTTGCAGCTAAACAATGAAAATCAAAGCTGGAATATTTGCCACTTTGATCACGCATTACAACTCGTGAAAGCATATCAATATCAACTTGATATACCGCAATCGCTAGCGCCATACAAGCTTGTACCTACGTCTTTTTCTCAGGTTACCGCCTTATTCGGCGAATATGACAATGCGCCAGCATACGCATTTGATATTAGCGCTGTTGAGCCTATGTTTCTATCAGCCTTCCCAAGCTCAATACGTCGCATACAAATCCCACTTACACGAGCTAAATATCGGTTAAGCGAATGACTCAATAAAATACGTGGTGGGACTTCTTTAGCTTTAATTAGGAAATATGAACAAGCCCAAACCAAACAAATTATATTCATTTCATTTACATATGTAAACAAGTGTGAAATGATACCAAACTTCTTTGTTCATATTTTAATTAAAGGACTTATACTATGAAAAATAAACATATCTTGCCGGTCGCGGCTTTAATACTCTCACCGTTAGTACAAGCAAATAACTCGGGTTACTATATTACTGATGTCGATGTATATAAGTATGGTGAACGTGCAACTATGGTTCCTGAGCAAAACCCAATCCCAATGTTAATTCCTGATCACGTTTTAGTTGGTATTGGTGCTCGAGCTGGAAACACAACGGTAACTACCGTCACCTTGTGGTATCGTCAAATATTAGGCAATGGTGAATTTAGTCCGATTTACAGCAAAAACTACGGCAGCAAACCAAGTCACGAGCTTGAATGTCAGTACGTAAATACATCCGACAATATCGCAATTACAGGTATGGAGTGGCGCATCAATGGTTCAGATGATATTGCAGCGCTGCGGGTGAGTTACCGAAAATTTGATAGTCAAGGAAATCTAGGCTCTGAGATATTCTACGGTACGGGAGTTAAATCAACGAACCAATCAAAAACTTGCTATGACCCTGGAAGTGGCGGTATTGAAGTTTCATATTTCCCACCAGCATCAGGTAATAACTCTGTTGTTACAGGTGTTGGTCTTGTTAATCACAATGAAAACATGGATTCAATGTGGCTATATCGCGGAAACTATGTAAACAGATAATAAAGTGTATTCTTTTCTGATTGAATAAGATCTTTACGCCACGAGCAAATTAATCATCATAAAGCGTTCGTGGCTTATGCTAACACAATGTTTGAACTAAAATTAAAACAACTAAAATACACATCAATTCTAAATATTTTACGTTCGATAACCCTTCATCCAAAACAAAAACTTCCATTTTCACATTCTCTGCACTTTTGCCTGCCAATTTAAAAACTCGAATCACAATAAGGTTTGGAATAACGATGAACAACGCGAACTTTCTACGTGCAATGGCACTTGTTACCGCGGTGGCAAGTTTACCAATAGCAGCACAACATAAGCCTCTACCACCTCCGCCTCCAGGCCAGCCACAACCAAACTCGGCGCTGGATGATGAACTCTCACAAATTATGCGTGCTCGCGGTATTACTGGCAGAGTTGCAGGTGCGCAACAACTGCCGAGGATCTCAGATCCCATTGCTCAGCTCGGCATGCAGTTATTTTTTAGCAAAGCCCTTGGGGGAGAAAAATCAGTCGCCTGTGCGAGCTGTCACGATCCAAGGCTCGGTGGTGCCGATGGCCTTTCGTTGCCAATAGGTACAAACGCAGTAGAAAGTGATGTGATAGGCCCTGGTCGCCAAGCAGTCGACGATGACATCAATATTCCACGTAACTCTCCCACCATTTTTAATACCGGATTTGCCAACAACGCTTTATTTTGGGACGGCCGTGTTCAACGTGTGACGATCACTGACGACCAAGGCAATGAAAGCAGTTTTATCAGTACGCCTGATTCAGGTTTTAACCAACCAGATGTAAACGCGGCAGATTCACTAGTTGCAACCCTGTCTCGCTTTCCTGTCACCTCTCGTGAAGAAATGCGTGGAGAGGCATTCGAAAGTGCCGAAACCAATGAACAAGTCCGCTCACATTTAGCCCAGCGCATTGGCGATTACGGTGATGAAGCCGGAGGCTTGGCCACCAATGATTGGCTTCAGGCCTTTAGAGAAGCATTCAACTCGCAAGCTGACGCGCAAACCTTAATTACCTTTGATAGTATTGCCTTTGCGCTCGGCCAGTATCAAGCGTCATTTGTGATGGTGGATACCGATTGGCATCGCTATGCCCGTGGTGACCGTGGCGCACTTAGTGTTCAACAAAAACGTGGTGCTAAACTCTTTTTTACTCCTATAGCTGAAGGCGGTGCAGGATGTGTTGGGTGCCACAGTGGTGAACGTTTCACTAACGATGGTTTCTTTAACCTCGCCTTTCCACAGTATGGTATTGGCACACAAGATAATCAGGCCGATATCGGACGCGCTGCAATTGACCCCTCGCCTCGCAATCAATTTGCGTTTAGAGTCCCGAGCTTAATCAATGTTGCCCTGACTGCGCCATATGGTCACGCAGGAGCCTACGAGTCGTTAGAACAAGTGGTCAATCATTACTCAAACCCTGAGCAAACCGTCGAGCAATTTTTTCAACGTGGTGGTGCTTGTGGATTAAAGCAGTTTTCCTTAACCGCTCAGTGTGACACACTAAACCTACAAGCGAGAGAAAATAGTGAAGCGGCGTTAACGTTACTGCGCCAATCTCCCTTTGTTGCCGCCAATTTAGCGCCACAACAAAAGCAGGATCTCGTTGCGTTTTTACATGCCTTGACAGACAAGTGTGCAAAAGACCAACGGTGCGTAAGAAAGTGGATGCCAAACCGTCGCACACCAGACCCTGATAATTTACGCTTGCGTGCACAACGTTAACCGGTGGAATAACAACAACCATGAAAATGACCATTCGCGTCAAACTATTGCTGATAATTTTGATAGCCAACACCACATTGGTGCTGGCTATCTATGCCGCCAATAAATTAGCGTTTGAAAAAAGCTTTACGGCCTATCTTGAAAATACCTCTCGGGCGCAACTCAAAGAGGTGGTAACGCAAGTTGCCGAGACTTACGCACGCCATGGTTCATTGGACTGGGTGTATCGGGGCTCAGAGGATTGGGATAACATAGTACGTAGCTTCTATGGTCTTTCTGAGGATGAGCGCCCACGAGATAGGCTACATTCTCGTCCACCACCAAGACATCGTGAAAGAGGCGAAGGAAGGCCACGAAGACGTGATGGCCCTCCACCGCGTTTGGACAATAAAAAACGCCTGCTGATCAAAGACACACAAGGCAATATTATTATGGGCACACCGAAAAGTAAGCAGACTTCGCTGTGGTTCCCAGTCTATCAAAGCGACCACTTGGCGCAGCCTAAACGCGAACAGATTATCGCCTACTTAGGTGTCGAGCAAAGTGGCTTGGTACGCAATGACTTCGACCAACTGTTTGCAGAGCAACAACGTAAACAGTTCATCATCATTGCGCTCGTCGCCCTGTTGGTTACTTTAGTGATTGCCGTGCCTTTTAGTAAATATATGGTCAACCCAATCGTTTTGTTGCGCCGCAATGCAAAAACACTGACACAAGGAAATTACGATGCTCGCGTCGATATCGCGAGTAAAGACGAACTCGGTTTGCTTGCCAGAGATATGAACCGTTTGGCAGACACATTAGCGCAGAACCAAATAGCTAGGCAGCAATGGATAGCGGATATTTCACACGAGCTACGCACGCCGATTGCTGTGATCCGCGCGGAACTTGAGGGCATGATTGATGGCATTATCGCAAGCAATCCCGAACAACTGATGTCGCTTAACGAAGAGATCCAACGATTGACTCGGCTGGTGGACGATTTACATCAACTATCGCTGTCAGACCGCGGTGCACTTACTTACAACATGGATAAAGAAAATCTTTACGACCTGCTCTCACGCACATTTGCAAAAAGTAGTCACCAAATTGAAAAGCACCATCTTGCTTATTCCTTGCAATGCGATGAGCATATTACCTTAGAATGTGACGAGCAGCGCCTTGGGCAGCTATTCGACAACTTACTACAAAACACCTTGCGTTACACAGACTCCTCAGTTGAACAGCCGGGAAATCTCGATGTAAAAGTCATACAACGACAAGATAAAACGATAATTTACTGGCAGGACAGCGCACCTTCTGTACCACAAGAACAGCTAAACAAACTCTTTGATAGGCTCTATCGAGTAGAGGAAGCGCGGAGTAGAAAAACGGGTGGCTCTGGCCTTGGTTTAGCCATTTGCCAAAGTATTGTTGCTGCCCACAACGGAAAAATCACTGCGGACTTGAGCGAACTGGGTGGTCTCGCTATTATTATTGAACTGAAAAGATAATGAGTTTCTCCCGTGCCAAACAAACATATTTTAATCGTCGAAGATGAACCAAAACTTGCCGATATTTTAAGTAAGTATTTGGCTCAAGCCGAGTATACCAGCCATTGTGTTCACGATGGCGCTTTGGCTGAAGAGGCTTTTAAACAACAGCAACCTGCCCTTATCTTACTCGACCTCATGCTGCCTAATCTTGACGGTATCGAAATTTGCAAGCGGATCAGAGCTTATTCAAACGTGCCAATTGTCATGATCACTGCCAAAGTAGAAGAAATCGATCGTCTTCTTGGTCTTGAAGTGGGTGCTGATGATTACGTGTGCAAACCCTATAGTCCAAAAGAAGTCGTCGCAAGAGTGAAGGCGATTTTAAGACGCGTGGCGCTAAACGAGCGCGGCACAGTGTCAGAAACAGAGAGCAAACTTAAACTAGACGAAGAGAGCTTGTTTGTCTCCTTCCTCGACGCGAGAGCGACGTTCACTTATGTCGAGTTTATGCTCTTAAAGGCAATGTACGGACACCCGTGCCGAATTTATAGCCGCGACTTATTGATGGATCACATCTACGATGACAGCCACATTGTTAGCGACAGAACCATAGATAGCCATATTAAAAATATTCGTAAAAAGTTGCAAAGCATCGCACCTAAATACGATTTTATCCACTCCATTTACGGAGCGGGGTATAAGTTTGAGGCGCAGGAACGTAATTCTTAATCTCTAACCTACAATGAGAGTTGGGTTATACACTAATCCAACGCTCACCTAAGGATTAATTCACCGCTACACCCCATTCCCTTTTATTGGTAAACTCCAAAAAATAACTAATAATTATAAAAAGGAATGGGCATGAAAAGACTTACTTTGGCAGTCATAATCACATTAACAGGCTGCAGTAATAGTAATGTTGTAGAGCGAATAAAATCAGAGTCTTCCGTGGTAAAACATAGCTCTGTAGAAGGGTATGAAGATAGATATTCCAACATCTACAATAAGTTTAAAGATTATCCCGTGACCTGCGAAGAAAACTGCTATCCAGTCACCCAACAAATTCAATGTCAGTCCGAAATGCAAGATTGCACTTACGTTGGCAACAACCCCACTCTCTCGCTCAATACCGGCTTTGCTATCCAATGGCTCGGACATGCGAGTTTTAAAGTCAACACCAAAGATGGGCAACAGTTTTTGTTTGACCCCGTCACGGCTCAATTTGACTGGCCTGTAAACTGGGCATTTCGCCTCTCAGAAGGGTTTAATCGCAAGCAACCTGCACAGCTCAGTCAAACAGAGTTACAACAAACCAATGCCGTAATGTACTCCCATATTCATTACGATCATTTTAACAAGAACGATATCGAAGCGATTGGTACTGGGCCTAATTATCTTACTCCACTAGGATTTGCTGAGCACTTTCCTGAAGATGGATACAAGGTTTCTGAAATGGAGTGGTATTCAAGCAAACAACTTGGTGAAGTAACCGCACACTTTGTGCCTGCAAATCACTTTAGCAGCCGTATTTGGGTGCCGTTTTTATACGAAGATCATGGCGCTGCACTATGGGGAGGCTGGATATTAGAACACCAAGGCAAGACTCTATTTTTTGCTGGAGATACTGGATATTCACCGCACTTTAAAGACATTCAAGAAAAATACGGTGATATTGATGTGTGCCTACTTCCAATTGCTTCATACTACAGCGAAGAACATCCTGATTGGTATCGTAAAGTACACACCACACCAGAAGATGCACTGACTGCCGCAAAAGATCTGGGCTGCAAGGTTATGATGCCTTGGGGCTATGGCAATGCTAGTTGGAAAATGGGAGATAAAACCTCACATTCAGCGCTGTTCCGCTTACTGCATATGCAACAAGTACTAAAAGCCCAAACGCCACTGTATATTTTAAATGAAGGCGAAAAAATCCATCTCTAATCCAAAAAGGCACCATAGTCAGATTACATAAAAATAACATTAAACTATAATTCTAAGTTGTCGATAAAAGATCGTTACCTATACGTAGATAAGGAAATATATGAAGATTATAAATCAACCAAGAGAAACGTTGGTAAACAGTCTATCAACTGTAAGCTCAGATACAGTTGCTCAGACTAAAGTCGAGAGATCCGGAGACGCACTGAAAAATGATACATTTTCTCAAACAGCTAAGCATGTGACCCCACCAGTTTATGAGCGACCAATAACGATAGGTGTATCAAAAGAGGTCGAGCAAACGATAAAAAGTGCAAGCGTTATGACTGGTGAAGCAATCGCCGAGCTTTATCTGGGTGGCAGCATGTTTAAATCGGCGGACAGCATGTCTAAAGAATATGACAAAACACTCTCGGATATTGCCACTGAACGACCTGAACTGACTGAAAATGAGTGGGGGTTTTCAGTCAACGAACAGGGCGAATTGAAGGTGACAGGTAATATCTCGGCTGAAGATATTACTTATTTAGAAGGAAAGCTCAATAGCAATAAGGCACTAGTCAACCTTGCAAATGAAGTAAAAGCCAACTTCTTACAATATACGCAGATGGAACGAGACGATAATGGCGGCACCAGTAAACTCTGGGGAAAGTATGATGTTACTAGCGAAAATTTCGCAGATATAATCGACTTCAAAGCACTGATGGATGGTCCTAGAGAAACACAACAAACGACTCTAGCACTAGGAAGACAATTGACTGGGCATGGGTTTATTCAAAATATTGCTGAGCAGCTGGGACAAAATGCAACGGTTAGGTATTCTTAATCTTTAATCAAGAGGCTCTAATATCCGTTAAAGCCTCTAATATACCTTTGGTCTATGAAGGCGTACTGGAAACTAACCTTTGGTAACATATATGTGCGAAATGTACCCATGGAAAGTTATCACCGCCAACACCTATCAAATCCACTTCTTCATCATCATTTAAGTCAACATTGGTAGGTATCTCGATTCGCCATGCACCTCGTTCAAATTGCGACTCCCAAGTATTTTTATAGCCCATACTATAGTCGACATGCCTAACTCGCGCTTCGTTTTCATCGCAGAGATTCAGATCAACTAGCCCGGAAATTATACCATCCGAATTAGAGGTTTGCTGATAACCTACCATACTGTCAACTGGGTTGTACCAATCCTTTACAAACTTCAATGTAGCCGTAGCTCCCTGAACCGGTGCTCCTGTAGAATCTTGTAGCACTAATGACCAATTCAGTTTGTGATAAGCTTGAGTTGTGAGGTATGGGTTACTAAATGCGGAATAAGGGATGCGAATTACACCATTTTCCCCAGAAACAACGTGATTGCTAAATGAGGTGATGATAGAAGCAACTTGCAAACTGTAGGTGTTACTCGGGTTAGCCGAAATAGCTGTGTTAGCCCTAACCCTGATGTTGATTGGTTGATTTTCCTGCAGACCTGTAACTGGGATATATTTACCTTTATTTATTGGCATCCACCCATTATTGTAAATCTCGAAAATATATTCATTAATGTTTGTACTTTCAAGCTTCAAAGAAAGATCTTGTCCTCGAACAGCTGTAAACTGAAAATAATCTATGTCCGTAATACTATCCATGTTCCCGACAATATTATTTTGTCTATCAGGTAAAATCGTTGATGAAGCGACTGTATCATTGAATTCATTTGCATCAAGCTCAGTTGCAACTGCAGCACCGAAGTTAAATGGTGTACCATCTGACTCCACAACTTCGATATACCAGTAATAATGCCCAGGTTCCGTCAATATAACAACTGATTCATCCTGATTTCCGGGATTTTTCGAAGAACCCAGTAACGTATATGTATCGTCATTGTTATGGCGTAGAATAGAAAGATCTACATTAGTAGCACCAACTTGATCCACTAAAATAGCAGTGGTCTTACTTCGTTCCGTAATTTCAAAATGGTAGCAATTTATATTCCCAGCCTGAGAATTTGTTAACGTATATAGGTTTCCAGTATGTAATGTTGGACATGCTGGTGTTATTTGCGCCACACTCTCTTTAATCGCAAATGATACTTTCTGAAGCGGCTTAACGTTTGATGGATTTGTAAATAGAGTTCGCATTCTTTCATCTACATTAAACTGTCCAATCTCTCCCATTGATGGGAGTTCATGCGCAGCAGCGACACAATTAAAACCCACACCAAAAGCCAAGAGACCAACTAGATGATATGATAATTTCATTTAACTTTCCTTTTAAATATAAGATTACACAAAATAAACAAAAGAACAGGTAATTACAATTTAATTACACTCATTTTATCTAATATTTTATGGTAATATTTAAGCGCACAATATCAGGAGGCACCATACCCGAGTGAGCAGAGCCAAACTAAGTCAAGACGAAAGCTTATCTTTTAAAATCAACTATCAACTCCTTCCCAAAGAGACAAACCAACTCGACCTGTATTTTTCAATCCCAACCGATATGGGGATTAATACCAACACATTGAACGAAGTAGACTACTTTAATGCCAATATAAAAAGTCACAGTGCATATTACTCGGAGCAGCTTCATCTCCCCTTGGTACGTAGCCGCTTTATCAGCCAAAGCAAAGGTCAAAAAACCGATTACCGCGTTAATCTAAACCTATTTTGCTACCAGATCCGCATTGCGCTAGATGCCGATGTAAAACAGACATTGAAGCTAAAAGAGGCTGATGAGTTTTATCCAGCCGCACAATTATTAGTGGAAGAAACCGAACGCCTATTGAAAAAACTCAGGCGTTACACGCCACCAGACAATAAGCTTAAGCCTTACTATCAAAACGCAGATAACTACCTCAGTTGGCATACTGAGCAAGCGTTTTTAAAACTCATCGCTAGCGGGCCTAAGTCAAGCGACTTTAGTCATGAGCGAAGCTGTATTGTTAGTTTCTGTCAACGAGAGAGCCAATACCGCGAGGAGCAGAGCTACAACTCGCAAGTCACGTTGGATGACCCAAACCGCATTACCAATAAAATGAAGTTGCTTGAAAGACTCATTGAATATGGTGTTGTTTTTAACAAACAAACCATCGACTTAAGTACCAACCTAAAGCGTTTAGTTCGCGGAGTGGTTACTGGTATTATCATGGCCTTTGTGATGTTTATTGTGCTCAACGCCCGCTCTAACTTTCAAGAAGTCACCGTCGCCCTTATTGCTTTGCTTGGCGTAATTTATGGCCTTAGAGAAACGTTCAAAGAAGACTTAACCCAGTGGGCATGGCGTCATATTCAACGCGGCCGGCCAAAGTGGCGCAACAAGTTTAAAAATTCAGTAACGGACGCCATCGTTTGTACACAAACGATATGGCTGGAACATATTCGCAAAAAAGACCTACCAGAAGACGTTGATAAGCTGCTAAAAAAACGTCGACAGCAAAATAAACAAGCTGCGCATCTACTGCATTTTTGCTGTAAAAACCAAGTACATATTGATGAGTTTTTACCCGGTTACGAAGAAGTACAGCAACGTATCACCTTTAACATGAGTTCGTTTGTACGCTATCTAAAAAAAGGCGCAGGAAAGCTTTATAGCCTTGAAGGGAAAAAGGTCTCGAAAAAGTCAGTTGAACGTCGCTATCAAATCAACTTGGTAATGCGGTTTAAATCTTCTCAAGGAATACAGTTAGAAAGGTATAAACTCACCATGAACCGCTCTGAAATCGTCGCCATAGAGCTTATGGCAAGCGATTCCGTCTATATTGAAAACGACGCTTAAGCACTGACGCAGCTTCGTATAACCACCGACAAAACGGATTGGAAGCAGGTTTATCCTGCACTCCAATCCCAAATCCAGTGATGCGGCTACTCAAAAGATATTAATGTGCTTTCTTTGGTCCGTAACGAACCATGTCTTTGCCGTTTTCGAACACGTCTTGAGATACCCAACGACCCAACAACAATTGGTGTTTATCATCCAAAATCGCAATAAATGGTCTACCATCGCTGTTGTTCGTTGCCAGCGCCACACCAGCCACGTTTTGTAAACCTAAGCCACCGTTATCAATTAGCAACAAAAAAGCTTCCAGCTCGTCCAAGGTTTCAATGATATCTTTATCGTTGATCATCTCTTCACTCTCACTTACTCAGTATGCCGCGTAGAATACCAGTTCTGCTGAAATGATTGAACCCAACACCAAATGGCGTTTAACCAGTTTGACCCATACTGAAATCCAAAACGAAGCGGGAATGAGCGAGCAACAAATAGCCGAGCTAAATGTAGGGTTGTCGTCGATTCCATTAGGGCGCATGTTACAAGCCACAGAAATACTAGGGCCTGTTGATCTTTCAAGTTTGTTTTTGCAGCAGTTTGATTGGTATTTATACAAGGCAGAGCCAGCGTAGCATAGTCATTCTATGTAAGTCTGGCGATAAAGACTTTGTGCTCCTGCAAAGTCACCTTACCCCACATCCTTGTGGGGCAACACAGAAGAAATGCTAATCAAGCGCTGCCCTTTGGGTTCATCTGAGTGCGCTTTGTTCATTGTTGCTCAACTTTTGCCTAGATTACTAGGCGGCAAGTCGAGCGTCGCGACCAAAACACACTCAGAAGAACAAAAATCAAACAGCAAAGGTCAACAGGCCCTAGCAAGCTTAGACTTTTTAACTGGTGAAGGGTCAACAGCAATGCGCGGCGCGCACATCACTGTTGACGGTGGTTACTGCTTGTAAAAATGTAAGGATCAGTCCGCCGTTGGTTTTACCTCTCTGGGCTGATCCTGCATTTTTTGAAACAGCCAACCAATTCCCACCAGACATAAGCCTAAACCGATAAAAGACAAGGCGCGCAGCAAGCCTTCGAGGTTTGCCATATCGACCACAAAAGCTTTTAAAATAACAATGGCTAGCCCTGCAAAACCGGCGTTAATCAGCACTTTATGCTCTATCCGCTTGGCAACAAAAATTAATACGGTTGAAATCAATAGCCAAACAATCGAATAGGTATATAACTCGGATTGCTCCATCGGCATCGACAGCACAAGGAAACCCTCATGAAATAACGCCCGAATTTCACCATTGATAAACAAGACCCCTAGCAAGGCTATCAGCCCGTATACCAACCGCTTAAATTGCGGTGGTATTAACTTAAACTGGAGCATGAAAGCGAATACGCATGCTGGTACCAACCACTGCAAAAGTAACCAATTAAACACGCCGTCTCCAATATATTGCCTGTCAAAAAACGGATTATTGGCAAACGAAATATCAAAGTGGAGCGACACGCTTCCAAGTAATAGCAAGCTCGCGGCAAGCGGATAAAGTCTGTTGCCCTTGTCGCTGAGCTGCCCTCGCCACAGATATACAGCGCCAAGCACCAGCCAATTCAAAGCAAGCAACACGGATTCTTGGAAACCGAGATTAGTAAAATCAGGGTAGTCACCAATCAAGAGATAACTTGTTTCGGTCGTAACCAGAAGCGCCACAATATGCATTGCGACGCCCATAAACCAAGTGTTCAGGGCCTTTGAAGGGTTGTATTTGGTAGCAAACCAAATGATGCCCAGCACTAGCGGATAGACCACAAGTGTCCAATGTATAGTTAAAATCGTTTCGTGCTTGTAATCTGCAAGCCAAGGCGCAAAAGTAAGACGGGTAACAACGGCAATAAGTGCAGCCTTATACAACCAATCAGGTATACGCACTTTGTACTTCCAGCTCAAATAACTCATAGACGCTACCTGTGCCGCAATCGCTAAAGTCAACGAGCTTGCCGAGAGTAACATCGTAAAACACAAACTCAGCATGGCATTCGCCAAAATAAGGTAAGTGACCTGCTGAATATTAGTATCCGTTTTCATCGCACAATACGAAGCGAAGAGCCCGATGGCCAACATCTCAACCGCCCATACAGGATATAAAATTGCTTCTGCGACTCTAGGAGAAATAGCGTAGCTTACACCGTAAAGCGCAAGTGGTGCCACGTTCAACAGCATCAAATAAGCGAGTCTTGATGGATATCGCTTAATCATCATCATGCTAAATAACATCGTGATGACCACTGCTACTTGGATAAACAAATACTTACCGGTGAAAGGAAAAAGTACGTCGCCGTAAGTGCCCACTTTGGGCATCAAGTAGAATGAGAGAAGTACAAACAATAGTAAATAAAATGGCCAACTATCCAATGCACTATGTCTATAAGCCGCGCACAAAACCACGCTAGCAAATAAGACATTAGCCCAAATAAGCGTATCGATTTGGGTTTTTATTATTAGCGCACATGCGATAAGTAACAGTGGGAGTAAAATTCCCAATTGCTCTTTTCTTGGCATTAATAGATCTTTGACCGGCAACGGACTTATCATTGAATTCGTCAGCCGCCAACCCAGTACGTCTACCAACACATATAAGTACATAGAGATAAGCGCAAAAATCAGCAGCACCCAAAAGTCGCCGCTTCCACCAACCGCAACCGCGGTGCAAAACCATAAGAAATGCCCAACAAAGCTTTGCCACCACAGCCATTTGCGCTTCACATAATCCGCAACCCAAATCGCAGAGAGTGAAACAAAGCTGATATACAGCAGTAACGCACCGATATTATTAGAACCGGTCGATACCAAAGCAGGCACGACATACGCACCAACGATGCCGATACCTGCGAGCACAGGGCCAAATCTCAGTGCCAAAGAGGTCGCAGCCAATGAAATAATGGCGAGTAAAACAAAGGCCATATTAGCCGGTATAAAATGATAGAAATCAAAAGCAACCAATGTCATGGCAAAGCAAGTGATCACGCCACCACTGGCAAGTGCTGCAGAAATGTATGGCGTATTAATTTTTAGCTTTTCTTTGTAGCGATTTACAACTTCAGCGGCAGTAACCAAGCTAACTCCAAAAAGGGCCCCCAGTATCACTCGCACACTAGGGGGAAGAAGTCCGGCTTCAATAGAGTACTTAGCTAGAAAAACGCCGCCCAAGGCTAGCACTACGGCACCTATCCAAAAAAGTCCATTCCCTTTTAATAAAGAATCTAAAGTAAAGTCAAATTCAAAGGCTGGTTTACTCTTACTAGGCTTGGCTCTTGCGATAGTCACCATACTGTCGCTTTCAGGCTGCTGAGGTTGTGTAGGATTGGCTGTTGCAATGGAGCCACCCAATGCTGTTCGTGCAGTTAATGATGTGCTATCAGCTGTTTCGTCATTCCTTTGTCCACGCACAGAAAGCTTCTTCTCTGAACGTGCTTGATCTGAAAATTCACGACCTTCAAGTGTCGAGATCCGGCGACTTTGCTGCTCTATCGTATTTTGTAACTGATGTACTTTTTTGACAAGTTGCTTAAGCCTTTGTCTATCTTGTAGAGCAAAAACAGCGCCAATAAATACAAAAAGATAAAAAATAAAAGAGATAAACTCCGTTTCCATACGATTCCTTATTTGTTTGCTAGACCCTAGCTAACCTGTATTAGAAACAGTATGAGATCAACCACACCAATAAATCAATCTCTCATGATAGGTGCCATAACTTTAGCAAGCCACATTGAAGTATGATGACTTGAAATTTTCTAACATTGGCCAAAAATGCACATGCGCCCCGTTGTCATATTACCTTCTTGTAAATAAACTAAAAAATTATATTTTAGGGACGTTGTTCTAAGGATTTTTCTATGCGTTTTTTATCACTTTTATTCGTTATTGCGGTTTCTGGCTGTAGCTATACTCAGCCGAACTTAAAGCCAAAACAATGGCGTTATGCGACCGATCCGCATGGCAGCCAAGCAATTCTGAACGGCCCGCTTGTTAATGAAGAGCAAGTTGCTATTCAGTTTAAACGCGTGCCGCGAGTCGATAAACAAAACAACTCTTGGGTAGAGCTTATTTACGACTTGCCCACTAAACAGCTCCCCTCTCAATTCAACATTGCATTGACGTATAAAAGTGATAACGCTTTGATAGTTAAGTTATCGCAGCAGGAGTATGGCGGCTCAGGTGATAAAAGCTATGCGCACTACCAATCTAAATTACCAGCATCAGATACTTGGCAAACAATCAACGTAGCTCTGAATGATTTTGCCAGACCCAACTGGACACCTGCTTGGTCAAAAGACAAAGGGGTCATACTCAAGCATGTTTCCGCACTTTACTTTGTACCAGACTTGACAGACACAGAAGGTGGCGAAGCAAGCCTTGCAATAAAGAGTCTTCGAATTGAGTAATTTAGCCAATTAAATTGATGTGCATCTACATGTGGGGTATTCCACTTTACTAAACAATCGCTGCCAATTTAAGGTTAAAACGAATAACGTAAACGCAATGATTTGAATGTGATTTTTCAATAAAGCATAGTGTAGCCAGCTCATATAATTGTTAAATTAATAGCGCTGGCTAATCAGGGAGTCATTAAGCGTTAGATTACGCACCTAACGCAGTTAGCTTTTCTTTTAATTCTTCTTTATTGATTAGACCCATTTCGTGCTGCTTTTTGGTTTTACGAATTTCATCGAAATTGTCTAGTTTCAAACGTGCTTTAGCCAGCTTAGTATCAAACTCGTCTTGCGAGATAACATCAAGCTTTAGCGCTTTTTCTAGCTTCTCTTTTTCACCATCAAATTCTTTTTGGAAAACCGCTTTTTCCTGGATAACTATCTGATCTTTTAGTTGCTTCTCAATAGCGATAACTTCCGCTTCCAGATCGTCTTTACGCTTAATTAACGGATCGATACGCTCGATAGTGTCTTGCAATACAGCTTCAAGATTTGCACCATCGTTTTTGATTAGGTTTTCAATATATTTGCGGCCAATATCTTGGTATGCAATATTAAGTTGACCATCGATTGACGCGATATCTGATTTCAAACCAGCAAGCTTTGCATTGTCTTTCGTTGAAGACACAATATCACCGCTTAGTTTACTGGTAGATTCACCAATACTACTGCCAATAGATTGCGCTTGAGTTTTGAATTTATTTAATAGACTCATGGTTATTTTTCCTTAAATAGATTGAGATTTTCAATTTATGTAATATCTAGTCCAGCAGACAAACAGACAAAATATATTTCAGATTAATTAAGTAATAGGTATTAAACCCAGAGTATCTTGATTTAACTTTAAGACACTCGTTTCTTGCGCTTCGACATGATGCGTTTAGTGCCACTCCACGCCATCCAACAGCCGAATAACACAGCTCCCACGACCAAAGAGTAAATGGCAAAAGAGGCAACTTTAATAATAAAAATGACGAGCAAGGTGATAAATAGCACAACAAACAGCAAAAGTTTTGGTGATTTAGCTAGTTGCTTGGCAATAAAAGAAGGTAAAAACGCACTTAATATGCGCTCCAATCTTTGAGCATTCATAACACTATAATCCTTGTGTTTAAGTGAGATTATTTTGAGACGGACAATAGGTTATCAGCTTTATTTCTACCTGCCAAATTAATTATAGGTTAATTATCAAACTGAACAATCCCTTTTTTTAAACCAGTTATCAAATGAAACCAACCAAGAAAATAAAAATAAAAATTAAAAATTTACAATAACTTAAAGAAAGCCATCTATAAATTATGGGGTTTAAATCCTTTTCATTTAATCAACAGTCAATAGAATTGAACCACCTTACCCATGATTCAGGTTCTGATAAAATAAATTTGAACGTTTGATTACTCTTTAATGTAATTTGGATCGCTTGAGTTGTAAGAGGAAGCAGTCCTGCGCCTTTGCCAAGGCACTGTTCAACCTTAATCACATCAACGATATCAATTTGATATGGACCTAGCCCCAGCAAGGTATTGAAAGGAGTAAAATGCAGTGTATCTGCCGTCGCCCATAATCTTCCATCAGCACGAGCGACGCCACATTGAACAGTGGCCATTGAAGAAACCGTTGCCATATCCGTCATAAATAAGCCTCATATGAATTACCGATACCCATCACTATCTTAGTAAAGTGATGTCACGTCACCAGTGATAAATCTCATATTTTGACTATGACAATTATCACTGTTCTCACCATAGCGATTCTGTAATAATCGAAAATAAAAACTTTGCGCAGAAATGATGGACTCTCCTATCCGCCATACAACAGACTGGCGTTTTTCAACACTTGCTTCTTGGTTAGGTGTCACACTTGCATGTATGTATTACCGTAACTCTCAGCTCGCATTGGTCGGCCAGCTAATCATTAGCGGTGCCATTTTGACATTGCTGTTTTTTATCATTAACAACCCAAATAAGCGAGTCCATGCGGCAGCCTGTACCTACCTAGTATTGATAGCGCTACTTATGCAGGTATCAACAACTTCATTAGTTTTTATTCATTTGGTCATGTTTTCTGCAATTTTTAGTCCGCACTTTTCATTCCCTAAAGTTCTGTCTGCCGTGTTACTTGCTATGCTGGTATACGGATTTACACACTATACAATGTGGGAAGGTAGCGTACCTTGGATCATCTTTGCTGTTTGGCTATTTTTTTGTGCAATGAACTGGTTTGTCAGCAGACGCATAGTTGAGAGCCTCAATATGCACTACCAATCTCGGCAAAATTACAAAGAGCTTAAAGCCACGCAACACATGATGGAAGCCATATCAGCAGCGCAAGAAAGACTCAATATTTCCCGAGAATTGCATGATTCACTAGGCCATAAACTCACAGCACTGAGTATTAATCTTGATTTCGCAAAAAGAACGGCAAGCGAAGATATAGAGCCAACCCTAGCAAGTTGCCATCAACTAAGCCAAACTTTGCTTGAGGAAGTAAGAAGTATCGTATCCACTCAGCGCCACAATAAAACACTCTTGAAACAAGCACTAGAAGCAATTTTCACGGCTACACCCAATTTGCGCTACACCTTAGAGCTAGACCGTGGTTCAGAACAAATCTCGCAAGCGCATTCACTCTGCGTGATCCGTTTTTGTCAAGAAATGGTAAGCAATACGCTCAAACATACCAAAGCAAATCATATCAATTTTGAGGTCGTAATTGACACAGCAAACCATAATCTAAAAGCTAGCGCCTTTCACAACCAAAGCGAGTCTAGCTTGCCAAAACAAGGCAATGGCTTATCTGGGCTACATGAGCGACTAGCACTACTTAACGGCTCATTCACACAAAAAATTAAAAATCAAAAGCTCATCAGCTCGATAACCATACCTGTACCCGAACTTAACCTTTTATCCGAGAATATTACATGATCAATTGCCTACTCGTGGAAGACCAAACCTTGGTGAGGTTAGGCCTAGCCAACTTGCTTAACCTTGACGAAAACATTTGTATAAAAGGGCAAGCTGAAGACGGTATACAGGCACTTGAGTTACTCGCTTCACAACAATTTGACATCATCTTACTGGATATGCGCATGCCTAATTTAGATGGACTAGGTGTACTTAATGCATTGCGCACTAACGCAATACCCACTCCAGTTTTGATTATCACTACCTTTGAAGATTGCGATGTATTGGTAAAGGCCATTAATCTTGGTGCACGGGGCTATGTACTTAAAAATATTGAACTAGAGGCATTAATCGACGCCATCCAACAAGTGATTGCAGGGAAAAAAGTGCTACAAAGCGTTTTGACGACTTACCTTCTAGATCAGCAATTAGCACCACAAGAAAAATTGACTGAAAAAGAACAAGCAGTGTTGCGCTGTTTATCTCTCGGCATGTCAAACAAAATCATCGCCAACACCTTACACAATTCCGAAGGCACCATTCGCAACCATGTCTCTCAAATACTCGCAAAACTTGAAGTTAAAGACAGAACCCAAGCGGTCATAAAGGCGATTAACCAGAGTTTGATTTAAATGAAGAGCTTAACCGTGACGATAGCTGGTTATTGAAAGTGAGCTCAATCCGGTTAGCGCCAAAGCTGACGGCTAGGATGGCATTAACTATCCGAAGCTAAGGTTATTTATACAAAAAAGCATAAAACGTGATACGAACTAGGTCCGCATCACGAATCAATATTACATTTCCGTACAGGCAACTTTATCCGTAGGATAGCAAGTGCCGGTAACTAAACATTTTGGACCCATGCTGCACCACTCAGTTTGCTTCACGCCACCTGCAACTTGAGGAGTCGCTTGCGCATTGAGTTCGGTATTATTAGATAGAGATTTAAGTGGTTTTTTTTGTAATTTCAATTTCATTCTTTATTTTCCTTATTGATAATTTGTACCCTTTTTAAAAGGGTACCCCAAAGTATCACCTTTAGAGATAAAGAACAATAATTCAGCAAATACTAAAATTGTAAATAATTCTTTCGCTCAGTTTTAACTAAGGGCTTAGCATGCAATCTTTACATATCGGATAATTTGCTGCGTGCAATGGACTGAGCTCAACCCAGCCCAATGCCTTTAAACTAGTATAGTGCTCGGTCTCTTTGCCCATACCCATAATATGGAAAAATATCCCAGCAAAATAAACCATCTTCTCCCACCGCACAGGTTGAGTCTTCCATTAATTTCGTCACATTTTGAATCGAAGGAAGCGTTATCCCCTTTCCTTCATTACTCCCTAAGGGCCAGCAAGATAGACCGTTATCATCTACTGCACAAGCTTGGTAAGTGTATACTTTGAGTTGCGTCGGATTAACGAGTGGTTTGCTATATACATCATTAGCGCGATTCCAGCACACCGCTCTATCAAGTTCTAAAACACATGTTTCTATAGCACCAACTGAGACACTTTTTGTAGTTAATAAGTCACCAGGAACAAACAGTTCTTCATGAGTTCCCTCCTTGATACATTGCACAAAGCGAGAATTAATCTGCTGATAACCTCTAACCATGCAAATACGGTCCTCACTTAAATCCAGAGATAATATGTTATCAAAATACATACTAGGATAACTCCAATCAGCCCCAGAGTTGTCGCTGTCACACAAAAAGCCGCCTGTGTATAAAGCGCATACGCTAATACCTTCCCAACTAAGGTAAGATTTTCTTGCTGCGCTTCCATTACTAATAGAATCTAAATTTGTTGGACGCGCTTGCAGTCGAATTTTAGGGTCTTCTTGGCTCCATTCTTTTACCAACTCGAAACACTCCAACTTACCATTTTCAACGATACATAAGTTGTCATCTCTCAAAGAAATGTCATCAGGATAGTATTGTTTATCAAACAAAACCTGACCGTAAGAATTACTTGAACACTCTAAGCCACTTTCATCAGCAAAGCAGCTAAGAGGATTCTCACCCGTAAAGCTATCAAATGCGACTTGTGTTGGATTAGTCAAATGAGGTAACTCATTGTATATATACTCTGTTCTTCCCCAACAATGTGAACCATTGTCATCAATTGCACAATTGTATTGATCATCGCTAAATATTGAACGAGGATTTGTTAGGTGAGGAACATTTTGGCCCGGATGTTGTTGGTCACCAATACATTTTACACCCGTATCATCCAGCACGCAGATACTTGCATTGTTTACTGTAACTTGACTCGGGTTTTTGAATATGCTCTCTAACTCAACAGGTGTACCGTTTTTCGTCCAACAAGCAACTTTATTGTCACTAATCGCACAAGCAAAGCGGTTACTAATCGTCAAAGAGTGCGAAGCTTTCAGCTCTGGTAATTTAAGTTTTACATTACCGTAATTGTCCCAACAAACTATACCGCTATCGTCTATCGCACAATTTTGAGAGAAGTCGTTCAATTTAACTTCTTTAGGGTTTTGTAATACGACCCTATTGTGAGCAGATGCGTTTTCACCCCAGCACTTCATTCCTTTACTATCTATAGCGCACGATGTTGAACCATCTATCGCGATGAAGCTGGGGTCTGATAATTCAGGAACAGCTAATCGTTCATCTTCACTATTTCCCCAGCATGTGACTCCAACCTTGCTTAAACTACACTGATGCACTGTACCAACTGCTAGCTGCTTAATTTCATCAACTATTTCAGGCTGTTGTGCAATAATTTTATGGCTTCGGTATCTAGTATCACCCCAACAGCTAATACTGCTCCCCTCAACTGCACATAGCCGGCCCCAGTTGCCCGCAATATGTTGGTGTGTTGTGGTGACTTCATTACTTAAACTTTTTACATGACCAACCACTTTTTCTGCAATAAAGTAGGTATTTTGAAAGTCGTTCCAAGCTGCAGGTAACTCAATTGGAAAATTCACGTTTTTGAGCACGTTACCTTTCCTCAAGTGTTGATAGTTTTCATTAGTAACTCCAGACTCCTTTGCATAATAAAGATTATAGATTGCAGTTTGATCGTGTTCCGCAAGATCGAGCTTAATTCTTCCAGGGTAACCTAACCGAACTACAGATAACTGCTCTTTCTTCTCTGGAGCCACTAAAGAAGCCACGGTCGTAACACTAATTGTACAGTTAGCATTTATAGGAGCTGTTTTATAGGTGGTGTTTGTTAGTGCACCACTGCATCCTTCTATCAGGTTAATTTGATACCCAGCATCAGCCGTTACCTCAAAGGTCGCTATTGCACCAGGTTTCACAATTGCGGTTTGAGGGTGAATGCGAACGTGCTTATCTATTTGAGTTGATATCGTAAAGTTGTTTTCACTCTTATTTTGTTGCGGCGACGTCGCTTTACTCTCCTCACTCTCACTGCCTCCACCACAAGCAGCTAAAAGTAGTCCAACTATTATTGTTATAATTATTTTTACATTTACCATACGATGTAGGCTCCTAATTAAGCTGGCATACCAAACTCATGTGTTTATTTTTGGAACGGAAGAATATCAAAATCGCTTTTTTAGTAAATAGATTATTGCAATATACTTCATATAAATTACTTTAAGTCACAATAATATGGTTGCTTTTCATGCAGAAAGGCGTAAGCAATCTCAGCTACTAATGAGGAAATGATTGACTACAAGTGCGGCTACTGTTGTCATATTCTGGCTTGCCATTCCCCCTCATTAACCAGCATCATAATGTGGTCCTAAAATGGAATACCCATTGAGCCGTAGAACAGGTTTGAGTTGAATGGATGAATAAGATATCCATGTTCGTAATGAGCTAATTTGCTCATCAAGTTGACTGCTTTTGTCCTAGCTATTGAATTTTCTTCATTCCTATACTGGAGAACATAATAATAACGACGAAAGGTTACTCAGCATGATTGCAGCAACTCAATCGCACAGAGTCAGTTCAACCAAAGGTATACCACGGCATACACTATCACTTCTGATAGCGGCTGTATTATCAGGCCATAGCTATGCCGAAGCGGAGTCCACGCTAAGCACTCAGCAAAGCAAAAAAATTGAGCGGATCAGCGTTACCGCAACGCGGCAAACCGAAAACCTACAAGATGTCGCGCTTGCGGTGACCGCCCTCTCCGCCTCAGAGCTTGAGAAGATGAATGTACAAGATCTCGGTGATCTGGCATCTCACGTTCCGAACCTTAACCTGCACTCAGGTGATGCTTCCAACGCCGTCATTTATATTCGCGGAATTGGCCAAATTGACTCTATCTCCTTTAATGACCCTGGCGTTGGTGTGTATCTCGACGACGTATATCTTGGGCGCGTTCAAGGTGCCTTTTTAGATGTTGTCGACCCGGAACAAATCGAAGTATTACGCGGTCCACAAGGCACCCTTTACGGTCGCAACACCATAGGTGGCGCGGTGCGTTTCAGTAGTGCCAAACCTTCGCAAGACAACGAAGGATATGTCAGCGTGGCACTTGGAAATTATAATGCTCGGACGATAAAAGCTAGCGTCAACGGCGCATTGATTGAAGACACGCTCTCTGGACGTTTTGCGATTGCCAAAAGTAGTCGAGATGGTTTTAGTGAGAATCGCTATAACAATAGTGACGACCACGACAAAGACACCTTAGCGTGGCGAGGCAGTTTACTTTATCAACCAAGTGAGAATTTTTCGGCCTATTTAGTCGTCGACGGCTCGAACGCATCCCCCTCAAGCTCACGCACCCCACATAGAGAAACGCCTATCTATTCGGTGGTAAAAGAAGGCTACTATGCGCCCGAGGAAGACCCTTTTCTCGTTGACGTTAACTACAACGATTTAGAAGAGCTCGATACCTTGGGAGCGGGCTTAACGCTTGAATATTTCACGGGCCACTCGGTATTTAAATCCATCACTGCTCGGCGCGAAATGGAATACCGCACGCACTTAGACTTAGATGCCACCCCTGATGCATCGTTTGGTATTTTTAACTTCGAAGATCAACAGCAGATAAGCCAAGAATTGCAATGGTTATACAAAGACGACAAATTCTCTTTGGTATCTGGGCTCTATTACTTTAATGAGGACGATCTGAGTTTTGGAGGCTCCGTCGCACCGGACTTTTTTGTTATGGTGGCGCCAGACGTTTACCTGCCTTGGCCTGTGATTAACGCAGGAGAACGCGATCAAGAAAATACCAGCTCAGCCCTCTACGCTAACCTCTCTTGGTCTTTGACTGAAAAGCTCGACATCACGCTTGGCGCACGCTACACCATTGAGAAAAAAGAAGTCACGTCCAAAGGCGAGGAGTTTTTTGGCACCGGTGTAACAACGGCTGAGGAAATGGAAGCGGTATTCGGCACAGGCATTGGCTATAGCCCTACAGGCTACAGCGCATCCAAGGAGTGGAAAGAGTTTACCCCAAAAGTGGTGTTCGATTACACCATATCTGACGACAGCATGGTTTACCTGAGCGCCGGAAAAGGGTTTAAAAGTGGCGGTTTTAACGGCCGGATCACCTCATTTGCACAACCTTTTGAACCAGAAACCTTGTGGAGCTATGAAATTGGCTCTAAGTCCTTATTGAATAAGCAGAATATTCGCTTAAATACCGCGGCTTTTTTCAATGACTACAAAAACTTTCAGCTCAGCCGCTTTTCTACCGACCCCGACACCGGTGCGTTTTTATCACTGTTTGAAAATGCAGGTAAAGCCACTATTTATGGCGCAGAAATGGAGCTCGAAGCCGTGGCTTCCGATAACCTCACTCTAAACCTCAATCTGGGCTATTTAGGGGGCGGTTATGATGAGCTTATCGGCGACTTTGGTAAAGAAGTCAGCGATGAAAGGGAGCTGGTTAATTCACCCAAATGGAATGGCCGTGCGGGCTTTGAATACTTCTTTAGCGCCTTTACGCAAGGCGAATTTTCACTACGTGGTAGTGCCGCCTATCGCAGTAAAACCTATCTCACCGTGAGCAGTTCTGAGGTACTCGCACAGTCTGGCTACACCCTCTTTGATATGTCACTGCACTACCGCTCCGCGGACGACAGTTGGGAAGCCAGTTTATACGGCAAAAACTTAGGCGATAAACGCTATCGTCAACACGGCTTCGATCTTAGCGCAGCACCCGGGGTTCAACTTGGTTATTACGGCGCGCCTAGAACGTACGGTATCAACCTTAAATATAAGTTTTAATTATGAAATTAGACAAACAAACACAAGCACTGTTAGACGACCTCGCGGCTCAAGCTGGCGACATTCATGACATCGAAATCTCCATTGAGACCTCACGACAAGGCGCAAGAGCGATGTTTTTGGGGCTCGCGGGAGAAATTGACGCACAAGTAAGTAGCCAAGACCTACACATTGAACACAATGGTATTCACGTGGGCGTCCGCTGTTACCGGCCGGCGCAGTCTTTGGCAAGCCCCAGTCCCGCGGTGGTGTTTGTCCACGGCGGCGGCTGGTCTTTAGGAGATGTCGACTGCTATGACGGTCTGGTAAAAGACTTATGCCAGCAATCCGGTGTCGTTTTTTTCAGTGTCGAATACAGCCTCGCGCCTGAGCATAAGTTTCCATGCGCCCTGCAGCAAGTGCTCGCCGTAGTAGATTGGCTGCAAGAAAACCACCAGCGGTTGGAGCTAGACCCCACTAAGATTTCACTGATGGGCGACAGTGCAGGTGGTAATTTAGCGCTTGTTGCAGCGCATAACTTACATCAACAACAGCCAAACACCCTAAGTAACTTATACCTAATTTACCCTGTGGTTGACTCTTTTTCTCCCCATGAAACCTACCCGTCGCGCATGCAGTATGGCGATGGAAACTTGTTGCTAACTAGGGACGCAATTAAAGACACCTGCAACTGGTATCTCGCACCCGAGCAAAGCGCGGCGGACGTCAATGTCTCGCCATTATTTATTGAAGACATGACGCACCTTCCTGCCACCAGTGTGCTGCTTGCCGGCTGCGACCCACTTTACGACGAAGGAATACTGCTCGCCAAAAAACTAAAGCAAGCGGGTGTGCTTAATACCCTAACCTGCTTTGAAAATACCATACATGCGTTTTTCTCCTTTGCCGTGCTCGACGTCTGCAAGCTCGCGCGCAGTAATATCGCCAATCAGTTAAAACATGACTTGACCTAGGATAAAAATATGAAAAACACAAAAACAGCGTTGCGTACTCACACTTATGGATTGCTCGTTTTTATCTCACTTGCAGCTAGTGGTGTAGCGCACGCTTCAGCGACACTTGAAGCCACCTATACCACAGGTATTAACAATGGCTGGCAGAAGGTTGAAAGGTGGCGAGATAGCTCAGGGCATATCGGCAATGAAAGCTTTCCTGCCGACGGCCGTGGCGATCAATCAGGTCAGCGTGCTACTTTCTTTGCATCTAGCCAACCAAGCTCTGCGCAGTTTCTGCTTTATCATGCGCCGGGTTGGGATAGTAACAGCCGCCAAACACCGGTGTTGCTGATCCACGGTGCCAATCAAGATGCCGATTTGGCTTGGGCAAATCCAAACGAGGCAGGTAGTTACGGTTGTGGTCGACAAAACTGCCCTTCGCAAGGCTTAATGCAAGCGCTTGCCAATGATGATTACAAGGTTTTTGCCTTAAATCTGGCGCATAAAAATGGCGATGGCTTTATCTGGGCGGAGCAGATAGCCAATGCCATCGCTCAGGTTAAAAATAAGACGGGGGCAACGCAAGTCGATTTAGTCACTTGGTCAAAAAGCGCGTTTAATGCCCGCATGTATATTTCTTCTTTGACCAATGCTTGGAGCACTAAATTTAACAGTGATGTACGCAAACTGGTGATGCTCGGCGCCCCCAACAATGGCATTGATTGGTCATTTCGTCACGGCGTTAATCATACCTATGGTGCTTATTCGCAATGTGGCGGCAGCATAAATGGGCCTACTGCGCATGATCAAATATTATGTTTTGGCCTATGGTATTCGAGTTCCGAGTGGGTTTACGACTCGCCTTACTTTCCCGGCTCCGCGCAGATGCTAAAAGCACTAGATGATAAATATGCACTCCCCACCACAGAGCAAGATTGGTACACCACTTACTACGGTGGCTTAGGGTTTGTGAGCAAAGGCCGAGGTATCGCAACGTTTACTGTCAACTCACTGGTAGACCAAGTTCGTAGCGCTGGCACCGACAGCAGCGTTCAAGTTTATAATCTTTGTGGCGATCAGGCCGATATGGCATTTATTCACAATGAACATACCGGCCCTTCCGATGGCGTTGTATTTATCAGTAGCTGCATCGACAGCACAGGAATAAGTAACTTGGCGGGCTCGGCGGTTGTGGCCACCAACCACCTAGAGCTTGGCTGGGAACCCAGTGCAATCAACCAAATCAAAAATTGGTTAAGTGCTCCCTAGCAGCCCCCTCGGCGGGTGGTGACAAAATACTGCACTAAAGTTGCAACGCAAAACTATTGCTATCTTGAGTTGATGTTGATTAACTGAATTGTTGAGAGTGACAGGATGAGCTTACGTATTTATGTCAAACACCGCTATTGCACCTTGCTACGTGCAATTGATGCAGCACACACTCACCGCAGCAAAACTGGAATTTGCTGCGGTCGCGCAGTATTTGGCTATCAATAAAGCCATTGACGCCCTAGATGCCATTGAGTTTATGCGCGTGATGGAACACTGTGCTGTCGAGCTCAATGACGAAAGTCTAAACCTCAACCGCAAAAAGCTTCTGCCTGGCACCAACGAATTTGTATTCAATAGCCTGCGCCATTGCCGCACCATTACTCAGCTCTTACAGGAGCTTGCCCGTGGCTATAACTTTATCCACGCGGGGACCTACAATTTCTGCGAGGTGTCACACTCTCAAGTGAGTTACATAATTGATGATGCAGCCTTTGACTACGCCACAGCCGCTGACGCACAATTTTCTCGCTGTATGTTAGATAGCATGCTGATATTGATCCATGGCCTCGTAAAATATGTGTGCGCCGAAACCACCCAAGTTCAACTCACACAAGTGCAGACCAAAAGTGACTCAAGCTCGCTGCTAAATTCGGTTATCACCCACATTCCCATTAAACCCGTAAGCAATCGCTACTTACTCACCTATCAATACCAAGAAACGAATCAATCATTGGATTTGGCGAAGCTAGAGCACTTAACGCTCAATACCATTTATCATTCGCTCGCAAACACACTCCATCACCAGCAATCGATCAACGACCATGCTAACTTGCTCGATAAAGTCTATAGTGAGCTTAACGCGGGAACACTGTGCCAAGAACAAATGGCTGACAAGCTCAATATCAGTCCGGCAACATTAAGACGAAGGCTCGCTGAGTATCAAACCAGTTTTAGACAACTCAAAAATAACGTACAGAACAAGCAGGCCAAACTGCGACTGACTCAAGGCAGTAGTTTGTATGAGGTGGCGCACACGCTACAGTTTTCAGATGAGCGTAGCTTTATCCGTGCGTTTAAGTCGTGGAACGGCATAACGCCTATGCAATTTCTGCAGGGTTTGAGTTCAAAATCCTAACTATTAAATTTTGTTTAGAGCTGCTAATACAACTCATGTAAAAGTTGACGTTAAACAAAACAAAGCACAACAAAAGTGATATTGTGCAACAAGCAAACAGAGTAAAAATGTAATACCGATTAGCTTAATTAAGAGATCTATTTTGAGGCCACAAAATGGAATTCAAACAAAGTAAAATCCAGCTGAGGAAGCTGCCGTTGTAGGCTATTAAGAACTTTATACTCTGAGTGAGTGCATGTCAGCGCTACTCTTATTTTTTCCTCGTAATATGAGTAACAATCAACAAAGTGTGCTTTGGTTCTCGCGTGTTGATCAACAAGAACCGTTCGCGATACGTAAGCGCTTCTTACAAATTCTTCTATTAAGTGTTTATTTTTAAAAGCAGAAGAAACATTATCGAATAAGTAAAATTCTTCGCCACTTATCCAACTAGGGCGTGAATTATAATCGTTGCCTTCGTCACTTTGCTGTATTTCACCCCTTAAGAAACCACTGCCTTGCTTCTTCAATTCCGTTGAAAAATCAATAAGTTTAAGCTGGATATTAGCATTGGCTGCTTCTTTGACTAATTGCTGATTGGTCTCTTGCGGGTGTTCACTCACCCACACCCTCATTGAATTTGCAGGAAAACGCCCCCAAATAAAATTCAATTTATTGGATTTTTTATGATTTTGTTGGGTACTTAGCGCATTCGTAGCGCTGGCATGAGAGTTAGTAGCACTTGTATTAGAATTTGTATCACTCGCGCCCCCATTCATTGCTCCCTTACCAAACTGGCTTCCAATTTGTTGTAAAGCGGCGTCTAATGCTGCTTGTTTGTTATTGCTATTATCAGCCATAATTCAGCCTCTTTAATAATAAATTATTATTCTAATCTAAGTGCGTTAATTCTTTCGCCTCGGCTTCAGTCATGCCAGCTTCAATCAGGGCATTTAAGCTATCTCTTTGCATTTCATCTAATGAATTTTTAGGGGTGTATGAAACGTGAGTCGTTAGGTTCCACCCTGCTGGAATGTTGCCGCACTGCTCCGTGTAATAAATCTGAACAGCATAATGCGTTTGCTTCAGTTTTTTATATAACTCAATAGCCTCATCTAAAGTAGTAACAAAGAGTAATTCCTGCTCTGGCTCGGCATTGCGATTCTCATCGGTAATGATTCTCACGTTTTCTTTTTTCAGCCACATTGAAGACTTAATCTCTTCAAGCTTGGCCTTCATTGCTTGTTTATTGTTATCTGAAGTGTTATCTGACATTTTATCAACCTTATAAATATGGCATGCCGCTATGCTCAGCAAGGCACAGCTTGCCCCCTCACGAATATTAAAACCTGCATAATTAGACGCCAAAAACGCCACTCGCCACCAAATTAATGAGTTAGTTACTTACTGATGGTTTTTGCTGCGCGTTTTTTGCCGGCCTCGGCTTTTTTAACGGCTTTAGCGAGGGCTTCTGCCTCTGCTTTTGCTTGCGCTATGCGTTCAAGCAGTTTTTCTGCTGGTTCGTCGTTGTCATCTTGTGGCACCAACTCGCCGCGAAACGCTTTCGCTAAAATACTTTGAGTCAGCTTATCCACCCGCGCGCGGGCTTTATTGACTTGCGCTTCAATGGTATCGGCAAGGGCAAAGTACTCATCAACCAGGCGAACAATTTCTTTTTGCTCTTCTAAATTTGGGAGAATCAAAACGCAATTCTTGACATCAGATTGATTTATACTTGCCTGATTAACTGCGAGCTTTGCATTTTTCCTTAGCTGAGAAAGCCCATCTATACTTCTTAAGTACAGAGTTAGATATTCAGCAATAGCCTTTTTCGTATCGATTGACATACGCATAATGTTACTTTCGAATACTGCATTCTCTGGTAAGCTTCTAATCAACGCACACTTACCAAGATATTCGATACTATTAACCCTGTTTACTAAAATATCATTTAAATTCAACTTATATTTTTCAATCTCTTTATCGTCAAGTTCTACTAATTTAATCTTATCCCATTCAATGACTTGTCCATCATAAAAACTGTCAATACGTAAAATCTTTACTCCTGAACCATAACACTGAGAAGGCTTATAGAGCCCATTTTGAGGTCCTTCCAAAATCAACGAACCCAAATTAACTTTAACACCAAAGTTTTCGCCTTCACGCCATTCTTGGGTTAATTTGCCGCTGACGGCGTTGGCGAGTACAGATTGGCGGAAGCGTTTGATGATGTTTGGGATGCTGTCTAAACGCCCTTTGATGGCATCAACCTGTGCCAACACATCATCTAACTTTTCAACGATGCGTTTTTGTTCGTTGAGAGGCGCCAACAAGAACTTTGTTGATTGAACTATTTTTTTACTCAATTCAACTTGATTAGTTGAACCATTATATAATCCATTAATATTTCCCTGAATTTCTGGGTGCATTACCCAATAAAAAGCGAACTTTGAATCAATATACTTATTAGTTCTCACAATTGTTACATGACTATCAACAACTTTTGCCTTTGTATATTGAGTCTCATCAATATGGCATGCCCGCCCAATTGTGCCAGTTCCAGTCGAGTTCCATAGAATATCCCCAATACAAATGTAACGCTGTTCATCCCATTTAGGCCACTGTTCTGGGTTAATGTACTTAAGATGCTCTTCTTGAATACCAAACCAGCGGATCGCTTTCTGATTTACGACAGGGTAATCACTATACTCAACGTATTTAGGGCTTTTACCTCTTTGTATATAATCGCAAACATCATCAAAGTTGCTTTCTGCCCACCCTTTCGGCAATTCGCTCATGCTTCACCGTCCTGCGCCACGGGTTCAACTAAACCAAACTCAGTCTCTAACAGTTGCTTTTGTGCTTCGGCTTCGTTATCTGCACCGAGGGCTTTCATTAGCTGGTAAATTTCACCCATAGCGGTTGTCAGTTCTGCCATGGCCTCTCCTGCCAGCACTTCTGGCTCTGGTAGGTTGTCAGCACTGCTGGCCTCTAAATCTTTTAACCAAGTAATATCTAAGCTATCGCCTTTTTGCTCGCGAATATACTCACGGGAGAATTTGCGCCACCTTGCGCTCTCTAACTTTTTATTTAGCTCAAGGCTGTTTGTTTCATTTTCGTCAGGGTGGATTGCGCCTAGGATGTCGTAAACACCTTCAGTGCGTGGCGATAAACCGTTTTTATCTTCGCCATAGGCGGTAACAAAGGTATCAAAGTGTTGTTCGGTGAGTGGGCGGCGTTTACCAAAAGTATTCATATTGGTACGCATATCAAATACCCAGGTCTCTGTGGTACAGGCTGTGTCTTGGTGGATATTATCTACTGCGCCTTTTTGGAAAAACAGCACATTGGTTTTTACGCCTTGGGCGTAAAAAATACCCGTTGGCAGGCGCAAAATGGTGTGTAAGCGACACTTTTCCATTAAATCGCGGCGAATATCTGTGCCTTTACCGCCTTCAAATAATACATTATCGGGAATGACTACCGCAGCGCGGCCGCCTGGTTCAAGCCCCTCAACAATATGCTGCATAAAGCACAGCTGTTTGTTTGACGTTGGGTAAACAAAAGTACGGGTAATGTTGGTGCCTGATGCTGCTCCAAACGGTGGGTTTGTTAAAATAACGTCGGCTTTTGGTAAGTTTTCACCGGCTGCACCTAAGGTATTACCTAAGCGAATAGCGCCTTCGTTTTCATCGCCTTCAATATCGTGCAATAAGCAGTTCATCAGTGCTAAACGGCGGGTTTCTGGTACTAACTCAAGGCCAACAAAGGCTTTTTGCATCTGAAAGTTTTGGTCTTCGTCGCTTAAGTCAAACAAGTTGTTGGTTTTGCTTTTAATGTATTTGTCAGCTTCGATTAAAAAGCCTGCCGTGCCTGCGGCTGGGTCTTGGATCACTTCACGGGCTTGTGGCTGCATTAACTTAACTACGGTGTTAATAAGCGCCCTTGGGGTAAAGTATTGCCCAGCGCCCGATTTGGTTTCGTTGGCATTTTTTTGCAATAAGCCTTCGTACATATCGCCAAAATCATCGCGGGTTTTACTGCCAGTGCCATCACCAGAGTTATCTATCCACTGCAATTTGTCCATGCTAGTGATCAGCTGATTTAGCTGAGCAGGCTGGGTAATGCTGGTATTCACATTTTGGAAAATAGCGCGCACAATGGCGTGCTCATCTGCACCCAGTTGTACTAACAAGTTACGATAAAACTGGTGCTGATCTTGACCTAATTTGTTTTTAAGGTCATGCCAGCGAAAGCCCTCTGGCAGTAGGTCGTCTTCTTGGCCTGTCTCTTCACACATTTTTAAAAATAGCAATGAGGCCAGCTCGTTTACGTAGTTTTGGTACGACACACCGCCATCGCGCAGGTTATCGCATAGCTTCCAGAGTTTATTGACTAAATCAGAATTGTTCATTGGTTCTCTTTGTTACTGCGTTTGGCTGTTTTTGGCAAGTAGCAGCATTTTTGTGTTAAGCACAGTAGGGCTGTGCTTAACCATAAAAATTAATGGGCTAAATTGTACGTGATTTTTACTTTTGATAAACCGCTTTAAGCAGGTTCATCCCACATATATTCGTAAAACTGTTGCAGTATGCTTGATAGTTCGTCTTCAAAGATGCGCTCAAGCTTGCGTTTTCCGCCACTGCGGCGGTAATTGCCGGTTTTAAAGGTGGTGTCATCCAGTACCACTTGCTGTTTAATGCTCACAGCTAAACGTTCAAGCCAACTGAGTTGCGCCTCATTCCAGTTTTTACTGGCTTTTATTTTGTTAAGCGCTTTATCGACTCGGGTGTCAAACGGTAACAAGGCATCGCCCATAGCAGCACGGCGAATATGGCCGATTAAACGCGCGGCTATGTCTTCATTTTTAGTGGCTTGCCAGGCTTTACGTAAGGTTGATTCATCGTAATTTTGCGCGTCAAACCATTCTTGTAAGTCAAGCAGGGCTTTACGAGTGAGATCGCGCGGGCGATTGATGATCACTTCAAGGGCAGCTTGTTTATTTACCGAGTTATCGACCAGTTTATCAAACGACTCAAGGAAGTCCTCAGGCTTTTCGTGATCGCCCCATACATGGGTCACTGAGATGACTTCGTCTGGCATATCGGTAAAAATAGGCATATCACGCAATGCGTTAATATCGTTTTTTAGCTGCTCTAGGCGACTAACAAAGTTAGGTAAGCTGTTAATAATCTCAGCACTTAGCCTTGGCCCCTTTTCTTTTAAGGTGTTTGGCAAGCTTAAAAAGTCACAACCTGCTTTATCAGCCAGTATTTCATCAAAGCGCTTAATGTGGCTGTCGATTTCTTTTGAGCGGTCGCGGTTACACTTTGCATGGCTGGTAATACGTTGCAGCTTAGCTACTAATTGCTCGTGGCTATGCTCTGCAAAGCTTCGGCCATCTGCCTCTTTGGTGTGGTAGGTTTCATCCGCCGTAATTTCGTTCACTAAGGTTTTAATATCAACCTCTGGGCGCACCACGACTGGACGCATGGTATCGACACTTTGTAAGGTGCTGTATAAGTTAACGGCATCAAATATCTTAAAACTGGTTTTGCCCACTTCAGGGCAAAGGCGGGTTGCGCGGCCTTTCATTTGCTCATACAAAATACGACTGCGCACTTTTCGCATAAAGACCAGATTGCAAATACTTGGTATATCAATACCCGTGGTGAGTAAGTCAACCGTTACTACAATGTTAGGTAAGCGGTCTTTTTTAAAGCGGTTAATAAGCGACTGTACTTTTTTACTGTCTTTGTCTGAGTCACCTGTTATTTTAATAATGGCGTTGTGCTCAAGCTTTGGGTACTTTGTTTTAAATGCGCTACGCAGCTCTTCTACTACCATATCGGCATGTTCATTGTTAACGCAAAAAACTAGCGTTTTTTGTTTGCTGGTTGGATCAATATGATTTACCAACTCTTCGCATACAGCCTTATTAAAGCCTGTCGAGATTAAGCTACGGTTAAAGTCCGCAACCTCAAAGTTTTGCTCATCTTCTAAAGTATCGTTTAGCAACTCACCTTGTGATGACAAACGCATTACTTCAGTACCTGCACCCATAACTACGCCATCTCGTGACTGTTTAGTGAGAATTTTGACCGGTGGCTCTTGGTCAACTAAGTGACCATCAATTACTGCTTTGCGATAGCTGTAACGATAGACAGGCTGTTTTTGCGTGCCACCAAAAATATCTACTGTATGCAGGGCTGGAGTTGCTGTTAGGGCAATTTTAACAGCATCGAAGTGGTCTATTATCCGGCGGTAAGACGAAATAAAGTCTTTTGCATCGCGGAATTTTTCTTCACCTTCGGTTTGTTCTTTATCGAGAATATATCCGCGGTGTGCTTCATCAACTATGATGCAATCGTAACGCCCAACTGGCATAACTTCTTCACTTTGCAGAGTGCGTTTTACTAATGATTGCACGGTTGCTACGTGGATTTGCGTCTCGTCATCAGGGAAGCGCTCAGTTAAATCGCTGACGTTATATATAGTTTTAAAGGTATCACCTTTAATGATGGTATCTTCAAATGAATCAAGCGCTTGCTCACCAAGCGACGTTCTATCGACTAAAAATAATACGCGATTAAAGCGCTTCGATTGAATTAAACGGAACATTAAGCCAATAGCGGTACGGGTTTTACCCGTGCCTGTGGCCATTGCCAATAAGATGTCTTGTTCGCCACGAGTAACTGCTTGCTCTACCGCTTGGATGGCCTCTTTTTGATAATAACGCAGGCCTAAATCATCGGTGATTGGATTTTGCTTAAACCAATCGTTGTAAACTTGGTTGTCGGCTTCAAGTTTAGCAATAAGCTCTTCTGGTCGATGCCACTCTGGCAGCGCTTTGGGCATATTGGTATTATGACGAACATCGCGATACCAAATACCACTTTTTGTTTTGGATGCAGCGCGATATACACGTCCATTAGCCGAGAAGCAGAATGGAATTTTATAAGGTGAGCTATTTTCGTCCTGCCATGTTGGTAAATACTGTGGCAAAGCTTCGTTAACTAGGTCGCCGTCTAAGTGTGAGAGTGTTTGACGCAGCAAGCCATGATCAAATGTTTTTGAATAGCGATACGCTTCATTCAATTTAGCGCTTACATCGGTATTCGTTTTTTTCGCTTCAATCACACCAATGGGACGAAGACCGACAAACAATACGTAGTCTGCAAAGCCTTGCTTGCCTGTTTCGTCAATGCCCGTAGGCCATTCTGCAATTGCCATATTACGGCCAACTTGTGGGCGCGTACCTTTAGCATAATTAAGTGCTTGTGTATCGGCATCCCACCCTGCTTTACGCAGTTGGGTATCGATTAGATAACGGGTCTCTTTTTCGGACAAGTTTAAGCTGCGCTTGGCTGCCGATTTTCGTAGCTCCGCATGGTAAGCTTGACGCTCGTCTTTGGTTTTTGCTGCAAGCTCTTGTTCTTTTGCTTTTAGCTCAGCTTCTAGCGCTTTAATGCGCGCCTCATTTTGTGCCTGTGTTTCCTGCTGTTTAGATTCTAAAACTGAAATATAGCCCTCAAGGCTTATTACAGTGCTTTGCTTCTCTTTAAGCTCTTTATCTGTTTTGAATTTTTTGTTGATGACTTCATCAAGCTTAGTTTTAAGCTTGAAGACTTCTGCATCCATCACAGTCGCGAGTTCGCCTTTTGGTAGTACAAATACAGGCGCTTTGTAATCTAGATTTTGTGTTACTAATGAGTAGTACCACGCAGCTAGGCGATGCGCGAATCGCAGCGTCATTTCTGCGTCTTCTAAGTCATTATGATAATCGTGAACCGCTTTATTGCCGACTTTTCGCAGCACGTGAAATACTTGAATGATATCGTCTTTTATTCCTGGTACTCGGGCGAGTTCACGGACGATCTCAATTTGCGTTTCTTTTTGATCAAATTTGAGTGCGTGGGCTAATTTTTTTGCTATCGTTTCTGCAAAAATACGTAGCTTTGCCATGGTGGTGTTTGGATCGCTAGGGTAATTTCGCTCTGCTGCCAGTGCAATTGTATATAGTTGGTTATCTATTTCTTTTAGAAATAAGAAGTTAGACTGTTTCATTCTGTATTCCTTTGCTGAGCACCTAGCTTATTTTAGATGCTGCTAACGCCATTTGTTTTTTACTAACTGGCTAGCCTATTTCAGTTATTTTTATATGATTAAGCAGTGCAGCGGCAAAATAATGTATGTTATTGTCTTGCTTGACTGATTCGATGCCGATTTTTCAGCAAACGCCATTGTCAGTCGGCTACTTATTTTTGATTAATTTGGCTACGTGCTTGTTACGCAAAATCACGTTTCATTACTTTCAAACTAGTATGTTCACCATCACGAAGCTCTTCAGGTTCTAGCCCATATTTGGTGTAAACACTTTAGTCACTGCCATGTTGACTAAAGTGTGTTTCGCAGCCTGATTCATAGGCCATCTTTGTCATACTTTGAAACACATATTACCTTATAAAAATTATTGAATAAATAACACGTTATAACAACAGAGCTTAAGATTCATGTTGTTATAACCTTTTTGGGTCCAAAACTATTATTTATTTCTTTTGAGCTTGTTTTCGCTTTTTTCGATCAGGCTGCTTGAACTTGGTGCGTGTTGTTACAAAGCTGTTGTCGCGCATAAGTTACTTCCCTCTTGATAATGCCAATAAACTCTATGTCAGCAAATTAACCTTTTTATTGTGTCGGTAGAGCAATCAGCATTATCATCACAGACCACCTCACTACTTGCTAAACTCATGCGTATTGAGCAGTATTTGTTTACTTGTAGCCACTGTGTAGAACAGTTAATGGAACGATTAGATGGTAAGCAATATCAATACACTGGCGGAGATGTGGCAACTTTCACAGCAGTGGCATAAAGCGATGTTGCTGATCCACGCCATTGAAGCACAACTCTCTCCATCGCAAGCAGATTAAGTGTGAATCGATGTAAGCAGATCACGTTTTTTTAATCAGCACACATTCCTATTTTGACGACTTGATGATAAAACGTAATAAATAACTATAAAATAGGGACTAAGTTTTGAGAAAAAAAATTACAAATATTGCGACACTATGTATGCTCACCACCTTTGCTGGTAAATCGATAGCATTAGAAAAAGATCCATACCTATGGCTTGAAGAGATTGAAGGCAAACAAGCGCTAGAGTGGGTAACGGCACAAAACGATAGCTCACTAAAACAACTCAAAAGCCACAGCCAATATAATCATATCTTTCAAAATACATTAGATATTATCAATGATCGGTCTCGTATTCCGTACGCAACTGAACGTGCAGGTTATTACTATAATTTCTGGAGAGATGCGGAGCATGTAAGAGGCATATACCGCAGAACAACTCTTGAAGAGTATAAAAAAGCGGATCCTAAGTGGGAAACCATTCTCGACTTAGATGCGCTAGCAAAAGCTGAAGATGAAAACTGGGTTTATGGCGGAATGAACTGTCACTATCCAAAGTATGAACGCTGTTTGGTATACTTATCCCGCGGTGGTGCTGATGCAAAAGTCGTGAGAGAGTTCGACATTCCAAGCAAATCTTTTGTAAAAAATGGGTTTTATTTACCTGAAGCAAAAACCTCAGTATCTTGGTTCAACGAGAATTCAATATTTGTTGCAACAGATTTTGGAGACGGCTCATTAACTGACTCAGGTTATGCTGGAACGGTTAAAGTGTGGCAACGCGGTACGCTGCTGGACGACGCTAAAACGGTCTATCAGGCAAATAAAAGTTCTATCAGTGCCGGAGGCTTTACGGTATACGATCAAGGCAACACAAATCACTTTCTATACGATTCTACAAGCTTTTATACTCGCGACGTCTATAAACTCGAAGGTGATAAGCAGATAAAAATTCCAGTGCCTAGCGATGCAAGCCTCCTCGGATTAAACAATGGCATGCTCTTTATCCAGCTAAAATCTGCTTGGAAGCACTTTTCACAAGCAGAAGTAATATATGCCAACATTAACGATTTGGATTCTAAAAATATCCAGTTTACAAGCTTAATCAAGCCAACAGCAAATCGTTCAATAGAAAATTTGAGTTTTACCAAATCAGCCATACTAGTTACCGTGTTAGATGATGTAAAGAATAAGGTTTTCCGCTATATGCCTAAAGCTAATGGGCAGTGGAAAATAGACCCAGTGAACTTTCCTGATACCGGTTCATTATCCGTTTTTGACACTGATCCCAATAGAGATGACTTTTTTGTCACCTACACGGACTTTTTATCGCCGACCAGTCTTTACTTAGTCAATGGTAAATCACTTGGAACAACAAAACTCAAAGGTAATAAATCACATTTCGACGCAGATAAGTTTGTTACCCAGCAAAAATTTGCGACATCAAAAGACGGTACAAAAGTGCCTTACTTTATTGTTCATAAGAAAGATATCAAGTTAGATGGTAGCAATCCTACTTTATTATATGCCTATGGTGGCTTTGAAGTTTCTATGCAGCCGTACTACTCGGCATCAACTGGTAAAAACTGGTTAGAACAAGGCGGTGTTTATGTGCTTGCGAATATTCGTGGCGGCGGTGAGTATGGACCAAGCTGGCACCAAGCAGCACTAAAAGAAAATCGCCACAAGGCGTATGAAGACTTTGAAGCCGTAGCAGAGCAGCTGATAGCAGATAAAGTAACCAAGCCTCAACATTTAGGTATTAAAGGTGGTAGTAACGGCGGATTGCTAGTGGGCGCCGCTTTCACTCGCAGGCCTGAACTTTACAACGCCGTTATTTGCCAAGTGCCATTACTCGATATGAAGCGTTTTAATAAGCTACTCGCTGGCGCAAGTTGGATGGGCGAATATGGTAATCCAGATGTTCCTGAAGAGTGGGAATACATTAAAACATACTCGCCTTACCATAACCTAAGTAAAGACAAACAATATCCGAAAGTATTTTTCACAACCTCAACCCGAGATGACCGCGTTCACCCAGGCCATGCACGTAAAATGGTTGCTAAAATGAAAGATATGGGATTTGAAGTTCTGTATTTTGAGAATACCGAAGGTGGCCATGCAGGCGCTGCAAACAATGAACAGCGAGCGATGGTAAATAGCCTTGAGTTTGTTTACCTCATGGACAGACTCAAATAGCTTTAAATTTTACTATCTAACCTGAGGTTTGGATAAAGAATGTTCCAACTCATTGTTTCTAAAGCACAACTTAGTTTTTTCCTTGTCTAGCCAGAGAGTTTTAGGGAAAGCAAGGCGAATTTACGCACCAATAGCTGGCTATTGGAAGTGAATTCAACGCAGTTAGCGCTAAAACTGGCTGCTAGAAAGGCATTAATTATCCGCAGCTCAGGTTATCTAGTACGTTAAAAGCGCTCAAGCTCATATTGAGCGCTTTTCTCATTTCACCTACTCGGCAAAACTAAGCTCATGAGATTCAAGCAAGAATTGCTCACCGGTATCCAGCGAAATTTCAATATAAAATACATGGTTCTGTTTGTAAGTAGGTTCACTGTTCAGTGCAAACTGGATAAATTCGCTCGTTTTTTTATCTTCCATATCTAAAAATTCGGATATTGAAAAGTAGTCTTTTTCGCCATTATCCAGCCTACGATAATCAACCTGATTAGAGTAATCGGAACCGATATACACGATGTCGAACACCTCATTTAAGCTTGAACCTGCAGGTAACTCGTCACTAAACGCAGCGCTAGAGGTAATATTTATATCCGTGATTTTTTCATTGGTATACGGGGGAACAGGTGAGCAGGCATAAGCGGTGCTAATTAAAGAAAACTTAAAACTCGGTGCGCTTAACTGCGCTACAGACTGCGTGTCAGCTTTAAGCTGAAATACGAGCGTTTGATACGAAATAGGTTCAACGCCATCATATTCAGTGTTAACCCACTCATCTACCTGATCAGCGCTAAACTCACCGAGGTTAAAGCCGGTTATATCAAACCTTGAGTTACCAACACCACTACATTGACCATCATCAGGACCACTACTGTCGCTATTACACCCCACTAACCCTACTGCTAATGCTGCGCTTGCAAATATCAATTTTGCTTTCATTCTGGCTCCGTTTCCAGCAAGATAAAGTCTCAATTTTGAGTCCAAGACAGGATAAAAATAAAGTCGGTCAGCCACTTTATTTGTTATTAAATGTTCTCGTAACAACGATTCAGCCTGAAGAGTCGCTTTTCTTCAATATTTTAGTAGGCAGAAAATATAGTATAACCACCTGATAAAGCATCCAATGTAGGGATAACAGAATGCACAATAACGCGCGGTTTCATTATATTGATAATATGCGAGGCTTGGCACTATTGCTTGGCGTTGTTTTTCATGCGGCCTTAGCATACGGCCCATATTTTCATAACCTTTGGATCAGTGTCGATCCAGACAAAAATGTCTTTTTTAACTACCTCGCCATGTGGACGCACCTATTCAGGATGCCACTATTTTTTATCATCGCCGGCTTTTGTGCCGCCCTGCTTATTCAAAAACGTGGTGGTAAAGCTTATATTCAAAACAGGTTAAAACGACTACTCATTCCCTTTATTATTTTCCTACCGCTCACCTTACTGGTGTTATTACATGCGATGCATTGGGGCAGCAGCGTTGCCAGCACCCCACCACCGTTATTTGGTGTTATACAGCAGATAAAAGAGCCACAGGTGACAAGCATGCATTTATGGTTCTTATGGTATTTAAGCCAGTTCTGTGTGTTATTTTGGCTGTTACACAAGTTTCCAAAATTTTATCAACACACTCTCGCTATCGTTGTTAAACCAGTCTTTTTATGCGTTATATTGCCGGTTATCATCACGGCATCTATGTCCAATTTGATGGTGCCATTTCCAGCTCCTGATAAACTGCAACCTCATTGGTGGGCTTACGGGTTTTATGGCTCTTTATTTTTGTTGGGAGCAGGACTATTTCATCATCATGAAGTGGTAACTCGCTACTCAAAACAATTCAACTGGTTATTAATTACTGCCTGCACTTCATTGGTTGCATACTTTTACTTTTTGCCGCCATCACCGTCGCTTGAAAAAGTCATCATCGCGATCAAAACAGGCGACGCAACGCCTGAAAAAATCAATTTGATCAGCGTTGTAGTTCAAACCATCGCCATTCTCAGTTGGACTGCTGTCGCTTATTTAGCCGGGTTCAAATGGTTAAATCAATTTAACAAACAAAGTCGCTATATTTCAGACGCATCCTATTGGATTTATCTCATCCATATTCCGCTCCTTGTGTATATTCAACTTCCTCTTACGAACCTTGAAGTACCTGTCTTCATCAAGTTTATTATTGCTCTATCTCTGACGGTGACGATAGGCATTATTAGCTACCGTTATTTGGTTAGAAATACGGTGATTGGTATTTTATTAAACGGCCGAAAAGCCGAGCCAAAAAATGTAAAAGCAGGCATGTTGACGGAGTGAACTTTAGTAGAGGAAGTCGGCGTGCGAAAGTTACTTTCGCAAAAGCCAGAGCAAACCTCTGGCTTTTAAACAGCCTAACCGTAGCTGCGTGCAGCTTGATATGCGGCGCGAGCTTGCACTTTTTCAAGATAAGCCTTGATATTGCCATGCGCTGTGAGCAAACCGACTTTGTCTGCGATTTCTAGCATCACTGTCATCATAATATCGGCGGCGGTAAAGTCGTTGCCTGCGAAATAGCTTTGCTTGGCGAGTGTGGTATCTATATAAGAAAAGTCGACATTGACTTCTTTAGCAATGTAACCATCCATTGGTTTATCGCCTGCACGCTGCTCCATCTTCATCATCAAAGACGCGATCACCGGCAGTGCCAATGACCCCTCAGCAAAGTGCAACCATTCTTGATATTGATAGTACCCAGGAGTCCCCGCACTTGGTCGCAATCTACTGTCTTCTGCCTTATCTAGCAGATATTCCATGATGGCTCCAGACTCACATAAAACTAGGCTGTCATCGACCAACACGGGGGCTTTTCCAAGCGGATGCACCTGTTTTAGGCTTTCGGGCGCAAGGCGCGTTTCAGGATTGCGCTGATGCTTAACAAGGTCATAAGGCATGTCGAGTTCATGTAAAAGCCAAAGTACTCTTGTCGAGCGTGATTCGTTTAAGTGGTGAACAGTTAACATCTAATTTTTCCTGATAAATCTAATTATACGAGTTCGTCTGGACCTAAGCGCACGACAAGTTTGCCGAAGTTTTTACCTTCCAATAAGCCAATAAATGCCTCCACTGTGTTATCCATCCCCTCGACTAAGTGCTCTTTGTACTTAATCTTGCCCGCGTTTAACCATGGCAGCATCGCTTCACTGAACTCGTTGTATCTATGTCCATAATCGTCGAATACAATAAAGCCTTGCATTTTCACTCGCTTAATCAGCAGTGTCGCCATCAGCATCGACATACGATCAGGCCCCGATGGCAACTCAGTGGCATTATATTGAGAGATCAACCCACAAAGTGGAACCCGAGCACTTGAGTTAAGCAATGGCATAACTGCATCGAACACCTTGCCACCCACATTTTCAAAATAGACGTCAATTCCCGATGGACATGCCTGCGCTAACTGCTCAGCGAGATCATCCTTGCGGTGATCAAGACAGGCATCAAAGCCAAGTGTCTCGGTAGCGTAACTGCATTTTTCGGCGCCACCAGCAATGCCTATTACTCTACAGCCTTGCAGTTTTGCTATTTGTCCAACAAGGCTACCTACAGCACCGGTTGCTGCGGCAACGACTACCGTTTCTCCAGCTTTTGGCTGGCCGATATCCATCAGTCCCATGTAAGCGGTAAGGCCTGGCATCCCTAACACGCCCAAGCTATATGATGGGTTGGGTAAATTGTTGTCTAACTTAAGTAAGCCTGTACCATCCGAGACGCTATAATCTTGCCAGCCGCTCATCGCGAGTACCCAGTCACCTTTGGTAAATTTAGGGTTATTTGACGCTTCAACTCGGCATACTGTGCCACCCACCATCGCTTCACCAATAGCAACCGGCTCAGCATAAGATTTTGCATCGCTCATACGGCCACGCATGTATGGATCTAACGACAAAAAGACGGTACGAAGGAGCACCTCGCCCTCTTTTGGCGTTGGGATCTGTGCTTCTTCATAATTGAAATTTTCTTGCGTTGGTGCACCATGTGGGCGTGACGCCAAGGTAATGCGACGATTCGTTTGTGCGTTTTGAGCTTGGTTTATTGCGTTACTCATGATTTATTCCTTTTAATAAGCAGGTTACAGCTGGTTTAGGTACGTCAGCATTTTCTCAGCGACAAGTTCAGAGCTTGCTGGATTCTGCCCTGTAAAAATTAAGCCATCTCTAACAGCAAACACATTCCAATCATCGACTTTCTGGAAATCAGCACCTCGTTTAACCAGCTCATCTTCTAATAAAAATGGCACAACATCAGTCAGCCCAACTGCCGCCTCTTCACTATTCGTAAAGCCAGACACCACTTTGCCTTTTACCAGATACTCACCCGACGTGGTTTTTACATCCATCAGCACAGCGGTTGCATGGCATACCGTACCAACTGGTTTATCTGCTGCTAAAAAGGCGCTTATCAATTGGATTGAATTGGTATCTGTTGCTAAATCCCATAATGGTCCGTGACCGCCAGGATAAAACACAGCGTCAAAATCTGCCGCGCTCACCTCAGCTAGTGGTAGCGTATTTGCCACCAGTTCCTGCGTTTTTTGATCATCAAAATAGCGTTTAGTACTGTCGGTTTGGAAATCAGGCTGTTCACTTTTTGGGTCAATTGGCGGCTGACCACCTTTTGGTGAAGCAAGCGTTACTTCTACCCCTGCATCCACAAAGGCATAGTAAGGTGCGGCAAACTCTTCAATCCAAAACCCTGTCTTCTCACCTGTGTTGCCAAGTTCTGCATGTGACGTTAGCACCATTAAAATTTTCTTTGCTGTCATCAAAGTTACCTCTCATTCTTTCTTAAAACTTCAGGCTATTTAACCTGCGGATAAATATAAAAGTATGAGCTTAAGACAAGTTAAACAATGCAGACAAAAGCTAACTCTTTGTTCAAACAATTGATACAATCAATTTATCTCAGCCAGTGGAGTAATGTGTGGACATTTCGTTTGAGCAACTCAAAAGCATGGTCGTTTTTGCCCAAGTTATTGAGCAAGGCACCTTAAGCGGCGCCGCCAGGCATTTAAACTTGTCTCGTGCAGTGGTGAGTTATCATGTCAAAAAACTGGAGTCACAGTTAGGCATAAAATTGCTCAATCGCTCGACCCGCACCATTTCACTTACAGAGGCAGGCCGCGAATATTATCAGCGCTGCCGTGTGATTGCAGAACAAGCCTTTGCTGCAAACCAGCAAATTGAGAATTTAAAGAAAGAACCAATCGGTCTAATAAAGCTTACCTGCCCTGTGAATGTTGGCCTGCAAACCATAGTGCCTGCACTCAATGAATTTAGAGCTATGTATCCAAAAATTCAGCTCGATATCATGCTTACAGATGAAGTTGTCAATATCATCAAAGAAGGCATTGATCTGGCTATTCGAGGCGCACCACTTCCCGATTCAGGTTTGCAAGCCAGTAAACTTTCAGTGCTAAAAACCTGCCTGTGCGCATCGCCCGACTATTTGCAAAAGTACGGCGTCCCCAAACACCCTACCGATCTCTACCAGCATCAATGGGTGATTTACAAGCTGACATCGGGGGCACTCACATTGAGTAAAGGGGCTCGAGCTTATAGCATCACGATGAAAGGCGATATAAGCACCAACAATGCCGCCGCTCGCACCGCTTTTGTTGAGGGAGGTCACGGTCTTGGACGAATTCCAACTTACGATGCATTACCAAAAATACAGGCCGGTACTTTAGTGCCTGTATTAGAAGATTACACGCTGCCAGACATACATGTTTATGGCGTTTTTCCAGAAGGCAATGCCAACTCTAAAAAAGTGCGACTACTGATCGATTTTCTAAAAGGGTATTTTCAGCGCCAATTGGTTGAAGCGTAAGCCTCAAACAATTGCATATTTAGCCTAGTAACTTTCAGCGGGTTTAAGTCCGTAGCGCTTTCCCAATTTGATAAGTCTGGGCTCTGCTACGCTTGGTTTTACCGTCAATACTTGGATAGGTAAATCATCTCCAACCTGCAACTTGTCATAAAAATCTTTGTTATCCAGAATAAACTCACCTTCACGACTGCCCTGAAATTGATAGCTGTACTCAACGAAATAGAAAGTCTCCTGATGCTCCACTTCTCGGTCATACTCGTCCCGGTGAACATACGTATTAGATTCAATTCTTTTGTTAGTAATGGTGCCGAAAAGGTGTTTACCAAACTCTTTCGTCAATTCTTTTTCGTAGTAGTAGCGAATACTTGATGGCAGGGAAAAAGCGTACATTCCAAGAGGTATCAAGATAAATATAGCGCCAAAAATAACAGCCCCAATACCTGCACCGTATTGCTCAGTTACCCCAATGTAAATAATGAATCCACCAACAATATAAAACGGAATGCCAACGGAGATAAAACCCAAATGCTTACCAATTGCAGCAAACAAAAACTTCAGCTTTGTAGAGAGTGATAACGATTTTTCCTTGGTCATAACAGACTATGCTCCTTGCATAAGATTTATACTGCCACGATAATAAAATATTTAGCCCTTTTGGTCGAGCAGTACCTCAGCTGCAGGATGAGATACTAATGTAAAGTGACCACACAATGATGAATAGGGATATGCAAGGAGGCTTTCATGAAATATTTGGCACTTATAGCAACGATCAGCATAAGTAATTTAGCGGCTGCACAAGGCGAAGTAGCAGCAGAGTGGCAACTGGGACAATACGCTGTATCCATTGGTGAAAAATGTATCATTACCGTTTCAACCCCTGCTTCGAAGGAGATAATAGCAAACGGTTTCAATAACGATAAAGCCTGTAAAGTCGCCTATCTAGCCCAAACCAACATTCCCAACGCTTACGTGATAGGCGGTGCACATATTCTTATCGTCGAACAGCAAACTATCCAATCAAAGAGCTGCTGGCGTGTATCAAAGGCACTTTATTTACCAACCGATGGTCAAGCCGCATTGAGCACCACTCAAATAGAAAGCGGCAACTGCGACGGCCATATAGAGCCAAACGGAGCGATGTATTTAATTTCAGCTCTGCAAAACCCAATTTAAAAGACCTGCAGCGTTTAAGGTTTAGTAGACGCTTTAAGCGTCGCTCTAACCGACGAGACAAGCCGACGACTGACGGGAACACTTGCTCCATTGGTTAATTTCAAGTTGCTTTGATTATTATCACTTTCTAATGACACCACTTCATTTAGATTAGTTAAATAAGAACGATGTGTTTTTACAAAAATAGAGGGCAAAGTAAGTTCGAGTTGTTTTAATGAGCCTGTAAACAGCTTCTGCGTGGTGTCTTTCATATGCAGCTCAACGTAGTCCCCTGCGGCTTTGCAAAACGCAATATCCGTGAGCACAACATAGTCAGTTTTACCTGCAATACTGACTTCCAGCTTAGAAGGAGACTGAAGTTGTTTGTTCTGCGCGAGTTTAAACTCAAGCTTGGCGATATGAGCTTGATCACTACTCAACTGTACTTGCTGAGCACGATACTCTTTAGCTTGACGAATGAAAAGGTAGACTAGCAAGACGGCAATGATCACAAAGTGAGTAATTTCGTGGAAGCTTGATGCAACAAATAGCACGGTTGCAGCCACCAACAACTGCACCACAAACCAAGCCGCCAAATTATTGTTTTTCGCGCGTCGCCAACAATAGCCTAGCTGGACTAGGCTAACGAGTAATGGCACAAACACTCCGGCCGTGGTTTTAGAGTCAAAGCCTGGCGCAAAAATAATAACAATAAGCGTGATTAGTGTACCGATATAAATCCAGTGAAGCGCGTGCTTTTCTGCAACTTTTATGGAGCTATATACAAGCAACAAAGTGCCAAATAAAAACGATAAGCCCGTCACGGTCAACAGTCGAATATCATGCCACACATAGCCATAGTCAACTAACCCTCGCGATATTTCAGCACTGAGCTGCATTGCCGCGAGCAGGCACAGTACGGCAAATATCCGAACGCTTGTATTGCCATAACGACCAAAGCTCAGACTTATAAAGTACAATGCGCCCAACAAAAAGGCACCAACCAGAATCAGGCCCAAACCACTAAATGATTGAATATACTGCTTAGGATCGCCAAATTGCCCTAGCCCAATAAAATGAATTGGGTATCCTAATGAAATAAGGCTATGCTGTGCAGACAGACCAAACACCAGTTGATTGCTTTTCTTTATAAGTGAGTCTGGCAAATAAAATACGCTGTCCATTTTGCCTATTTGCTCAGTTTTATCTACGGCAGGAAAACCGCTGCTCCCCACCTTACTACCATTTAAAAAGACTTCGCTTGATGTTTTAGCAAATAAATACAACCCTACGGGCCTTGGTATTGAGGCTAATTTCGCTCGCTCAAATTCGATTAACACCCAAACAGCCTGATTTTGCGGATCAACCTCAGATAACTTAGCTTGGTGACATTGCGGCTCAGTAAACTGTGGAATTTCTTTTGCCGAGACTGACCATGGGCAAACCGTCACGGCTTGCTCATAAGAAAATGGCAACAAAGGTTGACTGGCATAAGCCTTACCTAGAGCGCCCGAGCAACACACAGCCATCACTAAATAAAGTACAAGATTAATATTCACACTCTACCGCTTTTCCTTTTACCGTTCGTCGGCTTTTTACTACCGCTGAGCCTACAAGCCAATAAATATCGGCCTCTCATAGAAGTTCACTACCCCATAAAGTTGCCATGGTATTCAATAAAAACAAACTATTAAGGAGTAATACTATGCGATCAACACACACATTAATAGCCGCGTTAAGCTTATTCACTTGCTTATGCGTAAGCGCAGAGAAAGGTAGCGATAAGCAAGTGCTGTACAGCAATGAGCAACAAATCGAGTTTCAAGCCAACAGCGGAGAAACAACGGATGCCATAGCTGGGCACCTCTGGGTACCTGAAAACAGGAATAACCCCAACAGCAACAAAATTAGAATCAACTATGTGCGCTTTCCTGCAACCGGCAGCAATAAAGGTTCACCTATCGTGTATTTATCTGGTGGCCCCGGTGGTTCAGGGACCGCGACTGCCAAGTGGCGAAGATTTCCGTTATTTCAAGCACTAAGAGAGTTTGGTGATGTTATTGCGCTAGACCAAAGAGGTACGGGGCAGTCAGAGCAAACTGCTCCTTGCGTGTCTAGTGAACACATTGCGCTTAATGCTGTTACCACTGAAGCGCAAATTGCAGACCGTTACCGCAAAGCCGCATTAGAATGCTTTACTCAATGGAAGTCTCAAGATATTGATATATATGGTTATAATACCGCTCAGAACGCGCTAGATATAAACGACTTACGAAAACACCTAAAAGCTGACAAAGTATCACTTTGGGGGATCTCTTACGGCAGCCATCTGGCACTCAGTGCCATAAAAGCAATGCCAGCGTATCTTGACAAAGTAATTATCGCCAGTGCTGAAGGGCTCAATCAGACCGTTAAACTACCTCACCAAACCGATCAATACTTTAAAAGAGTTCAAGGAATTATCAATCAGCAAGCGCTTAAACAACAAGTGTCGGATCTACCTGCTTTGATACGCCGAGTGCACAGTAAACTTGAGCAACAGCCTATTGCACTTCAAATTACACAAAAAGACGGCTCAAAAACACCCATGTTATTTCAAAAGCATCATATTCAGTCGTTAGCTCGCATGATGATTGCCGACCCTAACCAATATCTTGCCATGCTAATTCACGTTTATTTAGGTTTAGATAACGGCAATACCGAGCTGTTAAAGCATGTTTTGCAGCGTGGAATGTTTACCGATGAGCCCATTACATTCAAATTGATGCCACTGGCGATGGATGTAGCTTCAGGGATCACCGCTAAACGCCTTGCAAAAATGACAAACCAATCGCCAACAGCCTTGCTTGGCGACAAGCTTAACTTTCCAATGCCAACACTTCACTTGATAGATAAAAAACTAGATTTAGGTGATGATTTTAGAACCGCTCCCCTATCCAACATCCCAACTTTATTGTTTACAGGTAGTCTAGACGGTAGAACGTATCCGGAAGAACAACTTGAAGCTGTGAGAGGACTTACAAATTTGACCCAGATTATGGTGAACAATGCGGGCCACAACCTTTATACAAGCTCACCCTTGGTGCTCGCCAGAATGCAAACATTCTTAAGCGGAAAACCCGTCAGTGCAGAAGCAATCCAACTACCGCTACCAAAACTTGCGCTGTCAGCACCGTAATTCGAAAAAACGACTCTAAGTGAATTGAAAAAGCAATTCACTTAGAGCGGGCTATCATCAACAAAGTTGTTGATAGCCCATAAGCTTGAGTATAATCAGGCTTTTGGCCTCTTACATCCATAGCATTATGAAAAAGCTCTCAAAAGTACAAGAAAAACAACAAGCCTTGGTACTGACCATTGCAGACAAACTCGAGGAACAAGCTCGTGCAGAAATTCCCGGCATGGTGCAATGTTGGTTTGATGTGGAATATCACTTGTTCCCCGGCTCATTAATACTCTTTTTCCAATTTGAGAATGAACAAGCATTGGAAGCCGCAAAGCCAGACCTTCTTAAATGGCAAAAGCGTTTAAGCGCCGCCATGCTGAAAAAAGGGGTGATTTTAAAGGATATGCGTAAACATTTAACCTTTACTTTGCTTGGTCCCGAGGATTAAAACTGGCGATAAAATCTAGCCGGACAACTGAACGCTATTCGGCTAGTCGATATTAACAGCTCTCATTCGCCATAGTGTTGACGCCACAATTGATTGCTAAAACGATGATTGGGAGTGAGTTCTTGCTTTAAAGCAAAAAATGCTTTTGCATTTGGATTGGATTTTTTCAGCTTATTGACTGCAATCCTCCAGCTCCAAAGGTTCTTATCGATTGCAAATTCCATATTGCGTTATTTTCAAGTAAGCTGCTAAAGCTCCTTATAAATCTTAAAAAAGAGGAAAGTACGTTGGATAAGAGAATTGAACCTGAGCTTCCCAGTATTACGCCAGATTTAGATCAGGTTGAAGCCTATAAAAACTCCACCACCCAAGCGAGCCGTAAAACCTCAGCACCAAAAGAAAGTACCAAACAAACAAGCCAGCCCGCCAAAGGTATGGGGATGATGAATTGGTTGGGTGCAATCTCGATTATTGCGTTGGCTGCTGCGGCGTTTGCGCTCTACCAACAAAACTTAACAACCCAGGCACAATTACTCGAGTCAACAAATCGCATTGCCGAGCTTGAACATACCCTCACCGCCACAGATGAAGAGATGGACTTGTCCGCGGGTGCAATGCAAGCAAAATTGAACACACTAACCGAGCGCACAGACGAGCTTTGGTCACAGATGGATAAACTATGGGCGTCAGCGTGGCGAAGAAACCAATCAGACATCAAAAAGCTCGAAGAGCAAGCAAGTAATAACGCTAAAAACCAGACCAGTACGACTACCAAAGTAGAAACACTATCGCAGAGTCAAACAGAGCTTGCTTTAAAACTATCGCTATTAGAAGAACAACAGCAAGCCGCTAGTGTGCTAAAAAATCAAATTGCAGCCATTAATGGCGATGTTGATCAGTTAAAGTCTCAAGCGCAAAGCAGAGACTCTAAACAGATAGAGATCGGCGCAAGCCTTACCCAAATAGAGATGACACAAACCGCACTGGCAGAAAAATTAGAGCGTTTGGAGCGTAAATTGGCAGCAGCCCCCACAACTCAAACGCAACCAAAAGCGAATTAATCCGTCATTATCAATGGTACATTAGCAATATGAGTTGGTAGCGAACTCGCGCAACCAACTCAGCTTTTATTCTCTTCGGCATTCACAAAGTCCCTCGCCAGTTCACAAAATATAACGTAAAATATCCTATTACATTCCTGTATTTATTCGCGCGTAAGCTTTACGCTTAAATCAATACACATTATCTACTCAGGCATACTGTTTTGCCGATTGAGTATTTCTTGCTTGAAGGCAACTATGAAAAAGACATTTGAACTAATTCACCCTAAAATCAAACTTGAAAGACGCGTTGACGCGGTTAAGCATGAACTTAAAAAATACCTAAAGCGCGAGCGCAACAAAACTTTACCAGCGGGCGCTGATTATTGGGATTTTGATTGTAAGTTTGGTAACACAGAAGCAGAAGCCGAGCCGGTGCACCTATCACAACTAAACAAGTTGATTGATAAAACGCAAACTGAAAACCTCACTTCCTTTTATGTTGAGATTTTAGCAAAGCCAGGCTATAGAAAATCAAACGATTTATCTGACGATGAGTTAGAAGACTACTAAGCCCAACTTCTGTAGGTCGAGCTTTAGCTCGACAACATCACCTGCTCTCCCCCAACAATACCAACTGGCACAAAATCACGCGCATGATACAATCGCTCGTCGAATTTTTGGTGGCGCTACTGCCGGTATAGTGAGAATTAAAAAGTATGAGCGAGTCATTTGTAGCAATCGGATTAGTAAACCCTAAATCACCAACCAATGTGGGTGGCGTATTACGGGCCGCAGGTTGTTATGATGCGCAAGCCATCTACTTTAGCGGCAATCGTTACGCAAGAGCTGCAAAATATCATACGGATACAAAAAACGTTGCCGACAACATTCCCATCAAACAAGTTGATGATTTCATCAGTTTAAAAGTAGCAGGCCGTGCTCTTGTCTGCGTTGAGCTGGTAGAGGGCGCAATCCCACTGCCACAGTTTGCTCACCCCGACAACGCGTTATACATTTTTGGTCCTGAAGATGGCAGCCTGCCACAAGAAATCGTGGATGCCGCTGATGCCGTGGTGTATGTACCAACCACAGGCTGCATGAACTTAGCCGCGACAGTCAACGTGTTGTTATACGACCGTATGGCAAAACGCTCAACGGGATTTGATGCTAGTCAGATACTCACCAGCCGCGATATCAATAACCGCCTAACAGTTGGATAAGTTTTTGCTGTAAGCATCTTTTTATTTTTGACTAACCCGCTCTTTGTCCGGGTAGTGATTTGCATTTTTTAGGCTTTGTAAGTCATCAAAACGTACTCCGTGCTGAGCCATAACTGGGCGTACTTTTTTACTTATCAATTGCCGAATATAAAACGGTTGATTAGGTACAAAGTGATGGATCGTGTGCGTACGGCCAAAATCAAAACAAAATAACTGAAACGGTAAAAACCAGTGACTGGTGATCACATGGGTCTGCTCTAACACATTACTCACGCCGCCATAATAATGCATTGAAGATGTGACGAGGTTTAAAGATGCTGAGCGGATCATATTAGGCACAATCAGCACCACCATTAAGAACTCAGCAACCGCTAGTAACTCTGCTCCCCACCTAGGTAATTCAAATGGTTGTATAAATTGCAGTACGTAATAAGTAATCACACCATATAAAGTCGCAAAATAAGCCGTGGCAAGCGGAAAACCAGCATTAAAGACCTGCAAAAACTTAAAACCCTTGATTTCTCGACTAAACCGCTTGGCATTCAATAATAAACCTAGCAACCCGTCTGTAACCACCACAGCTCGCAACCAAGGAGATTGGATACCATTACCCACCAAGCGCTCCTCTAAGTCTTGTTCAGTACCAGACATTTTATGGTGATGTAAATGAATTTGCCTGCGATACCAAGGGTTCACCGTATTTGGCCGCATCAGCCACACCGTCGACATCATAAAATGATATAAAAATGGACGGTCACTAAAATACTGCTTGTGGATCAAATCGTGCTCAAGTTCATGAGAAATAGAGGTAATAAAAGCCGCCAAGATAATACACAGCCATGCAGGAATAACGGCAAAATAGTAAAGCGAGACAACGCCAATTAGCGCACTTAACGACAACAGCAAAATCACCATAGCAATACCGTTTTGCTGATTTAAAATAGGATAACGCGTTCGAAGCGTTCGCTCTTCAGCTTGAATCGCGGAAACTATCGCTTTAATGTTCTGTTTCGCCGTTAATGTTGGCATTAGTCCCTTTACTCACTTTTTGATATCAAAATCATAGCGCAATCTCATATTGTCGTAGCAGCGGCTTTACGCCGCGACAGTTTTTCAAACATCGATACAAAGCAATACCCAAACTCCGCGCTTCTATTGATTGTCGTCCATCTCATATTGTCGTAGCAGCGGCTTTACGCCGCGACAGTTTTTCAAACATCGATACAAAGCAATACCTAAACTCTACACTTCTATTGATTGTCGTCCATCTTATATTCCCGTAGCAGCGGCTTTATGCCGCGACAGTTTTTCAAACATCGATACAAAGCAATACCTAAACTCTACACTTCTATTGATTATCGCCCATCTTATATTCCCGTAGCAGCGGCTTTACGCCGCGACAACTTTCAAACAGCAACGCAACACCTAAACTCCGCGCATCTATTGACTATCGTCCATCTCACATTGTCGTAGCAGCGGCTTTACGCCGCGACAACTCTAAAACAGCAACGCGACACCCAAACTCCGCGCTTCTATTGATTATCGTCCATCTCATATTGTCGTAGCAGCGGCTTTACGCCGCGACAGTTTTTCAAACATCGATACAAAGCAATACCTAAACTCTACACTTCTATTGATTATCGTCCATCTCGTATTGCTTCAAAATGGCCAACATGCTCTCTGGAATTGGCGATTTATTCCCTGTTTTCATATTAAACATCACCACATTCGCATACCCCGTTGTGCATACTGCTTGTTGCGATTCGCTAAACGCCTCATAGCGCATGGTAAAGCGATCTTCTTTGATATCAGTGATATATGAACCAATATGCAAGGTATCTGGAAACGTAACTGGTCGTTTATATTGCGCGTACGTATCACGTAAAACCGGACTATGGGTAGGTTCTGATAATACAGAAAGTAAGCCCGTTTGAGTCAAAAAATCGATTCGCGCGGTTTCAAAATAGCGAAAATACGACACGTTATTCACATGCCCCAACGCATCCATTTCTCCCCACACCACATTCACTTTGGTGGTGATTGCAAACTTTTCTAAAAATTCCTGCATGATGTTGCCTCTAATTTTGTTTATTGAACTCGAGAGTAACAACTCATCGTACCAGCAACAAGGTTAACGAGATAGTTTAAGGCAACTTGTCAAAACAAAGAAAGCAAAGCCAGCATTTCGCAGTGCAACCTTGCGCCCCCCGTAGGTCGCCATTTATGGCGAAAAATAATGCCTCAGCTCCCTTTGATTTCAGCGTGGCTTTAGATACAAACACAATTCAAGCGCAATCCCTATCATTCCATCTCACAAAAAATTGACGCCTTTTATGGGATCAACACCTAAGATAAATCACCAATGATTTTTCTCAATACTTTCAATATATAAGCAAACAGCAGAGCAATATTTATAAGCTTGGTTTAAAAAATGCATCTGAAATCAAAATCAGAATTAAACTTAAGCATGTCACCAATATGAACAAAAGCACAAATACAGTTTATGTGTTGAGCGGTTACGCTAAATGCGCCATCACTCAGCAAGGAAAATACAAACTCGGCAACAAACACTCAATCGGCCTGCTAACCACAGACGAAAACTATGAAGATAACATCAATAAACTTGAGGCCTTTATTAAAGATTTAGGTTGGGAGTCTATTACGTTTTGCATGGTCGAAACCGTTAACGACATCAGCACCCTATCCAACGACGTTTTGGTATCCAGCTTTCTTCGAGCTCAGCAAAATGGCCAATCGTTAGTAGTAAACGATCTCCCTATTACCGTCCATTAAGGCGGTAAATGCACACTACAAGGCCTGACTGTAAGCAATGGCGACAAAAGCACTACGCAACTCTATACCGAGCTGAAGTTGATCGGGTGGGAGCGGCTTCACGCCGCGATCTTTTGATGGTTGCCATTTAAGACTACAAACAATTTGTAGCAGCGACTTTATGTCGCGACTTGTCTTTTGAATCCAACCTTCCACTTTGCCTCATGTTGCTTCGCCGGCAAGGAAAAACCAAAGAGGTATATTTTTTTGTCGCCATAAATGGCGACCTACGTAGAGATTTGGTGTGAAGTCGCAGTTATGCGTCGTTATAAGGGATCACGGCGTGAAGCCGTTCCCACAAACCAAGAACAGAGCCAAACACGAGTCTTCACCATATTCACACTCATAAAAAAGCCGCCCTTTTTACAAAGGGCGGCTTTTCAATATTTGCTAAGTCGCGCTAAAGCGCGACCTATTGTGCCTCGACATTTAAATCGCAGACAATTAGCCTTTGCAGACCTCTATCTTTGAATGTTAATTGATATACAACGAACATTTAAAATTTAGACAATCTCGAAGCTATCATTCTAACCATTTCTAAAAACCCCTAGGCTTATTCGAAGTGGTGATAATATCAGCATAAAATCAATTTTGTTTGACAACGTAAATTACCGTTTTCCAATCATATTTGGTCTTTAAGCTACCGTTTTCCCATATTTCTAACATTTGGATTAACTGGTTATTAGGCACATCAAACTCAAACCAGTGCTTATTTTTACCCAAATAATGATTCCAGTAGCCCATTCCTTGGTCCAAGCTAATCGTGTACTCATTACCATTTTCGAATTGCAACAGCATTTCTCTCCTGTGAGTAATTTCATCGCGGTTTTCGAAGATGTCTAGATAACATGGAGTAGAAGCTCCTTTATCAAACCAGGTAGAAATAACTTTCGACATATCAGAGCTATCACTCCAATCATCGTGAATAAATTTACCCGGATACTTTTTATCATTGAAAAGAGTGTTAAGCTCAAAAGTAATATCGCCATTATTGGGCAAGGACCTAATCAATTCACCAAGTAAGATAATGTACCATGGGGATTGTAAGTATCTGTCTGTATACCCAACTCTAGAGACTTTGTTTGATTTAAGATCGTTTGCTAACGGTTCAAAATTATCAGCAAGGTAATCCCAAAAACGACTACCAAACCCATTTATTTGGCCATCTAACTCAACCCCTAATTCAACCTTAGCTATTTTACTACCTTCCACATTTAGCCATTTTGAGAAATCTACTGGATACGTCTCTACTTCTGAAAACGTTTCTGAGTAAACCACCATATTTTCCGTGTTAGGTAACAACCAGTTCTGATTAGGGTTAATCGCATCATTGTTAGAACACGCTAACGTATATGTTTTTTGGTTGGTAAATGTTGCCTGTGCGGCCAAAACTCCATTTCCTAGATTTACCCTACTGTGCATAAAATTAACGCCCAAGTCTTTCAACCTTAAAAGCGAAATATATTCGGCATCAGAGAACTCCTTATCTGGCAGGATAAAGGTTAGGTTTATGTTATGCACACTTAACATTTGGAATGCCAACATTTGTACTGTACGAGAATTTAAATCCCACTCGTTAGTGTTATGTCCCATCCAAATTTTGATGTTATTAGCACCTTTGTTAATTTGTTGAGATATTGCTTCAAGTATCGATTCATAACAAAATTTCGCGCCATCAATGAAATGATATTTACTCTCCAATCCGATGAAATGTTTGAAATGTTCACCTATCCATTCTTTTGCAATATTTCGATTGAGCTGGTTTGCGTCATGGCGAGTATTAGAGTCCAATAAGCAAGATGAGCAAGCTGAATCGCACGATGACTTACAATTTAAATTAGCAAGCACAGCCTTTAACAGATCTTCTATATGACTAGCCGCACTAATTGAAAATCCAGCTCCACCGCTGACTACATCATAAATCTGCACAACCATTGCCTGATTATTTGTATCTAAAACTCTAGTTTTTCTGACAGAATAGCCTAATTCTGATGTAGATATCCCTAATTTAGCAGCGAGCGCATTTCTCAAGGCAACAGCTAATGTTAAGGCAACAGTCTCAGAATCTTGATGACGTGGATCAATGTACTCTCCGCTAATAGGGTTTCTTAAAATAATTTCAAACGCGTCTGTTAGACTTGAGCACCCCAAATGAACATTACCATGAACTGTAGCACTGCCATCACAATACTCAGGCTCATAACCATCTTTGTCTCTAGACTTTGGTGTTGATGTTATTGGCTTATGTTGAGAAGTTGGGCTTAGCTCTTTTGGATATTCACCATCACCTATCATCGACTCAGCTTTACCACACTGCATGCAAACAGCATAACCATGGTCATTTGTACCTGAAGAGTGTTGAAATATTGTAGATTCAGTTCCGTAAACCATATAACCCAAACTAGGATTTGGGAGACTAATAGAATCCGCATTAATTGAAATCCAAGCTGGTTGAACCGCAATATATCTCTGAGCCGTTATATCATTCGAAGGTGCTGTGAAAAAGTCCGTAACGAAGCCAGTAGGTTCAAGTACTGTCTTTTTCCATTCACTTCTAATTCTCGTTCCACATGATGAACAACTCCAATCCTCAACAATAGTAGTATTAGTCTTAAGCCCTGAATGACCACAAGACTCACAACGCCAAGCAACATCGAATTTTTGTCCCTCTCTTGCATCACCACTTAGCTTCTGCCAGTTTAACGCTACACCAGCAGACCTAAACACTCGTCCATCTAAAACAATCTCTGCTCCAGGGGCATATTCTCTTATCGCCACAGCAAGGTTCCGAGTTGGCATTTCTCTAAGTTGAGAAATATTGTCCTCTCTAAATTTCTCTTTCTTATTTTTACCTTCTTTTTCTCTTTTAAAGTCAACAATATTTTTATTACTTAAGGTAACAATATCGGTTGGAAAGCCGTAGCCCGGTAAAAACGCTTTAGCCGCTAATTCTTTTAGGAGGTACTCGTTAGTATGTCTGGTGAGTTCAATTTTGACTTTGTATTCATAAGCGCTATCAGAGGTTGCATTGCTTTCAGCAATTTTCAATTCCTTGTATTGCTTGAGCCATTGATTAGATAGTTTTTCAATCTCACATTTAGTTTTATCGATAATGTTACAAGCAGGAATTTTTGCTAGCCCTGTGCCTTTAAGTACTTTTTTTAAAGTAACCTCTAATTTATGATTATTTGAAACCACCCAAGCCATGAACTTTTGACAAGTAGATGCCCCTGTAGCTTGCTCCCCATAAAACCATTCAAGATTTAGATTCGTCTTCTCTTGTTTTGTTGTACCGACAACTTCTCTAAGAAAAATTGATAAAAGCAGAGAATTTACATGCCGTTGCACTAATCGCTTTGAATCTAAGGAAATTTGCGGTGCAGGAATCGCGGTTATGAATGGCCAAGAAGGCTCACTAAACACCTCGTTATCGTGTGGGTTATTTTTACATAGCGTATAAGAAATCGCTCGCGATTCTTTACTTCGACCTGCTCGTCCTGCTCGCTGAAGATAATTCGCTGGGTGTGGAGGCACATTATTCATGACAACCGCTGAAATACCTCCAATGTCCACCCCCATCTCCATCGTTGTGGAACAGTTTAAAACATTAACTTTTCCAATCTTAAAATCTCTCTCATAGTTGGATAGCCTTTTAGCTGACTGCTGAGCTGAATGTTCGGCAGTTCTATAGTAAAAACCTCCTTCAAGGACACGGTCGTTAATATCAGTCCAAAGGTTTTTCTCCCTCAGTATATTTACTACCTGCTCATCCCTAATGAAATTACGAGCATTATTTAAGTCTTGATTAAAATCACCGGTAAGGTCGGGTAAATCCCAAATTTTAGGTAAATCCACCTTACGACAAATAAATCGATTTATCTCACTACATTTTACTTTTTGAGGTAGATACGGAGTGATACTTTTAAACGTAGTATCAAGTATTTTATTCGTTGAAGAGCAAATATATCCCTTATCAAAAAAACTAAAATTAATATTCCTTCTATCTAAATAAAACTTTCCATTATCACTACTTAATAACGAATATTTACTAGTCGTTAGTTGCTGCCAGGCCTTCTCCAGCCAACTATTGACTATGTCAATATTAGATTTCACATCCAAAGGTAAATTAGCCCCCAAAGATAGTAACTTACCTAGCCTATTAGCATTTTGAAGTGATACTAAGCTCCACTTTTTTGTTCTTGCATCATTAATGTCTTCACTTTGAGGTGAAATTAGAAACTTATGAGAAAACTTGAAGCCAATCCATTGACGCCAATCATCATCGAGTTTAAAGAACGAATTATCTCGAACAAAGAAGTCCATAGAAATCTTTAAAAAATGGTGCCAGTCTATCAATGTAAGCTTATGCGATTCCCACATATGAGGTACTTCAGTAATAGAAGCTATATTTGGGTAATCAACTTTCACCAAGCCCTGAGTTTCAAGATTGTGATAGATTTTGGGTCTTCTGATGAACTCCCTTGTCAACAGCATATCTGCAACTTTGATTTTACCTGTTTCAGAACCAAAAACTTCTTGATTCGCGTACTTGTTATAAGAAAGTATATGCTGATTAATGTCTTCTTTATCTATCAACGAATTAATCATTTCAGACCAAGATATAGATGTAAACTTCGTTTCTTCGGCATTCACTTCCAATTTCGATAGTTCATTTTTCTTATCCTCAAGCATTGAAGAAATTATTCCAGCTCTATCAACGACTGCCTCGAGCTGACCAATTTCCGTTCGGAGCTTGTTAATTTTTTCAATATCTACAGCTCCACTTTGAAAATCGGCTTTCTTTTGCTGGTCCAAAAGAATTCTAAAAACTAACCCTCTTAATTTATTTTTTTCTGCCTCTTGTTGCATTTTTACAGACATTCTTGCGGTACCTTGACGACTGTCGGTAAAAGTGATTAGCTTTCTCCCTCTCCCTGGTAAAGATTGAGGACCTAATCCAGTTGCTTTATCTACTTTTGGATCTGGACAGAATTCCAACACTGTTGGAACTACGTTTGCTACATAAAAGGGTGCCCCTAGGATAGCTCTTCTCAGTGGCTTGTTATAAGCTGTTCCCTTATAGCCACAACAACCAGATTGGTATTCACTATTCTCATCCCGGTCATACAAGCTATATAAGCGAATAGTATTATTTAAATCCCCCAACTTTCCGGTTGTACTGTTAATATCTATCGCTTCATATATCTCATTCTTATCTGCTGAAGCTCTCAGAGTAATCAAAGTTGAGAAGTTTTTACGCTTTTTAACCGTGTTCTCACTTTCTTGTTCTATATCATCATCTAGATCAAGCAATAAAGAAAACTCGTCACTTACTTCTGTATCCCTTTGAGAGATGTATCCATTTTTATCGCAGGCTAAAAGGTGAGGCTCATTGCAATCATTACAGAAACCAACCTCCAAGACAGGTGAACCACATTCACATTTTCCCACTTGCTTCGAGTAAACCATACCAAAAGGCCAATTGCTCTGTAGAGCAGAGTTTTGTTTACAAGAACAATCAGGATCAATACAACTCCAAATGCCATTCATCATTCTTTGGAAAAAGTGCGCTCTTACCTTTAAAAAAGCCTCCGAAGCGGAGTTTTCTTTCGTTCCTGTTAAAAGATCTAACCAGCTTAACGTTTCCGATTGTGAAAATGATTCTGCCGGAAACTCTTGTTTTAACTTATCTATCAAATCACTCAGTTTTAATGGCTTATCAACATTAACAAACGAGTCTCTAATAACTTTCGCAACAGAAGACTGCTGTAGGGCTTCATATCGTGCTTGTGATACTTCTGGATCGAACTGCTTTTCTCCTGGCGCTTTGTCAGCCGGAATGGAAAGCATTTCATCTAACGAGAGTGAGTCTTGAAGATTAAATTCAACTTTCGGAACGTTGCGTTGACCACCAATGACAACCACATGATCATTTGGAACACCTGCCAACCCTGCAAGGTAGTTTTGTAATTGAGCTTCTGCATTTTCGTCGGCAATCGTTGCCGAGGTTGCAACAAATCGAACATCTTTAGCTTCAACACCAAAAGCATGCAAGACACGCCTCAGTTGCATCGATAATTCAGCTGCTTGCGATCCAACATATGTATGAGCTTCATCTAGAACTATCCAACGAAGCGACTTTTCTTGTCTTGATTTATTGATAATTGGTGCATCAACATTTCGTACCAACATGTATTCAAGCATTGTTCCGTTAGTAACTAGTATTGGAGCTGGCCGTTCACGCATTAACTCCCTAGATAAAATTTCGTTGGGGACTTTAGCTTGTCGCGCTTTAACTTTATTGGCCTTCTCTTCGGTATTGCCGTTATATAAACAAAAGCGAATGTTGCCACCAAAATCCTGAGTCCAAGCGTGCAATCTCTCACGCTGAGAGTTAATTAGTGCATTTAGCGGATACAGGAAAATCGCCCTAACTCCAGAGAGTGGCTCCCCAACTTTCTGCGTTTCTCTATATAAGTCTTCGAGCACTGGCACCATAAAACACTCAGTTTTTCCTGAGCCAGTACCACTGGTAACCACAACAGACTTTGGTTCCTCTGCAAGAAGCGTGTTCCAACTTTTTAATTGATGTGTGTAAGGTTTGAATTTGCCTTTAAACTGATACCTATTTTCAACCTCAACACCTTCCATGTCGGTAATTTTATCTTTGTCTAAAGAAGCCAAGACGGCAGGAGATAGTAATTTATCGGCTACAAGCTCATGCATTGTTTTATCAGCTTCAGTCCAGCCAAACGTATGTTCAAATAATGGCGATGCCATCATTGACTCATTTTGGCCGCAGTCTTGCTGCATTCTATCTTGAAGATGTTGGCGTAAATGCGGATTAGTTATACCTAAAACACTGAGAGATGATTCTTTTGCTCTAGCAAGTGATTGATAAACTAATTCAGAAAAGTACTTCATAAAATTCCCTTTATTATTCTTTTAAGTAGAAACTTAATGCAAAACTGTAAACAGAAGAAAACCAACTAGGCTCAAATGATTTAATCTTCTTGATTTCGAAAACAACCTGACTATCTAAGACAGGCAAGCATGGACGAACCAAGCGCCCTGAAGCGATTGCAGCAGCCACAACTGGATAGAGGGCAACACTGCACTGCCTAAAGTGAGGATATTTAATCATATCTTTCAATTCGGCAATTTCTACTATATCTCTTTCAAATATTTGCATTAAACCGTTAGGCCAATCAGACTCTGAATGTTCACGAATCAAATCTTGTTTCCACAATTCAATTATCTGCACAGGCAACTGAGGCGGTAAAGGCTTACCTTTAAGTAAATCGATTAGGGCATCAGGAACATTGATTATTACGCTAGCAAATCTGTCGATAAGCGTTACTAATCTATCTTCAACCATTGCCTCAGGTAGCCCTAAATTAAGTAAAGATGATCTAAATATTTCAACGCTGTTGTTCCAAAACTCTAGCGGGATTAGCTCCCATAAAATTGAAAATTCGGTATCTAAAGTACGGAGAAAATCCTCATTCATTTCAAATCTAAACAGCGCTAACGTTAGTAAACGAGTGTTTTCCACCAGTGCTTTCCATGCTTCAAAAGTTGCTAACGGTAAGTATGAGTAGCCTTTCCATAATTCAAGGAAGTAATTCCAGCTTGGGTGACTAAAATCCCCCTCCATTTGCTTAATATAATCTTCAATTGTGTTAGTCGGAGAACGAGGGTCAAAACACTTTACAGCTGTTTGAATACTCTTTATTTGTTCACTGCAATGTAAAGTATCTATGCCCTTATAAAAAGTTGGCCTGAACAAGTTTGGAGAATCTGCATTTGGCACCAACATCCAAGGGCCCGTCCTCTGCATTTTATCGGTGACTTCATACCATCCCAATGAAATGCCACCTACTTCCTTCTGTATTAGCTCGCAAGGCGCTCTCTCTGGTTCCGCTATCAGCATAGCCATGGGAGCCATAATATTTTCATTTTGTGGTAATCGTTCGTGCGCAACAGATATGCCACCAGATACTGGGTCGAAATTTAACTGAGACATGTACCTTCGTATAGTAAAAACCTTATGCCCCCCAACTCCGCTTAAGTTAATTTCAACTTCAGCGTCTAGAACATTAGACATAGACATTAGTTCTATTATTTTTTCTTTAAAGCTATACAGGCTTACACTTAACGTTCGGTCTGCCACCTTCACTTTTGAAAAATATCGTGGAGAGGTTCTATTAATAGGCTTAAGCGCTAACTCAATACTAACTTCTTCTGGGTATGTTTTAGCTGAGTACAAATTAACTTCCGCACCCAGTAACTGCTCAACTGTTAGTTCGTGTTTAAGCGGTTGACCTTCGTTATCAAACGCAAATATTCCGCTAACCGGATACGGGAGCGTAATACTAATAGGGTCTTCTAATAGATTTGCTTGTATTTGCAAAGTAAAATTTGCGGGAGGTTCGTTTTCGGGACTGAGACGAAACAAACGACCATTCGAAAGCTTTTCTGAACTAACCTGAAAGTGAGCGGCTATTACAGAAACGTTTTGAGTTCTGGAGGCTGTAACCCTTACTTCTGCAAATTGATTACCTGCTTTTGAATCAATAACTAAATCTTCTGGCAATACAGCAATGCATCTACGTAAAAGAGTGTCACCATCTCTGTTTTTAACACTCAAGTAATGTTTGCCAAACAATTCATATGACTCTAAGGAGTCTATAGGTTTATTATCTAAGTGTAATGTTAACCCAATTTGTGAGATTAGATTACCTTCCGAATCTCTAACAGATGGTAAGCCTCTATAGACTCTCGCTGGTATTGTCTTGAGTAAGATCTCATCGCCATCAATGTAAAGGTTCCCACTCGATGTAGAAGTAGCATTTGTTTTAACTCTAAATCGACTTTCTAAAGAATAAATTCTAAAGTCGCCATTAAGGTGAAACCAGTTAAATTCACTACCATCAATAACTAGGCGAGTGATCAATTCATGATCACCGGACAAAACTTCTATCTCGTAATACGAGGGTGCCAAAACAAAAATCTTTTCGTGTTTAGTCGAGAAGCTTCCTTGACCAACCAATTTATATTTTGAACCATCATCAATAAAGCCTTGGGGTGCTTCATTTAATAAAACACTAGAATCATTAACCTCCAGCATATCAACGATGATGCCTGATTGTGATAAATCTAAAAACAAAGAGGTCTGTAGAGAGCGCCTTGGAATTTTGACAGATTTTTTACGGGGCGGTACTAATAATTTTTCACCCTCTACTTGTGCAATTGCTCCACCAAGCTCAGCGATGCGCTTTGTACCTTCAAGTAAACCAAGCTCAACATAAGTAGACTGCAATGGACTGGAAGAAAACTTGTAAGTTAACTTTTTAGGGAGGCTTACTTGAGTGAAAAAACGACTTAAGTGGATATCAAAATAATGTTCGCAAAAAAGTTTATCCTTCTGCACCTTTATTTCGGTATTGGCTTTAGATGCACCAACTAGCCATCTATCCAATAGGGTGTTTCCTGTTTCATCATCCAAGGGAATTGGAAAACTGTCTCGCCAGTTTGGTAATTGACTATCCAGTTGCTTTGAAGGTAGATCTTCCTGGTTATCAAGATCAACTAAGTTAGAAAAACTCATCAACCGCTTAACGATTGAAGCTGTGAGTTCTACAGACTCTGATTCAGAAAATACAACAGGCAAGCAACTTAATTGCTTTTGAATCAGCTCATTCAGCGAGATACCGTACAGTTCAACTTGGTAATACAAATTAAGAGTTTTTCTAATCGATTCGGCAAAACTATTACCTGGTGAATTAATAAGTTTGAAGGGTAAGCCTCCCTCGATGAAAATTGAACCCAAAAAGTTACGATGTTCTGACTCATATCTTCTTATAGGTCTTTTCCAGAATGACTCCAGACCTAAAGAAATTACCTCAGCTCTTTGAAATGGTTCCAACTCAAAATTAAGCTCATCCCAAAGCGGCTGCCACTCCCAACTTTGAACACAGCAATCACGGCGATACCACTCTGCGCACCAAATAACAAAACAGGCTGACCAATCTTTGTGTTTAAGGCGGTTAATCGAAGTCTTAGGTTTAAATAATTTTACTAATTTTTTTAAAACGTTATATTCATCAACAGTCATGTGATAGGAAAAAAGCGGATTTCCGTTTGGACAAGGCAAATTTCTTTTTTTTAGAAAATTCGAAAGCCAATTTTGAGGAGATTCTAGATCTATCATGAGCATACCTCCCTTTATGCACTCATCAGACTAAAGAAATTGTTACTGTAAAAGCCGCGAACGTCACATTCGAGCTGTAACTCACGCCACCCCTTACCTCTGGAATAGTTAGCCGCAACTTTAGGGCTCATTCCCTCAATAAGCACCTGGTGTACACCTAAACGCTTGATAAATTTTTTTAGAATTGCTTTTTCTTTGTTTTCTTCGGCTATCATTCCGGCATATAAAAATAACAGAATGAATTGCACCTCTTGAGGTTTTGGGTAAGCCTTGGACATATATGCAATCTTTTCAACTAAATCATAGTTAACTTGATTTGTCACTTTATTGAATATATTCAAGAAGTCCCGATAAAGCATAAAGCGAGCGTGTCCAAAGGCGTAATGACTCATCACCTGAAATACTTCCTCATCCCTGACTGCATGAGCTTTGTGCTCCCTAATATGGAAAATACACCAACGGTCAAACCTCCCCTGCGAAAACACAAACCGAGATCCGTCCAGCAGGTGTCCGATTAACGTAGATTTAGTATTAAAATTTTCATTGATAATAAATGACACACTAGCCTCCAGGTTGATGTCCACAGCATCTAGCCCCTAGTTACGCCAAAAGCAAGCCACCTTTAAAATAGTTAAAAATCAAATACTTAAAACAGACTCTACAACCAAACAAATAACTATTTTACCTTTTAGTAAGTTAATTTACTTTCTAACATACTTTAAATACACAATGCCGATTAGCTTGCTTTAACAAGTGGCACTCCAATATTTTTATTTATCAACGTCTATACCAAGACGCTTCATCCAATTTGTTAGCGTTTGATGGTCTTTTAAGCCCAACATTTGGGTAGCGTGTTTCTTAACATTACCGCTTGCCTTTAACGCAGCCTCAACATACTTTTTCTGATAATTTTCAGTCAGTTGAACTATGTCCACTTTATCGTTAAAAGACAGCCTAACATCATTATTTTGCGCCCCAAGTCTTCTGTTAATGATTGCGTTTGACAGTTCCTTTTCACCTACCAATTTTGCATCTGTCCAGAGAAAAGCCCTGTTCAATGTGCTCCATAATTCACGAATATTACCTAGCCATGATTGCGATAAAATAAATTTAAATCCATTTTCGGAAACTTTTTTACTCATGTAGTCTGGGTGTTTGGATCCAGACTCATTAATTTGGTCTGTCAGTTGTTCAACTATGACTGGAATATCTTCTATTCGATCTCTTAGTGGTGGCATATTGATAATGCCCACCGCTAAGCGGTAAAACAGATCTTCACGAAAATCCCCTTGTTCAATCAAGGTGGTCAAATCTTGGTGAGTAGCAGCAATAACGCGCACATCGACATTAATGGTTTTCGTATCACCAAGTCTGGTAATTTCACCTTGCTGTAATGCCCTTAGAAGCTTAACTTGTATATCGGGCTTTAATTCACCAACTTCATCTAAAAATAAGGTTCCACCGTTAGCTTGCTCAAATAGACCTGCATAATCTTTATCTGCGCCAGTAAACGCCCCTTTTTTATGACCAAACAATGTTGAATCCACAAGGTTTTCAGCAAGCGCACCACAGTTTACAACTCTAACAGGCTTATTTGCTCTAAGGCTCCCTTTGTGGATAGCATGTGCCATTAGCTCCTTACCCGTACCTGTTTCACCTAAAATAAGGGCAGGAACTTCAGATGCAGCTATTCTTTTGGCTTTTTCAACTACATCAATCATTGTTTTTGACTTGGCAGTTAATTCTGAAAACGCCTTTTGTACCTTAGGTAATGAGGTCGCAGTATGAGCAATGTTCTTTGAGGCAGACTTTACGTATTCTTTACCGAAATCCAGTGGTATTTCGACTTCTTCAATAACGTTTTTCGGGGACGATTGCACAAAGCGAGTATTAGACTTTCCCTTTCCATGAAGCACAGAAAGCGTCGTCATGGCAGGTGTACCAGAAGTTAGGTTAATCGAGAGCGTGTCTGACTCTTCAGATAACTTTGTGATCCACTTTTCTGTTTCGATTGAAATAGATTGGTAGTCAATTGGACTTTGGATTCGCGCTAAGTGGATTTTGATATCATTAGAAGGACGACCGATCATCGCCATCCGCTTTTTCAGAAAGCGCTCAAATGAATCCCACTTAGCTTCATCTTTGTTGGAAAGAATAACGATTTTGTCGAATGGAATTTCAGATTTTGTCGCAAGTGAAACAATAGCAGCATTCTGCTCCTGTTCCATGTTTTCAATATCGCGATTACCAAGCCACGTAAAAAGTGTATGCACTATCCAATTGCTTATTTTTATTCGTTTGTAAATCATCTTACATGAAATAAAAATTTTTACCCATTAAAAAAGGCGAACCATTTCTAGTTCGCCTTTTCTTATTTATGCGTTCACAATCTTAATTGCATTCACATTTTTAATTGTTGCGTTCACAAACTTAATTGTTGATCGCCAACAAACTCTTACGCATCGCGGTAAGTATCAACCGCTGGGCAAGAACAGATTAGGTTACGGTCGCCGTATACGTCGTCGATACGGGTTACCGTTGGCCAGAATTTGTCTTTTGCTACGCTTGGTACTGGGAATGCAGCTGCGAGGCGATCATATGCACGGTTCCAGTCGTTGCTTAGTACGTCTGCTTGCGTGTGTGGTGCGAATACTAATGGGTTGTCTTCGATAGACCATTCGCCTGATGCAATCTTGTCGATTTCACCTTTGATAGAAACCATAGCTTCGATAAAGCGGTCGATTTCTACCTTAGACTCAGATTCCGTTGGCTCAACCATTAGTGTGCCCGCTACTGGGAACGACATCGTTGGTGAGTGGAAGCCATAGTCTTGTAGACGCTTTGCAACGTCCATTTCGGTAATGCCTGTGGCTTCTTTCAGTGGGCGAAGGTCAACAATACATTCGTGAGCAACGCGGTCGTTACGGCCACGGTATAGAATTGGGTAGTGCTCGCTCAACTTAGCCGTTAGGTAGTTAGCGTTCACAATTGCCATTTCTGTTGCTTGTTTTAGGCCTTCGCTGCCCATCATCGCGATGTATGCCCACGAGATAGGTAGAATAGAAGCAGAGCCGTAAGGTGCCGCAGAAACCGCGCCGTTACCTACGTTTGTACCTTCTACGTTGATCACGCTGTGGTTAGGCATAAATGGCGCTAGGTGCGATTTAACACCGATAGGACCAACGCCTGGGCCACCGCCACCATGTGGAATACAGAATGTTTTGTGTAGGTTTAAGTGTGATACATCAGAGCCGATTGAACCTGGGCTAGTTACCCCAACCTGCGCGTTCATATTTGCGCCGTCCATGTATACTTGCCCGCCGTGCTGGTGCACGATGTCGCATACTTCACGGATAGATTCTTCGTACACACCGTGTGTAGACGGGTAAGTGACCATGATGCACGATAGGTTTTCAGCTACGTCTGCGGCTTTCGCGCGTAGGTCTTCCATATCGATGTTACCGTTTTTATCACAGTCAACCACAACCACTTTCATGCTTGCCATTTGTGCAGACGCTGGGTTTGTACCGTGCGCTGAACTTGGGATCAAACAGATATTACGGTGACCTTCACCGCGAGACTCATGGTACTTACGGATCGCGATAAGACCTGCGTATTCACCTTGTGCACCTGAGTTAGGCTGTAGTGATACTGCGTCGTAACCTGTGATGTTCACAAGCCAGTCGTGCAGCTCAGTCATCATGATCTTGTAACCTTGTGCTTGGTCGATTGGGCAGAACGGGTGTAGCTCTGCAAACTCAGGCCAAGTCACTGGGATCATTTCTGCGGTTGCGTTTAGCTTCATGGTACACGAGCCCAATGAGATCATTGAGTGGTTTAGTGCTAAATCTTTGTTTTCAAGACGCTTGATATAACGCAGCATCTCGGTTTCGCTGTGATAGCTGTTGAAGTTAGCGTGCGTTAAAATTTCGTCGTCGCGCACTAGGCTTGCAGGAATACCTGTGATGTTCTCGCCTGATACTTGTGCGTCTAGCGCATCAACATTTAGGCCGTGCTCGTCACCTAAAATGATGTCAAATAGCTCAGCTACGTCCGCACGCGTTGTGGTTTCGTTTACTGCAATTGAGTATTCGCCGTTGTGGTTAAGGGCAAAGTTCACGCCTTTTGCTACGGCACGCGCCACAACCGCTTGCTTGTCAGCGTCGTCCGCTTTAACAGTAATAGTGTCAAACCACGTATCGTGCTTAAGTGCCACGCCTTTTGCTTTAAGACCCGTTGCAAGAATGCTTGCAAGACGATTAATACGCTCAGCGATGATCTTAAGACCTTGAGGACCATGGTAAACCGCGTAAAACGCAGCCATATTCGCAAGTAACACCTGTGCAGTACAGATGTTTGAGTTCGCTTTTTCACGGCGGATATGCTGTTCACGTGTTTGCATCGCCATACGTAGCGCGTCGTTACCTAAACGGTCTTTAGACACACCAATAATACGGCCTGGTAGTGAACGCTTGTAAGCATCACGCGTGGCAAAGAATGCCGCGTGTGGACCGCCGTAACCCATTGGTACACCAAAACGCTGTGCAGAACCAAGCACTACGTCTGCACCTAGTTTACCAGGTGCTTTAAGTAGCATTAAGCTCATGATGTCTGCGGCAACACAGGCAATCGCTTTTTTGTCTTGTACTTGTGCGATTAGGTCAGTAACGTCGACCACTTCACCTGATGTTGAAGGATACTGGAATAGCGCACCAAAAATCTCGTGGTTAGCAGCGTCGCTAGCAGGACCTACTACTACTTCAAAACCAAACTGCTCAGCACGCGTAGATACTACGTCGATAGTTTGTACGTGTACGTCGTCGGCAATAAAGAAGATGTTTGCTTTTTTCGCTTTAGATACACGTTTTGCAAGCGCCATTGCTTCTGCCGCTGCAGTGGATTCGTCAAGTAGTGATGCACTGGCTAAGTCTAGGCCGGTAATGTCCATAGTCAGCGTTTGGAAGTTAAGTAGTGATTCCAAGCGACCTTGCGCAATCTCTGGCTGATAAGGGGTGTAAGCAGTGTACCAACCCGGATTCTCAAGTACGTTACGTAGGATAACGTGAGGTACGTGCGTTGGGTGGTAGCCTTGACCGATATAAGATTTGAAAACCTTGTTTTTGCTTGCTACTGACTTCAAGTAGCTTAGGGTTTCCACTTCTGTGCGGCTTTCACCGATCTGTAAGCCCTCTTCTAAACGAATTGAAGCAGGTACAGTTTGACCGATCAGCTCTTCAACACTAGATACTCCAAGAGCGCTTAGCATCTCGCTCACCTGTGCTGGGCTTGGCCCAATATGGCGGCGGATAAAATCTTGCTTTTGCTCTAACTGTTCAAGAGATTTGGCGTTTGACATTAGTCCAGGTTCCTATGATCCAAATGAAAAAGGTGAATACTGTTTTTATCTAAATGAGATACCTTGGTAACGGCAGTATTCTAAAAACGTTGGCATGATCTCGTCATACCTTGAGCAAGCACCCTTGCCCAAAAAGCAACAATAAAAGCCCCTAAAAAGGGGCTTTTATTACTATCAACAAATTAGTCTTCGTCGATTGAATTTGCGTAGCCTTCAGCGTCTAGTAGGTTATCTAGCTCAGACTCATCAGACGCTTTAATACGGAACAACCAACCGTCACCGTAAGCATCGTTGTTTACAGTTTCAGGCGCATCTTCTAGGTCTTCGTTGATTTCAACGATAGTACCGCCGATTGGTGCATAGATGTCTGACGCTGCTTTTACAGACTCAGCTACCGCACAGTCTTCACCCGCGTCAACTTCATCATCTACGTCTGGTAATTCAACGAATACCATGTCGCCTAGAAGTTCTTGTGCGTGCTCAGTGATACCAACAGTGTATATGCCGTCACCTTCAGCGCGAACCCACTCGTGTGAAGTAGCGTACTTTAACTCGCTAGGAATGTTGCTCATTTTTTTGTTCCTTTGGTCGGTTGCGATGTCACCCCGTGAGCGACATCAATGTTATTCTATTTATTATCTATAAAAGCTAGATAATTGACTTGCCGTTACGAACGAAGCTTGGCTTAACTACTTTAACATCAACTAGCTTCTTACGCATTTCAACTTGTGCAGTCTCGCCAATTGAACGAGGTACACGCGCAAGCGCTACACTGAAGCCTAAAGTTGGTGAGAATGTACCAGAAGTGATAACACCTTCGCCACCTTCTACGATAACTTTAGAACCACCACGTAATACGCCTTTGCTTTCTAGGACTAAACCTACCAGCTTATCAGTGCTTTGCTCTGCACGCTGTTTAGTGATAGCTGCACGACCGATAAAGTCACGCTCCTCTGGCTCCCATGCAATTGTCCATGCCATGTTCGCTGCAAGTGGAGACACCGTCTCGTCCATGTCTGAGCCGTAAAGGTTCATGCCCGCTTCTAAACGTAGCGTATCACGTGCACCTAGGCCAGCTGGACGCACACCTGCGTCTAATAATTTTTGCCATAAGTCCGCCGCACCATCGTTGTGCACTACGATCTCATAACCCTCTTCACCAGTGTAGCCAGTTGTTGCGATAAATAGGTCGCCAGCTTGCACACCAAAGAATGGCTTCATGCCTTCAACAGCCGCTTGTTGTTGTTCGTCTAGGATAGTTGCTGTTTTTGCTTTTGCGTTTGGACCTTGTACCGCAATCATCGCGTACTCAGGACGCTCAGTAACTGCCACTTCAAAATCTGCTGCTACCGCACCGATATGTGCAAGGTCTTTTTCACGTGTTGCAGAGTTAACTACTAGGCGATATTGCGTTTCAGTGAAGAAGTAAATGATAAGGTCATCAATTACACCGCCCTGCTCATTTAGCATGCCTGTGTATAGCGCCTTACCAGCCACAGTAAGCTTAGCTACATCGTTTGCAACTAGCTTTTGTAAAAATGCCTTTGCGTCTACACCTTCGATATCAACAATCGTCATGTGTGAAACGTCAAACATGCCCGCGTCTTGACGCACCGCGTGGTGCTCTTCAATTTGTGAGCCATAATTGATTGGCATTTCCCAACCGTGGAAGTCTACCATTTTCGCGCCAGCTTCTAGGTGCTTCGCGTGTAGTACTGTTTTAGAAGTCATACTTATCCTTCACTTTTTTACTCAGCCACCATCGGTTGGCGCTGAGGGGGTTATTGTTATCGCGCTTACGATAACTGCACGGAATTTATGAAACGAGTTTAAAACCAGCGTCAGTGAGCGTCGTTTGCCACTTATCTAATACAGCAGCTTGCGCAATCAACTGATACTGTTGCTGTTCGTCCACCAGCAAGGTCGTAATAAATACTTCACCGCTTTGCTTGCCATAGCAGGCATTTTTATCTGAGATCCTAAGGCCTGGCGTTAACATAAAGTCACTGACTAAACGCTCAAACGCAAGCTCACCGCTTATGGTGGCAGCAACTAAGTCGTGACGACGTACCAGTTCAATGTCGAACTCGTCAGCATGGCTATCAATCAGTGTTGCCAGCTCAGCGGCTGCGCTTTCACTTACAACAAAACGGTAAGCCGTTTCACTAAAATAGTACACGGCGAAATTTTCGCCACTGTCTAGTTTGCCTTGAAAACCTAAGCCCGGTGCCATTAACTTATTCAAGTTAAGTGCAAGAATTTGGCTTAAGAAAGGCGTGGTCTCAAAGCCGCTGAAATCAAGTACAACAACAGCATCAGTTGGCATGTAATGGTTTTGCGCCGGAACACTGCCCTGACGGTGCTTTGCAAAGATAATTGGCGTGACGCTCATGGCACTACCTTAGTGAAATTTCGATGAGCAAAAGTATAAGGATGCGCAAACTCAACAACAAATTGTATTTACTTATCAATTGATAAATAATATTAATGTACTTGGGTTTTATAAATTGCATTTCCTTATATGAAAAACTTATCAATTGATGGATTAAGAACGCTGGTCACTGTGGTTGATGTCGGTGGCTTTGCCAAGGCTGGTGAACTGCTTGGCTTATCTCAGCCTGCTGTTAGCTTGCAAATCAAACGTTTAGAAGACATGCTAGGTTGCAAGCTGTTTAAAAAACAGGGCCAAAGACAGGTATTGAATCAATATGGTGAGCTACTTTTGCCTCTAGCCAAACAAATGCTGCAGCAAAACGATGCAATTATTCAGCAATTTACCTCTGAGAGTGTGACAGGCCGAGTACGTTTAGGCATTCCCAGCGAATTTGCAGCACGGATCTTACCTTCTATTATTGGTGATTTCGTTTCTTTATATCCTGATGTTGCATTAGAAGTGAAATCAAGACTGAGTAAACACTTACTTTCTGTGGTAAGGCAAGACCAGTTTGATTTGGTGCTAGCGCTTAATGAGGAGCTGAGCTCGTCCAAATACCCAGTCTTTATGCAAGATCAACTAGTTTGGGTTGGCGATTTATCGCTTGCGCAGCATTCGGTTGTCACTTTAGTCACCGCGCCGGAGGGCTGTATTTATCGCCGCCGCGCTATCGAGGCGTTGCAACAAGCTGGATTACAATACCGTATCGTATATAGCAACGCCGACTTAACCGGCCTTACCGCCGCTTTAAAAGAGGGACTCGGGATCACCGTACTGGCCAAAAGCACCGTGCCAGCAGAGCTGCCTTATCAGACCCAAACCCAAATATTACCCGAACTCGGTCAAATCGGTATCAGCCTAGTCAAAAACACCCAAGAATCCGCCCACGCCGTAGATAAACTCGCTGAGTTTATCGCATTGAGGCTAGGTTAAAATATCGCGGGGTAAGCCCGCTCCTACCAACAACACAAAACCTCTGTGGGAGCCGCTTTATGCGGCGAGATTGTTGCAATGATCGCGGGGTGAACCCGCTCCTACCAGCAATATAAAATCTCTGTGGGAGCCGCTTTACGCGGCGAGATTGTTGAAATGATCGCGGGTAAGCCCGCTCCTACCAACAACACAAAACCTCTGTGGGAGCCGCTTTATGCGGCGATCTTGTCCTATATTTACGTGAACACTTATCAATGAACTCAAGGAGAGAGTCATGCCACATAGCTGCCGTTTAAGGAAAGGCCGAGTTTCATCAGCCGGTCAATATTATGCAATCACTATTTGCTGTAAAAACAAAACAGCTGTTTTTAATAACCTCGCAGTCAATCAAGTTGTTATTCATGAAATTTATCACCTTGAGCAGGATAACTTTATCAAATTAATTGCCTACACACTGATGCCAGATCATTTACATCTCCTGTTTCAACTAATGGATGTGTGTTCTTTGTCTGATGCCATTCGGTCTTTAAAAGGAAGAACGGCAACTAAGCTAAGAACAATGAATATTCGGCAGCTATGGCAAAAGGGTTTTTATGACACCTGTATTTTGCATAACACTATGTTAAGAAACCAAGCAAGATACATAGTTGCAAACCCGCTTCGGGCAGGGTTGGTAAAACAGATTGGTGATTATCCTTATTGGAATTGTATTTATTTAAGCAATGGGATTGGGGATTTATAAAGTTGGTGATACCTGTTTTAGGAAAAGATCGCGATGTAAAATCGCTCCTACCAGCAACACAAAATCTCTGTGGGAGCCGCTTTACGCGGCGAGATTGTTGAAATGATCGCGATGTAAAATCGCTCCTACCAGCAACACAAAATCTCTGTTGGAGCCGCTTTACGCGGCGAGATTGTTGAAATGATCGCGATGTAAAATCGCTCCCACCAGCAGCATAAAACCTCTGTGGGAGACGCTTTACGCGGCGAGATTGTTGAAATGATCGCGGGGTGAACCCGCTCCCACCAGCAGCATAAAACCTCTGTGGGGGCCGCTTTACGCGGCGATACTGATTTAGGAAAAGATCGCGATGTAAAATCGCTCCTACCAGCAATATAAAACTTTTGTGGGAGCCGCTTTACGCGGCGATCTTTTTATTTACCGCCTATCGCTTCTTTGGCGAACAGGTGCTTGATTGGGCCGAGGTTGTCGACCAAGCTCAGGCCCACACCGCGTACTAGCTTTTTAAGCGGGTGATTGCCTTCAAACAGCTCTTTAAGTCCTTGCATCATGGCAATATGCTTTTGAGCATCTGCTTTTCTGCTGCGCTCATATTGGCGCAGTATCCGTGTGCTGGCAAATTGCTCTTTCGGTGCTGATAACAAGGTGATCAAATAGGCAGCGTCTTTTAGCCCTAAATTCATGCCAAGACCTGCAAGCGGGTGAATGGTATGTGCCGCGTCGCCCATTAAAACGATCCGCCCTTGCACCCATTGTTTTGCATAACGCATGGTCAATGGAAAAACATGTCTTTCGCTAATCAATTCACACACACCGCACTGCATATCAATTGCAGCACTCAACGCTTTATTAAACGCCTCGACCGGCATGGCTTGTAGCTGCTTTGCTTTATCCGGTGCGGTAGACCATACAATTGAATGAGTATGTGGATCATCAAGCGGCAAAAAGGCCAGCGGCCCATCAGGAAGGAACACTTGTCTTGCTGTTGCATCATGTGGCGCTGCGGTTTTTATCGTTGCAACCAGCGCATGGTGATCATAATCCCAATACGTGATTGGCATATTAAACTGCTGGCGAATAGCCGAACGTGCGCCATCAGCTGCCACCACTAGTTTCGCCATCACAGGTTCACCAGTCGCTAAGGTTAACAGCACATCGGTGTCTGTTTGGTGCAAGCTTTGGTATTTTGTGTTCCACATCAGCTTGGCCGATTGCTGTGCTTCGAGTGCTGTTAACAACGCGTAGCGAATGGCGTCGTTTTCAATGATGTGACCAAGCTCAGGTAAGTCTAACGAGACATTATCAAAGGCAATTTTACCAAAGCTGTCTTTATCGCGTACATCCATACGAGTATATGCTGCGGCGCGCTGCGCTTTAATATCAGACCACACGCCCAAGCGCTCAAATAAAGCCTGACTTGCAGCGCTTATCGCGCTCACGCGTGCGCTGTATTCTTGTGCCAATGGTGTTGGCTTTTCACCACTGTCTAGCACTAATACCGAGATATTTTGCTGCGCAAGCCCTAGCGCCAGCGTTAAACCAACACATCCACCACCAACAATACAAACTTGAACTTGTTGCATGCCAACTCCTTTATCCTTTATATCCCATCAATTGCTTGGCCAGCGGCGCTCTTGCTGTTTTGGACAGCGCCATGGTGAGTAGACCTAAACTACGGCCTAAGGCTAAGGTTCTTGATGAGTTTGAAAATAGTCGAACGAGCGCATCGGTTAATGTCATCACCGTATTAATATCTTGCGCTCGCGCCAGTTGATAAGCACGCGTAAATTGAAAACTTCCCCACTCATCAAGCACGTTCGCCTGACATTGTGAGGTTAGGACTTGAATATCTCGTAGACCTAAATTAAAGCCCTGTCCTGCAATGGGATGAATGGCATGCGCCGCATTGCCAATCACCACCACGCGATGATGAGTGAGTTGCTCTACTCGCCCAAGCACTAGCGGATAGCTTGCTCTCATACCCACTTGCACAAAGCGCCCGGCGCGATAACCAAAGGCTTGCTGCAATGCAGCTAAAAACTCGTGTGCTGTCATCACTTCAAACTCGCTAAGGTGCTCATTTGGCATACACCACACCAGCGAATAACGATTATCACTCATTGGCAACAGTGCCATCGGACCATGTTCGGTAAAACGCTCGAACGCCTGACCATGATGTGCCGTGTCGATTTGCACATTGGCAATCAATGCGCCTTGCTCGTAGCCTATGCTATCAAAGCCAATATTGAGCTTAGCCCGCGTGGGAGATTGCGCGCCATCCGCAACAACCAGTAATCGACTTTGTAATTGCTCGCCATTATCGAGCGTCAGTTCAACCTGCTCTGGTTGTTGATGTATATGCGCCACTTGGTTTGGGCAAAACAGTGCAATATCAAGATTGCTCAACTGCTCGTGTAAAAAGCTGCCATAGGGATTGACTTCAACCACATAGCCTAACGCTTTTTGGTTGTAGTCTTCAGGATTGATCCACGCTTTACCAAAGTGACCTCTGTCAGAAACATTCACTTGTGTGATTGGCTCAACGTACTGCCACTCGGGATTAAATAGATTTAGCTCGCCCAAAAATGCGACCGACTGCGCAGCAAGCGCAATACTACGGTCGTCAAAACTTGGATGCTGCTTACCTTTGGGCGCAAAGGCTTCAATAACCGCAATCTTTGCCTGCGGAGAGACTTTTTTTATGGCGATGGCGGCGCTGGCTCCTGCCATACCACCACCAACCACGACGACATCAAACTGTTGCACGCAAAGTGTCCACTAGTTACTCATTAATGCTTCTATTTCTGCGATGGTTTTTGGCACCAGTACGGTTAAGTTTTCATAGCCTGACTCAGTGACCAACAAATCATCTTCGATACGAATGCCAATTCCTTTATACTCATCAGGAACTTGCGCATCTTCGTCAAAATACAGGCCCGGCTCAATGGTGAGTACCATGCCAGGTTCGAATGGACGATCCGCTTCATCTAACTTGTATTCACCGACATCGTGAACATCAAGACCTAGCCAATGACCTAAACCATGCATGTAGAATGCTTTGCATGCCTGCGCTTCTACGAGTTCATTAACGTCGCCCGCAAGAATGCCTAAATCTACTAGTCCTTGAGTCAATACAGTCATCGCCACTTGATTGGCTTTGACTAATGTACCACCCGGTTTTACTTCACCAAAGGCGGCATTTTGCGCGGCCAATACCAACTCATAAATCTTGCGCTGCGCATCAGTAAACTGGCCGTTTACTGGGAAAGTACGAGTTATATCAGCCGCATAGCCTTCAAGCTCACAACCCGAATCAATCAGTACTAAGTCGCCATCTTGTAGCGCATCACAGTTGTCGGTGTAGTGTAAAATCGTCGCATTGATGCCGCTGCCAACAATGGTGCCATAGGCTGGGTGACGCGCCCCATTCATTGCGTAATGATGATGAATTTCGGCTTCAAGCTGGTATTCCGTTGCGCCCGGCTTGGCAAACTGCATGGCGCGTTTGTGCGCCTCAGCACTGATCCTGCCCGCTTCGCGCATGATGGCGATTTCAGCATCCGACTTAAATAAGCGCATTTCATGGACGAGTGGACGAATATCTTTGATGATCTCAGGGGCGCGATAGCCCTTTTTCGGTGCACCACGCAATGTGCTTAGTAGCTGCCAAACCTTATCATCAAAGGCGCTATATGTGCCTTGTCCGTAGAATAATACCTTGCGACCATTCACAAGATTTAATAGCTCGTCGTCTAAGTCACTCAGCGCAAAGGTTTGGTCAAGTTCAAGTTGCGATTTAGCTTGCTCATAGCCCATACGGCGACCATGCCAAATCTCAGCAACCTTATCTTTATTACGACAAAACAGCGTAGACTGCGCATTGCCGTCTCTGTCTTTCGTAAGCACCAAAACCGCATCCGGCTCTTTAAATCCAGTCAGGTAAAAAAAGTCGCTATCTTGGCGAAACGGAAATTCAGTGTCGCGGCTACGGGTTAACTCTACGGCCGCAGGAATAATCGCTACGGCATTGTTATCTAGTGCCGCAATAAGACGCACACGGCGTGCTACAAACTCGCTGTTTTTTATCATAATTAATGTATCGTCTTTGATGTGCTAACGGACTGGGGCTCTTTACCCATCTCAGCAAAGCATAGTAGTGTAGAAACACGCACATATTCTACCACTTCGAGCAGTGCTTCTTTATCGTCGTTGCTGTCTTCAAAACCAGTATCAAGCTTAGTTATTTCGCTAAAATCGTTAATCACTTCTTTAACATCAGCAGATAACTTACCGTAATCTTTTTGCTTTAAACCAAAGCCAAGTAAAAAGCCTGATACCCAAGCAATCAGTGCGTTAGCTTGGTCATGTAATGACTCATCTTCTGGCGGCAAATACAGTTCAAACTGAAACTCGCCGTCATTGAAGTGCTCGGCAACTTGCTTATATAAATCGATGCAAAACTCTCTAATTGGCGCTGAAAATTTTTGACCGTCGTTAAATACGTCACTCAATAGCCCTAAATACTCTGAATCTTCGATATTCAGACCACAGGCCAATAGCCCAGAAATGGTGCCGTGAACTTCGGCGGGGGCAATAAATAATTCGTGTTTTTCTAATAGCAATTGAGCTTGCTGGTAGTCTTTGAATTCGCTCATAAATACATTCCCAAGCAATTGATACTCCAATGCTACCACCGCAGCCTTTGCAACTCCAACGAATTGTATGATCAACCTCAAGGCTGCTTTAGATTTCACCAATTTGGTAAAACTAATATTGCGAATGAGTGGGCTTATGAGAGATGAAGGGATTTAGGAGCAAGCCCAAAATCCCTTTAACCATGCTGGATTAGCTTTACTTACCGCTCGCGTTGATCTCGATAAGTTCCGACAGTGTTTCTGGATTTTGCGCCATAGCCATAGATAATTGCTGCCCCAGAGCCATCATACTTTGACTTTGTGGTATCGAAACAGATATAGAAAGTGACTCCATTCCATTGGCAAAGTCATTCACAGCCGTTTGAATTTCAGCAGGTAGCATCATCATTTGTAGTTGCTGGGCAACAATCGCCTGAAAGTCAGCCTTGCTCATACCCTGCTGAGCAATTTCAGACTCAAGTAACTGAGGTAAGCTGCCTGCATTGTCAATATTAACAGCCAGCGATTTTAATTCGAGCGATTGCATTGCCGCCATCATTTGCGACTGCACTTGAAGCTCTTGTTCAAGGTTTGGTGTATCACTTTGAATTTTTGATGCCGCTAATGAAGCATCCATAAGGGCCTTACTGTTTCCAAACGCAGCATTAAAAGAGCTCTTTGCAATGCCTTCTGCAGAAGATGCGAATGTAAACTCGCTGGCGCCAGATGCTTCATCATAAGCGAGACTTGTATTCAAATGGTACGTTGCATTCACCAGCTCCGGCGACATCCCTTGGGTAAACTCTTCAGCTTCTTTTGCTAATTTTAAACCGACTAGGTCAAGCTCGGTATAGGGGCTGATTTTGTCTTGCTCGTAACCCACAACATTTAACTTCTCAATGGTAAATATGGGAATATTTTCATCGACTTGTGAAATTGTTAGGTCGGTAATTTCTACACCACGGGTAAACAAATCAACAGAGCTGTTTGCAAAACTCACCGTAAGGCCACTGTCTTGTTCGAAGTTTTCTATTTGCTTGGTGATTTCTTGCTTCACTTGCTCATTTACATAATAGTTGGCGCCAACATACCCTGCGCCCGCTAGTACCACAACGGCAACTGCTAATGTGGACTTATTCATATTTCACTCCATTATTTAAAAAAGTGCCTCAAGCGCTTCGCTGAGGCTAGAGACGGCAACAATTTCCATCCCTTCAATATTTTCTTTTGGTTTATTTGCTTTTGGTACAATTGCTCTTGTAAATCCATGCTTAGATGCTTCACGCAACCGCTCTTGCCCACTAGGCACCGGTCGGATCTCACCTCCTAACCCCACCTCACCAAATACCACCAGCTGCCTGTCTAAGGTTTGGTTTTTAAAGCTTGAAACCAGTGCGGCTATTAAGGCTAAATCAGCACTGGTTTCGGTCACTTTGACACCGCCTACGACGTTTACAAACACATCTTGATCCGACACCTGTAAACCGCCGTGACGATGCAATACAGCAAGTAACATGGCTAAACGATTTTGTTCCAAACCAACAGTGACGCGACGCGGGTTGGCGAGCTGTGAATAGTCGACTAGTGCTTGAACTTCCACAAGGAGTGGCCGCGTGCCTTCCCAAATAACCATAACTAATGAGCCTGGTGTTTGCGCTTCACCACGATTTAAGAAAATAGCCGAAGGATTGTTTACTTCCTTTAAGCCCTGGCTTGTCATCGCAAACACACCCAACTCGTTTACAGCACCAAAACGGTTTTTATTGCCACGTAATGTTCTAAAGCGGCTGTCGGCACTGCCTTCAAGTAAAATAGAGCAGTCAATACAATGCTCCAGCACCTTAGGACCGGCCAGTGTACCATCTTTAGTTACATGCCCCACCATGATAATGGCAACCTGATTGGTTTTGGCAAAACGCGTCAAATAAGCAGCGCTTTCACGTACTTGAGAAACCGACCCGGGTGCCGATTGGATATCACTCATATGCATTACTTGAATTGAGTCGATAACCATAATACTTGGCTTTTCACGAAGCGCGAGCTGACAAATCGTCTCAACATTGGTTTCTGCGAGTGTTTTAAGCTTATTTGTAGGCAGCCCCAATCGTGTCGCACGCATGGCAACTTGTTGCAGCGACTCTTCACCAGTGACATACAAAGTGTTCATGGTTTCGGCAAGGCGACACATAGTTTGCAGCAACACCGTACTTTTACCAGCGCCGGGGCTACCACCAATTAATATTGCACTTCCCGGTACAACACCACCACCAAGGACACGGTCAAACTCTTTAAAGCCTGTTGAAAATCTAGGTAATTGTTCTAGGTTAACTTCATCTAAGGTTTGTACTTTAGCTTCAACAAGACCGGCATAACCTGACGTTGAACCGCCTTGAGGGACTGATTTTGCTGACGGAACGCGAAATTCTGTTACGGTATTCCATGCCTTACACTCTGAGCACTGGCCCTGCCAACGCGCGAATTCGGCACCACAATCACTACATACAAATGCTGTTTTCTTTTTTGCCATAAATTACAGGTATATATCTTGCTTAAACACAATAATAGGTTAAGAATAAACTAATAAAGCGCCAATGTTGACATAATATTGGCGGTGACCCAACTGGTCACATAAAATGAGCGCGTGTAAAACTGTTTATGCCTGAAGATAGATTACAAAAATATCAAAGCTTAATTGAAGATTTAAAGCTGGATCTTGGCGATCCGGCTTTTGATCGCATATTTAAGCAACGTACTGCGGACCTATCCAAGCCGGACCAATTTCTATTAAAAATGGAAATGTCGCGGCTATCTCAGCCCGTGGCACGATTTATTGACCTCAGAGGACAAGTCGCAGGTCAAGTTAAGCCTTATGAATATGAAGGCAAACAGCACTTTATGGATGACTTGGCCATTGAGGTATTCGAGCGGGAAGTCGCTAAACATGGGGGTTATACCCTTGCAGTTTACGAATCCGTAATGAGTACCGACAATAATTATAAGGTCATGCAAAAGCAGGCCAAAGCACGCGAAGAAGAAGTAGAAAAGGACGCGGTCAATCATAATTACACTAAACTAGTCCGTTTCGCGTCGTACGAAAGCCGCTCCGAAGAGCGCATGAATTACTCCATTAAGATCACTGTGGAACTGGCAAAAAATCGCCCTAAGGTTTCCGCTACTACCTCCGATATTTCCCTCAGCGGCGCTAAAATAAAATTACCAACCAATCAACAGGTAGATCCTGGACAAATTATTTCGATCCGCTTAGTGGGTCTCGAGCAAGACTTTGAACTTGGCTTGAAAGAAGGTATTCAGTATGAAGTCGTCGCTGTAGAACCCGGCACAATTGAATACAACCAAGTTCGCTTAAAACGCACCTTTATCGAGAAAAACCAAGGGTTTGATGACTTTTTAAATAGTTTTATACACGGTAACAAACGCCGCTATAAGATAAATCTCGACAACACTTTGGATGCCGTCGTTTGTAAAGGCTACGAACAGTATTATTTTCCACGCGTCTGCTCTTTGTTTGTTTTCATCAGTGAGAAACAAAAACAGCTTTATCCAAGCATGGTGCTTACCAACGAAAATAACGCCCATATCAATTACTACTTTGAAGACGAAAGAAAACAATCAGGCCTTTATTCCGTCTTCAACCAAAAACGAATGCAGCGACTACTTGCGCTTTCTGGCGCGGTAAAAGAAGCGGTATGCCATGTGTTTACTCACTCAAGTCAAGGCAAAATGTACTTTTACTCAGCCTTTGACTTTGAGCTGGAAGAAATGCAGCAGCTAAACGATCTGTTTTTTGCCTTTGGCAGCCAAAAAGACAGCTGGCGCACGTTTAAAGTTCAGTTGATGCCAAGTCACCATGAAGACGCCTTTATCCCACTTTCGCTTCCTGCAAGTGCAGGTAAAAATGTCGAAAAGCTAAATAAACGCCCCACCCCGAGGGTGCAAGGCTTTATCCAAGACGTAAAATATCTCATGTTACTGACAGATATCGGAAACCCGTCTATCACTGAGCGATTCCAACGTCTGAGTTATGAACAAAGCTTAGTTAATCAATTAAAGAAGTTCGGTCACGGCAAATCAGCCACCCCCCCTCCACTTGAGGTGGTTGCGTTAGAATACGTTAACTTGCGTGCACACAGACGCTATCTTTATAAAACCAATGTCGTCGTTCATATCGATGGTCAAGGCACGTTCAACTGCGTTACCCGTGATTTTTCTGTCATGGGTTTACAAATAGAGTGCGGTCAAGAAATGCCGCTGAATAAAGGTGACTCAATACACTTGGACTTAGTCGATTTGCAGAGACTGACGAAACAGCACAATTTAACGAATTTGCGCTATGAAGTAATGATGGTCAATAAAACTAAAACCATCATTAACTTGAAAGTGCAAAAAATAGGTCAACTCGATCATTCTGCCATGGGGTTCTTTAAGGCCCTTATTGAGAGCAATAAAGACAAGCTGGTTGCTTGTGATGAAGCGCCAAAGGTACCGGGGCTATCACTCGCGCTGCGTAACATGGTGACTAAATCCGTTTGTCAGTTTCCACTTTATTTACACAAAGAAACTTCACATAATGCGGTGGGAGCAATTGGACAGGGGCTTTACCCGACATCCCTTCACCACTTACTGCATTCGTTTAGCGATAATGACGATAACACCTTGGACGCCAAAGCCGTTTTCCCCGACCGTTTCGTCGAAGAAAAGCTCACCGAAATTCTAAAAACAAAATCGCGACAGGATAAACCGCTCAAATACTTGGTGTTTATTAAGTTTGATCCAAACCAAAGCAGTCAACACGAAGCGGTAGGTGCGCAAGTTATTGCCCATGAAGAGGCCATTGATAGCCTGTATTTGTATGCTAAAAAAGCACTACGCAATGACCTACTCTTTGTCTATCAGCTTTATGTATCAAAAACCGGCCGCCCAGATATGGATTATCTTGCGAATGAGCTGCGCTATGTAAGCCACTATGCAATCCACAAAGCAAAAGACCTAGAAGAAGCGCTTTGGTCGGTAACTGGGGTGTGTGATTTGATAGATGTTACGGAGTATGTGGTTCGAAACATGGGCTTTGATGCGCCGCTTGTTACCAAAATGGAAGAGCAGAAAAAGCGCTGGTTAGAGGCCAATTTTAAACACTGATTTCAACTGCTCCATATGCCCTTACAGTATATGGAGCATTTGTTATAAAGGTGTGTAATTTGCAGCTACAGCTACTCCACCCAACCAAATAGGGTTAATACTGCGATAATCACGAGATAAAACAAAATATTACGTTTCACGAGGCGCATCATACAGCTTGCTTCAAAAGTACAACCTAAAAACTGTTGCTCAATTTGCTCAGCCGCAAGTGCAGTGCTTGTGACGATTTGACGATTTGTGGTTTTAAAATCTAGCACATACTTCAACCAACTTGACGTGCCTTTACTGAAGTTACCGATGATCAAAAAACCAAAGCTTGCGATCCGTGCCGGAAGCCAATTTAGCCAATAAAATAACCGGCAAAACTGCTCAAACACATGCTGTAGTGGCGGATTTTCTTGCTCATGATGCCAATGCACAATCTGTCTTACCATCGCATATAGCACAGCGCCCGGCGCGCCCAACGCCACAAACCAAAAAATAACTCCGCAGTAATGTTGAAAGTTGATCCACGAAAGCGTCTGACCAAACGTCTCGCCGCCCGGCTCATCTTCTAATTTGTCTTGCCCCATTTGCAACGCATAAAGCGTAGCCGCTTCGTTATCACCTCTGGTCAGCGCATTCAAATAGCCTTTATAAAGCTTGCGATATTTTGCACAGCCAAAACAGACTAAGAGCACACAGATATTGATTGCAAACTGCCAAAACACAAAGTCACTTAGGCTGTAAATAAAAGCAACAACCAATGCAGGAATAACTAACCAAAGCATCACACCGAAATGCGAACCCAACATGGCATTTGGCTGGGTCCAAGATTTGGTTTTCGCATAGTAACTTTGCAGGTAATAGTCGACTTGCCAGTAATTCGCCCGCGCGCCAAGTCGTTCAATAATAAGCGCGATGATGATAGAAATTAAGATCATGCTTGCCTAGCTCTCTTGGTTATTTAACAAGGTAAAATAATGCTGCCAATCAAATGCAGCCCCCGGATCTGTCTTTCTTCCAGGAGCAATATCATTGTGCCCTACAATACGATCATTCGTCAGCTTTGGATAGTGCTGCTGCAGCCAACGCGTTGTTTTTACTAAACTCGCATATTGTGCTTCGGTATATGGCGTGGTGTCTGTACCCTCCATTTCAATACCAATTGCAAAGTCATTACAACGCGTTCGACCTTGCCACTGCGACACTCCAGCATGCCAAGCCCGTTCAATGAAGGGAACGTATTGGGTGATGCTACCGTCACGACGTATAACGCAGTGCGCCGACACTCTTACTCCCTCTAAGTCAGAAAAAGTTGGATGTGCGCCGCAGTCCAGCGTGCCCATAAATAACTCTTCCACGTACGGCGTGCCAAAGCACCCTGCAGGCAGCGAGATATTGTGGACCACCAGTAAATCTATCTCACACGCTTGTGGTCTTTCATCGTAATGGGGGGATTGCTTGTGTTTAGCAAAAGGTAGCCAATTCAAAGTATTAGTTCCAAGCCTTGGTTTGCATTCGATTATAAAGACAAAATAAGACAAAAGGTAGGGATGGGTTTAGTATAACAATAGTGTCGCGACATCAAATCACAACAAACAACACCTAACCGTAGCAGCGGGTTTACCCCGCGACCTCCGTTTTGGCAGTCAACTCACTCCCTTCAAACACGGCTTTGTATTTCAAATACTCTGTCGCGACATAAAGTCGCTGCTACAAAAATACACAGTGGTTTCGACATAAAGTCACAGCAAGCAACACATAACCGTAGCAGCGGGTTTACCCCGCGACCTCCGTTTTGGCAGTCAACTCGTTCTCTACAAACAAAACTTTGCATTTCAAATACTCTGTCGCGACATAAAGTCGCTGCTACAAAAATACACTTTGGTTTCGACATAAAGTCACAGCAAGCAATACATAATCGTAGCAGCGGGTTTACCCCGCGACCTCCGTTTTGGCCATCAACTCATTCTTTACAAACACGGCTTTGTATTTCAAATACTCTGTCGCGACATAAAGTCGCTGCTACAAAAATACACAAGGGTTTCGACATAAAGTCACAGCAAGCAATGCATAATCGTAGCAGCGGGTTTACCCCGCGACCTCCGTTTTAGCCGTCAACTCAATTCTTTACAAACAAAGCTTTGCATTTCAAACACGCTGTCGCGACATAAAGTCGCTGCTACGAAAACACACATTGGTTTCGACATAAAGTCACAGCAAGCAATACATAATCGTAGCAGCGGGTTTACCCCGCGACCTCCGTTTTGACCGGCAACTCACTCCCTTCAAACACGGCTTTGCATTTCAAACACGCTGTCGCGACATAAAGTCGCTGCTACGAAAATACACATTGGTTTCGACATAAAGTCACAGCAAGCAACACATAACCGTAGCAGCGGGTTTACCCCGCGACCTCCGTTTTGGCAGTCAACTCATTCTCTACAAACAAAGCTTTGTATTTCAAATATTCTATCGCGACATAAAGTCGCTGCTACGAAAACACACAAGGGCTCAACATCAAATCACAGCAAACAACACATAACCGTAGCAGCGGGTTTACCCCGCGAAATAAAAGCCACCTCGCCAAATTTCGTGAATTTTTCTCCATCAATTGTACTCCTAGGCAAACGCGCGTAAAATTCGGCCATTGCAGAAAAAATGAAAAGACAACCTATGATTGACCAAAACCTTATCAGCCAAATGGTAAAGCAGGCGCTAGACGAAGACCTTAATTATCAAACACCAAACGAAGGTGATATTACCGCAGCCCTTATCCCAGAAACGCAGCAGGCAAATGCCTATGTGATCACAAGGGAAGATTGTGTGTTCGTTGGCAAGGCGTTAATCGAAGAAGTTTTTCAGCAGGTCGACCCAAGTGTTAGCGTCAACGTACTTGTGAACGACGGCGACTTTGTCACCGCCAACACCCGTTTGTTCACCGCAAGCGGCTCAGCAAGAGCGATCCTAACCGCTGAACGCACGGCGCTTAACTTTGTACAAACGCTATCGGGCACGGCAACCACCACAGCAAAATATGTTGAGATTTTAAGTGGTACGCAAACTAAACTACTAGATACACGTAAAACCATCCCAGGATTAAGAGCGCTACAAAAATACGCCGTTAAATGTGGCGGTGGTAAAAATCACAGAATTGGTCTATTCGATGCATATCTTATTAAAGAAAACCACATTGCCGCCTGTGGCAGTATCGCTAAAGCCGTTGCGACTGCGCGTAATAACCACCCAGACAAGCCGGTAGAAGTTGAAGTAGAAAACCTAGGCGAATTACAACAAGCCTTAGATGCTGGCAGCGATATTATTATGCTGGACAACTTCAGCGTAAGTGAAATTCAACAAGCGGTTGAAATCACGCAAGGTAAAGCTAAGCTAGAAGTCTCTGGTAATATGACCATTGAAATTTTGACGACTTACGCACAAGCCGGTGTTGATTTTATTTCAAGCGGCGCACTGACCAAGCATGTACAAAGCATCGACCTGTCGATGCGCTTTGAATAATGTAAAGTTTTAGACAACTACCTCTCTTTTATACATGTAAAAAGGGCCTTGATTGAGCCCTTTTGTTTTTCTGTCTTACTTAATGTGGCATTCAAGCTATCAATGCGACACTGCCAGTAATGGTTCAATTTTCTGTAGCTAGTCTTATTGAATAACAAAATCGCTACCATAAACGGAGTGTTCTGCACTTTCCCGTAATCCCACGTAATAGATAAAGTTTTCTATTTCGTTGACAAACCTACTTAAAACCCGTTAAATACGACAAAAGAACTAGAGTGTAACAAGATCTTAATGTTCGGTAACGATTGGTTCCGTTCGTTTTTTGAACCGATATTAGGAAAGCTTGAGCTACCGCAAGAGAATCAATAATTTATTATTAAAATTCAATTGCTGAGCTCAGCGTTTACTATTAAAGTAAATGTTAATTGTGATCGCTGAAACTAAATCGGTGCTACACTTCTAGTTGATTAGGGAACGGTCACAAACTTAACGGGTTTAGCTTTTAAGATTTTTGAATGATGAACTTGTTGCATCTTCTTGGTCGCCGTTAAGTCAATTTGAGCACACCAGTTTGTTGATTCGATGGATTGGTAATTATTGCAAAGGTTTTAATAAACGCTTAACTTAAACATTGTACGGTTAAGTCACTTAAAATTTAGGAGACACATCATGACTCAAAAACAACAGGGTGGTTTTACCCTAATCGAACTAATGATTGTAGTAGCAATCATCGGTATTCTAGCTGCGGTAGCACTGCCTGCTTATCAAGACTACACGCAACGAGCAAGAGCTGCAGAGCTTCTTCTAGCCGCGAGTACTGCTAAAACTTGCGTGACTGAAAGAGCGCAAGTAGGTCAAGATCCTGCACCTTGTGATGATAATTTTACGGGTACTCGTTTTGTAAGTGCTTTAGCTGTTACAACAGCCGGAGTTGTAACCGTTACAGGCGCTGATGCGTTACTTGGCTTAAACATAGTTTTAACACCCCAAAATGGCGAAAACGCAGCAACAGCAGATAATTTTACAGCCGGATTTCAAATTACTTCTTGGGAATGTACAGGGACTGTAACAGGTGATGCTAGCGCTAGTTGGTTACCAGGAAACTGTAGCTAATTTATACGAGGGTGTTCATACACCCTTTGTGAGATTCAATGTCCAATAAAGATCATGACACATTTATCTGGTCAGGTGTCAGTAACCGAGGCAAAAAGCTAAACGGTGAAATAACTGGCCAGAGTATAGCGCTTGTTAAAGCTCAGCTGCGGAAGCAGGGAATAACTCCTTCCAAAGTAAAACGAAAACCAAAACCTCTATTTGGATTTACCGGCACTAAAAAGATCAAGTCCTCTGACATTGCTACAACGACTCGACAGATTGCTACTATGCTTATGGCGGGAGTTTCTCTAGTACAAACCTTAGAGATGCTTGCCCGAGGCATAAAAAACAAAAGCCTATCAAAATTAATCAGTCATATTGCCGATGAAGTAAAAGCAGGCCAACCTCTCGCTAAATCTTTAAGAGCTTATCCTAGATATTTTGATGAACTCTACTGTGACCTTGTCCATTCCGGGGAACAGTCTGGTGCACTTGATACCATATTTGACCGCATCGCGCTTTATAAGGAAAAAACTGAAGCACTTAAGTCTAAGATTAAAAAGGCGCTATTCTACCCCATTGCTGTAGTGGCTGTAGCACTCATAGTTACTGGTATTTTGCTTATTTTCGTTGTACCTCAATTTCAAGATATCTTTGCAGGCTTTGGTGCTGAACTCCCCGCCTTTACGTTGATGGTCATCGCGATTTCCGAATTTATGCAGGAATATTGGTGGGTATTTGTGCTTGGTATTGGCCTTTTTGGTTATACCTATAAAGAAATGCTTATTCGCAGTCCTGCGGTAAAGCATTTTAACGACCGTATGATTTTACGTATTCCAGTGATTGGCGAGATCCTGAAAAAAGCGGCGGTGGCGCGTTATGCTCGTACGCTTTCTACCACCTTTGCAGCGGGTGTTCCCCTTGGCGATGCACTAGATTCTGCCGCAGGTGCGTCGGGCAATATTATTTACAAAAACGCAATTAAAGAAATAAAAGCAGAGGTTAACTCGGGTAACCAAATGCACTGGGCAATGCATAACACCAAAGTATTCCCTGATATGGTGGTGCAAATGGTGTCTATTGGTGAAGAATCGGGTTCTTTAGACGGTATGCTGGCAAAGGTCGCTAACATTTATGAGCAAGAAGTCGATGATGCGGTGGATGGCCTATCTAGCCTATTAGAACCATTAATTATGGTGGTACTCGGCGTACTGATCGGTGGCCTGATTATCGCCATGTACTTACCGATATTCCAACTAGGTTCAGTTATTTAATTTTGTTCACAAAATTACACTATTAAGAGGTGCAGTGCTGTGCCTCTCAATAGTGCTATGTGGTAAACTGCAAAAATCCATACCGAGTATGCCTCGGTAATTTAAACAAAAAAATATAAGCAAGCGCCCAACTTATGCAAGATATTATCAACTTGATGCAAACCCAGTTATGGTATTGGTTACTCACCGTCGGACTCGTCAGCCTTTGCATCGGTAGCTTTCTCAATGTGGTTATTCTTCGCTTACCTAAAATGATGAAGCAGAGCTGGCAATCAGAATGTCGCGTGTTGCTTGCCGATGAGCTACCAACACAAACCGCTGAAGCACCCGTGTTTAATTTAATTAAACCAAATTCTCATTGCCCCAGCTGCAAAACGCCGATTAAAGCGTGGCAAAACATTCCACTGATCAGCTGGCTATTATTAAAAGGCAAATGCAACCACTGCGACGCGTCAATCTCTGTCCGCTATCCTTTGGTGGAGCTAACAACCGCCCTACTCTCCATATGGGTTGCGTGGTATTTTGGTGCCACTTTAGAAGCCACTCTATATATTTTGATTACTTGGGTATTAGTCGCACTTACGGTTATCGATATCGACGAAATGTTACTGCCTGATCAGTTAACGCAACCAACTTTATGGTTAGTGTTGGTTGCCAGTTGTTTTGGTGTTGGCATTGAGCCCAATGATGCCATCATTGGTGCGGCCATAGGCTATTTGAGTTTATGGAGTGTGTATTGGCTCTTTAAATTACTCACAGGTAAAGAAGGCATGGGCTATGGCGACTTTAAACTGCTAGCCATCTTTGGGGCATTGATGGGCTGGCAAGCAATCTTAACCATAGTGCTACTTTCAAGCCTGGTCGGCGCAATCATTGGTAGCATCCAATTAAGTGTTCAAGGCCGAGATAAAGCCACCCCAATCCCATTTGGCCCTTACTTAGCCATCGCAGGCTGGATCACCCTAATGTACGGCGAGCAGCTACAGCTGTGGTACGTAAACTTAATAATGTAAAGTAACACAATGCTAAAAACGAATAATTGGATTTTAGGGGTGACGGGCGGTATTGGTGCAGGTAAAACGGCCATCACTAACCACTTGCAGCAAAAAGGGATAGTGGTTGTTGACGCCGATATCGTTGCACGAGAAGTAGTCGCACTAGGCAGCACTGGGCTACAAGCAATTACTGATGAGTTTGGCAGTGCCATTTTACAGCCTGACGGCAACTTAGACAGGGCTAAGTTAAGAGCCATTATTTTTGCTGATGCCGATAAAAAACAGTGGCTTAATGAGCTACTTCACCCGCTTATCCGTAATGAAATACTCACGCAGTTAAACGCAGCGCAAAGCGATTACGTGGTTTTAGCGGCGCCTCTGCTGTTCGAAAATGGTTTAGAGCGCTACTGCGACGCCACTTTACTTGTTGATGTCGCCGTTGATACGCAAATCGCGAGAACAATCAGCCGTGATTCGGTAGATGCAGCGCAAGTAAACCGTATTATCGAGTCGCAGTTACCGCGCTCAGATAAACAAGCAAAAGCGGACTACATATTAGACAACGACCAACCGCTAGTTGAAAGCCTGCAAGAGACAGATAGATTACACAATGAGTTTATCAATCTAGCAAAAGTGAAAGTAAGACTAAATAATTAGGCTAGACTTGGCTGTAAAACTTAATCTACACTCACAGTGATAGCTTGGCATTTTTCCAACTTAATGATAAATATTGAATATGCATTCAATGTGAAGGCAAAGAGGTACTATGGAACATCATTCCCCGCTACTGCGTAAATTTATTACCTTAGGGCGAGTTACTGCTGAGCAAATAAAGTCTCGCCAGTCAGAAGCAAACACCACCGCCGAGTTGATTTGCCTAAGTTCAGGAATGAGCTCCAAAGAGCTAGCTGAAGAATGCCTAGACTTATTCAAGGTGCCCTTTTTTAATCTTGATCACTTTAACGTTAGTGAAATTCCACCGGCGCTAGTCAAAGAAAAGCTGATCCGTAAGCACCATATTTTACCGCTGGTACAAAAAGGTAGAAAACTCTATGTAGCGGCTTCCGATCCTACTGATTTTGGCGCATTTGAGAACTTTGAGTTTAGTACTGGATTACAGTGTGAAGTCTTAGTCGCCGACTACAAAAAGCTCGAAGCAAAGATTGATCAGCTGTTTGATGCAACGGGCGGTCTCTCGATCTCTGAAGAAGAATTTAAAGAATTTGCCGACTTAGAAGTTGATGACGAGCCTAAACAGCAAAACACCAACGAAGATAAAGACGATGCGCCAATCATCGTTTATATCAATAAAATCTTAATGGACGCGATAAAAAAAGGCGCGTCGGATCTGCACTTTGAGCCCTACGAAAAAAAATACCGCGTGCGTTTTCGTATCGATGGCCTGCTGCATGAGATGGCAAGTCCACCAAACACACTGGCTACTCGCCTCGCCGCCCGTATCAAAGTGATGGCACACTTAGACATAGCGGAAAAACGCAAACCGCAAGATGGCCGTATTAAATTAAAGATTTCCGAGCGCAAAAGTATCGACTTTCGTGTGAGTACGCTGCCTACCATGTGGGGCGAGAAAATCGTAATGCGTATTCTAGATTCGTCCAGCGCCATGCTCGGCATTGACGTGCTAGGTTATGAACCTGAGCAAAAGCAGCTTTACCTCGACGCACTAGAGCAGCCTCAAGGCATGATTTTGGTAACCGGCCCAACGGGTTCCGGTAAAACCGTGTCACTTTACACTGGCTTGAATATTCTTAATCAGCCAGAGCGCAATATCAGCACCGCGGAAGACCCTGTAGAAATAAACCTTGAGGGTATTAACCAAGTACAAATCAATACCAAAGCGGATATGACTTTCGCCAATGCCTTGAGAGCATTCTTACGTCAGGATCCGGATGTGGTGATGGTTGGTGAGATCCGTGACCTTGAAACCGCTGAAATATCAATAAAAGCCGCCCAAACCGGTCACTTAGTATTGAGTACACTGCACACCAACTCTGCGCCTGAAACGCTCACCCGTCTATTAAACATGGGCGTGCCGGCGTACAACGTAGCAAGCTCGGTGAGTTTGATTATTGCCCAGCGTCTCGCAAGACGTCTTTGCCCTAAGTGTAAAACACCTGAAACGCTGCCAGAAGAAGCCTTGCTAGGGCAAGGCTTTACTGCCGAGCAAATTAAAGAGATTACCCTTTTTGCGCCTAAAGGCTGTGAACACTGCACCGATGGTTACAAAGGCCGTGTGGGCATTTATGAAGTGGTAAAAATCACGCCAGAGCTTTCGCACCTGATCATGGAAGGGGGAAACTCTCTTGAGATTGCCGAAAAAGCAGAGCAGTTAGGTTTTGATAACTTACGTAAATCTGGCCTGAAAAAAGCCGCCGCTGGAGTGACATCGCTTACAGAAATCAACCGCGTAACAAGCTATTAAGACTGATTGATTAAGACAAAAAGATCGCGATGTGAAATCGCTCCTACAACTAAGATTATACCCGTGTGGGAGCCGCTTTACGCGGCGAGATTGATGAAAAAGTTCGCGATGTGAAATCGCTCCTACAAATAAGGTAACATCGGTGTGGGAGCCGCTTTACGCGGCGAGCTTGATAAAAAAGATCGCGATGTGAAATCGCTCCTACAAATAAGATAACATCGGTGTGGGAGCCGCTTTACGCGGCGAGATTGATGAAAAATATCGCGATGTTAAATCGCGCCTACAAATAAGGTAACATCGGTGTGGGAGCCGCTTTACAAGGCGAGCCTGATGAAAAAGATCGCGATGTAAAATCGCTCCTACAAATAATCTAACATCTGTGTGGGAGCCGCTTTACGCGGCGATCTTTGTGTAAAATATCGCGATGTGAAATCGCTCCTACAAATCAGCTATACAAATTTTGCGGTACTTTAAGCACATTAATATGTACCGTGACTTCCTCACGGTCATGATATAGGTGCTTTGCTTGGATCTCATAATCCACATTGTACTTTTGCAGCTCTTCATGGATAAGCGTAAGACATTCATACACGCTATAGAAGCGTTTTTTCATCGGTAGCTTTAAGTTAAAGATCAGTTCTCGAGCGAACGCATTCACCACCCAGTCCACCATCAAATCAGCAACACGCGTTGGCTTTTCGACCATATCACACACCAGCCAATCAATATTGCGCTTTTCTGGGCGATATTTGAATCCATCTTCACGGTAGTGCTTCACTTGTCCCGTTTCCATCAGGTCATCATTCATCGGGCCATTATCGATTGAGGCGACAAACATGCCACGGCGTACGAGTTGGTATGTCCAACCACCAGGACAAGCACCTAAATCAACGGCTCGCATCCCCGCACGCACACGTGTCTCTTGCTGATCTTTAGGCACAAAGACATGGAATGCCTCGTCTAATTTTAGCGTCGAGCGGCTTGGTGCGTCCGATGGCATTCTCAGACGTGGGATCCCCATAAAGAATGGCGAATTGTTATCACTAAACGAATAACCGACATAAGCGGTGTTATTGGCAAGAAACAATACGTGTAATACAGGCTTGGTAGGTTTTAGCTCACGAGTCAGCTTGTTTTGTTTCTCGAGCGCCTTAGACAATGGGGTTGAAAACTTTTTACAGAATTTAGAAAGCTCTTTTCCTTCGTTAGTATCTGGCGTTTCAACGCGCAGCTCACCACACAAAGGAAAACCTTCCACAGCCGCTTTTATCACGCTCACTCTGTCTTCAATCGGCATATGGGTATGTAAAGTGCCAACAAACCACTGCCTTGCAAACACCAGTTTCTTAAAGTCGATTTTCTTCGCTAAGGTCTCAGCATCATTTGGCGAAAAGCACTCAAATGTTACAAAAGCAGTATTCGGCTTAGCTTTTACGTAGCCAGCAATTCCATGCTTTGCAGCATAATGATTAATTTCGGCTGCGGCGTCACTTTCAAAACCACCGCGACAATAGATAACGATACTCGACATTAGATTCTCTAGATTAAAAGGAAGATTTAGCAGCTTGAACTATCAATAAAATCCAAGCAATTAAAAAACAGGTACCACCGATTGGGGTGATTGGCCCTAGCCATTTCATGCCCGTTAAGGCTAGTAAGTACAGACTACCACTAAATAGCAATACACCCGCAATAAAAAAGCCACCAGCAACTTGTACCTTGAGGCCCCATTTGATTAAAAACGCGGTGGCAATAATGGCAAGGCCGTGAGTCATTTGGTACTGTGCCGCCGTATTAAAAATACCAATGGCATAGTCGCTCAAACGTCCTTTGAGACCGTGAGCGGCAAACGCGCCTAGAGCCACAGACAATAAACATAACACACTGCCAATAATCAAGTAGAGCTTAGCCATGACAGCGCTCCTTGATAAAATTCGCCGCAATCACGGCAGCATTCGCACGGCTCTCTGACTCGCTTACACCACTCACTTTACGAGGCTTGAGTGAATGGTCGCCATCTTTGAGCCATTTCACCATGACTTGCTCTGGAAAGCACATGGCATCAACCTCTGTACGATTGCCAAAGGTATCACGTTCGCCTTGTAAAATGAGCAGCGGACATTTCAGCTCAGGAAAATGGTCCACTCTGAGCTTTTCCGGCTTACCTGGCGGGTGGAATGGGTAACCAAACGCAAGTACCCCTTCCACTTTTACGGTGGTTTCACAGGCCAGCATAGATGCCATACGCCCGCCCATTGACTTACCACCAATGAAGAGCGGTAAACTTGGTTCTACTGCGGCCAATACTTGCTGAAAATACGCGAGTAGCTTAGGAGCACGCTCTGGTGGGCGTTTTTTCCCTTCTTGTTTGGCTTGCTGCATATATTCAAAGTCAAAGAGCCCAACTTGAACGCCCTTAGAGGCAAGCAATTTAGCCATTTCTTGCATAAAATCGCTATCGCTTCCTGCACCTGCACCATGGGCAAAAATAAACTGTGCAACTGGGTTTTCAGCATAGTGCCATTCGATATTTACTGCGCTCATAAACTATTTAACTCTTGTTCGTGTTCTACCATATCAAGCATCCATTCCTTGAATGAAACTATTTTACCCAGCTCTGACTGCGACTCTCTAAATACCAAGTAATAGGCATTTTTACTTTCAAGGTGGTGGCTAAATGGAATAACCAGTCGCCCTGCATCTATATCCGGTCTTGCCAGTACGCTATTGCCCAGCGCCACACCTTGGCCGTGAATTGCTGCCTGTAACACCATAGAGGAGTGACTGAAGATAGGCCCAGTATTTACTGCCACATTTCTGACCCCAGCGGTTTTCATCCATGCCTTCCAAGCACGACGCGTGGTGTCATGAAGCAAAGTATGCTGGGCCAAATCGCTTGGCTGATTGAGCGGTTTGGGGCCCGTTAATAAAAATGGGCTACACAATGGCACGAAGTACTCGGTATGTAGCTTATGGGTTTGCACCCCATTCCAGTTACCACGACCGTAGTAAATCGCGACATCAACGTCATCCGTTAACGAGTTGTCGTCGTGATCTTGGGCTTTGATCCGTACGTCGATTTCAGGGTGCAACTCGTTAAAGTTACTCAGCCTTGGTACCAACCATTGAATTGCAAAACTCGGCGTCAAACTCACCGTTAACGACCCTTTTGCGCCTCGCGCTAGGAGCTTTTCAGTCGCATCGATTAATTGTGAAAAAATATCTTTAATATCGAGGTAATAGCCCTGCCCTTCCTCAGTTAATAGTAAGGAGCGATTTTTGCGCAAAAACAGCTTTAAACCTAGATGTTCTTCTAAGATTTTAATTTGATGACTAACCGCAGCTTGAGTGACGTATAACTCCTCTGCTGCTTTGGTAAAGCTCAGGTGTCGTGCTGCCGCCTCAAAGGCTTTTAATGCATTTAATGGTGGAACTCGTCGTGACATTCATTCATGCCTATAAAAAACCCGCTAACCGCGGGCAAGTAAAATCCCCAAACAACATCTAATTATGAGGTCGCTTGGGTATAGATTATAAATCAGCTGCGCTGGTGTCCAGTGGCGCAAAACTCTTAACTAGCTCATCTACCGCTTTCATCTGTTGTAGGTAGCCTTCAAGTTTAGCCAATGGCAATGCACAAGGACCATCACACTTAGCTTCATTTGGATTCGGATGCGCTTCAATAAAAAGTCCAGCTAACCCAAGTGCCATACCGCTACGAGCAAGCTCAGCAGCCTGAGCACGGCGGCCATCGGCAGAGTCGCTACGACCACCTGGACGCTGTAGCGCATGTGTCGCATCAAAAATAACAGGAGCCATATGCTTCATATCATCCATGCCCAGCATATCTACGATCAGGTTGTTATAACCAAAGCTGCTGCCGCGTTCACAGAGGATAACTTTGTCATTGCCCGCTTCATTGATTTTCTTAATGATATGACGCATTTCATGTGGCGCTAAAAACTGTGGTTTTTTCACGTTGATCACCGCGCCAGTTTCTGCCATAGCGACAACTAAGTCAGTTTGACGGGCAAGAAACGCAGGTAACTGGATCACATCAGCAACTTCTGCAACGGGTTTTGCTTGGAATGGCTCATGCACATCGGTGATAATCGGTACATTAAAGGTCTTTTTGATTTCTTCAAAAATCTTTAAGCCTTCTTCCATGCCAGGGCCACGGTAAGAGTTAATTGACGAGCGGTTAGCCTTATCAAATGACGCTTTAAATACGTATGGGATCCCAAGTTTACTTGTGACCTCAACGTAATGCTCTGCGATTTGCATTGCTAAATCACGAGACTCAAGCACATTCATTCCACCGAACAGTACAAACGGCTTATCGTTTGCAACTTCTCGTCCCGCAACGTTAATAATATCTGTATTCATTTTTTATCCTTTAGCTGCCTATTACACGAAGCAATTGTCCGCATAACCAAGCCATATAAGTACCAAGGGCATAACCAAGCACCGCCAGTAACACACCGACCGGAGCAAGCGCTGGGTGGAAAGCCGAGGCCACCACCGGCGCAGATGCCGCACCACCAATGTTTGCTTTACTGCCAACGGCAACATAAAACACAGGTGCTTTAATTAATTTAGCAACAATAAATAACAAACCAACATGTACGGCCATCCAAATAACACCAATAACGACGTATTTAGGCGCCTCAACAATTTTGGTGATATCCATGTGTAGACCAATGGTTGCTACTAAAATATATAAAAAGCTTGAGCCAATTTTTGACGCGCCAACCGCTTCATATTGACGTGCTTTGGTAAACGAAAGTGCCAGACCTATGGTCGTAACGAGGACAATGATCCAAAACAGTTTGCTGTGAAGAGAAAACTTCTTTAGCTCTGGGTAGTTACTACTAAAAAATGGCACCAGTAGGTCCGCAGCAAAATGCGCAAGCCCCGTAGCACCAAAAGCAAAACCAACTAGGATCATCAAATCTTTGAGCTCGGGTTTTCTTGCGTGCTCGGCTTCAAATGCTTGTACTTTGTCAATTAGGCGATTGATTGAAGAAGTATCCGCCCCGGTTCGCGCATCAATTTCTTTATTGCGCGCCGCCATATAGAGCAAGCACGCCATCCACAAGTTTGCGACAACAATATCAACCGTTACCATGATGGTGAAAATTTCTCCGCCCGCGCCGTAAATCTCTTTCATCGCCACCATATTGGCACCGCCACCAATCCAGCTTCCTGCAAGCGCGGCCATACCACGCCATACGGCTTCTGGGCCTGTTACACCAAGTAGCTCAGGCATAAAGGTAGCAGTAAGTAAAAGCGCAATTGGGCCACCAATCACCACACCCACCGTTCCCGTTAGGAACATGATAATCGCTTTTTTACCCAAAGCCGCTATCGATTTTAGGTCAATACTCAGTGTCAATAACACCAAACAAGCGGGTAACAGATAATACTTTGCTACCGTGTAAACATCATTATTGTTGCCATCAACGATACCAAAGGTATTTAACAGAGATGGTAAGAAATAACACATCAACAGCGCCGGCACGTACTTGTAAAACTTTGCCCAAACTCCGCTTTTTTGACTCGATGTGTAAAAAACAAATCCCAGAATAACGGCCAACAGGCCCATAATTACCGCGTTATTGGTAACGAGCGCAGCGCTTTGCTCCATAAATCCTCGCTGTTATTATTTTTTATATAACTATTTTTAATGCAAAATATTATTATGATCGGCCAACTCTTTGATCTGATGCTGGATCACTTCAATGGTTGGGTCGTCCGGACATTCATCAACAAAAAATTGTAAGTCGTCTTTTGCCATCTTCGGACAATTTAATTGGTTGAGTAGATAGCCTCTATCACGACGTTCATAAGGATCATCGCCTAAGATATCCATCAATTGCTCGACGCAACTTAACGCGTGACCAAACTTTTCTGCCGCAATAAACGCCCACTTTTGCTGAGACAAATAAAGCTTTAACGACTCTTCGTTAAAAATAAGCTCCATCGGCTCTTGGTCTTTTTCTTGCTCTTTGTCTTGGTTGTTTTCGTTTTCTGGAATTATGTACCAGCTCTGGTGGCCTGAGCTTGGCTCAATGACATAACCTTCTTCCTCGCTAAAAGCGACGTGTACGACAATCTCTCCTTGGCTTAGGGCAAGACTGGCCTCTAATTTCGCTCGTTCAAGCAGATGCACTAAAACAAGACCCAGTGCGGTATTGGTACCACTGCGCATAGAAAGTGCGTAACAAACGCTATTGAGCTTATATTCAGGCACCTTTTGACTGCTACCACTGAATAGCCACAAGGTATAAAAAGCGTCTAAGATTTCATCCAAACATTTATGATTGTTTGTATGCTTATGGCGAATTTCATCCACGGCAAATTCAAGCTCTGCTAACTGACACAAAGTTTCATTGGTGTCAGCTTGTGCATCCCAACTTTGCTCAGCCTTGATACAACGGATCAATGGCGGATAGGAAAATGCATCTGAATTGTCATCGAGAGATAAGTCATTCTCATCTAACCAGATATCATTCTTCATAGAATTCGGTTTCTCTTGAATTGCTTTCATTTAGAACGACTAGTTTACCACTTTTTGTCATATTCCCAAGGGGGGAAATTTAGTAATACCAATCTATCGTTCGCTGAAATAGTAAAAATGTTTACTTATTATGGAGATATAGGAGCGCTCGGTGATAAACCAAGCGCCAATTGAAATGGTTAAGCAAAGAAGCCTTGTTTGCTCACGGCGAGGTGCGCGATGGCCATTAGTACCAATGTTGCAGCGCCTAGCGCCAAATATTTGGTCTTTTTAACACTTGCTTTTGCAATTACAAAGCCCAATGCGATATAACCAAACACCAATACGATTTTTTGTAGTAGCCAAGGTTGTTGTGCAGGATTGAGCCCCGCCGTTACCGCCAAAATGACCGCTGAAACTAACAGTAAAGTGTCTACACTGTGGCTGGTAATAAACACGCCTTTGTTTGTTGCTAATTTACCAGAACCCAAACGCGAAAACGCGCGAGTGTAAAAAAGCACTATGCTCAATACCACAAATAGTAAGTGCGTATGTTTTAACGCCATGTAATCCATATTATTCTCTAATCAGGGAAACGTTGTAGGATCAATTCTAACTCATTAATACAACGGTTGAATACATCCACGAGTTTGGGGTCAAAGTGTTTTCCCTTTTGCGCAGTAATCTCTTTTTGTGCATCTTCTTGGCTCCATGCCTCTTTGTAGCAACGTTTATGGCGTAACGCATCATACACATCAGCTAGTGCTACGATGCGACCATAAAGGTGTATTTCATCGCCTTTTTTACCTTTCGGATAACCGCTGCCATCCCATTTTTCATGGTGGTCACGAGCGATTAGTGCGCCCGCACTGACAATCTCACGGCGAGAGTCTTTTAACAAGTCAAAGCCTTTGTCTGTATGGGTTTGCATGACTTTCCACTCTTCGTCATCCAGCTTGCTAGGCTTATTTAAAATCGCGTCAGGAATACCAACTTTACCCACGTCGTGCAGTGGTGACGCCATTTTCACCAGCTCAGCTTCTTTATCAGAAAGACCCATTTCTTTGGCAAGCGTATGACAAAGATATGCAACGCGCTTAACATGATTGCCGGTATTGGTGGAATGAAGCTCAAGCGCTTCACTTAAACGGATCACCAGTTCTTGCTGGGTATCTTCAATCTCGGCTTGTAGCTGTACATTTTCGTACGCCAATTGCATATTCTGGGCAAAAATATCAATTAAATGACGCTGAGTTTCGGTTAAGAATTCAGGAATACCAGACACAAATAGCATTGAGGCGTGGTTATAGTCACTGGAGCAATAGGCAAATAGATAATTGTCTTTATATACAATGTCTTTATCTTGTAGTGCTTTTAAGCAGGCATCCATTTGATCGCTGCTAAGCACTTCAGAAATCGGCTTACCTTCGCTACTTTCAAACTCTCCACGCCCTGCAAATACAACCAGTTGATCGTTCGTTTGGCCAGCTTCTTTACCGGCCGCAAGTGACGTTGCATACATAGCTTGGTCGACCGTACCTATCAGCGACGTAAGTTGCTGTAACACACCCTCAATAAAACTCTCAATTGAGTGAGTAGCAAAAATATCACGGGAGGCTTTAATGATTTTCTCAAGCCCTTGTCTTGATTGATCGATGGCGAGAATGTCACGATATGAACGTAAACTCGACATGACGACAGTAAAGAGCTTTTGCGCGGTGAGTTCTGTTTTTGACTTATAGTCGTTGATATCGTAGTTCACGATAACTTGGCGCTCAGGCGCTTGGCCCGGCTGACCAGTTCTTAAAATGATACGGATATGATTGTTTTTGGCGGTTTCACGAATGTATTTTGCGACCTGCAAACCAGCATCGTCGGTTTCCATGACAACATCCAGTAACACCACCGCAGCATCGGGATTGGCATCGACGATTTTCTTTGCTTCTTCACCCGAATAAGCGCTAATAAATTCCAGACGCTTTTTTTGAAACTCAAAGTCACTCAGTGCTAATTTTGTCACTGCATGCACTTCGGGCTCATCATCGACAATAATAACCTTCCAAGTGCCTACTTTTTCAGGTTCAACTACGTCAGCGGGTTCGTCTGAAAACAAAAAATCATCCATATTGCGGATCCTATTGAAGCGCCTAACTTTCGTGTGAGTTCGTGACTTTACGGCAACATTGCCAACGTCACTCTATCACACCCTGCCATATCTTTTATTGTAAGTATATTAATATACGCCATTTCTGCAAAAAACTGTTGGATCTTATCTGCTTGCTCAAAGCCATGTTCAAGTAGCAAATATCCCCCCGAGTTCAGATATAGCTTAGCCGTCCTGATGATATGAAAAATATCCGCATAGCCATGGTCATCTGCGACCAGCGCACTGAGCGGTTCAAATCTCACATCCCCTTGTGATAAGTGATGATCGGCTTCATCAATATAAGGTGGATTACTCACAATCAAATCAAACTGTTGCTCTGCAACTGCGCTAAACCAATCACTTTGCAAAATCGACACGTTTCTAAAGCCCAACTGAGATTGATTAGACTTTGCAAGCGCCACGGCGTCTGCTGAAGCATCTACTGCGGTGATTTGCCAAGCCGGATATTCACTCGCCAACGCCAGTGCAATCGCGCCAGTACCTGTGCCTAAGTCTAGCACCTGAGCGTCATTTGGCATGCTGAGAGTTAAAACATGCTCAACCAGAGTCTCAGTATCAGGCCTTGGAATAAGCGTGCTGTTGTTCACTTTTAAAGGCAAGCTCCAGAATTCTCTTTGACCTGTGATGTGTGCGACAGGCTCTCCCGTAACACGGCGTGCAATACATTCTTCGAATTGCTGCTGCTCTAGTGCAGAAAGCTCAGCTTCGGGCCAAGTAAAGAGATAAGTGCGGTTTTTATCGATAACATGGAGTAATAACACTTCGCTATCGAGCTTTGCTGACTCGGAGTGTGGTAACAACTCAGAGGTTGCCCAAGCAACGGCTTGGGCAATGTTAAGTGTTGGCATTAATCGCTTTCGCTCATTGCTGCTAATAGATCAGCCTGATATTCAATAACCAGCGGATCGATAACAGCACCCAGCTCACCGGAGATCACTTCATTAAGGCGATATAGCGTCAAGTTGATACGGTGATCGGTAATACGGCCCTGCGGGAAGTTGTAAGTACGAATACGCTCAGAGCGGTCACCGCTACCTACTAGATTACGGCGCTCAGAAGCTTCTGCTGCTGCACGTTTTTCATCCTCAGCTTGCTGCAAGCGCGCACTTAGTACAGACAGCGCTTTCGCTCTATTTTTATGTTGTGAACGTTCGTCCTGACATTCAACCACAACGCCTGTCGGCAAGTGAGTGATACGAATAGCAGAATCGGTTTTGTTTACGTGCTGACCACCTGCGCCCGAAGCACGGAAAGTATCCACCTTTAGGTCAGATGGATTAATTTCAATTGCTTCTGCCTCTGGGATCTCTGCCATCACGGCAACCGTACATGCAGAGGTGTGAACACGGCCTTGAGATTCCGTTTCAGGCACACGTTGTACACGGTGAGCACCAGATTCAAACTTAAGTTTGCCATAAACACCGTCGCCACTAATGTTAGCGATAACTTCTTTATAGCCACCGTGCTCGCCTTCGTTAGCGCTCACGATTTCAACGCGCCACTTTTGCGTTTCTGCATAGCGGCTATACATACGGAATAAATCGCCAGCGAAAATCGCGGCTTCATCACCACCGGTTCCCGCACGCACTTCCAAGAATACGTTGTTATTGTCTTTTGGATCTTTTGGTAACATCAATACTTGAAGGTCATCTTCAAGCGCAGCAATGGCAGCCTTTGCTTCTTTATACTCTTCCTGTGCCATTTCACGCATGTCTGGATCTGAGTCTTTTAGCATTTCTTCAGCAGTTGCGACGTCTTCCTGAGCCTGCTGGTAGGCTGTAAACGCTTTAACTACGTCTTCCAATTCTGAAAACTCTTTTGACAAGGCGCGAAAGCGGTTCTGATCGCTAATCACCTCAGGCGAGCTTAGCATCGCTTGAACTTCTTCATAGCGCTCTACTAAGGTTTCTAACTTACGATATACAGACTCTTTCATTTACACGTTATTCCTGCTCAATACCTAATGTTTGCTTGAGTTGCGCTAACTTATCTATATCGCCTTCTTTCGCAGCCTCTTGAATGGCGCGTGTTGGTGCGTGTGTTAGTCGATTACTCAGCTTATTTGCTAATTCAATAATAATTTTATCTGCTTCTTTGCCCGATTGTAGCTGATTTAGTGCTTTGTCCACGAGCTCATTTTTAATTTCTTGCGCGCTTTGGCGATACTGCCTAATCACATCCACTGAATGCAGCGAACGTTGCCACTCGGAAAACTCTTGCGTGCGTACATCGATGATCTGCTGCGCTTCAATGGCCGCTTGTTCTCGACTGGCCAAGTTTTCATTGACTATCGCCTGCAGGTCATCAACTGAATAAAGATATGCAGCATCCAACTCTGACACTTGGCTTTCGATATCGCGAGGCACCGCGATATCAATAAATAACATTGGTTTATGGCGACGTTTTTTAAGCGCTTGCTCGACCACTCCTTTACCGATAATTGGTAAAGTGCTCGCAGTTGAACTAATAACAATGTCTGCACTTGGTAGCGCATCTGGTAACTGTGCCAGTGAAATAACACTACCGCCAACTTCTTTTGCTAGGTTTTGTGCGCGCTCAATTGTGCGGTTCGCGACTGTGATTGACTTTGGATTATGCTGCGATAAGTGTTTAGCAACTAACTCTATTGTTTCACCGGCACCAATTAACAAGACCTGAGTTTTATCCAATTGACCATAAATATGCTTTGCTAAATTAACAGCGGCATACGCCACTGAGACAGCACTTGCACCAATATCGGTTTCGGTGCGCACTTGCTTCGCCACCGAAAAAGTTTTTTGGAATAAACGCTCAAATGTTGGCTGAATTGCATGGTGTTGTTTGGCCGTACTAAAAGCTTGTTTAATTTGGCCAAGAATTTGTGGCTCACCTAACACCAATGAATCAAGACCGCAGGCAACTCGCATTAAATGGTTCACCGCATCCTGATTCATATGCACATAGACATTTTCTGTTAAGTCTCGTTGCTCTATGTTATGAAAATCTGACAACCAACCGAGTAGTGCTTGGGGATCAGCAGACTCAAGGCTACAATAGATCTCGGTTCGATTGCAGGTCGACACAATCACAGATTCTTTAAACTGCGAAGAATGTTGGAGTTGGTGCAATGCTTCTGTAAGCTGTTCTGGAGAAAACGCCACTTTTTCACGTAATTCTACAGACGCGGTTTTGTGATTGATACCAAGTGCGATGATGGTCATAGATGCCAGTATTGCTCGAGCCCTGCTTTAAAGCCGGCAATTTTACCAAAAATCAATCGAATATGGAAAGTAAGGAAAGGCCTTTGAGACAACTTCATTTGATTTTACTCATATTTTTATTAATTTTAACCGGTTGTGCGCAACAATTACCTCAGCAAAACGTAGCACAAGACTGGCAATCTAGGCTAAAACAACAAAAAAATTGGCAAGCGAGAGGTAAACTTGCATTTATTGCCCCAGACAATCGTCAATCAGCTAACTTTAATTGGTATTTAAAAGAAGAGAAACAAAATCTGATTTTAACCAGTTTTGTGGGCACCCGCATATTCGAGCTAGAAGAATTAGACACACATTCGGAGCTGACCTTTGAAGACAATGTCCATAAAGGCATGGACAGTAGCGATTTGGTTAAGCGTTTAAGTGGTCTCTCTCTTCCGGTCAATCAAGCCCCTCAATGGCTAACGGGCTTAGTTGAAGCACCAGCCAGTGAACTTGATGATCTTGGCAGAATAAGCAATGCACAGTGGCAAAGCCCATCTGGCCGAGTGTGGCAAATCACCTATCAACAATATAAAATGCAAGACGGAATGTGGCTGCCTAGCCGCATGAAACTCTCGTCGACCAATATTGAGGTCAAAGTATTAATCACTTCATGGCAGTTTAAATGAAGACATTGACGCTAAGCGCTCCGGCAAAATTAAATCTTTTTTTGCATATCAATGGCCGTCGAGAAGACGGCTACCATGAACTAGAAACTTTATTTACTTTCTTAGATTTTGGTGATGAATTAGCATTTACGCTAACCAGTAACCAGCAGGAAATCGTCATTTGTGGTGACACCGCAAGTATTCCACTTGAAGATAACCTCATTTATAAAGCCGCCAAAATTCTTGAGCCCTATAAAAAAATAACTGCTGGTGTCGATATTCAGTTAAATAAACGGCTTCCCATGGGTGGAGGTGTTGGTGGTGGCTCCTCCGATGCCGCGACAACTTTATTGGCACTCAATACGCTGTGGCAATGTCAGCTTACTATTCCAGAACTTGCAAAACTCGGCCTCCAACTAGGTGCCGATGTGCCTGTTTTTGTTGAAGGTAAAACAGCTGTAGCCCACGGCGTTGGCGAGCAACTTGAGCCAATTGACATCGCGCAAAAATGGTATTTGGTGGTTGCCCCACCCGTTCATGTCAGCACCGCGTTAGTCTTTACCCACCCAGACTTACCGCGCAATACGCCTAAGCTAAAAAACGGTTGGAAACTCTCGGATACGGGCAACGACTGTCAAACTCTTGTCAAAAAGCTTTACCCCGAGGTTGAAAAGACCCTCGCGTGGTTGCTAAAATATGCACCAACCAAAATGACTGGTACTGGAGCTTGTTGTTTCGCGGAGTTTGAAAATCGTGAGGCAGCGCTGCGTGTGCTCGAAACTCTACCTTCATCTTGGCAGGGCTTTATTGCCCAAAATACAAGTGAGTCAATTTGTCATCGACAATTGCGCGCTTGGCAAAACTAGAAGTAAATTGTTTAAGTTAGCTTGTTTTGACTTTTTTATTTCATGGTCATTGCATGTTAGTCCAAAAAATTCAGTGCCTGAGGAACCCTACCGTGCCCGACATGAAGCTCTTCGCTGGTAACGCAACACCTGAGCTAGCTCAAAAAGTTGCAAAACGTTTGTTTATTGAGTTAGGTGATGCCGTTGTTGGCCGTTTTAGCGACGGTGAAATTAGCGTTCAAATCAACGAAAACGTTCGTGGTTCAGATGTATTCATCATCCAATCAACATGTGCTCCTACAAATGATAATTTAATGGAGTTAATCGTCATGGTTGATGCGCTACGTCGTGCATCTGCTGGTCGTATCACAGCCGTTATTCCTTATTTCGGTTACGCACGTCAAGACCGCCGTGTGCGCTCTGCTCGTGTTCCAATTACTGCTAAAGTTGTTGCAGACTTCCTTTCAAGCGTAGGTGTTGACCGTGTTCTTACCGTTGACCTACACGCAGAACAAATCCAAGGCTTCTTCGACGTACCTGTTGACAATGTATTCGGTAGCCCAGTGCTAATCGAAGACATGAAAGAGCGTAAGTTCGAAGATGTAGTAGTAGTTTCACCTGATATCGGTGGTGTGGTTCGTGCTCGTGCGATTGCAAAACTGTTAGATGATAAAGACCTAGCGATCATTGATAAGCGTCGTCCACAGGCTAACGTTTCTCAAGTTATGCACATCATTGGTGATGTTGCTGGTCGTGACTGTATCATTGTCGATGACATGATAGATACAGGCGGTACTTTATGTAAAGCAGCAGCAGCACTTAAAGAGCATGGTGCAAAACGCGTATTCGCTTACGCAACCCACCCAGTACTTTCGGGCAATGCTGCGGAAAATCTACGCAACTCAGTTATCGATGAAGTTATCGTGACTGATTCAATTCCACTTTCTGATGAATTGAAAGCGCTTGATAACATCAAAGTACTAACACTTGCAGATATGATGGCCGAAACTATCCGCCGTATCAGCAACGAAGAGTCAATCTCTGCGATGTTTCAACACTAATCGGCACCAAAACTGATTAGCCAAAAAGCACCTCTGGTGCTTTTTTTGTTTTATAGGTTTCATTGCAGGTGCGTTAGTGGTATATTGGCGCGCCTTTTTTAGGCAGGGAGCTTGGTCGCGAGCTCTCTGACACATTAACTTAAATTATTTTGGAGACATCCATGTCTGTATACAAATTAGACGCTGAAGTACGTTCTGACCTAGGTACTGGTGCGAGCCGCCGCCTACGTCGCGCTGACAAAGTTCCTGCAATCCTATACGGTGCTGGTAAAGATGCAGTTTCACTAACTCTTGATCACAACAAAGTATTGAAAGCGCAAGAAGACGAAGGTTTCTACACTCACATCCTAACGCTAAACATTGGCGGTGAGTCTGTTGAAGCAATTCTTAAAGATATGCAACGTCACCCGTACAAGCCTAAGATCACTCACTTAGACTTCCAACGCGTTGATGCTTCTCAAAAGCTTCACACTAAAGTTCCTGTTCACTTCATCAACGAAGAGAAAGCAACTAAAGGTGGCAACACTATCGTTCACCAACTAACTGAAATTGAAATCACTTGTCTTCCAGCAAGACTTCCTGAGTTCATCGAAGTTGACGTAGCGACTCTAGCTGTTGGCGAAACTCTACACCTATCTGATATCAAGCTTCCAGCTGGCGTTGTTTCAGTTGAACTTGCTAAAGGTGCAGATCACGACCAAGCGGTTGTTTCAGTAAACGCTCCTAAAGCAGCTCCTGCTGAAGAGTCTGCTGAAGACGCAGCTGAGTAATTGTTCAGGTGTTAACACCTTGAATAATATTCAAATGCTTGTGGGCCTGGCAAATCCAGGCCCCGAATACGCAAACACCCGTCATAACGCTGGCGCTTGGTTTATCGAAGAACTAGCCAGAAGATACAACTGCCTCCTAAAACCAGACGCTAAACATCACGGCCTCACCGGCAAAGTGCTCATCAATAATCAAGAGTTTAAATTGCTGATCCCTACGACTTATATGAACTTAAGTGGTAAAGCGGTCGCGAGTCTTGCCAATTTTTATAAGATCCCCGTCGAGAGTATTCTTGTTGCTCACGATGAAATGGATTTAGAACCCGGTATCGCCAAACTCAAAAAAGGTGGTGGTCACGGCGGTCACAATGGCTTAAAAGACATAATCGCTAAAATGGCAAATAACAAAGAATTTATGCGATTGCGCGTTGGTATTGGTCACCCAGGACATAGAGACAAAGTCACGGGGTGGGTTTTAGGCAAAGCACCACAAGCTGATCAAGAGAAAATTGATGCCGCTGTGGATGAAGCAGTCCGATGTATGGAAATACTCGCAAAAGACGGTGTGTTAAAAGCGCAAAATCGACTACATTCATTTAAACCGTAACAGTTCACTGCTGCGATTGATTGAGTAATACCTAAGCTTCTCGTTCGCCATGATGCGTGCTTGAGATAATACGGTAGAAATTTAGGAATAAACACTATGGGTTTTAAATGTGGCATTGTTGGTTTACCTAACGTAGGTAAATCTACTTTATTTAATGCGTTGACTAAAGCGGGCATTGAGGCCGCAAACTTTCCTTTCTGTACTATCGAACCGAATACCGGTGTAGTACCAGTACCAGATGCTCGTCTTGACCAGCTAGCTGAAATTGTAAATCCTCAGCGTACTATCCCAACTTCAATGGAGTTTGTGGATATTGCCGGTTTGGTAAAAGGCGCTTCAAAAGGCGAAGGTTTAGGTAACCAATTTTTGGCAAACATCCGTGAAACGGATGCTATCGGTCACGTAGTTCGCTGTTTTGAAAATGAAAATATCGTTCACGTTGCTGGTCAAATCGATCCTGCTGAAGACATTGATGTTATCAACACTGAGCTGGTACTTGCAGACATGGATACTGCTGATCGCGCGGTTTTACGTAACGCGAAGAAAGCGAAAGGCGGCGATAAAGACGCGAAATTTGAACTTGTTGTACTTGAAAAAGTAAAAGCGCACTTGGACGAAGGCTTAACGCTTCGCTCACTTGAGCTAAATAAAGAAGAAGCGGCAGCAATAAGCTACCTAAACTTTTTAACGATCAAGCCAACTATGTACATCGCCAATGTTAACGAAGATGGCTTTGAAAACAACCCATTCCTAGACAAAGTACGTGAAATTGCAGCAGCAGAAGACGCGGTTGTGATCCCTGTATGTGCAGCAATTGAGGCTGAACTTTCTGAACTTGAAGAAGAAGATAAGAAAGAGTTTATGGATGACTTAGGCTTAGAAGAGCCGGGCCTGAACCGTGTGATCCGTGGTGGTTATGAGTTGTTGAAACTGCAAACTTACTTTACAGCTGGCGTAAAAGAAGTACGTGCATGGACTATCCCTGTTGGCGCGACAGCACCTCAAGCTGCTGGTAAAATCCACACAGACTTTGAGCGTGGTTTTATTCGTGCACAGACTATCGGCTTTGATGATTATATCGAGTTCCGTGGTGAATCTGGTGCGAAAGACGCAGGTAAAATGCGTCAAGAAGGTAAAGAATACATCGTAAAAGATGGCGATGTGATGAACTTCTTATTTAATGTGTAACTATAGTTACTACACGCTATTTCAATAAAAGGAGCTTCGGCTCCTTTTTAGTTTTATCAACTCTGCTTTTTAATCAAATAAGTACCTTGCTCTTCAGAGTAAGTTATAGACTTCAAAGGAATAAAAATTCACAGGTTTTGTTAAAAATTTGCAATTGCCCCGCATGATTTGATATAAAAACAAGCCGTTTCGCTTAATTTATCTGCAAACAAACTATGTTAGCAGATTTTTTGCAAAAAAGGTGTTGACGGCTTGGGGGCATATACGCATAATACGCCCCGCATCAGCGATGATGAGAAGTTAAAGAGATGGCTATGTAGCTCAGCTGGTTAGAGCACATCACTCATAATGATGGGGTCCCCTGTTCAAATCAGGGCATAGCCACCATGCTTTAACTACTACCAAAACTCATCGATTTGTTGTCGCAAAAAATATGCGTAAGTAATGGAATTGGCAGTTGTCTTAATATAGACGCTGGATTTAAGTTCCAATAACTAATGCTAAAAGATGTGCGGAAGTGGCGGAATTGGCAGTTGTCTTAATATAGACGCTGGATTTAGGTTCCAATAACTAATGCCAAAAGATGTGCGGAAGTGGCGGAATTGGTAGACGCGCTGGATTTAGGTTCCAGTATCTTCGGATGTGAGAGTTCAAGTCTCTCTTTCCGCACCATGTTCTCGATTGGAACTAAAACAATCAAATTTTCGTTGGAGTATCGCCTCGACACGAAGTGGAAGCGGTAAGGCAGAGAAGAGAGAGGTTTTGAACCCTCACTCATCCACCCCCAGATTCAAATCCTGGGTTCAACAATTTAAGTTAGATTTGAGTTTTCGTTGGAGTATCGCCAAGCGGTAAGGCAGCGGGTTTTGATCCCGCCATTCCCAGGTTCAAATCCTGGTACTCCAGCCATCTCTTTTTGAGATGTTAGCTACAAATAAAATATCTACTGTGCGGAAGTGGCGGAATTGGTAGACGCGCTGGATTTAGGTTCCAGTATCTTCGGATGTGAGAGTTCAAGTCTCTCTTTCCGCACCATGTTCTTTTAAATCAGAACTCAAAAAGATTTTATTTCGTTGGAGTATCGCCAAGCGGTAAGGCAGCGGGTTTTGATCCCGCCATTCCCAGGTTCAAATCCTGGTACTCCAGCCACATTTCTAAAGTTTTGGAATTGGCAGATGTCTTGAAATAGACGCTGGATTTAGGTTCCAATATACTCTAGATAATAAATGCGGAAGTGGCGGAATTGGTAGACGCGCTGGATTTAGGTTCCAGTATCTTCGGATGTGAGAGTTCAAGTCTCTCTTTCCGCACCACGTTCTCGATTGGAACTAAAACAATCGAATTTTCGTTGGAGTATCGCCAAGCGGTAAGGCAGCGGGTTTTGATCCCGCCATTCCCAGGTTCAAATCCTGGTACTCCAGCCAATGGCTATGTAGCTCAGCTGGTTAGAGCACATCACTCATAATGATGGGGTCCCCTGTTCAAATCAGGGCATAGCCACCATTTACAAATGCGGAAGTGGCGGAATTGGTAGACGCGCTGGATTTAGGTTCCAGTATCTTCGGATGTGAGAGTTCAAGTCTCTCTTTCCGCACCATGTTCTTTCAAGTAGAACTCAAACGCTTGAACTTACCTCTACTGCTGGGTATCGTCTCGACACGAAGTGGAAGCGGTAAGGTAGCCTAACTCAAATCAGGGCTAAATAAGATTTGAACTTACCTCTATTGCTGGAGTATCGCCAAGCGGTAAGGCAGCGGGTTTTGATCCCGCCATTCCCAGGTTCAAATCCTGGTACTCCAGCCATCTCTTTTTGAGATGTTAGCTAAAAATAAAATTTCTACTGTGCGGAAGTGGCGGAATTGGTAGACGCGCTGGATTTAGGTTCCAGTATCTTCGGATGTGAGAGTTCAAGTCTCTCTTTCCGCACCATTTAGTAACAATTTCTTTCCTCTTTATTCATTCCTAGCTCATTTTTATAATGTTACTTTTAAACTTTCTTCATGTTAGGAAAGAAAGTGCTAAAGTCTTTATTTCTTTTATTTTCATTAATCATTTTCAGTATACCTAGCTTTGTAGAAGCGAGGGCTAGCTCAATTTGCTCTCCATCACACATAGAAATAGCACTCAAGCATTTTAGCTACTGTCAGCCCTCGGAGCAGGCAAATAAAGTTTCATTTCAAACTTTTATTAACGATACCTACTCAGTTGTGATTCGCGACAACTCTTCTGAACTAACGTTAAGCTGGATAACTGGCGCTACCGCGCTTGCTGGTCTACCTAACAAGTACGATTTAACACCTCTTGAGTTTATGACACGAGCTTTCAATGGTACGTTTGATATACAGAGTGAAGACATGCAGAAAGTCAGTGCTGAGCTTGGCGTTATAGACGAAGCAAATGTATTTACCGCTACTCACGGAGCAAAACATATTTTTTCTTCTATCAGACCTTCAGGGGTTCAAACTGCTTACATTTTGCAGCCCAACAGTGATTGGTTATTAAGGCTAGATGGAAAATTTGATATTAATACATTGATGTATGTGGTCGATAAGCTAACACTGATGAGATGATCTCGGCACTAAATAATGAAGCGTGCAGTAATACCAATTTATCTTAATACTTGCTCCTTCAAAAAGATCACTTAATTAAGTAACCTGAGCTGCGGATAATTAATGCCTTTCTAGCAGCCAGTTTTAGCGCTAACTGCGTTGAATTCACTTCCAATAGCCAGCTATTGGTGCGTAAATTCGCCTTGTTTTCCCTAAAACTCTCTGGCTAGACAAGGAAAAAACTAAGTTGTGCTTTAGCAACAATGAGTTGGAACATTCCTTATCCAAACCTCAGGTTAAGTAAATTGGTGTAACACGCTCAGTGTAGAGAACAAAGATTAAAAACCAACTCCTCCCATGGCGTGCTTAAGCACTTCTGTTTTTATCGGCCCAGCTTTATTCGCCACATTCAGCGCCAGATTTCTCAAATGCTTTAACGGTGTTACTTGATTCGAAAAGCCAAAATAACACGCATCCATCATACTCATCATCAAGAGGTTGTCTTTCCTACGCTTTGACTCGTAATGATGTAGTGCACTGCCGTCACCAATATCTTCTTTTGCCTCAATCGCTTCGGCAAGTGCCGCTACGTCTTTAAAGCCAAGATTTACTCCCTGCCCTGCTAACGGATTAATGGTATGAGCTGCATCTCCTACTAATACCACTCGTTCGCTCACGTATTGGTTAGCATGTTGCCTTGCTAAAGGAAAAACCGCCACTTCTTCAATCTCAAAGTCACCGGGTAGCTCAAAAAATGCAGCTTTTACTTCTTGTTTTAGCGCCTGCTTATCTAGTTGCTTAAGTAAATTGAGTTTATTGCCGTTGTCATACCAAATCAGATTGGCATACGGATACTGCATAGGTAAAAAGGCAATGGGACCTGATGGCTTAAATTGCTGCCATGTTTTTTCTTGCTGCGGCGCGTCGAGTTTAATCAGCAGCCCCATACAATGTTGCTCATATTGCCACCCCGTCACGCCTATGCCACTCATTTGTCTGACGATAGAACGGCCACCATCAGCTGCAATTAACAAATCGGTGGTAAAGGATGCTGCTTGATACTCAATCGTCACGGAATCCTCATTATGAACAATGCGCTTTGGGATCCCCTCTGGTGAAACCACTTTGATATCAAATTCCTCAAACTGTTGCCACAATGCTGCTTGAATGAGGTTATTCTCAATTAAGTGTCCTAAGTGCGAGGCGTTTAGCGCTTCACAATCAAATATCAATTGCCCTGGCTTATCCTCATAGGCTTCTAGCTGCTTGTAAACCGCGGCTCTGGTGCTTCTTAACACAGGCATAGCACCAAGCTCATCTAGTAACTGCTCGGAAAAGCGATTGATAGCAGAAACGCGAATATCTACCTTATCACTTGCGAGTATTTCATCAGCTGAGATGGGAGAATGTTCAATAATGGTTACGTCAACACCTTGCTTCGCTAGCTTAACAGCACACGCTGCACCAACCATGCCACCACCGACTATCAGAGCCTTGTTTTTCATGCCATATTCCACTTAATTGAGTCTTTGCGCATTGTAACGCATATAAAAACAGATGTTTGCTTAAAACACTCTGTATTGATCCACATTTTGAAAGTTAAAATCTATACTTGGCTAGACAAGATAGGTCATATAAAATACGCGTCCTTTAGGCATAATGATATCAATTCAGCATCGCCTGCACGAGAAACGCGTAGTGCTAAACACCGAGTTGTAAACGAGGCAATATTTAAATGAGTAAAAAACTGCATATTAAAACCTGGGGTTGTCAGATGAACGAGTATGACTCCCAGAAAATGGCGGATCTTTTGGATTCAACAAATGGCTATCAGCTTACAGAAGAAGCTGAGCAAGCTGATGTGATCCTACTCAATACTTGCTCGATTCGTGAGAAGGCACAGGAAAAAGTATTCCACCAACTTGGTCGTTGGAAACTACTAAAAGACACAAACCCTGATCTTGTTATCGGTGTTGGTGGCTGCGTAGCATCACAAGAAGGCGACACCATTCGTCAGCGCGCTCCATTTGTTGATATCGTGTTTGGCCCACAAACATTGCACCGCCTGCCAGAGATGATCAAACAGGTGCAAAGCAAAGAAGGTGCTGTCGTTGATATTTCATTCCCTGAAATTGAAAAATTTGACCGCCTCCCTGAGCCAAAGGCTGAAGGCCCGAGTGCATTTGTTTCAATTATGGAAGGTTGCTCTAAGTACTGTACTTTCTGTGTTGTACCGTACACGCGTGGCGAAGAAGTAAGCCGTCCTTTAGATGATGTGATCCTTGAAGTTGCTCAGCTTGCGGAGCAAGGTGTACGTGAAGTGAACTTACTCGGTCAAAACGTAAATGCTTACCGTGGTGAAATGCACGATGGTGAAATTTGTTACTTCTCTGACTTAATTCGCTACGTTGCAGCAATTGATGGTATTGACCGTATTCGTTATACGACATCTCACCCGGTTGAATTTACACCAGATATCATTGAAGCCTATGCGGATGTGCCAGAGCTTGTTGACCATTTACACCTACCAGTACAAAGTGGTTCAGACCGTATTCTAAACCTGATGAAACGCGGTCATACTGCGCTTGAGTACAAGTCAACGATCCGCAAGCTACGTAAGATCCGTCCGAACCTAAGCATGTCTTCAGATTTCATCATTGGTTTCCCAGGCGAATCAAACGCAGACTTTGAAGCAACGATGAACCTGATTAACGATATCGGCTTTGATATGAGCTTTAGTTTCATCTACTCAGCGCGACCAGGCACACCAGCAGCCGACTTACCTGATGATGTTGCAGAATCAGAAAAGAAAGAACGCCTGTATCTGCTACAGAACCGTATCAACCAAATGGCGCAGGATATTAGCCGCAAGATGCACGATACCGAGCAGCGTATTTTGGTTGAGGGCCCATCGAAGAAAAACCCAATGGAACTGCGTGGTAGAACCGAAAATAACCGCGTTGTAAACTTTGAAGGTCCACACTCAGTGATCGGCCAATTCGTCGATGTACGTATTACTGAGGCGTTACCGAACTCGTTACGTGGTGAACTTATCCGTACTGAAGCAGAAATGGATTTACGTCGTGACGTAAAACCGTCGGATATCTTAAATAAAGCACCACAAGAACCTGAAATTAATGAATTAGGTGTTGGTACTTTTACCCCCTAGCATTTTTAAATTGTGCGCTAGCTTCGGCTAGCGTTATTTTTATAGGAAGACATTTTGAGTAATCAGATAAAGAATATAGAAATTTACTTAGAACCCGCAGATAACCACCGCCTTTCTTCACTTTGTGGTCCGTTCGACGAAAATCTAAAACAAATAGAACGTCGCCTTGGAGTTGAAATCGCGCACCGTGACAATTGGTTTAAAGTGACCGGACAAGCGGTAACGGCAAAAGCAACTGTGGATATTCTAAAATCTCTATATGTTGATACTCAGCCTGTGAAAGGAAAAATGACAGAAATCGAACCGGATCAGGTTCATCTGGCCATCACAGAAGCGAACGTACTTGAACAAGACGCCCCAACCGTATGGGACAAAGAAGTCTATATTAAGACTCGTCGCGGTGTGGTTAAGCCTCGTAACCCAAATCAGAGCCAATATGTCGCTAATATCTTAACTCACGATATTACCTTTGGTGTTGGTCCTGCGGGTACAGGTAAAACCTATCTTGCTGTTGCAGCAGCGGTTGATGCGCTAGAACGTCAAGAAATACGTCGCATCCTCCTCACTCGTCCAGCGGTTGAAGCTGGTGAAAAGCTGGGCTTCTTACCGGGTGATTTAACACAAAAAATCGACCCTTACCTTCGCCCTCTTTATGACGCCCTATTCGAGATGCTTGGTTTTGAAAAAGTTGAGCGCTTAATCGAAAAAAATGTCATTGAAGTTGCACCTTTGGCGTATATGCGCGGTCGAACACTCAATGACGCGTTTATTATCTTGGACGAGAGCCAAAATACCACGACTGAACAAATGAAGATGTTTCTTACGCGGATTGGCTTTAATTCAAAAGCGGTGATCACCGGTGATATCACCCAAATCGATTTACCTCGTGGTGCGCGCTCTGGACTTCGTCATGCGATAGAAGTACTCAATGATGTCGAAGAGATTTCATTTAACTTCTTTAAATCTCACGATGTAGTTAGACACCCTGTGGTTGCTCGTATCGTCGAAGCATACGAGAAGAAAGAAGAACAAGAGCGTCTCGCTAAAGCTGAAAAGCATCAAGCGAAACAGCAACCTTCTGAGGAATAAACCATGGACTTAATGCTAGATTTGCAATTGGTTTGTGAGTTTGAAAACTTACCATCCGAAGCACAATTTCAATTATGGGCAGAACATGCATTAACGCAATTTCGCGAAGAAGCAGAATTAACGATTCGCATCGCTGACGAGCACGAAAGCCAAGAGCTCAATAGCCAATACAGGGGCAAAGACAAGCCAACCAACGTATTGTCTTTCCCATTTGATGCACCACCGGGGATTGAGTTGCCACTTATTGGTGATTTAATTATCTGTCCCCAAGTGGTATACCAAGAATCCATAGAGCAAGAAAAGACCTTTCATGACCACTTCGCCCATATGGTTATCCATGGTTGCTTGCATTTACTTGGATTTGACCATATAAATGAACAAGACGCGGTAGAAATGGAAACAATAGAGAAGCAAATTCTCGCTTCTTTGAATATCGCAGATCCTTACAGAGACGATTGTTAAATTAACGGAGCAGACACAACTAATGAGCGACGATAACTCGCAAAGTAGTCAGGGTTCTTCTAGCAAGACCTGGCTGGGACGCATCACACAGATGCTGCAAGGGGAACCCCAAAATAAAGAAGAACTGGCTGAAGTCATCGCTGATGCGCAAGAGCGCCAGCTGATTGACCCAGAAACCAAAGACATGATGGAAGGTGTACTCAGCGTTTCAGAGCTGAAAGTACGTGACATCATGATCCCACGTTCGCAAATGATTACACTTGATGTAGATGAGCCGCTCAGTGCTCAACTCCCTATGATGGTAGAATCTTCACACTCGCGTTTTCCTGTGATTTGTGAAGACAAAGACCACGTAGAAGGCATCTTACTTGCCAAAGATCTCTTACCTTTGATTTTGCGCGAAGAGCGCGATTTGCCAAGTATCCGCGAATATCTTCGTCCCGCTGTGGTCGTGCCTGAAAGTAAGCGTGTCGATACCCTGCTCAACGAATTCCGTCAAAAACGTTACCATATGGCTATCGTGATTGATGAATACGGCGGTGTATCTGGACTGGTTACTATCGAAGATATTCTCGAAACCATTGTTGGTGAAATCGAAGATGAACATGATGACGACGAAGAACAACAAGATATTCGTCAGCTGTCTAAACATGTTTATACCGTGCAAGCACTCACGCCCTTGGATGAATTTAACGAATTTTTCAAAACCAACTACGACACCCAAGAAGCCGATACCATTGGCGGTATTATTCTTCATGCATTTGGCCATATGCCAAGCCGTGGTGAAACCATAGACATAGATCCCCTTCAGTTTAAGGTAACTAACTCCGATAACCGGAGGATCTTACAAATTCAAGTAAGTGTACCTAAATCTGAACATGTTGAAGACTCTAGTATCTAACCTGAGTAACCTCGCAAAAGATAAGTTTGCATGGCTGGCACTCATTTCTGGCTGTGCACTTACTTTTGCTTATTCCCCTTTTGGTTTTTGGCCCATCGCGTTTGTCAGCTTGATTATAGCGACTTGGCTTACCGATAAACCCAGTCCAAAGCTCGCGGCTAAATATGGCTTTTTATTTGGCTTTGGCTGGTTTGCCCTTGGCATAAGCTGGGTGCATGTCTCTATCGCTGAATTTGGTGGTTTACCCTTACCTGTCTCAGTGCTGTTGATGGCATTACTATGTGCTTATCTTGCCATCTACCCAACATTGGCATTTGCTTTTGCCAGCTACTTTACTCGCACACCTTGGCAACGGGTGCTGGCACTTGTTGCGGGTTTTGCCATTACCGAGTGGCTGCGAGGCCATATGCTCACGGGCTTCCCTTGGCTTAGCTTCGGTTACACATTAACTGACTCGCCATTGGGCAGTTTAGCCCCTTGGATCGGTGAATTTGGCTTAACATTGTTAGTTATTTTAGCGACAACAAGCCTTTACTATCTACTTAAACAACGTGCGATTTATCTCACCATAGTCAGCTTTGCTGGCATTGCCGGTCTATACAGTGTGCCAATCATTCAAGGTCCACTGAAATACTCGGGTGATGAAATTACCACCTTACTTGTACAAGGTAATATCAAACAGAGTCTGCGCTGGGAGCCTGAACAGTTTTGGCCTACCATGTCTAAATATCGAGATATGACCAGACCTAACTGGCAAGGCGTTGATTTAGTGGTGTGGCCAGAAGCGGCTATTCCAGAATTTGAAGATATCGCCTACCCATTTTTAGAAGGGCTGGACAAAGCCGCCGCGTTTAATGGCACGGCGCTAATAACGGGTATTCCCGATTATCAGTTTGATACCAGAACCGCGTACAACACGCTGATCACGCTTGGTAAAAAAGAAAAAGAAGATAGCGAAGGGCAATATCACTATCTGCACAAAAACCGCTACCAGAAGCACCAATTGTTGCCTATTGGTGAGTTTGTGCCGTTCGAAGACCTATTGCGTCCTATTGCGCCTCTTTTTAACTTAGCGATGTCGTCATTTACTCGAGGTGATGCGGTACAACCAAACCTACTTGCAAATGGCTTGCATGTGTTACCCGCTATTTGCTACGAAATCGCGTTTAGCGAGCTTGTCAGAGGTAACTTTACCTCTGAGTCAGATATTCTTTTTACTGTGAGCAACGACGCTTGGTTTGGAGATTCCCACGGCCCGCATCAACATATGCAGATCGCTCGCATGCGTGCCTTAGAATTACAGCGCCCATTAATTCGAGTAACGAATAATGGTATCACTGGTGTTTACGATCCACTTAGCAAAGTTCAGCATGCCATTCCACAATTCGAAGCCAATATACTGAAAAGTGATGTAAAACTCATTAGTGGAGTGAGCTGGTATGCAGAGCATGGTAATCGCCCCATCTGGTTTATTGTCGCTTTTATTTTGCTGATACTCACCGCCGCAAAGGCAAAGTCCATAGTGCTTAAGCGATTTGAACGCAACTTTTTGTAGTTGCGGTGTTGTACCTGTCGCGATGTAAAATCGCCCCTACACGTAATATATAACCTCTGGTGGGAGCCGCTTTACGCGGCGATATCTAATGCCATATCGCGATGTGAAATCACTCCTACACACAATATATAACTCTGGTAGGAGCCGCTTTACGCGGCGATATCTAATGCCATATCGTGATGTAAAATCGCTCCTACATGCAATATATAACTCTGGCTAGAGCCACTTTACGCGGCGATTTTTTACCATATCGCGATGTAAAATCGCTCCTACATGCAATATATAACTCTGGCCAGAGCCGCTTTACGCGGCGAGCTTTTGCTATATCACAATGTGAAATCGCACTGAATATATTACCTCAGCTAAAAGCAGGTTTGTGTTATTACTCACAAGGTATAATAACACTCACTTTCAACCCACCTAATTCGCTATGCGCGACGGCAATGCTGCCACCATGCAATTCAACCAGTTTTTGACAAATAGATAAACCTAAGCCGGAGCCACCAAGATCTCGGCTACGTGATTTATCACAGCGGAACAAACGTTCAAACAATCTCCCTAAAGCTTCATCACCCACACCTGGGCTTGAATCTTCAATAACACATTGGATTTGCTGGCTTTGATAGCTAATATCCACACAGACTTCTCCCGGCTTGTCAGTATAATTCACACTATTACGAGCCAAGTTATTAAATACCTGAGCGAACCTAGTTACGTCAATGTCGATTTCCAGCTCATCAGGTAGTTCAATATGGGCATTAAACTCAAGCCCTTCATCCGTCACAAAGTCATCAATATCTTCAACAAGACCAATAAAGGCTTGTTTGGCATTGACGCGCTCTAACGCCAAGTTAAGGCTGCCGGTATCTGCCTGCGCGAGTTCGTAGATATCTTTAATTAATGTGTTAAGAGTATCAAGACGGCGGTTAAGCACTTTGTAGCTCTGCTGGGGATTTTCCACCAAATTATGTTCAAGAGATTCAATATGTAGCTTAAGTACGGTAAGTGGTGTTCTTAATTCATGAGAAATATCTGCAAGTAGTTGCTGCTTTAAGTCCAAGGTTTTGTTGAGAAGCTGCTTCTCGAGTTCCAGTGAGCGACGTTTGTTTCTCGCAAGTAGTAAAAATGCGCTCAGTAGAACGACCAAAACTCCCACCACTGCTGCCGTTACTATTTGTTCTACGCGCTGTTCGGCCAGCTCTACATCACGCTGTGTTTTTAGACTTTGTAGCTCATATTGATTTTTCTGGTACTCGGTATCCATCTGATAGGCCAAGGCTTTTTGACTGGCTTCTTTTTTAAGCTGAGAAACCTTAGATTCCGCATATTGTAAGTGATAATTAAGCGCAGACTCAAAATCACCTTTCGCGCTGTAGGCGTCCTTTAACACTCGTAATGCGGTTTCCTTGAGGCCAAGATAAACCTCATCTTGAGCAATAATTTGCTCCATACTTTGAATAAAAAAATCAGCTCGTTCAGGTAAAACAATTTGCGCATAGGTAGTCATCGTCTCTTGATAAAGCACTTTACTTTGTACCGGATCAATTAACTCAAGCGCCTGTTCAACATACTCTTTAGCCTTAGCTTTTTCATTTGCTTTTAATTTAACTTCAGCCAAATTGCTCAGCGCCCAGCCCTGATTTCTGGTATGGTCATTCTCCTCGAAAATCGTAAATGCTTTTTCAAATGACGCTTGTGCATTGTCATATTGGCTGAGTTTCATTTGTTCACGACCAATGCGGATCAACGTGTAAGCTGAATAAACGACATTGCCCGCTTTAATGTCATAGTCATATGCGGTTTGATAAGCTTCAAGCGACTTTGCATGGTCGCCAATCACTTGATGCGCACCACCTAGGTTATAGTAAACTTGTCCAAGTAAAACCGTATTTTCCTGTTTTTGGCTTTTTAGTACCGCTATCGATTGCTGCAGTAATTCAAGTGCCTTGTCCGGTAATGAAAGATCCGAGTAAACATCTGCTAACTGAGTGATCGCAGACACTTGCAAATCTGGGAGTTCATACTTCTTTGCCACTTCAATTGAGAGTTCGTAACTCTCTATCGAGTCTTTATAACTGCCATTGCTTTTGTAAGCAGCAGCCCGAAAGCGATAAGCGTGGCTTAACAATCGATGCATATCAAGCGCCGATAGCTGAGACACGGCTAGGTTTAAATAACTAATCGCGTCGCTAAATCTCCCCTCTTTGAGCATGAGGTCACCATACGTTAAAGAGTATTTAGCTTCATATTCGGGTAAATGATGCGAGAGTAATACCTGTTTAAAGCGCTCCGCCCATTTATATGCTTCTTCGAGCTGGAAACCGTTTTTTAATGCAACCGTGGTCTTATGGTGAACGTCTGCAATTTCTTCCGGCGTTAAGCCTGACTCTAATACTTGGTCGACTTTTTGAAGCGCGCTATCACGTGTTTCTTGTTGCTGAATTTCTTTTATAAAAGCATCATATAAACGCTCATTAGCGTGAACTAGTGGGCTTAGTAGTAGGCAACAAGTAAGCAGGATTATCTTAAAGTGCAACACGTTATCGTCTCTTTTTTATTATCATTATAAATTGAGCAAAACAGCAGGCGAATAGGCTATCATATTGCGTGAGCATTAAATAATAAATTGTGGTTCTATGTATGTCGAATAATTGTCTAACTCAGTTTTTGTTAGCGTTAAAAAGCGCGGATATAGAAAAAATAAAAGCCGTGTATGCACAGGTGACCAAAGACGAGCAGATTGAGGTCCTCAAGTTTCTTTTTCAAAGTGCGCAGAGTAACACTGTACTCTATGGCCACTATCAAGATATAGCGAGTGTTTGCTTACAAGCAGCACGCTTTCCAGAGGCGATGATAGCTGCGATTAACTCCTTGGAGAAGTTTGCCTTTTTTTCAACACCATTGATCCAAGCTGAGCAAATCAATAACCTTAACCCGCAAGGAAATAACATACTACATATCCTTTTATCGCAAATGTCCGCGAAAGATAACTGTCTAAATTACCTTAGAACCTTATTGCACTTTGAAAGCAAAGAGCTACTTCAAAATGCGCTGAGTCAAAGAAATGCAAAAAAGTTAACACCTCTAGAATGCTACTTAGCTTTTAATAGCCATACTGCGCCACTGAGCATTCAAGAATTAAGTGCGTTACTTGGCTTGATGGAAATCGAAAGGCGACATATAAGCGCAGTGGAACCCCACAACGCTAAAGTGATTGAATCACACCTCCAACAACAACACCGGCTCAGTGAATATAAACAATTTCTGCTAGCCACTTACTATCAAAGCAATGCAGGCTAACTTTCCTCAGGCTTTAAATTAAGAGGCAGGCAAACTTTCCTCAGGCTTTAAATTAAGAGGCAGGCAAACTGGCGATGTATTCACTTGCTGTCATGCGGTGATAGGTGACTTGTTTGTAAAGTAAGTGCGCAGGGTTTGGGTCAACCACTTCAATTGGAATTGCTTTGTGCCTTGCTATTTCCAAGGCCATTTGAGTGATATTGACACTAAAGGAAGTGCCCATAAAAATGATTCTATCCGCAGCATACATTCGTGACTGTGCTTCGCTAATACGATACAGATCGGTGTAGTATTCGTCGAATAACAATACATAGGGTTTAAGTGACACGCCTTTTTCTGGGCCTTGTCGCGCGATCTTGAAAAGTGCTAACAACGACTCGGCCAATCGACTTTCGTCTACCTCATCCCAAGGGGCAGTAAAACACGCTGTAGGCTCACCTTGGGTATGAAAGGGAGTCACCTGATCAACGCGTCCATGGATCGCAATAAAATGATTATTTCCCGCTTTACCATCTAAACCGTCGATATTTTGCGTGATCACATTTTTATCACTAAGCCATTGATGAACCAGATTGGGGCCGTGATTACGGTAAGCCACAAAACGATGGTAGTACCATTTTAAGAATTCCGCCGGTTGCGATTTATACATTGCTCGCGTTGCCATTTCTTGAGGAGTGTAATTAGCCGAACCTATCGTCCAAAAACCATCATCTCCTCGAAAAGTCGGAATACCACTTTCGGCACTCACCCCAGCACCTGTGATATACAACGTTTGCAACATGACACAACCTCAACTCAAGTAAATTTGACTCACGATAACGTAAAGTAGATACCCAAGGCTAGCAACACAAGTGCACCCGCAAGCCCAAACATAGGCAGTTTGCTACCAATAGATTCTGGTCTTTCGAACACTTCAGAAGGTGATTCAGTCACTACTGTTTCTTCTTCCACCGTTTTTACATCCGGTTTAGTCGACTCATGGGGAGTAGTCTGACGTGAAGCCTGAGCTTCCGCAGTCCCTTCAAAGGCCGTACAAGGGATCTGCCATTGATACCCTTTTCGTGAAAAGGTTTTGATGGCATCATCACCAAACAAAGCACGTAAATGGCCAATATTTTGAAATACGACCTGATCGGTTACTTTTCTATCTGGCCATACCTTCTCTAAGATGTCTTCTTTACTGTGGATGGTTTGAGGAGCAGATAAAAATAGCTCCAATATCTGAGCAGGTTTTTGTTTTAAATTGAGCTTTCTGTCGTCTTTATAAAGCTTCAGTTCTTTGCTATCAAACAAAAAATCCTTAAAAGCGAATTTCATTTCCCTAGTTCCCAACTTGGTCTTAATTACTGTAATAGTTATTGTTTTATTCGAATTTACTACAACTTAACATTGCATTTATAACGAAACATGCCGCGAAAATATAGGGCAATGTTACATCGGTTTACAAACTATTGATAAAATCGGCTTTAGTATAGAGCGATCACTCAGAAAATCACTACCTAATCCTTAGAATAATTCGAATAGACTCAAAACCTAAGCATATATAAACTACATTTTCTGTAATTGTTAGGCTGACTCATGTTACTTGCTTTTATCTACTCCATCGTGTTGATAAAAACCTCATTACTCGGGCTGGGACTTGTCAGTATTGTGCTCTCAACAGTCTTTATTCTCGCGCTACATCTCAATATACCCACCCTCTCAACCAATGCAAAAAGCGAATTTATTAAATCCTTTAAGTTTGTGACCTTCTCGCACCTGCTCGGTTACTTGTTGTTATTGGGTAAACTTTTGTTTATTGATGGCTGGCAAGACGTACCTATGTTCATTGCAAGTCACTTGATCATGCATCACATATGGAGTGGGCTTATTGCTGCGATTTTGACATTGACAACCATACTAAAATACCAAACGCTCATTGCAAAATCTACGGCAGCTAAAAGTACTTAGCAAGTGCAACTATTTATATTTGTAAAATAAAGAGAACCAAACTAGACGCCTTCTTACACTTTATGACAGCCCCCCAACAGACCTTGACACGTACCCTATTTATACTGTCCTCAAGTTAACCACAACGGACATTGATTATGAAAATTAAAGCGCTTTTATCTCTTGCATTACTCACAACAAGTTTATCGTCTTTTGCAGAACAAAATAACGAGACGCATCGCGTTGGTTTAGACATCTCTGGCGGCGGCGCTTCTTATAAAAGCTCAAGCAAAGATGGTGATGGTGTAGGCCAAGCATACCTGTATTACAACTATCACTTTACGCCAATTTTGGCGCTTGAATTAGGTTATAACAGCGGTGAAGACTTAGATGATTGGAAGTGTGAGGACGAAAATGATCGCAAGTTTACCTGTACGCAAAACAACAAAACTTTGTTTGGCCTTGGCGCTAACAATTTAGAATTTGATAACTTTGTTGTTGCCGCAAAAGGCTACTATCAAATTTCTGACAACAGCTATTTTTACGGCAAATTAGGTGCGAACTACTACGATTACGAAATCACTCGTGGCCGCACTAAATTAGTTACCGACGATGGCATCGGTTTTGTCGCTGAAGCGGGTTGGCAATATGACTGGGATAACGGCATGGCAGTTAACCTTGGCTATAAGTACCTTGATATGGGTGACTTGGATACATCGAGCCTATCTCTGGGTGTCAGCTACCGCTTCTAATACCCAACCAATAAAAAAGCATGTGAGTCTCACATGCTTTTTTATTCTTTAAAACCTAGGCTTTAATCAAACGCTTTTGTAGGATTTGAACTTGATCGCGCGCTTGAGCTGCTTTTTCAAACTCAAGCTCTTTAGCAAACTTCATCATTTGTGCTTCGAGTCGGTCTATTTCTTTAGCGATCTCTTTCGCATCCATTGCAGGCATACCTGGTTTAAATTTGGCATCGATATCAACCACTTTGTCATCAGCCACTTCCTCACCGAGATCCATCACATCCGTGATCTTCTTATTGAGTGCCGTTGGGGTAATGCCATTGGCCTCATTGTATGCCTCTTGCTTTTCTCTACGTCTTTGCGTTTCATCTATAGCTTGGCGCATCGAGTTGGTCACCCTATCACCATATAAAATCGCTTTACCATGTAAGTGACGTGCCGCGCGGCCAATTGTCTGAATAAGAGAGCGCGTCGAGCGTAAAAAGCCTTCTTTATCTGCATCAAGTATGGCAACCAAAGAAACCTCAGGCATATCCAAGCCCTCTCGTAACAAGTTAATGCCAACGAGTACATCAAAGACACCTTTGCGCAGGTCTCTAATGATCTCCATACGTTCAACGGTATCGATGTCAGAGTGTAAGTAACGTACCTTAACATTATGATCGTTAAGATAATCGGTCAGATCTTCTGACATGCGTTTTGTTAGCGTAGTAACCAGTACACGCTCATTCACTTCCACCCGTTTGTAGATCTCAGAGAGCAAATCGTCAACTTGAGTTGCAACTGGACGCACTTCTACTTCTGGATCTAATAGCCCTGTTGGACGGATCACTTGCTCGGCAACATCACCCGCAGATTTGTTCAATTCATAATCACCAGGAGTCGCCGAAACATAAATAGTTTGCGGCGAAATCGCTTCGAACTCTTCAAACTTTAGTGGCCTATTATCTAGCGCAGACGGTAATCTAAAACCATATTCAACCAAGTTTTCTTTACGACTGCGATCGCCTTTGTACATCGCACCAACCTGCGAAACAGTAACGTGAGACTCGTCGATGATCATAAGCGCATCATCCGGCAAATAATCTAACAAAGTTGGTGGTGGCTCGCCTGGTGCACGTCCCGATAAATATCGGCTGTAATTCTCAATACCAGAGCAATAGCCAAGCTCGGTCATCATTTCAATGTCGTACTGTGTACGTTGAGCAATGCGCTGCTCTTCGACTAGGCGATTTTTATCCAATAATTGAGTACGGCGGTCTTTTAATTCCACCTTGATACGCTCAATGGCATCAAGGATCTTTTCTCTTGGCGTCACATAGTGGGTTTTTGGATAGATAGTTGCGCGAACTAGGTGTTTCTCAACGGCACCAGTCAGGGGATCAAACAAACTGATCCGCTCTATCTCATCGTCAAACATCTCAACCCGTACCGCAATGGTTTCCGATTCGGCAGGAAAAATATCAATAACTTCACCGCGAACTCGATAGGTACCACGGCTAAAATCCATGTCATTACGCGTGTATTGTAGTTCTGCCAAACGCCTTAACATGTCGCGCTGATCGATAGTTTCACCGACTTTCAGCAACAGCATCATCTTCATATAAGAGTCGGGATCGCCAAGGCCGTAAATCGCTGAAACGGAGGCGACGATGATAGTGTCTCTGCGCTCAAGCAAAGCTTTGGTCGCAGATAAACGCATTTGCTCAATGTGATCATTGATAGACGCGTCTTTCTCAATGAAAGTGTCGCTGGCAACGACATAGGCTTCGGGTTGATAATAGTCATAATAAGAGACGAAATACTCAACCGCATTATGAGGGAAAAACTCTTTCATTTCGCCGTACAATTGCGCCGCTAGTGTTTTGTTATGCGCCATAATGATTGTAGGACGGTTAAGATTATTAATGATGTTGGCCATGGTAAAGGTTTTACCTGTCCCCGTAGCCCCCAGCAAGGTTTGATGTGCAAGGCCCGATTCTAAACCATCACACAGCTGAGCAATCGCTGTTGGTTGATCTCCGTTTGGCTGAAACTCAGAAACTAGCTGAAACTTATCTTCCATTACGCCTCCTTTTGAACCTCGCTTGCTGCAATTTCATTAATTACTTTCTTAAACCAATTGTAGGCTATGGCTGCGGTAAATAAATTCCCCAAAGCAGCGCCTGCAAATAGCCCTGGTAATCCTGCCAACTGTGAGCCTATATAAGCAATAGGTACATAAAATATGAACAACCGGATCACACTTAGAATGAGCGCATTCATCGGTTTATGCAACGCATTAAATGACGAATTGGTTAATATGATCACGCCTTGAAGGCCGTATCCTAGCGGCATGATATAAATAAATAACTGTATGGTTTCAACGACAGCAGGTTCATTACCAAAAGTATGACTGATGTAGTAAGCGCTCAATACCAGTAATAGATAGACCGCAAATTGAAAAGCAAGCACAAATTTAAGTGTTTGGGTATAGGCATCAGACACACGCTGGTATTGTTTTGCACCAAAGTTCTGACTTACAAAAGGAGGCAAAGTCATAGAAAGCGCCAAAACCACGAGACTTGCGATAGACTCGATACGACTCCCAACGCCAAATGCGGCCACAGCTTCTGGTCCATAACTGGCAATAAGTGCGGTCATTACCGCCATTGCCAACGGCGTCAGCATATTTGCGCCAGCTGCAGGCAGGCCGATGGTGAGAATTTTTTTTGCCGCATTTGTGAAGCTGGTGTATTTTGCAGACAGTGAGATAAGACGTTTTTTAACTATCAGCAAATATAAAATAATAGTTACCCCAAGACTCCAAGATAACACACTGGCCACTGCAGCCCCTTTTACACCCATTGCATCAATTGGCCCAAATCCGAAGATTAATATCGGGTCCAGCACCGCATTTACTAATCCCCCGAGTCCCATGACTAAACTTGGCGTTTTGGTATCACCACTGGCACGCAGCACTGAATTACCAATCATCGGCGTTATCAATAAAATCGAGCCAATGAACCACACGGACATATAGTCGTGTATAAATGGCATAACCGCTTCACCTGCCCCGAGGAGAATAAAGATCTCATCGACAAAAATAAAACCAAGAATAGAAAGCAGCGAAACAAAAATGGCAGAGATAATAATAGCCACTGCGGCATCAAACTTAGCTTCGTCGAGCAAATTGCTACCCAAAGCCTTCGCGATAACGGCGGATGTGCCAATACCTAGCCCGATGGCTAAGCTAATTACAGTAAAGGTAACTGGAAAGGTGAAGCTGATTGCTGCGAGCGGCTCGGTGCCAAGCATACTAATAAAGAAAGTATCAACGAGATTAAACATCATCAGCGTGATCATCCCGAATATCATGGGGATCGTCATTCGCTTTAAAGTCGCCCCAATATCACCAAAAAGGATATCGTTGCCATTGGAATTTGACTTAGCTTGAGTCATAACAACCTATTTCTGATACTTTAAGCGGCTCATTGTATGCTATTCAAGATGTTGACGCTATGCGGGAAACGTTAAGAGTCGTTATAAAGTCTAAATTAGCAACAGTTACCTATAAAAAGCTTGTGTTACGTCACAGGATTAAGGTTTAGTGTTGAAAATAACGATTCAGTAAGTTTTGACAAAAAAGTTACAACCTCGCTTGCAAAGTAGCATGTTTTTTGCACAACCAAAAAGGTAAAAAGTTCATAAAAGCTTCACACTGAGCAACAAATAAACAAAAATAACCAATCAAATATAACCTATTGATATTTTTGAAATTAAATATTTATCGAATTTTACTTGAAACGGCTGCAGCGCCCTAATTTCATAGTCTTGCAATACTTCTCAAATAATAATAAACAATGTTATCCACAGATTCCGTGGATAAGTCGCTCCAAGCCAATAGAATAAAGGTTTTCAGCTTGGAGTAATTTTGATCAACGGCGAGTTTAGTGTGATCATTCTTAAAACAACAACTGGATCAATTTAGATCTCTAGGCTAACCTTGCTTCTGGAAGTAAAAAGCATCTAGCTACTAAAAATAACGAGGATCACATATACAACTGTTTTAATTGAATTTTTTATTAATTTATTGATTCTCACTTTGACGATAGTAACTACTTACTGTTTGCTACACCGCGTTTAAATAGAGATTATCAATATCACACTATTCACCCTCATTGATCTCATTCACGTGACAATTGCAATGATTTAAAGATCTCAAGAAAACATCATAAAATGAGCAGTTAGGGATATAATTCAAACAAAACGTTCAAAAAATACATTAAACAGAATATATCACTGTATAGATAAACAGTAAATACTGTATATGTTAATTTTATTCGACATCCCCCTGCATGATGATTTAGGAATTTTATACAACAGCTTCTATTTCATATTTTGCAGCTCTTCATGATATGAGGTTTTTGAAACCGAAACTCGCTAAGAGTCATTATATTAACGATGATAAATTACTTATCACTCAACTTTTGCTTAGATTACTAGGCGGCAAGTCGAGCGCCGCGCTCAAAACCCACTCTGGGGAACAAAAATCAAACAGCAAAGGTCAACAGGACCTATATCAATAATACTAAACAAGCTAAAAAGCCAACAAATAGCGCATTAATTCATCGCTTAGTAGAGTTTTTTACGTTTCTGTGATTTTAGTGGTTGACACCTTGCAATGTCGTCATTAATATTTCGCCCCGTTGAGAGATACGCTTCCCCCTTAGCTCAGTTGGTTAGAGCGACGGACTGTTAATCCGCAGGTCCCCCGTTCGAGTCGGGGAGGGGGAGCCAAATTCTCACACTTGACTATTCCCCCTTAGCTCAGTTGGTTAGAGCGACGGACTGTTAATCCGCAGGTCCCCCGTTCGAGTCGGGGAGGGGGAGCCACTCCTTCACCGGAAAGTCAACATCTTATTGTAGTTCCCCCTTAGCTCAGTTGGTTAGAGCGACGGACTGTTAATCCGCAGGTCCCCCGTTCGAGTCGGGGAGGGGGAGCCAATCAATAAGATAGTGCTCAAAAGAGCATTCCTAAAGTTCCAAATTGTTCCCCCTTAGCTCAGTTGGTTAGAGCGACGGACTGTTAATCCGCAGGTCCCCCGTTCGAGTCGGGGAGGGGGAGCCAATTCCACGAAAGCATTAGACTTTTTCCAGCATTTACACTACTCTACAAGCAATATTCTCACTGCATTTGCCCGAATAACAACCTTCTCTGCAATTTATCGACCAGACAAAAATCAAACCGATGAATTTGATAAAGAAATTGGCAATGCACCCGATACTATGGAATAACTCTCTTTAAGAAGCGTACTATGGCTGGTTTTAAAAAACTTATCGTACTCCAAGTCACCTCTTGGCTATTATTCTCCTTGATTGGTAGCTTTTTTTTCGCAACAAGTTTTGACTCTGCAATCAACAAAGCACAACAAAGTGCCCATACCATGGTGACAGAGTATATAAAGGATAAGAAACTCACTGAAGTTACTCCTGAACATATCCGTCAGGCCTTAAATAGCGGGGATGTTTTCTCAACTTTTATCGTACGAGACTTTGACGGCCAAACTGTTTTGCAAGTCAACACACCAAGCAACCTCCCCTTTATCGCCGAACTCATAGAATCAAATATCAATGCTATTCGCCCCCAATTTGCTGTTAACGATACCAAAGACATCAAAATTGAATTCTTGATCAATGCACAAAGTCAGGCGCAATTACTACAACAAGCCCTACTGCTACTTATCGTTATTTCAGCGTTAGTTGCCTTTATTCCTGTTTTCTTTATGCAAGGCGTCTATAAAAAGCTTAATCGCAACGTTAGTATGACAGTGGCCAATGCTGTAGATTCTTACATCACGCAAAACCAAGTTACCGACAATATTGAGTTCGATTTTAATGATGGCAAAGTGGCGGAACTCGGGCATGATTTAGTCCCCTCTTTTAAACGATTAGCTAGCTTTTTAAAGTCAAAGCAAGAAGACATTAAAAATGCCGCTCACACTATCAAGCAAGAAGCGTATAAAGATGTAGTCACCGATCTTGGCAACCGCAATATGTTCGTTGAACATTACGAGCAGTATATCGAGTCATCAGCTAAAAAGGCATTTGGCTCGTTGGCGATGATCCGCTGTTCTGAATTGCAGGTCATTAACCAAACTCGTGGTTATCAAAAAGGTGATGAATACATTAAGTCGGTATCGGATATCATCAAACACGTCACCGGTACTTATGCCGGCAGCCAGGTGTTCCGTTTAAATAGTTCCGATTTTGCAGTGATCTTACCCAATGTGCCAAGTAAAGAAGCGGAAGAGTTTGGTGAAACACTGCAAGCACGTTTTACTCAGTTCCAGCAAAACCAAGAACTATCATCGGTTGCAAACACTGGGATTGTACCTTACGAAAACGGTAAACCACTTGGAGAGCTACTCTCGGTTGTTGATAATGCCATGAGTATGGCACAAAGCAAGCAAGCCAATGCTTGGCATATTCAGCGTGAATCTGACCTAGTGAATAACGTTAGTGCTGGATTTGGCAACCAAAACTGGCGTCGCGTGATCCGCGATGTGATCAACAGCAAACGTGTTAGCTTGATGATGCAAAATATCATGCCAATTGGTAAAAATTCTAAGGCCTATGCTGAGATCCAGTCTCGCTTCAAAACTGAAGAAGGACAGATGCTACCAACGGCTTCTTTCCTTGCCATGGCGGAAAAGCTGGAAATGGCCATCGAGATTGATCAGCTGATCATCGACACCTCGCTAGAACTTATCAAAACGCGTAACTTTAATGAAAAGTATTTTGGGATCAATGTCACCGCATCGAGCGCTCATAACGATCAATTTGTGATCTGGTTAGAGCGTCGTTTGTTAAAAGAAACCAATCTCGCCTCTAAACTGGTATTTGAAGTTAGCGAGTTTGGCTTACAGCAAAATATTAAAGCCAGTAAGCGCTTTATTGATATGGTGCATCGTGCCGGCGCTCGTATCACCGTTGAGCGTTTTGGTGTGGGTTTAACGTCGTTTAAGTTTTTTAGAGACTTAAAGCCTGACTATATCAAAATGGATGCAAGCTATACTCGTGGTCTTGAAGAAGACAAGAATAATCAATATTTTATGCGTTTAATGGTTGACCTTGCGCACCGTATCGGTGTCAACGTATTTGCCGAAGGTATCGAGAGCCAAGAAGAGAAACATATAGTCGAAACGCTTTGTTTGGACGGTGTACAAGGCTATTACATCGAAAAACCAAAAGAAATCTAAGTAACCTGAGCTTGGATAATTCTCCCCTTATCCAAGTTTAACGAAAGTTCCAAGGGCAACGTATTTGCCCTTCCCTTTCCCGCTGCCATTGCGCTGACTTTCACACACTATCATTTGCCACACCAGTTACAATCTGTGTTACTATTGGCAGGAATTATCATTCAAGTTTGTCCATGGGATCTTAAGAAGTTCACAAAGATAAGCTTGAAGATTATTTCGGCGCTAGCGGTAATCCAATATCTAGCAATAAAATCACTCTATCACTATGATTTTATTGCTAAAAAATCATATATTTAGCCTGATAAGCAAACTCTGAATTAGGATTACTTGCTAATAACTGAATGAAAACTGTCAGCATTACATGACAAGCTACAGCCTCATAAAATGTGAGACGCTAGCTTAAATGATAGCAAGGCACATGTTTTCACTTAAAAAATTCAAAGCGGAACGGTGCTATCGGTTTAATTCTACTAAAAAGTATTTTTAGCAGAATTAAACCCAGTCAAAACTTGCACCTAGTAAGTTCTTTAATACAGTTAACTATCACCTCGATTTGACGGGAAAACCCGCATAAAGTGAATAAGTTATAGAGGCAGGAATGACCGAATACATTTTGTTGCTCATTGGCACCGTGCTGGTGAATAACTTCGTTTTAGTCCAATTTTTGGGCTTATGTCCATTTATGGGGGTATCTGGAAAATTGGATACCGCAGTGGGAATGTCGTTAGCGACCACCTTTGTTCTTACGCTAGCCTCAGTCACCAGCTATTTGGTCAATCAGTATATTTTATTGCCGCTCGATCTCACTTTTTTAAGAACGATGAGCTTTATTTTGGTTATCGCTGTGGTTGTGCAATTTACAGAGATGGTGGTACGTAAAACCAGTCCAACCTTGTATCGGTTACTGGGAATTTTCTTACCTTTGATCACCACCAACTGCGCTGTACTAGGCGTCGCACTACTTAATATCAAAAAAGACCACACCTTTTTAGAGTCTGCAGTCTATGGTTTTGGCGCTGCGGTTGGCTTTTCTATGGTTTTGGTGCTATTCGCCGCTTTGCGTGAGCGTTTGGCTGTCGCTGACGTGCCGACACCCTTTAAAGGCGCATCGATAGCGATGATCACCGCAGGACTTATGTCGCTTACGTTTATGGGCTTTTCTGGATTGGTTAAGTTTTAGATATGACATTACTTTACGCATTACTTGCACTGGGTGCGCTGGCGCTTATTTTTGGTATTGTGCTTGGCTATGCAGCAGTGAAATACCGAGTTGAAAGCAACCCAATTGTTGAACAAATAGACGCTATTCTGCCACAAACTCAATGCGGCCAGTGTGGCTATCCCGGCTGTCGACCTTACGCTGAAGCGATTGCGAATGGCGATGATGTAAATAAATGCCCTCCCGGCGGTGAAGCTACAGTGAAAAAACTGGCGGACTTAATGGGCGTAGAAGCAAAGCCACTGGCTGGCGGAGAAGACGCAGAGCCGGTCAAGAAAGTGGCTTACATTCGTGAAGACGAATGTATTGGCTGTACCAAATGCATTCAAGCTTGCCCCGTGGATGCTATCGTTGGTGCAACCAGACAAATGCACACCGTGCTCATCGACGAGTGCACAGGCTGCGATCTGTGTGTCGAGCCCTGCCCGGTCGATTGTATTGATATGATCCCGGTTGCACAGACCAAGCAAACGTGGAAGTGGCAGCTAGACGCCATTCCTGTGACACAGATTGATTAAGAGGTTTAAGTGGAAACATTACTTGAACAAATAGAAAGCGGAAAACTGTGGCAGTTCCCAGGTGGCATCCATCCACCAGAGCAAAAGACATTATCCAACCAACAACCGATTGCTCGTTTACCTTTGCCTGATAAACTAATCCTGCCACTAAAGCAGCACATTGGTGCCAATGGTAGCCTGTTAGTTAACTCTGGCGATCACGTCCTTAAGGGTCAAGCATTGACGGCTCCAGGCACGAACTGGTCGCTGCCCATTCACGCCCCCACATCTGGCACCATTGAAGCGATAAAACCGATGCCGTCGGCGCATCCATCCGCGCTACCTGAGCTCAGTATTATTTTGCGCCCAGACGGTGAAGATAAGTGGACACCACTGAATCCTATTAGCGACATTAGCACGCTTGATAACAAACAGCTTATCGATATTATCCACCAAGCTGGTATTGCCGGTATGGGCGGTGCGGGATTCCCAACCTATGTCAAAGCAGACAGCCCAAAGCCCATTGAGTTTTTAGTCGTCAATGGCATTGAGTGCGAACCATATATTACAGCCGATGATCGTTTGATGCGTGAGCACGCCAAAGAAATCATCGCAGGCGTCGAAGTGCTACAAGGCATATTGAAGCCACAAAAAGTGTTATTTGGCATTGAAGATAATAAACCTGAAGCCATTGCGGCGATCGCCGCAGCGGCTCAGCATAATCAGGATATCTTAGTCCGTAGTGTGCCAACCAAATACCCTTCTGGTGGTGAAAAGCAACTGGTCAAGCTATTAACTTCCAAAGAAGTACCAAGTGCTGGAATACCAGCGGATATCGGCGTTCTAGTGCAGAACGTTGGAACACTGTTCGCAATTTGGCAAGCCATTTTTGAGGGTAAACCACTTATTGAGCGTGTAGTTACCGTGACCGGTAATACCATTACTCAGCCAAGCAACGTGTGGGCTTTACTCGGCACTGAAATAAAGCACCTGCTAGACTCACAAGGCTTTTCACCAGTAGAGGCGCAGCGCGTAGTCATGGGCGGTCCAATGATGGGCTTTACCTTGCCATCGGTTAGGATCCCAGTGGTCAAAACCACCAACTGTATACTCGCGCCAGACAACCAAGAACTTGCGATCCCGGGGGACGAAAAGGCATGCATTCGCTGTAGTGCCTGTGCAGATGCCTGCCCTCAAAGCTTATTACCACAGCAGTTACAATGGTTTGCTAAAGGCAAAGAGTACCAAAAGTTAGAGGAATACAACCTCTTTGACTGTATCGAATGTGGTGCGTGCTCTTATGTTTGTCCAAGCGAAATCCCCTTGGTGCAATACTATCGTGTAGCCAAAGCCGACATTCGCGAACAAAAGCTTGAACAAGTCAAAGCAGAGCGTGCTAAAGAGCGTTTTGAAGCGAGAAAAGAGCGCTTAGAGCGCGAACAAGAAGAACGCCAAAATAAACATAAACGCCGTTCGGCGGGCGCTGCACCAAAAGCCGCAGATAAAGAAAAAGTGCAAGAAGCACTCTCACGCGTTAAAGATAAGCAGTCAGATAAATCCGCGGTCCAAGCTGCGATTGCACGCGCCAAAGCCAAACGAGGTGAGAACGGCGAGTTAGAGCCGGATAACAGCGCCATTGCTGAAGAGCGTGCAAAACGCAAAGCGCAGGCGCGTAAATATAAAGAAGAAAAAACTGACCAGCCTGAAAGCACAGATAAAAAAGATGCAGTAGCCGCCGCCATTGCTCGCGCTAAGGCGAAAAAAGCCGCGGCCCAAACTGCGCCTGAATCTGAGCCAGCCGCAGCAGATGATAAAAAGACAGCTGTGGCTGCTGCAATCGCCCGGGCTAAAGCCAAAAAAGCAGCCGCAGAAGACACAGCTGAACCAGAAGCCAATGCAGCGCCAAGCGATAAAAAAGCCGCTGTTGCCGCCGCAATTGCAAGAGCTAAGGCCAAGAAAGCCGCTAAAGAAGCGGAAGAAGCAGGTGAAAGCATAAGCGAGCAAGCTGAAGCTTCACACAGTGCTCAAACCGATAACGCTGACGAAGATCCACGTAAAGCAGCCGTTGCTGCCGCAATTGCCAGGGCTAAGGCCAAGAAAGCCGCTAAACAGGCGGAAGAAGCTGGCGAGAGCACAGGCGAACAATCAGAGGCCGCTCCAACGAAAAGCGCCGAGGAAGATCCACGTAAAGCCGCCGTTGCTGCCGCAATTGCCAGAGCTAAAGCCAAGAAAGCAGCTAAAGAGGCGGAAGAAGCTGGCGCAAGCGTGAGCGAACAAGCAGAAGCCGCCTCAACGGCAAGCACCGAGGAAGATCCACGTAAAGCTGCCGTTGCCGCCGCAATTGCCAGAGCTAAGGCCAAGAAAGCTGCTAAAGAGGCTAAAGAAGCAGGCGCAAGCGTGAGCGAACAAGCAGAAGCCGCTCCAACGGCAAGCGCCGAGGAAGATCCACGTAAAGCTGCCGTTGCCGCCGCAATTGCCAGAGCTAAGGCCAAGAAAGCTGCTAAAGAGGCGGAAGAAGCTGGCGCAAGCGTGAGCGAACAAGCAGAAGCCGCTCCAACGGCAAGCGCCGAGGAAGATCCACGCAAAGCTGCCGTTGCCGCCGCAATTGCCAGAGCTAAGGCCAAAAAAGCCGCTAAAGAGGCACAAGAAGCTGGCGAAAGCGTGAGTGAGCAAGGCGAAGAAACAAATGAGCCAACGGCGGGATCAGAAACAGACTCCAGCGGTACAGAGCAAGGTGCTGAGGGCACATCTGAGCAGCAACAAGCCAGCCCTGAAGCACGTAAAAAAGCCGCCGTTAAAGCCGCAATTGCAAGAGCAAAAGCGAAGAAGCAAGCGAAAGAACAAGAAGGAAATGAACCGTCATGAAACTAACCATGGCCTCATCCCCGCACAATCATAGCCATAAGTCGGTCAACAAAATCATGATGACCGTCATGGCAGCCTGTATTCCCGGGATCTTAGTCCAAACCTACTATTTTGGTTTTGGTGTATTGATCCAGTTGGCTTTGGCGCTTATTACCGCAAGCCTTGCTGAAGCGCTAGTGCTAAAGCTAAGAGGTCGAGCGATATGGCACAGCCTCAGCGACGGTAGTGCTTGGCTCACTGCTGTGCTACTGGCCATCAGTATTCCGCCACTAGCCCCTTGGTGGATAACTGTCATTGGCGCATTTTTTGCCATCGCAATTGTAAAACAGCTATACGGTGGCCTAGGCTTTAACCTTTTCAACCCGGCCATGGCGGCCTATGTATTATTGCTGATCTCCTTCCCTGTACAAATGACTTCATGGTCACCTATTCAAGCGCTCACGCTAGAGTCGCTAAGCTTTGTCGACCAACTCGCGATGATCTTTACCGAGTCCACCAGCCAAGGTGTCTCACTTGACGTATGGCGTGCAGGGGTGATTGACGGTGCGACTGGTGCCACGCCATTAGACTCGGTAAAAACCGCAGTCTCGCAAGGCTTAACCGTGAATGAGGCGATGAATAAGCAGGGTTTTGGAGCACTTGCGGGACTTGGTTGGCAATATGTTAACCTGGCCTTTTTGCTAGGTGGTCTTTATCTGCTAAAAGCCAAAGTGATCAACTGGCATATTCCTGCAGCCTTTATTACCAGTCTTGGCCTTGCTAGCGCAATTGGCTATATCATCGCCCCTGAATCAGAGCCGGGCACCCTATTCCATTTGTTAAGTGGCGGCGCTATGCTTGGTGCCTTTTTTATAGCCACCGATCCGGTGTCGGCCTCTACCACTAACTTAGGTCGCCTGATTTACGGCGCGGCAATCGGCTTAACAGTCTATGTTATTCGTCAATTTGGTGGCTATCCAGACGCCGTTGCATTTGCAGTTGTGATCATGAATATGGCAGTACCACTTATCGATCATTACACTCAGCCTCGTACTTATGGTCATGGAGCTAAATCATGATAATTCAATCGATGCAGAAAAATGGCCTCATCCTTGCGGCATTTGCACTGGCAACAACAGGAGCGGTCGCACTGATTAATGACCTCACTAAAGATAAAATTGCCAGCCAAGAGCAGCAGCACCTGATGCAACTACTTTCTCAGGTGATTGCAGCAGATAAGTACGACAATACTCTGTATTTGGATTGCACCACCAGCAACGCCTTAGAACTCGGCCCAGGCGGCCCACACACCATTTACAGAGCCAGACTCAATGGTGAACCCTCAGCTCTTTTAGTGAGACATATCACCCCGAAAGGCTACAGTGGCAATATTGATGTCTTAACCGCTATCGATAGACAAGGTCTGATCTCAGGTGTGCGTATAACGCGCCATGAAGAAACCCCAGGCCTTGGTGATAAGGTAGAGCTGGCAAAGTCGGCTTGGGTAACGACTTTCAATGGCGTTCAAGTTGAAGGTGAAAAAGACCCTAAAATGAATGTGAAAAAAGACGGCGGTCAATTTGATTCATTTACTGGCGCAACCATTACCCCACGCGCTGTGGTAACCTCGGTAAATCAGGCCGCATGGTTTGCCAAAACGCATTTTGATGTGCTATTTAACGCGCCTAATACTTGCGAGGTGTCGCAATGAGTCAGTTTAAATCGCTCTTTCAAGAAGGTACATGGCAAAATAACCCTGCACTGGTACAGCTTTTAGGGCTGTGTCCACTCCTTGCAGTAACTTCAACAGTAACCAATGCCATGGGGCTTGGTATTGCCACATTACTGGTACTGGTTGGTTCTAACTTTACCGTATCGGTGGTGAGAAACTGGGTGCCAAAAGACATTCGTATTCCTGTTTTTGTGATGATCATCGCCGCCTTTGTTACGGTTATTCAACTACTCATGAACGCTTATACCTTTGGTCTGTATCAGTCCCTTGGCATATTTATACCGTTGATCGTGACCAACTGCGCCATTATTGGTCGTGCCGAGGCATTCGCTTCGAAGAATAGTCCGTTGTTATCGGTTTGGGATGGTTTAATGATGGGGCTGGGTTTTGCACTGGTGCTATTTGTACTGGGTGCAATGCGCGAATTGATTGGTCAAGGAACACTATTTGATGGTGCCGAGCTACTCCTTGGCAACTGGGCAAGTGTATTGCGTATTGAGATCTTCTCATTCGATCATCAATTTTTAGTTGCAATCCTGCCACCAGGCGCCTTTTTGGGCCTTGGTTTTTTGATTGCCGCTAAAAACATTATCGACGCTCAGCTCAAAGCCAAAGCAGCGCCAACAGCCGAAGAAGTAAAAGGTCCTAGAGCACGGGTCACTAACTTAAACTAATGCGGTAATAATAATGCCAATTTGCAGCGATACCGTCACTATCGCTGCTTAATGAAAGTAACTGCATGCTACCGTCATCGAATTTAGCAAGTAAATCTTATGAATAAACAAAAACGTATAGAAATACTCACGCGACTTAGGGACGAAAATCCGCACCCTGAAACCGAGCTAGAATACTCGTCACCATTCGAGCTTTTAGTTGCCGTTACCCTCTCAGCACAAGCCACTGATGTTGGGGTGAACAAAGCAACGCGCAAACTCTTCCCTGTTGCCAACACACCTGAGAAAATTCTGGAGCTTGGCCTTGAGGGCTTAAGAGACTATATCAAAACCATTGGTTTATTTAATTCAAAAGCCAATAACGTCTATAAAATGTGTCAGATCCTCGTTGACAAACACGGCTCCGAAGTTCCTGAAAACCGTGAAGCACTAGAAGCACTGCCGGGTGTCGGCCGAAAAACCGCCAACGTGGTACTAAACTGCGCTTTTGGCTGGCCGACTATTGCCGTAGACACCCATATCTTCCGCGTCTCCAACCGCACCAAATTTGCTATGGGTAAAGATGTAGTGGCAGTCGAGCAAAAGCTAGAAAAGGTGGTACCAAAAGAGTTTAAGGTAGATGTCCACCACTGGCTTATTCTCCATGGCCGCTATGTGTGCACCGCGCGTAAACCTAAATGTGGCAGCTGTTTGATTGAAGATTTGTGTGAGTTTAAAGAGAAGACTGATAGCTAATCTTTGTTTTAGCATAAGCACAACTTTTATTTGTGGTGGTTACCGTGAATTTGTTGTTTCGTAAAATTGTTCAAGCGATATGAAAGCACAGATCGCTGCGTAAAGCAGCTCCTACTTCACGCCACATTCGTATCGACGTGATGGTTAGCCTAAGGCAATACCACTGCTGAATACCCTATTCCATCTGGTCCGTTACCAGTAGGGAGTTCAAATAAGGTTTTGCCAGATACAATATCTATAACAAGGACCTTATTTTTTTGGTAAGCGGATAAAAATAAAGTGCGATCGTCTGGATGGAGGATCACGCCTTTTGGTCCTGTTCCCGGCTCAAACTTTATTTGACGCAGCTTTTCTTTGTGCATTGCATCGATCACATCAAGGGTGTGATTCCTATAGTCTGAGATCACAGCAAACTGCTCATCGCGGGTAAGTAACACACGGTATGGAAAGCTATAGCCTTTCCATTGCTTAATTATACGCTCATTTGCTACATCAAACACGGTAACTAAGCCATCATCGTTGCTACCAACCCAGAGCTCTGAGCCACTTTTATTTATGGTGATAGCCTCTGGTACTTTTGGCATTGAAATTTTGCGAAGTAAGGCACCTGACTTTACATCTAATTCAGACACTGAATCTGCGCGCATATTTGTGGTGTAAACACGCTCGCTAGACGCCGGCAGCGCCACCATATGAGAGCCTCTTTGCTCTGTTGCTATTACTTTATCAATTTTCCCCGACTCTATATCAACGATTACCACACTGTCGGAGCCTTCAGACGATACTGCAACGCGTTTTTGGTCTTTTAAAAACAACACGCCATGTGGCCTTGGATAACGAGAAAAATCAATGGTTTTAACTTTTTTTGCTTGCCGAACGTCAAAAACACTTAGACTATTGCCACGAGCATAATTAGTGACAACAGCCGTATGCCCGTCGGCACTCATTGCTAATTCATGTGGTCCTCTGCCGGTTGCGAGCGTCAGCTTAATTTTTCGGCTGCTAAGATCGATGAAATCAACCGAGTCCCCCTTTTTATTTACAACAACCAATGTTCCCGACAAGTTATTTGTATCAGCCCATGAAGGGAAGCTGATTAAACACCCAAATAAGAACACATACACAACATAATTAACCAATCTCATTTTGACTCCTATTGATCTGTTAGCTAATACTGTGGTTTTTATCACTACTGTATTTATCATTGAAAAGCAATCGTAATACAGCCTTCAAAAACACCCTATCCCAAATTTAACTCAGACACGCCTGATACTCGAAACCTTCCTGTTTCCTATGTTGAATAGCACACTTTCCATCACTCGCAACAACTTCCTCGCCTACATCCGTTTTACAATTTCTAGAACATTTTCAAAGTATTGATTTCACAAATCACTACGCTTTCTTTATGCTAATGAAAGTCTTTAAATTTTAATGCGAATATCATTATGCTACCTGTCCTTCGTATCTTGTTAATAGAACAAGAGCCAGCCGTATTGCAAGCGCTCTCAAGCAATCTGTCAAAAACGATCCCTAATTTTGAGCGAGAGGATGTTCAAATCGATATTATTGAATGTCTCGAACTTTCAAAAGCCTTGGAGCATGTCACTGAAGATGGTGATATTCAAGCTGTCGTGCTGAGTTGGGATGTGCAACAGAAAAGTGGCGAACAAACCTATAGTCGCTTTATCGAGCAATTAAAAAGTATTCGTCTAGAATTACCGGTTTATGTTATTGGTGATGACACTAAAGGGCTTGAGATAGTCAACGAATCCGAGGAAATCGAGTCTTTCTTCTTTAAAGATGAAGTTATCTCAGATCCTGAAGCCATTTTAGGTTATATGATCAACGACTTTGATGACAGAGCCGAGACGCCATTTTGGACCGCGTATCGCAGTTATGTCGGCGAAGCGAACGACTCCTGGCATACTCCGGGTCACAGCGGCGGTTCGAGCTTTAGAAACTCTCCTTATATCAAAGATTTTTATCAATTCTATGGCCGTAATGTATTTGTCGGAGACTTGTCGGTATCGGTTGATTCGTTAGGTTCACTGTCAGATAGTACCAATACCATTGGCCGCGCTCAGGAGTCCGCTGCAGCAACGTTTGAGGTTAAGCGCACCTACTTCGTGACTAATGGCTCGTCCACCTCGAATAAAATCATTTTGCAAACCCTACTTCGCAAAGGCGATAAGGTGATCATCGACCGCAACTGTCATAAGTCAGTGCACTACGGCATTTTGCAATCGGCCAGTTTCCCAATCTATTTGTCGAGTATTTTAAATCCAAAATATGGCATATTTGCACCGCCTTCACTGGCCGATATTAAGCAAGCGATTGAACAAAATACCGATGCAAAACTACTGGTGCTCACAGGTTGTACCTATGATGGTTTGCTGAGCGACCTGAAACAAGTCGTAGAATTTGCCCATCAGCATGGCATCAAAGTTTTTATTGATGAAGCTTGGTTTGCTTACTCGCTATTTCACCCTAGCTTGCGCCATTACTCCGCCATTCATGCAGGTGCCGATTATGTCACTCATTCGGCGCATAAAGTCGTATCGGCATTTTCACAGGCGTCTTATATCCATATTAATGACCCCGATTTTGATGCTGATTTTTTCCGTGAGATTTACAGTATCTACGCCAGCACCTCGCCAAAGTACCAACTGATTGCGTCTTTGGATGTGTGCCAAAAGCAGTTAGAGATGGAAGGCTATAAATTACTCAATGCGCTGCTGAACCATGTTGCAGAGTTCAAACAGCAGATGGCCTCGCTCAAACATATAAAAGTGCTTGATAAGCAAGATTTTATGAACATATTCCCACATTTTAGTGGCGATAATATGGGTCATGATCCGCTTAAAATCCTCATCGATATTAGTGAACTGCCATACTCATTAAAGGATATTCATAAGTTTCTGCTAGACGAAATTGGGCTGGAGATTGAGAAATACACGCACAGTACCATCTTAGTCTTACTAACCTTGGGTGGTACACGCTCAAAGATCATTCGTTTATACAATGCCTTAAAAAAGCTCGATGGCGGCAAGGTAAAACTATCGAAGTCAACGCGACGCTCGCGCTTGCCTGAGAATTTACCCGCTATTGACCTTGCTTGTATTCCTAGTGATGCCTTCTACGGTGAACGTGAATCTGTACCTATTAACAAGAGCAACAACCGTATTTGTGCAGGTTTAGTCACCCCGTATCCTCCGGGTATTCCGCTTTTGGTGCCGGGTCAACATATTACCCAAGAGCATATTGAATATCTCAAGGAACTGGCAGGCCAAGGATTGACCATTCAAGGTAGTTTCGATGGTGAGATCTACGTGCTTAAGGAGCAAGAGGAAAAATAAAGCGAGCCACTATCGTTAGTTGACTCACTGAGCAGCGATGTCATTAGACATTGCTGCACCAGCATTACATAAAAGATTATAAAGAGCTGTTAACTCACTGAGTATAGCCTTAACTGAGAAACAATTTGTTTATCAGGCTAATTACTACTAAGAATTATGATCCACCTGAGAACACATAAAAATTTAAAAATCAAATCGTTACCATCAAGTCCTGTATTATTACCCTTTAGCCTAAATTGACTAGCTCTACCCATCTAATCAATACACGCTGATAGAAAGGCACTATCTTTGGCTCAGCTTAAGATATTCCACTGATGATACAAAGTAATCAACCTGAGTCTTGGATAAGGAATAAGCTAACTTATTGTTTTTAAAGTTCACCTTAATTTCCCCCTTGTCCAGCCAGAGAGTTTTAGTGGTAACACTGCTTCCTGTAGGCAAGGCAAATTTACGCACCAATAGCTGGCATAGGGAGTGAATTCAATGCAGTTAGCGCTAATACTAATCCGATAAATAGTATTCTACGCTCGTGACCACACGTACAATTTTGATCTGCGGTGTATTACTGTCTCTATCGCGAATGCTAAATTGCCCTTGTCTTGCTGATTTTATTTCGCCAAGTACAGAGTCGGAATCTTTAGCAAATTTGACCGCCACTTCTCGTGCTTTTTGTGTGGCTTCTTGCACCATTTCAGGCTTAATATCATTAAGGCCAGTAAACAAATATTCAACTCGATTTTGATAATCATCTTTGGTGATGGCAATACCTTGTTTGGCCAGCTCACTTAACTGCCCTAGCGCTTGCGATACCTTATCTGGATTATTGGAGTACACTGTCACACCAGCTTTTGCCACATACCGAAATCCCTGATTATTTTGTCCGTACTCTTGGGCGTATTTATCTGTAATAGAAGGCGCTGATATCGAAAGCTCGGAAGCATCAAAGCCATGTAAGGTTAAGAACGCGCGGATAGCTGCGTTTTTCTTTTCAGTGCGCTCAACCAACGCTTCCAGATCGTTATCTGCATCACGATAAAATACAGGCCAAATCACCGTATCTGCCGTTACTTCCTTTTCCGATAACCCTTTTACACTTACCGTTCGCTCCATTCCTTTTACTTCTAGAATGGTCGATTTTACCATCCAGCCACTCACTATCATCGCCAGTGATAGCAAAGCCGCAGGAGCTAAATATTTACTCATAGTAGACATATTTTTGTCCTCAACGTTACGCCTCAGTCATGGTTTTCGTACAATTATTATAGGGATAGATCAAAGTCTACCTTAATTGCACTCGAAAACTGCGAGCAAAATGGTAGAGTGGTGCTTATGAGCTGCGGCTGAACTAGGAAACAGTATGAGCGTAAAGCGTATTAGCCAATTTTTTAACCCCCAATCTATTGCGGTGATTGGTGCTTCTAACAATCCAGATCGCGCCGGCTTTATTGTAATGCGTAACTTGCTGCAAGGCGGCTTTAAAGGGCCCATTATGCCCGTCAGCCCAAAACATACCGCAGTGCATGGAGTACTTGCTTACAATACTATTAGACAGTTACCCAAAGTCCCTGATCTCGCTGTTATTTGTACCAACAAACAAACCCTAGTGCAAATCATCAATGAGCTTGGCGAAATTGGTTGTCAGCATGCAATCATCATCGCAGCAGGTCTCGATAATCAGCATAAACAACTATTAAAAGAAGCCGCCAAAATAGCCAAAGTCACCTTGCTTGGTCCTAATTGCCTCGGTTTACTCATTCCTCACTTGGGTATTAATGCTAGTTTTTCTCATACGGTTGCAGCACCCGGTAAGCTTGCTTTTATTTCACAATCGGCGGCGGTATGTTCAACCATACTGGACTGGGCACAACATAAAAAAATCGGCTTTTCTTACTTTGTTTCCGTTGGGGATTGCCTTGATATCGATTTCGACGAACTACTCGATTTCCTCGGACGGGATCCAAAAACCCAAGCTATTTTGCTTTATATTGATAATATCGACGATGTTAGGCGCTTTATTTCCGCAGCTCGAGCCGCTGCATTTAGTAAGCCCGTCATCGCCATAAAAACCGGTAAAACCAAGGCTGGCGCAATCGCTGCGCTGAATCACACCGGCGGCAATACCTCCGATGACGCAGTTTATGATGCCATGTTCCAACGTGCAGGTATGCTGAGGGTAAACGATCTTAGGGAGCTATTTGCTGCCACTCAAACCCTTGCTTTACACCCCAAATTGCTGCAAGTAGAACAGCTGACCATTTTAACCAATGGTGGCGGCCCTGGCATTATGGCGGTCGATACCTTACTACAGAACTCAGGCAAACTGGCGGTACTAAGCGAGCAGACCAAGCAAGCGCTCAGCGCCCTGATCCCACAAACGGATCATGCTTGTAACCCTATAGATATTTTTGGTGATTCCTCGCCAAAACGTTACCAACAAGCACTAGAAGTTCTGTTAAAAGCTGACGAAGTCAAAAACTTATTGATAATTCATACTCCTTCAGCGCTTGCGCCAAGTACCGCTTATGCCGAGATCATTGCACAGACCCTAGCCAAAATTCCAAAAATGGCACGCCCTTATGTGATGACAAACTTTATGGGTGAAGAAGCGGCATATGCTGCAAGGCTTGTATGCGCAAATGCTAAGATCCCAACTTATCGTACACCCGAAGGTGCAGTTGGTGCCTTTATGCACTTGGTGAGCTACCGCCGAAACCAAAAACATCTCACACAGACACCAGAATCCTACAGTGATGAAGACCAGCTGCAACACCTGCAAAGCAAACGTTTAATCAATGACTTTTTAAACTCTGGCGCCAATAAACTCGCGACCCATTTAGCTTCTCAAGTGCTGGCTAATTACGATATAGAATGTATAGAGACGCAAATCGCACTCACCCCCTCAGAAGCAAAAGAGCAAGCTCAGCAGCTTGGCTTTCCCGTTGCACTTAAGCTGATAAGTCATGACATCCCCTCTAAGTCGGAAGTGGGTGGGGTTGTGCTCAACCTCAATGATGCCGAAGAAGTAGAGCAAACCGCATTTTCGATGTTACTACGGATCCGCGAGGCTGCCCCCGAAGCTGAAATAGAAGGCTTCTCTTTACAACGCATGGCAAAACGCGCTGGTGGACAAGAATTACGGATAGCAGTAAAAACCGAACCTGGTGTTGGCCCTGTTATTTTACTGGGTGAAGCGGGCACCGGGCTCAATTTCTCGCAAGCTGCGGTGGCATTACCGCCACTGAATATGAACCTTGCAAAGTACCTGATTGCAGCCGCCCATGACAAAGGCTTTATCAAGGAGCGAGCACTGCCTGAAAAGGTCGATAAATACCGTCTGTGCGCCCTACTCACTCGTGTCTCTCAAATGGTAGTCGACCAACCCGATATTATTGATATGGAACTCAACCCTATTTTGGCCTGTTCGGGTCAGTTCCAAGTGCTCGACGCCAGTATTACGCTAAGACGATACGAGCCAGTATCAGGCCGTAAACGCTTGGCCATCCGGCCTTACCCCCGAGAGTTGGTAAAAACCGTGACATTAAAAGATGGCCGCCCTGCAACCTTGAGACCTATTCGTCCTGAGGATGAAAGAGCGCACCAAGAATTTGACCAGTCTTTAAGTAAAGAAGATAGATACCGCCGCTTTTTTGGCGAGCTGCCGCAATTTAATCATGAGCAACTCGCCAAAATGACGCAAATTGACTACGACCGAGAAATGGCGTTTATCGTCACTGTGCCGAATAAATCTAGCTACCAAACGCTTGGGGTATCACGCGTATTGATGGACCCAGATAACCAAGTGGCTGAATTTGCCGTAGTGGTACGCTCAGACTGCCAAGGACTTGGGCTTGGACGAATACTCATGGAAGCTGCTATAAAACACTGTCGTAAACAAAACGTACAAAGTATAGAAGGGATCACTCTGCCAGAAAATAGCGGTATGATAGGTCTTGCCAAAAAGCTCGGATTCACCGTATCTCGAGATTTTGAGGAAGGCACCATTCAGATGGTGTTACACTTAAACTAAACACAAAAAAGATAAGGGATGCTGGCAACTTGATGCAACTTCACATCAGAGAAAAAACGGCTGCGGTGCTCGAGGCTACAGGGCAATACCGCCGACTCGGGCGGGCAGTTGATATCTTCCTCATCACCCTGATTTTAACCAATGTCGTTGCCATCGTGTTGGAATCTGAGCGCGACTTAGCAACTGTGTACCATCACTACTTTCTCACCCTAGAGTTAGTCAGTGTGACCATCTTCGCCATTGAATACTTACTGAGATTTTGGTGCTGTGTCGATAAGCTTGATTACCGCCATTTGGATATACCAAATTGGAAAAAGCGCCTAAAGTATCTGATATCACCGCTGGCGGTGATTGATCTCATCGCTATTTTGCCAACCATATTAATGGCCTTTATCACCTTTGATCTGCGCTTTTTACGTGTTATTCGATTACTCAGGATCTTTAAGCTGACGCGCTACTCTCGAGCCATGCAGTTGCTGCTTGCAGCATTTAAAGAAGAGTCGAGCTCATTGCTTGCTGCCTTTTTCATTATGAGTGTGGTGCTTATCATGGCCTCTTGCGGAATTTATCTTATTGAACACGATGTGCAACCGGATAAATTTGGCTCCATTCCTAAAGCGATGTGGTGGGCGATGGCTACTCTAACCACCGTGGGTTATGGCGATGTTGTGCCTATCACCCCGCTTGGACAATTTTTTGGTGGCCTTATCACTTTACTCAGTATGGGCATGGTCGCGATCCCCACCGGCCTCTTGGCCTCAAGCTTTGCGGACCAAATGCGCAAACGTCGAGATGCATTCAATGAGGCGGTATTGCATGCGTTAGTCGATGGTGATGTCGACAAAAGTGAACAAGCCCATTTAGAAGCCCTTCGTATAGAGCTTGGCTTAAGTCAATTGGAAGCAAACCAAGCAATTAAACTAATGAGTAGTCAACGCGTCCATCATATGTACTGTCGTCACTGTGGTAAAAAGCTGTAGCCAAAGAGACTACAGCTATATTTCAGAGAGTAGCTGCGCGACTTGTTCGCCACTAATCGCCGAGCTGAAACGGTAACCTTGATAATAATCAACTCGCTCTGCTTTGATGCGTTGATACTGTAGATCGTTTTCCACCCCTTCTGCGACACATTTTAATCCCAATCCATGCGCTAAATTTACACATGAGCGAATAATTAAATAGCTTTCAGGATCCTCAGCAATTTGCTGTACAAAGCTTTTATCTATCTTGATGACATCAATAGGCAATTGTTGCAGATAGGTCAAAGAGGCATACCCCGTCCCAAAGTCATCCATATAGATACGACAGCCCAGTGCTTTTATTTCTTTCATCACTTTCACCGCGCTCTCAACCTTAGAAAGCAGAGCTGTTTCTGTTATCTCAAAGGCCACAGAATGACCCGACACTTTACTGCGGCACAGTGCTTGTTGAATATCCTCGACTAAGCTTGAGGATTCAAAATCAATGGCCGAGAGATTAATGGATATATATAGGTCTTGCTTCATGGTTTGCCAGTGTCTCAATTCAACTAATGCCCGAGAAAGGGTTTGTAAGGTAAGCTCGGTAACGACACCGGCATGTTCAGCAGCAAGCGCATACTCCTGCGCACAAAACTCGCTATTTTCAGGCCAGCGTAATAGCGCTTCAAAGCCAAGCAGAGTATCGCTTTCTACATCGACAATAGGCTGATAATGATTACTAAATTCACCATTTTTTAAGGCCCTCATAAGTGCTTGCTCGACTTCTCGTGAACGCCTAACCTTGCCATTCATTTCTTCGCGAAAAAACTGATAACTGGAAATTTGCTGTACATTAACATGCTCAAGCGCAGCCTTTGCTGCTTGGTTTAACTCAAAAGCGTCTGACGCATCGTCGGGATACATTGCAATACCAATGGCAGGTTGCATAAGTACGGTATGCCCTGCGGCTTCAATTGGAGTACTAAATGAGTGAACCAAACACTCAACATACTGATGAACCTGTTCAGGGTTGTCGAGGTGCTCCATCAACACATAAAACGACTTATCATGTCCCGTCGCTAAGCTATCTAACTCACGGAAGCAGCAGCGTAGCTTTGTTGCAAGCAGAGGAAGCAACTCAGCAACAAAGTCTGCACCATAGATATCGTATAGGTTCTGCAAACGGTTAAACTTTATGACCAAAAGTGCGAAATGTGTATGTTGCGAATGCACGATTGCGTGCTGCACTCTATCCATCAATAACGCTTTATTTGGTAACTTAGTTTGTAAATCATAGTTAGCAAGCTGGTATAGCTCTTTTTCTGTGCGCTTTTGCTGGCTAATATCGGTAAGCACCACCACATAACTGTATAGTTCACCATCGCTATTCGCCACGGCACTAATTTTTATAAGTACGTCTCTTTCGTCACCATTGGGCAAACTCACCACTTCCTCAGAGCTTAAATGCTGATGCACAGCCAGCGCCAACGTCTGGCGTAGATACATCATACGTTTTTGTCTCGACATCCCAAGCTTCACCGCAGTGCTTGATGATGGGATAGAGTCAAGGTTAAAGGCATTTTGCATCGCCCGATTACAAGCCTGAATACGCAGTCTTTTGTCTAAGATCATTACCCAGTCACGGGTCTGCTCAAACGCCGCCCCAAATAATGCGGCTCGCTCTTCAAATAAACGCTCACGCGTTAAGTTGGTATAGGTGCCTGCCACCTGAGTTGGATTACCTTCATCCCACTCAAGTACCTTGCCAAAGTCCTTATACCAACGCCACTGACCTTTGCTGTCTTTTAATCGATAAGTACAGTCGATAAAGCCTTTGTTCGTTGTGACGAACTCAAGCCACTGTAAGCGAAACATGGCTCTATCCGAGGGATGTATCTTTTGCAGATAATCATCCAAGCCGACACTCTCAAGCTCGTAATCGAGCTCCGTAACTAATCGAGGCTGATAGATTAAGGTACTACCCGCATGCCACTCCCATACGCCGGAGTTACTTCCCTCTAGCGCCATTTTCAACCTAGCTTCGCGGTCTTGTGTTTCCTTATGAGCGGCAAGAATAAGTTGCTCAACGCGATACTTTCGATAGCTCCAAAGAGACAGTAGTAAAAGCGTAAGAAAAACATATCCGGCAATCGCAACAGGTGAGCGCCACGCGGGGTAATTTACATTAATGGTTAATTTTGCAGGCGGTGTATAATCTCCTGTTAACGGATCTTTAGCCCAAACTTTTAACGCATATTCACCGGGATTAAGTTTAGGAAATACCACGCGATTTTGATTACGACTCAGGATCTTCTGACCACCAGATATTTGATACTCATAAATAATCCGATCCTGATAACTAAATGCCATTGCAGAGAATGACACTTCGAGTCCAATGTCATCATGCTCAAGCTCGATGTGATCAAATTGCTTTAATCCGGCTTTTTGATTTGGGCGAGAAATTAAATCCACGCTGGTGATATTGACATGATCAAGTAATGGCTTTTTAGGTCTGTTGTCATCGGGAGAAAACACCACAAACCCTTTCAACATACCATAGGCTATGCGACCGTCTTCCAACATCACCGACGCGCCACCGTTAAACTCATTAGAAAGTATGCCATCTTCGGTCGTGAATTGTTGTAAATGCAAATTATCTGGGTCTAGACGCCAAATACCTTTATGAGATGACATCCAAATCATACCTTCCTTGTCTTGGCGCATTTCATACATCAAAGTATCTATTTTATGGGCTTTTAAATCGATGTTATAAATTGGCTCGTAACCATCTAACGTCAGACCAATCAAACCAAAGGATGATAACGACAACCACAAGATATTATTTTTATCTATGGTGTAGGTAGTGATATCGACCGCTAAATGCTTATTTGCTTTCGGCGCTTTATAGATCTCAGTTAGCGTTTCCAACTGCGGATCATATTGCAGCAATACGCCAGCATAGTAGTAAAGGGGTTTAAGCGGCTCGTTTGGAAGTGGTGGGTAGAAGCCATAAGTAAGAAACGGATCGACATTTTCAAATGACTTCGTCAGGTGTGTCAGCTCTGCTGTATTAATATCGTAAACGAACATCCCAACGTCACTATTGACGAAATAAAACTTACCATCAGATAACAACTCCCCACCTTTCACAAAGGATGTCAATATCTCTTTATCTTCTGGATTGTTAGCCTTGGGCCTTGTTACTTCGTGAGTAATAGGGTCAAAGACAAACAGTCCTTTTACCGTCGTGAGCCAAAGCTTATTGTTATACTCCGCAATCTTCCAGATAATAAACTCTGAGAGAATTTCGTCACCCAAGTAACCCTTTAGAAACTGTTTAGTCTCTCTGGTTTTTGGATTGTATCGTGTTAGGCCGTCATTCGTTGCCAGCCACAAAAATTGATTAGATTCATGCATCGCCCAGACATTACTGTGAGAAAAACCTTCACCTTCAACGGTAAGATCACTAACATTATCAAACGCCAGCGTACTGTCTGGTAAGTAAAATGCACCGTCTTCTTTTGTGGCGACCCAAAGGCCACCATAGTTGTCTTTAACAATATCAATAATACTGGTATTTGACGGCAAAAATACGCTTGAAGACAAACGCCTATCTCGAACCGCATTACCATCTTCAATCGTGTAATAAACAAGACCTTTGTCAGTACCAAGCAGCAAGGTATGTTCATCATGCCTGAGCATTTTCCATATGTTTAGTTCGGGAAGCAGCGTTTTAAACGGTACCTCTGCGTCAAAATCTTTTAGTAGTTGAGAAATATCTAGCTCATACATCCCCTGAACCGCACCCACGAGCAAGGTATCCTGGTCTAAAATAAATAGTGATTTAGTATTTGTTTGATAAGGATGTTCAATGGGAGCAAGGTGATCGAGGGTTCTTAATTTTTTCGTTGTTAAATGATATGCAAACAAGCGCTCTGAAGTGGCGATAAACAAGATGTCTTGATGTTGATAAACAGCGCGTATAAAACCACTTTCTTCATCTAACGGTAAAGTCACCTCACTCTTGAGCTTACCTGAGTGGATATTGAGGGTCGCAACATCATTGGTACGCACAACCCACATATGATCATCATCTTTGGTCAAAACAATATTAACCAAATTAGAATAAAACTCGTCCTCTGTAGACGGTGGTTCTATATATTTTCTATACTCATCTTTCATCGGATCGTATCGCAGTAACCCTGCAATACCCGTCGTGATCCAAATCCCACCAAGGTTGTCCTGATAGATATAATTTACCTGCACTTTATCAAGTACGCCATCGGGTCCATTTACATCCAATACCTGATAGCCATCGTAACGGTTAAGCCCACCTTCAGTGGAAAGCCATAGATACCCTTGCTCGTCGATAAGCAGTGTATTGACGTAACTTTGTGATAACCCTTCAGCAGGTGAAAGTCGTGAAATTTGCGCGGCATTTACCAATGCAGTAAATAGGCAAATGCAAAATATAAAACACAGGCGAAACATAAAAGGCCGAGATTGTTAATTAGACGTAATACATTGCCACGAGTTGACGGTTTTGTCCAAGATAACTAGATAAGCGAGAAGCGAGTTCAGACGGTAATTGGCATGAGTTATTTTGAAACCCAAGTGCGGTATAAAAATGACAGAGGTGGCGATATGCAAAGGTATAAACTGTTTGCCCAGGGTTTACACTGCGAAAATGATAAACAGCTGATTCAATTAATTTTTTTGCAACACCTTTGCGTCTAAACTGCGGTGCAACATAAACGCCTACAAGTAACCAATAGCCATCTACAGGCTGTAAACGACAAGCCGCTATAATTTTACTATTATCTTTAACTACCCAAACGTTGTCGTGTTTTGCAGCTCGTCCTCGTGCTTTTTGAGCATCATAAAACTTATTAACGAGCGGTGTCATTATCGCTGGGAGTAGTTCAACCGAATACATCAAGCAAGCATCAGGCTCAAGTAAAATTCAAACTTTTGCTTCAACGTATCCTGTTCAGAGAGTGGCCTTTGATTGATCGCATCATAGATTGCTTCTCTACTTTTTTTGCCTCGTTTTATTTGGTACGCCCAAAACGATGCTTCATACTCAAGTTGAATTTGGTATTTTTCTTGTCTAGGTAGCAAACATAGGTTGTGGCTCATTACACATCATTCAATTTTAAGTGAAGGGAACCACAAGTGTATCACAAGCCAACACACCTATTGCAGCAAAATCTAGTTTTGATTAAACCGAGATGCTGTGCACTTTTTTGTAAAAATTATGTATACTAATAGCCTCTACTTCTAAGTAAACAGTTGACGGAGTTGGATTGAAAACCGCATTACTATGTTTAATTATGATGATTTCAACGGCGACTCAAGCAGCCACAGATACGCCAAAAGTTATGCATTTCAATCAACCGCCAAAGACCCCGCAAGCACTCTATGTAATTGAACTTATGGGAATGGTTTATCAATCTCTCGACATAGAGCTACGCCTTGAAGAATTTAATCACAAAGGCTCTCTAATTGCAGCTAATGCAGGAAACCTAGATGGACAGTTAGCTCGAGTTGCGAGCGTGGAAAAGGAGTATCCAAACTTGCGTCGTGTTGATTACCCGTTATTTCAGTTTAACTTGCAGCTATTCACCCTTTGTGGCGATTGTAAACTTAGGGAGCTTCAATCCTTAACGGTTCGCAGCGGCTATCCTGTAGCGACCACATATTTGGCTGAGCACCAAATCCAAGCTTATGTTATCGGGGTGAAAAGCGCGGTCGCACAACTCAATTTAGTCATGCAAAAGCAAGTTGAAGGAGCACTTATTCTCGACTTTCACTTGAAACCACATTTAAAAAATATCAATGAAGAAACCCTACAAATAAAAAATTTAGCCGTCGTTGAGAGCTTTCACTTCGTGCATAAGCGCAATGAACACTTAATTCCACTGATTAAAGCAAAATTAGAGGAGTTTGAACGCGAAGGGGTGATACAAATGCTCAAAGCTAAATATCAAATTTAAAGTTTTCTCCTGTTTGCTCATCTGCTTGCTCCGTTTTTGATTTACGTTGCAAGTACCTTTTATATCGTTGCTGACACAGCGCAATAACTTTACGTTTTTGCTCGTTATTAAGATTATTCCACTCAAAGCGCTCTTCGCGACTGCGATAGCAACCTTTACAATAACCGCGATTATTTACCTGACAGATCCCCTTACACGGACTTGGGATCTCAAATATCTCAATTTGTTCCATGTACACTCAACACTTTTGCCCCTTTTCTAAGCATACTGTTTAGTAACTAGTCTGCCAAGGTTATAAAGAGCGAGTTACAATCTAGGGTCCCAAAAACAAAAAAACCCAGCACAAGGCTGGGTTTTTGAAAGCTCAGAAAAACTTACTTTTTCTTCACTGCTTTTTTGTTTGGAAGGTCAGTGATTGAACCTTCAAAGATTTCAGCAGCTAGACCGATTGACTCGTTCAGCGTTGGGTGAGCGTGGATAGTAAGCGCTAGGTCTTCACCGTCAGCACCCATCTCTACTGCTAGACCGATTTCACCAAGCATTTCACCTGCATTGATACCAACCATAGCACCACCGATCACGCGGCCTGACTCTTTATCAAAGATAAGCTTAGTTGAACCTTCAGTACGTGCAGAAGCGATCGCACGGCCAGAAGCAGCCCACGGGAATACCGCAGTTTCAATGCTTAGACCTTGCTCTTTTGCTTCTTTCTCAGTCACACCAACCCAAGCGATTTCTGGATCTGTGTATGCAATTGAAGGAATACACTTAGGATCGAAGTAATGCTTCTTACCAGAGATAACTTCAGCAGCAACGTGACCTTCATGAACCGCTTTGTGCGCAAGCATAGGTTGACCTACGATGTCACCGATAGCGAAGATGTGATCAACGTTAGTCTTCATTTGCTTGTCAGTGCTGATAAAGCCACGCTCATCAACATTTACGCCCGCTTTGTCAGCGTCAATTAGCTTACCATTTGGTGTACGACCAACAGCAACTAGTACTTTGTCATAACGAACTTGGCCTTCAGGTGCTTGCTTGCCTTCGAAAGATACGTAGATACCGTCTTCTTTCGCTTCAACAGCAACCACTTTAGTAGAAAGCATTACGTTAAACTTGTCTTTAACGTACTTTTGGTAAATCTTGATAACGTCTTTGTCAGCCGCTGGTACTAGTTGATCAGCAAACTCAACTACGTCGATCGCTGACCCTAGTGAACGGTAAACTGTACCCATCTCAAGACCGATGATACCACCGCCTAGTACAAGTAGCTTTTCAGGCACGTCTTTAAGCTCAAGTGCACCTGTAGAGTCGATGATACGCTCGTCTTCAGGAATGAAAGGAAGGCTTACAGGCTGAGAACCCGCTGCAATGATTGCGTTATCAAAGGTCACTGTTTTCGCACCGTCAGCACCTTCAACAGCGATAGTGTTAGAACCTGTGAACTTACCGTAGCCGTTAACTACAGTTACTTTACGCATCTTAGCCATTCCGCCAAGACCACCTGTAAGTTGACCGATCACAGACTCTTTCCATGAACGGATTTTGTCTAGGTCAATTTGTGGAGCACCGAAAGAAACACCGTGAGAAGCCATTTCTGCTGCATCGTCAATTACCTTTGCAACGTGAAGAAGGGCTTTTGAAGGGATACAACCAACGTTCAAGCACACACCACCTAGCGTGTCGCGAGATTCGATTAGTGTAACGTCTAAACCTAAGTCTGCTGCACGGAATGCTGCAGAGTAACCACCAGGACCACCGCCTAGTACAACAACTTGAGTTTTGATTTCGTTGCTCATGTTATTACCTTAACTGTTATTTGAACGGGTTTACTCGTCGAGAGTAGCCGACCCAAAGTGCCTGCCAAACACCCGATTCGGGGCACAGGGCAGAGAGAGTTATTATTGCTCGAAAGTGTATCATTCACACTCTCTATTGTCCCGCCTAATTATCAAGCGGAACAATAAAATACAAGAAAACCGCATCACCTAAGTCATGCGGTTTCTATTCTTACATTACTAGCTGGCGAATATCGCTTAAGTAGTTTGCAAGTGTCACAGTAAAGCGAGCTGCTAGTGCACCGTCAATGACACGATGGTCGTATGAACAGCTTAGCGGCACCATTAGGCGCGGCTCAAACTCTTTACCATTCCATTTCGGTTTGAAGTCTGACTTAGAAACACCAAGAATCGCAACTTCAGGAGCATTAACGATTGGCGTAAACGCCGTACCGCCGATACCGCCTAGGCTTGAGATAGTGAAACAGCCGCCCTGCATATCAGCAGACGTCAGTTTACCGTCACGTGCTTTCTTAGAAATTTCCATCAACTCGCGTGATATCTCAATGATGCCTTTCTTGTTCACGTCGCGAACAACAGGAACCACTAGACCATTTGGTGTATCAACCGCGATACCGATGTGAACATATTTCTTCAAGATTAAGCTCTCACCATCTTCAGATAGTGAAGAGTTAAACGTTGGGAACTCTTCAAGTGCTTTTGCAGCCGCTTTCATCACGAATACTAATGGCGTGATCTTCACACCCATTTTCTTCTTCTCAGCTAGCACATTCTGTTCTTTACGGAACGCTTCAAGCTCAGTGATATCTGCTTCGTCAAACTGCGTAACATGTGGGATTTGTACCCAGTTACGATGAAGGTTTGCACCCGATAGCTTATTGATGCGAGAAAGTTTCTTCTCTTCTATTTCACCAAACTTGCTGAAATCTACTTTTGGCCAAGGAATAAGACCAAGCTCACCGCCGCCAGTGTTGCCACCTTTTGCGATTTGACCAGATTCAACTTGCTTAACCAGCTCTTTCACGTAGTTTTGTACGTCTTCTTTTAGTACACGGTTCTTACGACCTGTACCTTTAACGCGAGCTAGGTTAACGCCAAACTCACGCGCTAAACGACGTACCACAGGTGATGCGTGGGCATACTGATCATTGGCCACAAAATCATCTTTTTGTGCAGAGGCTTTTGGTACTTCAGATTTTGCCGCTGAAGCCGCAGGCTGAGCTGGTTTTGCTTCAGTTTTAGCTGCTGCCTGAGGTGCTGGTGCCGCGCCTTTCACTTCGAATACGAAGATTAAAGAACCCGTTGATACTTTGTCGCCGGCATTGACTTTGATCTCTTTAATCGTACCTGCAAACGGAGCTGGTACTTCCATTGAGGCTTTGTCGCCTTCAACCGTGATAAGAGATTGCTCTTCTTCAACGCTGTCGCCAACAGCAACCATGATTTCAGTAACTTCAACTTCGTCGCCACCGATATCTGGTACATGCACTTCTTTTTCAGCTGATGCCGCAGGTGCTTGCTCTTGAGCAGGCGCTTCTGCGGCTTCGTTAGTCGCAGGTGCGTCACCGCTACCTGCCACTTCGAAGATGAAGATCAATGAACCGGTTGACACTTTGTCACCCGCGTTGATTTTCACTTCTTTGATAGTACCTGCAAATGGTGCTGGTACTTCCATTGAAGCCTTGTCGCCTTCAACCGTGATAAGCGATTGCTCTTCTTCAACAACATCGCCCGCAGCTACTAAGATTTCAGTGACTTCAACTTCATCGCCACCAATATCTGGTACGTGAACTTCTTTCACTTCTGTCTTGCCAGAGGCGTTTGCTTCTGGCTTAGCTTCTTCTGCTGGTTGCTCTGCCGGTGCTTCTTCACCTGCCGCTTCAAAAACCATGATCAAAGAGCCAGTCGATACTTTATCGCCTTCCGCTATTTTGATTTCTTTAACTGTTCCCGCCACAGAGGCAGGTACTTCCATTGATGCTTTGTCGCCTTCAACAGTGATAAGCGATTGCTCTTCTGCAACCGTGTCACCTACGCTTACTAGGATCTCGGTTACTTCAACCTCATCGGCACCAATATCTGGAACATGAATTTCGATTGCCATCACTCGTCCTCTTATGCGTAAAGTGGGTTAGTTTTGGTGGTGTCGATATCAAATTTCTTGATAGCGTCAGTCACTACTGATTTTTCAACTTTGCCTTGCTTAACTAGCTCGCCAAGTGCAGCAACTACCACGTAACCGGCATTCACTTCAAAGTGACGACGTAGGTTTTCACGGCTGTCTGAACGACCGTAACCGTCTGTGCCAAGTACTTTGTAAGATGCGCTTGGCATAAATGCACGTACTTGATCAGCGTAGTTTTTCATGTAATCCGTAGCAGCAATTGCTGGCGCGTCACCAAGTACGCTGGTGATATAAGCCACTTTTTGCTCTGCTTCTGGGTTAAGCATATTGAAACGCTCTGCATCTTGACCATCACGAGCAAGCTCGTTAAAAGACGTTACAGAGAATACGTCTGAACCGATACCGTAGTCGTCGCTTAGGATCTGCGCCGCTTTACGTACTTCGTTCAGAATAGTACCCGAGCCCATTAGCTGAACCTGTGCTTTGTCGCCTGTGTAGCTTTCAAGCTTGTAAATACCCTTACGAATACCTTCTTCAGCGCCTTCAGGCATTGCTGGCATATGGTAGTTTTCGTTCATGAGCGTTAGGTAGTAGAACACGTTCTCTTGCTCTGGACCGTACATACGACGGATACCATCTTGTAGAATAACCGCTACTTCAAATGCAAACGTTGGGTCGTAAGAAATACAGTTAGGCACTGTACCTGCTTGAATGTGTGAGTGACCATCTTCGTGCTGTAGACCTTCACCATTTAGCGTTGTACGACCGGCAGTTGCCCCTAATAGGAAGCCACGCGCTTGTTGGTCGCCCGCCATCCACGCCATATCACCTACACGTTGGAAACCAAACATTGAGTAGTAGATATAGAACGGGATCATTGGTAGGTCGTTCGTGCTGTATGACGTTGCCGCTGCAACCCATGAAGACATCGCGCCTAGCTCATTGATACCTTCTTGTAGTACCTGACCTGACGTTGCTTCTTTGTAGTAAGAAACGATATCGCGGTCTTCTGGGCTGTAGTTTTGGCCGTGCGGGTTGTAAATACCGATTTGACGGAATAAACCTTCCATACCAAAGGTACGCGCTTCATCAGCAATAATTGGAACAATGCTCTTGCCGATATTCTTGTCTTTTAACAAGATATTAAGCGCACGAACGTATGCCATTGTGGTTGAGATATCACGCTTTTGTTCTTCTAGAAGCGGTTTAAATGCATCTAGTTCAGGTAGCGTAAGCGTTTCTGTGAAGTTAGGTAAACGCTTAGGTGTATAACCGTGAAGCGCGTTACGGCGAGCATGTAGATATTCGTGCTCTTTTGACCCTTCTTCTAGCGTCAAGTAAGGTAGCTCTTGTAATTGCTCATCAGATACCAAGTCATCTAGGCCTAGACGTGAACGTAGGTGTGCTACGTGTGTCATGTCCATTTTCTTAACTTGGTGAGCAATGTTTTTGCCTTCAGCCGCAGCGCCCATGCCGTAACCTTTTACCGTTTTAGCTAGGATAACCGTTGGACGACCTTTGGTTTCTTGTGCCGCTTTAAATGCAGCAAATAGCTTAGATGGCTCATGACCACCGCGCTTCAACGCGAAGATTTCATCGTCAGTCATATCAGCAACAAGCGCTGCTGTTTCTGGGTAACGACCGAAGAAGTGTTCACGTACGAAGGCACCATCTTTTGCTTTGTAAGTTTGGTAATCACCGTCAACTGTTTCATTCATCAGTTGTAGTAATTTACCCGTAGTGTCTTTGGCAAGTAGCTTATCCCAACCAGAACCCCAAACGACTTTGATCACGTTCCAACCAGCACCTTTAAATAGGCCTTCTAGTTCTTGGATGATCTTACCGTTACCCATTACTGGGCCGTCAAGACGCTGTAGGTTACAGTTGATTAGGTAGCATAGGTTGTCTAGCTTTTCACGGGCAGCGAAAGAAATCGCACCACGTGATTCTGGCTCGTCCATTTCACCATCACCAAGGAAGGCGTAAACGCGTTGCTCAGACGTATCTTTTAGACCACGGCCATCTAGGTATTTAAGAAAACGCGCTTGGTAGATAGACGCGATTGGACCTAGACCCATAGAAACCGTTGGGAACTGCCAGAATTCAGGCATTAACTTAGGGTGTGGGTATGAAGAAATACCGTTACCATCTACTTCCTGACGGAAGTTATCTAGCTGCTCAGCGCTTAGGCGGCCTTCAACAAATGCACGAGCATAAATGCCCGGAGAGATGTGGCCTTGGTAATACACTAAGTCACCACCGTCTTTCTCGTTTGGTGCACGGAAGAAGTGGTTGAAACACATTTCATAGAATGCAGCTGACGACTGGTAAGAGGCCATATGCCCGCCCAGCTCAAGATCTTTCTTCGAAGCACGAAGTACGATCATAATAGCATTCCAACGGATGATAGAGCGAATACGACGCTCAAGGTTCACATCCCCTGGATACGCAGGCTCTTGATCTGCTGGGATAGTGTTGACATAGTTAGTCGTAGTGCCTGTTGGCATATCTACGCCATCAAGACGCGCTTGCTCTAATACTTGCTCTAACAAGAACTGAGCGCGCTCTACGCCTTCTTCTTTTACGACCGACTCAAGCGCCTGTAACCATTCTTGGGTTTCTAGCGCGTCTACGTCAATTTTATTGACTTCAGACATATGGAGTGTTCCTTATGTTTAAAATACGAATTTATTCTATTTGTGCCAATTCTTACTGAATCAAGTCCGATTACTGCTGTTTTGTTCTACGCAGTGAACGTTCTATGCGCGAACGCTCTTTACCGGCTTCTAATAACGCTTCTTCGATAAAGGCTAAGTGGGCGTTACTAGCAAGTCTTGCTTGTTCAGGGTTACCATTGATCACCGCATCTAATAACAACTTTCTGTGCTCACCGAGCTGCTCACTCACGTCTGATTTTTGCACCAAGACCGTTAAGTTTTGCAACACGTTTTGCTCAAGCAGTGACTGCATCCCTTTTACAAGATGAAGCAGGACGACGTTATGTGACGCTTCTGCAACGGCAAAGTGAAAAGCATTAATTGCCCTTGCCTTTTGCATCAAGTCATCACCTATCTCTGCAATACTGTCAAAGCTTTGTTGTACCTTTGCAAAGTCATTCTCTGTGCCCCTGAGTGCCGCGTAGTAGGCGGCGATGCCTTCTAATGCATGACGAAACTCAAGTAAATCAAACTGAGATTCTGGATGCTTACTGATCAAGTCAAATAACGGATCAGTCAGCCCTTCTTCCAGCTGATTTTTAACATACGTGCCACCACCTTGACGACGGGTAACAAGCCCCTTAGCTTCCAATTTCTGGATAGCCTCACGAAGTGATGGACGCGACACTTCAAACTGCTTAGCTAGTTCACGCTCAGGCGGCAACTTTGCACCGGGTAATAACGAGCCCTCGAGGATCATATTCTCAAGCTGTTCTAGTATTACGTCGGATAATTTTGCTGCTTTAATCTTTAAAGACATTGAAATAACGCCAATTTTTTATGATGTGACCTAGCCAGACCGCTGACTTATTTTAATCAATTTGGTAAGAATTAACTTCATAGGTAAATTGGTCATACCAAATTTGCACAATACGTTATCAAAATCCATGACAACTGTCAAAATTCAGCCCAATTCAATAATTAGCTGAGTGTAAAAACAACAGTTGGCGTGCATAAACTTTAACCAAGAATCGGGAAAATTTAAAAGGTGATTTAAATGGTCAGACCAGATAGGCGTATACCATTTAACGTAAAATCAAGCTGCCGGAAGGCGGTTTGGATAAGGCAAGTCTTAATCTAAAGCAGCCAATGACGATTCAAGATAGTCTTTACGATTGTTGGCTGCAAAGCATGCTCTAAAATCCCACTGAATACACTATTAGGCTTTATGTGTAATAACATTCTTTATGCTTTATATACCGTCAAAATAGCCAACAGGCTATGAAAAACATTAAAAACAAATTTAGATTCTAACTTATGAATGATTTCGCAACGGATCAGGACATTATTTGGTTTTAGCAAAACCAAAAAGCAATCAATCAGTAAACACACGAGAGCAGCGAGCACGATACTGAGCAACATAGTCTTCATCCGCCCATAGTTTTTTAAGCCCTTCGTTATACAACTCGACATATTCACTATGATGCTTATTGATAAGCAAATAGCCTTTTTGGATAAAAGCAGGGATCGCTTGCGCAGCTAATAACTCCGCTTCTTCCGCAGGCAGTTCCTGCTGATAGGACTTCGCCGATTTTTCGTCCATAATCATAATATCCGCACGGTTTCGTAGGATCAGTGCCACATTTTTACTGGTATACGTGGCATATGAAGTTTTGATTTCAAGCGTCTCTATCGCCTCTAGCAGAGAAGGCGGATAAGTTAACCCTTGATTGAGCAACAATCTAAATGGCTTGAGATCTGCGTAACTCGTATAGGTAAACGCTAAATCTCGATGATGATAAAAGCGTGCTGTTTCTTCAGTGAGTGGGTATTGAGTGTAAATATAGTCTTTGCTCCTTTGCTCACTGTAATACCAATAAGCACTACCAATGTAAGCCGCCTTCATTCCCTCTTGATAGGCGCGTTCCCAAGGCATAAATAAAAATCGGACTTTGATATCAGAGAGCGCAAAGACATCTCGGATCACAGCAGCCACACAGCCTTGATCTTGTTTCGCTTGATCTAAGTACGGCGGCCATTGCCCCGTCGTAATATTCACCTGAGTATCAAGCGCGCTCGCACTCCCGCTCACACAACACAGTAAAATCAACGGCCAAACTACTTTCATCTGTATGCTCTGTTATTTTTTCAAAAAGTATAGGCAACGAATTAGATTATGGGTACATTGTTGTAGAAAAAAGAATGGAAAATCATGCAAATGATATGCTATGACACACTAAAGTAGATGTTATTTAATGCCATGGGAGTAAGCCGATAATCAAATTACCCATTGCCAAGTTTACCGATAATCGAGTATAACCAGAGTCTCTGGGCATGTATTACACAAGGATATCACTTTGGTTTGGCGGGTCTTTGTCCTACTACTTATCATCACGCTGATATTGTTTGCGCTTTATTTTATCTACCCAAGTGCAGCAGCAAACTCGATGAGGTCTATCAAACCTTTATTGACTGAATTAGGCATACAGCTAGACACCCATACCGAAAAACGTTTAAGTCAGCCAGACACCACTCCTCACCTAACGGTTGCACCACCAAAAGTAACAAGACAGCAGCTACCTGAAATACCAGAAAAAACCTTTTATAACCTAAATGGGCACAGTGATCTTGTTAATATGTTCAGCGGTATCTCAACACCTACCTGCGGGGTACTAAAGCGCGAAGTATTTTCCTTGCAAACGCAATTCAACGACATTGAAAATTTTAAACTCAATCTAACGGGTGAACCCGTGAGCCCTCATGTTGAGTATCAGGCGCAGCAAGCCCTCAACGTGGTGTATATGATGTTTAAGCACTTTTTTAACCAGTTAGCGCATAAAAAAGCCTTATCTCCCATCCAGTTGAACATGCATATTGCCGCCAATGACGCTGACTACAATGAGCTAATCCTCTCTCGCGATGCCGAGCCCGCTGGCACCTTGGGCATGTACTTCTTGTTTCAAAACCAAGGCTTTATCAATGGCGGTCGCACTGAAGAAGAAACGCTAAGAACGCTCATTCACGAGTCCGTACACGCCCTAGTTTTTTACTATTTCGGCGTAACCCCTCGATGGGTAACGGAAGGCTTAGCCGAGTATTTTGAGCACCTAAGAATTACCGAAACAGGTCAATTTTCAGTTTACCTCTCTGACGAAGATTGGTTAACGAAAGAAGGGATTTTGAAATCGCGCTTTGCCAAGCTTGATATTAACACCCTATTCAATAGCGAAAATCAGTGGCAAACCATGCAAAGTAACACCTTATATGCCAATAGTTATCTGTTTACGGGATTTATGGTCGAGCACAACAGCAACGCTTTTTTCGAGTATTTACGACAAGAAAGCAGCAATCCGTGCAATATTGTACCTGCACAAAACATCGAGCTACTCTTTCGTAATTTTAATGAAAATGTCGAATCACAATTTGAGGAATGGCGTAACACACCTCGCCAAATTCAACACGGCGCATGGCAACAGCCCCGAGAGTGATCGCAGGTTATATAAAACCCCGACCAGACCCCCTATCACAATATATCTGAAAACGCATTTATGCGTATCGAGTTCATTTTTTGCAAAAATGCGCTCGCTAAATACAAATGCGAATTGAAAAAATAGATCACATAAACTTATGTATTCAACTCCAGCCAAAACTCTAGAAACTTAGAGACCACTGGGGTAAAGTTAATGTTTATAACATAATACTGAAGTCAAACACTATTGAGCTGAACCTGCAACGGCTAAAAGAGTACCTTAATGACATCTAATCAGCTAAATAAAGTAAGTAAATTTCTAAGTTTGGTACTTCGTCACAAGCCCGATGCCATTGGATTGGAATTAGATCAATATGGCTGGGCTAACATTAATGAGTTAATAAGTAAGGCGTATACCTCAAATGGTTTAAGTAATTTATCATTTGATCTAATCCAACAAGTTGTAGAAACGAACGAAAAAAACGATTCATAATTTCTGACGATAATTTACGCATACGAGCAAATCAAGGTCACTCTGTTGATGTTGATTTGCAGCTAAGGCAGATGGAACCTCCTGAATTTTTGTACCACGGCTCAGCTACACGTTTTTTGGATAACATATTGGCTCAGGGCTTGATCCCCCAAGAACGCCTGTATGTTCACCTTTCGTCGAATATTGATACCGCAAAAGCTGCAGGACAACGATACGGAAAACCTATAATTCTCAAAATAAAAGCCCGAGCTATGTACGAATCAGGTTTTAAATTTTATCTCTCTGAAAATGAAGTTTGGTTGACTAAGCAAGTACCCGCGGAACTAATATGCATTTAAAGGTTAACCTTTTTAGCGCAATTAATAAGAGTTAAACACTCACCAGAATCTCTTGGAAGATGCTCAATATTTGTCAACCCGACTTGGTCTACGATAGCGGTGACAATACCAATATTATCTCCTCTAAACCATTCAGCTACTTGACCTTGGTTCAAAGAATTTTTATCACTGAAGCCGAAGACTAACCTTTCTGATTCATCTCCACCAAACGAGTTATCCCAGTAATAAATACCAGTATCAAAAATTTCAGGGCTACTTTGATAATTCCAAGATTGTAGCAGTGCCTCAATCCGAATGTTTGAAGCGAGCCATTTACCATGCCATTTAGCATAGGCTTTTGCCTCTTCACTATAGATATCCGTTGCATAATCAGACTTATCTATACCAAAAGGGCGAGATGTAAGTATATCATCAACTTGTAAAAACGAGTCATCTCTAACTGTATACTTTACTAAACGCTGGAACACATGGTATTGCCAGTAGAATACTGGGTGTATTGACAGCCAACCTATAACACCTTTTCCAAAACCTAACGGGTTAGTAGTTTTGACCATAAAGACTAACTCATAAGGATCAAACCATAACTCTCCTGCTTCTGCACTACTAGGTGGTATCTCGCTTACATAGCAAACCCCTCCTCCAAGCAGATCTACTTCAATAGAAATATTTGTTCCTGCTTCGAAGTAGGCTTTAAGTGCCTTTTGGTGATGAACCATTCCGTATGCATTAAGTGCGTCACATAATTCCCTTTTCATTTTTAGGCCGTTTGATTCTAAATATGAGCAATAGGTATCACATAATTTAATTAGGTGCTCTGCTTTACTACTTACCATTATAGACGTTTATCCTTTTTAATTGATTGATATATTTTGCCCATTCATTCTCATTTTTAAATGTGAAAACTGGTGGTGACGAGCTCCCGGTAATTGGAAAGTATCCAATTTTTTGCTGTTGTTGTATGTTGTAGTGGTCAACTAATTCCAGACAGTGAATTAAGTATTTCTTCTGCTACTGCTGGAGCTTGCATATCATTATGGCTATGTGGCCTTGAGCGAACAAAAGACGGTCGTCAATGTTACCTTCATCCTACAAAGTGGCCGTTCAGTCAACTCGTTTCTGCCCCAAAATGCGTTAACGTAAATGGTCTAAGGGTGGCTTTGAGCGAAGAACGGACATTAGTAGCGAGCAAAGTTATGCAACTTTGACACAAAGTGCCGGATTTTGTCCTATAACATTATTACTCGCCGTTTTGGTGCGTTATAAACTACCAAAGTGGGACAGAATAAGCAGTTAAGCGTCAATGTGGCAATTTTTAAACTAGGAGTATTTATGGATTTCGATGCACTGGCATATCCAGAAGTGGTTTTCATTGAAGGGCAAGAATATAAAGCTCAACGTAATATGTCTAAAGGGCAGGTTTTGGTACCTTATACTGAGACTCCTGATGTAGGGATAGGCGATGTAATTACGCAAAAGTCCGGTAAACGTGAAATCCATTTGAAAGTCCTAGACGTTCAATTTTTAGAGGGTGGCACATTAAATATCGGTACTAATCATCCTCATATGTTGACCTTACATGTGGAAAACTCGACTTCTCAACCACACAAAACAAGCTCCTCTAGCAATACAACTTTTAATATTGGTAGTATCTCAGGCGAGCAGCTTCAAGTTGGTAACAATAACACTCAATCAGTTACTATCAATGTCCAAAAGTTGGTCGAAGAAGTTGCAAGAAGTAATGATCCTGAAGCAAAAAGCTTACTTAAACAATTGTTAGAAAACAGTACTGTTGGAAGCGTTATTGGAGCAGGAGCTTCGGCATTGATAAGCATGCTTTGAGTTGACGCTTAACAATCTGTTTAAGAGTGATTTGTAATGCTTGGCATTTTGCAATGCGTTGCGTTTAGTGTTTAAGGTGGCATGCGGAGGCATCGGTATTGCGTTGCTCACACCTTAACAGGGCGTTAGCACTATTAGGAGTAACGTTGAACGTTCAGAATATCAAAAAGAATCAGAATGGTAAGTTTGTCGCTGATGTTCACTATAACAGTGGAGAGTACTATTTCACAACTCAAGAATTTGAGACTTATGAACTTGCTGAAAACTGGATTTCAACTTGGTCAGATCGGGCTAATCATGTGTGCCTTGGCACGATTGATAGTATTTACTACATAATTCAAGTCCCTGATACATGGGCTGGACCACATGAAAATACCCATCCATTTCAAGGACTGTTCGTCAAAATCGGGCGCTCAAAAAATGTATTGACGCGATTAAGAAACTTACAAACCGGTACTTTTGGTCAGTTGGTAATTGGTGCGCTTGAGCCTGGTGGCTCCAAGCGAGAAACGGAATTACATAAAAAGTTTGCAAGGATACGACGCCAAGGTGAATGGTTTTCTTGTAACCAAGAGCTATGTGATCATATTTTTAATACTTGGTATCGAAACAAAATGTTGCCACCTGAGCATCAGCACGAAATGCTTAGGTTGGCGGAGCGTATTAACGCATATAAGCAAGTTAAGAAGTTACTCGGCAAAACTCCTGACACGATTAATCCATCACTTGATGAGGATTGGCATGGGGTAACGTTTGTAGATTTGGTGTATAGCTCATTAGCAAAACCAAGCAAGAAATAGTGCTAACAACAGAATCAATGACACCCACCACTATTTTCACTTATGCAGGGAAAATAAATTTTAAAAAAGGGTTGAAACACATCATTCTCAGAGGCCAAAAGTGCTAACAAATGGAAGGGCTTTTAGCGTTCAAGCGTATCCCATCATTAAAACTGCTTTATCGCCCACGACAACGCACTTTAAATACAGCAGTTCAAAATTTAGAGTTGAGATTGTTCGGTTTACTAAGCCAACAAGCGCTCGCAGTTTGCTAGGTTTGTTCGTCGTCGTTTTTGAAGCGTTTGGCAGTAAGCGGTTATTTCTCGCTCTCGGCCAACAGCACCGTGAAATACCCGGGAAAATTGCGTGGTGAGTTTTATCCAATTCTTAGGTTCTATATTTAGCCGAGTGAGAATGGGTTGCGCTTCGTTGATATAACCGTGAATCAATGGGGTCACAATTGTTGATTTTAATAATACTATTTAACGGCTGCTTCTGGCACGAAGCCGTCCTTTGGCTCTAACTCACTTCTGTCCAAATACGAGTTTGTCCGGTCGTCCGCTATTCGCTCTTGTAGGCCATTAATCAGTTGCGAACTGTCAGATTTGATTAAGCCTTAACAATCAAACCTGTGTTCAATTTAAAAGACTTAAAAAGGTGCTATTGGTTATGGGGTAATTGGTTAAATAGCGTAACGATATCAACCATAACACGCTTCTCTCCAAAGTCTGTTAAGAAAGCCGTGTCCCGTGGCTTTTACTTTGCTAGGTCAAAGTTCGTCTTCATTTTTTCTAGGATAGCTAAGAACTCATGGAAATTTGAGCTAATATGCCTTATTGCTTTATCTCCATCTTCAAGTTGCGAAGAGATAATAAATATAACTTCAGGCTCAGTTATTTTATGACGAAAGTCAAAAGCGATTAGGTTTGAATCAAAAGTTATAGCAAAAGGTACTATTTTATCCGATAGAAACTCATCTATTTCTTCTCTTTGATCTGAAATACTATAAATTTCGAAATCATCATTTACTAAATTTTGGCAGTGAAGGAAGTGTGCGATTGAACAAAGTCCTTTTCCTACTTCAAAAGATGAATAAACAGGCTTATCTCCAAAGTATAATTCCATGCAGTTCAAAAACTCTATCGGAAGTTTAATCTGAAGTTCTAACTCAAGCTCCTTTAGGTAACTTGGATTATAAGTCGGCTTATTTTCTTTCCACAAATATGGTTCACATTTAAACATAATTAATATCCTCCTCCCCAAATAGACATACCACCTGTATGTCTAAAGGTATCATGTGTAGTTCTGTCAATAAGCTGCATTCTGCCAGTGTCTGATGATGCTATGTCAAACCATCTGAAGGATTTTGTTTATGATAGTGTCGCTTTTAGTTTTATATCACTTTGGATAACGCAGCAATGACTACGACATCATCGGCAATCTCCAGCTTTTAAGTGAATTATGGTGCTAGTACATCGTCATTATTGATAATCGATTATTTGCCCGATCATTTACTCCAAATGTAGCCAGTTTAAAAAGGACTGATCTGACTACAATATTCTATTCTTAGTCATTTAAAAGGAAAGGAAAGACTTATCTTCGTCTATTTTCGAGGCATGATCAGTTGCTTCATCTTCATCCGGCTGTAGCGCTTGAAAAAATGAAGATAGGTTCGTAGAAACCTCATAAAATTCCTGTTCGCTTTCACCACTTTCATGATCCCAGCAGTAGACTTTGAGATCTCTTTTTCCCAAACAAAGTTGATCGCCACCACAAGAGGAGCCAAAAATAAAATAGCCTTTTTGCTCAAGTTCTTCGTACATGGCATTTTTCTGGAGTATATTGTTATCTTGATTATCAATACCATAAAGAATTTCCACCGACTGATAGCCATCATGATCAGTCAGTGGGGTAGCTTGATTAGGCTTAATTTTTGCACCTGAATCAAAAATAACTGATGAATTAAATAGTGAATAAAGTTCCTTTAGTTCATCTGGTATTTCGAACTTAAATCTATTTTCAAGCTCATTGATATCAATAACTTCATCGCTGCATTCATGCAAAGGCATGGCTCCAAGAGAGTCAAGAACATTCTTAATCATAACTTACTTTCCTTTTCTTAAATCAGAAGCTGATCCTATATGAGGTATATTACCATGCAATTTCGTAGGTATAAGCTGGATTATTGTAGCACTAGCGTGGTGTGGAGTTAAATCTAGCTTACTCAGCAATTGCCTAGCGGCATTTTTACTTTTCAGGCCTTTTTGATCAGCTATATATTTGTATACTTGACCAAAGTCTTGCCGTGTACCATTTAATTCATTTGGTGCGAACGCAATTTGGCCCTTAGACCATGGTGTAAAGTCAGGCCTACCATTTTTAAATGTGATTGGCTGACCACCAGTAATTTCATTTACTTCTTTGAGTGTTGATTGCCACGTACCATCACCGGGCACACCTGTAGCCCACTTTCCATTTTTTCTTGGTAGACGAGATACTAGTGTTTTGGGCTTGTTTCCAGCCCCCGGCAACTCATTCCCTTTTGGCGGTTCCAACTCATCGGCCTTGGCTTTGGTGGGCTTGTCGGTAACGCCTCGAATTGGTGGTTGGCCTTGATATTCATCCAGTGCTTTATTAACTCGCTGTCCGATTTCTTGGGCGGCTTGTTGCATATGCTGGTCGATTTTTGGGGTGACGTCGTCTAGACGTTTAACCGTGGCTTGCATGCCTTCGATGGCAGCGTCAGGGAGTAGTAGGTCGTAGTGCCAACTGGTAGACATGTCATCGAGTGAATCGCGCAGGCCTTTGACGATGTTTTTAACTTCCGTAGCGGATTGTTTTCCTAGGTCTTGCCAGTTGATGTCTCTTAGGTATTTAACTGGGTCGCCTTTACCGAGCTTGCGTAGTACGGCAAGCGCAGCAGAAAGTGATTCTCCGGTATTTTTTAAGATAACCTTACCCACGCCTTTGACGGCTGAGCCCACAACCGGCACTAAACCAATACCCGTAAGGGTAAAGGCAAGCCAAGCGTCGGTGTCGTTGGCTTCATCATCGTCGGTCAGTAACATGACATTGGCAATGATATCTCGTAAATCCATGACTTGGTCGATAATCGGTATCATGGAAATCAAGGTGCCTACCACGATTTGTGACGTAGAGGGGTTTTGATTAAAGTCGCCTTGTAGTGTGCCCCATAACCAATCACCTGCTTGGGTTGCAATGCCATTGGCTTCTATCAGTGGTGCGGTATTGCCGCTGCGTACCATTTCAGCCGCTTGCGCTGGGGTGATTTTTCCATACAGTGGATTTTTAGGGCGATTATCTTCTGGTAGGTAATCGCGTTTATCCTCACCATATTGCACGGTGTATTGACCAGGCGGGGCATTCTCAATTTTTGCTTTACCGCTGTCATCTAAGTTACCGGTCAGCGCTGTGCCGTTTGCAAATCGAATGGTATAAGGTGCGCCCATAATTGGGCTGCCATCTTGATAGGTATAAGACAACTCAATGGTACTGCTCGCCATGGTGGCAATGCCATCGGCGGCAAGTGAGAGTCGAGCATTCTCAGAGAGCGCTTGAATTTGCGGTACACTCGGCATCGTGGCGCTTTGTTTGCCGCCAATATCTTGCTCCATGCTACCGTCAAACACGGTCATGGCTTTGCCTTTTAAGGTCAGTAACTTGTCTGCAAAGATGTTGACGTTACCACTTGAGTCAATGCTGATTTCACTGCCGCCATTGGCAAGGGTGAGGTTGCCAGAGCCACTACCTTTTACTGTGATATTGCCTTGGCTTTGAATGATTTGACTTCCAGCCGGGGCGGTGATGGTGAGATTGTTGTCTGCCTTGAGTTTGATATCACTTTGGATAACACTGCGATGACTGCGACCCGCCTTAAGGGTGATATTTTGCTTGGCGCTGACGTCAATTTGATTGGCGGTGACGTCTAGGTTGGTTGCTGCATCAGCAATCACCGACTTTTTACTCTCCAGTGCCAGTTGTTGTTTGGCGCTGGCAATAAAGGTTTTATTGGTGAGTAGTCGAATTGCGCTTTTAACACTGCCAAGTTGTATGTCTTTGGCTGCAAAAATATTCATCGCGCCTAGTTGCGCAAGCCAGTGAATATAAGGCTGCTTTTTATCCCCATGTAACACCAAGTGCTGGTTGCCCGCTAGGGTTTGCAACACAATATGCGGGGTTTTTGGGGTGTCATCAAACATCAACAGGTTTTGGCCGCGAGAGCAGAGCACGTTTTGGGCGTTATTGGCGCTAGTAACAACAGATGGTTGCGTGTCATTAAGCGCAAACCCTAACAGGTAACTTTGGTCAGGGTCGTTGTTCATACAACCGATGAGCACATTACTGTCTGGCAGCAGTGGAAAGTGTAACCCTGTCGGTTGCTTTTGACCACGACAGGCATATTGTGTGAGGCGCTTTACCGATTCAGTCACCTGACTATCAAAATGTACTTGCGTGGCATATTGCCCTTGTGCATCTAAGTGAGGATTGGCCTTTGACCCCGACAGCGAGCGCACTGTGGCGGTAAATACCATCGGCTTGGGGCTATGCTCTGGGGGCGCGATACGTATTGGCTCACCCCGTGGTACACACACCGACTCGCTATGATGCGCAACTTGCTTAGGGTCATTAGCACTGCCTTGCTTATACACCTGTTTACTGCGAATACAGGTATAATCGCCACCTTTCGCTGTGCCCAATTTACCATTTAACGAAAACGAATAACCGGCATTGGCTTCGGCTACGTTCCCTACCAGCGTGACTTCATTTTTACCTTGTTGATAGGCAAGCTCGAGATTGCCAGTGCGCTCAAATTGCTCAGCAGGATTTTGTGCAGCAGGCTCAAAATAACTGCGCTGGGCCGAGCTGACCGAGGTTGGTGGATGGGCATTCATATGCACTTGTGAGCCACCCATTCTAAAACGATGGCGGCTTTGGCACTGCGTAAACCCAACAAAGCCGGTTTCATGTTCGTGCACCAGACCATCTTTATCCGTTACCGACAGCAAGCCTCGCTCAATATAGGGGCTTGCAAGATTCCCCTCGGCAATCACTATCGACTCAATAAAATCATGGCATTCAAACCAATAAATTAAGCCGTACTTTGCTAAGAGTCGAGTGAAAAAGGTGTAGTCGTTTTCTAGCGCTTGTACGCACTGCGGTAGCGTGGGTAAATCTTTAGTGACTCGCCATTTTATCCGGTCTTGTGAATAGCCGGCTTTTTGTATCAGCTTATTGAGGACAGACTGGACATTGGCTTGTACAAAGATTTGGCTTTTTTCAGTTTGCTTAAGTAACTCAAGGCGAGGCTTTAATACCACCTCTGCACCACAGGTGTGCTCAGACACAAAACCAGATTGAATATCAAACAAAGTCCCAGTGAAATATGTTGATATTGCATCTGGTGACTCAATTTCAAACGTGAGCATATTGCCGACGAGTAACTCATCAGCCAGGTCAAATTGGGATTCTAGGTTCGCTTTGAGTAAAAAGCCGCTATTGATACAGGTCGTGAGTTCAAAATCGACGACATGTACAGGATGGTTAGTACCATACACCACAATCCTTGTTTGCATTTTTTATGTCCACTGTTGTTGGTTAAAGCCGTTCCACCAATACGCAGTACGACTTCCTAGTGTGCTGCGATTGGTTTTTATTTGCGCGCTATTGTTACATAAAAGATAAGCATTTTTAACTCATTTTTTATTCAGTGTTCGAATGCTTATCTTTTGGTGTAACGGATGGTTTTTAAATCTCAAGCCAAATAAAACGGTGTCAGCTAGCCCTCCTTGGCAGATATCAAAGCGCATCCATGCGCTCCTCGTTCATTCTTTTTAAACGACGAAAAAGAACGAACCAAGAAAACGTCGCCCCAACATTACACTTAATCCTCAAATCCTAAGCCGATATAGTGCAACCGCCTTGTAAGGCACGTCCCTGTGCCAGACAAGACTTGGCCGACATCCTGTCGGCACATTGCATATCAGCTTATGCTTTTCGGGTGTGATGGAGGGGGAATACGTTGTCTGTTAGCTGTCCACAAAGCTATCAGAAACATAGTTGCTTGCAAGCACCACAAGAATTTATAAGCGCCTTGTGTCTCCCTCATCACACCCGAAAGTAAATTGCCAATGAGTCATTTCAACGCATGGATGCGTGAAAAGCGGTGACAGGGCCAAGGATGGCCCTTACACCGCGGTGACGTTCATATTGGCAATTTACTTGAGGAGTCAGTGTGATGTTGGGAGTGCCCTTTCTTTTGCGCAACGATTCTTTGGGCATCAAAGAAAAGTATGTCGTAGCCCATGGATGGGCGTCGAAATCCGTCAGGAGGACGGGCTGACTTTACGGTAAATTTCGAGCTACCAGTCGTTAGCAACATAAACCTCCATGTTTAATATCAAAGCGCATCCATGCGCTCCTCGTTCATTCTTTTTAAACGACGAAAAAGAACGAACCAAGAAAACGTCGCCCCAGCATCACACTTAATCCTCAAACCCTAAGCCGACATAGTGCAACCGTCTTGTAAGGTACGTCCCTGTGCCAGACAAGACTTGGCCGACATCCTGTCGGCACATTGCATATCGACTTATGATTTTCGGGTGTGATGGAGGGGGAATACGTTGCTTGTGAGATCTTCTACGATTTTTATGATTAAGTTGCTTGCAAGCATTGCAAAAACTATCAGCGTAGCCTCCTAACTCACAGTGTAAATAGTTTTGTGAGAGGCGGTTCACCCGCCGAGAAGTTATGCTTTTGTGGTGAGATAGAGAGGGTACAGTGTGATGTTGGGAGTGCTTTTTCTTTTGCGCAACGATTCTTTGGGCATCAAAGAAAAGTATGTCGTAGCCCATGGATGGGCGTCGAAATCCGTCAGGAGGACATATCAAGCATCCCTCCTTGGCTCGTATCGACTTAAGAATTGTCGCGTAGATAACGACTTGAACTAGTAGTAAAAAGAAGTAAGTCAGGCTTCAATTTGAAGTTTTAAAGCCTGACTATTTTAAGCATACGCCACTAAGCAGCAGCTTTTTTTCGAGAAAAGTTTTGTCTCGCCACTTTAGTTGTAATTGATAAGACAGCCAACAGTTCAAGACCTAACAGAATACTCTTCATTGAAGAGTAATTATAAAACACCCAATCCCAACCCCAAAACTGCTTGGCAAACTCTTCATTTACTCCTAAATAGTCTAGGTTTCGAATCAGATTTTCCACAAGAGCTAAAGAATCAACGCCAATAAATAACAAGAACAATGTCATCAATGCCATATCTGCGTTAGTCATTAAGACTTCTTTGGTTTCTTTGCCTTTTTTCGCCAACCAGTTTCGAGAAAGCATTGGACGGAAAGCTATTAGTAGAAATGAAGTTATATCTATTAATAGATGTATCAAAAATATGCGGTTATTTTTCCAGAGGTAGAGAGAATCATCATTTAATGAAAATAAGTTAAAATATATGATCGCAAAACCAACAATACGTGTAAAAAACAGTATAAAGCATATATGGCGAATATTAACATCTGAATAGTAAACGGCACCTATAAAAGCAATTGCAGTAAGCATTACTACTTGATCCAATTCAGAGTTAAAATAAAATATGCTAAATGGAATAAAAAGCAGCGCTAATAAATATTTCATACCTTAACCTAATTTGACCTAACCGTTACCTGAATCGTTATTGGCTTCCCTAGGCTTGTCAGCAGTACCCGTGCCACTACCACCTCCATTAACAACTTTAGCTTGGAGGTTAGTCAAAACAACTTCCGTTTGTGGCCTAACGCTAGAGTCAGTATGAGCCCCTTTAGGCTCATTACTATTATGTGCGCTACTTCCACCTGTAACGAGATTAACCTGTTCATTATCTAGTCTATTTGCGTCTTGCTGTTCCATCAGTGTGCTAACGGGCATAACTTCTTTTTTAGGACGTTTCGCATTTTCCGTACCACTCCCTCCAGAAACTTGTTTTGCGTCCATATAAGGCAGCAAACCTTGGAAAGCCTTATTATCTTTTTTTGAGTCAATACTTAAAAAACGAGCGATAAATTCCGACATCAAATTCTTCATCATTAATCTCTATTTTTTTATATCTTCTTGCTCTTTCTCACTCTGCTTAATTTGAGTGATAAGCCCTTTGATATCAACCGAACAATAAATACATATTTCTAAAAATTGGTTAATTCTTGGTTGTCCGACACCGGTTTCCCAATTTTCTATCGTCCTGAGAGACACACCAATTTTATCTGCCATTTGTTGCATGGTGACTCCCTTTCGTTTTCTAAGTGCGCGAAGGTCATCCCCTGAAATGCTATTTTTAAAGAAAAACAACGCAGTTATATCCTTAACATAATATCGTTACTATACGAATGTTAAAGAAGCAGTAAACGAGTCTTACTTTACACGCTTTGCTTCTCCGCCAACTCCGAACCCATTAACGGGAAATAGTAACAAAAAGAAACAAAAGCGCAACATTTTTGAGCTATGTTTTTCGTTAAGTAACAAAGCGTATATTATTTCGGCACACCTAGCAAATATAACAGTTGTAACAAAGACCCTTCACAAATAGCCGCGTCGGCATTTTCTACCACTTTTGGCTTACCATGGATTGCTACACCTAGTTGGGCGTTTGCCATCATCACTAAGTCATTTGCGCCATCACCAATGGCAACGGTTTGAGTCATTGGGATAGCATACTGGGTTGCAAGTTGACCTAGCACTTCCGCCTTTTTGTCGGCATCTACGATATCTCCTAGCACTTTGCCGGTGAGGTGCGCGTTTTCCACCTCTAGGGTATTGGCAAATACAGCGTCTAGCTGGAGTGGCTCTATCAATGATTCTGCAAACCATGTAAAGCCACCCGAGGCGATGGCAAGGTGCCAGTGATGCTGCTTGAGCGCCTGACACAACAGCTCTATACCGGGCATTAGCGGTAAGTTTTCTTTTAATGATTGAATTTGTGATAACGGTACGCCAGAGAGTGACGCAACGCGGCGGTGTAGACTTTCAGAAAAAGAGAGTGCCCCCGCCATCGCCTGTGCGGTGACAGAAGCCACTTCATCATATCGGTCGGCCAATCGAGCAATTTCGTCAATACATTCAATTCGAATTGCGGTGGAGTCCATATCCATCACAAGTAGCCCCGGTTCTTCTAAAGTAGGTGCTTGCGTTATAATCGCACCCTGCGCATTAATGCTTTTTGCAAAATCTCTTACTTCAGCCTTGCTCGGCAGTTGCGATGCGTTAAAACGCATACCCAATGCAACTGGGAGCTGTTCATGAGGTTGATATGCCGTAAAATAAGTTTGCTCGATAGCAAATGTTCGAAGAAATTTCGCGACTTCCACAAGGTGTTGCAATTGTATATTTGGGCCAAAAAAGCATATTGATTGGGTCGTCAGCTCAGGTAATTGATTTACTTGTGTGAGGCTTGTGTTACCTTGGCAACTATACCAATGATCCAGCGCCATATGTTCCTGAATTGGTGTGTTTAGTTCACGATTAGCGAATTGAATGATTGACGACATAAGTTGCTCCTTGATAGCGTTAAGCCGATTTTTAACATGATTGCGCTAAGCTGTCAGCACTGGACCTTAGCAAAAGCGGGCAATATGCGATAAATATGAAAAATTTACATGTATTAGAAGTGTTAAACTCGACCAGAGGGCGTAGATTATTTCGCCTGTGCATCGCCGCGACGTGTTTAATTATGGTGACTTGGCTTGCGTTTAATACCAGTTTTGAATCTCATCGCTTGCTCCATAATGGCGCAGACCTTACCGCAAGAAGTCTCACCAAGCAGCTCGCAAAAAATGTAGCATTGCCCCTCTCTCGCAGTGATACACCAAGGCTCAGCGCACTGGCAAATCACCTCGCTAGCGATGACTTTGTGCTTCAAGTCGCAATTTATGATTATCAAGGACGCTTTATTGTTGGTAACGACGGTAATTCCTCACCCACAGATTATCAGCAGCTACCTCAAACCTTACCTGGGCTCAGTAAAACCAAAAGCATTATTTCTGAACCAGTATATACGCCGATGGGACAACCTCTTGGGTTCGTCAATATGGTCTATTTGACAGAAGCTGCTATGTCACAAAGCCACTCTCATTTCCACGAACTTGGACGAGTCGTTTTACTGATGCTGGTGATTACTATGGTATTCACATGGCAAATAGGTCGAGCATTAAAACGCTGGGAAGTAAAACGCAAAATTCGCAAGAAAGTAAAGATGCTTCCTGCGCCTGAAAAACGGGCAGAAGAATTAGAGCAGGGGTAAAGCTGTTAGCATTGTAATAAAGTTGATACCATAATAGTTAACCTAAAATAAAATCGAACAACAAAGGATATGAATAGTAAACTTTTTATTACCCCAAAACCCAATCCAAACGCTGAGTTGCGACTGTTTTGCTTTCCCTACGCGGGTGGCTCCCCAGCAATATTTACGCCATGGATCGAAAAGGCAAGTGAATGTGTTGAGCTCGTTTTTGTGCAGCTTCCGGGGAGAGGGGCTCGACTGGTAGAGCCAGCAATAGACAACATGCCGGATATTATCTCTGAACTCATGGTACACCAAGACTATATGACCAGTAAGCCTTTCGCGTTTTTTGGACATAGTCTTGGTAGTCGCATTTCATATGAGCTTGCTTTTCAATTATTAGACGCAGGCTTACCTACTCCACGTAAAATATTTGCTTCTGCGAGTCGTGCACCGCATTGCACCTCAACTAAACGCCATTTACACGGTCTGCCACATGATGAATTTATTGCCGAGCTACGTGACTTAAATGGCACGCCAAAAGAGATTCTTGAAAATAAAGAACTAATGGAGTTACTGGTACCATTGCTTAGGGCCGACTTCAAAATAGCAGACACCTATGTCGCAGAGCAGCGAGCTTTACCCATCCCTATCCATGTTTTTCATGGTGTTGATGATGAGATCTTGAATGAACATGTCGCAGCATGGCAAGAGCTAACAGCACAACCATATCAGCTTACTGAGTTTTCTGGTGGGCACTTTTTTATTCACCAATACGCTGATGAGATGATCTCAATTATTAATCGGCAATTGGCTTGAGTATTGTTGGTGTTATGCCGGGAGAGCTTAAAGATCGCCGAGTGAACCCGCTCCTACACCTGTTTTTCTATTGCTGGTAAGTATGGTTTTATATCGCGGTAAAAGCGTAAAGATCGCCAAGTGAACCGGCTCCTACACCTGTTTTTCTATCGCTGGTAAGTATGGTTTTATATCGCGGTAAAAGCGTAAAGATCGCCGGATGAACCGGCTCCTACACCTGCTTTTCTATTGCTGGTAAGTATGGTTTTATATCGCGGTAAAAGCATCAAGATCGCCGGGTGAACCGGCTCCTACACCTGTTTTTCTATTGCTGGTAAGTATGGTTTTATATCGCGGTAAAAGCATCAAGATCGCCGGGTGAACCGGCATCTACTTTATAAGGTGAACAGCGATGCTACACATCCAAAATAAGCGAGGAGAGAATGCGATTTAACTGAGGTTGGTTAAACTCACCACTTATCTGATAGATAACATCGCTTCCTTTTTTATTAATATAAACCCTATCGTAGTCTTGATTTTCTCCCATAACGACAAAAGCAAAAATATCGCCGTTTTGGTACACACTCATCGGATTGTTTTCGTCTATGTCAAAAGCCGAGCGAAGCTTTGCTATGTTTTTTACTTTAGGATCTGAATGATACAGGGCATGAAAAAATTCGTTTACGCTCATATTCAACTTTTTATGCATATCACCAAGTGAGATTTCCGGTGGGTTTAACGCAATTGCCAACTCATTTTGATCTTGGCTAGTTACAACCGCAGTTTGGTTACTTAGCCCTAAAAAGTTAATTTTTGATAGTGTCGTGCTATCTACACAATAAACAAGATCAACAACTCTGATATGGACCTTATTACTACAAGATAAGCTTGGAAAAGGGTTCACTGTTTGTGACGCAATTACCAAGTTTGAGGTGAACATTAACGCGGCAAGTAAAATTATTTTAAACATAACTAAATCCCTAATGCAGCTAATTCCATTTTCGTTCTGTAATTTCTGACAACTTCTTTTGCACAGGTAAGAGATTGTTCTGAGCTAAGTTGCTTTACAATGCTTTGTGCAAAGTTCTTTACTATCCATTTGATAGTTGCCTTGCCTCCTGTCGGCTCAGGAACCCAATTTAGAGCCGTCGTACAACTTTTAGTTGCTTGGATCATCTCTCCAAAAACCTGTGCCACATTTTCGTTTACGCTACCTTTGAAAGATAAATTTAAACCTGCACCTTTATAAAATGCATTAATGGCATTTTTTACTTTCGTTTCATCATTCATTTTTCTATTCCTTGAGAAATATTGAAGGTTTTAAATTAAGCTCTTAAACATTAATAAAAGGTGAATAACCAACTAACGTATAAATCATTCTTCCAAGCTATGAGATGTATAGAAGCTTTAATAAATACCAAAAGATCGCCGGGTGAACCGGCTCCTACACGGGTTATCTATTGCTGGTAGGTATGGTTTTATATCCAATTTGTGATATTGACTCGTAGGTCGAGATTTATCTCGACATCATCAATTTAGCCCAAGCCGAACAACTGTGTGGTATTTCGATAGAGCGCTGAGGCAAGCTCGCTTGGTGTTTCGCTTCGATATTCACAAAGCCTGTCAAATACTTGGACGACTCGCTTAGGAGAGTTCGGCTTCCCCTGATAACCATGTAACGGCATCGACGGCGAATCGGTTTCCAATACTAGGCTTTCAAGCGGCAGCTGTGATATTACCTGCGCTGTTTTTTCGCCTCTTGGATAGGTGATTGTGCCACCTACTCCTAGCTTAAAACCCTGAGCGATATAATATTCAGCCTGCTGTTTTGAACCTGAAAAGGCGTGGATCACCCCGCCATACTGTGGCTTAACACGTTTAAACGCGGCAGCAATTAGGTGATGACTTTTACGGTGATGGACGATTAGCGGAAGCTTTACCTGATTACTCAGTGCGATATGCGCTTCAAACAGTGCAATTTGCCGCTCAAGTGCATCGCAGGTTGTATCAATGCCGCACTCTCCTATCGCACACAGTTGGGTACGATTGTGTATTACATACTCTACCAACGCGGTCATATCGTCGTCGCAATGTTCGCCAATAAAATAAGGGTGTAACCCCGCGGCGATTTCACATTGTGGATGATGTGCTTGAAAATCAACAAGCTGTTGAGACTGCTTAAGGGTAACGCCAGGCACCACAAAGCGTTCAACACCATTGCTGCGGGCAGCTTTGATATGCGTAGCTAGGTCATCTGCCAACTCGCTGAAATCGAGGTGACAGTGACTATCTATAAAGGCGAATTTATGGGTTGAGCCGCTCAATTTCCCAACTGCCATCGGCTTGCTTCACATACATAAAGCGGTCATGAAGACGGTGCTCTCCACCTTGCCAAAACTCAACTTTAGTGGGCTCCACGCAATAACCGCCCCAAAAATCAGGTAGTGGAATTTCGCCTTTAGCGAACTTGTCTTTCATGCTACTAAAGGTTTGCATCAAGGCTTGGCGAGATGACACGGGGCGCGATTGCTGAGACGCCCACGCTGCAAGCTGACTTTCTTTTGGTCGTGATAAGAAATACTTGGCAACGCGACTGGATGGTAACGGGACTGCTTCACCATACACGATAACCTGACGCTCAATTTCATGCCACGGGAAGTGCAAGCATATCTTGTTGTTTTGCTTTAGTTCTTGCGCTTTGCGTGAACCGGTATTGGTAAAGAAGACAAAACCGTGCTGGTCTACATGCTTAAGTAAAACAATGCGTTGAGACGGCTGGCCGTGCTCGTCAACCGTAGCGACGACCATCGCTGTTGGGTCGGTAAACTTGGCATCAATCGCCTGCTGTAGCCAGGTTTCAAACTGCTCAACGGGTGTGTCTTTTAGCATCTCACGACGTAAACCGTCTTTGGTATATTCTCTGCGAATGTCTTCAAGTTTCATCACTATTTCCTTTACAAAAAAGCCGCTATAAAGCGGCTTCTAGTATACCTTAATGCAAGTTAAAACTAACTTACATTTGCTCCATCACTTCGATACCAAGCAAATCTAGACCGGTTTTCAGTGAGTTAGCAACCAGATTACATAACAAGAGACGACTTTCACGGACGTCTGCAGCTACATCATCTTTCAAAATTGGGCACGCTTCATAGAATGTCATATACAAGCTCGCGAGCTCATATAAATAACTACATAATACGTGTGGCGTTGCTTCGCTGATCATCAGATCAAGTACTTCTTCCAATTGCAGCAGTTTGAGTGCAAGTGCCTTTTCCTGTGGTGCTTGAATTTGAATGCGACCAGTTAGGCTAGCGCTATCCATGTTTGCTTTGCGGAAAATACTACGCACACGGGTATAGGCGTACTGCAAATATGGCGCTGTCGCCCCTTCAAAGCTCAGCATCGTATCCCAGTTAAAGATATAATCGCTGGTTCTGTGCTTTGACAGATCGGCGTACTTCACTGCACCAATACCCACTTTACGCGCGATTTCTTGGCGTGCTTCATCAGATAAGTCAGAAGCTCTGTCAGCAAGTTTTTCTGTCGCACGGCTCACCGCTTCGTCAAGTAAGTCTGATAGCTTCACCGTACCGCCAGTACGAGTTTTAAACGGTTTGCCGTCGTTACCCATCATTGTACCGAACAGGCTCGGCTCGTAGCTGGTTTTGTCTTTTAAAAGACCCGCTTTACGTGCTGTGATCTCAACTTGGTTGAAGTGTAAGCCCTGACGCGCATCAACAAAAATTAGAATACGATCAACATCTAGCTCATTTGAGCGGTAATCACAGGCGGCTAAATCCGTCGTTGAATATAAGAAACCACCACCTGATTTTTGCACGATAAATACGGAAGGTTCACCGTCTTTATTTGCCAATTCGTCAAGGAATACTACTTGAGCGCCCTGATCTTCAACCGCAATGCCTTTCTCTTTTAATAGCTCAATTACACCGGCAAGACGGTCGTTGTAGGCACTTTCTGCCATGATATTATCACGCGTAAGCGTCACATTTAACTTGCCGTATACTTCTTCAGAATGTTTAACTGAGGTGTCGATAAACATTTGCCATAGCTTCTTACAATGCGCATCACCGCTTTGAAGTTTGACTACGTAATCACGGGCTTTATCGGCAAAACCGGCTTCGTCATCAAAGCGCTTTTTCGCATCACGATAAAAGCTTTCAAGATCCGCAAGTGCGACATTTTCAAGGTCAACACCTTGGTTTAGCAAATCTTCAAGGTGTGCTATCAACATACCAAACTGGGTACCCCAGTCGCCCATGTGGTTTTGGCGAATAACGGTATCACCACGGAACTCAAGGGCACGTACAACAGCATCACCAATGATAGTTGAGCGCAGGTGACCTACGTGCATCTCTTTAGCAAGGTTTGGCGAAGAAAAATCTACCACGACTTTGTGAGGCTTAGCATGTTCAGCAACACCTAGCTTGGCATCCGTATTTGCCGCCTCTAGGCTTGTGGCTAAAAACTCAGGCTTGAGGTGAATATTAATAAAACCTGGGCCTGCGATTTCCGTTTTTTCTGCAAGATCAGCAACATCTAGGTTGTCGATGATCTTCTGCGCCAACTCCCTTGGATTGGTTTTTAGTGCTTTGGCAGCCCCCATCGCACCGTTAATTTGGTAATCACCAAACTGAGGACGCGTGCTTTGTGTTACCGCTGGGTTTGTACCTTCAGGGATACCAGCCGCTTGCATCGCTGCATTGGCTTTTTCAATTAAAATACTTTTGATGTTCATCTGTTTTCCTTTAATGCGCAGCGATTAGTGTTCACGAGTTTCATGGAACTTCACGTCAGGGTAACGTTCCATAGATAGATTCAGGTTTACGCGACTTGGTGCGATGTAAGTTAGGTTATCACCACCATCTAGTGCCAAGTTTTGCTCACACTTACGGCGGAATTCAGCCATTTTCTTCTCGTCATCACAGCTTACCCAGCGTGCGGTCTGAACCGTTATACTCTCGTAAATCGCATCCACGTTGTATTCAGACTTTAAACGCGCCACAACCACATCAAACTGCAGCACACCGACCGCACCTACGATCAGGTCGTTGTTGATAAGCGGCCTAAATACCTGTACCGCACCTTCTTCAGAAAGTTGTACCAAACCTTTTAAAAGTTGCTTTTGCTTGAGTGGATCTTTTAGACGAATGCGACGGAATAGCTCAGGCGCAAAGTTTGGAATACCGCTAAATTTAAGCGTTTCACCTTGTGTGAAGGTATCTCCGATTTGGATCGTACCATGGTTGTGTAGACCGATAATATCACCCGCAAACGCTTCTTGAGCGCGTTCACGATCACCGGCCATAAAGGTTACCGCATCTGCAATACTGACTTGTTTACCAAGACGCACATGGTTCATCTTCATGCCCTGGCTATATTTGCCAGAAACAATACGCATAAAGGCAATACGGTCGCGGTGTTTTGGATCCATGTTTGCTTGGATTTTAAACACGAAACCAGAGAACTTTTCTTCGTCGGCTGTTACTTCACGGTCATCGGTTTGGCGTGGTAGTGGTTTTGGTGCCCACTCAGTTAATCCATCAAGCATATGGTCAACGCCAAAGTTACCAAGTGCCGTACCAAAGAACACAGGAGTTAATTCGCCAGTTAAAAACAACTCACGGTCAAACTCGTGTGAGGCTCCAATTACCAACTCAAGCTCTTCACGTAGTTGCTCAGCTAAGCTTTCACCCACAGCGGCGTCAAGCTCGCTGTTATCTAGTCCTTTGATAATGCGTTTATCTTGAATCGTGTGACCTTGGCCTGTTTGGTACAAAATCGTTTCGTCACGATGGATGTGGTAAACGCCTTTAAATTCTTTACCACAGCCAATTGGCCAAGTAACCGGTGCACACATGATGTTGAGCTCGGTTTCGACTTCATCAAGTAGCTCCATTGGGTCACGAATATCACGGTCCAATTTGTTCATAAAGGTAACGATTGGCGTGTCACGTAATCGTGTTACTTCCATTAGTTTACGAGTACGATCTTCTACACCTTTTGCTGCATCAATCACCATCAAGCATGAGTCAACCGCGGTTAACGTACGATAAGTATCTTCAGAGAAATCTTCGTGTCCTGGGGTATCAAGTAGGTTCACCAAAGCATCATTGTATGGAAACTGCATCACGGAAGTTGTTACCGAGATACCACGCTCTTTTTCCATTTCCATCCAGTCTGATTTAGCGTGTTGATTTGAGCCACGGCCTTTAACCGTACCGGCTTTTTGTAACGCCTTCCCGAATAAGAGTACTTTTTCGGTGATAGTGGTTTTACCCGCATCCGGGTGCGAGATGATAGCAAAGGTCCTTCGCTTATTGATTTCATTAAGAAAATCTTGGTTTGCCATGTATAAATTCTTTTAGTTTGTACACGGATTTGTACACACTTTTGGAAGTACTCTCTTTTCAGTTCTTCGCTTGTCAAATCCGTCGTGTTAATCGTAATTGGCCGCTATTTTCGCTGATCTTGACTTTATAAACAATCAATGGTTATCTAATCGGTTACCATTTACTCTCAGCGTGCGCCAATGCTCAGTTGTAGCTGTTTGCAATCGTTGCTTCTTCAGCTCATGAACAACTGTGGCTAAACCACAAATTCCTTCGCTACCAGAAATCGATGATAGCTTGTCGTACTACACCGATGATGGTGCAGTTGCCGTTGATCGGTATTGCAGGGTATTGCGGGTTCAAAGGTTTTAGGTACTTCTGTTCACCATCAATAACTAACTGCTTAAAGGTTGCTTCTTTCGAATCATCCAAACGCGCAACAACCAATGAACCTGAAGAGTAAGGTAACTCAGGATCAACAACGATCACTGCCCCCTCAGGTATGGATTTTTTTCCGCTTGGATTTTCCATACTGTCGCCTTTTACGCGAAGTGCGAAACAACCCTCATGTGCTTTCCCAGTGACTTCACGCCACTCCTCAGCATCTTCATGGGCAAATCCCTCCGCTATTTCAGTCCAATCACCGGCCTGAACCCAGTTAATGAGAGGAATTCTTCCCTTAATATCAGGCCCGACTTCTACATTACCGACCCCCAAGCCAATCTCGCCATCACCTGTGGCGAGCCAATGAGCATTCACGCGAAGCGCCTCCGCGATCTGCATGGTGTAACGAGACCTAGCCGATTTACCAGAGCAAATCTGGCTGATCGACTGCTGTTTGATACCAATGCGACGAGCCAACTCAGACTGAGTTACCCCAGTAAGCTGCAAGGCATGGTTTAGTCGTTCGGATAAAGTTTTCATAAGCCCGCATTCTACAAATAAAACTGTAGTCTTTCAACAATTTTAACTGTTGACTTATCTACAGTTTAAACTGTAACATTCAATCTTGTAACAGTTATTATTGTAACAGGAGACGGTATGGAAGTGTTCAACACGACACAAAAACATCTCCGCCGTGCCATTGACTTGGTCGGCGGGCAATCAGCATTAGCACGAGCCATCAACTCAAAACAGCAAAACGTCTGGTTTTGGTTGAATAAATCAGGGCGTGTTCCCGCTGAATTCGTTTTACCCATCGAACAAGCTACGCAAGGACAGGTAACCCGATCCCAGTTAAGACCGGACATCTATCCCGAATGCCCAAGCGAGCTGAAAGCCAGTAACCAGTAGGATTAAGGGCAAATAATGGTCAGCATTTTACGTAAACACAAAAGCGAGTTCCTCCATGCGTGATTATGGCAAGGTCTATACCCGCTTTTGGCTAAAGCAAAACGTTTTGTCCTGGAGTGACTCAGCTAAGTTGCTAGGACTGTATTTGCTTACATGCCCACATTGTAATTTGCTTGGCTGCTTTCGATTGCCGATTGGTTACGTTGCTTCTGACTTGAACTGGGAAGAGCAACAGGTTGCCAAGGCTCTAAATGAGTTAGAACAAGATCAGTTCCTCATTCGTTGCGAGGAATCCGGTTGGACTTTGATTCGGAGCTTTCTGAAGCACAACCCAATCGAAAACCCTAACCAAGGTAAGGCAGCCTTTCGGTTGCTTAAAGATGTACCTGCCGACTTCGTTGGTATGGCATCGCTTTTGAAATCTCTTGCCGCTTTTCAAGCTCGGCTTCCAGAAGAATTTTCATCATTGTTTATGCCTGATGGCAACCCGGTAAGGGACTCTCAACGGTCGGATGACTCTGAGAGAAGCAATAAGCCAACAGTTAAAACTGTTAACCAGATACAGTTCGAAGACTTCTGGGATGTACAAATACGCAAAGAAAAAAAAGCGAAAGCCAAAGAAGAATGGCTTCGCATGGGCCTCAATGAAGACCATGAACTCGCCTTGGAAGTGCTAACACGCTGGAAAGAGCAACGAGACAACCGATTGCAGTATCAAGATCGGACTAAGACCCCTATGCCACATAACTGGCTTTTAAACCGGCAATGGGAAGACGAGTACGTTCGCATTGATGAAGTACAGCAATCATCGACGAGCCTAAAGGGCAGCAATCACCAATTGAATATTGAAGAAAGCAATCGCCGCATCGCCGAAAGCTGGGCCGGACCAGGTATTCGGGAGGTTCGTTCAAGTGCAGGAGGTTGATAAACGCGAGTTTGCTGAGGTTTGGGGAGCCGCTTGGGCCATGTATGGCAAAAGCGTATCACCGCAATTGCTATCCATCGCATTTGAAGCCCTTCGTGCTTATAGCATTGAAGAAGTGCGAATCGGTCTGACTCGGCATATTCAATCACCGGATACTGGGCAATTTTTTCCAAAGCCCGCTGACGTCATCAAGCATATCGACGGCAACTCGGGCTCAAGAGCCATGGTTGCTTGGAACAAAGTTGACAAGGCTGTTCGTCAGGTTGGCGCTTGGACATCAGTGATGTTTGACGATGCGCTTATCCACCGCGTGATTTCAGATATGGGTGGATGGGTTGAACTCTGCAAGGTTGATGACAGGGAATACCCCTTTAAGCAAAAAGAGTTTTTAACACGCTACCAGGCTTACTTGCTGCGGGACGAAGTGGGTGAATACCCAAGGCTATTACAGGGTATTGCAGACCATCAGAACCAGCAAAAAGGATTTGATATGCAAGCGCCTGTTGCCGTGGGCGACTGGTCAAAAGCGGCACAAGTTTACACGAGAGGTATCGCCAACTTTAGCGCAGTACCTTTAAAAAGAAGAAGCCCGAAAGCCATTCAGGCGCTTCTCGGAAATCAATTAGAGGACAAAAATGAAAACGATTAAAGCAAAAACCATTGCACTAGCGATAGCCATGTCCGCAAGCACTTCAGTCTATGCTTTTCCGGGCTATCAGTGGGAAAAAGCAGCACAAAGCGTTGGTATTGATCCAGTCATGCTCTACGCCGTTGCCTTGGCTGAGTCCGCCTCACATCGCGGTCTCAACATGACCAGTCCATGGCCATACGCAATTCGCAATGGTTCAAATGCAACCTACGCCAAATCTCAGACAGAAGCGGAGCAACTGTTAAACCAAGCACTGCAAGAGAGTGAAAAATACCAGCTCGATATTGGCCTAATGCAAATCAATTTGCATTGGCACGGACATCGGGTGAGCTCAGCGGCGGAACTGCTAGACCCCATCACCAACCTTACCGTCGGCTCCAGTATTTTGGCCGAAGCAATCAAGTCTTCACCTAACGATTTAGAGCTTGGCATAGGCCGCTATCACAGTTGGAACGAAGAGCGTGCACGCTGGTATGGGCAAAGAGTGCTTTCTATTTATCGCAATATTTTACATGAACTGGAGGTCCGTCAATGACAACCAATCAACAAGACTTCTATCAATTAAACTTGGCGTACCTGCACGCAGCACGGGAATTGGCGCGCATTGATCCGCAAGAGGCTGTCTTGCGCTTTGGACTTACACGCGATGTGGTTGATGCTCTGATTAATGCTGGTGTTGACGACCTGCAACGAGTAGCGACCTCATCATTCATGCTGTTTCAACCAAGGGGTAACCAAAGCCAACTGATTGAGATGGTGAAGAGCAAAGGCACAGGTATCCCAAGAATCGCTTATTTATTATCAACCCTAAACAACAAGGGGGATGCATGATTGATAACCTGTCCAAAAGTGAGCTGTTTACCCGAGCCTCGCTACTTATTAAATACGGATTTAGGACAACCATTATCGCGCTCGATACTGGTTTGCCAATCCACATTATCAGAAGGCTTCACAAAGAAGTGACTGGCAAGTCACCTTGCCCTGGTCAATTGCCAGAATCTGATGCCATTGTTAAAAGCAGAAGAGCCTTAGTTGAAGGCTCCCTGCTGATGGCGCTTTATGTCAATATTGGTGGTGATAATGTCTACAAGCAATTAAATATTGATGCTTTGATGAAGGCTTACGATGCGTACTTGGTTGCAAGGGAAGAAGCAGATCTTCCAGCTGAAATCCCCTGGAAAAAACTAACCATCAATGAAGGTTGGGTTCTAGCTCGTGATTTAAGATCACAGCTTGCATCCTTACACCGGTGTCGGTGCGGCAGTCTGTATTTGACGGTATCACAACAGCGCATTCAGCTTAAATGCCCTGTGTGTGAGATTATGGCCGAGCAAACCACTAGAGCACTTTTTGAGAACTAACATGCTGATGCATGATTTGATTGTGCACCGCCCGTGCACTTTGAGAGTACTAAGAAGATGACAAACTTACTTAAATCTTTAACAGCACGCTGCTGGTTTATATCACTGGGGCTTTTTCTGGCGACTTTGGCTGCGGCTCATTTCTTTCCATCAGAAATATTAACGGCATCTGCCAAGTTAGCGGCTTTGCCATTTCTGTTCTGCACCGTCGTTTTTTTCAGCTACTTGGGATTCAAAGCGACCTGTAATCCCATCGGACTTATAGCCATAATCACTATGCTTGTAGCAATCGCATATTGGCAAGCGAGTTGGACAATTGTTGGTTTGGGACTCTTTTTCTTAGCTATTTGTACTGGAATTAGATTCTTGAGTAGCCAAGTTAAAGATTCGGGTAGAACTTTGAGCATTGAAGAAAAATGGTATTGGTATAAGCTCCATTCGTTTTTTGATGGCTTTTATCCAAGGTATCCCAAAAAGCCAAAAAAATAGCCAGCCAACCACAAGCTGGCTACCTTCTATTTTCAGTTCCTTCCTGATGCCTGGTTATAGGCCCTAATATCGATCAAGTTGTTCTGAGCATAATCTCCCGCAAGCGATGCATTTGAGATCACCGCTATCTGCTTATCCACAAATGCTTTATCTTCTTCGGACACACTGTCAGGAATGTAAGCGCCACTCTCATCCTTTTGACGATACTCATTTAGCATTTGCTCCCTTAGACCTAGCATTTCAGGCGACCAACTCGATGAGTCTTCAGAGTTGAATACGCGCCCCGCCAAACCTTCATTGAAAGCTTGAGCAAACACTTGACTTTGAATCGGGGTCAATCCCATTCTCTGCCCTTCGCTGTATGCTTCCTGTTTAAAATCATCGGCGTACTGTTCTAAGAACTCACCGTATCGATTGTTAACTGCCGCACCGAATGCCCCAGCCAACATGGCTTCAGACTTAGTGCCCCAGTTAACTTCGGAGGCATACTGCGAACTCGATCCACTGTATGCATCATTAAACGCCGTCAAAGGATTTTCCAAAGAGGTTCCGGCATCAACGGCTGCTTTTAACCCATCCCATGTTGATTTGCTGGCCACAGTTGCATTGTGCAAGAAACCTCGTGAGCCAGGTTCTGCAAGGGCTTGCTCCTTGTAACTCTCATAGTCTTCGCCAAAATGATTCAAGGTATGCAATGCTGCATCAGTATGCTTGCCACTGAAATCACCAATAGCACTGGCGCTGTTGAAGAACATTTCAGCACCAGAGACTCCGCTATCATCAGCCATAATGCGAGATCGCCACTGAGAGCCAGCTTCACTGTTTAGTCCAGATTGATAGGTACTTGTGTCAGAAGCTACGGCCTGCTGGGCTTGTTGCTGATGCGCATTCAGCTGTCCATCTACACCAGAAAGATTGGTTTGGTAAGCAGATTGAGCCGAATTGAACTGCGTTTGAACTGTTGCAGCATCCTCATAGCCTCCCAGAACACCGGATTCAACTTGGCTTTGAGTGCCACCAAAAGTAGGTGCCGTTGATGACAAGCCTTCATTAGAGCGTGGCTGAATAGATCGTAAATCGGCTCCGGTAGCCATGGCCATAACAGTCATTGCTGCTTGATAGTCATTGTCTCGTTCAGCGGGCGTAGAGGAGTTGCTATAGGTTAAAGACTCCATAGCTGCGGCCACATACGCCTGATTATCATCAGGTAGCAAGCGCTGATACATTGGAAGGTTTTCACGTAATCGGTTACCTGCTTCAACATGCTGGTTCATATAGCGACCTAAATAATCCATGACTTCAGGATTATCCGCTGCTAATCGAGTTAACGTCGCACCATCCGTGTTCCTTTGTCCTGATAGACTGTAGCTGGCCTGATCAAGCTCACTAAAGCGGTTTGATGCCGTGATAACGTCTTGTGCTGAACTCTGAAGTGACTGATAGTCTTGATTAGACAACGACATCTCAACGCCAGAGCGTCTTGAATCTGAAAGGTCCTTAACCATCGCATCGCGAAACTCAGCACGTCGTGAATCACTCGATGCCAAGCTTTGCATCTCCCCAGTGAGCGTATTTGCGGTCGTAGACCGAGAACTGCCTTCTGACGACTCAACTTGGCCACTAAAGTTACCACCTAGATCCAACCCAGCTCGTACCCTTGATAGTTTTGGTACACGAGATGAATCTGGCTTATCAACTCCAGGCAAATTACCTTGTGGAGAATCATTGCCTCCCGTTCCAAGAAGCCTCCCAAGAAAACCCTTATCGGCAACTTCTTTCTCACCGGGATTAGTAATGGTTCCATCGCCACCAACCCTTAGTCCGCCAGATAACACGCCCGATACCAAGCCACGTACAGCGTCTTTTTTATCGTCTCCGAAACCATACCGTGTTTGCAGGTCATCAGTGACCTGATTAACAACGGCGCTAGATGCGGAATTAGAAGAACCAATCTGACGTCCAACCGAAGAAAGGTTGTCGTAACTTAGCTTTTCACCAAAAGTTCGGCTCATGGTATTGCCAACTTGACGGCTAAAGGCTTGAGTTGCCTGAGTCATGGATTCTTTTGCAGAGCCGACCATTGAACCCACCGCATTTCCGACAGAGAAACTGCTAAGTAGGTTTGACGCGCCGGTCATAGCAGAACCAGTGAGGGCTGAATTTTGGAACATTGACTGTGATTGCATCACCGGGGCATTTTTCGCGACATCTGGACTTGCCATCTTTTCATCAATTGCATCACCGTTTTGAAGACGTCCAGCCAAGTGGGTAGCGGTTATTGCTGAGCCATACACGAGCATGAGCGAAATCGCCGGAACACTCGACGCCAACATGCCGCCAGTAGCTATCCAGGTTTGCAGCACTGAATCCATCTGCATCATCCCAGCAAAAGATGGCACTTCTGTACCTGCAAAGGCATCAAGAGCCGACATTTTCCCTGCAACGGTTAAATGAATATACAGGTTAATGATGGCCATGACAGGCATCCAAAGTTGAATCCAAAGCAGGATTAACAAGTACTTCCCGGCCATTCGCATCCCGATTTGGCCAAGGGCAATCACAAAGGCCATCAATGGGGTGATGGCGTAAATGAAACCCTCAAAAAACGTCATCATCGGACGAACGATACTTTGGAACAGGGTCTGCTCCGCCGCCCATTGCGTATTGCGCTGCTCAATCGCTTGGTTAACCATCACGGCAGCGGTGAAAGCTTGATCATCCATATACTTGCCCGTCACGCTTTGCTCATAAATAGGCAAAAGCACCGACGAGGTCATGTACTCTTGGGTGTTAACCGAGGCCAAACCAAGATTATTCAGTGCATTTCGGATCACGTCATCAGTATCCGTTGCTGACGAAGTCCCCAATGAGGCTGACAAAACCTGTTTAAGCCTTGGAATGAAGGTTGATTCTGTCATGAGTTTCAGTTGGCTATAGGCATCGGTGCAGTCCAGATCGCTACTGCTACCACTGAGCATGATGCGTGTGCCATATATGCGCGAATCAAACCTAATCGCAGTCATCGGGTTAGGTTCACTCAGCACCTGATCTAGGTTCTTTTGGCCGATGTCGATGCCAATCAAGGTGCATTCTTTGATGTAGTTAAACCACGATTGCTCGATATCTGAGCCACCGACACGATTTGCATCACCCAACCCAGAGCGATCCATCACCTGTTTTCTCACTTTAATCAGTGACTGTAAACTGGATGCAAAGCCGTATTCCGTCATGGCGGGGGTTGAGAACGCCGTTTCAAACAATCGCGTGATTTGAAAGCCAACAGTCGAAATCGTACTGCCTGCGGCAGCAACACCGATGGGCACATTATCAACCACTCGAACTTGTCCCGTGTACGCATCCTCAATGCTCACTCGGGTACTGGGCCCAAACATGGTTGCAAAGACTAGCCATGAGACTAAAACATGTTGAAAGTTAATCCCACGACCACCTTGCATTAAGGCCTGAACAGAGACCATCAATACCCCAATGAGCAAGCCAATGCGAACCATTGAAGTAAAGTCGCCTGTACCAGTGATCATCGCGACAGCGTTCAGGACCTGCTCTAAAAAAGCCGAATCCCCGATGGAATAGATTTCCCACATGACCTATTCCCCCAGCGCCGTAGATTTAACGGTGTAATAACGCTGTTTGCGAATGGTCTGAATCACCTGGTTAAAATGCGCCAGCAATTCTTGCTCTGAGCCGTATCTTCGCTGCAACGCAGCGTACTCCTCATTGATTTGGCGACGTGCACGTTCAAGGTCTTCGGTTAACAACTTCGCATAGGCATGATCTTCCACACCGGAGGTACTTCTAGCTGCATTGAGCATGTCTTCAACCAATGCTCGGGCCATCTCAACAGCAATAAATGGTGCCGCTCTTGAAGCAAACGACCTAGCGGCCCCTTCATTTAATGCAGAAAGTGTTCGAATCATACCGCCAATGCTCGCAGGAGCCGAGGTCATAAAAGCCTTTTCGGTGGTGCTAGCAGCCCCTGTATTTCGAGCAAACTTAAAAATAATGCCGTTACTAGAACCTGTACCAAGAAGTAAATTTTCTACCTGAGTTGATAACCCGGTAAGAGTCACGTTAGTGATTGTCGGATTCAGACAGCCGTCTTGTGTCACTGTGTCACATCGGTACATAGCGACGTTACCGCCATGAATTAGATGCTCAATAGTCACTTTATTGCCATTCAATCTGGTCAGTTTTGGGGCTTTACCTTGACCATCAGCCGCATTAGCCAAATCACCAACGATGATCGAACCCGTCACCGACATAACCGCTTCAAGAAAACGGTCATCCCCCGATGCAAACCAGCTTGATGCCGAATGACGTTTCAGTGCTCGCCAGACCAAGTTACCTTTAATCGTTTTATTCACATCAGATGCCGCGACACTTGAAGCATTCTCATAAGGGTTCTTACCGTTGGACTCACTCCAACTGGTAAAAATGTCTCCAGCCCCTTTAAGTGAGCTCAACATGCTGGCTTCTGTTTGCCCCTTTTTACCAAAAGCAGCCAGGGTATCGTTCACGACTCCCTGAGCCATTTGACAGGAATTGCCAAAATACTCGTTCAACTGCTGGATTTTCTTTTGCAGTGTCTCCATGTGCTGAGAGCATTTCTCACACATAGCACTGAGCGCCAATTGGAATGCGTACCCCTTGGCATTTGCCGCTACAGAGCGAAGTAATTGAACAAACTGATCTGCATTAACAAATGACAAACTTCCAGCGAACATATCAATGCCGCCACAACCTGCTTGGAATGACGGAGGCACCATTGAGACGAGGTTCTCGTTCATGATCCTGTTACGGACAACAACGCTTCCACCAGATATAACGCCACGCCGCTGACTCTCGAATACACCAGGCGCAGTGGTGTTGGTCATTGAACCAAACAATTGATTCATCTCCTGTTGCAAGCTTGCTTGGCTCATAGACGAAAAACCAATCGCACAGGCGATTAGCGATACTCGGAATACTTTTTTCATTGTTATAACCCTCCTTGTGCACGCAGATAGCGAACAAGGAACTCAGGGTCCTGTAATATCTTTTCGTTAAGCTCTTGGGCTGACATCGCGAGTGACACGCCGGGTTGAACAGGTCTGGTGGCATAGTAAGTTTGATCGTCAATCCAACCGGCTTGATGGGCTGCGAGAATGATTCGATTATTGAGCTCATCAAGGCTCATTGCGCCTTGTCCAATCGGAGTAATAACGTTAGGCGGGTCAACTAAGAACACGGCAGGGACAGTCGTAACGGACAAGGATTGGGCTTGTCCTGAATCGACTTTGTAATTGGGAAACTCTCCACCGGGTAAAGGCAAGCCATCGACAGCAATAGCAAACACCTCGAACCCATAGTTCAAGGCCATAGATTCGATGATAGGCGCTTGAGCATGGCAATAAGGGCAATCCGAACGATAGAAAAAGAACAAACCAGCCCGCTTCGCTACTTCACCTAAAGCTACATCACGTTGAGCGCCAGCTTCTCGATCCATCCGATTGGCAGCATAGGTCGCCAAGGGTCTGCGACTGATTTCATCCAAAACAGGATCGCCCATGACCACCTGCTGACTAACATCAGCAAACTGTGAGCCCTTATCCATCATAACGCGCTGGAGATACAGATAGGCTCTGACGTTCTCATTCGTCGGCTCATCAATTGCCTTGTCCATGAACGATTGCATATGCTCTCGGAACCATGCGGCACTGAAGGGCTTTAGTTCGCTCTGACTGGACTCCACGACACCAGTTTCCGGCTCTATCAGCTCATCAGGCTGCTCAGGTTCAGGAATAACCTGATACCAAAACCAGCCTTCCTGACCACGCTGATAGAATGGTCCATCACTGGCATGGGCGGGCAAGATGAATAGCAAGAAAATAATGATTGGGATGGTCACCCATAGGATGAACCAAGGGAACAAGGGGGTTCTCATTGTCAGCTCCAGAAAATTTCATAGAGCTAACATGCTAAAGATCCCCGTCAGGGCGATTAGCCAGATAGATGAATGAATCGTGTGTGTTTCTGACTAGCTGTCTTGACCAGTAACAGCTAACTTTAATGAGCCAAAAATATGGTTTTCCGTTTTGAGCTAGGAGCGGACATCGAACTATCAAACTTTGCAGAGGAAATATAGCTGTGGGTTAACTTTTAAAGAGTGATCGTGTACATTGGCCAGATTAAATCAAGATGACACTTTTTTATGGCAGTAGAGACTATCAATAGGGAAGCTGGAGACTCTGGCAAAGGCTTTAGATTACAGCTCATAAGGGCGATTAAGCTCATGCTGCAAACGATTCAGCAGGATAGAAGTACTGTATTTTTTACTGCGGTGGAAAATCTCGAAGATGTTTCCCATCAGACTATTGTAGATGGAGAAGTCAGTAATTACTTCGAAGAAGACAAGAATTATGACTTGAATGGCAATTTCACAATTTTTAGTCCTCCGGTTATAAATACGTTGGTCAGTTTTTATGACATCTATGTAGATCAATTTCGCACCAGCAACAGCGTATATTTGGGCTTTTACACGACGAGGGATGTCGGTAAGGAAAGAAAATCCAAGCTCAATAGCGGTAAAGAAATAGCTCTACCAGAAAAACCAATTTTAGAAATTCTTCAATCGTTTGATGATGTTTCAGACGATACAATTAATTTAGTAAAAGAAATTCTTGTTGAAGAGTACGCTTCCCAATATAAAGAAAAGCCTAAGTCAGGAAACTTAGAAACGCTTCGGGGTCTAAATGCTGATATGTTTAAAGAGTTTTTGAGGAAAATTTTATGGCATTTCGGTCAGGAAGATGAGGATGCACTCAAGCAGACAGTTTTAACGGATATTGAAAATTCACCACTTCACAACAATGCGCATATAGGCAAAGAAAAAATAATATTTTGTTTGTTAATGGATAAGCTGAGTGAAAAGCAAAATAGTAAAAACTTAGTCGATAAGTTGGTTCATAGTTCAGATGTAAAACTGATTTTTAAAGAAGCAGAGTCTCAAATTCCAGACGAGAGTATAGACCCTACTTGGCGCTATATCGCCGAGCTTGAAAAGGATGTGACCGACAAGCGAAATCTGAAGGAAAAAGTACTTTCAGTAATTGAGGATATTTCAGATCGTCGAATTAGACTGTTAGCTAGAAAAGCAAGTGGCTCTAAGTATGAAGAGCGTGAAGCAGACAAGTCTTTTTTGTCTTTGAAGTATCGTGTTTTTGAAGCTTGTGAAGAATATTTTTCAGATGATGGATATGTAGCCCCTGAAAGCGGCAACGACTTGGATGCTGTTCTTCAAACGCTCTTATCAAAAGCAGTAGAAGATATTTCTAAGTTAAAGACCGATTACAAATATACGATTTCTAATGATAAAACAATAGAAGGAATTATTTGGAATTTATTTGATGGGTGTTTTTTAGCTTTTGATGAGTGTAGTGATGAGTGATGTAAGTACAAAGAAAAGGCTAATGTACTTAAGCGGTGAAGATTTCTATCTTTATTGCTATTCCGTTCTTGTTATTTTGGATTCTTTAGGTTGTCGTGATGGGAAATTTTTTAGAGACTACAGGAAGTTGGCTTTTTTAACTGACATTATCAGTAATGATAAAACAGTCTATGTGGTTTCTCATTCTTCAGGAGAAAAACTGAACCCGAAAGATTATGAGTGTTTACTTGACAGCTATTCGAATGGATTAACTAGAAGAAGTGAAATTCTTAAGTTGTTGTTTGTTCTTGAGAAGAGAGGCTATGTGACTTTGAATCGAGGTAAAGCACAAGAAATTGATGTTACTTTGACTAAGGATAACCTTCCCAATGACTTTTTGAACAGCAATGTTTTCGAGTCGGAATCTAAGAATATAATAAATATATCAAAGAAAGTGGGACGGTTGGCATCGCTAACTCTGGATACCATGTTAGGTAAAATTTATGTTGAAAATGGAGTTCGAACATGGGTCTGATGCGAGTTAATAAGCTTATTTATGAAGGAAGCAAGTATTTTTTCGAGTCTAAAGAGTTCGACGAAAATATCATCCTAATTGAGGGCGATAATGGAACAGGGAAAAGCACCTTCTGTAATTTGATTTATTTTGCATTGGGTGGAGAGGTTCCAATATTTCGAAGAAATAATGATAAGCGCCACGATGAAATAACTTCTGATAGTGATAACTATGTTGATCTTTATATCTCAATCAATGATGGCAGTTATTTACTAAGGCGCTACTTTGGAGATAATGAAGTAACAGTAATCCCCTATGAGCGGGTGGTTGAGAAGATATATTCAGAAGATAAAAATACTTTAATTAAAGAGAAGGTAAGATTTTCTCTTTCGGAAGATAAGACTGAAATATATCCCGTAAACAGAAGCAAAGATTCATACGTTTTTTCTGACTGGATTCTCGAGAAATTGGAAATATCTGTGGTCGAGCTTTTTCATGGATATAATACATTTAAAATTAATATATCAGACTTGATGCGGCTGATTTATCACGATCAACAGCCGAACCCAGAGGGTATTTATAAAAAGCCAGATACTAATTCAACGTATGTTTCTGATTCTGAGTTGGTTCGAAAAGCTATTTTTGAACTCTTAGTTGGTAAAGCCTATTCTGATTACTACGACTCTATTGTCGAGGAAAAGAAGCTGTCGAGAGAGAAAAGCTTGGCTAAAGCGGTTGTGAATGAGTACACGCTTTTAGCCGACAAAATGCGAAAAAATGGCGGGGCTAAAAATGTCAGTTTTTTACAGAAAGAAATCTCTGATAAAGAGCAGCAAATTGACAAGTTGCATGATGCCAGACAGGCATTCAAGCGAAATCGAACTGGATCAAATACAATTAATCAAGATATTGAGTCGTGCAAATCAGAATTAATTGATTGTGAACTTAGATTAAGCCGATTAAAAGAAAATCTGGTTTCAGCTCTTGATGAACGGTACAAATTAAACGTAGTTAGAAATGAATCTGCTTCAGAAATTAGACGCATTGAAAAAGTTATTTTTTCACACGATCATCTAAACCTTTTTACATCTGATACTTGTCCATACTGCTTAAGTCACGTGGATCGTGTGGAAGGGCATTGTGTTTGTGGCGCTTCGATAGAAGAAGAACAATATGAGAGGTTTTTCTACACATCAAAAGAGTATAAAGATATTCTGAAAACGAAACTTAAGGCACTGTCAACAATTAAAACCGCATATGATGATTGTGACTCTGAAGTTCAAGAGATTAAAAAAGAAATTGAGTTGATAGAGAAAAAGTCGGTGACTTTCCGTGAAAAGCTACAAGAAATGCTTGGGCGGGTCGATGAAATTGTTGACATTGAAAGCCTAAATGATATTGACGATAAAATATTGCAGCTTAGAGAAGATGTTGCGAATTTGAATCGATTGTTGGAGATTGAATCAAAGCTGGAACGTATCCAAAAAGATTTTGATCTGGTTAGCTCTAAAGCAAAAGACGCTGAGTTAAAGAGGAAAGGGCTTGAGATTAAAGCTCAACAGGATGTAACTTCGAAGGTAAATGCGTTTAGTAAAAAGTATGATGAGCTGATGAAAAATACTTTGCCTGATTGCAGATCGGCAAAGATTGCGCTTGATAACTATTTGCCTTCAATTAATGATGGTCTCTATCGAGAAACAAGTTCACTTGTTTCAATTCGAATGATGTACTTTATCACTCTCATGCATTTAGCTTTGTCTGATGAATCAGTGACATTCCCGCGCTTTTTACTTATTGACACACCTGAAACTGCCGGAATCGAATTAGAGTATCTGATTAACTGTATTCGTCAGTTGGAAGAATTGAAAAATTATGGAGCTGACTTTCAAGTTATCATTTCGACAGGTTTAAACAAGTATCCCGAGTCATTAAAGGACAATCGTGTACTCTTTATGCCCGATAAGCAGAAGGAACATATGCTCTTGAAGAAGAAGAGCCTTTCTAAGTAATAACGTCAAGCAATTTAGATTCAACTAGTTAGTATGATTAGTTACTGAAGTTCTGCTATCGGCACGTAAGTAATATTCAGAAATTTTGAATACTACATTAACTCAATTTACTGCAAAAACCGTAACCAACGTTTTAATTGAGTCACCCGGAACCATAACAAAGTTCATTTTGCTACCAACATGCTGCCAGAACTCGGCCTCTTGTGCATATTTTTTTGTTTTTTGGATAGCGACGCTTTCTGGTAACTGGGCTTTAGTTAGCCCAGAGCATAGCAGCTTTGTGCACAAAGCCTTCCAAGGATGCTTAGGAGCACCGTCTGAAAGCCGTTCCACAAACCGTTCCAGTGCATGACGAGTCACCACGACAGGTCCAATGTTCGGAACGTTGATGACCTCATCGATTTCTCTCACTGTAGCATTATCGACGCTGTATTCTTCGAAGGAATGTGAGAGCCAATCGTCCCGCTTCTCTACCGAGATCTGTGCTTCCTGGTATCGAGTAAGCAAAAACCTAGTCAGGCTGTAAAGTGAATGCTGAGTTGAGCGTTGTTTCTGTAACTTTTTGATAGCTCCTTTACTGACCCGGATTTGAAGCCCATTACCGCTTCGGTTACTCCCCATCACCTCTTTCACTGACAGTAGGTGATGAATAGCATAAAGCTCAGCTGCAATTGGCTTTTGCTGCTCAGGTAGCTTGTCGTATTGCTCACCTAAATCGACCTTTAGCTCACCACCTCTTCGAAGGCCGGTCTTCCAGTAAACCGTAAACTCACCATCAATCTGCTTTGTTAACAGGGTTAAAACCATCATGTTTGTTTCTCCTATTAGTTATCTATTTTTCATTCTCCATGTTTTTTCAATTATGCAAGGCGCAAAAAAAAGGGGCCGAAGCCCCTTGGATCAGATATGAACTTTAGGAAAGCCCATGGCACCGTAAACATTCAACACATCATTCCAATCCCAACTTTTCACGCCAAGTGACGTTGGTATCGGAGGGATCAACACTTGTGTCAGAATGCCTTTTTGCCAGGCTTTTTTCTTGAGTTCATTCGCTGCATTCAGGCCGGTCTCAGAGAGATCGTGATCTGCCCAGATGTACAGCATTTTCACATTACTTGGTGGTTCAAACCTAGCCAGTAGTGTTGCATTCACAACCGACCAACATGTTTGCCCCGTTGCTCTGGTTACCGCTAGGGCCGTTTCTATACCTTCAGAAACACCTAGTACCTCACCAGGCTCACCTATCGGAATGGCACCACCAGTGATTGTTCTGTCACTTGGTATGGGCATCATCTTTTTTGGCTTTTCAACCGGCGCTTTGAATCCATCTTCACTTAGGTAGATCCGATGAAACGTGGCCGAACGCCCTTGCTGAGTAACGATTTTACCTAGCAGCGCTGGGTAGCTATCGATAAACAGGCCATCTTCATCATGGTAAGGCAAGTTTGGATGAAACCTCAGCACCGAATCCCATTCAGGACGAAGCCGCGTCACAATGCCACGACGATGCAAGTAGTTCCAAACAGGTTGCGCACGAGTATCTGCAAGAGATAACGTTTCTCCCCACGTTTGATTCAAACGTTGGATAATCGCTTTGTCCTCTACCTGCTTTTTAGTCTTCCAGTCAACAGCGTTACTCGGTATTGCCCGAGTTGGTACTTGTCCGGGTTGAATACCAAGAACCTGGCCGATTGCTTCAATAGACTGAGCAAAGTTCCATCCATTGATCCAAGACAACAGTTCAAAACCATCATGAAAGATACCGCAGGTATTACAAACGCCGCCACCGGTATATTCAGCATCTTTGAACAGCCTAAAGCCATCACGACCGCCATGAACAGGACAAGCCACATGACGCCCTTTTCGAGCAATAGCGGCATCAAGTTCTGGCACCAATGCCGCCAAGACTTGAAGCCATTGGCCATTGAGATATGGCCTTACTGTGTCAATTTGTAAAGGTAACGCCATATAACCTCCTTAAATAAAATGCCGACTCCTACCCCAGGTGGTAAAAGTCAGCTTAGGTCCAGCATTAGCCGTTCGGTTAATACAGGAGCGTTAGTCAAGCTGGATACCATGTCGTCTTAATAGCCACATGATGGACTCACGAAGCACATCAGGATCGACAACGGCAGCCATTGCGCAAACACGAAAGCAAAATGGCGCTATTTCGTCATTTTGAATCCACGACAACACATCCTTGCGCAACCGAGTACTGACACGACCGTCCAGCAATACACGGATCGCATCCAAAAGAATGCCTTCGCGTAACTGCCAGATTTCCGTGTCAGACCAAGTGACTGGGGCATCATCAAACTCAAATAGAAATTCGAGCTGTGATGATGTGTGCTGATGGGACTGCTTTTGTGATGTAGGAGAATGGGCAATACGCCCATTCATTACAGATAACCGCGTTCGGCAAGCGAAACGCAGCCCTCGGATGCGACCACGACATGGTCAAGCGTTCGAATATCAACAAGTGACAAGGCGTCACGGAGTCGATGAGTGATGCGTTTATCAGCTTCACTTGGCTCAGGATCACCCGATGGATGGTTATGAACCAGTATCACTGCTGCCGCATTAAGTTCTAGCGCTCGTTTTGTTACTTCCCTTGGATAAACGCTCGCTGCATCTAAAGTGCCTTTGAACAGCTCTTCAAATCGAATAACGCGATGCTTTGTATCAAGAAACAGTACGCCAAAGACTTCGTGCTCATACTCGTGCATCAGTGTTTGCAGGTATGAGAACGCCGACGATGGCTGTTCAATTTTTCGACCTTTACTCAATCGACCACGGGCAAGCTTGAGCGCCATATCTAAGATATCCGCTTCAGTCACTTGCTCAGGAACGATGTAAGTACCGGCTTCTTCGCCAGCTAAGAACTTTTTGTTTTTCATAGGAGTCTCCAAAAAAAAGCGGAGACGAACCCATGCCCTGAAGGGGACGGAATCGTCCCCGCAGGGTGGTAAAATTGATGTGGTTACTGAATTAACAGTTGTTGTGTTACTTCGAATAACTCACGCTTTAGATCTTTGACGTCATTAATCATAATGCTTTGAGGAAAGAATTTCTCAACACTGCGTGTTTGAATCCCTATCCCCAGCAGCTCAAAGCCACTGCGTCTGCACCGGTCAACAATGTCATGCGTGGCAGCCCAATCATCTGGGTCACCATCCGTTAGCACTATCATTAGCTTTCGCTTCTGTTTTTGCGCTAACAAACTGTTTGCCGCAAACCACATCGCTTGTGCCATAGGCGTACAACCTCGTGGTTTTTGGTCAAAACAGGCGGCCCGATGTCGAACCGATTGCTTGGGCAATAACGCGATAGAAACTTCCTGATGAATACCAGGAAAATAACTGACCGCAGGTACAACACCCGGTATGCCTTCCAGTGCCATGGCCAAAGCCAAAGCAGCTTCATTGGCAACATGAAAGTACTTTCGATTACCTTCGCCAATGGGTTTACCCATTGAACCCGATATATCGACAAGCAAGTGCACAGCGGCATTGGGGGCAATGCGAGGTTGCCTTTGAATAAACAATCTCGACTCACCGGCTTGTGAAGCGGCAAGACGATGGGTTGCCACTCGAAGACCGTGCCTTTTGGCATGATTCCGATTGTCCTGACTGGACTGAACCATGCCCCTAAGTCGGGCTCGAATTTGAGCAGACTCCGACGCCGATAAGGTCAAGATGGCCTCATCACCCAACATAGCTTGCTCTGCTTGGGGCAAACTGAGAGGTGTGACGCCCTGATGTCCTTCAGCTTGTTCCGACAACACTTCTGCCACTTGGGCAAAGGTATCGGGTTCAAACTGAGCGGCACTGGCCTCTAAGGCTTGTCGCAAATTGTCAGCTTGATCAGAGTTATCTGAATCCCCCGTTTCAGCAACATCCGCCGTTGCAGACGAGTCTGTTTCAGGGATTTGACTGTCACTACTGTTATTGCTGTCATTACTCGCATCTTGTCCAATGTCATTACCGCTATCAGCATCCGACTCATCCTGTGGTGGACGAGATTCTTCTTCCAACATGGCAACGATGGCATCGACAAGTTTCAGCACTTCACCTGTAGATGCCAGGCTAGGCACTGCTGTAAGCATGGCGCTTAACCGGCTCATCGCTGCGGCAGGAAAGAGTTGTCTCACTCTTTCATCAACCGCTTGATACAGAGGTGTCAGCGCTTTCTGACCCAGAAAATGGCATCTCAAGCGGAACAACAACCATGCTTGCAAGTTAGATGCAGGCTCAAGCTGTTCAGGTACACTCATTTGCTGTGTGTCCACCATGTACTCAATCACTTGCGAAATACTGCGCCGGGTTCCGGGGTAATCCTTTGCCAATTCGTTTTCAATGCGAACGTCCTCAATGATATTGAGAAGTGCCTTACGGATCGGCTTGGACGACGCCTTCTGCACCATGTCAAAATTGGTATGCCGAATATGCGCCGCTTCATGAGCCAGATAACCCCAAGCTATCTGTTGATAGTGTGGGTCGTCTGGGTTTGCTGTTGGGATCACAATCCGCTCACCATCGGTAAACGCATCTTGTCCTTGAATAAGCACCTTCACACCAAACTTTTCGCCATAAGCGGCGGCAACGATTGGCAGTGCGTTTTTTAATGGATGATTCATGGGAGTCTCCTAATCATTAGGGGGAATACTCCCTCAGCGGGAGCGTTTCCCCGCTGGGAATGTGAGTGTTTAAACCTGTGCTTTTAGCTTATCCAGATCGTATTTTTGACCTAACCAAGCCACCAATTGAGCTGGACTCTCGTGCTGCTCAAATGACGTTTTAAGCTGGTCTAAACTCAGGATGTCATCCAATGTCAGACCGTACTGGTCTTGTAACTGAGTAGACACCTCGTGTTGATATTGCAGCCAGGCCCGCTCAAAAGCGGTTTGCTGCAATGCCATGTTTGGAACAAATACCATGGCCGTTACCCAAGCTCCTTGTGCGTCCGCATCTGCGATCAAAACAGGGTTCTTGGGGATCACGACACTATGTGTTGAGTACGACCGTTGTACTAACGTTCGACAACACGCCACTTCTGGTATCGATTCACTTTCAACCGCATCAGTCACACCACGAAAATGTGCTTCAAACTGGTTCAGTTGGCTGGGGTTATGGATGGTTGATTGCATAATTTCCTCTTACATAGTTCAGAGGACATGCGCCCTTAAGGGCAACATGCCCTCAAGGACGTTAGAAATAAAATGAGTTTGGTACAGTCGAACCAAGGTTTGGTCTGACGGTTGGTTGTGGTATTGCACGTAAGTTATCTGCCTGAGCAGATACTGGCTGTGCGGGTTTAGGTTCAGGTTTGGGCATCAGTTGTCTGATATCCAATTGACCTTCACCGTGCATTCTCATCTTGTCTGGATCAGACAAAATTAAAATGGTCGCCATCAGTTCGTGATAGAGATTGTCTGTCACAGGGCCGGTCTTCGGCAGACGAACAAATAAATTGTCCATCGCTTCGACCATCGGCTGAACTCGATGATCCAGGAATGACAAACCATCCAACTTGTCTCTTAACCGTTTGAGAGGGTTAAGGGCTCGCTGACTGATTTGATTCTTACCTGCAACAGAACGCTCAAACAGTTCATTGGCATCACGAGCCACTTCCCTAAAGAGGGTGTGTCCCATACCATTGACCTTGTCATCTAAGCCACCAGCTTGTTCAGCTGGTTGCATTCGATAGATGGCATAATCGAACTGAAGCCGTTGTTCCACGTCTTCGATGGGTGATAATGCACGCCGGATTGCATCTGCAAACTCCGGGTGTTTTGCAACCCAGTCAAACGTCACCTGATCATAGTTGTCCAAGAACAACTGCTTGCACTGCGCAAACTCCTGACCGATCCGGTCAAGCTCTGGAACAATCTGATCAATTCGGTCTTCAGGGACGGCATAGCCACCTAAAAACCGCACACCGACTTGCTCACACAAGCGCTGCGCTTCTTTCTTAAGCCTTTCAAAGTTCGCCAATGCCTCTGGGTCGCAAATTTTTTTACTCCCTAAGCTGGCAACATCCTTCGGTGGAAGTTGGCTGCCATTGGCTAATCTGAAATCTTCAGGCCTTAGTTTTTTTCTACCGCTCCAGATGGAACAGTCGATGTGACAAATCAAAAGTTTGTCGAGGGTTTGAATACTCATAGTGCATCCTCATGCGAGATGGGGACGCACCACTCCCAGCAGGAGCAATGGCCCCCGTTTGGGTGGTAGTAGTTGACGCGCTAATGGCAATACCACTATCAGAAATAGTAATTTTGCGAATCAGGCGACGATCGGTTGAGATCGATTTTCACAGGCATTAAGTCCAGTGCTTCAGCTATCGGGCGAACCCGCTCTAAATCACTGCCTAGCAACCGCAATACATCTTTTTCCAACTTCAGTTGGTCGGATACTTCTATCCCTTCAGGACTCGCTACTGTGAGTGAACACAGTGGTGGTAATTGACGCTTAAAAGCCAGTAACAGCAACAATGGCCACGGGCCATCATCAGTGTTAACAATGCCAGCGCCTTCACCTGACACCATGCTGATTTGATTGGTACTAGGTAATCCGCTTTTGCAAAACCCTAATGACCATTCTCCAATCCTGACCTGGTTATCATCAATAACAGCCAAGCCATAGGCTTCAAGCAGCTTTGCCATATCGAACAACGCTTTTTTCGCCAGCGATATTTGGCCATTGACGTCCTTGCGAGTACGAAACTCCCAACTGACGTTATTGACGCACGCGACACTATCTAGCGCATTTGAGAGTTCAAATGGCCGCCCTTGATGATCAATGCCGACTTGTCCAACCAATCGATAACCCTTGTTGATTTTCTCATTGATTCGTCGGTCTGCTTCAGCGTTAGGATCAGTCGAATCAATCAATCGCTGCTGCGACAATTGACCGGCTTTTCCAAACCGAACTTCAATCTCCTGGGTATCCGATCCAACGTAAATGGCCCATTCTTTGGCTGTCCCATCAGAATGACGGTAACGGTAAAGAGCAAAGCACTTATCCATCATCAATCCTCCCAATGGTCACCGAAGACATCAGCGGCAATACGGTGAATGGCTTCTCGTTGCTCCAACTCAGCACGAGCCGTCAAAGACCGAACCAGTGCATACTCCACTGCGTTAGGAGCGCCTTTAAAAGCAAGTGTTAACTTTGCCCAGCGCACCAAGGTCCGAGTGGACATAGTGATACTAAGCTCAGCACCACCATCCGCGCCCCCAATAAAGAGACGACGAATGTCACCAGCCACTTTCACCATTTTTTGGCGAAAGACTTCTGGCAAGCCCGGCGCAACGTTCTCCAGAATGGCTTCCTCTACAGAAGGCTCTGCATAGGTCGCTTCGATGATTCTAAAGCGATCAAGAAAAGCCAAATTCTGTTGGAGCACACCTTGATACAAGCCCGTTTGGTCACCGCTGCCCGCACTGTTGCCGGTAGCGATAAAACGAAACTTGGTATGTGGCATGATGATCTCACCGCCATTTTGTGCGATGACCAACGGGGCACCTTCCAAAATGTCATTGAGCCCAGCCAGTTCAGCAGGCTCAGCAAGATCCATTTCATTAATGATCAGCAAATGGCCATGCTTGACAGCCAGTGCCAGCGGCCCATACACAAAGGTCATGTTGCCATTAACCAGTGTGTGGTGACCGATAAGATCGGACAACTCCAATCGACCGTGCGCAGTAATTTGCTGAACAGGCCAATTCAATCGAGAAGCAACTTGGCAAATTAGCGAGGTCTTACCGCATCCAGTGGGGCCTGTAATATACAAACCGTCACCGTCTGGGTGAGACAAGAACGCCAATACGTCACGTAAGTCTTCTTTTCTAAAAACATACTCGTCCTTGCGAACGGGAATGTTTGGATGGGTAGTGTCGGCACTAAATCCTTCCAGAACGAAAGCATCAGGAGCCGGGACATTAAACGCTTGATTCACTTGAACCAAAAATGGGGATTGTTCTGTCATGGTAAACCTCATTAGTTTTAACGAGGCCCCATGCCCCAACAGGGAATGAAGTCCCCGTCGGGTGGTGTGTTGATTGTGGTATGGCTGTGTATGTAAGAGTTCAGCTCGCTCTATCATTCGTACCCAGCATTGGCTACGAGTGAAACTGCTTTCTGATGCACTCGATGTAAGCGCATGAGAAAGGAGCCGAAATCGGCTCCAAGTGAACGTTAAAAGTAAAATGAGCTCGGCGAGTCACCTGGCAGAACCAAGTTATCTTGCTCAAGACTGATTTTGATTGGTGTTTCAACGGGCTGCTCTGGCTTATTGGTGCTAATGCGCAACCGCTCTTGTGGCGCTTTTCGGTAAGCGGCTAAAACCTGTTCATCCAGCTCGCCTAACTTATCGGTGGCCAATTGCTTATAGTCCACCGTGCCCGCCATCATGTAGCGGCTGAGTTTGACCCCAGCATAGTCGGCATGAGCGTAGTTACCCATCATGGCGACCAATTTTGACTGGGCGTCTCGCATTTCCTCTTTCAAAGATTTAATGTGATTTTCCAGTCGGACCACTTCGGCATGTGCTGAGCAATACTGTCGAGACAGCGATGTCCAACGGTATTGGGCTTCACCCTTGGGAACAAAACAATCTTGCTCAGGGCATTTTGACGGCTCTTTTTTGGTCTGTACTAACTCCCAAAACTGAAGCGCTGTTTCTTGCAACTCAGTTAAGAACGCCGCGTCTCGCTGTATTTCAAACTCAATCAGTTGATCCTCAAAATAGAAAACCAACCAACCTCGCGTGCTATTGGCGACCAGTATTTGATGCTGTACTTGCACCCAATACAACTGGTACGCCTCGCTTTGTTCTCGGTGAGCTTGCACATCCTCAAAAACTGACTGGCAAGGACATTTCAGTTCAACGGGTTCGCCCGCATCGTTGATGCCATCAAAGCTGGCTCGAAAGATTGCGTTATGATCGGCTTCTGCACATGACGGCAGAAGAAAGTCATTATGCGCATTCTCAAATGCTCGCCTTGCTTGAGGCTCCAACCTTATACCACGAAGCACATTTGGATTATTCGACAGGTCTTCCGGTAATACGAATCCGGTTTTTTCTGCCCATAATCGCCAAGGTGTTTTGTAGGGTGAACGCCCCATAATAATTGGGGCTTCAGATGCCGTAACCCCTGCAATGCGCCACTGGTGCCATGCAGGAGTACGTTGTGATAGGTCGATAACCTTCATATTGCCTCCTTTGAAGGGAGACTCCCCTGAAGGAGAGAACTCCCCTTCAGGGTTAAGTGGTTACTTTGCAGCTTGTGCTAACGCTGTTTGGTGCTGAACAACACTTGCTTGAACCGAATCAATTGCCGCTTTACCGGCTTGAATCGAACCTAAGACAAGGGCAACAACCAATACCAAGCGAAAAAGTGAGGCTGATTTAGTCATGGAAGATCTCCAAAAAAAAGACGAGACCTTCCCCCTGACGGGAGAATAATCCCGCCAGGGTTAGTAAAATGAATGCGTGGCGCTAAGAAGCTAAAGGCTGTGTGAGCGCTTTGGCTGCTTGTTGCTGAGCATTAAAGATTTCTTGCTTCGCAAACGTCAGCTCAACACCTTGAAAATGTTCATTGGCATATTCCAATGCACTATTCCAAGCGTTTGAAGCTTCCGCCCGCTCGATAAGCTTGTAAACAAGCCCTCGGGTTCGATCATCAACTTGCTCGGGTGGAATCACAGATGGCTCAACAACGTGTGTTGCTTGGCCTTCGATAATTCGCTCCGCTTCGTCTTGATCGAAAATTCCCACAAAGCCAAACGCAATGCGGGAACACTGGATCATGGATTTATGTCTTAGCATTCGCTTAGTGTGCGTCTGCCATGGACCATCTACACGGTAAGGGCCATTTTTGCCATTACCTTCAAAAGGCGGTCGATAGACTTCATCCAGATACTCAGTGATTTTGACTGGGTGCGAACGGTCGCGCCGATAGATGATGCATTCCATCCATTCAGGGCATTCTTTCGCGCCATCCAGTGAGACTTTGTTTTCTGAAGTCTTGAACTCCATGCCATCAAACTGGTCGTGTTGATTGATGATGCGAGACCATCCATCGACACCTACCACTGGGATAATCCCAGCTTGTTTATCAGGGAACGCAAAAATCTCTTTGGTGAAAGGGTTCAAACCGTACTGATCTGCAACCACCAAGAGCGCCATCATCTGCTCATTGGTCGGTGCACTACCGTCACGTTGCTTGAATGCTGTTGCTTTTAGGGTATCGAACAACTTGTTTGGATCGACACTAAAGCGCTCAGCAAAGCGTTGGATTAGCTTTGGTTTTTCCATTATGGACTCCGACAATCAAAGTGGGAGTCTGCCCCTGACGGGAAAGTACTCCCGGCTGGGTTTAAGCGTTTTTGCTCGGTTAAAAATCTGGTTCAGGATAAGTTTGTGCCCAATTAGCTTGGGAGCCCGCATCATCCGCCGCTGATGGCTCAGATGTTTTGTTCACACTATCAAGAAGCAGAAACTCGTCCGCGTCCACTTCGGTCAATCGATGCTTAATACCATCTTTCTCCCATGAGCGCGTGCGCTGAGGACCTTGAACAAAAAGCTTCGCTCCTTTTTGGATTAAATCTTTTGCTCTTAGCCCTAACTTAAATCCACCACGATCTCGAAAAACGACCCGATGCCATTCCGTATGCTCTTTGAGCTCATTGGATTGACGGTCGCGCCATTTCTCAGAAGTGGCCAGTGAAATGCTGGTCACTAAATCACCTGATGGATAGGCTCGTGTCTCTGGCTCAGAGCCAACGTAGCCTATGAGTGTTACTTGGTTTTTCATAATGTTCTCCTCGTCTTAGTTGAACTCTGTGCACACAGTCGTTTCTGCCCGGCTGGGCAAAGATGACTGACGGCGCAGATAGGTTGGTATGTCGAGTAAAGCCATGTCGTACTGATGTGGCTCTTTGTAAAACGCAGATGTCAAACGGGGCATACCAGGAGCTTTAGGCACTGCCATTGGACGACGTTTTGGTGTTGGTGTGAGCAATCGCTTGATTTGAGTAAGTACAAATCGAAACGGGCGCACGCTTTGACGAGCAAGCAATCGCAAAAGCGACCAGCTCAGTTTTGCAAGCAACATAATGCCTGCGATTTGGATAATAAATCCGAAGATATATTCCATTGGTGACTCCTTAATTTGGTTGTGAAGGAGTCACCCCCAACTGGGGAAAACTCCCCCAGTTGGGTGGTGAAAAGGCGAACCGTAAGGAACGCATGGTTGAGCATGTAAAAACATGCAGGCTATTTGTTTAGGGAGGCTAGCTACCTCTTAGTACCACTGAGAATACTCAGCGGCGGGCTTCCTTTGAGCTCATGCTCTCAGGCGCAGATATCACTGAAACAGATCAGCAATATTTGAAAGTCAGTGTAACCGTCTTATCCAGACAGGATAGTCAGAAAGATGCTCAATTCTTCCACCTAGCTGAAAGGCCATTACCGCACAGAGGATTAGGCTAGGGACTGATTTTTGTCATATCAGGAGCAAACTTATGGCCCAAGCAAAACCCAATTACTCAAAACCCATCTTTGAACAATCATTCACAATTAACAGCTTACAGGCGCAACGTGTCGTTGACCGTGTTTTTAGACGGACGGTCAGTGCGCTTTACGGAATCGATGTCATCCTGCGCATCATTGGCGATGAGAACGAAATTGATGAAGTGGAACAGATCATTAGCCAATTGATCGAGGATTGCGCTAAAGCGGTAGACAACGAACAAGCTCGTTTGGACAAACTGATGGAGTCCAACGGTATCGATGAAGTACCTGACTACACCGACCCGATTACCTTCAACGCCAAAATCAGCTCGCCTCAGGTTGGCCAGTTTGTCGGATTAGTTCGCAAACTCGATGCGTTGATGCTCTCAATGGACACACTCTGGTTGTCTAGCGTGCTTAGCAACAAGCAACGTGTTGATGGCAACTACGCATGGCAACAGCGCATCATCAAACTGGCTCGACGCATAATTGATATCGAAATTCGAGCACGAAAATCAGCCCAAGCTAAGGGTAAAGAAGCAGAAGTTGAGCAAGCGGTGCCTTCAACCGATGACGATATCACTGAAGAGGAAACAGATAACCCCGCCAACTAGCCAACTAGGCTCCCATCAACCAGCCCCTCTCGAAGGGGCTCTTCTAAATTGCAGTTGTGAACTTTGTAAAACAGTTTTGGACATTTTTGAGTCAGCCGAGAGCGCATTGAAACGTTGATAAAGCAATCATTGCTCAGAAATTCTGTTTTTTAACAAGACTGATATTTAATCAATAAACTCCATATACTTAGCCCTCAGCTAAACCTACTAGGAGTATATTTGTGAAACACTGGTTATTCTTGACAATAGCAATACTTGGTGAAGTGATTGCAACCACTACATTGAAATCAACCGATGGTTTTACAAAGTTGATTCCTTCATTCGTTGTTTGCTTAGGTTATGGTATTTCTTTCTATTTTCTATCGTTATCCCTTAAATCTATACCAGTTGGCATCGCTTATGCTGTATGGGCGGGCTTGGGCGTGGCCATTGTTACTGGCATTGCTTGGCTTGTATATGGACAGAAAATGGATACATGGGGGTGGATTGGAATTGGATTAATCGTATGTGGTGTTGCTGTACTTAATCTACTATCTAAAACCAGCGCTCATTGAACGAATGACAAAGTGATAGGATTGAGTGAGTCAAAATCTTAATCAATGGCTTAACTTTGCCCCGTAGCTAACACAAAAAAGGGCAAAAGCGCGTTAGCTGAAATTGTTCGATCTGTGATCACAAAGTGCAAAAATGGTTACTTTAAAGCGTAAAATCGCATTAAAGTAACCAAAATGGAACATTATTGTCGCTGCTATTTTAGAAGGACGAGCTCAATTATTCCCCGAAATTTCTTCCGTCGCCTCCTGACGCAGTTTCTGTGCATCCATTCCGTTTAGCCGTTCAATGGCTCTATCTGCGGCACTTTGACGGTTCCCATCAACGTTTAGCGTACTTCCTGAGCCTGTGAGTCGTTCCAGATCCAGTGACGGTATTTCGGGTAGGTTGCCCGTGATCGACAAGATACCTATCCATTCATCCAAATTGACTTGGCTCCAATCTACCTGGTTTAACTGACTCGCGGTCAAACCTTCACAGTTTGGTGACTTCGCACTGCCCCAGCCAAGGCCTAATTGCGGACGTACTTGTTCTTGAATGATCCGTGAAAGTGGCGAAGTAAAGCAGCAATATGACTGCCGTTTTTCAACACAGGCACCTAAGAACTTGGACTTGCAGTAAGAGCCCACGTAATGGCAACTCTTCAATACCCGCTTGGCGTTCATCTCAAACTCACTCTGCTCACATTTCCAGATAAGCTGAATGAGGATCATGGTGACTGAATAAATCATGTAGGCCGTCATAACCGTACTCAGAACTGCGCCCGCTGCGCCTCCCAGTGCAAAGTTACCACCCGAAACGACACCATCGGCTCCAACCGCGCCACCAACGTTACTAAACAGTGCCGATTGCGCCCCCGAACCAAAGGTCGTACCTACCCATTCAGCCGTCTTATTGGTCAACACCTGCATGAAGCCAGTCGCAGCTTGCTCCGCTCCCGCGCCAGCAGCCGTTGATGGCCCAGCTCCCATGAGAGAGTCCCATGCTGACACAAAAGGCTCTTTGACCGCACTCCAAGTGCTCGTGATTGGCTCCCTGAGCGTATTCCAAGAACCATAGATTGCCGAAGACGGATTCATGGCCATGACTGCCGTATCAAGCTTGTTAACCGCCACTATCATCGTGATGTAGTCCGATAACGACACGCCGCTTGGCTTTTCACAGCAATCCACTATGCCGCCAACGGCTTTTTTGCACTGGCCAGCATTACCTTTAAAAACCGTACACTCGACGTTATCTTGGCCATCAGCTCCCGTACATGACATATCATTGGTCATAAACTGCGCCGCATTAAGCATCGCAGCGGCTTCTGCAAAGTTAGCCTGCTTGATTGACTCTGGCTCTAAACAATCTGTGCCCATACAGCGAACTGGCCCCTCACAGTTGTATTGAGTTTCCATTCGTGCATTTTGCACTTCTACGCTTTGTCCGCAGTCATACACCAAACTTTGGATATAGCAGAAGCCTTCATGACCAGCCCCGCCTTCAGTGCATTCGGTTCTGACATATTGGCAAGCCAGATTTTGCTCTAGCGCGGCACACGTATTGGTGGTCGTGTTTTGTCCGTTATTGACGATAGTTTGAGTATTACCATTGGCATCTACCCAGCTATCTGAGCTGCCCATGTTGAACTCAGGATGAGCAGTCGAAGCATTGTAGGTCGCTCTTGCCCTCCAGCATGAGAGTCCCAGTCCATCAGAACTGCCGCGACTGGTTAAATGAGCAGGAGACGAAACAACCGCAGGATAAAGGCTTCCAAGATTAGCCAACTCGCCACTACCAACCGTTAACCCGTCGATTCGTTTTGTGCCCGTATCCAAACACTGCCACTGCACCGCAGTAAACTGATCCGTTTGCATCAAGCATTGCTCTATGCCCGGATCACTTGATTGATGAACAATGTCTTGCTCTAAGTACTTGCCAGAGAAGGTCAATGAAGCGCTCAGTTTCGCAGGAACCAAACACTTCTGAACTTCTCGGCTGCAAGTGTCGAAATCGACTTTGTACCAGCCGGATTCGCATCTGGAACGAGTGACTTCCTGAGGTTCATGCCACGAAATAATCGACCCATTAACGACCTTGCACAATGAGCCAACCAAGGTTCCTTTTGGACAGGTCATTTCAGGGTACTTAATGGACGGTTTCGTCTCTGTGACCGCTTCTTTATTGCCCGTCAGTGAGAGTGTCGTTTTCCAACCATTTGCCTTTGACGGCGACTCGGTGATTTTTATCTCAGTATTTTGATTATCAAAAATCCTCAGTGTCGCGTTTCCAGTTTGCATAGTACTGCTGTGCTGTGGAACAAAGCTGAGCGTTTCAGAGCTAAAGCAACCGCGCTCAATGTACAAGCTTTGTTGATGTGTTTCGGCGGATACACGTCGCTCTAACTGACACTGAGTAAGCGTGCTGATCTTTTCGCACACCTGGTAATCCGGTACATGCTTGGTTTCAGTAAATGGCGTAATAGTCTGAGTAGGCTCACAGGCCTCAAAACTACTTGGCATAAGGTTGGATACCACACACTTTGGATCGCTGGTTTGCAATCCACAGTCATAGGTATCGGTAAAACGAATGCATTCACCTTTATCATTGGTTTCGGCACATTCTGACGACATGAATCCACAGGAAGGATTCGCTTCAAGCACTTGGCAGGCCTGATTTTCAATCCCCTTATAGCTTTCGTCATCCACACTGACTTGTATACGCCGACACAAAGGCGATATGCCCGCCACAGGGCTTGGGGCAAAGTAGGATTCACAAACTGAAACACCATTGACCACCGTACATCCGTTGGTTGAAGACGGCTGATCCGTGCATTGAATGCTGTAGTCTGAAAACTTCGTCGGGATATCCGCTGCTTGTTCGATACAGGATTGTGGCGACCAACTATCATTCATCACCACCTTGGTTGGATCAAAGCGCACCTTGATGCGTGCATACCCCTCACCACTACCAGTAACCGATACGCGAATTTTTACCGGCACTTCTAAACCTGGTTCTACCGCTTTTAGCTTAGCAGTGAGATCGGTATTTGGATTGCGCTCCCAACTGGTACTGAGCTCGCAGCGGCCAGCCGTTTCTGGTGGAAAGTTATTGTTCGGCCCAGACCAGACTTTCTGATCGCCAAGCCAAACTTGCATGTAGTCATCCCATTTGGCGTACTCAAGAACGGCTGAGGTAATCGCATCGGGGTTCACGACTTTGAGTGTGATGGCCTGTTCAAACACTTTACAACGGCCACTCCAGTAGTTGTCGCCAATTCGTCCAATCCAAACTTCAAGACATCCCTCACCACAAGAGCGAAGGTTCATTGGTCCTGAAACATGCTCAATAATGCCTGCCGTGTAATCGTGAGTAATAGTGCAGCTGTTAACCGCTGTATTGAGTCTGTCACATTGCTGGTAGTTTGGGCTTCCTTCACCTTGAGACTCACAACCTGGGAAGCTTTGCGTCAATAGATTAGGGTCAGTTTGAACCGCATCAGTTAATGCCCAAAGGGGATCATTGACCATATCTGGCCGAGACCTGTCTTTGATTTGTTGTAGCGAACGAAATGCCTCACCCGTAGCGCCACTTTCGGATACCATGCTCTCTTGGCGCTGCGTCCCCAATTGATTCATGCTGGCATCAGAGCCATAAACGCCTGTTAAGACATCCAATGAGCCCTGATCCATACCTGGGAAAAGCTCTTGCAAGTTAATGGACTCATTACCACTGCCATTCGGCACCGACAATGTATTGCCATTGAGTGCGGGCATCGTCCAGTTTTGCAGCAATTGCTTACCTTCTTGTTGTCCGCTTAGGCCGGATTGGCGCTGTACATCAGCGGCCACACCATGTAAGGGCAAGCACGCCATAGTGATAGATAAAATACCCGCTAACACTCGGGTAAAAAATGTTGGTTTCATAGTTAACCTCCCGAGTTACAGCAGTCTTGCCAGCGCCACAAAATGTAGAGCGCATCTTCTCCGGCACCGGGGATCGTTCGCCACTCTCCCCATTTCATGGTGCTTTCACCGATGACATGCGCACTTTCAGTTTCTGGTACAGGGAAGAACATACTCATCTTGTATTGGGATTTCGGCAGCATGGGTTCGATAACAGGTCGGCATAGCGCACTGTTCCCCATTGTTCGTCTTGCAAGACCACGCCTGTGTTGAGCCGCGATTGCACGCGCCGCTAAATGGCTGGTGTTTTCTGCTAATGAACCAAAGGCTAAGGTGTGGCCAGATAACGGATAGAGATGGCCCCAACTGCCAGCACACCAAAACAACTGATCGATGGGTTTACCAAGCGTTGATGAAGCAGCGTCAGCGGTACAAGCAGAGATAGCCAATGGATTAGCAACAGCAGCAGCTTCAGGCTGAGTAAAAAAGGCCAGTTCATCGTTCAGCCATGTTGGGTCCAATTCCGACAAATACATCAAGTCAAAATCCATGTAACCATCGGCATTGCAATTGCCATCCATGAACAAATCGAGCATGACCAAAAGCGGAAAGGCGTAATAATGGTAATGGTAGAAAGCAAGATCACCGGTATCGTATTCACCTTCACCATGACCACCTTGCAATCGCCTATCACCTAACGGTAAGCGAATCCCTCCCAGTGAAGGCGAACAACCTGGCGTTCTGACCAGTTCAATCAAACGCGCTGGCTCCCACATACTGGTAACAATACCTGGCCTTGGCACGCCTAAGTTGTCTTCACATAAGCAAAATGACTTATTTGATGCGCCGCTTGGGACATTGCCAGAGCCAAGAGGAAGACCGGCAACCCGGATAGGAAAAATGCATGACCAGCAAACATCCGTCAGCAACTTGCCGGACAATAACCCCGCGTCTGGGCAAGTCAATTCGGCTTTTGCAGGAATAGAGGCGCTTAGGACAAACATGACAACGAGAGTCCGCATCAGACGATACGTATTATTGAGCTTTTTCATGAACAAGCTCCTTTGCTGGAATTTCTTCTATTTCAAACGCGAGCCCCTTTGCTTGAACAAACGATGGGGTGACTTGCAGATCAAAGCGCTGCTTTAGCGAGGCATTGAGAAGGTAAACCGGACTATCCAATGTCTTTTCGAGCGCATTGAGGCGATTCCAGCCTTGGGCACGGTCGAGCTGCGTGGTGATAAGCGTAATGCGGCGCAGCGTCCTATCTTGCGTCTCAAGCCAATGCGCTACTGCGTCCACTTCTTCAGCGTTCGACGCATTAAACACCACGAGCTGCTGAGTAAATGGCAAGGCTTTGAGCGGGTTAATACGCGTTCCTGCTGGGATCAATGTTCGGCCATTGGCATCCAATAGTGGCCGCTGCATGACGATGGTTGGATCAACCGTTCTTATCCGATACTGCGTGGCTTTGGGTAAGTCAGTGAATGTTTGGCGAGACCAGAAACGCTCAATGGCTTTTTTCTTTAATGCGCCCAGGTCAATCGACTGTAATCGCTGCATCGCCACTTGCATCAAATCCGGTTCTAAAATCGAATGAATCGGACCGCGTTGACCCAATGAACCGGTATTGCCGGTTTCAATTTGGCGTTGCAACCAGTCCTTGCTGTAAACCCCTAGTGCACTTGCAGTCACCTTGTCATCGTCTATGCGAAAAATGGCAGGCACGCTAGTCACCCGCCAGTGCACAAAGGCTTTCGGATCGATTCGAACCTGAGGAACAGGATCAAGCCCCGTCATCAGGGTATGCCAATCACGGATAGCTGCCCCCAAGGTCTTTCCTTCAGGAATTCCCCGAAACAACACAATAGCGCCGGTAGCACTGGCCTCTTTGAAAAGCTGCTTCAGTGACGAATCTCCCAGTGAGGACGACGCAAATATCAACCATTCATCGCTGTGTTTGAGCGACGCAGGTTGTTCAACCGGTGCAAAAGGCTCTATAAATTCAGATGCACCATCCACAGCACTTTGTAAAATGCTGCGGCTCATTTCGACGATCTTTTTGTCCTCGTCAGACAACGGATAAGGCTCTTGTGCCCAGGACACTTGCACCCAAGCCAATGGAGCAACCAACAAAAATAAGAGGCATAGTCTTCTCATCATCCACCTCCTACCAAAGCGGCCAAGCGCGACCGACAATCTGCTCGCGCTTAACGGCATTCCAATAACGGGAGTCGAAACTCGTTGCGGCCTCACCGGAAAACCAATACTCGTTTTCTTGCAGCGTCAATGAGCGGCTAAATTCTGTTTCAGCCACACCAAGACGCTGGGCTAATGCCATGCCGGTAGAGACTTCAGCACCATTCACCAGCACATGCTCAGGCGTCACCTTGACTTCATCCCCTGGCATCCCTGTTAGGCGTTTCAGCATCCGAGTACCGTCGTTATATAACGGAGCGAGTCCTTTTGAGTGGAAGGCATACAGACCATCCTTAACGGGCTCTTTATTCCATAAGTCAATCAGATATACCGTGGTATCAGGAAGGCAGCGCTCTTGCTGGGTATCAATACCTATTCGGTAGCGCATCATGGCATAGGTGCCTACCAAGGCCATGATTAACGCAAGAATGGTCAGCCGGATGAGATATGGCCGCCAAGGCATTCTTTTACGGAGTATCTGCATGAGACACCTCCTTTGAGCCTACTGGCACGAAAACAGAATCATCAGCGCCAACCACCGCTTGGGCATCCAGCACGATAAAACCGGCTGCTTTTAACTTTTCAATTTGCTGATTGGTCTGAAGCAACCTGGATTCGATGTCTTGTTCGCTGGCATTAGGACCCAGTGACAGCACAGCCTCCCCAAAATCCACGACTGCAATGGGCGTACTTAACGCCAACTGGCTGTGGATGGGTTCGAGTGTTTTCATTAAAAGCCAGCTGGTCATTAAACCGCTACCAGCAATAGACAAAGTAATAGAGGCCATAAATGGCCAAAGCGTGGTCTTATTCATCTAAATCCCGCGAGAAACCCCGTCCTTCTAGGGCGAGGAGGGATAGCGGTTGCTCCGAAGGAGCAAAAACTACCCGATTGGTTAATGTTAATATTTACTTTCACAAAAACAACTGTATTCTTGTGAACTATGAAAGAGATCGCTATTAAACAACGCTTTTACCCAACGACTGAACAGGCTCAATTGCTTGCGCAGACTTTCGGCTGTGTGCGTTTCGTTTATAACGCGATCCTTAAATGGCGTACCGACGCTTTCTACAACGAAAGCAAAAAGGTTAACTACAACACGGCAAGCTCTAAGCTGACCGAACTCAAGAAGCAAACTGAGTTTGAATGGCTTAACAGCGTGTCGTGTGTACCGCTCCAACAATCTTTGCGCCATCAACAAACTGCGTTTAAGAACTTCTTTGAAGGAAGGGCGAAGTATCCAGCCTTTAAGAAGAAGCGCAGCAAGCAAAGCGCAGAATTCACGAAGTCGGCGTTTAAGTTCAAAGATGGCAATATCTACATTGCCAAGTCCAAACAGCCGCTTGATATTCGCTGGTCGCGTGAACTTCCTAGCGAACCAACTACCGTCACTATCTCGAAAGACAGTGCAGGCCGCTACTTCGTGTCTATGCTTTGCCGCTTCGAGCCTAAACCACTGCCTGTTACCAAAAAGACAACGGGTATTGATTTGGGTTTGACCGACCTTGTGATTACCGCTGACGGGTTTAAATCTGGCAATCCCCGCCATACTGCAAAGTACGAGAAGAAATTGGCTCAGGCGCAACGCCGCCTTTCCAAGAAGAAGAAAGGAACTGCCAACTTCCACAAAGCCAGAATCAAAGTTGCTCGCATTCAGGCGAAGATTGCCGACTGCCGCCGCGACTTTACCCACAAACTCACCACTACGTTGATAAACGAAAACCAAGTGATTAGCTGTGAGAGTTTGAGCGTTAAAAACATGGTCAAGAATCCGCGACTTGCTAAGGCCATTGGTGACGCCAATTGGGGCGAAATGGTTAGGCAGCTTGAGTACAAAGCAGAATGGCGCGGCAGAACACTTGTCCAGATTGACAAGTGGTATCCGTCTAGTAAGCGTTGTAATTGCTGTGGTCACGTAGTTGATTCTCTACCGTTACATATAAGGCATTGGACTTGTCCAGCGTGTGAAGCGCGCTTAGACCGTGATACCAATGCCGCTATTAATATCAAAGCCGCTGGGCAAGCGGTGTTAGCTTGTGGAGCGTAAGTAAGTCCCGATTGTTCTAATGAACTTCGGGCATAACGCCTTGAAACAAGAATCCCCTTCCTTTAGGGAGGGGAGCAGTCAAAGCCTCGCTCCTTCAACAACTGAGAGATGGCATCAGCAACAGAAAGGCCTTTGCGCGTTAACTGTTTAATCGCGTTTACATCTTCTGCACGGGACGAGTACAACAGCTTGTGAAACGGATCGACGATAAGGCGGCCAATCCCGGTGCCCATCTCGGTAATAAAGAAAATCTCGGAATAGACACCCGTGACGGTATGAACCGTTTTCAGGTATTCGTAGCCGCCTTCACCTAATGGCAAACGGCCTTCTTTTTTGAGCGCGTTGATGGTTTCGGCTTTTTGGCCAAGCAGGTACATATTGGCCGAGTTTTCAGCGATGGCTTTACCTGTAGGGCTGTCGTATAAATCGTTGACCGACTGCGTTACTGTTACAGCACTGCCGCCATATTTTCGAAATCGACGGTAACCCGTCTCGATAAACTTACCGACATCACCTTGAGTCAGCAGATCCCAGGCTTCGTCAATGAACACAATCTTGCGACGATCCCGCTCACCTAAGTACATCTCCTGTTGGATTTGGTAGATAAGCTGAAGCAACACCACTTGTTGCAGATGCTTACGCCCCTTGAGCTCTTCTAACTCCAGAACGGTGAATCGGTTTTTGAAGCGAATATTGTTGTGACCATTAAAGAAGCGGCCATATTCGCCCTGTGTCGTAAACGGATAGAGCTGCTCACCCACGTCCTGCACACGTCGGTCTTCATGATTTTTTAAAGCCTCTGCCACATCATCAACCAACATGGCACGACCTTTTTTCTCCCACAGTTCACGGGTCTGACGTTTTAGGTTGGCCATCTGAAAATCGGTTAATGACTGCGTAGGTGCGGCCATTGCGGCCAATAACCCAACCAGTACATCCGCTTCTTCGTCATAGTCCTCAACGATTTCAAACGGGTTTAAGCAAATGCCACTGTCCCGCCCGAACTGTAAGAACTCACCATCATAGACTTCACACAGCTTTTCATAAGAGCGGCCAACATCAATTACCCAGCATTGCCCGCCTTCAGATAAGTAGGAGGAGATGATTTCGTTCACCAGGAATGACTTGCCCGATCCCGATTGCGCCGCGATGCAACAGTTGTAATTACTGCCCGAGTCATAAAGGGACACACTCATGATCTGGCCATTGCGGGAAACAAAGTTAATCACTGGCGTGCCCGTGCCTTTCCAATCTGCAAACAAAGGCAACAGTGGGATCACATGTCGTGTCGCCATGGTCTTAAATCGAAACAAGTCGTTCATCGCCTGGCGGTCGGCACCAAATGGCAAGGCATTCAGGAAAATGGGCAAACAGAAGTACTTGTCTTCCATCAGCTCAAACCCGAGTTCTTTGAAATAAGTTCGAGCATTTGAAACAGAGCTGATGGACGCCTCTTCCGTCGGGGAAAACAGCGTTAAGGTCATATTTGCCCGAATAGGACGATCACCTTCTTGCAAGGCTTCAAAAAGAACATCAAACCCCTTTTTCTTGGCTGCCAGCACCGGCACAAACTTGAGCATCGGGCCATAAGCCTGATTGACCGCCCATTGACGCTTCGTCTCTAAACGAGATCGCATCGCCTCGGCTGAAGGAAAGTGAATGGTGACATTTAGCAAAAAGCTGCCGCGTAAGCCGCGACTGCCCGTCATCATATCGCCCGCAAAACTTGCGGCATGACCAAACCAGATCCGCTCAGGCAAGCGCTTAAACGATAAGGTTTTAACTCGGTAATCACCCAGCATCAGACCTTGGCTATCCACCTTGATAGCTCGGTCATAATCCAACACTTGCTCTCGAAGTGGTTTATCTGCCTCACTGCGGATTGGAGATGGATTACGCCAAGAAGCATCTTTTCCCCAGTTAAGTTGCGCACTTAATGCCGCGAGCCAATTTCGGTCAGTCATCTCAGTGACGCGAAAACCAACCGTTGCCAACGCCTGAGAGAAAGAAGCTCGAAGCGCGGATGCTCGACTCAACTCACGCTCCGTCGGTATAGGACTTTCCAAAGGCAATTTGCAGGTGACGATCAGTTGAAAGTTGCGTACCTGAGTCTGGGTCGATTCTTCTATCGATTGAACCGTGCCCCCATCGAGGAAATCCGCACGTTTGCGTATCGACGCCCTAAGCAATGGATCGGATTGACGATGCCGTAAGCCCATCATGCGCTGAAGGTCGGTTTGAATATCAGGCGAGGCGTACAGGCCAAATTGCAGCAAAGTGTCTTTTGGCCAGTCGTTGTTGAGTAGAACATTAACCCTGTCTGCAACAGACTCATCACCACCAGGCAATGGGTCACATAGAAAACCAAAGCCAACACTCTGGTCTTCCATGAAAAACAGTTGCTCATCGTCGGAATAGGCCAATACTGGCAAGAGCTCTGAAGCGCGTTGCCCTGAATACAGAGAGGCTTTCATTAACGCCCCTCCAACCAAGCAGAAAGATCATAAGGACGGCCTCGGCTGATGCGACCATCATTGGCGACGATGAAAGGCACACCTTGAATGCCCAGGATTTGAGCCGTCACCAAGGTACGCTGCATTGGTTCTAAGTTGCAGGCATCATCCTGTTCTAGGTTACCAATCCGGCCATTCAGCAATGCATCGGTGGCCGCTTTTTTGTCACGCGCACAGCCAAGCTGGCGAACCTGACGCTCTGAATCAGGACCAAGCACTGGCACAGGGAGTATTTGGAAGGTGTATTCTTTGGTTAACGGTAAAGCTTGTTTCAAAAGCTCATGGCAGTGCGGGCATCGTGGGTCAACAAAGACCACCACTTTCTTTTTGCCTTCACCCAGCGTCAGTGGATTCAAATCATCCATTTTTAGGCCAAGACGACCTAAGTCCAGCGTGTTCCCCGCTTCACGAATTTCTTCAAGGCTGGTAAGCGGCTTTTTGGACCAGGCATCATAGAGCGTGCCATCAATGACGAACCGGCCACTGTCTGACATGAAAACAATACGGCCATTGCTTTCGACCGCTTTCATACCCGTGACAGGTAAAGAAACCATGCCGTCAATTTTGCCAACGGGCGACACTTCAGACACAGGTTCAGCTTGAACCAAAGGAGACAGCGCAAGCGCCAGAATGATTGGAGATAGTTTTCGCATGAGGAGTCCTCGTTAATGTAAATCGAGGCTCCAGTCTATGCAGTTGTCCTATGTGGACTCGGTTAGATAGATTGAAGAAATCGCAATCTAACTAGGGGGCTTATAGCTCGTTGAGGTTTGTTATAAACGAATTACTCGGCGTTTGCGTTAACAAGCCAATCATCAAGCACTTGCTTCAATTTATCTAATTGCTCTTGGTGTTTTGCTTGATTCTTTGCCAATTTGTTAATGTTCTGCAATTTCCAACGAATCGCTGGCAAGTCTGCTGCATTAGGATAGTCAAACAATGCCCAGTCAGGTTGCCCTCTTTTGAATGACATAAGGAAAGCATGATCTCTTTCTGTGAAATGTTTTTGCAGTTCAATTAACATCATGGGCCTAACAGAGGCTAAGTCTTCGCATTCAACTTTTTCAAAAGTCATTCCGTCAAATTCTGCCTGAAATTTCTCATTCAGAGGCTGCCAGTTTGGCGACATGACTTCATTAATAGGCCGAGGGTGACTTAATGTATAGGTTAAAAAACCCACCAAAATCTCTCTCGAAATCCCTTCACTGCCAAGTAACATACGCACATCAAATAAGTCGCGAGGATGTTGGCGATCCATTGCAGCACACAATTTCCCACCATACAGATCGGGAAGACTGACTACCTGAATCTCAGCATAACCAAACTCGTCTTCAACAGACTCTTGAACTGGCATTATTTCTGCACTATGCAATGTACCTCTGGCGACGGGCGACACTTCAATTTTGATCGTCGCAACCGGACTTGATACAACGATTCTCAGTTCATCAGCTTTATTATCCTGAAATGCCGCTCTGATATCTGGTTGAGTATTGATTCTGTCTGTAATGCGCTGCAATGCAGCCCTGACATTAATCAAAGCCTCATCTCTTGGTTCAAGTGGAAGATAAGCAAGATCAATATCTACAGATAGCCGAGGAAAATCTCTCACAAATAAATTAATGGCGGTGCCACCTTTAAGTGCAAAAACCGTCTCTGTTGCTACCACAGGAAGCATTCTTATGAGCAAGGAAACCTGTTTGTAATATGGGCTATCTTTATCCATTATGTTGTTCACCTTTTTTGACGCTTAATATCTCTGGCACTGTGATTTGATATCGCTCATCAAAACGTCCTTTTTCGACAACCTGCCGCTTTCCTGCACCCAATTTAATTCTTGTTTCATCTATGCGATTGACCCACTGGTGATCGTAGTATCGACCCAGAAATAGAAATATTCGGTTTGCCTGCACAGAGCTGCTTCGCTCAAGAATATCTTGTACTTTTCTAGGGCTAAGATTGACTAAACCCTGAAATAATTCTGCGACATGCTCAAATGAAATCAGCTTCCCAATAGCGTCTACCACTTCATAGGCAGCAAGTTCTGCACAGCTGACAGTGAGTTCTTTCTCTTTAACCGTGATCCTTTTCAAATCTTTCTCGGGATTCACTTCAAGCTTATGATTTCCACAGTAAAACCAATTCTGATAAGGGAATTCACGAAACCATTTTGGTAAGGACGACTTATTTTTAACGCAAATCCAAACTTGCTCTTTGTTCAGCTGTAAATAGTGACTCAGTCCTTGGTGAGTTAAGCTGCTCAATCCAGCCAAATGAACTGAAACGCCCAATTGCACATCTAATGCTTGAATGGCATCAACCCAAGTTGGCTTTATATCGCCCTGCGCATCTGGACGATAATACACGCCAGAACATAGCTTCTTTAGCCAACCGTTCTGCGCGTACTTTTGAGCCAAGGAATAGCTCACACCGTTTTCAGTCAGCCATTGCTGAAGTACTAGCGCACCAGGAGAAGTATGAGCAACAAGCCAGTTTATCTTAGATGACATTTTAACACCCAAAGTATGAATATCACGAACAGTATAAACCATATAGTTTATTGTGACAGTGATTTTAACACTTTAGGTATTAATATACCAAATACTGTAAACCAAGCCCGCTAATGCGGCGTTGTTGAAATGAAAAGGTCTACACAACATCACCAATAACCCGATGTTGTGTAGACCTAGTTTGATTACCTTAAGTGAACTGCCTACTGTGGTTCACATTCAGGTGCCCAGTAAAACGGCGCTGATTGCTGGAACTGTTGTGCCAATGACTTCTTGAGTGCTGGCAACAACAGGTAAGGTTGCAGACATAACACTTTCAACGACTGTTGGTGTGTTGTAGAGACCCATACCGCCACCAATGCCCAAAGCAAAAGCCATCAAGCTTTGGCGAGCGATACCGCCCACAATACCCACCAGAACCATGGCTCCCGCTACGATCCGTCCCAAAGTACCTTGGGTCCAGTCTTTTAGGGTATCCCACACATCGGTGAAAGCATCACCACCGGTGCCCGCAAATGAGGGCTCCGAAATCATTAACGCCATTAAACCAAGCGCACCAATAGTCATTAGGCGCTGAGTTTGAATGGTGCGAACTGCATTTGTCATTCGTTAGTTTCTCCGTAGATACTCAAGTTATCGCGCTTACCATCAGCTCCCGCTGAGGCTGAATCGCTTTGAGTCTGAAGTGGACGTAGCACTGGCGAAACCGTTCGAGGTGCTGACACCCCAATATCCCACCGGCGCGGTTCAATTTCGGTAAACACGTAGCTGGATAAATTCAGATCCCCACGGTCATCCTCCCAAGGCGCAATCCAAATCCGCATTACCCTTGAAGGAATGCGAATAGGTGCAGATTGCTGCGTCTCGGGTAATGCCGGATGGCTCAGCAGTCCTGTCTCTAAATCAGATTGTGAATACCCAGAGGGAGAACCAATTCGAGTCGCCACAGCATCAATCGTCTTGGGTGCAGCGCCATTACTGGTAAGCTCATAGACTTCACGAGCGGATAAACAGCGCACACCGTCAGGCATACCTGGGCATCCATATTCACTACTCCCAAGACTCAATGAACTACAGCCAGACAATAAGGTTGAGCCGACTGCCAATAAAAGTAATCCAGCTTTAGACCACTGTTTTGGCTGGTGCTTTGAGTTGTTCTGCATTGATGTCGTCATGGTTAACTCTCCTCTGGATACACATCTTATTGTCTGAAACGGACTTCGATCGGTTAGCAACATGCAGGATTTTTTCATCTTCTTGCACCTCCCCCTTGCGAAGTGGCCAACGACAACGAGGCACCACGAGTGACTATGACTTCAATTTTCCTTGCAGCGTCTACCTCTATGACTGGGAACATATTTTCAGCCATGTCCAAATAGAACTTGGCCACTCGATCCAATGCTTTACCAGTGCCTTTAATCGCAGCACCTTGTAATGCTTCTTGGCTCATGACTTGCTGGTACAGCTGAGTATCACCGGCATTACCCGTCTGAATAGTCGGAACAGGATTCACATCAAATGCGCCTGCCAAGCCCTGAAGGAATCCGGCCATCATCGATTTGGCCACCAGCTGGCCTTGTTTCGACACTAATCGGCCACGAATACCGGCTTTGCCGTCTTCACCCACGGCATAAGAATCCAGTCGTGTTTCAATGACGCCACCATCTTCTCTCACACATGAAATGGTCTCGCCTCGCAAATAAGCACGCTCAGAGCTCAAATCACCGTAACCTGCGGCGATCAAGAAACACTCTTTGATATCCGCTCTAAATCGGTTGGGTAAAATGGCTTCCTTTTGAATCCTCAGCAATGCAGGAAAAGGCTCGCGTCTTGCGGACTCGTGAGTAGGAGCATCCAAACCTGTGATCAAAGTACCTGAGATGATGCTGCCCGCCGGTAGATACAAAGGCGGCGCTTCTTGCACAACAACCTCTGGTTCAGCAACCACTTCAGGCTCAATCATACGAATCGTGATTGGCGGCAATGGAACATCTCGTGCTCGTGTACCTTGGCCATTGGCTGGCTGCTGATAGAGCGGATCAGGCAGCGGCGCATTGGCAAAATAGTCGTCTGGGTTAGACGGCAGAGGCTTTTCTTCTTTAGGCAATTCCATGGCAGATAAAGGCACTTCAAAGCGGCTATTTGTGCCTTCAACTGCTGCATCACCTCCAGCGCGAACATCATCAAGTTCCGCTCGAAGGCGAGCCAACTCCGCATTGACCTCACTTGGTATAGAAGGCGAACCTGGGCTTAGCCGTCCTGAATCAACGTCACGACGCAAGCGCTCAACTTCACGACGTAACTGTTCATTGCGCTCACTGAGTAGTTTTACGTTCGCAGCCAAACTATCGACCCCAACATCACGAGTATTGGTATCCGTAAGAATGTGCCGGATCGTTTCCTGCCGGTTCCGACTGCTTGAGCCATCGTCAGGATTAGGTGAAAACACCATCACCATAAGGATGAGACCACCAGCAATACCAGCAACCGATAGACCCCGCTTCATGTTCGGGCTCATTTGTTCCCATTGTGCTTTCATCGTTATTCACCCCCCCACAAGAAGCGAAGGTCGCAGACTTTCCACCGCTTCTTCACGATGATTGCGAACAACCACATACAACTCAGTCTTTTCACCCGGCAACAAGATATTGCGAGGCCAGTAGGCGCTTGCCACTATATCTGGTGTATTACAGGCTATTTCACTGGCTTCTATCGGCTCATCGGCAAAGCTTTCAACTAGTCCTACATAGACAGTGAAGTAATGTCCCGTCACAATTTGCCCCTGCTTAAAACCAAACTTTAAGCCCGGCTGAAAACATTTCGGGCTTGTGTCAGTTTGGCCAGCCAAACGGATGTCATAGCCTTGTGGTAGTTCATTTAGTGCAAGTCGTCTGAGTAAATCACGTAGGCTATCGACGTATGGCTGAGCCGTTTCCCAAGTGGCGGCTTTTCGGTTCACGACGCCCTTAATAGGCCACTGCTGACCATCAATAGCTAAGGTGATTTCACGCGGTGGAATACGACGGGGTACTAAGGTGACTGATAATGCGGGCGCTTCCTGACCAGGCGGAGTGATGTAAAGTGAAACCGGTGATTCTTTGTCCGTGGCCACATATACAACATTCCCCTTGATTTGCGTCTGAGCATCACTGGTTGTTCTCACCTGAGGCGATTCAAACGGCGTCACAATCCGATTCAGATGACCAAGTGCTACAGGGATCAGTTCATTAACCCCCGGTGTCATCAGTAGCGTTGTTGGCGTATCCGTTGAAACCGTATTGCTTTGAACCGGTGGATTTGCAGTAGCAGACTGCTTCATCACACTGGCTGGCACAATTGGCAATTCCACGTCTGCATACGACGCTTGAGATAACAGGACGCCACTCAAGCTCATTGCGATTAAGCTTGGTGTCATCCATCGACTAATTTTGGTTCGCATCATTCACCCTCCGGCTTTGCTCTTGGGTCAACTTTTCACGAACTCGCTTCGTTCTAGCTTGCCCCTCATACGTATCCATCCAACTGAGCTTTGGACGGTATTGCTCAATATCGATGTCAAACTCATAGGTGCGAGTTTGGCGCTGTTCATCTCCAGATGGTCCAGAGACCAAGGAATAACCGGTCACAAAGACATGGCCGGTTTCATACTCATACTCCACTTGTCTGGGTTGGAATTTGAGCGTGACTCGGTCTTCACGGATCTGTCTTGCCTGAATCTCCAGTGCATCGACCACTTGCTGGTACACCGCAGGTGAAAGCAGCGGCTCGATAGCAACCCGGATAAAAGACACATTGCCCGGCGTCACGTTGCCCATAAGCTCAGCTAGGTAGAGCCCCCAGGATTCCAAGTAAGGCTGAGTAGCCTGGTTTCGTGACACTTCAGCCGTTTCAGACAAGGTTGGCGGTTGAATGGCTACCACGGTATTGCGAGAAAATGCCGCAAGCAGCAAGTTAGATAGCACCAGCACTGCAATCAGAAACCGTTGCCATCGGTTCTCTAATTGCGTGCCTTGCCATGATTTTAAAAACACGTCGAACTTCACGGCAGATAGCTCCTGATAAATGGGTTAGGGATCGTCTTGGCTTTGGTTGGCAACAGTCCAGCCCAGTAGATGGCGTGAAGAATAAAACCATCTGGGCGACCATCACGAAAACGCCGATAGAGCTTGGTTGTTACCAACCCCAACAGGCATAAAACCAAGGCATTACCGGTAAAAATGCCGATCACTAGCCCCAACAGAATGGGAGCCATCTCGTCGGCACTCCAAAGCAGGAAGTGCGGCGGGTCATCGATATAGGACGGAATACTCACAGGTTCCATAGTCACTCCTCGTTGTTTGAATTGAGAAGTGAAGGATGCCTTGGGATTGGCAGGTTCAGTGGTCAGCTAGATGCCGAATTCTTGAAGGTTTTGAGGGTTCTACTCAGACAATACTAACAATTGATCTTTTTGATGCGGTTGATATGATGGGGATATTGGTCGTGTCGAGACCAGCTGCCCACTTTAGCAAACCCGGACGGGACGACATGCATATCAAATTTATTTTTTGCTTAGGTTTTTTCTGCGACCTCGGCAGTGGGCACCGTATTCGCTAATAGGAGAAACTCAATGCAAATTACTAAAATCATTTCCTCTGCCACGGTTGAACGTTTAAAGCAAAAAGCACGAAAGCTTAAACGTGAACAATCCATTACACACACTGAAGCACTCGATGAAATTGCAGTATCTGCTGGTTTTAATCATTGGCATCAGGTTGTACAAGCTAATGACGTACTGAAACCATCAGAGGTGGCATTATCTTCTGGATGTGTCATGGCTTTTGATGTCAAAGATGGTATGGATGTCGATACCAGTGATGGGATCTTAATTGAAGACCACTTCTTGGAGACGCTTACTGAAAAGCAGCTATTCGAAATTTATGCCAATTCCCCTGATGAGGACGATGAGCAAAACAGGCCACTAAAAGAAACGCTATCGGATTCAGAGCTTCATGAGTATTTTCGAGATGATTGCTCATTCATGTACTTTCGCCTAGCCGCGTCTCATGCAAACAAACCGCTGAAAGAAGTATTGGCTCTTATACGACAGTACTCGTTTTGGATGCCGCAATATATTTGGCTTCAAGGTCACCTTATTGATACTTATCATTTGCCAGCTGAAGACGAGAATGGCAATGCCGTAGGCGTCAGGTTTTAGCTCTACAAGATGAGGCCTAACTGGCCTCATATTTTCTTCTGCAAGTGACTTAACGCCAACCCCGCCATCAATGCCAAACCAATGATCAGCGACGGCAACACCACCGGTGGAATAGCCAGCGGGGCGAACAATCCCATAAACAGCAAGATGACGCCTGAACCCAGAATTATCATGCTGTAGCGGTGAATGATTGGGCTCGAAAAATCAAAGGTTGTCTTCTTGATCTTCCAGGTCATCAAGCCGTCCCACAACGCCGGTAACATGAGAATAAGCGCAAAGGGCAACCAGACCATCAGCAACGCAAATCGAGTGAACACTTGGTACAACACATCAAAAAATGCCTGAATACGGTCTTCTACCCAGACAAACCAAAAGCCTCCCATGTTCTCCATCCCTTTAGAGCGCAGTCGCTGCTCTTCAGTGGGGATTAGAAAATCACGCACAGATTGCTCCACCTGCGTATCCACAATCCATGACTGATACCAGCGATGGCTAGTTTGACCAATCCAATGGCTTGTTTGTGAGCCCAATTGGTTTTGGATCATCTGCTTCTCTTTACTGATGACCCGGCCAGTCCAATCACCGGGCACTAACACGCCAATGGCAATAATCTCTAGCATCAGTGCCAGACACAGTAGCCAAACCGACTTATGCTTGCTCATGCCAAACATCCTCTTCAACTCGCGCCAGCATGGCTGCAACGGTTGGCGTCATAATCCGGGCTTTAATCACTTGTTGAAGCCGCTTTGTCGTCGTATGACCACTGACATAACGCACATCGATGCGTCCTTCAGCCAAATACGCCATCCGATTTGGACGATTACGAATCCAGGAGTAGAAATACACACCATCTACGGCAGCCCACTCGAAATGATCAGGGTCACGCAGCCGAATCCCCGTTAAAGCACTGGCGGCAGTCCAGGTCAGTGCCTCAATGAAATGCCAAAGGCGTACACTGTCATCATCACAACTGACTTCTTCATAACTGCCCAAACCATTACAAAAGCACAAATCAAAGATGGAATGGCCATCTAACGTGAGCGCATCCGTTAAATAGTCCGCTAAACAGTGTACTGAAGCCAAAGCATGAGGCCAGTCTGTTTCAAGCAGTCTTAAAGCTTCCTTGAACTGAGGGTTATGTTGCTGCCACTGAGCGAGCATTTCTTTACTGGTAAGTGTTGTCATTTTCAGACAGACAGAATGATGCATACAGACTCCTTATGCTGCCTGTGTAGAGCTGGTTAAAATAGGAAGGCGACCCTTAATCACGCGGCCACCTGAAAGCTTGGCGATGTACTCCAGGTTGGGAAGCTGGCCTAATAACTGCGGTGGAAACATATCGCCTTCTTCCTCCATCAAGCGTTCGCCATGATTGCCGGTAAACAACGCGGGGCTGTCCGAGTTGGACGACATACCTTGAGTTTGCATGATGTACTGCAACCGAGTCTTAGGCAGATTGTCGGTAATGTACTGCTGCGTTTCGGCATCCATCACCCGAAGGGCTATCAAGTTGTTAATGTTACCTAACACCTGGCGAGCCTTAGCTTCACTGCCTGTTCGAGCTGCAAAGTCAGCAAAGGTTTGTGTAGCAATTACACAACGCATTTTTGCGCCACGGCCTTTGTTGAGCAGTTGAATGAAGGGATCGTTGACGACTTCAGCCGCCTCATCGATGAAGATATTTACGGGACGATTTTCAACACCATAGTTATAGCGGTCACCGGCCACGGCGGTGAGATCGGATAAAAGCAACGAACCAATGGCGCTGCCAACCATGGCGTCGGTCAATGAATCCAAGCCGATATAGGCCACTTGGGCATTGTTGATAATACGGCCAGAATCCGTAATTAACCGGCTGTCATCTACATCATTTGCAATCGGTGATAGCAATGGGCCTAGTTCACTTGATGTGAGCATATTGAGCACCGGCATCAGTGAGGCCACCATCTTGGAATAGTGGGTTCTGTCATGCTCAAACATACTCAAAAGGCCTTCCAAATCGGTATTGGCGGCAACGGGCTGAATGCGTTCGTAGTAAAAAAGCAGCATCGCCATAGCTTGTTTAGCTAAGGTGTTGGCTTTTTCGGTAAAGCGCTTGATCTCCACACTAAAGTTCGGATACACCTGCTCACCCCAGGCTGTGACGGCTTTTACTACCAAGCCTTCTGGACCGCCTTCCAAGAATCGTCTCAGCGTTTTCAGATCAGGACGCTGTGAAGTAAGCAACAAACCTTGCACTATGTTATTCAGTGCCATTTGGCCAAATGCTTTAAATGGATCAGCACCGGTTTCAGATGGGATTAATGCCGCAATTCGGCTGGCAATTTCAGTGCCCCGGTTAAAATTCCTCAGGGGATTAAGTCGTACTGAATGCTCTGGAAAACCTGGATGAAAATACACAAAGCGTTCAGGACTACCGGCGGCAATACAGGCTCGCTGTGCATTATCCTTAAGTTCTTTGTCTCCCTTGGGGTCAATAATAATCACGGCTTCATTGCGCAAAATGGCCTGAGTGATCATCGCATCAAAGCATCGTGTTTTTCCCGCACCGGTGGTGCCGACAATTAAGGTGTGCCCCTCAGTGTGACCAACTGGCTGGTAAACATCTTCTTCTTTGGGCTCAACACCATGAATCCAGGTCGAACCCATTTGTTTGCCGTGACCTTGGTTAAGCAAGGTTTTCTTATCCCGCTTTAAGATTTCATAAGCGCGTTGAGCATGACGTTGGTCCCACTCAAAGCCATACCCTAACCACAATTCATCAGGATGTTTTGCCATCACTTTTTGTAAATGCGACAGCGCCATAAATGCCAATGGTTTGCCTTTTAGCCCCATCTGCAACTTATAAAGGCGATAAGCCTCAGGCAGGCGATACAACGCCATGCCCGAGGAAATCCCTGTCATCCACCAAAATGGCTCAGGTGGTAACTCTGTCAGCATTTCTGCGGCAATTGCCCCAGTTGCCCCAACCAGCCAACCTGCTGCTGCCATGGCTTCATAGTTCGTGCGCCAGGGCATCTCGTATGCGTTTTCTTTCATTCATGCTCCGCAAAATAACCGTTTGCAATCCACTTAATTTCAAATGGATTAACGTTTAGCGTGAGCGGTAAACAGAACCGTTTCCCCCTCATCAAACTGGCATTGGTCACTGGCCGAGATCCCCCGAAGCAGCTGTCCGGCTGGAATGCCGTGCGCATTGGCGACTTGGCGTAAGGTTTGAATCGTGACGCGAATACCATCGGCACTATGATCCACGTCTGGGTAATCGCCATCGGTCAGTAAGATGGGCAAATCTTTCACAAAATTAACCATCTGTTGCCGCTGCGCGTGTTTGGGGTCTGTACTTGAGTTCGCATTGGCCACAATCGGCTTTTGCTTGCGCTCCGCTCTTGTGGCAGGTTCTTTTGCTTGGGCATTGGTTGTCTTAGTTCGACTCGGTCGCGGTGAAGCCTCTTCGTTCTGAATTGCTGCCGCTGATTCTGCGTCTTGTTTGGGAAGGTCAATCAGTGCAGTAAGCCCTTTAGAAATCGATACTTTCAGCAGCAACCCTTGCTCCTGAACGCCATCATTCGTAGTAATAGTTCTGGCTTTACGCGTCGGGTTTGCGGGATCTAATTCAAGCCAATCTAATCGACTGAGTTCAGCAAGCAGTTTTCGGGGGGCACACCAAGGTCTTACGGCATCGGGATAGTGGATCAGTATCTGTTCACCAACCATAACCAACGCACTGCTGGCCTCTGGGAGCCACGCTAAAGATTCAGGTAGATTCAATGCTGCTTCGTTTTGCTGATTTACGTTATCTGCGATAGCAACATCGCTTGAATCGTTTGGCTTTTCGCACTCATCACCTGGAGCATTTTCAGTTGCCTGGGGGTTATTAACATCACTGGCATGACGAAGTTCATCATCTTGCTCGGACGAGTTTGTCGATGGTGACTCATCCAATTTTCTATGTTCGATTGATGATGACTCTTCAGGCAAGTCTGAATGCTCTCTGGAGCGACTCTGTGGCTCTGCTTGTGTTTGCTGTGTTGCTTCCCACTCAGATTTGCTAAACAGTCTCACGCTACTTGGTACATTCGAGCTGAACAATAAATCGGCCTCAGATATATGCAGCATGGGTAACCAGATTGGCTTGTCGTCTTTGATCAGCACTTCAGGGGCAAGGCTTTCATATCGCTCATTTGAGACGGATTTAGTGGCCAATCCTCGCTCAATGAGGATGTCCGCAAGGGTATCGGGATCTCTTGGAATGCCAGGTATCTTGTCTTTGGCCAACAGCTCAATGATGTCCTTAGCTGCACTTTTCCAGACCAGGTAAAGATTGGTTGATTGATTCAATTTTCGTACCCAAACTCTGGCGTCTCGCTGATTGACTAACCATTGGGAACTGGCAAGTAATCGCCTCATGGCATCAAGTAGATAGCGTTCGACTGGGACACCAAGGGCATTGTCGTCAACGGAAATTCGTTGAGCTTTCAGGTCTCGCTGGACACTGGTTTGGTCAGCTTCAATGACCAATTTAGATAGGGCATGCTCGGGATCGGTATTGCCAATTGCTTCCAGCATGGCTTGCAAAATCTCTGGGCCCGGCTGGGTTAACCAAGCGAGCAACTCAGGTGTCATCACCCGGTTTAACACCAGAATTGAGAATTGCTCGTGCCGCTTACACCGTCCGTCGCGCCAGCGAATGAAATAGCGTTCAATGCTGTTATTAGTGGTCCACTGAGATAAGGTTTCTAAAAAAGGGTTCCACTGATAGCGTCCATCTTCGTCTGTGATGGACAAATCTGAAACAGGCTTACCAATATCATGGAACAAACCGCCAAGAGCCGCCGCGACACGCCACCTTGGCTCTAGCTCTTTTTTCTCAACCGGTGTGCCACTGGCAACAAAGATGATCCCTTCAGCTGCTTGTGCCGCCCAGAAAGCAACTTCCAACGAGTGACGTAATAAACCACCAGCGCCACTGTGATGATGATGCTCAGACGCTGGCAGCAAGTGAACATAGGCCGCCAGATGATCAATGCAGGGCTGAATCAACCGTTGAAAATCACGCTGGTTAAAGCCAAGTACCTGGCGCAGTTTGGCAATTAGCTCGTCTTGTGTGGACTGCAAATCCTCGGGGGACGCAGCTGGCAACCCTTTCAGGAATGGCGGGTAGCGTGGAATTTCAGATTCAGTTGACTCAGGTTGGTGTTGCGACTTTAAAAATCTACTAAGCATAAATACCCCTGCAAAAGTGGTATCATCCTTAGTAAATGGCAATATCTGTCATCAGATAAATAATCGAATCTTTTAGCTATTTAAGTGGCAAAACTATGAAACAACTGAATACATACGATACAAAAGAAGAAGGTGAAGCGGCTCTTGCTAAAATCGATGAACCCAAGCGTCTTGCTAGCGAGCGCGATGCCACTGAAACGATTTATAACTTATTTGGAGTTCCTAGCTGGGGAAATTTTTATAAGCTTGGAATGTTCAACCTGAACGAGCTAAAAGACATCATCCAGAAAAAACAAGATGGGTTAACCTACGATGAAAAAAAGCATCGTGAGATCATCACGATGCTTCAGTATGTTGCTAAAAATTTCGAGTTAGAGATACCAACACATTGGATGTAATCGAAGGGCTTTTCAGCCCTTCAGGCCTGCCTAAGCTAAGCAACCATTTTTCTAAACAACTTCTCTAAATAAACCGGTCCAGTATCTTCCATAAATAAAACATTACGCTCTTCAAGTTTATCTTTGGGCTCAGACACGTTGATCAAATCCGAATGCAAAGTTTCAGATACGATGAAAGCACTTAAGCTTAAGTCTTTATCAGCGAGCTTCGGCTCTAATGCTTTAATTTCAGAATACAATCCAAACTTAGCGTCATCTAAATTCAGGTTTCGAATACCTTTGGGATCAATAAGGCTAAGCCATTGCTTACCCGTCTTATCATCCACTAGCCATAATAGAAAATCAGGATAAAAGTTCCCCGCAGTTGCAAAACCTAATCCTTTTGATTTTGTATCAGCGTTACGTAGAAGATATAAGCTCTTATCACCGATGATGTCCTGGCCTTTTGGTGTTTCAATAAATGCCTCTAAATCTTGAATAAAAGTAATTTCACTTGGCGCATCAAATGCCATAGGTCGCATTTTTAAGGGCAAGTCAGCATTTTTTTCAATCGAGAGAAGTGGATAGTACAAATGCTTGTCAAAAGTCACAGCTACCATTCCTGGAGCATTCCATTCTTTAGCTTTGCCAATATCCCCTTTAGCAACGATATCCTGCAATTGCTCCAATCGCTGAGCATAATCCAAGCCGTCATCTGATTCCTCAATTTCAAAATGATACATTTTGATCATGCCAGGATCGTCTTCCTGCACTTGCGTTACCTGATAGAATTGTCCTTCGTAAGCATTCTTCAACGCGTTATAAAATCGCTCTGTATAGTCAAGCAACAGGCGCAACATAATATCTTCTTGCTTCTTAACATCAGAAAATTGCTTGATGTCTAGCTCTGATTTCGGAATAAGCAGTGTGTACCACTTGTTTGAAAAACCACTATTCCCTAAACAAAAATCCATTAACCGTTGCTTATCAAGACGAAGATTCGACCAGCCTCGCTGCAATTTATAATCCTGAACTGCAAGGTATAAGCGCTCAAAGTCGAATGCAGAAATTACTTTATAATCGAGTTTACCTTCAAATCGAACATTGACGGGCGTGTTGTCGCCTTTTCTATTTGTATCAATGGATTCAAGCTTTGGATACAGGTCTAACTTCACATGAGGAAGTTTAATTTTCCCTTCGAACTCAGCAGGAACTTGATATAACTCAGGAAAATGAACACGCTTAAAGCCGTGCTTCTGATTATCTTTATACCCATCTTTCAATTTTAGCGTTTTCAACTTGGTTGCCGGTAAGTTAGGACGCGTTTCAAAATTCAGCTCTAATATTTCATCACTAGGAGTAATCCCTTCGTCTTCAAGATACTGCTTGAACGTTGCCATGTAATCGGCACGAACACCAAAAATGTTCAAAGTTTCAAGCTTATCTAAATGAATTCCCTTAGGTCGCTGCCCCGGAGTGCTGCGCTTTAGCGAGTAGTCACGTCCTTTTAGTCGTACACCTCTACCAAATAGCTGAATGATCTGCGAACCTTCTCCACGTCCCATATTCAATAGGCCCATAGTTGATACACGCCAACTACTCCAGCCTTCGGTAAACTTACGAGAACCAATCAAGATATGCAGCTTCGAATCTTTATCGTTCAAGGTATGAAAGAGTGATCTAGCAAAATCATCTCTTTGATAATCAAATGTAGTATCCTCTTCACACATCTTATAAAGCGATGGTGAATCACCAATGTTAATCAAACCAAATGGTGCAGCTTCGCCAACCTGAAGCGCCAACTCACCTTTACTACCTATCAGATTTAATACTCGAAGACGCTGACCTGAATGTGTTGTGTTGAATAGCTTGCCAAGAATATCGGCATAAATATCTTCAGGACCATTCATCAAAGCTATAAAACGCTTCTCAAAAATATTCCGATCTTTGGTATCGAGAATCCTCGCTCTGTTATCCACCAAATCTTTTATCCAAGCTTTAGCTTGTGCTTCATTATTCAAGAACCAAGCTAGAAAGCGTAAGACAGCATGAATATCAGAATCTTCACCGCCAACAGTGTTTCCCACAAACACCCAAAGTGGTTTTTCAATGTTGAACTCAGCTAACTGGTCTTTGTTTTTAGTGAACAAATATTGCTGTTGGTAGAAGCTGAGCAAACATGCAGTGAAGTACTCATAACGTCGCTCATCTTGTTTATCTTGCGCTGGGTTCAGGTTAAGGATTAGTGACTCTTTTCCATAACCGTCCTCGTAGAAAAATTTATACGAGTAATCAAATAGCACTGATTTGCCATACACTTCGCGTGTTGCTTGAATGCGAGCGTCACGCTGCTCCTCTATATCTAATTCCAATTGTGCTAACTGTTCTTCAGTTAACTTACCTAACGCTGTCGTTTCGAACAGCATTTTAGCTTTCTTCTTTTTGATATCCGCTTCAACTGAGTCAACCGTTTTACCGTCGGAAACAGCCTGACCAAAGGTGGCAGAATACTCAAAGGCAAAACCATCGCGGGTCAACTTGTCACGACGACGCATCCAAGCACCAGCAGCAGTACCTGTACCTTTATGGCCTTCATCAATTAGCACAAGGTTTTTACCTTCAAAAGCTTCAACCGCTACCGTTTTGTCACCCATTTCATCTGCAAGTTTATTGATATCAATAACTTCAATCGTGCCTCTGAACGGTGTTGGCTTAGACTTATCAAACAACTGAATATGAGAAAAACCTGAGTCATACAGTTCATTCATATGCTGCTGTGACAAGCGCTCATCCGGTGTTAACAGAATGATCTTGTCAGGGTAATGGCTGGTATTTCCATTTTGAAAATAATGCAAATACTGCAAAATATTAACGTGTAATAACAACGTCTTACCTGAACCCGTAGCATTCCAAAATGCCAGCTTGTTCAAATCATCCAAAATATACTGTCTAAACTGATTGGCTCTGTCTTTCGCTGTTTTACTGTTTTCTACATTGTAAGCTTCAAGCTCGCGATTCAGCCCATTAAGCAGCTCTTGTTTTCGATTGAAGTGCCAGTCGAGATAAATCTCTGTAAACAAGAGAGACAAGTACTGGAAATACTTCATATTCAGTACCGTATCTTCTTTACGGTTACGGTGCTGCGTGATCTGTTGCCAATGCTTAACAATGTTCAAGTCGTAGCGACGCAGCTCATCAAGGTCGATTAAATCGACCTCAAAGAGATAGTTACTCAACTCATGGAAGAACAAGCTTTGTCCATCCTCATGAATGCCTTCAAAACGGTCTTCGCCTAAACGTAGTTTTAAACCTTGCAAAGTCCCATCTTTGAAAAAGCGAAACATAAAACGGTTAAGCACCAGTTGTTTATGGAAGCTTAATTTACTATTGCTTTGTTTTTTTACTGCTTTCCCAGTAGACGCAGCTTTTTGTGGAGATCGGGCCATGCTTAAATCTCCTCAGCAAACATCAGGCTCAGGAATTCCGGCTCAATTTGACGGAGTTTTAAGCTACGCATCACATCGCCCTCATCACCATCAACAGTAAATGCTGTTGGCAAATTGTGGTCGCCATTAATGTAAATTACATCAAAGGTCTGCTCTTTGGCATACACATCAAAGCGGTTAGCGTAATCATTAAGTTTTTCATAACCAATTTTGTCGCAATCTCGCCACAAAATAAGGGTACGCTCACCACTTGGTAAAGTCCCTTCAACACGAACAAATCCACGCTCGATATTCGATTCAATCGACTTAACATGTAAGCCAATCAAAAAATTAAACGTTTCAACCAAGTCGATCGTTTTAGGCGCTGTTGCACCAGCAGAATCATCGGAAATATTCATTCTATAACTAAATGGTTTCCGAAAATCACTTGTGTTCAAGAAAGAAGCTTTTGCCTCCACTTCAATCATGTACTTAATCAAGTAATCGTCTTGTATATCAGAGTCAATACCTTTAAATAAATCTTCTGTTTGTCTCTTACTAAGGAAAATATTATTCAAAGAATCTTCATAACTCTCTAATTTAATAACTTTTATTAATGATGAAACACCATCATTGTGTAATAACGATTTACCATTCTTCCAAGAGTTACTGTAGGCAGACTTAATACATCTAGGTTTTGTGGCCGAATTAAAATACTCCCCTTGTTCGACCAAAATATATTTCCGATTCCCGCCATCAACTCTATTCAGGTTATTGACAGCATGAGCAGTAGTACCAGAACCTGCAAAATAATCTATTACATGAAAATTAGTTTTACCGTAAGACTGCATCCAAAAGGTTTGCTCCAATGTCTTAACCGACTTTGGATAATCGAATTTGTCGCCCAACCCCATAGAATCTAGAATGTTTGTGCCTTGTGTGCCAGCATTAAAATCAGAACCAGTCCAGTTACTAAAAAGAGTCTCTCTTTTACCTTTATGGTGTATAACTTGCTTAACAGAGCCCCTTTCTGTCATGATTAACTCGCCATTTTCTACGCGTTCCTTCCCTGTATTAAAACTCGACCTCCAAACACGCTCTTCTCCTGAGGAGTTAATGGGGTAAATCCTAACTAATCCATTCGCAGTATTCTCAATTGGGTATTCGGAGCCTAGTTCTGGTGGTTCTTCCACACCGACAAACTTTTTAGCCTCGGAATCCCACAATAGAGCATAAAAGCTTTTCCACCTGCCATACCTGTAATTGTTTTCTGCTGTTCCACTACGCATGAATGGACGTTCTTCGATTTCATCTGACTTTGGTGCACCCAAAAGTGCAGGAGCATGAGAAGGAGATGCAACTATGAAATACTCATGAGTCCTAGACAGCCTACCTCCAGAACCTTGAGGATGATGATTTACAACAATTGTGGAAATCTCGCAGTCGCTATAACTTTGCTCAATTATCTTATATGCATTGTTGTATTCATAATCATCTATTGCAAAGCCAAAGCTAAATTCGCTTTTTAGTAGTCTGCGGGATAGTGACATAGTGTTATTAATTAAGCTAAGCCAACTTGAATGTTCAAATTGATTCTTATATAGAATTTTTGAATGAACAGTATTGTATGGAGGATCTATATATATGAAATCTATGCTGCTTTTATATTTTTCAGATATCAAATTTAGCGCCTGATAGTTGTCGCTATTTATGATAACCCCGGTTACTGAATTATCTATATCATCCAAATCGTTATGTAAGTTTTCTTTAAATGAAGCATCGAAGAAAAGCGTATCACAGACCAAATTAGGGTAGGATTCTCTAATCGTTTCACGAGATAGACTTTTAGCTGCGTTCTTATCAATTAAGCCCAAATTTATCCATTGACTAATTTGCTCATCGTTTTGGACTATTTCATCCAGGAGGGAATCAGGAATACGATCAACTGATATTAGATAATCTGTATTAACAACAAACTTTTTCTTAGTCCACAGTTTCTTTTGGAAATTCTCAAGTTGTGTCAAGAAGGTAATTAATTCTTGAGCCACAGTTCGTAAACACTGGATCATTCGCAATTGCTTTTCGATGTTCGCAAACACTTCCGCATTTTGAACATTATCCAAGTTCATCACTTCATTCTTGATGTAAAAGTCCAGCTCATTACTCAAGAATCCGCCGAGATCTTTGTGAATAAAGTAATCTGCGGTATTACGCTGAGTGTAGGTGGTAAGATGGCGTTCAAGCTCTGTGCGGCTAGGGTTGCTTTCGGTTGGCGCTCGTTTGGAAAGATCCGCCCAATACTGTTGTACTTGGCTATCTGATAAAATAGTAGCGATCGCTGTTTGCACTAAGGCATCTTGCTTGGTGCCTTTTTTCATCGCTTTGTATTCGAAATGAATGACTAATTCTTCGGTTTCAACTGATTCACCGTTAATAATTTCTGTCGCTTTTACAACTTCAACTGGTTGATAATTCTGTTCAAACTCTTCTCCATCCTCGTCCAATTTGGTGCGAGTATGGGGCTCTATGAGGACAAAGCGACGGTCAGCATCGTTATCTTTACGATTATCCTTGGCGGTATCTGCCGACAGCAGTTTGAAGCTTACCTTACGACCATCATCGAGTTTGAAAGCATAGTTGGCAAAGTTCTCGCCGCTTTTAATGTAATACTGGTCTTTATTGGCCCAATGCAGCATGACTTCTTCACCTGCATAGGGAATAGCATAAGTATCACCTTTATAGCGGCGCTTGCTGATAAAGTCACCGTTATCGTAATAACGAGAAAAGAATGTGAGCAGATGTGAGAATACGGCATTTTCATGCTCGCTAGCACCGGTTGCAGTTTCAGCTATTTGCTTTTTCAACGCCTGAACTTTTGGACTTTGATCTGGCTCAAATCCCGCTTCCGTTGTCGCTTTTATTACAGCTTGGAGTTGCTGCTCAAGATCAGCTTTATTCGCATTTCCTGCATCAGCCAATGCAGTTTGTATTTTTGATTTAAGCTTATTGTCTAGGTAGTCATTTATCTCGTCAGCACGCGAATTGAGGATACGGTAAATGCCAAAGTCCAACTCTGGACGGTCAATCTGAAAAATCTCTTTTAGCTTTTTAACTAGCTCGTTGTACTTGCTCATAGTCTTCTCTTATAAAATTAAATTACTTGCCAACGAATTGTGAACAACTCTGTCACTTCAGTTCTTTGCTTCATGCGCTCTTCTAAAGCAGCGATTAGTTCATCCCGCTTATCAGCAATTTCGTCTTCAATATCAAATATCTCCATTCGCTGGCGTTTTTGTAGTCGTTCCAGTTGCTTGAGTTTCTCTTGATTTAGCTTTTGCTCTTCAACTGTTAGAGCGTGCCTAGACTCTCTCTTTACTGACTTAATTTGTGCCTTCGTATCTCGCAGCGCTTCCTCTGCTGCGAACACTTTGTCTTCAGCCCACTTCTCTAATTTGTCTCTCTCAACTTCAAACAATGCATTATTTTCGTCCATAACTTCAGCCAGCTTGGCGTCAATTTGGCGTTTTTTCAGTTCAATAAGCTCAGAAGGTAGGGTACTTTGCTCGTTGCCATTCTCACTTCGGCCTACACTCGCCCCTAAATTAAACAGCCTTTTACAAGCATCATTATCAATAAGTTGGCCACTGTCTGTTTTAGCTGTAAAAAGCAAAAACTCTTGCCTGTTGAATGCATCAACTCCAAGAACACTCAACGTTAACCACCCTGACTGGCCCTTTAACTTTTCAGCAACAGATATCTTCGTTGCGTGATTGGTGTAGTCGAACGACAGCAGTGCTCGTTTAGTTTCTATCGATTTAGCATTATCAATTACATATTCACCAAGTGGATGATTAATGCGGTAAGCATGGCTATGTTGATCTTGAACTTGCAACTCACTGTTTTCACTACCTGCTTTTCTCAGCAATTGATATTGACCTACCGGTAGCTGCTTGACTGATTTCTGTAGCGTAAATCGATAATTTTCGTGGTCAAAACTGGCGCAATCTTTTAATTGTTGATGCGTTACAGCCCAAAACCACCGTCCCACTTTGTCTAGGCGCTCTCTTGCTTCGTCGAGTTTGATCTTTAGAATATCGTGGATGTCTTCATCAAAGTGCTCAAGTAACTTTTCTTGGGTCCTTTGCATTTTGACGCTAATTTCCTCTTCAAGCTCTTTTTGTAGCAACGAGAATGCAGCTTCAATTTCTTCAGACGAGCGGCATGAGTCATAGATAGATTGAATTCTTTTTTCAAAGTCTACACCGCTCTCGATACTGCCTAATACGCTATCTGATGCGCCAAACACACCATCAAATAGATTAAACTTTTCTGTTAGCAGTTCGAGTACTCGCTGATCTGCCTGGTTTCGTTGATTGAGAAAGTTAACGACAACGACATCAAACTTTTGACCATATCGGTGACAACGGCCAATCCGCTGTTCTACACGCTGCGGGTTCCAAGGCAAATCGTAATTGATTAACAGAGAGCAAAACTGAAGGTTAACACCTTCAGCCGCCGCCTCTGTCGCAATCATAATTTCAGCATGTTCTTTAAAATGGTCTATCAGCGCAGAGCGCTTATCAATTTGTGCTGACCCTGTAACACGTGATGCCCCTTGATATTGCTCTTTCCACTGTTGATAAATCTTGTTCGCTTGAGGCGTGTTGTTAGTGCCACTAAAAGTAACGACTTTATCGGCATAACCATTGTTTTCGAGAAATTCTGCTAAGTACTGCTGGGTACGCATTGACTCAGTGAAGATGATGACTTTTTTGGCAGCGCCCATTTCAGCGAGTTGCACAAACCCTTTTTCTAAACCAACAAGTAGCTCTTTTGATTTGGTATCAACCCCGATTTTCTCTGCTTTCTTGATCAAGATTTCCAGTTCTGAGATTTCAGCATGAAGAGCAGAAAAATCTATTGGTTTTTTCTCTTGCGCTTCAGATGTACTATCAAGTTCATCAACAAAATCATCCTCCAAATCGTCGTCTGTAATGATTTGTTGGACGATGTCGATTGCACTGTCATCTTCCCCGTCACTCGCTAACTTTTCCAATCGATACTTAAGGATCTGCAAGTTGTTAAGCACTGCCTTTGTACTTGAAGACAAAAGTTTTCTCAGGATCAATCCTGTCAGATGTCGATGTCTCTTCGGTAGTGCATAACTGTCTTCTCGTTCAAGCAATAATTGCACGCGTTCGTACAAATCTTGCTCTTGTTCACTAGGGTAAAAAGGTATTGTTATAGCCTTTCGCTCTGTGTACTTAATGTATTCAAGCACGTTTTTACGCAGCGTTCGCTTTACAAACCCAGACAAACGTTCTTTCAACTCCAAAGGGTCGCTATCCGCCTGCATAAATTGTTTTCGGAATGCTTTTTGATCGCCAAAAGCATGCTCGTCAATTAATGTAGACATGCCATAAAGCTCCATTAAAGAATTTTGTAATGGCGTGGCAGTCAGTAACAGTTTCTTTCGGCCATCTAAAGCTCGTTTGAGAGCTTGACCCATTTTGTTACTTTCACGATGTGCATTCCTAAGCTTGTGGGCTTCATCAATTACGACCAAATCCCACATTTCAGCAACAAGTTTATCTTCTAATCTTGCCGCATAATGGTAAGACATGATGACAATTTGCTTGTTATTGAGAGGATTATAAATACCTTCCCTTTGCAACTGGTTAAATGTTTTTGCATCAATAACTTGAGATGGCAGATTGAATTTTTCTAACAATTCACAGGCCCACTGACGTCTCAATGACGCAGGGCAGATGATTAACAACTTCCGTTTACGTTCAGCCCAGTATTGACAAAGGACTAATCCAGCTTCAATTGTTTTACCCAAACCGACTTCATCAGCAAGTACAACACCTTTGCTGAGCGGATTTTCAATGGCAAAAAGTGCGGCTTCAATCTGGTGTGGGTTCAGATCAACGCTGGCGTCAAATAGCGACTGGGATAGCCTATCAACCCCATTATTTGAATGCAGGATTGATAATTCGTGCGCAAAATACTTAGCATGATATTCCGTAATATTGTTCATTCATCTTCCTCATAACTTGGCGCTAAAGCTAAGTTTGCTACTCCATATAACGCTTGTTTGTTTTTCAGCCATAGTTGATATTCAAGTTGCTTTAATGAGTGATTATATGAACAGTCAACATTCCAAAGCCGAAGCAAGTACCCCGCAGTTGCCGCTCTAATCTCAACCTTTAGAACGCCACCCGTCATGCCATAGTCCAGCTCTATCGCTTCACTGTGCTCTATGCGTGGGTGTGGTACTAACTCAAGCTCTACAAAGCGATTCCATTGCCGGTCTTGGGTTTCAAGTTCAGTCTCTAACAAAGTGGAACCTTCAAGCACAACCGCAGCTTTAATTCGGGTCAGCACAAAGTCACGGAACTCATTATGCTTGCGATCAAAACCACGAACGTGCCAACGCAGGCCATTATCCACCAGCGTATGCGGCACAATTTCACGCGTTGTTTCACCACTCGATAACGACACATAGGTGATACTCAAGGCTTTGCCTTTGTGTATGCCCTCGGTGACTTTCGCCACTATCGATAAACTCGGCTTATTTAGGTGATAAGGCGCTTCACAAGCCAGAGGTGGTTTTACCTTTCCAGTGAAGCCATCACCGTACCCTTGGCTAATGGTCGCCAGCGTTCTCACAACGTCATAATCGAACAAGGGTTCAAATGCTTCACCACGCTTATGCAATTTGAGCTTTTGGTCATACTCAATGTTGCTTGGCGCAAGCTCTCGGTATAGGGTGAAGTCTTTCGTTGCTTGTGCGGCGGCTATACTGAAGCGATCAACTAAATCCGCCCGTACCGCTTCGCCCTTAAACAATAAGGTGAAATCGATGTGGGCAATGCGATCCCTGGTTGCTTGTGGCAACTGCGCTATCTGCGAAAGCCTATCTGGCTTCGCCACTACGGTTTGTTTCAGACCATCATTTGTCATGCGTCTTGTTTATCCAATTCAACCAGATTCTTAAAACTCTGTTTATAAAGTACGGTCAGACATCGCTTAATCACATTGAATAGTGTCACTCAATGCTGCTCTTTATCCGCAATGACTTAGCAATCTCTACCGGTTGAAGCTGGACAGATAGCCATAAAACACTGAATAGGCTTCAACCTAATTAATTTTATTAGGTATCATCCTATCACAAATTATTTTGTAGGGAAGGCTAAGCGGCAACTTTTTGATCTAGATTGCAATTGCCGCTCAAGTATGGGCGTGAAGACATTGTTTCATGCCATTGCTGATAGCCGCTATCAATGCGCTACCCGAACCAATGGCACCACGATGTTGCCACGATGAGATACCCCTTTGTCCGACTCTGTAGACATCTGGGCTCGTTGCTCACTTTCCCGAATGCGCCTAGCAACTTCCGCCTGGGATGGTAGCAATGGCAACATCCCTTCAGCGATCGCGTCTGGGGCAGACTCTTGGCCACAGGACATCAAATGCTTCCATGGATCTTTAAGAAAGCGCTCGAACGTGATGCCAAATTCAATGATGCGGGCGGAGATGAAGATTTCGCCCCAGTATTCAATGTAGGTGTCTTGGTACATGGAAAGATTCCTCTTGTTGGTTATATACCCTGCCTACTTGCAGCCGCAGCGGTGTTACCTGCATTCGCTCACCCCAATCACATAGAAGATCTATGCTCATGGGCATTCGTTCACTTGCCGCCTAGCTGCAACACCAAGTAGTTTGGGTATAACGTAAGTTCACTTTCCATTTTCCAGATGTTTTCAAATATGCAAGGCTTACCTTGTAGAGAGCTACAAAGCTTTAAATCGATTACGGGCATCTTTGTAGTCATAGTGGGCATGTTCTGAGCCACGATGATACAAATCATCCAGGTAAGTTTGTTCCTGCGGCAACTCGTCTTCGCTGATTTCGCGCCACCAATGCTTGTTGGCACCTTTAACGCCGTCATGCCAACGGTAACCACGTTCTTTTAAATAGTCCTTTACGTCAAACGGCGCACCAAACGCACGAACTAACACAGTTCGCCTGTCTGCTTCAGACAACAAGTTTGCAACGGACTCGGGCAACAAATGGAACAACCAGGCCATCGCCAAACAATCGGTTGCGGCTCGGTGTCCTTCATAAAACCAACCTAAGCGAAGCAGCAGGTACTCAAGCTTTCGACTTTCAAAACCCAGCGCCTTCCAATCTATGCCACTGGCTGAACAGGCCCAAGATAGATGGCCTAATGCAGCAAACCGCTTTTCAAAGAAAGGACGATCAAACTGTGCATTGTGTGCAACCACCAGCGGATCATCGGATAACCAACTCGCTACCAGTGAATCATCAATGCGCTGGCCTCGCACCATGTCATCGGTAATACCGGTTAACTCTGTAATCAGCTCGGGGATTGGCTTGCCGGGATCTTCATACAAACTGATCACATCAACAATCGACACAATCCGCTTAGCCGAGGGACTGTAAAGCACCTTAACCATACCAAGCTCAATAATGGACTCGTCATCGGCAGACAGTCCGGTTGTCTCTGTATCGAGCAGCACCATTGGCTGTTCATCACCGACCACAGGAGATAGTTCAAGTGGCCAGGACTGCGGCTCACGCGTTAATGGAATACGCTCCAGCAATCTAAAATCTTCTGGTCTGTCTGGGATATCCGCGAGGCGCTCTAGCGGAAATGGCGCAGGGGCTCTTGTCATTGATGGTTCCTCTTCAATTCTATTGTTCGCTTTAGGTTATTTCACTGTGCCACAGGTTTTTCAAAATGCACCTTGAATACCTCTGCGTTTTTTTAATCTTTCTATTGGTTGAACCCATGTATGAAGGCTTTGGCTAAGCCTTTCAGAAAGCCTTAGCTAAACCGTTTAGGTAACCCTTACCGATACCCTTTACGTATGGCTTAGCCAATCCCTTTTCAAACGGTTGAAAAAGGCTTTAACTGAGTTCGACTGAGCATTTTAATGATGCTCCTGACTTCGCTTTAAGCCAGTAAATTCAATACGAAGCAGAATTTTACTAACTGTTTTTAAACCCTTTGCAAAGGGTTCAACAAGCCTTGTCTGACGGTTACTTGACCCATGCATTAACCAGTAGCAGTAACAGGATCAGTAACAGAAACAAGAGCAGTAGGCAGAAGCAGTATTGTCCAAGCCTTGCAGGCTTTGACGAGGGCGAGCGATCCCCCCACATCTAGTTTTTCAACACAAAAAAGAAATCACCGACAACACAGCGTCTTACACGAACAACTACAGTTTTACCTACAATTTTACTTGTAGAAATCAGCATAGCATTAGATACTGTATAAACAAACAGTATTAATTATGATTTTTCGAGGTTCGTCATGAATGTCTCGCTGATAGGCCGTAGCGGCGCACTTGCCTTCATCAAAGCCAAGCGCCTTCGTATTCCATTGTTCATGGAACGTGTTTCTGCTGGTTTTCCCTCCCCAGCGCAGGATTATGTTGAGCAAACGCTCGACCTCAACGAGCTGTGCATCAAGCGACCAGCTGCAACGTTCTTTGTGCGTGTTGAAGGTGATTCAATGATTGATGCCGGGATTCACCCAGATGATATTTTGGTGGTTGATCGCTCTGTCAAAGCAGAACACGGTGACATTGTCATCGCTGGTATCCATGGTGAACTCACGGTAAAGGAGCTTCAACTAAGGCCGTGCGTCATGCTGATCCCAAGAAACCAGGTGTATGAGCCCATTCATATTCCTGAAGGGACAGAGTTAGAGATATTTGGTGTGGTCACCAATGTGGTGCGAAACATACGCCGTAAGTCGTGACTATCCCATGCCAGTATTTGCCTTGGTGGACTGCAACAACTTTTACGCCAGTTGTGAGAAGCTGTTTCGTCCTGATTTAAAAGATACGCCGATTGTGGTGCTGTCCAACAATGACGGCTGCGTGGTTGCACGGTCGCGTGAAGCTAAGTTACTCGGTATTAAAATGGGCGTACCCGTCTTTCAAATCAAAGCTGAAATGCAGCGCCATGGCATTTTGGCATTCTCGTCCAACTATGCGCTTACAGTTGGGAAATACTTTAGACATCACATGTTGTAATGTTTCAGGTTGTATAAATTAGACGTCGAGATGAGGGGTGGTTACAATTTTTACTATTGGTTAAGAAATATCTTGAAAAAGTAGATGTATGAACGCGTAACCCCCTGGGGGAAGGCTTAGCAGTGTGAATAACGGATGATTTAGGTGTTAATGTGATTGAACAAAATAGGTCGTTTCCAGATGACTTCGGCTTTGACTATTGTCTTATGTGGATTAGTACGGAGAAATATCCCTCATTTATAAGTAGGCCACACCCTGACAGACAGTGGCGAGATCATCCATGACGTTAGGGACAACTCAAAACCATTTGCTCATAAACTTCCAATTTTAATAGACCCCGATGGTATCAATGTGGTGCCAGTGAATCTATATCTTCACTCTTTGTTGGCAGATCCAGATATATCCTCCGATAAGACGATTCAATCCCATGCAGTTGCGTTATTGAGCTTCTATCGGTGGTTGAGCACGGAAATCCCCGAACATACACACCCAAGGACTGGCCTTCTGGTTGATGAAAAACCTCCGTTAACAATATATGACTGCACCGAGAAGGTAGAGGAAAGTCCAATCGTGAGATATCGAGACTATTTATTGGAAAACCTTTATACCAAGGATGAAACTGGAAAAGTCGGTGGTTCTCCAAGTACAGCCTCTAACTATGTTTTGAAAGTTGTCAATTACTTCATCTTCCTTCATCGCCAGCGGATCATTTCAATCAGCAAAACCTTTCGACCATTTGAGTTTAAGGCAAAGACTGTTCGCATAAGCAACAAAGGAAACAGAGCACAACATGAAATGCTCTCACATCTCAATCGCAGTCACAGTAAGGAAATTATTGTATACACCACAGGTCTCACTAGACCATTTAAGAACATAAAAAAACCTCAAGATGCTGATATTCGAGAGCTTAACCCACTTCGTGAAGATGAAAAACAAGAGCTTTATAAACACCTTGATATTGAAAATTCATCTGACACTAAAGCCCTAATGGTGTACTTAAAAACTGAAACGGGATTGAGATTGGAGGAATTAATAACATTTCCTGCCTCTGTCGTGGACAAGCCAAAAGCTAAAGTAGTTAAGGTGCAAATTGGTGAGAATATTAACGGTTGCTTAACCAAGTTCAAAAAAAACAGAACAATTGAAATCCCAGCCAGTGTCATGGATCTGTTGTACGAGTACAAGTTAAGTAAGGCGAGGAAGAAGGCTATTGAAAAAGGATTACTTCGCCATAACCACTTATTCGTTAAATCGAATGGCAATATCTACGCTCCAAACACCATTCAAAAGTATGTGGAAACTATCCGCAATGATTTGACACACTGTGGGCTTGATATTTATTTTGCCCCTCATGACTTACGAGCCACTTTCGCAACCGACTGGCTGTACAGCAAACATATGGAAACAGGTAAGCCCTTCGAGGCTTTGTTACAGGAGCTGGCTGATTTGATGGGGCATGAAAGCACCTCTACCACTCAAAAATACGTTAACTACATGAATGACAATAAAACATGGTTGGAATTCGCTCAGCGTAAAAATCAATTCGCACAACAATCGCTGAGGTGATGATATGGCAAAAAGTCGATTAGCAGCATCGAGAAATCAAAATAAATCACCCGCTCCGCCGATTACTAAGAAAAATGTTACTTCATTAGATTTGATCGTTGATATACGGCCAGAAGGGGTGCTAAACAGCACAAGACACAATTTTATTTATTGGTGTCATGAACAGTGTGATCCCAAAAAACCATTAGCTAAACCCTCTCGACTGGAAAGAATGCAAAAGCTAAAAAGATGGGTTGATCAAGAGAAGAAAAATGAAACCAATGCATGGTCTCTAGTAGTTAAATTAAGCGCCTTAAAGACTTACATTGCATTTTGCGACATTAAGAAGTTCGACCCTTTTAGTCAGGCTGGATATCTTTATTACGCTGGTAACTCAGGTGAGTTACGGCGCTTAGTTGACATTGCTAGTGAGCCTAAAAAATACCAATTTCAGTATCATAATGGTGAAGAGTTTGGTTTGTTGGAATCCTCAGCTCTTCAAAAAAAGATGAATCTCGACTCGATGCTTCCAGTGCTTGATTTTGATGTGTCAGTCCGCGGCTGACTGCCAGGACAGGAACACTGCTTGTTGTGCAAAGGTGTTGGCAGCTTCTTGTTGCTTGCGGATATGGTAAATGAACCCATCAGTTAACCGTTCCAGTGCCAGTTGTATCCGCTCTGTCAGGTGACATAGCAACCATAGATGCTGCTGTGCGCGTTTGAATCGTTTGAGTTTACTACCGTAATAGTTGATGAGCTCACCGAAGTGTTGTCGATTTTTAAGAGACAGATTAAGCCCATCGATAACGCCATTGATTTGCGTGCGCCATGGCGCTAACTGATGATAAAGGGCAAGCTCTTTTTTAAGTTCAGGTACGGTCAGACTTTTTGCACCGCCTCTGAGCTGGTTCAGGCTTAGTCCGTCATCAATGGCTGTTATGCTGTCCAGAAAGACGTGAAGTTCAGGACTGGTGAGTTGATTAAGTTGGTGCGCCAGGTCTTTTCTGACCTGCTGCATCGCTCTGCTTATCAGTCTCTGGAGTACGGTGTACCTAGGGATAGCAATGCTGTGACTGGTTAGGAATTCAATAGCAGTATCAAAGAGGTAACGCGGCTCCAGCCAGGCATTGCCCACCTGAACAAGGTGGTCGAAAAGAGAATTGAAGTGCTGACTTTCGTCCCATTTGTGATAACCAGCAAGGTCTAATACTTTTGCGTAGAGTCGATCTTTTTGTTTTTGTGAGGGAGTGAATGGTCTGAGCCCCTTGCCGCCAAGCAGCTCTTTACTGATGAACATTAAATCCTTAGAAACCTGCGAGTAAGCGATATCTAGGATGACGGGCTTTGATTTGAAGTATCCCAAAATCGCGACAAAGTAACATCTATGAGCTCTGAGACGAATTGACCGAAAAACTGCCAATTCCGCATCGTTCAGAGAAAAGTACAGACGTTGTTCTTCGATTGAAAAAATGGGTGGGGAATAAAGATCTGCCTGTTCTGCTCTCGTGAGAATAGTAATTTCGTTTTTGATGGCCATATCAGGGCTGTTCCGTATTAAATGTACGATATTTACCTAATTTGCCACACTTATAAGTAGTAACCCACCTCCGCAGCCATTTATTGGTGTGGTCTACAGAGGATTAAGTCTTTTTAGAGGGGAAAATCCCTAGAACCCCATCTCCAAACATATCAAGCGTGTCTGTATCCCACTCTATTGTAAACAAGACATTTTTATCTTTTATATTCAATGGCTTATTTTCCTGCTAATTGGTAATACCATGAAAAATACCATGCTCAGAAAAGGCTTAACAATATTTTGAAAAATTGCCTACTGAGCGCTGCCGCACAGCTCCATAGGCCGCTTTCCTGGCTTTGCTTCCAGATGTATGCTATTCTGCTCCTGCAGCTAATGGATCACCGCAAACAGGTTACTCGCCTGGGGATTCCCTTTCGACCCGAGCATCCGTATGAGACTCATGCTCGATTATTATTATTATAGAAGCCCCCATGAATAAATCGCTCATCATTTTCGGCATCGTCAACATAACCTCGGACAGTTTCTCCGATGGAGGCCGGTATCTGGCGCCAGACGCAGCCATTGCGCAGGCGCGTAAGCTGATGGCCGAGGGGGCAGATGTGATCGACCTCGGTCCGGCATCCAGCAATCCCGACGCCGCGCCTGTTTCGTCCGACACAGAAATCGCGCGTATCGCGCCGGTGCTGGACGCGCTCAAGGCAGATGGCATTCCCGTCTCGCTCGACAGTTATCAACCCGCGACGCAAGCCTATGCCTTGTCGCGTGGTGTGGCCTATCTCAATGATATTCGCGGTTTTCCAGACGCTGCGTTCTATCCGCAATTGGCGAAATCATCTGCCAAACTCGTCGTTATGCATTCGGTGCAAGACGGGCAGGCAGATCGGCGCGAGGCACCCGCTGGCGACATCATGGATCACATTGCGGCGTTCTTTGACGCGCGCATCGCGGCGCTGACGGGTGCCGGTATCAAACGCAACCGCCTTGTCCTTGATCCCGGCATGGGGTTTTTTCTGGGGGCTGCTCCCGAAACCTCGCTCTCGGTGCTGGCGCGGTTCGATGAATTGCGGCTGCGCTTCGATTTGCCGGTGCTTCTGTCTGTTTCGCGCAAATCCTTTCTGCGCGCGCTCACAGGCCGTGGTCCGGGGGATGTCGGGGCCGCGACACTCGCTGCAGAGCTTGCCGCCGCCGCAGGTGGAGCTGACTTCATCCGCACACACGAGCCGCGCCCCTTGCGCGACGGGCTGGCGGTATTGGCGGCGCTGAAAGAAACCGCAAGAATTCGTTAACTGCACATTCGGGATATTTCTCTATATTCGCGCTTCATCAGAAAACTGAAGGAACCTCCATTGAATCGAACTAATATTTTTTTTGGTGAATCGCATTCTGACTGGTTGCCTGTCAGAGGCGGAGAATCTGGTGATTTTGTTTTTCGACGTGGTGACGGGCATGCCTTCGCGAAAATCGCACCTGCTTCCCGCCGCGGTGAGCTCGCTGGAGAGCGTGACCGCCTCATTTGGCTCAAAGGTCGAGGTGTGGCTTGCCCCGAGGTCATCAACTGGCAGGAGGAACAGGAGGGTGCATGCTTGGTGATAACGGCAATTCCGGGAGTACCGGCGGCTGATCTGTCTGGAGCGGATTTGCTCAAAGCGTGGCCGTCAATGGGGCAGCAACTTGGCGCTGTTCACAGCCTATCGGTTGATCAATGTCCGTTTGAGCGCAGGCTGTCGCGAATGTTCGGACGCGCCGTTGATGTGGTGTCCCGCAATGCCGTCAATCCCGACTTCTTACCGGACGAGGACAAGAGTACGCCGCAGCTCGATCTTTTGGCTCGTGTCGAACGAGAGCTACCGGTGCGGCTCGACCAAGAGCGCACCGATATGGTTGTTTGCCATGGTGATCCCTGCATGCCGAACTTCATGGTGGACCCTAAAACTCTTCAATGCACGGGTCTGATCGACCTTGGGCGGCTCGGAACAGCAGATCGCTATGCCGATTTGGCACTCATGATTGCTAACGCCGAAGAGAACTGGGCAGCGCCAGATGAAGCAGAGCGCGCCTTCGCTGTCCTATTCAATGTATTGGGGATCGAAGCCCCCGACCGCGAACGCCTTGCCTTCTATCTGCGATTGGACCCTCTGACTTGGGGTTGATGTTCATGCCGCCTGTTTTTCCTGCTCATTGGCACGTTTCGCAACCTGTTCTCATTGCGGACACCTTTTCCAGCCTCGTTTGGAAAGTTTCATTGCCAGACGGGACTCCTGCAATCGTCAAGGGATTGAAACCTATAGAAGACATTGCTGATGAACTGCGCGGGGCCGACTATCTGGTATGGCGCAATGGGAGGGGAGCAGTCCGGTTGCTCGGTCGTGAGAACAATCTGATGTTGCTCGAATATGCCGGGGAGCGAATGCTCTCTCACATCGTTGCCGAGCACGGCGACTACCAGGCGACCGAAATTGCAGCGGAACTAATGGCGAAGCTGTATGCCGCATCTGAGGAACCCCTGCCTTCTGCCCTTCTCCCGATCCGGGATCGCTTTGCAGCTTTGTTTCAGCGGGCGCGCGATGATCAAAACGCAGGTTGTCAAACTGACTACGTCCACGCGGCGATTATAGCCGATCAAATGATGAGCAATGCCTCGGAACTGCGTGGGCTACATGGCGATCTGCATCATGAAAACATCATGTTCTCCAGTCGCGGCTGGCTGGTGATAGATCCCGTCGGTCTGGTCGGTGAAGTGGGCTTTGGCGCCGCCAATATGTTCTACGATCCGGCTGACAGAGACGACCTTTGTCTCGATCCTAGACGCATTGCACAGATGGCGGACGCATTCTCTCGTGCGCTGGACGTCGATCCGCGTCGCCTGCTCGACCAGGCGTACGCTTATGGGTGCCTTTCCGCAGCTTGGAACGCGGATGGAGAAGAGGAGCAACGCGATCTAGCTATCGCGGCCGCGATCAAGCAGGTGCGACAGACGTCATACTAGATATCAAGCGACTTCTCCTATCCCCTGGGAACACATCAATCTCACCGGAGAATATCGCTGGCCAAAGCCTTAGCGTAGGATTCCGCCCCTTCCCGCAAACGACCCCAAACAGGAAACGCAGCTGAAACGGGAAGCTCAACACCCACTGACGCATGGGTTGTTCAGGCAGTACTTCATCAACCAGCAAGGCGGCACTTTCGGCCATCCGCCGCGCCCCACAGCTCGGGCAGAAACCGCGACGCTTACAGCTGAAAGCGACCAGGTGCTCGGCGTGGCAAGACTCGCAGCGAACCCGTAGAAAGCCATGCTCCAGCCGCCCGCATTGGAGAAATTCTTCAAATTCCCGTTGCACATAGCCCGGCAATTCCTTTCCCTGCTCTGCCATAAGCGCAGCGAATGCCGGGTAATACTCGTCAACGATCTGATAGAGAAGGGTTTGCTCGGGTCGGTGGCTCTGGTAACGACCAGTATCCCGATCCCGGCTGGCCGTCCTGGCCGCCACATGAGGCATGTTCCGCGTCCTTGCAATACTGTGTTTACATACAGTCTATCGCTTAGCGGAAAGTTCTTTTACCCTCAGCCGAAATGCCTGCCGTTGCTAGACATTGCCAGCCAGTGCCCGTCACTCCGCGGTCTTCACTGCGTGATCGAGTTGATCGACACCCGCCGTGACACGCTCCATGAAGTGCCTGCCTGCGTCTGTTAGCCGAACGCCCCGCGCATGGCGCTCAAATAGCAGGACACCAAGGTTATCCTCCAGCGCTTTCACACGCGCGCTGACGCTCGACTGGCTGATACCAAGTGCCTTGGCCGCATGCCGAAAATTCAGATGCTCGGCGACGGCGATGAACTGAACAAGGGAAATGAGCGGTATCCTGCCAGACAGGATACCGACATTCACGAGGTTTCGATGGTTAGTGCGCCGCATCGGAGCGGGCCTGCTACCAGTCGTCGGTTAGACGACTGGCGACTTCTCGGTGGCAGCCCCACGGAGCCGAAGGAGCACCAGCCCCAACGAAACCAGTACCGCCATCGCCGTGGCGTAACAGATCACGGGCCACGCTGTGTCACCGTTTAAAAGTGCCACCGCCAATGTCCCGACAATGCTGACTATCAGGCTTTGAACGCAGAAGTAGAACGCGACCGCTGATCCCGCGATGTCGTCGAACTCTGCCAAAGCGCCGTTCGCGGTAACGGACACCGTGAAGACAATACCGACCGCGACAACCCACATCGGTAGGATGAAGGTGAGGAATGACGGCGAGCCGTAAAGTTCGCCGATCCCCAACAGGACCGCTCCGCAAACAAGCAACGCCATCCCACGCGCCACGCATCCTGCGATGCCCCATCTGGCGACAAAGGACTTCGCGAAACGGGTTGTCACGATCATTACAAGCGCGACAGTGGCGAAGGCAAAGCTGAATCCGATCTCGGAATATTCCGCTTGGCCTATGAGCACACGGGGAGCCGTCGAGAAGAAGACGAAGAAGGTGCCCATACCGGCGCTAAAGCCGACAGTGTAAACCCAAAAAGCCGGACTCGCGAAGATCGGCAAGACAGATCGGCGCGTCTTGACTTGATCCAGAGGGCGGGTTTCGTGCCACCTGAAACCCGCATTTAGGAGTGCGAGCATCGCCAGTATAGCCAAAGTAATGAATATCGCCTGCCATCCCAAGAACTCGCCGATCAATGCTCCGGCGATAGGGCCGAGCGCAGGCACGAACGCCAGCATCGAACTGAAAAGGCCGTAGATGACGACACCCTCAGGACGGTTGGCATAAACGTCGCGAACCGTCGCGAACGTCGCCACCAGCATGGCCGACGCGCCCACTGCTTGAAGTAGACGGAAAGCGACAAAGGCCGGTGCAGTTGAAGACCAAGCTGCTCCCAGAGACGCAATGACGAAAGCCGTTGCGCCCGCAAGTAGAATTGGCCGTCGCCCGATTCTGTCTGAGAGCGGACCAAAAATCACCTGGCCCACGCCGAGCATCACCATATAGAGGCTCAACGTGAGTTGGATCATAGCGGGCGTCGTGTTCAGGATGCCGGGCATCGCTGGAACGACAGGGAGATAAATATCCATCGCCAGTGAAGCGAGGATGTCGAAAGGAGCCATCAGCAGCAGTGCTGCCGGCAGCGTATAGGCCCACGCGGGGCGTGTGGTGGTCATGACGAATCAACCCTCGATTAAGGAATACCGGGCGACGTCTGCTCGTCAGCAATCAGATGAGACTAGCCTTACAGAGCGCCGCAACAACAATACTGGTTGTTGCGGCTTACTTGTCTGCTGACTTGGAATTTCCCATCTGATTACTCCACGCTTACGAATATGAATTGCTACATTTTATCCGATTATCTTTTGCTTCGCAATGCGGCATGGGCGCACTCAGCGTTCCAGCCCCCTCTGCCGCCCTAACTGCCACGACACCGACCCGCCCTGCACGATGCCCATAACCTCGCGGCCGAGTTGGCGGTCGATGATCGGCCGCCACGGGACAAGGGTGAACTCATGGGATTTCTCGACCACGGCGAACTTGCCGCTCGATAGATGCACGGTTCCGGTAAACTTGCCGCTGACGCTCTCGCCGTCCGTGGCGGCGCGGAACGGCAGGCCCTTACTCAAAGCCATATCCGATCCGACGCCGGCTACCTCGCGCTCCCGCAGGATGGCGAGAAGGTTGCGCCGGTAGAAGACGCGGCTGTCCCGGCTGCGGGTGGCGTCGCCCTGTTCGATATGGTGCTCGCGGCGCTGGTCCATGGCTTCGCGGACTTGTTGCCCGAAGCCGGTTGGCGCAAGGTCGGCCGTCTCGCCGTGGATCAGCCGCCGGTCCAGCCAGGTCGCGCCGTCCGATCCGATCTGTTTGTTCAGATCGACCGGGGAAAGGACGCGAACGCTGGCCTGACTGTCTCGGCCGGCGTCATGGGCGGCGGCACGGCTGACCAGATCATCGGGGATGCGCCATTGGTCGGCGTCGATCCGCTCGACGATACCGGCCCGGCGTAGCGCCTCCAGCCGGCGCACATGGGCATCGACATAGCCCTCATAGTCGCCGCCTGGAACGCGGCACGTATAGGAAGAATAAACGCCCTTTTCACCCAAGTCCAACAGCTTTGGACCGCAGTTGACTCTTTCGACACCCCTGCGATGCAACCCAATCCGGCTGACGGGGAGCCAGCAACGCTGAAAATTTACCCTCCTCTTTCCCACTAGCGGCTCCTTTTCCGACAACCAGCACGGCGGATCCCTGCCGCGGCGCTGTGAACGCAGCATTTTGATTGGTATCGTTGGCCTTCAGGCTCGTCAGTCAAACAGACCCAGGAGCAGCTCAGCCGGTGGCGCCCGGCTTTCGGGTAACGCCCTGGTCCCGCTGGTTTCGGCTTTGTGCTTCAGGTGATCAAGGATCTGCTTGATCACTATAGGGTCTTCAATGCAGGCGATGACTTTCATGGCGCCGCCGCAGCCGCTGCAGGTCTCGATGTCGATATTGAAAACACGCTTGAGCCGTTGCGCCCATGTCATCGACGCTCGCCGTTGTGCTGGTGTTGCCGGTTCATCAGCCACCCTGACCTTGTTGCCCCTGCCCCGTTTTGCCGGCGTGACCAACGCCCGGTGCCGACTGTTGGGTGCGAACACCCCGTGGAAGCGGGTTAGGTTGACTCTGGGCTTCGGTACCAGGGCGGCCAGCCTTGCAATGAAATCCAATGGTTCGAAAATGACGTGCGTGGTGCCGTCCCGGTACGGCGTCTTGAGCTGGTAGCGCACGTTGCCGCCTCGTGTTAACGACAGCCGCTTCTCGGATACCGCCGGGCGGCTGATGTACCGGCACAGCCGTTCGAGCTTCTTGCGTTCATCGGCCCTGGCCGCCACGCCGGCGTGCAGGCTGGACCCGGCTACCTTGCCAATCCCGTCACCGAACGGATCACCACTGGTCGGCAGAGTTTGCAAAGTGAACACCTTTCGCCCCGCCTGTGAACCGACAGCGATACGGTAAGTGATCGAGTGCCCCAGCAGGGGTGTCATCGGGTCGTCATCCACCGCATCCGAGGCCAGATAGCTGTTTTCGACATCCCGTTCCAGCAGGCCTTGCCGTTCCAGATAGCGACCCACCCGGTGGGCGATGGTGTGCGTCAGCTGGGTGAGCTCTGGGCTGGTCGGCGCCTTGACCCAGCGGAAACGCGCTGAGCCGTGGGATTGCTCGACATACACACCGTCGAGAAACAGCATGTGGAAGTGAACATTCAGATTGAGCGCCGATCCAAAACGCTGGATCAGGGTGACCGCGCCCGTCTTGGCCACTTGGTGGGTATGGCCCGCTTTCTTGACCAGGTGCCAATACCCATCTTTGTATCAACTCCCCTTCCTGCCCGGCATCCCCGCAATTGATGACTTCAGAACAAGATGCTACCAATTTTTCAATAACAGCAAATTGCCTTTTTACTCCATCGTTATCAATTAGTTTAATGCCAAATTTTTTAGGTACAATTGGCAGATCTTCCAATTTCCAGTATTTCCAATTTTCTTTGTAATCATGGGGTTCATTCAATGTACACAGATGGCCAAAAGTCCAGGTTACCCAATAGCCATTTCCTTCATAAAAGCCGTTGTTGCGTTGTTTTGCACCAATTACTTCGGCAATATCTTTTGCCACAGAAGGTTTTTCAGCTATACATAAAATCATAAGGAGGCAAAGTTAGTAAGGTCGTTGAAGTTTTGAAACCGTTACATACAAAACATTTCAACAAAAACAGTAAGTTTTAGAGTTATTTACGTGTATATTTTTTTATTTCAAAAGCAAAAGCGTGTTTTTCATCAATACCCTGTTTCAGTACAGTTTCACTATTCCACTCAGATTCAGAAAATTTAGGAAAAAAAGTATCTGCGTCAAACACTCCATCTACTTGTGTGATATACATTTCTTGAAGGATGTTTCGCTGCATAACTTCTGCATAAATTTGTCCCCCACCAATGATGAAAACAGTTCTTTCGGTTTCATTTTTATAGAACTCTAAACATTCAGTAAGTGAAAAAAAGACATGAGCTCCTGGTGCTTGATAGCCGATTTGGTGAGTTAAAACGGCATTTTCACGATTTGGCAAGGGTCTAAATTTCTCAGGAATAGATTCATAATTTTTACGTCCGGTTATTACTACATGACCTGTTGAAGTTTCTTTAAAGAATTTCATATCAGCCGGCAATTTCCATAACAAATCGTTGTCTTTACCAATGCCAAAATTTTTATCCATGGCAACAATTAATGATAGTTTCATAATGATCGGTATTGAATAATTAATTTTTTATTTGAGGCATTAAGCACATGCAATAATTTCTCAATTGGTTTTTTCACCTTTTCTTTCAAATGTAACTCATCTGCAGTTTGAATCATACGTATAGGAAGAATAAACGCCCTTTTCACCCAAGTCCAACAGCTTTGGACCGCAGTTGACTCTTTCGACACCCCTGCGATGCAACCCAATCCGGCTGACGGGGAGCCAGCAACGCTGAAAATTTACCCTCCTCTTTCCCACTAGCGGCTCCTTTTCCGACAACCAGCACGGCGGATCCCTGCCGCGGCGCTGTGAACGCAGCATTTTGATTGGTATCGTTGGCCTTCAGGCTCGTCAGTCAAACAGACCCAGGAGCAGCTCAGCCGGTGGCGCCCGGCTTTCGGGTAACGCCCTGGTCCCGCTGGTTTCGGCTTTGTGCTTCAGGTGATCAAGGATCTGCTTGATCACTATAGGGTCTTCAATGCAGGCGATGACTTTCATGGCGCCGCCGCAGCCGCTGCAGGTCTCGATGTCGATATTGAAAACACGCTTGAGCCGTTGCGCCCATGTCATCGACGCTCGCCGTTGTGCTGGTGTTGCCGGTTCATCAGCCACCCTGACCTTGTTGCCCCTGCCCCGTTTTGCCGGCGTGACCAACGCCCGGTGCCGACTGTTGGGTGCGAACACCCCGTGGAAGCGGGTTAGGTTGACTCTGGGCTTCGGTACCAGGGCGGCCAGCCTTGCAATGAAATCCAATGGTTCGAAAATGACGTGCGTGGTGCCGTCCCGGTACGGCGTCTTGAGCTGGTAGCGCACGTTGCCGCCTCGTGTTAACGACAGCCGCTTCTCGGATACCGCCGGGCGGCTGATGTACCGGCACAGCCGTTCGAGCTTCTTGCGTTCATCGGCCCTGGCCGCCACGCCGGCGTGCAGGCTGGACCCGGCTACCTTGCCAATCCCGTCACCGAACGGATCACCACTGGTCGGCAGAGTTTGCAAAGTGAACACCTTTCGCCCCGCCTGTGAACCGACAGCGATACGGTAAGTGATCGAGTGCCCCAGCAGGGGTGTCATCGGGTCGTCATCCACCGCATCCGAGGCCAGATAGCTGTTTTCGACATCCCGTTCCAGCAGGCCTTGCCGTTCCAGATAGCGACCCACCCGGTGGGCGATGGTGTGCGTCAGCTGGGTGAGCTCTGGGCTGGTCGGCGCCTTGACCCAGCGGAAACGCGCTGAGCCGTGGGATTGCTCGACATACACACCGTCGAGAAACAGCATGTGGAAGTGAACATTCAGATTGAGCGCCGATCCAAAACGCTGGATCAGGGTGACCGCGCCCGTCTTGGCCACTTGGTGGGTATGGCCCGCTTTCTTGACCAGGTGCGTGGCAATGACGCGGTAAACGATGCCCAGCACCCACCCCATGATCTCGGGCCGGCTGGCAAACAGGAAACGCAGCTGAAACGGGAAGCTCAACACCCACTGACGCATGGGTTGTTCAGGCAGTACTTCATCAACCAGCAAGGCGGCACTTTCGGCCATCCGCCGCGCCCCACAGCTCGGGCAGAAACCGCGACGCTTACAGCTGAAAGCGACCAGGTGCTCGGCGTGGCAAGACTCGCAGCGAACCCGTAGAAAGCCATGCTCCAGCCGCCCGCATTGGAGAAATTCTTCAAATTCCCGTTGCACATAGCCCGGCAATTCCTTTCCCTGCTCTGCCATAAGCGCAGCGAATGCCGGGTAATACTCGTCAACGATCTGATAGAGAAGGGTTTGCTCGGGTCGGTGGCTCTGGTAACGACCAGTATCCCGATCCCGGCTGGCCGTCCTGGCCGCCACATGAGGCATGTTCCGCGTCCTTGCAATACTGTGTTTAGCAAAAATGCAAGCCGATGAACAACTCGCGATGGCAACAGCTAAAAAATTGGTAGAACAAAAACGCCAAATTGAAAAACAATGTTCTAAATAAATCCACCACTCGCACAAATCCCCCCTATTGTGCGAGCCTAAAAACACAGACACCTTATCACTGCTTTTCGAAACCATTAATCAATGCTTCTAAACCAAATAAAAAAGCCTCTGTGCCATCATCTTGATCCATAATTTGCAAAGCATCTTTTAATAGTCGAGGCATCGTATCATCTGCTATTTGTTGCCTATCATTAAGTGCTGCGATATGTTCTTGCTGCTCTAACACAGAACCTAACGTAAAATGACCAACCGCGCTTATTGCATATAACCCACATTTTAATGAAAAACCATTGTCCACCATAAACTGCAACTGCATTTCTACGGTGTCATATTGGTCTGAACTCGGGCGAGTCCCTAAATGCACTTTTGCGCCATCACGGTAACTTAATAATGCATCACGAAAGCTCAATGCATTATTACGTAAAAATTGTTGCCACGTTTCCCCAACTGCGGGTAATGAATGACGATGATTACGCTTTAGCATTTCAACAGATAATGCATCCAACAATGTGCGCTTGTTCTTCACATGCCAATATAGTGTAGGCTGCTCTACGCCCAGTTTTTGAGCTAGTTTTCGCGTTGTCAGCCCTTCCATTCCCACTTCATTTAGCAACTCTAATGCCACTGTGATGATGGTTTCTTTATCTAATCGCGCCATACTGCCCTCTCTTTTTTTCTATTGACACTCTATCACTGATAGGGATATATTCCAACTCTATCAATGATAGAGAAAAAACGATGAATAAATTTGCGATCACCGCTTTAACGATCACCGCCCTAGATGCTATGGGGATCGGCTTGATCATGCCTGTATTGCCTACATTGTTACGTGAATACGTGTCGGCTGAAAATTTAGCAAATCATTACGGTATCCTGCTGGCACTGTATGCCATCATGCAGTTTTTTTTTGCTCCTCTACTTGGCAAATGGTCTGATAAATTCGGGCGCCGACCAATATTACTACTATCTCTTGCAGGCGCTGCTGTGGATTACACTTTGCTTGCATTATCTAGCTCACTTTGGATGCTATACGTTGGGCGATTAATTTCTGGAGTTACTGGCGCAACAGGTGCGGTCGCCGCTTCTGTTATTGCTGACAATACTGCTTCACAAGAGCGTACTAAGTGGTTTGGACGCTTAGGGGCGGCTTTTGGTGTCGGGTTAATCTCTGGCCCTGCAATTGGCGGCTTTACAGGGCAATTCTCAGCTCATCTTCCTTTTATTATTGCTGCCATTTTAAATGCGCTCTCTTTTTTAGTTATTATGTTGATATTTAAAGATAATAAAATCAAAAATACTGAAAAAAACACCACAGAAACAGCAGAAAATTCGCGACCTTTCCTGCAAGTGATCAAGCCAGTCATACTATTGTTATTTATCTTTTTTATGACTCAAATGATAGGGCAAATTCCAGCAACGACATGGGTGTTATTTACGGAACATCGTTTTCAATGGGGCAGTATGGAGATCGGCCTATCTTTAGCGGGGTTAGGCATCATGCATGCCTTGTTCCAAGCATTTGTAGCGGGCGCAATCGCCAAGAAATTCAATGAAAAAGTGACGATTATTGTGGGCTTTGTTGTTGATGGAGCAGCATTCATTATTTTGTCATTATTGACAAAGGGTTGGATGATTTACCCTACATTAATCTTACTCGCCGGCGGCAGTATTGCGCTACCAGCCTTACAGGGGTTAATGTCAGCTCAAGTCAATCAAACTAACCAAGGTAAGCTACAAGGCGTTCTAGTCAGCTTAACCAATACGACGGGGGTGATCGGCCCATTATTATTTAGCTTTATTTTTGGTCAAACACTGGCAAGTTGGGATGGCTGGATATGGATGATTGGTGCGATAATGTATGTTTTATTGATTGTATTTATTTTATCTTTTTATAGAAGCACCAAAAAGATAGTTAAAATAGCGAAGCTACCAGCGAGCTAAGTTTTAGCATATCAATATTAAGTGCTATGATACCCCTATCAGATTTGCTTTTAGCACAAGATATTAAGAGACAAACCCTATGACATTACCCCCTAAAAAACCAAGAACAAAACCTGCGGAAGAAAGGCTAGATGACCTAATGAACGTATAGGAAGAATAAACGCCCTTTTCACCCAAGTCCAACAGCTTTGGACCGCAGTTGACTCTTTCGACACCCCTGCGATGCAACCCAATCCGGCTGACGGGGAGCCAGCAACGCTGAAAATTTACCCTCCTCTTTCCCACTAGCGGCTCCTTTTCCGACAACCAGCACGGCGGATCCCTGCCGCGGCGCTGTGAACGCAGCATTTTGATTGGTATCGTTGGCCTTCAGGCTCGTCAGTCAAACAGACCCAGGAGCAGCTCAGCCGGTGGCGCCCGGCTTTCGGGTAACGCCCTGGTCCCGCTGGTTTCGGCTTTGTGCTTCAGGTGATCAAGGATCTGCTTGATCACTATAGGGTCTTCAATGCAGGCGATGACTTTCATGGCGCCGCCGCAGCCGCTGCAGGTCTCGATGTCGATATTGAAAACACGCTTGAGCCGTTGCGCCCATGTCATCGACGCTCGCCGTTGTGCTGGTGTTGCCGGTTCATCAGCCACCCTGACCTTGTTGCCCCTGCCCCGTTTTGCCGGCGTGACCAACGCCCGGTGCCGACTGTTGGGTGCGAACACCCCGTGGAAGCGGGTTAGGTTGACTCTGGGCTTCGGTACCAGGGCGGCCAGCCTTGCAATGAAATCCAATGGTTCGAAAATGACGTGCGTGGTGCCGTCCCGGTACGGCGTCTTGAGCTGGTAGCGCACGTTGCCGCCTCGTGTTAACGACAGCCGCTTCTCGGATACCGCCGGGCGGCTGATGTACCGGCACAGCCGTTCGAGCTTCTTGCGTTCATCGGCCCTGGCCGCCACGCCGGCGTGCAGGCTGGACCCGGCTACCTTGCCAATCCCGTCACCGAACGGATCACCACTGGTCGGCAGAGTTTGCAAAGTGAACACCTTTCGCCCCGCCTGTGAACCGACAGCGATACGGTAAGTGATCGAGTGCCCCAGCAGGGGTGTCATCGGGTCGTCATCCACCGCATCCGAGGCCAGATAGCTGTTTTCGACATCCCGTTCCAGCAGGCCTTGCCGTTCCAGATAGCGACCCACCCGGTGGGCGATGGTGTGCGTCAGCTGGGTGAGCTCTGGGCTGGTCGGCGCCTTGACCCAGCGGAAACGCGCTGAGCCGTGGGATTGCTCGACATACACACCGTCGAGAAACAGCATGTGGAAGTGAACATTCAGATTGAGCGCCGATCCAAAACGCTGGATCAGGGTGACCGCGCCCGTCTTGGCCACTTGGTGGGTATGGCCCGCTTTCTTGACCAGGTGCGTGGCAATGACGCGGTAAACGATGCCCAGCACCCACCCCATGATCTCGGGCCGGCTGGCAAACAGGAAACGCAGCTGAAACGGGAAGCTCAACACCCACTGACGCATGGGTTGTTCAGGCAGTACTTCATCAACCAGCAAGGCGGCACTTTCGGCCATCCGCCGCGCCCCACAGCTCGGGCAGAAACCGCGACGCTTACAGCTGAAAGCGACCAGGTGCTCGGCGTGGCAAGACTCGCAGCGAACCCGTAGAAAGCCATGCTCCAGCCGCCCGCATTGGAGAAATTCTTCAAATTCCCGTTGCACATAGCCCGGCAATTCCTTTCCCTGCTCTGCCATAAGCGCAGCGAATGCCGGGTAATACTCGTCAACGATCTGATAGAGAAGGGTTTGCTCGGGTCGGTGGCTCTGGTAACGACCAGTATCCCGATCCCGGCTGGCCGTCCTGGCCGCCACATGAGGCATGTTCCGCGTCCTTGCAATACTGTGTTTACATACAGTCTATCGCTTAGCGGAAAGTTCTTTTACCCTCAGCCGAAATGCCTGCCGTTGCTAGACATTGCCAGCCAGTGCCCGTCACTCCCTGTCGTCTGGGCGTTCCTCTGGGCTAAACATCGACATGATCCGGCGCTTAATATCGCCGTCCTTGTTGACCAGCGTCTTGGTCACGAAGGCCGCGTATTCTTTGGCGTTGTCGTACCCTTTCCAGACCTCGTGGGGGTCAAGAGCGTAGGCGCAAACCCGCCCAGCGACTGGGATTCTGACCAAGGCGCGTTCTGTCTCAAGGTGGGGTTCTAGGGATTTTCCCCTCTAAAAAGACATAATCCTCTGTAGACCACACCAATAAATGGCTGCGGAGGTGGTTTACTTTCAGCTTGGAGCCTAATCATCCACTATCGGCCTTGTTATTTCGCCAATATTGGGCAATTTCCCAGTATTAGTGAAGTTATACGTTCCGCTTAAGTTGATATTTTGCCACGCAACGGGCGAAACAGCACGAGTGATACCCGCTTTCTCTTCATCTCCTCTCGCTTCAAAGTGTCCCAGAAGATGACTCAGTATCGCGGAGTTGAAGTAGATGATCGCGTTGGCAAGCAATCTTGCGCATTCATTCCAGATAGCGATTTCAGACTCGTTTTTGCCACGGAACTGATCACCATTCACCGACGCAATGGCTCGTCTAAGGAAGTGCCATGCTTCTCCCCGGTTCAGGGCACGTTGCACATACTGCCGCAAACTGGCATCGTCGATGTAGTCAAGTAAATATTGCGCTTTAACCAGTCGATTATACTCCGTCAGAGCCTGTAATATTGGGTGTCCAGAAGGGTAACCAGACAACTTTCTTACCAGCATTGCTTGTGTCGTCCGCTTTGTCTGAAGTGACAGAACAATACGCCTGATATCTTGCCATCCCGTTGTAATAACATTCGTTCTGATAGGCTTCTTTAGCGCCAGTATGGTGCTGCCTTGTTCACTTTCAGTCACATCAAACAGATCATTGATGACACTACTGAACTGCGCGTATCGCGGTGCAAAACTGTAACCGCATAGATCCAGTAAGGCGAAGTTAACATGATTGACACCGTGTGTATCTGTCGAGAGTACGTCAGGTTTGATTTCACTGCTGTTGGATTGTAACAGGTCATAAATATAGTGTGATTCGTGCTCGTTGGAACCGATGATCCGAGCATTGAGGGCGCTGTGGTTGGCCACCAGTGTCATGGCCGTGATCCCTTTGTTGGTGCCGAAATACTTAGAGGAGTACCGGGTTTTAAAGGTTTCCAGATGGGTTTCGAATTTCTGACCATCCGCACTGGCATGCAGCTGGTCCTCCTGAATATGGTAGTGGCGGAAGATGGGTAGCGCTGCAACCGCATTATTGATCACGTCGCTGGCGTCATGCAGCGTTTCAGGCCGGATATAGTTGGCCTGCACCGTACTCAGGTGTTCATAGCTTCGATCGGAGATCTGCGCCATGCCATACACACCACGGTGAGTGGCGTTGGCAATCAGAATGGCCAGTAAATCATCCTGATGAGTGAACCCTTGTTTTTGTATCGGAAGTACATGAGTCAGACATTTCATGAACCCGGTTTCGCGCTCTACATACCGCAGTACATCCGCGATACCGACCGGTTGCATTCGCTTAAAAAAGGGATTGTTGACCAGAGATGTAGCGCTTTTGGTCGGCAGACGCCAGCGGGTACCGGTACGATTTTTCATGATCACATTTCGATTGTCTCCCTCATCAATATGGAGAGCAACGTCTTTGAGTGCACTTTCCAGCCGGTGTTGTTTCTCCTGTAACAATAACTCTGCGGGCTGTTTTAGTCTGTCCAGTGTTGATGAGGCCAGCAAGGTATCCTGCGATGTCTGGGGGATCAGGTCGTCTTCCAGTGCGCGGTATTTGGTAACATTTGGCAAATAAATGCGTCCATTCAGTCGTGAGGTTAACTGCCGGTAGAGCAGCCATTCGTAACGTTGCGGGTTAACGTTATCCTGTTTAACCAACCATGGGAGGTGCTTTTTCGGGATGAGCGACGTATCCATCGTCTTCAGTGGTCCACCGAATGCGATTTCCGTCTGCATCTGTTGAAGTTGGGCGACGACGGCTTCTGAGCCTTTACCGGCCTCACATTCAAGGCACAAGAACACCTGCCTTAACAGTTGCTCCAGGAGATTGCATTGTTCATCGTAATGTTGCCACTGGTACTCTTCCACGGTCCGTTTCTGTTTTTTCAGGTAAAGGCAGAGGGTCTGGATATCCCTGTCATTCATGACCTTCAATGCCTGTTGTCTGACTACTGAGAAGGGTTGATTATCATCAATGTTCTCATCCACAAACAGATGCAGTAACTCTGCCGCTTTCGTGACATTGTCCGCGGCTGACTGCCAGGACAGGAACACTGCTTGTTGTGCAAAGGTGTTGGCAGCTTCTTGTTGCTTGCGGATATGGTAAATGAACCCATCAGTTAACCGTTCCAGTGCCAGTTGTATCCGCTCTGTCAGGTGACATAGCAACCATAGATGCTGCTGTGCGCGTTTGAATCGTTTGAGTTTACTACCGTAATAGTTGATGAGCTCACCGAAGTGTTGTCGATTTTTAAGAGACAGATTAAGCCCATCGATAACGCCATTGATTTGCGTGCGCCATGGCGCTAACTGATGATAAAGGGCAAGCTCTTTTTTAAGTTCAGGTACGGTCAGACTTTTTGCACCGCCTCTGAGCTGGTTCAGGCTTAGTCCGTCATCAATGGCTGTTATGCTGTCCAGAAAGACGTGAAGTTCAGGACTGGTGAGTTGATTAAGTTGGTGCGCCAGGTCTTTTCTGACCTGCTGCATCGCTCTGCTTATCAGTCTCTGGAGTACGGTGTACCTAGGGATAGCAATGCTGTGACTGGTTAGGAATTCAATAGCAGTATCAAAGAGGTAACGCGGCTCCAGCCAGGCATTGCCCACCTGAACAAGGTGGTCGAAAAGAGAATTGAAGTGCTGACTTTCGTCCCATTTGTGATAACCAGCAAGGTCTAATACTTTTGCGTAGAGTCGATCTTTTTGTTTTTGTGAGGGAGTGAATGGTCTGAGCCCCTTGCCGCCAAGCAGCTCTTTACTGATGAACATTAAATCCTTAGAAACCTGCGAGTAAGCGATATCTAGGATGACGGGCTTTGATTTGAAGTATCCCAAAATCGCGACAAAGTAACATCTATGAGCTCTGAGACGAATTGACCGAAAAACTGCCAATTCCGCATCGTTCAGAGAAAAGTACAGACGTTGTTCTTCGATTGAAAAAATGGGTGGGGAATAAAGATCTGCCTGTTCTGCTCTCGTGAGAATAGTAATTTCGTTTTTGATGGCCATATCAGGGCTGTTCCGTATTAAATGTACGATATTTACCTAATTTGCCACACTTATAAGTAGTAACCCACCTCCGCAGCCATTTATTGGTGTGGTCTACAGAGGATTAAGTCTTTTTAGAGGGGAAAATCCCTAGAACCCCATTGTGATACTTGGTAATCATTCCCCCCACGAAATTTATTGCCATTAACTGAAGTAATAGCACGTTTTAACTGATGGTATGCTTCACCTCTGTTCAAGGCTTGCTGGACGTAATGACGCAACGTTGAATTATCAACATACTCCAAAACATAAATAGATTTAATTAAACGGTCGTACTCATGCAATGCTGACAATCTTCGGCTCTTGCCGTTACTCAACTTTCTAATGATTGTGCTTTGAGTGGTGGTTTTACGACTCAATGAACAAACAATATGCTGAATATTGTCCCATTCTTCAGCAATTAGCTTATGATTAATATCTTTCTTTAATTGAATACGGCCTCCGTTCTCTTCAGTCACTTCAAATAGCTCAAAAAACACCTTTTTCATTTTCGCGTATCGAGGGGCGAATGTGTAACCAAAGAAATCTAATATAGCGAAGTTAACATTATTGGTACCATGCGTATCGGTCGATAAGGTATTAGGCTGTATATCTGAAGAGTTGTTATAGAGTAAGTCAAAAGCAAAGTGACCTTCATATTCGTTAGCGCCAATGACTTGCGTACTCACCGGAACATGACGTGGTCAACCAAAATTGACCAACCCAGTTAAGCTACTTTTTTCAATTTCTTCATGTCCGCCTCATATTGATTTGAAATTTCCATACTTTATCTAATTCATGTTTTTCTAAATTAGCTAAAATGCAACTCAGAAATGTCCAGAAGTGAGTTGTGTGGTGTCGAGTGGAGATTGTACGATTAAGCCCCTAAGTAATTAGTCCGTCAGTCTCCCTCGGTAATCAAATTAGTACATCTTAGCGATCAAATTGGTAAAAAATTAGACATGTAGATGAATGCCCACCTTAAAAAATAGACAGCGGGTTGGGCTGGGTGATTTTTCTGGTGTTAGACGCCAGCAACCCATGCGGCAGAATGGTTGCTCACTTACTCGTCTATTTTTAGCGGGAATTCTTAGCCAACTGTACGCGCTGTATGCAGATTTAAGCAGTCGAGTGATGCGCACTTTGGAGGAGATGGCACCACGAGTAGAGGTTTACTCTATTGACGAAGCGTTTTTGGATTTAACCGGTATTGAGTCTGCCATATCTCTTGTCGAGTTCGGACAACAAGTGCGAGAGCGCATAGGCCACTGGATTGGGATCACCGTCTGTGTAGGCATTGCACCGACTAAAACACTCGCCAAACTGGCTAACCATGCCGCCAAAAAATATCCAGCTACTCAGGGGGTTGTAGACCTGACCAATCCAGATCGGCAACGTCGATTGCTCGCATTAGTCCCGGTTGATGATGTTTGGGGCGTTGGTAGACGGCTTTCTAAGCGTTTAAATGCGTTGGGTATCACCACAGCCTTAGATCTCGCCAATGCCTCTCCTAGAGCCATCAGAGACCAGTTTTCAGAGGTTTTAGAAAGAACCGTCAGAGAGCTCAATGGTGAGTCGTGCATTGAACTTGAAGAGATCCCGCCAACTAAGAAGCAAATCGTCTGTAGCCGTTCATTTGGCGTAAAAGTGACGCACTTTGAATTTTTAAGTGAAGCCGTATGCGAATACGCAACCCGCGCCACTGAGAAACTTCGCAAAGAACAGCAGCAAGCCAAAGTGCTGACCGTGTTCATACGTACCAGCCCCTTTAAGGACAACGAGCCGCAGTACAGCAACTCTGCATCGGGTGAATTGCTAATCCCCAGTTGCGACACGCGGGATTTTATCGAGCTGGCCAATCACTTACTCAAGCGGATATGGAAGGATGGTTTTCGTTATGCCAAAGCGGGCGTCATGCTGTCTGACTTTTACGATCCTGGCATGTTTCAACCAGGACTATTCGATGACGTATCGACCCGCTCTAATAGCCAGCAGCTAATGTCTGTATTGGACACCATTAACCAAAGCGGTGCCGGAAAGGTTTTCTTTGCTGGACAAGGACTCAAGAAAGATTGGTCGATGAAGCGAGAGCATTTGTCTCCCGCTTATACAACACGCTGGGACCAGTTACCGCGAGTGAAGTAGCGCAGTTGACTCAATACGCATTCACTCTGCGACGCAGCATGTTGAGCTTATCAACCTGGCGTCGAATATCACTGAAGAATTCCTCTTTCTCCATGGCCAGCGCTAGCTCCCATTCTTTGGCCAAACCTTGGCAGTCTAAAAATGCGTATCTCAGCTTCGTCTTTGAGATACGCAGCCCCTTGCTAAAGACCACGCGTTTGCCTCGTTGACCGTGAAAACTGTTGATATACCACTCTATGCCAAAGCCATACTTAAAGTCTCTGATACGGACACCAAGCAGACCCCAGTCTTTAAAGGGCTCATTCTCTCGAACCTTGTAATGGGTAACCCAAAAGTCATCAACTTCAGCTCGTGCCAGCGCTTTTAGCCTGTCCGTTTCTTGCTGAAGTAAATCTGATACATCTGCTTTCCATTGTTCATTGACGATTTCTACCAAACCAATTTCCCCATCCAATTAACCCCTAAAGCCAAAACCACTATCCGTTTGGCTTTTGGATCGAAACGCCAAACGTAAAACTGCCGTCACAATCACTGTTTGGCGTCTCGATATAAATCGACTCGCTCAATCCCATACCCGACAAGGGATACAGGCTGATTTCACTTAAAAACACCTAAAAAGACGTATCGCCATGAAGATACAAACCGTTTGGCAAGTTCAGGCCAGAATGCAAACGACGTTTGGCGTCTCAATTTTTTTGGCTAGGTCACCAGCCGCCAAACAGAGCCTATTCTCATACTTTTGCAAAAATGCAATAGGCAGATAGATGAAAGGATTTGTCACCTTTCTGCCCACCGCCAGTGCACCGAATCCTGATAATGACATTTGAGTAAACCGCCAGAGCACTTGGAAATGCCCAAGCGTGAACAGCGCGGTTGATTGAAAACCGTTAGAGCACTTTGAGTGCACAGGAGATAAGTATGTTTGTACTAGGCGTAGATATCGGTTACTCAAACCTGAAGCTGGCAATTGGCCAATCAGGTAGTGAACCGAAAACCATTATTCTACCTGCGGGTGCCGGTCCAGCGGATCGTATGCCGGAGCGTATCGGTGGAGGCGATGATGAAACTTGTTTGTATGTCTCTGTCGATAATGAGCGCTGGGCCGCTGGTGTTCCTGCTGGACGCCTTCAAGGCTGGGAACGAGAGCTTCACCCGGAATATCCCACCACAAAAACCTATAAGGCACTTTTTCATGCCGCCTTGTTAATGGCTGAAACAGAATCCATCGATTTGGTTGTCACTGGATTACCGGTTTCCCAGTTTCATGAACCACAACGTAAGTCTGACCTTGTGCAGCGTTTAAAAGGTGTCCATCAAGTGACGCCTAAGCGCAGCATCACCGTTCATGACGTCAAAGTACTACCACAGCCTGCCGGTGCCTATATGGATCTGGTTCAAACGGGTGGTGATCTGGGCTTGATTGAAGAAGGTCGTGTCGTCGTCATTGATCCCGGCTTCTTTTCTGTTGATTGGGTTGCCCTTGAGGCCGGAGAAATTCGCTACAGCTCATCAGGAACCAGTCTTCAGGCAATGTCCGTGCTACTGGAAACCATCGATAAGCTGATTTCGGAAGATCATGGTGCCAAAGTCGGAATGGATCGACTTGAAAAAGCCATGAGAACCGGCGACTTACAGGTCCTGCTATTTGGAGAAAAAGTCGATATTTCACCTTATCTGAATGCTGCCATGAAAAAGGTAGCGCCTGTTGCTCTTACAGCCATGCGTCAATCCATGCGTGACGAAAGCATTAATGCGGACTTGGTATTGATCGCCGGAGGTGGAGCCTTGGCTTATAAGGAAGCGGCCAAGGAGATTTTTTCACGAAGCAAGATCATCGTGCCTGAGCAGTCTGTTTTGGCGAACGTCCGAGGCTTCTGGTTTTATGGGGCATGATCATGAGAGTTGTCGTCAACATTCCCCCAGGGAGCCACCCAGAACTACTCAAAGAATTGGAAAAGACGCCACCACGGGAACGCGCTGAGCGTCTGCGGATGCTGGCAACCTTTGGGTTAATTCAAATGAGCCAACCCAATCTATCCACGACATCTGTACCGGTGGATGGCCTTGCACCAGATGGTGAAGTTACTTCTATGAGTACAGCGCCAGAACCCAAAGCAGAAACACGTAAACAATCATTAAAATCAAAACTAGGGCTGGGCTTATAACATGGCGTTATCAGTTAGCTGGCTCGATGCCAGGTTAAATAAAGAAGCAAAAGAAACCGTAGTAAAAGCCGACCGAGATGGGCTAAGTGCTCGGGTATCGCCCAAGGGCAAAATTGTTTTTCAGTTTCGTTATCGGTTCGATGGCAAGCAACAGCGGGTAGACATAGGTACTTACCCCCTTATGAAGCTGGCTGAAGCCAGGAATGAGCTGGATAGGTTAAGGGCAGTACTTGATCAAGGCCGAAACCCCAAGCTTTACCTACAGCAGGAACGGGCTAAGTATTCTGCTAATCAAAGCTTCGAATCGATTTTTCGAGACTGGATAGACTCTGCCGGTAAGCAAGGGCTAAAGGAGAAAACGTGGCACTACCAAAAACGCAGCAGTGAAATATATTTGCTGCCCCGACTTGGCAAGTATCCATTAACTGACATCACTGAATTGTCCTTGCGAAACTGTCTTCGTGAGGTTTCGGAATCGTCTCCGTCAAACACAGAGCGCCTAGTGTCTGTACTGCATAAGTTCTATGACTGGCTGATTGATGAACAAATTTTGGAAATTAACGCTGCCGCTGGGATCACAGCAAAAAAGGTTGGCGGTAAAAAAGGAAAACGAACTCGGGTGCTAAATGACAACGAGATCAGGATACTTTGGCGCTATTTGCATGAGTCAAAAATCACTGAGAAGAATCGCATCTACATAAAACTGCTTCTCTTATTGGGAGGGCGCAAGGGCGAACTCATTCAAGCTGAAAAGCATCACTTTGACTTGCAATCTGCAATGTGGACAGTGCCCATAGAGATCCGCAAACAAGGTGAGAAAATTGGAGCGCCGATCATGCGGCCATTGATTAAGCCAGCTATTGAGCTGATTGAACTGGCGATGCAGATGAGCAAATCAACCTACTTGTTTCCCGCGAACGGACAAGAAGAGCTTGCCACAAATGGCTTTGATACCACTATTCCTAACAATGTGAAAATTTGGGCTCGCAGGTCGCTTAGTGTCGAGATGGAACATTGGTCTATGCATGATCTTCGCAGAACTATGCGAACGCGAATGTCGGCCATCACGACGCAAGAAGTTGCCGAGTTGATGATTGGCCACAGCAAAAAAGGGTTGGATGCTATCTACAACCAATATCAGTACCTGGATGAAATGCGTCATGCTTACGACGTTTGGTATCAACAGCTAGAGACCATCATCGAGCCGACAGGCTTTCCGTTCAACTGGCGTTTCGGACAATAAAATAAAAGAAAGAGGCTCAGTCCTCTTTCTTCTCATACTCCTCCAAATCTTCAATGTGCCACAGCTTGTTTCGTGTATTTCGGTTGATACGAGGTTGCGGCAAGCTGCCATCTTTTATTCTTCGCCAGAGCGTCGTATAGCTAATGTGGTAACGAGCCATCACTTCGTAAGATGTTAGAAAAGGGGTTACCTGGTGCGCTACTGCTGTCATCTGCATTCTCCTGAAAATCAATGTAAAGCTATCATCGCCTGATTCATCACTTGTTGATGGTCAGAAAGATGCATGATTTGTTCAGAAGATCAGCCTTATCGAAACACGAATGTTGCTATTAGGTACTTTTCAGCTCAAACCTATGAATAACAAGGGCTACAAGGCGGTTTGTGTCATGAATAGCAATCAACACGCCTAACGAGAAAAATTTGTACACACTGTTTGTACACTCGCAACAATGACACATCAAAAACCACAATGACGAACCCTTTAAATTCATAAACTTATAAACAAAAAACTAGAGATGATCGCATTTATTCCGCTTTTGTAATGTCGAAACCAAAGTACCAAAAGCAGGAAGTACTTTCTTCATCAAACCCAGTAAACACAAGGCCTACAGCCAGATTTGTGTCATGGAATTTTCACCAAAGGCCTCTAAAACGGAATTTGTACTCAAGTTTGTACACATTTTCCGAGGTTACGCTTGAACATCATTGAAAAGCAAAGAAACGAGAAAAAGACAAAAAGCCTTTAAATTCAGTACGTAGAGATGTGATTGTGGTGTGCAATGAAAGGTGGTTTTAAGCATTGAAAGGCTGGGCGGCATCAGGGTGCGAGATAATTGCAAAGGTCCTTCGCTTGTTGATTTCATTAAGAAAATCTTGGGTAGCCATGTATAAATTCTTTTAGTTTGTACACGGATTTGTACATATTTTCGGAAGCACGCTCTTTCTTGCCCTTCGCTTGTCAAATCCGTCATGTTAATCGTAGTTGGCCGCTATTTTCGCTGATCTTGACTTTATAAACAATCAATGTTTGCCGAATCGCGTACTATTTAACCTGAACTTCGGATAATTAATGCCTTTCTAGCAGAAAGGTTTTAGTGCTAACTGCGCGGTAGCAGGACACGAGCGCGGGATTATCCCCAAAACTCTCTGGCTAGATAAGGAAATGATTTAATGTGAGTTCAAAAACAATTAGTTAGCTCATTCCTTCTCCAAGCCTCAGGCTATTTACGCTTATTGTACACCAACCTTGCTATTGAAACCGTCACTTACCTTTTTTGGTTAAACAACATAGCGAAATATTTGTGTAAAGTTAGGAGCTCAACTCCCGTTCCTTACTAGCGACAAGCTACCTATGTCCATATGAGTAAGGCAATAACCTTACCCTTTAGTAGTTCCAAATAAATGAGAAATATTTAACGCAGTTAGCATCAGATTTGATTCTTCAAATTGAGCAAATAGTAAGACAAATTGGTATTAAACAGCACGGCTCAACTGGCGCTCGTAGCAACATTTTAATCGACACCTTAAAAGGTGATGGAATACAACGCATGGGGAAAATTTGTTTTGCAGGACTCAAAAAGAAAGCAGCCCCGAAACACTTGCTTTGGGGCTGTTTCATAGGGGATTAGGCCAACTCTTCAGTTTTTTGTACTAAACGAATTGCTTCATTGATAAAAGATTGTAGTGGGTGTAAGTGAATATCTTCTTTCCAAATAGCCAATAGATCCTCAATAACGTGGTGTTCAGAAACTAGCTCCGTCCCTTGATACTCTCTAATTATTGGATGAAGAAATTGGCTGTGATCTGAAGCCGCGACATTTTCTCTATGGATCCGGTTGGCAGTAAACGGGTCAAAGTCCGCATCTATACCATATTCTAGTGTTACGGTGAAAAACTGTCTTTTCTCTTTTGCTAAAGATTCAAGCACATGATTTATGGGTAAAGAAAAACCATAATGTACTTTGTCACCATCTGGGTAAAAATAATCACCTATAAATCCAGGCTGCTGCCACATAGCACCGGACTCATTAACCTGATCAAGCACGAGTTGAGCAACATCTTCGTTGTTACAGGTAACTTCAGGGTAATGCTCGCCCTGCTTTTTGTTTAATATCGTATTCAATGCTCGACTATTATATCTAAACCCGTGAATAAATCCTGATGTCGCCATTTTATAATCTAACGAATGGGTCAAAGTACCCGCAAAATACATATTTTTTTGATTAACCGATTCAAAATCGTTATTTAATTTTGGATACTTATCTTTGATTGTGAGCTCTGGCTTCGTCTCTTCACTAAACAAACTAGTATCAATAGCAAACCCAGTACAACAAAGTACTTTGTCATACCATAGTTCTTCTAGCTCCCCTTCAGCATGCTTGTATTTAAATAATACTTTAAAGCGTTGATTTACGCATTCAATCGACATAATCTCTGCGTCCAAGACTGCATTTTGCGATTTGAGTTGATAGGTATCAAGCACGTTGTTATTCACCGCTCTCAAATGACCCACGTAGTGTGTTTTCCATGCAAAATTTACAGAATTAGGACTACAAAGGTGGATGATGGCTGCTGAGGAAACTAAGTGATCGGCAGTTTCAAAGGCTGAGTTACCTTTACCAATCACTAGTACTGTTTGGTTTTCATAATCCTTTGTGTCAATTGACATCTCAGTATAGTTTTCAGCTAACTCAATTCCTTTAATCTGTGGGATATGTGGTTTCAAAAAGCCACTTGCAACGATTAACTTCTTAGCAAGAAAAACGTTCCCATTTTGATCTGTTAGCCTATATAGTGCATCTTCCTTATCTATATTAACAACTCGAGTGTTACATCTCACTTTAATGTCAAAGTGATTTACATAATCTTGCATATACGTAACTAAGCTGTCTGCCTGAGGAAAAAACTCCTTATCATAATCTTTAAATAACAAAGAATAATCATCGGACAACAATGAATTCCAGTCATGCCTCATATTGAATTCAGGATTGTCGCTCCCAGTGAATCGCTTATTTATTGAAATTAATTTACGATGCCTCGGAAACTTTTTATAAAAATTCCCCGGTTGCTCACCGGCTTCCAAGATGAGGTAGTCTTTTTGGTCACGCTCAAAGTAATATCCTAATTGTACCCCTGCAGGTCCGGCCCCAATGATAATATGGTCGATATGTTGCGTGTTATGTTCAGTACTATTCACGGTTAAACTCCAAATTTTTGATGACGGTTGAGTCCAAGCAGTGATGCTTAAAAATCTCTACGAGTGAGCAGACTTAATGCATTGGTACGCATTATTTTTTGCAGTTGCACTTCACTCAATCCAGAGTGTAAATAGCGCTCAACTAATGCCTCATAATTGCCACATACAGGCCAGTCTGAGCCAAATAAAACTTTGTCTACTACTTTGGGGTTACTACGAACCAACTCAGTCACCACATCGATTGGTACTAACGCAGTATCAATAAATGCATTTGGGTACTTAGTAATTACTTCAACAGATTCTTTGTACCAGTGCGGCTTACCTGCATGGCACAATACGACTGCCAACTCAGGACATGCCTCAAAAATAGGAATAAAGTCCGCGGGGTTACAGTACATTTGTTCTGTATCTTTTTGAGCCGTAAACCCGGTATGAAACATGATCACCACTCCATGCTGTTCACAGAGTTTATAAATTTCCATCATGTCACTACTTAATGCATCAAAACCATGATCAGCAGGATAGAATTTAAACCCTCTGACTCCAGCCTCTATACTTTTATGAAATTCAGCTATCGGATCCTTGTGATAATTAGGATTAACACTACCAAAAGGCACTAAACTATTGTTATCTTTACAACGGTTAGCGATCATTTCACTGGTAATAGAATAGTTTGTACCCGGCCCACATTCAGCCAGAATAATCCCTGTGCTTACACCCGCGTTTTGAAGGTAGGCAGACATTGCCTCACCATTTGAAAATAGCTCCTTAACATCAGCCCCATCTTCTAACGGAATTTTTTGTATTAAATCTTGGATGTCTTCACGCAGTTGCGGGAAATCACCCGCATGGATATGAAAGTCGATAATATTATTCATGGTATTTCCTTTTGTATTTTTTTATAAACTACCGGTTACGATATGCCTGTCAGTCCCTGTTTCTATCAGCTCTACACAAGAGAAACCCGCCTGGTGTAAAAGAGATTTATACTGCTCAAAGCTACGATGTGCGCCTTCGGTATGGAGCATCATGTTTAAGTGCATTACAGCAGTTGAATAGCGACTTCCAGCAACATCAAAAAGTCTTTCCAAAATGAATACTTTACCGCCACTTCCGGCGGCCAACTGAGCGTGAATTTTAGTGAGGATGGCTACTGATGAATTCTCATTCCAATTAGATAAAACGTTGCTCAGCAAATAGTTATTGCCATTAGGTATCGAGTCTTCAAAAAAGCTGCCAGCTTTAAATCGAATGCGGTGAAAAAGGGGATTATCATTACAATACCTATCAAACTCAGAAGCAACCTCAGGAAGGTCAAATACTGTAACGCTTTGTGCCTTGTTTGCAGCGATCAGCATACTGGCTACTGCACCTGCACCACCACCAACGTCAACAACATCTCCGAGTGCGTCAGGTAAAAATGAGATTAAGGGTTGGCCTGAACAGTGACTCAGCTCCCACATCGCAGCAGCAAAACTATAGCTTTTGTCTTGGCTGTATATATCATCATATGGCGAGCGAGGCTTTTCCTCACCAGTCAAAAGGTTTTCTAATTTAAATATGGACTTGCGACCTTGATCGCATACAAATTGAGTGAAGTTTCCTAAATAACGTATGTGGGTTTTATCGAAGAAGGGAAGATAATAATCCTCAACAGCGAAGCCATCACCACGTTCCGTGAGAATATCTAGTGCATTAAGCGTCAATAACATTCGATGCAGAGCTTCAGGTGCTAGGTTCAGCTCTTGCGCTAGCTGGCCGATATTTGTTCCTGGTGCCTGAACTAACCGTTCAAATATGTTGTATTTAAAACACAGAGCAAGTAATTCAGTAACGACATAACCATATAAATGCTTGTCGTACTCCTCAAGACTATACAATTCTTTCATTTTCCTTGCCTACCTATAGACAGTACTTGTAATTAATTCGCTAGGAATACTTGAACTGCAGTAAAGAGAAGTCGTTACATCAAGTACTTGGCTACATAGCTTGAAAGCAAGGAGGGGCAGAAAACACTCGCCTGACTTTCAGCGTTTAGCTGTTCAATCATGATTAAAAATGTGTCAATAGTGACCAAAACTGAACACTTTGCGAACAGGTTAACATGTTAATTTAATTAATTTCAAGTAAATAAATAATTTACAAATGATACAAAATGGTTCAATTTTTCATATCTGCCATCGCCACTACAACTTTTCTATTGCCGTCGAATTCATCTCGACCATGCGCAATAATGCGGTTATCAACCATTACGACATCTCCTTGTTGCCACGTAAACCGCACAGCGCAGGATTCATAGGCCTCTGCAATCAGCTGCATTGTTTCATCAGAAATAACACTCCCGTCTGCAAATGTAACATTTCGTGGTAATCGATCTTGTCCCAACAACTCAAGCAAAACGGCCCTCACCTGAGGTTCTAGACAAAATGGGTGATGTAGTTGCACTTGGTTGAAAAAGCTTACTTCTTCTGGAGATAAGACCAGTACGCCAGCCGTTGTGAACTCTGTAGTTATCGTATCATCTGCGTCGTGACTAAATGTTAACCCTAGCCGTTCACAAATAGTTTTGACTTCATCAAGGCTGTCTGTTTTGAAATAGTCCTGCCAAGACACGTCGAACCCAGCAGAGAAGTTACGCGTATATTTCAATCCCTTTGCTGAAAAATCCTGCTTGATATGCTCCGGTAAAGCCTTGTATACAGCACGACAATCCACTAATGGCGTTGCCCCTCCAACAGCCGCTGGCTGTTCACAAAAAAAGAATTGTTTTGTTGGCCAAACCCCAGTATTGGAACTTTCATTATGGAAAAGTATTTTCATGTTATTAGGGTATGGTGTGGACTTGTATATTTTCTTACCAACCTCTTTTTTCGGTAAATCGCCATAGTTACCGTAAAGGTCAGGACAAATGGCTGCGGCAAATGCTTCAAAATGCTCAGGAGTTGGTAATGAGAAGTCTCTAAAAACCAGTGCAGCATCGCGTTGCAATAAATCTAAAATAGCTTCCCGATTTGTACTTGCCCATAAAACGGGATCTGCTATTGCGATACCGGACAAAAAAGTAGGATTAGTGACCGAGGACGGCGTTAAGTTGGACTCAATCAACGTCGCGAATGACTTAATATCAGCACCATCTATTATTGTATCTACCATTACTCTCTCCTGAAGTTAGGCCATGCCTACAAGCACTTTCCTGGCACCTTCAAAAGGTTGCCGGCCATGGGTAAAACGTAAGTTATCTAGCAGTAAAACATCGCCTTTTTGCCAATTGAAATGGAACATTTCCTGTTCATAAATTTCCCGGATTTTTGCCAAATCAGCTTCAGGAATGTCACTGCCATCTCCAAAGTAGGTATTTCTTGGTAATCTTTCAGTGCCAAACATTGATAAAAAACTCTGTTTAGTTTCAGGGTCAAGGCTTGAAATGTGGAATAAATGAGCTTGATTAAACCAAACTTTAAAGCCATGTAGCGGGTGTTCAATTGCAGCTTGATTAACCTGCTTGGTCCGCAACTCATTATCAAACCATTCAAATTCAAAACCGTTTTCATGACAAAAACGTTCAACATCCTCTTTACTGTCGGTTTGAAATACTTCAGTCCAAGGCAGATCAATGTCGCTATAGTTTCGTACATACATGATTTGCTTAGATTCAAATTTGGCACGGATCTCCGCTGGTAATTTTTCATATACCGCACGACTGTCAGCCAACGGTGTCGCTCCGCCTTTTCCTGCCGGTAACATACAGAAAAAACCTAATTTTTGAGGCCACTTATTCGCATAAGAACATTCATTATGCTGCGGTATCACTTCGTCATGGTGATACTCAGTGGCAGTGTAAACATTTCCTCTAAGTTCGGTCCTAGGCGTCGAGCGGTATTGGTAGGAAGCTAACTCACAGCCAAACAACGTGCTAAGCGCTTGCCCAAACTGCTTACTACTCACAACGTTTAAACCTCGAATGAGCAGCATTCCGTGCTCATCTAACATGCCATTGAGTTGCTCCTTATGCTGTGTCACCCAATCAAGTGATTTCATACCTGACAACTCGACTTCAAGTAGTACTTCTCTATCTCGTGCTTCGGGTAGTGGTTTAGTCTTTAACATTATCCAGTTACTCCTTCATTTTTCTTATTCTTTCGCTTTAAACTCTGTTTTATTAGATCGGCTATCATGACTACAGCATCACCTTCGAGTAGACTGGCATGTGTGGTCTCAAATTCATGCACCTTCAGCGGCTGTTTAAAGGCCTGAGTAAATGACGCAGGCTCAATCACCCCGCCTTCTGAAGCAGTCGCTTTAAACAACTCAACGGCTAAATCTAATGGTTCTTGCATCGCCTGAGCAGTCGCCAAACTACGCCCTAAATCAACCCCAAATTGCAACGCTGCGGTTAGCACATCGCGTGAAAGTGGGAAATCAGGTTGTGAGGAAAATATTGACTCAATGATGGCTTGCATCAGCTCATCGTAGCTGTAGCTACAAGTTGGTGCTAATTTCGTGGCGATATGCTTATCAATATAGCGAGCGCTATTTAACAGATAATCATGGTTACTTTTCACTTTTCGAGATATGCCTATCGGAAGTGAATCTATCATGCCTAAATAGGCAACATTCCGGCCTCGTTGCTGTAACGTAGCAGCAACCAAGTGCGCGAGTGTGCCACCAGCAGACCAACCTATGATCCTATAAGGCCCCTTTGGTTGCGTAACGAGGATTTCTTCTACATAACGCTCAGCTAGTTGCTTTGCAGAATCAAATCGATAGTCAGACTGGTAATTGTATGGCGCTTGTAACCCTAGTAGCTGATATTCAGGCTGCAATTTAGCTGCCAACTGGCGATAGTTATCAACACGCCCCCCATATGGGTGAATCGCGAAGATAACTTCTTCAGCTTGTTGCCCCAATAAAACAACTGACTCTGGCTGTTTCGGTGCTTGGCCTTGACCTTCAACCAATTCCACGACCCCAGCAATGGTATTGATTTTGCTCATTTGCTGAGCTGCTATTGTGATCCCCTGCTTCTTCAACAAGCCAATCACCAAAATCATTTTTACGGAGTCACCACCTAAATCATAAAAGTTTTCTTCGACTCCTATCGTTTCAGCATCGCAGCCCAAATATTGCGCCCAAGCTCGAGCAACGGTTAATTCCAAAGGCGTTTCAGCTCGTTTTTTCTCAACATTCTTTTGCACACTTGGCAATGCACTTTTATCTACTTTTCCGTTGCTTTTTAATGGGATATCTTCCACAAAGACAATCGCACTTGGTACCATGTAGTGAGGTAGCCATTGCTGGGCAAGATTTAATAGATTACTTTGTTGCTCCACAGCACCAGCTTTGAGCTTGATGTAGGCCACCAAAGTTTGCTCGCTGTTAAGTATGACAACGGCGGTACTAACACTAGGTGAGCGCAGTAAAGTTAGCTCGATCTCTTCCAGTTCAACGCGGAAACCACGAACTTTGATTTGATTATCTTTACGTCCGACATATACCAAATCTCCACTTTCATCTCTATATACCAAATCCCCCGTGGCGTAACGACGCGAACTATCGGACGCCCAAGGGTCAAGAGTGAAATATTGATCCGTTAACGACGATTGTTTTATGTATCCTAAAGCAACACCGCTTCCTGATAAGTACAGCTCACCTACGATGCCATCAGGCACCAACTCTTTGTTATCATCCAGCACACAAGCTCGCATTCCTGAAATAGGGCGACCTATCGCTATTGGCTTAGCATCCACATCATTAATAACCTGTGTACATGCACCAATGGTAGTTTCTGTTGGACCGTAGTGATTAATTACTTCCACGCCATCATTAAGTAGCGTGCGAATGACTTGACGAGCATCGGATTGAATAGCTTCACCACCCACGAATACATGGTTTAGCGATGTCAATTTTCCATCATAATGTGTCAACAGTGCAGCCAATAGACTCGGAGTCAGCTTAATCACATTAATCTCACGTGCAAGGATATGCTGGGTAAAACTATCACCGCTTTGGATCAACTCTCGACTACCTATATCTACACTGCCTGCTGTCGCCAACGCTAGAAGTATCGAGGTGTAACCCAAATCTGTGGCAAATGAAGTAAGGAGAGCAAAGCGACTATGTTGGGCAATCGCGTGTCGAGATAACATGGCATCAACGTAATGGCTTATGTTGCCATGACTCACGGCCACTCCTTTAGGTTTACCAGTTGTGCCCGACGTGTAGATAATATAAGCGATATCATTAGCGTGAGGGATGTCCCCCTCAAACTCGATATGTTCAGAAGCTAGTTTTGTTATGCATAGCTGTCGTTGAGACTTGGTCATTGCATGTTGAGTCGTGGGCTCAGTGAGCGTTAGGTCTAGCTGTGCATCTTGAGCAATGAAAGCTAGACGTTCTGTTGGCCATTCCTTTTCCAATGGCACAAATGCAGCGCCAACTTTAAATGTCGCTATAATTGAAGCTAAATAACCCACGCCCTTTTCGAGACAAATTCCAACCCGACTTTGTTTACCGATACCGTTTTCTGATAACTGTGTAGCGATTTGATTAGCAATTGTATTTAATGCTCGATAATTCGTACTTACCCCATGGCTATAAACAGCTTCAGCCTCTGGATAACTGGCAAATTGATGCTTTAAGGTAGCAATAAAGCTCGGGGAAGTTTGTGTTTGTCGGCCATAACCACTGTTCACTAAAACAGCTTGTTGCTGTGCTTTGGTTAGCCAAGCTAATGTCGATATTGGCTTATCTGATCCGTGTGACATGGCCGTAAGGATTTCGCCAAGGCAGCTACGAAGCTGTTCTATCCCGTGTTTTGAATAATGATTACTATGGTACTCGAACTTAATCTTGAGTACCTCGCCATGAGAGGCTATCAAAGAAAGAGGGAAATTGTTGCCTTGCTGCGATTCAATATTTTTGATTTGCAGTGACTGCTCTGTGTGCCTACTCGCATCGGATAAAGAGCGCGGATAGTTCTCAAATACTAATAGGCTATCAAAGAGGCCGCGACCGGCATGTTCACTAGATAACTTTTGAATTTTTGATAACGGAAAATAACTGTATTCATCTCTTTCAATATAATCTGATTGGAGCTGTAGTAACAGCTCAGATACGCTCTGCTCTGAGTCAAGAGAGATGACCGCGGGCACTGTGTTAATAAATAGCCCCACCATTGACTCTACCCCATTCAAATCTGCAGGGCGGCCGGATACGGTTGTACCAAACGTAACCTGTTTACTGCGGTTTGCTCGACTCAACAATAAAGCCCAAGCAGCTTGCAATACAACATTCAGGGTGGTGCGCGTTTGCTTTGCAAGCAGAGTTAACGCATTAGTTTGCTCGACTGTTAGTTGTAAATATTCCCTCGCAACCACATAGTCAGGCTGCTCTAGGTAACGAGAAAAAGGTAAATGACTTCGTTCAGTAATTTGACCCACTTGAGTACGCCAAAACTGCTCAGCTTTATCACTATCTTTACTTTGTAGCCAGGCGATGTAATTTTTGTAAGGCACGGCTGGCGATAGTTGTATATCTCGCTTGTTACTTAATGCATGATAAATCGCTAATAGCTCGGAGAAAACAATACCAGAACACCAACCGTCGATTAATGCATGGTGCTGAGTCCACAAAAGCTGATAGTGTTGGGGTGCCAATTGCCAAACGGTTACTCGTACTAAAGGTGGCATATTGACATTAAAGCCTTCCGCCTTGTCTTCAGCACGCATTTGATTGACTATCGCTTGTTGTTCCGCCACATCTAGTTGACTTAAATCAAACTCTTGCCAAGGTAATGTCACCTGTTGATGGACAATCTGATTGATTATTCCTAGTTCTGACGTTCTAAATCCAGTTCGAAAAATGTCGTACCTATCTACCAGACACTGCCAAGCAGCACGCAGATGGCCGAGATCAACCTCACCAATCACTTCCATAAATAGCTGGTTGGCGTATGCACCACGCTCCAAGTGACTATGGTATAGCATCCCTTCTTGCATTGGCGTTGTCGCATAAATATCTTGAATAGCTTGGCCTTGCGTCCAGCTTTTTAGCTCTTGCGGCTGGACGGTTGCTAACGGAAAATCCGACGCCGTAAAAATACCGGCTTCAACATCACAGCAGTGCTGAATAATCTCTTCTAAACTTCTGACAATTAGCTGGTTTAACTTTTGGAGAGACTCGCAGGAGTAACCGTTTTTGTCATAGCTCAAGTTGAACTGTAATTGCTCGGCCAAAATTTTACCGTTGAAGCTAAGCCCGTGTGTTAACTTTCTATGAGGGCTGATAGCTCGCCCGGTACCTTCCTCTACAGCAAACAATAGCGATTGCTCATTGATCACCTGCTTAAATTGGCCTAGATAGTTGAATACAATTTCAGCGTGAGGTTCAACATTACTCCCCAACAGACCTGCCCGAGCTAATAACCCAAAGCCGAGTCCTTTATTTGGAATGGCACGGTATTGCTCTTTTACTGCACAAATTAGCGCTTCAAGATCTCCATCAGGCGCTTCTAATGTAAGTGGGTATGAGGTAGTAAACCAGCCGATAGTGCGACTGAGATCATGGCCGCTATCAAGCTCTTCGCGACCATGCCCCTCTAAATCTATGCGCATGATAGACTGTTCCGACCAAAGACTAAAACCACGTAATAGCGCTGCAATGAGTAGCTCATTTATTTGTGTTCTATAAGTGCTATTAGCTCGTTGCAACAACAAGCTTGTATAATCCTTATCCAATGCAAACTGTAAACTACCAACAAACTCATTACTTATGTATGCCTCACTCGTCTCACCGCGCCGATAACTAGGTACAGGTAGCGCTAACTGCTCTCGCCAATAAGCAATCTCGTTGGCATTCTGTTCTAGATTTGGCCATGAGTCTAAATACTCGCACCATGTTTGATAAGCGGTGGTCTTTTGCCCAAGCTCAAATAGAGCATGATGAGTGAGCTCTTGGCTCTTATCTAAACAGCGCTCAAAGTCTTCCAGCAGAATACGCCAAGAGACTCCATCTATAATAAGGTGATGGCAAATAATCAGCAGACGCTGCTGCTGTTTTGGATCAGTAAACAAGACCACTTTGAATAAGGGGCCAACTGTAATGTTGAGGCTTTGCTGTAACTCATCCGCAATACCTGTAATTGAATTTAAATTATCAACATTGATTACGCTTAGTACTGCGTCAATATCAAAACTTGAAGTGTCAGCAAACTCACCAACCCAACCAGTATCTTGATGTTTAAAACGCAACCTCAGTGCATCATGCTGGACCACTAAGCATGTAACAACTTGGGTCAGAAACTCTTTAGTTAACTGGATTTGGCAACCGAGCATAACAGCTTGATTAAAATGATTTAGTCCAGCCTCATCCATAAAAAAAGCTTGATGAATAGGCAGTAATGGTAAGGTTCCAGCACTTGGCTGCTGTGAGACCTGCTGTACTTGTGAAGTCGAAACATGGGCAGCCAGTGCAGCTATGGTTTGGTAGGAGAACAACTGCTTAACAGAAAAGTACAATCCAACCCTTGCGGCTCTCGACACTAGCTGTATAGACAAGATCGAATCACCACCCAGTTCAAAAAAGTTACTCGTAACACTTAGGTGTTGTGGTGAAAGTCCCAGCAACTGAGCATACAACTCAACCAGTTGATGCTCTATATCATTGCTTGGCGCTTGGTATGATTCTTGTTGCGCCAACATATCTATTTTGGGTAGTGCCTGTTTATCAACCTTGCCACTTTGGGTGACAGGCAGTGCATCAAGCACAGCAAAACCTGCAGGGATCATATAATTGGGCAAACGCTCATGCAGTTGTGCTTTCACCGATGCAATAAGTTCACCGTCAGAGCCAACTACCTCATTGCTCGCTACAATGTAGGCTAGCAACCTACGCTGTCCCGCAGCCAATTCTTCAACAACTACTTCTGCCGCGGTTACACCAACAGCTAACAGTAGTTGCTGCTTAACTTCCTCAGGCTCAATCCGGAAGCCTTTAATACTCACTTGATCATCAATACGTCCCAGATATTCAAATTCTCCGCGGCTATTTTGCCGCGCAATATCTCCAGTAAAATACCACCGCCCCGCCCCAAAAGGGTTCGTGATAAATTTTTGCAAAGTCAGCTCTGATTTATTCAAATAACCTAAAGCCAACCCACTTCCCGCTATCACTAACTCTCCACACAAGCCTTTCGGTAAAGGTTGACCGTCGCGACTCAAGACAAATAGTTGGGTGAAATCTACAGGAGTACCAATTGTGACCTGATGCTGGGGTTTTAGCTCAGCAATACTGGCACACACTGTAGACTCGGTGGGCCCATACGCATTAAACATAGGGTATCGCCCAGCCCACTGCTCGGCCAAACCTTCATCGCAAGCCTCGCCTCCGACCAACAGAGCTTTAAAATCATAATTATCATGATAAGGAAGGTGGCGAAGAAGTGTCGGCGGCAACAGTGTGTGAGTAATACTTTGTTGCTGTAAAAACGAGCTTAGCTGTGCAGGATCGGTTTTACATTGCGGATCGCAAAAATGTAGACTGCCACCATTTAATAATGCCCATTGCCATTCCATGATAAAAGCATCAAAGCTAATAGTGGCAAATTGTAGTACTCGGCAATTAGAGTCAATTGCAAATCGCTGCCCCATATAGAGCCCAAATTGCAAAGCACTTTGCTGCGAAATGACAACGCCTTTGGGATTGCCTGTCGAACCTGAAGTGTAAATCACATAACTTGGTAGTGTAGATGGGTCACCTTGGTGGGGCTCAAAGCCTTCAGTAACATAATGATTTAATATTCGTTGCTCAAAATCATCATCGAAACATATGACCTTGAGGCCATCACGCTTGTCGAGCCCTATCTTTTCTTCCGATGTGATCACCAATGACACTGATGCATCATCAAAAATATACTGTAACCTCGCCTTAGGTAAATCAGGTGAGACAGGTAAATAGGCTGCTCCAAGCTTCATAATGCCCAAAATAGTATATATTAAGCGCTCATTCTGAATCATACTTACAGCCACAATATCGCCAGCACCTACCCCCAACTCTTGAAGATGTATAGCCATTTGTGTCGAGGCGCTATCAACTGTTTGATAGCTAATGTGGTTATTTTGCGATATTAACGCGGTTTGGTTATGAAGCTTTTGGGCCTGCGCACTAAAATGAAGATGAACATGATCTGCTAGTGGCTGACCTTCAAACTGCGGTTGGTTGGGAGTAACTAGCTTCGTGCGCTCAGCATCAGTGATCATATTGATGCGACTTAAGGGCAAACTAAGATCATCGCAATTTAATAGGGAGATTAGGGTACATTCAAAAAAATCAGCAAATTGTGTTATCGTTTCAGGCTTAAAAATAGCACTATCATAAACCCATTTGATTTGGCCTCCTTGCTCACCCAAAGCAACGTTAATATCTATATCAAATTTAGCTACCACCCCTTTGCGCTCAATAGGTAGTAACTCAAGGTGAGGTAGCTCTAATGCAGTGTTTTGACCGCTCGTTGTACTTAGCAGTACCTGAAATAATGGGGTGTATTGGGCGCTTCTGGCTGGCACGCAATGCTCAACTATCTGCTCGAAAGGAATATCTTGATTAGATTGAGCATCTAAATTAACTTCTTTAATGTGTTCAAGATATGCATTAACACTAGACGCATCGACATTTGCTTTTAAAACGAGCGTATTAACAAAAAAGCCAACCACTTGCTTCAACTCTGACTTCATTCGGTTAGCGGCTGGCGTTCCCACTACAAATTCAGCTTGGTTACTACAGCGTGCCATCATAAGATTCAGCACCGCATGAAATAACATGAATGGAGTCAGTCCATGCTCCTTTGCAAACATCAACGCTCGACGGCTTACGCTGCCTTCGAGTCGTCTGGAAAGTTTAAGGCCTTGATAGCGTTTAAAATCTGGCCGTGGATAATCCATGGGTAGACGATGAACGGCAGGCATTCCTTCAAGTTGATGCTGCCAATATTCAAGTTGCTTTTGCAACACTTGCTGATCCAAGTGTTGGCGTTGCCAAAGTGCAAAATCACCGTATTGTATCTCCGGTTCAACGACACTCGCTGGGCGGTCATCAAGTTGAGCCTGATATTCTGCCACAAATTCACGCGTGACAATTTCCATCGACCAACCATCAGAAGCAATATGATGCATACTAAACAGTAATACCCCAACAGCCTGTTCTTGCTCGCGTGGCAAAGAGATATAACTTGCTCGGAGCATCACATCGGTACTTAAATCGAACGGTTTTTCACATTCGCGCTGGAGTAACTCCTCCATCGTATTCGCATTTGGTGCACATTCGTCACGGCTCAAGTCGTAAACTGTCATTGCAAATTCAGGAGTCGCTTGAATAATCTGAATAGGCTCTCCGTCCTTGTCATCATATGTCGTTCGAAGCACTTCATGGCGAGTGATGATCTGTTGTATTGCCTGTTGGGCCGCCACAACGTTAAACTCTCCTCTAACGGTGAAGCCTCCGGAGATATTATATTCTGCGCCCTGGTCAGAAAGCTTATCGAGAAACCACAGGCGTTGCTGTGCAAACGATAAAGGCAAGGTGTTAGACCCTATTTGCCGAGCTGTAATTTTGCTTTGTTTCTTAGCCAACATCTGGGCGCGCTTTTGCTCTGCCAACTTTTTAATCAGCGCGGCTCGCTTGCGATTTGACTCTGCCACTGACTGTGTATTCTCAATATCCATTTTCGTTATACCTATTTTGTTATGCGCTATATCCGGAGGTGACGATAATTCAAAGTAGCCGTTACTCGTCACACAGCTCCTGATAAAGCTTTTCTATTTCTTCATCAGACATATCTGCTAGCTCAGCTTCAGCGGCCGCCAGCTCGTCTTCATCTAAATGAAGTAAAGCATCAACTTGGTCAGCCAAATCGCATAGTACGGGTGAGCTAAAAATTTCTTTTATAGATAAGTCAACAGGAAAGGTTTCATTAACTTTGGTCACTAGTTGTACCGCTAATAGCGAATGTCCACCCAGTTCAAAGAAGTCGGCATTGATGCTGATCTCCTCTGCCGATAAGTGCAGAAGTTCGGCCCAGATGGTCAGCAGCTTTTTCTGCGTATTATTTTGCGCAGGCGAATATTCACCGGTTAGTGCTGCAAGGTTAGGTTTAGGCAACGCCTTTCTATCTACCTTACCATTACGATTGACAGGTATATGACCAATACTCGTTATCGCATTGGGTTGCATGTAACTGGGTAGTGTTTGAGCCAGTTGTTTTTTAACTGCTGCAACAACCGCCTGTTCGGACTGTCGTTCGCGGATCTGTAAGTATGCAATAAGGAGCTTTTCTTCTCCCTGCTCCTGCCACACTTTTGTGACACAATCGAGTACATCAGGGTGGTGTAAGATCTGTTGCTCTATCTCACTTAGCTCGACACGGTAGCCACGTATTTTTACTTGGTTATCTTTACGACCTACAAACTCTATATCACCATGCTTGTTATAACGCACCACATCACCAGTTCGATATAGTCGCTCTGATTCTCCGCTGTAGAGTTGTCTTGAGAAAAAATGTCCATTGGTAAGCTCAGCATTGTCCATATAGCCTCTTGCCACACCAACTCCACCAATGTGCAACTCCCCCTCACAACCTTGTGGTGTTAGGTGCCCATAATGATCCATTACGTAAAGGTTGACATGACCCGCCGGACGACCAATAGGTGCAACCTGAAAGCTATCATCCGCTTTGATTTCATAGTGACTACTCCAAACTGTCGCCTCTGTTGGCCCATATTCGTTAAAAAATCGAGCCCCCTGACTCCATTGGCTTTCAAAATGCAACTGTTGAAGATCTTGCTCTACTCCTTCTCCACCAGTGATCACTAATCTTAGCTGGCTTGGTAGCGCAGCCATCAGGTTGGCATACTGTAATAACGCCCGATACATTGTCGGTAAAATCGCCAAGTGAGTAATATCACTTGCCATGATGTACCGGTAAACGGCTCCAATATCGACCACATCACTATCTTTGACGATATGTAGTTCAGCACCTTGTGCTAACACTGAAAAAATACCTAATAAACAAGAGTCAAAATAGATAGATGAAAGAGACAAGAAGCGCCCTGCTGGTACTCGATAAGCATCTAGACGACTCTGTGTTGCAGCGATGATTTGCCGATGCTCAATTTGTACACCTTTAGGTTCGCCACTTGAACCAGAGGTATACATGATATAAGCCAAATCCGTATTGTGACCTCCAATTTCTGGATTTATGTTTGAGCATTGTGTGATTAATTGATTGGTCGCAACACTATCAATATAGGCGACGGCCAGTGCAGGGATTTGTCGCAATATGGGCTCAAATTGCTGATGACTCAGCACTAAATGAACTTTTGCATTGCTAATAATAAATGCACGTCGCGCTTGTGGCTGTTCCGGATCCAAAGGCGTGAAAACTAAACCAGCTTTAGCAACTGCATACATTGCAATTACCATATCACTACATCTCTCCATGCAGATCCCAACCGTTGCTTGACGCGGTAACTCCAATTTGAGTAAGTAGTTGGATAGCTTGTTAACAGCTGAATTTAGCTCCTGATAATTATAGCTCTGTGTATCAGAAACCAGTGCAATCGCCTCTGGAGTTCGTGTTACCTGGTTCTCAAGAAACTGATGAACTTGTTGTATCCTTGTTGGTGCAAGCTCTGGCCCTCGGCTCATTGCCACTAATGCTTGCTGTGTTTGCTCATTGAGCAGATCGATATCACTTAATGCGATCCGTGGATTGTGTGCAACTTGATGAAGGATACGTATAAAGTAGCTCGAGAATCGCTCAATCGTATCTGCATCAAATAACGCAACATCATAGGTCCAGTTGATGACCCACTTCCCTCCGGCAAATACCACCCCAAGATTCAAGTCAGTTTTAGCAATCGTGCTTTGTTGTTCTAACGGGGTAAATTCCAGCCCTTCAATCCCCGCAACAGATTGGCCGATATTGTTCAAGTTCAAAACAACTTGTACTAGCGGCGTGTGACTGCTAGTGCGTAGTAACTTACATAAATCTACGAGTTGCTCAAATGGCACATCTTGATGTGCTTGAGCGTCCAAATTGACCGTACGAATATGCTCTAGAAGTCCATTAAAACTCTCTTGCTGTACTTGAGTTCGCAGAACCAGAGTATTTACAAATAGTCCTATTAGTGGCTCAACTTCAACATTCGTTCGATTGGCGATAGGGCAACCAATAACCACATCCTGCTGTCCACTTAATTTACTAACTAAAAATGCCAAGGCTGCATGAAATAGCATGTACATCGATACATTATGCTGACTCGCCACTTTCTCTAATTGCTGAACTATTTCGCCAGATAAACAACTCTCATAAATTGCTCCTTGCTGTGCTCTGACTGAAGGTCGAGGCCTATCCAATGGCAGGTTATGGATGCTTGGCACATCTTGTAGTTGTGTACGCCAATATGCTAATTGCTCAGCTAAAAATACATCATCCAATCGCTGTCGTTGCCAGTAAGCAAAATCACTATATTGAATACTCAATGCAGGTAACTGCGGATCAACTCCCGCCTCGATAGCCTGATAACAATGGATAAACTCAGACATCAAGATACCCATAGACCATGCATCTGCAGCTATATGATGGAGATTAAACAGCAGTATGCCCTGTTCGCTACTTTGGCAGATATAATGGATTTCAAATGGCGGTTGTTCTTCGAGTACGAATACTCGTTGATAAAAAGAACGTAGCAGATCAATAATGCTATCTTTTTGTTGTTGCTCAGATAAATGAGTTAGATCAGAAACTGTCAGCCTGACTTGCCAGTTTTCTTGCACTTCTTGATATGCCGTTTGGCCATCAAATTGATATTGAGTTCTAAGTACCGCGTGCCGATTTACTAAATACTGCAACGCTTGCTCTGCCACTTGCAGTGCAAACTTTCCTGTTACTTGATACGCTAGCGGCATATTGTACTGATTACTAGGACTTACTTGCTCGACAAACCATAGACGCTGTTGAGCATAACTAAGTGGGATCTGCTTTCCTTTAGGTGCCGGTGTTATTGCCCCCAGACTGGCTTTACCATGATTATCTATATGCTGCGCTAGCAATTGAATCGTGCTGTTTTCAAAAACTGCTTTCAACGCTATCGTCAAGCCAAAAGTCGCCTCAACTTGGCTAACCAAACGAGTTGCTAAAAGCGAATGTCCGCCCAACGCAAAAAAGCTATCTGTAACACCGATTGTTGTCACATTTAATAGACCTTGCCAGATTTCTAGGAGCTGATGCTCTGTCTCTGTACTCGGAACCACTTGCATCTGATCATTTTGGTAAGTGGGTTCAGGCAAGGCGCTGTATTGTAGTTTACCATTGATAGTGAGAGGCCAATTTTCGACGGTAACAAAGTGACTAGGAACCATATAATCAGGTAACTGATCACTTAAATAGACTTTAATCTGTTCAAGCTGTGACGGTTTAACAGCTCGACAACCAACATTAAGATAAGCAATCAACCGTTGTTGTAGTTCAGTGCCTTTGACCAGTACGATCGCATCATCAACTTCAGGGCGGTTGCGCAGTAGACTGGCGATTTCATCCACTTCAACTCGGAACCCACGAATCTTAACTTGCTTATCTTTACGTCCCAAACCAACCAAACGACCGTCAGCGAGATACTTTGCCAAGTCACCGGTTCGGTATGCGCGTTGACCATCATACTCCACAAACGCGGCTTTCGTTTGTTCTGGGCGTAACAAATACCCTGCTGCCACATTACTACCCACAACCAAAACCTCACCTACAGCTCCCGTAGGAACACGTTGTAGTTGCTCATCAACGAGTAATACGTGGTTGTTGGTTATCGCCTGTCCGAGTGTTATGACACCTCGTGCGACATCCTCTTTAATATTACTGTATAGAACATCGGACATAACCTCGGTGGAGCCGTAAAGGTTATAAAACTCCACTTCATCCAGCCATTTACAGCATCGCTCAGCAAGGCTCAAAGACAGTGCTTCACCACTAATAAACCAGTAGCGCAAACTGCTAAGCGTCGAGCGATACTGCGCTCCCGATATTACTAAACTCTGCAAATGAGAAGGCGTAGTAACTATTCTGGTGATTTTATGTTTTTCAATAGCTGCGACGAATAAATTGTTATCTTTCACCTGCTCTCGTGGCAATAAAACAACGGGTTTGATTGCAGCTAAGCTGACGTAAAACTCCCACATACCGCGTATAAACGCCATTGAGGTCATCATCACGGTTACTTCATTTGAGGCCAGTGGAAAACGCTGTAACATCCAACTGACTCTGTTAACTACAGCACCGTGAGTCCCTAACACCCCTTTGGGCTTACCCGTCGAGCCCGAGGTGTAGATAATGTGCGCAATATCATCACTAAAGACTTCAACGTCTGGATTTTCTCCGCTGTATTGGTCCAGCGTGCTTTCTCTCAATAGACTGCTACAGTCCAATGTTGCGCGCTCAAAAAATGATGCCTCTGTTTGCTCATCATGTAATAGCAAAGTAATGTCTGCATCTTCTGCTTGCAACTTCAATCGTGATGCAGGCAGTTCAACAGACAATGGAACCAGTGTTGCTCCTGCCTTTAATACAGCAAGCATAGCGATTATCCGCGTGGCGTTTCGCTGGCAATGTATACCTACCGTTTGACCCTTGCTGATAGCATGTTGCTTAATCAAATAATGAGCCAACTTGTTGGACTGTTCGTTTAACTCTTCAAATGACAGCTTTTGCTCTGCATAATGTAATGCACCACTAGCTGCGTGCTTACTCAAATTAAGTTCAAATAATTGATGAACTGAGCTGACTTCATGCTCACAAAGAGTAACTGCGGCATTCTCTTTTAGAGGTTGCGACCACTTAAGCTGTGCAACGTTAAGTTGTGGATTTGCTGCAACCTGATACAACGTACTACTAAATTCATTCGCCAAAGCAGTAATGGTTGAGCAGTCAAACAATGCAGCATTGTAAGCAAAAATAAACTTCAACCCTGAGTGAGTCGGTCGCAGATATAAAGTAATATCGTACTTACTGTCAAACTCTTGCTGTGCGGAAAAAGCACTCACTTCGAGTTGGCTTTCTGTTGACAATGCTAGTTGTTCATTGGCCATATTGATAAACAACTGAAAGATAGGAGCATGTGTCAAGGAACGCTCTGGATTCAATTGTTCGACTAGTAATTCAAACGGAACCTCACTGTGAGCATGTATCTCCATATGGGTTTGCTTGGCTTTGCGCAGCAATTCACCGATGGGTTGTTGTGTATCAAACTGAGTACGCACGACTAGTGTATTTAGAAATAAGCCAATCATATTCTGACAGGACTTATTATTACGATTGACCGCAGGCATCCCCATTACAACATCCTGCTCACGACTGAATCTACCTACAGTAACCGCGAACATAGTCTGTAAGAGCATAAACAGAGTGCTTTGGTGCTGCTGAGCAAATAGCTCTAGTTCATTAACGATATCTGGTGCAATGGTTCCATCTACTCTTGCTCCACTGAACTGATCAGGAGCTCGATTACGGTCTAGGGGAATACTATGTAATGGCGGCGCTTGATCTAGATGACTCAGCCAAAAATCAAGTCCGTGTTGCAACCGCTCTCCACCTAGGTAACGACGTTGCCAACTTGCAAAGTCTGCATACTGTATCGTCAATGGCTCCAGAGTGGGTGCTTGCGCTGAGCTTATCGCGTCATAGAATGCCATGATATCGTTAAGAAGAATATTCAATGACCAACCGTCGCAAGCAATATGATGCACCACAATGGCCAATACATAATCATGCTTGCCAAGTTGCAACAACTGAACCTTTAACATGTGGTCACTTTGTAAGTTAAACGGCTGCAAGGCTTGGGCTGCGACATTAGCGTGTGCCTGATTAAGCTTTTCTTGCTCACTGCCATTTAACTCAAGCGTTGTTATCCGTGGCGCAAATGCTGGCAATATAACTTGTTGGGGTTCGCCATCTTGATCGAGCTGGTATACTGTTCTTAGTATCTCGTGACGCTTAATAACTGCTGCGATGGCCTGCTCAAGGGTATTAGTCTCTAATTGGCCACGGATTCTTAACGCCAATGGCATATTGAATTGTGCGTTTGGTTGAGTTGCTAATTGCTCAATAAACCAAAGACGCTGTTGTGCGTAAGATAGCGGTAGGGCTTGACCATCTCGAGGTAACGCTGGGATCTCTGGGTTGTTTTCTCCCAAACCAGATTGCTGCATAAGTACCGCTAAACGGCGAATACTAGGATAACTAAAGAGTTCTTTGAGACCCAACTGCAGCTTGTAGCGAGCGTTAATCTCGCTGATTATTTTCACCGCTAACAGAGAATTTCCCCCTAACCTAAAGAAATCACCCGTTACACTTAACTCCTCTAGTGGTTGTCGCAGTACCTCTGCCCATATCTCTACCAGCGCTCGCTCTACACTATTCTCCGCCGCTTCATATTCCTGCCCTATCTCCCCAATCTCGCTCGGTAGCGCACCCCTATCCAACTTACCATTCGCCGTCAACGGCAAAGCATCTAGCAAACACCAACGACTCGGACACATATAACTGGCTAAACGCGCCGATAACGCACGCTCTAACTCCGCTATAAAAATACCTTCATCTACTACCTCTCCCTCTGCAACAACATAACCCACCAACGTCGCATCCGCACCCTCTCCTTGCACCAACACCGCCGCCTGTTTCACCGCTGCTTGCTGTGCCAAAACACTCCTTATCTCTCCAAGCTCTATACGATATCCCCGCAGCTTGACTTGCTCATCCTTCCTTCCCAAAAATACCAACGCTCCCGACTCCAAGCGCCGTACCCTGTCTCCTGTTCTATACAACCTCGTATCCGCCAACCAAGGAACATACACAAATGACGCCGCCGTCCTGTCCGGATCTCCAACATATCCTTTCGCTACGCAAGGCCCTCCAACATAAAGCTCTCCTACGCCTCCTTTCGCTTGCAGCTCACCCCCTGCATCAACGACATACAACCCTGTGTTCGCCATCGCATACCCTATCGGTATCTCTTCTCGCGTTGAATCCCCTGCCCTTAAATGCGCGCTTGCATCATATAAGCTACAACCTACCACCGTTTCCGTCGGACCATAGTGGTTGTAAAGTTGACTTTCACTAAAGGTATCTTGCAACCGCGCAGCCAGCCCCTCCGTTAGCGTCTCCCCTCCTATCACCAGAACATGCGCTCCGCTGACCTTATCCCCATCCAGCAATTCAAGTAATGCCTCACAATGCATCGGCGTCAAACGATATAAACTCGCCTCTGAGCTCCCTCGTAACCGCTCGACTAATCCCTCCAACTCCTCTCCCCAAGGCGCTAAGTTCACGCACCCTCCCACCAAAAGAGGCAAATATAAACTCGGAACGCCTATATCAAATGCATGCGACGTCAGCACATAACTTCCTGTCAACTGCTCTTGATAGTACGCTTTTAGACCATAGCCACAGTAATCTATTAATCCTCTGTGACTTACCTCCACCCCCTTTGGCTTACCCGTCGACCCTGACGTATAAATCACATAGGCGCTATCCGCTAAGGTATGTGTCACTCCCACCGGATGGCTGTCATAACCCGATAAGCCCCACTCATCCTCATCCAGCATTAACACATCTACCCCTGAAACCGGTAAAATTTCTAATAAACATGTCGATACCAAGACCTGAGTCACATCCGCATCGTTAAATATATCTGCTAAACGTGCCGTCTGATTATCCGGGCTCAATGGGATATAGCTCGCACCCGTCGCCATCACCCCTAGCATCGCCACCAAGAGCGTGACATCTCGCGTCATCACCAACGCAACTCGCTCTCCCACCCCTATATCCTGCTCTTGAAGGTAATGTGCCAACTGATTCACGCGACTGTACAGCTCTCCATAGCTCAGTGCGTGTGATTCATCCCGTACCGCTATTCTCTCCGGCGTCTGCTGGGCTTGTCTCGCAAACTGCTCTACTACACTTTCTCCTCGCCGATAATCACAGGCTGCACCTACGCTCTCTTCTATCAAGCTTTGACGCATTTCATCGTCATACAAGGCTAAACTTTTGCAGCTACCTTGGGCTCCCTTCGCGATACTCTCCAATAGATACTCAAAGCTACGGGCATACGCCGCTATCGTCGCTTCTGTAAACAAGCTCTGTTGATACCGCCAATGGCATAGCAACTCGCCTTCTCCCTCCGAGCAAGTCAAATCCAAATCAAACCGTACCTGCTCTTGACTTTGTTGGAGTGGTTTCAGCCTCGCCTCTCCCAAACTCAACCCTTCATCGTCACTGCTGCGATGGTTCTGTAGCACCAACTTAACCTGACACAAGGGGTTATATGCTAAGCTTCTATCTGGGTTTAATGCCTCTACCAACAGCTCAAAAGGGAGCCCTTGATGCTGATAATCTGCCAGCGTATCTGCCTTTATCTGCGCCAATAACGCCGTAAATGGCTGCGCTAAATCAACCTCTGTTCGACTCACCAAGGTATTGATAAAAAACCCTATTAATGGCGACAATTCACTCTCACTACGCCCCGCTGTCGGTACGCCTAAGACGATGTCCGACTCACCGCTTAAGCGGCTCAATAACACCGCAAAAGCACCTTGCAGTACCATAAATAACGTGACACCTGCGCTTTGCGTTAGCGCTTGTAACCCTGCCAATGTCTCTTTGCCTATCCGACTACGCACATATCCAGAGGTAAATTCTTGCTTGGCTGGTCGCGGCTTATCTAATGGCAATCCGTGTAAGCTCGGCATGCCCGACAACCTAGCCTGCCAATACCTTAACAACTGTGCTTTGTTTTGCTCCGTTAACTGTTGCTGTTGCCAGTACGCGTAATCTCCATATTGGACCGGTAATTCAGGCACATCCGCTTCCCCGCCTGTTATCGCAGCTTGGTAAAATGCATTAAACTCTTTTATTAATAGCTGCATTGACCAACCATCCGATGCGATGTGATGCAACGTGAACAACAAAATATGCCGTGTTTGAGACTGTTTGATGATTTTTGTGCGCAACATTAAATCTTGGCTTAGGTCAAAAACTTCTCGTGCCGCATCATCCACTTGCCGCTGCACTTCATCTTCACCACAATCAACCAAATTCACCACTTCTACCGTCACCGCTCGGGCTGGCATTACCCGCTGCATACACACTCCATCGTGGGCTTCGAAACAGGTTCTTAACGCCTCGTGGCGGGCAACTATTTGGGTTAGACTGGCTTCTATGGCTGCAATATCCAGTACCCCATCACAGGCCAGTGCTGCTGCAACATTATAATGTTGACTGCCTTCTAGCTTATCGATTAACCACAGCCGTTGTTGTGAAAATGATGCTGGGATCGCACCACTGCGATCTATGGCACACAAGGGGATACTCGCCACTGACCTCCCTTGCTGCTTTCTCTCAAGAAAGTGCAATAACTGTTCTTTGTGCGTTTTTACTTGCTCTGCTAACTCAGCAGTCATGGCACCTTTTGGTGCTTTCACCTTTAAAGTACCGGAGTCAGAAGATAGCTGAATATTTTTTTGTTGTAGTTGATTAAGCAAATCAATCATTGGGTTAAAACTCCATTTCTTCAAAGGCCTCACTATCCGCCTCTAGCTCCTGCTGTTCTGAGCTATACTGGGACTGTGTTGCATCAATAAACTGTGCTAATTCTTTGATTGTTTGGAAGGCAAACAGGTCTGCAATTTCAAAAGGGTAATCCCAGTGCGATTGGACACGATCGAGGATACTCATGGCATGAAGCGAATTTCCGCCTAGAGCAAAGAAAGACTGCACGGTACTGAGGGGTTCTGTGATACCTAAACACTCTCGCCAGACTTCCTCTAGAGCAACTTCTGTTGCCGTATGTGCTGGAACGTATTCAATCTGAGGCTGGGCCGTCACCATGCTGTATAGTGCTTTACGGTCAAGTTTGCCGTTAACAGTGACTGGTAATTCAGTCAATGCGATATAGGTTGCAGGTATCATGTAGTTCGGTAAGGTAGATGCCAGCAACTTAGGTATCACAGCTGAAAGTTCAGCACTGTCCAATGATGTAACACAGAATGCGATAAGCTGTTCACCAGCTTGTAACTCCTGCACACTGACAAATGCTTCTTCCACTTCATCACAGCCTGCAATCGCAGCTTGGATCTCTCCTAGCTCTACACGCAAACCACGGATTTTAACTTGATGATCTAAACGACCAAGGAACTCCAGAGCTCCACATTCTAAACGACGGACCAAATCGCCCGTGCGATAATATCTCTGCTGAGAACGGTTTGCTAAGCTCACCGTAATAAATTTCTCCGCAGTGAGCTGTTCCTGCTGAAAGTAACCTCGAGCCAAGCCAATCCCAGATATGAGTAACTCTCCTGGAATACCGATAGGCTGCTCAGCAAAATCCGGACTCACTACTACACAGTTAATGTTATCAATAGCATAACCAATGGGAACACTCGGGGCCGAGGTGGTTTTACTACAATCCCAATAACTTACATCTATTGCTGCTTCTGTCGGGCCATATAAGTTATGTAACTGAGCGGATGACGCTCGTATAAACTGTTCTCGGTGATCGCGCGTTAATGCCTCACCGCTACAAAATACCTGTTTCAGTGTTTGGCACTGCGATAACTCTGCATGCTGCATAAATGCTTGCAGCATTGAAGGTACGAAGTGACAATGAGTAATGCCTTGTCGCTGTATCAACTCTGCTAGATACTTAGGCTCTTTGTGACCCTCAGGTTTAGCTAGAACAATACTTGCGCCAACGGTCCAAGGCCAAACAAACTCCCAGACCGAAACATCAAAACCATAAGGCGTCTTTTGCAGCACTTTATCACTGGCTTTCAGTCCATATTGCTTTTGCATCCACAGTACACGATTCAACAAGGCTTGATGCTCAACCATCACCCCTTTTGGTTGTCCTGTTGTACCTGACGTAAAAATCATATACGCAAGATTTGTCGCGCTTAATTCAAAGGTACTAGGAGTCGTTGCTCTATACTGAAAGAGAGTATCTAGCGTCGCTTCGCTATCGATCACAGTCACTTGATGTGATTGCAAACACTCAGCTTCCGCTAAGTGCTGTTGGGTCAATACTTGTACATCACCCAGCTGGTCTAAGATTGCACTACTGCGCGCGTCCGGCATACTCGGGTCAATAGGTACATAAGCGCCACCCGCCTTTAACACCGCCAAAATTGCAATAACCATGCTACAGTGACGTTCAAGATACAAAGCCACGAAGGATTCCTGCATTACTCCCTGAGCCTGTAGCAAACGAGCCAATCGGTTCGCTGCCTGATTTAACTGCTGATATGTCAACGTTTCTTGAGTATCAAGAACGGCGATGCTGTTAGGTGTTACCTGTGCAAAGTGGTCAACATATTGATGCGGTAGTAAAGCTAAATTGTGGGAACAGAAAGTATCATGTTGCTGCGCCAGTAAATGTTGCTCAGACGTCGATAACAGTGAAATTTCACCCACACCTCGACCATCCGCAAGCTGAGAAAAGATGGCATCAAGATGATGTTGCATTTGCGCTATGGTGTTATCGCTGAAACGCTCTTTACGATATCCCAATGTAAGCTGTAAGTGTTCATTATCATTCACAATAAAAGTCAACGGCACAGCACTATACTCTGCCGTCTCACTACTATTGATAACAACATCGCTGGTATTATTCGCTACACTGCTATTGCTCTCAGTAGGATAATTCTCAAACACTACGATACTATCGAACAACTCAATCTCAGCGGCAATCGCTGTTTGTTGCTGGATCTCTGGCAAAGTTAAAAAGCCGTGTTCTTGACTCTGCAACTGGCTTTCATGTAATTGCTTAAGCTGAGCTTTAAGATCCGTTGATGGAACAAAATCAACTTTTACAGGTATGGTGTTTATGAATAACCCAACCATCTTTTCAATGTTTTGTACCTCAGATGGCCGACCTGAAATTACAGTACCAAACAATACTTTTTGATCGCCACTGTAACGCTGTAACAAGTATCCCCAAGCCCACTGTATGACAGCATTGAGAGTCACCTTGGCTTCACTGGCAAGTACTCGTAGCTTTTGCGACAGACTCGTACTTATTTGCCATTGTCGCTCAACATAGCCTGATTGAACGTCTAAATTTTGGCTTTCTAACAATGCGGTGGGCGAGTCAAAGTCATGCAAGTAAGTATGCCAATAGTCAAGAGCACTTTGCTTATCTTTACTCTGCAACCAATCATAGTAACCATCCAGTGGGATCGGTTTCGGTAACGATAAGGGTTGCGAGTTAGCAAAAGACAAATAGCTTTGCAATAGTTCTTGGTAAACGGTTTGCAGACACCAACCATCTAAAATTAGGTGATGATGTGTCCAAAGTAATTGATGCTGCATGGAGCCATAGCGCACGATAGTAACTCTATGCAAAGGCGCTTCATTGAGTGGCATTGCCATTTCTCGGTCTTGCTCACGCAACGTGATAAATGCGCTGTGGCGCTGCTCATCACTCAAGTCGCTCCAATCTAAAAAGCGCACAGGAACTTTAATATCTGGTGCAAGCACAAAGCGATAAAGGCTACTTTTTTCTATAGCAAAGCCGCTTCGCAATATTTCATGCCGATTAGTCACATATTGCCATGCTAGCTCCATCGCCTTGATGTTCAATTCGCCACTGATTTGATTTACAACTTGGGTTAAGTAGGCTTTTTTATCAATTTGACTTTGAAAGAATATTCCATGCTGTAATGGTGTTGCAGGAAAGATATTAATGAGTGTACCAAAGCGTTTCTGCCATTCATTAAGCTGAGATTGTTGTAATTCGACATGAGGGACATCAGAGGTTGTTAACATCGGCATTCGGCCTTCACAGTGATTAGCAATATCCTGCAACGCCATAGCTAAATTATTTTTAAGAGCAACCATAGTCTCTGGACTAAACTGCGCAACACTATAGTCAATCATCAAATGCAGTAAGCCTTCACTCACTTGGCCATTGATCGCAATAGCAAACTCCCGCAAAGCTTGCTCGTGTAGATTTGACCCCATACTTTCATTAGCGAGAGAAAAATCCCCATGCTCGTGCTCTGCATTTATCTCAATTTGTCCAAGATAGTTAAATAGCACAAAAGGATCCGCTTGTTCAAAATGCGAACACTCAGAAGTTTGGGAGTAGTATTTTAGTGTTCCAAAGCCAACGTTCGACTCAGAAATAACCCTACGCCGTTCTTTTACAGCAATAATTACTTCTGTAAGCCCTGTGCCCTCTGAACTAAGTAATAGTGGATAAAGTGACGTAAACCAACCTACTGTTTCACTGAGATCCACATCATCAGAGATAGGATCCCGACCATGGCTTTCCAGTGCAACTGCGACTTGCGATACCGCAAATGTTTGCTGTAGCGCTAAATACAGCCCACTTAACAATAAATCCTCTACTTGCGTGCGATAAGCTTGGTTTGCACTTCCTAGGAGTTGACGAGTTACTGAGTGGGTAAGCTGTAGCTTAACGATTTCACTTTCACTGCGTAAACAGGGCTCTATTTCACTCTCAGATAAAGGCATCATGGTATTTTCAGCGGCTAATTGGGCAAGCCAAAAGACTTGTTGCGCTTGGAAATCGTCGTAATGAAGCGCTAAGGTATCACTCCACTGCCTTATAGATGAGGTTTTTGCTGGTAACCGAGGTATCTCTTGGCGTTGATGCTGACACCAAAGACGCTGTAAATCTTGTACCAAAATTCGCCAAGAAACACCATCTACGACCAGGTGATGCGCTACAAGTAACAACCGAGCTTCACTTTTACCTGAGATTAAGACTGCTTTAAATAACTCACCTTTTGAAATATTAAACCCAGACTGTGCTGCAGCAGCAATTTCAGTTACGGCCTCAGCCGACCAATCAGCAACGAAAACATTCTGTACAACCCGATTAATATCAATTTGTTCAAGCGCAATAAACTCGCCCATCCACCCTGTTGATTTGTGAGTAAACCGTAATCTCAACGCGTCATGCCTATCAAGTAAACATGAAACTGCTTGCCTTAGAAAATCTTGCGATAACTCAATAGGCACTTGCAATAAGATAGACTGATTATAATGATGTACAGCCGCCCCTTTTGAGCGTTGTAAGAATCTCAATTGAATAGGTAAAGGCCTAAATTCTCCGCTTAGGGGAGATTGTTCAGCACTCACTTCTTTACTTGCTTTAACCACCAATGCCTGATCAGCAACCGTAGGTAACTGCATAACTTCTTTTAAAGTTATATGGAGTCCCACTTCCCGAGCCATAGCAACCAATTGAATTGCTATAATTGAATCCCCTCCTACGGTAAAAAAGTGGTCATTAATACCAATCGCGTCGTTTTTGAGCAATCGCTGCCAAATGAGTAATAACTGCTCCTCTGTGGCATTTCTTGGTGCTATAAAGGCCTCGAGCTCAGTGTTACTATGCAATTGTTTTAGCGCATTTTTGTCAATTTTACCGTTCGGGGATAGCGGCCACTGTGATACCGCAATGTAGCGACTTGGCAGCATGTACTCTGGTAGTAATGCCCGTAGATACTCACGTAGCTGCTGTGCCAAACCCGTCGCTTCTTCTGTTCGGACGTAAGCCTGTAACTGTGACTCTCCTGCCTCTTCTACCACTAACACTAGCGATTCTATTACTGCATCATGGCTATTTAGGTGATGCTCTATTTCCCCAAGCTCAATACGAAAACCTCGTAACTTCACCTGCTCGTCAACGCGCCCTATAAAACACAACTCTCCTTGTTGGTCATATCGAACTAAGTCTCCTGTACGATAAAGTCGTGCATCTGTGTTGTTACTAAAGCGGTCTGGAATAAAACGCTGTGCCGTTAGCTGTGGCTGATTAAGATAACCACAAGCCACGCCCGCACCACCTAAATACAACTCACCCGTTACTCCAAACGGTAACAGCTCTCCTTGTTCTCCCAGTACGTAAGCCTGCGTATTGGACACCGGACGACCTATTCTTGGGGCCTGCTCCGGTGCCGCTGTCATTTCATAGTAAGTGGAGTACGTCGTATCCTCTGACGGTCCATACAAGTTCACAACTCGCCGTAACTCTCGCCCACTAAATAACTTCTCTACTACTGTCTGTGCCAGTGGCTCTCCTGCCAAGTTGACACTCAGAACCGAGCTAGGAAGCCGCTGCGCCGCCAGCAATGCATCTATTCCCGACGGCACTGTATTAATTAGACTAATACCCGCTATGTCTTCGTTTAGCAGAGTCAGAATATTTTCCACTAAGATTACTTTGCCACCAAAGCTCAGTGGAACGAATAACTCAAACACCGATAAGTCGAAGTTAAGTGACGTGCTTGCCAACACCCCCGCTAACTCTTCCGGCTGATAAAACTCTCCTGCCCACTGCACCATCGCCAACGCATTCCTGTGCGCTATCACTACCCCTTTTGGCTTACCTGTCGAGCCTGATGTATAAATAAGGTAACTTGGCTGGTCGCTCGTAGCTTGCGGATGACGGCCTAAGTTGTCTCTACACTGTTGTGCTAAGTCCTGCTGTAGTTTAGTGGCGTCTAGCTGCCACAGAGTGACACCTGCGATATCCAACAGCCCTTGAGTATGCTCGTTACAAATAACATGCTGCAACTGCGTATCTGCAACAATATACTCCAGTCGCTGTTTGGGATAATTAGGGTCCAGTGGGACATAGCGTCCTCCAGCTTTTAATACTGCCAACACTGCCACAACCATATTCACCGAGCGTGTTAACAATATCCCTACCGCATCTCCTAGCTGCACTGCTTGATGCTGTAGTTGTCGTGCCAATTGGTTTGCACGTTGGTTGAGCTGACCATAGCTGATACTTTCACTGGCTGTTTCCACCGCCACCGCATCTGGTTGGCTCTTTGCTTGACGCTCAAACAACTCATGCAATAAACAGCTCGGCACCTCAACATCCTGAGCTGTACTATTCAACTCCGTGAGCAAATAAGACCGCTCTCGCTCACTTAAAAGCTCAACCTCCGCAACCTTCAAGGCCTTCGTCAACCCCAATAGCAAACGCTTATAATGTCCGCCTAAACGTGCCAAACTCGCTGAGTTATAGTGCCCCGCCCCGCCTTCTAAGCGAATACTCAACCCTTCCGATACATGCGCCACTACCGTTAAGTCGTAGTTCGTCCCTTCCGTTGTCTCCGCTGTCGTAACCTCTAGCCCCGACTGCTCATCCGCTTCACTTAACTGCGCATCAACCGGATAGTTCTCAAATACAAATACGCTATTAAACAGAGGCTCTCCCAACGGCGACTGTTTTTGTATTTCATACAACGGATAGTAGCTATGCCCTTCTCGTGCCACTTGCTGTTCGTGCTGCGCCTGCAATAGCCCAAGCACCGTCTCTTCTGCACCGCTCTCTACAACCACCGGTACTGTATTGATAAACAAACCTAATATCGACTCGACACCCGCAAGACTTGCCGGCCGCCCTGACGTCACCGAACCAAACACCACCGCACCTTGGTTGCCATAGCGCTGCAACAACACACCCCATGCCGTTTGTACGACTATATTTAACGTCGTTCTCGCTTCCGCCGCCAACCGTTGTAACGCCGCCGTCTCTGATACACTAAACTCAATGCGATACTCGCCCTCTCCTGCTCCCACCTCTCCTTGCTCCGCTGGCAACTGAGTATGGCTACTCAGCGGTGCTAACGTGTCTCGCCAAAACGCTACCGTCTCCTCCTTGTCTTGCTCACTCAGCCACTGAGCATAATCTCTATAACTGTATTCTGGCGCTCCACTTGCTAACGGTATACCCGCACACAGCGCTTCATAACATTGCTTTATCTCCTTAAATACCAACGGAATACACCACCCATCCAGTAGCGCATGGTGGTAACTCCAGAGCAACGTATGTTCATCTCCTACATTAAATAAGCTAAAGCGCATCAGTGGTGCTGCATCTATCGCAAAGGCTTTGCGCTTATCCATACGCTGATAATCGTCTAAATAATGTTGCTGCTGCGCCTGTGACATCTCCCTTAAATCTTCTTCCTTCCAAGGCAGTACCGCATGTGCGCTCACCCTTTGATGCGCATTCCCTTGCTCTATTCCTACAAATGCCGTTCTAAAAATATTGTGCCGCTCTATTACCGCTAACCATGCAGCTTTGAATGCGCTTGCATCCAAATCCTTGAAGCTTATCCGAGTCTGCGTGACATAACTCCCTGCTTCCAACAAACCATGGAATAACAGCCCCTGTTGCATCCCCGTCGCTGGATATAAATCTGCAATATCCGACCCAATATCCCATCGTTCTAACTCTTCCGTAGTCACCCTCGCCAATGGAAAATCACTCGGTGTATAAGGCCCAACACCCACCGCCTTACAATGCGTAATAACGTCTCTTAAGGCCTGCTCATAAGCCTTCATCAACGTCGATAGCGCTCCCTCGCAATAACACCCTGTGTCATAATTCAGCGTAAAACCTAAACTGCCAAATACCACCTTCCCATTTAACACCAGCTCTTCTTGTGCTATCCGAGCTGCACTTATATGTTGCCCTCTATTTTCCTCTGCTATGCTAAAGGCGCCCGTCTGTTTTACCGTTTGGTCAAACTGCCCTAGGTAATTAAACTGCAAAGCCGGCATCGTCTTATCCGCAAGCTCGCTATCACCGCACAGGTACTTTAATACGCCATAGCCTATCCCCGTATCCGGAACCTGACGGTATTGCTCTTTTACCGCCATCAAAATACCACCGACATCCTCCGCCGCTTGCACGCTTAGCTGCAATGGATACATACTGGTAAACCAGCCTACGGTTTGACTTAAATCTATTACCCCCGCAACTCCCTCACGCCCATGCCCTTCTAGTGTTACCGATAGCGTTTGAGCACCACTACAACGTTGATGAGCTAACCACAAAGCCGCCAAGAGTACTTCATTCACCTGAGTTCGATAACTCTGTGGCACCATCGTGAGCAAAGCCTGTGTCTCATCCTCACTCAATTGGATTTGTAATTGTCGCCGTACACCTGCTTGTACTTGCTCATGACCATAATGCTGTTGCCAACTATTATCTGCCTCTAGTTCCCGCCAATATGAACGTTGCTGCTGAAGCCCTTCACTCTCGCTATAGCGCTGTAAGTGTCTTCCCCACTGTTGATAACTATGTGTCTTATCACCAAGCTGCAATGCTTCTCCCGCTTGGTATTGTTGATAGAGCTGTGCTATGTCTGACAGCAAAATACGCCAAGAAACCCCATCCACAACTAAGTGATGTATCACCAACAGCAAGCGTCCTGTACCCGCTTTGTTCGCCAAATAGACCAATCGTAATAACTCACCATCTATCGGTGATAAGCTGCGCTGCGCTCGCTCTGCAATAGCCGTTAAACTCTCTGCCTCTCCATCCCACTCATGCTGCTCTATGCAGTTTGATAGCGCCAATGCTTCCAAGGCTTGATACCAACCTCGCCACTGCCCCTGTGATTTATCAAAACTGAGCCTCAATGCGTCATGTCTCGTGACCAAAGCTTGCAACATCGGTATCAGGCATTGGGTGTCAAAATCCTCTGGGGTACTTAATAGAACCGACTGGTTAAAGTGGGCTAACGCCGTTTCGTTTTTGAAAAATGCCTGCTGAATAGGCAGCAATGGCATCTCTCCTATCACCGCCTCTTGTGCTATCGTGTATCCTTTGCTCTGCTTTACACACCGCGCTAATGCCACGATGTGTTGATGACGAAACAGGTCTTTAACACTAAAATACAGGCCTTGCTCCGCTGCCCGTGAGACTAGCTGAATTGATAATATTGAGTCGCCACCTAGGGCAAAGAAGTTTGCCTCACAGCTCAGTGACGCTTGCGGTATCTTTAATAAACTCGACCATAATTGCTGCAATTGCGCTTCTGTTTTATTTTGTGGTCCTCGGTAATGCGCTGTCGTCAACTCCGGTTGTGGCAAAGCGCGTTTATCAACCTTACCATTGACTGTAAGTGGAAATTGCTCCAACACCACAAACTGACTCGGCACCATATATTCTGGTAATTGTTCGGCGAGGTAACGCTTCAACAATGAAGTCTGCTCATTGCCACACAAAGTTGGTTTTAACGTTATATAAAGTAATAACTGAGCACTGTTATTTTTTCCTTCAATTACATGGGCTACGGCTTGTTCAACGCCAGTAAACGCCACTGCAAGCGCCTCAATTTCAGCCAACTCAATACGATAGCCACGAATTTTTACCTGTTCATCGATCCGGCCTACGTAAACTAAGTTGCCATCTTTGCGTTGACGGACAAGATCCCCACTGCGATAGATCCGCTCCCCTTGCCAATTCAGAAACTTTTCGGCTGTGAGTTGGGGCTGCTGTAAATATCCTTTAGCAACTCCAAAGCCGGCAATACATAGCTCACCGACCCCACCTTTAGGTGCCACCTGAAGATATGGGTCAAGCACATAAAGTTGGGTATTTGCAATCGCACGACCTATTGAAACCGCTGCACTAGCGCGCTCTTTCTGGCCAGGAAGTACAACATAATCACAACAGCCAACGACGGTTTCCGAGGGGCCATATTCGTTCACAAAGGTCGCGCCATTGAGCCATCGCTGACACTGTCCCAACAGCTGGCCTGTAAACTGTTCCCCACCCACCACTATCGTATGAGGTGTTGTAATACTCTCACCATGGTGAATAGCGCAAAGCGCCTTCAGGTGGGATGGTGTAAGTTTAAACAAACTAGCAGGGCCACTGCGCAAACACTGATACAGATCAGCTAAAGTATCTTCTTCTGGCAGTATCGTGATTGTTTTAGCGCTGATAAGCGGTGCCAATAACGAAGTTAACGTTGCATCAAAACTCAGTGTTGAACTAACTACTGACCGTAATATACCTGCACAGAGATAATGCTTTGCTGCATAATCAAGATAGTTACTTAAGCCTTTATGTAGTACCTCAATTCCTTTCGGTGTGCCAGTTGAACCAGATGTATAAATAACATACGCGACAGGGTTGCTGTACACCTCAGCTAACTTAGTTTTAGCCGTTTTCTCATAGGTGTTGATATCGACGACAGTAGCAATTGAGACGCCTTGTAGCTTCGACTGCCACTCAGGCTTTGTTATAATGGCTGCCAGCTCCGCATGCTCGGCTATTCTTAACAAACGTTGCTCTGGATGACTCGGATCCATAGGAACATAGGTCATATCAGCACGCAATATTGCTAATACTGAAACCAACAAAGACTCACAACGGCCGAGACAAATACCAATTCGAGCATGAGGTGGGAAATGAGTTACTAAGTAGCAAGCGAGATCTTGAACTTGTGCTGCCAAATCCGCATAAGTCATCGTGCTGTTAGAAAACTGCAGTGCTGCCTGTTTTGGTTTTCTATTGACCTGCTGTTGAAACGACTCTTGTAACCTTAATTCTTGCGGTGCTTCTCGCCCAATATATCCCCGTTCTGATGAGGAAAGCGTAAGCTCACTAAGCATCGTCGTTTCAAAAGTACACTCACTTAAGCTTGTTAGCAATGCGGCGAAATCGGCCAGCATTAACTCCATACTACTGGGTAAAAATAAGCTAGTATCGTATTGCAACATCAACACAGGGCAACTGCTACTTAGCTGTACCGCAAACTCTAAGTCATATTTGCATCTATCAGCTGCCACTGGGATAAGATTTGCTTCTACACCACTAAGCGTGAACGATGAAGACTCCGTATTATTCATGTTCAACATGATCTGAAATAGCGGTGTATATTGAGTTGTACGAGAGTTACAACAAGCATCTACCACTTGTTCAAACGGTACTTCCTGATGTTCTTGCGCTGCAAGGTTCACGTCGCGAATATGCTGAAAGAATGCAGATAAAGTACGCTCTTGAGTATCACTACGAAGCACTAGTGTGTTGACAAAGAAGCCGATCAACGGTTCCAGCTCTGTTTGACATCGATTTGCTACAGGGGTGCCAATCACAACGTCGTGTTCATAGCTATATTTTGATATTAATAGGCTTAATGCCCCATGGTAGAGCATAAAAGGAGTTATATTGGCAGCGGTAGCAAGCCTTTGTAATTTCTCAGCCAACGCTGAGGGTAATTTTCGTTGTAGGCGTTTACCATTACTTAACTTAGCACTCGGCCTAGCGTGATCTAACGGTATTTGGTGCACAGAGGGCAGCCCTTGCAACTGCTGCTGCCAATAATGCAACTGACTACTTATTCTCGCTTGGGTGTCACTCTGTTGCTGCCAATGTGCATAATCACTATATTGTATACTGAGAGGAGGTAAGTCTTGTGGCTGTTGAGTCACCTGCGCCTGATAGATACTACAAAATTCATTAACCAAGACCCCCATTGACCAAGCGTCAGAAGCAATATGATGTACTGTAAAAATAATCGCAAGCTCATCTTCCGCTAAACTTACCGCCGAAACACGTAGCATTTGGTCTAAACTCAGATCAAAAGGCTGACTGTTTTGCTCGTGTATCAACCGTTCTAAAGCCAGCTTTTGCGCATCTCCCGTTAAGTGAGTCAATGATAAGTGCTTTATCTGAAAAGGCTTAGTATGATTAACTTTCTGCATCACAACGCCATCAGCCGATTTAATAAAGACGGTTCTTAAAGTCTCATGACGCTCAATAAGCAAAGTAAAGGATTGCTGCGCGCTCGCTAAATCAAATTTCCCGCTTAGTTGTACCGCTGAAGTAATATGGTATTCAGAACTACCTTGATTCAGGTTATCTATAAACCACAACCGCTTTTGTGCATAAGACAGCGGGTGTAATTGTGACTTATCAGCCTTAGCTTGAATCGTCGCGCCAAGAATATAGTCAGCTTGCTCATCAAGACAGTGAGCTATATTTCTAACGCTTTGGGCCTTAAAAATGGTTTGTAAGGACAGTGACTTTGCAAATTCTGCTTGTATTGCAGCTTGCATTTTTACCGCCCGTAGGGAATGCCCGCCTTGACTAAAAAAGCTACTATTTAGGTCTATTTCAGTAACCGGAGTATTTAATATGCTAGACCAAATACTTAACAACTTAGCCTCAGTCTCTGACTGAGGCTGCATTATTTGTTCAGCTATAGGCTGATTAACTTTCGCTTTTAGCGCATTTTTGTCAATTTTACCGTTCGGGGATAGCGGCCACTGTGATACCCCAATGTAGCGACTTGGCAGCATGTACTCTGGTAGTAATGCCCGTAGATACTCACGTAGCTGCTGTGCCAAACCCGTCGCTTCTTCTGTTCGGACGTAAGCCTGTAACTGTGACTCTCCTGCCTCTTCTACCACTAACACTAGCGATTCTATTACTGCATCATGGCTATTTAAGTGATGCTCTATTTCCCCAAGCTCAATACGAAAACCTCGTAACTTCACCTGCTCGTCAACGCGCCCTATAAAACACAACTCTCCTTGTTGGTCATATCGAACTAAGTCTCCTGTACGATAAAGTCGTGCATCTGTGTTGTGACTAAAGCGGTCTGGAATAAAACGCTGTGCCGTTAGCTGTGGCTGATTAAGATAACCACAAGCCACGCCCGCACCACCTAAATACAACTCACCCGTTACTCCAAACGGTAACAGCTCTCCTTGTTCTCCCAGTACGTAAGCCTGCGTATTGGACACCGGACGACCTATTCTCGGGGCCTGCTCCGGTGCCGCTGTCATTTCATAGTAAGTGGAGTACGTCGTATCCTCTGACGGTCCATACAAGTTCACAACTCGCCGTAACTCTCGCCCACTAAATAACTTCTCTACTACTGTCTGTGCCAGTGGCTCTCCTGCCAAGTTGACACTCAGAACCGAGCTAGGAAGCCGCTGCGCCGCCAGCAATGCATCTATTCCCGACGGCACTGTATTAATTAGACTAATACCCGCTATGTCTTCGTTTAGCAGAGTCAGAATGTTTTCCACTAAGATTACTTTGCCACCAAAGCTCAGTGGAACGAATAACTCAAACACCGATAAGTCGAAGTTAAGTGACGTGCTTGCCAACACCCCCGCTAACTCTTCCGGCTGATAAAACTCTCCTGCCCACTGCACCATCGCCAACGCATTCCTGTGTGCTATCACTACCCCTTTTGGCTTACCTGTCGAGCCTGATGTATAAATAAGGTAACTTGGCTGGTCGCTCGTAGCTTGCGGATGACGGCCTAAGTTGTCTCTACACTGTTGTGCTAAGTCCTGCTGTAGTTTAGTGGCGTCTAGCTGCCACAGAGTGACACCTGCGATATCCAACAGCCCTTGAGTATGCTCGTTACAAATAACATGCTGCAACTGCGTATCTGCAACAATATACTCTAGTCGCTGTTTGGGATAATTAGGGTCCAGTGGGACATAGCGTCCTCCAGCTTTTAATACTGCCAACACTGCCACAACCATATTCACCGAGCGCGTTAGCAATATCCCTACCGCATCTCCTAGCTGCACTGCTTGATGCTGTAGTTGTCGTGCCAATTGGTTTGCACGTTGGTTGAGCTGACCATAGCTGATACTTTCACTGGCTGTTTCCACCGCCACCGCATCTGGTTGGCTCTTTGCTTGACGCTCAAACAACTCATGCAATAAACAGCTCGGCACCTCAACATCCTGAGCTGTACTATTCAACTCCGTGAGCAAATAAGACCGCTCTCGCTCACTTAAGAGTTCCAACTCTACTAAGGGCAGCTCCACAGGTTGCGTTAGAAGGTTGTCCAAAACATTACCGAAGTGCCTATCAAATTGAGTTATGGTTTCTTCATTAAATAACTCGGTATCATAGACCCAAGTGAGTTTGCAGCCAGATTCGGACAGGGAAATGCTGATGTCTAAGTCATACTTGGTAGTAATGTTATCTGATAAGACTTCCTCGAACTCCACTCCCTGAAGGGATAGACTCGGCTTGCTTGACGACTCACCCTGAAACATACTCAGCATCACTTGGAAAATAGGAGTATGCTGTACGCTACGCTCAACTTGGCAATGCTCCACAATCTGCTCAAACGGTAAGTCTTGATAGCTTTGTGCGGCTAAATTGGTATCACGAATATGAGTTAAAAATGCAGCGACAGTATCATGTTTGATAGATGACTTTAAAATTAGGGTATTGACAAAAAAGCCAATTAGCGGTGCCAGTGCTGTGTTTTGTCTATTTGCAAACGGAGTCCCAACAATAAACTCTGATTGGTTACTGTGACGGCAAAGTACAATACTCAGGGCTGCATGAAAAACCATAAAGGGGGTCATTCCATGGCGCATGGCAAAAGCCTCTATAGCCGCAGTAGAATAGCGACTGAACACTCTGGCCCCCTCATTACCTTTGCGCTCTGGGCGAGGATAATCCAAAGGTAAACGATGCAATAACGGAGCACCGGATAACTGCTGTCGCCAGTAACGTAACTGCTCCGCTAAGCGACTTTCTGTTAGCCACTGCCGTTGCCACACAGCAAAGTCAATATATTGGATAGCCAATGGAGTAAGTCTGGTTTCTTGTCCCATTTGCAGCGCTTGATACTCAGCAACAAACTCACGTACAAATATATTCATCGACCAGCCGTCAGAGGCGATGTGATGCATATTAAATAACAGAGTATTTTGGTTATCTGGGCCAGCTATAATATAGCTCACCCGTAGCATTAGCTCAGTTGCCAAGTCAAAACTCTTTTCTGCATCATATCGGATCAACTCAGCTAATTTACGTTGTTGATACTGTGCCTCAAGTGCAGAAAGATCAATGCGGTTGATCTTAAATTTGAATTCTTGATTTATCTGCTGAAAGGGTTCCCCTTCAACCTCTCCGTAAGTGGTTCGCAATACTTTATGCCGCCAAATCAATTCCTTAATGGCTCGTTCTGCAATATCAACCGAGAAATCACCTGCGACTTTAATCACCTTAGGTATGTTGTATTGTGCACTCTGCCCTTCAAAGCGATCGATAAACCACAGGCGCTGCTGAGCAAAAGAGAGAGGGAAATGACCGTCATGAGATGCCAGCGCAGATATAGTTGACTTAGGATTAATCTCATTCTTTGTTAAAAAATGAATAATTTCTTGTTTGTTTGCCAGTATTTCTTGCTTGAGATTTTCAGGAAATGAAGCAACCGATAATTTATATTTCAGCTGCCCGCCTTCTGTATATAGGTACACACCTGAAGACGTGGCACTTGCAACTAGCTGACTGATACTCATAGATTATTTTCCCTAATAGGCTTTCATTCTTATTATTGAGCATCAAATAAGGCCTGTCTTACGCACGTGTGACTGCGCAGAAAATTTAGACAACCTCCACTACATGAGCTGTTTTCACACTTATTTTGGCGGCTACTCTGTCAACAAGGGGAATCCGGACAAAATATTAACTTTAATAACACTTAGATACTAACATGTTAATTTAAAACAACCAATATTTAACACAATATCATTATTTGGGCAAACTTTAACCCATTGCATTAGGGAAAGAGGGACGAATTACAACGTCCCTTCCTCTATCACAGTGGCTAAACTGGCTTGTCTGTTAAGGTCTCGTATCGTCAGAAGTTGCCGTACTTTCTCAGCTAATGTAGCGATCTCTGGATGAGCGATCAGCTCTGCTAAGCTTAATTCTAGTGACCAATAATCGTTGATTTCAGCCAGTAATTGGATCAGAAGTAATGAATGCCCTCCAAGCTCCATAAAGTGAGCATCAACACTAATTTGTTCGTAGGGAATACTCAAAAGACGTTGCCAAATACCAGCTAGCGCTTGCTCAATCTCATCACGGGGAGCTTTAACCGCAGATTCCACGTTATCAATTTCATAGCTCAGAGCTGCCTTATTAACTTTACCGCTTGGAAGTAACGGCCATTGCTCAACTGTAATGATGGCTGCTGGCACCATAAAGGCAGGTAAGTTAGTGCGTAATTGCGACTTAATGTGGCTAACAAAATCAGGGCCCACCGTTGTTATCGGCTCTATATAAGCAAGCATTCGATTGTGACCTTGACCATCTTTATCTATCTTGATCACCGCTTTGTTAACTTGCTCTAATAGCGCTAATTGACGTTCAACCTCTCTAGGCTCAATGCGATATCCTCGAATTTTTATTTGTTCGTCAGCTCGGCCTAAATATTCAAGCTCACCACTTTCAAGGTAACGCACTAAATCTCCAGTCCGGTAAAGACGTTTACAAGGGGCTAAGTTAGGCAATGTTACAAACCTTTCAGCAGTAAGCTCTGCTCTATTGATGTAACCTTTGGCTACACCATTACCACCAATGTACAACTCTCCTGCAACACCAAAAGGGCAAAGCTGCTGTGATTGATCCAAGATATATAGCTCAGTATTTGGCATTGCCCGCCCAATAGTGATCTGTTCGTTCTCATAAATTTCAGCAATACTGGCGCACACGGTGATTTCGGTTGGGCCGTAGAGATTAAAAACTGGATAATGACATGCCCAACGCCAGCCTAGCTCCTCATCACAAGCCTCTCCACCTACAGCCAAGGCTGCAAAGTGATAATCCTCTCGAAATGGTAGATGAGCAAGATAAGATGGAGTTAGTAATGTATGCGTAATTTTCTGCTGCACGAGATAGCGTGCCATAAGATCTGGGTTTGCTCTTTCCTGCTCGCCACAAATGTGAAGACTTGCGCCCTGCGTCAATGCCCACACCCACTCCAAAACAGAAGCGTCAAAACAGGGGGTTGAAAACTGCAATACACGAGCATTTCGACCTGTAGGTAAGCGTTTTTTCAAGGCTACCGCAAGTTCAGTCACACTTTGATGCGCAATAGCCACTCCTTTTGGATTGCCTGTCGTACCTGAGGTATAGATAATATAAGCTGTATCGCTTAACTTTCCTCTACTTTGACTACAACCCTCTCCCACGACTGTCTGTACAGCATTTGCAACACAAATACGTTCCAAGGCTAAATGCTTAAGATCAGACTCAAGGGGTGAGTCGGTAAGTACACAAGTCGCCTCCGAATCTTGCAACATGTACTCAGTTCGAGAAATTGGGTAGCTGGGCTCTAAAGGTAAGTACGTACCTCCCGCTTTTAAAATGGCCAGTATTGCCACCATCATATCTGTCGAACGCCCAACATATACGCCTACGGTATCCCCAACTTGGTATATTGAATTTGCGCACAAATGCTGGCTGACAGCTTCCGCACGTTGGTTGAGCTGACCATAGCTGATACTTTCATTGGCGGTTTCCACCGCCACCGCATCTGGTTGGCTCTTTGCTTGACGCTCAAACAACTCATGCAATAAACAGCTCGGCACCTCAACATCCTGAGCTGTACTATTCAACTCCGTGAGCAAATAAGACCGCTCTCGCTCACTTAAAAGCTCAACCTCCGCAACCTTCAAGGCCTTCGTCAACCCCAATAGCAAACGCTTATAATGTCCGCCTAAACGTGCCAAACTCGCCGAATTATAGCGCCCCGCCCCGCCTTCTAAGCGAATACTCAACCCTGCCGATACATGCGCCACTACCGTTAAGTCGTAGTTCGTCCCTTCCGTTGTCTCCGCTGTCGTAACCTCTAGCCCCGACTGCTCATCCGCTTCACTTAACTGCGCATCAACCGGATAGTTCTCAAATACAAATACGCTATTAAACAGAGGCTCTCCCAACGGCGACTGTTTTTGTATTTCATACAACGGATAGTAGCTATGCCCTTCTCGTGCCACTTGCTGTTCGTGCTGCGCCTGCAATAGCCCAAGCACCGTCTCTTCTGCACCGCTCTCTACAACCACCGGTACTGTATTGATAAACAAACCTAATATCGACTCGACACCCGCAAGACTTGCCGGCCGCCCTGACGTCACCGAACCAAACACCACCGCACCTTGGTTGCCATAGCGCTGCAACAACACACCCCATGCCGTTTGTACGACTATATTTAACGTCGTTCTCGCTTCCGCCGCCAACCGTTGTAACGCCGCCGTCTCTGATACACTAAACTCAATGCGATACTCGCCCTCTCCTGCTCCCACCTCTCCTTGCTCCGCTGGCAACTGAGTATGGCTACTCAGCGGTGCTAACGTGTCTCGCCAAAACGCTACCGTCTCCTCCTTGTCTTGCTCACTCAGCCACTGAGCATAATCTCTATAACTGTATTCTGGCGCTCCACTTGCTAACGGTATACCCGCACACAGCGCTTCATAACATTGCTTTATCTCCTTAAATACCAACGGAATACACCACCCATCCAGTAGCGCATGGTGGTAACTCCAGAGCAACGTATGTTCATCTCCTACATTAAATAAGCTAAAGCGCATCAGTGGTGCTGCATCTATCGCAAAGGCTTTGCGCTTATCCATACGCTGATAATCGTCTAAATAATGTTGCTGCTGCGCCTGTGACATCTCCCTTAAATCTTCTTCCTTCCAAGGCAGTACCGCATGTGCGCTCACCCTTTGATGCGCATTCCCTTGCTCTATTCCTACAAATGCCGTTCTAAAAATATTGTGCCGCTCTATTACCGCTAACCATGCAGCTTTGAATGCGCTTGCATCCAAATCCTTGAAGCTTATCCGAGTCTGCGTGACATAACTCCCTGCTTCCAACAAACCATGGAATAACAGCCCCTGTTGCATCCCCGTCGCTGGATATAAATCTGCAATATCCGACCCAATATCCCATCGTTCTAACTCTTCCGTAGTCACCCTCGCCAATGGAAAATCACTCGGTGTATAAGGCCCAACACCCACCGCCTTACAATGCGTAATAACGTCTCTTAAGGCCTGCTCATAAGCCTTCATCAACGTCGATAGCGCTCCCTCGCAATAACACCCTGTGTCATAATTCAGCGTAAAACCTAAACTGCCAAATACCACCTTCCCATTTAACACCAGCTCTTCTTGTGCTATCCGAGCTGCACTTATATGTTGCCCTCTATTTTCCTCTGCTATGCTAAAGGCGCCCGTCTGTTTTACCGTTTGGTCAAACTGCCCTAGGTAATTAAACTGCAAAGCCGGCATCGTCTTATCCGCAAGCTCGCTATCACCGCACAGGTACTTTAATACGCCATAGCCTATCCCCGTATCCGGAACCTGACGGTATTGCTCTTTTACCGCCATCAAAATACCACCGACATCCTCCGCCGCTTGCACGCTTAGCTGCAATGGATACATACTGGTAAACCAGCCTACGGTTTGACTTAAATCTATTACCCCTGCAACTCCCTCACGCCCATGCCCTTCTAGTGTTACCGATAGCGTTTGAGCACCACTACAACGTTGATGAGCTAACCACAAAGCCGCCAAGAGTACTTCATTCACCTGAGTTCGATAACTCTGTGGCACCATCGTGAGCAGAGCCTGCGTCTCATCCTCACTCAATTGGATTTGTAATTGTCGCCGTACACCTGCTTGTACCTGCTCATGACCATAATGCTGTTGCCAACTATTATCTGCCTCTAGTTCCCGCCAATATGAACGTTGCTGCTGAAGCCCTTCACTCTCGCTATAGCGCTGTAAGTGTCTTCCCCACTGTTGATAACTATGTGTCTTATCACCAAGCTGCAATGCTTCTCCCGCTTGGTATTGTTGATAGAGCTGTGCTATGTCTGACAGCAAAATACGCCAAGAAACCCCATCCACAACTAAGTGATGTATCACCAACAGCAAGCGTCCTGTACCCGCTTTGTTCGCCAAATAGACCAATCGTAATAACTCACCATCTATCGGTGATAAGCTGCGCTGCGCTCGCTCTGCAATAGCCGTTAAACTCTCTGCCTCTCCATCCCACTCATGCTGCTCTATGCAGTTTGATAGCGCCAATGCTTCCAAGGCTTGATACCAACCTCGCCACTGCCCCTGTGATTTATCAAAACTGAGCCTCAGTGCGTCATGTCTCGTGACCAAAGCTTGCAACATCGGTATCAGGCATTGGGTGTCAAAATCCTCTGGGGTACTTAATAGAACCGACTGGTTAAAGTGGGCTAACGCCGTTTCGTTTTTGAAAAATGCCTGCTGAATAGGCAGCAATGGCATCTCTCCTATCACCGCCTCTTGTGCTACCGTGTATCCTTTGCTCTGCTTTACACACCGTGCTAATGCCACGATGTGTTGATGACGAAACAGGTCTTTAACACTAAAATACAGGCCTTGCTCCGCTGCCCGTGAAACTAGCTGAATTGATAATATTGAGTCGCCACCTAGGGCAAAGAAGTTTGCCTCACAGCTCAGTGACGCTTGCGGTATCTTTAATAAACTCGACCATAATTGCTGCAATTGCGCTTCTGTTTTATTTTGTGGTCCTCGGTAATGCGCTGTCGTCAATTCCGGTTGTGGCAAAGCGCGTTTATCAACCTTACCATTGACTGTAAGTGGAAATTGCTCCAACACCACAAACTGGCTCGGCACCATATATTCTGGTAATTGTTCGGCGAGCGCTTCGCTCAAAATACGAGTAGCGCTATCCTCAGACATCTCACCAGATAGCATCACGTAAGCAATCAGGTATTTTTGACTTCCTTCCCCCCAACACAATACTGCGGCTTGCTTAACACCGAAAGATTCATTCAACAATTGCTCTATTTCAGCCAACTCAATACGATAGCCACGAATTTTTACCTGTTCATCGATCCGGCCTAAGTAAACTAATTGGCCAGTATCAGATTGTCGTACAAGATCGCCTGTACGGTATAATTTCTCATGCTCATTCGTTACAAATGGGTTACTCACAAAACGTTCAGCATCTAGCTCTGGACGCTTGATATAACCTTGTGCCACACCTACACCACCAATATATAACTCTCCAACCGCCCCCTCAGGCAGCAGTTGCTGCTGATCATCAAGAATATAAGTTGTAACATTATCAATAGCAGTGCCTATTGTTACAGACGTATCGGGATGGAGCTTAGCTACAGTGGCACAAATAGTGGCCTCTGAGGGACCGTAAGCGTTATACATTGGATAGTGCTTTGACCACTGCTGCGCCAGTGCGGTACTACAGGCTTCACCACCCACCAATAAAGCGCGAAAATGGTAGTTTTGATGACAAGGTAGATGCTGTAAGTATGCTGGGGTTATGAGTGCATGAGTGATACCTTGATCAACCAAGTAATCTGCCATTTGCTGAGGATGATATTTATCAGCTTCGCTACAGATACATAGCGATCCTCCGTTCGTCAACCCCCACATCCATTCCAGGGTAAAGGCATCAAAGCTAGTAGAAGCTAGTTGCAACACTTTACTACTGTTATCTACTTGGAATTGTCTCCCTAAGTATGCCGCAAAGTTGACAGCTCCTTTATGTGCTATTTTAACCCCTTTAGGTTTGCCACTGGTGCCAGACGTATACACTATATATGCACTTGCCACATCACTATTTAAAATAGGGCTTGGTGGATTGTCTTGGCTATAGTTTGTCAGCGAGATGTCAGCCATAACACAGCTAAAAGTACCTCTGAGTTCCACAAGTCTTTTTTCAAGTTCACTACTGGTGAGTAATAATGATGCTTCAGAATCATTAAGGATGTAAGACACCCTGCCATCGGGGTAACTTGGATCAATAGTTAGGTAAGCACCTCCTGCTTTTAATACCGCAAGAACACTCACAAGCAGTAGTTCAGAACGTGGTAAACAAATAGCGACTGTTTGTTCTGGCGTAAGCTGATATTGTTCGATTAAATACCAAGCCATTGCATTTGCTCGCGCATTTAATTGCGCATAACTTAAACTTCTTCCTGCTGACGTAATAGCTAACGCTTCTGGCTGTCGTTCAACCTGTCGTTCGAACAATTCATGTAAACCGCAATTTGCAGCGGGGTAATTTGTATTACCTGCCGCCCTAGTGAGTAATCGAGTAAACTCTTGAGCATCTAGTATATTTAATTGCTTAATGGCAATATCTTGATCTTCATGATGAGCGGCTAACGTACTCAGTAAGTTACACAGATGTCGGTCTAGAGTAGTGATATGCTGGTGAGAAAATATTGCAGTGTCATAGGTCCAGTTGATTGTCACTTCATCTTTATTGATACAAATATTAATATCTAAATCGAACTTAGCTACTTTAACTTTTTGCTCCCGTCGCTCAACAATGAGAGCTTGATTTTGCGGTACAGGCTTCGATGAAAAGTCGTTTTGCGTTGCTAGTAAAATTTGAAATAACGGAGTATGTGAAGCAGAACGTTCACTTGCTAGTTTATCAACTAACTTTTCAAACGGCATATCCTGATGCTGCTGGGCTTCAAGGTGCACTTTCTTCACATGCTTAAAATAATCGCTCAGATCGTTGTAATTGGTATTTACTCTTAATACTAAAGTATTCACGAACAGACCAACAACCCCATTCAACTCGCCTTGTAGTCGGTTGGCAATCGGCATACCCATCACGATGTCATGGCTACCACTGTGACGCGATAAAACTAAGGCACACAAGGCATGAGACAGCATAAACGGCGTCAAGGCATAATGCTTTGCCAAGCGACAAAGCTTACTCGCTACTTCACTGCTGAGTCGACTCGACACTTGCTCTCCCACGTAGTTCTTATCCGCTGGACGTTTAAAGTCTAACGGTAAGCTATGGACTTGTGGCATTGCAGCTAACTGTTGCTGCCAATACTGCCAATGCGTATCTAGAGTATCAGGCGTTAGCTGTTTACTTTGCCAAAGAGCGTAGTCCGCATATTGTAGGGGTAAAGCTGTAAGTGGGTTTTGTTGACCTTGAGTAAAAGCTTCATAGAGTGCCCAACATTCGCGGGTCAAAATATCCATCGACCAACCGTCAGTGGCGATATGCGGCATATTAATTATTAAAATGCTCTTATCGACTTGGCATAGCAGTAGACTCACTTTAAGCATTACATCATCTGCAAGGTTAAATGTGTACTTCTGCTGCTCTTCAAGCCTCTGAGTGATTTCCGTCTCTTGTTCTTCACTCTCTAAATGCGTCAGATCTACCTGTTCGATGTTAAAATTGACTGTGTGTGCCGCGTGAATGATTTGCAGCGCTTGCTCATTGGCATGTGCTTGATATGTAGTTCTGAAAATTGCATGGCGCTCAATCAAAGCAACGAAAACACGTTGCAATGCTGAAATATCAACTTCACCACTTAACGTTAAAGCCCGAGTGATATTGTAGGCATATGTGCCACCTTGCAAAGCATCGATAAACCACAAACGCTGTTGTGCAAAAGTCAGTGGAGCACTGTCTAAATTATCTTGTGCCTTAATCTTCTCATATGTGTGTTTTGCTTGAATTTCCTGGTGGCTTTGCAACCACATACCAAACTGACGAATAGTGGGATGTGAGAATAAATCACCCAAAGTTACTTCAATGTCGAAATGCCGCTTAATTAACGCACTAAGCTTCACCGCTAACAGAGAATTTCCCCCTAACCTAAAGAAGTCACCCGTTACACTTAACTCCTCTAGTGGTTGTCGCAGTACCTCTGCCCATATCTCTACCAGCGCTCGCTCTACACTATTCTCCGCCGCTTCATATTCCTGCCCTATCTCCCCAATCTCGCTCGGTAGTGCACCCCTATCCAACTTACCATTCGCCGTCAACGGCAAAGCATCTAGCAAACACCAACGACTCGGACACATATAACTGGCTAAACGCGCCGATAACGCACGCTCTAACTCCGCTATAAAAATACCTTCATCTATTACCTCTCCCTCTGCAACAACATAACCCACCAACGTCGCATCCGCACCCTCTCCTTGCACCAACACCGCCGCCTGTTTCACCACTGCTTGCTGTGCCAAAACACTCCTTATCTCTCCAAGCTCTATACGATATCCCCGCAGCTTGACTTGCTCATCCTTCCTTCCCAAAAATACCAACGCTCCCGACTCCAAGCGCCGTACCCTGTCTCCTGTTCTATACAACCTCGTATCCGCCAACCAAGGAACATACACAAATGACGCCGCCGTCCTGTCCGGATCTCCAACATATCCTTTCGCTACGCAAGGCCCTCCAACATAAAGCTCTCCTACGCCTCCTTTCGCTTGCAGCTCACCCCCTGCATCAACGACATACAACCCTGTGTTCGCCATCGCATACCCTATCGGTATCTCTTCTCGCGTTGAATCCCCTGCCCTTAAATGCGCGCTTGCATCATATAAGCTACAACCTACCACCGTTTCCGTCGGACCATAGTGGTTATAAAGTTGACTTTCACTAAAGGTATCTTGCAACCGCGCAGCCAGCCCCTCCGTTAGCGTCTCCCCTCCTATCACCAGAACATGCGCTCCGCTGACCTTATCCCCATCCAGCAATTCAAGTAATGCCTCACAATGCATCGGCGTCAAACGATATAAACTCGCCTCTGAGCTCCCTCGTAACCGCTCGACTAATCCCTCTAACTCCTCTCCCCAAGGCGCTAAGTTCACGCACCCTCCCACCAAAAGAGGCAAATATAAACTCGGAACGCCTATATCAAATGCATGCGACGTCAACACATAGCTTCCTGTCAACTGCTCTTGATAGTACGCTTTTAGACCATAGCCACAGTAATCTATTAATCCTCTGTGACTTACCTCCACCCCCTTTGGCTTACCCGTCGACCCTGACGTATAAATCACATAGGCGCTATCCGCTAAGGTATGTGTCACTCCCACCGGATGGCTGTCATAACCCGATAAGCCCCACTCATCCTCATCCAGCATCAACACATCTACCCCTGAAACCGGTAAAATTTCTAATAAACATGTCGATACCAAGACCTGAGTCACATCCGCATCGTTAAATATATCTGCTAAACGTGCCGTCTGATTATCCGGGCTCAATGGGATATAGCTCGCACCCGTCGCCATCACCCCTAGCATCGCCACCAAGAGCGTGACATCTCGCGTCATCACCAACGCAACTCGCTCTCCTACCCCTATATCCTGCTCTTGAAGGTAATGTGCCAACTGATTCACGCGACTGTACAGCTCTCCATAGCTCAGTGCGTGTGATTCATCCCGTACCGCTATTCTCTCCGGCGTCTGCTGGGCTTGTCTCGCAAACTGCTCTACTACACTTTCTCCTCGCCGATAATCACAGGCTGCACCTACGCTCTCTTCTATCAAGCTTTGACGCATTTCATCGTCATACAAGGCTAAACTTTTGCAGCTACCTTGGGCTCCCTTCGCGATACTCTCCAATAGATACTCAAAGCTACGGGCATACGCCGCTATCGTCGCTTCTGTAAACAAGCTCTGTTGATACCGCCAATGGCATAGCAACTCGCCTTCTCCCTCCGAGCAAGTCAAATCCAAATCAAACCGTACCTGCTCTTGACTTTGTTGGAGTGGTTTCAGCCTCGCCTCTCCCAAACTCAACCCTTCATCGTCACTGCTGCGATGGTTCTGTAGCACCAACTTAACCTGACACAAGGGGTTATATGCTAAGCTTCTATCTGGGTTTAATGCCTCTACCAACAGCTCAAAAGGGAGCCCTTGATGCTGATAATCTGCCAGCGTATCTGCCTTTATCTGCGCCAATAACGCCGTAAATGGCTGCGCTAAATCAACCTCTGTTCGACTCACCAAGGTATTGATAAAAAACCCTATTAATGGCGACAATTCACTCTCACTACGCCCCGCTGTCGGTACGCCTAAGACGATGTCCGACTCACCGCTTAAGCGGCTCAATAACACCGCAAAAGCACCTTGCAGTACCATAAATAACGTGACACCTGCGCTTTGCGTTAGCGCTTGTAACCCTGCCAATGTCTCTTTGCCTATCCGACTACGCACATATCCAGAGGTAAATTCTTGCTTGGCTGGTCGCGGCTTATCTAATGGCAATCCGTGTAAGCTCGGCATGCCCGACAACCTAGCCTGCCAATACCTTAACAACTGTGCTTTGTTTTGCTCCGTTAACTGTTGCTGTTGCCAGTACGCGTAATCTCCATATTGGACCGGTAATTCAGGCACATCCGCTTCCCCGCCTGTTATCGCAGCTTGGTAAAATGCATTAAACTCTTTTATTAATAGCTGCATTGACCAACCATCCGATGCGATGTGATGCAACGTGAACAACAAAATATGCCGTGTTTGAGACTGTTTGATGATTTTTGTGCGCAACATTAAATCTTGGCTTAGGTCAAAAACTTCTCGTGCCGCATCATCCACTTGCCGCTGCACTTCATCTTCACCACAATCAACCAAATTCACCACTTCTACCGTCACCGCTCGGGCTGGCATTACCCGCTGCATACACACTCCATCGTGGGCTTCGAAACAGGTTCTTAACGCCTCGTGGCGGGCAACTATTTGGGTTAGACTGGCTTCTATGGCTGCAATATCCAGTACCCCATCACAGGCCAGTGCTGCTGCAACATTATAATGTTGACTGCCTTCTAGCTTATCGATTAACCACAGCCGTTGTTGTGAAAATGACGCTGGGATCGCACCACTGCGATCTATACTGGTAATAGCAACCAATTTCTCTTGCTGGGCCCGGAGTAGCGCTATTAATTCTTGTTTGTTTGCTGTTAATTCAGCTTTTAACTCAGCACTTAACTTGCCTGACTTCTTTTTAAAACGCAGCTGTCCCTGCTCGTCGAGAAATAATGTGACACCTTGTAGGCGCGCTTTCTTTAGAATTTCTAGCACCATTATAATACTCCCTCATCTTCAAATTCGTCATTCTCTGCATCGACTGCTTGTAATGCGAATAGTTGCTCAATCAACTCTGCTTGTTGGCGGATAGTCTGATATTGAAATAATTGGTTCATTTGTGTTACGCACGCAAACTGCTTCTGTAGAGCAGCGCTTAATGACATGACAAGCAGAGAGTTACCTCCAGCTGCGAAAAAGTTACAATCTATACTCGGTGGTTGCTCAAGTCGAAGTACCTGTTGCCAGATAGCTACCAATTGCAATTCAAGATCGGTATTGGCCGCAACAAACTCTTTTGAGTCCTGCATGGGTGCCTCAGGTAGCGCTTTGACATTAATTTTACCGTTTGCACTCAATGGTAGCTCAGGCAAGTCAATCAATTGCGCAGGGCAAAGGTAACTAGGAAGGTTTTGTTGTAGCGTCAGCAATATCTGTGACAAAGTGATATCTGGGTCTATATTGGACTGGTTAAGCACAACATATGAGACTAAGCGCCTATGCTCTTCCTCTCCTGCCATTACGGTAACACCTGCCTTAACCTGAGGTAGCATAAGCAACTGCTGGTTTACTTCTCCCAATTCGATACGAAAACCATGTAATTTCACTTGATCATCAATGCGACCCACATAGTATAAGCTGCCGTCATACTGTTGCCGAACAAGATCACCGGTACGGTATAATCGCTCTCCAGGCTGAAATGGGTTGTGAACAAAACGCTGAGTAGTCAACTCCGGTTGGTTAAGATAGCCATTCGCGAGACAGCGCCCTCCAATGTGCAATTCACCTACAACACCAGTTGGTACTATCTGCATTGCTTTGTCTAATACATATAGCTGGGTATTTTCCATAGCGTAGCCAATAGGGAGCAAATCAGCCTGTCCTAGCTCAAAATCATTTAGCCGCGCGATACAACAACCCACAACGGCTTCGCTTGGTCCATAATGATTGTATATGGTGGCATTTGGAAAGGTATGAGTTAATTGGGCGAAAAGCGATACCGGAAACAACTCACCGCCAATCACAAAGACATGCTGACTTTGACATACCTCATCACCCATAATGAACATTAACGCTCTGGCATGCATAGGTGTTAATCGCAACAACAAAGGCTGAGTACTTGGTCGCGCAAGTCGCTTGGCAAGCTCGGTTAAAACCTCATCATGGTGACCACTTAGGTCGACCGTCCCACCGCATAATAATGGTAGAAGTAATGCAGGCAAACTAATATCAAAGCCGTAAGACGTCACCAAGAACGAGCCTACTAACTCAACGTCATAATAATTCTGCAAAGCAAACTGGCAGTAATCGAGCAATGCCCGGTGCGAAACCTCAACCCCTTTAGGTTTACCTGTTGAACCTGATGTATAAATAACATAAGCGGGGGTTTGAGCTTGGTAAACTGAACTGCTTGGCAGACTACTATACTCGTGAAACAACCAATCGCTAAGCGTTAGATCCGTCACCTGGCATGGTTGACTTTGCCAGCGCGCCCAATAGGCTTGTGAAATGAGTGCCATATCAAGCTTTGCATCGTTAACTATGCTATTGAGACGCTCCCCTCGGTTTGACAAATCAATCGGAACAAAACAAGCATTAATTTTCAAAGAGGCGAGAATTGCGACCAATATTTCAGGACCACGATCAAGGTATAAGCCAATTCGGCTACTTTCCCCGACTTGTTGTTGACGCAAGTAGTTGGCCAGCTGTTCTACTTTTTGGGCCAACACTTCATAACTGAACTCCTGCTCATTATAGCGCGTAGCGATAGCCTTAGGGTGAGCAGCTACTTGCTGATAAAATAATGCTAATAAAGATGTATCGCGACCTTTAAGGTTAACAACACCACACTGCTGCGAACGCTCACTTTGTTTCGTAGTTAACTGTAATTGCCCAAGTGCGACTTCAGGGTTGGTCAGCGTTTGAGCCAGTACGTGCTTTACGCTATTCACAACGTTTTGTATCGCTACCGCTTCAAATAGACTCGTATCATAATCAAACTGCAATAACAGCTTTCGCTCGTGCTCTATAACACGCAATGAAAATTCAAACTTACTTTGCTGATCACTAAACTCGATGGGCTTAAGGTGTTCGGTAAAGGTGCTTTCATCTGAGACTAGCGCCTTTTGATACGTAAACAGAACCTGCACCAAGGGGTTATAACTCGTAGTGCGCTGTGTCGTAAGCTGCTCAACTAGCCACTCAAAGGGCGTCTCTTGATTGTCTAAGGCGGCAACATCAGTACTTTTTACTTGTTGTAGGTAATCACTAAAGCAGCACTCAGATTGATAATGAGTACGCAGCACCAAGGTGTTAACAAATAAACCAACCACGCTGTCAAAATCTTTGTGCGGTCGATTAGCCACTGGCGTTGCAATAGCATAATCATCACTGTTGTTATAGCGGCATAGTACGATGCTCAAAACAGCATGTAGGTACATAAATGCTGTCGTATTAGTCGCTGATGTTGCTTTTTTCATTAATTCGAATAATTCACCCTCGACATCTATAGTCATGGTTTGGCTTTTATGTGCAGCAAACTTCCCACGGGGCTTATTCAGTGGCAATGAACTTAGCATGGGCATATCACTTAGCTGCTCTAACCAATATTGATTTTGTCGCGCTAACCGCTGCTGCTGAGCTTCACTGTGCTGCCATAATGCATAGTCAGCGTAATCGACTGTGGGTGCAACTAGTTGATGCGCTTTCCCCTGCTGATAAGCCTGATACAGCGAATAAAACTCTTGAGCAAGCACCTCCATAGACCAAGCATCTGTCGCAATATGGTGGACACAAATTAGCAAGTAACAACTTAGCCCTGTCGTAACATAAGTTGCTCTGATCGGAATGGATGTAGCAAGTTCGAAGGGGAGTTGCGCTAATGCTTTTAGTCGCTCGTCGACTGCGCTTTGGGCGCATAGCTGCTGTTCATTTAGCTCGGTAATAGTAAACTTAGGTCGTGAGACCACGACTTGCGTTATTTCTTCTTCCTGAGTACGGTAAATCGTGCGTAATGCTTGGTGACGCTCTATCAACTCATTCATAACTTGAGTAGCCAGCGCAAGGTTAAACTGTTTGCCAACTTGGAAAAGCAAATGCATGTTGTAGTGCGTACTTTTACCATCGTGAAGCTGATCGATAAACCATAAACGGCGCTGTTGTAATGATAATGGCAATGACTGTTGTGATTTTTTACGTCTCGGAATAACGTGCTGCTGACTTGTTTGCTTTTCATCAATCAACCGACTCAACGCCGCGATAGTATTATGTTCAAAAATATCTCGAAGCGACAAAGTGGAATTGAATTTAGCGTTTAATTCATTTACTAACCGTAAACTTAATAATGAGTGACCACCAATATTAAAAAAGCTGTCATGAACTGAAATATCAGAGTTAAGCCCGAGTATTTGTTGCCAACTCTCCATCACACTGTGTTCACTCTCCGACTCAGCTGGTACAAAATCAATATCTGCACCCACATTCAAGTTAGCTAGCGCTGACTTATCCACTTTGCCATTTGGAGTTAGAGGTAAAGCAGAGACACACTCTATACGGTCAGGGATAAGATAACTTGGGGCACGCATAGCGAGTATATGGCGCCACTGTGATACGCTCTGCTGTTTATCTTTGCATGTGGATGAACACACAACAAATGCGACCAATAATTCGGTTTGACTGCGACATTGTTTAACCACCGCCACTTGCTGACAATCCGCGAACTCGCGAATTAGTCGTTCAACTTCTCCAAGTTCAATACGATGTCCTTTTATTTTGACCTGATCGTCGTTACGGCCAACATAGATGAGCTCACCCGTGTCCTGCCAACGAACCAAATCGCCGGTTTTGTATGCCCTAATAGGTGTCGTTAAAAAGGACACTTCCACAAATCGTTGCTGCGTTAGCTCCGGACGATTTAAATAGCCTGGTGTCACTCCTTCACCAGCAATTAATAGTTCACCCACAGCACCATGTGGCATTAGCTGTTGAAATTCATCCACAACGTAAACTTGAGTGTTCGCGACAGGGGCACCTATCGTGACAGCTTGTGGTTTCACTTTAGCCGCACAAGACCACACCGTACATTCCGTTGGCCCGTACATATTAAACACTCGCTCAGGCAGAAGCGCACAAAGTTGCTGAGCAAGGTCATCACTCAGAGCCTCTCCACCAACCAGTAGCAATTCCAGCTGCTGTAATGCATCTCGACCCGAGTCACTGTGTAGTAATTCACGTATATAGCTAGGCGTCGCTTGAAAGTGTGAAACTTGGTGTTGAACGATTAACTGAGCAGGATCCCAATCGTTCTCAAAACGTTGTGCCAACATATTCGTTTGACAATCGTGCTGTATAAAGCGTTCTTGAATTGTTGCTACACAAGATAACTGCTGCGGTGTGATGGAGGCATGTTGTTGAGACGTGTAAATAACTACAACTGCATTAAAGCCCATCTTGCCAAAGAGAGCTAATTGCGCCAGAGCCATATCACTATCTTCAAGCGTGCAAAGCGCTCCCGTTTGTTCATTGCATTCGCTAACGGGCAGATAGAGTACTCTGCTGCTAGCCGCTTGCTGAATAGTGTTAAATGCCGCAACTTTTGTTGCTAGTTCTGAAAGCTCGCTTCCTTGATATAGCACCGAAAGTCCAGCTCCGCTTCGCGCCGCCTGCTCATATTCTTGCTCCGTGGCGCGACAGTTTAAGCCGAGATTTTCAGTATCAGAATGTAAGCAAGAAACTCGATCACCAACATAGCTTGAAAACTTCGCAACAGATAACTCTTTTGCATCGAGTAATGCCATATCTGATTTGCATAAATGCACCTGTGCGAGCTTTTCACTTGCGATACTCTGTGGTCGCTCTGGCTGGATGATTACCTTAGCTCCAGAGGCTAAGCTCCAGAATAGCTCGAGCACAGAAATATCAAAGCTAATACTCGTGCTAGCTAACCAGGTTATATCTGACGAGTTGCTTGGTAGCGATGTGCTCATCGCGGTAAAAAAGTTAAGTACGTTTCTGTGGCTCACTTTGACGCCCTTTGGCTTGCCCGTGGAGCCACTCGTATAGATCACATATGCCAAGCTATCTGAGGTGAGTTGATTAGTATAAGAAACGGGGTTTGTCGACGCCTGTAAGTCTAGGTATTCAACCAAGTGAAGTGCAGCTGATACATTGTTACTGAATAATGGTTGTAACGATTGCGTCAAAATTAAGTGCTTTAATTCGCTATCTTGAACAATATAATTCAGCCGCTGTGGTGGGTAGCTGGGATCTAAAGGCAAATAAGCACCACCAACTTTTAAAATAGCCAACATATTAATCAGCATAGATAAAGAGCGCGGTTGACAAATCCCAACTAAATCTCCAGGCCGGATCCCTCTTTGATACAACTGTTTAGCAACACATTCAGATTGCGCATTTAACTCTGCAAACGTTAAGTTTTCATTGTTAAAACAGACAGCTACTTTATCGGGCTGCGTAACACTTTGGTATTCGATGGCATGTTGCAGTAACCCCTCACTATCAAACGCTTGCGAGGTACAATTTAGCTGTTGCAACAAATAGTCACGTTGAGATTCTGGTAACAAGTTGTAGTGATAACAAGCTTGTTGTTCAGAATCGATGACGCCATCAACCAATTGTGCAAATTGCGCCATCATCTGCTCGATATATTGCTGATGAAACAACTCAGTACGGTATTCGACTGTAAGCTGCAGACCCTCTGATTGTTCACGTGCATGCCAAGTCAATTCATACTTAGCTACCGATTCTGAATGTAACTGTGGTGTCATGGAAAACGGCAAATCGCCAAGAGGTAACGCTTCGTTCGCCGTATTGTCCAGAATCAACATGATTTGAAACAACGGGGAATAATTCAAACTGCGTTCAGGAGCTAGCATTTCGACCAATTGTTCAAATGGCGTAGCTTGGCGGGACAATGCCTCTAGGTTAACTTGCTTTACTTGTTCTAAGAACGTCCCAAAACTCTGCTTAAGAGAGCACTCCACTTTTAACACTAGGTTATTTATAAAAAAGCCCACAACGTTATCCAACTGCGGGTGACTACGATTTGCAACCGGGGTTCCAATAACCACTTGCGAATGCTGAGTGTGACGGCAAATTAACAGACTCAATAAACCATGCAATACCATAAAAAGCGTCGCATTGTGTTTGCCCGCAAGTTGCTTTAAACCATTCAACTGCTTCTGATTCAATAGCCATTGCAGATTGTTTCCAGCAAACGTTTGCTGATTACTTCTCGCTTGATAAGTGGGTAACTGATGGACAGCATCAATATCTGCCAGCTGTGTAAGCCAATAATCTAAGTGCGCTTTATGCTCATTCGACGCAAGTTGTTCATGGTGCCACGCGGCATAATCACTGTATTGAATATCGATCACAGGAAGCGCTTCAGTATCAACACCCAGCTTTTGTTTATAAATAGTAATAAAGTCGCGTAATAGAATATTCATCGACCAAGCATCTGTCGCGATGTGATGTGTAGTGAGGAGTAACGTGCCGTGCTGCTCACCTCGCTTGACATAAGTCCCGCGCAACAGACAATCTCGACTTAGATCGAATGGTATGGTTGCATTTTCTAATCGCACAGTCTCAAGTTGACACTGCTGCTCAGCGATAGACTTTCCAGTCACATCTAGTAATACTAGTTGAAAAGCTTCTTGCGTTAACTGTAGCTGTGGTTGAGCATCTATTGTGACAAAATTCATAAGTAATGCCTGATGACGCTCTAGTAACTGAGTCAAGGCATACTCAGCAATATCGACATCAAACTGGCCGCAGATATCCAACGCAAATGGCATATTATACTGAGCCTGGTTGCTTTCAATCTGCGACAGTAACCACAACCGCTGCTGCGCTACAGAAAGCGGTTTAACCATATCCGTCTCCAGTCGCTTAATTGGTTCAAGCGCTAGATCTTCACTTTTCTGTATAAACTTAGCCAAGTCACGAATAATTGGGTGATTAAAAATATCTTTTAACTGTAGTTTCTTACCCAGCTGTGTACTCACATGGTTGATCAACCTAACCGCTAACAGTGAATGCCCCCCCATTGCAAAAAAGTCACTGTTAGGCGCAATATCTGTTCGTGATAACAGCTGCGTGCAAATATCCAGCAACTGCATCTCAACTAAGCTCTCCGGAGCAAGTCGTGAAGTTTGTTGCAACGTTTTGGGATCAGGTAATGCCCGTCGGTTAACTTTACCATTACGACTTAGCGGAAAGTCATCAAGCGCAATATAGCAATGCGGTCTCATGTACACAGGTAGCCTAGCAGCGGCAAGGCCTTCTAGCTGGTTGCGCACGGTCTCAACATCTTCATGTTGAGGCACGAAATAACACACAAGATACTCATTTTCTTGGCTTCTATTAACGTGTGCGATTAATCGTTGAACACCATCACAGCCCTCCAAAAGCGTTTCAATCTCGCCAAGTTCAACTCGATGCCCACGAATTTTAACTTGTTGATCATTACGACCAATAAACTCCAACCGCCCTTGACTATTCCAGCGAACTAAATCCCCTGTTTTGTAGTAACGTTCGGACGAGCCGCTCTTTAAAACATCTACAACAAAGCACCTAGAGGTTAACTCTGGCCGTTGCCAATATCCTTTCGCCACACCGGTACCTGCAATCCACAATTCGCCGATGCCTCCGGGCACTTGAAGTTGCTGTTGTTCGTTTAATACCAGCAACTGAGTATTGGTCATTGGCAGACCTATCGGTACAGTGCCGTTTCCTAACAATGGTAAATCATTGAATGCATGTATGCAGCAACCCACGACAGTCTCTGTTGGACCGTAATGGTTATATAACAAACTGTTAGGAAACGTATCACCTAATGCTAAAGCTACTCTTTGCGATAGGGCCTCACCACCTATCACCAATACACAAGGGGCAGTGATCACTTGGCCCTTGAGCGCATCGAGTAAGGCCTGACAATGGCTAGGAGTTAATCGCAATAATACCCCTTCAAGCTCAAGTTGCTGTAATTCGTTCAGCAAAGCAAAAATCACATCATCTTGTGGCAATAATGTCACACATCCCCCATGTAATAAGGGTAAGTAAAGACTAGGTACACTGATGTCAAATGCCGGCTCAGTAACGAGTAGAGAGCCCACGAGATGGTCTTGGTAATAAAAATCACTGGCAAAGGCGCAATACTGCTGTAATCCCAACTGAGTAATTTCAACTCCCTTGGGTTGACCAGTAGAGCCTGATGTATAAATTAGATAAGCACTATCACTTAACTGAGTTGGCGGTAGCGAAGATGGTGTAAACTCACTTAGCCAGTCTGGCGTTAAGCAGTCATCCATCAACATTACATCATACCCTTCGCTAGATACTGTTTCGAGAAGTGCACTTTGGGTTATCAATAGTTCGGCATCAACATCTTTTAATACATATTCCAACCTTGTCTTACCACTCGATTTATCTAATGGGATATATACGGCTCCCGCCAACTGTACTCCGATAAGGGCGACTAATAGCTCCACACTTTTAGGCAGTAATAGCGCAACATGATCACCATGACCTATTTCTTGTTCTGATAGGCAGCCAGCTAAATTTTTCGCTTTGGCAATTAATTCGCCATAACTTAGTGTCGTATCACCTGCTCGAGCTGCGATTCGTTCCGGTGCACTCTGAGCCTGAATTAATATCTGCTGTACAATGGGAAGTTCTGTATCAGTAACTTGCTGCTCACCTGTTCCCATTGATAGGAGCGATTGTCTTGTTTCTTCACTCAACAACGAAGGTAATGATTGATTAGATTGGTGTTCAGGCAACGCAGTTAGCAATTGCACCATAGCTGTTGATAACCGCTCCACTGTCACTTGGTCGAATAATTCACTTTTATAATTCCAGTCAAGGATTAGGCTTCCTTGCTCTTCAAATATGCTAAGATCCAAGTCATAACGCACAGCTCCCTCTCGCAACGGTAAAGCGCGAACAATCAAGTCCGTCAATTCAAATTGAGATTGTTGATAATTTTGTAGTACAAACTTGATTTGGGCTAAAGGGTTGTAGGCTAAATTGCGGGAAGGCTGCACAGCCTCTACGACTTGGTCAAAAGGTACCTCTTGATGACCAAAAGCCTGCTGTACTCGGCTTTTATTTTTAGCTAAAAATTGCCAAAAATCACCATCTTCAGGGATCTCCGAACGCAGCACTATTGTATTGAGAAAGCAGCCGATCAAGGACTGAACTTCCTCTCGTTCTCTTCCCGCCACAGGTGTCGCCATCACAATATCATCACTACCACTAAATCGGCCTAAAACAAAAGCAAATGCAGACTGCAATAAGGTAAAGAGCGTCACATTGTGGCTTTTTGCCAGCTTGACTAACTGCTCGCTCAGTTTCTTGCTCAAAGGAACTTGCATTTGTTTAGATGTAAAATTTTGCTGTTTAGGGCGTGGTCTATCGAGTGGTAGGCTATGTACCTCTGGAGCTTCGGCTAAATAGTCATGCCAAAACTCTAATTTCTGTTCAAGTACTGGCTGATCTAAATGTTGCTTTTGCCAATAGGCATAGTCAGCATACTGTATTGGTAAAGCAGTTAACTGCACTGACTGGCCAGTCGCTAACTGGTGATAACTGGTTACAAATTCTGATGACAGCACTTCCACTGACCAGCCGTCTGCTGCAATATGATGAACAGCGAAAAGTAAGCAATGCTGTTTGGCATGACGTTTAACAAGCGTTACCCGCAATACTAATTCAGCACTCAAGTCGAATGAGTAACGTGACTCTTTAGTTATCAGCTGTTGTAGTTTAGTCTCATATTCTGCGGCAGAAAGCAGGCTATAGTCTTCTTGAAACAGAGGTATCTCAAAGTCTTGATGTAAAAACTGCAGCGTTTGATTTTGCTGCTCAACGTAACCACACCGGAGCACTTCGTGACGGTTGATTATTTCAGCCAAAGCCTGACTAACCTTATCAACTCGCAACTCACCTTCTAACTCGAATGCTGCAAAAATATTATATTCGCTACTCTCGCCACCACCAAGCTGGTGTATAAACCACAATCTCGCCTGCGCCAAAGACAAAGGTAGATACTTACTGTCAGGACGAGGAGTGATAGCACTAACTTTAGGACGTTGGATACTATGTTGTAGATACTGGATAATATCGTCTTTGTGTGCAGAAATTTCATTCTTTAGCTCAGAGGTCAACGCTCCTTTTGGCGCCGTAAATTTTAGCTTTTGCTCTTCAAGATAAAGTTCGATCCCTGCAGCTAGCGCTTTTTTTATTATTTTTTGAACCATTAAAATTCTCCAGATTCCATATCTTCCGCAAGCTCAGCCTCGGTATTTGCGCCAGTGTTTTTGTTAGCCAGTTCAACAGCTAATGCAATCTCAGCTACGGTTGGATACGTGAATAAAAACAGCAGTTCCAGCTGTACACCGAAACCGTTTTCTATCGCATTTTTAAACGCGACCAGTGAAATAGAACTACCTCCAAGCTCGAAGAAGCTATCATGCACTCCTGGGGAAGTTTGTAACCCCAAAGTCAGTTGCAATATATCCACAAGCTTCTCTTCTAGTTCATTGCTCGGCGCCATATAGCGACTATCACTATGCGCAATGGGGGTGGGTAAATTAGCTTTGTCAATTTTGCCATTATTTGTTAACGGCAATACGTTGAGCACAGCCCACCGACTAGGCTGCATATAATGAGGCAACCTATGCTTGAGCCACCCCTTCACATCACTGATAAGGTCACTATGATCTTGGCAACTGTGACTAACCAACCAAGCGTCAAGGTGCTGATGCTGTTTAGTGGTATTAAGCAGCACTACCGCGCTATCCAACCGCTCATGCTGAGCTAAGTTTTGCTCCACTTCAGGCAACTCAACACGGTAACCTTTATATTTGACTTGAGCGTCTCTGCGACCTAAAAACTCAATGTTTCCGTCATTACGATATCGAGCAATATCTCCAGTGCGATACATTCTTGAACCAAGATCTTGCTCCAGCAAATCTGCAAAAAATACCTTTGCCGTTAACTCATCTTTGTTCCAATAGCCTCGGCTGACTTGATTTCCACCAATATAAATCTCTCCTTTTACACCAGGAAGCTGTAGTTGTTGCTGATTATCGAGTATATAAATACGGTTATTCGCATCCGCTTTGCCAATAGCCAAAATTTCACCATAATAGCCATCAGGCTTTATCTCTAAGTGCGAAACAGTGACGGTGGTTTCAGTTGGACCATAAGAGTTAACTAACTTTGGAAGCTTCCCTTGATGTGCAAACCAGCGCTCAACACAGCCAGCCTGTAACCCTTCACCACCAATAATGACTGTTTCCAGCATATTAGGTAATGACATAGTAGGCGCCTGCATAAGTTGATGGAAAAATGCCGTTGGCAAAGTGATTAGATTGATACGTTGCTGTTCACAAAGCGCCCAAAATGTTGCCGTACTCGATAGCCAGGTATCGTCTCGTAGTACCAACGTCCCACCTGTCATTAAGCTGCCAAATATCTCCTCAATGGACATATCAAAATTTACAGCACTAAATTGCAGTATGCGTTTAGTCGAGTCGAGTCGGTAGCGGTCTATAAAGCCTTCGACAAAAGCAGCTAAATTTTGGTGCTCCACCATCACGCCTTTAGGGTTACCGGTGGATCCTGATGTATATATTAGGTACACCAGTTGCTGTGGGGCGATGCAGATTTGGGGCGCATTCGGTTCATGATCTTGGAATATTGCGTGATCTTCACTTAAATTCTGTATCACATAATCGGATTCTGCTTGTTTGTAACTCTCATGGTCATCACCCTCAGGTAATAACAAAAGCTTTGGTTTACTATCGGCCAAAACATAAAGAGACCTAGCTTTTGGCTGCGCTCTATCCAGCGGCACATATGTCGCACCGGCTTTCATAACCGCGAAAATAGCGACCATAAACATTGCCGATCTTGGCAGGCAGATTGCTACTCGATCTTCTGTTGTAATTCCCTCTTGTAAGAGATAATTTGCGAGCTGATTTGAGTGGGATTCTAACCAAGCATAAGTATACTCCTTGCCATTATCTACTATGGCAATATTATCGGGGAACCGAACAGCATTATTCGATAACCGCTGAGGCATCAACAAAGTTGGAGTAGCTTGCAATACGCTTTGAGGCCGACCAAGTAAACGCCTCTTATCATCATTAGACATAAGTGATAACTCGGCAATGGTTGCATTAGGTTGCGTTACAAAAGCCTTTAAGATATTTAAGAAATACTCGCTCCATTTGGCAACATCACTAGAGTGGTAAAGCTCATTTAGAAACTCTATATGGCAATCTAAGCCATGTTCTGTTTGCTCTGCAGTTAGCACTAAATCAAATTCTGAATGACCATTCGTCCGTATCAGTTCATTCATTTCGAGAGCAGGTATCTGCGCAGCCTCATACTTATTGTGAAGTGCTAACAATGTTTGGAATACGGGATGCTGATATGAACTTCTTGGCGGGTTCAAACGCTCAATTATTTGCTCCAACGGAGCATCTTGATTGGCAAAAGCAGAAGTGCTTTTCTCACTCACATGAGAAAACAACTCGATAATAGTCATCTCCGACTGTAATTCAACTTTCAAGACAACGGTATTGACGAACAGTCCAATTAGATCAAAGCAAGCCGCATGCTGTCTCCCAGCAACAGGAAGTCCTATCTGTAATGACGAGCTGCCGGTAAGCTTAGCTAGCAAAATAGCCCATGCTGAACTTAACAGCATATTGAGTGTTATCTTTTGATCTTTTGCTATCAGTTCTAATTCAGAGCTAAAAGAAGGCAATAAAGAAAAACTGACTTTGCTGGTACTACCCCTAAGTTTTTCTATTGTCCCGGTGTCGCTAGGCAGTTTTAAATCTTCACCACGCTCGGCTAACTCAGTAACCCAGTAGTCTAGCTGTGACTTGAGCTTTTGTTGCTGCTGACTTGCCAGCTGCCAATCAGCATAATCACTATACTGAATAGCTAAAGGAGGAAGTACCGCAGCCTCCCCTCTTTGCAACCCTTGATAAAGTGCCGCAAACTCTCGATGCAATATCTCTACCGACCAACCATCTGCGATGATGTGATGAAGACTGATCATCAGCACCGCTTCCGTTGCACTTTGCCTGACCAAACTCGCTCTAAATAGTTGCCCTGCTGTTAGGTCAAAACCTCGCTGTCCTTCTTCTGCTTGTAGTGTCTGTATCTTATGCTGCTGTGTTGCAGGCGCTAGTGATGTTAAATCGTAATGCTGTAAGACAAACCTGACCTCACTTTCCACGACTTGCCTAGGCTCACCTTCATGGCTTATGAAACGGCTTCGCAATATATCATGCCGTGCAATAATGCCTTGTAATGCCTGCTCTATATAGTCAGCTGCTATTACTCCTCGCAACTGTAATGTTGAACTCATCACATAATGCGCACTGCCAGGTTGCATCTGTTCAATAAACCACAAACGCTGTTGTGCATATGACAAAGCCGCCGGCTCTGAACTGCTTCGTTTTGTGATCAATGTTTGTTGTGAGTGTTCCGCTGCGTCTATTGTTGCCGCTAGGCTAACTAAGTCTGGCTGAGCAAATATGTCGCCTAAACCTAGCTCTACTGCAAACGTTGAGCGGATCTCAGCTTGTAGCTTTACACTTAATAAGGAATGCCCACCTAGCGCAAAAAAGTGTTGTTCTAGACCGATATCCCCCGCTTCTATCCCCAACAATTCAGCACATATTTGTACCAATCGTCGCTCTGTTTGACTTGTCGCAGTTATTCGTTTCGTTGCTTGCTGATGTGGACTAGGTAGCGCACTGCGGTCCACTTTACCGTTTGGCGTCAATGGTAAACGCGGTAATGTCACGACCTGTTTTGGTACCATGTATTCCGGTAAGACAGTCGCCAATTGCTGCTGTATGTCACCATGACTGTCTTCTTTGTCACTGACAATGTAGGCAACTAAACGGCTCTGCTCCTCTTCGCCCACTACCAGCACCACCGCTTCTCTAACACTTGGTAGCGCTAATAATTGCTGCTCTATTTCCCCTAATTCAATGCGGTGACCACGCACTTTAACCTGGTGATCGGCCCGACCAATCACTTCAAACTCACCTGACACCGTCAATCTGGCCAAGTCTCCCGTCCGATATAATGGTCGTGCTGTGCCGTCTGGGGCAATTCCTGTAATAAAGCGAGTCGCAGTTAACGCCTCTTGGCCGAGATAACCTAAGCTGACTCCCTCTCCACCTATATATAATTCTCCAGTACAGCCATGCGGTTGTAGTTGATAACTATCACTCAGCACATAAAGTTGAGTGTTTGCAATTGCCCGACCAACTGTCACTTGCTCGGAAGTTACTTTACTGGCTGCTGACCAAACTGTCGTTTCCGTCGGCCCATATAAGTTCCATAAAACCTCACCTTGCGCCTGCAATGCTTTACTGAGGTGATTATCAAGTGCTTCTCCGCCACATAAAATTGTTAAACCTGATATGGGCTGCCAGCGCCCTTCCGCCAGTAACATTTTCCAGCTTGCGGGGGTTGCCTGCATCATATTGATATCACCTCGGTGTAAGCGTGAAATCAACGCTCCCGGGTCCCGCCGCATCGCATTATCCGCTAAGTGTACCGTCCCCCCAACTAACAAAGGTAGAAACAACTCTAGTACATGAATATCAAAGCTAATGGGAGTCACCGCAAGTAACTTAGTATCTGAACTCGCACTCAATAACTCTGCCATTGCCGTTAAAAAATTCACGACATTATGATGGCTTACCATCACTCCTTTAGGTTGGCCTGTGGAGCCTGACGTATAAATAACATAAGCGCATGCTCCACTTTCAAGACGCTCCGCTTCCCACTCTAACGACCCTGCACAGCTAAGTAGCTGTTCAACATCATAATAAGGCACTGTGCTTGGCAGTTGTTCACAGACCGAAGGCTCACTAATTACAAGGCATGCTCCGCTATCGTTAATCATGTGCGTTAAGCGTGCACTCGGATACTCTGGGTCTAATGGAACATAGGCTGCGCCAACTTGCCACACCCCAAGTAAAGTGGGCAATAACATGATGGTGCGTGGTAAACAAACCCCCACCCGTTGACCTCGTTTCACACCAACCTGCCGAAGCCCTTGTGCAATATGTTTCGCATGTTCAAACAATTGCTTATAGTCAAGCTGTTGCTCAAGGCAGCGTACCGCTATTGCATTTGGGTGGCATTGACCCGCCTGCTGTAGCAGGGTTATTACCGTCTGCTGTGGAATGTGACTACAAGGTCCTTGTCCTTGCCGGATAAGATCAGCTTGCTCGTGCTCTGTTAATAATGACAACAGGCCAATATTTTGCTCCACAGGGGCGTGGACTAAAGCCATGAGCAATCGCGCTAAGTGCACCAACAAGGTATTCGCACGTGACTCACTAAAGAGTTGTTGGTTATAAACAAGATTAATAACCAGTTCGGAGTCTTGCCAAAAGGCATTAAAGGTTAAATCATATTCACTAAAGAGTGCTTCTGGCTGGCACTCAGTTATAGTGATGTCAGCAAGATCCAAACTCGCCTGACGTTGGCTGTGTAAATTCAACATGATTTGGAACAACGGCGCGTGCGCTTGACTACGCTCAGTTTGCAATTGCTCAACCAACTTCTCAAAAGGCACAGCCTGATGTGCTTGTGCATCCTGATTTACGGCTCGGATTTGCTGACAAAAATCAGCTACCGACTGCTCCCCATGACAATCTAGCCGCAGAACAACATTATTAATAAAGCATCCAATTAATGGCTCTACTTGGGATGATAAACGATTGGCCACTGGGCTACCGATAACGATATCGCGATTGTTACTGTGGCGGCTCAATAGCATTCCCAAGGCACCATGTAACAGCATAAATAGCGTCATTTCTTGCTGCTGTGCAAAGGTTTTGAGCTGCTCTGCCTGTTGTGCCAAAAGCACAGTGCCAACCTGTTTGCAGGCAAAGGATTGACTTGTCGGGCGTGCTCCGTCACAAGGTAAGTCATGGTGCTGGGGTAAGTCAGTTAATTGTTCCAACCAGTAATCGACACTGGGTTGTAGTACTTCTTTACCCTGTTGCTGCTGCCAATCAGCATAATCACTATACTGAATTGCTAAAGGAGGAAGTACCGCAGCCTCCCCTCTTTGCAACCCTTGATAAAGTGCCGCAAACTCTCGATGCAATATCTCTACCGACCAACCATCTGCGATGATGTGGTGAAGACTGATCATCAGCACCGCTTCCGTTGCACTTTGCCTGACCAAACTCGCTCTAAATAGTTGCCCTGCTGTTAGGTCAAAACCTCGCTGTCCTTCTTCTGCTTGTAGTGTCTGTATCTTATGCTGCTGTGTTGCAGGCGCTAGTGATGTTAAATCGTAATGCTGTAAGACAAACCTGACCTCACTTTCCACGACTTGCCTAGGCTCACCTTCATGGCTGATGAAACGGCTTCGCAATATATCATGCCGTGCAATAATGCCTTGTAATGCCTGCTCTATATAGTCAGCTGCTATTACTCCTCGCAACTGTAATGTTGAACTCATCACATAATGCGCACTGCCAGGTTGCATCTGTTCAATAAACCACAAACGCTGTTGCGCATATGACAAAGCCGCCGGCTCTGAACTGCTTCGTTTTGTGATCAATGTTTGTTGTGAGTGTTCCGCTGCGTCTATTGTTGCCGCTAGGCTAACTAAGTCTGGCTGAGCAAATATGTCGCCTAAACCTAGCTCTACTGCAAACGTTGAGCGGATCTCAGCTTGTAGCTTTACACTTAATAAGGAATGCCCACCTAGCGCAAAAAAGTGTTGCTCTAGACCGATATCCCCCGCTTCTATCCCCAACAATTCAGCACATATTTGTACCAATCGTCGCTCTGTTTGACTTGTCGCAGTTATTCGTTTCGTTGCTTGCTGATGTGGACTAGGTAGCGCACTGCGGTCCACTTTACCGTTTGGCGTCAATGGTAAACGCGGTAATGTCACAACCTGTTTTGGTACCATGTATTCCGGTAAGACAGTCGCCAATTGCTGCTGTATGTCACCATGACTGTCGTCTTTGTCACTGACAATATAGGCAACTAAACGGCTCTGCTCCTCTTCGCCCACTACCAGCACCACCGCTTCTCTAACACTTGGTAGCGCTAATAATTGCTGCTCTATTTCCCCTAATTCAATGCGGTGACCACGCACTTTAACCTGGTGATCGGCCCGACCAATCACTTCAAACTCACCTGACACCGTCAATCTGGCCAAGTCTCCCGTCCGATATAATGGTCGTGCTGTGCCGTCTGGGGCAATTCCTGTAATAAAGCGAGTCGCAGTTAACGCCTCTTGGCCGAGATAACCTAAGCTGACTCCCTCTCCACCTATATATAATTCTCCAGTACAGCCATGCGGTTGTAGTTGATAACTATCACTCAGCACATAAAGTTGAGTGTTTGCAATTGCCCGACCAACTGTCACTTGCTCGGAAGTTACTTTACTGGCTGCTGACCAAACTGTCGTTTCCGTCGGCCCATATAAGTTCCATAAAACCTCACCTTGCGCCTGCAATGCTTTACTGAGGTGATTATCAAGTGCTTCCCCGCCACATAAAATTGTTAAACCTGATATGGGCTGCCAGCGCCCTTCCGCCAGTAACATTTTCCAGCTTGCGGGGGTTGCCTGCATCATATTGATATCACCTCGGTGTAAGCGTGAAATCAACGCTCCCGGGTCCCGCCGCATCGCATTATCCGCTAAGTGTACCGTCCCCCCAACTAACAAAGGTAGAAACAACTCTAGTACATGAATATCAAAGCTAATGGGAGTCACCGCAAGTAACTTAGTATCTGAACTCGCACTCAATAACTCTGCCATTGCCGTTAAAAAATTCACGACATTATGATGGCTTACCATCACTCCTTTAGGTTGGCCTGTGGAGCCTGACGTATAAATAACATAAGCGCATGCTCCACTTTCAAGACGCTCCGCTTCCCACTCTAACGACCCTGCACAGCTAAGTAGCTGTTCAACATCATAATAAGGCACTGTGCTTGGCAGTTGTTCACAGACCGAAGGCTCACTAATTACAAGGCATGCTCCGCTATCGTTAATCATGTGCGTTAAGCGTGCACTCGGATACTCTGGGTCTAATGGAACATAGGCTGCGCCAACTTGCCACACCCCAAGTAAAGTGGGCAATAACATGATGGTGCGTGGTAAACAAACCCCCACCCGTTGACCTCGTTTCACACCAACCTGCCGAAGCCCTTGTGCAATATGTTTCGCATGTTCAAACAATTGCTTATAGTCAAGCTGTTGCTCAAGGCAGCGTACCGCTATTGCATTTGGGCGGCATTGACCCGCCTGCTGTAGCAGGGTTATTACCGCCTGCTGTGGAATGTGACTACAAGGTCCTTGTCCTTGCCGGATAAGATCAGCTTGCTCGTGCTCTGTTAATAATGACAACAGGCCAATATTTTGCTCCACAGGGGCGTGGACTAAAGCCATGAGCAATCGCGCTAAGTGCACCAACAAGGTATTCGCACGTGACTCACTAAAGAGTTGTTGGTTATAAACAAGATTAATAACCAGTTCGGAGTCTTGCCAAAAGGCATTAAAGGTTAAATCATATTCACTAAAGAGTGCTTCTGGCTGGCACTCAGTTATAGTGATGTCAGCAAGATCCAAACTCGCCTGACGTTGGCTGTGTAAATTCAACATGATTTGGAACAACGGCGCGTGCGCTTGACTACGCTCAGTTTGCAATTGCTCAACCAACTTCTCAAAAGGCACAGCCTGATGTGCTTGTGCATCCTGATTTACGGCTCGGATTTGCTGACAAAAATCAGCTACCGACTGCTCCCCATGACAATCTAGCCGCAGAACAACATTATTAATAAAGCATCCAATTAATGGCTCTACTTGGGATGATAAACGATTGGCCACTGGGCTACCGATAACGATATCGCGATTGTTACTGTGGCGGCTCAATAGCATTCCCAAGGTACCATGTAACAGCATAAATAGCGTCATTTCTTGCTGCTGTGCAAAGGTTTTGAGCTGCTCTGCCTGTTGTGCCAAAAGCACAGTGCCAACCTGTTTGCAGGCAAAGGATTGACTTGTCGGGCGTGCTCCGTCACAAGGTAAGTCATGGCGCTGGGGTAAGTCAGTTAATTGTTCCAACCAGTAATCGACACTGGGTTGTAGTACTTCTTTACCCTGTTGCTGCTGCCAATCAGCATAATCACTATACTGAATAGCTAAAGGAGGAAGTACCGCAGCCTCCCCTCTTTGCAACCCTTGATAAAGTGCCGCAAACTCTCGATGCAATATCTCTACCGACCAACCATCTGCGATGATGTGATGAAGACTGATCATCAGCACCGCTTCCGTTGCACTTTGCCTGACCAAACTCGCTCTAAATAGTTGCCCTGCTGTTAGGTCAAAACCTCGCTGTCCTTCTTCTGCTTGTAGTGCCTGTATCTTATGCTGCTGTATTGCAGGCGCTAGTGATGTTAAATCGTAATGCTGTAAGACAAACCTGACCTCACTTTCCACGACTTGCCTAGGCTCACCTTCATGGCTTATAAAACGGCTTCGCAATATATCATGCCGTGCAATAATGCCTTGTAATGCCTGCTCTATATAGTCAGCTGCTATTACTCCTCGCAACTGTAATGTTGAACTCATCACATAATGCGCACTGCCAGGTTGCATCTGTTCAATAAACCACAAACGCTGTTGTGCATATGACAAAGCCGCCGGCTCTGAACTATCTCTGGGCTCAATTATTATGGCTTTATTAACACCAAGGGCTGCACTATCAATAAACTGGGCTAACGAGCTAAGCGTGCTGAATTGATATGCTTGAGCTGCAGAGAAGTCAATATTAAAGTAGGTAGCAACGGCTGTTGCCATTTTTATCAAAGAAAGTGAGTGCCCACCCAAACCGAAAAAGCTGCTATCTCGGCCAACAGCTTCACACACAATACCTAGCTTATCAGCCCATAATTCAGCTAACGCAATTTCTGTAGGTGTTATTGGCGGTTGTGTAGTCTGTATCTGTGGTTTTGGCTTTGGTAATCGCTCACGATCTATCTTGCCATTTTGAGTTAAAGGCCAATCAGCAACAATAACGATAGCTTCAGGCACCATATAACTGGGCAATTGTTGCTGCAAGTGTACCCGAAGTAACTCTACTAATTGTTTATCGGTGTCGTTGATGGGCTGAACATATGCAACAAGCTGTTTATCAATAGCGCCTTGCTGTAACACCACCAAACTACTCGCTACACCGTTGAATTGGTTAAGACAACTTCGGACTTCATCCAGCTCTACACGGAATCCACGAATTTTAACTTGCTGATCTACACGCCCAATAAATGCCATTACGCCTGGGCTAATATAACGAACATAATCGCCCGTGCGGTAGATCATTCGTGGAAGAGTGCTACCCTCAGAATAAAATGGATTCTCCACAAACCGTTCACGAGTCATCTCATCCTGATTTAAGTATCCTAGCGCAAGTCCATGCCCACCAACACATAGTTCTCCTTCCGCACCAAAAGGAGCGAGTCTATCCCCCTGCAAAATATAGACATGATCTCCAGGTAATGCCTTGCCGATAGGAATTGAGGTAGGAGCTACTTCATTAATCAAATGACATGTTGTAAATGTCGTATTTTCCGTTGGGCCATAACCATTCCAGAGCTGAACTTCAGGCAACTTCTGTTGACATAACTTTACAGCAGCAACATCTAACACATCACCACCTGCGATGACATTCTCAAGAGTGTGATGTTCGGGAAGAGACTGAGCCCATTGGCTGAACAAACCAGCGGTCAACCACAAGGTATTGATCTGCCAAAGCGCTAACTGTTGATTTATTTGCTCAGGAGTGACAAATTTTTCAGGGTAAACAACGCAGGTTCCACCGTTAAGTAGCGGTCCCCAAATTTCGAATGTTGCTGCGTCAAAAGCAATGTTTGCACAGTGCAATACCTGTGTCATTGAATTAAGTGGAAAATACTCGGCGTCACAAACTAAGCGTAAAATCCCTTGCTGTGAGGTTAAAACACCTTTTGGCTTACCTGTCGACCCAGATGTGTAAATAACATAAGCTACTTGCTCAGGAGGAGTAGATATTGCGGGCTTGCTCAGCAGCTTAGCGGTATCAATCAATCTTTCCATATAACCATCACAGAGTAGCAGCTTAGTACCTTGGAAAAATGTGAGTGTACTGCTAAGACTTGGTTCAGTTATCACAAGCGACAACTGAGCATCAGTTACAATATTCTCAAGTCGCTGTTGTGGTTGATTACTATCAAGAGGTACATAGGCGCCTCCAACTTTCAGTATTGCCAACATCGAAACTAGCATTTCTACGCTACGAGATACATGTAAGCCAACTAGCATTCCTGATGTAACGTTATACTTTTCAACTAGAGTGTGAGCGAACTGATTTGCTAGGTGGTTTAACTCTTCATAACTATATTTTTTATTCTTTGCAATGACAGCCACTTTATCCGCATATTTCAGCGCAATGGATTCAAAGCGTTGTGATACTGATTGATTTATTGGGTAAGGGATTTGGGCTTGGTTTAAAGTATGGATTAAATAGTCTTGCTCGGACTGAGTTAACATCTCAAGCTGAGCAGTACTGCCCTCATGGTTGCTTAGCAGGCTTCTCAAAAGCTGCCAAAAGTGTTGATCTAAGCTCTCAATTAAGGCATGGTCAAAACAGTTCTGATCGTAATACCAATTAAGACATAGCGTTTTGTGATCAAAGCTAAACTCTAAGTGCAGATCAAACTTTGCTTTACTTTGATGTAGCTGAAGTAAGGATAAGTTTGTTCCAGATAAGAACAGCTGCTCAGGAGCAATCCCCTGCTCAAAATCTTGTTGTTGCGTCAGCATTATTTGAAATAAATTACGCCCTTGCTCTGGAGCTAAACGTCTCACCAGTTCCTCGTAAGAGGCCTCTTGGTTGGCTTGCGCTTGCCTGTTAACATCTTTTATTTGGGCGAAGAAATCGGTAAGTAGCGTATCCTCTACCTGAGTTCTCAACACCAAGATATTGACAAAGAAACCTATTAGACCTTGAGTTTCTAAGGTAAGACGATTTGCAGCCGCCGTACCCACAACAATGTCGGTACTATTGCTATGACGTGCTAATAACAAAGCCAGAACCCCATGAACTAGCATAAATGGGGTCATTTGATTATCTTTTAATTGCGCTTCCAAAGGTCGCTTTAAAGCGTCAGAAATACGACTAGAATATTGACCTTGCTGACCTCGTTGCTCTGCTCGTTTGGAAACGTTTAGATATGCAGTTGTTGGCAAGTGGGCAAGCTGGCTTTGCCAATAATTATATTGCTGAGCCAATTCGTCGCTATTTTCTCTATCTCGTTGCCACAATGCGTAATCTTTATATTGAATTGGCAGCTCTGGTAGTTTTACTTCTTTTTTCTGCAATGCTAACTGGTATGCAGTTGCAAGTGCTTGACAAAAAATCTCCACTGACCAACCGTCAGCGATAATGTGATGTAAATTTATCACTAAAGTGCCTGACTTTACTTTGTCATCACCAACACCACTTTGCAGCAATACATCCACGTTAAAAAGTGTGTCACGGCCGAGTTCAAAATTATATTCCTGTTGTTCTTGAATATACCTTTGTCGAGCTAATTGATAATCTCGCGCTGTAAGCTGGGAGTAATCAATCACTCTTATGTAGTCATCTCGGGGAGCAGAAATAACTTGAACTACAGAGGAGCCATCTTGAACTAGGTTAGTACGTAGGATCTCATGCTGCGTCGCCAAAGCAATCAAGGCTTTATTCAAGCTATGAATATCGATATGTTCAGAAAACTCAAAAGCAGCTAGCATGTTGTATTCACAACTACCACCTTGTAGCTGATCCAGTGACCACAGCCTTAACTGGGCCATTGACAGGGGGTAACGCTCAGCAGAAGGTTGAGGCAATATTGTTGTGAGGTTTTCAGTCGCTTGACTCGCAGCATTTAGCTGCTCAGTTAACGCGGCAATCGTTGAGGCTCTGAATAAAGTCGCCAAGTTAATATCAACTTTAAACTCGCGCTTTAATCCCGAGAGCATGCTGACCGCCAGCAAGGAATGCCCACCCAAAGCAAAAAAGTCGCTTTCTGGCACTAACTTGGCAATAGAAACGTTTAACAGCTTTGACCATATCGAAGCCACACGCAACTCCATTTCGCTCAGGCTCATCTTTGAGTTAACACCATCACACAAGGCGATTTGTGGGAGCGCTTTCAGATCTATTTTGCCATTTGCTGAAATCGGCCACTGTTCCAGCAACATAAAACCACTTGGTATCATATAGCTGGGTAGTTCCAATGCTAATGCGCGTTTAATCTGCGCCAATAATTCTTCGGTTTTGTTATCCACAGCTTTAACATAGGCATTAAGCTGAGCTTCAGAGGCTGAGGAATCGAGTACGACGATAACCGAGTCGACACCACTTATCTGTTTGATATGATTTTCAATTTCTCCAAGTTCAACTCGGTGACCACGGATTTTAACTTGCTTATTATTACGCCCTAAATATTCAATGTTCCCATCACTTCTAAAACGACCTATATCTCCGGATTTATACATTCTTGCGTCGGGTTGATTTTGCCAAGGATCTGCGAAAAACGTTCGTGCCGTTAGATCCGGACGTTGCCAGTATCCGCGCGTAACTTTACTTCCTCCAATGTATATTTCTCCAGGTACTCCAAATGGAAGCGGACGTTGCTTTGAGTCTAGAATGTACAATTGAGTGTTGGGATCTGCACGACCTATTGGTACCCTATCTTGGATATCTCCATTTTTCTCAATCTCAAAACAACAGGCTGAAACCGTTGTTTCAGTGGGCCCATAGGAATTGATTAGCCGAGCTCTAGTATTCGTTTCATTTAGCCATTTTCTGACTTTATCTACCGCTAACGCTTCACCACCTAAAATAATAAGCTCAATACAACTCGGTATCTGACCATCAAGCTCGACTGCAAGTCGATGCCAAAACGCGGTCGGTAAACTAAGCAAGTTAATTTCGTACTTTTGACAAAATTGCCAAAAAGCATCAGCACTTCCCAAGCAGGTTTCACTACGTAACACTAAAGTTCCACCATGTACCAAGGCGACAAAGATTTCTTCTATTGCTGTATCAAAGCTCAATGAAGCAAATTGTAATACTCGCTTACCCGCAGTCATGGAATATTTGTGCTGTAATGGCAGGATAAATGCTGCTAGCTGGCGATATTCAACCATCACCCCTTTTGGTTTGCCGGTGGAGCCTGAGGTATACATGAGATAAGCTAAATCGTCTGACTTAGTAGGGATAGAGACTTGCTGATATTCGTATTGTTCAAGCGTCAGATCATCGCTGTTGATGACGGTGCAACCAAGGCTTTGGTTATTTTGATTTTTTAAGTTAGCAAGCCCTGCATTGTCGGATAAGCACAACACTGGGTCGGCATCAGCAACCATAACTTGAAGACGCGCTAGAGGAAGGGCCATATCACATGGTACATAGACAGCTGCCACCTTCATAATCGCCAGTATATTGACAATAAGTGCTATACTGCGTTGCTGGTAAACTAACACTCGGTCTTGTCTTTTCACACCTAACATTAACAAATGTTGGGCCATTGCATCTGCACGACGCTCAAGTTCGGCGTAGCTAATCGTTTGATCTGCTGCAATCACAGCCGTCCGCGCAGCAAGGTTGTTGCTATGCAAAGCGATTTGCTGATGTAGTAAGGCTTGCTCGGTAGCTAACTCGTCAATCGGTGTATTTTTTAGCAGCGCGAACCTTTGCTGATCTTCAGCAGAGAGAATCTCAATATCAGAAACTGGAGTTTCAGCACTTTGTAAGGTGATCTCTTGCATCACGACCATTAGCCTTTCTAACAACTGAGTGCCTTCAATTTCATTGAAATAAGCAAGGTTATGATCAAGCATTAACGCTGGTGATAGTTCCTCACCATACTCCCAATAAGTCACCGTAACTGGAGTTATTTCATGTAGATGTGATACATACTCAAGAGACTCGGTACCATTTTCAAAATTCAGGGAGCTATCCAATTTTAAATAGTTAAAGGCAATATCAAATAGTTGATTTTCTTTGCCTGAACTACCCAATGCATTGACCAAGTGCCCGAAGGGAAAACGCTGATGTCGAAAGCACTTTTTCTGCCGATTTGCGATATCTTTGACTAACTCCAGCAACGACTTCTCACCTGCGCAATTAAGTGTTGTTGGACTGATACTGGTAAAAGCCCCCAGCATCCGCTTTTGTTTAGCACCGTTACGGTTATGAAAAGATAACCCTATGTTCAATTCCGTTAATTGGTAAGCTTTGGAAAAATAGATGCTTACTCCAGCTAATACCAATTGAGCAACACTCACTCCCCATGCTTTAGCTCGAGCAACCATGCTTTTGTGTAACTGCGTAGGAATATCAAGTTGTATTCGGTTACTCGGTGTATGTTGTTGACGCCAGCTTTCTTTATGAGTACGGTTAAAAACTCGTGCTTGAGGCGTTATTCCCTGTTCAAGCCAAAATTCTCTATCTCTTTGATACTTTAAACTTGCTACATAATTTTCGTCGTCTGCGACAATTTCAGCCCAGAGCCCCATCTTTGATTGATGTTGTGGGTCTTGACCACGATAATACTGGCTCAATAAATCAGCCCAGTTTGCAAATCCCCAACCGTCCATCATGACATGATGAGCAATCGCTACATACCAGTATTCATTCACGGAAAGCTTGACCAAATAGGCATCGTATAACGGCTGCTCTTCAAGCTGAAACGCTTCTGCAAAACGCTGCTGCAGCCAAACTGTGGCATGCTCAAGAGGAGTTGAGTAGGCCGAAAAGTCGAGTACTTCTAAATTAGTAAATCTAGAGTCACTAAAATACTGAGATATGCCGCTTTCACTCTGGCGCACTCTCATTCCAAATATTTCATGATTTATGACTAGCTTTTCATGAGCTGCTTTAATCCGACTTTCGTCAATCGCTCCCAACTTAATATAGCCACCAACATTATATAGTGGGTGCTCAAGATACTGTTGTTGGTCCAAATAAATGTCGCGCTGCGTTAAACTCAACGCTAAGTAGCAGGTTGAGCCTTGCTTTTGTCCATCCATCATCATCTTCCTAGCTCATTGGATTATCGCGTTCAACTGGCCACTTAGTTGTTTAAGTTCTGTTGTGGGAGAGGGGTCGGTAGCGATTGGTTGCAAGATTGATAGCTGACCTTGCTCCATTCGGATCACCTTATCAGCGATTTTGAAGTACCTGTCATCGTGGCTTATAACTACTACGGCTTTATTTGCTGACTTTAATTGCGGAAGAATTTCCGTATAAAATATTTCTTTAAACTCGGGGTCTTGATCGGCTGCCCATTCATCAAAAAGGTATAAGCTTTTATCTTCAAGGACACTAACCAAAAGTGCTAATCTCTTTCTCTGCCCATCCGATAACGAAGTCGTTGAAAATGCGTTATCTACAACCTTCACTTTTTCATTAAGATCCAATGCACGAAGCAATTGAGTAATTCTTTCCGGATCCACTTTCAAACCAAAAAGACGCTTAAATAAGTGATAATCAGAGTAAATGGCTGCAACTTCTTCACGGCAACTAGCTAGGCTTTCCATTGTTACTTTTGTGTCACCAAAGTAAATATCGCCTTCTGTTGCTTGATAATGCAGTGTCATCAATTTACTTAGCGTGGATTTCCCAGAACCATTCCCTCCGACAATAAAAACAACCTCACCTTTGCTAATTTCGAAACTCAACGGTCCTACTTTAAATCCGGGTTTATCATCAACACTCAAATATCGAAAACTTACGTCATCAAAACGAATACTTTGCCATTCTGGAAGTGGAGAAATTTTCTCGATAAATTGCTCTTCGGGTAATGTTTCTAGCAGGGTGTTAACTTTCCTAACTGAAACTTTAGCAATCGCAATCTGGGGAATAGCGTTCAAAATCACCGATACTGGACCTGCGATATACAACAACACCATCACTACACCAATCAACTCAGATGAAGATATTTGGTGATAATTGACAAAGACAAAGCTGATCATTCCAATCACCATAAAACTCAAAATATCACCGTAATTCACAGCAACTCGCAGTACGCTTTGCGCTATTTTATCGGAGGCTAGGATATGGCTTTCTTGCTGATGCAATGCATAATCAAAGTAATCGTCACTTTTGGCTCTGTTTAGTTTGAGCTCCTTCGCACCATTAATAATACCGCGGATACCTTCTTGTAAATTATCAACGTGCTTGCGGGACTTTGTTATATATACTCGGCTCACATACATGGGTAATTGATAAGTCACCACACCAAATACAATGCAGTAAGCGACAAACAGAAAAACATCTCTATTGAGATAGTAGAGAAAGATCATCATGCCCAGTAGCGTTACACCATTTGTTAATAAATCAGGTAGCACTCTCGCTCCCATCACGATCCTCTGAACATCCGTCGTTAGCGCTGCAATCAATTTAGCTGAACCTACTTTTTCCAACGCCACTATTGGTGCTTTACGGATGCGATCGTACATGTCCTTACGCATCTGCGTCGTGACCTCAAGCGCAACACGAGTCAGTAATACTTGTGAAAGTGAACGTGTTACAAAAATAAGGGCACATAAAATAGCAAACGCAATTGCAAATTTGGCACTGCTTACCTGCCAACCAAAGAGTTCTAATTGATCTGACTCTGTTGCCAACCCTCCCAACGACGGCTGAAGCGCTTTTAGGACCAATGGAATAAGAAGTGAATAAGCGATGCCCGCCAGCGCTCCGAGAAAGATGGCACAAAATACCTTGTTAGGCGCCTTTTTTGTAAATACATCAAACAGCTTCATAGTTATCCTTAGTTAGACTAATGCCAAGAAAATAGCGTCGTTTTTCATTTCCATGACGTGCCTAATCACCCGCAATCAATTCAACGTAAGCAAGCTGCGATGGTTCTGCATCAAACCTTTCGAACTCTACTCGACTAAACTTCATAACCATGTCATCGTAATGTTCACTGATCGGATTGCCAGACTGTCCAGTTGAGTTCATGTAGAAGTGCTGCTCAGGATCGCCCATCACTATGATTTGCCTCATACCAGCACCAAAGTTTTGCACAAACCCTTGTGATTTGTCGTAATATGAGGCTGCAACATTGACCGAATGTATTGAGCCGCCAGCAGGAGCCCTGCGCTCAAATAAGCCATCCAATACTCTTATATGACTAAAGGGAGTATGAGCATATTCAGTATGTTGCAACTCTCCCCAATTCCATCCAGCAATGTCTTCACCTAGTTGATTTGATAACACCTGCAAGGCTTTTTTAAACGCTTTATTTATAAGTTGTTGACAATTATCACTAGAGGAGTTTGTTGCACTATCCACACACCATTGCGGATGCTGCAGCAACTCAACAACAGTCGTCAGCGGTAAAGTAGATGCAATGTCCTGCAAAATATCTAGCTGCCCTTGCTGATTCCAAAAGCCAGCCAGCTCGTCCTTTAATAGCAACTTTCTTATCTCACGCTGCCACACAATAAAAATGCTTGGCGCCTGACTATCCGCTGACATATTGCCGGACCAACTTTTCAGCAGCTCTAGCGCTTGACGTTGATGCTCATTCTGCGGTTGAATTTGCTGCGCCAGCGGCAGCAATTTTTTCACTTCAAGATCTAATGTGTCCCCTTGTATGCTCATCATGTCCTTTGCTATGAGCAGCCTTTCTGGATTTTTTATTAAATCGCTAATCCGCTGACTGCGATAGCTAGGGGCAAATGCATGACTGATAAAATATGGATAAGAATCAAATAACAAACCATCATTGGCTGACACGATAATGCCACTTTCCGGGTTATATAGCTTAGGCATTTGTTGATACGGAATATAACCAGCCCAATCGGTATTAACCCGACCAGCAGGCAATGGGATTACCCCCTCACCAACAGCCCTTATAGGTATGCGTCCTGCTCCAGCGTAACCAATATTCCCTTCGGTATCGGCATAAAGCATATTCAGTGCTGGCGCGACTAAAAAGCTGAGGGCATTTTCAAATGATGACCAATTGTTGGCATAGTTAAGCTTAAAAAAAGCCTCATAAGACGTATCATCAGGGTCTAATCCTGTCCACTTTAGGGAAACAGGGTGCATCATTGACTGCTTGATATCACTGATCAAGGGACCACGCTCAGTAGTTCGAACATTGATTTTTACTGGCTTTATACGTTTATTCAGTAATTCTGGAGTGTCAGCTCTAACCTCTATGATCTCAATTCGTTCACCAAGTGGTTGCCATGAACTCCCAGACTCATATAAGCCTTTTTGGTTAATGTTTAAAGTTTCGAAATATAGGTCTTGCACATCAGCCATCATATTAGTCCCCCCCCAGCTGATATGATCGTTTTGACCAAAGATAATCAACGGGGTACCAACCAAGCCCATTCCTTTAGCTGATAGATGCTCACCTTGTTGCGAAAGTGCATACCAATATGAGGGGATTTGCAGTCCTAAGTGCGGATCATTTGCCAGAATAGGCATATTATCTTTGCTATGCTTGCCACTTATAACCCACGCATTACTACCAACATATTGACCACCAAAGTTAAATTGTTTTTGTAACTGCGAGTTACGTCGCATCACATTTTCAAGTGCGACTAAAGTAGATTGTTGATTAAATTCGGAGTATTGAGCAATACTAAACTTACTGGTGATGCCACCAAATAACTGAGTAAGCTGCTTTTCTGGCAAAGACTGAGCGGCAATATAGTTTCGAATCTCATCATTCATATTGCCAGCCAAATTTAGCGCAAACATTTTAACCCAAGCAATAGTATCTATTTCTTGCCATTGCTGTGGTTTTATATCTAGTAAAGTAAACTCAGCTGGATAAACAGTCTGTTGCGCAATCCAATAGTTAATCCCAGCAACATACGCTGTAACTGACTTTTTAGCTTCAGGAGAGAGGTTTTGCCAAGCTTGCTCTGCAGCGCCATAAATTCCAAGGCTTCGTATCCAGATGTCACTTCCTAGAGCATCTCGACCGAGTACTTCGCTCAAGCGTCCTTGAGCCATGCGTTTTTGAAGTTCAAGCTGCCACATTCTATCTTGAGCATGGACAACCCCTGTTGCAAAGAAAATATCTTGATCATCACTACCGTCGAGATAAACAACGCCATTTTGGTCACGATAAACTTTAACATTAGCGCTCAACCATGGAGCCTTTAGCTGCCCTTTGAGTGGCGGGAGGCTTGCCTGAAGATGGTTAACTCCGTATATCAGAATAACGAGTAAAGGTAGTAAGACCACTAAAATTACTCTTGAAATCAATGGGTAACTCTTAAACACGAGCGAACTAATCCTTTTTTATTATAATTTATTTCTAGCACCTGTACTGCTAAACCCAACAACCCCTAAGATCCCCTGAACTCCCAGTGACGACTGCCTCCAGTCACTCGGGCTGTTAAAACGAAATCGTGTTCATGAATGAGCGAGACTTAATCTGTTGAAATTGGTTAAGTCGCTGACTAGGGTAAAATATAACCACAATCAAACTTAACCTTTAGAAAACACAAAATCAACTAAGAAAACAAAAAAATAACACTTGCAACCATTCGTGAAACAAAACAAACTAATGGCTAATTTTTCATCTGTTTTAACATCAGCTTTATAAGTAAAGGAAAAACAGCTAGAGGGTATGTGGTCTTGCCAGTAGTGGTCTACTTCATAAAACATGTAACCCAAGATGTTAATCGCGAGATATATCAATTCCGGAACAAAAAATTGCAAATGTATCGAAAGTGGGACTTTTGCCTGCTGTAAGTAAAGTCTTTTAAAAATACATAACCAATTGATTCCAATTGACAAATAAAACAAAAGTAGAAGTTGGTATTAAATCTGCTAACCAAGCTTACATCAGAAGATATACGGTAGAGTTCATGGATATAACTATTAATAAAAAGAGTAAGAAAAACGTCAGCAAAAAAATGTGGTTAATTATCACAGCCAGTGCAATGGTCATTATTGTGTTTTATTTATTCTTTAATAGCGGATACTCCAACGCTTCTTATATAGCCAATAATCGTAGTTTACTTTTTGCTAACGTTCAGCAAGGCCAATTCACTATTAACGTGAGAGGCTATGGTGCATTAGTCCCTAAAGAGATCCATTGGATTTCTACTGATATTAACGGCAGAGTTAAACAACTGTGGGTTAAACCTGGAGATAGCGTAAAGCGTGGTGACATTTTAGTTTCTTTGCAAAACCCCCAGTTAATACAAAAAAAGGAAGAAACCACATGGGAGCTCGAGGCATTGATTGCCGAGAAAAAGGCTGAACGCGTGGCATTAGAATCGCAATTATTCCAACTCAAAACAACGCTACTGGAGACCGATGCCGAGTTTGAATCCACCAAACTGGTACTGGATGCCCAAGAAGCTCTTATAAAAGCTGGTAACTCAACTATTTCAGCACTTGACCACTCGAAAACTAAATTGACCATGAAAAACATTGAGCTGCGTCAAAACTTACAAGCTCAGCAATATAAAAAAATGGAAGAGAATCTCGAAGCTCATATCGCAGGTGCTAAAGCGCGCTTAAATAAAATGCGAAAGACATTACAACAAGTTCAAGGTCAAGTCGACGCATTAGATATAGTGGCGACTTCCGATGGTGTTGTACAAGAGATGGAGCTGGAACTCGGGCAACAATTGACTAGTGGCGATGGCGTAGCCAAGATAGCCCGCTTAAATGACTTTCAGGCCGAGTTAAAAGTACAAGAGCTTCAAGTACAAAATATTCAACAAGGACAAAAAGTAAAAATAGACACAAGGACTTCGACAGTTAATGGAGTTGTTGAACGGATCGATCCCAATGTTGTTGAAGGAACAGTTAAAGTGGAAGTCAATTTGCAAGGAGAACTTCCACCTGAGGCTCGACCGGACTTAAGTGTCGAAGGGACTATTGCGATCGCAGATAAAAAGGACACTCTATTTGTTAAACGCCCAGTATTTGCCTCAGAAAATACACAAGCATATGTCTATCGTGTAGATAACAATTCAAAAACAGCCCAGCGCGTTAAAGTTGAGTTTGGCCAAGTATCAACAAACACCGTTGAAATACTGTCTGGGCTCAAAGCAGGTGACAGAATTATCATTTCAGACCAATCTGCTTGGGAGCAGCATGCGGAAATTATCCTCAATTAGGGAAGCCTTATGACAAATAAAACAATTATTCAACTGGACAATATCGAGAAAAAATTCTCAACGGAAGATGTTGAAACTTATGCATTAAGTCAGATCAGTCTCACTATTAACTCTGGCGATTATATTGCAATTACAGGCCCTTCTGGTTGTGGTAAATCGACACTGCTATCGCTCATTGGCTTACTTGATGTGCCGTCAGCAGGTCAATACGTACTAAGTGGGCATGATGTCAGCCAAATCAGTCGAGATGAGCGAGCCGCCATCCGTAATGAGCATATTGGATTTGTATTTCAGTCTTTTAATTTAATTAGCGATATGACTGTTGAGGAAAATATTGCTCTACCACTAAGTTATCGAAACAACATCGACCAAAAACAGATTAGTCATCTTATTGACTTCGCACTAGAAAAGGTTGATATGCAACATCGCCGTAAGCATTTCCCAAGTCAGCTATCAGGGGGCCAGCAGCAACGTGTTGCCATTGCCCGAGCGATTGCAGGAAAGCCAGCTTTAATTTTAGCTGATGAACCAACTGGTAACCTTGATTCTAAAAACACTGATGCGGTTTTAGAATTACTAAAAAAGTTACACAATGAAGGTACGACGATTGTTATGGTGACACATGACCCGCGCTCAGCTGGACAAGCCAACCGCCAAGTTGAGATGTTTGATGGTAAAATCGTTGCGGATCAAGTCGTAAGCGCAAAAAACTCTGCCGCTTAAGGTGTGCACTATGAATTATTTATTAGATATAAAATACGCTTTTCGACTTTTGGCAAAGTCTCCGCTTTTTACTATTTTGACAACCATCGTATTGGCTGGCGGTCTTGCGGTCAGTATATTCAGCTACTCTTTTTTGCATACCTTCGTCTTTTCTGATTTACCATTACCCGAAGGCGAGTCGATAGTGAAGCTACAAGCGACAGAACAGGGCTATGACCGTATGTTTGATGCCGTTGACTTTGCTGCCATTCGGCCACAAATATCAACGCTAAGTGAATATGGCATGTATTATTCAACTTCAGTGCTGTTGGATATTAATGGTCAAGCTCAGTCTCACAATGCTACTTTTAGTGAATGGAACTTGTTCCAATTCTCCCGCGTCCAACCGCTAATGGGTCGAGCTTTTAGACCTGATGACAGCTCCCCCCGGTCAGAAAAAGTTGCCGTGATAGGCTATGACCTTTGGCAAAGTAAGTTCTTCGGCACGCCGGATATTCTTGACTCCACAATTAAAATCAATGGTAAAAATACCCGAGTCGTTGGCGTTATGCCTCAGGGATATGGTTTCCCTGTTGCTTCAAAATTATGGCTGCCGATTCCTGAGCCCTTGTTTACGACTCAAAACAGGGATCAAGTTTATGTAGATGTATACGCTCGGATAAAACCCGATATAGCACAAAACGTTGCTAATGACGCACTATCTCGCATCGCCAAAAACACTTATGAGATGCGTCGTCAAAATAGTGATACTGCAATCGATGACATTTACATCACGACTTTTCAAGCCGCGCAAACCAATGGCGCTGATGGTATTATCGTTTTCACCATTCTAAACATAGTCACCGGATTTATTTTTCTGCTAGCAGCAATTAATGTGGGGAATTTACTGTTAGCCCGCATGAATGCAAGAACCAAAGAGATATCTATCCGAGTCGCCCTTGGTGCGCCGCAGAAACGGCTTATCGTCCAAATGATGTGGGAAAGTATTATTATCTGCGTAGCTGGTGGCGTTATTGCTTTACTTTTATCAGGCTGGGCACTGCAACAAGTTAATCAGTTTTGGATTAACATGAATCTAGCTGATGGATTGGCCTATTGGTGGCACTGGGGACTTGACCTGAATACTATCTTTGCGACTATCATCTTCATTTTTGTCGCTATTATCATGACGGGTGTATTACCTGCGCTACATGTAACAGGTGGCGACTTCAACGCCATTTTGCGAGGTGGTACCAGAGGCGCGGCTAGCAGCAAAGGAAACAAAGTTACTAGAATGCTACTCACTACCGAAATTACTGTTGTTACGGTATTAATGTACCTAGGTATTGTCTCTAGTTTTTTTGCCAATCAGCTGATCAATTTAGATATTGGCTTAAACACCAAAAACATCTTGTCTGCCCAAGTTTCTCTGCCAGCAGAACGTTACGACTCCCACCCTCGCCGCAATGCACTCTACCAAAATATCGCATCTAGGCTACAGCAACAGTCAAGTGTGTCTGATGCAGTTGTCACTACTAGCTTTGGTAAAAATACCTTCATGCAACAAGGTATAAAATACCAGCTGGAGCAAGATAAACCACAAGCTGTGATTAGAAGTGTATCAGGCAACATTCAATTCACAGGTGTCCAGCTACTCACAGGCCGCTATATAGATTCAAGGGACCAAGGGAACACCATGCCTGCAGCAATGATCAGTAAAACTTTAGCACAGACTTATTGGCCTGAAGGATCGGCCATAGGTAAACAACTTAAAATAAGTGGCGAAGTAGAAACAGCTAGTACTTGGGCAACAATTGTCGGCGTAGTTTCAGATCGTGTTGAAGGCACTCCAGTTAGCGATCCTAAAAATCTAATGACAATTTATCGTCCAATAAGTCAACTAGATAGCGGTAATATCAATATAGAATACAAGTTTATTGGTTCAGAGCAACAAGCTCGCTCAGTGATTTATGAAACGCTATACGCAATAGACTCAGAAGTACGTATCAGTGCACTTAAAAGTATGGAAGAATTACTCGTAATGCTAAGGGATCTCACTCACTCTGCAACCCAACTATTTTTGAAATGCGGCTTATTTGCCTTGGCATTGGGAGTGACAGGTATTTATGGCCTCACGGCCAATTCAGTTACCCAACGCCAACATGAAATTGGGATCCGCAGGGCATTAGGTGCAAACGATCAAAACATCATCCGCTGGCTCGTTAAACTCGGAGCAAGACCGATGTTAAAGGGTCTAAGTATTGGTTTAGTTTTGTCAGCCATACTCAGCTTTGCCACTTGGCAGATCATCGCGTTAGATATCTATCTCTACGCGATTAGCGCCTTGGTTGTAATTGTAATAACAAGCACCGCTGTGTTAAGCGCCATTTACCTTCCTGCGCGCCGTTCAATTCAATTAGAGCCGAGTGAAACACTGCGCTGTGAAGACTGATGTAGCAAACCTCCTAGCTGACAATCTTTGTCAGCTAGGTCCTAAAATCAGACCCTAAGGAGAAGGAAATGTTTACAACTACTGTCATACGCGTCGGCTTTACAGCACTTGTTATGCTCTGCGCGACGTCGCAAGCACAACAACCCGCCCCACAAACCACTTCGCTTGAATCGGCATTTTACAATCGACAATATGAGCAAGTCGCTGAAGCATTAGCGGCACAAAAAAACAAAGATCTTAACTCGGAAATAATGGCTGTATCCGTTGCAGTAGCACAAGATAGCGACGATAAAGAAGCGATGCTAAATGCCTTGATCAAGCGGCATCCAGAAAATGCCGAAGTGCATTTTGTAGCTGGCGAATTATGGTATCAAATTAAGGAGCAATCGAACCTCTTTAATAAACTTGGTCTAGTGGAAAAATCTAATAAGCATTCAATTAGAGCTGCTGAGTTAGCACCAAACAATCCTAAATATTTAGTTGCTGCTGCAAAAGCTTTAGCTATTGAAAGCGGCTTTTGGGACTCAGAAAAGAAAGCATCGAAAGCTATCGTCGAACGACTGAAAGACATGGATAAGCATTATTATTATTTGGCTCTCATGGATTACCTTCAAAACACTCAAAATGAAAGCCTCGCGTTACAAACTGTAGATTTTGTGAATCAACACTACCCTCATGATATTGCCTTAGTAAACCGAGCCGCTAATTTGCTTTGGACTTTTTCGGCCAAAGAACAAGCACAGAATCTGTTCGCTAAAGGGTGCCAAATTAATAATGTAGCCACTGGGTTGTTACCTACTTGGCGAGACACTTGTGTGTCTGCCGCTTATTTAGCATTACAGGAACACGGGGATAAGCAATTAGCAGTTGATGCCATGGAGCACTTAATAAGCAAAGAACAAGTAGAAGATGAGCAGCACATAGAATACCTAATGCTGTTGGGTGAGCTAAGTCGAGAAGTAAAGGACAACAATAAAGCTAAAAGTGCTTATCAACAAGCGCTAACACTTAGCAATGACAGTTCAACAAAGCGAGATATTCGCCGTGCACTCGATAAAGTAAGCCAATAAGCGACATTAGTAATATAGAGAAGGTAAAAATTGACTTGAAAAAACACAAGTAATTCAGCAAGATGGAGTTGTTGCTATTATTTATCCTAGCAAAGGTCATGAGTAAAGATTAAATTTTTATAATGTAAATCATATAGATAAAGATTTTTTCCTTGATACACATGATACCTCGAAGCAGCAAGCGTAATGTTTGTGAAGCAGTTGTTGTAATATCAAATTACCGTTTTAATATAGCAGGCGTTAGATACTAATAACGCCGATTCAGCTAAGCAAATATATGATATAGATAGTCTTACGGGTTGCATTGTCACCACCAGAGGAGTAGTAAAATGACAAAAATGGCAAGATATGCTCTACGAATTGCTGCCTGTTAATTAGGAAATCACGATGAGTGAATCGATTCTTGTAGCAGATGATAATCCAGACATCATCACCTCTGTACAACTACTGCTTGCTGAGTTTGACTATCAGGTATTCAGTGCTACTACCCCAACAGAGCTACTTAATGCACTGGAAACAAAGCACTTCGATCTAATACTCATGGACCTTAATTATCACTTAGACAGCACCTCGGGTATGGAAGGTCTAGAGTTATTAGCTAATATTCGAGCCAAATGGGACATCCCCGTAATAGTCATGACCGGATGGGCTACTGTAGAGTTAGCAATAACGGCTCTACAACAAGGTGCTAATGATTTTATCCAAAAACCTTGGCAGAACGAACACCTCGCAAACAGCATTAAAACCCAATTAGCCTTAAGCGATAGCCAAAGGTTAAGCAAAAAACTAAGTGCTGAAAACAATCAGTTACGTACGCAACTCAGTAATAATCACTGCACTCTAATCGCAGACTCACCTGCGATGCAGAAATTAATTGCAGAAATAGATCGATTACGAGAAAGCCAATCGAGCATTTTACTTACCGGTGAAAACGGCACAGGAAAAACGCTACTCGCTCGCTATATACATAATGACTCACAACGAAGTCAGCAGCCTTTTATCTCCGTAAATATGGGAGCTATCGCTGATGGTGTGTTTGAAAGTGAATTTTTTGGCCATAAAAAAGGAGCGTTTACAGGAGCAATTACTAGTCGAGAAGGTCTTGTCAAACAGGCTCAATGTGGCACATTATTTTTAGATGAAATAGGGAACACTCCCCTTTCTCAACAAGCTAAAATACTTAGCGTGATTGAAGAGAAAATGTATACACCTGTTGGGAGCACACAGGTATATCACGCTGACGTCAGAGTCATTAGCGCCACTAATATGGATTTAGTCAGAGCGATAATGGAAGGAACATTTCGCCAAGATCTATTTTATCGTCTAAACACTATCGAACTTCGTGTACCGTCACTTAGGGAGCGTTTGGAAGATATTCCTCTTTTAGTAGATCATATGTTAGATAAGCTCATCGCTGAGTATAGCTTCGCACCAATAAGGCTTACGAATTGCGCCATGGAGAAACTTAAAGCACATTCATGGCCAGGCAATATTCGAGAACTTAACCATTGTATTGAACGGGCTGTATTTATGTGTCAAAACGGTGTCATAGATGCACATCATTTGCACTTAGTTACTGAGCCTGCAGCTACAACAGCAAACGCTGCGGTTACCGCAGCGGTACCATTAAATCTGACTTTGGATGAACTCGAACGACAAGCCATCATCGAAAGACTTGAACATTATGCAGGAAATGTGAAAAAGACAGCAGCATCATTAGGCCTTAGCCGAAGCGGCTACTATCGTAGAATTGAAAAGTACAACCTTTAAAACATAGCAGCTTTGACCTTGTCTACCACACTTAAAACCACAACTGGAATGCTCATAGTATTGAGTTTAGCCTTTTGTTATTTATTAAGCTTACTATCGGTATCTAAATATATCATAGCGTTGACAGGGCTATTTCTACTTCCAGCCTGCCTGTTTTTAACTAACCACATAAAAGCGAGCTATTACAACCAAACTAGAAACATTGCTGTATTACTAGAAGCACTGGTGGACGAAGACTACAACATACGGTCAGCCATCCGTGCTGAAGATGATGAGATGCTAGAAATAAAACAGCTCCTCAATACACTTTCACAAAGACTAGCACAACAAAATGTTGCCATAAAAGAAAGCCAACTTTTACTGGAAAAAGTGATCACTCACATTGATGTAGGAATAATTGCCACGGATGTTAACTACGACATAACCTTTGCAAACCCCGCAGCTAATGAGCTACTAGGCCTTCAATCGTCACAACAAGGCGCAAACTTAAGCTGCACTACAATCCCTGTAGAACAAGTTACAAGACAGCCACAAAGCTTTACCATTAAAGATGGTGCTGTTAGTAAAACCTATCGAATTGCGGTAGTAAAATACATTCATCATCAGCAGCTCAACTATCTGTTTTTTATCAGCGACGTACAATGGTTATTAATAGATAAAGAGCGAGAGAGTTGGCAACGCTTACATCGAGTACTCAGTCATGAAGTTAACAATAGTTTAGCTCCGATCTCTTCTATTAGTGCCACGTTACTGAAACAGCTTCAGAAACTAGAAAGTGCTACACCGGCTCTTGAGCAGGGTCTTACGGTGATCCATAATCGCTCAACTTCGCTCTACAAATTTATTAGCAACTTTCAGAAAATTAGTAAGCTACCTCAACCTAATAAGCAACCGCTCGACATCTGTGAACTTATCGAAAAATGTATTTTACTATTTCCCGATAGCAAAATATCACTACTAAATCCAACGAAATGCCAGCTATATGCTGATCCACACCAATTAGAACAAGTCTTTGTGAATCTTTTAAAAAACGCTCAAGAAGCCATGAGTACAACAACAGGAGAGATTACCATTGAGTTTGAACAAAGCGACAAATATTGCAGTATAAAGATAATTGATGAGGGTGTCGGCATTAGTAATACTGACAACCTCTTTATTCCGTTTTTTTCTACCAAAGTGTCTGGCAGCGGTATAGGTCTAGTGTTTAGCCGGCAAATACTTTTCAACCATTTAGGTGATTTACAAATTCAAAATAGAAACGATAAAAAAGGAGCTGTTGCAATAGTTTCTCTTCCAAGGTTGCAATCGTAACAATTGCTACAGCGTTATATTACTATTTTTAGGTATACACCTTATTGCAGTAGATGAATCATTCATAAACAAAATATCCATCAATTAGCGGGATCGTTCTTGTATTTTTGTAACAAACAAAATAAAGTAATAACGATTTGCATTTAAATTAGTAACGGATGTACGTAGTTGTGCCTACCTCACACACAAAAGCTTTGCGACAGCAAACCCCAGACGTCGCGTCCTTAAGTTCATGTTTCCTTGTTATTGCTATTCATATCGGAGGCATTGCTTTTGCGTGGACAACTACCTCAATACCGGAGCCAATGGAAATATCTTCTCAGCACTCTAGCATTAAGGGCAAGTTTATCAACTTACCATCCCAAACAGAGGTAACGACAGTTCAACAGCCTGAACCTATTGTAGAACCTGAGCCTATTGTAGAACCTGAGCCTATTGTAGAGCCTGAGCCTGTTGTGGAGCCTGAACCTGTTGTAGAGCCTGAACCTGTTGTAGAGCCTGAACCTGTTGTAGAGCCTGAACCTGTTGTAGAGCCTGAACCTGTTGTAGAGCCTGAACCTGTTGTAGAGCCTGAACCTGTTGTAGAGCCTGAACCTGTTGTAGAGCCTGAACCTGTTGTAGAGCCTGAGCCTGTTGTAGAGCCTGAGCCTGTTGTAGAGCCTGCTCCAGTCAGCTCCGCAGTCCAACCAGAACAAAAAAATGTTAGTAACACAGCTGAGGTGGCCACCACCTCTCAGGATCCGAGTTTACCGCCAGGACTTGTATTGCCGCACATGAGTGACGCGAATGCATTAAACAATCCGGCACCTATTTACCCAAGATTATCCCGTAAATTTAAAGAACAAGGGACAGTCTTATTAAAAATTTATATTGAAGCGGACGGCAGCGTCTCTGAGATAGAAATACATGAGTCGAGTGGCCACGGTCGCCTAGATCAGTCTGCAAAAGCAACTGTAAAACACTGGCAATACCAACCGGCAACTCAAGACGGACAAGCGATCGGTTATTGGTACCTGCAGCCTGTCAATTTTGCATTAAATTAAATAAGGAACAGTCATGGAGAACCCATACGGAATCGCCGCCATGTGGGCACAAAGCGATATCGTCATTAAAGCAGTAGCGTTTAGTCTGCTGTTTATGTCAATCGCAACTTGGTGCGTCATATTAATTAAAGGCATTAAGCTTTATAAATTAAAACAGCCACTTGTTGGCTCTAAGCAGTTTTGGCACGCACAAGATGTGCAGTCAGGTATTTTATTGCTCGAAACTCCAACGGGCCAAGCGACGCCCTTTAGTTCACTGGTCAACGAAGGCATGCATGCCAAGGCGCATCATGAGCAACACAAAGAAGATTTGCATGGTAATTTACCTATCGCGGAATGGTTAACTGCCAGCTTACGAACTTCTATTGACGAAAGTAAATCGGAACTACAGAGTAACTTAGCGATACTCGCTTCCATTGGTGCCACTGCTCCTTTTATCGGCTTGTTTGGCACTGTATGGGGAATTTACCATGCCCTGATAAGCATTGGCGTTAGTGGCCAAGCAAGTATCGACAAAGTAGCAGGTCCTGTGGGTGAAGCATTAATTATGACTGCTTTTGGCCTTGCCGTCGCTATCCCCGCAGTACTGGGTTACAACGCACTCACTCGGGGAAACAAACGCGTTGTAAACCGCCTGAACCACTTTGCTCACGAATTACACGCATTCTTACTGATGGGCTCTGCACCAAATGCAAACGCTAAGCGCCCAGTATTTAAATCGGTCGGAGGTAAATAATGGCGTTTGGCCAAGGGTTTGAAGATGACGAAGAGGTCATGGCTGAAATAAACATGACACCACTTGTGGATGTGATGCTGGTATTGCTGATCATTTTTATTATCACCATGCCTGTGATCACTCAGTCCATTGAAGTAGAGCTGCCCAAAGCAGCCTTGCAAGAAACCAGCGTAGAGGTATTGCCCGACAGCGTTTCTTTGATAGTACAAGCGAATGGTGATATTCAGTGGCAACAACAAGCCATCACGCTCGCGCAACTTAAACAACGTTTAGTGGAAGTTGCCGCACAATCACCGCAGCCTCCGGTCCAATTACAAGGCGCTGCCAAAGTCCCCTATGAAAAAATAGTCGAGGTTATGGCACTGGCGCAGCAATCGGGCGTTAACTCGCTGAACTTTGTGACACAAACCAAGTAATAAAAGCAAGATAGCGCTAAGCGGGGTGTCGCCTTGTTATAGCGCTATGAAGATAGATAAATAGACAGAACTTAGCTTTTTTAACACAGTGCAACGGGCAGAGATTAGGCACTAAACGACGAAGGATCTCGTTAGACAGTTTAAATACGAATTAATTTCATAAATATTTAAATAAATTAAATTCTCACTCGTCTAATCCAAAACATAATTTTAGTTGAGCTTCTGATAGTCATACCAATTCGCTTAATTAAGTGATCTATTTTGAGGCGAGAAAATCTTGTCGATAACAAGGCGAAAATTTTGCTATTTAGTTGTTCTAAATGAGAAATTTTTAACGCGGTTAGCGTCAGATTTGCTCCTTCAAATTGAGCAACTATTAAGACTAATTGGTATTAATAGCGCCCTGTCGATCTTGACGCTCAGCAGGCCCTAGGACAATAGCAGTAGCTAACCGTAACTGTGAGGATTAAGTATGAACAACACATCTCGCTTTTCATTAGTAGGTATTGGCTTCGGACCTTCTAATATTGCACTAGCAATCGCACTTCGCGAGCAAGGTCTAACAGATTGGGCTAACCATGCCTTGTTTATGGAACGTCAGCCGGAGTTTTCATGGCATAAAAATATGATGCTCGAAAACACGCACATGCAAATTTCCTTTTTGAAAGACCTTGTCACTATTCGTAATCCTAAAAGTGAATTTACGTTTATTAACTATTTACACCAAAAAAATCGCTTAGCAGACTTTATCAACCTTCAAACATTTTTCCCAAGCCGACATGAGTTTAACGACTACTTAGCATGGGCGGCTTCGCATTTTAAAGATCAAACCAGCTATGGCGAAACAGTATTTGATGTCCAACCGATTTTAGAAAACGAGCAAGTTGTTGCGCTACAAGTGCATTCCAGAGGTGTTGATGGCAGTGAAAAAGTCGTTGAAACAGATAACCTAGTCGTCAGTATTGGTGGTGGTGGATATATACCAAAACAATTTAGAAAACTGGCGGGCGACACCCGCGTATTCCACAGTAATGATTACAAAGTTGCTATTGAAGCAAATAACACAGCTAAGAAAATTGCCGTCATTGGCGCAGGCCAAAGTGCCGCCGAAATATTTATGGATTTACACGGCCGCGCAGATGATAACCAAGTCGATTTTGTTATTCGTGCAAACTCTATTAAGCCATCGGACGACAGTCCATTTGTAAATGAAATCTTCAATGCAGAATATACTGATAAGGTTTTCTCCAAATCCGATATCGAACGCGAAGCCTTCTTAAAAGAATACCGCCAGACCAACTACGCCTGTCCTGACTTACCCCTTATCGAACAAATTTACGGCGTATTTTACGAACAAAAAGTACGCAGCCACTATCGCCATCGCTTCCTTTCTAGCACAGAAGTCGCAGCGGTTGACGCGGACGAAAACGGTATTCATCTAACCCTCACAAACCGCAAAACTGGCGACACTAAAGTGTGTAGCTACGATGCGGTGGTGTTGGCAACAGGCTATGTACGAGATCAGCACAAAACGCTATTGGCGCCTTTATCAAAATACTTAGGTGACTTTACTGTGGGACGCGACTACCGCATTCAAAGCACGGAAGACTTTAAACCGAATATTTTCTTGCAAGGCGCATGCGAAAGCTCCCATGGACTAAGCGATACTTTATTATCAATTTTGGCAGTCCGTAGCCAAGAAATTGGCGAGGTACTTAAACAACTAAAACAAACATCAACGCCTCAAGTTACTGATAACACGGCGCTAGTGGACTAGCCTCGAACTAAAACGGGTGATTGAGAAAAGCTCTGCTCAATCACCAAATAATTAAATCTGCTTCTCAAAAATAATAAGGAGTCTTTGTGAAACAACAACGCTCAACCCCATTGTTAACCCTATCACCCATTGCTGCCGCCATTTTAGGTTTAACACTGGTATCAACTGCGCATGCTGAAGGTAACTCGCCAAGCAAACTAAAAGCGGTTACCGTCAATGCTGATGCCGACCAAGAAACGGCAACAGGTCCTGTTGAAGGTTACAATGCACGCCGCAGTGCAACTGGCTCAAAAATCGATGTTGCAATAATTGAAGTGCCACAAACCATCAATGTTGTCACCGCAGATAAAATTGAAGCCATTGGCGCAACGCGTGTAACAGAAGCATTATCATATACCGCAGGTGTGAATACCGCACCTTGGGGTGACTTACCACAATACGATTGGTTATACATTCGTGGTTTCGATGCTTATGCACCTGGTTTCTACCAAGATGGTCTTCAGATCCGTAACAGTGGTAACTGGGGTTTATGGCAGACCGAAAGCTACGGTATGGAGCGTATAGAAATTCTTAAAGGCCCCTCTTCGGTATTATATGGTCAAAATGGTCCGGGTGGCGTAGTAAACCTAGTTAGTAAAATGCCAACGCCATTTTCGCAAAATGAGCTGCAGATCAAGCTTGGCAATAACAGCCTCAAACAACTAGCCGTTGATATGTCAGGTCCAATTGACGACGACAGCGAGTATTTATATCGCGTGACAGGCTTAACCAAAAAATCTGATTTGAGTACCGATCCACTAGAAAACGATCGCGACTACCTAGCACTGTCAATGACTTGGCAACCAAGTAGCCAAGGGAAAATTACCTTTTACTCACAATACTACGACATTGAGTCTGGCGCTGCTTGGCACGCCTACCCAACAACAGGTACTATTTTGCCGAACCCTAACGGCCAAATCCCGTTTTCAACATTGATTGGTGAGCCTGATTTCAACCGCTACAACCAAGAGCAGTGGGTGGTAGGTTATAAAGGCGAATATCATTTCAATGACAACTGGCAAATCAAGCAACACGCGCGCTATGCGGAATTTGACGTTGACTATGGCGTCATTTGGGGTAAATGGGCGCAAAAAAATGCTGATAACCCAAGTGACCCTGAAAACTTCCGTTACTTAGCCCGTACTCCACTATCAAGTAAAGAGAAAGTCAGCGGCGCTACTATCGACACGCATTTGATCGGTCAGTTTTCACACGGCAACGTAGAACATACATTACTCATTGGTGCCGATTATCAAGATACAGAGATTGAAGTGAGAGCGCGCTACGGCGGTGTGTTAGCTGATCTTGATATCTTTAACCCGACTTACGGCTCAAGTGTGATCCAACCTGAACCTAATATCAAGGGTGTTTCCAAGCTAGAGCAATTTGGTATTTATATCCAAGACCAAATCAAAATTAATGAGAAGATCATCATTTCTTTGGCTGGTCGTTGGGATGAAGCAAAGCTAAAAAATGAGACGCTAGAAGGTCAAGTAGACCCGACATCAGTGCGTACAGACAGAGAATTTAGTGCTCGCGCCGGGGTTGTTTATTTAGCTGACAACGGCTTAGCACCTTACTTTAGCTACTCTGAATCTTTTGCACCGACAACCAATGTTGACCCTGCTACCGCTCGTCCTTTCTCACCTGAAACAGGTAAACAATACGAAACCGGTGTGCGCTATCAACCAAAGGACTCAACTTCAAGCTATAGTGCAGCGGTATTTGAGATTGAACGTAGTGACTTCACTCAGTGGGTATGGACAACCGAACCTGCTGGCTACAAACAAACGGGTGCCATCGTTGTACGCGGTTTAGAGTTTGATACCTTTGTACAACCAACTGAAAAAATGAACTTAACCGCTTCTTACGCTTATATTCCTAAAGCGGATGTCACTGAGAGTGGTCTTGATCCAAGACTTGCTGACGAAGTCGGCAAACAGGATAAAGCAGTTTCAAAGCATCAGTTTAATATCTGGAGTGACTATCAACTTACTGACGACTTCACTGTAGGTTTAGGCGCACGTTACACGGGTAGTAACAAAGGTACTGGTGAAAAAGCACCTAAAACCGTTGAGGGTTACACCCTGTTTGATGCCATGGCAAGTTATGATCTGGCACAATGGCGCTTTGCACTGAACGTACGTAACCTAACTGACAAAAAGGTTATCGCTTCATGTGGTGAAACATCCTGCTCCTATGGCAGTCGCCGAAATATCGCATTAACTGCAACTTACCAATGGTAAGTGATAGCAACTAGAAATTAACTCTCACAAAAACGGCGCTACTCAGCGCCGTTTTTATACCAAAGACAAACCTTCCAAAGACAACCCTAAAGATAAAAATAAAGCGACTTAGAGCCGCTTTATACTTTAACTTTAAACTTCGCTAGACACGTTCTAATACAGTGCGATCTTTAACCACCGCGAAATGTCCAACATCCAAGTCGTGAGACGAAACACTTTGGCTATTCAACCACTCGTACCACCATGCTTTATGCGCTTGCTCTCGACCTTTCATCCAAAATATTTCAGCCTTACCGGTGTAAACAGGCAGCGTCTCAATATTGACAGCAGCCAAGAATAGCGGTTGGAAGGCCAGATATAAATGGTATAAGTCTTGAGCCGTTAACTGTCCGTAACCCGTCATAAACTCCGTTCTTGGGTGCTCAAACACTTGCAGCATCAACCTTTGAATGTCATCACTTGATGTCTGCTGTTGAGCAGAACATTCAGCCAGCGTACTTTGTATTTCAACGTCTTGCATCAAGGCAAACCCACTTTCTTCGCTCAGTAATAAGCTGAAGAAGGTTTGTAGCTGCATCATTGGGCCTATTTGCTCTGCCAGTGTTGAGCGCTGTGCACTCGCATTAGGTGGCGAGTAAGGGTCAAGTAAAAGCAGCTGCTCTACTTGCTCACCTTGTTGTTCTAACTCAGCGGCAATAGCGTGCGCCAATACGCCACCTAAAGACCAGCCACATAAACGGTAAGGTCCGCGAACTTGCACTTTGCGAATTTCGCTCAGATGCGATGCCACCAGCGCAGATAAATCAGCAGCTTGTCCAGTTAAAGAACCAGGCTGATAAGTCAGCCCGTACACCGTACGCTTGCCATCGAGATGCCTTGCCAAAGTGGTGTAGTCCAACACTTTACCAAAACCATCATGTAAGCAAAATAGCGCACTTGCAGCGGCTGATTTTTGATTCAGTGCGATAATAGGCTCGCTACAAAGTGTATTTTCAGAGCCGGTAGCACCTTGCAACTCAGTCAACTGCAAGGCTAACTGACTCAGATCTGCGGTTTCAAACATGTGTTTTACCGCCATTTCAAAACCACGTTGGCGCATCAATGACACCACCTTTAGACATGCGATAGAATCGCCGCCAAGCGTAAAGAAATTAGCAAAACGACTGATATTATTGATTCCTAAAACCTCAGACCAGACTTGCGCCACACTTTGCTCCATATCGTTTATTGGCGCAACAAATTCTCCGCTATCTTGCCAAACCGGTTCCGGTAATGCGTCGCGGTCAATTTTACCATTCGGGCTAAGTGGCAAGCGCTCAAGACTCAAAATGCTGTTTGGCACCATATAGTCGGGTAAAACTTTGGCTAAGATGCTTTTTAGCTCATCACTTGACTGTACTTGTTGAGACTGCACATAGCCAACTAAACGCTCGCCTGACGGCGAAGGCTTTGCTAATACAACGGCTTTTTGAATACCGCTAATACTTGCAAGCTGAGCTTCAATTTCTTCAAGTTCAATACGTAGGCCTCGGATCTTAACTTGGTGATCAAGTCGGCCCATGTATTCAATCAGTCCTTCTTTATTCCAACGCACCAAATCACCGGTACGGTAAAGACGACCACCTGATGCAGATATCGGATCGGCAACAAATCGCTCTGCGGTTAAGTCAGGGCGGTTAAGATAACCTCGGCTCAACCCTACTCCACCTAAATAGAGCTCACCTACTACTCCTTGAGGAACCGGCGTCAAGTACTCATCGAGTACATAACAACTGGTGTTTGAGATAGCACGACCGATTGGAATTGTGGTTCGTGGTGCTTGCGTAAACTCCCAGTTGGTCACATGAATTGTGGTTTCTGTTGGTCCATATAAATTATGCACCTTAGCATTTGGTAGTGCGGCGAACATACGTTGACGAAGTTCCGGTGGCGCAGCCTCTCCTCCTACCATAATGTTACGTAAATAGTTCTCTTCATTGGGGTTAGTTTGCTCAATAAAGGCTTGTAGCATCGTCGGTACAAAACTTGCTGTTGTAACTTGTTGCGCCTTGATAAGTGCAATTAATTTGTCTGGATCTTTATGATCTCCGGGTTCAGATACTACAATGCGGCCGCCTTGACTCAGTGGGAAAAATAGCTCCCAACAAGACACATCAAAGCCAAATGGTGCCTTATGTAACACCGCATCTTCCCGTGTGAGTTGATACTCGCGCTGCATCCACTGCATACAGCTAACCAATGAGCGGTGACTAATAGCCACGCCTTTAGGTCGTCCCGTCGAGCCTGAGGTATAAATCACATAAGCCAGCTGCTCTGGGTGAGCATCAACAATGAGATTATCTTGGCTGTATGGCGCTAAGTCTATCTGTTGCCATACACACTGCGTGATCTGCTCAGGGAATGGCGGCAGTGCATCTACCCCTTCAGCATGAGTCAATAGCAACTGTACGCCACTCGATGCCACAATATATTGCAAACGCTCCGCTGGATAATCTAAATCTAGTGGTACGTACGAGGCACCCACTTTCATGATTGCCAACAGACTTATCACGGTTTCAACACTACGCCACATGCCCACAGCGACTCGGCTCTCTATACCCACGCCTTGTGATTGTAGATAATGCGCGAGCTGATTCGCTTGTTGGTTAAGCTCAGCGTAATGCACGTGATTGTTTTTAAATGTGACGGCAATAGCGTCAGGCTGTTTTTGCACCTGTGCTTCAAATAAGCGGTAGACCGCTTGCTGGGTGTTCTCTTTGGTGGTGTTTTCGCTCCACAAGCGCTGAGTTTGCCACGCATTGTCAGTCAACGCTTGCCAATCACCTAGCTGTTTTAGTGCAGGCTCTGCGACAAGCTGAGTCAACGCATTCAGTAAATAGCCACACAACTGCGCAGGTTCAACACTCGGTAGTGTTTGCGCTACGATGTTAAAGCCATCGCCAGCATCGTCAATAGAAACTCCAATAGGGTAATTGGTGCGTTCCTCACCGCCAAATACTTGCCAGCCATCATCGGTAACATAGAGCTTTTTCGAATCACCATGTTTGTGCGCATTTGGGCTATAGCGATAATTCAACAGCGTCGAAAACAGCGGCGTTCCTTTCGCTACGCTACTGCAAGATTGAGCTTTGGATAAACTCGCACTTTCATGGCTAATAAGCGCAGTTAACAGCTGCTGCGCTTGTTGCAATCCTGATTTAAGATCTGCTTGGCGCAATCGAAAACGGATCGGCAGTGTATTGATAAACATGCCAACAGCCCTGTCGGCACCTTCTCCACCTTGTGAGCGGCCAAACATCACCGTGCCAAATACCGGATCATTTAGTCCGGTCAGCTTTTGTAGCACCATCGCCCAAGCTAGGTGGAATACCGCCGCAGCACTGGTGTTTTGCTTTACGGCAAGGTGGCGCACTTGGGCGGCCAGTGCCTCAGGCACGGCTGTTTCGTGCGTTAGAATGTCCTCACCTGTGCCCTTAATATCTAACAACCCAAATGGCGCAGTTGGCGTTTCTATATCCCCTAATAATTCGCTAAAGAACGTATTTTGCTCCGCTTCGGCCTCTGGGTTTTGCTGCGCTAGCGCCACAAAATGTCTAAACGGCACAGGCTCTGGCAGTAGCGCGGCATTACCCGCTAAAATCATCTGCACTTCTTCAACGAGTACTTCTAAGCTGGTGTGATCCATCACTAAATGATGACTCGGCAGTTGCAACCAGCAGGTCTCGTCTTGCACTTCGGCAATAGCGATGGCGGCAATTAAAGGTGCACACAGTGTGTTTAGTCTAAAGTGGGTTGGATCTACGGCTTCATTTAAGCGTCTTGCTGCTGCCGTTAAGCCCGCTTCATCAGCAGTTAGTGGCGCATCACAGGCATAATCTAACCACTTGATTTCCACTTTGGCCTGACGCTGCACGACTTGCACAGGCTCAGGCAGGCCCTGCCAAAAAATGGCTGTCCGCAGAATATCATGACGGGCAATAACCAGGTTAAGCGCATCAACAAATGCACTTAGCTGCGCGCGGCTTTCAAAACGTAATAGATTAGGCGTAATGTAAGCGTCGCCTTTTTCTTGCAAAGTATGGTGGAATAAAATTCCCGACTGCAGCGGTGCCAGCGGATAAATGTCTTGGACATTTTGTACGCCCCCATCTACTTGCTCGACGACTTTAGCTATCTGGTCATTATCCAGACTGACCAATGGCAGCATTTCACTGGTGATAACAGCGGTATCCGTCGCAATCCCTGACCATGCGGTTTCTGGTGCCGTATCTTGGCGGTAAGGCGTAAGGGCAGCAGCGAAGTGTTTGAGCACTGGCTGACTAAATAGGGTTTTCACTTGTGCTTGCCAGCCAGCTTGGCGGGCACGCTCCACCAGCTTAATCGCCAGCAGTGAGTGGCCACCTAATGAGAAGAAGTTGTCATCCCTGCCCACTCGCTCAAGGCCGAGTAAATCTGCCCATAGGTGTGCAGCCATGGTTTCAGCCTCACCTATCGGTGCGCTATATTCTTGCGCTTTGGCCCATTGCGGCTCAGGCAAAGCTTTGCTATCGACTTTACCATTGGCTGTCAGTGGCATTTTATCTAACACCACAAACGCATTGGGCACCATATAATCCGGGACATTTTCACCAAGCGCTTGAGCTAATTGCTGCTCATCTTGAATACTACCAGTTACGTAAGCGACCAATTTATCGCCAGTAGCCAAGTGTTTAACTAAGACTTTGGCTTCACGCACTTGAGGTAAGCGTCTTAACTGCTCGGCAATTTCACCCAGCTCTATTCTAAACCCTCTGATCTGTACTTGGTCATCGCTACGACCTAGGTATTCAATCTCACCGTTTAGATTCCAGCGCGCCAAATCACCAGTACGATACATCCTTTGGCCATTAGCTAACACGCTGTCTGCAACAAAGCGTTCGGCGGTTAAATCTGGTCGAGCAAAATACCCTCTGGCCAGCTGGATGCCTCCTATGTATAACTCTCCAGTAACGCCCTCTGGCACGGGGTTTAAACTGGCATCTAAAATATAGGTATGGGTTTGTGAAATACCTTGGCCAATAGGTGCCAAGCTTCTCTTGTCGTTAATAAAAGGCCAGTGGGTTACATGAATTGTGGTTTCTGTTGGCCCATATAGGTTGTTCATCACAACATCAGGCAGTGCCTTGTATGTGTCACGGAATAATTCAGCAGGCACGGCTTCACCACCACACATGATATGCCGCAGCGAGGTGCATTCAGCCACATCAGGTAGCTCGATAAAGGCCTGTAATAAAGCCGGAGGAAACGAGGTAATTGCGACTCTTTGCTGTTGGATAAGTCGCTTCAGTTCGAGTGGATCGCGTTGGTCACCAGGTTTTGCAACCACCACAGACATCCCTTCACTCAGAGGGAAGAAAATTTCCCAGCAAGACACATCAAACCCAAAGGCGGCTTTGTGCAATACCGCTTCCTCAGGTTGTGGAGAGTATTGTCTTGCCATCCATGCCATGCAGTTACTCAGTGCACGATGGCTGATCGCAGCTCCTTTCGGGCGACCCGTTGAGCCCGAAGTATAAATCATATAAGCCAATTGCTCGGGATGAATAGCCACGTCGAGCGGTTGGGCTGACAACGTTTGCCAAGGCAATTGTGCTAGGTTGACGACTGGCAGAGAAGCCAAATGGTGTGTGATCTGCGTATCTTTCAGCACCTCGGTTAATTTCGACTGTGCGTCAGGGTGAGTGATAATGGCTGTGAGTTGACTATTTTCTGCGATGTAAGCCAGTCGCTCTGGCGGATAATCTTGATCCATAGGCACAAAGGCAGCGCCAGTTTTTAACACGCCTAATAACGTCACTACCGTATCCATACTGCGCTGTAGCGCTACACCGACTCTATCTTCGCGACCAATATTTAGGCTTTGAAGGTGCTGCGCAAGCTGATTTGAACGTTCATCCAGTTGTTTATAGCTCAACGTTAAATCTGCAAATACCGCTGCCACTGCATCTGGCTGGGTGTCAGCCAAACGGCTAAACTTTTGCTGCACTGGGGTGGTGTCTTCTAGTTGTGGATTTAACCCCCAACGCTGCCATTGCTGCGTTTCACTATCGTCTAGCAAGTTAATGTCACCAAGGGCCATAGTCGGCTCAGTGAGCAAGGCAGCAAGCACTCGCTCAAAGTGCTGACTCATGCGAACAATGCGTTGAGTGGAGATGGCCTTTTGATCGTAAGTAAAGGTCAACAAGCAAGCGCCTGCTCGGTTTTCATGAGCATCTAACACCAACTCAAACTGCACTTCTCCTGTGGTTGCAGGCAATTCACCCACTTTGAGCTCTGGCAACTGTTGTAACTGGCTTAAATCACCAAACTGATAGTTAAACAATATTTGAAATAACGGATGCACCTCGCTACTTCGCTCAGGTTGCAAGGCTTCAACTAATTGCTCAAACGGTAAATCTTGATATTCTTGTGCTCCAAGTGTGGAAGCCTTTACCTGTGCTAAAACCTGTTGCAATGAAGTGCGGCTGTCAAAGCGGTTATCCTGCACTTGGGTGTTGACGAATAAGCCGACCAAATTGGCGACTTCAGCCCGTTGTCGATTCGCGATTGGCGTACCGATACGGATCTGCTCCATCCCGGTATAGCGCTGTAGCAATACCTGAAATGCCGTCAGCAATACCATGTAATGAGAAACCTGATGGCTGGTGGCAAAAGTACCTAGCTGCTGCGTTAAGCTCTGTGGTAATTGCCAAGCGTGTGAGGCACCGCGAGTGCTGCCATGCTCTGAGTTTTGAGCTAAACCATTATCCACCTTAAGCTGTAACACCGGTTGTTCGTCACCGAGCTTTTGCTGCCAATACGCTAACTGACGCTCAAGTTCACCGGCCGTCATCCAGTCTTTCTGCCATTTAGCATAATCACCATAGGCAATATTCAGTGCCGGTAGCGCTGACTGGGCCAACTGGCTCGATAAATCTCCCGGTGCAATTTCAGCGCTAAGCAATTGGCTATACAGCGCAGCAAATTCACCCACTAGAATCTGTAATGAACCACCATCAGCAATAATATGATGCACTACCACTACCAGTTGATATTGGTTTGGCGCAAGCGTGAGTAACCCCACGCGGATTAAGTTGCCTTGGGTGAGATTAAACGGTGTGTTTAACCATTGCTGACGCACCGCATCAATGTTATCACCCGCTCCTACCTCTACCTGAAAATCATTGGCAATCTCGATTGGTAGCACCTGCTGCTTTACCTCAGCATCAACTTGTACAAATTGCGTGCGAAGCGAACTGTGACGAGCAATTAATAGCTGAAAAGCACGTGTCAACGCACTCAGGTTTACCTCACCTTCAAGCTGTAATCCCCCAGTGATGTGATACGCTGCACTGTCTGGGTCTAAATGCCATAAAAACCACTGACGTTGCTGTGCATAAGACAGCTCAGCAGCCTCAGCTGAGTGATGAAAAGGTAAAACGGGAAACTGACGCATGTTCAGCCCATCGGCTTGCACCTTTTGATAGACCAGCTGGCGTTTATCTTGAGGTAACTGATGAAAGCGCTCAGCAATGCGTTGGATGACCTCACTGCTCATTATAGGTTCTCCATAAATGCTTCTAAGTCGAGCAAGGCATCTTCTTGCTCTGGATTTGTTTGTGCTGAAATAATGGCAGCTAAGTCTTTTAGTATTGGATTCGCAAAGGCGTCACGCACCGCAATGTCTACACCAAATTGTGCTTGGATTTGACTCAGGGTTTCCACCGCAAGTAAAGAATGTCCGCCAAGTGCAAAAAAGTTGTCGTCACGTCCGACTTTTTCAAGCTGCAGCACCTGCTGCCATATCTCGGCCAGTCCACTTTCGATTTCACCTTGTGGTGCCGCAAACGTTGAAAATTGCTGTAACGATGGCTCAGGTAAAGCTTTACGGTCTAGCTTGCCATTCACGGTGAGCGGCAATTTTTCAAGCTGCACAAACACACTAGGGAGCATATATTGCGGCAACTGAGTAGTGAGTTGCGAGTTAAGCGTATCAGGCTCAAACTCAGCGTCATTTGCTAACACCAAATATGCCACTAATTGCTCGCCACCAACGCTACTTTTCACTAACACCGCAGCATCAACTACATTGGCTAATTGCCTTAGCTGGCTCTCTATTTCGCCCAATTCAATCCGCAAACCACGGATCTTCACTTGCTGATCTAAGCGGCCTAAAAACTCAAGTTGACCTTCATCATTCCAAACTACCTTGTCGCCAGTGCGATACATTCTAGCGCCTTGGCTGTTGCTATCGGCAAATGGATTCGCGACAAAACGATCGGCACTGAGATCCGGTCTAGATAAGTAACCGCGCGCCAAGCACTCACCGGCGAGATATAACTCTCCTGCCACCCCTATCGGCACTTGATTGAGCGCACCATCCAATACATAAGCTTGTACGCCAGAGATAGGTTTACCAATTGGAATAACGTCATCTTGCTGGCGACACTGCCAGCTTGTCACCTCTATCGCCGTTTCTGTCGGTCCATAAAGATTGTGCAGTGCCGTTTGTTCAAAGTAGCTAAAAAATTGCTGTTGGGTTTGCAAGGTAAGCATTTCACCGCTCGTAAATACTTGGCGTAAACTTGGGCATAAGGTTTTTCCGCCCAGCGCTTCGCGTGAGCTGCTTATCCCCGTCATAAATGCTTGCAACATGGAGGGAACAAAGTGACAAACCGTCACCGCTTCTGTTTCAATAAGTTGCCGAATTTGTGACGGTTCTTTGTGTTGTTCTGGCGCTGCTAATACTAGGCTTGCACCTTGCGTTAATGGCCAGAAGAACTCCCAAATAGATACATCAAAACCAAATGGCGTTTTTTGCAACACCCTATCACTGCCTTGAAGCTGATAGCGAGTTTGCCCCCAAGCCAAGCGATTTGCGACGCCACGATGTACACATGCAACCCCTTTGGGCTTGCCCGTCGAGCCTGAGGTATAAATCACATAGGCTAAGTTATCTAAATGGATTGTCACATTGGGTGCTGTGGTTGGATAAGCGCTTAACTCTAAGTGCTCAAGCCATGTTACTTGAGCGCTGATATTCTCTGCCAGCTGCGCTTTTACTGGAGCATGACTCAAGATACATGCACAGGCGCTTTGCTCAATAATATAGTGTAAGCGAGCCTCGGGCAGTTGAGGCTCGATTGGTACGTAAGCCGCGCCAGCTTGAAGCGTAGCCAGCATCGCCACCACCATCTCAATGCTGCGCTCAAATAGCAATGCCACTTTCGACTCATGGCTGATATTTTGCGCCACCAAATACTGTGCTAATTGATTTACCCGTTGCTGTAATTCAGCATAGGTGACAGACTCGCCCGCAAACCTTAACGCAATCGCGTCTGGGGTTTTCTGTGCCTGAAGCGCAAATGCTTGAGGTACGCTAAGCAAGCTTGCTGAAGTTTTACCACCGGATTCAAGCGCCGCTAAAGCCGCTTTCCGCTCGGCACTGTTCAGTAAAAGATCGCGAATTTGAGTCTCTGGAGCTTGGCAAAAGGTGCGCAGGAGTGACTGATATTGCTCGTCAAATGTAGAGATCCAAGCCACTGAAAGTTTACTACTATCAACACGCCATTGTAATTGCACGCCACCATCACTTAGCTCGGTTGTATCTAGCGCAAGGTCGCACATTACACCCTGAGTCAAACTAAAGTAATTGGTCAACGAGGCACCATGCAATTGTGCTAAACCACTGCTGCTATCTTTGAGGTGATTGAACATCACTTGATAAGGCGTTGCGCCCTGCAAGTTAGGTTGAAAACGCTTCATCAGTGAGTCTATGGGGATGTCTTGTTGCGCTTGGATTGCTAATGCCTGTTTGGCACAGTTGCGCAATAGCTGCTGTAGCGTTAATTCACCAGCGACAGGCAAGCGCATCAGCTGTATATTAACAAAAAAGCCAACCACACTATGGGTAGCAAACTGGTTCCGATTTGCCACCGGAACCGCCGTCAGCAGCTCATCTTCGTTTGTGTATCTATGCAGCAAAGCTTGATACGCAGTCAATAACACGACGAATAGCGAGACCCCTTGTTCACGCGCAAATTGTGTGACTTGTGCTGCCAATTGCGCGGGTAACTGAGTAACGAGTTGTTCTGCCTTAGGTACACTATTCGCTGAGTTTGTCACACTGAGTTCAACCACAGGCAAGTGACCTGTGAGTTGTTGCTGCCAAAATTGCCACTGCTGCTGCACTTGCTCAGCATCACTGTTAAGCCAATCATTTTGCCACTGAGCAAAGTCAGTATAATCTAACCGGTTCGCGTCATGGGTGATGGGTTGAGCGAGACTCGCTTTTTGATAAATTTCAACGAAGTCTTTAATAATCAAACTCTTCGACCACGCATCACTAATTATGTGGTGCATCACGACTAAGAGTACATGCTGCTCTGGAGCAAATTGCAACCACTGCATTCGCATCAAAGGACCTGTCCGTAAATCAAAGGGCGTTGCAGCGAAGCGCGCTAACCTTGCTTTATAAACCTGTTCCTGCGCTTGTTCGCGACTCAGCTCTGTATCATGTGCTTGCAGTGCTGCAACTTCAGCGACTAATTCATGTTGCTCTACCGATTCCAGCGGTAAGCTCTGTGTCGGCAAAACCACTTGCGCAGGTTTGGCGCCTTCCCCTTCAACAAACTGAGTACGCAACCCAGCATGGCGCTCAGATAAGTGATCTAAGCTTGCACGCAGCGCGCCTTTGTCTAGATGGCCACTTAAACACATCCCCCCACCAAGGTGGTATGCGGTATTTTCAGGGTTGATCAACCACTCAAACCACAGCCTTTGCTGCGCCGCCGATAACGGCGCTTGAAGTTTGCCAAGTTTTTTAATTACTGGCGCACTCGACTGAACTGGCTGTTTATCCTCGAGCTGTTTAAGCATGGCTTTTTTCTGCGCCAGTGTCATATTACCTTTGCGCGCTGCCAATAGTGCATTGATCGACATGCTTATTTCGCTCCCTCAGCCAGCTCTTCGGCCAGCTCTTGCTGTAGCTCTTGTATTAGAATGGCTTCTATTACTCGAGCAAGCCCCAAAATGGTTGGATCTTTAAAAAAGGAAGCTGGTGACAAGGTCACTTCGAACTTATTGCTTAGTTGCGACATGATTTGTACCCCCATTAAGGAGTCACCGCCCAGCTCAAACAAATTATCGTGAATGCCTATTTGCTCTATCCCCAACATGGCGCTCCAGACTTGCGCAATACCAACTTGTAAATCATCTTCTGGCGCAACATATGGCGTTGATAACTCAGGACGCTCATAGCCACCACTGCGAGGTGTCGCATCTGCCATAGTCAATTCTGCATCTAACAGGTTACCTTTGGTGGCTTCTAATCGTGCAGGAAGGTCTAGCGTTGAGACCGCAACTTGCGGCAATATTGGTGCGCTGAGTATGCGCGCCATAACTTCAACCCCTTGCTGAGGCGCGATACCGACTCCGTCAGGCATATCCATATCACCAGCCATGCCGACTTCTCGCCAACTGTCCCAGTTAACAGCCAGTATTGGATAGCCGCCTGTTTGCACCAGTCGCTGAGCGTATTGTTGTGCAATGCCATCTAGATAGGCATTCGCTGAAGCGTAGGCGGCCTTAGATAAACCACCAGCAATGCTGGCAAGCGATGAGCACAACACCATAAAGTCCAGTGGCTGCTCGTTAAATAAAGCCAACAAATGTTGCGTTCCCACAACTTTGGCAGCAAACATCTGCTCGACAAACGCTGCATCCGTCGAACTAATTAAGGACGTTGCACCACTCCCTGCGGCGTGGATCACCCCATTGATCTGCCCAAACTGCTGATGTGCTTGTGCGACAACCTCTGCCATTTGTTCAAAGTCCGCCACATCCGCTTGTTTAACCAGTACCTGCGCACCAAAGGATTGCAATTGTGCTAACTTTTGCTGTTGTGCCTCTGAAGGCGTGCTGCGACCAAGCAAGACTAATTTAGCCTGGTAGTGCTCCGCCAAATGCTCAGCCATTACCAAACCAACGCCACCTAAACCGCCGGTAATTAAGTACACCCCACCTTGGCGATAAATCGCTTCATTTTGCTTAGGTTTGGCCGTCGCTTCAAAGCCCATCAGCCAACGATGATAAGACCGATAAGCGACCACCTCGCCCGCTTCGCCATGCTGCTCTGACAACAACCAATCTATCCAGTCACCGTGAAGTTGTGCACCAAAATCAACCAGTTGACATTGAATGTGTGGGAACTCCTGCGGGATGACTTTACATGGGCCAAATAACATCGACTGAGCGGGTGAAATCTCATCATTGCCCGACACATCGGCCAACCCTTGGCTCACTACGCTCAAATTAACCGGCTGACCTAACTGTTGCGATTCAAGTGCTTGAGCAAGTGCGATTAGGCTCATCATGCCCTGTTGTTGAGTTTGGTTTAAATCAGCAGGCTCGCTGGTCGGCAAGCTCCACAAATGGAATATATGCGATACAGGACCATGAATTTGATTCACGCTTGCAATAAGTTGCTGATAGTCGCTCAACTGTGCCGCGCGGATCACAAACTCATTATCCGATCCTTGCTGATATGCTTGCCCTAATTTGACCCGAATTAGCTTATCGCTCTGCGTGTGCAGCTTATCAAGGAGCAGGTCGCAGGCCTTATGCTGTGTTTCAAATAGCAAAGTACAACCCAGTTCAACGGGCTGAGTTAAATCAGGAACCGAGCGCTTATATGAAGGGATGTAACACCACTGTTCAATCGGCTTTGGTGCCAAGGCGTTATGGTTGTTTTGCGCCACAATATTTGCATCGGCTTCAATCCAAAAACGTTTTCGCTCAAACGGGTAAACAGGTAAGGCGACGCGATGAGGCGTCTGCTCATACAAGGCATCCCAGTCAATCTCTACGCCCTCAATCCATAAACGCCCCAAGGCTAAGGCAAAGTGTTGCTCTGTCTCTTGCGCCTTTCTTGGGTGTGGTAGCGAAGTGACAATACTCGTTTGCGCTTTTACTTCTGCATCCCGTCCGGCAAGTTGACTTAGCGTATTACTTGGTCCCACTTCGAGTAGCACGGTTTGCTCTAAACCATTTTCTGACGCTGGATTGTCAAGATTGACGATAGTGCGCAGACCTTGGTTAAAGCGCACCGCTTGTGCTAAATGCTGCGCCCAATATTGAGGGTCGGTCGCTTGGTGGTCAGTTATCCAAGTGCCTGTTACATTCGATACAAATGGAATGCTTGGGGCATTGCACTGAACCTGGGCAATCAACTTAGCCAGTTGATCACCTGCATCACTCACCAAGGACGAATGGAACGCATGGGAAACATGTAAAGGCTGTACTACGACCCCTTGCTCAGTGAGCCTATTTGATAGTGCCGCTATCGCTTGCTCTGAGCCCGATACAACACAGTTTTCAGGGCTATTCACCGCTGCCAGCTCAACTTTATGCTCAAGATTGTCGGTATCAAGATAAGGAGCTAAAGCGGCTTCTGAGAGCGCCACCGATAACATACAGCCCGGTGCTTGCGCCTGAATAAATTCGCCCCGCTTGGCGACCAGGTATAATGCATCCTCTAAACTAAACACCCCCGCAATACACGCGGCGACGTATTCGCCGATACTGTGGCCAATCATAGCACTGGGCTTTACTCCCCACGCCAACCATTGCTGCGCCAATGCATATTCCACAGCAAATAATACCGGCTGAGTGACTGAGGTTTGTTTTAGTTGCGCCGCACCGTGCTCAACGTCCGCTTCATCAACAAAAATAAGGTCTTTAATATCTTGCCCAACATGCGCTATCAGACCCTCCCGACAGCGGTCAAATGCATCTCTAAACACGCTTTCTGACTCATACAGTGCGCGGGCCATATTGATATGCTGCGAACCTTGCCCCGGGAACATAAAGGTAACGGGTCTGTCACCCGAAACCGTTAACTGCCCTTGTGCTCTTAATGTGCTGGTGTCGTCAGCCAGTGCTGCAATCGCTTGCTCACTATTTTGCGCTACCACGACAGCACGATGGGTTAGGCCTTTCCTACCGACTTGCAAAGTGTAAGCACTATCTTGCCACAAAGGCTGAGTGCTTGCTTGCTTAAACCAAGTTGCTAACTGCTCGCGGCGACTGGCCAGTGCAGTTTTGGTATGGCCTGACAGCGGCAAGATTTGCCAGTTGCGCTGCGACTGCGTCGCACGTTGAACTGGTGGCTCCTCAAGGACCACATGCACATTGGTGCCACCAATGCCGAATGAACTCACCCCAGCACGGCGTGGGCCTGTTTCATTTGACCAAGGCGTCAGCTTATCCGCGACATAAAATGGGCTATTGGCAAAGTCAATTTCTGGGTTAGCTTGCTTGTAGTGCAAACTCGGCGGGATTTGTCCGTGCTTCACTGTCAGCGCGGCCTTTATTAACCCGGTAACCCCTGCGGCTGCATCTAGGTGGCCGACATTCGATTTGACTGAACCTACGGCACAATATTGCGTTTGCTCAGTATCCATTCGGTAGGCGCGGGTGAGCGCAGCAATTTCAATGGGGTCGCCAATCACCGTGCCGGTACCATGCGCTTCAACATAACCAATGCTCTCTGCTGGGGTATCAGCCATTTCCAGTGCTGCGGCGATAACTTCAGCCTGCCCATCCACACTAGGTGCGGTGTAACCTGCTTTAGTATTACCATCATTATTCATTGCAGAGCCTTTGATCACGGCATAAATGGTATCGCCATCAGCCATTGCATCTTCAAGGCGTTTAAGTACCACGACACCAGAGCCAGAACCAATTACCGTCCCTTGAGAATCTGCGTCAAACGGACGACAGTGACCATCTGGAGACAAAATTGCGCCGGGTTGATATACATAACCGCCCTGATGCAAAAAGTTCAACCATGAGCCGCCAGCCAAGGTCATATCTGACTCATAATTCAATAATGAGCGTGTCGCCATGTGAACTGCAGCCAAGGAAGTTGAGCACGCCGTTTGTACCGTTACCGCAGGGCCCTTTAGGTTTAGTTTGTAGGCCAGTGTCATGGTCATGGCATCTTTGTTATTACCGTTCATCAGCGCTTGTAGCTGCGAGATATTACCAAGATCGCTAAAACGGCCACTTTGCATCAAATTAGAGATTAGATAAGTGTTTACGCCACAGCCGCCATAGACACCTATTGGAAAGTCACACTTGTCACCATCGTAGCCAGCATTTTCCAGCGCCTGCCAAGCGGTTTCTAAAAAGAGACGTTGCTGCGGGTCAAGCTCTTCTGCTTCACGCGGTGAATAGCCAAAAAATGACGCGTCAAACTTGTCTTGATCAGGCAACAACGCACACCGAGGGACAAAGTTGGGGTCAGCAATAGTCGCTTCCGGCACCCCAAGTTCACGTAATTCTGCCTCTGTGAAGGTTTTGATTGATTCTACCCCGTTTTTTAGGTTTTCCCACAGGGCATCTACGTTCTCAGCTCCTGGGAAACGACCTGCTAGGCCGACAATGGCAATATCTGTGCTTGAATAAGTTTCTGTAGTCATGCTTAGCTTTCCACTTTTGTGCGTGTTTTTTTCAAGAAGGCTTGGCGCTGGCGTTGACCACGCGCCGATGCTTTTTTCATTTCTTTGGCAACTGCTTGCTGTGCATTCGCAGCGCCTTCAGGTGTACGTTGTTCAAAGTAAGTGGCCATGGCACTTACGGTTGTCATATGAAACAGTTCTAACATGGTCAATTTACAGCTAAATTCGGCTTCAAGACGTTGCTGAATCTGACCAAACAATAGGGAGTGACCGCCCAAGTCAAAGAAGTTGTCATGCAGGCCAATTTGTTTCGCATCTAGACCTAGCACTTCCGCCCAAATCGCAGCGACTTTATTTGCTAAGCCGCCTGTTGGTACTTGATGGCTTTCACCACTCCCCCACTGAGGTTCGGGTAAGTGATGACGGTCAATTTTGCCATTGGCCGTCACAGGCAAGTTTGCCAATACGGTGATACAACTCGGGACCATGTAGTCTGGTAGTTTTTGCAGTAAACTTTGCTTCAGTGTTTGCGCGCTAGGTAATACGCCTTGGCCATTCGCCTCAGCGCCAACATAAGCCACCAAATGTGTCCCAGAATGACCATGTTGGCCATCACCGTCTTTGGCCAATACAACCGCTTCTTTAATGTGTGGAAGTGCCATTAATTGCGCTTCAACTTCACCGAGCTCTATCCGAAAACCACGAATTTTGACTTGATGATCGATGCGCCCTAAATATTCCAGTTCATCGCGTTGATTCCAACGAACCAAGTCTCCCGTTCGATATAAGACTTCGCCATCGCTACTAAATGGGTTGGCAACAAAACGCTCTGCGGTCAGGGCTGGACGCCCCAAATAACCACGAGCAACACCACGACCACCCACGTAAAGTTCACCGCTTGCTCCTTGTGGTACAGGATTCAGATCGGCGTCTAAAATATAGGCCTCACGCGCACCTATCGGCTTGCCAATTGGTACAGTGCTAACCTCGTGTAGCTCACCCGGTAAACTGATCCATGCCGTTGGTGTAATAATGGTTTCAGTTGGCCCATAGGCGTTGACAATCCGAGGCGCAGAAAACGCCCGATGAGCGTCTTGATAATCTGTGCGGCTAAATTCTTCACCGCCGACAATACAGGTGCGAATTTGCTTACAGTCGTGCAAATGCGGCGTCAAAAGGCGTAAATAGGCGGGCGGTAAATGCAGTGCCGTCACCTTGTGCACGTTTATTAACTCACTGACGGCCTCCACATTGAGCTGCGCCTTAGTCGCCAGCACTAACGCACCACCTTTGATCAGTGGTGTCATCCACTGCTCACCTGCGGCATCAAAGTTAATCGAAAAGAACTGCAGCTCCGTGTGATCGCTATCTACTCCGTATACGTCAACCATATTTTGAATATGCATGGACAATGGGCCATGCGTAACGGCAACCCCTTTGGGCAACCCTGTCGAACCTGAGGTGTAAATAACATACGCTAAGTGCAGGGAATGTGATGCAATCGCAGGGTTAGTCGTCGCAAAGTCGCCAAGTGATATATGCTCGTATGCAAGCACTGGGATGGCGTTTTCAGCGTTTGGAATATGCGCCACGAGCGCAGCATTCGTCAGCACCAACTTAACCCCGCTATCCTTCACCATGTGAACAAGCCTGTCCTCCGGGTACGTCGGATCGAGTGGCACATAGGCGGCTCCCGCTTTCCAAATCGCAAATAGGGTGACATACATCTCAATACCGCGCTCAAGCGCCATACCGACACAATCTTCCGGCCCAATACCTTGACTTTTTAAATAGTGCGCGAGCTGGTTGGCTCGTTGATTTAATGCGTTATAACTCACGGTTTGTTGGTTGAAGATAAGCGCGGGCGCATCTGGCGTGCGCTTCACTTGCTGCTCAAACAATTGATAAATGGTAGAGTCATCCGTTGCAACCGCAGGCCCTTTGGCAACCTGAGTCAACCACGCTTGCTCTGCCGAGGTTTGCACACATAGCTGCGCAAGTGGCGTTGCGCCAGACTCAAGCTGGGCATGTAGCAGAGCAACATATTGCTCAGCCATACGCGCTATCGTTTGCGGCAAAAATAGTGCTCTGGGATAAACAAACTCTAGCGCTACTTGATCCTCTTCTAGCTCGTAAGTTTCAAGCGTTAAGTCAAATTGCGGCGCCACTTCTAGTGGCTGCCAAGCGCGGGCTGATAAGTTAGTATCCGTTGCGACCAACGGCTGCCATGCACGAGTATCATGCTCCGTATGGCTAAACATTACTTGGAAAAGCGGATGTGTATCGACGCTCCGATCCGGCGCTAGTGCTTCGACTAGATACTCAAAAGGAACATCTTGATTTGCTTGTGCGCCCAAGACGGCAGTTTTGACTTGCGCCACAATATCTTGCAAACAAGCCTGACCCGAAAACTTCGCAGGGATCACTTGGGTATTTACAAAAAAGCCTACTAACTCTTGGAGTTGAGGCAAATGGCGGTTCGCAACTGGTATCCCCACTCGAATGTCATGTTGCCCAGTATGACGATAAAGCAATGCATGAAAACTGGCTAACATCACCATAAATAAGCTGGCGTTTTGTTTGGCCGCTTGGCGACGAAGTTGCTTAACCAGTTGAGCCGGTAAGACGACACTGTGATTTGCACCTAACAGTTGCTTATTATTTTCAGGAGAGTGCGATTTATTGACTCGAGGAAAATCCGTGCATAACTGCAAAATAGGTTGCTCATCGCAGGCAAGCTGTGCTTGCCACCACGTTAATTGTGCTTGCGCTGCATCGGAGGTGAGATACGAGCGCTGCCACAAAGAAAAATCTTGATAGGTGATTGCACCCTCTCGCACTTTACTCGCGCTCAAGGTGCCCAAATAAATATGTGCAAGTTGGTCAAGTAATATTTGCATCGATACGCCATCGGAAACGATGTGATGCATCACTAGGATCAACTGATAGCCTTGCTCACCTAGATTAATTAGCGCCGCGTTGACGACATCCCCTTTAGTTAAATCAAATGCGTATTGGCTCACTGTGGCAACCAATTCAGCCAATGCCGAAGTTTGCTGCGGCGCTGCAACATTACTTAAGTCAAATTGTTGCAGCGGCCAATGACCCGTTTGCGCAACCACTTGGATTGCCGTACCGAGTTCATCGGTATCAAAGCGTGTGCGCAGCGCTTGGTGTTCAGCCACCAGAGTATTTAATGCGTTTTGCAAGCGCGTAGCGTCTATGTCTGAGTGTAGGTTGATGCGCGCACCAATATTGTAAGCACTGCTATGGGGCTCTAGTTGCCATAAAAACCATAGTCTCGCTTGCGCATGAGACATTGGAACGGCCCGCTCAATTCCATACTCGTTGGCAATAATGGAATTGATTGATGACACGTTGGAAGCTTCTTTAGCCACCAACTGTTGGCGTTGTGACGCGGCCAAAATAGCATCGGCTTGCTCGCCTAAGCGCAAACAATGAAATATTTCTGTGGGATCAAATTTCACTTGCCAGTGTTGCTCAATGGCGTGAATTAACTGTACCGCTTTTAGCGAGTTACCGCCTTCTGCTAGAAAGTGTGCATCGCGACTAAAATCACTCTTACGATTGAGCACGGCTTGCCAGATATTGGCCAGTGCTTGCTCGTGTTCTGATAAAGGTGCTGGGGCCAAAGTATCTGCCAGTGTTTGACCACGCACCAGCTGATGATGTGCATAAATCGCATAAGCCTTATCAGCATTATCTTCTGACAATGGCGCAGCGACACTCAATTCAGCGGCTTGCGTCCACATTTGCTTGCAGGCGCTGCGCTGTAATTTGCCACTGGATGTTTTTGGCAAGCTTGCAGGTTGCATCATCAAAACGCCTGTGACGGACTCATCACAATATTCTGCAACGATTTCCTTTAAGCGATTAACCAACAACTGCGGACTCACTTGGCGCTGAACCTTGCGCGCAATTTCTAGGGCCACGCCAACGCCTTCGCTATGGTTATCCGTGGCTGCAAATACCGCGATCCGACCTTTCCGGGCGAACTCAAATTCTGCTTCGATAATTTTTTCAATATCCTGAGGGTAGATATTGCGACCATGAGAAATGATCAAATCCTTGATGCGGCCAACAATGTATAGTTGATTATCTTGCCACACTCCTAAGTCCCCGGTGCGAAGCCAGCGCGCTTGCTCATGTTCTACAAAGGTGTCTGCCGTTGCAGCTGGGTTTTGCCAATAGCCCTGAGCAATACTCGGCCCCGATACCCAAATTTCACCCACATGTCCTGCCGGCAATGCCGCCTTGGTCGTGCTGTCTGTGATCCGTATACTATGATGTGAAGCTGGTACGCCACAGGCTACCTGTTTTACGCCGTGCTCAGCTTGTTGTGCGATACCTTGTGCAAGCGAGGCGGCAGAAAGTGACTGTACCACTAGGCCAGATTGTCTTTTTGGCCCAGTAACAAATAAAGTTGCTTCAGCCAATCCATAACAAGGGTATATGGCTTGAGGATTAAAACCTGCAGGCGTGGCTTGTGCAAAAAAGCTATCAAGCGTATCGACCCTTACAGGCTCTGCGCCGCTAAAGGCAACTTGCCAAGAAGACAGATCCAAATTCGCCATTGCGCTTGGTCTTATCCTTTCAACACACAAGCGATAACCAAAATCTGGGCCACCGCTTGACGTACCTCGATGTCTAGCAATTGCTTCAAGCCAGCGGATCGGTTTTTCAAGGAAGTAGCGAGGCGACATCAAGACACATTTTGAGCCATTGAATAAAGGCAAAATCAAGCCAGCCATTAATCCCATATCGTGGTACAGAGGTAACCAAGACACCACAACCTCGTCTGCTATCACCCCACACCCTTCGCTGATGGCTATTTCATTTGCAATTAAATTACCGTGACTCACCATAACCCCTTTCGGTGCTGCCGTTGAGCCTGAGGTATATTGTAAAAATGCCAACTCTTGTGGTTGTGGTGTATGCGCTTGCCAACAGCCATGCTCTTGATGAGTTAACTGGTCAACAAACATTAAACTTGCAGCACTTAGGCCGCTGTTGTGCATTTCTTGTTTGGCTAGTTCAACTAACTGATGATCTACAGAATGCGCTAAAATAGCGGTTGCTTGACAATTTAGCGCAATCCCAACAACGCGCTGAATATGCTGAGAGCGTGAAGATTCGGGAACAAATAAAGGAACCGCGATGAGACCGGCATAAAGGCACGCGAAGAAGCTGATAACGTAGTGTTCATTGTTATCTAGCATCAACAGCACGCGATCACCTTGACGACACTGTAGCTGCAGCTCGGCCGCTAGTCTTTTAATCTGTATATCTAATTCACCATAGGTAAATGAGCGCTCATCCAGCACACCTTCTTTGTCACTAACGACCACCAGCGCGGTTTTATCCGCTTGGATCTGGGCAAGGTGTTGTAAACGCTCAACCATACTGTGGGGCGTCTCGCCCGTGAGATACGGGTTTAGTTGTAATGGCTTGTGTTGCATATTGCAGCTCTACCTCAATTTTTCTATATGGGCTCGCGACTAGAGACAAGATTAAAAAGCGAACCGACTAATACCAAGTGTTTAATGCTGTGTGATAACCCAAGTCCTCAAGTGCAGCGCTTGGTTTTACTCACAACTACTGACCAAAGCAGCCGCTGATGTATTATGGCGACTCAGTGTTTGCTCAAGTGCAGACAACACTGAAGCTTGGGCACTGTGAATATAAAAATGCCCACCAGCGAACCCTTGTTGCGATAATGGATGACGGGCGTGTTGCTGCCAGGCCAGTACTTCGCTAACACTGATTAAGTCATCGTGACCATAAAAAGTGGTTACCGGCACGGTTATTTGCGAAGAGCTCGGTGGCGTAAACGAGCGCAATGCGCGATAGTCAGCGGCCAGCACCTCAAGCGTCATCTCCAATAAATCAGCATTGTCAAATAGCATGTCTGGCGTTCCTCCCTGCGCTCGCAATTCAGCAATGAGCGCTTGCCGATCATTAGGTTCTGGGTAGCGCTCAGGATGAATAAACTGTGGCGCAGGACACGCCGATAGCATCAAGGCGTTAGGCAAAGGTAAATTGCGCTGTTGCAACTGCAGTGTGACGCCATAGGCAAGCAAAGCTCCCATGCTGTGGCCAAAAAAAGCATAATCACCGGTCATCTCATGCTGATAACACTGAAGTATCGCACTCACTTGCTCGTGGTAGTTTTCGACTTTCTCTTCATCTAACCTAGGGCCTCTTCCTGCAAGCTCAATGGGCACTAGCTTTATCCAGCTAGGCAATTGCCGACTCCAACGTAAGTACATTGAGGCACTCGCCCCAGCACAAGGCAGGCACAACAGCTTAATGCTTGATGTACTCACGCGTCACCTTGTTGCGCTTGCTCAGCCATCCACTGACGCAAAGAGGCAGGTCGCATATCTGTCCAGTGCTCGTTAATGTAGCTTTGCACGTGGGCCTTATCGCCCTGAACACCCGCTACAGCTTGCCAACCCGCAGGTACCGCTTTCCACTCGGGCCAAATTGAATATTGTTCTTCTTGATTAATAAGCACGATGAAGGTTTCATCTTCGCGGTCAAAACAGCTCACAGACATGACATCTCCTGATAAATATTGCACTGCTACTATAGGCAGTCGGTTTACATTCTGATGAGGTTGGGTAGCCATGAGGTATGTATCTCCGTGCTACCTTCTCAACATGCCAATAAATTTGGCGATATTGCCTCTGTAGACGAATAGAAATGCGAATTGTTTAAAGAAAAAAGCGTCTATATTCTGATTTTTTACCAGTGCAGATAATTGAACGCGTATAGGAGGGGGATTGCGGCCTAAATATGCTTAGCCGCTAAGCGGTTATCAAGTTAAACGCAGTGATAGTGTTGGCTTGCACTGCGCTCAACTTTAACCACTCAGGTTATTTATGCAGCTGCCTCTTCACGCTGATAAAGTTGGCCGTGCTCCATTCGCAACAGTCGATCGGCGCAGTCAAAATACTTATCGTCATGAGAGATAACCAACAGCGTTTTACCCTGCGCTTTAAGCTCTGGTAATAACTGGCGATAAAACACCTCTTTAAATATAGGATCTTGGTCCGCCGCCCATTCATCAAAGACTAAAAACGGACGCTGCTCTAAATGGGCTACCACCATGGCTAGTCGCTTTCTTTGCCCTTGAGATAACGCACGCGTTGAAAATGCACCATTGGCAACATGCACTTTACGATTAAGTTGGAGCTTTTCTAACAGTGAGTTTGCGGCCGCATCTAATTCAGCCGAAGGAATATCCAGCAATTCTTCAAACAAATAAAAGTCAGAGAAAATTGCGGTGAAAAGCTGCCTATACTCATCTAGATCTTCTGGGTTAATGGTTTTGCCATCTAAGCGAAGTTGACCAGTATTACTCTTGTATAATCCGACCAACATCTTAGCCAGCGTGGTTTTGCCACTGCCATTACCGCCAACCAAAAAGACAATTTCCCCCGGTTTAAATGATAAATCGATAGGTCCAAGTGTGAATAAATCATCAGAAGGTTCATGATAAAACTGATGTGTTAATCCGCTTAATTCAAGCTGCTTAAACGAAGATGGCGCATTCGGTAAGTGCTTTTCTTTCGCTCCTTCGGATAAATGCGCGGTGACAGCTTCAATGCGCGCAGCTGATGCTTTCGCTATATTGGCCGCGGGCAGAGCTTTTAGTAAGTTCTCTAAGGGCGCAATCATATATATAAAGACCAACGCAAAGCCCGTTAGTATTTGGGTACGCTGCGCTGAATCTGCTACCAGCGCGAACAAAACCGCGCCAATAAATGCGTAGATTAAGAAATTTCCCCAAGCGGTAGAAATAACAAAGACAGACATGCCCACCGTCCGTTGCTTACGAACCGATTCAATGGAATCTCCAAGCACGTTATCTGCAAATCGCTGTCTTTTACCAGCATGTAAGCGTAGCTCTTTGGCACCATCAACCAAAGCACTAAAGTGTCCAAACAAACGATCTTGCTCTTTTGCTGCACTATTTAAATAGCCGATGGCTTTGAGATGAACCAAATGATAGCCAATAGAGCCTAAACCCAAGACCACCAGCGCCATCACAAATACATCCAGCGATAACCAAGCAATGAACGCCATACAACCAATAACAATTATACCGTTGACAACGATCACCGGTAAACGGACGAAAAACTCAGCGACCTTTAAGCAGTGTTCAGACAGCGCTGATTGCACCTTGGCTCCGCCCACTTCTTCAAGTTGACGATAATCTGCTTGCAGCACCTTATCTGAAATATGCCTTCTCAGCACAGCGTGTGCCTGTTGACTCAATCGCTCAAACAATGTTGAAGCCACCACCTGAAAAACCAGCACAGCCACCACCAAGGCCACAAAAATACCAAAAAATTGATTGGCTTCTTGTTGTGATGAATTCAATACCTTATTAATTTGCGTGAGTAACAATACGGCACACACACCGCAGATTGCACTCGTGAACACAGCCGCACCTAACAACCATTTTGATTGACGAATTAAATACCCAAGCACACGATTTCCTCATAATTCAATTACTGAGTCTGATAGCAACAAGACGAAGCACTTCTAAAGTTGTTTAACGAAAGTCTAAAAAAAACTAGATTTATACCAATTTACCTAAATGTTGAGGCCAGAAAATCTTGTCTTTAGTCAGACAAAAATTTTGCTATTTAGTTGTTCTAACTGATAAATTTTTAACACAGCTCGCGTCAGATTTAATCCCTCCAAATCGAGCAAGTATGAAGTCAAACTGGTATTGTCTGCCTAAAGGCGAGCAACTTACTCACCAGCGGGCAAATTAAGGTGTTGCTTAGCGCCAAAAAAATCACTGAGCACCGTTAAATAAATCTGCTCGATTTCCAGTAAATCACTTATGGGTAAACACTCATTGGCTTGGTGTATCGTGTCGTTTTTAACACCACATTCAATCGTTTGGGTGTGACCATTGGCAAAAAAACGCCCATCAGACGTGCCTCCAGCGGTGTTTACTATGGGGTATCTCGCAGTACACCGCACGATGGCGTTTTCCACTAAGTTTAAGAACGAATTTTCCATATCTGCACTGGTATAGTAGGGGTTACATGCCCTTGACCAATCTAGACTCAGGTTGTCTTTAAATCTTGCTAAGTGATTTTCGATAATGCCGATGATCTCTTGATTACTATACCCATGGCTGTATCTAATATTGAAATTAACCTGGCACGCTTCAGGTACGATATTATCCACATCAGTCGTCGTATTGACGCCCGTGACTTGAAGGGTTGTTTTGACATCTGGCTGGTCTTTTTGCCACTGTAAACCGCACAGTGTCGCCACTATTTTACCCGCGATATGTGCTGCATTGATCGTTTGTTCGGGATAAGCGACATGGCCTGCTTTCCCTTCAATTTTTATGGCACCTGAGATTGAGCCGCGGCGACCATTTCGGATCACATCACCCACTCGATTGTGCGACGTAGGCTCTCCAACAAGGCAAGCGTCAATCGTTACACCATCTTGACTGAGTCGCTCGACGATTCGCTTGGTACCAAATTCAGCTTCCCCCTCTTCATCGGATGTCAGCAACCAATAGAAAGTGCCTTTAAGCTTTTGCTTCGAAGCCAGTAAGACTCGTGTGGCACTCAGCATGGCAGCAATGCCCCCTTTCATATCGGACACGCCCCTGCCATAAATAACATCGTTTACGACAGTCGCTTTAAATGGATCGGAATGCCAATGCTCCTGCTCAGCGGGGACAACATCAACATGACCAGAAAATGCAAAACTTGGACCTTCAGAAAAAACCTGCTTGGCTATAAGGTTACGCACTCCATTTTCTTCAAACCATGAGGTTTCAAACCCGAGTTCCTCAAGATATTGGGCGATTGTTAAGATCAACCCGGCATCACAAGGCGTCACAGACGGCGCTGCAATGAACTCCTGTAGAAGACTTATAGAGGTACTTATTTGGGTTATTTTTTTAGTTAGTTCTTGCATGTAGAGCCTAGTTCCCAAGCCGAATATTTGTTTTTGTTGCACACCACTTTTAGGCAGCAACCACGACACTCAGACTAGTGACGAAACTAAACTAAATTTTTTTACATAAGATTATTGATTTGTCGGCGTTCGGTATTTTTTACCCCGCCAAAACATGTAATTTGACCATTAACTGAATTTTTCTAGTGCCGTTTTTGGCAGATAACAGCCAAACAAACATAAGCACTACAGTAATGTGGGAGTTTGAGACTAAAAGGCGGTATTAAATTAATGAAGTTGCGCTTCGTCATTAACCATAAACCTCTATAGCTGTTCGTTTCAATGCTGCCGAATTTAGTGCCTTTTTTTAAACCTCCTTATGATACGTATGCGCAAGGTGTTGACCTCACCCCTTTACGATCTACAGCGACTTTTTCTGAGTTATTAGAGTCACCACATTTTATCGACCACATAACTCGCTTTAGCTTAGAGAGAGGCGTAACGAAATCAAGGGCTCAAGCCTCCGTGTGGCATATGTATTACACCTTCAATATTTTTCCAAGCATCATCGTGAGCCATTCATTATTGCTAACACCCTTGCCACTAAAGCTTTGCGAATTGAGCTACAACCCTGAGCAGCTCAGCATTTTGCTGCCGCATCAAGGTAAAGCACTTAAAAACAGTGACACAGAAACACGCTATCACGACTTGTTGTTCAATCACTTATCACCGCTTCACGACCTGCTACACCAAGCTTTTGGCGTAAAAGAGCGGACGTTATGGAGTAATTGCTTTTATCGCTTGAATGACTTTTTCGACATTATTATGGGGCTTGTGGGTACGCATCCAACATTGCTTCAAGATAAACAAATACTGACTACATCCGCCCACTTAGGGGCGCTAAAGAATCCGCTTAAGTTTGCCGAAATAACCGCACATGATCCGAGTGGCAAATATCAAATCCGCCCTGAATGCTGCCTTCTCCACGACCGAGAAAATGGCAATTACTGCCGCGACTGTCCCAAACACAAGCACAATATGGTGCAAAGAAAAGCCGCGTTAAGTAACCTAAGCAAACTGAGGAAAAACGTCTCGATAGAATGAAGCTTTCTCAGCCATCACTAACGCAGCCCGCTTATGAGGAAAATCAAACTCAAACTGGCTATGATAGCCAAGTTCTGCAATGCGAGTGAGTAACCTTGCATTATCATGGCGAGGCTCTAGTACAATGCGCTGAGTATCTTCATGCCCTAAATAAATAAGGTGACTTAAACTGGTCATCCAAGCACGAAAATTTTCGGGACCTCTGCATGATTGCTCGCCAACTAATAAATGGATGCCTCTATCTTTAGGCTGCCACTCATAATATCCCGCTAACTTATCTAACTCAGCCCAATAGACTTCAACATAGCCAAATGGCTGTTCATCAAAATACACGATAAGTGGCAAACTATAGTTGTCTGCTAAGCGTTCGCTGAGATACTGCCATTGCTTTTCTTCTGACCACGCCTGCTGCCAAAAATGTGCAACTCGAGGATCGTTCATCCACTGACAAAATAGTGGTAAATCCGCTTTTGAGATCAGCTTAAAGCGCACTGTCTTATTGATCTGCGGGTTGTGATACGAGGCAAGCTCTGTACCTTGCAGCGCGGTTTTGTCGGCACAAGGGAATTGCTGCCACAAAGGGTGAATTGAATACATACTTTTCCACTTAAATTACACAAACGACTGTCATTGAAGCGACAAAGCCCGTTTGAAAGATTTAGTAACCGAGTCATGAGGTTACATGCACTCTGTTTAGTAGACGGTGACTAAGGGAATTAATTTAAGGAAAGCGCGATTTGTAGGCACGCTAGTTCATTTTTTTCTGATACATGTATTTGTCTGCTCGAGAGAATAAACTGGTCATGCTTTCAAACTTACTGTCGCTCTTGGCAAATCCCGCAGAAAAACCACACTTGGGGAGCTTTTTCTTTTTTAACGCCTGATAGAAATTAGCCTCACTTTGAAAAATAAAGTCGTTTACTGCTTCTTCATTATCTCGTTGTACAATAGCCAGAAACTCATCGCCGCCATAGCGCCCAATAATATCATCTTCGCTACTTGCGGCTTTCAAGGCTTCAGCCAAACTTTGTAACACCTGATCTCCAACTTCATGACCATAGCTGTCATTTATCGGTTTAAAACCATCTAAATCAAGAAAGACACAGTAAAGCGCACCACCCAGTTTTAAGGCAATATCACGCTTATGTTCACCGAGTATTTCAGTCGCACGGCGATTTAGTACTTCAGTCAACGGATCTTGCATCGCTATCGCTTTGATTTTGCTATAGCGCTCAATCATCACCAAATCGTCTTCTAGCATATCGCGTAAGTGTTCAATAAACTCAACCAACGAAGCGTTGTAATTTGTAGGCTTAAAATCCATCACACACAATGTGCCAAACGATTTTCCATTGGGCCAGTGGATTGGTACACCCAAATAAGACTCAAAGCCATCATTGGCAACCTCAGGGTTATCGTCCCATTGATAGTTTACGCTGGCGTGCTGCTCATATAGATTGCGATTATTAGCGACAACATGCTTACAAAAGATATTGGTTTCTTGCGGTATAAAACCACCTGCAGGATACGGGTTTTCTTCTTGGTCACTTGCAATCATCACTGCAAAACCGTCTTCTTTTTTTTGTACCACAAACGCAGCAGGCGCCGAAAAAATCTTCGCCATCAAATCGACTGTTTTTTGCCATTTTAATAATGTTTGTTGTGAGGCTTCTGGTTTGAGCAAGTCAGCATACGGCACAGTAATACCATTTAATTCAATTACATTTTATCTAAACAGTATAGCGGACAGCTGAAGAGTGGATGAATTATTGTTTCAAAGGAAAACGGTGTGGGCAACACGCTGACAGGTGCGTCAGCGTGTATTGGGAGGTTACGGCTTTAATGCTACTTTTCTATCGTTGTAATAGGCAATCAAATCATCAACGGTTTGCTGACAATACTCACGGATCCCAGAAACTAACATGTGCTTTTCACCATAACCGACTTTAGTGCCGTTCGACAGCAAGTTAAAACGCAGGTTGATTTTGCCACGTTTGCCTTCATAGCTAAACTCAGGTTTAGCCGCTTCCAATGTTACTTCCGTTACCGATATATCATCCATATGAATAGACATAGATTCGTATATCACCATTGGCCTTGCTGGGTTTATCATTACCTCTTGCTCACCCATCAATGGGATGATCACATGAGGAAAGGTAGTGCCTGAAAATTCTACGTAATTTCTCGTCAAACTATTGATGAGCGTTGGGCACGTGCTGGTTTCGCCAGCGCGCGACACGGACAGCATCACTTTATCATTTGCGGTAATATCAAATTGTGCAGCACCTTCTGGCAATGTAAGGGTTGTTGTTTCATCAACCATGCCCACGAAGCTAAACTCCATATTCTCGCTTAAGCCGTAGTGCTTTAACACTAAGGAGAAAAGTAGATCACCCGGTACACAAAACTTCTTTGCATCGATGTCGTGCAGTGGGTTGTAGTCGTCCGCGACTCCTTTTGCAAATAAACTCCCCTGCTCTCTGGTAATGGTGATCTCATTTGCTTGTTGTTGATAATACGGCTCTAACATCGCTACTTTTCTCTAACCTCTATGATAAAACTGCGCCATGTTACCAGAATTTTCTGAAATAGAGGTCATATCTGTTACGATAATCTGTTAACAAATATTACATTGACCGGACTTGGCACTAAAAGTTAGCGAAGTTATTGAAAACAATGACCTCGCTAACCTCTGTTTAGAGTTAAGTTACATTAACCCTTGTAATGGCTCAGCGCCCCACGTAAAGAGTAACAAAGCTGAAAGTGCAATAAAGATAAGGTATGCAACAACACCCGATTTCATGACAGGCGTGCTGACTGCATGTTCTTGCTTACCAGTAACTAATGTCTTTACTAGGTTTTGACCTTTTAGGCGATACACCACAATAGCAAATATATGCAGTGCAATGGCGGCAATTAACAGCTCAATATTGGTGTGATGTATATCGCCTGCTAATTCAACTAAGTCGTAAGATACATATTGTGCAAGTGGGCCTTCCACCAAAATATCATCTGTTGTCATCAAGCCAGAAACAAGCTGGACAATGATCAGCACAAAAAATAGCAGCACCATCAAACTTCCCGCAGGATTATGTCCGACATGGCTTTGTTTTGATTTAATGGCCGATAAAATTGCTTTAGGTGAATGAAATAACGCGCTTAATTTAGCGGTTTGGCTACCAATGACACCCCAAATTAATCGCGCTGCCATCAGTGCTAACAATAAATAGCCAGTAACAAAGTGAAGATCCATCATGCCTTCTTCACCGGTAATATATAAGGTTACTAGTCCTGCTACGAGCAGCCAGTGAAACCCGCGGATAAATCCATCCCACACTTTGGTCATCGTTTATTTGCCCCATAGGTAAAAATCATTGCAATGATGACAGGTTATAAAACTCAGCACAAAGAGTTAAGGTTAAATAACCGCTTATCTTGATTTGGCACCGTATTTCGCGTCCAATTTATATACATCTGTCCGATGTTTGTTAGGCTTTTAGACATGTTTTTGCCGCAAACTTCTCAGCTCCGAGTAATAATGTTCTATAGTAAACTGGTATTTGCTTTGCGGGGTTGGAGCGATAATGAAATATTTACTGCTAATGCTGCTGTTATTTGGTGCGTGCTGCAACGCAAAAATATTGCTGATCTCGAATGAACCTGCCGATGAGCAAAGACTTTTTAGCAAACAAGCCCATAGTTTAGAGTCAGATACCAACAACTTGCTTTTAAACCAGTTTGGCCGAGATTACTTTGACTTTAACATTGTCACCCCAACCAAGCTTAACCAATTACTAGCAAGCGAAGAGCCTGTGTGCGCGGTGTCTCGCCTAAAAACCCCAAGTCGCCAGCAAGCCTTCTTGTTTACCATCCCCATCCACCTATATCCGAGCCATAGATTATATTACTTCAAACAGCACACCCCAATGGATGCCAGCCTTGTGAACGCCACGGGTAAGCTAAAGTCGCTTGCAAGTTTAATGGCTTACTATCCACAGACCACTATCATCAAAGAGGTCGGCAAATCTTATGGCAATACCATTGACTCTGCATTAGCGCTACTTGAACCCAAAAATGTTGCCATTAGACCGTATAAAACCTCAGCACAAACCATTATGGAGCAGTTTAGTGCAGGTAAAGTCGACTTTATATTAGCCTACCCCGCTATTTTTCAGCAAAGCTTTCCAAAGGACAAAGCCCATCTAGTGGGCTCATTACCGATTGCAAATAACCTCCCTCATCTTGAAGGCCATATTGCTTGTAGCCACACCCAAAAAACACGAGCATTTATCGACAAGGCCAACCAGATGATCCGTGCACTATATTCCACCAGTACCTACTTAACCACACACTTAAAATATCTCCCCAAGCAAGATCACGCATTGATCACCAGGCGGCTTGCGATGCTAAGCGCCAAATATCAACATACTCCTGCAAAATAATTTCAACTGCGGTTGCACAAGGGTCATACTTAGTCTAAATTAAATCGCACACGATTAAATCACAAGAGACTAAAAATGACGACACTCTATCAGTTTGAAGCAAACACGTTACAAGGTCAGGCATATCACTTTACCGACTTACAAGGCAAAGCTGTCCTTATTGTTAACACGGCCAGTGAGTGTGGATTAACACCACAATATGAAGGACTCCAAGAGCTACACCAAAAATACGCGGATCAGGGACTTGTGATCATCGGCTTTCCCTGCAATCAGTTTGGTAAACAAGAACCCGGCGATGCAAAACAAATTCAAGAAGGCTGCTTAATCAACTATGGTGTTGATTTTCAGATGATGGAAAAGATTGAGGTTAATGGCGATAAAGCACACCCACTGTATCAATACCTAAAGTCCGCGCTTCCAGGGCTATTTGGTAATAAAATCAAATGGAACTTCACTAAGTTTTTATTTAACCAGCAGGGTGAACCCGTTAAGCGCTATGCCCCAATCACCAAGCCTGAACAAATAGCCAAAGATATTGAAAAGTTACTAAATGAGTCAATCTAACCCGCAGCTCAATCTCGATAACCAGATCTGTTTTCGGCTATATAGTGCATCAAGACAGGTTACACGACTCTATCAGCCGTTACTCAAAGAGGTTGGGCTCACGTATCCGCAATACATAGTGTTATTGATTTTATGGGAGCAGGACGGACAGCTCGTGAAAGAAATAGGAGAACGAGCTGAACTCAATAGCAACACCCTAACACCGCTCCTTAAGCGCTTAGCAGAGCGTGGTCTCGTTACCCGTAGCAAAAATCCTGATGATGAACGACAAACCTTCATTCACTTAACTCAAGCAGGTAAAATCCTCGAGCAATCATGCGCTTGTATCCCAGCACAAATGATGGCAAAAGCGGGCTTAAGTATGGAGCAAATTCAACTGTTAAGGCAGTCTCTTGATGTGTTGATGGCACAAGGAAAGCGGTAAACACGATACATTTCGGACAATAAAAAAGCCGCTACATCAGCGGCTTTTACAATACGGTCTCGCTATTATGCAATAGACGGGTACTCACGGTATGCTTTTTCAAGCTTTTTCGCTTGCTTTTTAGATACACCAATATGCTCTAGTGCCACTCTTAAACGCGCACGAGAAAGGTCTGAACCTAACACTTCCATCGCATCTACTACTGAGGTCGATGAGGTTTTGCCTGTAATAGCAACGAAGATAGGCTCTAAGAACTCTTTGATCTTTAACTCATGGTGTGTCGCCACAGCCTTTGCAATAGAGAAGATCTCAGACTTGTTCCACGTACGCAGCTTTTCCAATTCCCAAATAAAGAACTGCAGAGCTTGACGAACCACTTCTTCGTCCGCTTTACCAGCCGTTAATAACGCTGGATCGTATTCAGGTAAGCCCGCCACAAAGTGGCCTGCTAGCCCCACCAAATCAGATAGCGTGTTGATACGCGCCTTGGCTTCAGGAAGTACGCGAGCCAACATATCACCGTTAAACTTCCAGTCGACAAAGCGCTGGATAAGTTCTGCATCGGTTAGGTTTTCGCGGATCCACAGACCGTTTAACCAGTTAAGCTTGTCAATATCAAAGATAGGTCCACCAAGCGATACGCGCTTCATATCAAAGTGTTCAATCATCTCAGCCAAAGTGAACTTTTCACGCTCATCCGGCATTGACCAACCCATACGACCTAAATAGTTAAGTAGTGCTTCTGGTAAGAAACCCATTTCTTTGTAGTAGTTAATTGAAGTTGGGTTTTTACGCTTTGACAGCTTAGACTTATCAGGGTTACGAAGTAGCGGTAGGTGACCAAGTACAGGAGCTTCCCAGCCGAAGTCTTCGTACAGTTTTAGTAGTTTAGGCGCAGAGTTGATCCACTCTTCACCACGGAAGATATGGCTAATTTCCATGTGATGATCATCTACTACGTTTGCAAGAAAGTAAGTTGGGAAGCCGTCGGCTTTCAACAACACTTGCATGTCTACGTTTTCCCATGGGATCTCAATTTCACCGCGTAGGTAATCGTTAAACTTAAACGTGCCTTCTTCTGGGATTTTCATGCGAATTACGTAAGGCTTGCCAGCTTCAAGGTTTGCCTTTACTTGTTCTTCAGATAAACGTAAGCCACGGCCATCATATTTAGGGCGTAAGCCTTCTGCCATCTGCTCTTCACGCATTTGGTCTAGCTCTTCAGCCGTTGCAAAGCAGTAAAACGCTTTACCATCATCTACAAGCTGCTGTGCAAACTTTTTGTATAAGTCAGAACGCTCTGATTGACGGTATGGACCAAACTCGCCACCCACATCCGGACCATGATCCCAGTCAAGCCCTAACCAGCGCAGGCTGTCCATGATAGCTTGCTCAGATTCAACAGTACTACGTACCTGATCGGTATCTTCAATTCGTAATACAAACTCACCACCTTGCTGCTTGGCAAAGCAATAGTTGAATAAGGCAATATAAGCCGTTCCTAAATGCGGATCACCGGTTGGAGAGGGTGCGACACGAGTACGGATAGTCATCAAAATTCTCTTAAAAATGGATTAGTCGATTAATGGCGCTATGCTAGCATAGCGCCTGATTAGCGCATAGTAAGGCGCGTGAATTAAGCTGCTTTTTCCAGCTTTTCTAGATAAGCAACAATATCATTGGATTCGTACAGCCAAGTGACTTCGCCTTGCTCTTCGATTCGCAAGCATGGCACCTTCACTTTACCGCCCTGCTCTAGCAGCTCTTGGCGATATTGCTCATCATTTTTGGCATCACGGGTTTCAAGCTTTAGCCCTTCACGCTTGGCAGCGCGGCGCACTTTAACGCAAAATGGACATGCCTTAAATTGGTATAACTTTAAGTTTGCCGTCATAGCATCTAGCTTTTGCTGTTGTTCTGCGGCACGTTTTTTACTGCGTGGGGTAAAAATAAAATCAAAAAGTAAAATCAGACGTCCTAAAAACCATCTTACAAATTGCATAACGTTTCCCAAACCTTTTGCTAAATTCGCTAAAAAATAGGTTGGGGAGTTTAGCATAATCTTTAAGCGCTATATATAAGCGGAGCTTAAAACAACTCTATTTCTGCACATGCGTATTGTGATTCAGCTAACCCTAAAGCGAGGTAGTTGGTAACTTGGTTTCTGCCATTTTCTTTTGAGTGATAAAGCGCAAGATCGGCTTTATGAACTTGCTCAGAAACTTGTAGTGTATCGACCACTTCAGTAAAACCTAGGCTTACAGAAACATGCTCTACTTGCGGAAATCGGCTGGAAGCTATTGTACTTCTCAAGCGCTCAAGTGCTACTGCAGCAGAGTCATCATTGCGACTTTGAAATAGCACCGCAAACTCCTCTCCGCCGTAGCGAAACACATAGTCTTCTGCTCTAAAGTTAGCTTTGATCTTTTGCGCTACCAACAGGATCACTTCATCGCCAATCACATGACCAAAATTGTCGTTTACCTGTTTAAAGTGATCGATATCTACCATCGCTAAATACCACTTGCGGTCTTCACTGTCATCACGGCATACCGTAAACCCGTCCCCATTGGTTATTTCCATGACTTTTTCATCAAACGTTTGGCGATTGAGTAGCTCGGAAAGCGGATCGATACGAGCAAAGTGCAATGTTGCCATTTGATGCGCAAAAACAGTGAGTAAGTGCTTCATTAAAGTCGCAGTGGTGAGATTTACTTGACCTTCTATATATAAAAAACCAACGAGCTGAGCTTGGTGATAAAACGGGATAACACTATCGCCGTGGTATTGAATGAGGTGTTTGTCATCTTGACGCTGCTGTAATTTATCTACCACGGCATCTACCGGTCCCACCACAACACAAAAATCGCGATGGCTCACAAATATAGACTTTGGGACTTCTTTTTCCGATAAGCTTTTACTGAAATAAAATGCATAGCTTTCCCCACAAACATCGGAGATAACCCGCTCAAGGGCCTGCATTAGCACCAGTTCACTCTTTTGCGCCAAGAGCTCTAAAGTAAGTTCGTGACCACAGGGTGAATAGCTAATCGACATTCAAGGCCTCTCAATAAAGTTGACTCTTGATAAGTGTAGAACAGCTCTCTGAATTTACAGTAATTTATAGGCTAATTTAATACTTCTTGTTGGCTATGTTGATTTAAGAGCACCAAATTATCGCGATGGATGATCTCCTCTGCACTTTCAAAGCCAAGACACTGCGCAAATTCACTACTATGACGGCCAATTACCAAACCAAGTTCTTGATTACTTAAGCTAGTTAAACCTTGTGCCTGTAGCGTGCCTTGTTGGCAAAACACTTGAACCAGCTCACCACGTTTAAATTGCCCTTCAATCGACACGATACCTTTTGCTAGTAAACTTGCTCCTTGATTACATACCGCATTGATTGCGCCACTATCACAAATTATTTTACCGGTTGATTTAGGGCCAGACAGCAACCAGCGCTTGCGCCCTTCAACCGGAGCGTCAAACTTCAAAAACGTCGTGCTTGGTGCGGTTTGCGTAAGTACTTGCGGTAAAATGTCGTATTCACTGCCTTTTGCAATCACGACATCAACGCCTGCTCGTTGTGCGATGTCGGCGGCTTGCAACTTAGTCGCCATACCACCCGTGCCAAGTTGTGTGCCACTGCCACCAGCTAGTGCTCTAAGTTCGTCGTTTATATGTGTTACTTGCTCTATCAACTGCGCATCTGGATTGGCTCTGGGATCTGCGGTAAAAAGACCATGCTGATCGGTGAGTAATACCAATTTATCAGCATTTGCTAAAATTGCGACGTAAGCAGAGAGGTTATCGTTATCGCCAACTTTGATTTCAGACGTTGCCACCGCATCGTTTTCGTTGATGATAGGCACGACATGATGTTCTAGAAGTTTAGTAAGCATATCCCGTGCCGTTAGATAACGTTCGCGGTGCTCAAGATCGGCTCGTGTCAGTAGCATTTGTGCCACATTAACGTCGTAAATACTAAACAATGACTGCCATAAATGGATTAATTGACCTTGTCCAATCGCAGCCAACATCTGTTTTTCAGCGAGTGAATGACCAATTTGTTGCTGCAATACACCGCGCCCAGCAGCAACAGCACCGCTAGATACAACAATGACCTGATGACCAGCTTGACGCAACGTTACACACTGCCTTACCAGCTCAACAAGTCTGGGCTTGTTTAAGGTCTGGCTGCCTGCAGTTAAGACACTTGTGCCGAGCTTGATAACAATGGTTTGTTTATTGTTTTTGGTCATAGTATTTGTTGGTTTTTACAGCGATAGAGCTTCGTTATACCACGGACCTTCCCCCCTCCCAAGTAATAATACCAATTGCATTGGTATAAACTCATGAATTTTATTTCTAACTCAGAGTGAATTGGTATAATCCGCCGCACTGATTTCGATCAAGGCTTTTTTGCACCGCGTGTGAGAGAGTGTTCACCATTCAATGAAAGAATAATTAGCTGAGTTCAGAATGAAAAAACACAAAAAGAACAAAGAGATTATGATGCTACCTTTGCTGTTTGTAGTGATCTTAATGTGTGTGGGTGGCCATTTTATTTTGCAACCTAGCTACAAAGACAGCCACATTGTCGAATACTCTCTAGCTGCACTGCCGTTTTTAATGTTTGCCGTCGTGATTGTCGCTATCAAAATAGCCATAAAAGCAGATAACGATGAAAACAATGAGGGTGAGGGCTAAAGTATCCCTCACATTGGTTATAGAGGATGATAACCAAACCACAAAGGGGTAAGCGGTGTTGATTGGCCACTGTGGGTGAGCTTGATATTTAAGTTTTGATCAAATAAATCGATGGCAAAACAGTCATCTACATCATGTAAATCGTCTTTATGAATATGGCTAAAACCGTTAAGCAAAAACGCTTTTGCCTTCTCTTTTGCTTCATCGGCATTCGTTGCAACGAACAGCCCAAAGTCATGCGCCTCAGCTAAACTATCTGGCTTATATCCTCCCAAGTTCACAAAATACAAATGCTCAGCTTGCTCAACACGCTCTTCGGTAAGTTCAATGGCATAGCCATCGGCATGTTCAATGATTGTGTAGCTATCCATATGCACCGAGTTTTTATCACCAACCCATTGCTGCTTTAATTTGGGATAAGCTTCTTCAATTGTATTTGCCGCGACAAAGCGCACATCATGCATTTCAATATGGCAACCTTGAATACGGCCGCCTAGGTATACAACAAACAACTTCACTTTGACACTCCACTCCTTTAAAACCCAAGTATACTCTCAACGCAAAGACTTGGCTTTATTGAGTTAGATGATTATTCTGAATAAATACTCTCAGTGAAGGACAATATAATGAAAAAAACATTCCTCGCGCTTTTGGCTAGCTTTAGCCTGTCAACAACAGCTCAAGTAACCTTAATTCACAATGTAAATGGCTATACGCCCACTAAATCGCAGCAAATTGAGCGCTTTTCTTCTTTGGTAATTAAAGACGGTAAAGTCGTAAAAACAAGTGCAAAGGATCTTAGTACCCAATACCCGAGTGCAACCAAATTTGATGGTGAGGGAAAAACCCTATTACCTGGTTTAATTGATGCGCACGGTCATATCATTGGCCTTGGCAATAATTTACTCACACTCGACGTGCGCGGTAGCAAAACCATTGCAGAAGTAGGAAAACGGCTTAGCCACTACGCAAAAGCCCATGAAGGTGAATGGATAATAGGTCGAGGCTGGGATCAAACCTTATGGCCCGGCGGACAATTCCCAACCGCAGCCGATCTCGACAAATACGTAAAAGATAAGCCCGTCATGCTCACTCGAGTAGATGGTCACGCTATTTGGGTAAACTCAAAAGCGATGGCGCTTGCAAACATTTCGAAATCAACAAAGACACCGGAAGGCGGTGAAATCATTACACTGAATAGCGGTATGCCGAGCGGGATCTTTATCGACAAGGCAGAAGACCTTATTCGCACTCATGTCCCAGCTCAGTCGGATGCACAAGTAAACAAGGCGCTTAATAAAGCCGGAGAACACTTGCTGAGTTTAGGCATTACCTCAGCTCATGATGCCGGGATTGACCACACCACGTGGCAGGTTTACCAAGCACGCGCCAAGGAACACTCAATGCCTCTGCGCGTCTACGCTATGCTAAGTGCAAGCTCCCCCAAACTCGCAGAGATGTTGGACGCCGGAGTGCTCAAAGATACACGAGATCAACTCTCTATTCGTAGTGTAAAAATCTATGCTGATGGTGCACTTGGCAGCCGAGGCGCGGCACTTATTCGCGACTATCATGACCGCAAAGGCCACAAAGGGTTAATGCTCGAAAACCAAGCGACGCTTGAAGCATTGATCACCCAAGCCATACGCAGCGGCTACAGTGCACACACGCACGCCATTGGCGATAGAGCGAATCGCATCGTGCTAGACTCATATCAACACGTTTTTAAAAAAGCAGGTGGAAGACTGCTCAGAAATCGCATTGAGCACGCACAAATTGTCCATCCGGATGATATCCCCCGCTTTAAGACGTTAGATATTATTCCATCAATGCAGCCTGTTCATGCCACATCTGATATGCATATGGCCGAAAAGCGCCTAGACGACAAACAGCTTAGCGGCGCTTACGCATGGCAAACATTCTTAAAGCAAGGAAGTAGAGTGGCGGCGGGTTCTGACTTTCCAGTGGAGCTCGCAAACCCTTTCCATGGTCTGCATGCCGCTATCACCAGACAAGACCATCAAGATTTACCCAAGGATGGCTGGCGCCCAACAGAAAAGCTAACCAGAGAACAAGCACTCCAAGCATTTACTGTTGATGCTGCGTATGCCGCATTTCAAGAGTATAAACTGGGAAGCTTAGAACAAGGAAAGTGGGCCGATTTTATCTTAATAGACCAAGATTACTTTACCGTAAGCGAAGATAAAATTGATGATATTAAAGTCGAGCAGACGTGGATTGCAGGTGAACTTAAATATCAGCGTTGATCTTTTTGTAATTTCACCAAGTGGTAGGTGTTAACTAGTGCCAGTAGACCATTAGTTAACGCCACCGGCCAAGCTTGGATAAGTGCACCATAGGCGGTAAAACAAATACAGCCCATTAAATTGAACCAACGCAACTTAGCAACATCGCTCATCATCAAAGAAACGACCAAAAAAGCAGAGGCTAAATAGCCTAAATATTCCCAACTCATTTGTCCTCTCCCCTAAGTTGCGTTAGCATATAGTTTATGCTCGAATTTACGTATCGAGCAGAATAAAAAGGCTAACCCACAAGCCCCTAGAAATTAGCACCAATAAATTAGCTCTAACACGGGAAGTGGGGGTTTAATGGTAATATCGTTTATTAAATTCTTCGCCACAGCGCTGAGATAAAACCGATACTACTTAAACGGTGTGAGTTAGCGTAAAACTGAAAAATTCATGCTAACGTCATTATAGTTTAATAAATAGGACATTTGTCCGAAGAGCCATCTAGATGTTTCAATATCATTTTTCAACCAATTTGGTAGAACAGTTACTCGCTTTTGCTGGTAATAGTTTTCAGCACAGCAAAAAAGAAGTCTTGATCCACCAAGATGAACCATTGAGTAAACTCATATTGGTGACCAGTGGCACTGTGTCTTTTAGTTATGATGTCGGTAACGGTCGTCGTCTATTACTCGGACAACTGGACTGTAACAACACGCTAATTGGCGAAATCGAAGCGCTGAATCATCAGCCTTGTATTTATACCGTGACTTGCTTGAGCGATGTAACCTATCACCTCATTGAGCTAAAATATTGGCGAAAATTACTGCTTGAGCAGCCGGAGCTGAGCCTATATACCGCGCAAACCATCGCTGCTAAGTTTACTGAAAACCAAAAGATAAACTTAGACAAGTTGCTGTTGCCGCTGAGCTACAACATTGCTAAAGACTGCTTATTACGTGCCGAGAATTCGAATCCAACATTACTTCGTGCCTATTCAACGGTAAGTGCTGAAGCCGAAAGATTTGCGACCACTGAGCGTGCATATCGTCGGGTGGTAAGTGAATTGGTAGAAAAGGGCTTGATAGTACGTAGTAGTGAAGGCTTAAAGCCAGTCGATGTTGACGCGCTTGAGGATTTTGTTGATAGCTTCGCGCAAGCTTAATTTTTCGCGGTTAGAATAACTAGGGCGAGTACTTTCTCGCCCTTGAGTACTGATTAACTTATTTTGCAAATAGGTGTTTAATATTTGCTAAGTCAGACTTTCCTTCCACTAATTCTTCCGGTGTTAAACCTGACAGCTCGTGAGGGAATACCAACCACTCATCAGACTCATGAATAAAATAATCTGGTGTCATTGGTACTTTTTTGTTTGCTGGCTTGTAGTATGGGCAAGCAACACGAATATCGCGAGGCAAGTTCAGGCGCATTAACTCTGCAAGCTTTTCTTTCAACGCAAAAATACTGCGGCCAGAATCAAACACGTCATCAACGATTAGTAATGAATCGTCAGCGTTTGCATTTTCAACAATGTAATGCAAACCGTGAACTTTGATTTCTTTAGATTGCTTACCAATGCCATAGTAAGAAGAAGTACGTACTGCGATATGATCAGTCTCTATACCTTTGTAATCGTAGTATTCTTGAACTGCGATACCAATAGGCGCACCACCACGCCAAATACCGATAATAAAGTCAGGTCTAAACCCGTCTTCATAAACTTTAGCGGCTAAGCGAAATGAATCTTCTAGCAATTGTTGCGCTGTGATATAGCACTTATCTGACATAAATACCCCGTTAGGAAGCCCGTGTGATGGTGACAAGCAGCAAGCGCTGCCAATTGATACCAATTACAATTGTTTGCAAGCCATAGGCACTTGTGTGATTGGTATAACCGAATATTTTAACGTAAAGCGCAATAAAATGCTGCAATAATAGTGTCTTTTTATTTTCATTTTTTGATTTGAGGAGCCATATTCTAAAGTTAAGGATCGCCGGGTGAACCGGCTCCTACGCAAAGTTCAATGGGTGAACAGACACCTGCGTAGCATTATTTAATTGGTGGGAGCGAGTTCACCTCGCGATAGTTTTCAACAGATAAAAATAAGGCCGCGGTGGGCGGCCTGTATCGGTTATTCTTCGGTATCTACGCTGGCGTCATTGTCTTCTGGTGTCTCAACACCATTGTGCTCCAGATCATAGCTATCTACGCGCTGTAATCCGCGCGGTAACTTATTACCTCTGCGCCCTCGCTCACCGTAATAGTGCTCTAAATCACTCGGCTTTAAGGTTAGCTTGCGCTTACCTGCATGTAAGGTAACAGAAACGCCTTCAGGTACTACCGCTAACACTTTGACAAACTCTTCGCGGCTTTGCACTTTCGCGCTAGGGATAGAGATAATCTTATTCCCCTTACCTTTACCAAGCTTAGGTAAATCACGTAATGGGAATAGCAGCATTCTGCCTTCGCTCGAAATCGCCATACACATATCGGTGGCAACATCAAATACCTGGATAGGAGCCATCAAATGCGCACCTTTTGGCACGCTAACGAACGCTTTACCATTTTTGTTTTTGCTCACCATATCAGCAAAGTCACTGATAAAACCGTAACCGCCATCGGTCGCCATCAGATAAGTCGATTTCTCTTCGCCCATGACCACATGTTCAAAGTTACATCCTGACGCTAAGTTAAAGCGTCCCGTCATCGGTTCACCCTGACTCCGGGCTGAAGGTAAGCTATGCGCATCGGTTGCAAAGGCTCGCCCTGAAGTATCTAAGAACACCGCAGGCTGATTACTCTTGCCTTTCGCAGAGGCTTTATAACAGTCTCCTGAGCGGTAGCTTAGCCCTTCGGCATCGATATCATGGCCCTTCGCAAAACGCGCCCAGCCTTTTTCAGATAGCACAACAGTTACAGACTCTGATGGGATCAAATCTTTTTCGCTAAGCGCTTTGGCTTCACCACGCTCAACTACCGGTGAGCGTCTATCATCGCCATACAATTCAGCAGCTTCTTGGATTTCTTTTTTCATCAACGTCGACATACGACGCTCAGAGCCTAAGGTTTTTTCCAATCCATCACGCTCTTTTTCAAGCTCATCCTGCTCACCACGGATCTTCATTTCTTCAAGCTTTGCAAGGTGGCGTAATTTCAGGTCTAGAATTGCTTCTGCCTGCTTATCTGAAAGACCAAAACGCGCTATTAACTCTTCTTTTGGTTTGTCTTCGTTGCGAATGATTTCGATGACTTCATCGATATTCAAAAATGCAATCATCAAACCTTCAAGAATATGCAAACGCGCAAGCACTTTGTCTAAACGATACTGCAAACGTCTACGCACCGTTTCACGACGGAATACTAACCACTCAGATAAAATCTGACGCAAGTCTTTAACTTGTGGACGCCCGTCTAAACCAATCATATTGATATTAACACGGTAGTTCTTTTCAAGATCCGTCGTGGCAAATAGGTGCGCCATTAATGGCTCGACCTTAACTCGATTTGAGCGCGGTACGATGACGATACGCGTCGGATTTTCATGATCCGATTCGTCACGTAAATCCGCTACCATAGGGAGTTTCTTCGCTGTCATTTGTGCTGCTATCTGCTCTAGCACCTTGGCACCCGAACATTGATGTGGCAACGCGGTGATCACCACTTCGCCTTGCTCTTCGGTGTACACAGCACGCATCTTGATTGAGCCACGACCTGTGGTGTAAAGCTTTTTGATCTCTTCTTGCGGCGTAATGATTTCCGCATCGGTTGGATAGTCTGGCGCTTTGACCAATTCTAGAATTTCTTCTAGTTCGGTTTTAGGCTTATCCAATAACAAACAACAAGCTTCAGCAACTTCACGTACGTTATGCGGCGGAATATCGGTTGCCATCCCCACCGCAATACCCGTCACCCCATTCAGCAAGATATGTGGTAAACGCGCGGGTAACACTTGCGGCTCATCTAAGGTGCCATCAAAGTTAGCGGTCCAATCGACCGTACCTTGGCCAAGCTCTTTCAGCAGTACTTCTGAGAACTTAGATAAACGCGCCTCAGTATAACGCATCGCAGCAAATGATTTAGGATCATCCGCAGCACCCCAGTTACCTTGGCCATCCACCAGCGGATAGCGATAAGAAAACGGCTGCGCCATGAGTACCATGGCCTCATAACAAGCACTGTCGCCATGAGGGTGATATTTACCCAATACGTCACCAACGGTACGGGCAGATTTTTTGTATTTTGCTTGAGCAGATAAGCCCAGCTCACTCATCGCATATACAATACGACGTTGTACAGGCTTCAGGCCGTCACCAATATGTGGTAACGCCCTATCCATGATCACATACATGGAATAGTTCAGATAGGCATCTTCAGTAAAACGCCCCATCGGAAGTTGTTCAATGCCTTGCAAGGACAAGGCTTGAGGATCTGTCATGTTACACCTTACTTGTTGTTGTAGCTGATGCGATATATCGCATTGGCGTAATCATCGGAAACGAGCAGGCTACCGTCGTCGAGTTCTGCAATTGCGGCTGGTCGACCATGGGTTGTTTCGTTTTCCATAAAGCCGGTAAGGAAAGGTTCATAGCCTCTAATTTGGCCATCTTGCACATTTGCTCGCATTACTCGATAGCCCACTTTTTTGCTGCGGTTCCAAGAACCATGTTCAGCAACAAAAAGCTGATGCTTCATTGCCTTTGGAAATTGCTCGCCACGGTAAAAGTGAATGCCCAGCGGTGCAACGTGCGCTTGTAGTGCAAGTGCTGGCATGGCGTAGTCAGTCACCGATTTACCCTCGCCAAATTCAGGGTCTAGCACGCTGCCGCCATGAACATAGGGGAAGCCAAAATGCTGACCAATTTCGTCAACACGGTTGATTTCACATGGTGGAATGTCATCTCCCATCATGTCACGACCGTTGTCGCTGAACCATAACTTTCCAGTTACTGGGTGATAATCAAAACCCACTGAGTTACGCACGCCTTTGGCAATCGTCGAAAGCTTTTTCGTCTCAAGATTTAGTGAAAATATACGGCCAAACTTAGGGTCTTCGGCACAAATATTACAAGGCACGCCAACTGGAATGATCAGTTCGCCTTCCGGCGATACTGTCAGGTACTTCCAGCCGTGGTGGCGTTTGTCAGGCAAATCATCGAACACCACTTCTTTTACCGGTGCCTTGAGGTTTTTTGAGATTTGCTTAAAACGCACAATACGCTCAACTTCAGCAACATATAAGTCACCGTCTTTTAGGGCGATACCGGAGGGCATATTCAGCCCTTCTGCAACCAAGATTTTCTTGTCGGCTACGCCATCACGGTTGTTGTCAATGAGTGCGTGAACTTTACCCGCTTTACGAGAGCCAACATACACAGTGCCATCTTTGCCCACCGCCATTTGTCTCGCATTTTCAACATCTTTCGCAAAATAGCTCAGCTCATACCCTTTAGGTACTGAAAGGCGCGAAAGCATATCATTTGCCAGCGCAGGTGAGCTTAATAACGCTACTGCCAGCGTCGTCGCTACCGTGGTCAATTTACTATGTATTTTCATGTTAAACCTCTGCCTTATCTCCGTGCTGCTCAAGCCAAATTTTACGGTCGCTAGAGCGCTTTTTAGCTAACAGCATATCCATCATTTCGAGGGTTTGTTCAGGCTCATCTAATGTCAGCTGAACTAAACGTCTAGTATTTGGATCCATAGTGGTTTCACGCAATTGCAACGGGTTCATTTCACCCAACCCTTTAAAGCGCTGTACGTTGACTTTACCGCGTTTCTTTTCAGCCTCGATACGGTCTAAAATGCCCTTTTTCTCATCTTCATCAAGGGCGTAGTAAACTTCTTTACCAACATCAATGCGAAATAGCGGCGGCATGGCAACAAAAACGTGGCCCTTACGAACAAGCTCTGGGAAGTGCTTCACAAAGAGTGCGCATAATAAAGTTGCAATGTGAAGTCCGTCAGAATCCGCATCCGCGAGGATACATACTTTGCCATAGCGCAGGCCTGATAAATCTTCAGAGTCTGGGTCAATACCTAAGGCAACAGAAATATCATGTACTTCTTGCGAGGCTAAGATCTGTCCAGATTCCACTTCCCAGGTATTTAGGATTTTACCGCGCAGCGGCATGATTGCTTGAAACTCACGGTCTCGTGCTTGTTTTGCTGAGCCACCTGCTGAGTCCCCTTCCACCAAAAAGATTTCTGAGCGTTCGGTTTCACTCCCAGAACAATCGGTTAATTTACCCGGTAAAGCAGGACCCGAAGTGACTTTTTTACGAACCACTTTTTTTGCAGCACGCAAACGTTTTTGCGCATTGCTGATACACAGCTCAGCAAGTAACTCTGCAGTTTCAGTGTGTTCGTTTAACCATAAACTAAAGGCGTCTTTGACAATGCCAGACACAAAGGTAGCGCACGAACGTGATGACAGCTTTTCTTTGGTTTGACCGGCAAATTGTGGGTCTTGCATTTTAACCGACAAGACATAACTACAGCGGTCCCAAACATCATCAGGCGTCAGTTTCACGCCACGCGGGATCAGGTTTCTGAATTCACAAAACTCACGCATCGCTTCAAGTAAGCCCTGGCGTAACCCATTTACATGGGTTCCACCTTGTGCCGTTGGAATAAGGTTTACGTAGCTTTCAGCGATGGATTCGCCGCCCTCAGGCAACCAATGAAGCGCCCAATCAACCCCTTCGGTTGAGCCACTGAAACTGCCTGTAAATGGGGATTTCGGCAGCACTTCGTAGCCTTCAGCGCTGTCTTTTAGGTAATCCTCAAGACCTGCCTCGTAGTGCCATTCTTGCGTTTCTTTCGTCTGTTTATTTACAAAACGAATTCTAAGCCCTGGACACAATACAGCCTTAGCTTTGAGCAAGTGGTTTAACTTAGTAATTGAGAAGTTAGCTGAGTCAAAATAACTCGCGTCGGGCCAAAAGTGTACTGAGGTGCCGGTATTACGCTTACCAACGCTGCCGGTCACTCTTAAGTCTTCGACTTTATCGCCGTTTTCAAATGCCATTTCATAGATTTGCGCATCGCGTTTAACGGTAATTTCGACCCGAGTCGACAACGCATTAACAACCGATATACCCACCCCATGAAGACCACCGGAGAACTGGTAGTTTTTATTGGAAAACTTGCCCCCGGCATGAAGTTTGGTCAGGATCAATTCAACCCCAGGCACGCCCTCTTCTGGGTGAATGTCCACAGGCATTCCTCGACCGTCATCGATGACTTCAAAGGAGTTGTCTTCATGCAAGATCACGTCAATCTTGGTGGCATGTCCGGCTAAGGCTTCATCGACACTGTTATCGATAACCTCTTGGCCTAAATGATTAGGTCTGGTGGTATCGGTATACATGCCAGGACGGCGCTTAACTGGCTCTAAGCCATTGAGTACCTCAATAGCTTCGGCATTATAGTTTTGCTGACTCATAGGCTAGTTCTAGTTATCTTTTTATCCGCTAGTATATGCACAACATACAGTTTTGAGCAGAGCTTTGTGCATAAATTCTAATTTTTGATAGTTAAAAATTTGGTGATGGTGTCAAAATAGCGTGGAAATTCAACAAAGCTATGATCCCCACCAAACTCAATAATTTGACGACAATGACTATAATAACGCACCGCCTCTGCAAAAGGCAGCACCTCGTCGCCCGTTTGTTGCAATAATAGCAAGTTTTCTGGATTACTCAGCTGCTCGACATACATGGATTTTAACGCATCAATATGTTCATACTGCAGCTCATAATGACAGTCCTGATAAGGATTGTATTGTGGTCCAAGGTAGTCATTTAATAATGAAAAAGGCCTAACTGCAGGGTTTATCACCACCGCTTTACAGCCAAGATGTTGCGAAAAGTAGGTGGCGTAATAGCCGCCTAACGAGCTACCTAACAACACAGTATCAGAATCAATGACGCTATCCAACTGTGCCAATGCGACTCTCGGGTCATAATGTAGTCTTGGGACAAGGTATGGCGTTTGTTTATCCATCATATATTCACCAAACGCCGTCGCTTTATAGGATAGCTCAGAGCTATTAAAGCCGTGAATATAAACTACTTTCCGAGCCATTTTACCTCTGTTGTTATAGCGCTTTTACTAAATACGATGACACGATAAGCGGGACCCAAATCAGACTGATACCAGTCCTTTGTGTGCTTATCAAATTGGATTGATGTTGCAGGCGTAGCGTAGATAGGTAAAGTGCGAAATTGTTGTTGATATTCATTATGCACATGACCATGAAATAGCCCTAAGACTTGCTCTGAATCCACCAACAGGTTTAACAGTGCAGGACTATTTTCGAGCATATGTTTATCTAAATAGCCATCTATCGGCCTAGGATGGTGGTGAGCAAAAACAATCGTATTGTTGTTGATCTTATTTTTAAGCTTGTCTTTGAGCGCACCTAAATGTGACTTAGCACACCATCCGGCGGGTGTTTCACCCTTTGAGTTTAACAGTAACACCTGCCCAAACGGACCTGTGATGCATTTATGACGGACGATTTGCCCAGCACTTATTTCTTCGAGTAAAGCTAGCTCGTCGTGGTTACCCGGCACCCAAAGCACCGGACATTGCAACTCACTCTCCCTCACTATACGAGCAAACTCATGATAAGAAGCCGCACTGTGATCTTGTGTTAAATCACCGCCAAACACCACACAATCGAAATGCTCTTTTGCCATCGCGGCGAGAGTGCGTTCAAGGTTAGCGGCGGTATTTACCGCAAAATATTCCCCAGAGGGCATGGCAAACAAATGGCAATCCGTAAAATGACCAATACGAATTTGCGCTTTATCGAATTGCAGCTCGAGATCAAACCAAGCCATTGTTTACATCCCAGTTTAAATGCACGCGGCCTTTTTCTAAACACACCATAAGCCAATCAGCTAAAAACGCATTTATTTGATACTTTTCATCTTTTTGGTGCATATCAGGATTTGGGTAACCATAGGATGGCTTTATTCGACGATGATAATCACGGTGAATTACTTCAGCCACTTTAGCATCATGGTAGAGGCGCACAGACAACGAAAAGTGTGGCAAATGGGCGCTTACTGTCGCCATCTGCTCGATGTGAATGTCCGTTGTGTATTTACTGACTCCAGCTACGCTCAAACTGTATCGCGCAGAGGCTAAGTCAATCACTCGACTCTCACCGACCACTTCTTCAGGTAGCAATTTTAGCGCCCGTAAATAATTACGTTCGCACAGCGTGATGTAACGGGGCAGAGATTGAATATACTGCTTTGAGCTCAGCACTTGTGACAAAAATACGACTCCTAAACTGCTTCTATATCCGCGCTTTATTTAATGCCAACCATTGTAGACTAATAACAGTGGCAGCGTTATCGATTTCCTCATTATCAAGACGTGCAAGGGCTTCATCAAGTGGCATCACATGCACTTTAATATCTTCACCTTCTTCAGCCAGTCCATAAACCCCACTCGCTTTAGATAAATCAGCAAGCGCTAGATACAAATATAGTCGCTCTGTTGTACCACCTGGGCTTGATAAATAAGAGCGCATATAAATGAGCTTATCAAGCTCAAGTCCAGCTTCTTCTTTGGCTTCTTTTCTTGCAACACTCTCATAGTCTTCGCTCCCTTCTGCCATCCCTGCAATGCATTCCAAAAGCCAAGGAGAGTGTTTTGAAGCCAACGCTCCAATGCGAATTTGCTCGATAAGCAACACACTGCCTGTAACAGGATCATACGGCAATATTGCAACCGCATGACCACGCTCTAATATCTCGCGAGTTATCAGCTCTGATACACCGCCATTAAATAAGGCATGGGTAAATTGGTACTTGTGAATGGTAAAAAAACCATTGAAGATTGTTTCTATTGAAGAAACATTGACGTCGACTTTGTTGAACTGACTCAAAGGTTTCATAAAATAATCCTGTGTTTTTTAATAGCAACGGTTTAAAAGCTAACCAATCGCCCTTATAGTAGGGTCATACCTGAATAAGTAAACGAAGTCGTTTACCTTTAACTTTTTCCACTTTACAATACCCAAGTGGTATTAATATATTCTGTTACACTTGTTGGCGATGTTTTACGCATTTGGTCTTTAATTGGGCCGCAAAAACAGGGTAACATGCTGACAGTATAAAAATTGTCTAAGGACTGAGCGAAAAATGAAAAAAACTCTACTATCATTAGTTGTTGGGTTGTCGTGCGCACTTTCAAGCAGCCTGTCCCACGCGGAAGACCTACTGCAAGTATACGACATTGCAACGGCTAACGATCCTACCGTATTAAAGGCTAAAGCGCAGGCTGATGCGCAAAAATATGCACAAGACCAAGCATTAGGCGTATTGCTACCTCAGCTTGGCTTTCAAATGAGTTATACAGACGTTAACTCTGAAGGTCCATCGAGCCAGCAAAATGACTCGACAGGCTACACCATGTTTGAGTCTGACACTGACACCTTTCAGCGTTCAATCTCTCTAAGCCAAACCATTTTTGATATGGCATCTTGGCAGGGTCTTTCAATTGCAGAAAAACGTGCAATGCAAGCATCGACGCAATATGAGCAGCAAAAGCAAACTTTGATTGTCCGTATCGCTGAAGGTTACTTTAATGTACTAAGTGCGTTAGATAGCCTAGAGTTTGTACAAGCCGAGAAGCGCGCTATTGAACGTCAACTAGAGCAGACAAAACAGCGCTACGAAGTAGGTTTGACAGCAATTACAGACGTGCATGAAGCAAGAGCACAATTTGACCGTGCAGTTGCAGACGAAATCATAGCAAGTAATGCAGTTGAAACAGCACGTGAAACATTACGTACGATTACTGGTAAGTACCACGCTAAGCTAGATAAGTTAAACACTGAAAAGTTCTCAACAGTTAAGCCTACGCAGAATACGAACGATTTTATCGAAATTGCAAAAGCGAAGAATCTAGACCTTCAAGTTGCAAAATCTGCGGTAGACATCGCAAAAGATCAAATTGATTTAGCTAAATCTGGGCATTACCCAACACTAAACTTAAACGCTACTTACTCTGATTCTTTAGCTGACAGTGCAGGTAGACAACATGCACCACGTAGCGACAGAACTTCGGTAGGCTTAACGTTAGACGTACCAATTTACACAGGTGGCCGTACAGTTGCAGCAACAGATCAAGCTCGCGCAAACTTTGTTGCTAGCAGCGAAGATATGGAAGCGGCAATGCGTAACATGACACGATCAGTGATCACGTCTTATAACCAAGTGGTTTCAGACGTTGCAACTTACCGTGCGCTAGAGCAAGCGGTTGTTTCAGCAGAAAGTGCATTACAAGCAACTGAAGCGGGTTTTGATGTAGGTACTCGTACCATCGTTGACGTACTAGTCAGCACGCAAAACCTGTATAACGCGAAACGTAACTTAGCTGATATCCGTTATCGCTACGTACTATCATCGCTACGCTTAAAACAAGCAGCAGGTACACTATCTCGTACCGATCTTGAAGCAATTAACCAAGGTTTGATTGAAGGCTAAGTACTTCGATTATCACCTCTGAAAAGGCCAGCTATGCTGGCTTTTTGTATTTTTACAGCAATATAGATAAACTAGCCGCTTCAATTAAGTCTTAGGTATATTACTTTGGTTACTCACTCACCTTTCAAATGGTCATTCTTAGCACCTAAATTTTGGCTGACTTGGCTTGGTGTTTTCGCCCTGTATTTAATCTCATGGCTCCCGCAAGGTGTTCAATTTGCACTGGGTAGAGGCCTTGGACGTCTAGTCCATAAATATATGAAACGTCGCCGTCATATTGCTGATGTCAATTTGAAACTTTGCTTTCCACAGCTAAGTGAAGCAGAACACAAAGCTATGCTACTAAAAAATATGGAAAATACCGGCATAGCAACTCTTGAAACGGGGATGGCATGGTGGTGGCCAGAGTGGCGCATCAATCAGGTGGTGGGCTCGATTAAAGGGCTAGAGCATATTGAAGCCGTGCAAAAGCAAGGAAAAGGGGTACTTATGCTGGTTCCCCATATGTTGCATCTTGAGATGGCAAGCCGAGTGCTAGGCACTAAAGTGCAAGGTGTTGGCTTTTATCGCCCACACAATAATCCACTTATGGAGTTTTTTATGACCCGTGGGCGACTACGCTCAAATGAGTATTTAGTCACTAAGCGAGACGTCAAAGGCTTATTGAAAACACTCTCAAGCAAACGCGTGTGTTATTACTTGCCAGATCAAGATTATGGCCGCAAGCGCTGTGAGTTTGCCCCTTTCTTTGCGGTTCCTGATGCAGCAACAACAACTGGTACTTTATTATTTTCTTCAAGCAAAAAGGCTGAGACTTTAAGCTTACACTGTACGAGAGACGCAAAAGGGATGTATCATTTAGACATACAACCTATTTTAGAAGCATTCCCAAGTGGCAATGATCTTGCAGATGTTACTCGCGTCAACGAGAGAATGGAGCAAGCAATCAATTGTGCGCCGGATCAATATATGTGGGTGCATCGTCGCTTTAAAACGCGACCTGATGAAAAGGCACCTTCGTTTTATTAGGGCCTAGAGTCTTGGAGTAGTTTGAAATGGCTAAGAAGAAAAAAAATAAATTATCGTCAATCTGGTTTTGGACTAAACACCTATCACTAGGTGTGTTACTCATTTGGGCTGCCTACTATTTTCTTTTTGGTGCCTCTAAAGATATGAACTTTAGGGAAACCACCAATGTTGCAGCGCAAGGCCTGTCGCAATTTTACGAAAGCTTTCGAAATAGCATGAGCAATCGTGATACCGATCGTGAAAAGTATGTTATCACACTCGGAAAGCCCACCTATCCGCTTGACGATGCGCTAGCACAAAGAGCGCTCGCAGTTAAACCATCTAACCCTAAATGGACCGGTGAAAAACAACCAAGACGCTTTGACACAGGCGATACTTTAAAAGATGTACTTACAAAGCAAGCCAAAGAAGAAGGTGTGGAACTGTTTTGGTATCTAGAGCGTGACTATGTGGTGAAGTATAACTTCCGTCTCGATACTGACTTTGTTTCTGCACTCTATCAGGTTGGAACGGCGATAAACGACGACTTTGAATTTCAAGTCTACACATTTTTCTGCCCGCGAGAGCGTGCTGCGGTTATCACCGAAAACCCACCAATCTATGTACGTGAAAACTGCCGTAAGCTAGCGGGTTAAGCAAGTACCCGCTGCCAAACTTGAGTGACTTGTTGTGCGTGTTGATCAAACGCTTCACGCCCAACAACCCTACCTAATTGGTTTAAGCTATTAAAATGATATTGATCTCTAAACAAACAATATGCAGAGATTAAGTGCTTCATTTCATCACTATCAATCACTTCAACTTCACCCGCTTGCTCTAAAATACGTATATTATCTGGATAAGTACAAAGTGCTGGATACTGACTGCTATATCGCAACACAATGTACTGACTGATAAATTCAATATCCGTCATGCCGCCAATTCCCTGCTTTAAGTCAAAGTGACTGTCACTATCTTGGTTAAGGTGGGCTCGCATTTTTTCACGCATATTGCGAACATCTTCCGCTAATTTAGGCACGTCTCGCTGCTGCATTAGTATTGCATGACGTATTTCCTCAAATCGTGCGGCCATTTTCGACTCACCTAACACCATACGAGCTCTCACTAGCGCCTGATGCTCCCATGTCCAAGCTTGCTCTAACTGGTATTGGTAAAAGCTTTCTAGATTGATAGCGAGTAAGCCCGAGTTTCCTTCAGGGCGAAGTCGAGTATCTAATTCGTAAAGCATGCCAGAGAGCGTTTTGGTATTGAACAAATGCATTAAACGCTGTGCCAGCTTCATATAAAACTGTCTTGAAGAGATAGCTTTATCACCCTGAGTTTGGCTTTCGCCGTCACGATTATGCACAAACACTAAGTCTAGATCTGAGTTGTAACCGAGCTCATATCCCCCAGCCTTGCCATACGCTATTACAGCAAAGCCTTTTTCTTCTATTGTTGCACCTTCAGGCGCACCAAAACGCGCCACCATATGCCCCCAAGCAATATCGACGGCTTTTGCGATAATCGCCTCAGCAAGCGCAGTTAGATGATCGCTCACCTTCATAATATCCAACACGCCAGTGGCGTCTGCAGCCGCGACTTTTAGCTGATGCGTTTGTTTAAATTGTCGCAGCGCTTCCATCTGTAGCTCAACATCTTGCTCATCTATACGTAAAAATGCTTGCTGGATCTCGTTTTTATAGGCCGTTAATGGCAAAGGTTTGTAGAGAGTTTGTGGGTCGATAAGCTCATCAAGGAGGATCGGGTATTTCGCAATATGCTCAGCAATCCACGCGCTATGACAACAAAGCTTGATAAGTTGAGTCAACGCACCGTGATTTTCGTAAAGTAGCTCCAAATATGCAGTACGAGACGCTACTTTATTGATCACACTGAGCACGCGAGCGAGCGCCGGCTCCATGTTTTGTTTACTAAGCTCTCGTAGCAAGGCTGGCATTAACTTATCGAGAATATCGCGACCACGAGTGCCCGCCTGCTTTTTACTTAGCCCTTGTTTAAACTCCATCAAGTCAGTTTGCCAAGTCTCAAAACACGGTGCAGCTCGGCACTGGCCTAGCTGAGCAATTTCTCCCGTTTGCCACGCGTAAACCGCGCTATCGTCTTCATCTAATTCTTCTTCAGGCGGTTCACCAATGACTTGACTAAACTCAGCCCGGATATGCTGCGTCACAACCTTTAGCATTTGCTCAACTTCGGCGTAATCGTTACATTGCAATAAGTGGCTCAGGCGCAGACAATCTAAGTTGTTGTCGGGTAAAGTTTGCGTTTGTTTGTCGTCAAATGCTTGTAGATATTGCTCAACTTTACGCAGCACTAAATAGTTCTCATGCAGACGGTTTTTGACCTCGACAGGGACAATATCAAGCGCTTCAAGCTCTTCTAATGCCTGTAACAATGAAGGGGTTTGTAATGGCGTTTCGCGACCGCCGCGTATCAGTTGCAAAGCCTGCACAATAAACTCTACTTCTCGAATGCCACCAGCGCCCAGCTTTATGTTATTCGTTAAGCCTTTGCGTCTCACCTCTTGGGCAATCATATTTTTCATCTTTCGCAGTGAATCTATCACAGAAAAGTCGATATAACGGCGATAGACGAACGGCCGAATTAAGTCGTAAAACTCTTGCCAATACGGCGACGGTTCACCAATTGGCCGCGCCTTTAACATCGCATAGCGCTCCCATTCTCGACCTTGATCTTGGTAATAATCTTCCATCGCGGCATAGCTCATTACCAAAGGACCACTATCCCCAAATGGTCTTAAACGCATATCGACTCTGAATACTTGGCCATCAATGGTAACTTGATTAAGCGCTGAAATAAGTTTTTGTGCCACTCTAGTGTAAAAAACTTGCGCCTCAATACTGCGCCGGCCACCGGATGTGTCGACACTTCTCGGATAGGCAAAGATCAAATCGATATCAGAGGAAAAATTCAGCTCCTTACCACCAAGCTTTCCCATGCCTAATACCGTCATAGGTATCGAGTTACCAGCCTCATCTTTTGGTGAGCCTGATTGCGCTTCTACGCTTAAGTACGCCCATCGGTACGCATTTGAAATCAAGGTATCGGACAGCTGCGAAATATAGCGAATACTGTCATCAATCTCATTGCCTGCAACCAAATCCAGCCACATCACTTTAAGCCAATACTTTAACCGATAGTGACGCAGCTGCTGCCAAGCTTGTTTTTCTTCAACCAAAGGCGCGGAAAAGTCAAACACATCAGGACAGTCGCGCATTTGCATCTGCGATTCATCGAGCAGCCAAGCTCCCCACTCAGGAAATCGTGTAAGCGTACGCTCGGCAAAATCACTCAGCGCCAGTAACCGTGCCAGTTTGGGCTCCATCGGCGCATCACCATAAATCATTTGGTAACGCTCTTGAGCAAGCGTATTTAGCGCTGCTTGAACAAACAATTCCGACATAAAAAACTCCACGGTAGACTGGCTCTCTTTGTGAGCAGTGTTATAGTAACTCTATCTAAAACACAACCTTACACCGAGTATGAGTTATTTGTCTTTAAACAATATCAACTTTTTAGCGATTTTGATTTGCTTTGTCATTGTCTGCGGTTTAACTATTTTGCTGCGCTTAATGATCCAACGTAGCGCCAACAATCTCCTTGATGACGAGCTCGCACAACGTGACAACTTTGCACTTGGGATCAGCTATGCCAGTCAAGTGACGATGCTGTGTATTTGTGTTGCATACTTATTCAATGACTTAGGCGTGGTGAGGGCGCAGGCACACCCTCTGCAAGTGGCCTTACATATAGGGTTGATCATTGCCTTTGTATACTTCGGCCAATGGATCCATCGCAAATGGATTCTGTATCAGTTTGACGAAGAAGAAGCGATTTTAAAGCAAAATATCTGCGCCGCGATGGTGGACTCCGGCATGTTACTCGGTAACACCATATTGGTGCTTGGTTTATATCATTGGGTGCACCCGAAAGGCTGGAGCGATCTATTAGTCGTAGCCCTCGGCTTTATGCTATTGCAGCTGCTTTATACGCTAGATAGTAAAATCAGAGAAAGTCGCTTTGCCAAGTTCAATCAAGGGGCTTCTTTACAGCAAAATTTTAATCTCAGAAACACTTCTATTGGTATTCGTTATGCAGGCAAATCCATCGGCCTCTCTTTAGCCATGTATGCGGGGCTGCACAGCGCTCCCTACCATGGAGCAAAAGTGGTAGAAAACTTGTTTTCGGTTGTCATGCATTGCGGTGTAATGTGGCTTTTTCTTTACATTGGTAGCTACGTATTGCTGCATTTATCCTTACCTAAGGTCAATATTGGTCTAGAGGTAGACCACCAAGATAACGTTGGCATCGCATGTTTGGAGTTTGCAGTTTTCTGCTCAATAGGCTATTTACTTATTAACTTGTTTTCGGTGTAACGCAATACTGCATGAATGCTTTAAGTGATGGACTTTTACTGGTAGATAGCAATTGGGATTTTAGCCAAGAACTCGTCGAGCATTTGCAAAATGTGCGCTCTAGCCAAGCCAGTAATATAATTATCGCAGGTGACAACACCAAACAAATGCTCAAGATGATGTTTAAAGAGCAAATAAAAGACTACTGTTATTGTGACTTTGACAATGAAATCAGCGTTTCTGAACTTGCCAGCTATTTGCACCGTCATCATAACATTAATGCTGTGCTGCTCTATTCTCTGGACTATCATTTAGCTACCGAGGAGCAGCGCTTTATTTTTGATTCTCTTCACCCACACCGGTTTTTAATCGAACAAACCCCGCAAGGTTTTCAGATCACTAAACAGCACTCACAAGCATTAATCAATCACTTATCTTGTCATCCGGATACCGCGGGCCTCCCCGACCCAGACTTGATGCTTGCCAAGCTCACTGGGTTACTTTGCGGTAAAGCTAAAGTGGCAGGATGATGTAGACTAACCGTGCGCGAGCGCTTACCATTGCCACAAAACAGCAACTGAATAATCGAATTATGCGTATTCCACATATTTATCAAGACTCGCCTTTGGCCATTGGTGTGCCAGTTACTTTGGATGATGACGCCGCAGGACATATAGGCCGAGTGCTTAGAATGACAACCAAAGATAAAGTCAGCCTGTTCAACGGACAAGGCGGCGAGTACCTATGTCAATTAAGTGAAGTTGGGAAAAAGAAAGTCATTGCTGTACCTGAATCATTTGAAGACAAAAATATAGAATCTCCACTAGCCATACATCTTGGGCAAGGGATTTCTCGCGGTGATAAAATGGACTTCACTATTCAAAAGTCGGTAGAGCTGGGCGTGAGCGAAATCACCCCTTTGTTTACCACACGCTGCGGCGTTAAATTAAGTGGCGAGCGTCTAGCAAAAAAACACCAGCAATGGCAAAAGATAGCAATTGCCGCGGCCGAGCAATCCGGACGTAATACCATCACTATTATTAACCCACCGATGGAGTTGTCTGAATGGCTTGCACAGCAAAGCGACGAGTTAAAAATCACACTGCACCCTCGCGCCGAACATTCAATAAAAACACTGCCGTATAGTCAGTCTGGGATCCGCTTTTTAGTGGGGCCTGAAGGCGGCTTTACCGATGAAGAGCTCGATGCTACCGCTCAACAGCGGTTTGTTGATGTCCGTCTAGGCCCACGTGTACTTCGTACAGAAACCGCAGCTCTCACGGTACTGAGCGCACTACAGCTGCAATTTGGCGATTTAGCACTTTAAATACACAGAGCAACCCCCATATCATGGGTAAACTCAGCAAGCGTAATGGGAGCGTCTATGACGATTAAATTAGGGATCATTTCCGATCCAATCAGTGGCTTTAACATTAAAAAAGACACCGGGTTTGCCATGATGCTGGCGGCACAGCAGCGCGGCTATGAATTGTATTACATGGAAATGAATGACCTTTTCTTGTACCAAGGCGTTGCCAAAGCGACCGCGGCAAAAGCGCAGGTATTTGACGATACTTCCCATTGGTATGAACTAGCTGAGAAACAAGAAATCGATTTGGGCGACCTTGACGTTATTTTAATGCGTAAAGATCCGCCTTTTGACACTGAATATATTTACGCCACTTATATTCTTGAGCGCGCTGAACTTGCGGGTTCGCTTGTGGTAAATAAACCACAAAGTCTGCGCGACGCCAATGAAAAGCTCTTTACGGCGTGGTTTAGTGAGCATACTCCAGATACTTTGGTTACGCGTAATCAATCACAAATTCGCGAGTTTTTAGCTAAACATGGCGATATCATTCTCAAGCCTTTAGATGGGATGGGCGGCGCGTCTATTTTTAGAGTGAAACAAGATGATGCAAATATTGGCGTGATCTGCGAAACACTTACCGAGCATGGTTCTCGCTATGCGATGGCGCAAAACTATATTCCAGCCATTAAAGACGGTGATAAGCGCGTGTTAGTGGTAGATGGTGAAGTGATGCCGTACTGCTTGGCTCGCATTCCACAAGGCGGTGAAACTCGTGGTAATCTCGCAGCAGGCGGCCGTGGTGAAGCAAGACCTATTAGCGAATCGGACCGTAAAATTGCCGAAGCCATTGCCCCAACGTTAAAGGCAAAGGGCCTAATATTCGTTGGCCTAGATATCATTGGCGATAAGCTCACCGAAATCAACGTCACCGCACCAACTTGCGTAAAAGAAATTGAAGCGGCGTATGACATTTCAATTATGGATAAGTTTTATGATGCGATCGAGCGAAAACTCGACCATACTAAAAACTAACCATTAAGGGGGTCTGGTTATGAAATCACTCGCTAATCACTTTTTAGTGGCAATGCCCAGCATGGACGACCCTTTTTTCAATCATACGGTAACCTATCTTTGTGAACACAGCGAAGATGGCGCGATGGGGTTGGTGGTAAACCACCCTATCGATATCACCGTGGGCGAATTGCTTGATCAAATTGATATCGATAACGACAAATCTAGCCAAGCGGCTAAGGTAAATATCTACGCAGGTGGGCCTGTTCATACCGACAGAGGCTTTGTATTACATACGCCAAAGTTTGGTTACGCCTCAAGCCAAGAGCTTAGTTCCGAAATTATGATCACCACATCAAAAGATGTTTTAGCCTCTTTAACGTCATCACACTCTCCCGAAGGATTTATCATCACCTTGGGCTACGCCGGATGGGTAAGTGGTCAGCTAGAGAAAGAACTGAAAGAAAACACTTGGTTAGTCGTCGAGGCTGACCCCGAAATCATATTTAATACGCCACCCGAAAAGCGTTGGGAAAAAGCAGTGCAAATGCTTGGTTTCGACGTTGCACAATTAAGCTCGCAAGCGGGTCATGCGTAACTAGCCTGTCATTTTGAGCTTAGGTTAATAAACGAAGTATTCATGGAAAACAAAAAAGAGAAAGTGCCTAAAGGTAAACGTAGCGTCATCGGGTTTGACTTTGGCACTAAAAGTATCGGCTTGGCTATCGGCCAAGAAATCACCGCAACCGCATCAAGCCTAGGTGCTGTAAAGGCAAACGACGGCATTCCGAATTGGGATGACATCGCTGTATTCATTAACGAATGGCAACCTGATTTATTGGTGGTTGGCTTACCACTGAATATGGATGGTACCAATCAAGATTTAACATTCAGAGCAAAAAAGTTTGCTAACCGCTTGCATAACCACTTTCGGTTGCCGGTAGAAACACAAGATGAGCGCTTGACGACAGCAGACGCCAGAGCACGCTTATTTGAACAAGGAGGCTATAAGAACCTTGCAAAAGGTAAGGTAGATGGCATGTCTGCTTGTATCATTCTTGAAAGCTACTTTGAAGCAATGTGGGAATAGCTAGTTTAACTCTTGGGCTTGTTGAGCTTTATGGCTTTATTTTCCACCAAGTAGATTAATATTTATAAACGATATAGTCGGTGTAGCGATAACACACTAAAAATATCAATCTAGCACCGCAACCTTTAATATCAAAAATTCAGTACTGATATTAAAGGTACGGCTAACTGTCTGTAAAAGCCCATCATATTTAACGAACTCTCAACGCTTTCAATCACCACCAGTAAGGCAACTCTTATTCCTCTAAACACTATGGTGAAATCGCCGTTTTTGTACAGCTAGCAAAGCAACTCTAGCCGCGAGTAGGCGTATAAATGACTAGCGAAGCTCCTGTACGGGGTTTACGACTTGGTACTTCTTCAAATCAGGTATTAACCCTGCTTGCTGATACGCGCTAGTGATCCGGCCTTGCTCACGTAGTATTGCAAGACCTTTTTGTAATGCAGCAAACGCTCGTTCACCTTCTGGATGAAGCCGAGACACCGCAAAGTGCCTGCTGTCGTTTAACAGCACGACTAGATGTTCATTAGCAATGAGCTCAACATCTTCCAAAACAAAACGATTATCTAGCTTCGGCATAAGCGGCATCAACATAAAGTCGACCCAACCTTTGCTCACCATACGCGCTTGTGACATCCAATCGGGTTCAGCATGAAGCTGTTTAAGCGGAAGTGACTCCAAGGTTTGCCAATCAGTCTGCCACTTAGGGTTCGATACCGAAGTTAACTGAGTGAGCCCTTGCTCCGCTTTTAGCTGCTTTACTTTTTGATTATCTATCCCGTGATAAATACCAGCAAAATACTGACCTTTTTGAATAACGGGCTCACTGATGAAAAGCAGCCGACCTTTATTTTCAAGGTCTGCTTTCCAATAACTATCAAAGTGAAGTAGTTGTTCCCCTTTTTCAAGCAAATTGGATTCACGAAAACTGACAAAACCTGGCGTAAAAATAAATGCTTTGTCGAAGCCACCTTTTTGCAAGGCTTGCTGTGCTATCACCATATCGACAACATCACGGCGTAAATACTGGCCACTAAAATCGGTAATTTTTGTGACGTCGCGCTCACCAACAAAACGTTGATAATCTGCGAGGACATCATCTCTAATAAAAACATTAAGTGCTTCGCTGGCATTAAGTACACCAGCAAAGCTCAGCACGAAAGTGAAAAATAGGTAGCTGCGTTTAGTTCTTCGAATCCAACCCATCTACCGTAACCCCTTGTAGGAAGCCCGCACCTTTTTGTTCATTATTTTGCAGCTTGATCATCAAGCGCAGATCGTTTGGCGAGTCAGCATGATGTAGTGCGTCGGCATAGTTGATCCGCTGCTGCTTATAAAGCTCAAACAACGCTTGATCAAAGGTTTGCATGCCCATGTCTTTCGATTTTGCCATTACCTCTTTAATCGAGCCAATATCGCCTTTTTTAATAAGCTCGGCAACGAGTGGGGAGTTCAGTAACACTTCAATGGCCGCCTCTCGACCTTCGCCTTTTGAAGAAGGCACTAGTTGTTGCGCCACAATAGCGCGCAAGTTCAGCGCCAAATCGTACTTCAGTTTATCGTGCTTTTCTTTGGGGACTAAGTGCATGATACGGTCGATGGCTTGGTTAGCATTATTGGCGTGCAAGGTTGCAACGCATAAATGCCCCGTTTCAGCAAAGCTCAGTGCATACTCCATGGTTTCTTGCGAGCGAATTTCACCAATTAAAATAACATCTGGCGCTTGACGTAATGAACTTTTTAAGGCAGATTCAAAACTGTCAGTATCAATGCCCACCTCACGCTGAGTAATGATGCTTTTTTGGTGTTGATGCACAAATTCGATGGGATCTTCAATGGTCAAAATATGGCCACGTTGGTTACGATTACGATAACCGAGCAGTGCTGCAAGCGAAGTTGACTTACCCGTGCCCGTACCACCTACAAATAACACCAAGCCACGTTTGGACATGATTACATCGGTCAGTACCGACGGCAAACCTAGCTCATTGACATCAGGAATAGCAGTAACGATACGGCGGATAACCATGCCCGCACAATCCCGTTGCCAAAATGCTGAAACACGAAAACGCCCGATATCGTTAGCAATCGCAAAGTTGCACTCTTTAGTGTTAAAGAATTCTTGCTTTTGCTTGTCGCTCATAATCGAGGTAACAAGATTCAGTGACTGCGCGGCATCCAGTCTTTCTTCACTTAAGGCTCTAAGTTCGCCATCGATTTTGGCGCTCACCGCAAGCCCTGCCGAAACGAATAAGTCGGATGCTTGCTGATTGGCCATCGTTTGCAAAAACGGTTCTATATTCATCGCTACACCACTACTTAATAGCCGCTATTAAACTGATTTTTGTCATGCGCTTTTGCACGCGCATCTTGCTGTGTGATCAAACCACGGTTTAATAAATTTGTAAGGCATTGATCCATGGTCTGCATACCGTGCATTGCACCAGTTTGAATTGCCGAATACATCTGTGCAATCTTGTCTTCACGAATAAGGTTACGAATAGCAGGGATCCCGAGCATGATTTCATGCGCTGCGATTCGCCCGCCGCCAACTTTTTTCACCAACGTTTGTGAAATCACCGCTTGTAGCGACTCTGACAGCATAGATCGCACCATGTCTTTTTCTTCACCTGGGAACACATCCACAATACGGTCGATGGTTTTTGGTGCTGAGGTAGTATGCAAAGTACCAAATACTAAGTGGCCTGTTTCCGCGGCAGTTAGCGCTAAACGAATGGTCTCAAGATCACGTAATTCACCAACTAAAATAACGTCAGGGTCTTCACGGAGTGCACTTCTCAGCGCCGCGTTAAAGCTGTGTGTGTCTCTATGTACTTCACGTTGGTTAATAAGGCTTTGCTTGTTGTCGTGAACAAATTCTATCGGGTCTTCGATGGTTAGAATATGGTGATGTTTGTTGTTATTAATATAATCCACCATCGCAGCCAGGGTGGTTGATTTACCAGAACCTGTCGGGCCGGTTACCAATACTAAGCCACGTGGGTTGTCGGAAATTTTGGTAAAAATGTCTGGTGCCCCCAAATCATCTAAGCTCAGCACTTGATTTGGAATGGTACGGAACACCGCAGCAGGACCACGATTTGAATTAAAGGCGTTAACACGAAAACGCGCCAGATTTGGCACTTCGAACGAGAAATCTACCTCAAGGTTTTGCTCATAGTCACGACGTTGATTATCATTCATAATATCGTAGATGAGGCTGCTGACGTCTTTTGCTTCTAACGGCGGGATATTCACCCGACGTACGTCCCCGTCAACACGTATCATAGGGGAAACACCCGAAGAAAGGTGTAGGTCAGATGCTTTGTGTTGAACACTAAAAGCCAATAATTCTGTAATATCCATTTATAACTCCACAATGAGCACTAGTACTATATGGTTACAATAGCAGAACGCTTAGATAACGCCTACGGCAGGATAGAAAAAGCCAAACAAAACTGTCAATTCAGCGAAACAGTACAATTACTCGCGGTTTCTAAAACCAAACCTATCGCCGATATTGAGGCTGCAATTGCGGCAGGTCAAACCCAATTCGGTGAATCTTACGTACAAGAAGCGGTTGATAAAGTTGCCTATTTTAAACAAAACAAAGCGCTTGAATGGCACTTTATTGGTCCAATCCAGTCCAATAAATCAAGATTAGTCGCCGAAAACTTTCATTGGGTACAAAGCGTGGATAGAGAGAAAATCGCACGCAGGCTAAATGAGCAAAGACCAACAAACTTGAAGCCACTCAAGGTGCTATTGCAGGTCAATATTAGCGGTGATGACAACAAATCAGGTTGTCATCCCAATGAGGTTGATACGCTCGCGCAATTTATTAATGACTGTCGTCAATTGGAGCTTCGTGGCTTGATGACTATCACTGAGCAAACCGATGATAAACAAAAGCAATTACAATATTTCCAGCAAATGCGCGCTTGCTTTGATAGACTAAAGGACCAATATCAACAGCTAGATACCTTATCGATGGGAATGAGTGGCGATTTAGACACTGCGATTGCAGCAGGTTCCACTATGGTTCGCATTGGTACTGATATTTTTGGCAAACGACAGTGAGGTGAATAACACAATGTCAAACAAGACAATTGCATTTATTGGAACGGGAAATATGAGCTATGCCATTATCGGTGGCATGATCAAAAGTGGCTTTGACGCGCAGTCTATTATTGCCACCAACCGCAATGCAGAGAAACTTGCCAAAGTCGCAGAGCAATTATCGGTAAAAACAACACAAGATAATCTAGAAGCAGTCGCCGCGGCTGACGTCATTGTCTTGTCTGTAAAACCACAGATGATGGCCGAGCTGTGTCAGACCTTTCAAGATGCAGATATTGATATTAGCAATAAACTGTTTATCTCTGTCGCCGCCGGAATTACCGTTGCACGACTGAGAGAAATGCTCGGCCAACCGGTAAAAATGGTGCGCTGTATGCCTAACACGCCATCGTTGCTTGGACGCGGTGTGTCTGGCTTGTATGGCGTCGACATCAGCGATGAAGAAAAAGACTATGTTGAGCAAGTATTTTCATCCACAGGTATTGCCCTGTGGCTTGATGAAGAGTCGAAAATCAACGACGTTATTGCGGTAACAGGTTCGTCTCCAGCGTATTTCTTCTTATTTATGGAAGCCATTGAAGAAAAGGCTAAAGCCCTAGGTTTTAGTCCTGAGGAAGCCAGAAAGCTTGTGCAGCAAACTGCGCTAGGCGCGGCTGAAATGGCATTATCGCAACCTGAAATTAGCATTGCTCAGCTACGCGCTAACGTCACCTCTAAAGGTGGCACAACCCACGCAGCCGTTGAGTATTTAAAAGCACAGCAATTACCAAAAACCGTAGCGGACGCGATGGATGCATGTATCGCGCGCGCTGAAGCAATGGAAAAAGAAATCTAAAGGTGACCAATGAATGCCATGCAATTTTTAGTCGGGATCGTATTTGATCTATTTTTAATGGTCGTATTACTACGATTCTGGTTGCAGCTTGTCAAAGCGGACTTTTATAACCCGCTAAGCCAAGCGGTTGTTAAAGCAACCTCTTTTGCCGTGAACCCGCTGAGAAAAATCATTCCGGGTGTGGGCGGTTTAGATCTTGCCTCTTTGGTGCTGGCATTCATGATTGGTTTTGCCAAAATGGCGACGCTGATGGCGTTATTCGGTGGTTACTTTGACGCTTTAGGCGCGCTGATTGGTGGCGCTATTACGGTAGTAAAAGAAGCATTTAGTCTGGTGTTCTGGATCCTTATTATTCGTGCCATTTTAAGTTGGGTAGCGCAAGGCTACAATCCAGTCGCCGCCGTGTTCGAGCAATTAACAGAGCCGATGCTAAGACCTATTCGTAAAGTGATCCCACCGCTAGGCGGACTGGACTTATCTATTTTAGTCCTAATTATCGGCATGCAATTTTTGCAGATTCTAATGATGGATTTACTGAGATAGGAGCATCCCAATGAAACCATTTATTATTGTGTTAATGATGCTGCTTGCACCGGGCGTATTCGCTCAAGATGAACAAGGCGGCCAATTTAAAGACTTAGGTCCTTGGGAAGTGCATTATATCGCCTTCCCGTCTACCTTTGTTCAGCCCACAATTGCAAAAGCGTATGGCTTAATTCGTAGTGGTAACAAAGCGATTGTGAATATCTCGGTCTTGGCCGACAAGCCAGGAAAACCAGCAGTTAAGGCACGCGTTGCAGGTAGCGCCAAAAACTTACTTGGTAAAACCGTACAGCTAGAGTTTAAAGAAGTCGTAGAAGGTGAGGCAATATACTATCTTGCCCAATTAGATTACGACGATGAAGATATTTTTCGTTTCGACATTGAGATCAGTGAAGGTAAGCAAAGCCGCAAACTCACGTTCTCACAAAAGTTTTATGTAGAGTAGAGAAAATATGTCAAATAAAGTGGTACTTGCCACGGGTAACCAAGGTAAAGTCAAAGAGCTTAGCGCGATGCTAAATCAGTATGACATTGAGGTATTACCGCAAAGTGATTTCAAGGTGCCAGAGGTTGCAGAAACCGGCACGACCTTTGTGGAAAACGCCATTATCAAGGCACGTCATGCAGCTAAGGTTTCTGGCTTGCCTGCCATTGCCGATGACTCAGGCCTTGAGGTAGACGCGTTAAACGGCGCACCTGGAGTATATTCAGCGCGTTATGCTGGCGCAAACGCCGACGACCAAAAAAATATTGATCACTTACTCGCAGCGCTTGGTGAACAAACTGAGCGCAGCGCCCGTTTTTGGTGTGTTCTAGTTTATATGCGCCACGCTGACGACCCAACGCCGATTATTTGTCAGGCAAGTTGGGAAGGTGAAATCACCACAACGCAACAAGGCCGAGAAGGGTTTGGTTACGACCCAATCTTTAAGGTACAAGGTTTAGACTGCACATCAGCAGAGCTAACCAAGGAAGAAAAAAACGCAATCAGCCATAGAGGACAGGCACTTAAACAACTCGTCAGTCACTTTCAAGGCCTCGCGTGAAACTACCTCCATTAAGTCTTTATGTGCACGTACCTTGGTGCGTGCAAAAGTGTCCTTACTGTGATTTCAACAGCCATGGTAAAAAGGGCGATATCCCTGAAACGGAATATATTCAACATTTGCTCAACGATATCAAAGCCGATCTTCACTATGTTCAGGGCCGTAAACTCAGTAGTATTTTTATTGGCGGTGGCACCCCTAGTCTGCTTTCAGGTGAAGCGTACCGCTATTTACTCAGTGAAATTGAGGCGCTAATTGGTTTTGAGGATGACATTGAAGTCACTTTAGAAGCAAATCCAGGTACAGTTGAGACAGATCGTTTTAAGCATTATGTCGCGGCTGGCATCAATCGTATTTCGATAGGTGTACAAAGCTTACAACAGGAAAAGCTTACTCAACTTGGTCGTATTCATGGCGAGCAAGAAGCGCTAAATGCCGCTCAAGAAGCACATCAAGCAGGGTTAAATAGCTTTAATCTTGATTTGATGCATGGTCTTCCTAATCAATCGGTTAGCGACGCCTTAAGTGATTTAGAAAAAGCCATTGCAATGGCACCGCCACACCTTTCTTGGTATCAATTAACCATTGAGCCAAATACGCAGTTTGCCTCTAAGCCTCCGGTTTTACCTGAGGATGAAACACTGTGGGACATCCAAGAACAAGGTCAGGCATTACTTGCGGAGCACGGCTACCAGCAATATGAGATCTCAGGCTATGCCAAAGCGGGATTTCAATGTCGACATAACTTGAATTATTGGCAATTTGGCGATTATCTTGGGATCGGCTGTGGTGCGCATGGCAAAATCACTTTGCCTGAGCAGCAACAGATCTTAAGAACCGTAAAGGTAAAACACCCTCGTGGCTATATGGATCTGAGTAAACCCTATTTGTATGAGCAGTGGCATGTTGCAAGCGATGACAGACCATTTGAGTTTTTTATGAATGTGTTCCGTTTAAAAACTGCCGCATCAAAACAACAGTTTATTGACTACACTGGTCTTGAACTTAGCGCTATTGCAACGCAAATTGCTGAGGCCGTAGATAAGGGTTTGATTGAGGAAACCAACGATTCATGGCTAGTTACAAATAAAGGCCACCGATACCTCAACGATCTGCTAGAGTTATTTGTTTAATATAGAAATTATGCGGGTGATATTCACTGCAACCCGCATGAAAACCGCCATTCGGCAACATATAATAAAAGGGTATAAAATGCGTAAATTAACCATTTTAGCAGCAGCGGTAAGCGTCGCGCTTTTTGCTGGCTGTCAACAAACCACACACTCTCCAGCACCTGCTCCAAAAGCTGAACAACAAGTCGTAAAAAGTGAAGTAGAAAAGGCAAACGCACTTTTTGAAGCGTCGTTTACCCGTGGCGTAATGCGTAGCCCAGTTTACCAAACTTATATGGGTATCAAACAAGACTACGACAAGTGGGATGACGGCAGCGAAGCGCGCCAACTTGAAGATCTTGAACTGACGAAACAAGACTTAACTGCGCTTAATGCAATTGATCGAAATAAGCTAGATGCCAATACGCAAGTGAGCTACGACTTATTCAAGCAAGGTCTTGAAAACACCATTGCAGATTTTAAATGGCGTTATCACTCATATCCGGTAAATCAGATGTATGGTACACACTCAATGGTGCCTGCATTTTTAATCAACCAGCACCAAATTACCGATGTCAAAGATGCCAAAGCGTATATTTCACGCTTAAACGGTGTACCGGCTGTATTTGATCAGCTCATCGTTGACTTAAAAGCGCGTGCAGATAAAGGTATTATTGCACCAAAATTCGTTTTCCCTCACGTCATTGAATCAAGTGAAAATATCATCAAAGGTGCGCCATTTGCTGCGGGTGACGACTCAACGTTACTGGCTGACTTCAAACGCAAAGTAGCAACACTTGAAGTCAGTGAAGACGAGAAATCAGCGCTGGTAAAAGAAGCAACAGATGCGCTAACAACAGCAGTAAAGCCTGCTTATAACAAGTTGATTGGTTACCTACATAAACTTGAGAAAAAAGCAGACAAACGTGACGGTGCGTGGAAATTCCCTAACGGCGAAAAATTTTATAATAACGCCCTAGCACGTACGACAACCACATCGTTAAGCGCTGAAGAAATTCACGAAATCGGTTTATCTGAAGTGGCGCGTATTCATGACGAAATGCGAGCAATCAAAGAGAAAGTGGGCTTCAAAGGCGATTTAAAAGCCTTTATGGAGTTCATGAAAACCGACAAACAGTTTTACCTTCCCAATACAGAAGCTGGTAAGGCACAATATTTAGCCGAAGCCAAAGCGATGATCGATAATATGAAGTCACGCTTGGATGAGCTGTTTATCGTTAAGCCAAAAGCGGACATGATAGTAAAACGCGTAGAGGCATTCCGCGAAAAATCTGCAGGTAAAGCTTTCTACCAGCAACCCGCGCCTGACGGCTCACGTCCTGGTGTTTACTATGCAAACCTTTACGACATGGAAGCGATGCCAACTTACCAAATGGAAGCCTTGGCTTATCACGAAGGTATTCCAGGTCACCACATGCAGATCGCGATTGCTCAAGAGCTAGAAGATATGCCTAAATTCCGTAAGTTTGGTGGCTACACTGCATACATCGAAGGCTGGGGCTTATATTCTGAACTTGTACCAAAAGAAATGGGTTTATACGAAGACCCCTATTCAGACTTTGGTCGCTTAGCGATGGAATTATGGCGTGCATGCCGCTTAGTGGTAGATACTGGGATCCACGCAATGAAGTGGACACGTCAAGAAGGTATTGATTACTACGTAAACAACACACCAAATGCTAAGTCAGACGCAGTGAAGATGGTAGAGCGCCATATTGTTATGCCTTCACAAGCCACTGCGTACAAAGTGGGGATGTTGAAGATCCTAGAACTTCGTGAAGCCGCTAAGAAAGAACTAGGCGATAAGTTTGATATTCGTGAGTTCCACGACATCGTACTGAAAAATGGCCCAGTTCCACTAAACGTGCTTGAATCATTTGTTGATGAGTGGGTCGCGAGCAAAAAAGGCTAACTCCTACTGCCAATGAACCGAATAAAAGCCAGCACGATCAGTCATGCTGGCTTTTTTACTTTATTTACCTTACATAAGCTGTATTCAGATAAGCAAATCGGTATAAGAAATAACGGCCGCTAGAGCGCGAGTTGTTATTCCATGCTGAGATTACTCTTCTATAAAATTAAACTCTGTTCCGGTTAAAATAATATGCAAGCAGGCACCGCCATGCGCTGGGCTTTGCATTTTGATTTCGCCCTTCAACTTCTGTGTTACTAAGTTATATACAATACTCAAGCCAAGTCCTGTCCCCCCCGAAAAACGCTTTGAAGTAACGAAAGGCTCAAATATAGCGGGCAATAACTCTTTATCTATACCGGCACCATCATCTTTAAAATAAAAATGGATATAGTCATTAATTAACACGGTAGATACCACAATATTGAGCTTTTGCCCGTCAATCTTGGCGTGCTTGATGCAGTTGTTAATACTATACCCAACAACTTGGCTAAACACCGACGGGTAGCTTATTAAAGTTAAGTTTTCGGGGATTTCGAGTTCAATGGCATAGTCTTCTTGGTTTAATTCTGATTGGTAGCAATCAAAGACATTTTTAACTAAATGCTTAAGGTTGAACGCGCTCTTTTCTTCAAACTCTCGATTCACTGCCACTAGCTTAAAATCATCTACCAGTGAGGCTGTGCGGTGGAGGTTATTCTCTAATAAATATAGCGCGGCTTCTGCCTCAGTAATTAGTGTCGTCAAGGTTTGCCGCTGTAACTTACCAAGTTCAAGTTGCGATTTTAGTGTCGCGACTTGCTCTTTTAAATGCGATTGGCTGGTAATAGCAACACCAAGCGGTGTATTAAGCTCATGAGCAAAGCCACTCACCATATTTCCTAAGCTCGCCATTTTGGCTTCTTCGATTAAGCGTTGCTGCGCTGCGCTCAGGCGCGCAAGCAAGGTTTCAATAAATGCTAATAGGTCATCGAGTTGATGAGCAATTTGTGCAATCTCATCGTTACCGTCAATATTCACCCTTAAGCTAAAGTCTTCAAGCTTAGCAACTTTTACGAGTACTTTATTAATAGCCAGTATATGCCGTGTGACTTTGCTATTTTGATAATTCAGTAAGATAAGCACAGCAATATTCATCAGTACAATTAAAATGAGGCCATATAAAATGATACTTTCTTTACGTTCTTGCGTAACGGCTTGGGTACGGATTGATACCAGTTCAAACTGGCTTCTTAATTTTTGCTTCTCGGTGAATAGCTCCGCACGTACGCCTTCACCATCGTGCAAACCTAGCTTTCGCAAAATAGCAACATAGCTTGCAAAACCCGCTTCATAACGTTTAAGCAAGTTGCTTATCTCTTCACTAAGCGCACTGTCTTTGATTAGTTGCTCAGCATGCATGACAAGTTGTTCATGCTGCTGTAAATAACTTAAGTCAGCTCTTAACAAAAAGTCTTTTTCTCGACGCCTTAATTCCAATATGGCAATTTCCAACTGAGGCATAGCCTTACCAGAAATTCGCTCCTGCAAAGCATGGGCGCTACGTCTGAACTCACCATAAATACCTGCATTTTCGTCATAGCCGAGTTGCTCATGCAAACGGATAAGTTCGTCTAGTTTACTAAAGTAGGCTTTTGACAGTTCATCGAGTTGTAATAGCAAAGGCAGCAAGGCCTCTTCATTGGCCATAGAATTAAGCAAGCTACTAAAGCTATCCTGATAGCTGTACTTTAATTGCGGGATGGCAGAAACATCATCTTTTTGTGCTCGAATAAGAATATGCTCTTCTTGATCCATGGTTCGTTGTAGAGCGGTTTGCAGCTGAGTAAGTTGTGCGGTAAGGCGGGCACTACGACTCACTTCGTAATACAAAAACCAGCTGACAAAAATGATCACAATCGCAGAAGTCAACGCGGCAATTTTGAAAAATAGAACTGACTGCTTTAGCTGCACGGCACATTCTCACTTAATTGATACTCTGTAAGCTTAGTATAGTTCTATTGGGTTTCCTGATTTGTTTCCAAAACCTCACTTTCTTTTTGTTGTCGTTGCGACAGGTTTTTATCGTAATACATGTTGTGATCAGCGCGAGCCATGAGTTCCGAAACACTATCTTGATTTGCTGAAGGAAAAGCATAACCAACGCTCACCGTCGTTTGAATAGTGTGTCTATCAACTTGTAGCGGTTGCTTTTCAACCTGCTCCTTAATATTTTTTATAATTGAGTTAACCAAAGCGTCCTCTGACACTCTGTGCAAAATAATAACAAACTCGTCCCCCCCCAATCGCGCGATAAAATCATACACACGCACTGAGTTCATCAAAATTGACGAGACATGGAGTAACAGCTTATCTCCCACTTCATGACCAAACTTATCGTTTACTTGTTTAAAATTATTTAGATCGAGGTTAAGCAGCACAAATGACGGTTGCTCTGAACGACCAAGTAACGTATTGAGTTGTCTAATCGCATAGCGACGGTTGGGCAACTTAGTTAAATCATCTTGCAACGAGGCGGTATGTGCTAAGTGATACGATCGATAGAGCACTAATAACGAGAGAAACAATATTGAGGCAACAGCAGTAACCAAAATCTGAGCTTGTTGCCTTGCTTTTGCATAAGTGCTCTCGTCTATTTGATAATCAGCCACAAGCTGCCACTCACCAGATGGTAAGTTGATTGGGATGACTAAATCTGGAGTTTCAAACAAGGTAGCAGAGCCATAAAAGGCATCCCCCTGTTCACCGCGTCCATCTCGACCTCGAATCGCTAAAGTGGCACTGTCCAATTCGTTAATGCCACTGTATTCAAGCAGCTTCTGATAATCTAGAACCACACTAATCGCGCCCCAGTAGTTTTCATTCCTCGGATAATCCGAAAACACAGGAAACCTCGCTATCAACGCTTCACCGCCTTGCACTAGCTGTAATGGACCGGCGATAAATACCTTTTGAGAGGTTCTTGCAATTTCAACAGTGCGAAATTGTTCAGGGTTAGTGCGAAAATCGAAACCGATAGCCGCTCGGTTCCCTTCAACTGGATAGACATGACTAATGATATTATTTGGTGCGAGACCGACATGGCGAATCAGCGTCGACTTTTCAACGGCTTTAGCAACCACATGAGACCAATGCTCAATTGCAAAGTCAGGATCAATTGTAACAAAGGTCGCTAAACTCTCAGCCAGATAGGTGTCCATAAATATGGCGTTTTCAATTTTAGCGCGGACAAGTGAAATGTTAGACCTTACCGTTTCGGTTCTTTCGCTTACTTCCTGAACCACAATAGAGTGAGAAATAAGCTTTACCGCGTAGAAAGTCAAACTCCAGAACACGATGGTAAACAACGATAACAGCACTATGGTTTGCTTTTCTACAGTTACCTTCATCGCCTCTCTTGCCTAATAAAATTTAGCAGCTTAAATCTACAATAAACCAATTTAATTACAAAAGCATAGGCAATTTACCGAAAACCGCCAGTTTTGTGGGGAAGTAACTGTCTGTTTAGAAGAATGGGTTGAATCGTGGAGACAGCTTGATTTGTAGCGGCGAATAGCACCGGTGATGTGGCGCTTAAATTTATTTGTCGAGATAAGACCAATTCGTTCGTCGAGATAAATCTCGACGTACAATTCGAGGCATAAAAAAAACCAACCAATTGGTTAGGGTTATAAAAAGTGGTACCAGTGGGCGGGCTCTTAACCTGTATTAGCGCCACCCGCATGGCGTCCAAGTCCAGTTTCGCAAGAACGGTCTGTAGAGATAAACCAATCCATTGAGATAAACCAATCCATTGAGATAAAGCCAATTTAGTCGAGATAAATCTCGACCTACAATTCGAGGCATAAAAAAACCCTTGCTAAAAAGCAAGGGTTATAAAAAGTGGTACCAGTGGGCGGACTTGAACCGCCACGCCCGAAGGCAACGGATTTTGAATCCGCTCAATGCAAATAAATAACAAATAAAAACAAAAACTTATATTATTAGTTGCTGTAAATATACACACAATATACAATTTGAATATTAATTGTTATGAATATTATCAGTGATTTTTAATATGAACAAGATGGAAAAGCAGCTCTTTTTGGCAAGGCTTGAAGACGATATAGAAGTCAATATTGCTTATGATGCTGTGCTGCGTTATCGAGAACAATTTGAAGGCTCAGAGGCTACTGAGTTTGATCTCGCTCCTCCAACAATTACCGTTGATGAAAATATTGCTCTCTATAAAAACAGCTCTTCACCTTACTTTTGGTGCCGCCTTAAAGTTGATGGTCTCAAAGGATATGTAAAACAGAGCACGAGAAAGAAGACTATTGCAGAAGCATCAGCAGAGGCTAAGTCAATCAGGTTCATAATTACTGAACAAGTAAAGGCAGGAACCTTTCATCCGAAAGACGTTATTACTTGGAGAAAGGTCTGTGTTCAAACAGCAAATGCATTAGAAAAACAAGCCGAGAAGGATAAAAAAGAAGGTAATAAAAAGTCTGGTTCTGCTAGATACGCTTCTATTATAAAGATGTACTATCAAACCATAGATGACTGGAGAGATCTTGATATTAAGTCGTTTACTTACGCTGATCTAATTCAATTGAAAGAACTTGATAACTTCAAAGATATGCCAAAGTCTTCAGCTACTAAGCGTAAAACGGCATTAAAAGAAATCTTTGAGTTTGCTCTTATTAATAAATACATTGATAAAAAGCCAGATCTTCCAACTTTTGATTACATTTCAACAGAAGAAGGCAAGCCATTCTCATTAGATGATCGAGAAGTGATCATGTCTAATTTCATCAATTTCCTAGAGAGTGGTAGACCAAACTACATTACAAAGCACAAGCGAACCATTCTTCCACTATATGTGAACTTCTTAATTCTGACGGGCGTGCGACCCGGTGAAGAAGCGATGAATATCAGATGGGAAAATATTCAGAAACAAAAAAAGAAAGATGAGAATGGCGAAATTAAGTTTTATTACTTATTAGAAATAACAAATGGGAAGCGCTCAAAACGTGTTAAGCGTAATAAGAAGATAATTCAAACCAGTCGTACCATTATCATTAAAAACGAGACCATATTGACGCTAGAGCGCCTTTACTACGTTATGAATGGTATTAAGAAAGGCATTGATGAAATAATTGAAGAGAAAGGTTCAGATCTAGTATTTCAGAGCAATACAGATGCTGACTTAGAAATGGCATCGACATTTAAACAATATGTAGAATATCTTGGCTCTAAGATTAAAAATTATTACACGCTCTATAACTGCCGACATGAGCATATCAACATGTGTATGGAGCAAGGTCTTGATGCAGCCATTATCGCAACTCAGTGCGGCACAAGTATCGCTACAATAGATAATCACTATAAGAAAGTGAGACAAGAAGAGATTGCATTTAAAGTATTGAGTCCAGAAGAAATTGAACAAATAAATCCAGCGCAAAAATAAAACCTATCAAAAAAAGTTAAAGCATTAACCAGTGTCACTGCTACTTTTTAACAACGATAAATAGGAGAAAAAAGTTTGAGTATCATTAAGCTCAATGAGCAAAAAAATAAGCGCAGATTTCTTTCTCTATTAGATGCATTCAACGAACAGTATCAGCGGCAACAGCCCACTCATGACTTCAAAAGTATCGCTGTATTCGACAACTACAGTGACTATGTGAATGAATTTTTTATTCGCAGACTAGATGAAGAAGTTAATAGACAAAAAGATTTTATGATCATCAATGACATTAAATACAAGCATAATGAGCTATCAATTAGCTACACTGCTTGCAATGATTATGATGATTTAATTGAAAGCCTCGGAAGCAACGGCTGAGTTTTTTGAGCACAATTTTATTTGTTAGCAAAGCGCACATCACATCAACTATTTGCAGACAGCGGAGTAATGATGTGCGCAGCTAAAACTAAGAAACTTGCTGTAGAAGACCGTTTCTGATTATTCCTTTCACTTCCAAAGAGTCGGTCGCATCTAGTGCAAACATGGCTCCGAACAATGAGTTCTTGTCATCAAAGAAGAGCTGTTGTTTGTTGTCAAAATATAGCGTGCCGTGAAGCATTTCTATATTGTGTTGATTGTTCATGCACTCTACTAGCTGTTCGAGTGTGTTGATATCAAAAATCTGGGCCGAGCTGTCCGTGGCTTTGAAAGCTACGTTCTTTAGTTTTACAGACATAATAATAACCATCCTTAATCTAGTTAAAGTTACTTACCCATTCCTTCGGTTATTATTATTTCTATGTTTTTACCGTGTCGACTATCCTCGCAGACATCAATTTAGCTAGTGTAAAAGTGTATCATTTGGTCTGGTGTTAGCTTTAGATGTTCTCTTCTGTCATCCAGTTCATCATTGTCGCTGGCAGACACTGCTACAGTCAGTAACTTGTTGTGTATCCATACCCCAAATGTCGTACCTTCAAACTCAAATATTCCTTCGTGCCAACCTTGCTTGATATCAGCTTGTGTAACGATTTTGCCGAATATTCTTTTAAGTAATCTTCTTACTAAACAGCCTGCAAAATCAGAGCATTCTATTGCGTCAATATCTATAATTGAGCTTTTAATACCAAAGGCTTCTAATTGGCTAGAATCAAGCTCTTTTGATACAGATTGAACATCTATATAATAATCGTCATTATCAAGACCATAGTCGTAGTCATATGGAGATGGTTTATATAGAGTCACTGTATTTTGAAAAGAGATAGTAATGTAATATTCAGAGCCATTAAAAAAGAATACTTTTCCACTTTCAGACTCAATGAGTTTTATCTCCAAGTCATGTTCATAGTTTTCCAACTCTATAATCATTTCCTTGATGATTGAAATAGCCTTATCTGAACAATCTGAAAGCTTAATATCCACTTCTTCTAGCAACTCTAAAAATTTCATTTTTTAACCTTAGTATTTTAATTTATCGACCCCACCTAAGTTATTAACTAACCTTTTCTGATATTTTCATTATCCAATAATTAAACGCTAAAGTAAATATTTTTTTCATACATTATCAAAATAATTGATAATGCATTTATTACTATGTTCTTTATTATATTTTTGTCGTGTATCTAAATTGTATTAGATGATCTTGTTCTGAATATTCTCAATTCCTTGCTTTATCAGCTTCCTCTTTTTTATAAACTCTTCTTTTTTTCTAAGTACTTCTTCTAACAATTCCAGACGCTTAATTTCTTCTTCAACTTCAGCTAAATCTTGCTTCATATTATCGATAACTTGGTGCGGTGAGCGGTTCTGAAATAGTTCTTCGGTTACTTCATTTTCCGAGTTTGACAATGTGGTTGCCACGCTTGGCAAAGGTGTTGTCGTGGGTGACAATGCGCTTGTCGAGCTTTGTAAAGGTTTTGACTTAGATTCTTTTTTCTCTAATTTTAATTGCTCATTATATGCAGTTTCTAGTTCACTAACTTTCTGTTCCAGTTCTTCTCTTGCAGCCAAAACGTCATCAAAAGGCGCTAGTTTTTGATTTTTTAAATTTTCTCTAAGTTCTCTAAGCTCTAAGCGAGCATCTCGAAGTTCGTAATAGATTTTTTGAGATTCTGGTACTTTCTTGTAAACCTCTTCCATTTCAAGAACCACTTCTGTTACTTTGTCAGATAAATATTTAACTTTTTCTCGCTTGGACATAGGTTTTCGTCCACGACCACTATATGTTTCAAGTGGGCAAGGAATATCATCTGACTCCAATTCCCTCTGTGCTTGTAGAAGTTTCTCATTTTCTTTTTTGAGGTGCTTTTTAAGAATTAAATACCTATCAGCGCTCTTCCTACCCGCAGAATCGTTTGCTCGGTAGGTTCTATATTCACGCAAAAGAGACTTAATATCCGGGAGGTCGATAGATTCTTTTCGAGCTTCAGCTCGGTGTTCAGATAAAGACTTTAAGAACTGTTTTTTAGCTCTTCTAATTTGCTCTTCCTTTGAAACAGGCTTCCTGCCCATATTCTTATTGCCAGCTCTTTTTCCGTAGATATCGTCATATGTCAGGCTTCTTTTTTCTGCAATACGTCTATAGTCTCTAGCTGCTTTTCTCTTAGCTTTTTCTAAAGCTGAAAGCGGTGTGCGTCCCTTTGATGCCATCTGACAAACCTCAAATATTTAGATATATTAATAAATTGATTATATATCCACCCGGATTTACTAATCAATAAATTAAATTATTAAATTGCACTGTTTAATTATTATGTGTTAATGTAATTTGATACTAGAAATAAAATTTCTTTTGGGATTTGTTTAAGCAAGGTATGTAAATAGCATCTATTCTGCACTTCGTTTGAATAGCTACTATTGACCCTTGAACTCAACGCTCCCGCATTTCGTTAGGTTTGAACGCTCCCGCATTCAAACTTAGATATAACAACAATAACGACAAGAGAAATGAAGCAAGCAAACTAAATCGGAAAACTACGCACTTGTCATAACTAAAAGGTAATAGTTATGACTACTGATAATAATAAAAATAGTCAAAGAAATAAGCGCTGTACTGTCAGTTTTACTGAAGAAGAACATAAGACAATCTTCGATGCAGCTATAGCAAAAAACTACTCAAACAAAGCAATCGCTCGTTACATCAGAGAAGAGCTTTTATCATCCATCAGCAAAGCTGATCATTCTCCATGTGTCATTGTTCCTTCTGTTAATCAAGAGTTAGCGAAGGATTTAAGAGGTGCAGTAAATAATCTCAATCAGTCGTTAAAAGTACTTCATCAATTAACGATTACATCAACTCAATCTGAGCAAATAAATCAAGCCAAAAGCATGATGAGCACGATAGTAAAAGTTGCTCATAGATGTAAAGAGCTTCAAGATTTTTCAAAAGGTGAAGGTGGAAAAAATGCATTGGCTAAAATGGCTCTTGAAACATTTAATAAAAGAGAGTTAGAAAAACTTGTCTCCATAAAATCCAATATGGAGTCAAAACAATGATCGCAAAATTCATCCAAAAACCTGCTGGCTCCAACCGGGGCCAAGCTCCAAATTTAATTTACTACATCATGGGTGCGACTAAAGATTGTGCTCAAACAGAAAAAGATCACGAACACACAGGCGACAAAGAAAAAGTTCATTTCATTGGTTGCTCTGAAAACATCTGTGTCGTTAATCCGCAGTTTAAATTATTAAAAGATAAAGTAGTAAAGCTAGATGCTAATGAAACAGACTTGGAAGAAATCATAGCTGCATTTAATGAAAGTGAATCTCGCAATGAACGAACAAATTTTCCGCTTGAACATATCGTTCTTGCTCTTCAACCGGGCGAAACTTTAACTGTCGATCAATGGCACGAAGCTGTGAAAATGTATATCGATGAAATGGGATATGGCAACTGCACATGGATGTCTGCAATGCATCAAGATACTGATCAAGAACATGCACATATTGCATTATGTAATATCAGTAATGAGCCTCCGCACAACTCGATAAACCAATCAAATAAATATCGTCTTTCTGCTTTAGCTAGAAATAAAATCGAAGAAAAATTTGGCCTTAATCACACTGTAAATCCATTTACTGACAAGATACAAATAAAGAATAAAAAGCTAGAAAAGAATCAAATTCGCAATGTTATACGCATAGCTATTGATGAAATTATGGAGGCAAATCCAACGATTTCAGTACCAGATTTTCAGCGTAAAATGTGGGAAAAAGGATTCGGAACATTCGCTAATCTGAAATCTAATGAGACTGAAATCCAAGGTATGAGCTTCAGCTATAACAACATCAAAATCAAAGCTGGTTCACTCGGACTAGGTTACAAAACTAAGGATGTATTTCAACGAGGACTGGAGTTCATTCCACACCGTGACCTTAATCAAGTTAAACAATTAAACGAACTTGAGACTGAACGATTCGCACAATTTGAAGCAATGGCAATCGAAGCTGAACGATTCATTAACATGTCAGCAGAAGATCTGTACAAGGATAAAAACAGAGTCACAAACATCTGTGCGCTATCTCAAGAAGAGCAGCAAATTAGGCAAGTGATGAAGAAGTTTGCGCATGACTACTATGTTGTCTCTCTTCTTTCACAAGAAGACATTGAAGCTACTTTTGAGCACAAAGAGACATTCCTGTTGGATGTGATTAAAGGTGCTGTTAACTCAAGCAACAAAAACACAATCATCGGAGGAATCGGGATAGATCCGAAATTCTTTAAAAGCTATGGCGACTACTTGAAAAAGCTTGATGAGATGGAAGCAGACAGGCTTCAACGAGAGAACGATAAAGCACATCAGAGATCGCTAGCCAAAATACAGAAAATGGTTATGTCATTAATCACATTTATGTATTCACCGAAGAAAGCTAAAAAGCACATGCTGCCAAAGCGTGGATACAACATGGGCAGCTTAAATACTAGATTAGACCAATCACCGCTATTAATACTGAATAGGCGTGAGATGGCTACTATGCTTCTTAAAAACAAGACATTAAGAATTAGAAAAGACATTGAGCACAAACGAGAGTATTACGTAAAGCTTAACGATTACGACAACCCAATATTTTGTGAAAGACCCAAAAACACAGGTAAAAACAAATTCTATAGCCACGAAAATGGCATGTTTATGCGTTCTACAGTCTAATTTAAATAAACTGCGCAAAAATCTGAAATAAGGACGAAAAACAGGAGGAGACAAAAAATATTAAAAAGGTGATTAAATGAGTATCCACTTCAAACTAAATAGAAATGCTACATTAATAACTATTAAGAAACACATCTACACAGACAACATGAAAAAAGTCGAAACAATTGGTCAGCCAATTGATTTCACATCAAAAGAGATTGTACTTCCAAACGAATTAACAGCCAAAGAACAACAAAAGGCAACCAATTGGATTACAAACCAAAAAAAACTAATTGAAGACGCGTTCAAAGCCAATGCGAGAATCGGCCTATTTGGCGGTACGCCAGTGATAAGTGAATCAGGTAAGTTCAATGGAAAGTTTAAAGACTTACCGGGGTGGAACCCACACGCGCCATCGTATTCATTTTTAGGGTGCATTAAGGATGCACGTAGGCTTTCAATTAAATCGGATACCACAGATAGTATCGAGTTTGAGAAAATTATAAAAGCAGGTCAACTACCTGCGGTTTCAAAAAGCATAATCGGTGCATACTGCCATATGCTAATTGAAAACCCTGATGAATTTGCTAACAAAGCGATTGCCCAAGAAGAAATAGAACAACTAGTAGAGGCCAATCTTTTATTATCAAGATTCATTGCTCTATCTAAAATTAAGCAGAAAGAGATTCGGGCTAACGTTGATAAGCGGATTGATGATTACTTTAATGAATTGCTGGACACTCGAGAAGGATATTTAATTGGCAAGAAGCTAAAAGTATCGACTCTTTTAACTCAACGTGATCGCGCTGAAACTATTGATATGAATGATGCTACTCATGTTGAAGTTCAATTCACTGATGATGAGCGGATTACTATCAATGACAAAATGGAAACTGAAACAGTAAAAACAACAGGTGAAAAATATCGAGAACTCTTAGGTAAGCCTGAAACTTTAATTGATAAGCTGAAAAAAAGGATGTTGCTAGCAGAAGGTGGTAGCAAGGCTCGTATTAAATGAATTAATCTTAACTTAACCTATCAGAGGTGATTAAAAGGATTCAATCAAATCTAACATTCATATACATTCGCCAATCGCAGACATTCGAGAGCAACTCTTTGTTGCCTCATTACGATTTAGATTTGTCAAATGCTTGACCATTGATTTTTATTGATTCAGAGTAGTAGTAATGAAATGGTTAAGTTTGATACTTTCAATAACTTACACCCGAGGGTAAGCGAGGAATCTGAATTGAAAACTATTAAAGGACTAATAATTAATTCAGGAGCTGATTACCTGACTTGTCACGTGCAGTCATTGACTGATGATTTCAAAAGTTGTATTAGGAATCATTTACAGAATATTTGCCACGGTACTGCTTTAGCTGAGAGAGGACTTAGCGGTCAAACATATCAAAGAACATTGAAAGCGTTTCGGAGCCGATACATACCAAAAACAGATAATATTAAGAAAGGAATGATTGGTGAGCTTCTTACACATGTCGTAATATTCGAATTACTTGATAACTTTGATGTTGTCTCTCCCTTTTTTAATATGGAAGAAAAAAGTCAAAGAAAAGGGTTTGACTTGATCCTAGTAGAAGCAAATGGGGAGAATGTTTGGATAACGGAGGTAAAATCTGGCGCATTAAACCAGTCTGGATGTCCAGATAATTCTACAAGTAGCTTCTTAAAAATAGCTAAAAACGATTTAAACCGAAGGTTAAATGAAAGCGAAATGACCTTTTGGCAAAACGCAATTAACTCTACAAACAACTCAATTCTTGATTGTCGGGATTACAAAGATGTAATCATTAAAATTCTGGATGATGAGCTAGTTGCTGCTGCTGACGAAAGGGCGCATTCGAAAGACAATAATGTGATTTTAGTTTCTATTTTGTATTCTGAGATCAGTAACCCTTTTAACACCAATATTGTTATAGAAACGTGCTCAAAAATAAAAGAAGAATCTATTTTTAATAAAGTTTTCACCTTATCCATTCAGAAAAGTACATATGAGAAAGTAGCTCATTTTTTATTTGAGGAAGAGTTAGATGGTTAAGGGAAATAACCCAAAACAATTGACGTTATTAAGATTACTAAACACCTCTTTTCCTGAACTGTATCATTCTTTATTGTTGAATGAACAAATAGAAATAAGTGATTATTCGAAATTACTTTCTATAGCCATAGTGCTGACCAATCAGGATGAAATTTCGCTCAAACAATTAGCCTATCGAATTGTTCTAAAGTATTCATTAAATACAAGGGATTATATCCCTTTGTACGACTTTTCGTTGAACAATGGACTAATTCCGGTAGCTAGAATGATTGGTCAACATATTGAAAATTCCACAGCTATCGCAAGATCTAGTTTTGTGAATGATTTTACTTTAAGTTTTATAGACTCATTTGAAACTAATGGGTTGTACAGAACAGAGCAACAGTATGCTTTAAATGACTTTGTAAATGTAAATAAAGGTGAATCGTTGTATGTGGTTGCGCCTACATCATATGGTAAGTCTGACTTAATCATAAATGAGATAAGTAGCGGCAACAAAAAAACTTGTATACTTGTCCCATCAAAGTCACTTCTTGCTCAAACTAAAAAAAGGATTTTTGATGCAGGTATTGAAGGTGTCGATTTTATAGTTACTCATCCAGAGATGTTTGAAGAAAACCCTAATGCTAAGGTTTTTCTGTTAACACAAGAGAGATTATCTAGACTTCTTTCCCAATATAGAGATTTAGCTTTCGACACCGTTTTTGTTGATGAAGCTCATAACTTACTCAACAAAGATAGTCGAAGTCGTTTATTAGCATCAGTCATAACTATTTTACAATTTAGAAATGTTAACACCGCTATTAAGTATTTGACTCCTTTTATAAATGACATTCAAAGCATAAAGCTAAAGTTTACAACTCCTTCAGATTTAAAGTTCTCAATCGATGAGTATGTAAAATCAGAATTTTATTTTATAGCTGACTTTAGATGCTATAAAAAGGAATTTAAGTTTTACGATCAGTTTACAAATAGATTTATAGAAACCAATGCCCATTCCCTAGATCATATTGAGTATCTTTTCGATAATTCTGTAAATAAAAATATCATTTATTTCAATAAGCCAACTAGTATTGAATCTTTTGTAAAAGAAATGATTAACTCTTTGCCACTAGTACAAAATGAGCAGATTAATTCTGCAATAGACGAATTGTCAGAGGGGTTTGCGCCTGAATATCTTATCGTGGAGGGGCTTAAAAGAGGGGTTGTATATCATCATGGTTCGATGACTGAACCAGTTAGAAATTATGTTGAGCATCTCTTTAGGGAATGTGCAGAGTTGAAGTATATTGTTTCTAGCTCAACCTTGCTTGAAGGTATTAACATGCCTATAGAGCGACTGTTTTTAATGTGTACCAAAAAGGGAGTTGGAAATTTAACTGCCGCTCATTTTAAAAACTTAGTTGGTAGGGTAAATCGCTTTTCAGAAATATTTAATGAATCAGATTATAACAATATCAAAAAGCTAATACCTGAAATTCACTTGATTGGTACTGATAAATATTCGGCTGCAAATGCTAATCTTCATAAATTCTTAAAAAATAGAGTCAATGTTAGAAAAGAACTTAAAGACAAGCCTGAAAACGTGCTGCTAGAAGCAGTTGATATTGTAGATGGTAATAAAAAGGAATACATAGATGCTATCACTAGGTTGGAAAACTTAGAGAAAGGCGTGGTTAATGATTATCAAGACCAATACACGAAAACAGAAGTAGGAAATCTGCTTATAGCGAATAGTGTTAGCGAAATCGAAGTTTTTGATAAAGAGCTAGAAATTCATCAAGCGATAGAAAACATAGAAGATGGTTCCATAACAAACACTAATCAATTAATAGATGTTATTTATAATTGTTTTGTGTGTTTTATTGAAGAAGCTAAAGTTGATTCACCTTTGCTAAGACTTGAAAATCAAGAAGCAAAGACCTTTTATGCAATGCTATTAGATTGGAAAATAGACAAAAAGCCTTTCAAATTAATGATTCGCTTATTTATGAATTATTGGGATGACTTGATTCAACGAATACCTAATTTTCAAATATACGTTGGCAAATGGGGAGATGAAGTTAAACACTCTGGTGGACATAAAACTCACTACACTCAAATAGGTGGCAAAACTAGAACTGAGAAAATTAATCTAGCGATTGTAAGAATCAAAGAAGAAGAAGACTTTCTCGAACATGAGCTATTGAAGTTTATAGAAATCCTTAATGACCTAAATAAGGTGAATTCAAATTTCTATAAAAAAGTTAAATATGGTACGACTGATGATGAAACAATTAAATTAATTAAAATCGGATTATCGAGAGGCGTTGCCGAATTATTACTCGAAAAATACCCTCAGTTTGTTTTGGATATTCCTAATTCTCACTCTAAAAGAATTAGTTACTTAGTTATTGACGAAATGAAGCGACAAGATGAAGGATTACTGCAACAGTTAGAAGTTAAAATGAACGTAACGAGAGGTTAATTATACTGACTACTTTGTGGTTTAGACTTTTACCAGAGATAAAAATTGACTTTTCGGTTCCAAATGATTTTGTCCAATTCTGAGCTAACAAATTATTCTTGGAACATCTGGCCGACGTTTTGTGTATCGTGAACTTAAAAAGTCACGTCTCATTACCCAACTTTTGGTTTGCTGCTCACTAGTAAATGATAGTAATCGTTGACAGCAAACTAATTGAGCTGGCGTTTCATTCTTTGCAGATATTGAAAATAACAATAAAGTGAGTATTGACTAGTTGAACTTACAACCTATAGTTAACTTTAAGAAAAAATATCAGTCTAATGTTGGAAGTTGTGTGATTAGCTAAATTTAATGAGACGTTCTTGTCAGTACATTTATTTCTTGTGGAGAATGGCCCATCCTCAAAAGCTCGTGAAATTTGAATTGAACCTCTGCGGCACTGCCTTCCCCTACTAGCTGATAGATACTCCCACTAACCGTCTTAACGAGTTTTGTGTAAGTGTTTATGCTTTTAATTGATGACGTACACACATAATCATTTTTAGAAAACCGAAGTGTACTATCATCAATTACTATGGCCCACAGAACCTGACCGATCAGCTCATTATTATCACCAATTACTGACACTATTTGCCAGTCTCTCACTACAGTATTGCCCATCACTAACTCCTATTTTTAAGGTTAATGTAATCTTAAGCCTTAATGCAGTTTGAACCAAAGAATTTAAGTTCATATCTGACTGCTTCATCATATGAATTTAGTCTTTCACAAAAAGCTGTGCTATTCTAAAAATCAAGCAACTTCTAAATCTTAAGTTATTAATATATATTAAAATATATGTCGTTCACTATTATGTTTGTTAGTAGGTAAAATTTTACTTTGAGATTTCATGAGTTTCATGGCTCTTTGTTAAAAGCCAAAGGATAATTAATAGTCATGAAGCTTTATGGATAGAGGTTATTCACTTTAATGACTTGATGAAAATTATATTTTAACCTAAACTAAATTAATATTAACGGATATTTAAACTTTGTAATGTAGGAGATAAATAACAACAAGAATCAGGTGAAAATATGAGCGCACTGCAACAACTCCTTCCGCATTTAATTCCGCAACCCTTTAATGAAAGGTTGAAATCTACACTAACTCGTAAAATAAACTCATGTCATATAAACAATGTACAAGGTTTTTGGCTAAAAATTTCTGAAGGTCGAGATACAGAGTTAGGTTTGGCAAGAGTAAAAATTGAAATCAGCTTTCTAAAACCTTTAGCCGAGGCACAGATAAGTCTGACCATACACAGCTCATTCGATGAATATACTGATGAAGATAAAGCTGAAGCTAATAAGCGAATCAGAATGTTCCATGACAAATCTCGAATTAATGAGACGGTCCGCCTACTCGAAGATGAAATAGTTAACGACCTAGATTTGCCGTATTTTGATGAAGATTATCTTGCCAAGCGCAAGGCCGACCTTCAGGATAATCCGTTAGTTAAAGAATTAAATAGACTTAGAGATATCGAACTACAAGAAAAAGGCATTGAATTACTCGTTGAAGCCAAATATGGTGATGACTCTGCTTTAGAAAGAGCTAGTAAAGCGTTCCTTGAAGCCATTAGGAACTCCCAAGATCCTGCTCTCAATATGAAAAAGCTGGAAGAGGCAAAAGAAGCCTACTTTAAAACCTAGGGTGCCTTATGGATAACAAGAAAATCAAATGTGATAAATGTAAAAAGACTTTCGATAACAGCAACCATGTTGGTCACATTATCAAAAGACTTGGTTATGATGGCGTAGAGTTATGGTGTCCCGAATGTCACAGTAAATTAAAACGGAAAAAGTAATGGCTAGAAAAGATAGACTTGGTAATGGTGTTACATCGCTTCAAGGCGGCTTTATGGGTACTAAAAACGAAGGCGATGTCTTTAAAGCTATATGTGAAAAATGCAAAATTCTTTCAAGCGGAACTTATCAAGTAAGGGATTACACAATTCAATCTACTAAAGGAGCTGTAATCCTAGAAACTCTTGTGGGTGTGTGTAGCGGTTGTAATGACATTATTGTGATACCGCACCAATCAGTGGCTGATATTCAAGATGCGATGAATCGAACAAGTAATCCATAATAATTTGTGCTATCAGATATTAGCATTAGCAACACACAAGTAAGCAAAATCAATCCCTTCTCTTTTTATATACCAGTGAATTTCCTCAGGTGAGACTCTATGGGCAGCCATTTATCGTGTCATTAGAAAAAGTAGATATCCTTAGTCGAGGAATTTTCGATACCAAGCCACTAGATGATTTTATAAAGTTTCACAATATCTAAATTCAATTGAGCTTTATCCAAATAAGTATTACTTGAATCACCTTATATTTTTACCTTTTTATAACCAATCATTACTGATTAAGAACATTTTTCGCCACACCTTCCCGTTTAATGTTGTTTATTCCCTGATTTTCTCATAGTCTAACAACTTAACATTTAAGAGACCCACCATGTCAGACGAAATTTTGACCATTAAAGAAGTTGCAAAGTACCTGAAACTTACTGAAAAAACCGCGTATCGGTTAGCGGCAGAAAGAAAGCTTCCGGGCTTTAAAGTAGGTGGTGCTTGGCGCTTTAAAATGTCGGATATAAACGCTTGGATCGAAAAACAAAAGGATTAGGAATGACAGCAGGCTTTACTTTATATCATGCCAAATATGTAGCTCACGAATTAGGAAAGCATAGCGCATCAACCAGTTTAGAAAAATTGGCAGGAACGCTTTTGGATGCAAGGGTCGATCTAAACCCTCATCAAGTTGAAGCTGCGCTTTTTGCATTTAAATCTCCATTGTCGAATGGTGCCATTTTGGCTGATGAGGTGGGTCTAGGAAAAACCATTGAGGCTGGACTTGTCTTGTCTCAAAAATGGGCCGAAGGCAAAAAACGTATGTTGATTGTCGTTCCTGCGAGTTTGCGTAAACAATGGAGCCAAGAGCTAGCCGAAAAATTCTTTCTTCCATCTAAAATTTTGGAAGCTAAATCATTTAATGCTGCCATTAAAGCTGGCAACTTGAACCCATTTGAGTCAGAAGAAATTCTAATTTGTTCTTACCCTTTTGCAGCAAGACATGCTGAAAAGCTCATGTTGGTTCGCTGGGATTTAGTTGTACTTGATGAAGCTCACCGTCTTCGAAATGTTTATAAAACACAGAACAAAACTGCACGGGCTTTGCGCACTGCACTAACAAATGTGCCGAAAGTGTTATTAACGGCCACCCCTCTTCAAAATACCCTAATGGAACTCTATGGTCTTGTCAGTTTCATTGATGAGTATGCCTTTGGGGATGAAAAGTCGTTCCGTAGTCAGTATTCACGGATGACTTCACAAGAACAATTTGGCGAATTAAAAAGTCGATTGCAGCCATTTTGTCATCGCACACTTCGACGTCAGGTTATGGAATACGTCAAATACACCAACCGACAGCCAGTAACACAAGAGTTCTGGCCTAGTGATGACGAACAAGCATTGTACGATATGGTCTCAGATTATTTACAACGCCCATCACTTTTTGCATTGCCGAACGCCCAGCGAAAACTAATGACATTAGTGCTGAGAAAACTTCTTGCATCCTCTACCTTCGCGATTGCTGGAGCATTGGACTCATTAGCGAATAAGCTGCAACGACAATTAAAAGACAATCAGCAATTAGTTAATCGGCTTGAAGGGTTAGAAGAAGATTTTGAGACTTTAGAAGAATATGAAGACGAATTAGAAGTAGAAGAAGAACAGCAACCTCTATCTGCCGACGACATTGCCGCAATTGAAGATGAAATTGCAGATCTTGTCGCATTTCGTAAGCTAGCCGTCTCTATATCCGAGAATGCAAAAGGAATGGCGTTACTTGACGGTCTAAAGGCTGGATTTGAAAAAGCTACAGCTCTTGGTGCCGAGCAAAAGGCTATTATCTTCACTGAATCTCGACGCACACAAGAGTACTTAGTTCGATTACTTAGCGAAAACGGATACGACAATAAGCTAGTTTTGTTTAACGGCTCTAACACAGATGAACAGTCAAAATTAATCTATAAAACTTGGATAGGAAAACATCAAGGTTCGGATAAGATCACAGGTTCTCGAACCGCAGATATGAGAGCTGCTTTAGTTGAGCATTTTCGTAATTCTGCGGAAATTATGATTGCCACAGAGGCAGCGGCTGAAGGTATAAACCTACAGTTCTGCTCATTGTTGGTAAACTACGACATGCCTTGGAATCCACAAAGGATAGAGCAAAGAATCGGTCGTTGCCATCGATATGGACAAAAGCATGACGTTGTAGTGATTAATTTTCTCAACAAAGCCAATGCAGCAGACCAACGCGTTTATGAACTGTTAGATGAAAAATTTAACTTGTTTAGTGGCGTTTTTGGCGCTAGTGACGATGTATTGGGAGCCATAGAATCAGGTATCGACTTTGAGCAACGAATCGTTGAAATATATCAAACATGTAGAGAACCAGAGCAAATCGCATTTCAGTTCGAAGAGCTACGTAAAGAACTAGACGATCAAATTAGTCAAGCAATGGACGATACAAGACAGAAGCTACTGGAAAATTTTGATGCTGAGGTCCATGACAAACTCAAGGTCAATCTACAGGAAAGTAAGGCTTATCTTGATAAATATAGTCAATGGCTTTGGCAAATAACTGAGTTTATTCTCGCTGAATATGCCGATTTTAGTCATGCAAAACAAAGTAAAAATTATCGATTTGAATTAACTGAACTTCCTGAAGGGGCCGTTCCGACTGTTCCTCTCGGTTTTTACGAGATTGGTAAAGATATTGAGGATGCACACGTATATCGATTAGGTCATCCTCTTGCCAAGCAAGTTATTCATCAACTTACTAATGCAAGTACTCCTGCTGCGCACTTGCAATTTGACCTATCCAATCATCCTCAGCAAGTTAGTGCTTTACAGGAAATAGTTGGGAATACTGGCATATTGTCATTACATAAATTAGCAATTACCGGTGCAGATACTGAGGAGCATTTGGTATTTGTAGGCATTACTGATGATGGCAATACGTTACATTCAGATCAAGTGCGCCGGATGTTCAGTCTCAATGCGACTAATTTGGGGCCAGCAGAAGTTAACGACATGCCAGAGCTATACGAAAAACAAAAACAACAAATTTTAGGTGATGTTGAAGATCGTTATGCCGCATATTTTGAACAGGAAATGGAGAAACTCGACCACTGGGCAGACGATAAGCGCAAAGGCTTGAAGTTCAGCCTCAAAGATCTGGATACGCAAATTAAAGATTTGAAACGCTTGATCCGAGGTTCTAAAAACTTACCAGAAAAATTAGCATTTCAGCGAAAGGCACAAAAGCTGGAAAAGCAGCGGGATGAAGCTTGGCGAGATTATGATTCGCAAGCCCGCGAAGTAGAACAAAAAAAGGACAGCCTACTTGATATAATCGAGCAGAAGCTGCAAATGAACACAACTGAACAGCATGTGTTCAGCATTAGATGGAGCTTAATCTGATATGAAAGCAACCGAAGCGAAACTATTAGAGTTTCTTAAAAAATCGCCTCAATTTGTTATTCCTATTTACCAACGCACATACTCTTGGAAAGAAAAAGAGTGCCAGCAATTATGGGATGACATTATTCGTAGCGGCAGTAATGATGACATTAATGCCCATTTTATGGGGTCAGTTGTCTATGTCGAAAAAGGGCTGTACTCAGTTTCATCTCAAACCCCACTTTTGGTGATTGATGGGCAGCAACGTTTAACCACTATTACCCTTTTAATTGCCGCATTAACGGAAGTAATAGGCGACCAAGAACCATTAGAAGATTTCAGCCAAGCTAAATTAAAAGGTTACTACCTAACTAACCCACTGGAAAGCGGCGAAAAGTTCTACAAGCTAGTGTTATCGCAAACAGATGACTTGTCATTAAAAGCCATAATTAAAGGATTAGAGCAGCCTAATGATAGGTCAATCAGGGTCGTTGAGAACTTTGAGTTCTTTAAAGCTAAATTACAAAAAATGGCTGATTTGAAATCTGTTTGTAACGGCCTAGCAAAACTGATGGTTGTCGATATTTCTCTAAACCGCGAGCAAGATAACCCTCAGCTTATTTTCGAGAGCATGAACTCAACAGGAAAAGAGCTAAGCCAAGCGGACCTAATCCGCAATTACATCCTGATGGGCTTAGAACCAGAGCGTCAAACACATCTTTATGAACAATATTGGCGACCAATGGAGCTAGCATTTGGGCAACAGGCATATAGCGACTACTTTGACAGCTTCATGCGCCATTTCCTTACTGTTAAAACACGCGAAATTCCTAAAATTAGCGATGTTTATGAAGTTTTCAAGGAATATTCCAGACGACCAAATGTTGCAAGTAAAGGTGTAGATGAACTTGTTAAAGACATTAGAAATTATGCAGTTTACTTTTGTGCTTTCGCGCTAGGAAAAGAAAAAGACGAACATTTAAAGCTGGCATTTAAAGACTTACGAGAGCTGAAAGTTGATGTTGCTTTTCCACTTTTGCTTGAGTTGTATTCAGACTATTCATCTGAACTATTGAGTCACAGTGAGTTCTTGTCTGCTGTACGTATTATTGAAAGCTATGTATTCAGACGCGCTATTTGCGAAATACCGACAAATTCGATGAACAAAACCTTTGCTCGTATGGGAATGGGCCTGAAAAAAGATCGCTATCTAGAAAGTATTAAAGCGTCGTTCGTGTTGTTGCCGTCTTACCGTCGGTTTCCGGGTGATGAAGAGTTTCATAGAAAGATACAAACCAAAGATATCTATAACTTCCGAAGTAAAAGTTATTGGTTGCGACGAATGGAAAATTTTGGTCGCAAAGAACGTATTTTGGTTGATGAATTCACCATTGAGCACATTTTGCCGCAGGCTGATAACAAAGCTGAAAAGTTACCTGTGGTGTGGCGCTCGGAGTTGGGAGATGACTGGGAACGAGTATGGGAAACATATCGTCACACTCTCGGCAACTTAACATTAACTGGGTACAACTCTGAATACAGCAACAATGCATTCTCCGATAAATGCGAGCACGAATATGGTTTCAGATTTAGTCCACTCAAGATGAATGAGGGCATTGCGGCTGAACCCCGCTGGGATGAAACGGCCATTCAAAAGCGTGCAAACAAACTAGCGGATAAAGCTACTCTGGTATGGGCAAAGGTTGAATTACCGAAAGATATTATCGATGCTTATAAACCTCAGCAAGATCAGCTGACAGAGTACAGTTTGGCAGACCATCCACATCTAGCGACTGGTAAAATGGCTGAGGTCTATCAAGCCTTCCGTAAAGCAGTGTTGGAAATTGATCCTTGTGTTACAGAAGAGATCAAAAAGCTATATATCGCCTTTAAAGCAGAAACAAATTTTGTCGATGTAGTGCCTCAGGCAAAAAGACTACGCCTGTCGTTAAACATGCCATTTGCAGAAATAGACGACCCACGAGGGCTATGTAAAGACGTTACCAATTTAGGTCGTTGGGGCAATGGTGATATTGAAGTGGGACTCGATAATGTAGAGGATATTCCTCATATCATGGCACTAGTTACCCAAGTATTTGAACGGCAAATGGGATCAGACGAGATCTAAAGCAAACCGTAGCCCTAATTTTTAGAATTTAAGTAGAGTAATAACAAGATGACAAATAAACCTGAAGTAATGAACGGTGAGAGCTTAGATATAGCGGCTCATCGTAGAGATGAACTAAAGCAACTTTTCCCCGGTGTATTTACCGAAACAAAAGATACTGACGGCAATATAGTGTCATCCATTGACTTTGAACGCCTAAAAGCCGAACTGGGGACGTTTTCAGACATCTTTGAAGGACGCCGCGAGCGTTACGGTATGGATTGGCCGGGCAAGCGCGATTGCATGAAGGTGATACAGGAGCCAAGTCGAGCCACTTTAAAGCCATGCCCGGACGAGTCAGTAGATTGGGATACCTCCAAAAACCTGTTTATCGAAGGTGACAACCTTGAAGTACTGAAGCTATTGCAAAAAAGCTATTACGGTAAGGTAAAAATGATTTATGTCGACCCGCCATATAATACAGGAAATGAGTTTATTTACCCTGATAACTACCAAGAGTCGATTGATACATATCTTGCATTCGCCGGATTGGTCGATGATAAAGGCAAGCGGTTTTCAACTAACAGTCCAATTGAGGGTCGTTTTCATACAAACTGGTTAAACATGATGTATCCGAGGTTGTTTTTATCTCGAAACCTCCTAAAAGAAGACGGAATTATCTTTATTTCAATTGATGACAATGAGCTTGAGAATCTTCGCAGAGTTTGCAACGAAATTTTTGGTGAAGAGAATTTCCTAGCTACATTTGTTTGGGAAAAGAGGACAAATAGGGAGAATCGAAAAAATGTATCATCCCGACATGATTATATTGTCTGCTATGCGAAGTCGATAAGAGAGGACCAACTGCCGTTAAATCAACTTCCTATGACAGATGAAGCCAAAGCTAGATATAAAAATCCTGATAATGATCCCAGAGGAGACTGGAAATCAGATCCTGCTACAGCTCAAGCCGGTCACGGAACTAATAGTCAGTTTTATGACCTTGTAGCGCCAAATGGCAAGGTTCATAAATTACAAAGTGGTCGATGCTGGTTATACACAAAAGATGTGATGCAAAAAGCAATTGATGATGGGCGAATTTGGTTTGGTAAAGACGGAAATGGTGTTCCTAGAATCAAGACGTACTTACTAGAAAAAGATCGTGGATTGCGACCTGAAAGCATACTATTTGCAGATGGCTGCGGAACAAATGAGAGCGCAAAAAACAGATTAAAAGCAATGTTTAACGGTCACGCGGTATTCGATACACCAAAACCAGTTGAACTAGTAAGTACTCTTATGGATATGGCCGCTGAAGACGGCATCGTTTTAGATTTTTTTGCTGGTTCAGCCGCGACAGCTGAAGCTGCAATTCGCAGAGGAAATCAATTCATAGTAGTTCAATTACCTGAGAAGTGTCCTGAAGACTCGGTAGCCAAAAAACTTGGGTACGAACGAATATCCGATGTGGCATTAGCAAGAATCAAGGCGGCATTAGAGGCTCAAGAAGCTTCAAAATACGAAGGAGTTAAAGTATTAAAGCTCGATCAATCATGTTTTTCTGAGTGGGTATCTCGAAACACTTCAAGCGTCACTGATATTCAAACACAACTACAACTTCATGCTGATAATATTGTGGGGGGGGCAACGCAGCTCGATCTTCTTTTTGAGATTTTACTAAAAGCAGGGTTTCAACCAACTGAACAGATAGAAAAAACTGAAATCAATGGAAAGACCATATTTAAAGTAGCTAACGGAGCATTGCTTATCTGTCTTGAAGAACAACTTACTAGTGAATTGATTGATGAAGTCATTGCATTAGAGCCGATGCAGTTTATCTGCTTGGATAAAGGATTCCAAGGCAATGACCAGCTAAAAGCTAATACAGCACAGGCATTTAAAGCCCGCTCACAAAACAGTGAGGCCGAAATGGTCTTCAAAGTTGTTTAAGGGGTGGTGATGTCAAATAGTAATAATGGGCTAAAGCTCAAGTTTAATTCTGCCTTAGACTACCAAAAGCATGCAGTGAAAGCGGTAGTAGATTTATTTGAAGAGCAGCCTTTAGCACAGGATGCATTTACTGTTTCGGTAGGCCAACAAACTGGTGGGAGTCAGCTATCATTGGATGGCGATGGATTCAGCGGTATTGCCGCAGTGTCAAATCAACTAGTTCTTACTCAGGAACACCTTCTGAAGAACCTGCGTAAAGTGCAGGAAAATAATAATGTTATTCTCGCTGATGAACTACTCAGCACTTCTTTTGCTTTAGAACAAGAAGATGAAAAAGGCAGTTATAAGCTTAAAAAAGAGGTACCGCACTTCTCGATTGAGATGGAAACAGGTACTGGTAAAACTTACGTTTACCTACGTACTTTATTTGAACTCAATAAGAGCTATGGTTTTACCAAGTTTATTATCGTAGTACCGAGCGTGGCAATTCGAGAAGGTGTATTAAAAAGCATTCAAATAATGCGTGAGCACTTTCGTGAGCTTTACGACCATGTTCCATTCGATCATTTTGTCTATGACCCTTCTAAACTGGGACAAGTGCGCCAGTTTGGTTCGAGCAACAAAATCCAGATCATGGTAATTAATATTCAGGCATTTGAGAAAGAGCAAAATATTATCAACCGTGAACAAGACAAGCTAAGTGGCAACAAACCAATCGACTTTATTCGTGCGGCAAATCCGATAGTCATTATCGATGAACCACAGTCTGTAGAGGGCGATACTCGTGCGGCCCAAACCAAACGCTCGGAAGCGTTACATAATCTAAATCCGCTTTGTACCTTGCGTTATTCTGCAACGCACAAGAACCCTTACAACTTGATGTATAGCTTAGGTCCGATAGAAGCATATGACCTTAAGTTGGTGAAACGCATTGAAGTTGCCAGCATGGTTGAAGAGCAAAGCTTCAACAATACATTCGTGGCTTTAAAGGGCGTTGATAACAAAAACGGCATTAAGGCCAAACTGCAAATCAATGTACAGGATAAAACAGGACCAAAGAAAAAGCTAATAACAGTTAAACAAGATGATGATTTACATCTCAAGTCTAACCTTAGACAGGAATATCAATTTGGCTGGCATATTAGAAACATAAGCTGTGAGCCGGGTATTGAACATGTAGAGTTTGCCAATGGTCAAGTGTTGCAATTGGGGGAGCAACTTGGGGGGGTAGACGGCGAGCTGATGCGAGCGCAAATATATGAAACAGTAGAGCAGCACCTAAAGAAAGAACTTGCCGTTAAAGGCAAAGGTATCAAAGTCCTTTCACTCTTTTTTATCGACAAAGTATCTAACTACCGCGAATACAGTGACGATGGTAAAACTAGTTTAGGTAAGCTGGGTTTGTGGTTTGAAGAAGCCTACAATGAGCTTACTCAGAAACCATTGTATCGAGGGCTATTAAATTTTTCTGTGGAAGACGTTCACAATGGTTATTTTTCGCAAGATAAAAAAGGGTTTAAAGATACATCAGGTAGAACAAAAGCCGATGAAGATACCTACGCACTAATAATGCGCGATAAAGAACGTTTACTGTCGCTTGATGAACCTCTACGTTTTATCTTCTCTCATACCGCATTACGTGAAGGTTGGGATAACCCGAATGTGTTTCAGATTTGCACGCTCAATGAAACCAAGAGTACAGACCAAAAACGTCAGGAAATTGGGCGAGGCTTACGTTTACCTGTTAATCAACACGGTGAACGTGTTCATGATGCCTCAGTAAATCGACTAACGGTTATAGCTAACGAATCGTATGATGATTTTGCTAAGCAATTGCAAACAGAGTACGAAGAAGACTACGGTTTAGGTTTCGGCAAGCTAGATACCAACGCCTTCGCAAAACTTGCTAATCCAGAAGCTCACCAATACGTCAATATAGGTCACGAGGCGTCTGAAGTTATTTTTGGCTCTCTACAAGCAAATGGATACCTTGACTCTGAAGGTAAGGTTACAGATAAATTCGATCCTAAAAACCCTCACTTCATTCTCGACCTTCCTCCAGAGTGGACACATATGAGAGCGCAAGTTACGGATGAAATAAATAAATATGTATTTAAAAACCGTATTGTAAACGCTCGTGACAAACGCACTCTAACGCTACGTAAGAACGTCACACTCGATCCTACGTTCAGAGAACTATGGGAAAGAATAAGTCAAAAAACTAGGTTCCGTGTGACCTTCGACACCAGTGAGCTTGTTAAAGCGGCATCTAAGGCAATAACTGACATGCCGCCAATTCATCGTTCAAGAATAACGACAGAAGTCTATCGGTTAGATACCAATAAGGCAGGTATTGAAGGTGAGCAAATATCGGGAGGTGTACGAGAAATAAGCCAATCACCTGAGTTACCAGATCTGTTAGCCTATCTGCAAAACAGCACCGAGCTTACTCGCCACACTTTGGTTGAGATACTAAAGTGTAGTGGCAGATTAAAGGACTTTTTGGAAAATCCACAAGTATTTATTAACCAAGTCACCCAGTGTATTCAGGACGTTTTACATCATGTTACGGTGCAAGGTATTGAGTACGAAAAAGTTGGCGGTTGTGTTTATGAAATGCACAACATAGAGCAAGAAGCTGAACGCGGGATAACTCGTTATCTAAATAACTTATACGAAGTTCAAAACCAAGATAAGACATTATTTGATTTTGTAGAGTATGACTCCGAAGTTGAGCGTGAATTTGCCAAAGCTTGTGACAATGATGAACGGATCAAATTCTATTGCAAGCTACCAGCTAGCTTCAAAATAGATACGCCTGTAGGCCCATACAACCCTGACTGGGCATTGGTCACTGAAGGTGAAGAAAAGCTGTATTTAGTGCGAGAAACGAAGAGCACTCGCAATCGCAAAGAATTACGAGAATCTGAGCAAGATAAAATCGCCTGTGGAGAAAAGCACTTTGCTGCAATTGGCGTTGATTATGATGTCGTAACTAACTTAAATGAAGCGTTAAACGGTTAATTATATGGAAAATGTGAACAAGGAAATAATGGCGTGGGTAAATAGCCAGCCTCATTGGGTTCAGCTTACTGTAACAAAAGTGTTCGGTCAAGCCGCTGTCAAGGATGAGATTATTGAGGAGCTATTGGCCCGATTAAAAACAACAGAGGGCCAGTCAAATGAGAAGAAGATTGACTTAAAACCTTACTTTAAAATGACTGCTCAGGGGACTGGTGATATAAGGATAGTTTCTGTCGGTGAGATTGAAGGCATTGATGCGCTAGCTCCCCGTAACCCACTCCCCTTTGCACCGAAATTATCTGTAGTTTACGGAAACAATGGCACAGGTAAGTCTGGTTATGCACGTATTCTAAAAAAACTCTGTGGAAAGCCTAATGCCGCAGAGCTTCAGCCAAATGTATATAAAACTGCACCGCAAAGAAGTCAGTGTACGGTTGTTGCTTCAATAGATGGCACTGAAAAAACATTTGTATGGCCAGCTAATAGTAAATCTGTCGAGGAGCTTTCCCCGGTTGACGTCTTTGACAGTCAAACCGGATTTTTCTATATCGATAAGGATCAGGAAGTTAGCTACGTTCCTAACGAAGTAGCGCTTTTCGAACAGCTTGTTAGTGTTTTTCAACAGTTACAACAAAAGCTTAAAGCTGAACAAAACTTAGTTGCCACAAAACTTCCAGCTAAACCTCATGAATATGGCGATAGTAAATACATTAAAGCGATATATGAACACTTAAAACATAATACGGATGTCAAAACTGTTGAGGACTTTTTTAACTTTACGGATAACGACAAAACCACACTCGAACAATTAGAAGAGCGCCTATCAGCTTCACCTCTTGATTTAGCAATAAAGAAGAACAAGAGGGTTACTCAGCTTGAAAATCTACTTAAGCAAGTTACAACGGCAGCCCAATCTGTTTCGAAGAATGCGGTGAACTCCCTCGAACAGTTAGAACAAGATGCACAGCAAAAACGCCAAGTGGCTAGGCAAGCCGCCGATGCAATTGTTAATGAGACAAGTTTTGATGGTTTTGGTAACGAAACATGGAAAGCGATGTGGGAAGCCGCCCGAAAGTACTCCAAGCAAAATGCCTATCCAGACGCTGATTATCCAGTAATAGAACTGGGTTCAAAATGTGTATTATGTGAGCAGGAACTAGGTGAAGCTGCTAGACAGCGGTTAGTAAAGTTTGATAGCTACGTTACTGGTGAACTTGAGTCATCTGCTACAGTTGCTGAATCAGCATTTACGAATGCAATAAATCAATTGCCCGCAAAGCCAAGCAACCAAGATCTAGTGACTGTTCTTCAGGCCGCTCAATTGGATGAAAATGAATGGCTACCTGTTTTTAATGTAGTTTGGCAAGAGATTGAAAAAGTAGTCAATAATGCGAAAGATTTAAGTCGGGAATCTCACTTATTCTATGACTTATCACCTGATACATTTCAAGTTATTCAAAACGAAATCGACGAGCTAAAACTTCAAGTAGAGCAGCACAATAAGGATGCAGAACAATTTGATAAGCAAGCAATAAATGTTGAAATCAATGAGCTGAAGTCTAAAAGGTGGGCGAGCGGATATATTCAGGCGATTCAAGATGAAATTGCTGGGTTACAGAAAAAGTATCAAATCGATGAATGGCTCAAGTCTGTCAGCACCACAGCAGTTTCGAAAGAAGCAGGACGCGTATCAGAAATTCTTGTTACAGAAGCTTTTGTTGGGCGGTTCAATACAGAACTAAAACTACTTGGTGCAAGCAAAGTAAATGTAGAGCTTGTTAAAACTAAAACTAAACATGGACGGGTCCAACACAAAATACAACTTCATGGGCTTCATCCTCAACACAGTCGAAGCAAGGCTTTACAAGTGCTGAGTGAAGGAGAGCAAAGAATTGTTTCCCTAGCTGCATTTCTCGCTGATGTGACCAGTAAACCGAATTCTGCCCCATTTATTTTCGATGATCCCATTTCATCTCTTGATCAAACTTATGAAGAGCACACAGCAAAACGTTTGGTAGATTTAAGTAATAACCGACAAGTTATTGTCTTTACGCATAGACTGAGTTTGCTGGGACAGTTGATTGAAAAAGGTAAAGCGGAATGCATCCACCTAAGGCGTGAAACGTGGGGTACAGGTGAGCATGGAATTTTACCGCTATACGCAAAAAATCCTATCAAGGCTATCAATGAACTGCGAAATTCAAGGCTAAGTGCAGCAAGAAAAGTTTTTAATACTGAAGGCTATGATGGCTACTATCCGTTGGCAAAAGCAATTTGTAGTGACTTCAGGATACTCTTAGAAAGGATTGTTGAGGTGGAGCTACTTGCTGAGATTGTTATGCGTCACAGGAAGGATGTTCAAACAAAAAATAGAATTCAAAATCTTGCAAAGATAACAAAAGAAGATTGTGAGATGTTGGAACAATTAATGACGGATTTTTCGTATTTTGAACACAGCCATTCAAACGATACTACCGTTGAAATTCCTGAGCCTGACGCTTTGGATGCTTCATTTGGTCAGATAGTTAATTGGCATAAGGAGTTTAAAGAAAGAGTACTGGCTTAGCCTTTCTCTTATAAGAAGTGCCGAACAACTGTTACCTGTTAATCGAATTACACTTTATTGTTGAACAAGTTGATATTTGATTCGTCTGGTATAAAAAATAAAAAACTTTTAATGAACTGATAACGCTACAGTATCGTGTTAAGAACAGGTATAGACTTACAGCAATGGAAACTTATTTTATTGAATTTCTAGTAAAGCCGAGAAAATCTTCTTCTAAATATGCTTCGGCAGAAAAAATTACAGCAATTGGCTGGGTAAAGTCACTCGACGCTGAAACTGCACTACCTATTGCTCTGTTCGAAGTCGAAAAGGATGGATGGAAAGTAGATAAATTACTGACCTCTCCAAAAAAGGTGCTAGAGCATGACTTCAGGAGTAAGGATATAGGTTTAGAGCAGTTTCAAAAAGCACAAAGGTTTGGAAGAGCGTTTATATATCTACTTGTTGATTCCCGAGTGTCAGAACTTACCATTGAAGAAGTTGAAGATAGAGATGAAGTTGATATTGGTTCATTTCATGCTTCTCGAAACGGTTTGGCTAAAAAGGGCAAATGTATTCATTTTAATGCAGGTTCAGAGTGTGATTCTGTGATCAATGCACACTCTGTCCAGAAAGGCCAATCTTTGACAAAAATCGCTCAAGATAATCATGTATACGCTTTAGCTGAAAGATTAGAAACTAATGGTGACGTTTTAATCAAGAAAATAAGTATTCATAAATTTTCGACTTTTAAAGGGTTTTGTAAGTATCACGATAATCTGGTTTTTGAACCTATTGATAACTTTCCATTGGAACCCAATCACCAGCAAGCAACTCTATATGCATACAGATCAATTTGCAGAGAAGTTTATGTAAAGGAGAACTCTTATAGGCTGTTATCAAAGCACCTAACTACATTTAAGGAGGAGAGCAGAACCAAAAAGTTTATTGCTGATTTAAAGGTAGGAACTGAAAATGGTTTAAAGCCTTTACTGAAGAAAAAAGACGTTTTTGATTCTATTTTGAGAAACGAAAAGTTTCATGAGATCAGATATGTTGTCTTAGAGTGCAGAGATAGCCCTAACATTTCATTTTCTGGGCTTCTTTATCCCGAGTTTGATTTTCAAGGGAAAGTGCTACAAGATTTATCTGAGTTAGGGAAAAACTTTTCACTTATTACATTTTGTTCAGCCCCTACAAAATCCGGTTGGGCGGTTATTTTCTCATGGCATGAAAGTGACGATAATATTTGTTTTAGGTTTATAGACTCGCTAAAAGAAGTATTACGATCAGGTAAAAGTATAGAAGATGCTGTGTTTAGGTTAGTTATTACTACATGCGAGAATGTAGCGTATTCGCCTCACTGGTGGGAATCACTTTGCCAGTACAAAAAAGATGAACTGTCAAAGTATATAAGATTGAACGCAGATCCTCTGACACCTGTAAGTTCTGATTACTTGAAAATCGGTCTATCAGGGGTTGTTTCATGGAACTTTATAAATGTATACTCATCATATGAGTAGAAGGCTAGTGTAAATACAAAAAAGATATTAAATAAATTTCTCCACCCCCTCATGGATTATTTATCGATTCCGCAATGCAGTCGCATTGGAAATTATCTATTCTTCATATGAATAATATACAGGCTTTGTATTTATCGAATAATTTAAGATGTTTGTTACATTGTAATTTTTATGTTCGCTTTAATATTCTAGCATTCCAACGTAGCTTTAGGATAAGCCGATACCACTGGAGAAATAAGAGCTAGGGCCAGATCTGAATAGTTAAAATATGGATAAAATTTCATTGAACACTAGTACTTAACCATCATTATTCTCGATGTTAATACAAACTAAATTAGCCATTTCTCTCATCATATAAGCTGCAAAGTTTCTATCGCTGCCAAAGTATTGCCGCTCTCCCATTATTTGCTTATAAGTAAAGTCAACGTGTGGATGACCTTCTTTTTCAAAATGATTACATATTGCTAATAAACGTTCATGACCATTTGTGCCCTTGACAGCTCTTCTTGCTTTTCTGAGTTGTCTATTAAACAAGCTTTCTGAAAACATATTTTATCCTCTTGATGATAGTAAATTTGTATACAGTTTCTCTGCCCTTGATTTAAATTTACATAAATAATTAACCAGAATCAATACTAAACTTTTAATAAATACATATCAACACATTTGCACAGCATGCAATTTCGTCATATTTTTTGGTGACGGCGATATTTTTTAGTCATTTAACACTATTAATTTCCTTGTGAAAGACACTTTAGGTGAGTGAGAAAGTTAATAGAAAGTGCTCATCGCAAGATGAGAAGGCTTTAATAATAGAGCTTATGGTAAAGAATGAGCTTGCAATTAAGTGTAGTGATATTCAAAAGCTATAAAAAGTACTTATAAAGATAAATTTACATGTTTTGAAAAAGTAAACCGCCACACTAAAAGTTAGTTATTAGTTTTTGTAAATATACTTTAGCGAATAATATATTGATATATTATTTAGTTTGTTATAAATTAAATAATATAAGCTGTGAACTAATCACTCACTAATCCAAAATTGCAAAAGCGAAATTATAATGAAGACAGTATTATTGTGCATAAAAGGGCGCACAGAAATCATACCCGCTATACCTTACTCAAAAATACATCAAGAAGACTACATACAGATTCAAGCTTTACTTGAAGAGGATATATATAACGGTCAAACAGTTATTATCGTAGCTGCTGGTGATAACTCATATAGTGCAGCAAAGCTAGCAATCAAATATCAGAAGAAGTGTTGTATCAACGGTCAGTTCTTTGATTTTGTAAAAAACTCTGGTGAAAAACAGACCCAGTTGGAGTCTGAAATACTGTTAACAAGTCAATGTACTGAAGAAGGTTTATTTAAAGATACGGCAATCAGGCTGCTAGATTTGTTATTCAAGCAAACACCGAGCAAATTTAGCTTTAAAGAAGCAAAGAAAATACTTGAACGCTCTGCCCCTAAGCTAACTTTTTCGAACGGAAAAAGTTCATTCGAATACTTATTGAATGAATTTGATTTAAAGCTAGCACAACGAAAAGCAAAGAACCTTAGTCGAATTCAAGTAAGACCTGATGGTAAAGATATTGTTGAATTAGAAATGAATTATGACGAAGCGGCAAAATACATCTTTGACAATCCGGGCTTAGGTTATGGTTTAGTTGGTCCTATGGGAGCAGGTAAAACAGAAGTCATTAAAAAGCTTGTTGAGCTTAACGAAGAAGCTAAAAGAAAAGCCCTTGTGCTGACATCAACAATCACTTTAACAAACGCTTTATGTAGCGATGAAAGAAACTATAAAAAAGCGTTAGAAGCTAAAACAATTGATAAACAAAATACTATCTTCTCTTGTTTGTACTCAGCACTGCTTACGCCAGCATTCAAAACAATTAGAGAAAGTGCTGACTTAGCCATCTTCGAAGAATATGAAAGCTGTAGAGATGCTTTACTGGCTGATATCGTCGGCAAAACAGGCTCATTAGAAGAGAAAGCCTCGGCTCAATCGGCCTTTAACCATTCATTAAAAAACACAACTACAGTTGTATTAACAGATGCTCATTTAAGCCAGCAGTCAGCAGATCACTTCGTGAAAAGAACTGGCAGAAAGCTTGTATTAATAAAACCAATTGTTGAGCACAAAAGACCAGCTAAAAAACTAACTTACTTTGCAAACAGAAATGTAGCTATTCAAAACGTAAGAAACACAATTAATGACAAAGGCCGCGCACTAACTTTGAGTGACTGTAAGCATAGCGGTGGTCAGAGTAAGTTTAGAGCAATGGATATTGAAATCAATAAAGGATTTGATATCAAAAATATTGCTGTAGATGCAGCTTACTTTGCCGAAGGCGACAATATGAAATATATGCAAAATCCAACAGAATTTGTTAGTCAATACGATCACGTTTTATCAACATCGGTGTGGAGGAATGGTATTAGCATGTTTTCAAATTTCGATTTGGTAACAATGATTTGCCATCAAACTGTAGCACTCCTAGATGTGTTGCAATGGTCTGATAGAGACAGGCTTAATTTTATGAAAGCAATTTATATAAACGATATACCGAGCGCCCCTCAAGTTCATTGGAATTCTATTTTTTATGCTGAGCTTAAGAAGGGCATCTTGTCTACTGAAGTAGAAAGTAAAGAGAAACTATTAAAGAATAATGATGCAGCGAAAGATGTTATTGATCGCATCAAACACAATAACGAAATGCGTCAAGACTACGCTAACAATGTACTTTCAATGTTTGAGCTTAAAGGTTATGAAATAGAGTACAACTATCAGCACTCATCGAAAGCCTTAAATCAGCGTGAGTTCAATGCAAAAGTTGATGAGAAGCATGAACGCCTTTCAATCTATAGAACTCTTGATGCAATTAAGAAAATGGATGAGTTAGGGGCTATAAGCGAAAAAGAAGATGAGCTACGGCAAATTGATGATAAAAGACTTAGTTATGCTGATGATGTATTTCGTTTCTACAACATTAACTCAAGTACTGAAGAAGAACTCTTTAAGAAAGTATTCTATTTTGACGCTGACGGTTTCGGTAGAACAAAGATTGATAACTTATATGCAGTTAATAGTGGAAATACTTCAAAGTATTACATGCAAGAAGGCAAAGCGATCATCATTAAAAAACTATTTAGTTGTCTTGGTCTTGATAAGTCACTAGAGGGCGAGTTCAGCAAGCAAAATTACGATGAGTTCTTCAGCTTCTTAGTTAATGAAGAAGTTAAGTTTGGAAGCCACGCAGAGAAAGCCATTTATGTATTTAAAGTACTGTTCCCTCACATAAAAATCAGCACCTCAACTTGGGTTGTAAAGAACCTACTGAAGAAAGAGTTTGGCCTTGATGTCACTGAAGTAACCATAGAAGTAATAGATGAAAGCGGCAAAAGTAAAAAAAGAAAGCCAACGATTCGAAACAAGAAAAATGGCAAGATAGAATATTTAATGACAATCTCTGCGGCTACTGCAAATGAACTGTTGTACTTCTACGATATGGCATATCCTCAATCATTAAAATCTGTCGCAAGAGTTACAGAACTTAATCAGCAAGAGATGATAGAACTGAATGCAGTCGCAAGAGGTGAAGATAATTCGGAGTTCGACGAGATACCACTGGATCAAGTTATCTAGTATTAGATGAGTGGTCAAGCTCGACCACTTCATCTCTTACACCCTAAAATGTAAAAAACCCCAGTCAAGGTAACTGGGGTCTTCACATAAGCACTATTACAAAAGCTGAAATCTCAGAAAGATAATCAGTCTCTCTTCAATGATCTCATTTATATTATTACATAATATAACAAAAACTCAATACATAAACTTTAATTAACTAAAACTTTGGTTTTTTTGTCTTATAATTAAGTTAATTATATTATTGAGGTGCTTAATGAAAGTATTAAAACAATGTTATCTTAACTACATTTTAGAATGCCACCATCGCGTTAAATCAATCAGCAATGTTATATGTGAACAAATCAATATAGATGTCGGTCTCGTACCGCTGTTCCTAGCTGCTTGTTATGATATGAGCGTACGTTTACAGAAATCACCATTTGAAGAGCGCTTGATCGTGCATGATGTACGCTACGCTGATGAAGAAAAATCCAAAGGCTTCATAATAGATCATTCTATATTTTCGCACGGTGAAAAATCGAATGATGTATATAAGAATACACTTCACTTATTTGAAAAGAGATCTAAGCAGCACTGCATTATTTGCTGTGAAGAAGTTCCTGAAGGTGATGGTAAATGCAATATTCACAAATTTATTCCAGCTACAGATATCGATTTTATTCAAGATAGTGTTTGTAAGCTTGAGGTTGCTCTGTTTAATCTTATTAAAGAGGTGGATGATACACATGCAGTTGAGCTTTGATGAACACCAGTGGCTCCATATGCTTCAGAGCGAGCTTAAAAAGAAACTTATCGAGCAAGATTCCGAGTTAATCGAAGATTTAATTGAATCGCTAGTAGGTTCTAAGCTGTATTCCTACACACCTGAAATGATCAAAAGAAACATTTCAATGATACAAATGGTTCGCACTCACGGCCCTTACTGGTACGAGTGGGATAATAAAATAATTCAATGCCAGTCTTGCTCGGCAGACATAAGAGACCATGATCGAGGTCCGCCTTTTACAAGGGGCAAGTACCTACTTAATGTGGGTAGTCCAGCAGGAATGGTACTTTGTGAAATTTGTTATGCAGTTATGCTGAAATGGTAATTTGTTGTGCTCAAAGGGATTTGATTAAAAAATAAATAAAAAGTATTTATTGAATAAAGAGGGAGTATTTATTTGATAAATATGCGAAGAGTATCTGACAAATTAAAAAATGGTGCCGCTAGACAGACTCGAACTGTCACGCCTTTCAGCGGGGGATTTTGACGGAAATCTATCTGCTTTCACAGTAGTCGGACTATATCATCACCTCTAACGCGAGGGCTGGACGCTGTTTCACTTAGCTATTAACTCTAAGCTACTTCCTGTTATTAAGCTGTATCGCTACTGCTCAGGTAGTCTCTGAACCTTCCTAACTCTGTAGGCTTGGCTGCTGATTATCTTCATCATTACATGTTCAGACTTTCCAGCAATTCATCCAGTTCTTAATCTTCTGATCACTCAGAAGTGGGACTCATTATTTTTTTCAGTCTTTCGACTTCAGACACTGTTTATCCCCTGTGTCTACCAATTCCACCATAGCGGCACTTTAACTTTTATTAGAACCTTAAAATATACACAAATATACAATTTAAGAAAACTAATATTTTTCAAATTAAACCCTTTAAAATCAAGGGTTTAAGACCAGATTAACGAAATAACACTGGGATTTTGAATCCGTCATGTCTACCAATTCCATCACACTGGCATAATTTTTCTTTCATCTTCTAAAACAAGAGAAAATAAAGAAAAACCACTTTGAGCTCAGGCTTTTTTTATTTGCCTTCGTCTCTATGCTTTGCATTATACAAAGGCGATTAAGAACGGCAAGTAATTTTTTTGCAATAAGGCGTTAACTGCTTGTTATTTGCACACAAGTAGTTAAATATTGCTCTAAATTCAACTTTATTCATGTCAAAGCTATAAAGACAGGGCATTACTAATCCATTAGTTAACGTAATTCAGTAAACGTTTTATCGGTTTATGTGTAAAATACCCCGCAACCTTGTAATTATGAGAGTTGTTATGTCACATTTTGCTCCAGCGAATTTCAGCCGTCGCTTGGCTTCACTTATATACGACAGCTTAGTGGTCGTCGCGTTCGCAATGCTGACTACCGTGTTATTTTTACTAACTATCAATGCCTTAATTTCATTTAACGTGCTCACGCTTGGTAATCATGAAGACGTATCGGCGCTGATCCAAGCGGATCCCATTTTATATACACTTAGAGCCACTTTATTAGTGTTGGTTTCAGTGCTGTTTTTTGCCTATTTTTGGACTAAGAGCGGTCAAACTATCGGCATGCGCGCATGGCGCCTAAAAGTGCAAACCCCCGACGGAGCGCTGTTAACTTGGCCAAAAGCAATCGCTCGTAGCCTATGCGCACTACTTGGGCTGGGTAATCTAATAGTGTTGTTAGACTTTAAAAAGAAAAGATCGCTCCAGGATATGCTGTGTGGCACTGAAGTGGTAGTACTCAGCAAAGAGGAAAATAAAAAGGTTTATAACAGCTTAGATTAATCTAAGCTTCAAATAGCAGCCTATTCCATTAGCCATGTCCATAAAAAATATAGGCCTCAACATGAGGCCTATTTCTTTATTTAATTCAAAACGTTAATTTTGTTTCTTCAGCAGATGGATAGCCAATCCAATAAATAACAAGCTTGGCATTAACGCGCCAACCACCGGTGGAACTTGATATACCATCACAATAGGGCCAAAAATTTCATTACTCAGGTGGAAGGCTAAGCCTGTTACCACGCCCATAATAATCCGCGCGCCCATACTCACCGTCCTCAGTGGCCCGAAGATAAATGACAAAGCCACTAGTAGCATAACCCCAATCGTCAGCGGCTGCATCACCTTACGCCACAGCGCGAGTTCATAGCTACTTGAATCTTGCTCATTTTGCTTTAGATAAGCGAGAAATGACCATAACCCCGTAAAAGACAAAGCATCAGGCTCTACCGACACGACACCCAATCTGTCTTCGCTTAATTCAGACTCATAGAGCATTGATTTTGAATAATGCGTTGTAATTTGCTGTTGATCGATATGTACTTCTTCCACGTCTTGCAATTGCCAGCCGTTAGACATACTTTGCGCCGACTGAGCACGTACTATTTTTGCCAGTGTTAGTGAATCATCGAAATAATAAATCGCGATATCTTTAAGCTTACCGTTTTTTTCAACATTACCAATGTTAATAAAATTGCCGCCATCTTTCGCCCAAACACCACGCTGAGCGCTGTAGACTTCACCGCCATAAATTGCTTCGTTTTTTAACCGTTTTGCGGTTTGCTCCGCTTTTGGTGCGCCCCACTCCCCAAGCGCCATCATCAGTAGTGCAAGCACCACTGCCGTTTTCATCACCGACATAATAATTTGAAAACGCGACCACCCAGCCGCTTGCATCACAATTAGTTCACTGCTTGAGGCAAGTGCACCAAGCCCAATCAGTCCACCTATCAGCGCAGCCATCGGGAAAAATACCACGATATCGCTTGGCATGCTGTAAATGGTATAGAGCATGGCACCGAGTAAATCATAGCTGCCACGACCAACCGAGCGCAGTTGCTCAATAAACTTAATAAGCGTATTGATCCCAACAAAAACTAATAGCGCGAAACCTGTGGTTTGTAAGATGCTACGCCCTAAATACCAATCTAGCGTCTTCATCATACCGTCGTCTCCCGTTTCATAAATACCGAGCGAACCCACACACCAAAAGGCCTTCCTTTCGCAATTAAATAAACGCCAATAAAGAGCACACTTAAGTGGATCCACCAGAGACCGACTGAGGCTGGTACTTTTTCTTCAGCTAACAAAAACTTGCCTGCATTGAGTAAAATGAAATAACCCAAATACAGGGTAATTGCTGGCACGAGCTTAGCGAACTTGCCTTGTCTCGGGTTTACCACACTCAGAGGCACAGCCAATAGAGTGAGTAACAAAATGGAAATAGGCACCGACAATCGCAACTGAAATTGCGCTTTTGCTTCTGGCGTATCCATTTCAAGTAACTGTAAGCTTGGAATAGCCTCTAATTTACGGCGCTGGTGTTCAATTTCTTGTTCTTTAATTTGCACTTGATAAGTACCAAATTCAGTGCGATTAAGTGCTTGGCTGAAGCCATCAGTCTCGTAACGCTTACCTTCATGAAGGAGTAGTTGCTGCTCACCACTATCAAGCTCAATCACTTCACCTTTTTGCGCATACACTAGACGAGCGGCTTGATTTGAGTCCTTCTCGGGCAATTGCGCGACAAACACTTTGTCTAATTCACGGCCTTGTTCGCTAATGCCGTGAACAAATACCACCGCTTTTTCATTGCCCGTTTGCTGAAACCTACCGGCTCTGAGAGTAGAAAGCCCCGACTCCGCATCGGCTTGCTCTCTTAATTGGTACTCTTTTTCGCTCGCCCAAGGTGCAATATACATACTCACACAAGCGGCCAGTAATGCAAAAAACACACTAGAGACTAAAGTCACCCTAACCACATACCACTCACTGACCCCGCAAGCGCGCAGTACCGTCATTTCACTGTCGGCGTAGATGCGACTATAGGCTAAAATGATCCCTAGAAAGAGACTAAGCGGTAAAATATATCCGGCCAACTGTGGCAGTTTCAACGCAAGCATAGCAAGTACTAACTTACCCGGTATACTCCCTTCAGACGCTGAGCTCAGAATGAGTACAAACTTTTGTGACAAAAATATTGTCATTAAGGTGAGAAAAACCGCAACCTGAGATTTTAGTACTTCACCCGTTAAATAGCGGAAAATAAGCAATGTTCGTCCCTATAAAACGTCTTGTTTCACTGGAATAGTGGGAAAAATTGAGTAAACTGATTATTTTAGTCACTTTATTATATGTCAATGCGCCGGAATATCCTACCTAAGGTTAAAGCATATTCATGACTTTAATGTAGGAAAGTGTGCAGGCATAAAAAGTTCAAAATGACATGACAAAGACTCAGGAGTCGCAATGGAATTCAGCGTTAAAAGTGGTAGTCCAGAGAAACAGCGTAGCGCATGTATTGTTGTAGGTGTATACGAGCCACGCCGTCTCTCACCAATTGGTGAACAGCTGGATAAAATAAGCGAAGGCTATATCTCAAATTTACTCAGACGTGGTGATCTTGAAGGCAAACCAGGACAAGTTCTACTTCTTCATCATGTACCAAATGTACTCAGCGAACGCGTTTTGTTGGTGGGTTGTGGTAAGGAAAGAGAGCTCGACGATAAACAATACAAACAAATCATCTCTAAGACCATCAATACGTTAAATGAAACTGGCTCAATGGAAGCGGTATGTTTTCTGACTGAGCAACATGTTAAAGGTCGTGATACTTACTGGAAAGTTCGCCAAGCGGTCGAAACCACGCAAGATTGCCTGTATACCTTTAACCAACTAAAAAGCAAAAAGAGTGAGGCTAGACGCCCGCTACGTAAAATCGTCTTTAACGTACCAACGCGTCGTGAATTAACAATCGGTGAAAGCGCGATTGAGCACGGTCTTGCTATCGCAGCAGGTAGTAAGCTGTGTAAAGACGTTGCTAATATGCCGCCAAACATCTGCAACCCTCGTTATTTGGGCGAGCAAGCACAACAGTTGGTTGAAGACTTTGATAACGTTACCGTTAACCTTGTTGGCGAACAAGAAATGGAAGAGCTGGGTATGCACTCATACCTAGCGGTTGGCCGTGGCAGTCGCAACGAATCAGTGATGTCAGTTATCCACTATAATGGTGGTGACGAAGGCCAAGCACCAATCGTGTTTGTGGGTAAAGGCTTAACATTTGACTCAGGTGGTATTTCTATCAAACCTGGCGAAGCGATGGATGAAATGAAATACGACATGGGCGGAGCCGCGGGCGTGCTTGGCTTAATGCGAGCTGTCGTACAAATGCAACTGCCACTTAACGTGATTGGCGTTTTAGCTGGCTGCGAAAATATGCCTGGAGGCGATGCTTACCGTCCGGGCGATATTTTAACCACTATGTCGGGCCAAACCGTTGAAGTACTCAATACAGATGCCGAAGGCCGCTTAGTACTGTGCGATGCACTAACTTACGTTGAAGCATTCGAGCCTGAAACCGTTGTTGATGTTGCGACTTTAACGGGGGCATGTATTGTTGCGCTTGGTAGCCATGCAACAGGTTTATTATCGAACCATAACCCGCTTGCCCATGATTTGCTAAAAGCGTCAGAGCAAAGCGGCGACAGAGCGTGGCAACTACCGCTTTGGGATGATTATCAAGAACAACTTGAGAGCCCATTTGCAGACTTTACGAACTTAGGTGGTCGCGCAGCTGGCACAATTACAGCCGCGTGTTTCTTGTCTAAATTTACTAAAAAGTACAACTGGGCGCATTTAGACATCGCAGGTACAGCATGGCGCAGCGGCAAGAACAAAGGCGCTACAGGTCGTCCTGTGCCTATGCTGATGCAATACTTACTTAACCGCGCCAATATCACGGACGCGCAGCAAGACTAATAGTCTAGTCGCGATACTTAACAAGCATAAGTCGCGACATAAAGTCGCTGCTACAAAAGGCTAATCCAAACCGTAGCAGCGGGTTTATCCCGCGACACGTAGCAGCGGGGTTACCCCACGACATGTAGCAGCGGGTTTATCCCGCGACATGTAGCAACGGGTTTACCCCGCGACATGTAGCAGCGGGTTTATCCCGCGCCTGCTCGCGGCTACCAAGCGATTAAACCTCTCAAGCACTTCTCACCACTTGCCATATTTTATTCTTCTTCGCCTGGTTCTTGATTGATGGTATTGCCTTTATATGGCAGAATACAGGCTTATTTATGTGCATTTAAGTGGCGCTATAATTAGTTTTAAACTAAGCCGCGCATACTGATTTTCTTCGTCTACGCTATCACGGTAAACAAGATTACAGATATTGAGCAGCTGTGGAGCCTGTGGCAAACCTCAGTACTCCTCGCAATTGGTATTATTATCATGACTATCAAAGCGCGCTTTTACGTGTTAAAACAAAACGATGAGCCGGGGATTAGCGTTCCGGCTCATTTTGATCTGGCAGCACAAACTGCGGCGAGCTTATATCAAGCTGGACACCGTATCTTTGTTAACGTCGATAATACTGACGACGCTCATTTATTCGATGAGCACCTTTGGTGTTTTGACGCAGACAGGTTTGTGCCCCACAACTTACAAGGCGAAGGCCCCAAAGGCGGCGCACCAGTGGAAATTGGCACTATGCCTCCTGCTGCTCGTCGCCCCGTGCTGATTAATCTGGCTCGGGTCGTCCCTGACTTTATTCGTCGCTTTGAACAGGTGATAGATTTTGTGCCTGTTGAAGCCAGCGCTAAGCAAGCCGCACGAGAACGCTTTAAGCAACTTCGTGCACTTGGCGCAACAATTTCCACTGAAGACATTGAGAAATAGCATTTTTAGGGTTCTGTGTAATGGATAAAACCTACAATCCACAAGATATTGAACAGTCTTTGTATCAAGACTGGGAGTCAAATGGCTACTTTAAGCCATCAGGCAATGGTGACGCATATTCGATTATGATCCCACCGCCGAATGTCACAGGTAGTCTACACATGGGCCACGCGTTCCAAGACACTATCATGGACACTTTGATCCGCTATCAGCGCATGAAAGGCAAAAACACACTATGGCAAGTGGGTACCGACCACGCAGGTATCGCCACTCAGATGGTAGTTGAGCGTAAGCTTGCAGCTGAAGAAGGTAAATCACGCCATGATTTAGGCCGTGACGAATTCATCAATAAAATCTGGGAATGGAAAGAGCAATCAGGTGGCACAATCACCAAACAGTTACGTCGTTTAGGCGCGTCTGTAGATTGGGATAGAGAACGTTTTACGATGGATGACGGCTTGTCTGAAGCAGTAAAAGAAGTATTCGTTCGCCTATATCAAGATGACTTAATTTACCGTGGTAAGCGTCTAGTTAACTGGGATCCTAAATTACACACTGCAATTTCTGATTTAGAAGTTGAGAATAAAGACAAGCAGGGCCATATGTGGAATTTGCGCTATCCACTTGCGGATGACGTAACCACTAAAGATGGTAAAGACTACATTATCGTAGCAACCACTCGTCCAGAAACCATGCTTGGTGATACTGGCGTTGCAGTCAACCCGGATGATGAACGTTACCAAGACTTAATTGGTAAAGAAATTCTACTTCCTATCGTCAACCGTCGCATTCCTATCGTTGCCGATGAACATGCAGATATGGAAAAAGGCACGGGCTGCGTAAAAATCACGCCGGCACACGACTTCAACGATAACGAAGTTGGTAAGCGCCATGAGCTGCCAATGATCAACGTGTTCAACAAAGACGCGGCAGTTCTAAATACGGGTGAGTGCTTTACTTTTGATGGTAAGCCACTTGAAGCGATGGATGCACCAATTCCAGAGCGTTTCCACGGCCTTGACCGTTTCGATGCGCGTAAGCAAATCGTTGATGAGTTTGAGCAGCTTGGTCTACTTGAGAAAATCGACGATCACAGTCTAACCGTTCCTTACGGCGACCGCTCTGGCGTAGTAATCGAGCCACTACTTACCGATCAGTGGTATGTTCGCGTTGCTCCTCTTGCTGAGCCTGCGGTAAAAGCGGTAGAAGATGGCGATATTCAATTTGTACCTAAGCAATACGAGAACATGTACTTCTCTTGGATGCGTGATGTTCAAGACTGGTGTATTTCCCGTCAACTTTGGTGGGGCCACAGGATCCCGGCATGGTATGACAGCGAAGGTAATGTATATGTTGGTCGTGACGAAGCAGAAGTTCGTCAAAACCATAACCTTGATGCAAATGTGGCGCTGACCCAAGATGAAGACGTGCTAGACACTTGGTTCTCTTCTGCACTGTGGACTTTCTCAACATTAGGTTGGCCTGAAAACACAGAAGATCTAAAGGTATTCCACCCTTCAGATACCCTAGTTACTGGTTTCGATATTATCTTCTTCTGGGTAGCTCGCATGATCATGATGACCATGCATTTCATCAAAGATGAAGATGGTAAACCTCAAGTTCCATTTAAGACCGTTTATGTGACTGGCCTTATTCGCGACGAAAATGGCGATAAGATGTCTAAGTCAAAAGGTAACGTGTTAGATCCACTAGACATGATTGACGGTATCGATCTTGAGAGCCTAGTGACAAAACGTACTGGCAACATGATGCAGCCACAGCTTGCGGCAAAAATCGAGAAGAATACGCGCAAAACATTTGTCGATGGTATTGAAGCACACGGTACTGATGCATTGCGTTTCACTCTTGCAGCAATGGCATCAACGGGACGTGATATCAACTGGGATATGAACCGTCTTGAAGGGTACCGTAACTTCTGTAACAAGCTGTGGAATGCTAGCCGTTATGTATTGATGAACACAGAAGAACAAGACTGTGGCTTCAACGATAACGAAAAAGTGTATTCTCTAGCGGATCGTTGGATTTTAGGCCAATTCCAAAATACAGTTAAGGTGTTCTCTGAGCACTTAGATAACTATCGTTTTGACCTTGCGGCAAATACCATTTATGAGTTCACATGGAACCAATTCTGTGACTGGTATCTAGAGCTAACTAAGCCAATTCTATTTAAAGGCAATGAAGCGCAGCAACGTGGTACACGTCATACGCTTATCACCGTATTGGAAGGCTTACTTCGTTTGATGCACCCACTAATGCCTTATATCACAGAGACAATTTGGCAACGTGTAGCACCAATCGCAGGTGTCGAAGCGAAGACAATTATGCTTGAAGCGTTCCCAGTATTCGACGAAAGCAAAGTTGATGCGCAAGCGATGGCAGACCTTGAGTGGGTGAAGCAGTTTATTATTGCTATCCGTAACATTCGTGGTGAAATGGACATCAGTCCAAGCAAGCCGCTAAACGTGTTACTTACTGGTGCAAGCGAAGATGACAAACGTCGTCTAGAAGAAAACCAAGCTTTCTTAAGTGCTCTGGCAAAACTGGAAACGGTAGATTTGCTTGCAAGCAAAGACGAAGCACCAGCTTGTGCGACTGCGTTTATCGGCGACCTTGAAATCATGATCCCAATGGCAGGTCTGATTGATGTAGAAGCTGAACTTGCACGTATTGCCAAACAGCTTGAAAAAGCAGAAAAAGGTCTTGAGCAGGTTGAAAAGAAACTCGCAAACGAAAAGTTTGTAAGTAATGCGCCTGAAGCGGTACTTGCTAAAGAGAAAGCAAAATTAGCTGAGTTTAGCGATGCAAAAACGAAGCTACTTGAACAAAAAGCAAAGATAGAAAGCTTGTAATCGCTTTCTATCTTGGTTGGTTTTATAACCACTGCAAAAATTAAAAAAGCCGCATATTGCGGCTTTTTCATTAACTGATTAAAGTATTACTGTTGCTCGAATAGGCTGTCGGTACTTAACCCTTCGTGTTGTAAAATATCCTTCAAGCGTCTCAATGCCTCAACTTGAATTTGCCTTACACGCTCTCTCGTTAGCCCGATTTCGCGGCCAACATCTTCAAGCGTAGACGGCTCATAACCGAGCAGACCAAAGCGTCTCGCTAGCACTTCTCGCTGTTTTGGATTTAACTCTCCAAGCCAATCAACAATGTGCTTATTAATATCGTTGCTCTGCACTTCGGTTTCTGGACCACCGCCCTTTTCATCCGCGATTATATCGAGCAGTGCTTTGTCATTTTCACCACCAATAGGCGTATCAACCGAAGTGATCTTTTCGTTCAGACGCAGCATCTTGCTGACTTCTTCGACAGGCTTGTCGAGACATTCAGCAATTTCTTCTGCGGTAGGTTCATGATCCAACTTTTGCGTCAATTCACGTGCTGTACGTAGGTAAACGTTGAGCTCTTTGACAACATGAATTGGCAAACGAATGGTACGAGTTTGGTTCATGATAGCGCGTTCGATGGTTTGACGGATCCACCAAGTTGCATAAGTAGAAAATCTAAATCCACGTTCCGGATCAAACTTTTCTACAGCTCTGATCAGACCTAAGTTACCTTCTTCAATGAGGTCAAGTAATGCCAAACCACGGTTGTTATAACGACGAGCGATTTTAACCACTAATCTCAAGTTACTCTCTATCATCCGTTTACGTGAGGCTTCACACCCCTTTAACGCTTTACGCGCAAAGTAAACTTCTTCTTCTGCACTGAGCAGTGGGGAAAATCCAATTTCACCTAAATAGAGTTGAGTGGCATCTAAGTTTTTAACCACTTCTTCTTTGGCAAAAACTTCTTCGTCGTCTTCGAGGTCTTCAAGTAATTCGTCTTTCGGTTCGTCAATATTATCATCTTCGAGCTTGTCTAACTCAGGAGTAGATTTTGTAGGTAATTTTGCAGTGTGAGCCATAAGTATTCTCCCCAAGCGAATAAAAGTAAGGGTACTCGAACCAATCGATGTACTCGCATTACTTTATGGCAAGTATTTTGCCGGGTTTACAGCTTGACCTTTAAAACGGATCTCAAACCTAAGCGCCGTCTTAGAAGCATCTGTACTACCCATTTCGGCAATTTTTTCCCCAACTTTAACTTTTTGCTGTTCTCTGACGAGTAACTTAGCGTTGTGGGCATACGCACTTAGATAATCATCTGTATGTTTCAGAATGATTAAATTGCCATACCCACGCAACGCACTCCCTGCATATACAACTACACCGCCAGCAGCAGCCTTAACTGAAGTGCCCAGTTTATTTGAGATCTCCAATCCCTTATAACCATTCTCTTTAACAGAGAAGTGACGAGTCACCTTGCCTTCAGCAGGCCATTTCCATAGTACCTTATTATTATACAAAGCCTTGGTACTACTAGATTTTTGTGTGGCTTGTCTTTGAACATACTCTCGTTGATTTGGCTTATCAAGCTCTTTTTTGGAGGTTTTGTTACTTTTTTGTTTTAAAGACTGAGACTTGTGGTTTACTTTCGTGTATTTTATGTTCTTTTTGTTTTTATTTCTGGGATATTCTAGACGAATGATCTGATTGGGATAGATCGTGTACGGAGGCTTAATTTTATTGATTTTCGCAAGTGTTCTTACATCTTTGTTCGCGCTAAATGCAATTGCAAATAAAGTATCGCCTTTTTTTACTTTGTAACTGCTTCCGTTAATATTAATTTTATGTGACGAAGTGGTCTTACCAGAGTATAAAGTTGTTACAGGTGCAGGCGTATGATTCGACGAACAGGCAACAAGCAGGCCGCTTAAATAAATCGATATGATGACCTGAGACTTGCGCATTACTTATATTTTCCAGTGCTACTATCAACGACTATCATATCAATCTAACTTAATTTTGCTTGGTTTTCACATTCTACTGGAAAAATAGTTATATTTTATGGAGTTGTTTTTAAAACCAGCAAATTAACCGACTTCGCCAGCGATTAAAGGCACGAAGCGCACGGGAGCTAGAGCATGGCGAATAAACTGCTCACCTTGTTTAACAAATAACGTGAGTATTTGCTCTTCAATCCCAATTGGAATGACCATGGCACCGCCATCTTCTAGTTGCGTCAACAAATCATCTGGAACTGATTGTGCTGCGGCTGTAACAATGATCCCCGCAAAGGGCGCTTTTGAAGCCCAGCCCTTCCAACCGTCACCATGTTTCATGGTAACATTGTATAAATCCAGCAAATGCAGCCTTCTGCGCGCTTGCCACTGCAGCGACTTGATCCGCTCGATGCTAAAAACCTGTTCAAACACTTGTGCCAGTATGGCGGTCTGATAACCAGAGCCCGTCCCCACTTCCAAAATGCGCCCTTTAACACCCACTTGTTTTAACACTTCAGTCATTTTTGCGACGATAAAAGGTTGTGATATCGTTTGCCCTTGACCGATAGGAAGTGCAGTATTTTCATATGACTTATGTTTAAGCACTTCATCGACAAACAAGTGTCTAGGCGTGTTAGCGATGGCATTGAGTACCATTTTATCTTCTACGCCTTGCTGTGTTAGCAGTTCCACCAGCGCGTTGGCACTGCCCTGATAATTATTCAGCACATACGCCTCTTAAGATAACCAGCTCGCCACAGCATCTAAGCTCTCGTAAGCCGTCATATCCACCTTGAGTGGTGTGATAGCGGCATAACCATTGTTTACAGCATGAAAATCCGTGCCTTCACCAGCGTCACTTTCATGACCTAACGTGCCATACCAGTACACACTTCGGCCCCATGGGTCGATTTGTTCGGTCATGGTATCCGCTTTATGACGTGAGCCTAGTCGAGTGACTTTAATCCCTTTTAAGTCACTTAATGGAATATCAGGGACGTTGATATTAATGATTTGGTCTTTTGGTAGCGGGTGGTTTGCAAGCTTTTTAATGATCTCTACCGTGACATGCGCTGCAGTTTCGTAGTGGGCTTCATTTTTAGAGCAAAGAGAAACGGCAATCGCAGGCAAGCCCACATGTCGACCTTCAGTGGCCGCCGCAACAGTGCCTGAGTACAGTGTATCATCGCCAAGATTAGCGCCATTGTTGATCCCTGCAACGACTAAATCCGGCAATTCATCCATCAGTTTGTTCACTCCAAGGTGAACACAGTCGGTGGGCGTGCCATTCACGGAGATAAAACCATTATCTAGCGTAGTCGCTCTGAGCGGGTTTAATAAGGTTAACGAGTTACTCGCACCGCTACAGTTTCTATCTGGACCAATGACAGTTACGTCCGCGATTTGTGATAACGCTTGATACAAGATAGCAATACCCTTGGCGTGAACACCATCGTCATTACTCAATAGGATCTTCATATTTCACCTCTTTTTCTTGTTAGACAATGAGTATCTCACTGCTGTATCGACTCTTCATGTTTATTAAACTTTTTACTGGCATCTTTATGATTAACAAGCTCTCTGAGCAGCGCCGTGGCAAAAGTCCCTTTTGGTAAACTGAATTCTAGGGTGAGCGTACTGTTGTCAGTCATACTCACTTTAAGTGCTTCGGGTATTAATCTAAGCGCTCTACGCTCATTTTTCATCCCAAATTCAGCCAACCCTTCGTGCCATTTAGCGAAAGGAGCCAACCATTCACGCTCTTGCGGCAACAAGCCCTTTTCACCTTTGCCAACCAATGGCGCCGAAAGCAAAATGTCGCCATTCAGTAACCGTTCGATGAGCTCGCAATCAATTTCTGAATCAAAAAAGGCGTTACTACCGCTCAGTAAAAAGATTTCACGATGCCAAGTCGTTGCCAAACCATGCTCTGCCACGCGGCGACTGACGACTTCGTTAAACAGATGAGAGCGGGCGGCTGAAAGCACCAGCCCTCTGAGCTTTTTATCGCGGATCTTTTCGCCGTCAAATAACCTATCTGCCATGGCTAAGTTGTGGCCATCATGACCAAAACGTTGTTCTCCAAAATAATTAGGAACCCCTTGGCGTACGGCATTAATACGCGACAGAATATCAAGTGGAGCAGTCACGTTTCTGAGGGTAATGGCAAAGCGATTGCCCTTATGACAGCCTGTTTTTAACTTTCGATTGTGCCGTATTTGTTGCACCACAAAAATAGAGTCACTATTTAATGCACTAAAATCTACCGACTTTTTAATTGGCACCGGCACACTAAACCACTGCGTACATACGCCGTGTCTGTCTTTAATTCCTGCATAACTGACATCTCGCGGTGAAATTTGAGCAAATTCTGCAAGCTTTTTAGCGACAAATGCAGTGTTTTCTCCCTTTTTTATGATCTGCAAGCAAACGTGCTCACCTTCGCCAGTAAAAGGAATATCTAAAATTTCTTCGACTCTAAAGTCTTCTGGTTGTGACTTATAATCGCCATCAGATAACGGTTTGCCGTAAAGATAATTTAGTGTCTTCATGCTTTTACCAATAGCACCACAGCATGGCTTGAGATCCCTTCCTTACGTCCCTCAAAACCCAGCTTTTCAGTAGTGGTTGCTTTAACATTAACTTGGTCCAGCTGCGCTTCACAGTCGTTTGCGATTTTACCGCGCATCGCATCAATATGTGGTCGCATTTTTGGTGCTTGCGCGACAATCGTGATGTCGATATTGCCTATTTGATAGCCAAGCGCTTTCACTTGTTCCATCACGCGGCGTAATAAAATACGACTGTCGATATTTTCAAATTCACTCGCGGTATCAGGAAAGTGCTTACCAATATCTCCCAGCGCAAGCGCTCCCAACAAGGCATCACACAATGCATGAATTGCCACATCACCATCGGAGTGAGCAATAAACCCCTGTTCGTAAGGAATTTTTTCCCCACAAATCGTCAATGGGCCAGCTCCACCAAATTTATGAACATCAAATCCGTGGCCAATTCTAATCATGCTGTTTACCTTGTTGTTGAATTATAAACTCCGCCAGAGGTAAATCCTCCGGCGTTGTGATCTTAATGTTATCTGTACGCGCGGCAATGAGTTGAACTGGCTGATTTTGTAATTCCATCGCTGATGCTTCATCTGTGATATTTGCACCTTGAGAAAGTCCAAGCTCCAGCGCAGCCAATAACTCTTCATACCTAAACATTTGAGGCGTAAAAGCCTGCCATAACGACGCTCTAGGTACGGTTTCCTGTACCAACTCCGTACCGCGTTTGATGGTATCTTTAACCTTGGCAGCCAGTATGCCACCTTGCTGTTGGTTTATACATCGTGAAATCAGCTGATGAATATCGTCCAGCGCAACTAAAGGTCGAGCCGCATCATGAACTAACACCCAGTCAGGGCGACTTGGTGCCAATGCTTTTAGCGCCAATAAAACGGAGTCGGCACGTTCTTGTCCACCTTCGCAGTGGCTAAAACGGCTATCAGGCAGTAACGCCGATGAAAAATATCCATCTTCTTTGGAAACGGCGACCATAAATTGATCGACGCACTCAAGTCCGGCTAGTTTTTCCAGTGTGTGTACTAAAATTGGTTTACCTAATAGTGGAATATATTGTTTAGGCATCTGCGCCTGCATACGACTGCCAACCCCAGCTGCGGGGATGACGACTGCAAGTTTATCGTTTCTTTTCATGAGGTACTTTCGGTAATACACGGATAAAAGTTTCGCCAGGTTTAATCATGCCGAGCTCATGACGAGCGCGCTCCTCAACCCCTTCGAGGCCGAGTTTTAAATCGTCGATATCCGCTTTTAATAATTTATTTCGTTTACTGAGGTTGGCATTGGTTTCTTGGTGCGATTTAACCACGGATTTTATCCGAGTGTAGTCCTCCACGCCGTTGTGGCCGAACCAAAGTCTGTACTGAATAAATAGCGCTAAAACCAACAGCGCTAACTGAAAAAATCGCATTGCTTAATCCAAACTTCTGTTTTTTGAGTCGATTAGGATCGTTGACTCGTTTTTGTTTTTTGTACTTGTGGCCAATTAATTGAACTGGCAAGTAACATTTCTCTTAGCGTCAGCCTTCTCGGTACTACCGCTTTGCCAAAATACCAAGTATGGCCACAACAGGCAGCTGTCATTAACGCTTTCGTCGGTTTTAGCAATTGTACACGCGCTTCATCACTTGCTTGTAAGCTATTGCCACTGACACTGAACCAGCCAAATTGGTTGCAGTGCAATTTGTCAACCTCATTCACTTGGTCGACACTGTCGAGCCTTACGGTTGTCCCCGTCGAGTCTGCATATAGCACAGGAACCACCAGCCCCACTTTCACCTTAGTGGTAAAAAATGCTGCGTTGGCAGCGTCATCACATTTAGGCTGTGATTTTTGCTTTGCTAACCAACATCCATTGAAACTATCTAGCTCAAGCGGGACATCACCATGAATAATATGTGTGGCCGCGCGCTCAACATAATACGGCAGGCTGTTTAACAAACGCTGAAGGCGAGTATGATCAGAGAGTTCAGCAAGCTTCGGCAACTCTCTGGCATAAAATACGTTTACAAGCTCGGCAAATACAAGGCGAGATGCTTCGTCATACCAGATTGTATTTTGCTGTTGCTCCAAAACGCCTCCCGTCAATGCAATCTACTTTAGTAGACTGGTGTACATCCTTTATACACTAGCCATGTTTCAAATCAAAGCAAACTGCTCAGTTGTACTTGCTTACGGCTTGGTTCCTAATTTTGCTTGCCCCTCAGCCATAAATTGTACTACCGAACTGCGTTTTTTTCCTATTAAGAAACTACCGTCAGTCAAAAACATAAAGTTCTGCCAACATCGCTTAAACACGTCAAAACGGGTCTCGATCACATCATCTCGAGAGAGACAAAAATACACGGTGGTATTAGCTTGCCAATCAAGAAATTGCTCGATAGTTTCAGGAAACGCTTCTCCCGCTTCCCACGGCTGCTCCCAATTGAGGGTTTCTTGCCATGAGTCCGCTTTACCAACCCAATCTGTTTTATCAAAGAAATCAGGGTGATCTTTTTCGTTGCTTACCATAGTGCTCCAAAGCACCGCAGCGCGCGCCGCTGACATTGGTTTTATCAATGCCAGGTCGGATTCTTCGATTGGAAGATCTTTATGTTTGAAAACCCAAGCTTTCTTATAATCGTCCAGCGCAATATAATTCATCTTTAAACACCTTCAGTCTTAATGGCACGGATTATAACATTTCAGCCCGTCACGTACGGCTTTTATTTTTTGGAGCTTGAATTAGTGGATATCACACCTGGAATTTACCGCCACTACAAAGGAAAATTATATCGAGTGCACGCCTTGGCAACGCACAGTGAAACGCAAGAGAAGCAAGTGGTTTATCAAACCCTATATGGAGATATGAGCTTTTGGGTTCGACCACTTGAAATGTTTTTAGAAGACGTTATGGTCGAAGGCGAAGCGGTGCCTCGCTTCACCTTAATCGAAACCGAAGCAGGGTTGGCAAAATAGATGGCGGTTTTTAGCTTCTCTGAGACATGCTCGTGTTCGCAAAACTCACTTGTGCTGCATTTTTTGCTGGAACTTTGCGTATCAGGTAAAACTTACGTGTACGTTCGACTAAACTAACGATTGCTCCCGTACCATGCTTGCCAAATACTGTATCCGCTTACCAATAACCAAACCGTGCTTTAGTTTCAACAATCGCAGGTTTATGTTCAATGCCAACTCGATTTGGGATGATGACCCGTTTGCTTCGGCAGCCTTTACGATAACGCCTGTGCCCTTGTCACAGATATTTGTAAAGTTTGCCACCACTCAATTTATCTTTTTGAATATAGCCGTAAATCCATTCATGACTCACTGGATGAGTCGATAATTTTGCTAACACCCGCAATCTGTTCAGGAATCCATTTTTGCTCTAATCCAAACTCAACGAACGCAATTGTAAATGCTGGCATAGAATACTTCGCAGCTAGACGTTTTCGCTTACATGCCTTTGAATGTGCAACCACTGCCAAGTAATAACTTCGAGTACTATTGCGCCTAAATTCACGGCTTATGGGCAGTGACTCACTTTTAGCCTTTTTCCTATCTTTCGATAGCTAAAGCCCTCGCGTAAGTAGGTCTCAATCTGTTATTTTTGCCCTTCGCCAAGCTGCTTGTAACCCATTGTATCTAGTATTTTTTATCGATTACAGAGTACCACCAACAGGCAGTTGTTCTCTTCTAACTGTTTAATCATGAGTGGTGCACTTATTATCTGAATTCGGCCAACAAGCAGAATGAAATTGTTATAGCAATTCCATGCAAGCTCCATTAATGTTGCAAAATACGCAACATAAAAACAAAGGTTAGTTAACCACAAAACTCAAGTTTATACCTTTTAGTAAACCAGAAACCCAAACTCAACCCAATTAACAAAAAGTTGCTAAAACCTCGTTTTTACACTAACCTGTCGACCCCTTTTAAGGGACAACAACATAATGATTTGTAATAGGTAGTAAAAATGATTAAAAAGTGTATTACGCTGTTATCAATATCAACAGCTTTCGCATCTATGCAACTCTCTGCAAATGATGATAACGAAGCTAAAAATCGAGCTTCACACCCTCTCTACTACGAGGTACTTGAAACTAAATACCTGTCTGAGAAGAACGAATTCAACACGTTACTAGACGAGCTGAACTCTATTCAAATTACGCCGTATTGGATCAATCAAACTGGCTTGGACGCTATACCACAGCCAACTGGCGAAAAGCTAAAAGTTTGCATTATCGACTCTGGAGTAGATGCAAATCACAATGATCTATCCCAGATGAGCATTAATGGATACTGGAACACTTACGGTGGTAATTGGGGTGAAGATAACATCGGTCATGGCACACATATTTCAGGGATCATAAGTGCGCTAGACAACAACTCTGGTGTAAGAGGTGCAATTGACAATGGCCATGTTGACATACATGTCCAGAAACTAGTTCAATCTGCCCGTGGTGCTGGCTCCACAATTAATGATAAGAATTTAATAGACTCTATCGAAATCTGCGCGTCAGCTGGCGCAAAAATTATCAACCTCTCACTGAGCGGTATGAATTACTCTGGTGAATTAAGAGATGTTATTGATAGATTGACCTATCAGAATGGCATTATCTTTGTTGCTGCCGCTGGCAACCACGGCAATGCAACAGGTTATGATAGCCCAGCTTATCCTGCTGCATATAGAAATGTAATTGGCGTAGGTGCCATCAATATTAATGGTGAGCTTGCTGATTTTTCTCCATCTTATTCGGGGGTTTCAATCGTTGCACCTGGTGTTGACATCCTGTCTACCATTCCCAGTAACTATAATAAGGTCGCTTCTGTCTACTACGAAAGTCGCGAGGGTTATGTTGAATTTGACCACTATCAAATCGATAAAGGCCTCGACTACCCTGAAACTCTGCCTACACAAGACAGCTGTTACCACAATTTGTCGGCGACAGCTTTATCTGAGCAAATAACGAATAAAGAGCTCAGCAATTCTTCAATTAATGAACTAAATCAAGCTTCGGCTCAATGTAGCGCTGATGGTGGTTCTGTATTAGTCATTTCATACGACTACCTTGCCACATTAGAAAAGGAGGAGTTTCGTAAATTCAATCCATGGTTAAGCACACTAGATTATGATGCTTCAATGCCCACACTATTAATGCCTGGACTTAATAACGACGAAATAAACTTCTTTAAAAATGGTGATATTCGTGTCACATCACAGCAGCAGGGATACGCAGCAGTAACTGGCACCTCACAATCTGCAGCAATTGTCACAGCAGGGATAGCAAAATTATGGTCAAACTACCCAGCTGCAACAGCTGAAAAAATCCTAAATGCAGTTATAGGCTCAGCCCTTCCTTTAGATTACAATTACCCCGCCAACGCGGTAGGAAGTGGAGCTGTTCACTTTGGTAATGCGTATGCGTATATGCAAAATTATAACAATGTTCATAAGGCACCTTCATGCCCAGCTGCTTGGTATGATAATAAAGGTTATGAATCGTCTGAGAAGGCCACATTTAAGGGTGATATTTATCAGGCAAACTACTGGACCAAAGGACAGATGCCAGATTCGAATAGCGCAGAATATGGTCCTTGGAAAAAAGTTGCAAGTTGCGCAACCCCACCAAAAGAAGCGTTCGAATATGAACAAGAAATTAGTGTCCCTAACTACACGCTAAATGAAATTGAGCGAATTCAAGTCGTTTATAAATGTAATTCATATTCTTTCAGCTGCGGTGGCGGCGGCTTGGGCGGCGGTAGCGGCTGGATTGATTTTGGTGGTGGCTATGGCGGTGGTGGTAACTACGGCGGTGGTGAAGGTGGCGGCGGTGGCGGCGGAAGCAGCAACTCCGATAAAAACTCTGAAAAAGAAAAGCAAAAACAAAAAGAATACGAAGATATTAAAAAAAGAAGTGAAACCACACCAAAACAAAAGCCTGGAGAATCCAAGGAAGATTACAATAAGAGATTATCAGAGTACTTCAAAAAAGTAGCTCAAGATTATAAGAAATGGGATGATAGATACAACAAAGGAAGACATACTCAAAAAATTCAAGAACTTACAAATAGAGCTCAAAAATATCAGAAGGCTTATGAAAATGCGGTAAGACACCGCCAAGTCACTGAGCAATATAAAAATGGTAAAAAACCTAAGAGCTCTATGTGTCGGGCGAAAACCAGAGGCGTAGCAAAAGTGGTTCAAACTATTGGCTGCATGTTTGACGAGCCTTAATTATCAATTGCTGCAGGAGTAGACTTTCTACTCCTGCTATTAAGAGGTTTTATGAATAATACAGAAACACAATCAATCGAAAGTATATGGCAAGAACAGCTTTCAGGTTATGACTGTGATCCCGATTTAGCTTATGCCAAAAACACGTTTTTTAACCAGTCTAGCGAGGCTATTTCAGTGGCATTTTCTCGCAGCGTAATTGAAAGAGCAAATGAACTAAGAGTGATGCCTGATATGTTATTTAATACGTACTTTCACTTCTTCATTGACTTCCTAATGAAAACAGAACATGAGCCATTTGATGCTTCAGAGATAGCGAGCTGTTTTACATCCCTTCTCAAAGAGAAGCTGGATTCAAACTCGATTACTAGCTCAGAACTAGTCAAGCAGTCCAAAGAGACGGTTGATTATTTAACGTGTAACATTGACTTTTTTAATGAGGACGCGGATATCTATGGTGATCTAGAAGAAAAGTTACAAGCTTTAAAAAGCCAGTTAAATAACCTCAGCTGCGGATAAGGGTTGTGAAACTCTATATACTTAAAAACGTATGATTCTTCTAATCCAATGATGGGGTTTTGTTCGATATCAAGGCGTTTTTATACAGTAATAGCAGGCTATTACAAATGAAAACAACGAAGATAATGGACAAAATAGCATTGTTGGGCAAATTCGCTCATCCGCAGCGGAGGGTTAAATACTTATCAAATTTAGACTGCATTTGAAGTTAAAAATAGTGGCCAACTCAAGTGGGCCACTGAAAAAACTCAATTGCTACTGGCGCCATATGCGGTAGTGTTTAGAAACCTGTGTCATTTCAGTAATATTAAGAAAACTGATCTGAACCGTTAAAACTGGACACTTAGAGACTGTAACTAAATTTGTGTAACTGCCTATCACAACATACTCTACAGAGAGTTAAGGATAGGCGGATGCAAATGAATAAAAAAGAGCTTGGAGCTTTCGCAAAGGAAGCAGCCAAAGGCATTAAAACGCCTGAGGATTTAAACGAATTTAGCCAGATGCTGAAGAATATAACCGTTGAAGCAGCGTTGAACGCGGAGAAGGGTGAACACTTGGGCTATGAGAAACACCAGCACGAGTAGTCGTAATGGTACGAGCAGCAAGCGGATAAAAACTGAAAATGGTGAGTTTGAACTAGATACGCCTCGTGATCACGAAGGCTCCTTTGAGCCTAAACTGGTCAAAAAGAACCAGATTCGATTTACGTCAATGGATGATAAAATTCTCTACCGGTATGCGCAAGACATGAGCCCCCTAGAAATCGTCAATGCATTTGATGAGTGGTACGGTGCTGAGATATCGCCTACGCTTGTGTCTCGTGTTACCAACGCAGTTACCGAGCAAGTGATTGAATGGCAGTCACGTCCCGGATGCAGTCTACCCAATTGTATATCTGGATTGCATAGTTGTAAAAACTCATCAAGATAAGCGGGTAATCAACAAGTCCATCTTCCTGGCGCTAGGTATCAACCTCGAAGGCCATAAAGAACTTATGGGTATATGGATTGCCGAGAACGAAGGGGCCAAGTTCTGGTTAAACGTCTTAACGGAACTTCACCAGCGTGGTGCTGAAGATATACTTATTGTGCGTGTGGATGGCTTTGATGCCATCAACACAGTCTTCCCTCAAACGCATATTCAGCTATGCATCGTGCATACAGTTCATAACCAATTGAAATACTTGAATTTAAAAGACAACGAAGCAGTCACGGCAGACTTAAAGCGGGTGTACCGTTCAGCAACGGAAGATAAAGCCTTGCTTGAGCTGGAGCGATTTAGCGATACCTAGGACGACCAGTACCCACAAGTTGCAAAATCATGGCGTAATCACTGGCAGAACCTCAATACGCAGTTCAACTACCAGAGGATATTCACAAAGCCATCTATACAACCAACGCTATTGAGTCACTCAACATCGTTATCAGGAAGGCTATCAAAAACGAAAAACCTTCCCCTGCGACGATTCAGCCAAAAAGATGGTTTACTTAGCAGTAAAAGATGCCAGCAAGAAATGGACGATGCCCATTCAAAACTGGCGTCAAGCAATGAGTCACTTTATTATTGAATTCGAGGAGCGCCTCGAAAAACACATTAAATAAATGACAGTTACACAGAACTTGTTACAGGGAGGGCGTTCAGAATTCGGTGTCAGCCTAAATTGCTATATATCTAGCACACCATCTAACCTACCTTCGAAGTAGATGGCTAATTGCGACAATGTCAGATTCCAGCTATGGATTAGCATTGTCCATTTATTTGAAGCGTCAATATGCCCGTATACAATAATTTCATCAAGCTATTTTCATTGGAAAATGCCCCCCTTGGTTTTAGTGAGCTTTCTAAATTGGCGACGCACAACCTCGATAGCATTGGCTGTGTAGATAGCCTTACACACGTAGTTAACCCGAGCTGCGCATAAGAAATTGAACTAAATGCCCTTGTGGTGATCAGATCTTTCGACCAAGAAACATAAGATTACCAAGGCAAGGGCATGAATAACTTAGATGCAATTTACGTAGGTGTCGATGATTTTTGTTTATTGTTTGAACCTCAATGGCTTAAACACCTAATAGAATCAAGTGAAAAGCAACGCTTAAAACCATCTCGCCTAGCCTCTAGCGAAGTTATGACTATTTTGATTGCTTTTCATCAATCGGGGTTTCGCGACTTTAAAACCTACTACACAAAATTTGTTTGTCAGTATTGGAGACATTATTTTCCAGATTTAGTCAGTTATACACGCATGTTAAAATTGCTCCAGACCACGTTACCTGCTCTGTGTAGCTACTTAAAGCTGCGCTTTGATAAACCAACAGATATAGCTTTTATAGATTCTACTTCACTCAAGGTTTGTCACAACATGCGTATTCCTCGCCACCAAGTTTTCGAAGGCGAAGCCAAACGAGGTAAGGGTACAATGGGCTGGTTTTATGGCTTTAAACTTCACCTCATCATGAATGACGAAGGTGGTTTATTAGCCGTAAAAGTAACCGCTGGGAATGTTGACGATAGAAAGCCTGTACTAGATATGGTCGATAATGTTACAGGTAGTTTATATGCTGATAAAGGTTATGTATCTGCAAACCTAAAAGCGGAACTTGCCGAGCAAGGTATTGATTTCATAACAGGTCAACGAAGTAATATGAAACGTCAGCTAATATCGCCTTGGGATAAAGCGATGTTATCAAAGCGTTTCATCATTGAGACTGTTTTCGACCAGCTAAAAAATATGGCTCAAATAGAGCATACAAGGCACCGAAGCGGCATTTCATTTATGGTTAATTTAATGGCTGGATTAATTGCCTACACCTTTCAGACTAAAAAGCCGAGTATAAAAGTGACTCGGCTTTAATTCTTATGCAGATCTGAGGTTAGTTAGGATATGTGAAGTAAACTGACAAGTTAACCCATTTACGAAGCCAAAACTCGATAACGATGAGATATAGCTTGCCCCATTTATCGTTTAACTCGTCAAGTGCAACCTCGGCAGCATCTTTGGTTGCTGCACGATAAGCAGGCTTTAAATCAACCATGAATGCTTTCTGGTCCTTTGAAGCAACATATTTCGTTAAGTTACGTATTTGATGAACAACACACTGCTGAACCTCTTTTCAGGGTAGATAGTGCCAATGCCTTTAAACCTATCAACACAGGCAATTAAAATATCGGATACGCCATGGTTATGTAAATCGGTGAGCACAAATAACCAATTATTAGCGCCCTCATTTTCTGAAAGGTATAGGCCAAGTAACTCCTTACGACCCTCGATATTAATTCCGAGTACGGTGTAAACCGCTTTGCTAACGTAGCGGCCATTCTCTTTGATTTTATAGTGAGTAGCATCAAGCCAGATGAACGGATACAGCGTATCACGACTTCGTGATTGCCACGCTTTAAGCTCTGGGATTAACTGGTCAGTTACGCCTGTAATGGTGGCTTCTGAAATTTCAATGCCATACATCTCTTGCACATAGCCTCGAATAATCCCGATAGCTCATGCCTAACGCGAACATAGGCAGTATTTTTGGTCAATTTCAGGCGTTAGCTTAGGTTGGTTTTTCTTAACCAGCTGTGGCTCAAACGAGCCAGTACGGCCTCTTGGCGTTTCAAGCTCAAATTGGCCTACATCGTTTTCTTGCTTGTGCCGTTCTGACGGCTTGGCTGTGGGTCAAAGCCTAAATGTTGTTCTAGCTCTACTTTTAAAGCAGCTTCGATTAATTGCTTAATGAGGTGTCCAAAACTATTGGTTCAGATCAGGTGGCTTGGCTTAACCCTCAGCCGCAAAGCTATTGGTCTTATTACCATTCGATAGAGCTAATAAATCAATTAATGCAAGACAGAATGTATCCGCTAACAATAGAGGGACTAAGTCAGGCGTTTAAAGAGTTAAGCTAAAGCATCATTGCTTACAAGGTAAGCACCTTGCAAGCAATGATGCGAAATTAGTCACTCGCTTCGATAGGTTCTAGTTGTAGTTTTGAAGCAATCAATACAGCTTGAGTACGATTATAGACACCCAACTTTCTGAAGATAGCGGTGATATGTGCTTTCACCGTTGCCTCTGAAATATTTAGCTCGTAGGCAATTTGCTTATTCAGCAAGCCTTCGTGTAAATATTGTAGCACTTTATATTGCTGCGGCGTGAGCGAGGCCACTTGTTGGGCAAGCTCTTTGTCCTCCCCTTCAAGTTCAGCCACTTTGTCTTTCATACCTTCAGGCAACCACGTGTCACCTTCGAGCACTTGCTCTATGGCTTCGGTAATTTGTTCTACTGACGCCGCTTTTGGGATAAAACCCATCGCGCCGTATCCCATCACTTTAGAAATGATAGAAAGGTCTTCGCTTCCCGAAACCACAACAACTGGAAGACTTGGGTGATCCTCACGGATCCGAATTAGTCCATATAAATCACCATTGCCCGGCATATGTAAATCGAGCAGGAGTAGGTCTAGTTCTTCTTGTTGTTGTAAGACCGAGAGCGTAGTGTCAAAGTTTTCAGATTCGAATACCTCTAATCCTTCAAACTGCGCTTTTAGAGCCCCCTTAAGCGCCTCTCGAAATAGAGGATGATCATCCGCGATTAAAAACTGATACATGCTATGCTCCTAAAAAATCGGCTGTTATCGTAAAGATAACAGCCGTTATAGTATGTTTATATTAGGTCGCAATTCAAGTTATTCAGTTAACGATTCAATCTATTCTCGATTAATTCATCAACCACACTTGGATCGGCAAGTGTAGAAGTATCCCCTAACTGTTGATACTCGTTGGCTGCAATCTTACGCAAAATACGGCGCATGATTTTACCAGAACGGGTTTTAGGTAAACCTGGAGACCATTGGATCATGTCAGGGGTTGCAATTGGGCTTAGCTCTTTACGCACCCAATTTCTCACTTCTTTAGTTAACTCGTCAGATACCGTTACCCCTTCATTTGGCGTGATATAGACATAGATCCCTTGACCTTTAATGTCGTGTGGATAGCCTACCACAGCCGCCTCAGCAACCGCTTCGTGAGCGACTAACGCACTTTCGATTTCAGCAGTACCGAGGCGGTGACCTGAAACGTTAAGTACATCATCCACGCGACCGGTGATCCAGTAGTAACCGTCTTCATCACGGCGACAACCATCGCCCGTAAAATAAACGCCCGGATAAGCCGAGAAGTACGTTTGTTCAAAACGCTCATGGTCGCCATAAACCGTACGGGCTTGTGAAGGCCAACTATCCAAAATCACCAGATTACCTTCGGTCGCGCCTGTCAGCGTATTACCTTCCGCGTCAAACAGTGCAGGAGCAATACCAAAGAATGGACGGGTCGCAGAGCCCGGCTTAAGTGCAGTAGCGCCAGGTAGTGGCGTGATCATGATGCCGCCCGTTTCGGTTTGCCACCAAGTATCTACGATAGGACAGTCACTATTACCAATTTGCTCGTAATACCAAGACCAAGCCTCCGGATTAATTGGCTCACCGACCGAACCCAAAATACGTAAACTATCACGCTTGGAACTTGCTGTCGGCTCGTCACCTTTTGCCATCAAAGCACGGATCGCGGTAGGCGCAGTATAAAGGATAGTAACGCCATGTTTATCAACGATTTCACCCATGCGACCAGACGTCGGATAGGTCGGCACGCCTTCGAATACAACTTGAGTACAACCATTCACCAGTGGACCATAAGCAATATAACTATGACCTGTGATCCAGCCCACATCCGCGCTACACCAGTAAATATCATCTTCTTGAAGGTCGAATACATACTCATGGGTCATTGATGCATACACTAGGTATCCACCCGTAGTATGCACTACCCCTTTCGGCTGACCGGTAGAGCCCGAGGTATAAAGAATAAAAAGCGGATCTTCCGCATTCATCATTTCAGGTTCACATTTGGCTGGCTTATCAGCCACTAATTCATGCCACCAGACATCATGAGCATTCCATTCAACGTCGCCACCTGTTAATTGGTGTACAACCACATGCTCGATAGTGGTGACGCCAGCTTGCGCTACCGCTTCATCAACATTTGCCTTAAGCGGCACACAATTACCACCGCGACGACCTTCATCTGAGGTGATGACCACTTTGGCGCCAGAATCTTTAATACGATCTGCAATAGCAGAAGGTGAAAAGCCCCCAAACACAACGGAGTGGATAGCACCAATTCTTGCACAGGCCTGCATGGCATAAATTGCTTGTGGAGTCATCGGCATGTAGATTGCCACGCGGTCACCCTTTGTAACGCCCAGACTCTTAAGACCATTGGCAAGCTTTGCGACTTCATCATGCAGTTGTTGGTAGGTAATATTTTCTGTTTGTTCGGGGTTATCACCTTCCCAAATCAACGCAACTTTATCGGCGCGCTTTTCGAGGTGTCTATCGATACAGTTATAAGAGGCATTTAGTACGCCGTCTTCATACCATTTAATATTGATATGGCCTTTATCAAATGAGGTATTTTTAACTTTACTATAAGGTTTGAACCAATCTAAACGTTGACCGTGCTCTTTCCAAAACTCTGCGGGGTCATCAATCGACTTTTGATATAGTTCTTGATATTGCTCGTCGTTGATTAATGCTGCGTTCTTGATTTTTTCAGGAACTGGATAAATGCTCTGTGACATAGTCATCTCCATTATATTTAGAGGTCTAGGTCTGCTAGACACGCTTTTCCTAAGGATCACCCAGCCTTGGGTGTTTAAGTATTAGACCTTAGTTGTAGAACAGCTGCAAACGTAAAAGTTTCATACAACTTACCGACTGTACCTAATTCAATCTTTATGATCGCCTTATCCTCCGCTCATTTACTGTATGCCACCTTAGTCTAATAGACCAATAGGTAATTGAGTAAAAACCAACCTTAAACAACAGTTAGTGATGATTAATATGAATATCGGCTGCTGCCAACTGCAAAGCACAGCTATTGAGGAACTGGATTATGACAACGAATAACATTAATAAAAAACTGCTCGCAGTTGCTATCAGTAGCCTCTGCGCTCTCCCTGCCACTGCGGCTGAGATTGGCGATACTAAAGTTAACTATGGTGGTTATATCAAGCTAGATGCCATTTGGAGTGACTTTTCTGACGGCGCGCTGGGTGCGCAAAATATCGGCCGAGACTTTTACGTTCCTGGTACGACTCCTGTTGGGGTTAACTCAGATAGCGATGCTGTGTTTGATATGCACGCTCGCCAATCTCGCTTTAGCTTCGGGACCGATACTAAGCTTGATGATGGCAGCAGTATCAAGACTAAAATCGAGCTAGACTTTATTTCTACCTCTGGAGGCAATGAGCGTGTGAGTAACTCCTACTCACCTCGTATTCGCCAAGCCTTTGTGAGCTACAAAGGCTTCTTGTTCGGTCAAGCTTGGTCAAACTTCCAAAATGTTAGCGCGCTACCAGAGACTTTAGACTTCGTTGGCCCAGCTGAAGGCACCGTTTTCGTACGCCAAGCCATGGCTAAATACACCACGGGAAACTGGTCTTTCTCTATTGAAAACCCAGAAAGCACGGTTACCACTGCAGATAGTGGCCGTGTCGTCACTGATGACGCTAGCATGCCTGATTTCACTGCACGTTACACACACAATGCAGGTTGGGGTCATATTGCGGTAGCGGCACTTGCGCGCCAAATAACCTATAAAGTCGGTGGAGCTGATGAGTCTGAAAGCTCATTTGGGGTCAGTGCATCTGGTCGTGTTAATTTTGGCAACAATAACTTGAAGTTTATGCTGACCCAAGGTCAAGGGCTTGGTCGTTATGTAGGACTGAACGTTGCTAATGGTGCGGTATACGACGGTAACTCGTTACATGCAATTGACTCGACGTCGGGCTTTATTGCTTACCAACATAGCTGGAATGATCAGTTCCGCTCAACATTCTTATACTCATTCTTTAATGCTGATAACGAAAGCGATTTGCTGGCGGTAACTGGCGATCCGACAAAATCAAGTATGAGTTACAGCGCAAACCTACTTTATTCACCCGTTAAAAAGCTTACCTTTGGTGCTGAATATAAGATGGGTACTCGGGAAACAGAAAGTGGCCTCGAAGGTGATTTAGATAGACTGCAACTTTCAGTGAAGTACGTGTTTTAAGGTTTTGTAATTTTAATAGGCTAGTACCAATTCACTTCCTAACTGCGGCCTATTGGCCGCTTTTTTATTGTTGGTCGCGACATAAAGTCGCTGCTACGATGTGTTTCTTCGCGATATAAAGTCGCTGCTACAATGTGTTTCTTCGCGATATAAAGTCGTAGCTACAATGTGTTTCTTCACGATATAAAGTTGTAGCTACAATGTGTTTCTTCGCGATATAAAGTCGCTGCTACGGTGTGTTTCTTCGCGATATAAAGTCGCTGCTACGATGTATTTTTTCGCGACATAAAGTCGCTGCCACGGTGTGCTTTTTCGCGACATAAAGTCGCTGCTACGATGTGTTTCTTCGCGATATAAAGTCGCTGCTACGGTGTGTTTCTTCGCGATATAAAGTCGCTGCTACGATGTATTTTTTCGCGACATAAAGTCGCTGCCACGGTGTGCTTTTTCGCGACATAAAGTCGCTGCTACGATGTGTTTCTTCGCGATATAAAGTCGTAGCTACAATGTGTTTCTTCGCGACATAAAGTCGCTGCTACGATGTGTTTCTTCGCGACATAAAGTCGCTGCTACGATGTGTTTTTCCGCGACATAAAATCCGCTGCTACGGTGTGTTTTTTGCGGTATGAAAGATCGCGGCTACTCATGGGGTTTCATCGTCTAACGTTGTGACCATATCGCGCCAATAAAAAACCCCGCTGGCTGGCGGGGTTTTACAATCATCTCAAAAGCATCATCTTATTGAGCTTTTGCATCCTTCATATAATCAAAGAACTTGCTATCCGGTGATAACACCATAACATCATTCTTATCTTTAAAGGTATTTTTATATGCTTCAAGCGAACGAACAAACCCGAAAAACTCAGGGTCTTTATTATATGCTTTAGCGTAAATGTTTGCCGCCGTTGCATCACCTTGACCGCGAACCGCGCGAGCATTACGCTCAGCATCTGCAAGCATTACTGTCACTCGACGATCAACATTAGCACGGATGGTCTCCGCCTTCTCTTGACCCTCAGAACGGTGCTCTTTCGCCACAGCTTGACGCTCCGCACGCATACGCTGGTAGATCGAGTTACTTACTTCGTTAGGTAGGTTAATTTGCTTAACACGGACATCAAGTACTTCAATCCCAAGCTCAGTTGCACTTTCAGACGCTTGAACTAACGCTTCTTCCATTAGCTCGCTACGTTCACCAGATACTATTTCTTTAATAGTACGCGAACCGAAGTTTGTTCTTAGACCGTTGTTCACCTTTTGCTTAAGTAGCGTTTCAGCATACTGTTTATCACCACGCGCACGTAGGTAATAAGCACTAAAATCATTCACGCGCCACTTAACGTAAGAATCCACGATCAAGTCTTTCTTCTCGCTCGTTACAAAGCGATCAGGTTGACCATCAAGTGTTTGGATCCGTGCATCTAATTTACGTACTTGGCTAAAGAAAGGCACCTTCAGGTGAAGGCCGGGTTCATACACCAGAGCATCGCCATTCGCGTCTTTTTGTACCTTGCTAAATAGCAGTACAATTGCTCTTTGACCTTCGTTTACTACAAAGATACCAGAGAACGACATGATCACGGCAGTGACTAATAGAAGTAGACTAAAATTCTTCATATTGATTATCTCCCGTTACCAAATCTGTCGCGATTAAATCTATCACCGCCTGAATTGACAGAGCTATTTTGCTGTTGAGTACCTTCAATCGTTCTACGAAGCTGCTCAATATCGCTCTGATTTGGCAAACGTACTGGTGACGAAGCGTTGTTATGGGATTGCATAATCTTATCAAGTGGTAGATACAGCATGTTATTACCACCTTCAACATCAACCAATACCTTTGAGCTACGGCCCAAAACTTGCTCCATTGTATCAATATATAAGCGTTTACGCGTTACTTCTTTCGCAGCTTGGTATTCTGGTAGTAACTTTTCAAAGCGCTCCACTTCACCTCGAGATTCAAGGATTATACGCTCGCGATAAGCTTCTGCTTCTTGCGTCATACGAGTCACTTGACCACGCGCACGCGGTTCAATTTCTTTCGCATAAGCTTCTGCTTCACGAATGAAACGCTCTTCATCTTCTTGTGCAGCAATCGCATCATCAAATGCGTCTTTTACTTCTGAAGGAGGACGCGAGTCCTTAAAGTTAACGTCTGTAACAATCAAACCAAGATTGTATGGTTCGATAATACTGTTTAGCTCTTCCCAAGTGCGCTGACGAACCACTTCACGACCCGTAGTTAACACTTGGTCCATGCGAGAATGGCCCACAACGTAACGTAGAGCACTGTCTAGCGCTTGTTGTAAGCTGTGATCAGCATCGGTCACACTGAAACGATAAAGCGTTGGATCTACAACACGATATTGCACTTCAAACTCAACACTCACGACGTTTTCGTCTTCCGTAAGCATAAAGCCTGAAGCCGACAATGAACGCACCGCTTCAATATCTACAGGAATAACACGCTCGATGAACGTGGCTTTCCAGCGCAGACCCGGCTCAGCAATACGGTCAAATTTACCAAATTGCAACACGATACCGCGCTCAGCTTCTTTTACCGTGTAAATACCACTTAGTGCCCATACGATGGCTGCGATAATAAGTATAAAGACAAAACCAGCACCGCCTAATCCGCCATTACCACCTTTCCCCGGCTTACCGCCGAAAATACCGCCGAATTTATTACCAAATTTACGGAATACTTCATCTAGATCAGGTGGGCCTTGATCCCGCCCCCCGCGGTTTTTCCACGGATCGTTATCATTGCCATTATTACCCGGTTCGTTCCAGGCCATAGCTATACTCCATTGTTATTTAAATGAATTAGGTTAAATCTAACAAAATTCGAGCGACTCTCATATAAAAATACGCTCGAAATTGACGATTTTTAACTACCAACAACCAAATCATTGAGATTTCGCCCGAATTCCTTATTGAGCTTTTCCCATTCGATTTTTGGCATTCTTACCGAAACAAGCCAGTTGCCTTGCTCGTCGTAGCCTTTTTCATCCACGGCATTAAGCTCAAATAGTGCACCTCGTAAGCGCCCAAGCGCAGGAGGTACGGCAAGCTCAGCTGTGAAAACGGTTTTTGCCAACAACTCTTTAACGGCGTCGAATAACAACGAAATCCCTTCTCCAGAGTGGGCACTTAACCACACTCTGATCGGTTTTCCTTCATCGTCCCTATCTATTCTAGGCGCAACTTCGTCCATTAGATCAATTTTGTTGTAGACTAAAAGTTGAGGAATGTCATTGGCTTCAATTTCCTCTAGAACCAATTGTACCTGTTCTATATTTTCTTTTCTTCTCGGATCTGCAACATCGATGACATGAAGCTGTAAATCCGCCTCACGAGTCTCTGTTAAAGTCGCCTTAAATGCTGCTACCAAGTCATGAGGTAAATGACGAATAAAACCTACTGTATCTGCTAAGATAACGGGGCCAACATCATCGATTTCGATCTTTCTTAGCGTAGGATCAAGCGTTGCGAACAATTGGTCCGCAGCATATACATCCGCATCCGTAATTTTGTTAAACAGCGTCGATTTACCCGCATTGGTGTAGCCTACCAGAGAAACAGTTGGGATCTCGTTACGACTACGCGCTCGACGCCCTTGCTCACGCACAACGGCTACCTTGTCTAATCGTTTACGAATACTCTTAATTCGCTCTCTTAGTAACCGTCTATCGGTTTCTAATTGGGTTTCACCAGGACCACGTAAGCCGATCCCCCCTTTTTGCCTTTCTAAGTGCGTCCATCCTCGAATTAAGCGCGTAGAGATATGCCTTAGCTGAGCAAGCTCAACCTGCAATTTACCTTCGTGGGTACGGGCTCTTTGCGCGAAAATATCTAAGATCAGCGTTGTCCTATCTAACACTCGGCACTTACAAACGCGTTCTAAATTGCGCTCTTGTGAGGGACTGAGTTGGTGGTTAAATATGATGACATCTGCATTGTGGATGTTGACAATCTCGGCAATTTCTTCAGCTTTACCCGTTCCGACAAACAACTTTGCATGTGGTGCTTGACGGCTGCCTTGCACAACCGCCACACTACTAACACCAGCAGAAGAAACTAGCATTTCCAATTCACGTAGATCTTCGCGATCTCCTTCGTGAGGAAATTCTATATGAACCAAGACTGCCTGTTCGCCGGCTTCATAACGGTCAAACAAGCATTAAGCTCCTACTAATAAGAATTAATAATTACCTTCTTCACCTTGGTCGCCCGCTTCACTTCCGGTTGCATTTTGGAAGTTAACCGCACGAGCTGGAACCACAGTGGAGATGGCGTGTTTGTAAACCATTTGGTTTACTGTGTTTTCAAGCAAAATCACAAATTGGTCAAATGACTGGATCTTGCCCTGTAATTTAATGCCATTCACTAAAAAAATTGAGACAGGAATGCGCTCACGACGCAAGACATTCAAAAATGGGTCTTGTAAAGATTGGCCTTTTGCCATTTTCTTATCCTTCGTTTTAGGTGTTATTATGTCAGGTCGTTGATTTAATCAGAACACGCTGATTTAACAACTACTATTAGCTTAGCGAAGTTAGAACACGTTGCAAGTTTTCTTGACTATCGGTGTCAAGCCAAGTCACATCTTGCCACCCCCTCAGCCAAGTTAATTGCCGCTTCGCCAGTTGTCTGGTCGCTGCGACGCCTTTGAAAACCATTTCGTTATAATCGCACTCGCCAGCTAAATACTCCCACATTTGCCGATATCCGACACAGCGAATAGAAGGCAAATCAGGGTGTAAATCTTTACGTTGATATAAGGCCAAAACTTCATTTTTAAAGCCTTCATCCAACATTATTTTAAATCTTTTCTCTATACGCTCATGTAAGACTTTTCGGTCACTTGGTGCAATCGCAAATTGATGAAATTGATACGGCAATGCACCCTGTTTGCTTTGCTGCAATTGAGTCATCGTTTTACCACTAATGCGATAAACTTCCAAAGCACGGTTGATACGTTGCGAATCGTTTTCGCTGATTTTAGCCGCAGCTTCTGAGTCAATCTCTTTTAACTGTTGATGCAGCGCAGGCCAACCCTTTTGTTCGGCTTCGCGCTCCAATACCGCTCTGATTTCAGCATCAGCCTCTGGTAATGGCGACAGGCCTTCAATCAAGCCTTTAAAGTACATCATCGTGCCACCCACTAAAATTGGCACCTTGCCACGCTGATGAAAATCGTCAATTAGTTTAATAGCATCAGCACGAAACTCAGCAACCGAATAGCTTTGTGCTGGATCAATAATATCAATTAGGTGATGTGGTGCCTGTGCTTGCTCTTGTGCGCTCGGCTTTGCCGTACCGATATCCATCCCTTTGTACACTAACGCCGAGTCTACACTGATGATTTCGGTATTTAATGCTTGGCATAACTCTATGGCCAATGCGGTTTTGCCCGCTGCTGTCGGTCCCATTAGGGTAATGACAGGTAACTTGTTCACATCTAACCTACTAATAAACTGCACTAATCTCGTATTATAGCTGATAGTACATGGTAATTAATACCTACTTAGGCACGAATTACTGCGAACTTAAAAAACTGACCAACTTCTGGGCATCAATTGTAACCGCACTTTTATGAATACGAGCCAAACATGAGGCTTTTGAAAGTAATTTTTCTTTAACTAAATCAAAATGCTGGCTATCGAAATAGCTACTGGGTGTTGAGACTTCTAGCCACTGTAACCAATCTTGGAGTTCAGCATCTGAGCTTGGTTCCATCATCTGCTTAGAAATTTCACCAACATCTATGCTATAGAGCGACACTGGCAACTTTTTAACTAAAATATGACCATCAAAAATTTCAATCGCAAACCCTAAAATTGCCAACCAAGTTTCACGCTGCAGCAATGCTTCCAGTGCGGCTTTATCTAACTTGATGCGCACGGGTAACAACAACGCTTTGCCTTGCAATGTGCCATCTTGCTCAATTTGCATTTGCCAATATGGCAACAGCCCCTGCCTACAATCACCAAACAACAAATGATTGTCTTGCTCAAGTATGACTTTACCTTGTGGTAACAGCATCCAGCTAGATTTACTAGCGGATATCGGGACGCTACTTACTTCACTTGACGGTAATGCAGCTTCTTCAATTTGATCGAAGTGCTGCATCTGTTGATGTGATAGCCCTTGATAGAGCTGGTTTACATTCACCTGTTTTTTGCCACCACCTGTTGCACCGCCATAATTACTTCGGCCACTACTTGAAGCTGCTCTTGATGCCTCAGAGCGCTCGCCGAAGGCACTTGGAGCCGAATAGGTCTGTGCTTGCGTTTCGGGCTGTAAGGTTGAACGGTAACTTTGATGATAGGTTTCATCTACCTGTTCTTGAGGCGCAAATAATGGCGATGCGATATCAGGTGCTTGAGTCTCGGTCTCGCTTGCACAAGATAAATCAATTTGCTCCGTCGCGACCTGCTTTATTGCTTGTACAATAAAGTCGTGAACCAAGCGCGCTTGATGAAAGCGAACTTCGTGTTTCGCGGGATGGACATTAACGTCAACTTGTCTCGGGTCTAATTCAAGATATATGACAAAACCGGGAAGCTCTTCATGCCCGATTGATTCATCAAATGCTTGGCGAATCGCATGCAAGATAAGCTTATCTCGCATCATACGACCGTTTACGTAGGTATATTGTGTGCCGTTGTTGACCCCCGCAGGTAACACCCAACCGAATAACCTTAGTCCCTCATGCCCTGAGTCGATAAAGCTTGCTTGCTGTAAGAATGCTTTACCACCAACTTGCGCAACTCGCTCAACACCTTTTTCAATAGTGCGTGGGCGATATTGGCGAACCACCTTTTGGTTATGAGTGAGCGTGATGGCAACATCAAAACGACTCAATGCAATGCGCTTAACCAGTTCATCAATATGACTAAACTCGGTTTTTTCGGTGCGTAAAAATTTCCTGCGCGCTGGCGTGTTGAAAAACAGATCTTTGACTTCAATCGTGGTACCGTCTGGGTGCGCGGTAGGTTGAACCTGCACAGCCATATCTCGCCCTTCGGCGAAAGCTTGCCAAGCTGTCTCTTGTGCTTGGGGCTTAGAGCTCAGAGTCAGTCGCGATACTGAACTGATGGATGCCAGCGCCTCACCTCGAAAGCCAAGCGAAGCAATACACTCCAGATCATCTAAACTTTTCAGTTTACTTGTCGCGTGGCGAGACAATGCCAACATCAGCTCGTCTTTAACAATACCGATACCGTTATCACGGATCCGAATAAGCTTGTGTCCTCCACGCTCAATGTCTATTTGAATGCGCGTCGCACCTGCATCAATACTGTTTTCCACCAGCTCTTTCACGACGGATGCTGGCCGCTCCACCACCTCACCGGCAGCGATTTGGTTGGCTAACCGAGCTGGAAGTATTTCTATCGTCATCATTTACGCTTTTGGAATAGTTAAGACTTGCCCAATAAACAAGGTATTGTTTTTCAGGTTATTTGCTTTTTTCAATTCACTGACCGTAATGCCATAACGGCTAGCCAGCACACTCAATGATTCGCCACTTTTTACTTTATGCGTCACCGGCTTGTTGGATTGCATACGCGCAAAGAGCGAATTATCCGGTGGATTTTTCTCATAATAGCCTTTTATCGAACTAAAAATAGCCCGAGCTAAACGCTCTTGATAATGCGGAGACATTAATAGCTTTTCTTCTTTGGGGTTTGAAATAAACCCGGTTTCCACCAGAATCGAAGGTATATCTGGTGATTTTAGTACCCCAAAGTTTGCAGCTTGCGGTCTGCTTTTGTGCATTTTTGCCACTTTTTTCAGCTCTTTGACGACTTCTTCTGCGACCTGAAACCCGGTTTTCATCGAATGTTCCATCGACATATCAAGTAACGCTTTGGCTAAATATTTTTCGTTGGCCGTATCTTTAATTAAATCGGCAGCCCCTCCCAATAATTGTGAGTGTTTTTCTTTGTCTTCTAGCCACTTACCTATTTCAGAATTCGCTCTGCGTAGTGATAACACCCAGACCGACGCTCCGCGTGGTTGAGGGCTGGTGAAGGCATCTGCGTGAATAGATACAAAGAAATCCGCTTTTCTTTCGCGCGCTCTTGCAGTTCTCGTATTCAACTTGAGGTAATAATCGCCAGTACGAATAAGCTTTGCGCTCATCCCCGGCTGGCTATCTACTAAGCGTGCTAAACGCTTCGCAATTTGAATGGTTACGAGCTTTTCATAAGTACCTGAAGGTCCAATAGAACCCGGATCTTCACCGCCATGACCGGCATCGATGGCGATGACAATATCTCTGTCTTGCGCGAGTGTTTTTCGTGGTGTGGCAGTTTTTGTATCGTCATAAGCACTCATCTGCTTACCATACAAATCAACGACTAAGCGGTTTTTATACGGACCGGTTGGTGCTAACGCAAAGATTTTTGGCGTAGCGCTGCGACTTAGCTCCACAACAATCCGTGCAGAATTGCTGTTTTTCGGTTTGCTGTGGCGCACCTTGTTTACAACTCGATGTTCGTCAGGAATACTCGGAAAGTCTTTTTGTTGCTTGGTGTTTTCAAGATCGATCACCAAGCGCAGTGGATTTTTCAGCACAAAATAGCTGTAATCCGGCTTATCGCTCATATCAAAAACAATACGAGTGCTTTCTGGGGAGGGCCAAACACGCACACTTTCGATGGCGTTTTGGGCGATGCTCTGCATGCTCGTTAAGAGCATGCAGATAAAAATGAAAATATAACTAATAGTCGGCTGATTACGCATAATCTTGTAATTGTTTTAATAGTGCCTCGCCGCGGCTAGACTTGGCCTCAAGTGTAATTTGACGGCCATCACCAGCATACTGCATTGTGACGTCTATATCTGGGTTTGGAATAAAGCCTTCACCTTTTTCAGGCCACTCAACAACACAGATAGCATTACTTGCAAAGTAATCCCGGATCCCCATGTATTCGAGCTCTTCAGGCGAACCTAATCGATATAAATCAAAATGATATATTGAGACATCATCCAGTTCATAAGGTTCAACTAAGGTATAAGTTGGACTTTTTACCTTACCTGAATGACCAAGGCTTTGCACGATCCCGCGAGTGAGCGTGGTTTTACCTGCGCCTAAATCACCGTGTAAAAATAGTACCGCACCTTGACGAATAACATTGGCAATTTTATTACCCATGGCAACTGTTGCTGGCTCATCAGCCAAATCGAATTTCATATGACCTGTCGTCACCCTAAAATACCTCGAATATGTTCGAATAAATCCCCGGCCAACATACCTTTTTCGCCGTCATGGGCGGCCTGCTCGGCAGCTAAACCATGAATATACACGGCTAGGTTTGTTGCAGCAAATGCTTCCATCCCTTGGGCAATTAAACCGCCTATGATACCAGATAAAACATCGCCCATCCCAGCACTCGCCATTCCTGCACAGCCTGAACGATTAATATTTATCCGCTCACCTTCAGATATCAAACTGCCCGGCCCTTTTAGTACCGTAACGGCGCCATATTCATGGCTAATTTTTTTAGCCACCGCGAAACGGTCATGTTCATTTAGCGGTGTCTCTAAGTGGTTCAATAACCGCCTTGCTTCACCTAGGTGAGGCGTTAATACCCAGTTTGATTTTTGCCTCGGTGCATGCGCTAAACAATTGAGCCCATCAGCATCCACAACCATCGGTAATTCAGTTGCCATCGCATGGTTAAAAAGTGTTTTGGCCCAAGCGTCTTGACCAAGCCCGGGACCAAGCACTATCACACTGGCTTTTTTTATCAGTGGCAATAACTCATTCGCACTCTCAACACCGTGCACCATTAATTCAAAACGCCCCTGTAAGACGCTTGCAATATTATCAGGATGAGTAGCGACCGATACAAGGCCAGCTCCTGCACGCAGAGTGGCTTCTGCCGCCAATCGAATTGCTCCAGCCATACCACGATTACCACCAATAAGTAACACATGACCATGTGCATTTTTATAGCTATCTGGTGCTCGCTGCGGCCTTGCTGCCATGAACGTTTGATGATTTAAGTAATTAGATGTTGGCGTTACTAGGGTTTTGAATGCTTCACCAACATCCAAGTCGGATAACAATAGCGCCCCCACAAAACGCTTTGCCGAGCCGCTAAGCAAGCCCTGTTTTAACGCGATAAAGGTGACGGTTTCGGTAGCCAAAAATGCACTAGGTGCAACTTCTCCTGTTGTGGCATTTACACCGCTCGGTACATCAAGTGCCAATCTAGTAACCGGCAGTTTATTCATTTTGTCAAAACAAAGGCAAACATGGTCAGGCAGCTCACCTCTAAAACCGGTGCCGAACACACCATCAACCACCACCGTAAACTGACTTAACTTTACCTCGTTCAACGAAAAAACCAATGCGCCTTGATATTGAGAAAATGCCTGCTGCGCATCGCCCGTTAAGCTTTCGGGTGCAAATAACGCGAGTACGGTGACGGAAAATCCGGCCTGCTGACATAATTGAGCGACGACAAAACCGTCTCCCGCGTTATTGCCTTTACCTGTGATAATTAAGATATGGCTGGATTTGGGCTGGCTGTTTTCAATAAAGCGAAATGCAGCGGCCCCAGCTCGTTGCATTAAGGTACTTAGATCTGTGCCTGATAACTTTGCGGCTTTTGCTTCATATTGCTGCACTTGTTGGGCTGAATAAGCAAATTGTGGTAAATTGTCCGTGTATTCATTAGCCATTATTTCTTCCCGTGACGACCGATAATATCAATTATAGTGAACTTGCAGCACAAATTAAGCAATGGGGCCAAGAACTTGGCTTTGCAGAAGTCGGTATAACCGACATTGATTTACGCGAGCATGAAGCGCAACTTCAGCGCTGGTTAGACGCAGGCTATCATGGTGAAATGGCGTATATGGCGGCGCATGGAATGAAGCGTGCCCGCCCCGCAGAACTGGTTCCTGGCACTCAACGTATTATTTCGGTGAAAATGAATTACCTGCCACCCGATGCCAGCTTTGCCAGAGCACTTGGTAATAAAACCACCGCCTATATCTCTCGTTATGCATTAGGTCGAGACTATCATAAGGTAATGCGCAACAAGCTAAAGCAGCTCGGACAAAAGATTGAGCAAGAAGTCGGTACGTTAGGGTTTCGCCCTTTTGTCGACTCAGCCCCAGTACTAGAGAGACAAATTGCAGAAAAAGCAGGCCTTGGCTGGCGTGGAAAGAACAGTTTAGTGATTAATAAGCAGGCGGGCTCTTGGTTTTTCTTGGGTGAGCTGTTTGTTGATATTCCTCTTCCTATTGATAAACCAAACCAAGAAGAAGGTTGCGGCCGTTGTACCGCCTGCCTAACTTTATGCCCTACCGGCGCTATCGTTGAACCTTATGTCGTTGATGCGAGACGCTGTATTTCTTATCTCACTATAGAGCTTCAAGGCGCTATTCCAGAGGAATTTAGAGCAAAAATGGGCAATCGGATATACGGTTGTGATGATTGCCAGTTAGTTTGTCCATGGAATCGCTATGGTCAAATAACGGAAGAAGCCGACTTTTTGCCGCGAACTCAACTGAAAGATCAGCAATTGTTGAGCTTATTTGCTTGGGATGAAGCAACATTTTTGAAAAACACCGAAGGCAGCCCCATTCGCCGGATTGGACATGAACGTTGGCTACGAAACTTAGCCGTTGGCCTTGGCAATGCACAATACGATGAAGCAATCGTTATAGCACTGGAAGATAAGCGTCAAAGTGCAACTCCCCTTGTTATTGAGCATATCGACTGGGCGCTGGAGCAACAAAGACAAAAGTCAGACCAACATGAACGCAAAAAAGCAAGGCTGATCCGCATTATTGAAAAGGGCTTGCCACGAGACGCTTAGCAGGTTTGTCGCGCTAAAGCGCGACCTACGGCAGTATTGGAAGCAGGGTTTATTCTGAGCGTCGCGAGAGTAGTTTTAAGTCTTCTTCAATATCATGGAAAGCGGTTTTCACTTCTCGCACACTTTCTTCCCGTGCGACTGAGCTTTGAATCGCTTTATCGACGTTTTGATAGATAAACATCTCCTGATCTTCGTCTAGGCCCATTGTCGGAATGCGCTCTTCAAATAACTCTTGTAATGAGCGGAACACTTTTTCGTTTTCTTGACGATTTTTATCAAGCAGCGACACCATGCTGTTAAACTTACCTTGCACCATTTTTATCGCTTCTTCCAGGTCCTCGTGTTGCTGTACCAGCTTGCGTTTAGTGGAAATGGCAATTAACTGTTGCTCCGTTACACTGGCAATAAAACAGATATGATCCCGCAATCTACCGTGTTTATCTGGATCGTCTCCCGGCATATTGAGGATCAAAATACTCAAAAATGGATAGTTAACCAATATGCGGTTAGTAAATTCATGTAATCGCCCTTTGGTGTGTAAGATCTCAAATAATTCAATGACGATAGGTGAGCAAATTCCCGTAGTGGCAAAGTGATGCTTTTGTCCCTCAAGCCGAACCTCGACATTACAATTAAGTCCCAGTCCCTTTAAACATTGACATAAAGCTTCCGCCAGTCGCGGGACTGTTTCTATTTCACCTATTTGCTCGATGTAGGTAACGATTTGCCCCATTTCACTGCTATTAGCCATGGCGCTAAATGCTGTGGAGGTTGCATCTTCAATTTGCTGAGCCAGAATATCTTTTTCTAATAGCATTTGGTTCAAGTGCGTGAGCTTGGCTTTTAGCTCACCTTGGCCAAACGGCTTAACAATATAATCTTCAGCCCCCACTGAGTAGCCTTCCATGCGCTCTTCAACAGAGCCCCTTGCCGACACAAACATAACGATAATATGCTGTGTGTTTGGATTGGCTTTAATCGCCTTACATACCTCATAACCGCTCATTTTTGGCATGCTCACATCAAGTAAAATTACTTGAGGATCAAAGTCTTCGACTACTGCTAGACATTCATGACCGCTTCCAACGGTTTTTAACTCAAAGTCTAAGTCTTCTAAAATCTCTTCAATGATTTCTAGATTAAATGGTTCGTCGTCAACTGCTAAGATTCTGCGTAAAGCCATAAATGAATATCCTTCGTCGGTTCACAATGAGAAAGGCACTACGGGAAAATAAGGTAATTCAAGGCCAGTGCCTCAATAGCTCCCAATCAGATTGTATTAGTACAAGCTCTATTATTATTTATAGACGCTTACTCAACGCCTTTCCAATTACAACCATTACACCGCATTACTCTCAAGATGCTCTGTTAACGGCAGACTCACATTGATACATGCACCACCCTCAGGATTATTCTCGGCGTAAATCTGCCCTTTATGCAGTAAAATAAATTCCTTACAAATAGCAAGACCTAAACCCGTGCCGCCGGCACCACTGTCTGTTTTACTGCTTTGCACAAACTTGGCAAAAATCTGTTCCAATTCGTCATCCGGAATACCAACCCCTTGATCGGCAATCTTGATATGAATATCTTGATCTTTACAGCTTAACAGTACACTCACCTCACTCCCTTCAGGGCTAAACTTGAGCGCATTGCCCAATAAGTTTCTGATCACTTGATTCATTTGCTCCGGATCGCAAAAGGTCATCACGCCTTGATCGGGCTTTTCAAAGCGGATTTTTATCTTTTTCTCAAGCGCAGTGCCTGATACATCTTCAATACCGCTTTGGATCACATTAACGAGGTTGTGAAAGCTTGGATTAAATGGAAAGCGACCTGCGTCTAACTTTGATAAATCAAGCAGATTGTTAAGTAGTACCAGTAGACGCTCACCACTGGTTTCGATACGAGATAAATACTTTTTGAGCTTGTCCGCCGGCACTTCAGGAGCCGTTAGCTTATCTAAACCGAAACGAGCAAAACTTAATATAGAATGCATTGGTGTGCGAAGCTCATGAGACATATTGGCTAGAAATTCAGATTTGGATAGGTTGGCCGCTTCTGCCGCTTCTTTGGCTTTTTGTAACTGTGCCGTTCGAGCTTGCACTTCAAACTCTAGCAACTCTTTGGTTTCTTCTAGCACTTCTTGTTGCTCTTTAAGCTTTGAGACATTTTTAAAAATGACCGCAAATGCCATATCACCGTGATGATCGATTTCGTTAAACGTTCCCATCAAAGGAATGCTGCGCTCACCCGCTTTTGGCAGACTCAGCTCACAGTTAAAATGCTTTAACATACCAACATGCTTCATCAAATCACGTAATTGCGACACGGATATTTCATCAAATAGCTCAAAAATAGAGAGTGGCTGTAATTCTTCTTCCGTCAGCTCAAACAATTCGCAACACGCGTCATTTGCTTCAATAATATGGCCCTGGCGGTTGAACAGCATAATCGGATCCGGGGTATGTTTATAAATCACGCGCAGCAGACTGTCGCGTTCAATCAAGGCATCGACTGTATCCTGTAGGCGCTCAACTAACTCTTGGTTATGGCGTCTTAAGAGCTCTGTTTGCCATAATTTATGTAGGCTTTGTAATAAATCGCTCTCATCAAACGGTTTAATCAGAATGTCTTCAACCCCTTGACGCACGGCTTCTAACATATCCACTTGATTAACCCGAGAAGTCATCAATAAGCAGCGGCAATTGTGGTGCACTTGACGAACTTTATTAAACACATCTAAGCCAGTGTCTTTTTCTAGATTAAAGTCACAAATAAGGAGGTCAACAGGATGTCGCTCGGCAACTTGCATCGCTTCATCAAGCGTCGTCGCGGTCGTCACCGCAAGCTGTGCTCCGCGTAGGCCGTTAGCTAAGGTCTCTAGGCGAGGCGTATGATGGTCAACCAGCAACACTTTGGGCAGCACTAAGGTATTAGTAGAACCAATTTCCAGTAGGCGTTCAAGTAAGCCAGTAATATCTTTATTGGCAAAGAAGGGGTAGATAACAATGCCATTTGGCAAGGCGCGGTTGATTTCACTGAAAGATTTTAAGTGCTCGGCATTATCGGGTTTAGGTGCCAGCAATACTAACTTATCATGATTCCTCAGTTGATATAACGCTTGGAGCTTACTGGCGGGCACCCCATGAGCAATAACAACAACATCGAATTTATCAAAATCGAGATTTGCTTCCAGACTCCGGTAATGCACATGCTCTACCTCGCCACCGAGTAACTCAAATAATACCTTTACTCGCATCGCTTGCACACTGCTGCTGTCAATAATCAGCACTCGATTCGTCATAACCAGATCCTTTACCGATAATTCTGAGATCCAGTTTAGTAGAAGAATCACAAGACGCTAAAAAATAGCACTATTTTGATATGTTTGACGCCGCGGTCTAATTCACGCAGCGAAAAAATTCAAACAGCAAAGAGCAACGGCGTATAAAGCTATGCGAGAGATTTGCCCAAAATCGTCAAGCTATAGTGATTACCATCCATGACCGCGACGTTGGGTAATTCTCCCCACTTTTTATAACCGTGTTTTTCAAACAAGCGGATACTGGGGAGATTATGAGAAAAAATAAAGCCAAGTAACGTTGTAATAAACAAGCTTGGCGCTTGCTGCTCTGCAAAGTCCATAAGTTTGCTGCCTAATCCTTGGCCTTGTGCGGCTTTTGCAAGATAAATACTCACCTCAGCCGTACCATCGTAGGCAGGACGTCCATAAAAACTGCTAAAGCTTATCCAGGCTATCACCTTTTCCGCCAGCTCTACCACATAAATTGGGCGATTTTGCGTATGTGCGGCGAACCAACTTTGCTTTTGTGCTACGCTTACGGGCTCCGTATCCGCTGTGACTTGGCGGCTCGGTATCGTTTCGTTGTAAATGGCAACTATGGCGCAAAGGTCATGCGGTTTAGCGAGTCTAATATTCATGAAAGCTGATCAAGGTAACGAATATTTTCGTATCATAAGAGATAACATAAATAAAAGGAAAGCACTGATGATAAAAAGTCTTTCGATTCTGAGCTTAGCGCTCGGTTTCCTAATCTCGAGTAACGCGTATGCAAAGACATCCAGCTGTGATGATTTTACCAATGTTGAGCTGCGAAAACTGCGTTCTGATGACTCACTTAATCTATGTGAATTTAAAGACAAACCGCTTCTCATCGTAAATACAGCCAGTAACTGTGGATTTACAGGTCAGTTTGAAGGGCTTGAGCAACTACATCAAAAATATCAAGATAAAGGCCTTGTTGTACTTGGTTTTCCCTCTGATGACTTTTTCCAAGAAGAAGACGACGAAAAGGAAACTGCAAAAGTATGCTTTATCAACTACGGTGTAACCTTCAATATGTTTGCGACATCGGAAGTTCGAGGCTCGGATGCCAACCCCATTTTCCAACATTTGAATGAAGTAACAAGCTCTCCAAATTGGAATTTTTACAAATACTTAGTGTCAGCTGATCGGAAAACAATCAAGCGCTTTAACAGCCGCACTAAACCTATGTCTGACGAACTCACTAGCGAAATTGAAAAACTCTTGCCTAGATAAGCTGATTTTTTAACGTACCTAGATTAGAATAAAGTATGAATAATAAATAATCATCGGAGAAATTATGGCAATCGCTAGTGCAAGACACATCCTAGTAGATAGTGAAGCGCAATGCATGGAGCTCAAAGAACGCATTGCAGCAGGGGAAGATTTCGCAGAAATCGCAAAGCAGTACTCCAATTGCCCGTCGGGCCAAGATGGTGGTGCGCTAGGTGAGTTCGGACCAGGCATGATGGTGCCTGAATTCGATAAAGTGGTTTTTTCAGCCCCAATCAATCAAGTACAAGGGCCAGTGCAAACGCAGTTTGGTTTTCACTTGCTTGAGGTAACCAGTCGTAGCGATTAATTCGCTTGCGAAAAGTTAATCACTTCGCCATCATCCCTTAATACCAACTCGCTACATTTACTGAATGAGCGAAAAGATATTTAGTTGAAGGAATGATGGCATGAAACTTATCGGTTCGAACACCAGTCCATACGCCCGTCGAATTAGAATGTGGGCCGCGGCTAAACAGCTCCCAATGAGCTACCAGCATATAGATATATTTTCCGAAGCAGGCCATGACGAACTTATTCGCCATAATCCTGCCCGTAAGATCCCATTTTTAATTGACGATGCACAACTTATTTGTGATTCCAATCTGATTGTTCGCTATCTCCGTGAAAAACATCAACTTCCATTTCCCAGTTGGGATCAAGAAAATTGGCTGATCCTTATCAATGCCTGTAATGATTCTTTGGTAGAACTGTTACTTAGCAAGCGCTCAGGTTTTGATATTGAACAAGATAAACTATTTTTTAATCTACAGCGGGAACGAATTGGTCATACCCTGCACTATCTCAATGAAGAGTGTGTGACAGAAGAGTTTTTACACTGTGATTATCTCCAAATCAGTTTATACTGCCTTATTGATTGGGTTCTATTTAGAGAGCTCGTCGACCTGAGCGATTACACCAACCTAATGGCATTTCATGGCCGTTGGCAAAGCCAAGCAATCGCCCAGCAAACTGATCCACGAAATTGAGAACACCTATGATGAATGAAGAAGAAATTGGCTCAGAAGTCAGTGAGTTTATTGAGCAAGTAAAAAATACTGAAAGCGTTTGGGCACTTAGCTCTGATGACGGTGGCATGGTTGTGGTTGACTCTAACCAGTTTGACGAGACAGATGTGTTATTGCTGTGGGATAGTGAAGAAAAAGCGCAAGCGCAATGTCGCGACGAGTGGAGTGAGTTTTCACCGATGAGTATTGATGTTGAAAGTTTTCTTGACGAATGGGTACTCGACCTAAAAGAAGATGATGCACTCGTTGGTCTAAACTGGAATGATGACAACGTTTGTGTTGAAATCGAGCCCGTTGGTCTTGCTAGACTACTTGTCGATATCGAATAAAAGCACACCGCATCAAAGTGGCGCTTATCCTTCGTGAGTGCCGCTATTCACCCGGCCTTGACACCAAAGCAATTAAAGTCCCTTCAATGGCTCTTACATAAGCTTGTGTTACTCTGCCCTTTTGGTTTGGTGAGCTTAATGGCTCAGCCCCAGCGGCTACCGCCTTATCATAGCATTCAGGGACATTTTCACAGCTGATGGTAATTTCAAACCCAAGTGCAGGCTGTTTAGGATGGCAACGAATATAGTCTTGCCTAAACTGTGATTGGGCTAATGGGTGACTGGCAAAGGCGAGTTTCACTTCTCCTGTGTCTAACTCACCATAATCCCCTTCATCGGTCATATCAAAAGTGCTCAAGCCAAATGCTTGATAGTAAAAATCCAGCACTTCCTCAACACTTTCTACATAAATCACCGTTTTAGCAAACACCGAAGCCTCACTATCAATAAAACCTAATGTAACTATATATAACTTAAGCACAAATGTTGGGCAAGGTAAAACAAAGCGAGAGAGTTCAGGGTTAAAGTTAAATATAGTCGAATGTGGAAAAGGAGTTGATTGGATAGATATGGAACTTATGTTCAGCTCGACACACCCACCAGATAGTGTCGAGCTAAAATTCTCGCAAAAAGCCTTACGACTTATTGCGGTTTTCTTTTGCGAATGCGCGAAGCTTACGCTTTTGTGAGAGCGTCATTTTGTTTGAACGACCAGCGTAAGGGTTATCACCTTCGCGGAATTCAATCTTAATCGGCGTACCCATTACGTTAAGCGCTTTACGATAGTAGTTCATCAAATAGCGCTTATAGCTATCTGGCAGTTCATGCACCATATTGCCGTGGATAACAATACGCGGCGGGTTATAACCACCTGCGTGTGCGTACTTAAGCTTCACACGGCGTCCACGAACCAGTGGTGGCTGGTGATCCGCCTGAGCCATATCCATAATACGACGTAACATTGCCGTACTTACTCGCTTAGTCGCTGATTCATAAGCTTCGTCAATCGACTCAAACAAGTGACCAACACCTGTACCATGTAATGCGCTAATAAAGTGCAAACGAGCAAAATCAACAAAGCCCAAGCGTCTGTCTAGCTCAGTTTTGATACGCTCTTTGACATAGTCATCAAGACCATCCCATTTGTTTACCGCAATAACCAACGAGCGACCCGCATTTAGTGCAAAACCAAGTAGACTCAAGTCTTGATCTGAGATCCCCTCGCGCGCGTCTACAACGAGCAATACCACGTTGGCATCTTCAATCGCTTGCAGGGTTTTGATAACCGAGAATTTCTCTACGACATCGCTGACTTTCTTACGCTTACGTACACCGGCGGTGTCGATTAACACATATTCTTTATCATTGCGCGTCATTGGAATGTAAATTGAATCGCGTGTTGTACCCGGCATATCGTAAACGATAACACGGTCTTCACCTAAAATACGGTTAGTTAGTGTTGACTTACCTACATTTGGACGACCGATAATCGCGAGTTTAACAGGCTTGTCTTCAAAACCCGTTTTGCCGTCTTCGGCTTCTTCACCTTCAAGGTAAAGCTCGGCGATATCTTCATCATCATGCTCAAGCTCTTCATCTTGAGCCGTAAGTTCAGCGATAATCGGTTGTAGCGTCAACTCTAATAATTGAGTAACACCACGACCATGCGCAGCGGCGATCTGTTGAACATCACCGAGCGCCAGCTGGTAAAACTCAGCACAGTTGGAGTCAGCATCAATGCCATCCGTTTTATTGGCGACAACAAAGCAATTCTTCTGTTGTTTACGAAGGTGCTGCGCGATAGCTTGATCAGCAACCGTCATACCTGCGCGCGCATCCACCAAAAATAGCACAATATCCGCTTCTTCAATTGCAAGCAGCGACTGCTCAGCCATTTCAGTTTCAATGCCTTCTTCAGAGCCATCGATACCACCCGTGTCCACCACAATAAACTCGTAGCCTTCATAGTTTGCTTGGCCGTATTTACGGTCGCGAGTCAGACCCGGAAAGTCAGCAACTAACGCGTCACGAGTACGTGTTAAACGATTAAACAGTGTGGATTTACCCACATTAGGTCGCCCAACCAGAGCGATCACAGGAAGCATAGACTACCTCTTTTATAAACAACAAAAGGCTTCGCAAAAGCGAAGCCCCATAAAAAATCTAAAAATTCAGAAAGTTACTGCGGAATTTGAACTGCGCTAAGTTCACCATCACGCGTGTAAACAAATACTTTGCCATCGACCACAATCGGTTCGACGAAAAAACCTGAACTATCAAACTCGGTACGCGATACCAACTCACCAGAGCTCTTATCTAGCCAATGTAAGTTACCTTCCTGATCGCCAACCACTACATAGTTGCCAGCAACCGTTGGAGCGGTTAAATACCAACCGCGTAGAGCTGGTTGTGTCCAACGTTCAATACCTGAGTTTTTGTCTAGTGCGTACAGTACGCCATCGCTATCAACCAAATAAATTACGTCAAGATCGAGTGTAAGGTCTCGGTAACTACTGTACTCACGATCCCACACTACATTGCCGCTGCGCACATCAATGGCGACTAGTTTACCATTATAGGCGATAGAATACACATATGCGCCGCTTACAACAGGTTTAGTATCAACATCCACCAAACGTTCAAACTCAGAAGCCCCTTTTGCAATTGCAACATCCGAGCTCCATGCGGTAAAACCGTTTTCAGCGATAAGTGCTGTTAACTTACCACTTTCTTCGCCAACCAATACGCCACCATTCGCGCTGGTTGGTGAGCTTAAACCACGTAATGTCAGCGCAGGGACTTCTTGCTCATAGTGCCAACGCTCTTCACCTGTATCTGGGTGTAGCGCAACCAGCTTGCCTGAACCTAAGTTAACGTAAAGAAGACCATCGCCTGCAGCTGGCGCTGACAGCGCTTCACCTGGTACCGACTTACGCCAAACTATTTCGCCGGTTTCACGGTCAAGCGCAAAAACCTGCCCGTGTTCAGAGCCAACATAGAGTTTACCATAAGCTTGTGTGATCCCACCTGACAGCTTCGCACTGTCGCTGTCTTCCCATGGCCAAAAGTTGGTATTCTCACGAACATCAACTTGCCACTTTTCTTTACCTGTTTGTGCATCAAATGCTGTCACTATACCTTCACGGGCAGCTGCAAAAACAGTGCTTTGGTAGCTTGTTGGAGATAAACGCGAAAAGTAGTGCTCAACCCCGTCACCAATCCCTTCTTGCCAAACCACAGAGGCGTCGAATTGATTGTTGATCTCAGGGAGCTTTAACTCTTCTTCATCATCACTAGAAGAACAACCAGCGGTGAGTGCTGCAACACATAAAGCCAATGAGGCCATCGTTAACTTCTTCATGGCAACTCCTTAAACCGTTGTCTTTTGTGCAAGATCATCCAGTTTAATTTGCAGCATAGGGTTGCTATTGCCTTCCGCTGCTTCTAGTGCCGATTGATAAGCACTTCGAGCTTTATCTTTATCGCCTTGAGCAAGGTAAATATCACCTTGGATCTCAGCAAGCTGAGCCTTAAACGCTTCAGGCATAGGCTTAGCGAGTGTTGCCAGTGCTTGTTCGTATTGAGACTGAGACGCTTGTACACGTGCAAGTCTTAATAAAGCCGTTGCTTTTAGCTCAGCGTTAGCAACATTATCAGCCGCCCAAGTTAGCTTCTCTGCAGCTAGCTTAAGATCGTCTTTGTCGATTGCCTCTTTAGCAGCAACGAAAGCCGCTAACACGGCGTAGTTAGAATCAGCATTTGCAGCAACAAAAGCGTCGCTTTTAGCTAGTACATCATCACTTTCAACAACCTGAGTGTATGCTTCTGATGCTGCTTCTGCGCTATCGATCTGGCTTTGGTTATACGCTTTCCAGCCATACAGACCACCTAAACCAAGCACAGCACCAACCACAATCGTTGTACCATTTTCACGGAAAAATCGTTTTATTGCTTCTGCTTGTTGTTCTTCTGTTGAATAAATTTCCATTCTAACCTCTTAGCCTACCAGCTCTGCTAACAGCGTTTTTACTTCTGCAAGTGGTAAGGTGATTTGTTCTTTCTCTTCACGCAGATACTTCACTGTCACTTTGCCTTCAGCGAGTTCATCTTCGCCTAGCACTAGCGCAATAACAGCATCGCTTTTATCTGCACGCTTAAATTGTTTCTTGAAGTTGCCACCGCCACAATGAACCATCACGCGAAGGCCAGCAATATCATCTCGTAATTGCTGTGCAACCACAGGAGCTTGAATCGCCGCTTTGTCACCCATCGCAACGACGTATACATCAGCATTCCGACGAATATCACCCACACATTCCAGCGTTTGTAGCATCAACACTAAACGTTCGATACCCATAGCAAAACCAACGGCTGGCGTTGCTTTGCCGCCAAGCTGCTCAACCAAGCCATCGTAGCGGCCGCCAGCACATACAGTGCCTTGAGAACCTAAGCTTGTTGTCACCCACTCAAATACAGTGCGGTTGTAGTAATCTAAGCCACGTACCAGTTTTTCATTAACTTGGTATTCGACGCCAGCTGCGTCTAAACGTTCACACAAATTAGCAAAATGTTCGCGTGATTCTTCATCTAAGTGTTCAGAAAGCTTAGGTGCATCAACCAGTACAGCTTGCACCTCTGGGTTTTTGCTATCTAACACGCGCAGTGGATTGCTATACATACGGCGCAGACTGTCTTCATCAAGCGCTTCTTTGTGTTGCTCCAGATATGCAATCAGAGCATCACGATACTCAGCTCGCGCTTCATTTGACCCCAAAGAATTGAGCTCAAGCTTAACATGGTCTTGAATACCAAATTGCTGCCATAGACGCGCCGTCAATAAGATCACTTCGGCATCAATATCTGGTGTTGCCATACCGAAGGTTTCAACACCAAATTGATGGAATTGACGGTAACGGCCTTTTTGCGGTCTTTCATGGCGGAACATAGGTCCCATGTACCAAAGGCGCTGTTCTTGGTTGTATAGCAAACCATTTTGATTACCCGCACGGACGCACACTGCTGTGCCTTCCGGACGTAGCGTTAAGCTATCGCCATTACGGTCATCAAAGGTATACATCTCTTTTTCGACGATATCGGTCACTTCACCGATAGAGCGCTTAAATAGATCGGTCGACTCAACGATTGGAAAACGGATCTCTTGATAGCCAAATGCCGCTACTGTGTCTCTTAACACCGATTCTACTTTCTGCCAGACCTGCGTGTCACCTGGCAGACAATCATTCATTCCACGGATTGCCTGAAGTTGTTTAGTCACTGAAAACCCTAACTTAAATTTGTCACCAATCGATTTACTACTGCTTGAGCCTTTAACTAAATACGCTCAAACAGTCTCATCGCATTGGTTTTATTTCTTTAATGCCATTTATCGTCGTGCAGTTTAGCACGCCGTGAGAAAGCGCGAAAATTCGCTTATCTTAACGATTACGCCGGTATCAGTCGATGATTTTTACATCGATTTTTTCTTCGCTTTCTTTTTTATCTACATATTCTCGGATCTGAGATTCTAATTGAGCAACGATATCATCGTTATCAATCCGTGTTTTTTGGCGCTCGCCATTGATATAAAGACCTGAACGGCGATTTGCGCCAGCAAGACCTAAGTCACTGACGAGTGCTTCACCAGGACCATTGACCACGCAGCCAATCACAGACACCGAAATTGGCGTGACGATATCTTCTAATCGCTCTTCCAGCTGATTCATCGTATTCACTACATCAAACTCTTGGCGTGAACAACTGGGGCAAGCAATAAAATTAATGCCGCGCGAGCGAATTCGCAGTGACTTTAGAATATCAAAACCCACTTTGATTTCTTGCACCGGATCAGCCGCAAGTGAAACACGTAATGTATCACCAATCCCTTCAGCAAGTAACATCCCTAGACCAACTGCCGATTTAACCGAACCGGCTCTAAAACCACCCGCTTCGGTGATCCCAAGATGCAGAGGTTGGTCGATTTCTTTTGCCAATAAACGATAAGCGCCAACGGCTAAGAACACGTCGGAAGCTTTTACCGAGACTTTAAACTGATCAAAGTTATGACGCTGAAGAATTTCGACATGTCGCATCGCAGACTCAAGCAAAGCTTCAGGTGTTGGTTCACCATACTTTTCTTGCAAATCGCGCTCTAGTGAGCCGCCATTCACACCAATACGAATTGGGATATTGTGCTCACCCGCCGCGTCAATCACTGCACGAATACGGTCTTCACTGCCAATATTCCCAGGGTTAATCCGCAAACAATCGGCACCGTACTTAGCCACTTGTAATGCAATACGATAATCGAAGTGAATATCCGTGACGAGTGGAATATCTACTTGCTCTTTAATGCTTTTGAATGCTTCAGCTGCATCCATTGTCGGCACAGAAACACGGACAATATCCGCTCCGGCGTCTTGGATAGCTTTAATTTGTGCCACCGTCGCATCAACATCTAGAGTATTGGTGTTCGTCATAGACTGTACTGCTATCGGTGCGCCATCACCAATAGGCACATTACCGACATAGATCCTTGTTGATTTTCTACGCTTTATAGGTGGTTCTGAAAACATGCTGACTACTCTGTTAACGGTAAATTGAATTTAGCTAGACGGTTTTTAGTAAACGCAGGCAAAGACACTGGTTTACCGTCAAGCGTGACCTCTACGGCCTGATGCTTGCCGAGTATAACAGAAAAAGGGGCCTTACCTTCAACTGTCATAGTATATCCCGCTTTTTTAACACCGAACGCGACACGTTCTTGTGTCGCATCAAACATTTCAACCCAGCTTTCTTCGTTGAAATGCATGACTACCGTGCTCAATGCCGAGTTTCGTTTTACCGTTTGCGGTTTCGCTTCAACAGGTACTGAAACCTCCGTTTCACTCATCTGCGGCTCGCTTTGCGGGGTTGTGTCATTGTTTTGCTCAGTAGGCAATTCTAGCTCATCCATCGCTGGTGTTGTGACATTTTCAACTGGCGTTTCAAGCTGAGTAACCGACGTTTCAGGCACCACTTCTTGCTCTGAGCTATTGGTCTGCCAAAACCAAAATGCCGACGACCCCAGTACGATAGCCAGCACAATGTAGCTCACCATCATTAGGCGGTTATCGTGGGCTTCTTTATGAGTACGGCGAGAAAAGCTTTGCATCCGCTTTTTCTGTGGCGGCAGCTCCGGAGATTGATATCTAGCCAGTACTTCCGTCGGATTCAACCCCAGTAGCGCAGCGTAATTTTTAATATAGCCACGCACAAAGGTTTCAGGCCCTAGGTCTTGATAGTCATCCTGCTCGAGCTTGGTAAGTTGGGCATGGGTCATCTTTAAGCGCGATTCAATTTCAGCAAAGCTGATCCCGGCATTTTGTCTCGCCGTTGCTAAAGTTTGCCCGAGTGAAGGCTGCTCTTGTTCAGGTGCTTCCTGCTCTTTCATTGTTTGGTTCATAAAACGTAATTTGTTGGGTCTACAATTAATAATCCGTGGCCTGCTTGCAGCGCCACATCAGGAGTGAGTTTATTCCATCGCATAATTTCATCGATCAACACACCATATCGATCGGCAATACTGAGCAAAGTATCTCCCGCCGCAATTTCATGCACGACATTGGGATTGTTAAGATACACCTTTTGACCTGCGTACAATCTTGCAGATTCCCGCACTTGATTATATTCCATCAATTCAACCATTTTAATGTCGTATTTGACTGAAATACTAAACAGGTTTTCACCTGCAATAACAGTATGAAAAGGTACCTGAGGAGGCGCAACGTCACGATTTAATAACGGTACACTTGAACTGCTTGATGATGTAGTCGCTAACACTTGAGGCTCACGTGAGCGAGGACTAAATGTGACTTCCGATGGGTCCGGTTGATAAAACTCAACCCGAGCTTCAGAGTCCGAGCTAACGTTCACTAAAGATGTGCTTTTTGCCACTTCAGGTTTTGCCGAAGGTGCAGAATTATTGGCCTCAATGGGTGAATCAACGGTGAATGATTGGGTTGAATTCGGTTGCGTTTTCTTACGTTTAATTTTAATTTTTGGATTCGCAACTATATGATTAGGCGACGCCTCGGCAAGCTGATTTAACTGCGCTTCTCGATAGCGATTGCGCAACCGTTCAAATTCACTTGCAGCGATATTATTCGTTAAGATAAGGCCTGCTTGTGCAGATTTAGGGTAGCTTTGCACCAAGGTCGTGGCGATGTCTTGCGCTTTTTGTAAGTGGCCCATTTGCATATGCACTAGGTGCCCAAGCATTAAGCTTCTTGGTGAAATAAATCCACGCTTGGCAACGTTATCAAGCACATCTTCTGCTCTTAAGAAATCACTGCGAGCATAGTACAGGCCCGCGAGTGCAAGTTGCGACGACATTTGCTGAGCGTTATGCTTAATCGCATTTAACAGATATTCCTCGGCAAGGGAATACTCGTTTTGCTTCAACGCACACAGGGCTAAGTTTTCATAGCTTGCAGATACCCGCAAATAACTTGGCACCTCTATCGCTTTGAAAAAGTATTTGCTCGCTTTGTCATACTGTCCAACGCGACAAAGAAAAGTGCCATAGTTGTTTAGTGTGTCGGGATTATCTGGCTCAATATCCAAAGCCGCCTGATAGGCATTATCAGCACGTTGTTGCTCGCCCACCTGTTCGTAATAATACGCTAATGTATAATGAGCTTCGGCCAGCTTTGGCGCTAACTGTAATGCACGCTCTAAGTTAAATTTGGCTGAGGTGGTGTTACCAGAATTGAGATATTGAAGTGCAAGCGCAATGCGAGTTCTTGCGGCATTGGTGTTATTGACTTGTTGTTCGGCCACAGGACGCCCATCGGAGCGATAACTACTCTCCGTCACACAACCTGACAGAACTAAACTCGCGCCTGCGAGAATGGATGCAGCCAATCCTGTTTTGCGATAATTTCGCGATTGCATCACTCACCTTTGAATGCCACTGGGTTCTATGTGTGCCCTATATTACCCAAAAGGCTAAGAGATTCATCTCTTTTTTACCAGATAGTCAGAACTTATCTGAGGTTAAGATGAAATGAGCTGAGTAAACCCAGCTCATTTTTAATATTATTGTGCGCTTACATTGACAGTAATAGCATTGTCGTCACGCTGCTTTTTCTTGGCTAAACGTTTGGTTCTATCTACGACATCACCTACTAGCTGTCCACATGCAGCGTCAATGTCATCGCCACGAGTACGACGAACGATACAGGTAAGTCCTGCAGCTTGTAACACCTTAGAAAATCTATCGATACGGCTGTTGCTAGAGCGACCGTATTCATTCCCTGGGAACGGGTTAAATGGGATCAAGTTAATTTTTGACGGTGTGCCTTTGAGAACTTGAACCAACTCATGGGCATGATCTGTACTGTCATTCACGTCTTGTAGCATCACGTACTCAATGGTGACATCTTTATTTGCTTTAGAGCCATCAATATAGCGACGACATGCTGCTAGGAACTCTTCAATCGGATACTTTTTGTTGATTGGTACAAGTACATCACGTAGTGGATTGTTTGGCGCATGTAGCGAAATCGCCAGTGCCACATCAATCTTTTCTTTCAAGATATCAAGCGCAGGTACCACACCCGATGTACTTAGCGTAACGCGACGCTTGGATAAACCAAATGCCCAATCGTCCATCATCAGTTCCATCGCCGGTACAACGTTATTTAGGTTTAACAGAGGCTCACCCATACCCATCATAACGATGTTAGTAATTGGACGTTTAGTGCTATCGCCTTTATGCAGACCAATGTCGGTTGCCACGCGCCAAACCTGACCAATGATCTCAGACACTTTTAAGTTACGGTTAAAGCCCTGCTGCGCTGTTGAGCAAAAAGTACACTCTAGCGCACAGCCAACTTGAGAAGACACACACAGTGTCGCTCGGTCTTTTTCAGGGATCCACACGGTTTCAACTTCTTGGCCACCCTCGAGTAATAGAGCATATTTAATGGTACCGTCAGAAGCCTCTTGCTTTACTGAAATTTCAGGCGCCTTAATCTCACACTCAGCTTGCAAACGCGCACGCAACTTTTTGTTCAGATTGCTCATATCATCAAAGTTGTCGATGCCAAAATGATAAATCCATTTCATCACCTGATCCGCGCGAAACGGCTTTTCGCCATATGATGCAAACAACTCGCGCATCCCCTCGCGATTTAAATCAAGTAAGTTAATTTTTTTCTCAATAGTGGTCATGAACAACCTCGGTTAAAGACGGTAAGAACAGCTAAATTGCCAACAACGCATTGTACAAAAAAGCAGCAAGCATCACAAATAATGTAACGTGTTTTGTGAAGTAGTGTGATTACTTTACAAAGCACGCTTATCCCTCAGCTTAGCTACGGGACAAAAAAAGGGCTCGAAAGCCCTTCTTTGGCACCAAGTCCCGAATTAACGAGTACGTGGGCAGATCTCTTCTTCAGCGAAGAAGTAAGCGATTTCGCGAGCAGCAGACTCTGGCGCGTCAGAACCGTGTACTGCGTTCTCGTCGATGCTGTCTGCGTAATCAGCACGTAGCGTACCAGCTAGCGCTTCAGCAGGGTTAGTAGCACCCATGATTTCGCGGTTTTTACGAACTGCATCTTCACCTTCAAGCACCTGAACCATTACTGGACCAGAAGTCATGAAAGAAACTAGTGCACCAAAGAAAGGACGCTCTTTGTGCTCTGCGTAGAAACCTTCAGCTTTCTCTTGAGAAAGGTGAACCATTTTTGATGCAACGATTTTAAGACCAGCAGACTCAAAACGGTTGTAGATAGCACCGATGTGGTTTTTAGCTACAGCATCAGGCTTGATGATTGAAAAAGTGCGCTCTAAAGCCATCTTTTTTGCTCCAAAATATTATTGTGAATATTAACGGGCGCGAATTATACGTGTTTTGGTAGAAAAAACCTACTATCTCACGCCGCTTTCTTTGCGAAGAAACGAAAATTTGGCGAATTATTTGTCGATTAAATGCGCAGAGTTGCTAGTAGAAGCCTTAACAGTAAGGTCTCTTGCCCTTCCTTGCACAATGTCAAAAAACCTGATCTACATCAAAATTACTTACTTAGCTTTCTTCTATACTGCGCCGCTTTTTAGAATCAGCACACGAAATCACTCAACAGCTGACCCGTAATCAGAGGTAAACCATGTTTGTACCAGAACTTCTCTCTCCTGCCGGCAGTTTAAAGAATATGCGTTACGCTTTTGCGTACGGTGCCGACGCTGTGTACGCCGGACAACCAAGATACAGTCTACGTGTACGCAATAACGAATTTGACCTAAACAACCTCGAAATCGGTATTAACGAAGCCCACCAGCAAAACAAAAAGCTCTATGTCGTATCAAATATTGCGCCGCACAACGGCAAAGTGAAAACTTACTTACGTGATATTGAGCCCGTTATCGCGATGAAGCCAGACGCGCTTATCATGTCCGATCCCGGGCTAATTATGCTGGTGCGCGATAAGTGGCCAGACATGCCAATTCACTTATCCGTACAAGCGAATGCTGTTAACTATGCGGCCGTGCAATTTTGGGCCAAACAAGGGGTTGAGCGCGTTATTCTTTCTCGCGAGTTGTCGCTACAAGAAATAGAAGAAATTCGTACATTGTGCCCAGACACTGAACTTGAAGTGTTCGTTCACGGTGCCTTATGCATGGCTTATTCTGGTCGCTGTTTATTGTCGGGTTATATCAACAAGCGCGATCCAAACCAAGGTACTTGTACCAATGCCTGCCGCTGGAGCTACGATGTCAAACCTGGTCAAGAAAACGAAACCGGCGATGTTGTTCATAAAGTCGATCCAAAAGCGATTATTCCAACCTTAGGGGAAGGTCAACCAAGCGACGAAGTGTTTATGCTCGAAGAGCAAGGTCGCCCAGGTGAATACATGCCAGCATTTGAGGATGAGCATGGTACTTACATCATGAATTCCAAAGATTTACGTGCAGTCCAGTATGTTGATCAACTGACTCGCATGGGCGTGCACAGCCTTAAGATCGAAGGCCGAACCAAGTCATTCTATTACGTTGCCCGCACCGCACAAGTCTATCGTAAAGCCATTGATGATGCTGTTGCAGGTAAACCATTTGACCCAAGCTTAATGAAAACCCTAGAAAACCTAGCCCACCGAGGATATACCGAGGGTTTCTTGAAACGTCATGTACATCAAGACTATCAAAATTACGACTACGGTCATTCGGTGTCTGACCAACAGCAGTTTGTTGGTGAAGTGCTAGGTCGCACTAATAATGGTCTCGTTGAAATTGAGGTTAAAAACAAGTTCTGTACTGGTCACAGCTTGGAATTGATGACGCCTAAAGGCAATATTCACTTTAATCTTGAGCACATGGAAAATAAAAAAGGCGAAGCGATAGATGACGCCAAGGGCTCTGGTCATATCGTCAAAATTCCACTGCCAGAAGACATAAACTTAAATCACGCCATTTTAATGCGCAATTTAGGCCAAAGTGAGGACACTCGTAATCCTTTTAGAAAGGCATAACGATGGCACTACTTATTAATGATAAATGTATCAACTGTGATATGTGCGACCCTGAATGTCCTAATCAGGCCATTTACATGGGCGATAAAATTTATCAAATTGACCCTGACAAATGCACTGAATGCGTCGGCCATTACGACACACCAACTTGTGTGAGTGTCTGTCCCATTGATTGCATCAAACCAGATCCAAACCACAAAGAAAGCCTTGATCAGTTAGCCGAAAAGTACCTTCGACTCACTGAATAACAAGGTGAAGCCACGCGCTTCACCTTGTTAATCTCTCAACTCCCCCTCTTCCCTACCTCACGATAAAGATTTCTTACACCTCTTGTCGAAATTTCAAATAGATATACTACAGTTAAAGCAGAGCATTAGGACTTTTAAAGCGTATTTTACTATCGCAGCTTGAGTGCGCTTTTAGCGTCTTAACGGCGGATGTTTTTATATGAATCGACTTTACGTTGAGGTAAGGAAATAACATGGATTTGAACTCGTTTGAGTCATTTTTTAATAGCGCGTACATGCCGCATGGTCATTGCTATTTGTGGCAACCTCACCTGCTATGGACCAATGTCATCTCCGATATATTGATAGCCGCCGCCTACTTTTCTATTCCTATGGCGATTATGATTTATGCAAAACAACGCCCTGACGTTGGCAGAAATTGGGTCTTTGTGTTGTTCTGTAGCTTCATCACCTTATGTGGACTCACGCACTTAATTGGCGTTTATACCGTTTGGCATGGCGCTTATGGTATTCATGGCATTTCAAAAGCAGTCACAGCGTTTATCTCAATGGTAACGGCGGTTTATCTTTTTAGACTTATCCCAAGCGCCGTCGCAATCCCAACTCCCAATCAATTCCATGGCGTGACCGCAAGGCTCAAACGTATTACCGATGAAAAGCAAGCGCTTCATTCGCAACTCGACCAACACAGAGTTACCGAGTTTATGCTCGATGCCTTACCCACTAGTACCTTGCTACTTGACCAGCTACTCACCGTGAGTAAGTGCAATCCTTATTTTTATCGCGAGCTTGGGTACGACACGCCAGATGCATTAATTGGGCTGAGACTACACGATATCGTCAGTTTGGATGATCCGTTCGACAGCTTAGAATCCATTAGCCAATCTCTACTCAACCAAAACGATTACAGTAAAGAAGCACTGTGCCATGTGAAAGACAAGTTTGGCAATCAAATACCAATGGAGATGCGCTTAGTACAAGAGCCCCATGACGGTGCCAATCTCATTTTAGCGGTGTTTAATAACCTATCGTCACTTAAACGCACAGAGCAAGCACTCGCGGAATCCACCGAACAAATGAAGCGTGCAATCGGGGCAACCGAAGATGGCATTTGGGAGTGGAACGTTGTCGACAACAGCGTCAGCTATTCATCTCGTTTAAAAACCATGATAGGTAAGCGCGACGACGAAAAAGTCACCTATGACGACTGGTTTGCACATATCCACCCAGACCACCAAGACAAAGTGCAAGATGCCATAGACCATCACTTTGCCACCAAAGACCAATATTTTGTCGAGTACTTAGGGCGAGACAACAAAGGAGAATACGCGTGGTTTTCCGCCGTAGGCAATAGCCAATTTGACGACCACGGTAAAGCATTGGTGATGTCTGGAGCACTTAGAAATATCCATCAGAAAAAATCCCTTGAGCTGCAAGTTGCGGAAAAAAACAAAATTCTCAATGCCATCTACGAAGGCGCAAGTCAGGCTATTTGGCTATTAAAGGTAGAAGAAAAGCAAACATTTCGAGTGCTCGAGTACAATAAGTTTGCTTGCCAACGCACTGGCGTCAAACTTGATGAAATATTGGGTAAAACCCTCAGCGAACTAAGAGGGGCAGTGTTAGAAACGGAGCTAGTAGATAGAATCGAAAAAAACTACCAACTTTGTGTTGAGGTCGCAAAACCCGTAGATTACACCGAAATGATACCGTTTAAAAACAAAGAGTATTGGTATCAGACGACTCTTTATCCACTTAAAGACAGTAAAAACCAAGTTGAGCGGATCGTTGGTATCGCCGTCGATATTACTGCGCGAAAATTCGCAGAAAAAGAGCTTGAAGACAACCAACGCTTTTTACAGCGAATGATTGACTCAGCGGTGTGTGGCCTTTATCTCTACGACTTAAAACTCCACAAAAACACGCGCATAAACAAGCGTTATACCCAACTCCTTGGTTATACAATTCAAGAGTTAGAAAGTTCAAATTTAGAACTATGTTTTCATGAAAGTGAACGCGCACTCGTTTACGAGCATATTGATGAAGTGAGAGCCAGCCAAGACGGTGAACTTATCCCGATAAAATATCGCTTTAGACACAAAGAAGGGCATTGGGTTTGGTGTTATTCTGTCGATACCGTGATCACTCGAGATCACAATGGCGAGCCAGAGTTGATGCTGGGTACTTTTGTCGATATGACCGAGCACACCGAATTACTATTACAGCTGCAAGAATCTAACGCCCACCTTGAGCACTTTGCCTACATTGCGTCTCATGACTTGCAAGAGCCACTCAGAAAGATCACCGCTTTTTCGGACAGTTTGGCGCAAAGAATTACGCCAGAGTTGAAAGACTACGACGATGCAAAGTTTGAAATAGAGCGCTTGGTAGATGCCAGTCAACGAATGCGGATAATGATCCAAGACCTACTCAAGTTATCACGCTTGCATTCCCACGAGTTGAAGCTACAAACAACTAATCTAACTTTATTGCTAGAAGATATCTGTGAAGTGATGAGCTTTAGTATCGAGGAAAGCGGCGCAGAAATTAAACTCGAGAATGGTGATTTACCCATCGAACTTGATCCCTCGCTTTTTCTTCAAGTGTTGCAAAACTTAATCAGTAACAGCATTAAGTTTAAGTCACAAGAGCTTGCGCCCGTGATCCAAATTTACACCAGCCAAACCGGCCATGAAACGGTGATCCATTACAAAGACAATGGGCTTGGAATCCCAAAATCTCGACGCCAGCAAATCTTTGAACCGTTCAGGCGTTTTGGCACCACACAAGAGTATGGCAGTGGTATTGGCCTTGCGCTGTGCCGACAAATCGTAAAACTACATGGCGGCACAATAAAATGCCTGCAAAGTGATGATGGCGCTTTGTTTGAAATCATACTGCCAAAAGAAGTTAAGGAGTAATAATGGAACTGTTATTAGTTGAAGATGATCCAGATGATGTTTACTTTTTTAAAAGAGCATACAGCAGTATTACCAATGCGCCAGAGCTTAAAATTTTTTCTGACGGTCATGAGCTGCTACATTACCTCGATTCTATCGCAACTTACGACCAAGTTATCTTGCTGGATTTAAACATGCCAAAAATGAGTGGCTTTGAAGTCATGGAAGCTTTAAAAAATGAACAAGTTGCCGATAAATTAATAACGGTATGCTATACCACCTCCACTCACCACAGTGACATTCGTAAAGCATATCAATTGGGTGCTAAGTCATATATTACCAAGCCTGGACGCTTAAGTGATTTAGAGTCGTTGATCAAATTAATCAAGCAGTATTGGTTTGACAATAACTGTGTCGTGCAAGGGTAACTATGAATACATGGCTGATTTATCTTCTTGAAGACAACGATGAAGATGCTTACTTAGTAAAGCGCACACTTGCAAGTACTGACGGTAGACAAAAGTTTAACGTTAAACATTTTAAAAATTTAGAACAACTTGAAACCGCCTTAAATACAGTCAAGCCTGAAGCCATCCTAATCGATTTGAATATCGATGAGAGTCAAGGTCTTACCACGTTGATTAAAGTAAAGCAGTTACCCGTCAGCGCCCCTATAATCGTGTTAACTGGGGTATCTGAAACGCTGTTTGGCGAAAAAGCAATTCAACTTGGTGCGCAAGATTATATCCCAAAACATGAAGTGAGCGGCCCACTACTGGCACGTACAATTACCTTCTCAAAAGAACGCTACGAAATGCAGCGGAATCTAGAGAACCTGGTGGTTATGGATAGACTCACTATGTTACATAACCGCGGCGCATTTGATAGCGAACTAGAAAGAGCGATTAGTGAATCAGAGCGATATGGTCATGGATTTGGTGTGTTGTTTATTGATCTCGACAACTTTAAACCAGTCAATGATCAACTTGGTCATCAAGCAGGCGACCAATTGCTCAAAATACTGTCGGCAAAACTTAAAATGTATAAACGTGCTTCGGACTTTGTAGCGCGCTACGGTGGTGATGAATTCGTGGTTATCGCCCCTCACCTGACCGAAAAAAACCAGTTACGAAAACTGGCTCAGCATAAGTATGACTTGCTAAGTGATAATTACTGTCTCCAAGATGAAAGCGCCAACATCCGCGAAGTAAAGCTAGACTTGAGTATCGGTGCTGTGATTTATCCCACTGACGCAACATCGGCTGAAGAGTTAGTTGCTAAGGCCGACAAAGCTATGTATCACGCAAAAACTAATAAACTACCTTACGCGTTATACTCGGATGCAGGGCTCACGACAAAACAGGAATAGAGAGAGCTATTCAACTCTATTGTGCAAGTATTGCCTATCAGACTTTCGCCTAACATGGTTGCGCCTTTCGACGAGAGGCAAAACATTACTTCGCTGTTTTCGGCGCTCTCCCCCTTGCCTTTCCTCTAGCAACTCTTCAAGCTGAGACAGAGTAATTTGCCTTCTCATAGCAACCTCCACATCACATTAATTTATTTTCTATAGTCGCTTTTACCCTAAAACCCAATCTATCGGATCAGGAACATATGATCCATATCAAAGAAACCATACTGTAAACTTTTATTTTACAAAATAATCACATTTAGGTATAACTTAATTGAACAAAAAACAAACAGAAAGGATACAACATGAAACGCCACTATCTATCAGCGTGTTTAATCGCGCTCCTCTCACATCAGGCAACAGCTGCTGGTCAGCATGACTCAGTAGCTATACCTGAATTTACTGCGGAACACATCAGTGCCTTACCTATTTCTAGTGTAATGGCAGTAAACCCTGAACTGTTTCTTTTCAGCAATGCTTTACAACAAGTAGATTGGCAGCAAGTGCTTGACAGCACAGCACCACATTTAAGTGACAAGCTCGAAGTGCTCTTACACTATGCTGGATATGCCAGTATTAACCCTAAATTGTTGCTGGCACTAATGGAACTTGAATCAGGTGTGATAAGCAACCCAGATAAACAATCCCTCTCTGCACCGTTTGGTAAACTCTCTCATGAACAGGGGTTTGATGCGCAAGTAAAAGATGTAGCGCTTAATCTGAGTGCGAGGTACTACGCATTTCAAAAACTTCGCGATGAAGGCAAAGCCAAAAAGTTACCTGCGGTAAACGAAGCAACCGTTGCACTTGCAGATCTAACCCATACATCTGCAAACAAGCTATTAGACACCTATCAAACATTATTTAACGGCGAGTCATTAGCACTAAAAGCGGACAGCAACATCGCTTTTAGTGAGCGGGCTTCAACACAGGCAGTATCGGCTGCTAGCTTTAGCATGAGCTTTCCATGGCCGTCGGGTTACGCTTGGTATAGCGGTGGTGCACACTCAAATACAGGCTCTGGTTACCCTTACTCGTCGCTTGATTTTAATAACGGCTCAGGTGGCTGGGGAAGTAATACACCTTGGGTTCAAGCAGCGCACGGCGGCACAGTGACTCGCTACTCAGCTTGTAATATTCGCGTGACTCACTCAAGCGGTTATTCAACTCAATATTACCATATGGAAAGTTTGCAGTATAACACTGGTGATGTCATTTCTGCAGGCGCTTGGCTTGGCCGTTACGCGGACGATAAAGCAACAGCATTGTGCCAAGGCGGTCAATCAACCGGTCCTCACGTTCACTTTTCGCTACTGTACAACGGTGGGCATATTTCGCTGCATAATTGGTACATCAGTGGCTATCGTATAGATGTGGGTAACTCCAACTATGACGATAACTGTAATCGCTTCTTTTTTGAGAAGAATGGGTATCGTACTTGTGCATGGCGTGCGTTATATAAGTAACGTGAACTTGCACAACCATGGTATTAGGCTCAACTTTTTAGTTTGAGCCTAATAAAAAACTTAAAATTTTTGTAAAACAAATGTATATTAAATTTAATCAGGAATAAAAAAGGATTTAATACTTCTATGTTTGCAAAGGAATATTCCAATAACTCGCTAGCATGGCAAGATCGAGCGTTTTTTATTCTGACTCATGCTCGAGCTAATACCAGTTCCACAAATTATACCGTGCTTATCAAAGTGCTTGAGACACTGGGACATACGGTAAAAGTCGACACTCGACTACCAGAGTCTGCGCAACGCGAACAAATCGCGTTATTTTTGGTAGATACAGAACACCGAGATTGTAATGAACTTATCAGTGCTGAAGTAAAGCTATTGGCGGCTAAGCACAAGGTACTGCTATTTAATGCCAATGAAGACAACGTTAATGAAAAAACGGCGCTACTTGGCAATGTGAAAGGCATACTCTATCGCAACGCTCCGCCAGAGACGTTATTTCAAGGATTAAGCAGTGTGCTCAAAGGCGAGCTTTGGTTTTGTCGTAGTGCTATTTCAGAGGCGTTTAGCGAACTGATTGCCGCCATGCCACAAGCATTGCCTAACAGCGACATCATCTTAAGTAATGAAGAATTAAATATGCTTACCGGCAGAGAAAAATCTGTGATCAAGCTTATTGCTGCTGGTGCTAAAAACGAAGATATCGCTGATAGACTAAACATCAGTAGTCACACAGTTAAAACGCATATCTACAGCGCATTTAAAAAAACCAATTCACGCAACCGAGTTGAACTTGCTAATTGGGCGCTGCGCCATATACCAATAGTGAGTTTGAATTAAGAGCTGTGTAAAGACACACAATAAAACCGAGATAAAAAAGAAGTAAGTTGATGGCTAGCATAGTACTAGCCATCAGCAGAAAATCGTAGGGCTTACGCTACACCATAGCTATCACGGTATGCTTTAACTGCATCTAAGTGCGCATCCATACCACCTTGTTGCTCAAGGTAAGTAATCAAATCAGCCAATTTCACGATAGACACCACTTGAGTATTAAAGTCGCGCTCAACTTCCTGAATAGCAGAAAGCTCAGCTTTGCCTTTTTCTTGGCGATCTAATGCGATTAATACACCGGCAAGATCTGCACTATTAGCGGCAATGATCTCCATCGACTCACGAATAGCAGTACCCGCTGTGATCACATCATCAACAAGCATAATACGACCTTCAAGCGCCGAACCAACTAAGTTACCGCCTTCACCATGCTCTTTCTTTTCTTTACGATTAAAGCAATAAGGCACATCTTTGTTGTGATGATCGGCAAGTGCAACGGCTGTCGTTGTCGCAATAGGAATACCCTTGTACGCTGGGCCAAACAACACATCAAACTCAATGCCAGCATCTTCCAATGCCGAAGCATAGAAACGACCTAAACGCGCCAGATCACGACCTGTGTTAAACAAGCCTGCATTGAAAAAATAAGGGCTAGTACGACCAGACTTTAACGTAAACTCACCAAACTTAAGCACCTGCTTTTCTAAGGCAAATTCAATAAACTCTTTTTGATACGGTTTCATGTTTTTCCTACTGAGTGTTGATTACGCTAACGCTTGCTTTTGTAGATCAATGATTTCACGAATTGAGTGCTTCGCAAGACCAAGTAACTCATCTAGCTCGTCGAACGAGAACGGTTCGCCTTCAGCTGTACCTTGTACTTCAATCAGTTTGCCAGTTTCAGTCATGATCACGTTCATGTCTGTCTCTGCTTCTGAATCTTCAAGATACTCAAGATCGGTAATTGGCTGACCTTTATAAACCCCAACCGAGATTGCCGCGATCATAAACTTTAACGGGTTTACATTGATCATGCCTTTGGCACGCATGTGTGTTAATGCATCGACCAATGCCACACAAGCACCGCTAATTGACGCCGTGCGTGTACCACCGTCCGCTTGAATAACATCACAGTCGATAGTAATGGTATTCTCACCTAACGCTTTTAAATCAACTGCGGCACGGAGAGCGCGCGCGATTAAGCGTTGAATTTCCATGGTACGGCCGCCTTGTTTGCCACGTGCCGCTTCACGGTTGTTACGCGTATGTGTAGAGCGCGGAAGCATACCGTATTCTGCGGTGATCCAGCCCTTGCCTTGACCTTTCATAAAGCGTGGCACCCCCGCTTCTACAGAAGCCGTACATAACACTTTAGTGTTACCAAACTCTACCATTACTGAGCCTTCAGCGTGCATTGTATAGTTACGAGTAAATGTAACCGGCCTGATCTGATTTGCAGTTCTTTCGCTTGGACGCATCCACGTTCCCCCATCATCAAAATTTGCCGTACATTATAAAGGGATCATAGAGACTATGCCACGCGATCCGACTAAAAATAAAATTCACTTTAGGGCTGTGCGGAAATTCGGCTATAATGCCCCGGTTAAACCAAGCTAATTTAGGGACTTTATATGATCCATAGTATGACCGCCTACGCCCGCAAAGAAGTGAAAGGTGACTGGGGCACTGGGGTTTGGGAAATTCGTTCAGTGAATCAACGCTACCTCGAAACCTTTATCCGCGCACCAGAACAATTTAGAGGCTTAGAGCCAGTAATACGTGAACGCCTGCGTAAACACTTACAACGCGGCAAAGTTGAAGTATTCCTAAAGTTCACCGCAAATCCTGCGCACGTTGGCCAACTAACCGTCAACGAATCGCTTGCAAAGCAACTTGTTGAAAGCGCCAAGTGGCTACAATCACAAAGCGGCGGTGATATCAATCCTGTAGATATTCTACGCTGGCCTGGCGTAATGGAAGCTGAAGAAGTCGATTTAGACACCGTAAACAGCGAACTGTTAGGTGGCTTTGATGAGCTAATAGAAGACTTTAAAGCTGCACGAGCAAGTGAAGGCGAAAACCTAGAAACCATGCTCACCACTCGTCTTGAAGGTGTTCTAGAGCAAGTTGCCATCGTTGAAGGCTACATGCCTGAAGTCACTAAGTGGCAACGTGAAAAACTTTCACAAAAATTAGAAGAACTAAAAACCGACATCGACGAAGGCCGCCTAGAGCAAGAGCTAATTTACCTTGCGCAAAAGCAAGATGTTGCAGAAGAGCTCGACCGCCTCAAGTCACACGTCAAAGAAACCCACAAAATCCTCAAAAAAGGAGGCGCTTGTGGCCGTCGTTTAGACTTTATGATGCAAGAATTCAACCGCGAATCTAACACCCTAGCCTCAAAGTCAATCAACAGCGAGATCACCAATGCCGCCGTTGAACTAAAGGTGTTGATCGAACAGATGCGTGAGCAGATCCAAAACATCGAGTAATGTTTCAGGCTGTTTCTGAGCGTTAAAATAGCCTTTAAAATCTTGTAGTTATAAGTTTTACGTGTTTCAACCTGTTGCCCCGAATTGCTCTTTGTTAAGCAAAAGTGGTGACAGGAATGGTGACAGATTTTTCAAAATCTGAAAATCGTCCTAAAATTATAGGAATCTGTCACCATTTCTCACATAAGAGGTTGAAATGACAGTAAAAATCACAGTTCAAAAAATCAAAAGTCTTATTAAAAATCAAGCTGTTGGAAAATATGCAGTAGGGAATGGCCTATACTTTCGCGTCAGTGCTGAAGGGAGTGCTTTTTTCATTGTTCGTTATATGAGCCACGGTAAACGCAAAGAAATGACTTTAGGTAAATACCCAGACATTTCTTTAGTTGATGCCAAACTCAAAGCCGCACAAATTAAAGTCGATCTTAATAATGATGGTGTTGACCCTTTAGAGGAACGAAAGCGCCTCGATAACGAAACCTTAAAAACCGTCAATGATCTTGCCGAAGACTGGCTGCAAGAATGCGAAAAACGCTTAAAGCACCCAAATATCCCTAGACGTATTTATACCAAAGATCTTGCCCCTTATTTTGGTGGGTTAGCAATCGAAAAAGTAAACCCTAGAGATATTCGCGGCGCGATACAACGCATTGCGCAAAGTGACCGCCCAAGCATTGCAAATGACGCGCTCATGTACTGCAAGCAGCTATTCAGACACGCAATTAAGCTAGATTTACGCACCTCAAACCCAGCTGAAGCATTTAACGTGTCAGATGCGGGCGGTGTAGAGCAAAGCCGTAGCCGCGCCCTATCACTTGAAGAACTAGAGAAAGTGTATCAATGCCTGCGGGAAAATTCTGACCAATTTACCCGCGACAACTATTTAGCCTTTTCGCTGCTACTTTGTTTAGGTGTTAGAAAGGGTGAGCTAATCGCTGCTAAATGGGCTGAATTTGATCTTAAAGAAGCGCTTTGGCATATTCCACAGGAGCGCAGCAAAACAGGCCGAGGCATAACCGTGCCATTAAGCCCCATCGTCATTGAATGGCTCAAAGAGCTGCAAATACGAGCCTTTGGCTCTGACTATGTCTTTCCAAACCGCAGAGCCAGCAAGCGCTTTGGACATATCAGCCCCGACACACTCAACGCCGCCATTCAAAAGCTATTCCGTGAAGACAAAATGCCCGTGCCCCACTTTACCGTTCACGACCTACGCCGCACCTGTCGAAGCCTACTTGCAAGCAATGGCGTAGCTGGTCATATCGCCGAGCGATGTTTAAACCATAAGCTTAAAGGTGTTGAGGGGATCTATGATAGGTATGATTATTTAGATGAGCGAAGGGAGGCATTAAGTCAGATTTCTTGTAGATTAGCAGATATAATTTAGATAGCGATAGCTAAAAACTCCTACAATCGTTTCATTATTCAGACTGTCATGTAACACTCGTATGACAGCCTGAATAAACATGCAAAATAGTATTTCCTTCTCCCAGAAAATTTAATTAACATGGAAAACTACTAGATACTGCACAAGTTAAAAACAAGGAGTTAAAATGTTTCAAGGCTTTAATCTTAATGTCAGTAACGAAAGCCGTTTCGACTCACCTAGCACGTATGACGAAATACTAAAAAGTAGGGAGGATAACGTTAGAGAATCACTAGAAAATTTCTACAATGAAGAAGGGCTGCTCAACGGAGACTCCTTAAGAAAAGAATGGTTTCCTGAGATTGAAAATTGCCATGTGTTTATCTCACATTCAAGCAAAGACAGAGAACTCGCTTTGAAGCTAGCTAACTGGCTTTATCATGAATTTAAAATTGAGTCCTTCATTGACTCTACTGTCTGGGGTTTTGCAGATAAATTACTGAAGCAAATAGATAATAAATACGCATACCGTGAAGAAACAAAAGACTATAGTTATGAAATAAGAAACTATACAACCAGTCATGTTCATATGATGTTATCAAATGCTTTGAACAGTATGATTGAACGTTCAGAATGCTTACTCTTTCTAAACACTGAAAATGCTATTCGCAATATTTCTCTAAAAGAAGATAGGGAGCAATACACTTTTTCTCCGTGGATAATGGCCGAATTACAGACGAGTGCTTTAATTGAAAAGAAGCAGTCGCCAAATTCACAACGACCTTTTGGTTCACTTGAATCAAATAAAACTGATATTGAAAGTATTGTTAAAAGGGCTAAAAGCTTCCAAATGATCCATAAAGCAAATGTTGAACACCTGAATAACATAACCTGTGAAAATCTGTCAGAATGGGCTAAAGATTGCAACGGAGAAAAAGGCTATAACGCTTTAACCACGCTCTACAGAGACTATGCACCTGGTTGCCGTTAACTAAATAATGTCGAAGATAAGTTTTTAAACAATACAGGAACATGGTAAAGGTGAATCAAAAAGAAGACAATACACTAAAAGTGGCGCATTTAACCCTTATTCAAGGTGTTATCAATCGAATGGCCAATAATTCTTTTTTGATAAAAGGATGGTCAATAACCGTTCTGACAGCACTAATCGCTGTTGGCGGTGCTTTAAAAAATGAGCTTTTCTTCCTTGTAACATTACTTCCAATATTCTTATTTTGGTGGCTTGATGCTTACTTTTTTATGCTTGAAAATGTATACAGAAAGCTTTATGAAAAAGCTCTAGAAATGGAGTCAAATGATTTAAAACTAAATCCTAATCTAGTCACCGAAATAGATAGGAACTGCATATGTACACGGTTCAATTACTTGATGCGACGAGCTGTTTTGCCACTATATTTACTGCAAATCTTAATTTCAATATTCGGTGTAGTAATCGTACACTGTTTCTTATAGTAAGTTGATTGAGAATTAAACTTTGATTGGCAGTGTCTTAAAAATATTAAGAGCTGCCCTTAAACAATATAAATTTTTATCAGTCATAGCCTAATACAGAAACTGAAGCCCAGCCAACCTTCCCTGCACAATCACCTTTTAAAATAGAAACTTCTTTCCACATTGGTATTCCACTCATGTCTGCAACTCGACCAGTAAGAACAACAGGTGTACCAGCTATTGCATTACATACGTGCTTTGACTTATCGGTTGCAGCCATAATATTCGGCTCAGATATGATTAAGCTTACTCCCGTACTTCTATTTCGCAAAACTAGATTCTGAGATTTAGAACCAGTATCATTATAATTTATAGTTAACTGCCCAGAAACCTCACCTATCACCGTATTCTTTTCCCCATTAATAGTTTGATTAACTCTAGCTTCACCTGAAGATACAAAAGCGGAATACCCAGCAATTAAAGTACCAACTATTGTTGCGAAAGATGCAGCTACGCTCACTTTTTTTAACATACTCATTTTACTCCATTCAATAAATATACCCATGTATCAAGAAATCCTTTAGGATTAGTTTATAGAAAAACCATGAAACTAAACAACTAACTACCTTTAACAAAAACACTCCAATAAATCTACAGAAAATTCAATTACAAGGCCTGATACAGCAAAATAGGTTCGCTATATGCTATTGATAAACTTACTTGCATTTCTGTACCTTTGAGTAAAATAATCACATCAATACTTTTTAACTTACCGCTATGTGACCAAAACCTAGAAGTGTGCAGTTTTGACAAGAAAGCATCGCGATTCAGCTTGAGCTTTTCCAGTCAACTAAGAGGCTCAACCTTTCTGAAACCTACGAAGCAATTCCAAAAGATGTGTCGCCCAATGATCCGCTGATCACATGGATCAATGACGGTGTGGCAGAATCGGTAGAAAGACCATTTACGATTGATGGCAAAGGGTTTATTGCTGAGATCTCACCCGCTAATTTTAAGAACAAGAAAAGTAAAAAATTTCAAAGCCATTTCCCGCATTTAAGAGAAGCACGTATTGAATACGCGATTATTTCAATGGCTTCAAAACAAGCGATGCAAATTCAATCTGACGGTGAAAATAACAAAGTGTTTTATCTCAAGACAACCTACTATCAAATCCAAAAAGAAATGATCAATGCCATCAACAAAGTCGAAAACAAAACACTGAAGCCGAACGATTGCCCTTACAACACTTCAAGTATTCGTGAAGCATTAGAGATACTAAAACGTACTGATATCGCCGTGCGTAATGAGAGCGGCGAAAATCTGTATATTTTTAACCGCATCAAAGATATTTACATGGAGGATAAAAAAGTCGTCATAGAGCTTTGAAATATGATCACCAATTATATTCAAAGTGGCGACTGGAAAGCCTCAGACTCGGCCAGTATTGTTGCCTCAAAGTCTTACTACCTGATTAAACTAAGAGCATTGCTAAACCTTAAGTTTCGCTATGCCAGTGAAAAGGCAACTTATAACCCATCACTTAACTATCTTATTGAAAAGATTAACTTCAACGAGCACAAAGAAAAGCGCATTACACTGCAAAAGATCACAAAGCTACTCGAAGCAATGCCAGAGATCAGCAAAGTAGAGATAAAGAAAAAGTACGAAGGCAGAAAAATCGTTGATGCGATCCTCAATATTTACCCGTCAAAACAATTTATCAGCACTATGATTGAAAACAACCAACTAACAAAGCGTACTGAAAAAGCCTTTATTGCCGATGAGTCTGTCAAAGTAGAGCCGATGGCGTTTGAGTATGATTCCAGCGCAACATTTCATCGTGAAAAAACAGCCTACAATATAGAGAAGTGAAAAATGCTATTTGGCAACAAGAAAAAATTATTTCAATAACCCAAACCATGAGAACCCAAGACGCAAGACAAATTCCAATCACTGATTACCTAGAACGTATAGGCGCAAAATTTGCCCGTACTCAGCAAGGAACTAATGGCCTTGAGTACGTTTACCACAGTCCAACAAGATCAGATAACAAACCCTCTTTGTGTGTAAACATTGAGAAAAATGTTTGGTCAGATGTGCCTATAGGCGCTGGCGGTCGCTTAATTGAATTAGTGTGCCATGTTCATAACTTGCCTGATAATGATGTTAAGAGCGCATTAGGGGTGCTTGATAGTCTCTATCCGACTGTACACTCATTTTCAAATAAAGCTGCCCGTATAGTGGCTAATAATGTGCATCAAACATTGTTTTACGCCTCAACACCAAGCATTGCCCCTACTACAAACGACGTGACTGGCTTAAATAAAAAATCAGCGGCAATAGAGGTGCTAAAAGTACAGGCATTGTTTAGTTACCCACTCAAGCAATACTTACAAAATGATAGGAAAATAAACCTCAATATAGCCAAAGAGTACGTACAAGAAGTTACTTGTCGCCTGATAGCATCAGGTAAACAGTTTTATTCTATTGGCTTTGCCAGTGGCAGCACCTTTGCAATTAGAAACAAAAATTTTAAAGGCTTTGCGGGGCTTGGCGTTGACATTAGTGTGTTTGATAAAGGCACTAGCAAAACCTTATTATTTGAGGGCTTTATCGACTTTCTTTCGTACCTAACCGCTAAGAGCCTGCACACCCCACCGTTTACAACTGTGGTGCTCAATAGTAGTGCCATGCTTGATAGGTTTGTTCAATTTGTTGCGCAACACCCAGCTATTACAGAGATAGACTATTTTAGAGATCGTGATGAACTCAACAACAAAACCACAGGGCTTGAAACGCTGAAACAGCTCAAAAACTCGCTCAACCATTTAAAAATAAATGACCTATCGAGTGCCTACCCAAACCACAAAGACTTGAATGAGTGGCTAATTGAGCATGTTAGCCCTCAATAATTTTTCTTTTTTAAGCAAGTAGCCCCGCAGGGCATTTTTTGAGTTTCATTTAACCGCTGAATAAAACTCATTATTTACTGGTTATAAATAAGATTAAAAGGGTTAAAGAAAGGGTTAGAGGCAATAGATTACAGTCGTGTATGCAGCACCAAGCCACAATAAATTTTGAAACGTACCTTCAACTCCTGCATTTACGTACTCCATACTCCTGTATTTAGCATTTTCAGTCTTAAATTTATGCTTAAGAATGCACAAACGTACCTCTGCTCCCTGTAACTTTTTTCAAAACGTAGCTAAAAGTACCTTACCTCCCTGTGTTTTTCTCGTGTGATCCGCTGAAACGTACCTTCAGCTCCTGTAATCAGTATAAAAAACCGCGCCAAAATGGGTGTGCGTACCCTGTGTCCCTGCATTTACGTACCCTGCACTCCTGTAAATTTTTGCGCTAGATTCGCCCTTGAAATTTGCACAAATTTTAAACTCTCAGCTATGGTTAAAGTATGAGAGCAAGATTGCAAACTTCCGGAAATACGCTTCGCTACCGTTGTTTGCATCTTGTGGGGGGCTTCCCCCTCAACCCCCTTAAAAGCTCAGTATCGAGCCAATAATTTATTTTGCTAATAGACCAGTATGGACAGCCCAGAGCACAAAAAAGATTATCAAAAGCAGTACATGGCAGAGTTTAGAAAACACCATAAACGTGTAGAGTTAAACTTTACGCTGGCAGAGTATCGCGACTTTAAAAAGGCAGCTCAACAAGAGAAGCTCACCGTTAGTCAGACGGTAAAAAACATGGCAATGGCTTATCAGCAACAACACTACTTTATCCCAGCTGAGCTAAAAGAAAAGCTCGATACGCTACATTTTTTAATTCGTAATGTTGCCAACAATATTAATCAAATCGCGCACCGCTCAAACACCTTACAAGTTATGGTGCATGAAAACGAGTTATTGATGGAGCTGAAAAAGCTAGAAGATCTAGTCACCGAATACACATTAAAAGGATTAAAAAAGTAACATGATAATTAAGTCAAAAAGCCGCAAAGTCGCGAACTTTGATCAGCTTTATGACTATATGAAAAAAGGAGCGGAAAAGCATGACGGTGTGCATGTTTTTTCGAAAAATGTTTATACACACCAACGAGAGAAAATACTTCAGGAGTTTTTTGAAAACTCCCTGCTCTTTAAAAAAAGAAAAAACAGTGTGTACCTGTATCACGAAATAATTTCGATTACACGTACCCAGAGTGTCAGCGTTGAAAAACAGCAGGACGCGCTTTTTCATATAGTGCAAGAGTATGTGGATCAAAGAGCAAGAAACAATCTGGTCTATGGGTATATGCACAATGATGCAGAAAATAACATCCATTTTCACCTAATGATTAGCTCTAACGAGCGAGGAGGTACTAAAAACCTCCGCCTAAGTAAGCATGAATTTGATCGCGCAAAAAAACATTTAGAAACCTGGACAAACAAGCATTACCCTGAGCTTCAGCAGGGGCTTGTGATCAACAAACAGGCAGGAAAGAAAACATCCCACAATGGGGCAGAGTTAAAGAAACGCACAGGTAAGATGCCTGAGCGTGAGCGAGTGAACAAAGCACTTGAGAGTATTTTGGTTTCCTCCACTAATAAGCAAGAATTTTTTTCTCGCCTCTCTGCCGAGCACCTTGAGATTTATACCAGAGGTAAGGCTATAGGCTTTAAGGATACGGTAACAGGCAGAAAATACCGACTAAAAACACTTGGTCTGGAAAACCAATTTGCAGTAATGAGTAAACAGATTGAGCTTGAACAACAGCACAATAAAGAGCTGAAACCGGAGTCAGCTCAAAAAGAAGCTACACTAAATATGAAGCATGAAAAAACAAAGAATGAGGCTGTCCCAGAGGCTAAAGTAACCAAGGCAAAAGAGCAATTGCATCAACAGCGCAGCGAACAGCATTCACCAGATAATAATGACAAAAAACACCGTTGAATTAGCGCGACTATTGATCTCGTTAAGGCAAAGGTAAAGCAAATTTGTAACCAAGCTCTTAACCTGATGGTTAAGACAAAACTAAGCCAGCAGTGGAAACACAAAATCGATAAAGCAAAACAAACGTTGCTGCGTCACAGGCAGTCGCAGCTATGAGAAGAAAAGTCACAGCAATATTCGATAACCAAGGAGGATGGATAAGATTATTATGGTGTTCAAAGCCATTGGCACATTTGCCTACAAAGCCACAGAGTACCTAATCAAAGGTAAAGTACTCAATACCAAGCAAGGGTCTAAGCTGCTGAGCAGCAGCGAGGCCAGTGGCTTTTTATCGCGCAGAAATAAAGGCCTGCTCATTGATGGCGATAACCGCTACCTCTCAGTCAGCGAAAGCTTTCAGAATGTATGTTTCACTGCCCGTGTTGGGGCTGGAAAAACCACTAAGTACATTATTAGCAACGTACTGGCTAAAGCGAATGACAACGTTTCTCTGGTTGTTCACGACCCCAAAGGGGAAGTTCATCAAGCAACGTCTGGATGCTTAAAAGCCAATGGCTACAATATCATTGTATTTAACCCTCATGATGTGAGTCAGTCGAACCTTTTTAACCCTTTCACCGAAGCTAAGAACTTTGTAGAACTCGAACTAATTGCAGAAACACTGATCTGGTCCGGAAACCCCAAAGAAGGTGATGCTTACTGGAATAATGGAGCCACCCGTATTCTGAGTGCGCTGATAAAATGTTTGAGCTTTGGCGATAAGAAGTACTTCAATTTACCCAACCTCTATCACCTTCTGCAAAATTTTGGTGCTCTTGGCGAAGGCCTGGATAACTGGATAGCGCACAACTGTTGGGATCCGAATTTTCCAGATGACGAATCTGTACTCAATGAGTGGAAAGGAGCATTAACCGGTAATAAAGAGGCTATACAGTCGTTTGTTGGGATCTGCCTGACCGCACTCAGAGCCTTAACCAATCGAAATATGAGAACATTCTTCAGTAAATCGGATTATGACTTGTCCCGACTGAGAAAAGAAAAAACTGTCATCTATTTTTGTACGCCTCCAGAGCATCAAAAGTACTACTCGTTTGCAACCTCATTATTTTTTCGTAGTGTGTTCAATGAGTGCATGCGTAACCATCACCTGGACGGAAAATCACTGCCTGTATACATACTGTATGATGAATTTGGGAACAGCTACGTAAGCGATTTTGTTTCTGTTGCCAATACGATCAGAGGGTATGGAGTATCACTGTCAATTATATTGCAGTCTATATCTCAGCTATCCATGCGTTACGGACAGAAAACCGCAGACTCGATCCAGGGAGCCTTTAACACCAACATATGCTTAAGCAGTTCCGACCCTGTAACCGCTGAGTATTTTTCCAAACTATCAGGCAGAGTAAGAGAAAGGCAAGTAGCCGAGTTTACCGATACTCACGACAACTATAGAGAATACAACCTGCTTAACTCTGATGAGGTCAGAACCATGCAAGACAATGAAGCATTACTGATCTGCAAGAACCGATACCCAGTAAAGCTAACGGTAACCCCCTACTACCAAAACAGACGATTTAAAAAAGCAGCAAGTTTCCCCCCTGTTATCAATAATCATGGAAACCGCAGCATCAACCCAAAACTGGTGAGGTTGTAATGGACTTTTACTTGTTTGGCGTACATTTCACAGGCGACCTACTATTTTACCTTGGGCTGATCTTCGCCTGTGGACTTGTCTTTGGTTGGTTTTGCCGTAAAGGGAATATTTTTTGGTGTTTGGTAGGCTTACTTATCTTTTACCCTGTGATGCAATTTGCCATGGTCGTTGATACCTGGTTTATCACTATCCCCTTTGTAGCTGGGTTTTTAGTGCATACAGGCAAGCCCTTATTTCGGAGACTGTTTCAACAATGACCTCAGTTCTATTTTTTACGGTGTTTGTAGTAATTATGGGCTTCATCTTTGGCAAATGCTGCAAAGGCGGCAACCCGTTTTTTATCTTTGTTGGGTTAGCTATCTCATTCGTGCCTGTTGCTTCAACGTTAGTTACTGAAGAACAAAACTGGTATTTCTTCCCTTATGCGTTGGGTTTTTTATACGTTTACACCAACCCCTTTTATTGGCTTAGCGATGCACTCTCAGAAATTAAATTGAGCTATCAATTAGCCAAAGCAAAAAGCGAGAATCAAAGTAAAGCGCAATTTCAGGAAGAAGTACGACAGGCTGAGCAAAACATAAAAGCACAAGCTGAAGAAGTTCGCAGACAGAAAGCTCAAGCCGAAGAAGACATAAAACGCGCCAGTGAAGAACTCAGACGCAAGCAAGAAGCCTTTCAGCGACAACAAAGCCAACAACGATCAAACCACAGCTCAAGCCAATCACAATTTGATTCAGCAGGCTTAGATCCACGCAAATTTGAAGATGCTTGCTCAATTCTTGGCGTACATGCTGGCAGCAGCCTGGCCGAGTTTAAAAAAGCCTATCGACACCTATCAAATTTATTTCATCCCGACAAATTAGATAAATTTGACGGGGTTTTAAAACAGCAGGCGAAAGAAAACGCCAAACTCATTAACATTGCATGGGAGACGATTCAGAAGAAGTTGAAGTAGTACTGAACTGGTTTCTAAAGGAGATACACGAATGCTAGTACAACGCACATTGACCTTGTTCTGTTTACTGATAATTGCTTTAACGGTAGCAGGCTGCTCAACCCCAACGCCATACAAAGTGACTTCTCAATATGACTCCATCACTTTGCACTACCAAAAACAACAATCGAATGAAGATTTACCTACTTTAATTTCTGAAGACAATAAGCGCTGGTATGGCAGAGAAATAGGCCCACATCGATATAAGTACACATTGAATAAGCCAGTCACTGGTGAGTGCTTCAAACTTGTGCCACAAGATGACCATAATGGAAAGCCTATCCACAAGTGCATCAAAAACCCACTCCCGACTAAGTATGCCAAGTTACTCTCAGAAAAAGACGAACTGGAACAAAAGATCGCAAACTACCGACAACAGTATCCCAGCAATATACAAAGTCTGACTAGAGCACTCAATAATAACCCAGCGTATAAGGATAAGCGTTGCTTATTACCCGCTACTGAAAGCTTGCCTGAACGTCCTCATACAATTTGTGATGACAAAGAAGCTTTACAAAGAGCCCGGATCTCATGCCTTGCTCCTCTAGGGTCAAAGGCTTGCCAATATGCACTCAAGGAAGAGAGAAAACGCAAAGGTAAAAGAGCAAGCCAGACGGAGTTATTTTTAGCTGGCAATGCATGTAGCTCAATGATCAGCCAGCGCATATCCGGCGGTGAAATAGGTCTCGGATTGGTTGAGAGTGCAGCCGATGCAATCGGAGACGGACAAGGAGGTTTTTTTGATGGGCTCAGTGCATTACTTGAAAGTGCAGCAATGGCCACGCGGATCGCTTCAGCATACAGTTGCTTTGATGGTCTGGTGCCTAATTGTGTAAAGAAAATTCGGCGCTGGGAATCTCAGATCAGTGCCACCCTGCAAAGGCCTTATGACTTACAGAATGAATGTAACGACACGGCTAAGAGATTGAAAAAATCACAGAAAGAATTTGCGCGAATACAAAGGAATATAGAAGAAATGAGAAAACAACTTAATAAGAATCAAAAATATAGAAATAAGCTGATGGCCGACTCTATCACGTTAATTATTGATGAGAAAGTCACTTTTTGATATCTCATCAACGGTTGAAATTGCATAAAATGGCCACACAAAATAAGGGAAAGAAGCAAGCCAGACATTGAACCTCACTAGCAAACTGTACTTTTTTTATGCTAGTATAGACAGATCTGGTTCCGTTAATGTACAATTCGTGGCCTTTTCACACACCGACGTTACCAGAAAGTTAATTCTTGACTTTTTAGTAAATTTATATAAAACGTATAGACTAATTTTAATTTAAATAACTGAACTGATATATTATGAAAAGCATAGTAAATAGAGATAACTCACCTAGTGCAATAGATAAAAGATGGGATCAAGCTTATGAAAAGAGGGAAAGTTTAGGTGTCACTCGGAGTAATAATGGCATAGAAATCGATTATGAAAGCATGAATGATCCTGAGAAAATAAGAAAAGCATGTCGCATAATTGCAGCATCCGCGAATAGAGTATTTTAGTTTCGGATAGTATTTCATGCAATTTTCTAACAGAACAAATTACATTTTCGAAAAATATTATTTAGCAAAAGCCAAAGAAAAGTCTAAACAGATAATATTTCACTACAATCAGTGTTTTGAAAATTTAAAATCTGAAAGGATAGAATTTTATTTATCAGAAGAGAAAATACGTGAAGCGGTGCATGCTTACTTTATCGATGTAATAAAGTATAAGGAATCTCATTTTTATTGTGAGCATAAATTTCCAGAAAGTGCAGAGATGCACTTAGATGAAATACACTCAAAAAAAATAAACAATGAGAAAGTAGCCAGTCTGAGTGCTAAATGGTTGTTGAGATATTGTCCCGCTTCTTTTATTGTCCCTGAAGACTATGTACCTAATGAGCTGGAAAGGAAGTTTTGTTTAGGCTTCAATGAAATGAGCACACTTTCATATGTATACAACTTGCTTAACCTACAATTTCCAGAACAAGAAGAGATCGAAGCAACAAAATGTGAAGCAACGAAATTAGTATTTGAAAACACGCAAAAGTTACTCGATGATATTCTTTATCACTTTAAATTTAGAACATATGATCATAGACATTTTATATTAGTCTTCAGCTCTTTGGTAAGAATAAATGAAGCGCTTCATAGATAGCAATCTGAGAATAACAAGACTTCACGATGACCTTCTTAAAGTTGATGATAAATCCAAGAAAGAAAAAATAATTGAGGATTTGAAGAAGGAAACAGAATCCTATGTTGAAAAGTATGTTAAGGAGAATCTAAAAGAAGAAAGGGAAAAGATTGGAAAGACATTCAGATATACTTTCTCTGCAATAGTGATACTTGCTTTCATGTATTTAAATTATTTCATTGTAGATTTTATAAAAGATCTGTATGAAGTTGACAAAGCGAATATAAGCAACGAAAATTACACTCGCATCATTGACCAGAAAGTTATTATGGTTTTAATATCAGGTGTTTTAATAGAAACAGCAATTGCATTTGGTTTACTTGCTAAAAGTATTTTCAATATTAAACCTCAGTGATTTTAAATTAATTATATACTATCGATAAAATATATTATCGATAGTTCTTAACCCCATAACCATGTGAAACCAACTTGAGAAATCAGCCAGCCAAATTTCACTACCTCACCTCACTGAAGAAAATTATTGGTTGATGAATTTTACGTCTCAGGCGACAAGAAAAACCTATCAACAGGCAATCCAACAGTTTATCAGCTTTGCAACTATCACAAGCCCGAAAGCATTATACAGTGTAAAACAGGCTGATGTGCTTATCTGGAGGGAAACACTCAGAGGTCAGGGTTATACTAACCGAACAATCTGTAATAAGCTGTCGGCCCTGTCTTCATTATTTGGCCATTTGTGTGAAAAGCAGATCATGCCAACCAACCCTGTTAAGGGTGTTAAAAGGCCTAAACTAAGCCAGCAAAGAGTCGTCACGCCAAGCCTAACTGTTGAGCAGGTGAAAACGATGATGAGCACACCCAATAAAGGTAATCTCAGAGAATTAAGAGACTGGGCACTATTACATGTACTGTTCTACACTGGATGCCGTGAATGAGCCATCCACAGACTTAAAGTCGGTGACTTTTACCTGCGCTCTGGATATTTTGTACTAGAGATCCGTGAAAAGGGGTGAAAAGAAAACGTAGTTGCGATCCATCACAAGCTGCAAGCCGCATTGAGGCTATATTTGTCAAAGTATAACTATGCGAGTGATCCCGAAGCACCTTTGTTTCAAAACTCAAGAAAATCACCCAAGCCGTACACACCCATATCAACAGTCAATATTCGATATATATTCAAAAAGTATCTGAGGCGTGCGGAGATACCAAATTTTGAAAAGTACTCTGTACACTCTGCCCGTGCCACCTTTATTACCGAAGCATTACGCAACAATACGCCAGTTGAAGACGTGCAGCGAACAGTCACACATGCAAATGTCAGTACAACTTTGATGTATGATACCAGAAGCCACGAACCAGAGAAAAGCGCCAGTTTCAAAGTTGATTACTAACTGTCCATTTGACTTTGGCTTATTTCTGATACAATAGAAGTAGAATTATTTTTTTAAGAGTAGACAGCATGACTATTACTCTCCACGGTAACTTTGCCGAGCTTGTACATGCTGAAGCTAATAACTCAGGGTTTCAGTCGCCTGAAGATCTTATCTTCGAGGCAGTTTCAGAGTACGTAAAAAAGCGCATTGATTCAGGTATTGAACAAGGTCTTCAAGATGTGGCTAATGGTGATATGATTGAACTTGATGCTGGCAATATCTCACAGGTACTTTCTAAACCTGCATCTCAATGGTAAAAGTACTATTAACCCACAAAGCCAAAACCGACCTTAATCGATTGAATGTTTCATAGCTGAAGACAACCCAGCCAGAGCCAGAAGTTTTTGTGAAGAGTTCTTGCACAGAGTTGTTGAAAACTTAGCTACACTCCCCTACTCTCATCCACTCAACAATAAAAAATCTTATCAGAAGTCTTGTTTAATGAGAATACAATTTGTACTATCAATACAAGAGACAAAAATGCATTTATATTCCTTATACACCTTACACTTAATTTTTTAATAACATTTTAATATATAACAAAAAATCGGCCTCATTGATTTATGAACAAGGCTTTTATCTAGTTACTAGCATTAATGAGTAGACAGGATTATAAAAATAACCAACCCATTAATTCACAACAAAGACATAACACAGCCACAAAATCAACATAAAGGAAATGTCAAATGAAAAGAAAAATCACAAAGGGGTTTTATGCAAATTCGTGTTATTTTCGCACTTCTGTCATGCCTCCATATAGAAAGGCACTAATACAAATAACGGAGAAATGTAACTTAAAATGCGCTCATTGCTTTGTTTCAGCTAGAAAGTATGGTGACACCATACCCTATGTAGATATTAAGAATAAGATACTCCCACAACTAATAAAAAGTAATGTTATTAGCGTTAGTTTAACTGGAGGTGAACCAATGATTCACCCAGAAATAAACAAGATAATAAAACTATTCATTGAAAACAATATAAAAGTCACTTTATGCACAAATGGAACCCTTATAAGCGAAAATCAAATCAAAGAATATCAAAGTATAGGCGGGGTATTTTTCAACATTAGTTTAGATGGTTTTTCTTCACAAAGCCATGGAAAATTCAGAGGTGACAAGAACTCTTTCTATGAGACAAAAAATACTATAGAAAAGATTGGAGAAGCTGGACTACTAAAAGGAATCTTAGTGACTCCAAATAATCTTGCCTCCTCAAATGAATATAATGAAATATGTGAATTTGCAATTGAATGCAATGCTAAATTTGTTTTAATGAACCCACTATCAAGTATGGGAAGGGGGGTTAACTCAAAAGGAAAACTTGAAGCTCAGAAAGCGATGATGACTAAGGTGAAGAATGCAACATCAAATTATAAGAAGGATATTGATGTAGTACACATTAGGTTTCCATATAACGATAAACCACTAAGTTCTTGTGAGGCTGGTAATATTATATATATATTCACTAATGGGGATGTAACCGTATGCCCTTACTTAGTTTTTTCAACTGGAAATCCCAACAGCCAACATAAACGTGAAGAGTTCATCGTTGGTAATATTCTCAATGACAAGAATATTTACTCTAAGCTTAAAGATTACAACTACTCTTTTTTATCCAGTGGAAATAATAAAAGTTGCAACTCTTGCGAAGATAACAAGAGCTGCGGGAAAGGCTGCCCGGCAGGCGTTATATCTAATGGCGGCAGAGTCGGTGACTTAGATGTTGAGCTTTGTCCAAAAGAGAACAATAAGATTATACATATAGAGTAAAAAAACAAGGGCTATTTAATTTTATCCCACACCAGCTGTGGGTAACCACCTTTTACTATCTCATAGTCCATCGATAGAACTTCTTGTAAAAAGTTTTCAATGTATCTTATTCCTTCATTATAGCCTAAATCCCCTTTATATAGCTCCAACTCCACAAAACCTCCTAAACCTTCAATAAAGTCTTCAGAAATTATCAAGTCTTTATATTTCCAATCCTTCCTCTTTTTATTTATTTCAATAACTTTTTTATAATTAAGACCTTCAAATAATTTCAAAGCGCTATCACCATCATCAACTTTTAATTCGTACTCATTAGAATAGAGATACTCCTCGTCATCACCCCTAACAACAGATTTCAAGCAGACACTAGCGTTAATATTATTTTCTACTCTTACCCTCAGCCATTTATCTGCTTGAAGTTTCCCGTTCTTTCCTTCATAAACATATGGTGAAGAGCAGGGCTCAAGATACCAATCTATTTGCTCCTGCTCCCCGATAAGCTCTGCATTTTCACGCATCCAAACCCCAAACTTCGCCGGATTTTTAAATTTAACTCTTAATTCAATTTCTTTTTTCATACAGCCCCTTAAACTTTTAATTTTAAATTTATCTCTCTATGATCAGTCAATTTCCTTTCGAGTAATTCACTACTATAAACACTACTCAAAACATTCACTTCACTTCCAACATAAGCATAATCATATCTATAACCATTTCCAGTCCTGCCAATCCAGCTATAGGGCATATTTTCACATCCATTATAGCTATCAACAAAACCAATTGACGATAGATAGTCGAAGAAATCATATTCCCAATCTTTGAAAATATAATACTTTGGAAAATGCCCCCTTGAAACTAAATTAAAATCCCCACAAAACACTGTACCCGAAGTTGGGAAATTTAAAAAACCCTCTTTCAAAGAGCTCAAAAATAGCTTTTTCCTTTTTATCTTTCCTTCACTCCTATCCCTAGATGGTATATAAACATTTACAACATAAACCCTTCTACCATTACACTCAAGATTAACAACAGATACTCTTTCCGGCATATAACCCATATTAAAAGAGCAATCTAAAGCTTCAAAACCCTTTTTTTCCCGAACCAGTATAAAACTACCATAATCTTTACCCTTTGGCTTTTCACCAAAAAATTTATACCCATCATTCGCTGATTCATCTATTATATACTCACACCCTTTACTACTTTTTGTCTCTGTTAGACATACAACATCAAAGTCACCAACTTTAAGCTCTTCCCAAATAAGCTTTGCTCTCTCATATGATGGATTTGATATATTAACGCAAATAAATTTTAATTCGAGCATAAGAACACAAAGAAAAATAAAACCATACTTAAAACTTTAACACATTTGTATTGCTAGATAACTCATTTTTTATGAAAGTTGCGACAGGAACCAGCCCTGCTTTCTGTTTTACTACTGCAAGCTCTGAAGGGGTAAATCTTAGCCCAACCAATTCCGATTGTTTTTCGGCTGCGGGCTTTGCTGTTCTGCCACTGGTTTTTACTGATGATGGCTTATGCATCAAATTAGATAGTGTGTTTTTGTTGCTCAGCTTGATGTTTGTCAGGCTATTTTTTTGACTCATTTTTTGGGAGGATTAAAGAATAAATGGCATCGAATTGCCTACTCACTTCCCTATATTGAAACTTGGCAAGTGGTGATGCGGCTTGCAGCTGTGAGATAGATTTTTTGGACTTAAAGATCTCATCAAATCCCCTGGAAAACTTCAGCGGCAGTACTGGAATATCTCAGCCAAACTTCTCATGCACTAGCGATTGGATATGAATAAAGCTCTCACATTCATGCCAGCTTTTCCCTCTGTCATGTCGCGACTTTTCTAGTTTAGTTGCAACCACCAATACATTTTGATTCAGATGCAGCACTTCTGCAAGCGTATTCAGTCAAGCAAGGATTGATTTGTACTCGTCGTAGATGGGTATAATCACCCAGTCCGATTGCTCGATAGCAGTGCTAATACTTAGCGCGCTATTTGAAAGTGCTCAGGCAAGATCAAACACTATATCAATATGCTCAGGGATGGTTGGAAAAGGTTCGTTAAGATCAACGGTCATGAACTGATCGTCAGGTAAGAGTTCATCATAGATATGGTAAGGCTCATTTGTACCCAAAGCAAAACTATGGTCATGTACTATGTTGGTTGAAATCGGAGATTTTCCCGCCCCTCACTTTGTTGTATAGACTGTTACTTTCATAAACTTGTGTTATCAATTAAATCTATCAAACTGATTTTACTGATATTTTCAAATAATCAAATTTACTTTGTTATTTCGAGTTACTCGAAATAATCTAGATAACATAGTCACTCTATTAAATTGATTTACCGTGTTTTTTCTCGTAACTATTGTGTGACACTCGAAACGTGCCAAGCTTAGCCTTGGCTTTATTGATTTGTAATTCATGCAGCTGAGATTCATCCAAAAGCCCTTGTGAGCGTGCTTTTTTCAAGTCACTATCACTGAAACTCATAATGGCTTGTTCCAGGCTGGATGAAATAAGGGTATGCGCAAATTCCAACTCTTGCATAGAGCCAAGACGTTCAGCCCATTCCTGACTTCTGAACAGGTCAAGACTCAATTCAACATTGCGCTTTTCTTTCATCACAGCGTGATAGGCATTGATCCGAGAGATCAGCTCATTATCTTTTGGTGTAAATAGTGAGCCTTGCTCTTTGGCTTCCATACATTACTATCTATATTGATTAATGTATAAACAGTTTGAACCCTGAACCATAAAATTTCAACTTTGTCAGAAACAGCAAGAAGGGAATAGAGCTTTAGCATGGCGCATCCGTTTACACCACAAATTTGTGATATGGCCGACAGTATGGGTATATGCCTTTATCAGCGCTTTTCTCAGGTTGAAGCCGCTCTTTTCTTGCATTGCACTATTGATGCGCTTACAAAGCTACAGAAGCAGCATAAAATCGAATACATCCAGGTTAACGAGGATCTGACGGAATTTTTCGGCTTTCAGCTTTTGGAGTATTTAGCACAACAAATCCAACCCTGTAATGAACCACCACAACTAAACACACCTGATAAAATTATTTGCGTAAAGGAAGTGCAGCGTCTGACGGATCTATCTCGTACAACCATCTGGCGACTAGAGCGCGCAGGGAAATTCCCCGCTAGGGTGCCACTTACAGGTAGCCGTATTGGCTGGCGTTATAACGATATTCAAGAGTGGATTAAAAGCTGCTAAACTAGCCTCGGAATATAGAGTAATTCGACACAGGGTTAACCGTAAAACAATGGTGGCAGAAGTGGTGGCAGACGCCCTTTTCCACTAATAAAAGTCAAAGATAACCAACTGTAATTTAAAGATTTATATTTTACACTCAAGAAGCAGATCCAGAATATTGAATAACACGCCGATATTCTATCAGCTTTGAAAAACCGCCTCTCGGCGGTTTTTTATTGGGTTCATTTTATGGAGTATATTAACCTTCATAGTTTCGCTAAACTTCAACTGTTATTAGAACAAAAAGGCAACCGCATGATTAACCTGTTCTGTACACAAAAACTCATTGCAAAGCTCCCTGTCAATGAAGGAGTTATACCCGCTTGTTCCGATGCAAAACTGACTGATTTAAGCACGCCAGACACTCACCCTTTGTCAGATTGGCATGCTAATTTGCTCACAATACAACGCAGAAACTGTATGCTCCTGATGCATAATCAAACGCGCTTTCCGGTATTTATTATTGGCCTCACCAAACCAGATTTTGCAAAGTTAGATTTTCTATTTGCTGATAGCTTTATGAATACCTTGCTAAAAGTGGGTGCAAGTAACCAGCAATTACAAAAAGCAGCTTCATTACTCGGCCCGCTAACAATCGCCAAAGCCAATAACCGTAGTGTGCAAGGGACGATGAATCAAATGAAAGGCGATATAGAACATCAACTTTGGTTCGACCAAATTAACATCATGGATTGTTCGCCTTATAGAACTGCCGCCTGGTTAGCTGAACGCCCTTGTATGGTTAAAGGACAAAAAGACTGTATTTGGCCCATTAAGGAAATGCTCGCTTTATTAAGCTAACGCTCCAATATCAACCTGCTAAGCCATTGCTAACTTAGCCGCCTGTTTCCACATAAATGTCGGCATGGTATTTCGCAACTGCCAAGTGATGTTCATGGGCTGCCTACCAATGTGCGATACATAGTCAACTTCGCCAAAATTAACAAATCCTATGGTTTTGCCAAATTCGTCTTTTGCTTGCTCTCTAACAAACAGAAAAAGTCGCTTACCCTTTGCTTTGTGAGTGACATAGTCTAGACCTCTACCATAATCAGGCCTTGCTGAGTTTTGGCTTTGCCAATGGAAAAGCTGTTCATTTATCGCGTAGTCGTGATACATAGTAGTGGGCGAAAACTGCTTTTCGTTTTTATTCAACGTAACGAATAGCAGCTCAATATTTTGCTCTCGAATGCTAAAAACACCTTCTCGAGAATTAGCCTGCTTTTCAAAAGTAGACACACCAAAGCCAACCAATATTTGCTCTCTGGCATAACGAGCCCCAGAATTTACATAATGCCCCAAGTGATAAATACCGTGTGGGCAGGGTTGGTGTGTGACTAAGTGTCGTGAATTAAGACTTTGCCCATACTGCCCCCTTGTCAAAAAGAGAAAGTCTTTTTCAATTAGAACGAACACCACCACACTTTTATGCGCGTAAAAATGTAAAAAAACACACTTTTATGCGCATAAAAGTGTGGTTTGAGTTATAGTATAGGTCGTTAACAATCTTAATTGGCGGGAAATAACAGTGCAGCGTAACTTACTTAACGCCTTAATGGCATGGAAAAACCAATCTGTACGCAAGCCATTATTAATCGATGGCGCAAGACAAACAGGTAAAACCTATCTGCTGCAAGAGTTGTTTGGTAACACCTTTGCCAACATCCTTCGTATCGACTTTCTTGAAAATCCCGCCTACAAAGAAGCGTTCGATGGCTCACTCTCACCTGACGAGCTAATAATGAACATTGAGCTTTTGACCAATCAGGTGTTCAACCCAGAAACCGATCTGCTGATATTAGATGAAATTGGCGAATGTGAGCGTGCCGTTACCGCACTTAAGTACTTTGCCGAGAAAGCCCCCTGCTATTTTGTCGCTGCCAGCGGTTCAAATATTGGTTTGCTCAACACCTTCCCTGTGGGCAAGGTAGAACAATACAATTTACGACCACTGACCTTCCAAGAATTTATTTATGCATCAAACGAGCAAGCGCTGATCAAAGCGTTTGACAGTCAAGCAAGCACACCTGCGGTGCACACTAAATTGATGGATAAACTAACAGATTACTTTTTTACCGGTGGTATGCCGGAAGCCGTTTCTGCTTGGTATCAGTATAAGGATTCAAGCATTCTAGAGCGTGTTGAAAAAGTCACAAAAATTCATGCCGATTTAGTTGCAGGTTATCGCCGCGATTTTGGTAAGTACGCAGGCAAGGTCGATGCTACACTGATTGAATCTGTGTTTAATAGCATTCCAGCGCAGCTATCACTTGTCAGCGATGAGTCCGTTAAACGCTTTAAATTTAAACATGTGCATGAGCGTAAATCTCGTTATAGCGATTTTGAAACCGCAATCCATTGGCTTCATTGCTGCCGTTTAGCTTTACCAAACTACCCTGTTGAAGGATTGCCAAAATCGCCACTAGCGGCCTATAAAAAAGAAAATATGGTTAAATTGTTTCTATTTGATGTGGGGCTGCTTAATCATATGCTAGGCAGCAGTTATAAAGAGATTAAGCAACAAAGCTATGAATACAAAGGTTACGTGGCTGAAAACTTCGTGCAGCAAGAGCTCACAGCCATCGGCGTTGACCCAAGTTATTCATGGAATGACGCCCGCGCCGAAATCGAATTTATTTTGGCAACCGATGAAGGCGATATCATCCCTGTTGAAGTCAAAAGTGGTAACCGTACAAGGGCAAAATCGTTGGCATCTTATGTTGAAAAATGTGCACCAAGTAAAACTTTTAAGTTAACTGGTACACAAGGCTCATCAGCGTTAGAACAAACCAAAATCGTAATGCCTTTGTATTTCACGCAGTATTTACCTCAGAGATGGTAAAAGCGCGTTGCTTAGCCCCCGAGGTCTACATAAAGTTACTTCAAAGGTAACAATCTGTAGACCTTGATACCTGATATTCGGACACTCAGTCTTACCTCTATTGGATACCATAGTATCCATATTGAGCTTATTTCTATTGAAATGGACACCATAATGTCCACTTCAGGTTAGGTGAGTTTCTGCTGACTTATCACTATCACGTAGAACCAGCAAAAAATGGCCAAATTATGTTGACAGAAATCGTGCTCGATAAAGCCCTTCAAAACCTCTATTTTTAAGTCCTAACAGCAGCATAAAAACGGCACTGTTTTTCCGTAGTCATAGCCAAGGAGCACCACTAAGATTTAGTAAAAGCCATAGACAAGTGGTGGGCAGTTTGGTGGGAAAACAGGCATTTTTGAGCGGTTTCTTTTCGGTAAGTTTTTGAGTTTTTAAATGTTTAGATTGCCACCCGAGGGTGGCATTTTCATTTTACTCTTCTTTATTTTCGAGTGCTTCTTCTCGGCGCAGATAGGCGCCTGCTTCATCACTACTTGCACGCAGGTGGTGGTTTTGATCCACCGCTCTCGTTTGCTGATTGAGTTGGTACACTTGTGAGGCATTGCCTAAATCACGCTCGCTGGTAATTGCGGCGATGGATTCTCGGTCTTTTAAGAAGCTAATCACATCTTTACGGATGTCGCTTAGCTGTGCATCGTCTTTATGCATTTCTAAAATATGTCTTGGGTGCTCTAGGTTTTTCATGCCCGTGGCAGCGAAGGTCGTTGATACAATTCTCGACACCACTACCCAAGGGGTAATACTGCTGCGTACTAGCGTATTTTCAGAGCGTGTGGAATCGTGAATGCCAGTACCTGTTGATATTTTAGACTCAGTAAATGTCCCTTCACATTTAAAATAAACCAGCAGAGATTCAAACTGCATCTCGGCATAGAATACGTGTGCAGCATTGGTTAGCATTGATGCAAACGATTTAATCAATAGGCCACTTAGCAGTAAATGTACGGCTACCATCACAACGGCGCTAAATGACGCGATGTTTTCGTCGCTGAAGGCACTAGAAAAATTACTGATATTGGCGCTCGTTACATAGTGGTAAATATCTACTACGGCATAAGCAAAAAAGACGCTTAATCCAAGGGTTACTAGCAGCAGTAAGTTACCACCAAGCAAGGATAAAAACCTAAAGCGTTCAAACGATTTACCTAAATCTAGGGGCAGAACTTTAGGTTGTACTTCTTGGATCATTTCGCCTTTAAATCCACCTTTACCATCAACTTGTTCTTGCAAGCTGGGATCTAGCTCACGATAAACTCGGTTTGGTACTTCTTTATATCGGCGATTAGCCATCACCAAGTTGTCGAGGTTAATAAATATCTCATTTGGATGTACTGATTCTTGCCAGTTTTCTCTTAACTCAGACACTTCAACCACTGGGTTTACTTTGTCTAAACGCGCTTTAAGCATAACAGCAATAATGGCGCTACTGCCAAGTGCAAGCACGATAACGCCCGTGAGATAAGCCCAAGTATGAAGACTAGGTAACGGCGCAAAAAAGAGCTCAATATCGGCTTTACTTAACTTTCCTTCATCCATGATGTAAGACAAAGTTAGACCTATCAAGATTGGTAGCACAAAAGAGAGCGAAATCACTTTAGTGAGGGTCGCACTCCCCAAAGATTCAATAGCATGTTCCGCTTTGCGTGAAATCGGTTTAGCCGCGCTATACCAGCATGACAAAATATATATCATCAGTAAGGTGCTATAGATTGGAAAAGTCAGCTCCCCAGCATCACCGGCAAAGCCCGACAGCGATACAAACGCCACCACGCCATAAAGCACAAGTGCGGTTAATGTACTCACCCATGCACCAAATAAGCGTTGGCTCATATTTCTGATAGGATAAGGGAGAAAGAGTAATTTAGGTGCAATGCTGTGAAGTAAACGCGATAAGAATCCCTTAGGCTCTACAAAAGTACTATTCTTTCGGCCAATCAACATTTCTTCTAGCGTTTTCGCCGCATAAGCGACATCAGCCTTTTCTTGCTTGGCAGTTGAAGTTTCTGATTTACTGAAGTTATAAGCTAAAGAGGTGGGATGGTTACGACCCACAAAAAAGCGCAGCGTTGCATATATTCCTTTTGCAAGAGAAGTGATCCCAAAGCCTAAAATCAACATGCCAAATAGCATGATGATCCAACCCATACCCGCATCGCTCTTAACGGAGCTGGCGGCAATCACCAGTAATGCAATTCCAGCAATAGTTTGTATTGCACCACGAATAGCTGTGATTTTACCTTCCGTTTTAAATGGGTTTTTAAGCCCTAAATCAATAGAGCCATAATCAAAAGCCACTAGCAGCCTCCTTGTATAAACAGTCCAATGTCGGTGGCTAGGAGGTCGTCTAGTTTAGGCAGCGTCCAGCCACACCTTTCAATTTCTGCAATACTCTGCACAATAACTTGTTAAGTTGCAACGAGTTTCGTTTGAATTCAAAGAAGTTCCCATTTACTGTTATCAAATCGTCTAACTTCGTTACAATTAGGCGAAATAGACAGAAGATAAAGCCACTCGTTTTCTACCAATTGTTTTACAACTGGATGTGCTGCCATGATTTGCTCTAGTGCTTCGGTTGGTGCTTGTACAATTACGCTCAAACGTTGTGGGGTATGCATCCATTTTTCACCGTTATGAACGGATTGCATTGGCAGGCCAATTCGCAAATCTCCGCCATTGCCTTCAAACACTCCAATTCTGCCCCCCACTACATTGTGCAACACCTTGTTACCACTGCCATATTTGTGGATATCGGTTACCGAAGCGTTATATTGCATATTGATCCAGTTAGTGACGAGCATAGGGGCGGTTAAAATAGCGGTTAACTGACTAAAGTCTTGGTCTTGCTCCGCGCTGTATTCATGCAAAAAGACTCGGCCTTGCAAGTCAACACCCTGCGTAACTTGTCTCGGCGCGACCACAAATGCTGCATTGTTGGCAAGGCCCCATTCCGGCCTGACTTGAGACCAATCTTTAGTACGGGCTATAAATCGCTGCTCTAATTGCTGCTCAGATAATTCTTTACCAGTTATCACGAGTGTATGAGCGCGCTCTACTCGAGCCAGATGCGCTGCCTGCTTTAACCAGCGGGTTATCTCTGTATCTATTTCGCCATAGGGGGTAATTGTTTCAGTGGTGGTATTATGTAGCGCTGCAACAAAACGGGTTTGCGACGGAATAGCGATGCCTAGCGCGATTAATTCTGCGCGTACCGCTTGGTCATTAAGAAGTTGCGCGAGTACTTTAACATTCACTTCTCCCGATTGGCCGCCACATGCACCACATTGCAGTCCGGCTTCATGTAAATTATTGGTGGTATGTGCTCCGTGGCCAACCAATAGGACTGTATCAGCAAATTCAGTCAGTCCCATCCCTTTTAATATGCCAGCTGCGAGTTTAGCTTGCTCCAAAACAGTAACTTCGTGTTCGCCCTGTTTTAATTGCCACTTTCTTGAATCAATATGACTATCGACGGGATGATGAGTTTTTTGCAGTGAAAACACTTTGCTAAATAGCTGATAAAAGTAACTCATCCCCATCGACTCCACCATCGAAAATGAAGCAGCCGCAGAGTGAGACCAGCTATGCCAACGGCCAGCTTGCTGCCGTTTTGTGGCAAGGTGCTGGGTTGCGGGCGTTTGTATTGCGGTGATTGGTGCTTTTAATAATCCGGGTAACTGTGGCCGACTAAAACGGCAGTTAGTAGCATGATAATCAATAGGTAGGCCAAAAAAACCAGCATAGCCTATGGTTTGAATGCCTGCGTTTTGAGTTTCTAACGCACGGCGGATCACCTCTGAGCGCACATCAATACAAAAAGCCGCTTGTAAGGTTGGTGTAGCTTGCTCACGAGCCTCCTCAGATTTTACCTGCTGAGTCTTTAGCTGCCCCACTAAAGTGACTTGATAACTGAGCTCGAGTGCCCGCTGAAATACCAGGCGCGGCAACAATGCCTTTTTATGTTCAATCACAATCTCAGCAAGTTGCTGCTTTTGCTTGTTCCAATGGTATTGAATACGGGTAAAGGTCGTTGGATGGCGCTCACTCACATAACGCCAAATCACCAGCTCCCACGCCATTCGAATTGCCAGTAGCGCACGCATATCGGAAGCCGGATGCTGGGCAAGATCTGCTTGCCAGCGTTCGTAAGCCGCCCAAGATGCCCAACCATTAATGTCTAGCAGTAGCATGTGCGCATAATCACTCAGCTCATTAAAACCAATCTCTAAGGTGTCGACAGCGAGTGCAATTAAAGACTCAGGAGACGTTGGCAAAGCCTTAAAGTAATCCACTAAGCCCGACTCCCCCATGACGATGCTTATCCCCAAGTCTCGCGATACGGTTTCATGCCAGTGGCGATACAAACAGAGTCTATCCTCACCTTGGGTTTGTTTGAGAATAGGCTGCACCTGCTGATAATGCGCGGCGCAAAATTGGCTAATTTGGTGGCTGATCTCCTCTTGCCATGGCATCTTATGCTCTGAGCGATAACGGTCAAGTAAATCCGCTAATGTATGCCAATGTGGCAACTCGCCGCAGTGACTTTTTTTGAGCCAATTAAGTAGCGCATTGGTGCTGCGATCCACCGCATAATGTGCCGCAGATTGCTGCAATGCTTGCTCTGAAATCGCCTCTTGCTGCCATTTTTCAAGATAAAATGCCACGGGCATCAGCATTCTAACCTGTGCCAACGCACTCATTTTATTGACCACCGCATCAAAGGGCAGATCGCGCATTCCCCAAAATGGATTCACTGCGATCAATTGATCGAGTGGCCAAGTTGGCGCAATGCGTGTTTCTGCGCTCAGGAGTTGTTGCTGTTGCGGCTTGGATAGCTGAGTCTGTTTGTTATTTTGTATGTCTATCATTACTTCTGCTCCTCGTACCCTGCAGCATAGCGATGAATGGCTAGGTGTTTCTGCTTTTTAATACTTGGCAAATGGACGGGCCAAAGTAATATGGTTAATCGCGTCATCCACTCGTCTAAGTACAGGCCGGCATACAACACCCGAGAGAGTTTTTGCACCGTTACCAAATGTGCGCGGTAATAGAGCAGATAATTTACTACGATGAGTAACACTACTAAGCTGAGCAACCAAATATCAGCACCATCGAGTGCTTGCGCTCTAAGATCATTTGGTAGCGCGACCACCAAGTGCAATAGCCACTTTTGCGCACTATAGGCTGCCAACAACACAACAGCTGCGGTGATGATTCTAAAATAGCTACTAGGGGCTTGCGCCTCAAAACGCAGCGCTAGCCACACCGTTAATGCGCCAACCATTAGTCCCCAAATACTGATAGGACCTTGATATTCAATAACGACTGCAGCTGCTGTAGTGAGGCCAGTTGCCACGGCAAGTGCAATGAGCCATTGCCACAAGGGCGGTTCAAGTTGGTCGCTCAAGCGACGAGTCAAATCTTCATGGATCCACTGGCTTGAGTTTAAAAATGCGTGAGCTTTGTAGGCTGAATGGGCTAATAAGTGTAGTAGCGCTAATTCATATAGCCCCAAAGCACACTCCACTAGCATCAGTCCCATTTGCGCACAGGTTGACCAAGCCAAGCGCACTTTTAAACTGATCCGCGTTGTCATGATAAGCGCGGACAATAATGTCGTTATTCCTGCCACGATCAAGATCAGCCATTTCGCAGCTTCTACGCGTAAAATCAAAGGGCCAAACACCATCACCAAAAAACCACCCAAATTAATGATCCCTGCATGCAGCAGCGCACTTACCGGTGTGGGTGATTCAACCACTTGCATCAACCAGCCATGCACTGGCAGTTGCGCGCATTTTATCAGCGCCACAATTGCGAGTAAGCCAGCTGCTGATTGCTCTAGCACAGTCAGTGTCGTTGAGTGAGTTAAGTAATAGTCGGTGATGTCATTAAGCCGGAGCATGCCAGTGCTTAGGTAGATACAAATAAAAGCCCCCAGCAATGCACTTTCTGCCAAGCGCGCCAAAATAAACTTTTTGTGTGCGGCCAATGCCGCTCTCGGGCGGTTAGGATAAAACAGCAGTAGACGGTGTAGGCTCAAACTAATGCCAACCCAAGCCAACCAAAATAGGATTAAGTGATTACTGAGCACCACAATAGTCACGCTCAGTAATGTCGTGAGTAGATAGCGAAAATAGCGGCCCCGGTGTTTTTCACCATGTAAATAGTGAATGGAGTAACGCAGTAAAATAAAGCTCATAAAGCCAATCAATGACACCACGCTAAGCCGTAAAAAGTTTATTTCAAACAGGCTACTGGCAATATCACCTTGTGTTGCCCAACTCCCCCAGCCAAGAGCGATACAAATTGCCACACCAATAGCAAAACCGTTCGCGATACGAAATAACCCAGCGTTACTGCGAGACGCTTTGCTCATGAAAGACGCAGCAATCAAAAAGTGTAATAGCAACAGCACCACTAAGATATTAATCATCACTTTCTATGCTTCTCACCTAAGTCTTGAATCAGGTCATTATTTCAACCTTTTTAATTTAATAAAAATAGATATAATTTAACTATTCGTTCTGTTTTACTTATATATAGATAAGCCTAGATGAGCCGACTTAATTATCACCACCTTTACTACTTTTGGCAGGTTGCTAAGCTCGGAAACCTGACTCAAGCCGCTAAAGAATTACATGTTTCGCAATCTGCGCTCTCTGCGCAAATCAAACAGTTAGAACACAATGTCGGGGTATCACTATTTGAGCGCGTAGGCCGCAGCCTAATGCTCACCGATCAGGGTAAAAAGGTGCTGAGCTATGCCGATGATATTTTTACCACGGGGCAAGAACTCGAAGCCTTGCTAAGCAAAGGCGTACAGTCAACCACCCATGTAACTATTGGGGTGTTGACCACTCTGTCACGTAACTTTGTAGAAGCTTTTATTAGCCCTTTGATGCGGCGCAGCGATGTGCAATTTAAGTTAAAGTCAGGCAGTATTTCTGAGCTGCTCAACGGCTTAACTAATTATGAGCTGGATTTAGTGCTTACCAACCGAACAATAAACCTAGATACTTCAGATCCCTATTGGCAGTGCCAATTAGTAGCCAAGCAACCGCTGGCGATCATTGGTCCGCCTGCCCTCAAGCCAAGCACGCCATTTCCACAAGGCTTTGAAAAAACACGCTGGATCTTGCCACCTGCCAACTCAGATTTACGCACCGCATTTAATGCGCTGTGCGCTCAGTATCAGTATTTCCCCAACATTTTGGCAGAGGTCGACGATATGGCGATGATGCGACTACTGGCACGAGATAGTGGCGCGGTAGCCGTTTTACCTGCCGTAGTAGTAAAAGACGAAATAGCCCAAGGGGTGCTACAGCAATATCAGGAACTACCTAATATTTATGAGTATTTTTATGCGATTTCAACACAGAAAAAGGTTGTTCCTGAAGCAATTAAAATCCTGCTGCAAGAAGCGCGTGATAAGCCCGCACATTTTTAAGCACGCTGATTTTTATTCACCTGAAAGTATTAGAAAATCACGATTTATTTCTGTTTTTTAACTTAACCCATATTAACGTAAGAAAATTGGCCTAAGCACTTGACCAATTGATGTTTATTTAGCAAGCTGAAACTATAGGATAAAAATTCGACGAGGCAGTTATCGTGTTCAAGCTTGCGCACAATGGCAATATCTTAATGGATGTGAAGTCTGCTTCACCGCCAAGTGCTGCGTTTGTGATTGAAGCCCTTGAAAAATCACAATTTGCCGACTGCGAAATTGATCACGACTCGATTAATGCCTTTTTCCAAAGCGACTTTCCAGAGAGCCAAATCGTCGTTGCTAAACAACATGATGCCGAATTTGAAGTCACCTTAAGTGACGATAAAATGCAGGCCTTTGGGCAACTTAAAACTGCTCGAGGTGGTAAAGCCGTATCATTAGAAGAGGCAAAAAAAGCCATTGTTAAAGCGGGCGTCAGCCGTGGCTATAAGCAAGCTTACCTAGAAAATATCCTGCGCAAACAGTTTGAACTTCCACCTGGCGAAGAAGCATCTGGATTAATCGCCCAAGGCCGGCCACCACAAGACGGCCAATCAGCAAAATTACTGCCGCACGTACAAACTTTAAAAGAGAGACTCAAACAACCTAGAATGCGTGAAGATGGCACCGTTGACATGCGTGATTTTGGCAAGCTTGCAAGCGTCGCCCCGGGTGATTTACTGGTGACTCAAAAGCCCGCAACACCAGGCAAAGAAGGCTTTACAGTTAGTGGTGAAAGTATTGAAGCGAAGCCCGGCGAATCGTTCCAGCTTATGGCGGGTGAAGGCACCGAGATCAACCCCAACAACCCACTAGAGCTTATCGCAACCATTGCAGGTTGCCCCTCAGATATCGCCAACGGTATGCGCGTGGATGATGTATTTACGATTGCCGATGTCACAGTAAAAAGTGGTCATGTCGACTTTAATGGCAGCGTTGTAGTTACCCATAATGTGGAGCCGGGTATGCACGTGACTGCACAAGGCGATATCACAGTGCTCGGCACGGTGGAATCTGGAGAACTTATTGCAGGTGGTCATATTGAGGTACGAGGTGGCGTGATCGGCCACGTCGACCATCAAAATAATGAGCAAGGCTTAACCTGCAAGCTTATCGCCAAAGGCAATATTGAGATTGCCCATGGACAATATACTTACCTTGAAGGCGATAACATTATTATCAATAAGCAAAGTAACCACTGCGATATTAAAGCGCAAAAGCTGATACAAGTTGGCACTGGCGATCATCCAAGTGGCAAGTTAATAGGTGGTTCAATCATAGATGCGCAAATGGTGGTAGCGGGAGAGATTGGCAGTGAGTCTGGCGCTAAGATGATGATTTATCTTGCACGCAAAGGCCTTAAAATCACCCAAGAAACCGACACCCTGTTCAAAGAAGTCGCCGCCACCAATGATTCTTTAGATCAACTACAGCAAGCGATTGAAAAAGCAGAGTTAGTAAAAGACGCAGCTAAAAAGCAACAACTCAAAACTAAAATTGGCGCAACACAGATGCACTACTGCCAGCAAGCCGAGCACCTTGAGCAAAAGCTCAGCCAGCTTGATCACGACTTACACGATTTGCTCGACAACACGAAACTTGCAGCAAACAAAGCGCTTCATTCAGGGGTTGAAATTCATATCTTTGATCGCGTGTATAAAACAACCCGCAGTTACCCCCCTTGCTCAGCAACGCTACAAGAAAACCAAGTTAAAATAGACTTTAAAACCGCAGGCTCCTAGCCTGCACTTTGCTCTAGCGCTGACACTTAGCGCAATACACTGTGCTGCGTTGCCCTAGACGTATTTCTTTTAATGGCGTTTCGCAGCTTACGCAAGGCTCACCTTTGCGACCATACACCAGTAACTCTTGAGCAAAGTAACCCGGCTTACCATCACTTTGAGCAAAGTCTTTAAGTGTCGTTCCCCCTTGTTTGATAGCTGCACTTAAGGTTTCCTTGATGATCGGTGTTAGTAATTGGTAGCGTTTAAGTGAAATTTTACCTGCTTCTTTTTTGGGATGGATCCCTGCTTTAAACAAAGATTCATTGGCATAAATATTACCCACACCAACCACCACATGATTATCCATAACAAATTGTTTAATCGGCTGCTTTTTGCCTCTGCTTTTTTCAAATAAGTACTCTGCTGTAAAAAGCTCGGTCAACGGCTCAGGACCCAGCTTTTCAAAAACGCTATGATCTTCGCCTGTACCTTGCCATAAGAAGGCACCAAAGCGACGCGGGTCGTTCAATCTGAGCGACTTACCTGAGGCCAGAATGATCTCCACATGATCATGCTTTTTTAGTGGCTCTTTGCTATCAACAACACGTAAGTTTCCTGACATCCCCAAGTGCAAAATCGCAGTGCCATGCTTGGATTCGATAAGCAAATATTTTGCCCGTCGCTTAACCGCAAGCACCCTCTCACCTTCGAGCAATTGTACTTCCTCTGGTACAGGCCATCTCAGCTTACCATTGTGCACTTTTACGCTTTGGATAATATGTTGCTCTAAATATGGTTGAATGCCTAAACGGCTCACTTCGACTTCTGGTAACTCAGGCATAATTCACTCTATTACTGTGTGGTATTACAATTCTATCGGTAGAAATAATGCTTTGGCTTGCACACTATCAAGCTCAAACCAACGCTGTTGTTGTTTATCAAATAATACAAAGCCATTATCGCTAGGATACAGCTGATAGCTAAGGGGAAGCTCTTGAGTTGCTAGCCAAAACTGCGCTGCGCTCAGCGCTGGCTCCAACTGCTTTGGCGTCTCAACAACCAATAGCTGTAAACTTTGCCACTTGGCGACAAGCGCACCTAAGGCATCTTCGCTAAAGGCCTGGTTTGAGCCTTGCGGTAACTCGATACGCCAGCTTGTACCAATGCGTTCAATTTTATAGCCAGGAAATGCCACGGTTAAGACAAAGCTTTGCTCTGGTAGCACAGCTTGAATCTTTGCTTTATCGTCGCTGGGATTCAATTTATAGTGGAGACCGTTGAGAAAAAAGATCATCAGTAACATGGAAAAGATCACCACGTTATTCCACGCCTTACGGCTCATTTGAATCATACCTATCTCCTAAGCGTTTGAACGGTTAGTGTATAATACTAATTTGTATTTATACATGCTCAATTAGCCCTTGCTCACCGAGGCTATTTCGCCTAGTTCAACAATCTGTCGTTACCATCCCCTATCTACGCCAAATTGCGCATTTACACTATTTAAATGACAAGTTATTTTGCTAGAATGTGGGCAAAATTTTAAGGAGTTCCGTCAATGGCAATGTTTGTAGTGGGTCATAAGATCCCTGATTCAGATTCAATCTGCGGTGCAATCGCACTTGCTTATTTAAAAAACCAAATTGGTGAAGAAGCAATCCCAACGCGTTTGGGTGAAGTCTCACCGGAGACTCAGTTTATTCTTGACCGTTTTGGTTTTGAAGCACCAGAGCTTAAGATGAGCTATGCTGGCGAAGATGTGTATATCGTTGACCACACTGAAAAAACGCAAGCACCAGACGACATCGATAAAGCAACTGTAGTTGGCGTAGTTGATCACCACAAACTAGGCGACCTTACAACTTCAACACCACTTGAGTGTTGGATCCGCCCTGTTGGCTGTAGTAACACGATTATTAAAATGATGTACGACTTCTACGATGTAGAAATCCCAGCAAATATTGCTGGCATCATGATGTGTGCAATCCTAAGCGACACAGTCATCTTCAAATCACCAACTTGTACTACTGCGGATATCAAATGTGTTGAAGCACTTGCAAAAATCGCGGGTGTTGATGATGCTAAAGAGCTTGGCATGGAAATGTTCAAGGTGAAATCAGCAGTTGAAGGCACACCAATTCGTGACCTGGTCATGCGTGATTTCAAAGACTTTAATATGAATGGCAACCTTGTTGGTATTGGCCAGCTTGAAGTGGTTGATCTTGCTGTATTTGACAAGATCAAAGATGAGCTACATGCCGATATCGCAAAATTAAAAGAAGAAGGTAATCGCCACAGTGTGATGCTGCTACTTACTGATATCATGAAAGAAGGCTCACAAATGCTGATCGCTTCTGATGATGAAGCGATCATCGCAAAAGCATACGACGTTGAGCCTGAAGCTAGCAAAGTATGGTTAGACGGCGTACTGAGCCGTAAAAAGCAAGTTGTACCACCACTGCAAGACGCATTTGCTGGTTAATACTGCTCGCCGAGGCGAAAGTCTCGGCTGTTTTTATGCTGCACCTCACTCCAGGTATATTCGCCTCCTTTGTCAAAGACTTGAATGCTGCGTGCCATTCACATCACCTTATTCAAATTAATCTGCCCTTGAGCGACTGTATCGCGCAAGTCGGTGACAAAACGCTATTTGGCCCAAGCGTAATTGCTAGTGGCGTAGAACATAGCTTAAAAATGACCTCAGGCTGGGTGATATTAGTCGAACCAAAAAGCGTGTATGGCAAGCAACTCCAGAGCAACGGCTGTGCAGCAATCAAGATAAATACTGCACCAAATAGCAATGCCAAGCTTGCCGAGTTAATACGCACAGTAGGACTTACCGAGCTACCAACGACGGATTTAGATCCACGAATTGACCGTGTATTGGCGCAATTAGATACTTGTTTTAATGCACAAACTTGCCTTAAACCCAGTCACTTCAGCGCAAATACGATTGCCGAATCACTTTATCTCTCACCAAGTCGCTTTTTACACCTGTTTACCGAGCAAGTGGGGATAGCATGGCGACCTTATGTGCTGTGGCGCAGGCTGATCTGCTCAGTTGTCGCCATACAACAAGGCAACAACCTTACACAAGCAGCAATGCTCGCGGGGTTTGCAGATAGCGCTCATTTGAGCCGTACATTTAAACGGCAGTTTGGCATTACACCGACTGAGGCATTAAAAACACAAAGCGCTATAAACTAAGCCGTTTGTTTATTACCTCGCTTATAAGCTTCATCAATCAACTTAACCATAGGTAGCGACGATATGGTTAATACGACGAGAAAAATAATCGAATGAACAATCATCTCATCGACCGTATAGCCAATACGAAACTGAATAAATGCTTGGATCTGAATGTAAACATTGGCAGCAATAAATAGTGCTAATGACACGCTCCAAAACCACACATCTGTAACAGGACGCTTGCCATAAGCAACGCAAAAAGCACCAAATACATTTAAGAGATCTGCGACCAATAACACAATCCCAGTAAACATGCTTGATTCTATTGCTAAATGATCCGGCAGCGTAAATGCATCATAGATTGAGGCAATAAACGTCAGTAGTAAGAAATAAAATAAGACTTTCCATTTCATGCAAGCGATCCTCCATAACCGTAAGATATGTCATCGCGGTTACTTGGTCGCTGCTTCAGTACTTTGTCAGTACATACCTTATCAACAATCTTTGTTGTTTTTCTCATAGGCTCCTTCCCTAAATACAAAATAAAAAACTTAATTGTACACCTATTAACTAACCATGAACTTAGCCAGTTTATTCAAGCTTAGTTACCTAAGTTGCATCACACTGCTACCAAAATAGGAGCATAACCATGAAGCAATTTTTAGTAACTACCCCTTTAGTTGATTATCAACATTCAGAGATCCAAAGCTTAATAGAAGCAAAAGGTTGGCGGCAGCTTGATGAAATCACGGCAGCGGAGCAAATCTATAACTTCATCAAAGACGACATAGAGTTTGGTTATAGTGAGACAGATACACTAACTGCAAGCCAAGTGCTTAAGCAAGGCTATGGACAATGTAATACCAAAGGAACATTACTGGTCGCATTGCTAAGGGCTTGTGATATTCCCACCCGAGTTCATGGGTTTGAGATAGCCAACAGTCTTAAACAAGGGTTAATTCCTACCCTACTGGCGTGGTTTGCTCCAAAAAGTATTATCCATAGTTGGGTTGAAGTTTATTTAGAGGAGCGCTGGATAGAGCTTGAAGGTTACATAATTGATGACGGCTACCTTAAGCAGGTTCAGCAGCACTTCCCGAAGGCAAAAGGCTTTACTGGATTTGGTATTTCTACTCCCTGTTTACAGCAACCCGATAATCGCTTTTCATTAAATGGTGCATATATTCAAAAGCAAAGTATCACACGCGATTTAGGGCTTTATACAAGTCCAGATGCGCTGTATCAGCAACACAAAAATCTAACTGGCATCAAGCAATGGCTCTATGCACACTGCTTTAGACATTGGATAAACCAAAGGGTAAAGCGCGTCAGAGCCGGACGCTTCAACTAACTTGAGCGTGCAATAGCAAATTGGCTGCGATTGTGGTTAGTGTATTCAACGCCACCTCTATTGCGCGGGGATCACGCAGTTGCGGCCTGCAGCTTTGGCTTGATATACCGCGTGATCAACGGCTTTTAATGAATGACCAAAAGGCAAATTGGTATTGACTGCTGCGACCCCAAAGCTTGATGTAATGGTGATCTCCCCTGATGGCGTAGAGATAACCGATTGCTCTATTTCTTGTCGCAGGCGCTCGGCGATCACCATCGCTGAATTTACCGGCGTGTTAGGTAACAGCACAATAAACTCTTCCCCCCCTAAACGACACATACAATCTTCTAACCTCAAGGTATTTACGCAGATCTCAGCAAAGCTTTTTAACACTAAATCACCGGTTTCATGGCCGTGATTATCGTTGATTTTTTTAAAGTGATCTATGTCTAGCATCATCATACTAAATGGATGGTCAAAGCGTGCATGACGACTGATCTCACGTTTTGCGTTATCCATTAAAAAACGTCGATTACTCAATCCAGTGAGTGGATCTTTAAACGCCATGTCAGTAAGTTGCAGCTGTAACTGCCATAACTCTTTAACCAGTAATCGGCGACTGCAGCAGTCTGCAATCATCTCCGCAAAAGCAATTTCATCTTTGTGCCACGTACGTACGCCATTATTCCCTTCACAGCACACCACTCCGTGAGGAATACCATTTTTAAAGATCACCGTATCTAACATGGTCACTATGTGGTTTGGAGTTAAATAACATTCTTTAAATTCGGACGTTCTGGGATCGGCGGCAGCGTCATTCGCATCTATCGATTGACCACTGTTGATTGCTGAAAAATAAGCGGGGAAGTTTTCATATGTTAAGGCTGGCAATTGCACCGGTAACTCGTCACCCTGCCAATCTGTATTAGCAACATTGATAAGCTCAGAAGGTTTGTCAAGATCATCAAACAACCAAACGGAAACCCGAGTGACGTCTAAGATAAGCTTACCTTCATCTAGTAAATCAATCAGGAAGCTTTGAAATGTTCCCGATACATCAAGCTCTTGCGAGCTGAGCCGCCTAAGCCTCTGAGTGACATTGCTAAAGTTCTTCAACATAATACGAAGATTTTATTCTTTTCTGCTAGCATAACGCGCCATAATTTTTAAGCATAGTCTTAAATACTAGAATTAACCTATGTTTTGGAATATTTTCACACGATTATGTAAGAAATAAGAATATAAGTAGAGTAATCCGTAAAGGAGGTAATGCTAAAAGGTAATAAGCCTGAGATTATTAAAGTGGCGCGAGGCCACTTTATTCGTTGATTATTTAATATATTTTGCGAGGTATTTTTTAAATACCGGATCTGACATTGCCAATTGGCGTTGCTCATCCATGATTTCTTTAAGCAAAGACTCTGATGTCAGAGGGTTGGCCAAAACCACTCGAAATACCACCGTAGGTTGGCGGTCGTATCGCTCTGGCGTTAAGCGTGTTCGAGAAACAAAAGAGCGGCCCGCTTCACGCTGACGCTTTTGCATGCTTGCAGTAAAACGGTTGAGTGCGGCATAAATCTCTATCTTTTCTTGTTCATCCGCTTGTGCGATTGCCGCTTTTATTTGCTCAGGTACATAGCGATAAGTCAGCAAACATAGCTCAGGTTCAGAGATCAGCTCAAAATCAGGGGTTTGTTTAATTAGTTCAGCAAAATACCGCGCCTTTTCAATCCCTTTATCAATAAGCATCTCATAGCCTTGACGACCAATGACACGCAGACATGCGTGCACTAACATCGCCATACCAGGACGACTCCCCTCTAAAGTATGACTTCCCAGATCTTTAGAGCCTTTCCGTAATATGTATTCGGCGTGATGTTCAATTGCATCAGATGCCGCTGGGTCTTTAAATAACACCATACCCGCTCCCATAGGCACGTACATTTGCTTGTGCGCATCTATGGTTATTGAATCTGCTCGCTCCACCCCTTTCAGAAGGTAGCGATTGTTATTCGATAGTAGTGTTGCCCCACCCCAAGCGGCGTCGACATGAAAGTGGCAATTGAGTTCTTCAGCTAAATCAGCCATCTCTTCTAGAGGGTCAATATTACCCGTTTCGGTCGTCCCAGCAACACCAACCAAAGCCAGTACTTTTATCCCTTGCGCTTCAAGCTCATTAGCTTTAGCTCGCATGGCGTCAACATCAACCTTATTGTTGCCAGCCGTTTTGATTGAAATGAAGTTATCGCGGCCAATACCTAGCACATCTGCGGCCTTACCCAACGAATAATGGCCTCTTTCAGAAACCAATACCGCTAAGCCTCGGTAACCATAATGTAGCATTGCAGCCACAATACCCGATGCACCAATACCTTTAAATTCACCATCCGCTTTTAATAAGCGGTTTCTTGCAATCCAAAGCGCGGTTATATTCGCAATTGTGCCACCCGAACAAAAAGCACCTAGTGACGTTTTTGCGCTGTGCATCCACTTATCGTAGAAAGCATCATCGCTGCCGTAAACCAAGTGATGCATCATTCCCAATACTTGACGTTCAAGCGGAGTAAAGGCTTTTGACGTTTCAATTTTGACTAGGTTCTGATTGAGTCCCACCATCAACTTCGACAGTGGCAACACAAAATGCGGTAAAGCTGAGGTCATATGCCCAATAAAGCTTGGGGCTGCGGTATGCACTGAGTGGGCAACTAATTGCTCCATGATATCTTGCGCATAGTCGGAGACAAACATCGGCACTTCGGGGATCACCGCCGACTGAAAGTCTTTTTCAACTTCGTGCAGTGGCTTTTCAACTGCCGCAATATTCTCATTTAAAAAGCCAGCCAAATTGCTCGAGATTTCTTGCTCGATTCTGCTTAAAGTTGAATCAGGCGCCTCAGGCACGGTAAATATACGCATTAAGCTTTCTTCAGACGCAACGGCGCAACGCTTTGGACCCATCAATACTACCTAAACATCAAACGGTGCAGTAGCTTACCTACCCATTTTAGAGATTGAGTAGATACAAATTGCACAAGAGATTGTGATACATGAAATGGCTAACTTTACTGTAAAGAAAGGGAATTGTCTTCTATTGTCTAGTTAAAATTCATGAAACATTGACAATTTTATGAAAACCCAACGAAAGTTCAGTGAAAAATACCTTAGTTTCTATTTTACATTCTCGTCAAAAATAAGGTATAAAATGGGGACATAAACCCAACAAAACGGTATATTACCGACTTGCTCGCAACAATGCATTTTATTGATCATTGGTGAGGAAATTTTTTGCTTTATTTCTTCTCAAGTCATCAATTTATGTTGTATTGTTTATATTATGTAACAAAGCAGCTGCCACGCTTACGCTAGTTAGGCATTTTGATCGTCGTTAAATCGCGATATTGTGGATAAAGGATTATCATGAATACTCGGAGTATAGCTCAACCCCTCAAAGCTAAATCTAAGCAGCCTACGACAAAAGCAACGCCGCTTTTAGGGCTCACAGGTTATACTTCCCGACTCCCCGTTGCTTGGCTCGTTTTAGCCTCTTTTATCTTTTTAGCTGCCCTATCGATTTATGTTATCGCCAACTATTATGATACGCGTCGCGATATCATGGCGAGGATCGACGCCCAGCTAATCAATGCAGCCACCAGCGCCAACGTCATTGTAGGCAAAAAGTATCACGAGTCACCAGAGCAAATAACCCCAGCCGAGTTTAAACAAAAAAGCCATGCCCTCACCGAGCTTGCCCGTGCTTTAAATGTTGAATACGTCTATACCATGGTACTTAAACCACCTTACGTGCACTTTACCGCGTCCAGTTACACCCGAGAAGATCTTAAACTCAACCGACTAACACGTTATCAAGATGTTTATTCCGAGGCTTCGATTACCCTAAAAAGCGCCTTTCACTCTACCGAACCTGTGTTTGAAATAGCCAAAGACAAATGGGGCCACTTTAAAAGTGTGTTTATTCCTTTTGTGCTACCCGATGGCACTACTTATATAGCAGGTGCAGACTTAACCATTCACGATTTAGAAAGTCGGTTACAAGAAAGTGTAATGGATGCCGCCATTGACGCTAGCTTCTTCTTTGTGATGTTTTTGGTTGTCGTGAGCTTGTACTTTATGTACTACAAGAAGACCTTAACAACAGATAGCCGCACCGGATTTGGCAACCGTATCGCCCTTGAGCAAGCACTTAAATATTCTAAATCGCAACACCTATGCTTAAGCGTAGTATGGGTGAAGGAGCTTGAGGATATCATTAGCTTCTATGGCACGGAAGTCGGCGATAACGTTATGGCAAAAGTCATGAGCTACTTTAGCGAGTTTACCCATCCGTTTGAGGTTTACCGCCTTACCACCTCTAAAATTGCGCTAGTTACCAGCATCGAAAATGGTGAGCATTATTTGGCGAACTTAACCGAGTCATTCCCTTGTGCAAAACCCATATACGACGCGCCGCATTTATACGTTAATTTGTGTGCGGGTGTTGCTAAAGGCAATTGCGCGTTGTTACTTGAAAATGCCTTTCTCGCGCTACGTCAGGCCCAACAGCAAAATACCCAAGTGTGTTATTTTGATTCTCAGCTGCAAATAAACCCCCAGCAACAATCAAAAAATCTCCACCTCACCCGTTTACTGCAAAGCGCGTGTGAATCAGACCGCATCATTCCTTTTTTTACGCCGCGTAAAGCTTGTCACGACCATGCTGACATTCAGTACCACTGCACGGCACGCGTCCTTAACGAGCGCGGCGCTATCATCGATGCCGAACATTTTTATCCAGTGATGAAGCAACCAAAACTCCGCGCCCAAATTAGCATGAAGCTACTTGAGTTATGCATCACCCGTTTTCGTAAATCAAACCATGCTTGGAGCATGCAATTGAGCCACAGTGAAATCGCGGATGCAGAATATTTTGAATATATCAGCCAGATCCTACGCCGTTACCCGCAGCCACAACTTATCACATTTGAGTTTAATGAAACGGATGTGCTAAAAAACTTCAGCGATATGAGCTTAATGATGCAGTCGTTAAAAGCAAAAGGTGCAAATGTTGCAGTAACGGGTGTGAATAGTGGTTTTCTTACCATCAATCGGATCTTAAAACTCCCACTGGATGCCATTTGTTTAGAAGCCAGTATTTGTGAAAACTTGGATGAAGATGAGATGCTGCTGAGCTCCATTGAATATCTTGCAAGCCATTGCAATGCCAAGCGGATCGACTTGATTGTACCCTGTGTTGCCACCAGCAAGCAGGCAAAACAACTGGAAGCTGCAGGCGTTGCAAGATTAGAAGGTAGCTGGATAGGCAAAGCAAGCGGCCATCTTTAAGCCGCTTTTATCGATCTTAAGTCGGACTTGTAATGGGTTAGCTCAAAGCGTTACGACGAGGCGGGTGCTTGATTGACCACTTGCCCAATACTTACGCTCAAAGGGCGTAATAGCCTCATCACTTTCATAGGCTTCCACTTCAACATCAACGCCGCTAAGCGCCAAAGCTCTGGCAAACTCTTTTACATAGATATCCCAATTACTGCGCAGCTCCAACTTGCCGCCTAACTTGACGATAAAAGGAAACACCGCGCTACCATGCCAGCGTCTTTGAATATGTTTAGCTTTCGGCCACGGATTAGGATACAGCAAATAATGGTGACTCGGCTGCCAATCGGCTTCCAGCGCTAATCGCCAAAAGTCATTGAGATCGGCTTGCACCAAAATATATTGGCCTTGTTCCGTTTGTTTATATTCAACATCATGTTTATCTAGTCGATGCGCAGACTTGTCGATGCCAATTACCAACGCATCAGGGTGTCGCTTCGCCAAATTTGCCGTACTTTCACCAACACCACAACATGAGTCCAAAATAATCGGTCCGTTATAGGCCTGTACTCGCGCATTAACCTCATCGAAAGCGCTTTGTGTATGTGCCGCAATGGGTTTTTTAAACTCAGCGGTTAGATGCTTAGTAACGATTTCATCGAGCTTTTCGTGTAGCCCTTGTTGATTAGTGGTGATACTACGAGAGTTTGCTTCTGTCATAACCAGTCATTATTAAGGGGGAATGGTAAGGATTTTACCTGAAATAACGCAAGAGCGCTGCAATTGATAGCAGCGCTCATTCTTTATCCTGCGGTTAGTGTCTTAGCCCAACACCGCGTTTAATTAAGTGCAGTGACAACCAAAATAGACCACATATAAATACACCTAATACCGTAAAGGCAACGCCAATATCAACGTCCGAAACACCTAAAAAGCCAAAACGGAAGGCATTTACCATATAGATGATTGGATTTACCTGTGACACACCTTGCCAAAACTCCGGCAGCAATGTGATTGAGTAAAATACGCCGCCTAGGTAAGTCAGGGGTGTAAGCACAAAAGTCGGAATAATACTAATATCGTCAAAGCTGTTGGCAAACACCGCATTGATCAAACCACCTAATGCAAACACAGCTGACGTTAAAATAACCGTAATAACGATAACCGCTAGATTGTGAATTTGAATATCCACAAAAAACAGACTGACGATAGTAACAATAAGCCCAACGAGCATGCCTCGCGCCATACCACCGCCCATATAGCCAAGTACAATAATATAGTTAGGCACAGGTGCAACGAGTAGTTCTTCAATGCTCTTTTGAAACTTGGTGGAATAAAAACTCGAAGCGACGTTAGAATAGGAGTTGGTGATCACCGACATCATGATTAAGCCAGGTACAATAAACTCCATGTAGCTAAAGCCACCCATATCACCAATGCGCGAGCCGATTAAACTGCCAAATATCACAAAATAAAGTGTCATGGTGATCGCTGGCGGTACTAAGGTTTGCACCCAAATACGTAAAAACCGAATACACTCTTTTATCCAAATACTTTTTAACGCGACGCCATATTTCAACACGATTATGCCCCTCTCCCCTGCTCCAGTAAGCCAACAAACAACTCTTCCAAACGGTTAGCTTTGTTACGCATACTTAATACTTGATTACCTTGCTCTGTGAGTTGTGTGAATACCCCATTGAGCCCTTGCGACTTAGCTACCTCTACCTCAATAGTATGGTCATCGACGGTGGTAAATTGGTAACCATCGAGTGCCACAGGCTGCATGGGTGGCTTAAGATCAAGTACAAACGTTTCTTTGTCTAACTTAGCAAGTAATGCCTTGATGGTCGTGTGCTCAACAATCGTACCTTTATCGATAATCGCAATATTACGGCACAACAGCTCAGCTTCTTCTAAGTAATGCGTTGTGAGTATAATCGTTACGCCTTGCTTATTAATTTCACGCAAAAAATCCCACATAGAACGGCGTAGTTCTATATCCACACCAGCCGTAGGTTCATCTAAAATAAGGAGCTTAGGCTCATGCATCAATGCTCTTGCAATCATCAAGCGACGTTTCATACCGCCGGATAACGTGCGAGCTTGCTTATCTTTTTTATCAAATAATCCCAGCTGCTTGAGATACTTCTCGGCTCGCTGATGGGCAACGTCTCTTGGCACACCATAATAGCCCGCCTGAGTCACAAGAATTTGGTTTAGCGTCTCGAATTGGCTAAAGTTGAACTCCTGTGGTACTAAACCTAAGTTCGACTTAGCGTCTTCCAAATGAGTATCAATACTATGACCAAAAACCTCTACGCTGCCTTGGCTTTTATTCACCAGTGAGGCAATAACCCCTATTGTGGTAGATTTACCAGCCCCGTTTGGACCAAGTAGCGCAAAGAAGTCCCCTTCTTGAACTTCGAGATCAATGCCTTTAACGGCTTCGACGCCGTTACTATAAACTTTTTTTAACCCTTTGATGTTCAGTGCTATTGTCATATTTTATTATTCTCCATAACCCCAGCGCTTAGCTAAGGTATGCTCGATGTGTAGATGATCTAAAATGCGGGCCACCATAAAGTCGACCAAATCGTCGATACTTTGTGGCTGATGATAAAAACCAGGTGCTGCAGGCATGATAGTCACCCCCAAGCGGCTAAGCTTGAGCATGTTTTCAAGATGAATTGGACTAAAGGGCGTCTCACGCGGCACTAATATTAATTGGCCACGTTCTTTGATCACCACATCTGCTGCACGCTCAAGCAAATTGTCAGATGCCCCAAGTGCAATGGCTGACACGCTTCCTGCGCTACACGGACACACCACCATCTGCTTTGGTGCGGCCGAGCCAGATGCCACAGGGCTAAACCAGTTATCTTTACCAAATACCTGAATTTGCTTATCTTTAGCACAGAAAAGCGTCTGTAGTTGCTCTGTTGCTTTTTGTTCATTTCCTGAGAGTTTTAAATTCGACTCAGTATCCAGCACCACTCTGGCTGCGCTCGAGATTAGCACGTAAACTTGATAGTTTAACGACACCAATACCTCGAGTAATCTCAGTCCGTAAGGGGCGCCCGACGCACCACTAAAGGCCAGCGTAATTGGCCCATTAAATGTTTGTTCTGACATAATGATTACTTTTTCAATGCAGTTAAAAGTTTGTCGTGGATGCCACCAAAACCACCATTACTCATAATCAACACATGTTGGTTTGGTGCTTGATTTGTCACAACCTGTGCGACAATCTCATCCACACTTGCAAAACACTGACGACCCGCGGCTTCGGCTTGTGCTTTAAGAGACCAAGATAAGCCATCTGGTTCGAATAGATACACTTCATCTGCAACATCAAGAGATTGCAATAAGGTTTCTTGATGAGTGCCAAGCTTCATCGTATTTGAGCGTGGCTCTAAAATAGCAATGATAGGTGCATCTCCAACTTTGGCTCTAAGCCCTGCGAGGGTCGTTGCTATTGCCGTGGGATGATGCGCGAAGTCATCATAGACAGTAACGCCATTGACCTCCCCTTTAATTTCCATACGGCGCTTAGGAGAAATAAATTGCCTCAGCGCTTCGATACTCACCTCGATTGGAATGCCCACATGTCTTGCCGCCGCAATCGCCATCATGGCATTTTTGACATTATGTACACCAATCGCTTGCCAATTTACTTCGCCTTTTTCTTCGCCTTCAAATAACACTGTAAAGCGAGAGCCGTCAGCCTTGAGCAAGTTATACGACCATTCTTTACCAAGGGATTCCTGCTCGCTCCAAAAACCACGTTCAATGACGTTTTGTAGCGCAGTATCATCCGCTGGATATACGGCTTTACCTTGGCTGGGTAGCGTGCGAATTAAATGATGAAACTGGGTTTGAATGGCATTTAAATCTGGAAAAATATCAGCGTGATCATATTCAAGATTGTTGAGTATTAACGTGCGAGGTAAGTAATGGACAAACTTGCTGCGTTTATCGAAAAACGCCGTATCGTATTCGTCGGCTTCGATAACAAAGAATGGCGTATCTGATGTGCGCGCCGACACACCAAAGTTTTGCACAATGCCACCGATCAAAAAGCCCGGGCGTAATCCTGCGTATTCGAGTAACCAAGCTAACATACTTGCAGTGGTCGTTTTGCCATGCGTACCGGCCACAGCCAACACCCATGACTGGCGTAATACATGTTCTTTTAACCATTCAGGGCCTGAAGTATAACGCATACCCTTTTCTAAAACATATTCAACGCACGGATTACCACGGCTCATGGCATTGCCGATGATCACCACATCAGGCTCAACATCGATGAGTTGCTTAGGGTCGTACCCTTGAGTTAGTTCAATTCCGAGTGATTCAAGTTGTGTACTCATCGGCGGGTAAACATTGAGATCTGAACCTGTGACTTTGTGCCCCAATGATTGAGCGATGGCTGCGATCCCGCCCATAAAGGTACCGCAAATCCCTAAAATATGTACGTGCATGATGTTAGCGTTCTTTATTATTTCATTGCCATTTAGATTAACATACTCAGCTTATTGGTGGCTGACTTTATTGTTGAATCTCATGCACCAGTATTATTCTTTATTTTAAAGTGGGTAGTGTGAGAACGTGCTCAAGGTTGTATCGTTCTTAAAATTTTTGTCGCGCTAAAGCACGACCTACGGTTAGTGGTGCGTGCCACGCAAAAGGGAGCGTTGTGGTAAAGGTTTGTCGCGCTAAAGCGCGACCTGCGATGCGGTAGCTGCCGACCACACGCCTTTTTCGATACCCTGTTGTACCATCAAAGTCAGCGCTTTTTCTATCGCTTGAGTTACACAAATGTGCATCGGTTCGTTATCGCTAAAACCCGCTTCGGCTTCAGCCAATCGTTTATAACTCACATATCGGAAAAACCCTGCCCGAACCTCCATGGATAGCACCTTTTTACTACTCGCGACAGAAAGCAGCACTTGCCCGGTACGAACATCAACTGCGCGCATATAAATAGAGATAACATCCTCACGATAAAGCTCAGATGCACCTATGCCAAAATATTCCATCCCCAAACCGCCTGTGCGGATATTAGAGTCATAGCTGATGATCCCGCCTTCTAAAATAATCTTTGCGGTCATTAATGGTGGCAAAGCGCTTGTATCATTATCATCACTTGCTGCACGAATAATTTTGCGCTCAGTCAGCAGGTTTTGCAGCCCTTCACGTTCTACCGGAATAAACCAATCCGTTTCGTGTAGTGCCTGCATTAAAATCGAGTTAGCGCCTTGAGTCACCGCTGTTGAAAATGAACTCACATTATCTTGTGGTTTATATTGCCCTGTTTGGTCGCGAAATGAATAAACCGAGACAGGAATTCGCCCCTTAGGTGTGGGTAAATTTTTTAGTTCTGCAAAGGTTTCAGTATCGGTCAGCTCAATAGCCACACTTTGCGCCGGTGGCAACACACGTGACATGCTAGAACAACCACTAAGTAGTAACAACAATACCAATAAAGTTACGCGGAGCATTTAGTATCCTCCACCAGCCGAAGCGGCAAACCTGGGTACTTCAAGAATGGTTTCTTCACCCGATGCTGTATTTGTTATTCTAACCGTAATGGTGTCGGGTGTACTGGTGATCACTTGGATTTGATAGTCGCCACTCATAAACGTCGCGTCTTGATCAAAAATACTGTCTTTGATGTCATCACCAAACGCTACATCCGTAATTTCTCTTACCAAACGGTTGAGATACGTACGCTCGAGTGATTCTTGAAACTTTTCATCATAGGTCTTTTCTATAATTGGCGCTCTGTGTTTATTTTGAGATTGCGCTTTACTCAATAACATATTGGCGTTTAACGGGTTACCACCAAATGCGGGGTTAATTGGTTTATATACCAGCTCCGTTGCTGCCACATGAGCACCGCTAAGTAGCATTAAACCAGCACACACGATTGTTGTTTTTATTGTTGCCATGTTACCACCCACTTGCTGCTAAATCTTCTGAGCCATTCTGTTGATATTGTTCTCTCGCCATCGCATCCATAATAGTAAAGATGGCAGTCTCAACTCGCTCATCAACAGAGCCACCTCTCCTTCCCATCGCTGTTGCGTAGACTGCGCGATTATTCATTAAAACTTCTAACCGAGTGCCTGCTCTTGGTAAAACCGTTTCTTTAACCGTGATATTAATTCCCGAGGTGTTAGGAACATCTCTCCAAAGCTGTGAAAATTGAAAGTAAAACTGATGACCAAATCGGCTAATACTCTGATCCATCACTAAACCATCAATTTCTACATCTTCTTGTGCACTCAGTGAAAATGTAGAAACGAGCATGGCGCTCAAGAATGTTATTATTCTTATCATTATTTGTTTACTCACGGCATAGAATATCTTTACTGACGAGATTCACATTGATATTTTGGTTAGCTGAATAGTACAAAATACGGGGGCTGGTGTTGCCCCCTGTCTAAATTGCTTAGCTATTACTTAGTTATTGCTGAGTGATAGTCGCAACGTTGTTGTCACCAACCTGAGTTACGGTAATGTTTTGACCACTACCTGTAATTCCACCTTGAACTAAGTTGCCATCACCAATTTGGCTTACTGTAAATGCATTATCATCACCGTTGATAATGAATGCTTCTGAGCCCATACCCATCACAAAGTTGTTGCTACCATTTTGTGTGATGTCTAACATATTACGGCTGCCTTCAAGCATTAAATCTATCGCGTTAAATTCGCCTGATTGCGCAATATCTACTTGGTTTGAACTGCTATCGAACACACTGCTCATCGTCACAACAACACCATTGCCAGTGCCACTTTGTGAGATATCAACGGCGTTGTCATTGCTTGCAAGGCTAACGTCTGGGTAAGATGATTGCACTACCACCTCGTTTTCATCACCCGTTTGGGTAACATCAACATCGTTATCACTACCATTGAAATTCGCAACATGTGCGATGTTCGCATTACCTACTTGAGTCGCTGAAAACTCATTGTTTTCACCAGCAAGGCCAAGGTACATCTCGTTGCCATTGCCAATTTGCATCGCGGTAAATTCGTTATTATCACCAACAACGTCAGCTTGAACTTTGTTCTCATCACCACGCTGTTCAGCCGTCACTTCATTATCACTACCAACTAATAAATCTGACGCAAAGGTGTTAGTTGAGCCTTCCTGATCGATACTAAGCTCGTTATTGTCTCCAGTAATTTCAAATACGTTAACCGTATTGCTATCACCTTCCGACTGCTCAATCTCAATTTGGTTGTCATCCCCAATCACTGTCTCTACGGCAATAACATTGAAATTGCCGCTTTGGCTCGATTCAATTTCGTTTTCATTACCCTGTAGACTAACCACTTTATATTGGTTATACACACCATCTTGGTCCAAAGTAATTTGGTTCATATCACCTTGTACAGACTCAAGTGTGGCTTCGTTCCACATACCTGATTGTGTCGCTGATACCTCGTTTTGGCTACCTTGCATATTTAGGTTGTAGAACCATTGACCGCCAGAACCTTGAGATACCGTAATAGTATTTTGATCGCCATTAATGATATTGATGGCTTCGTTGTTAATCCCAAGGATCCCGCTACCTGACTGCTGAATGTCAATCGCGTTATCGTCGCCAGTAACTTCCGTTAATGCGCCATTAGATTCACCATCTTGGCTATATACTTGGTTATTGTTGTTACCAGTTGTTGTTATAATAGCGACGTTACCAGTACCATTTTGATCGGCTTCTGTAATGTTGTTGTCGCCAACCGTAGTCACATCTGTCAGATTAGATGTTCCCAGTTGCACAGAAGCTAACTCGTTGCCACCTTGACTACCTGAAGTTTGTGAAAGCTTAAGCTCATTACTTGTTCCACTTACACGTTCTACTTGTGAAAGTGCAGAAGTTGAAAGTGGTTTATTATCTGATTTTGCCTCAGCATGTGCTGTAATAGAATGTGTTAGCGCAAGTGCGATAGCGCAACTCACGATTGATTTTGAAAACTTCACACTGTTCTCCTTAGAGATTTATTATATTATTTTTCAATTAAGTGCTTAGTGCAGGCTTTGAGCTGTTGCCGAACTCAGCCAACTGCAACCTTTCACTTAACTAACGTCCTGTTATGACTCATTACTCTTGAGTCGCTCCCACCTGTGCCAGTTACCAGAGTGTTACATTTTTAATGAAAAACGTAATCTATATCAAAGTCAGCAAATCAATATGATGAAATAATATATTTTATTACGTCTAGTCATCTTTAACTCTAAGATGGGAACAACCGAAGATAAATAAGAAGATTTTATGAAAAAAATATCCTTTATTTTTCATTACGATACAAAGCTAAACTTACACAAAATTACGAACAAAAAATGGAGATACAAAAAAAGTATGATTAAAGTTCAAACGCACCCATTTACATACACCCCATAAAAAAGAACCAAATAATTCATTCCGAAACCTCCTACCCAGTAAAAAATCCTGATTTTATTAATTAACGCTTTTTTTACATTGCACTGCTGAATATCTGCGTCTAGGTTTTAAGACGTTGCCAAAAAGACCACAGCCACTACCAGAAAAATTACCAACTCAAAAAATCGTGTATCGATGGATACGCTTGAAATTAAAAAGGTTATTAATATGAGATCTAAACTTTCTGCATTGTCTTTGGCTTTGCTACCAGCACTTGCTTTCACGGCTCAAGCGGCAGTTCAAATTGAAACAACAACCGCGACTGCAGACGACAGCATCCTAGTTGTATTTAAAGAAAATACCTCTGCAGCACTTCGTGCAAATGCAAGAAACCTAGTAAAAGCAAAAATGGCAGATTTAAATGCTGACGGTGTTGATGATAAATACCGTCATGTTTTGAAAGGTCGTTTAGCAAACTTTAAGCTAGATAGCATTACAGCAAAACAAGCGATTGAAAAACTGGCTAATCATCCAGCGGTTGCATATGTTGAGCCTGACTATCAAGTAAAAGCACTTGGCATTCCCGATGACAGTCGTTTTGACGAATTGTGGGGTATGCACAACACAGGTCAAACTGGTGGTACAGCAGATGCCGACATTGACGCTCCTGAAGCGTGGGATATTACGGTTGGCTCACGTGATGTTATCGTCGGTGTGATCGATACCGGTGTTGATTATACTCACCCAGATCTAGCCGCAAATGCATGGTACAACCCGGGTGAAATAGCTGGGGATGGTATTGATAACGACGGTAACGGTTATATTGATGACGTTCACGGTATCAACGCGATTACTGGTAGTGGCGATCCGATGGATGACCAAGGCCACGGTACGCACGTTTCGGGTACTATCGGTGCTTCAGGCAACGATGCAACGGGCGTTGCTGGTGTAAACCATGAGGTGTCTATCGTAGGCTGTAAATTCCTCGATGCATCAGGCTCAGGCTCAACCTCAGATGCGATTGAGTGTATTGACTATATGGTTGCGCTTAAAAACGCGGGTCATAACGTTCGTGTTACTAATAATAGTTGGGGTGGCGGCGGCTTCAGCCAAGCACTTTCTGATGCAATCACAGCCAGTGAAAATGCGGATATCTTATTTGTTGCCGCAGCTGGTAACAGTGCGGTAGATAACGACGTAAACCCTCACTATCCTTCAAGCTATGAACACGACAGCGTATTCTCTATCGCAAGTACAACACATACCGATGCGATGTCTTCATTTTCTCAATGGGGTTTAACGTCTGTTGACATGGGCGCACCAGGTAGCGCAATTTTATCTACCGTTCCAGATGGTGGCTATTCAAGTTACTCAGGTACTTCAATGGCGACACCTCACGTTGCAGGTGCTGCTGCTCTGGTACTTTCTATCAATCCTACACTAAGTGCTATCGAGCTTAAAAACCTACTGATGCAAAGTGGTGATGTTAATGCTGACCTTACAGATAAAACAGTATCTGGTAAGCGCTTAAATGTGAATCAAGCAGTAATCGATGCAGACCCAGAGCCTGGCTTTAGAGTGTCAGCTCGTCCTGCTAATCAGGAAATCACGGCGGGCGATACTGCAACATACGAATTTACTTTTGCTTCGGTCGCTGACTGGCAGGGTACTATAGACTTGTCTGTTACCTCACCAATTGCTGGTGCGACATTGTCTGCGACTACCGCAATGCCTGGCGATACTGTAACACTTTCAGTACCAACTACGGCTTCGACTCAATGGGGCGAATATAGCTTTACACTCAATGCAACATCAGGTGAACTTGCAGATCAAGAGCAGGTAGGACTATATGTATTACCTCAAGGGTTAAGCGATTTCAGCTATGAAAATACTACCGCGGTAGACATCCCTGATAACGATGCTTCTGGTATTACTTCTGTGATCACTGTAGCTGATACGGTTACTGTGTTTGATAGTAATACCCTAGTGGATATTACACACACCTACATTGGCGACTTAATTGTTACACTTACCTCTCCTGCTGGAACAGTAGCAACACTGCATAACCGTCAAGGTGGTGCCGCAGACGACATTAACCAAACCTTTAACTCAACTGCATTTAATGGTGAAGTTGCAACAGGTGATTGGACATTGTCTGTCTCAGATAATGCAGGTATCGATACTGGAACATTGAACAGTTGGACTCTGAACCTAACAGGCCTTGGTGAAACATCTCCTCAACCTCCAGTTGCGGGCTTCAGTTTTGCAGCTTCAGGCTTAGCCGTGACATTCACTGATGAGAGCCGCGACCCGAACGATGACATCGTTAGTTGGGCATGGGACTTTGGTGATGGCAGCATCAGTACTGACGCAAGCCCGATCCATGAGTTTGCAGCATCTGGTGAGTACAGCGTTTCTCTGACTGTTACTGATAGTGAAGGCAACAGCCACACAACAACCCAATCTGTTATTGTTAGTACTGATGAAATTGAGCTATCGCTAGTTCGCGCAAATAAGTCTCGCTTAGGCTTTATCCGCGTAGAACTTTCATGGCAAGGCAGCAGTGCAGATGAAGTAACGATTTACCGTGATGGACAAGCGATTGAATCAGTCTCAAATACTGGTAAATTCAGAGACTTCTCTCGTGATTTAGAAGCTACCAGCTACACGTATAAAGTGTGTCAATCTAGTGAAATCTGTTCAAATGAAATCACAGTGAACTTTTAATCACTCTATTCCCAAAAAATAATCTAAGCCCCGGAAGGGGCTTTTTTGGGCCATAAGATATTGCCACATAGGCTTATTTTAATACCTAGAAACCCAATAACACGTCATACAACACCTGACTACCCAACCGTTATAACCACTTCAACTCGAAGTACTAACCACATAAGTTCTTTAAATAAGCGGATAAATATGGATTTATACCAATTCTCTTAATTAAATTATCTATTTTGAGGCGAGAAAATATTGTCGATAATACCGCTACCGCGTCCTGCTATCGCCAAGGTACCTACATCCATGTAAACAAGAGAAAAGCTTGCTATTCAGTTGTTCTAAATAAGAAATTTTTAACGCAGACAGCGTCAGATTTACTCCGTCAAATTGAACAAGTATTAAGATTAATTGGTATTATATACTTGCAACAGAAAGAACTAATAATCATTCGTTATTACATCGCGATGGAACATCATTCGCTAGATTTAAAAACCAAACTTCAATTACCAACCGTACATATTGCAACATAAATTTGTTTGCAACTTAGCTTATAATGGTTAAAATTGCGGGCTATGTCGAAAAAAGGCAGCAAGAATTAAACCGGAGATGATATGAAAGCAGTGATTCCTGTGGCAGGTTTGGGAACTAGGATGCTACCAATGACCAAAGCAATTCCAAAAGAAATGCTGCCTTTGGTAGATAAACCTCTGATTCAGTACATAGTCAAAGAGTGCGTTGCAGCAGGTATCAAAGAAATCGTATTAGTGACTCACTCGTCCAAAAATGCAATTGAAAACCATTTTGATACTAGCTTTGAGCTGGAAGCTACATTAGAAAAGCGCGTAAAGCGCAAGTTATTGGATGAAGTACGCTCGATTTGCCCTGAAGACGTCACTATTATGCATGTTCGTCAGGGTGAAGCTAAGGGCCTTGGACACGCTGTGTTATGTGCGCAGCCCATTGTTGGTGACAATGACTTTGTTGTTGTATTACCTGACGTAGTTTTAGACGAATATTCTGCGGATCAAAGTAAAGAAAACCTTGCTGCAATGCTTTCTCGTTTTAACCAAACAAAAACTAGCCAAATTATGCTAGAACCGGTTCCACAGCAGGACGTATGTAAGTACGGTATCGCTGATGTTAATGGCATTCAACTTAGCGCTGGCGAGAGTAGCGCGATAAAGCATATGATCGAAAAGCCAAGCATTGAAGAGGCTCCTTCTAACCTAGCAGTGGTTGGCCGCTATGTACTTTCTAAAAATATTTGGCCCCTATTAAGGAAAACACCTGTCGGTGCCGGTGGCGAGATCCAGTTAACGGATGCAATCGATATGTTGATGGAAAAAGAAACCGTTGAAGCTTTTCATATGAGTGGACGCTCACATGACTGCGGAGATAAGCTGGGTTATCTTAAAGCTATCGTTGAATATGCGATTCGTGACGAGCAGTTAGGTGAAGAATTTTCACAATTCTTAAAACGCTTTCATCAATTAAGCCTAGCTTCTTAGTTTGTCGCGGGATAAACCCGCTGCTACTGGTTTTTGCACATTCGTAGCAGCGACTTTAGGTCGCGATTCTTTTATGGCTTTAGGTCGCGACGCTTGTAATGACTTTCAATCACCTTAATAAATCACACCCATATACAAAACCAATATGGATATTCACATACCCGCGTAACAAGGTTAGCCCTTATTGGATTCTGAATTATATACCTTGCTTGCTCTTTTAAATCATCTTCGCTTCGAATCAAGTGTTCATAATAACCTTTTTGCCATAAGCTAAAGACACCAAATGAGCGTAAACGAGTCGTAATTCGACCCTTTATGGCGCGAATTGCATCTGACAAGCTAAGGGAGCCATTTAGCTGTATGATTAAGTGCAGATGATCCGGCATTAAAACGAAAGCAATAACTTTAAAAAGGCGTTCCTTTTCGCAAGCCATGATTGTCTTAGCGGCCTCAGCACAAATCGAAAAGGAGTTAAAGTACGACTTTCTATCTTTGCACGTGACGGTAATTGCATAGAAATGATTTACGAGAGAGGCCCGCTTATTCCTCAAGTTTTGACTTTTGTACATGTTATATCCTTATAACTCTATGTACATAAAGAATAGAGCAGATTTGAAAGAGAGCAAACTTGAAAAGTATATAGGAATCAACCCTGGTCGCGGGATAAACCCGCTGCTACCGGTTTGCACATGCGTAGCAGCGACTTTAGGTCGCGATTCTTTTATGGCTTTAGGTCGCGACTCTTTTAAGATTTAATATCACGACTCACACCAACCCTGGTCGCGGGATAAACCCGCTGCTACCGGTTTGCACATTCGTAGCAGCGACTTTAAGTCGCGACTCTTCTATGGCTTAGGGTCGCGACGCTTGTAAGATTTAATATCACGACTCACATCAACCTTGGTCGCGGGATAAACCCGCTGCTACCGGTTTGCACATTCGTAGCAGCGACTTTAGGTCGCGATTCTTTTATGACTTTAGGTCGCGACTTATTTAACGATTTTATGCTGAGATTTACAACCTTTGACGCGGAGTACCCCGTTTCTACCGATATACGTCACTTTTTTCAATCACTTCAATATCATACCCATCAGGATCTTTGATAAAAAAGAACCTTGCTACCAATACATCGTGATTATAAAAGTCCTTGATTGCTTGAGGATTGTAGTTACTTTTTTGGGCTTTATCGTAAATTACTTTCAAATTATCTACAGCAAATGCAAGATGCCCATAGCCATTACCGATGGTATAATCTACAGCCTCATGATTCCAAGTCAGCTCTAATTCAAAGGACGTTTCTTCATTGCCAAGATAGATAAGAGAAAAGCCACTAAAATCTAGTCGTCGCTTCACTGTCAATGCAAATACATCATGATAAAATTTAGTTGAACGATCAGCATCTTTCACTCTGATCATTGAATGGATCATTTTTGCCATTACTTTACCTATGGAATTTATATGTGTGAGCTCTACGCATCAACCCCCCCTCACTGCTACGAAGTAGATAAGCGCTCTATCCGAATTCAAGGTGCTGTTACTAGCCTTGCTTTAGAGAACGAAATTTGGCACCTGCTAGAAAACATAGCTAAGAATGAACAGCTTACTTTAGCTGAGTTTATTTCAACTCTTTATCAAGAAGTAATTGAACGCCATGGTGAGATTAAAAACTTGGCGTCAATGTTGCGTATTACCTGCTTAACTTACCTTGCAAATAATAAAGCAAACGATCTACACAGTGGTAGTAGCTGAATACTACACTTTACTGTCGCTCTAAAAAGCGTTGCCATGTAATATTCGGATTGATAACTCGGATTGGTGAAATGACCTGCTTCAGTAAGCAAAGAGGAGGACGTTTCACTTCATGGCCATCTTGCTTGAGACCCAGCAAATATTGGAAGCTGCTTTTTGTACCGAGCTGTATAGCTGAAATTCTAACTTGCTGCTCAAAATTCAAACGCAGGCTGCTGATCGCAGTTTTCATGCCTTGCTGGTCAACATTAGGTAGACCACACTTCTGCAAGTACCCTTGCCTTTCCCCTTCACCAGAAAACCAAATTCTGACTTTCTCACTGTAGCGCCCAGTCTTAGCTGGTAAATCAAATAGTATGCGATGATGAGCTTGTTGTTTGACTAGTGCTAAATACTGCTCTAACCCGCTTTGCCATAAAGCAGAATGGATGGGCACAATACGTGGTTGAATTTTACCGTGAGTATTAAAATGAAACACATGAACATGATCTTCATAATGAATATCATCAAGTGTAAGAGAACCAATTTCATCACTGTAAGCCCCCGTATAATAGCTCAGCAAAGGTAACCAAAAATGCCAATGCTTGGGTTGCTCACGCTTCAACTTTTCATCCGAGTATATATAGCCATTGAACAAAGTATGAAGTTCCATAGAGGAAAACGCTCTTCGGCCTAAATGAGATTTCATACTGTAGTCAACGTATTGAGTATACTAAAGACCTTAAGTTTAACGGTTTTTAGTCTTTTTCGGAAGTTTGATAGTTACCTTCTCCTCAAAGCAGCCTGTTTATCCTGCGATAAGCTCGTAAAGAAAAGAGTGGTGGCATAAAATCATAAAAAAGAGTCGCGACCTAAAGCCATAAAAGAGTCGCGACCTAAAGTCGCTGCTACGCCAAGTTTGTAGCAGCGGGTTTATCCCGCAACAAGCGCGTAAAGAAAAGAGTTGTGGCATAAAACAATAATAGAGAATCGCGACCTAAAGCCATAAAAGAGTCGCGACCTAAAGTCGCTGCTACGCCAAGTTTGTAGCAGCGGGTTTATCCCGCGAAAAAAGTGATAACGAGTAATACCTACATGTATATATTTAATTGAGAAAAGAAAAAAGCCGCGTCTCCGCGGCTTAACTGATTGGACTAATCATTCTTTTCTTAGCTACCCGTTACAGTGTCACACGCTACTGAAACATCGATGGTCTCATCTGTTCCGTCAGGCGTAATAGACGTTGTGAATGGTGCCGAAATTCGAGGATCTACGCTAACAGCATATGATGCGATATCACCGTTAAGTGCAGAAAGTGCAAAAGTACCGTCACCATTATTCGCTGCTGTGCGGAATGGCTTAGTAGTACTAGCTCTATACTTTACAATCGCACCTGGGATAACTTCTGTTACCGTTGTATCGTTAGAACAAACTGCTCTAACTGTTACATTTTCATTAACTGTAGTTTGAATTGGGTTTGCTAGCGCGATCGAAATTGGGCCATCACATACCGGAACTTCGGCATTCGTTGCAGAAGCATTCCCCCACACGTTACCTGCTGCGTCACGAATGACTACACGTGCTGATGCCGTTGAGCTAATACCGTAACGAGCTGAAGTGCTTGCAGAAACGACTGTTTTTGACGTACTACCACCACGTAAATAACTTGATACGCTTGCATCTGCTGAAGTCATACTTACATATAGACCTGAGCTCGGAACAGTATCACCAGTCACATTAACAGTAATACCTTGCGTACAGATTGGAACTGAACGAGACAATGTAAAGAACGTAAGGTGATCGGTTTTGAAAGATGCTTTATAAGCCGTACCTTCAGCATTTAACGCACCAACAGTTGCTTTATTCGTTTCTGACTGCCATTTACCTGTATCTTCATTATTCGAAGAAACATCAAACAGGTCTCCTGTTTGAATTGTTCTATCACCCGATGGTGCTAAGGTTGCGACAGGAAGTGAAACAGAAACATCAATCTCTTGACTAAATTGCTTGATCTTAGTTCCATTGTTATCTTGCATCACGATATTGCTTACACCAACTGGCTTTTTAACGCTGGTTGTACTATCTGCACTCAATCCAGCTGGCAAAACAGCGGAGATCTTGCTAGATGTAGGATCCGCAGAGCCAACAGTTAATGAAACAGAAGTACCTGTAACTGCATTACCGCTTGCATCTCTTAATTGCACGCCGGCTGGAATAGTGACATCAGAGCCTGCGTTACCTTTTGCTGCCGCAGCAGTAACAGCAGATGCAGTTGTTGCGTTAGCCACACTTTCAGAAACGCTTGCTTCAACAACTTCATCACCGCTTTTTGACACAAGCGCCAATTCAGCTTCTAAAGTTGCTTCAGAGTCTTCGTTACTTAAATCAATTTCAAAGCTTTTTGAAAAATAGCCGTCAGCAGTTACAACCGCAGTTACGATCCCAACGTCTGCACCTTCTTTTACAGTAAAGGTGTAGCTACCATCTTCTGTTGCAATCTGTGTTATTGCATCACCATTGACGTTAACCAAGTTTGAGGCAGGCTCTCCATCCTCAAAAAAGGCAATTGTCGCTGGCGCAACGATATCAACAGTATCAATATCAACTACGTTACCGCTTACAGCAAATGCTAGAGCGGCTGGCGTTTCTGGCGCCACAATCACAGGATCTGTTGGTTCTGGCGGCTTAACAACTACATTATCATCATCATCGCTAAAACAGCCAGATAATGCTAGAGCTGAAGCTACAGACAAAGCGAGTAAAGATTTTTTGTTCGAAATCATGATTGGTCCTTGTTCCCTTTTTTGAAAGCGCCAGGCGGCACCGTCGCGCGTTTTAATACATCGAAGTTTAAATATAGAGAAGGTTTTAAGATTGTCCAGCTTGATAGTAGAAGTTTTTGATAATTTTTAAAGATTTTCGTATACAAAGTTACTTCAAGTCCCCTTAATAGAAGCAAGCGTATAACAACCGTAATATTACTTTAATAATATTTATGACGTCCAAACTTAGCTAAGCGTACTTATGTTAGGATGTTTGTAACTTTTTTGACAACAAAAAAAGCCGCTATTCAGCGGCTTTTTAAGGCTTAATAACAGACGTTATTAAGAACCTGTTACTGTCTCACAAGCCATTTTTAGCTCTTGGTCTGCAACTTCATCACCCGCTTCAAAAGTAAACGATGTAGCTTGGCCTTCTGCAACGTCTAGTGATAATGGATCAATGCTCACAGTGTACGTCTCGCCAACAACTAGGTTATTTAACGAATATGTGCCTTCAGCATTTGCAGCAAGGTATGTTGCTTTGTCAGCACGACGGTAAGTAATCACTGAGTTTTGTACTGGAACAGAGACCGACTCATCATTAGAACAAACACCCGTTAAGTCAAATGATGCTGTTGTGTACTCAACTGCTGGCGCTTCTAACGTTGCTGCAACAGCTTCACCACATACTGCTACTTCATTTTCAGTATCAAACCAAACTGTACCTTCAGCATCACGAAGTACAATACGTGCTGTCGCGTCTGCACTTACGTTATTTTTACCCGCGTTTTCCGCAGTGTAAATAACTTTAGAAGTTGCTCCTGAAGCAATGAACTTAGTTGCATTGATATCAGATGATTGCACATCAACAAATAAGCCGCCTGCAGGTACGTCACCAGTGATGTTTACAGAAACATCATTATTACATACAGCAACTTCATCAGTTGCGGTGAAGAATGTAAGGTGGTCGGTCATAAACGAAGCTTTGTACGCAGTTCCTGCTTCGTTTAAAGCACCAACAGTAACTTCATTATTAGTCTCTTTAGTCCAAACGCCTGTATCTTCGTTATGAGATGAAAGACCTAATACATCACCAGTTTCAACAGCGCGGCCTTCAGATGCTAGTACAGTATCTTTTGGAATAGAGATTGAGATAGAGATTGGGTTGCTGAACTTTTTGATCTTAACGCCATTCTCATCAGTCATTGTTACGTTAGCAACACCAACTGGAGCTGCCAAAGTCGCAGCGCTATCTGCATTCAGCCCTTCAGGAAGCACTGCACCGGCAGCTGAAGATGTAGGATCTGCAGAACCAACGTTTAGTGATACTTTTGTACCAGTGATAGCTTCACCATTTGCGTCACGAAGTACAACGCCAGCAGGAATTACCACGTTAGCACCAGCTTTGCCTTTAGCTGCTGTTGCTGTGATTGCAGCGTCTACAACACCGCCTTCAACTTCAGTTTCCACAACTTCTTCAACAGTTGAATCAGTATTTTTAGAAACAAGTGCTAGTTGAACTGCAACTTCAGCAACATCATCTTCCGTAGTTAGATCAATGTTGAAGCTCTTTGAGAAGTAACCGTTCGCTGTAACAACGGCTGTTACTTGAGAAAGCTCAGCACCTTCTTTAACAGTAAATACAAAATTACCAGCATCACCAGTTTCAACTGTTGCAGTTACTTCGCCTTTGGTATTTACGATGTTTTCAGAAGCTTCACCATTTTCTAGGAATGCGATTGTAGCAGGAACAACATTAGTGCTGTTTTTGTCAACAACGCTACCATTCACAACTAGAGAAAGAGCATTAGGAGCATCAGGAGCTACTACTACAGGATCTGTAGGCTCTGGTGGTGGAGTTGTTGTGTTATTGTCATCGTCGCTGAAACAGCCTGAAAGCGTCAACGCAGATGCGACTGACAGCGCAAGAAGAGATTTTTTGTTTGCAATCATGATTAGTCCTTGTTTTCTTTTTTATTAACAACGCCACGTTAGCGTGTTAACACACAAAAAAAAGCTTCATTGCTAGCAATGAAAGCTTTAAATTAAAAATTTGTATGGTAGACAGGGACTAAGTCACTCCCTGACCCGATTCAACGCGAGCTTTGTAGTCAAAACTATGACCAAGATATAAACAGCCCACGATGACCCCGCTAATTTATCACAGTAAAGCGTTAGATCCAACCGCTTGATTTAGTTTGAAAGTAGGATACCGTTGGTACACTAAATACACAATGAATGAAGTTAAATTTATCGTAAATAATTGCAACATAATGGTTGTTTATTAACGTGGTATAAATTGTAAATGTTTAGCGATAGCTTCAGTGCAGCTATCGTTACGAGATAAAATAAAAAAGAGAATCGCGATCCGTAACCGGGATTTATCCCGTAATAAGAGCGTCGCGACATAAAGTCGCTGCTACGAATACATAGCCCCGCGACAGCAGCACCGAAACACCACACCCGTAGCAGCAGGTTTACCCCGCGACAGCAGCAACGAAACACCACACCCGTAGCAGCGGGTTTATCCCGCGACAGCAGCACCGAAACGCCACACCTATAGCCGCGGATTTACCCCGCGACAGCAGCAACGAAACACCACACCCATAGCAGCAGGCTTACCGTGACTATCTCTTATTTATAGGTCAAATACACTTCTCTTAGTCGAGCCAAGTTACTATATACATAGCTGCTCGATAAACGACCTTGATTGAGGAATGTTTTATCAATATTAACCGGCGTATTAACTAAATGGCCTCGACCAATCGCAATGGCATTTGTTGATTCACCAATTCGCGTACTTGCAGCATGACGCCACGCCTCATTTCCTTTAATTTGACCATAACGTGTTGGTTCCATGTCTTTTCTAGGTGTAAGTGGAATGCTAAAAGATATACCAGCGATTTGCACATCTGTATCTTGCGCAAATATGGACACGTAACTGTCACCAAACCAAAAGCGCGTTTCTAGCTTAACGCCACTATCCTCATAAAAAAACTTACCTGCTGTGGCATGAAAACTAACATCTTGCTCAACCCAGTTATAACGATAAGACAAGGTTTGATAATCCTTATCTAAGTCATAATCATCGTACTCAAAGTATCCAAGCTCTGCTGAAAATTGATGACGACCATTGCCACTCAACCAAGTTGTTTCGTTCTTAATACCTGTGTAATCATTAAACTCTTTAAAAAAGCCGATATGTGTTTGGTTATAAATACCATAAGGCAGTGCAAATGTTTGATAGATAGTCGCTTGTGTTAAGCCACTTTGTTTAGCCAAACGACCAAATGCTTTTCCATCATCGTAGTCACTCGTATTCGCAACTTCGGTTTCAGCACTTAAATTAATACCACCGCCATACCACATTGGTACATCAACATCAGCTTTTAAGGCGAGTGAAAAATCATAAACCCCCAAGTCCGTTGCCAATCTAGAGTCCAGCGCAGGACCAACGGTTAATCTCGGTTTAAAGTACGCGCTATTTGCCTTTGGCATACCAACCCAAGACACACTACCAATTGGGTCCATTTCGCCTCGACGAATATCCATATCAGGTGTAGTGCCAGTATTTACGAACTCTCTATAATTATTAATGTGGCCTCGCAATGCCAACATTGGAATACCACGATTTAGCAATTGAACAGTAAACTGCGCGTTCGGCTCGTTCACATGTTCAGCAATACGACCTAATACTAAACCAATTGCATCTATGTCGTTGCGATTAAAAACATAGTTTTCAAAACTCACGACAACATGAGGGTCTCGATTGAAGCCAACACTTACCGACTCAAAGCCGTCTTCCAAGAGCGCCGCTTTTAAAGCGCGCGTTTGCATTGTTAGAGATTTTTTATATTCATCACGCTCTGTAACTTCTTTTTTCGCTTCTGGAAGAGGTTTACGGGCGAGACGGCGCTGCTCCTCATAATGAGCTTTAAATGCCGCTTCTCGCTTGGCGTCTGCGTCAAGCGTTGGCGCTGGAGCTGCTTCTAGTGGGTCATTTAATGTTGCCTGCTCAAACAAAGGCATGGAGAAGTTTATACCCCAAAAGGTGTCTTTTTCAGCGTGATCAGTATTACTGTAAAACTTACTGGTAAGCGTTAAAGTACCCACATCATAAATCCATGCTTTTGGTACAGTTAGGCGCAAACCGGCATTAACCGCATCAGCATCGTGTTCCACTTGCACAGCTAGCCAGTCTAGTGGCTGCCACTCAATACCCGCGAATGCGCCATCCATTTGTCCGGTTGCGCGATCGCTTACCGCAAAACCCGCTGAAAATCTAAAGTCGTTCCATTCACGAGAACCTGCCAAATAATAGGTTTCATAATTATTAGCGGCACCGCCAAGGTCTTTACCACCAATAGCAAGATTAAACCACTCTTTAGGAATATAGGGGATTTGATATTTTAAGTTAAACGATAGATCTCGAAGCTGACCTTTGCCTTCTGCAAATATATTGTCGTGCATGGTATTTGACGCAATCACGCCGCTAACTTCAAGGCCATCAAACACACCAGCAGAGAAGATATAGTTATGACCATCAACATACGCTTGACCTCTGACATCAAGCTGGTTGTTATAGCCAATATCAATCACGCCTTTTTTTAATACCTCAGCATTTGGTGTGTTGAACAGACCTGTATAACCAGTAAAAGCGGTGTAATTATTTATTTGGGTATCAGCTAAAACAGGTATGCTTGCAAGTGCAATGCTACCTGCAAGAATCGTATTTATTTTTGACATGTGGGCAGACCGATTTTTATTTTCAATTCTTGAATTAAATGTGGCAGAGCAAATTAACCAGCTCAGCCACCGTTATAAGTATTATGTAGACATCGTACAATGAAGTATAGAAAAACCCAACCTCGTAGCAGCGGGTTTACCCCGAGATATAAGCGTCGCGACATAAAGTCGCTGCTACGAATACATAACTCCGCGACAGCAGCATCGAAACACCACACCCGTAGCAGCGGGTTTATCCCGCGACAACAGCATCGAAACACCACCCGTAGCAGCGGGTTTATCCCGCGACAACAGCACCAAAACACCACCCGAAGCAACGGGCTTACCCCGAGATAAGAGCATCGCGACAACAGCACCGAAACGCCAACCCCGTAGCAGCGGGTTTATCCCGCGACAACAGCACCAAAACACCACCCGAAGCAACGGATTTATCCCGAGATAAGAGCATCGCGACAACAGCACCGAAACACCACCCGTAGCAGCGGGTTTATCCCGCGACAAGGGTTCCAAACACCAACCCCGTAGCAACAGGTTTACCCCGAGATAAAAAATCGCGACATAAAGTCGCTGCTACGAATACATAACTCCGCGATAAGATCGTTACACGTTTCTTAAATTAACCACTTTCTGCTCGGACTCACGTTGCGCTTCAAGCACTTGGCGTTTTTCATTCCACACCAAATCACAAATACCGTCTGTAGGGTTAAAGCCTGTAGGCGCCTCTAGCAACAATTTACGAATAAGCTCATGATCAAAATTATGACAAGCCGTGTCCATTGCACTCATAAAAGACTCTAGCTCTGCCATTGGTAGTTTTACCTCGTTGGCCGTCATGATCCGTGGATGAGAGGTTTCTTCTACATTGTCACCAATCAATAACTCTTCATATAACTTTTCACCTGGGCGCAATCCTGTGCATTCAATTTCAATATCGCCATGAGGGTTTGACTCTGATTTAACTTCTAAGCCAGAAAGATGCACCATTTTGGTCGCTAAGTCTTTGATCTTAACAGATTCACCCATATCTAACACAAATACGTCACCACCCTTACCCATGGCACCCGCCTGAATAACTAACTGCGCAGCTTCCGGTATGGTCATAAAAAACCGGGTGATATCTTTATGCGTTAAGGTAATTGGTCCACCTTCTTTAATCTGCTTACGGAATAGAGGCACAACTGAACCACTAGAACCAAGCACATTACCAAAACGTACCATGCAAAAACGGGTATTTTTAGACGTTACTTTACTTTCAGCCAAGGCTTGTAACACTAACTCTGCCATACGCTTGGTTGCACCCATTACATTGGTAGGGCGCACCGCTTTATCTGTAGAGATTAATACAAAGGTCTCTACTCCTGCGTTAATAGCGGCTTTAGCCGTGTAATAAGTACCAAATACATTATTACGAACACCCTCAACAACATTTTGCTCTACAAGCGGTACATGCTTGTAGGCTGCGGCATGATAGACAGTTTGCACCCCAAAGGCTTTCATGCAAGTTTCAATACGGTTGATACGTTGCACCGATCCCATCACTGGTACTATTTCCAATGATACGCCTTTATTCAATGCAAGCTGATTCAGCTCCTTTTCAATGCTATATAAACCAAACTCAGACACCTCAAAAAGCACCAGCTTTTTAGGTCCATTTAATATAATTTGCCTGCATAGTTCAGAGCCTATAGAACCGCCTGCACCGGTTACCATAATGACTTTATCTTTTATATTTGCAGCCATCAGCTCTGCTTGTGGCGCTACTGGGTCTCTGCCCAATAAGTCTTCAATTTCAACTTCTTTTATCTCATTAAGCTGCGCTTTACCGTCGATAACATCTGCCATACCTGGCACCGTCATCACCTCGAGCGGCAGTTTTTCTAACTTAGTGAGTATTTCTTTACGGCGAGAGCGCGATACGCTTGGTAAAGCAAGCAAAACCTTATTCACTCGCTTTTTATCTATCAAATTATAGATTTCGTCAAAGGCAACAACGGGGATCCCTTGGATAATAGCATTATGTTTGGTAGCGTCATCGTCTAAGTACGCCGTAACATAATAGTCAGGCCCTGTTGCTAGCGCAGTAGCTAACTGCCGGCCTGCATCTCCAGCGCCATAAATAACCACTGGGGTTTTAGTAAATGAGGTTAATCGCCAAATAAGTGCTCTTACCAAAATACGCGATCCCCCCACTGAAAGTATCATCAACCACGCATAAATAAAGGGCATAGTACGAGGAATGGCGGTTTGCGTAAAAAATGAAGACAACACTAAAATCACGGTACTAATAACTGTACCAAGTACAACAGCACCTACAGCATTTGCCCCAACGTAACGGAGCACAGCGCGATATAAACCAAGTTTTACAAATATCACCAAGCTAATGGGGAGTAATAACGCGAGGATTAACCAGTTTTTAAAATTAGCCAGTGGTGCAAAGCTATCGAGGCGAACAATAAGCGCTAACCAAAAGGCTGAAGCTATAAAAACAGAGTCTAATACGAGCGTAAGAAGTCGTTTTTGGCTACGAGATGCGCCAAGTAAGGCACGAAACCAACTATCCATTGTGTTCCCTTATTTTTGTCCTAGTTAAGCTACTTGCCGTTAAAGCATAGTACAATCAGTTCAATAACATAAAGTAACTCAGATGCATCTAGTTACCTGAGTCCAAGCCATAATGTAGCGCATCCACTTTTTCGCCTACACGGCGTAGCTTGTTTATCACTTAAAGCCAGAAAGTTAACTCAGGACACTTCTTCAAAGTCGAGTAACTCAAGGGAGCCATCATGAAACTGGATAAGTGGCCCTTTGCCACAAGGCACCATACTTGCCTTCCAGATAACAACTTTCTTGCCATCGATTTCAGTAAATGCACCAGGGTATGGTCTGCTGGTTGCGCGAACCAATCGCTCCGCATCATATACCGAGCCTTGTAGATCGATTTCACCATCCGCTGGAGTTCTTCCTTCCCAAACTGTCGCTTGGGACTCGTCCTGAACTCTAAATGCCAGTATACCCTCATTCAGCATGGGAAATGATTTTTGCATGAGTTCTACATGGGCAGCATTTACTTTTTTATACAAGTTGCCGGCATATTCATTTTCTGTAAGTGGAATTTCGACCTGCTCAACAATTGGTCCGGTATCAACGCCAGCATCGAGCTTGAACATAGTGACTCCAGTCTTATCCAAGCCTTTGAGTATTGCCCAAGGTATAGCAGCACGACCACGACCAATAGGTAATAAAGTTGGATGCATCCCCAACACACCTTGCTGCGGCGCAGCAAGAAGATCTGAGTTGGCAATTTGTGACCAACCAATAATGAATAACCAGTCAATTTCTCGTTCTCGTAACACGTCAATCACCTCTTGGTTATTCACATGCTGGCTCTTTAACAGAGGAATATCATATTTGTTGCAAAAATCATCCAGATAAACCCTACCGGACTTCTCAACAGCCTGAGTGTCTTCGAGAGTTATAACCAAATCTAACTGACCATTTACCTCATAAATTGCTTCCATGCAAGACAACCCCAGCTGAACGCAGGTAACAAATCCAAATTTCATGCTAACTCCTAATAAACTGGTGGCGCCTTGAATAAATATGTGACTGTTTTAAGGACAATTTTAACATCAGTAAGAAAACTAACTTGTTTGTAGTACACACCGTCAAAATGGGCCTTCTCCTCAACTGTCATACCATCAAATGAATTCACCTGTGCAAGACCAGTCAAACCAGGGCGCATCTCAATAGCGCCATTATTTTTGCGTTCTGCTATCAGTTTTTGTTGTGAATTGATTGCTGGACGGGGACCCACCAAGCTCATATCACCTTTCAGAATGTTTATAAGTTGGGGAAGCTCATCAATACTGGTCCGACGAATTACGCGGCCAATCCAGGTCAATTTTACCTGTCCAATTTTGTCCGATGGTATATCTCCGGTATTGACTGGCATACTTCTAAACTTATAAAAGCTGAACAACTGGCCATGTTTGCCCACTCTTTGTTGTACGAAAATCAAAGGCCCGCGATCGAACAACTTAATTAGTAGAGCTGTAATAAGGAGCAAGGGACTCAACACCAACAACGTGAAAAGAGAGCCTGAGATATCGATCACTCTCTTGAATACCTTTGAGTACATAACTTTTTATAGCTCCTGCTGGAATATATTTTGGAAGGCTTCTGAATATATCTGCCCTGACTGCCCTCCGCGATATGCAGCGAGACCTTTGACTACTTCAGCGCTGCGTGGATGAGGAAAATCTCGCATTACGTTGCGATAAGCAGCTAGCGCCTGGAGCTTCTTCTCAATGAACTCAGTGACTTCAACATACAAGTTAGCCTTAAACATGTCTCCTGTAGCCTCAAAACCCCAATCTGTTGACGACAACACCTCCATATAACATAGTGACTTAAGAGGTGGAATGTCATTTCTACGTTGATAATATCGACTGGCAGCCAGACAAGCACGAGACACTTGCAGGTGGTCATCGTTCAGATCTGCAGGGTGATGCGTAAAAATACGCTTTGGTTTAAACGCTAAAATTTGCTTTTCAATGAATTGAACAATCTCGACATGATCGACATTATTCATTCGAATATTAGGTAACCCGCCCAGAATAGGAGTGTTAAAGCCTAAAATACGGTTAGCTTCCAGCATGTCATCATTTAATTCTGAATCACTAGGCCTGTGAGTACGTACATCTACATTGCCACATAAAATGATCGGTTGCACAGTCTCCCCTTGAGATACAAGCTTTGCACCTGTAGCTCCGAACCCCAACACCTCATCATCAGGATGAGCAACAACGACTAAGTTCGTTTCTTCCATTAAATTAAACCTTCTCTATTTTATCTAATATTTTTTTAGCCTGTTGTGTGACCAACTGATTCTTTCTACACCAATTTAAACCAAGCTGACCAATAGCAAGTAACTCATCATTGCTGTGTGATACTAGTTTTTTTATACCTGCGCTAATAGACTCTACATCTTCAGGTATGCAATCAACACCGCCCCCAGAGAGAGCAACGGGATTATTTGCATCGCCAACCGCGTAGACTATTGGCTTCCCGGCAAGCATGTAGTCATTCATCTTGGTTAAACTTACACCATATTCATATAGCTGATTTCTTTTCGTTCCAGCATATAAGATATCCATTTCTTTTAAAAAAGCATGAATTGATGACTTTTCTAGAACACCGCAAAAGTATACCCGTTCGGAAACACCCAACTCATCAGCAAGATCTTTCAGTGCATCTCGTCTAACCCCATCACCAACTATGAACAATGCGATATCGCTTGGACTCTTCGATAAAGCCCGGACAAGTGATTCCATATCATTAACTATCCCTAATGCACCGGTATAACCGATCAGCCTACTATAGCATCTACGAGCTTCATTTATCTTTTCAATTATATTATTTGGCACTTTGGTAAAAGATGTTGGTTCCCAGGCACCATTGCCTATATGTAAGAACTTGTCTTCAGCAAGACCTTTCGTGGATAAATAAGGATACGCGTTACGAGGAACAGACAAGACTAGGTCTGAGTGGCAACAAGCAAAGCTTTCGGCTTTGTCCATCAGTTTTATAATAGGGTTAGAAGTAGAGATCTTTCCAACCATTGTGAGAGTTAATGGCCAAAGGTCTCGGATATCGAAAATCAACTTTGCACTACACTTATCTGCGATTTTCTTCGCTGGATAAATCAAAAATGGGTGAGGTGATGAAGCAATCACTATGTCGTAATCAGGCTCGAGCTTACTTACAAAGTAAGACTGAAACCAAAAGGCAAACATCATAACAATACGACCTATTGCACTGTTTTTTAATTTTGGTCCCCATACCCAAAGGTATCTGATCCCTTCAATCCACTCTTCATCTATTCGCCCTTTAATATTTGGTTGAAAATTGCGAGAGTGAGAATAGGAAGAAGCGAGAATAGTGACTTGATGCCCCATCGCTACCCACTCTTTAGCTAAAGAGTAATTCCTAAACACCATGCCATGCTTCTGAGAACCCGCATATTGGGATACGATAAGAATTTTCATAAGGTTATATTGCCATTGCTTTTAGAGCTGCTTTCCCACTGCTGTACTTAATAAACTAAGAGAGAACATCTTTATAGAAATCTATCAGTTTTTTAACTTCAACAGACCAGTTGTACTTTTCCAAAACGGCTTTACGACCTCTACTACCCATTTCTTTCGCGAGCTCAAGATTTTCAGCTAAATCATTGATAGCGTTTGCAACTGCTTTGAGATCAAAAGGATCTACTGCAATACCGCACGCTTCTGGTTCAACAATGCTTCTCCAATACTCTATATCGGTATAAATCACTGGAATTCCAGAAGCCATATACTCAAACATTTTCACGGGTAAAGCATCTTGATAGTTCCTAATGGGGTGTAGCGTAACTAGACCAACAAATGATTGTTGCAATACACTCCTAACTCCATTGCGATTTAAAAAGCCAAGTTCTTTAACTTTGGCCCACCCATTTAATTCTGTTACGTTCGCTCGGATATTCTTTTCCAAGAAGCTGCCAGCCAACAAAAGCTCAATACCATCATTCACATGCTCCAACGCTTGCACATTTTCGATGATCCCACGTACTTTTGTAATTCCACCAATGTAACAACAACTCTTTCTGTTCGTGAAATCTCGCGAAGGCTCTTCGCTAAACTCTTCCAACCTAGGGAAGTTATTTACGTCTATAGTGTTAGCATTTATTTTTGAGAATTTATCTCGAATGAAAGGAGTTGCAGCTATAACACCGTCAATTCTAGAGCAAACCCATTTTTCATAGAAACGAGCTAGAACAGAAACCCCTTTTGCGACAACTGGGTTCAAGTAGGGCTTACTCAAAATTTGAACAGGCAAATCCTCATGCGCATCAAAAATAACCTTCTTGCCATTTTTTTTCAATTTTGAAGCAACTTGAAGCAACTCAGGATCGTGCAAATGATAGAGGTCGGCGTCCAGTAAAAGCGCCTGTTTAAATGCTCTCTCTACTGTTTTTGTCATTCTTAATATTCGATTTCCAGTCGCCGAACCTACGTCAATGATGTTCACGGAGCTATTTATTTCATCCCCTTTACCATCTGCAACTATCAACGATACATCGTAATTCTCTTTCGCAAGTGAGCAACACATCTTAACAAAGATTCTCGTATCATAACGAGGGTGAGCAGTTGTTAAATGAACTACCTTATAATCCATTATATACATCCTTCAACACATTTGCTTGACTGATCCAATTGTACTCTGAGTTCAGCAGTTCAAGCTGCTTCGATAGCTCACTTGAACTTATTTGCTGCAAATTTTCAATCGTACTTAAGAAGTCAGAAACATCATTGCTCGGAGTCACCAAACCAACATTGAACTTTTCAACAATGGCTTTCATTTCAGGTAAGTTTGACACAATTACAGGCAAGCCAGCCATAAAATACTCAAACATTTTGTTTGGAAGGCAATAGCGATAGCTCAGGCATGAATCTTCTATCAAAGCTACACCACAATCTGCTGAAGAGGTGTAGTCTAAAATCTCTGAAGGAGGAACGGCAGGATGATAAAATATTCTGTCATCTTGCTGTGCTTTAATACTATCGGTTAACTCTCCATAGCCCATTAAGACTAATGCTCTATTTGTCTTTTTGTCTGCCTTGAAAGCATCAATTAACTGCTGTATCCCTCTACCGCGAGAAAGTACCCCTTGGTAAAGGAATACAAAACAATCATCGTCTATTCCAAGTGCTGATTTAAGCTTATTGGAAGGGCGAACTTCTTGACGTTTTGGGCAATTAAGTACAACAAAAGGCTTTGTACTGAGGTTATATTGTTGTTGGTACAAATTTGCGATTCCATCACTCACGGTGATGACAGCATCAGCCGACTTAATAAGCACGCCTTCAATAATTTTTTTTATCTTTTGCCTGCTTTTACTTTCAAAAGGAAGATCATTAACTGCATATTCATGACTATCATAAATTAGCTTTAACTTTCCCAAAGACAACCACTTCATTAAACAAGCGATTGGCAATGCAGAAAGATCATGACAATGGACTATATTAGCTTTGCGATATCCTTTAATGACCTTGGCTGCAAGTTCAAAGTATTTGAACATTTGAACAAATCTATTTTTACTCCAGTTTTTTGAGGATAGCTTAATACGATGCACTGACACCTCATCGACGGTTTCATGCTCTTTTAGACCATTTTCATGCAATGCCAGTACTTTAATATCGTAGCCAAATGACTGAATAGATTGGGCCTCCTTGAGTACCCTTGAGTCATTAGTAAAGTTATTTAAGACTAGGCTAATTACTTTATTTTGTTTCATTTCTATCTAACCAAGTAATTAGGTTTAACCAACGCCAGCACCTGAAGTCAAACTTTATCTCTCCTGAAAGCACCTTTTCCCATTCTTGTTTCAATTCAGAAGAATTAAACATTGGCAAGGATTCAGCTTTATCTAGTTTGTCATTGACCCAGCTTTCCATTTTGGTTAGCCAGTCCCTTTCCGGTGTTGCGAAACCAATTTTATCCTTCCTGTCTAGAATTTCGTCAGGAACGATTCCTCTCATTGCTTCTCTAAACACATACTTACTCGTCCCTTCTTCATTGAGAAGATACTCTTCAGGCAATGAGTATAAGTATTCGACTAATTCAACATGTAAAAATGGAACTCTGCTTTCAATTGACCAACGCATTGAATCTCTGTCCTCATAGCGAAGTAAATGAGGCAAGCCTAGTTCAGTCAAGTTACTTTTAAGATGCGCATTTACAGGGTGCTTCTTGTCAACTTTTCTTTTAAATTTATTTGCATCACTAACCCCATTCTCTAGCATCCAAGACTCTGATAACCATGGCAGCCTCTTGCTTGGTATAAAGACCTTTTTCAATTTTTGAGCTAAAGATACTGGCAATAGCTCTCGCACAGTAGTTTGTATCAAGTAATTGGAAGTTGAACTTGTATTTTCGATACAAGAGCGATAGAAGCGTCTTGCTTTTAGTAATTTACCTTGCCGTATAAGCCCTGCAAGCAGTGAAGCTTGGAAAAAAATGTAGCCGGCTAGCATCTCATCAGCTCCTTGCCCATCCAGCATCACCGTAATACCCTTATCCTTCGCTTCTTTAAAAACTCTGTATTGAGCGTATATACTTGTACTTCCGAAAGGTTCACCTTGAGTGCGGACCAGGTCATCAAGATCTTGTACCAACTCTTCTCTCTTTACTCTGATCTTATGAGCTTTTGCGTTCACATGAGAGTTAACAATATCAATCCACTTCTCTTCACTTAAATTGTCATTGTCCGCAATAAAACTGAATGAGTGAATTTCTTGCTCAGGGTATAGGTGGCGGATTGCACAAACAATAGCTGAAGAGTCAATCCCTCCTGACAGCGCAGCACCTATTGGAACATCGCTACGCATATGTAGCCTTACACTGTCTAAAAACAGCTCTCTTACTTTGCTAACAGCATTTTCAAATGTCGGGGTAATTTTATTGCTAAGATCTATATCCCAATACCTAATGGGCTCGATCTTTACGACTTCTCCAACTTTGATTTTGGCATAATGGGCTGAAGGAAATTGCTTTATGGAAGAATACATGGTGTCTGTAGAATGATCTGTCGCACCCGACAGCATGTATTCGTAAACCATTTGAGAATCGATCGTATTTTCTACATCCTCGAGCAAGTTAAGCTGCTCTACTTCAGATGCAAAATAAATATTATTGTTTACCTGCGCGTAGTATAACGGCTTTATTCCAAAAAAATCCCTAACTACTAGCAACTCTTTATTTACAGAATCATAAAACGTGAATGCAAACATCCCTCTGAAACGAGATATTGCGTTTTCTCCCCATTTTATTAGCGCATATAAAATTACTTCACTATCACTATTCGAGACAAAGCTCACGCCCTCTTGCTCAAGCTCTTCTCTTAACTCTATATAGTTATAAACTTCACCGTTATAGCACAGCGAGTAGTTACCACATGCAGAACGCATTGGTTGCCAACCAAGAGGAGATAAGTCAAGAATAGATAACCTAGCATGACCTTGAATAACTTCTCCGGAGGGCAATTTTTCTTCTTTCGAAAACTCTGCAGATGAATCTTGCCAACTAGCCCAGCCAAAATCATCAGGCCCTCGATGATTGATACTATTTAAGAGCTTTATAATATCTAGCTCTTTTTTGTCATTATTAATTGCTGTAAATATTCCGCACATAAATCAACCACCTAAGAAAGCAAACCTTTAACCTTTCCCTGAAGGAAATACAATAACATTAACACACTGACAACCACTGAAAAATATGTCGTACTATATGAAATAGTCCCACTTCCCAGGTTAAGGGTAAACTTAGTTAAAATAAGAAGCCCATTAATCACCATAAAAGGCAATATGAAAACAAAGTAAATAGTATACCAATCCGTTATATTGAATTTTACTATTAACAGATAAAACAATAAGAAAATTGCCACGCTTAGAGTTTTAGGAGCTTTAAGAAAAGACAACAAAAATGGTGTCATAAAGAAAAGCATTATAACACTAAAGTACAAGACAGAAGCAATGTGTTTATCACCATACCAACCATAAAAGAAAGCCAAGGAATTTGAATTCATTGTACCTTCTACATCTAAGCCATATACTTTTTGATAAACAATCTTATCTGGTGGAACATCTGTTTGTGAGTCAATTATAAATGGGTGATAATCCGGAAAGGTACTCAAATACCCCACAACAGAATCAGGACCTACGAAAAACGTTCTTCGGATTAAACCATCCATGCTTGACGAAATACTTTCTAGGTCAAGACCACTAAACAAATGAGCATTCTGGATATAAACAATTGCTACCAATATAAAAAATGCAAACAGGAAAAGCCTGAATGTTTTTGCATAATTAAAGTTGCCTCTCAAAAAGCCTGTTGTACATAAGAAAACAATTAACACATAAACAACGGGAGACTTTTGCCCTGTAGACAATAAGACAATTAAATTAGCAAACAATAAAAAGTAGGCCCACTTAACTCTCCCTGTTAAAAAAAGCATTACCCATATCAAAGGCATAAAGTCATAAAAAAAGTTTGAAAAGAATGCAAAAGAACTCAAGCCTACTGTTGCAGCTTCCCTCGCATAGATGAGATTAGAAGGGTCCGTAAACATAATTATGAGTGGCTGCACTGGTATGATAAGCAAATACAGTACAACCAAAGCCAGCATTAAGATTGATAAGGGTATCAAGTGTGGTCCCAACCACTCCTCAGCTATATCTGGTTCTTGTTTATACTGGTTATAGTAATACTCAAAGTTTAAACTCTGCCATCGACTAGTGATTACACTCGCTATAAAAATAGCTAGAAACCCACTTCTAGTTAACCAAACCAAGTTATCAAAATACTCAGAGTCTCTTAAATATGGCTCATCATGGTTAATAATCACACCAACATAATAGTACAATAAATAACCAACCAAAAGTGTAAGCTGTGGTGATGGAAAGACTTTACAATTAGTTACTTTCCATACAACTACAATTCCCAAAAATGCTAATAAAGTGTCAAGCCACACGTTAATTCAATCTCTTATAAATAGAACAAAGCTTTTCTGCTTCAACTTCCCAATTAAAATCTAGGCTAACTCGCTTTACATTGTTCTCAAGTATAGTTTTATCAAGTTCGGATGCTTTAAGCATTGCACTAACAACGTCACTTGCATTATTCGAATGGGCCACTACACCCACATCGTACTTATTTACCAGTCGTTTCATTTCAACTAAGTTTGAAACAATTATAGGTAGCCCAGCCATTAGATATTCGAAAATTTTATTTGGCATACATAAACGATAACTTTCACAAGTATCCTCAATCAAAGCAATCCCAAAGTCAGCCGAAGATGTATAATCAAGTAATACATTTTGGGCTACTGCTGGATGGAAGTGAATATTATCATGTTTGGCCTGATAGCTTTTTATTAGCCCCTCTAAGCCTCCATAACCCATGAAAACAAGTGATTTATCATTACCATCTAACGATGTAAAAGTATTCAGGATGTCTTCAATCCCTCTTCCCGAGCAAAGCGCTCCTTGATAGAGGAAAATGATATTATCCTCCGGAATATCAAAAAACTCCCTAAATATATTTTGTTTTTTAACCTGTTGGTAATTAGGACAATTGTGAACAACTGAAGGAAGGTTTATTCTATATAATTCACTATAACGCTCAGCTATCATAGGGCTTACAGTAATGACCTCATCTGCAAATCGAATAAATAAGCGCTCCAAAAGATACTTTCTTTTTGAGCTGAAATATGTCTCATTCGGAACATCATTAATTGCAAGCTCATGACTATCATAAACAATTTTTGGGCGCTTAAAAAAGTTAACAAGTTTTATTATTGCTGCGATAGGCAAAGCATTCAGATCATGAGCATGAATAACATCATGTTTATTAAAATACCTAAGAGAAAAAAATAAAAAAGTAAAAAAAGCTAAAATACCAGAAACACCTGGAATTAACCTTCTCTTTGATTCAAATTCATGAACATGATTTTTAACGCCATCCAGCTTGGAACCATTAACACTCAGCAATGTAATGTCAACGCCTTCCTTTCTCAAGGAGTTAATCTCTTTCTTAACCCTGGAATCATTGTCGATCGGTGACCTTAAAAGCATTAAGACTTCCAAATCCCACCCCTCAATTTATAAACTACTATTGCATTCATAATTAATACCGCAAATAGATCTACTAACGCATAAAATAAAAGCAAACTTGTATAGTCTTCTGAATACAAATAACTTGATATCATTTTTCCCAAAAGCATTAGTATAGAAAAATAAAGTGCCAAATGCTGTAATCTAAGAACAGCATGGCTTGAAGACACCAAATTGATACAGAAGTTTAAAATAATTGGAAATATTAATAGAGAAATTATTTGACCTGCAACTGACCACTGCTCACCAAAGATAAACTGTGAAACAGGCTCTGCAAAAATATAGACCAAAGTCGCAGGGATAATACAGATTGCTAATGAGGAAAGCCATATCCTATAAAAGTCCACAAGTATACATTCCTGGCTTGCGACCTTCTCAGAAAAGTGCTTAAAAAAAACTTGAGACAACCCTGTCCCAACGAGCATTAGCGGAGTCATCAGGACCCTATTAGCTAAAGAGTATTGACCCACAATATTAGTGGAAAACAAAAACTCTAGCATATAAACAGGGAAGCTTGTAAGAACACAACCAATTAAGCAAGCCGGCAAAGAGTAAACGGCAAAGTCATAATATTTAGTAGCCAGCTTCTTGGAATATTTTATATTTAGTACTCTTATAAATGTCGAGGTAGTTAAATTTAGATAGTATTTTAAATAAACCAAACATACTAGCTGCCCTAAAATAGTCGCTAAAACTAACCCTGAACCATCAAAAGAAAAAGCACTATAGAAACAAAATACAAGATTAAAACACACAGTACTTAGCGTTTGATACAACTTAGCAAACGCGATTAACTTGTATTCTTTTTTGTAGTTAAGATTGGCCGTTAAGACTAAATTTATACCACCAACTAAAACCGAAATTGGAATAAACAGGTATAAGCTCTCGAAACCAATTGGATTAAATAAATAAAAACAGAAAACAAACGCACAGCTTACAAATGTAGTGACCAAGATATTCTTGACCGAGACTACACTCAACCTTAAAGCATCTTTCTTTGAGGAAGGTAAGAGAATACTTAAGTCATACCTAAATGCACTGCCAGTAATAATAACCGTTGTTATGGCCAGAAAAAAGGCCCACTCACCGAAATCTACATCACTGTAGTAGCGGGTCAGCAGTGGAGTTATCAATAGGGTAATAATTTGCCCTACTCCACTGCCAATCACAAGCGGAAGTGCAAGCCTCAAAAGCCTCATAAATACCCGTGCATAGGTAAGCTAAATACAGTTTTAGCTAGTCTCTCTGCGACTGGGAAGTCCCCTTCCTGGTATCCCAACGCTTTAAATGCGCTTTGCTGATGCATACATGTGCCATAGTAAACCATCGTCGGAATGCCTTCGGCTTTGTATTTAGCCATTTCTGCGTCACGATCTTCCGCCATTAGCGTATATTGTGCCCAAGAGCTTAGATAACCCTCAGGTACAAATGGCGTTTTATATGTATCTTTTAATTCAGCAGTGTACTTTTCCGCAGCTCTATTTCTGTTAGTCAACTCTTGCGGGAATGCGGCTAACTTTTCTAACAAAATTGCGGCTTGAATCGTATCCAGGCGAGAATTCATACCGATACGAACATTATCGTATTTGTCTTTACCCTTACCATGTACTCGATACGATTGTAATAATGCAGCATATTCATCATTGTCTGTGAATAGCGCACCACCATCTCCATAACAGCCTAGAGGTTTAGCAGGGAAAAAGCTAGTTGTTGCGATATCGCCAAATGACCCAGCTCGCTTGGCGTTGATCTCTCCACCAAAACCCTGCGCAGCATCTTCGATAATCTTTAAATCATACTTATCAGCGATTTTTCTAAGTGCAGGATAATCAGCAGGTAAGCCAAATAAGTCAACTGCAATAATTGCTTTAGGTTTTAATTTACCCTGTGCGATTACAGCTTCAATGCGCTTTTCTAGGTCTATTGGGCAAATATTGAATGTATCTTCATTAGAATCAACAAATACTGGCATTGCACCTTCAAAAGCAATGGTTTCTGCTGTTGCGAAGAACGTAAATGTCGGACAAAAAACCGCATCACCTTCTTTAACATCTAACACCATCAGCGCGAGCGTTAATGCATCAGTGCCATTTGCGCAGCTAATGGTATGTTTAACACCGACATATTCTGATAACTGTTGCTCTAACTCTTGTACTTCAGGACCCATGATATAGTGACCATGGTCTAACACTGCTTGAATGCGAGCATCGATTTTTTCTTTTAAGTGCTGATATTGCGCAGCTAAATCTATAAATTGCATTTAATAATTACTTCTACGAATTACTTAATTGAAACAAAGCCATTTTCTAACTGGTATTGCTCGCCTGTGTGTTCACAAGTTGCTGTACCATTTCCTTCGAGCGGTAGGTCTAGCTGCTCACCATATTTGCTTATCCAGCCAATTTGTTTGGCCGGTACGCCAACCATAAGAGCAAAGGGTTTTACGTCTTTATTGATTACAGCACCTGCACCAACCAGTGAGTATTCACCAATAGTTACACCACAGACTATGGTGCTATTTGCACCTAACGTTGCACCACGTTTTACTAAGGTGTCGCGATATTCTGTTTTTCGCTCGATAAATGAACGCGGGTTATACACATTGGTAAAAACCATACTCGGCCCACAAAACACGTCATCTTCTAGGTGAACATTGTCATACACTGAGACATTGTTTTGTACTTTTACATTGTTCCCTATTGTCACTCTGTTGCCGACAAAAACATTTTGACCCAGAGAGCAACCTTCACCGATTTGCGCACCACCACACACGTGGACAAAGTGCCATACACGTGTGTTTGCGCCAATTTGCGCACCATCATCAACAATGGCGCTTTCATGGACATGGTAGTTCATAGACTAAAGTACCTTGTATAACAGTGGATGTGCTTTTTCACCGGCCTCAACGACATCTTGAACACGAATTTTTTCTACCGTCCCAATTGCAATACGGTTTGCGTCAATACCAAAACCATTGCCAGCTAATACATTTTGATAGCTTTGAGTGTGTAGATCTGTGAAACCACCTGAGAACTCTAACTCTTCAGTATTATCACCATCATTAATAGTGATACTACGGTAAGTCAGCTTTTCACCCTGAATAGCGTTATCTGGTAGATTTTTTGAGTCAATTGATAAGAACCATTTGACACGTGCACGCTCATACTCTAGATAACCACTTGCTGTTTTCTCATCTCTGAAGTGCACTTCGTTGCTTTTTAGTTCACCGAAGATGAAATGCAGCATGTCGTAGAAATGCACACCGATATTCGTTGCTACACCACCTGATTTATGATCAAAGCCTTTCCAAGACTTCATGTACCATTTGCCACGCGATGTCATGTAGGTTAAATCAACATCAAATACTTTGTCTCTAGGTGCTGCTGCCACTTTTTCTTTTAACGCGATAATTGATGGGTGTAAACGCAGCTGTAGAATTGAATTCACTTTTGCGCCGTACTTTCGCTCGTAGTCTTTTAGTACATCCATATCTGTAGAGTGAAGTACTAAAGGCTTTTCACAAATAACGTCAATACCATTTTTTAGAGCATACTTCATGTGGGGTGCATGTAGATAGTTGGGGCTACAAATTGCAATGTAGTCAAGCTTATTACCTTTTAACGCTTGGTCTTCTACAAAAGCCGTGAAATCTTCAAACTCTGTAAAAAACTCAGCATTTGGAAAATGGCTATCCATAATACCAACAGAGTCATTTATATCCATTGCAACAACTAAGTTATTGCCCGTCTCTTTAATTGCTTTTAAGTGTCTTGGAGCTATATATCCAGCGGCGCCTATTAATGCAAAATTTTTCATTGTCTTCTTCCGTTTACAATCTAATGTCGGCTTCATTTGGTTTTAAAACATGCTTTACATCATAAAGTACGTGGTTTTCTTTTCCGAATGAACGTAATTTCGCTTCGCCCATTTCTTTTAGCTCTGAGTGATCAACAGCTAAAACCACACCGTCATATTTCCCTTCTTCAAGTACCGTTACCAGCTCAATACCATATTCGTGCTTTACTTCTTCAGAATTAGCCCAGCCATCATAAACATCTACGCTCATATTAAAGTCTTGTAATTCTCTAACAACATCAATTATTTTAGTATTTCTCACATCAGGACAATCACCTTTGAAGGTAAATCCAAGAATAAGTACTTTAGCTTCATCAATGTGAATTTTTTTGCTTGCTAACTTCTTAACCAGCTGAGTTGCTACATATTCGCCCATGCCATCGTTAATTCGACGACCAGCTAAAATAACTTCAGGGCGATAACCAACTTCTTGCGCTTTGTGTGTAAGATAATACGGATCAACACTAATACAGTGCCCACCAACTAAGCCCGGTTTAAACTTGAGAAAGTTCCATTTAGTTCCTGCCGCATTTAGCACCTCCTCAGTATCAATTCCTAGTCGATTGAAGATTTTTGCAAACTCATTAATAATTGCAATATTCAAGTCTCGCTGTGTATTCTCTATTACTTTGGCAGCTTCTGCGACCTTAAGTGAGCTAGCTAGGTGAGTACCGGCAGTAATGATTGAGCCATAAAGGTTATCGACAAATTTACCTACTTCAGGTGTTGAACCCGAAGTAATCTTCATGATCTTTGTTAGCGTATTCACTTTATCGCCAGGATTAATTCGCTCCGGAGAGTAGCCCGCATAGAAGTCTTGATTGAATTTCAACCCTGAAACTTTCTCAATGATTGGTAAGCAAACTTCTTCCGTGGCTCCCGGGTAAACTGTTGACTCATATATAACTATATCGCCTTTTTTGACAAACTCACCCAGCAGCGTTGAAGCTTTTCGCAGTGGATTTAAGTCAGGAGCATTGGTTTCATCTATAGGTGTAGGAACCGTAACGATGTAGATATTACACTCTGCAAGGTCCAGCTTAGTGCTCGAATATGTGAGGTGACTTGTATTTGCTAGTTCAGTATCGCTTACTTCGAGTGTTGAGTCATGTCCATTCTCTAACTCCTGAATTCTGTTCTGGTTAATATCGAAACCTAAGGTTGGATACTTTTTACCAAACTCTACCGCTAGAGGAAGGCCGACGTAGCCTAACCCTATAACACCAATTTTTACTTTATTTAAATCCATATACATCTCGCTTGGTGAATGTTTAATTTTGATTTCTTTAGAAGAAAGTTAAGGAATATGTCCGACCGCTCTTGTCGTTTTATATTTGGCCGCAATTTTAATTTTTGTTACGGGTCGCGACATAAAGTCGCTGCTACGAGTCGTAACGTAAAGTCGTTGCTACGAGTCGCTACTACGGTCGTAACGTAAAGTCGTTCTACGAGTCGCGACGTAAAGTCGCTGCTACGGGTTGCAGCGACATAACCTGCTATGCTTTATCTGACTTGTACTCGTAGTTGTAGTAGCCGTAGTAACCATAGGCATTAGTTGATTTACGAACAACACCGTTAAATACCACTCCTTTTACATCAATACCACTTTGCTCAAAACGGTTACGTGTAATTTCTAGCTCTTTTGCATGGTTTTGACCAAAACGGGTTACTAGTAATGTTGTGCCTGCATGTGCACTCACAATAGCAGGGTCTGTTACCGCTAAGATTGGCGGTGTATCAATAATAACTAAGTCGTACATTTTGCTCACTTCACCAATCAACTTGCTAAAGTTTTCATGCATTAGTAGCTCTGATGGGTTCGGCGGTATTTGGCCTCGGGTCATTACTTGCAAACCTTCAACTTGGCTTGGCTTAATCACCTGCGCTAAATTCAATCGGCCAGAGAGGTAATCACTTAAACCGTCATCCCATTTCATGCCAAACTGAGTTTGCAGGTATCCTTTACGCATATCAGCGTCAATAACAAGAATGCGTTTGCCGCTTTGTGCCAGCACAGTGGCAAGGTTTACGGTAATAAAGGATTTACCCACGCCAGGGCTTGGGCCTGAGATAGCAATAACATTGTTTTTTGCTTCTAGCATAGCAAAGTGCAAACTTGTACGGAGGCTACGTAGCGCCTCAACAGAAAGGTCTGCTGGGTTATCCATGGCAAGTATAGATTTTGCCTTTGCCACTTTGCCCTTACGCGCCTTTGCAAAACCTGTGAGTTTCACTTGGTACTCTGAGAATGGCACGCTGGCATATACAGGCAAACCTAATGCTTCTATTTCCGCTGGATCTTCAATACCTTTGTGCAGTGCTTTTTGCACCAGTACAATAGCAACGGCTAACATTCCGCCCAACATGGTTGCCATCACAACGATTAATGCTTTTTTAGGTTTGACTGGCTGGGTAGTATTTACCTCTGCGTAATCCACTATGCGAACGTTACCTACCGTACCCGCACGCACAATATCTAACTCTTGCGTTTTACCCAAAAGCAGCGTGTAGATTTCGTTATTTACTTCTACATCACGCTTTAAACGTAGCAGCTCGCGCTGAGTCTCTGGTAAGCCCTGAACCTCTCCTGCAAGGTCGTTTCGCTGGCGTTTTACAGTATCAATTTGCTCTACCACACCGCGATAAGAGGGGTGTTCACGTTTAAATTTACGGCCAAGTTCTAAACGCTTTAACTCCAACTCTTGCAGTTTAGTTTCTAGTTTTACAATTTGCTCTAAAACGCCTTGTGTTTCTAGGCTAATATCAATGGACTCTTGGCGAATTTGGTAGTCATTAAAGGCTTTTTCTGCATGTTCTAGGTTGCGTTTAACCTCTGGAAGCTGCACCTCTAAAAACTCAAGAGACTGCTGCGCCTCCGCGCTATTACGCTCTACGTTGCGACGCACATAAATACCAGCCACTTTATCGAGCACTTTTTCTGCATATTCAGGACTAGCACTCTGAAGTGCCAAGTTAATAATACCTGAGTCTTTCCCCTTCTCAGACGCGGATATTGCACTTTGCAGATCTAAAATCGTCTGAAGACGGTTACGTTTAACGATTGAAAACTCGGTCTCTGGACGTGCTATCAAAGTCTTAATAGTTAGCTCAAATTGGCCTTGCTTTACTTCTTCGCCCACTTTACCTGCAAGTACTTCGTCACCATCACTTGTTAACAATACAAATGACTCATCAGCCCTAGCTTGTAATATAAAAGAAGTACTTATGGCACTACTTGGCACTTTAAATCGGTGTATTTCAACTTGCTCACCGCCCCACGCATAAGAACTCGCGCCGAGGCTTGGCTCTGCTACTTCGCCTTCACTTTGTGCAACAAATTTACGGAAGCTGCGGCCACCAAATAGTGGAAATAGTTTTGGTTCGACAACGGTATCTAAATTTAATGTGTCGACCGCTTCACCAATAACGCTTCTAGATTTTAGTAGCTCAATTTCGGTTACTGCGGCAGAGGTACTTTCAAACATACCAGACATATCATCAAAACCGGGAACAGAACCGCCCTTTTCCTCTACCTGTACCATTGCAGTTGCTTGGTAGATTGGCGTGCTAAATATTGCGTAGGCTATGCCTAACAACATAAATAGTGCAGTAATGCCTGCGATAAAAAACTTAGCATCTAATAATGCGCCAACTAGCGCCATTAAATCGATTTCTTGCGTCTCTTCTTTTGATGACTTTTGGTTAGAGATAAGATTTGGCTGAGCATTCATATACTCACGGATCCTTATAAATACTGTTGCCAAGCGCCACAGGCGCTATCGATAAGCTCATAAACATGCTCAAACGCTTCACGTGATTGGCGATACGGATCTGGAATTTCTTTATCGCCAATCCATTTACCAAGTAAAAAGGTTTTGCCACGAGCTTGAGGGTAACGGCTGCAAAGGTCAGTTAAATGCCTTTGCTCCATTACGAGGATGAGACTATTTTGTGCGACCAAGGTACCAGTTAACTGGCGACCTTGGTGCTCACTCATGTCGATTCCTTGTTCTTTCGCCAACTCCTGCGCTAATGCATCAGCGGCTTTTCCTTCTAGGGCGGTTAATCCAGCTGACGAAACAGCTACACTTTTGCCACTTAGTTTGTTTTTTAGCAGATACTCTGCCGTAGGGCTACGGCAAATATTACCCGCACAGACCATTAAAACACTTTCAAACATGAGTACTCACAATTAACGGTTTTCTATATCTTTAATCGCATCCACTGTAGACAGTGAAGGCAATAATAAACTGATAACTTTGTTCCAACGAGCAAGTGGCGCGCTAGTCACATACACAATATCTTGTGGCTCAAGTTCAAACTGTTCAGCAAGTACTAAAGAGGCTACGTTTTTAGCATGTAGCTGATATACATCTGCAAGCACACCATCTTTTTGCAGGTCGCGCTTACGCAAGACAAAAACACCGTTTGCGTCTGCTGTACGCTCGTTAAAGCCACCAACATCCGTTAGCGCTTCAGCTAGGCTTAAACCATAGCGGTTTACGTCTACTTTGCCCGCTTTAATCACATCACCCAACACATACACGTTGCGTTTATCATTACGACTTACGTGTACAATATCACCGTGTCTAAGTAAGCGGTTTTGTGAAATATCACCTTCGGCATAAAAATCATCGAGTTGAATAACTTCTGTTTTGTCACCACGAGTAAAGGTTACCGTTTCCCAATCGGCGCTTTCTGTTAAACCGCCGGCTTGGTTGATAGCATCAATGAGTGTCACTGGAGTTTCTGTGATTGGATACACACCAGGTTTTGTAACTTCACCAGTTACATATGCTTTTTGGCTTTTAAAACCAACCACTTTTACGTCGATTTGCGGTTCTTCAATAACACGACTTAGTCTTTTTGCAAGGTCAGTTCTAAGCTCGGTTACTGTGCGACCAGCAGCAGGAACCTTTGGCGCATAAGCAAAGTTGATTGTACCATCGGCTTGAACACGGAAACCGTCAAACTCTGCTGTTCGTTGTACAGCTGCTGGAATGGTGAGTTCTGGATGATCCCACACACCAATGGTGATTACATCACCTACGCCAAGACGATATTCATAATTTGAAACATCAATACCCGCGAGCGACGAGTGATCAATTTGTTTCGCTCGTTTGATTTTATGTTCTTGCACCAATTGCGAGTCGATAATATGAATATTTACTTTTTCAAGATCTCGCTCAAGGTTTGCAGTTTGTTCACCAGAACCTATTCCTTCGAAATGGCCACCTGGAACGAGTGTACAGCCACTCATTGCAAGTAATACAGTTGAAGCAATGATAGTTTTACAGCGTAGCGCCATTGTATCTTCCCAAAAGTGTTTATAGTCTTTTCTTTTAATTACTTTTATTGCCTTTTACTTAATAACGAAAAGACAACAGAAATTTCGTGGGCTAATTAAAGCATGCACGATTGTTAATCGCAAGTGAGTACTAGGTTTTGCAGCTGTTCTCACTCTATATTCTATGTTTTTACCTTGAGGTATGAATAAAAGCCTTTATCAAGTTTGAGCTCGTTTTTTAGATTGCTGTATTTGTTATTTCTTAATTTGCAATTTAATCTTTGGTCCTTGGCCGCGGCGTAAAACTGCTACGTCTGAGTTTGAATCATTTTGTCGCGACATAAAGTCGCTGCTACGGTATTCAAGCACGCTTCCGCCCTTAGGTTGCAGCTCCTAAATGCTGGTTTTAGTTTATGTAAAAGATCACGAGGTGAACTCGCTCCTACCGCGTTGACCTGAGGCGTTTATGTTGTCGCGCCATAAAGTCGCTGCTACGGCATTCAAGCACGCTTCCGCCCTTAGGTTGCAGCTCCTAAATTCTGGTTTCAGTTTACGTAAAAGATCGCGAGGTGAACTCGCTCCTACCACGTTGACCACACTCTTTATATTTTTGCAGCGTAAAGCCGCGCCTGAACCATTCTGTCGCGACATAAAGTCGCTGCTACGGCATTCAAGCACGCTTCCGCCCTTAGGTTGCAGCTCCTAAATTCTGGTTTCAGTTTACGTAAAAGATCGCGAGGTGAACTCGCTCCTACCACGTTGACCACAGTCTTTATATTTTTGCAGCGTAAAGCCGCGCCTGAACCATTCTGTCGCGACATAAAGTCGCTGCTACGAACTGGTTTGAGCTTTTAAGTTACAGCTACAAAATTGCAAACGTTCCGCTATGCTAATGTAATCTTTCTAACAACGTGAAGAAGTTTACAGTCAGACCAGAGTACACCCTTTTTATAACAATTAAATAAGAATAAAGGATGAAGTTTTTATTGTACCTTTTTTATTGTACAGTTATCAACAACGATTTGTGCATAATGGTTAAGCAGTTTAATTAATAAAATGCTACGAAGTTCTCCATCAGGTTGTTGATATATGGCCTGAATGTCTTTGTAACAGCCGTCTGTTAACTGAACCAAGTCACCTTCTTGAAGGTCGAACTCATCCGCTATTTCATTTTTATTCATTAGTTGAGCGACGAGTTCATCTGGCACCATTTGCAGATCGGTACCATAACGAATAAAGTCAGAAACACCGCGAGTGTTTTTTACAGCAGAAAAGTGTGAAGAATGTGGATCTAGCTTAACAAATAAATACCGTGGAAACAGCGGTTGCTCCACCGCCTTTGAGCCAGAGGTTTTTCTTTTTACGAAAGTTGGGAAGCAAGACTCTATCCCTTGATTTTGAAGATTTGACTGTGCTCTGTGTTCTTGTTTTGGTTTACAGTAGAGCAAATACCAGCATTCCATGCGTTGCGTTCCCTAAAAAATAAGCCTAACGAATTAGGCTTACTATTATACGTATATTCTCAATTAGGTCTAGCCTAGTCACTGCCAAAAAGGTCTCTTGTGTAGACTTTTTCGGTAACGTCTTGTAACTCCTCAACCATGCGGTTAGAGATGATTACATCACAGCTATTTTTGAATACATTTAGGTCATTAAGTACCCTAGAATTAAAGAAGCTTTCTTCTTCAAGTACTGGCTCATAAACAACGACTTCAACACCTTTCGCTTTTATGCGCTTCATCACCCCTTGAATAGATGAGGCTCTAAAATTGTCGGATCCTGCCTTCATGATCAGGCGATAAATCCCTACAGTTTTGGGATTACGCTTTAGAATAGACTCAGCGATAAAGTCCTTTCTTGTTGTGTTTGCATCAACAATCGCTTGAATGATGTTGTTTGGTACGTCTTTGTAGTTCGCTAGCAGCTGCTTGGTGTCCTTAGGTAGGCAATATCCGCCATATCCGAAAGACGGGTTATTATAATGATCACCAATTCTTGGGTCTAAGCACACCCCTTCGATAATTTGCTTTGTGTTTAAACCATGAGACTCTGCGTAGCTATCTAACTCATTAAAATAAGCTACTCGCATTGCTAAATACGTATTAGAAAACAGCTTAATTGCCTCAGCTTCTGTCGAGTCAGTAAATAAGGTTTCAATATTTTCTTTCTCAGCACCTTGTTTTAGCAATTGTGCAAATACTTCCGCTTGCTCAGAGCGCTCACCTACTATCACCCGAGATGGATACAGATTGTCGTAAAGCGCCTTACCTTCTCTCAAAAACTCTGGAGAAAATATGATCTTATCAGAATTAAATTGGGCTCTGGCATTTTCGGTAAAGCCTACCGGGACGGTTGATTTGATCACAATAACTGCATCACGATTGTAATGCTGAACATCGGAGATAACTGATTCTACGGACTTTGTATTGAAGTAATTGCTTTCAGGGTCGTAGTCTGTTGGTGTTGCGACCACCACATATTCAGCATCTTTATAGGCAAGTTGCTTATCAGTGGTCGCCACGAGGTTAAGGCGCTTGCTCGATAAATACTCTGAAACTTCTTTGTCCACTATTGGTGATTGTTTTTTATTGATCAGATCAACTTTCGCCTCATCAATGTCTAATGCAACGACTTCGTTGTGCTGAGCCAACAATACAGAATTGGAGAGGCCTACATAACCAGTACCTACAACTACAATCTTCATTAATAATTCCTAAACTTAAACCCGTGTTTTTAACTCAACGTCTAACTGTTGCGCTACTTGATTGGCATCGTAATGTTTAACAGAGCTCCGTGTATTTGAGCTAAGCGCATCATACTCTTGAAGGCTCATTGTTAGTATCTGTACTATTTTATCCGCAATTGACTCTTTGTTCTTCACATCAAAAAGTAGTCCATTTTTACCGTCAATCACAACTTCATTGACCGGACTAATATTTGACGCCAAAACGGGCGTGCCACATGCCAGCGCTTCAACAGCAACCAAACCAAAGCTTTCTCTATGAGTTGGAAAAATAAACGCATTCATCTCACTATACTTGTCTACCAGTTCATGCGGTTTTAAGGCACCGAAATAGCGAACGAGTGATGCTAATTCAAGCTTAGCAATTTGCTCTTGCAAAGCGGGAACCTGTGCACCGGTACCATACATTTTTAAACTAAAACCACTAAGCAGCTCAGGGTTTGCAGCTTTAATGATGGCAAGTGCTTCAAGCAACTCTTGCCACCCTTTTCCTTCATCTATCCGTGATACATACCCAAGTGTGAATCCGACTTCAGATGGCATAACCGTCGGCTTAAACAGCTCAAAGTCAACACCGCCTGAGGGCGAAACGACAATTTTGCTTTCTTGATACCAAGGATATAATTCAAGCAACTTAGCTTTAAAGTATGAAGAGGGTACGACAACGGCAGCACTGCGCTTTAATATCAGCGATGATGCAAAGCCCATAATCTTGTGTATGGGAGTGTCCCCAACCAGATCATCACCGTGAATATTCACTACATACTTGGGTCGACTAAGTAGCAGAAAAGGCAACAGGCATAGCGTTGAATAAGTTAGATAGTGAAAGTAAATATAATCGTAGTTACGCTTGGCAATCGCCCTTATGCCCTGAGCAACAAACCTGGCGTAACAAAGCAACTTCTCAAAACCTGAAGCTCTATAGTCAATCACGACTTTATTTACTATTTGATTTCCCTGAGCCTCCAATTGCTCATAGTTTTTCCCGACAAAGCTACCAAACGAAGGGTCCTTTTTAGAAGGAAATAAGTTTGCGATAAAACAAATTCTACTCACTTTCATCCCTTTTAAAGAGTTCTAAGCGTTTTCTAGCAAGCTTGGGAAATAACGAGGCCAACCAAGCTCTAAGCAATTTAGTGGCAATAGCAGGAGTAAAAAACTTTATCACAGTAACAAAGCCGACTTTACGGCCTTCACTGTAATGCATCAAAAAGTCAAAACACTTCTTGTTTGACTTCGACATTAAATACCCATAGCGCTCATAAAACTGCTGAAATCCAACCATACGATTATTAAGACTATCGGTAATTCTGGGTTTATCATGTGCTGTATGAACTATATATGAAGGTGTGCTGATCCTTTTGCCTGCTCCATATTTCAGTATCATTCTCGTCCACAATTCCCAATCTTGTGATGACACTATCGACTCATCAAATAATCCTGCCTCTACCAGTCTCTCACGCTTAGTTAGCACTTGGTTTGACGCTTGATTAAAATTGAGTTGAGCGTCTATCCCAATGATTAAATTTGAATCCAAAAGAGAACGCTGAATTTTGCCATAATCCCAAATGTAGCCACTACAAACAAAAGCATAACGCTCGTCAAAAGCCTCAACCAACTCTGCAATTCTATTAGGTAAAAACTCATCATCATCGTCAAGCCCCGTTGCATACACCCCATGAGCGTGCTGAATCGCATAGTTTCTCGCTCGGCAAGCACCTTGATTAGTGTCAAAGCAGTGGATTTTAACTCGCGAGTCCTGCGCACTGAGTTGTTGCAAATATTCTACGGTTCCATCCGTCGAACCATTATCAACTATAAACAACTCTAAATTTTTGTATGTTTGATTTTGTACCGACTTTACCGCTCGCTTCAACAATGATAGTCGATTACAAGTTGGGATCCACACAGTAACTAGGGGTAAAGATGAATTCACGAGTTACTCCTTTTCTCATTATCAACCCATAATAATGAAACAAAACACCCAAATGATATCCCTAGCGTACCAGAAATCCAAACATGACCACTTAATTGTGCTAAAAATAGCAAAATAAATGTACCAACAACAACACTTGGACTGTAAACAGCATTACATTTAACAAACTGTGAGGCAGCCTTAACGAACGTTAATATATAAAAGGCAAAGCAAATTAGTAACCCAAAAAAGCCAAAATAGGCCAGTACGTCCACCGCATCAATTTCGGCAGCATACTTAATGGGAAGATACTCTGCAATACCAGCGGTTCCGACTCCAATGGCCTGCTGCCAGAACGCTAAATAGTCAACATAGACGACCAACAAATCTCGTGCATATTCGTCTCGGCCGGATAATACAATACCTAATATTCCTTTTTGACTGAGCACCCACATAAAGCGATCATACAAGCCTAGTGCTTCAAGTAAGTCGGTAATAACCAGTGCAATAATAACAACACCTATAGTCATAGGAACCAGCATATAGAGCTTAAGCTTTGTCATCTTAAAAAAGCGCTCTCTTTCATTGGCCAACGGAATAACAAAAACCAGTAATGCCGCTGCAAGCATCGCTGTTTTGGTTGCCACCAGTAAACCACAAAGCACAGTAAACAACGAAAGTACGGGATACCAGCGACGATAGTTGTTCCAACCAATATGCAGTACAAAAGAAAACAACACCACCATTGTTGCACCTAACTCATTTGCGGCATAAATATAACCATTGGAACCTGCTGTTTCGCCATCTCTGAGTTCATAACTGGAGCGGCCAAAACCAAGCGCTCCGAGTAATAGGTTAAAGCACAATATTGCAAAGTTGGTAAGTAGGATCTTTTCTAACCACTTGGCAGTGAATGACTTCCAACGTGTTGACAACAGGCCAAAGTACACAAAAATGGATATCGGCATAAGCATCTTGTATACATTTGAAAAGTCATTAATGAACGCGCCGCCATCTGCTTCATTGGCAAGCTGAAAAATAGGACCAATAAGGAGTATTGCCAGCAAAGAGAGTAAAGCAACAAAATACCTAGCGTCCAGCAGTAACACTAGCACTAAAATCAAGACTGTTAATGGCAGTTTATATAGTAGCGACAGCTTAAGGTTGAGACCAAGCTGGATCACCGTAAAGCCCGCAGCAATATCCGCAAGTAAGTAGACGCTCATCATCAGCAAGCACAACTTATGCGCTAGAGATGGGGCTTCATTACTGACAAAAAACTGCTTTAACATCAGAAATTACCGGGTTCTTTTTCGAGCTTAGCTCTATATGTGCTCACATATTCTGCTGTGGCTTTTATCACTTTAGCAGGGTTGCCCGCTGCTACCATGCCCTCTGGAATGTCTTTCGTTACAACACTGCCTGCGCCAATAACACAATTATTGCCAATGTTCACACCGGGTAAAACGATACTCCCCCAACCAATAAATACATTATCGCCTATTGTGATTGGCGACCGATACGAGCGCCTTGAGCCTTTTTTATAACTTTCAGGATGAATAACAAGCTCTTTAATAAAAAGCGTTGGAGAAGCATCATGACCGAGTAACGTTGCCCCTGTAATAGTACAATCTCGACCAATAAAAAAACGATCCCCCTTACTAGATGAAGATAGTTTGGTATCAATAATGATGGTGTTTTCACCAATTTCAGCACCCTGAGCACGGTACTTATCGATAATCAGCGTATAACCTAACTTATCAACTTTCTCCTGCAACAACGTGGATCTAATAAAGCGATTCGCAATTTTCAATATTAGGTATTGTAATTTAGTCTTCACTTGCTAACTCCCTAGCCAGTTTATTCCAACTAAATTTTTGCTCTGCTAACGTTCTATTTTGCTGTTGCAACAGAGCATAGTCACTATCTTCAAGCGCCATAAGGGTTTTCATCCCTTCGGCAAACGACTTAGCTGAGTGTGCGTCGAGTAGTATATTGTTAGTAGATGATAGGATCTCACTTGTGGCTGTTATCACCTTGTCACTTGCACAAGCTCCCACTATCGGTAAGCCGCAAGATAAGGCTTCTAGAATGGTTTGTCCAAGCGGCTCATAAGTTGATGACATAATAAAAAAGTCAGCAGCCTTATAATATTCCTCAGGGCAACTTTGGCGTCCTAAAAACTTAACTTTGGCGTCCACATTAAGGCGGTTACATAACGCGCGAAGCTCTTGTTCTTCAGTTCCCTCGCCCAATAACCACAACGTTGCATCACCGTCTAGCAACTTTAATGCTTCAATTGCCGTATCAAAGCCTTTGGCCTTTACAAACCGGCCAATACATAAAAACACTTTACCATTATCAGCAACACCTAATCGTTCTCTTAATTGGTGCTTTTCGCTTCGAGAAACCAGGCTAAAGCGTGATAAGCTAACGCCTGGTTTACACGTTCTGATGGCTTTATCCTTGTTAATTTTTCTGACTTGCTGCAACATATTTTCACTAAATACAAATAGCTTGTCAGAGCAAGAAAATGCCCAGCGCTGCATTAATTTATGCAAGGAAAAAGACAACGAACCTTTCACTTTTCCTAGAAAAGTAGTTTGCTGTCGTAAACTGGCCTTGGTCTCGTTTTCCACTACACCAGGCACCAAATATACAAGGTTTTGATACCCTAGTGCCTTTAGGTACACCACATTGAAGTGAAAACGACAAACCGCAAGCTCTGGGTCATGTTTTTTTAGTACGGTTTTATAAAGTGAAATAGCATTGCGAATATGCTTTATCCCTCGTCCAATCCCTTGATCACGGCCTGTTTTATATCGATAAATAGTTACGCCATCTTCAACTTCGACGTCCGGTAGTGACTTGTTGTCTGGGTTTAAGTCGCTGGTAACGATAATAACCTCATATCCTAACTGGATATATTCTTGAGAAAGATGGTAGAGCGAGTTTTCAATCCCACCTATGTTTGGCTTATATTGGTTACTTGTCAGCAGTACACACGGTTTTCTAGATGAGGTAATTGTCATAACCAACTACGCCTTCGATCTAAGCGCTAAAATAAATGCAACAATCAAAGACAATAAGCCACCGATAAAGGTAATTCCTAAACAGATCAGCGCACGTGATGGCCCCGATTTTTCTTCAGGATAGATAACAGGAGACAAAGGTTTTACCAAGTGATAGTCACCAATAGACGATAATAATTTTGAACGGGTTTGTTCTGCTATTAACTCGTAAAATACAGTACGTAACTCTGCAACGCTGGTTTCTGCGGCTTTTTGTTTTAAATACTCTATCGCCTCTTCAGCTTCGTGCTTGTCTTTTGTACGCCAAAATTCATTTATATCTTCAACAAGCCAGTTGGTTATATTCACTGATAACTCAGGTGCTAGGGTAGTGACTTTTAACTCTACCAGACCTTTTTTCTTCATATACAAAACATCTATGCTGCCTAACAGAGAAATATAACCTTCCCATGCTGATGGAATAACTTGTTTGCCAGGAGGGGCGCTTCTTACCCAAGTTTTTGTTTCAACATCGTAAAGCTCAGGGTTGTAGATATAGCCGTTATTATTTGAATCCCATTTCTCAAGTGCGAGAATTTCAGGTAATAAGGTACGCTTGTCAATAAATGGCTGCAAAAAGCCGCGACTTTTCATAAATTCAATCGCTGCATCAACATCATTTCCTTCTGAGCCACCAAGAGAAATTCCCGCCATACTAGCTAGACCACCGAACTGACCAGCCAGCTTAGATAGTCCTCCGCCTTCTTTGGCGTTAGATGGTACTAAGTAAACTTTAGCGGTATATTTATTGGGTTGTTCCATCGCTACAAATACGGAGAGTACAGCTGAAAGCAGTGTTCCAACAATAACGACCCATTTGTATTTCATTAACTTAGCAAATGTGAAGTTTATACTCTGTTCTGCGGCTACAACATTACTTTCCATGGAGTTTCTCAACCAGCTTTGACTAACTAAAAGGTGGGCATTATAGCAAACGAAATGTTTATTAAAATAGTATTTTTAGCGTTAAATTGTAGCCAAATGCAACCCATTAAAAGCGACAATCCACCTACAGCAAGGCCCACATATCGGTAACTAAAGCCTGTCGGAATACCTTACTTTTGGTCAACTTTGCTCTAGCAGTAACAGTTGCTTAAAAAGCGAGTGTATTTTATGGGTTATTATTTACAAAAAGAAACGAAAGAGGCTACATTATTCGTGTATCCTAACTACTAATTTAGCCAGCATTGATAGACGAATGTGACTAAACGCTGGCAATGCGTTAACATAGCTCGTTTGCATGACTTTTTATTAGATAAATTATGTTTATAGACACGCTCTGGTTTGCGCTTTGATATCGGCTACTTTTTGGTTCAATCTAATTTTAGGCACTGTTTGAAGTGATAATAAATAATATAAGCGTCTTTTTTGCTACATTCATTAGTCTGTTTTTGTTCAGAAAACTGGCAAAGGTGATCAATCTTGTCGATACACCGAATGAAAGAAAGGTACACTCTGGTACGGTGCCTTTGGTCGGTGGTTTGTCTATTTTTGTTGTAGTCTTTAGCTACTTATATGTTTTTCCTAACACTTTATCTCATTCATATATTTATTTATGTTGTGCTGGCTTCTTGTTGCTGATAGGTGTGTGGGACGACCTAAAAGACTTAAGTTTTAAACTCAGGCTGCTTATCCAAGCACTGATGTCTCTGATTATGATGATAAACGCCGATCTCATTTTGATTGATCTGGGTTCACTTTTCGGACCCTCCGATGTCAGCATTCCTTTTCTTGGTTATCTGCTTACCTTTATTGCCGTCATTGGTGCAATCAACGCATTTAATATGGTAGATGGGATAGATGGTTTGCTTGGAGGAATGGCAACCGTTACATTTGGCGCAATGTCGGTGCTCTTTCTAATGTCTGGCCACACTCAGCTGTTGTCTTTTTCATTTGTGATCGTTATTGCAACTATCCCCTATATTTTAATGAATGTTGGTGTCCCCTTTGGACAAAGGTTTAAAGTATTTATGGGTGATGCTGGCAGTACAGTCATAGGCTTTTCTATCGTATGGATGTTGATAGAAGGCTCGCAAGGCGAAACTCGTTCATTTAGTGCTGTAACAGGGCTTTGGATTGCCGCAATTCCTATTATGGATGCACTTTCTACTATTATAAGGCGAATAAAAAAGGGCCAGTCACCTTTTATGCCTGACAGAGAGCACTTGCACCACATTATCATGCGATTAGGTTTGTCTTCTAGACAGGCACTATTAACTATTTGTTTTATCGCTTTACTGTTTGCCACAGTTGGTGTTGTCGCTGAGTTTATAGGCGTTCCAAATTATGTGATGTTTTGGAGTTTCGTCGTGATCAATCTCGTCTATTTCTATATAATGAGCCGGATCTGGCGAGTAACTGTTAAGATACGCAAATATTTTGGAATCACTACAAAACTAAATAAAAAGCAGTAAATATGTCAAAGCAACCCGTAGTTATCCTAGCTTATGGCGAAGGAGGGCATAAAAAAGAAATGACCCTTCTGTTAGATCATATAGTAGGATCCGAACTCAATTTCGTTTCATTGGGGCCTACACCAATTCACCAGTCCATCACGCATTTTACGCTTGGTGATGTACGTCATAAGCAAAGCCGCATTAAATCCGTTGGAATGGCTATTTACGGTTCAATTAAGGCGCTAACTACGACTCTACAAGTCTGCCGCCAATACAAAGTAACCGGCATTATCTCTACCGGCCCTGGTATCGCTATACTTCCGTCCATTGTTTTACGGCTGTTCGGCAAGAAAGTGGTATTTGTTGAAACGTTTTGCCGCTTTTACACCCGTTCCTTCACCGGCAGGGTAATGTCCAAGTTATGCCATGAGTTTTGGGTGCAAAACAAACAGCAGTTAGCGCTATATAAAAATGCAAGGTACTGCGGAAGACTATGAAAATATTAGTAACGGTTGGTTCTTCTTCATTTGATACATTGGTTAAAGCTGTCGATGAGGCTGCGCAAACTTTCCCCCAACACCATTTCACTTTTCAGATAGGCAAAGGTGACTTTCAGCCACGTAATGGTGAGTATTTCGGGTTTTCGAACCACTTTTCAAACACATTAAAAGATGCCGATCTTATCATCACACATGCTGGGGCAGGAACCGTGTTCGAATTATTGGAAATAGGTAAGAAGTGCATTATTGTTCCTAACTTCGGAAGAGTTGATAAGCATCAATCAGATTTAGCAGACTATGTCGACAAGCATAATTATGCAATGGTTTGCACACAAATAGACTCGATTGCTCAGCTCATCAATGGTGCGAGTAATTACCAGCCTTCGGCTTATGTAAAAGAACCTTTTTTTCTGGCTGAAGACTTAGTGCGACTCTTTTCACAACCATAAAACTCATAAGCTATGGATTGTATATTCACAACCCCCTGAATTTGTTGGACAGGCTTCTTACGAGTACAAAGCTTCCGAGAGATTTTACAGCTCGCTCGGAAGGAGCTTTCGCTATATTAACGATAAAAGGATGCCAAAGCGTTATTTAGCTGATTAAACTACTATAACTCTCTAAGATTGCAGCCGTATTCATTTCTGACGAAAATAAATGGCCGACCTCAGCACGTTCAGTTTCTGTAAGTGTCGCTCGATTTTCAAATAAATGACTGATTGCAGCCGCAATGGATTTTGCATTCTTTTGCTCTGCTACTTTCACCGCAGCTGTGTTTGTCAGTCCTGCCAGCTCGGTTAACCCGCCACAATCTGAAACAACAGTAGGTAACCCGGTCGCCATAGCCTCTAAAGCGGCAACACCAAATGATTCTTCTTGAAATGTTACTTCGTCGCGAATTGAAGGCTGCACATAGACATTATGTGATGCAAGTAAAGATGGCAACTTAACGTGCTCTACCTTATCGATAAAATGTACTTGCTCACTCATACCTAGTTGTTGAACCTGCGCTTTGAGTTGCTCCTCAAGTGCCCCGCCTCCAACTAAAGTTAATGTTGCATCAGGAAATTGGGGCAGCAGTATAGACAAAGCATCAATGAGGAATTGATGCCCTTTACAATTTATAAAACGACCGACAGAAATAATGCGTAAATTATCGAATGTAACCTTCGCTTTTTCGTTCAAAAACATCGGATTGAAAGCATTATGAACCACTTTAATTTTAGCGGCGGGGACGCTTAGATTTAGCGTTGTTTTATGCTTTAAAAATTCCGAAGGAACTGTCCATTGAATAAAGTCTTTCTTTCCCGCTGCAGCAAGAACAGCACGATACTTAGGTCTGATCAAAGGTTCACTGTTTACATCAGAGCCATGTAATGATGCAAGCGTGGGGATCTTAATACCCAGTTTATCACTCACGTGCATCCAAATTTTTACTGCATTCCCAGTATGGCAATGGATCACATCAGGTTTAAATTCATCTATTACGCGCGCCCAAGTTTTGTAATCAATCATGTAAGGCAACAACTGCAACCTAAGTGCAAGTGCTTGTGTCACTCGCTCATTAATGACTGACTTGATTGGTGATAGGTAAACTTTATCAAATGGGCGACTCGTTTCATTCATTCTATTTGCAGTTAGGATCGCAGACTGTACGCCACTTTGCTCAATCGCAACAACCTGATCATAAATAAAGGTTTCCGTCGTTATTGAAAAATTGGGTATGCAGTGAAGTACTTTCATGAATGTTCCTTTGCTAGTCGCGTTAAAATCAGCGGTAACTTGCATATAATTGTCAGTAAATACTGAATAAAAATCGAGATCACCACGCCCCACAACTCAATCTGTGTACCTAGTATTAAAATACCTATACACAATATGATATTAGAGAAAAGCGTGATCATAAATAACCGCTTCACATACCCTAATGCTAAGAATATCGGATGTATTGGTGTAAAAGCCGTCGCAACCGCGTGAATAAACAAAAACGTAATAATATGCCACTGATAAGCCAGTAACTCTTCTGAAAAGATTGCCGGTATCCAATAATTTGTCGTAAAACTTGCCAACGCGACAACAACCAAAGAAGGGAGGAGTAAAAGCAGGATGATTTTCTGCATTGCGCCTTTAACTTTGCTATAAGCTTTCTTTGCTAATAACGCATTCACTTCAGGGTACAGCACTTGATTCAAGGGACCTGTCACTTTTGTTGAAATCGTCGCGATTTGTTTTATCACGCGATAAGCGCCTGCGGCTCCTACAGATACCACCGCACCCACTAAGATATTATCGAGCTGTTTGACAGGGATATCTGCCAGTGCAGTCATATGAACAGTGAAATTGAAGCGTGTGAACTCTTTTATTCGCGCCAGTGAGAGCGCTTCGATTGTACTCTCTTTGTTCTTTAATAAAGAAACCACTTGGCTCAAGCATAAGCACTGAATAAAAACGACGCCCAACCCTAAGGTGATGAGATAGGTTGCAACGTAAAAACTCACCGTTAAGTTTTTCCAATAGCCAACTAAGGCACAGGCAAAAAAGAGTACTGCACTAATCACGCTCTGTAACGCTAACGCTTTATAACGCTCTTGGTAGCGTAGTATACCAATTGCGACACTGGTTTGGTTTAGCAATATATATATCGAACACCACTTTAGTAACTCGCTGTACTCACCAAGCCCAAAGCTAGCAGCGTAGAGCTCAGCAAATAGAACAGCGATCCCCGTACCTGCAACCGCACACAAAAAATCATATTTGAGCGTTGCTACAATTAATCTTGCTTTATCGCTTTCGAGGCTAAAATAACGTATCAATCCCTGCCATGCCTGAGGGTTGAAGCACAAGCTAATAACCAATATGTATGCTTGCAATAAGGTCACTTCACCAAAGGATTTAACCCCTAGGGCTTTTAATGAGATGGCAACGGATAAAAAGTTAAGAATAGACGCTGATAGGTTACCACCTAACAGGATCCCCGCCTGACGAATTAGTTTTTGTAGCATAGTCGTTCTATTTTTCGTTCAGAAAAGAAGCCAGTGGAGAAAGCCTGTAATTAGCCTTACAGCCCAGTGCTTTCTTCACTTTCGTTTTGTTCTTGTTTTTGCGAAATACCTAGTAGTTTGCGTGCAAATACAGTTAACTTCCAAATATTGAGCATAATTTGGTTGTAAACTACCTGGCAAAGAATAAAGCCATAAAACATGAAGTAATCAGGGATCTCATTAAGTTGGGCGAGTATACCAATGAGCGCAAAGAGACTAGCAATTGAACAAATAACAAGCAGAGTCATTTTTGGTCCAACACCTAGTCGTTGTAAAATATGATGCAGATGCTCACGATCTGGTTTAAAAGGCGACTGCCCTTTTTTAATTCTTCTCATTATGGTGGAGATAGCATCCATGATCGGGATTGCAGCAATCCACAACGCGGTCACTGGATTGATGGCGATAATCTCGCCTTGAGATCCCTCAAGTAGCAGCCAAACCACAGTAAAACCAATCACCGTACTACCGGCATCGCCCATAAATACTTTGAATCTTCGACCTAATGGGATCCCTAAATTCATTAAAATATAAGGTAATGTCGCCACCACAATCGCGATAGAAAATGCAAATAATTCAGTAAGTCCTGCAAGATAAAACAACGCAGCCATGGAACTAAAGGAGACCGTCGCCAGCCCACCTAACAAGCCATCGATACCATCGACCATATTAAATGCGTTGATGGCTCCAACGACAGCAATCACCGTAGCAGCTACTCCAAACGTGCCAATATTAAGAGCAAAAGATCCAAGTAACTGACCAACCTGAGAGAGCATTAAATCAGCAAAGAAAATCATCGTAAAGGCGACACCAGCTTGCACAATCAGGCGCAACTTAAATGAAACGTCAATTAAATCGTCAATAACACCAATGATAAGTAAGCTAACGGCGCAAATAAGATAAACATCTACATTGGTCATACCATTGCCAGATAGCCACAAGTAACAAAACACAATAACGAAAATAGCAACTCCCCCTACTAAAGGGATGCGACCTTTATGATTTTTTCGCTCATTTGGCGCGTCAACTAAATTGATAATTTTTGCCAGCTTTCTGAAAAAAAACAGACTAAGAAAAGCTGCAAAAAAAATGATAATGTTACTTAATACCACTAAAAATGACCTATATGAGAATAATTCATCACTTGCCGGATAGGCGCAAGCAAGGACGCATTATATAGCAAGCGCTTATAAGAGTCACTTATGTAGAATGTCTCAAATTTGTATAAAAAAGTCCTTAAATGGAAAGTATCCAGTTGGAGACTGGCTATTTCTGCTTGACGCCTAAAGTGGTAGAATAGCGAAAAATTTAATGTTGTTATTCCTAATTATGCTGAAACAGCTTGTCAGAAATGCCGCCAACCATTTTGGCTATCACCTTACCGTTACGCCTGTTACTAATACGCCAATACAACAACGAGCAGCATTTGTTCATATTGGAAAATGTGGTGGCAGCGCCATTGATCATGCCCTGCGAAAAGCATTGGCCACGCCTTCTGACAACCGTTTATGTAGAGATACAAGTATCGCGGCGAGCATTGGAAGTTTTGGCAGAGACATCAACACACTTGAAGACCAATGCGAATTTGGACATCATCACCTCACTCAACTCCAAGGCTTAATGCGCTATTTTCTCTCTCTTGAGCGTGGTTATATTAGCGGCCATTGGGGGCTCAACAGAGCGATTTTAGATGAATATCGCCAAGTACAATTCATCACTGTACTTAGAGATCCGGTAGCTAGACTAAAATCAAATTATATCTTTAATAAGCTTACGAATAATTTAAAGATAATGCCGCCAACCAACCACCCAACAGATGACTTAATCGCAGAAGCCGATGCCATCATCTTTGGCGAAAGAGGTTGGCAAATGGCAAACACACAGAGTGCCTTTATTTACGGGCATTACCCAAAATCGATGGCTGAAGCGAAGGATAATCACAATCTATTCATAGAAAATTTAGAATTATTCGCACTCGTTGGCTTTCTTGATAACCTTGCCAGTTTTAGACAGCGATTTGAACATAAGTTTAGCCGTCAGCTCGCTATTGAACAGCAAAACTCAACCCAGGCTCAGGTGAGTAGTGCAAATCAACACACGGTAGACATCCTATCTGAGTATTTTAATTCTAAAAAAATCAAAACCCACCTAACTAAACTGTGTGAGCAAGAGAAAATAAATATTGACGTGGCAAGGGAGAAATTTGAGTGAAGCGTAAACTACTCATTAATAGCTCGCTATTAGTAGTTGAACGTTTCACCGTCTTATTTTTTAGTTTTGCCAGCGCCCTATTAATGGCGAGATATGCGGGCGCTGAACTTTTTGGTCAATTTTCCAGTATTGTCGCTTTTGGTTCGTTGTTTTTAGTGTTTACCCAAATGGGGTTAAACAACGTCAGCAGCAAATACTTTACCCTCTACCCTAATAATACAGCGTTTTATCTATTTGCAGCCATTGGGGTTCGGCTCGTATTTTCAGTTGCTATCATTCCACTCGCCTATTTATGCGGGTTACTCGCGCTCGACTCAACTGAGGCCGCTCTAGTGGCATTGCTCGTGGCATTGCAAGTAGGCAATGCCGCTACCGTTATTGAATTTTTCTTCATCGCTAAGCAGGAAGTAGCAACAACGCTTGTTCCACGACTGCTAATAAAGCTTAGCTGTAAACTCGCACTTATATTAGCAATCCTATGGGAATCGCCGATTGTGATTTGGGTGCTCTTGAGCGGTGCCGAATATGCACTGCTGGCAATGGCGTATCTGTTTTTGCTGCGCCGCCAGCCACCTTTAAAAAAAGCACAACTTAATACAGCCAAGCGCATGTACAAAGGTGCAGGTATCTTACTTCACCGAGGAAAGTGGTTACTACTTTCAAGTCTTGCCGCCGTGATGTATTTAAAAATCGATCAAGTCATGCTGGCAAGTATGATAGGCGATCAGGAAGTGGCTTATTATGCCGCTGCGGCGAAGCTTTCTGAGTTTTGGTATGTCTTACCTGTGTTAATTGCAAATGTATTTATGCCCAGGCTCGTTAGCCTCTATCATGCTAATAAATTTCAGTATTGGCGATTACAGCGACACTTTTACGCTTATTCGACCGTTGCGGCAGTCGCAGTGATAACGCTGACACTGTGGCTTGCAGAGCCAATCATCTTGTTCTTGTTTGGTGACGCATATCGCAGCAGCATTGCTATTTTGCAGGTACATATTTTTGGCTGCCTCTTTATTTTTAGTCGTGCGTTTATGAGCCGCTGGTTGATTTTATCCAACAATCACAAGTTAAGCCTACATAGCCACTTAATGGGTGCAGTGGTGAATGTATTGCTTAATATTTTATTGATACCACACTATGGAGGTATTGGGGCAGCCATTGCAAGCGTCGTCGCTTATGGGATTGCAGGCATTGGATTTATGGTGTTTTTTTCATCTACCAGAACTTACCTAAAAGCATTACTTAAGAATGGCTAAACTAAATCCAACACTTCATATAAGAAAATGTTTTTAGGGCCACTATGTGGCCCATATATTAGTTGTTTAGCTTAAAAGAAGAGATCACTCTCTCAAACTCATCTGAGATTTCAGATTCCTCAGATTGACTTCCACTTACAGAAAAAGATATCAGCGAATTATTTTCAATATCTAGAACAGCTAAATTTTTTATAACTTGCCTATTACCTGCAAAATCAGCATTAAACTGATACTCGAGACTCGAGAGTTCTCCTCGATAAACTTTGTCTTCAGAGCCAATGATGCTCACCTCAAGCTCATTAGCTCCTGACTTTCCTAATGCTTTAATTGCATTGTCTAGGTAAGCTTGCCACTCAGATTCACTATTAGTGTAGCTTTTACCTTTTAAATACTGACAAGTAACATTAGTGGCAACAACAGAGCCATTTATAGTTTTTTGTGCAATTCTCTGTGCAATTAATAGCTGAACATCGGAAGATATTTCCACTTTCTGCTGTTTAGTTTCAGGGATAGTAGTAAAAACAACATCGAAATTGCAAGCAGCCTGAATGTTAAAACAGATAAAAAGTGTAAATGCTACTAGAACTCTCATCAAACCTCCAAAAACAAAAAAAGCCCAGCATAGGCTGGGCTTTCATATTACTCTAAAAAAGATTACTTGTCAGAACCTTTTTGCTGAGAAGTTACTAGCGCTTGACGAGCATCACCAGCATTGCTGAATGCGTACGCGTTAACATCACCAGTGTTCGCATCAATGTTAAATGTAACGCTTAGCTTGTAAGACTTAGTAGTATCAAGACCTAGCGCCTTCATTACTTTGTCTTGACCAACTTTAGTTACTGTGTTACCAGCTAGGTCATCAAGTGTACCTTTGTACTCTTTACCGTCGCCGTCGATTGCTTCAACAATTACGTCAGCTGCATTCGTTGACTCGTTAGCAAAGTGAACTGAAGTGCTAAGACCTGTGAAACCTACTGGGAAGTAAGGGATGTTGATGATAGTTGCATCAAGAGCCCATTTACCAGCAGCTACGTTTTGCGCAACAGTGATTGGATCAGTTACACCAGCGTCAGAAACAGTAACAGCGTAAGAAGCTAAGATGTCTTTAGTTTCAGGGATAACTTTAGCGTTGCCTGAATCAAAAACTAGGTTGAAAGGAACTTTCGCACCAGTTGTCGCAACATTAGCAGTAGGAAGCGTTAGAGTTAGCTTCTGGTTAGCTGTTGAACCAACAGCACCTAGAGTAACAGTACCAACAGAAGCGCTTGCAGCGTTAGTAAGATCAAAGTCACCATCTGCAATTTGAGTTGCTGGAACAGTTGTTGTACTACCACCATTGTTGAAGTTACCTTCAAGAACTACTGTGTGAGTAGTTGCTGTTAGGTGAGCTTGTAAGCTTGAAGATTCGTTGTTAGAAAGTTCAAATACTAGCTTGTCTTCTTCTTTGTCTGCTGAGTCAGAGTTTTTAGAGAAAGTGTCTTTCTCTAGACGCTCGATTAGACCGTTGAAAGGAGCTTTAACGTTGAAAGCAAACTGATTTGCAGTTGTAGCAAGTACACCAGTACCAGTTTCAATTTCTGCACCTGCAACTGTAGTAGACTTGTACGCTACGTTACCAGCACCAGAGAAATCAACACCTGCATCTGTAGCAAAAGACATACGGAAAGCAGAGTTAGCAGTCAGTGGGTTACCTAGGTTTACAACGAACTCGATAGAGTTGTTAGTGTCGTTTACTTTGAATTTGTCAAAAGTAAATGAACCAGTACCGTAATCAAAAGTAACTAATACAGTACCTGTAGGTTGTCCGTTAGCATCTTTTTGACCATCAGCAGTGATATAACCTTTACCGTCTGCAGTAACGTTAATAACGTTATCAACACCAGTGTTTAGGTTTAGGTCCGCAACACTGATTGTTTTATCAAACGTTAAAGTAATTTTAGATGCAGCCGCAGTTTCTTTACCAATTACGAAGTCTACATCAAACGCAACGTCTGGTGCTGAAAGTTTGTTTGCTACACCTTCTGCAGAAAGTTTAACTGGGTCGCTAGTTACTGTTGCCGCGTTTGCACCAAATGCACCTACGATAGCTGTAGCTAGTAGCGCCTTTTTGAATAGTTTCATTATTTCCATTCTCCTAGTTTCATGAAACTGGCTTATCGATTAGGAAGATCAATAAGCCAAGAACTTTACAATCGGTACTACCGATTTTATGCAAATCTAATTTTAACCTAACTGAAAGTCAAGTTAAAACTCCCGGAGTCATTATTTTTGCCAATTGTTACAAAAATACTATTTTGAGCTTTTATCGGGTACTAGACTTCACCTTAGCTAGAGGTCTGTTCTTTGTTATTATCAAACACTATAACTAATCCTGCTTAAAATAGCGTGTACTTGCTCGAGAATCAAGCTAAAAGTCTAGGTTTTCTAACCCTTTTTTAAAGCTCTGTTTAATTTTCACCCAATCATCAGAACTTTTGACGATTTTTGGTGTCACTAGAACAACGAGTTCTGTTTTATCAGTACTACTAGTGTCCGATCTAAATAAATGACCTAATAATGGCAAGCTTCCAAGTCCAGGAACGCTATTCCCTCCCTCAGATGTATTTTGACTAATCAATCCTCCAAGCAAAACAGTTTGCCCGTTACCTGCAACCACTTCAGTGCTTAAGCTACGTTCAAAAATAGCAGGGGTTCTAGAGCTACCACCAGCCTCTGAATTTACGTTAGATATCTTTTGCTCAATAGTCATAATAACGGTGCCTTGCGCATTGATTGTTGGAGTTACATTTAGATCAACCCCCGTTTTACGATACTGTATCGTTGTTGTTTCACGCTCACCATTTATCGGATCTGAAGTTGTGCTACCAACAGTAGGAATGTCATCGCCAACGCTAATATTTGCCGAAACACCATCTCTAACTAAAAGCGTAGGCCTTGATAAAACATTCACCAAACCTTCTTTTTGATTTAGGTTTAAGTTTACATTACCTGGCAATCCAACAATTGAGTAACGAAAACCACTTTCACTATCAAAGTTAAACCTCTCTGTGGTGCTCGAAGATGCACCACTTCTGAGCGCGAACTGGACTCCTTTTGAGAATCCTCCGGTTAGTTTCACTTCAGCAATAACGACTTCCATCATAATCTGTTGAGGCATTATATCCAACTGCTTGATGATAGGCTGGAGGTCTTGGTAGTATTTACCGGTAGAATAAAAAATCAATGCATTCGCTCTCTCATCAACAACCAACCTCATATCATCTCCCTGAACAGAAAAGCTGCTAGCAGGCGCTGAAGGTTTTGATGGTCGGTTAGCTGACTCAGGCACATTTGCACCACTATTATCACTTCCAGAAGTTGATTCTGAAATACCACCTTTTAATAATGGAACTAGACTTTTTCCAATATCTGAAGCTCTTGCATATTGAGGCCGATATATATAGAAGCTTTGCTCTGAGCCTGTCGCTGGTTTATCAAGAACTTTTGACCAATACTTTATTCTGTTTAGTACTTTTTCAGACGTTGCAAAAACGATAATTTTACCCAAATATTCGAGGGGCACAAACGTCACAGCTCGAGATTGATCGGTTATATTTGCGTTTATTCCCTCCTCACTGAGCAGTTGCGTGGCTTTGTCGATAAAGTAGCTTGAGTCAATATACTTAAAGTCAACCATTGCTATTGCTTTGTTAGCAAATGTTGGGACGTCAATAATTTCAATAATTTCCAGCGCTCTAAGTACTTGCTCACGAGTTCCTTCAATTCTTACTAAGTTTTGAGCTGGATCTACTGAAGATTTAGCATCTAACAAAGCATTTAATAACGTTCTCGTATCAAGAGAAACATCATAGTCCATTGGAACCATTTGATAGATGGTACTCGACACCAAAGGAACTGATCCCTCTGTTCTACCAAATCCAAAGGCCATATCTGTTTTGCCCTGGTCTTTACTTGCTGGATATATGTAAAAAATATCTTCATTGAGTGCAATACGTACATCATTATTAGCAAGTATATCTTGCGCTAATTGGAATAAACGCCGTTCTGTTACTACATTTTGTAATGATAGAGTGACTGGTTGAATATTCTTCTTAACTTCAGGGTCGATAAAATAAGATACATTTAGCAACTCACCCAAAACGTAATGTACAAACTCGTTTAGCGGCAACTCATTGGCAGATAACTGGAATTCTTTTTCACTAGAAAACTTATTAGCCAAATCAACTTCTAACTTAGCCTGGGTCGGTTTGTCTATAGATTGCAGTTTAGTAAAACCGTGGTTTTCTTTTGTCGCATTTTTATTATCGATGGGAGTAACTTGAGAGTTTGAGTCTTCATTGTCAGATAAAAATGATTGCTCAACAGAGACTTTATCAATGTTACGAGTAGTAGACACGCACCCGTTAAGCATGAGCACGGTGATTAAAATGACCTGCGCTTGGTAGAACTTCTTATCCATTGCTATCTTCATTTACTCTTTTAAATAATCTAATACTATGTTCCTTGTTAGAAACAAGGACCGTCATGCTATCGACTGTGATGGCTTTGAGTGCTACATTTTCGGTTATCGCATCACCAGCGGCAACCTTTAGCACTTCACTCCCACTACTTTTAAGTAGAACGAAACCACCTTCCCTATTTTTAAAAATACCCAGAAGAGTAAATTCAACTCCATCAAAAGTTAGCGTTTTTTGATTCTTTGGTTTTGGTTCCTCAGGCTCTGCTGCTTTCACATTCTTTGCTTCTCTTGCAGCGAGTAAAGCATACCACTCTTTTTCAGCCAAAATAGGTTCTGTCGATAATACAGGTGGCTCAACAAAATAAACTGCTGCAGCCCGTATATTATTATCCCTTTCTTCAGAGGCATCAAACAACTCCGAAAACAAGTATAAAGAAGCTGCTAATGAGATTATCAAACTGATACGCACTATCATCCTACTTCCTTCTGTTGAAACAGGCTAACTTTGAGTGATGCCTCAATTTTGTTATCAATTCCACCACCCCAACTTCGTGTTTGAAATGCAAATCCATCCAATATATACATTGGTTTATTGCCCTCTAGAGCACGAGTTACCTTGACCATACAAATAGGATTACCGCTGAACTTTAACTCTACATTCCACTTTTTGACCAATTCAAATGGCTGAGTAGATACTTCCCAACCAATACGTTCAACTTGACATTCGGAGGCTGTCAATATTTTCTCTAATTGTTCTTGCACCTTAATCTTAAAAGCACTTTCAGCTTCGGCTACAAATACCCACTCCTTTGCTCGTTCTTTTTCTACCTCTGAAACACTTTCTTCAGATGACAGCGTGTCAGCCTGAGTAACTAACTCTTCTAACTTATTTGCTCTAAGTTGTAGTACTTGTACTTCTGATTTGGTTGCATCAATATGTTCTCTAAGTGGCTCAACTATGTAAACAGCAAAAATCAAAGCGATAATTATCAATGCATAGTGTTTATACTTTGTTTGCATCTGTTTAATTACTTTCACGAGACCCCCGACTTTGGAAGCGTATTGTAAAGTGATCATCACCTCTGATTTTCCTTACCCCACCGCGAAATGAAGCATTTAATATCATATTCATACCACTAACAGCTTTAAGCACCTCATTCGCACTCTTAGCATGGCCTGATATTTCGAATGAATTACCATCATATTCATAACTATCAAGATAAAAACCTTTAGTCATCGCGATGTGAAGAACATCCCACAAAGGGTGAACAAAATCAGACTGTTCAGTAGCTTTCACTATCGATTGCGTAAGGTCATTATTTGCATCTATACTGTCCCTAAAATCTAGTAATGCACTGACTTCGACGCTAAGACTCTCATTTTTAGATTCTAGTTCATACTTTTTCCACTCATTCCACCCGAAGGTCGACAAGAGAGTAATAAATACAGATAGCAAAGGTATATAATAAAGTAGGTGAAGCTTAAAAGGATTAGTAATCACATCTTTATTAAAGATAAGCTTACTTCTCAATTCTTTCATTTCTAGATTAGATAGTAACCCTAGCAAATAACTCGCATATTCATCAGCATCAAGCGTTAGCGAATGGCTTTGAGAGGTTTCTCCTATGCTAAATTTGAATGCCTCAAAATTTGAAATTAACCCACCTTTTAATACCGAAGTTCCCTTTCCTACATAGAAACAAGACTCAGGAGCTGTGACTTCTGCAATAATGTTGATATTAAAAAGCTCTGTCTCTGGAATGTAAACAACTACTGATTCCAACTCATTAGGAAGATCTTTAAGTTCTATGTATACAACGGTGAACCCATCAATAGAACTATTCTCGGTTACTGTAAAACTCAATTTATCCGTGGACGACTTCTTTTGCAGCTCCAATATTTTCCCTAGCTCTTGCTTAGAAATTGAAGTGTAATCTTTAGTTCGTAAAGTATAAAACTTTCGAGCTAATATTACGATTTTGGGCACTATATCTGTAGTGACAAAACCTCCGTCAGTGATACAGTATAGCCTTTCATCATAGTACCCTATTTGCGATTTAAGTTTTTCGCCTGCCCACTTTATTTGTAAAAGGTTTCCTAGCTTCACTTTAATTCCACTTTACTTCACTAATGATTATTGGAGCGACTCTTGCAGCTGGTTTTGTTCTGACCACAAATGACTTTCTTAGTACAGCGCTTTGATCAACGACCTCTAATTCTACCCTGAGGTAGCTACCAGTTGCAAAAATAAGAAATTCGCTAGCCTCTAATCCAGTTATTTGACGAAACTCAAAATCATTCAAAGTACCAGCATCTCGCTTCTTTAGAATCAATTTCACCTTATCTTTATCATTTAATAATGCATTTAGAATTAACTCAGGTGCATTCATCGGGTTAAAACCAATCTGATTAACTATCGTAAAGTATTCTTCAATTTCTTCATAGCTAATACCTTGTGCACCTTTCACCTTTAAGAATTCTACGCTCGACTGCAAATAATTATTTCTCGGCCCACTCGAGCCTATTGATTGATAAAACTCTTTTTCCGCACCATTAGCTCTTATCAATGAGTCCTTATCTTTCCAATCCTCTAGCGAGGCTATAGCGTTCTCAACTTGCTTTTCCCCAAGCCCAAGACCTATCAACACACGAGAAGCCAAGGCTGCATCTGTATAATTAAGATTTATTAAAGCGCGCATATCTTGAATACGAACACTAACATCCTCACTCAACTTAAATGGAGTATTGTCGAATCGCCAATTTCTAACTATTTCTACGGGTGAGTTAATATCTCGGTAAGGTCTATATTTAACTAAAGATTCTAAAACCGAAGCTTCTGCTGTCTCAATCGCAAGCTTCAGCTCCAGCTTGCCTATTGCAGATTGCGATAGTCCAATTTGTTCTTTAACTGACTGTAAGACATATAAACTCATGACACTAAGTACAAGTGCAATGACTAATACTTGAACCAATGCAATCCCCTTGATCTTGCCCATCAAAATTCTTGCCTCATATTCCATAACACTTTATTTGGAGAATCATTTGGAAGATCTACTGTTATATATGTCTTTTTCTCCTCAGTATTGGTGAAACTTAAATTTACTTTGTATGGCAATACGCGATGCTTTTTCATACTTATTTGAGATTGCCATGTCATTTCAGACTTTGGCTCAAAAAAATTATTTTCATCTTGATTTGTACTCTGTACTGCCGCTTCAAAATTGATATATGAAAAGTAGCTAAACTCAATATTTTTGACTTTATCAATGAGGATAATTCTATTTGACCAGTTTAGGGATGACAATGGCCATCGATATAGCCCAACCTCATCAAGCGAAAGCTCAGAATAGACAATCGCGTACTCATCTTTTACTTTTATTAATTCGAATCGAACTAACGCAGGCAGATTTGAAAGAATAGGGCTATTCGTTACAAAAGTTACACTATCACGAGTTCCTTCAAATAACACCGCTTCTTGGCCCTCAGTATTCACCAGCACATGAGCATTAATAGATTCAACTGTTCTAATAAAAGCTTCAACACCCATACTGTTATTAATGTTGCTCCAATATAGTTCGCTTCTTTTAGTCCAACCATTGCTGTACAGGCTGTATGCGTAATAACCTGAAAACATAACAAGGGAAAGAAGGGTTGTAGCGATCATTAGCTCAATAAGCGAGAATCCGTACTGTCTTCTGAAAGCTACGGCCATAGTAAGACCTCGAATTGAAAGTTCTTATTCAGTTTGTTTAAGTCAACTGATACCAAATACCTTCCAAACTTCGCTTTAGGCACTTCGTCAGAGGCGATGTTATTGTAATGGCTAATCTCACTCAGCTTTGACGCATTCCATACAAACTCGATTCCTCCAACAGTTAATTTGCCCACATAACTTTCTGCGAGTGATTCATTTTTAAATTCATAGCGAAGATCACTTTTTATAGAAGTTATAGCAATCGATGCATACTGGCTATAATTAGTGCTGCCAATTGCTTTAGAAGAGAATTTGGCACTTGAGTTATAGATTTCAGCAGTTAGCGCTATTGCCGTAAAAAGAATTACTGCCGCAATTAGCACTTCTATTAAAGTAAATCCACGATACCTACTGTTCATAGTTATTAAAAATCATAGGAGTGTTGTAAAATAAAGGACCTCTAGCAGGATCAATTATCCCATATCTATTTGGCGTTATATTTGCTTTCGTATTTATGGTGAATTCTTCTGGTACGAATTGAATTATTTCAAATTCCATAACTCTCTCTTCCATACCATTCGAGCTTATTTTTAGGGATTTTCCTACTGCAGAAATATGCATTTCAACACCTGAAAAGTAAGATCTATACATCACTTTTCTAAAGATGTTTTCTACTTTTTTAATTTCAATCGCTTCTGTTCGTTTGGAGATAGCCTGTATGACTAGACCGCCTGTCAAACTCATCGCCACACCCATAATGGCGAGCACTATCATTAACTCAATAAGCGAAAAGCCAACCTGAGATTTAAAGCGGGACATCATTAATAGATACCATACTCAGTAGCATAGTGATCACGATGCCACCTACAAACCCGCCCATAAAGAGCAGCATGAGTGGCTCAAGCATAGTGGTAAACTTACTGATCACCTGCTCAAGATCAGAGCGAGAGCGGTTTGCTACTTCGTTAAACACTTTTGGTAATTGTCCTGTTTCTTCCCCTACTTTAATGATGGAAAGAAAGAAGTCCGGGAAAATCCTCGTTTTACTCAATACCACACCTAATTGTTTACCCGATTTGAGTTGCTTTAGTGCGTGCTTAGCATCACGCTTAAAGTCTGGGTGCTTTAACGTTTCTGCAGTAAGCGCAAGGGTTGTGTCGAGTTGCAGTCCAGCCTCTAACATCATCGACATGGATTGCGCAAAACGGATCCGCTCTGAAGTGGTGATGATCGCACCAATACCAGGGATTTTACTTGCTTGAACATAAAGCCAACTTTTGGCTTCTGGTTTCTGTAGCGCGTAAGCACCAAGACCTACGCTCAATAGCGCACCGCCAATAATAAACACCTGATTATCAATAAAAAATTGGCTCACTCCGATAATCGCTTGGGTATACCAAGGGGCTTGACTCAAATCAGTGAAAATACCTGACATTTTCGGCACAATAAAAGTCAGTACAAAGTAAACGGCCATCATACAGACAAAAAAGATAACGCTTGGGTAAGTCAAGGCCGTGCTGACCTGAGACTTAAGATCTTTTTGAAATTTAAGATCCGCCGCTAAGCGCTGCAGTACTTCTGGCAAATTACCTGACGTTTCACCTATTTTTAATAAGCTAATATACAAAGGGCCGAACAAAGCCTCATGCTTAGAAAAGGCTTGGCTAAGTGAGTCCCCTTTTTTGATTGAGCTGGCAATTTGATTTAGCAAGCGTCCAAGCGCAGGGTCTGAGTTAGACTGACGGATTATATCAATCCCTTTATCTACTCTAACGCCACTTTCTAACAACAAAGATAGTTCGCTGGTAAAAAACTCAAGCTGATCTAAGGTGACCTTTTGTGAAAATAAACCAGAAAATGCGGTTCCTTTAGCAATTGCTTTAATTTCAATCGGGCTAAGGCCATCTGCATTGAGACGCTGTTGAGCTTGCGCTAGATCATTCGCCTCAATTGTGCCTTGATGCCGAGAGCCATTGCTGTCGATCGCCTTATACTCAAATTCCATTACCCTGCAACCCTTAATACTTCGTCGATTGTGGTAACACCAGTAATAACTTTAAAGAGACCATCTTCCATTAAATCTCTTCGCTGTAAATTCCTATTGTGCGCTTTTGCCTTACCAATAAACTGATCATTTTTAGGGATCGCCTTGATTTCATCGTCACAGCGAAGATACTCATTTACTGCTATACGTCCCTTAAAGCCGGAGTTATTGCAATGCTCGCATCCTTTAGGCTGTTTTAAATTAAGCGTATTAATTCCCGCCATATCTGCTATTTCTTGCAGCGGGTATTTATTGATCAGTTCTTCTGCATTGTCTGCAGGCTCTGCACAATGCGAACATAAACGTCTTGCTAATCGCTGCGCAACGACAGACACAAGTGCGGCGTTAAGTAAAAACTCCTCTACGCCCAAATCGAGTAATCGAGTGTATGCCCCTGCCGCATCATTGGTATGCACCGTGCTGAACACTAAATGCCCGGTTAACGCAGACTGTAGAGCAATTTGTGCTGTTTCTTTGTCTCGGATCTCACCAACCATGATGATATCGGGGTCTTGACGAACTATGGAGCGTAAACCTGCTGCAAAGTCAAAACCAATATCTGGGTTAACCTGAACTTGATTGATCCCTTCAAGTTGATACTCAACGGGATCCTCTAGCGTAATAATTTTTACGTCTTCGGTATTTAGTTCATTGAGAAACGTATATAAGGTCGTTGTTTTACCTGACCCTGTAGGGCCTGTTAACAATATCACCCCAGTTGTCTTTTTCAGATCTTGATTAATTAGTCCCTGAGTATCTTCAGACAAGCCAAGCACCGACATATCATATCTAATTGAGTCTTTTCTCAAAAAGCGCAGAACAATACTTTCCCCCTCGTTTAGAGGAAGCGCAGAAACACGGATATCCAATTCTTGATTGGCAATACGCAGCTCTATTTTACCATCTTGAGGACGGCGCTTTTCAGCAATGTCCATTCCCGACAGAATTTTCAAACGGGTGGTGATAGGTAATTGCATTTTCGGCGCTAAAGAATCAACTTCATGCAGTACGCCGTCTACACGATAACGCACCCTAAAGCGCCCCTTGTAAGGTTCTAAGTGCATATCCGAAGCGCCTCGCGAAAGGGCTTTGGTGATCAGTGAATTTAGCAGGTTTACTGTTGGGGCTTCTGAGGCGAGTTCACGCAATCTGGCTTCTTCAGCGCCAGTGAGTTCATCTTCGCTAAAGTTTGCTTCTGTTTGGCTTTGTATTTCATAAAAGAAACTTTGTAGCTGAGCTTCCGTTGCCACCAATACGGTGATAGCAACATTTTGCCTAATCAAATATTGAGAAAGCTCAGTATCGAGTGGGTCTTTACACGCAATTAGCCAACCGCTATCGTCAACAGATAATAGCAAGCAATTAAGTGATTTAAGTTTTTCATAACACTCGAAGGCAACTGAGTCACTAGGTTGCCAGTTAGGGTGATCCGCTGGTTCAAAAGTCGCGTAACCAAGCAATGCTTTATATATAGGTGGTAAATCATCTTCTGTTAAACATCCCATATTAATTAAGATGTTTTCCAATCGACCACCATACTTTTGCTGATATGTTGCCGCCTTATCAATATCAGAGCTCGATACGTTAAATGCGTCGCTCAGTAGCGATTTAATCTCCATCATTTATGTACAACGTCCTCGCTTTCACCCTCACCGCCAGGCTTACCATCTAAGCCGTAAGACATTATGTCATAAGGACGATTATCGCTACCAGGTACCGTATAAACATAAGGCTTACCCCAAGGATCTAAGGGGATATCTTTTGGTAAATAAGGACCGTCCCAGTTCGCCGCATTGCTATTTCTTAATTCTTCTAGTGTGGCTGGAACCGTCCCCATGTCTAATCGATAAGTATCGATAGCCGTTTCAAACATTTGCATTTGTGCAACGGCCGTCTTCTTCTTAGATGAGCCGACTTTTGAGAATAGCTTTGGTGCAACTAAGGAACCTAGTAACCCCAGAATAATCAATACAATCAACAGCTCGATTAAGCTAAAACCTCGTTCTTTCTTCATCTGTTAGCTCCAAATATATTTGATGAGTCATGTTATTTTGCGCTGAGCTGAATGCTTTTTTAAGTTAACAAACAGCTTCGTCTATCAATTTTTGTTATTTTATCAGCTTAATTTCGACTGATAACTATTAATTTCAGCAATTACACTTTGCCACATGGCGTTATTTTCATTCTTGACCTGTGCAGCGTGAGCGCTACTTGCATTTTTCTGCTCGTCTAGCCCATTTATAAATTGCTCAACTTTAGCACTTACCTCTTCAGTGCTTGCAAGGTAATCAAGAATATTCTCCTCAATACCATACTCTTCGAACAGCATTTCGTACTTATGACTCCAGCTCGTCGCAAGACAAGGAACACCTTGTGATAGTGCACTTACACAACCATGAAAGCGACTACTGACGACGGCATCACAACGCCCCAAAAATGCTTTTATCTCGATTGCACCTAGGCCATCGACGATATCTACTTTGCTTTCTATACCTTTGGCTATTGTCTCACACAGTAACCTATCTTCCACACCTTCATGATTAAGTAAAACCACATCAAAACCAGATTGCTGAAAAAGCTCGACTTGATGACGCCAAAATCCAATATACGCTTCAGTACCACTTTGAGCAGTTTCATGGTGATAGCTTGAAACAACTTTATTATTCGGAATAAAACAGACTGTTTTAGTTGCAAATGGTTCAATTATTTCCGGTTCAATTAGTGCAGTAAAGTCAGGGCTTTGCTGTAAAGAGCCACTACTATTTAAGGCCTCACACGCTTGAAACGAAGCTTTATCTCTAGGATACACTTTTGATGCCGCATTGATCAGTGTACGTGCTGCTGCTGCGTGGTCGGCTTTTTTAAATGGACCTAGCGCTTGCGGTAGCACCATATATGGCTTGCCCGCTTTTTTGAATCTAACCGCTTCTTTCGCTGCGTTTTTCAGATCATTTAGCGGCCACTGATCTCCATAAGAAAACCCACTTGCATTTAGAATAACATCTACATCAGCCTCTGTTACTATGCCATAACGCTTAAGTAAACGCTTGATAATGTGAGGCAGTTTACCGAACAAACCCGTTAGATCGACAGACCCCCTTCTGAAACTTAGCTTTTGAAAGGCCCCTAGTTGCGCTCTTTTTTTATAAGGTAAGTTGGGCCCAGGTGACAATACTAAATTATATTCACCTATTTCTTTTTCTAGTTGCGCTAAAATAGACAGCAACATTAGCTCAGCCCCTTTATTCGAGAACTGAACACCTTTTATTTCAATATTAATCACGTTTGTTTAAATCCGGGTGTGTAAGTAACTTTTCTGGCGACTTTTTATTTGAAAATGGAATTCCCCCTTCTTCAAGGGCGTATCCCACCGCAATAAACATCACGATCCGCTTATGTTGTGGCAGGTTAAGCAATTTTGCAGCTCGCTTATCTAAAGTGTGTAGCTCTGGCCAGTTTAGCGCGCAAGTAGAAAGTCCTAATGTTTCACATGCCAACATAAACTGCATACTCGCTAGTGAAGCATCAATATAAATAACATGACGATCTCTTTCAAACGGGTATGCCGACAAATCTCCAACTACCGCCAGTAGACAGGGGATTTGAGATGCGAACCCCGCTGTGCCTCCGGGTAATTTGACCGCTTGTTGCTTTGTGGCTTCGTCATCTATCCACATAAATTCAAAAGCCTGTCGATTACATGCACTTGGTGCTTCAGTAGCCATAGATAAAGCTTCAATAAGGAGTTCCCTTTCAACCTCTCGTTGCTCAAACCATCGAACTGAGCGCCTTGTTTTACATAGTGCTTTAAATTGCTTTGGGCTAATCTCGTGGGCCGCTCTTTCACTACTAGAGTACGGTACAGAGCTACTCTCCCCATCAAAGTCAACTGCTTTAAAAGCTGCAAAACTGGCTTTAATAATTGGATGTTCGACGTCACAAACAGCAAAAAATTGGCACAAAACTGAGTGAGCCCAAATCAAGTCACTTCGCTCAAAATGCGCAAGGCTCACAGCTCGCAAATAAACAGAAACCGTTTCTTCAATATAATCTAATGCAAAAACCTTTTTGCGAGGGCGCATGATCAAGCCCTTCTCTAGACGATGAATATTACGACGCAGCAAAGCACTTGAGTTATCTTGAATACCTTGATGTTTTTCATACTGGATCTTGGCTTTTAGTATTGCTTGCTGCTCATACCCAAATGCTCTGTCAAAGAGAAGGTAGTAAAGACGGCTTAGCGTTGGAGAGCCTATGAACAAAGGTCTCACGATACGCTGTGTCGTTTCAATTAGCTTAATGATGAGCTTTTTTAATTTCTGCATAAAACGTAAATACGGGAAACAAACGTTTCCCGTATCCTTTTTTAATCAAATTTTGTTAATTACTAATTATTGTTCAACGTAGCAATCGACGCGGCTGCCAGACCTAGTTGATAGATAATCTGTGTTGCTGTACTCCATAGCGTCAGACTATCAATATGTTGAGCATCAAGCGGTACAACAATCGTATCACCAGGAGCTAGTTGGTTAGCATGACTACTCACAGCAAACCAAGTCCCTGAGCCTGGGAGCTCTACTGAACCATTAGCTTTGATAATATAGATCCGTTCATCATCCGCTTTTTGTTTTAGACCACCACTCGCTTTAATATAGTCATCAACTGATTTAGACGAATCAAATAAGTGCGTTGCTGCCAAGTTGACCTCACCAATAACACTGACAGAGTCTTGCATCGCAGGAATATATAGCGCATCTCCATCTTCTAGCTGTAATGCTTGTGTCGAGCGTTTATCTAAATCAATAACAAGACGTCCTAACGCTTCAACTTTAGATAAATCTCTCAAAATCTTATCCATATCTTCATATGGCATTGAGGTATTCGCAGTCGCGCTCTTCTGAAAAGTATTAGTGATAATATCGCGTCTTAGCTCTTGCGTTAAACGTTGAATTTGTGAAGTTTCTTTACGCTTAATGGACTCACGAGTAAAAATAGCCGCTTCTTTATGTGCAAACTGGTTAAAACCACCCACTCTTTCAAGCAGGCTATCAAGCGTCTCACCACGTTTGATGGTATAGGTGCCAGGGAATTTAACTTCACCCACAACTTTAACTTGAAGCCTTTCCTGCCAATTAGGTCTAGGGAAGATGTTTACAGTATCTTTGCTGGTTAACGCCTGTGTCGGATCCGCCAGTTCATTTACACCATTAAACTGGATATGCTCAACCTGTTTACCATCGTCGTATACAACTCGTGTTAACTCAACTTGCTCAAGATAAGCCGCTTCAAGAAATCCACCGCCAGCCCGTACCGCCTTTTGGAAGTTCGCATTTTTTGATAAAGGATACACACCTGGAAACTTAACTTGGCCATTTATAGCAAATAATTGCGCTGGTTCCGTTGGGGTTGCCTGTCTTTGAAGTTTAGCTAGAATAGGCGCTAATAGCTTTTGACGACTAAAAACCGCATACTCTTCGTCTTCTACTTCTTTTGGCTCTTGGAACAATGCATCAATACTTGTGATCAGTTCAACTTCTTCCTCAAGTTCGAACAGCTCATCTTCTTTTAAGCCTATATATTTTAAAAATTCATCACGCTCAAACTGCTCCCATAGCTTTACATTTTCACGCAATTTTAGTTGCTCTTTGTTATACGCGAGGTCTTCTAATAACTGTTCTTCTTCTTCTTTAAGCTGGTAGCGGCTAAATACGACGATTGTATCGTTAGACGCGAGCTCTATATCACCCGCTTTACCGTTAAAAATATCTTGTAAAGAAAACTGATGGATAGCGATGTCGCCTTCAAAGTTTACTTCACGGATAATCAGTGAGTACCCGAAGTCGGCGATAGATAACAAATCTTCCCTTGGCGCACTAAATACATCCTTTAGCGTCTTACCTTGGTGCCATTCATAATGCCCTGGGCTAGTTACTGCACCAACCACAGTTACAGTGTTTTGAAAACGAGTTGATGCGGCATTGACTGATATTTCATCACCGTTCTGCGGCTTATAACTGGTATTTTCAGTAAAGTTGTAGTTCAGGGTAATGCGCCTTCCATCACCGTTGTAACGTGATACGACTACTTTTGACTTGTTTGCGTTCGCTTTGAAACCACCTGACATCGCCATCACACTCTCAAGCGTGTCTGACTCTTTAAGCTCAAAGATGGCTTGGCGGTTAACTTCACCTTTTACTTTAATCTTCTTAGCTGCAGGCGGGATAAATACAACATCGCCAGGCTTTAGGACTACATCATCAGAGCTATCACCAAACAGCAATAAGTCGTATAAATCAAATGTGGTAACTAGCTTACCCGCTCGCTTTACTTGAATTTTTCTAAGCGAACCACTATCACTTACACCGCCAGAAACAAATAGCGCATGGGTCACTGTCGCAAGCGGTGAAACCGTATAACTACCAGGCTTGTATGCTTCACCCACTACCATAATGCGCATAGGGTTTAGCTCACCCATCGAGACAAAAGCTTGAACTCCGATCATTTCTTCTGATATTTTTTTTGTGATCAGTGCTTTTAGCTCTTTAAATGACAAACCAATAACGTGAACCGGGCTCAGGTTTGGGATTGCAAGACGCCCTTCTCTGTCAATTTGAACTTCATGTTCTTCGTTGGTTTTACCATACAAATTGATCTTCACCAGATCGCCAATACCCAACAAATAAGTATCAGGAATTGCAGCCAACTCAGAAGGCATAAATGTTAAAGGCTCACCTGCAAAAAGCTCATAACCAAAAGGCTTTAGCTCTTCCTGCTTCGGCTTAAACTTATCTTCCTCTTCTTCCTCTTCCAGCAATCCATTTTTGTTTCGAGGTTGAATCGAAGTATCTTTTTCTTCTTTCTCTTTATTGCCTAATGTTTTGCTATCTAAAGTACTTAGATCGATGCCATAGCGCTTCGCAAGGGCTTCCTGCTGAGCTTTAGGGAGCTTTTTGAACTGTTCTATTTGCTGTTTGCTTGGTGTCATCGCAACTGATTGATGCGATATAAGAATAAAAACTGAGAGCAATATTATTCTGAAGAACTTCACTGAAATCTCTTCCATTATAGACTTTTGTTAAACTTTGAGCATTCTACCGAAGTTTGGAAGAATTAAAAGGGCACATGAGTGCCCTTTGGGAAGATACTTGTTAGAAACTGTAAACCAAAGTAAGTGAAGTTTCTGTATCAGTATTTTCTTTGCCATCCGCTACGTCAGAGTTGTGGATAATGTTATATGCCACTTTCATTTGAAGCGAACCATTTATTTTGGTTAACAGCGCCGTTTCAGAGGTTGTCTTAGTATTTGTATCACCGTATTCAATCGCGATAAGCTGTGTAAAACGCGCATTTTCTGAGATTTGCCACTGGTAATCTAGTTTACCAACACCAATGAACTCGCTTTCAGAAGTACCTGCTAACAATTCACCATCATCGTCAAGTTCAGTGCTATCGTCTTGGTGCTCGAAGCGCTTTACACCAGGACCGATTTCAGCGTTAAGATACATATCGTCATTTTCGAATAAACGTTGACCGTAACCCACTGAAATAACTGCTTCGCTACGGTAAGCACCAAAATAATCTGAAACATAAGAACCAAACACAAATAGGTGGCTATTATCTTCGTTTAACTTATAGTTGCCTTGAACTGACGCGGAGTATTTTTCATTGGTACGAGATGTAATGTCTACACCAGCATCGTTTTCACGCGTGTCTTCTTTATAGAAGCCATCTAACTTGTACTCGTTGTTCCAGTTAGTTAGATTGTGTTTAGCTTTGATCCCGCCTTTAAGCGTTGTTGTCTCAGTGTTACCACTGGTGATTATCGCACCAACTTCACTGGTTACATCCCAAACTTTCTGTGGTTTCTTAGCTTTACCTTCTGCTGCAGCATTAGCGCTGGCAGCCATAAGAATACAACAGGTTAAAACCTTCAATTTCATTTCTAACTAACCTTTTACTGATCTTTGTGTAGGTGAACATCCATTTGCGGGAATGGAATGGTAATATTAGCTTCGTCTAGCGCAATCTTAATATTTTCCACAAGCGTGAAATACGTTGGCCAGTACTCTTCTGTTTTAACCCAAGGACGAACAACAAAGTTAACACTTGAGTCGGCAAGCTCCAGCACTGCTACCGTATAAGCTGGCTCTTTCAAAATACGTGATTCATTGTCTAGTACAGACTTTAATACCGCTTTTGCTTCTCGTAGATCGGCGTCATAGCCAACACCAATTACAAGGTCAATACGACGTGTTTTTTCGCGTGAGTAGTTAACGATCGCACCGGACATAATGGCAGAGTTTGGCATTACAATTACTTTGTTATCAGGAGTACGAAGCTCTGTAGAGAAGATTTCTATCTTTTGTACACTACCGGCTTTGCCGCCAGCTTCAATATAGTCTCCTGACTTGAACGGACGCAGCATAATAATAAGTACGCCAGATGCAAAATTAGAAAGTGAGCCTTGCAGGGCAAGACCAACAGCCAAGCCTGCGGCACCTAAAATAGCAATGAATGAGGAGGTTTCGATACCTACCTGAGATAATGCCATAAGCAGCGTCGCGGCAAAAACAATCGCATAAGCAATATTGGCAACGAATGAGCCTACCGCTTTATCTACTTTGCGTTTACCAAATGCTTTTTCAGTGAGATCAGCACTGAGCTTAGCTAGTTTTAAGCCAACGAAGAAAATTATTAGTGCTATAACGCCTTGAAGCACATAGTGTAAGATTAAATCTGAGTTCTCATTAACCCATTTCCAAACAGCTTCCATACTCATCCCCCTTTTTATATTAAGCAGTTATTTATCATTAGATCGGCTGGATCATACATAGGATATATGAATATTTGCTGTATGCGGAAATAATCTCCGAAAAAAAACTTTTATTAAGTTTTTTCGATATTTCCCTTTGCATTTGGAAAAAACTTATGTATTATGCGCGCCACACCAGACAAGGTGTTCAAGTCTTTTGTGGCGGCTGTAGCTCAGTTGGTAGAGCCCTGGATTGTGATTCCGGTTGTCGTGGGTTCAAGTCCCATCAGTCGCCCCACTCTTTTTATAAATTCATTCTCATTTTATATTTTTACGCACACATCACTCCTACACAATAAACACCAAACATCTGCGTAGCAGCGATTTTATATCGCGACTTAAGAATAAAACCCTCGCTACATAAAGTAGCTCCTACACGACCAACACCAAACAATAAGCACTAAACACCAGCGTAGCAGCGATTTTATATCGCGACTTAAGAATAAAACCCTCGCTACATAAAGTAGCTCCTACACGACCAACACCAAACAATAAGCACTAAACACCAGCGTAGCAGCGATTTTATATCGCGACTTAAGAATAAAACCCTTGCTACATAAAGTAGCTCCTACACGACCAACACCAAACAATAAGCACTAAACACCAGCGTAGCAGCGATTTTATATCGCGACTTAAGAATAAAACCCTCGCTACATAAAGTAGCTCCTACACGGCAAACACCAAACAACAAGCAACACGCAACAAGCACCAAACATCAGCGTAGCAGCGATTTTATATCGCGACTTAAGAATAAAACCCTTGCTACATAAAGTAGCTCCTACACGGCAAACACCAAACAATAAGCACTAAACACCAGCGTAGCAGCGATTTTATATCGCGACTTAAGAATAAAACCCTCGCTACATAAAGTAGCTCCTACACGGCAAACACCAAACAATAAGCACCAGACACCAGCGTAGCAGCGATTTTATATCGCGACTTAAGAATAAAACCCTTGCTACATAAAGTAGCTCCTACACGACCAACACCAAACAATAAGCACCAGACAGCAGCGTAGCAGCGATTTTATATCGCGAAAAAGATCTCAGCATTAAGCCGGTTTTGCAGGTAAGGGAGTGATTTAGGCATAAAAAAATGCCACCTTATTCAGGTGGCATCACACACGGGATTATTTCTACATACATAGAAATGCTTTACATTTTCTTGCTACGCTTTCTTTTTGATCTTATGACCTTTCACAGCGTAGAAGATTATAAATAGATAACAAGGTAACATTACAAGGTGTGCAATTTGCTGTGATTCCACTGTGCCAGATGTGCCCTTAGCTAAACCTAAGAATACTGGACCGAATGCACCACCGGCAATACCCATAACCAATAAACCAGAGCCTACACTGGTTAGCTTGCCAAGTCCAGATAATGCGAGCGGCCAAATAGCAGGCCACATAATGGCATTTGCTAAACCTAAAATAGCGACCATCAATAGAATATCAGGCAACGCTGATAATCCAAATAGATTTGAAATGACAAATGAGTCTGGGCTGCCAAATGAAATTGCGAGCGTGAGAAGCACACCAAGCACGGCAGATGCTGTTAACGCCCTCTCCTGCGATATTACTCTCGGGATCAATATAATACCCAAAATATAGCCCGTAACCATACAAGCCATAGTATAAGAGGTCATCACACTATATTTTTCAACACCCAGCGCTAACGCAAATGAACCAATCGTATCACCAGCAATCACTTCAACTGCAACATACAAAAACAGTGCGATCACACCAAGCTTTAGATTAGGATGAGATAGCGCTTCTCTCACTGAGCCATGTTCTTCTTCATCATCTTTTTCTATTTCAGGTAGTGGTGCAAACTTAATACCCAAGGCAAAAATACCAATAAATGCAGCCAAGCCTAAATATGGCCCGATAAGACCGTTTGCCATTGCATCGATATCAGCTTGAGTCAGCTCTTTACCTGCCATATCAGTAAAGTTACTCAGCACCAACGCGGTAAATACAAGCGGCGCAACAATACCAGCACCTTTATTCAGTATACCCATAATACTTACGCGCACAGCTGCTGACTCTTCAGGTCCAATACGCACCACATAAGGATTTACAGCAGTTTGTAATAATGTTTGCCCAATACCCATAGTAAATTGAGCAAACAAAAACAATGCAAACATTTGTGTTTTAGCCGCTGGAATATATAGCAACGCCGCACACATCATCATCGCAATTGCGATGGCCATACCATTTTTATAACCCACCTTGCGGATAACTAGGGCAGAAGGAACCGCGGTAAATGTCACCGCAATATAAAAAGAGAAAAGAATAAATGAAGATTGGAGAGGAGTTAGTTTTAATACTTGCTCCAAATATGGCATTAGCGACCCATTAAGCCAAGTCACAAAGCCAAGAATAAAAAACATGGCGGCGACAATTGCCATAGGGATCGCGTTACTTCGTTTTGTTGTATTCGACACGGTAGCTTCCATAAACATTACTCATCGTTTATTGTTTGTATGGCTTTTTGCCTTGTTATTTTTTGCTTTGCTCACTGCTTTCTTTACAAAAATGACAGCGCTGACATTTAACTTTACGTTAAAATCTATTTCATTACCAGTTAGAATTTGAGCAAAACTATCACCAAAAAAGGGCCAGTGCCCTTTTTTGCGATAAACTGAATACGAGGGTTTATTTCAACCCTGTGACACGGCTCGTATTTTTTTCTCCGGCTCGCGTTCTCAACAATACCTTACTTTCATCTGAGACACTCATCTGATCAGTATAAGGCTGCCAAGATTCGCCATTGTCTAAGCTCACTTCAATTGTAAGATAAGGGAACGCACTATTCGCTTCAAGTTTACCCAGCACCACCTTGGCACCAGGAACTGGAAGGTTTGGCTTAATGCCATCGTTTTGTAACTTTGCAATCTCTTTTAAAGACAAGGCTGCGGCAAAGGTTGAGAAGTCCTTGTTTAACTCTTTTTGGTTAATACGACGCCCTTCCCAATCCGCTTTATGCCAAGCACGCTCCGCAAGCGAAAGCAAACGAGGGAAAATCAATCGTAACACTTGGTCTTCCGAGCGAATGGTCTCACTCCATATTTGCCCTTGCATACCAAGGATATTTTGCGGTTTTTTAAGCGCGGGCAACTCTCGACCAACTAAGGCTTCTAGGTTCACGATAGGCTCACGGTTTCGCGTGAAGTCCGCATTTGCATAAATATTATCTGGCATATACGAAAATGCTTTTTTCGTATCTGTGTAACGAGTTGCCCAATAATAGCCGCGCTCTTCAGGGTGCGCTTCGTAAGGGTGATCAAAGTACAAATGTGTACCGTGAGACAAAATAACTTGGTAATTGTTGTTTGCAAAACGGTGAGCCCTGTCTGCAACCCCCCACTCCCAAATGTTATCCCAAGTATTTACCAAAAACTGTGGGTTTGGAAATTCATCACGCTTAAAGGTCGTCGTGGTGTTATACATTAAACCATCTTCCCAAGCGGCAGGGGTGATCCCACGCTTAGCAAGCAGTTTTGCAACTTTTTGAGTAAAGTATGGTTTTAAATCATTTGGTCCAGCAACCCCGTTGTCGGCGACCGCAAATAGATCATTACATGCTGGTGATTCAGTCCATGACCCCTTTCCAACCTCATCGCCACCAAAATGGACTGTCGTTAGCATAGTGCCAGCATCGCGATACATTTCCTGCAGCTCATATACCACCTTCTCCATAAAGGCATAGCTTGAGTCCAAGCATACATTAATAGAGTTATCAGTATAGAGTTGCACGGTTAGATACTCTGAAGTGTCATCAATATCGTTCAGGAGATAGGCTTTGGCCTCTTGCGCTTTACCTGCTTCCATCAATTTGTGATAACGCGCTTCCATCGACTTAATCGCAGCACGAGCATGCCCGGGGCTTTCGATTTCTGGAATGATCTCAATATGACGTGCAGTGGCAAATTTAAGTAACTCGACAAAGTCCTCGCGAGAAAGGAAACCATTTCCACTTCCCGTTTTGAAAGGACCTGTGCCCAGTTGAGTCAGTAAGCACTCACGCTCTTGTAAATCAAAACAACGGAATGCGCCGACTTCTGTTAACTCAGGGAGCCCTGGGATCTCTAGTCGCCAACCTTCATCATCTGAGAAGTGCCAATGGAACTTATTTAACTTATAACGCGCCATCTGTTCAATTAATTTAAATAACGCATCTTTACCATGATAGTTACGGGCATTGTCGTAATGCATACCACGCCAGCTAAAACGCGGAGAGTCTTTGATCTCTACGTGAGACAAGGTAATTTCATTTTTACTATCGGCAGGAAATAGCGCAAGCAAACTTTGAATACCGTAAAACACACCAGCATTATCAATACCCGTGATTTCAATCACATCATCATCAATATCTAATGTATATGATCCGGCTTGGTTGTAGTCATAATCGCGCCCTAGACTTTTCGCAACTTTAAGACGGATCGTCGGGATATTTCCTTCTGGCACGTGATTAGCTTCAGCTTTTAAATCCAGTCCATACTCTGACAAGTCTTCTTGAAAAACGGCGACTTCTGACTTCAAGCGTCCGGCAAAGCGGATCTGCCAGTTTTTGTTAAGGGTGATTTCGCCACGATTAAAGTCGATGTGCTCAGGCTTTGGAATGATACGTCTTAGCGCATCTTCTTTTGAGACCGAAATATTGCTTTGATTACGTTCAAAACGCAGCGCTGCGTTCGCTATCTGCGTGTAATCGGTAGGTGTATTATATCTTTTCAGCTGGTTTTCACGCTCAAATGGCGCAACGAACTGCGTCATGTCTTCTGTATCAGTATTTGCAAAAATGACCGGTTTATTTTTACCTGACACAATAAAGGCACGCGGCATAAAGTCGCTGTATGCAGCAACCCAAGCCGAACCATCAAAAGCTAACTTGAGCTTTTCACCGGCTTTTAAGCCAGCAAACGAATCGGTAGGAGTTATACGATGAAGGTCGCCATTAATATGCTCAAAGCGCAAACCTTCAGCGGTTTCCGTTGAAATATGACGAACTGAGTGCAAATAGATTTGCCAATCACTTTGTCCTTTTGGTAGATCAACTTTTGAATTGTTAGTCAGTGTAATAGCACCGCTAAAGCCCCCAGCACCATTACTGAAGTTATTTTCTACCGCAAATTCAAAATGCGTGTCACTTGCAAATTGCGCCAACTGCTGCTGCGTAAATGATGCCTGTGTATAGAACGAGCACCCAGCAATTATCGCCCCAAGCAAAGTCGTTTTTATTCTCATCTTTTGCTCCCAGTCTTCATGTTCAATTCAAAATGAACATCATTTAATCACTTATTGTTCCTAAACATCATATAAAAGTTAAAATGACAGCGCTATCATTATTTTTTCATATCCTTGTGTTAGACAAAATGAAGCTACTCTGATTTGCCTGTAAATACCATCAAATAGCGATGAACTAAACCTTGGAAATAGCGAGTGTTTGCAGAAAGTGCTGAATTGAGTGTGGTATTTTGTGAGAAGTTCAGAGGATTGTAATTGGATGTCGTAAAAGCGGCGGATTTACTGCAGGAACACAATAAAACCGCCACGAATTCAAAATGTGAAATTACCAGATTTTCACTCTGTCTTCTGGTTTAAGATACATCTTATCGCCTTCTTTCACATCAAATGCCTTATAAAACTCTGGCATATTCGGCAGCACACCAATCACTCGATAATGACTTGGTGAATGCGGATCTGTCATTAGACGATTACGCAGCTCTTCATCGCGGTATTTGCGACGCCAAATTTGTGACCAGCCCATAAAGAAGCGCTGCTCCCCAGTGTAACCGTCAATAACAGGCGCTTTTTGATCACCTAGTGAAATTTGGTACGCTTTATAAGCGACAGTTAACCCGCCTAAATCACCAATATTTTCACCCAGTGTCAGTTGACCATTAACACCAGCGTCTTCAAATGGTTTAAAACCATTAAACTGCTCAACCAGCTTTTGGCTACGCGCTTCGAATTGTGAAAGGTCAGACTCACTCCACCAATTACGTAGGTTACCATCACCATCGTACTTCGCACCTTGGTCGTCAAAGCCGTGACCTAACTCGTGACCGATAACCGCACCGATTGCACCGTAATTTACTGCATCATCCGCTTCTAGGTTAAAGAATGGCGGCTGTAAAATCGCAGCAGGGAATACAATCTCGTTATTCACTGGGTTATAGTACGCGTTCACCGTTTGTGGTGTCATCAACCACTCGCTACGGTCCACAGGCTTGCCTAGTTTATCGATCATCTCCTGATTAGCAAATTGGCTATAGCGTACGTAGTTACCGACTAGATCATCAGGATTGATCTCAAGTGCGGAATAATCTTTCCATTTGTCAGGATAACCAATCTTTGGCGTAAACTTATTGAGCTTATCTTTTGCAGCTATCTTAGTTTCAGCACTCATCCACTCAAGGCCATCAATCGCTTGATCAAATCCTTTAATAAGGTTTGCGACTAATTCTTCCATTCTAGCCTTAGCTTCTGGTGGGAAATACGACTTAACGTATATCTTGCCTAGCATTTCACCAAGTACTGAATTACTTGCATCCACCGCCTTTTTCCACGTTGGCGCTTGTTCTTCTACACCCGTCAATGTTTTACCAAAGAAACCAAACTTAAGGTCAACTACATCTTTACTTAGTAACTCAGCGTAGTCATTGGTAAAGTGGAATGTTAAGTAGTCTTGCCATGCTTCTAGCTTTGAATCTGCAATGATTTTAGACAGCGCTTCAAAGAAACTTGGTTGGCTTACAATAAGAGAATCCGTTTTAATACCAAGTGCGCTTAAAAATGCTGATGTATCAAAGTCAGGCATTAATTGATTAAACGCATCATTGCTTAGCTTGTTATAGGTTTTAGTCGCGTCGCGGCTTTCAACACGTGTCCATTGCGCCTCGGCAATTTGCTTTTCTAACTCAATAATATTTAGTGCAGCTTGGCCCGGATTTTTATGACCAGCCTTAGCTAACAATTGTTCGATATAGCGCTGATACTGCTCGCGAATTTTACTAAACTTTTCGTCATCTTTCAGGTAGTAGTCGCGATCAGGTAAACCAAGCCCTGACTGGAACATGTAGAGTGCATTTTCACTTGAGTTTTTAGCGTCATTATTAACATACCAACCGAATGGAGTGCTAGCACCGGTTAAACGCATTTTAGCAAAGATAGCTGGTAGCTCCGATTTACTCTTCAAGTCTAGAATTTCTTTCAGATAAGGCTTAACAGGGTTTAAGCCCAACTCGTTTCTCGCGCCCTCGTCCATATAACTTTGATAAAACGCACCCAACTTTTGCTCATCGCTACCTACTTTAGCTGAGCCGTTGCTAGCAGCATTCTCAAGCACTTTACGCAGCGCTTTTTGTGACTCATCATAAAGCTGAGAGAAAGAACCATAATTTGATTTGTCTGCTGGGATTTTGGTTTTCTCTAACCAATGACCATTAACGTGAAAGTAAAAATCATCTTGTGCACGCACTGATTTATCAATATTTTCCAATTCGATACCAGAATTCAAAACCGCCTTTTGTGCTTCGGCTTGTTCCGCTGGTTTTTGTTGTTGTGTTTGCGGTTGTTCGCTACAACCAATCAATCCCAATGCAAGTGCAACACTTGCAGCGGTCAATGATAGTTTTTTCATTTTTATTCCCCTGATAGAGTTTCGCTTGTAAACGTCGTATCCCATTCATCTAGATAAAATAATGCTCAAATTACATACAAATGAATTGAATATAGACATAACCTGATGGCTTGAAAAGAATTCCTTCTAACTGTGTGTCCTCTCAAACTTCAGAGCAACGAAAGTCGTTAGCTGATGTTTATTTACACGTAAGCGGTCATTCACTAGTCTACCGATGCACATAGTGAATGACTATGACTCTGAGTGCTTAATTTAGTAACAAAGTTTGTCACTAATTTTTGCGCGTTTGTAATAATTCAACAATCGCCTTATTGGCCTCAGGAAACGTGAGCTCATGCAACTGTTCAACTGCAACCCATTGAGAAGGCTGCCCTTCTGCGCCATGAGCTTCACCAGAAAAGTCCTCAACATGATGAATGTATAAGCATACGGCTTTATCAGCATAGTCATGCTCAATACGCATTAGCTCAGATGAGTTATAGATCTCAATGCCTACCTCTTCTTGCAGCTCACGTTTCAATGCCGAAAAGACATCTTCACCGGCTTCCATTTTCCCGCCAGGGAATTCCCAAAGCCCACCTTGATGTTGATCTTCACCTCTCAAGCATACAAAGATTTTCTGATTTTTTTCAATCACACCAACGGCGACTTCAACACGTTTTTTTTGCATCATTTACTCCATAAAAAAAGCGACTTAGCGTCGCTTTTTATACAAATTTAGATTTAGGGCCTGTTATTTTAGTTTTCCGCAACACTGCTTAAACTTCTTGCCTGATTGGCAAGGACAAGGATCATTACGACCTACTTTTGGCTCATTTCTATGAGCAACAGACACGCCTTCTGGTGCATCACCACCTACGCGCTCAACCTCTTCGTGTTGATATTCACGTGGTGCTTGCTCACTCTTACGATGTTGCTCTTCAACTTTCTCAACATCTTCCTCAGCACGAACCTGAACTTTACTTAGTACGCTAACAACGTCAATCTTTAAGTTTTCAAGCATTTGTGAGAATAACTCAAACGACTCACGCTTATATTCTTGCTTCGGATTCTTCTGTGCATAACCACGTAGATGAATACCTTGACGAAGATGATCCATTGCCGCTAAGTGATCTTTCCAATGCTGATCTAGGCTTTGTAGCATAACTGCCTTTTCAAAGTGGCGTAATACATCTGGGCCTACCATCTCTTCTTTTTGTTTGTACGCCTTATCAACGTCTTCTACGATACGATCGCGTAGCACTTCTTCATATAGTTTACTGTCTTCTTCAAGCCATTTTGCAATCGGAAGTTCAACATGGAAGTCATTTTTCAAGCGCTCTTCAAGTGCTGGGATGTCCCACATTTCCGCCAGACTTTGCGGTGGAATATACTGATCAATAGTCGCATTCAATACATCTTCACGAATAGCGGTGATAGTCTCTGAGATATCGCCTTCTTCAAGTAGTTCGTTACGCTGTTCGTAAACCACTTTACGCTGGTCGTTAGCAACATCGTCGTACTCAAGTAATTGTTTACGAATATCAAAGTTACGCGCTTCTACTTTACGCTGTGCATTTTCAATGGCACGGTTAACCCATGGGTGCTCAATAGCCTCACCACGTTGCATACCTAGTTTGCGCATCATGTTAGTCATACGCTCACCTGCGAAGATACGCATCAATGCGTCATCCATCGATAGGTAGAAGCGGCTTGAACCAGCATCACCTTGACGACCTGCACGACCACGCAACTGGTTGTCGATACGGCGAGATTCGTGACGCTCAGTACCAATAATATGTAAACCACCGGAAGCTAGTACTGCATCATGGCGCGCTTTCCAAGCGGCTTTAATTTCTGCTACTTGCTCTTCCGACGGATTTTCTAATTTTTCAACATCCGACTGCCAGCTGCCACCCAGTACGATATCCGTACCACGACCAGCCATATTCGTCGCAATCGTTACCTTGCCCGGTAGACCCGCGTCCGCGATAATATCCGCTTCTTGCGCGTGGAATTTCGCATTCAGTACATTATGTTCAATTTTTTCTTTGCGAAGGAAGTGAGAAAGATACTCAGAACTTTCGATAGACACCGTACCCACCAACACTGGCTGACCACGTTCTTGGCAAGAACGAATGTCTTCAAGAATTGCTTCAAATTTCTCTTCTTGCGTCAAATATACAAGGTCCGCACGGTCATCACGAACCATAGGTTTGTTGGTTGGGATAACTACGGTATCTAAGCCATAGATTGACTGGAATTCGAACGCTTCAGTGTCCGCTGTACCTGTCATACCTGCAAGCTTGTTATATAAACGGAAGTAATTCTGGAATGTGATTGAAGCCAAGGTTTGGTTTTCGTTCTGAATACGAACCCCTTCTTTCGCTTCAACGGCTTGGTGAAGACCCTCTGACCAACGACGTCCTTCCATCGTACGGCCAGTGTGCTCGTCAACGATGATAACTTCGTTATCTTTCACAACATAATCAACGTCTTTTTGATATAACTTGTGAGCACGAAGTGCCGCGTAAACATGGCTTAGTAATGAAATATTACCTGCTGAGTAAAGCGAGTCACCTTCTTCAATCAAACCACGCTCAGTCAGTAACTCTTCAACTTTGATTTGACCACGCTCGGTAAGGTGAACTTGTTTACCTTTTTCATCAATGGTGAAATCGCCATCGCCTTCCACGCCTTCTTCGTCTTCTTTTTCTTGCTGTACAAGATCAGGCACAATTTTATTGATTTCGGCATAAAGCTCAGAGCTATCTTCAGCAGGACCAGAAATGATCAGTGGTGTACGCGCTTCATCGATTAGGATTGAATCCACTTCATCCACAACCGCATAGTTAAGTGGACGTTGTACACGTTCTTCAACACTAAACGCCATGTTATCGCGCAAGTAATCAAAGCCGAACTCGTTATTGGTGCCGTAAGTGATATCCGCAGCATAGGCTTGCTTTTTCTGCTGTGGCATCATGCCTGGTACGTTACAACCTACAGTAAGGCCTAAGAATTCAAAGAGTGGACGGTTGGTCTCAGCATCACGCTTAGCTAAGTAGTCGTTGACGGTAATAACGTGAACACCCTTACCTGAAACCGCATTTAAATACGCAGGTAATGTTGCTGTTAGTGTTTTACCTTCACCCGTTCTCATTTCTGAAATACGACCTTGGTGAAGCACCATACCACCAATCATTTGCACATCGAAATGACGCATTCCAAATACGCGCTTAGATGCCTCACGCACCGTAGCGAACGCCTCTGGTAATAAATCATCTAGACTTGAACCTTGCTCAATACGCTGTTTAAATTCAGCCGTTTTTGCTTTTAGTTCATCATCGCTTAATTTGCCATATTGCTCTTCTAACGCATTGATTAAAGCGACTGTTTTTCTTAGGTTTTTGATGGTGCGATCATTACGACTACCAAAAATTTTGGTAAAAATATTTGCTAACATGTTTAAACCGTTTCACTCTGTGTATTGGCTGACCCATTTCTCTAAGCCAATGTGGTTAAGGCTGGGTCGCGCTTGTCCTGTTGGCGACAAAAGCGTTCCTAAATTCCGGTTTTCATTTTGCCAATTTAGGAGTGAGCATTTTGTATCTTGCCGAGTTAAAATTATGCCCTATCATACCAGACTCTTTGTTTCTGCAAACCTTATTGGGTAAATAATACCAAGTTCAATTGCAAGAAATCTTTACTGTTGGGCGTAAGCGTACCGTTGCAAGTGATAAAGTTTAGTTAGCATCTAACTCGACTCAGTTATTCGAGTACAGAGCTAAGCGCTTTCGACAACAAATGTTGGTACTTTTGGATTTCTCAAAAATTTGTCTCTGATATACTTAGAAGACTGAGAAACCACCAGTGCGGAGTAATTTGACTCCGTATTATCCCGATATGGCGGTTATTTTTTATTTTTCAACCTATGGGAAGTAAGTCATTGGCTAAAAATCGCTACAATCCAAAGCCGCTTGATGAAGTGATGGGTGGGTGGTCAGATAAACTCAATCAATATGGCCAAAAAAGCGCCCAAGCGGCACAGTTACAGAGCTGCTTGGAAGAGACTCTAGGCCCTATCCTGAGTAAGAAATGCCGTGTCGCTCACTACAAAGAAGGGACACTAACAATAGAAGCTGCTTCAGCAACGCTTGCTACTCGGTTAAACTTTTTGAAAATGGATATTCTCAGTGCATTTAGAAAAGTTGGATTACATGACTGTGCATTGGTTAAAATTACCACCAATCCAGAAGCTCAGCAGCGTCTCACCAACAAGGTGGAATCCCAATCTTCGACCTATCAAGCCAATCGCAGTATGAGCCAAGCCACTGGCGAGCATTTGCTAGCGCTGGCGCAGTCCGCTCCACCATCGCTTAAGGCGAAACTAGAAAGACTCGCTAAACACGCAAACACAACGCAAAAAAAATGACGCCTTTGCGTCATTTTTTATCAAACTGTATTAGCCTAAGAGGCTTATGCCGTTGCGGTATTGATACCCGCTTCCATTCCTGGCGCTGGCATACTGACTGGCTCTTCGAACGTTGCCCACTCCCACGCTGACTCAGTTGCCATGATTTCACGAAGCAACATATTGTTTAGGCCGTGACCTGATTTATAGCATGAGATCTTACCTAAAATGTTGTGACCTGCCATAAACATATCACCCACACAGTCTAAGATCTTGTGTTTAACAAACTCATCCGCATAGCGTAGGCCATCAGGATTTAATACTTTAAACTGGTCTAAAACAACCGCATTATCCATGCTGCCACCTAAGGCTAGGTTGTTTGCATGCATGTATTCGATATCACGCATAAAACCAAAAGTGCGAGCACGACTGATCTCTTCAGTAAAGCTTTGAGCGGTAATGTCTAATCCAATACGTTGGCGGCTAGCGTTGATCGCAGGGTGATTGAAGTCGATTTCAAAGTCGATGTGAAAACCATCGTAAGGCTCAATTTCAGCCCACTTGTCGCCATCTTCAACACGCACTTTTTCTTTGATGCGAATAAAGCGCTTGGCAGCGTTTTGCTCTTCAATACCGCCTTTTTGAATTAAGTAGATGAATGGCAATGCACTGCCATCCATAATAGGCACTTCGGCGCTGTCTAGCTCTACGATGAGGTTATCAATCCCAAGCGCAGCTACCGCGGCAATCAAATGCTCGGTAGTAGACAAGCGAACGCCGTCTTTATTTGTTAAACACGTACACAGTTGCGTGTCGCCCACAGCTTCCGGTGTTGTTTCAAAATCAACAACAGGGTCTAGATCAACGCGGCGAAATACAACACCTGTATTCACACCAGCTGGTCGGAGAGTGATCGTGACCTTTTCACCTTTGTGTAAACCTACACCTGTGGCTTTAACGACTTGTGCAATCGTACGTTGTTTAATCATATATTCGCCCACTTAAATTCTAGATAGGCGGCGGAGTATAACATAGTTCCACCAAACTGCCAATCTTTGTTTATTTTTTATACCAACTTTAGTCTGACTGCTTACGTAAAAAAGCCGGAATATCGAAGTAGTCACCTTTTTCTTTACTGTCGCTGCCTTTTGCGCTTGCTGAACTAGAAGCTTGTTGTGGCTTCTGCTCTTGCACTTGCACTTGCGGTGCAGGCGCTTCAGCTGGTTGCTCAGGTTCTGCCGCTGACGTTTGCGGTTGCGTAAAGCTTGGCACATACATGCTCGTTTGTGAGCTAGTTTGAGTGCCACCTACCGCATCTGAGCCTGAAGCTTGTCTAAAGCCATTGTCTACAATACCAAATTGCGGACGACGGTCACCACCTAAGCCAGTAGCAACCACGGTCACTCTAAGCTCTTCGCTCATTTCAGGGTCAATAACAGCACCCACTACCACAGTCGCGTTCTCAGACGCTAACGCTTTAACATGGTTACCAACGACCTCAAATTCTTCGATAGTAATGTCCATGCCAGCGGTGATATTCACCAAAATGCCTTTCGCGCCAGTTAGATCAACATCTTCTAAAAGCGGGCTAGAAATCGCGGCTTCCGCTGCTTCTTGTGCACGATCAGGACCTGTCGCCGAAGCCGTCCCCATCATTGCAGTACCCATTGCTGACATTACAGTTCTCACATCCGCAAAGTCAACGTTGATTAGACCTGAGCGTGTGATCAGCTCTGCAATACCTTGTACCGCGCCATAAAGCACATCATTTGCTTTAGCGAAGGCATCTAGCAGTGTAGTCCCTTTACCAAGAACTTTAAGCAATTTGTTGTTTGGAATTGTAATAAGTGAATCTACAATTTCTGACAACTCAGCAATACCTTGCTCAGCCGCAGCCATGCGCTTTTTACCCTCGAGATCGAAAGGACGCGTTACTACAGCCACAGTCAAAATACCTAGTTCTTTTGCTGCGCGTGCAACAACAGGTGCGGCACCGGTACCTGTACCGCCGCCCATACCGGCTGCGATAAATACCATGTCTGCGCCTTCAAGGCTGCTCTTGATGGTTTCTAGATCTTCTTCTGCTGCGCTGCGGCCCACTTCTGGGTTTGCACCGGCTCCAAGACCTGAAGTAATTTGAGTACCCAGCTGTACAGTAATATCCGCTGAAGAACGACGTAACGCTTGTGCGTCAGTATTCGCTACGATAAAACGTACACCTTCAATTTCTTGGTTTACCATGTGTTCTACGGCGTTACCGCCGCCGCCACCGACACCGATGACTTTAATGACAGCTTCTTCGCTGTGCTGTTCCATAATATCAAACATCTTCACTCTCCGACTTGAGTATTAAAACTCGCCTTGGAACCATTTTGTAACACGGTTCCACCAACTCCCCTCTGCATCTACTTTCGACTTCTGTGCATTCATCGATTGTAGTGAACGGCCGTATTGTAACAAACCTACCGCCGTTGCATATGCAGGGTCATCCACATAATCTGTTAATCCCTTAATGCCAATTGGTTTCCCTATTCTTACTGGCATTTGGAATATATCTTCTGCGACTTCTTGTGCACCTTGCATCTTGGCGCTACCGCCTGTGATAACAAGACCTGCCGCAATTTGATCTTCAAAACCTGAGCGACGTAATTCTTCTTGTGCAAGCTCAAACAGTTCTCTAAATCTTGGCTCTACCACTTCAGACAAAGTATGACGAGACATTACCCGCGCAGGACGCCCACCAACACTTGGTACTTCGATGGTTTCTTCACTTGATGCCATTTGGCTCGACGCGAAGGCATATTGTACTTTCAGAGACTCGGCATGCGAAATAGGTGTTCTAAATATTTTTGCTATATCGCCTGTGACCTGATTGCCCGCAACTGGGATCACGGCAGTATGGCGCAACGCTCCATTCACATAAATCGCAATATCCATGGTGCCACCACCGATATCTAATACCGCAACACCAAGCTCTTTTTCGTCTTCAGTCAACACTGAGTAACATGACGCCAAGGCGTTAAACGTTAATTGGTCTACCTGCAAACCACAGCGTTCAACACACTTTTCAATATTCTTTGCCATGTCATTCGAACACGTAATGATATGTGCTTTCGCTTCCATCCTTACGCCACTCATACCCAGAGGGTTTTTGATCCCCTCTTGCATGTCGATGCTATATTCTTGCGGCAATGAGTGCAGCATTTTGCGTTCGGCAGACATAGGCACAGAGCGTGCAATGTGAATAACATTGGCAATATCATCGTCTGTGACTTCAGCATTGTTTATTGCCACCACGCCACTTTCGTTTTGACACTGAATATGTTTGCCTGAGATCCCCAAATAAACCGAGCTTATTCTGCAATCGGCCATTAGCTCTGCTTCATCTACAGCGCGTTTAATAGACTCAGAAACGAGGTCTAAATCGTTTACCCCGCCCTTATCCATGCCGTGAGACTCTTGGCGTCCGACACCGACAATACTAAGTTGATTGTCCACAGTGATCTCCCCAACTGTGGCGACGACCTTTGATGTGCCAACATCTAATCCAATCACTAAGTTTCTTTCTGCCGACTTTGTCATGCTTCACTCTTGTTATTTTGTTGTTCTTGCTGCTCAGTAGGTTCTTTCCAACTCACTGCCAGTCCCGTGTCGTAGCGTAAATCAATGACATCGATTACTTTACCTTCAGGGCGTTCCATACGTGGATACACGTCGATAAAACGTTGTACTCGTTTGGCTTTATCTTCACGCCCTAAATTTAAGCGGATCCCATTGTCCAGCCATAGCTGCCAAGCAAATCGTTCTGAAAGCGCTAAACTTTCCAACGTAAACTGATTTACCGCCAACAAGGCTTTAAACTGCTTAAATGTTTGCCATGCTTCTTCAGCACTTCCTTCAGGGCCATATAATTCAGGCAGCCCTTGCGGCAATTTGTTACTACTCGCTTGGAATACTTCGCCATCATCATTGAGTAATGAATCGCTATTCCAATGCGCAACCGGCTGATGTTCCACTACATAGACTTGCAGCGTATCCGGCCATTGTTTTCTGACTGACACTGTCGCAATCCAAGGCAAAGACTTTACCGCCTTGTGGACTGCTTTTACATCAAGCTCAAAAAAACTATTTAAATCTGCGGTTTTAATTGCCGCCACAATGTCATCTTCATTGGTATAATGCGGTTTACCGAGCACTTTGAGTGTTTTTATTTGCGCATCATGATGTGCAACTAACCAATCACTTACCCAGTATGTTCCTCTTACCAATGTAAAAATCACCACAAAGAAGAAGCTAAGTCCCCAAAAAAGAGGCCAGTTCACTCTTGAACTGATCAGCTTCAACCCTGCTAAAAATGCTCGCATATTAAAGCGTTTGCTCCAAAATGCGAACAACTAATTGCTCAAAACTTACACCCGTTGCTTTTGCTGCCATCGGCACCAACGACTTTTCAGTCATACCAGGTACAGTATTTACCTCGAGTAGATAGAAATGACCTTGCTCATCTTGCATGGCGTCAACACGTCCCCAACCAGTGGCACCAACCAATTCAAAAGCGTGCTTTGCCATCACTTGTAATTGCTCAGTGTGTGCAGCGCTAATATCCGCCGGACAATAATACTCGGTACTGTTGACTTGGTATTTCGCTTCATAATCGTAAAAACCACGAGGCGTACGCATTTCAATAACAGGCAATGCCTCTTTACCAAGCATAGACACGGTAAACTCACGTCCAGTGATCCATTGTTCAACGAGAACTTGATCGTCAAACTTAAAGGCATTATTTAATGCCGCAGTCAGGGTTTCTTCGCTGTCTGCCTGAGCCATACCTATGCTCGAGCCTTCGTGACTTGGCTTTACCATGACTTTGCCAAACTCAGCGATTAGCGCCTTAGCGTCAAAACCCGTCTCTTTGCTTACGACAGCATAAGGTGCCGTACTTAACTTGGCAGACTGAAACAGATGCTTACAGCGGACTTTATCCATTGCAAGCGCACTACCAAGTACACCGCTTCCTGTATATGGTATTCCCATAAACTCAAGCGCACCTTGAATAGTACCATCTTCACCGCCACGGCCATGCAGTGCAATGAATACGCGATCCACACCTAGGTCTTTCAGTTGCCATAAATTACGTTCTGCTGGATCAAAAGCAATCGCATCTATACCTTGATTAACGAAGGCATTTAACACTGCATTACCGGATTTTAGCGACACCTCTCGCTCTGCTGAACTACCGCCAAGTAATACGGCTACTTTTCCAAACTGACTACTCATAATTCACTCTGTTTTAACTGCGCTATCGATAGCCCGGTGGCGGCTAACTGCTTCACGATTTGACCTATATTGCCGGCCCCTTGCGTCAACACTAAATCACCATCTTCCATGGTGCTTGCCAACACTTTCGCCAATTCACCATGGTCACTGATATGGATAGGCTCAACGCCACGTTGACGGAGACTACGGCACAAACTTTTACTATCCGCACCAACGATAGGCGCTTCACCGGCACTATATACATCTAACAGCAGTAGTTTATCAACATCGCAAAGCACTTTTACGAAATCTTCATATAAATCGCGTGTTCGACTATAGCGATGTGGCTGATAAATCATAACCAAACGCTTATCAGGCCAACCAGACTTAGCGGCTTTTATCGTCATCGCAACTTCAGACGGATGGTGACCATAATCATCAACCAGCATCACCTCACCCACTTCATTATTGAATGAGCCGTAATGCTGGAAGCGACGTCCTACCCCTTCAAAGTTGGCTAACGCCTGATAAATCGCTTCGTTTTCAATATTGTGATCTTTTGCAACCGCAATAGATGCCAGCGCATTCAATGCGTTGTGCTTACCTGGCATATTTAGCTTCACTTCAAGTAACTCACCGTCTTTGGTTCTGACTTTAAAGTGTGATTCACTTTGTGTTTGCTTGAAGTCCAATAACTGATAATCCGCATCGTTAGCCTCACCATACGTGATTGTCGGCCTTGCAAAGCGTGGCAATAATTCTCTCACGACTGGTGAATCGATACACACCACAGCCAGACCATAAAATGGTAAGTTATGGATAAACTCGATGTAGGTGTCTTTCATTTTTTCGAAGTCACCGTCGTAAGTATCCATGTGGTCTTCTTCGATATTTGTTACCACCGACACCATCGGCTGCAAATGCAAAAATGATGCATCACTCTCGTCCGCTTCTGCGATAAGGTATTCACTGCTGCCTACTTTGGCATTACTGCCAGCGCTGTTGAGCAAGCCACCGATAATAAAGGTTGGATCCAGCTCAGCCCGCGCAAAAATACTCGCGATCAGGCTCGTCGTTGTGGTCTTACCATGTGTTCCTGCCACCGCAATCCCGTGACGAAAGCGCATCAACTCGGCGAGCATTTCGGCGCGACGAACGATTGGCGTACGGTTTGCCTTCGCCGCTTGGATCTCTGGGTTTTGGTCGTTGATGGCACTCGATACCACAACCACATCAGCCATTTTTACATTTTCAGCTTGGTGGCCGATAAAGATCTCGGCGCCCATATTTGTTAATCGCTCTGTCATCGTACTTTTGGCGATATCTGAGCCTGTAATTCGGTAACCTTCAAAGGCCAGCACTTCTGCAATTCCACCCATACCAGCACCACCAATCCCGATAAAGTGGATGGTGTTGATACGTCGCATTGCTCTTCTGCTTGAAGCTTCCATTTAATATCCTAGTTCGATAATTCTGTACAAATTTGGGCAACTTTCGCTGTTGCCTCCGACTTACCGCATTGTCTCGCTTTTGCTGCCATGGTCGCAATTTTTTGCGGCTCAATAACAAGTGGCTGCAGTGTCGTTGCTAGCGTTTCTGGCGTCAGTGCAGTTTGCTGTAATATATAAGCAGCCCCAGCCGACACTAAAAATTGCGCGTTAGCCGTCTGGTGATCGTCAACGGCATGTGGGAAAGGCACAAAAATCGCCGTTTTCCCAGCTGCGGCTATTTCACTCACGGTAAGCGCACCGGCACGGCAAATAACCAAGTCAGCCCAAGCGTATGCGGCATCCATATCATGAATGAACTCGCTGACCTCAGCATTAATGCCTGCACTTTCATATCGTTGTTGTGTATCGTCTTGGTTATGTTTACCGCTTTGATGGAGAATATTTAATCCGATACTGGCCACCTGTTGCTGAAGTAACTTGAGTCCTTCTGGCACGGTTTCATTCAGTGCTTTTGCTCCCAATGAACCACCGACAATTAATAGATTTAACGGCACTGAAACGGGTTTATCGCTAATCTCAGCAACACTTGCACGTACCGGATTCCCCACAACCTGAGCGAGCTTTTCATTGAATGCGCCGGGAAAACCCGCTAATACGCGACTTGCAATTTTCGCCAGTAACTTATTGCTCATACCCGCAACCGCATTTTGCTCATGGATCACCAAAGGGATCCTAAGCAGTTTCGCAGCAACACCTACAGGGCCAGTTACATAACCGCCCATGGCTAACACCACATCAGGTTTACGCTGTTGTAAAATACGCTTTGCTGCAAGTATCGCTTTTAAAACCATAAATGGTGCGGTTAGTAATCGTTTGACCCCGTTACCACGGACGCCTTTCATGGCAATAAAATCAATTTCAAAACCGTAACGCGGCACCACATCGGCTTCCATTCGGTCCGCAGTGCCAACCCAGCTCACTTGCCAAGCCTGCGCCTGTAAAAATTGTGCCACTGCAATACCTGGAAAAATATGTCCACCTGTACCGCCCGCGACCACTAGAAGACGTTTTGTCATCGCCTACCTCCACGGGATGTTGCCTGCCTTGTCGACATTTTTGTCTCAAAATCTATACGTTGTAGAATGCCTGCCGCAATTGTCATCACCCAAAGGCTAGAGCCACCGTAAGAAACAAATGGCAGTGTTAAACCTTTAGTGGGTAAAATGCCAGCGCTCGCACCAATATTAACGACTGCCTGAAAGGCAAACCAAATACCAATGCCCAAGGCAAAATACCCTTCGTATTCTTTACCTGCTTTAAGGGCCTTTTGCCCGATAAAAAGCGCTCGAGTAACCAATACGCCGAGTACAATAATAATGCTAAATACCCCAATAAAGCCCAGTTCTTCCGCTATTACAGCAAAAATAAAGTCATTATGTGCTTCCGGCAAATACTGTAGCTTTTGTATGCTATTACCCAAGCCTTGACCAAACCAGCCACCTTGGCCGTATGCCATTAGGGATTGTACCAATTGATAACCGGCGCCAAATGGATCTTCCCAAGGGTTTAAAAAGCCCACGACACGCTTCATACGATATGGCTCAATGATGATAAGCAGTACCACCAAAGAGACACCGGTAAGCATTAAGGTAAAAAACTGCCAAAGCCTTGCACCGGCTAAAAACAACAGGCCAACGGTCGTCACAAACATGACTACCACAGTACCTAAATCTGGTTGCATCAAAATTAAGAACGCATACACCGCAAACACAATCATTGGCTTGGCGAAGCCTTTGATGTTTTCTTGTACTTCATCGCGTTTACGTACCAAGTAGCCGGCAATATAGCTGAAGAAAAATAGCTTAGATGCCTCTGCTACTTGCAAACCAAAAGGACCAAGCGGGATCCAGCGTCTTGCACCATTTACTTCGCGACCAATAATGAGTACCGCCACTAACAGTACCAAGCCAAAAAGCAGCAAATATGGATTACTGCGTTTCCACCAAGTCATTGGCACACTTGTCGCGAACCAAAAGAGAATAAACGAGCCCACTAAAAAGATAACGTGGCGAATGGTAAAGTGAAAAGGGTTATCAAATAGTCGCTCGGCAACCGGCATAGAAGCACTTGTCACCATCACAAATCCCACTCCAATAAGCATGAGCATGCAGTACATCAAAGGTACGTCAAATAAGCTCTCGGACTGGCGAGGCGTTAGCGCCTCTTTGATATCAGCGACGTTAATCAAGCATGTTCCCCCACTAAACGGACGAACTCATCCCCACGCGCCATATAGTTTGGATACATGTCTATGCTGGCACAGGCTGGTGCTAATAGCACAATATCACCATTGGTCGCTATCGTTTTTGCCGCCAACACGGCTTCTTCCAAATTGTTGACTTGATGGCTATTGCGCAGCAGTGGCATAAACTGTGCACCGTCTTGCCCGAAACAAAATAGCGCTTTGCAATGCGTAGTGAGTGGCGTCTTGAGCGGTGAAAGATCTGCCCCTTTCGCATCACCACCCACGATCAAAATAATATTTTTGCGACCTGAAGCTAAAGAATCAATAGCGGCGACCGTCGAGCCAACATTCGTTGCCTTCGAATCGTTGAAGTAGCGAACCCCAGCAACATCGGCAACCAACTGACAACGATGAGGTAACCCCGTGAAACTCGCAAACGCGCTGGCAAATGCCTGCATAGGCAATTGCATCGGCGCTAATAATGCTAATACCGCCAAGGCGTTAAATTGATTATGTCGCCCCACCATCGCCAACGTTTTTACCGCTAGCAATGGTGTTTGTTTGTGTGCGAAATACGCCTCACCGTCAAAGGTCATTAAGTGATAATCCCCCTCAGTGAGAGATACACTGCTGCCTTGCCCATGCTGCGCAAAGGTATAATGATCTTCAGCATTAAAGACAATATGTTCAACATGCTGGTAAATACGTTGCTTCGCTTCAATATAAGCTTGAAAATCAGGATAGCGATCCATGTGATCTTCAGTAATATTGAGGATCATTGCCGACAAACAAGCCAAGCTATGAGTAGTTTCAAGCTGAAAACTAGACAGCTCAAGTACATAAACATCATGCGGCTGCTCTAACAACGACAGCACAGACGTGCCAATATTGCCGCCAAGCCCAACTTTTAAGCCTGCGGCTTTCAATACTTCTGTCGCGAGCGTAACAACGGTGGACTTACCGTTCGAGCCCGTAACGGCAATCACCGGACGGGTATTAAGGCGTGCAAATAGCTCAATATCGCCGATGACTTCAACGCCTTCGGCAATGGCAGCGGCAACGCTTTGTTCAAATAACGGGATCCCTGGGCTGATGATAATCAGATCCGTTTGCGCCAAAGCGGCATCAGCAAGATTGCCAAATACCGCTTCACATTCAGGTGCGTTGTGACTTAGCCAGTCCGAGCCCGGAGGCACTGGACGACTATCAACCACTTTTGGATTAATACCGTGCGACAGCAGAAAACGCACAATCCCCTGTCCTGTGACTCCAAGTCCCAGTACCGTGACATGTTTTTTCTGTAATTGCTCAATATACGTCATTATCTAATCTTCAACGTCGCAAGACCGGCCAAAACCAAGATAATCGAGATGATCCAAAAACGGACTATCACGCGCGGCTCAGGCCATCCTTTTAATTCGTAATGGTGGTGAATCGGGGCCATTCTAAAGATCCGCTGACCTCTGAGTTTGTAAGACCCTACCTGTAAAATCACGGATAATGCCTCCATCACAAATACACCGCCCATAATGATAAGCACTAACTCTTGGCGTACTAAAATAGCGATGATCCCGAGTGCACCACCCAACGCCAATGAACCCACATCGCCCATAAAAACTTGTGCAGGATAGGTGTTAAACCATAAGAAACCAAGGCCTGCACCAACAATCGCCGTACATACCACAACCAGTTCACTCGTGAGTGGTAAATGAGGAATATGAAGGTAGCTTGAGAAATTCGCGTTACCAGTAACGTAAGCAATAATAGCGAGTGCTGAGGCAACCAAAATGGTCGGAACAATGGCAAGACCATCCAAACCATCAGTCAGGTTAACTGCGTTTGACGTACCCACAATCACAAAGTAACTCATGACCAAATAGAACAAACCAAGTTGTGGTAATACATCTTTCAAAAATGGCACGACTAGCGTGGTTTCCGCAGCGCTGGTAGACGTAAAGTACAAAAATGCCGCCGTAGAGATCGCAATAACCGACTGCCAAAAGTATTTCCAACGTGCAATTAGGCCTTTACTGTCTTTTCTGATCACCTTGCGGTAATCATCCACAAACCCAACAATACCTAAGCTGCCAATGACAAATAACGTCACCCATACATATTTGTTGCTAAGGTCGCCCCACAGTAGCGTACTGGTAAAGATCGCAGCCAGAATTAACAGTCCACCCATGGTTGGGGTACCCGACTTGGACAAGTGCGATTCAGGGCCATCATCACGTACGGTCTGACCAATCTGCATGCGCTGTAATGCAGCGATGAGTTTAGGGCCAAAATACAACGAAATCATTAAGGCCGTTAAAATGCCTAAAATCGCCCTCAACGTAAGGTAAGAAAATACGTTAAACCCAGAATAATATTGGGTAAGATACTCGGCTAGCCAAACTAACATGATACTTCTCCTGTCTCGCTATCCGACTGGCCAGCGTTTACTAATTCTTCAACGAGCAGTTCCATCCGCGCACTACGTGATCCTTTAACGATAACGGTGCATTGTCCTGATTGCTCGGCCAATACAACCCGTAACGCCTTCATTAAGTTCTCGCGAGTCGAGAAATGACGATTTGGCTTTTCAAATACATTGCTTGCGCTACTACTCAGCACCCCCAATGAAAACAATTCATCAATGCCTTGCTGCTTAGCATACTCGCCGACTTCACGGTGATATTCGCGAGCATCTTCACCCAGTTCTGCCATATCACCCAACGCCAATACTTTATAGCCAGACATAGACGCCAGTAAATCAATCGCCGCGTTGACAGATTTCACGTTTGCATTGTAGGTGTCATCGACGACACGCAACGTGTCCGAGACTTGGATCATGTTGACACGGCCCTTTACTTCAGCCATTTTTCCAAGACCCGTTGCCACCTCACTTAAGCTTGCGCCAAGCTCGGTTGTCAATGCAGCCGCAATCAACGCATTGCCAACGTTGTGCTGGCCACTAAGCGGTAAACTAATGGTGGTACGCTCTTCTCCCAGGCATAGCGTGAAGGTAGGGCGAGCTAGCTCATCCAACTCAATTGCTTCCACCCAAATATCAAGCTGAGCATTTAAGCTATAACGTTTCACTTTAGAAACAGCTAAGCTTTCCTGCCACATCTGAGCATAATCGCTATCCGCATTGATGACTGCGACACCGTCAGCTTTTAGGCCTGAGAAAATCTCACCTTTCGCTTTTCCTACGCCATCAATTGAACCAAACCCTTCGATGTGGGCTGGTGCGACGTTACATACTGTCGCCACGTCTGGACTTACTAATGCAGTGGTATAAGCAATTTCACCCAAGTGGTTAGCGCCGAGTTCTATCACCGCATATTCATCATCTTCACTTAAGCGCAATAGCGTCAACGGTACCCCGATGTCGTTATTAAAATTACCTTTCGTCGCAAGGACTTTGCCTTTTTGCGCCAAAATCGCCGCACACATTTCTTTCACTGTGGTTTTACCGACACTGCCGGTAATTGCAATGGTTTTAGGGGCGACAGTTTCAATCACTGCTCGGCCAATTTGGCCTAAAGCAATGCGCGTATCTGTAACAACAAACTGTGGTAAATCGATATCTTCATCGTGCTCAGAAACAATAGCTGCGATAGCACCATGTGCTTTGGCCACACCCAAGAAACGGTGGCCGTCAAAGTTAGGCCCTTTAAGTGCTAGAAATACCTCTCCAGACTGTATTGTTCTGGTATCAGTATTAATATTGGCGACTGCCAAATTCTCCCCGTCGTAAGGGGTTTTTAAGACTGCTGCAAGCCAAGAAAAATCCATCTTGATCATGCCTTTTCCCCTCGTAAAATCGCTGCAACGCATTGCCTATCACAAAAATCAATGCGCTCAGTACCTATAATTTGATAATCCTCGTGCCCTTTCCCCGCAATCAGCACCACGCTGTTTTCATCAGCTAGGTCTATCGCGTGTTGAATGGCTAGCCCTCTATCTGGCTGGCAGACAGCATACTCAGGGTGGATGAGTCCTGCCTTAACGTCGTCAATGATTAAATTGGGATCTTCGCTTCGTGGATTATCACTGGTGATCACCAGTTTATCTGCATATTTCTCTGCAGCTCGCGCCATTTCAGGACGCTTACCTTTATCTCTATCACCACCGCAACCAAACACACAGATAAGATTGCCCGGAACATGTGCTCGCAAGGCTTGTAGTGCAAGTGCCAAAGCGTCTGGGGTATGGGCATAATCAACAATACACGTAGGCTTTTCAGGGGCACTAAATGGCTGCATGCGGCCTGCAACTGGCGCGAGCTGGCTGCAAGCTTCGCTTAATGCTTCAAGACTTGTGCCTTGCAATAGTAAAGTCGCAATCGCAGCAGCTAAATTATAAAGATTAAACTCACCATACAGTGGCACACTGACTTCACATTCACCCCAGCTGGTTTTTAATGTCGCCGTCAAACCATTTGGGTGTGCCGACACGGCATCAAAGAATACATATTGTTGGTAGCTATTTTTTTCACTCCAGCGACCGTAAACAACCACTGTATCGTCATTAAACTCAGCGGCCCAACTTGCACCCACTTCATCGTCAATATTGATGACTTTGTGATTTGGCGCACAGCGAGTGAATAGCAGTTTCTTAGCTTCTGCATAGCTTTGCATATCACCGTGATAATCTAAGTGATCGCGCGTCAAGTTGGTGAAAACAGCCACATCAAAGTCGCATTCGTCAACTCGACCTTGCACCAAGCCATGGGAAGAGACCTCCATCGCGACTTGATCATATTGTTGCTGTAAAAACGCCAAAATACGTTGTAAATCTACGTTTGACGGCGTGGTGTTTGCCAGCGGAATAAGGCTGTCTGGTTGACCATAACCAAGCGTACCTATCACAGCCCCGGCACTACCGGTTAGGCTCGCTAAATTGGCAATCATTGCTGTCGTGGTAGATTTACCGTTGGTGCCAGTAACGCCTGTGAGTTTGAGATTTTTACTCGGGTATGCATAAAACTGCGCTGCAATTGCCGCCAACTTATCGGCAAGATTGTCGATAAAAATCGCTTGCTCTGGTGCAACATTAAGCTCGCTTCCCGTTTCTGCAAGCACACATTTAGCGCCTTGCGCAACGGCACTGGCGGCATATTTAGCACCGTCTTGGGCATGACCTTGCAGTGCAATAAAACAATCATCTGGCTCAATCGCTCGACTGTCTATGCGCAGATTCTCAACCTTAACAGGGGCAATATTGACACCATAATCACTGAGTACCTGAGCCAGATCACGCATCGTTATCTGCTCCAGAAATATAAGCCACGCGCTCTTTATCAGGCGCTACATTTAAAATTCTCAGTGCATTAGACATTATTTCAGCAAAAGCAGGCCCTGCGGTTTGACCGCCATAGTAAACATCTCCCGCCGGTTCATTAACCATCACCACAACCGCAAGCCTTGGGTCACTTACCGGTGCAACGCCCGCAAAATAACCAACGTACTCATCACCATAGCCACCCGCCACGGCTTTTTCTGAAGTACCTGTTTTACCAGCAGCACGGTATCCATCAACCTTTACGTTATGGGCAGTGCCGCCACGTTCAAATACTGACTCCATCATTTCTACCACGGCATGTGTATCTTGCTCGCTAAAAATACGCTTGCCTTCAGGAATTTCATCTTGCTTCACAATAGTGAGTGGTCGCAAGATACCGCCGGCTCCAAACATGGCGTAAAGTCTCGCCATTTGTGCAGTGCTTACAGATACTGCGTAACCATAAGAGAGTGTTGCAATTTCAAAGTTAGACCAACGGCGGTTTGGATAAAATAGACCTGCGCTTTCACCAATCATATTTGAGCCCGTTGGCTCACCAAAACCCACTTGTTGGTATAGATTGATAAAATACTCTTTTGGCAGCATCTGCGAGATCTTCGCAACTCCCATGTTACTGGAGATTTTAAGGATCTCTCTTAAGCTCAGCTCACCATTGTTACGAGTGTCTTTCACTAAGCCACCACTTAAGTTCATCCAGCCCGGATAGGTATCTATCGTGTCTGTTGCCTTAACTGCACCATAATTTAAACCAGCCAATACCGCTAAAGGCTTTAAGGTTGAACCGGGTTCAAATAGGTCAGTCATAGCACGATTGCGACGTTTATAAGGTGCGGCAGTACTTAGATCGTTAGGATTAAAGCTTGGGCTATTCACCAAAGCTAAAATTTCGCCAGTGTGTACATCAACAACTATCGCCGAACCAGAGGTAGCTTTATAGCTCAGTACCGCCGACTTTAACGCGCGGTAGGCAATGGCTTGGATCCGTAAATCAATACTCAGGTAAACATCTTCTGGCTCGACACGCTGTTCTTCTGAAAGTACTTGTACTTCACGACCTTGCGCATCTTTTCGAATGGTGCGTTTACCAGCCGTACCGGTTAATGCAGAGTCGAACATACGCTCGACGCCTTCAATACCTTTGCCATCAATATCGGTTACACCAATCATGTGCGCTGTTACTTCGCCGCTTGGGTAAAAACGTTTGGACTCGTCAAGCAAGTGCACGCCCGGCAGGCGCATTTGACGAATATAGTTGGCAACAACCGCCGTCACTTGACGCTTCAAATAGACAAAACGACGGCTTGGGTCTCCCCTAAGCCGTTCATCGACATTTTCTGGTTTGAGTCTGAGTACATCTGCAAGCTCTTTCCACCTGAGCTCATCATCGTACCAAGCTTGTTTCCGTATTTTCAGCTCAGCATCATTTTGCTCTAACGCTTTATAATCTTCACCTTCTTTACGGGCTTTACGTAACACTTTTTTGGCAAGTGCCTTATCAATGGCAAGGGGATCTGCATAAACGCTCACAACTGGCACGCTCACAGCCAGCTCTTTGCCATTGCGGTCGAAGATCATACCTCGTTGGACATTGAGTTTCTCAACCCGTACGGTGCGCTTATCATTTTCTTCAATTGCCTTATCAGGCTCAATTACTTGCAAAAATGCAGCGCGTGCAACAAGCGTCATAAAAACGGTGAGCATCACGCCGCAAACTAAAGCAAAGCGCCAGGTGATAATAGATTGAGTTTTTTGCTTTTGTTTATTCATGGCAGCACAATCACCTGTTCATCTTTACTGGTTGGGCGTTTCATCTCTAACTGCATCTTGGCTATCTCTTCTATCCTTGCATGCTGAGAGTAAAACTCTTCTTCCACAACGAGGTAACGCCATTGTAGGTCTAACTCATCGCGCTGTTGTAATAGCTCATCCTGCTGTATCAATTGCTGGCGAGTTAAATGGGTAATTTGCACTACCGCGAGTGCAGAAATCAAAATCGTAAGTAGCAAGAATGCCGTCAACTTATTAGCAATGATGTAATAGCCTATTTCTACAAATAGATTTGGTTGACGTTGCTTACTTGCATTCATTAGAGCTTCTCCGCCACTCTTAATACTGAGCTTCGCGAGCGTGGATTTTGTGCAATCTCTGCATCGCTAGGCTTAATGGCTTTACCCACTGCCTTTAAGGTGAGATTTTGTTTAAGTTGTTCATCCGTTAAAGGCAGACCTCTGGGTATCGCCTCTCCCTTACTCTGCTTCTTGATAAACTGCTTTACAATGCGATCTTCTAGAGAATGAAACGAGATCACCACTAACCGACCACCAGGTTTTAACACCTCAAGTGACGCTTGCAATGCAGTCTGAATTTCTTCTAACTCGCTGTTAATATAAATACGAATAGCTTGGAAAGTACGAGTTGCAGGATGCTTATGTTTGTCCTTGACAGGCACAGCTTCATCTATCAGTTGCGCTAATTGCGCCGTCGTTGTAATCGCGGTGTGCTCACGTACTTCAATGACTTTACGAGCAATACGAGTGGCAAACTTTTCTTCGCCATACTTTTTGATCACAAACACCATTTCTTCAAGCTCTGCTTCAGCTAGCCACTGTGCAGCGCTGCGACCTGAATCAGGATCCATACGCATATCCAGTGGCCCATCTTTCATAAAGCTAAAGCCACGGCCTGCATCATCAAGCTGAGGTGAAGACACACCAATGTCCAACAAGATGCCATCAACCTGACCTAAGATACCGGCTTGTTCCGCGACAGATTTAATTTGCGAGAAGCGGCTTCGCGCTATAGAGAAACGTGTATCATCGGCAAACTTTTCAGCCGCTTTAATCGCTTGAGGGTCTTGATCTATGGCTTGTAAACGCCCAGTCGACAACCTTTTGAGGATTTCACCTGAATGCCCACCACGACCAAACGTCCCATCGATATATATACCTTCAGGGTCAATTGCTAGGGCATCTAGGGTTTCGGTCATTAATACCGAAATATGCTTAAACTCTTCGCTCATTAATTTGTTTACCCCTACAAGGAAAAGTTTTCCAGTTCAGGGCTTTCCTCAAAGTTTCCTGAGTGTTCAATTTCGGTATCTGCCTGCATTTGCTGATACCAGCGTTCTTCGTCCCAAATTTCAAATTTATTGAGTAGCCCAACTAGCATAATCTTTTTGCCTAATTGCGCATGGGACCGCAATGAAGGCGCCAGTAAAATCCGGCCATTTTTGTCTAGTTGGTATTCTGTAGCATGACCTAGCAACATCCGTTGCCAGCGTCTCACTCTGGGATTGGTGTTAGAGATGCGACTTAGTTTGGTCTCAATTTCTAGCCATTCGGAGAGTGGGTAGAGCCATAAGCACGGTTCGTTGATCGCAATAGTACAAATAACGGTTCCCTGATCTTCAGACAGCAGCGGTTGACGGTACTTAGTCGGCACCGCAAAACGCCCTTTGTCATCCAAAGCTAGCGAACTTGCACCTCGAAACATGCGTGATCCTATTTCTAAGTTAGTTGATCCAGTTTGATCCACTAAAACCCACTTTTTACCACAGAAGAACAGTCTAGGGCTTGACAAGCACTTTTGTCAAGCTCAGTCGGTACCTTTAACACCTTTGAAAGCCAGAAAAATCGCGGGATTTGTGGAAGATCATGAATTTTGTGGAAAAAAGTGGAGAGATGAAAAAATGCCATTTTTTTTGACCGGATAATCACATCATACTTTCAATTTAGAAATTAAAAATTCTATCTGTTAGCCCTTGCTCAGTGATGCTTTTGCAGCTGAATTATTTATGCAAATTTGCTTGGTTGTCCTAACTTGATTCGGTATCATTCGCGCTCTCTGATCAGCTCCATAGGTGGGATTATTCTGAAATCTTCAATACAGTTTCGATTTTATCGCTTACTCGTTCTACTGTGCTTGCCATGTCTGATCATTATTTTATTTCTATTATGTGAGCAACGTCAGCAGGCATTAACACAACAGTCACAACAGGCGCTGCATTACGCCAAACAAGTTGCGGCGATCCAGCAGGTAGAGCTCGCAGATACAGAACAAGTCTTACAGCAACTGTCGACCCGTATTGATCATCTTACCGTAGAGCACGGCAAATGCCCGCCGCTGCTTTATCACGCGATGCTGCTCAGCCCCAACCTAGCTAACCTTGGCATAGTTGACGCACAAGGGAACGTACTTTGTACTACGCATCAAGCAGATCAACGCGAGATCAATATCGCCGATCGTGGTTACTTTAAAACCGCAATGCGCACTGCCCAGTTTAGTATTGGTGAGTATCAAATTGACCGCAGCATGCAGCGTGCAACAGTCAACTTCGCGCTACCAATTTACGATGATAAACAGCAATTTTTATTTATGCTTGTCGCAGTGAAAGGCTTAACGCATTGGAGCCAGACCCTTGCAAAACTGCCTCTTCCTGTTGGTACTCGGGTAATGATTGCCGACGCTAAAGCGCAAATCATTGCGCAATATCCAGCAGCAAATGCAGAACTTGGCCGTGCTGTTAGCAGTTCTTGGCCAAGCAATTTAGGCACACAGGCGACGCTACTAAACACCCCAGAAGGCAATCGCTTGGTGTATGTAAAGCAATCACTCAATAACAGCAACCGAGCGTTACAAATCTACTTTAGTTTCGATTTTGAGTCCCAGTTGAGCAGCATAGATAAGCGTTTTGCACTCTTTCTAGGAATATTTTTGGCGCTTGTGTCTATTTTGTTTTGGCAAACACATTGGCAATTAAAGCAACAACTTTTAAAACCGCTTGGCGCACTCAAGCATGCTATTGCACAACTTGAATCGGGCAAGCAAGATCGCCGTTTTAACGCAACCAAAGTGCCCAGTGAATTTGAGCATATCGCCGAGCGTTTTGCTCATATGGCGCAAACACGCTTAGCCGCTGAAGACAATGCAAATCATAGACTTGCCGTTGTAAAAGCCCTGATTAATGCACTCCCCGATAGCTATGTGCGCTTAGATCAACAGGCTCAGATCTTATCTCGTTATGGCGATTACACAGACAAAGCACAAACGCTTAGGGAATTGCTCCCAGAACATATCTATAAACGGATCCGCGCAGAGCTTGCGCTGTTGAATGACAAAACCTATGTGCAACTTGAGTTTTCACCAACCAGTAATCAAGTGGTTGAATGTCGCCTATGTGCCATTGAGTCACATCCACAGGCGTTGTTGATTTTCCGTGATATTAGCCAACGTAAGCATCAAGAAGAAGCACTAAACCTTGCAGCATTGGTGTACAACAATAGCAGCGAATGTATGATCATCACGGATGCCAATGGCTTTATCTTGGACGTCAACCTTGCCTTTACGCGTGTAACTGGTTACTCACGCTCAGAGGTGCTGGGTAAGTCCACTGCCATGTTAGGATCGGGTCAACATGACCGTAGCTTTTACGAATTGATGTGGCAGCAGCTCAACGAACACGGCCGTTGGCAAGGTGAGATTGTCAACCGTAAGAAAAATGGCGAGCTTTACACCGAATGGCTGACTATTGATAGCGTTTACGATAGCAACCGTGAGATCTACCGCCGCGTCGCGATCTTCACCGATATTACCGAAGTAAAGCGTAAAGATGCGCTGATCTGGAAACAAGCACATTTTGACGAATTAACCGATCTTCATAATCGTGTGGGACTTAAAAAACACTTAAAAAAACAGGTTGCCAGCGGACAACAACAAACCGCCGTGTTATTACTCGATCTCGACAATTTTAAAGATATTAACGACACATTAGGCCATTATTACGGCGACTTACTCTTGAAGTTAGTCGCACAACGTTTAAAGAGTATGGCTCCGCATGCGTTTTTATCCCGCATTGGAGGTGATGAGTTTGTCTTTGTGTTGGAGGATGACGAACATAAAGCAAAGTGCAAAGCACTAGCAGCTCAGATCCAGTCCGCATTCAAACAGCCTTTTGAGATCCAAGATGAGCAATGCCATATCACTGCAAGTATGGGGATTGCCACCGCACCAACAGATGGTAATGGTGCAGAAGCCCTATTAAAGGCTGCCGATCAAGCAATGTATCGAGCAAAGCAGCAAGGTCGTAACGGCTATGTGATTTTTGATGACGCTTTACGCAAAGTCGCAGAATCTAGAATGCACATGCTCAAAGGTATTCGTACTGCACTGCATAACAATCAATTTGAAATGCACTACCAGCCTATCGTATCACTTGACGATAATCGCGTCGCCAAAGCCGAGGCCTTGATCCGCTGGCGACACCCAGAGCAAGGTATGGTGAGTCCCGCTGAGTTTATTCCGTTAGCCGAAGAAACCCAGCTCATTCATCATATTGGCGATTTAGCATTTTCGCAGTCTGTTGATACATTGACACAACTACAGCACTTAGGCCATACAACACAAATTAGCATCAATGTGTCACCGGTCCAATTTGCCGCTAAAAATTGCACCTTAGCAAGCTGGAGTGACAAACTCACAACGCTTGCGATCCCCCCAGAGCACGTGGTTCTAGAAGTTACGGAGGGAATGATGATGCACAATGATAGCCGCACTAAACAACGAGTTGAACGCTTAAAGCAGCAAGGTTTTCAATTTGCGTTAGATGACTTTGGCACGGGTTACTCATCACTCGCGTATCTAAAACAATTAGATTGTCACTTTGTGAAAATTGATAAACGCTTCGTCGATGGCATTGCAACCAATGCAGACGATTTAACCCTATGTGAAACCATTATTTTGATGGCTCACCGCCTAGGCTTAAAAGTCATCGCTGAAGGCGTTGAGACCGCGACTCAGCATCAGCTATTAAAACAGGCTGGATGTGATTTTGGTCAGGGTTATTACTATTCAAAGCCGCTACCACAACGCGAGTTTCTGACCTTAATGACAGAAAAAAGCCACATTGCTGTGGCTTAACTGAAGTTACTTAAAATCTAGGTGCTTGACTTATTCAGTTAAACCAAGCGCAGTCATCATTTTGTTTGCAACGTCCACATGGTGCTGCATGGTTGAGAATTGCTTAGTTACGCCCGCAGGACCAAAAGTATAAACCGGTACTGGCGCAGCCGTATGTGTACCAGTACCCCACACTACACTTTGCTCTGAGGCAATCGCGCGAGCAATTTTTCCGGTGTAATCCTCTTTGGCGTATACATAGAAGTCACTAAAGTCTTCAAACGCTGGGATCATATCTGCGCTATTTTCATCGTATACACTCTGACCGACTTTTGCGGCATTATCTAGCGTCACCGTGTAAGCCGTCATATCTTCAATGGTCGCTTTCCAAGTTGGACCCGATACATTTTCATAGGCTTCATCGGGCGCAGCTTCTGCAAGGATATCGAAGAAAGTGCCTGTTTGCGCGTAGAGCTTGTCTAGTTGCGCAAGTGGGCCAAAGTTAAACTTAGGATGATATTCTTTAGCAACACCATTTACATACATACCATCGCCAGATAGCGTTTGTGCTTCAGGACGCTCATGCTTTGAATAACTAAAGCCAAAACTACCCGTTTCATGGTCTGCAGTCACAACGACCAGTGTATCGTTACGGTCTTTTACCCATTCATGAACAGCTTCAACGGCTTCATCAAATTTAAGCAGCTCATTTAGCATCCAACCTGCATCGTTTGCATGACCCGCCCAGTCAATTTGACCGCCTTCAATCATCAAGAAAAAGCCATCTTCATCTTTAGACAAGATATCAAGCGCTTTCACCGTCATTTCTTTTAATGAAGGCTGAGTACAGCTGTTGCTCTGTTGACAAGCTTTGTAAGCAATTGCGTCACTCATACCAGAGTTTGCGAATAGACCTAGTACTTTTTCGCCTTCAAAACTGCTTAATTGTGCTTTATCAAAAGCAAGGCCATAACCATGTTGCTCTTTTGCTTCAACAACTAGGTTAGTTTCATCTCCACGCTTTGAGCTTTTATATACGCTACTAGGCATGCCAAGTGCGTCAAGTTGTGCTTTTACTTCAGCATTGTCAGGCGTGCTCTTTGGTACAAATACGCGAGCACCACCAGATAACATCACATCAACGCTGCCAGAGCGAACTAATTGCTCAGCGATTTCAGCTTCGTATGAACGATGCGGCATATGGGCAGCAAATGCTGCTGGCGTGGCGTGCGTAATACGCGTATCTGAAACAAGACCCGTCGCTTTACCCGCGGCTTTGGCTTTTTCTAAGATAGTCGCTACTTTATTGCCATCGGCATCAAGGCCTATCATTTCTGAGCCTGCAGCAAGGCCGGTTGCTAATTGAGTTGCCGAACAAGCAGAGTCAGTTACTAGACTGCCAGTCGCGCCATGTGGTGCGTTCATGGAAAGGCCTAAATGACCACCCGCAGCAAGTTTAGACAGCGCTGTTTGATTGCCTTTGTTTTTATAAGTTGAGTTTGGCGCGCGCTGAGCATACTCTTCAAGTAAGCCAACTTGCTGTGGTCCCATACCGTCACCGATCATAAGGATCACATTTTTTACTTGTGTCACTTCTTGCACTGGTACTTCTTTGATGACTTCAACTTCTTTGATCACCTCAACGGTTTTTGTATCGTCATCACACGCGGTAAGTAGAATTGCAGAGATAGCAACTGTAAGTAACTTTTTATTCATTGTACTGTTCCTGAAACGTAATATTTGTCTGTAAGGCGGGCACAGTCTAGGCGCGTTACATGACTTTTTTATTTCAGCAAAGTGACAAAAAATATTTTATTTCACAACAAGTTACAATATAACAGTACAATTCAGATACGAAATCATACGCTATACCAATTGTTATTTAGAGTAATCACTCTCGACCGGAAGCACTGGTAAATAATTTAGAAATGGGTCGACTAGATAATCCAAACACAAAAATGCTCAACAGCACCGTTGCCATTGCCACTTGAGTAATTTGCAAACCATTTGGCAATTCTTCGCTGAGTAGCATTAAGGTTAGCACCACCGAAGCCAATCCCTTGGGGCCAAACCAAGCTAACGTAAAGCGCTCTTTGGTTGTCAGTTCACCACCTAACAAGCAGAGGAATACCGGGATCAATCTAAACATGGCAGTTGCTAACACTGCGTACACCCAAACCTGCCATTGGGTAACATTTAACAGCACTACACTGGCCGACAAACCAAATACTATCCAGATCATAAAAGCCGCAAATTCGGCGAGGTGCTCACCTTCTTCGATAAGCTGATCTTTAAACTCATCACGATAATATTTATCAAACAGCAAACCGCTGACAAATGCAGCGATAAAACCGCTGCCATGCAAAGCTTGGGTTACCGAAAAAACTAAAAAAGCGATGCCAACAAAGAGAAAAGGGCTGGTTTTAGACGCAAAGTAATGATGTTGATAGGCGCGTTTAAGTAACCAAATGATCACTCCAGTCAGTAACCCAGCGACAACGAGTGCAATCCCCACTTCGCGTATAAAAATCCAAGCAAATGATTCGGTCGTCGCTTGCATTCGCTCAGCTAATACGCCCAGTAAAAACAGAAATACCGGAATACATAGGCCATCATTCAAGCCACTTTCCACATTAATTGCCTCACGTAATCTGGTGGGCACAGACTTATCCTGAATGAAGGTTTTGCATAAAGTGGCATCGGTTGGGGTGATGATCACCGCAATTAAAAAGCAAGCCAACCAAGATAACTGGAACAGCTCATGGGCCACCCACGCGCCAAATACCATGGTTAATGGCAGCCCGAGTAATAATTTAACCGGTAACTGGAAGCTGTGAGATAACACCCGTAATCGCGTTTTTGCAGCATCGGAAAATAAATAAATCGCAAGCGTCAACTCAATAATCGGCAACCAAGTTTGTAGGCCATTAATATCTACCGCTAAAGCTTGTTGCCCTCCTTCAATATTACCAAGCACAAAGCCTATCGCCCCGCCCGTTAGCACAAACCACATAGGTGCGGTGAGCTCCGCCCTATCTAGTTGTCGAGCTGTAATGCTATAAATAAAAAGAGAAAGTCCAATCGCCGCAATCAAAGCATAAATCACGTTGCCATTCCTTTATTGAAAACCTGTCGCTGATAACGCGAGTATGACAAATCTTATTCAGTTAAGCCAAACATCTAACAACATCCTCCTACCTCCTTAAAGCGAATCAAACAACAAAGAGCAGTAGGCGCTAGTTAATTTTTCACCTTTGTGTCATCGGAATGTAAAAAACCGTCATTACTCTATCTGCAACAAACTGGACTAGACCAGAAAACTTAACCCAAACTTTTGAGAAAAGAGCAATGAAAAAACTAACCCAAATCGCTGCTGCCGTGTTACTCGCCACCAGTCCCAGCTTATATGCTGCGACAGGTAAACTTGTTGGTGTTGTAAAAGACCCACAAAGTAATCTGTCTGGCGCCGTTATCTCGGTAAAAGGCCAAGATGTATCCACTGTGTCTGATTATCGTGGTCGCTTTGAACTGCCAAAACTAGATGCCGGTCGCTACACCTTAGTCGTGAAATATATGGGTTATCAGGAAACTGAACTTCAGGTTGAAGTAACTGATGGCAAAGTCACTACGTTGTCTCCAATCTTATTAAACCATCAACAAGCGATGGAAGAAGTGGTCACGGTTGGGCAAATCTTCCGTGGCGCAATGGCCGCTGCAAATAACCAAAAAAATGCCAGTAATATCAAAAGTATCATTTCTGCCGATGGGATTGGTAAGTTACCAGATAGAAATGCCGCTGAAGCCGTACAACGTATTCCAGGTGTGTCGATAGAGCGTGACCAAGGTGAAGGCCGCTTTGTTGCAGTGCGTGGTTTACCGTCACAATGGAGTTCGGCCAGTATCAACGGTAACCGCCTTCCAACCGCAGAAGAGGAAACCACCAGCCGCGCCACTGCGTTCGACTTTTTTCCAAGCGAATTGATTGAGTTTGTGGAAGTGTCTAAAGCTATCACTCCCGACATGGAAGGCGATGCGATTGGCGGTAATGTTAATTTCGTGACCAAAAAAGGCGCTGATGATTTTATCCTCAAAACCAACTTTGCTGTGGGCCAAAACGAACTCGCCGATGGTACAAATTATTCTGCCAATGTGGTGTACGGCGACCGTCTACTCGACGACAAGCTAGGTTTTATCATTAACGCCACAGCGTGGCAGCGTGATTGGGCAACCGATAATTATGAGCCGCGCCGGGGTAACGATGGCTTAGGCATTTACCGTTTAGAGCTGCGTGATTATACCGGAACCCGTGAAACTTATGGCTTAAATGGCTCGCTGGAATATCAACTTGAAAGCGGCACGCTCAGCGCCAGCGCGCTATATGGCACATTGATTGATGATGAAACCCACTATAAGCACAGGCTGCGTTTTGATAAAGACCGTGCTGAGCTGCAGCATATTCGCAACGAACTCATCACCGAAATGCAAGGCTTTGAAATTGCAGGTGAACATGACTTTGGCTTTGATAAAACGCTCTCTTGGCAACTAGCCACGTACGAAAATGAGTTTCGTTATGGCGACAAACCCAACAGTGAAGACAATAGCTATTTTGTCGCCCGTTTTGATCAAAAAGAGGTTGGATATGTTGGACTTGAAGACCGCGATACCGGTAAAAATTATGCCTACAACCAAGTAGACGGCGGCAGTGACCCTTGGAACGCCATTAGCAATCACTTCCCCTCGGGCTTTACACTCGATCCAAGCAAAATGGGTTTGTCTTGGGTTGAGCTATACAAAGTCTACGTCAACGAAAAAGACAGACTGGTAGCCAATGCCGACTTTGACTGGCAATACAATAACCAGCTAGCCGTTAAATTTGGGGCAAAATACCGTGACAAAGTCCGTAAAGCTGACTTTGCCGACGAGTTTTACGCGTGGGACAGCGAACAATATGGCGCAGCGCCAACGCTTGCAGACTTTGCCTTAAGCGATCAACCCGGTCGCAGCGATTACTTAAGCGAAGCCAAGCTTGATTATCGCACGCAGTTGTCACAGGTGGCTTCCACCGATGCTCTTGCCCAGTTTTGGACGCAAAATCGCAATAAGTTCAAGCTAGATGTGGGTGAATCAGCACTCATCAGCAACGGTGGAGCGCTGGGCAGAAACTTCGATGTTGAAGAAACCCACACCTCGCTCTACGGTATGGCAACTTACCAAGCTAACGACAACTGGGAAGTATTAGGCGGCTTACGCGTTACCCGCACCGATACCGAAGTGTCTGGTTACACTTATTTAGCCGACGAAGACAAAGTTGTTGATACCACCAACAGCAATGATTATTGGTCAATATTACCCGCACTACATGTTACCTATCGCGCCAATGACGATACCAATTATCGCCTTGCACTAACTCGCACCTTTGCCCGTCCTGACTTTGGCTCATTAACACCAGGGGCAACTTACCTTGAGCAAGACAATCAGCTTAACTCAGGAAATCCAGCGCTCGACCCTACGTACTCAAATAATCTCGACTTGATGGTGGAACATTATTTTGACCGCGTTGGCTTGGTCTCTGCGGGGGTATTCTACAAAGATATCCAAGACCCTATCTTCCAAGCCACCAGCGTTGGCAATTACAACAACAAGCAAGGCGTGACCATCATCCGTCCTGAAAACGGCGATAGCGCTTGGCTTGCGGGCATTGAGCTGGCATTTAACCGCGACCTTAGTTTTATTTCTGACAGTTTGAGTAACTTTGGGGTAATGACCAATGCGACCTTTATGGACTCTGAAATGCAGATCCCAGAGCGCACAGAAAAAGTAGCCATTCCACGTCAGGCCAATGAGCTTTACAACTTTACGCTGTATTACGACGACACCCGTTTTGCCGCTCGAATAGCACTTAATCATAAAGGTGCTTATATCGAAGAGCACGGCGGCGATAGCCAATCGGATAGCTACTATGGTGCCAATACCAGCGTCGACTTTACAACGTCATACCAACTTAACGAACAAACGTTAGTTTACCTAGAGCTGAGTAACCTCACCAATGAAGCATTGCAGTACTACCAAGGTGAGCAGGGCCGTCCATTACAGGTGGAATACTATGGTATCCGCGGCATGGTCGGCATTAACTACCAATTTTAATACCAATTCACTTGATTAAGCCGATTGGTATACACCGGTTGACGGGCAATCCACAAAGGATTGCCCTCGAATTACCGAGGATCCTATGATGTTGCAGATCACCCTATTTAACGCCCGCCCACGCTGGCTAAAAGACGCCCAAGGTATCGGCTTTGTGCTATTTGCCGCGACCAGTGCGTTTATGACTTACTTTTGTATGTACGCCTTTCGTAAGCCATTTTCGGTCAATACCTATGAAGCCTTTGATGACCTGAGCTGGGTTGTTAGCTTTAAAATTGCCCTGATCCTTTCGCAAGTGTTTGGCTACCTATGCGCGAAATTTATCGGCGTTAAAGTGATTGCTGAAATGCAGCATCATTATCGCGGTCGTGCGATTTTGGCCATGATTTTAGCCGCTGAGCTCGCACTGGTGCTATTTGCCATCACTCCCACGGGCTGGAATCTGGTTTGGCTGTTTGCCAATGGCCTCTCCCTTGGCATGATCTGGGGTTTGGTTTTTAGCTTTTTAGAAGGTCGTAAAACCACCGAAATCTTAGGTGCGGTACTCAGCGTTACTTTTATTCTTGCCTCTGGATTGGTCAGAACTGTGGGCAAATGGCTGGTAACCGAACTCAATGTGCCTGAACTGTGGATGCCAGCGGCAACCGGAGCGATTTTTCTACCACTGCTTGTACTCAGCGTTGCTTGTCTAAATAGTATTCCAGAACCTACACAAGAAGATGAACAATTACGACAAAAGCGCGCGCCAATGGATGGCAAAGCACGGCTAGCGTTTTTTAAACAGTATTGGTTTGGAATAACCGTACTGGTGCTTAGCTTTTTACTCTTTACCGGCTTTCGTGACTTTAGAGATAACTTCTCAGCCGAGATCTGGCAGGCCTTAGGTTATGGGCAAGAACCCGCGATTTTTGCTTATGCCGGGATCCGCATCGCCTTTATCGTACTCATTGCGCTTGCCGCATTGGTGTTAATTAAAAATAACCGCATCGCATTTTTTGCCAATCATGGCTTTGTCTTACTCGGGGCTTTACTACTGGCTGGCAGTACGTATTTATACCAAACCCAAAGTCTCGATCCTAAAACTTGGATGGTACTGCTGGGGGCTGGTCTTTATATCAGTTATATCCCCTATAACTGCTTTTTGTTTGACCGCATGATCTCAGCAGTTGGCTCGACTGCGAACGCCGGTTTTTTGATTTATCTGGCGGATTCGGCGGGCTACATCGGCTCAGTGGGCATTTTGCTCTATAAAACTTTTGCCACACCTGAGCTCAGCTGGCTGCACTTTTTTACCATGGCCTGCTACTGGGTAGCGTTTATCGCAAGCGCCCTCGTAGTGAGTTCAATTATTTATTTTGCCGTGAAATTAAAGCGACCACGTAAGGCGTCAACGCAACTACGCACCACGGCACTTTCATCACATATTTCCTAGTTAGGAGTCTTAGCAACATGAAACACATTGAAGCGTTAATTTTGGATTGGGCTGGTACTGTGGTCGACTATGGTTCGATTGCCCCTACCAGTATTTTTGTTGAAGCATTTAAGCAAGCGTATCAATTTGATATTTCCTTGGCTGAAGCGCGCGGTCCGATGGGAATGGGCAAATGGGATCACATTAATACTTTGCTACAAACGGACAGTGTCCGCACCCGCTGGATAACGCAATTTGGTCAGGCACCGAGTATGTCAGATGTTGACCATATTTATCAAACCTTTATGCCGCTCCAACAAGCAAAAGTCGCCGACCGAGCAACCCCCATTCCGGGCGTGCTTGCGGTGATCAAACGATTACAACAACAAGGCGTTAAGATTGGCAGTTGTTCTGGGTATCCCAAGCCTGTGATGGACGTACTAGTGCCTGCCGCTGCCGACTATGGTTATCAGCCAGATTGTGTGGTTGCCAGTGATGAATGTGCAGCAGGCTCTCGCCCAGGTCCCTGGATGGCGTTAGAAAACGTGCAAAGACTTGGGATTAATCGCGTATCAGGATGCGTAAAAGTCGATGATTCCGCGCCGGGAATAAGCGAAGGGTTAAATGCTGGTATGTGGACCGTAGGACTTGCGTTAACGGGTAATGCGGTGGGGCTTAGCGAAGAAGAATGGACGGCGCTTGGTCACGAAGAGCAAAGTACACATTCCCTTAATGCTTATCAGCAGCTTGGCGAGGCCGGTGCGCACTATGTGATTGATTCACTAGCCGACATCGAAATGGTCTTGATGGATATTTCTGCTCGTATCGCCCGTGGAGAGCGCCCGTAATGCGTTTTCAGCCTTTTTGGTTTGATGAAGCAATCACTCAAGCCGATATTGAAGCCGCAGCCAGCGCGCCGCCTCATGGCGCGTTGGATACCCAAGTTTGTATCATAGGTGGCGGCTTTACTGGCCTTTGGACAGCCATAACGCTGAAAAAGCAAAAACCTGAGCTGAATATCGCCATTATTGAAAAAGACCTCTGTGGACAAGGTGCTTCGGGTCGTAATGGCGGAGCTATGCTGACATGGTCGACTAAGTTTGCCAGCTTAATTAAAGAGTTTGGCGTAGAACAAGCCTGCTTTTTAGTGCGCCAGTCGGAGCAGGCCGTTCATGACATTCAAGCCTTTACCAGTAAACACGGGATTGAATGTGATTGCCGCGTTGATGGTACTTACTACACGGCTTCTAATCACAGCCAGCGTAATGCCTTTGGCCCCATTACCGCCCTACTTGAGCAACACCAGCTTAATGCGTGGCAAACACTGGATAAATCGCAGTTGCAAGCTACCGGCTCTAATGCCAACCTTGCTGGAATTTACTCTCCCCATGCCGGTAGCGTTCAACCCGCCAAGCTTGTACGTGGACTGATGAAGGTGGCAAAAGCCCTTGGGGTCAAGGTATTTGAACACACCCGCTACCTAAAGCACCAAGGCCAAGACACGCTAACCATTACCACAGACAAAGGCGAGATCAGAGTCAATCAGCTGGTATTTTCGGTTAACGCTTGGCTGCCAAGCTTATTGCCGCAATTTTCTCGCAGCGTAGTGTTGGTTTCGAGCGATATGGCTATCACCACATCAGCACCTGAAAAGCTTGCGGCAATGGGGTTGAACCACGGCGCTCCGGTGATTGATGCACGCATTTTTGTGAATTACTACCGCACCACCTCAAGCGGTCGATTAATGCTTGGCAAAGGCGGGAATTATTTTAGTTTCAATAACCAAGTGAGAGACTCCTTTCACCGCGCCAGCCGTTATCAAGCCATTCTTGAACGCTCATTTAGCCATTTCTTTGAACATCACCAGCTCGAGATAGACAGAACTTGGACCGGCCCCTCAGACCGAAGTGTCTCTGGTATGCCTTTCTTTGGTCACTTAAATGGTCAAGCTAATGTGTTTTATGGCAGTGGTTACTCAGGCAACGGCGTGGTGCAATCCTATTTAGGTGGGCAAATCTTAGCGAGTCTACTGCTTAATCAACATAACGACTGGCGTCACTGCGCCTTGGTCAACCAAACGCTTAAACAGTTTCCCGTCGAGCCATTTCGCACCGCGGGGGCCTTAATGGTGAGAAATGCCATTCGCCGTAAAGAAAGCGCTGAGGATAACAACACGCCACCGCATAAACTCGATGTTTGGCTAAGCAAGCTAAGTGGCAGCGCAGCAAAATTAGATCCGAACGTGAAGCAGGAGTATATAAAGTGAATGCCGTTGCACAAATAAAACAGCTATTCGAGCAATATGGTCACGCCACCTATGACGAGGCATGCAGCCAAATTTACCATGCCGAGCAATGCGCTACCCTCGCGAAAGAAAATGGTTATGATCAAGCGACCCAAATCGCTGCATTTTTACATGATATTGGCCATTTTGTTGCTCAGTCTCAGAATAACCCCGACTTTACCCCACAAGGGTATAGCAATCATGGCGATTTAGGGGCGGATCACTTAACTCAACTTGGCTTTGATCACGCGGTGACAATGCTAGTGCGCAAACACGTAGATGCGAAACGCTATCTGGTCAGTATTGATGAGGAGTATTACCAAACGCTCTCTCCTGCCAGCCAATTAACGCTAACAAGACAAGGCGGAAAGATGAGCAGCGAAGAACTTGCGGCATTCTCCAAGCTCCCTGAATTGGACGCTATTATCGCGCTGCGTCGTTTTGATGATTTAGGGAAAGATCCGAGTTTAGCCGTTTTGCCGAGTAGCTATTGGTTTAGCCAGATAGAAGCCTATTTGGCGAGTTAGGCTAATCTGAGTTTACAAGTCTCAAATTATAAATATTTATCCTGTCATAAAACGATAGTAAGCTTGTCACAAAAGGTTTTATCGACTCAATTATGCTGCTTTATCAACGTATTCGAAACCATATCCAAGCGCTGCTCGCCGCTGGCAGCATGACGCCGGGTGCCAAGTTGCCTTCAGAGCGCGCGCTGCAAGAAACATTTAGCTCAACACGGATCACCGTCCGTGAAGCCCTAGCAAGACTAGAAGCCGAAGGACTTATCTTTAGCCAAAAGCGTCGCGGCTGGTTTGTCACCCCCGAAAAACTCAAATGGCATCCAGCTAAAAAAGTGAACTTTAACCACCTTGCCATTGAACAAGGCTTTACACCAACAACTCAAGTAGTGGCAATTAATGCCCCTTCCACAGAGCCTGAGTTTAGCCACTCTCATTTTAACGGCCAGCCTGTTTATGAATTAACTCGAGTACGCGCGTTAGATGGTCGCGCAATAATGATGGAACAGATCTATTGTGCAGCCGAACGTTTTGCCGACTTGCACAACCAACCGCTGGATGGCTCAATCACAGAAGTGATGTCGACCCATTACCAAGTTGACGTCAGCTTTGAACAGTGCGTGATAAGCGTCACCGTACTACCCGATGACGTTGCCGACAAATTAGAAAAGAACAGCGGCGCACCTTGTTTAAAGGTACTGCGCGCCCGCTATGACGCCGAGCAAGCGTTGGTGGATTACAATATTGAATATTGGCTCCATGACGCCATAGAAATGATTGTTGAAGGCGTGTAACCCCCGTAGGTCGTGCTTTAGCACGACAACTTTTCCGCATATATCCTCACATGGTAAACACAATCATTAAATTGAATAAATTCTATCGAATATCAGCTCAATGAACCCATAGCGATGATTGTTGAGGGCGTATAACCCTTATACACGTAGGTCGTGCTTTAGCACGACAGCCTTTCCAGAGCTACTGCCGCGTCAAAAACACCTTCATTAATTCTATATTCTACGTCTAAATGCGAGTTAGTGGTGGAATACTCTGGTATGCAATAAATACTTAGCTAGTAAAAGTTAATATGCTTATTTGATTTAACTTCTACAATGAAAGGGCATCAATCAAATCAATCCAATCAAATCAAATCAATGACACCCATTACTGTTTACATCAGTGCTGAGGAAGTGAAGTAAAAAAGTATAAAAATACTTCAACCACTTTGGTCAAAAACGTTTATAGATAGGCTAATTTTTAGCGCTCAGGCGTATCTATTCAACAAAACAGGTTTATCGCGCACGACAAGGCGCTGTAAATACAACAGTAAGAAATTCTAGAGTTGAAAAGCTTGCTCTGCTAAGCCAACAAGCGCTCACAGTTTGTTAGGTTTGTCCGTCGTCGTTTTTGCAGTGTTTCACAGTAAGCGGTTATTGTTCGCTCTCGACCAACAGCACCGTGGAATACCCGAGAAAACTGCGTAGTGAGTTTTATCCAGTTTTCAGGTTCTATATTTAATCGAGTAAGAATAGGTTGCGCTTCGTTGATATAACCGCGTTTATCGGCGCGAATACATTTGCCCGTGAGCTCAACTAATTCAATATAGGACTTGAATTCAAAGGGCAGGCCTTTAGGCATATGTTTTCGTGGGCTACCAGCAAAGCGTAGTAGGCTTTTTGGTTGTTTGCCCAGCTTAGCGTGGTCGATGCGTTTTTTGATGCTGGTGTAGTCTGAGGTCTCAGGCGTTGCTGCGATTTTGGCTCTAATGGGGTTTAAGTCTACGTAAGCGAGACAAGCTGCCAATGCGGCCTCATCCAGTAATGCTTGGGATTTAAACCGTCCTTCCCAAAAACGGCCTGTACAATTATCTTCTTTATTTGCTCGGCGGGCGATGTCTTCGTTAAGCACTCGCATAAACCAGCTAATATCTGCGAGCCTTTCCCTGTACTTGGCGACATGCTCATTGAGTATCAATTGCTCCGACTCGCTGAGTGGCTCACCTTCAGTAAATTTTTGGCTTATCCAATTGCCTTTAAATAACTTGTGCCATCGTATCACAGTCGCTTTATCCGAGAGACGCTTAGCTTTTTTATCATCAACATATAAAACAATGTGAGTGTGATTACTCATCACCGCATAAGCACAGACATCAATGCAAAACACGGAGCCTAACATCAGGAGCTTTTCTTCAACCCAATCACGGCGGTGTTCGTATGATTTTCCAGTAAATTTATCTTCACCGCACAGAAACGCACGCCTTACGCAACGGGAGATACAGTGGTAGTATTTGGTGTCGGTTAAACTGATTTGTTTTTTACGGGCAGTAGCCATAGTTTGGTTTCCTCAATCCTTTGAGTGCAAAATTAAAGCGTAGGCGGTATCTTAGGAAGGTGCAAATTAAGTAGTGGGTGTCAGCGATTTAAGCGGTAGTGGGTGTCAGCGATTTATCTCAGCGATTTAATTTCGTGGGTGTCAGCGATTTAACATATAAAACAATGTGAGTGTGATTACTCATCACCGCATAAGCACAGACATCAATGCAAAACACGGAGCCTAACATCAGGAGCTTTTCTTCAACCCAATCACGGCGGTGTTCGTATGATTTTCCAGTAAATTTATCTTCACCGCACAGAAACGCACGCCTTACGCAACGGGAGATACAGTGGTAGTATTTGGTGTCGGTTAAACTGATTTGTTTTTTACGGGCAGTAGCCATAGTTTGGTTTCCTCAATCCTTTGAGTGCAAAATTAAAGCGTAGGCGGTATCTTAGGAAGGTGCAAATTAAGTAGTGGGTGTCAGCGATTTAAGCGGTAGTGGGTGTCAGCGATTTATCTCAGCGATTTAATTTCGTGGGTGTCAGCGATTTAAGCGATTTAAGATTTGCTACTCATTTATTTAGTTAAAGGAGTGTAACCCCCTTAACCCATCGCCGCGTAAAGCGTCTCCTACCCTAACAGCTTACCAGTATTTTGCTTCAGTAATAGCAATCGCCGCGTAAAGCGGCTCCTACCCTAACGGTTTACCAGTATTTTGCTTGTGCGATAGCTTCTAGTAGTCCGCTAATATCTGCGGCATATACTTCGCCAATATTACCAATTCGAAAGCAATCTGCGTTTGATACCTTGCCGGGGTAAATCACATATCCTTTTTGCTTCAATGCTTCATAAAAGCGCTTAAATTCATAGCTTTCGTCACTTGGTGAATAAAAAGAAGTGATAATAGGTGAATGCATGACTTCTGGTAACAAGGCTTCAAAACCAAGGGCTTTCATGCCGCTAACGAGTTGTTTTTGATTTTCGCTGTAACGCTTAAATCGCGCAGAAACGCCTCCCTCTTGCGCCAATTCTTCCAGTGCTTTGGCAAAAGCCCTGACAACATGCGTTGGCGAGGTAAAACGCCATTTACCATGATGATTTTCCATGGTTTTCCACTGGGCGTGAAGATCCAAAGAAAGTGAACGTGCCTGTCCTTCAGAGGCAACCAAGAGCGCTGTTTTTGTAATCACAAAGCCAAAACCTGGAACACCTTGAATACACTTATTTGCTGAGCTAATGAGGATATCAATTTGCCACTCGTGCATATCCATCTCAATGCCGCCAAAACTGCTCATGGCATCAAGGATCATTACTTTGTTGTGATGTTTCGCAAGCTCCGCTACGCGTTTAGCCGGATTCAGCATCCCCGTTGTGGTTTCGCAGTGTACCATTGCTACGTGGGTGATCTCAGGGTGTTGCTCAAGCGTTTGTGAGATCTGCTCAAGTTGCGGCAATTCGGTTTCAACAAAGTTGAGCGCTATCACATTAATATTTAGATAATTGGCTATCTCAATAATACGCGCACCATAGGCACCATTATTGATAACCAGTAAAGTGCCAGACTTAGGAATAAAAGTCCCAATAGCCGCCTCTACACTTGCTGTACCACTGCCCTGCATTAAGGTTGCACTGTAGTCACTGCGATACTGCGGATCTGCAACCGCAATTTCACAAAGCTGATTGCGAATAACTTGCACCACACCTTGGTTATATTCATCATCCCAGGTGCACCAGTCTTTTAACATGGCTTCTTTCACGGTATCGGAGGTACTGAGTGGGCCTGGCGTCAGGAGTAAATAATCGTTGTTCATAACTTGCCTCTAAACTGGTCTATACCAGAATATTTAACCGAGTTTAGGTGACAACGGCATGACAGTTTTATGAAACTAAGATTGATGTCGTAATGATGTTCAATGAAGCCTCGCCTTTACCCTAAATGGCAAAGGCGAAGAGAAGCAACAGAGGCTCTGGTTATTTATACCCGTTTGGATTATTGCTTTGCCAGCGCCATGTATCTTGCATCATGGCATCCAATCCACGCTCTGCATGCCAGCCTAATTCAGATTTGGCTTTTTCAGGCGCTGCGTAACAGGCGGCAATGTCGCCATCGCGACGCGGTTTAATGTCATAGGGTATGGCTTTGCCCGCTGCCTTTTCAAACGCAGTAACCATCTCAAGTACTGAGTAGCCATTGCCGGTACCTAAGTTATAGATATGTGTACCTGCTACTACTGCGATTTTCTCAAGTGCTTTTAAATGGCCAATAGCTAGATCAACCACGTGAATGTAATCTCTCACGCCCGTGCCGTCTTTGGTGTCATAGTCGTCGCCAAAGACGCCTAAACTCGCCAGTTTACCAACAGCAACCTGTGAGATGTAGGGCAGTAAGTTGTTGGGAATACCATTTGGGTCTTCACCAATTAACCCCGACTCGTGTGCGCCAACCGGGTTAAAGTAACGCAAAATAGCAAAGGCCCAACGCGGGTCTGATTTAGCGACATCCTGTAGTACCATTTCAACCATCAGCTTTGACGTACCATAAGGATTGGTTGTGCCACCAACAGGGAAATCTTCACGAATAGGAAGGCTGGCAGGATCTCCATAGACCGTCGCTGACGAGCTAAAAACTAGCTTAAATACATTGGCATCACGCATTGCATCAAGCAGCGTCAACGTACCCTGAACGTTGTTTTGATAATACTCGATTGGCTTTTGAACCGACTCTCCTACGGCTTTTAAGCCTGCAAAGTGGATCACTTCTTCAATATCATATTGCGCGAATACACTATCAAGAAATGCCTTATCAAGAATATCCCCCTGATGGAATGCCGCTTCCTTTCCTACTATCTCAGCGACTCTATGTAATGAAGTCTGCTGAGAGTTGCTTAGATTATCTACGACCACTACCTTTTTGCCTTGCTGTAGCAGCTCTAATACAGTGTGAGAGCCAATATAGCCTGCACCACCAGTTACAAGAATCGTCATATCTATTCCTATGGTTGTTGTCTACGCATCGCATCGAGCATTCTACTCAATTTGTTATTGTCAGTCTTGGCGGTAGCATACAAATGCCAGCTTGTTATCAAAAAAGCTCAAGCGAGAAATTGAAGTCTGACAGTAACTTCTTAAGTTTCTTAATAAGTGGACTTTTTTAGGCGCATTTAAATCCCGATAATAAATTTTATTATCTAGTGCATATGCCACTTTATTATCATCCAACCAGGTATAATCTTGCACTTGACTGGGAAGAGCAAAAAATCGCTGAATATGATCGCTCTCTCTGTGGTAAGTTGCGAACCACATTAAGCCATTGACTTGATATGTAAAAGCAAACACATCACGCGCACGGTTGTAAGACAAAGTTCGGCCAATATCTTCGGCAAGAATTTGTGGTAAATGGCCGTTAATATCTGTGTACTGTAAGGTATGCGGAGCACTCTCAGTCGCACCTAAAATAAACATAATCAGATCTTGGTTGCTCCCCCAAGCATGATACCCCACAGGTTCAATATGCTCAAAAACACGACTTGGTTTTGTAGCCTGATCAAACGGATAAAACCACAGTTTTTGCTTACCGGATCCCTCAACCACAATCGTCGTTAACCCTTTCCCATTCGGATGCAGTGTGGGTGAATACTCGGAGACAGGGGATTGCGTGAGGTTGGTTGTGTTTTGGCTTTGAAAGTCGTAAAAAAACAGATCCGTTTGGCTATTGCCATCAGCGCTTACTTCCCCAGTATAGAAAACCCCAGAATCAGTCACTAGTGGTTGATTAAAATATGCAGTGTTTTCGGTAATTGGTTTAGCACTGAAATGTTCACCTAATTCAGCTAGCCAAATTTGGCTTTTGGGCATGGCTGAATACGCAGGTAAACAGGACGCGAAAGCGAATAGACAAACTGCGAGCTTCACACGCATTGAAATGGGCATGGACGTTCCTTTGATTTTTCATTGTAGTTATATCACCCCGCTATGATACCCAACACTCGCCTTCAAGCAAAGCTTGCCAAAAACTTTGCTTCGCGTAACATCGAATTAACGGATGATGAAAGCTAAGGCAGATTTATGTCAGACAAACACCCTATTATCGCCATTACTGGTAGTTCAGGCGCAGGCACTACAACAACGACAAGCGCGATAAAACATATATTCCGCAGTCTTAATACCAAAGCCGCCTATGTCGAAGGCGATAGCTTTCATCGCTACACTCGCCCTGAAATGGATAAATTGCGTCGCGAAGCGCTGCAAGAAGGTAAGCACATTAGCTACTTTGGTGAAGAAGCCAATGACTTCGGCGCATTAGAAAGTCTGTTCAAAAGCTATGGCGAAACCGGCAATGGCAAAGTCCGTCGCTACCTTCATACGTTTGACGATGCCGTGCCATTTAATCAGCTACCGGGCACTTTTACTCCTTATCAAGAACTGGAACAAAACACCGATATGCTGTTTTATGAGGGGCTGCACGGTGGTGTCGTGACCCCCGAATATGATGTGGCCAGCAACGTTGATCTATTGATTGGCATGGTGCCTATCATCAACCTTGAGTGGATCCAAAAGCTCATTCGCGATACCAATGAGCGCGGCCACTCCAAAGAGGCGGTTATGACGTCAATTGTGCGCTCAATGGATGACTACATTAATCACATTACCCCGCAGTTTTCTCGCACGCATATTAACTTTCAACGCGTGCCCACCGTGGATACCTCTAACCCATTCAGTGCTAAAGACATACCCTCATTAGACGAAAGCTTTGTGGTTATTCGCTTTCGTGGCATCGAAGATGTTAATTTCCCTTACTACTTACAAATGATCGAAGGCAGCTTTATGTCTCGTGTAAACACGTTAGTTGTGCCGGGCGGGAAAATGGGGCTGGCGATGGAGTTGGTACTGACTCCACTTATCAAGGAATTATTAGTAAAGAAACGCGCCCTTGAGAATATGGCGCCAGTCGATTTACCGATTTAACCCAGCTTATGTTTTGATTAGGAATAATAGCTTCCTTGCATCGCTCCATATCACACTTTACACTGACGCCTTTTAGAGCATCACGAGTAGTTGTTATATGGACGTGCTTACCATTTTAGTGGGGTCTAAAAACCCAGTAAAAATCAATGCTGCAAAAACCATCTTTGCGCAGTACTTTCCCAATGCAAAAATTGACTGTCAGGGTATCTCAGCGCCGAGTCTCGTTGCGGATCAGCCTTTAGGTGAACAAGCCACCCGCGAAGGCGCAGAGAATCGTGTTACTTACTTACAGCAACATCATCAAGCCGATTTTTATTGTGCCATGGAAGGAGGCGCTGCCAAATTTGAATACGGTGCAGCTACTTTCGCTTATGTCGTCATTGCGGATAACCGTCGTACGAGTGTCGGCCGTAGTTGTAATTTGCCGCTACCGGCATCGGTCTACGCGCGTCTTGAACAAGGTGAAGAGCTAGGACATGTAATGGACGACCTGTTCAATACCACTAATATCAAGCAACAAGGCGGTGCTATCGGTTTGCTAACCAACCATCTTGCCACCAGAGAGAGTAGCTACACGCAAGCCTTATTACTCGCAATGGCACCCTTTAATCACCCCGAGATGTATTTATAATGCCGAACTATACACATATTTTATTTGATGCTGACGAAACCTTATTTAGCTTTAATGCCAAATTTGGATTACAAACGCTGTTTACTCAATATGACGTTGTGTTCACTGACGAGGACTACGAAGAATATAACAGCTTAAATGCGCCACTTTGGGTGCAGTATCAAAATGGTGAGATTGACGCAAAAACACTTCAGGTAACGCGCTTTAGTCGCTGGGCTGAAAAACTCGATATCGCGCCTGAAGTACTCAATGCGGGATTCTTGGCCGCGATGGCAGAAATTTGCCAACCGTTACCGGGAGCTAAAGCCTTGCTCGACAGCCTGAAAGGCCAATGTACTTTGGCTATTATTACCAATGGATTTGCCGCGCTTCAGCAAAAGCGCTTAGAGCACACAGGCCTTGTGGATCGTTTTTCTGAAGTGGTGATCTCTGAGTTGGTGGGTAAAGCTAAGCCAGATCCGAGTATTTTTGCGCATACGTTAGCACTGTTAGGGAACCCCGACAAATCCAAAGTATTAATGGTTGGCGACACACCAGCAAGTGACATTTTAGGGGCAAACCGCTTTGGGATTGACAGCTGTTGGTTAAAGCATGATGGCAAAGTCTGCCCCGAGCATATCAAGCCAACCTATACCGTAGAGTCTCTTAAAGAGTTGCAAGCGATTTTAATGGGGTAATACCCTGTACAATTGTGCGGGAATAAGCTGACCTGTCGGGTTTTAAAAGCTCGCCGAATAAATCGGCTCCTACCAAAGGTAGACCTGAGTGGAAGCAAGTTTACCTTGCGGATCATTAAAAGCTCGCCGAATAAATCGGCTCCTACCAAAGGGTAAATCTGAGTAGGAGCAAGTTTACCTTGCGAGCTCTTAAAACTTTTGGAGATGCGCCGTGAAAGCCGGCGCTTATCAAGTGATTAAAGTGCTGAGCGCTGTCTTAACACTTCAAATAGACAAACACCGGTCGCAACCGATACATTTAAGCTAGACACGCTACCTACCATCGGGATCTTAACCAGCTCATCGCAATGCTCTCGAGTTAAACGGCGCATGCCATCGCCTTCGGCGCCCATTACAATGGCCATAGGCCCAGTCAGGTTTGCATCAAAAACAGCTGTATCGGTTTCACCTGCCGTACCTACAACCCACACACCGGCTTCTTTAATATCACGCAACGTGCGAGCAAGATTGGTTACTTGGATAAGCGGAACCGTTTCTGCAGCGCCACACGCAACTTTTCTTGCAGTGCCGTTTAGCTTTGCAGACTTATCTTTTGGTACGATCACACCATGTACACCTGCTGCATCAGCACTACGCAGACATGCACCTAAGTTATGAGGATCCGTTACCCCATCAAGCACCAAGAAAAATGGTGTGGTTTCTCTTTGAATGATCTCATCAAGATCTTTTTCATTGTATCCGCGCGCCGCTTTAACATTGGCAATAATGCCCTGATGTTGCTCACCATTCGCTTTGTTATCAAGCGCTTTACGCTGCATAAACTGCACTGAAATACCAAACTTACGGGCATCGTTTACGACTTGATTTAAACGCTGATCTTCACGTCCCTTTAGTGCATAAATTTCTAAAAAGCGCTCCGGCGCGTTATTCAAAATGGCTTCGATTGAATGAAAGCCAAAAATTAATTCGTTACTCACGTTAAAGCTCCCGCTTTATAATCTATTGCGCTTTTTTGCTACGATTTCTTTCGTTTTTACCTGGGCGCTTTGCTTTGCCCTTTGCCGCTTTGGCTTTTTTACTCGTCGATTTTTTCTTCGACTTCAGCGTGCCTGCCTTTTTCGCCTGTTTGAGCTCACCCTTAGGGGTCGTTCTTTTGCGCTTTTTGGCTTTGTCATCGCCTTTATTATCTTTATCGCGACCAGACGTTTCACCGTCACGGCGCTTAGCTCCCGGGATTTTACCCGTTTTTAGCTGCTCACGAACACTACTTGCTGTGCTTTTTGGCGATTTTCGACGCCTTGCATACCTGTCTTGCTGACCTTCTTCAGCCAAAGCTAAGTTGATGCGACGATCGTCCAAGCTAACTGAAGCAACCACAACAGTAAGTTTATCACCGAGTCTAAACACCGTGCGACTATGCTCGCCAATCAAACATTGCTTTGCACCATCAAAGTGGAAGTACTCATGCCCTAAATTGCTAACATGGATCATCCCGTCAATCTGTAGATCGTCCAACCTCACAAATAATCCAAAGTTGGTGACTGATGAGATCACACCGGTAAATTCATCGCCAACATGATCTTGCATAAATTCACATTTAAGCCAATCAGCAACTTCTCGAGTAGCGTCATCAGCGCGGCGCTCTGTCATCGAGCACTGCTCACCCAGTTGTTTCACTTCATCTTCATTGTAGATGTAAGCGCCACTCACGGGCTGTTGTTGCTGCTGTAAAATGCCTTTGATTGCGCGGTGTACCACCAGATCCGGATAACGGCGAATTGGTGAGGTAAAGTGTGCATAGGCTTTTAATGCCAAACCAAAGTGGCCAATATTTTCAGGCTGATATACTGCTTGCTTCATTGAGCGCAGTAACATGGTTTGGATCAATTCTTTTTCAGGACGATCTCCCAATGACTCAAGCGCTTGGGTCAACTCCTCTGGCGACGGATCGTTAGGTAATTGGCTTTCAATACCCAAGTCTTGCAAGAATTGCCTAAACTGGCTCAATCTTTCAGGGTCTGGCTCATCATGAACACGGTACAAGCTATGGGCTTCGTGTTTTTCCAACAGTTTTGCTGCTGACACGTTAGCCAAGATCATGCACTCTTCAATCAGCTTGTGGGCGTCGTTACGAACCACAGGCACGATAGAATCAATTTTTCGATGGGCATTAAATACAAAGCGCGTTTCTAGGGTTTCAAACTCAATCGCGCCACGCTCCTGCCTTGCAGCCTTCAGCGCCATATACATGTTATGGAGCTCAGTTAGATGAGGCACAAGAGGCTGATAATCCGCTCTGAGCTTTTCGTCACCTTGTAAAATCGCATGGACTTTGGTGTAAGTAAGACGAGCATGAGAGTTCATCACGGCTTCGTAAAAACGGTAGCCAGACAAACGACCCGCTTCGGACACGGTCATTTCCGCAACCATACACAAGCGGTCTACCTTAGGATTCAATGAACATAGACCGTTTGATAGCACCTTAGGTAGCATTGGCACAACTTGCTCAGGAAAATACACTGAGTTACCACGCTCAATCGCTTCTTTGTCAAGCGCAGTGCCTTTGCCGACATAATGAGATACATCCGCAATAGCAACCCATAAACGCCAACCACCTGACTTTTTACGCTCGCAATATACGGCGTCATCAAAGTCACGTGCGTCTTCACCGTCAATGGTCACTAACGGTAAGTCGCGCAGGTCGACACGGCCTTGTTTGGCAGACTCTTCTACAAACTCACCAAGATTTGCAACTTGTGCTTCTACTTCACTTGGCCACTCATGAGGAATGTCATGATTGCGAAGTGCCACCTCAATTTCCATACCCGGTGCCATATGATCGCCGAGCACCTCAAGTACTTTACCCATTGCATTCATTTGTTTGCTAGGGCTTTGAGTGATCTCTACCTGCACCATTTGATTATGGCGAGCACCATTTTCTTGGCCAGGTACGATGATGATATCTTGAGTAATGCGAGGATCTTCTGGCACCACGACTGCCATGCCAAACTCAACAAAATAACGACCGACGACTGGCGCACGCTCTTTTTCAAGTACCCGCACAATGCGCGCTTCCACCTTACCACCTGAGCCTCGGCTGCCAGCCTTTGCTAACACCCAATCGCCATGTAGCACGCGCTCCATTTGATACTTAGTGATAAACCAATCTTTGGGTTCGCCTTCGACTTCTAAAAAGCCAAAGCCGTCACGGTGTCCAACAACGCGGCCTTTGACTAGACCATCATCACTTGGAATGGTGTAACACTTAAATTTATTGAAGTGCAGTTGACCGTCTCGCTCCATTGCGCGCAAGCGGCGTTTAAGCGCAATTTGACGTTCTTCGTCTTGCACTTTTAAATCGTTACACAATTGAGAGAAATAAGGTGGTTTGGCCGCGCTTTTAATGTGTTCTAAGATAAATTCGCGACTAGGTACTGGATTGTCGTATTTTTGTTGTTCTCTATCGAGATAGGGATCCTGTTTTGGCATTACTGTCTTGTTAAATAAGCTATGCTGTTATTTTAACCCAAAATAGCCTAATGACCTAGGCCAAGATCGATGAATCTTTTTATGCAGATAGATTAACCACTGAATTTGATGTCGATTCCAACGTTGCAATTTGGGCGTGAAGCTCTAATAAACGCTCAACTGAGCGTCTAGCAACCATAGCAAGACCGTCCCAATCAACTTGCTCTTCCGAATAGCTTAACTGCGCAGTTGCAGCTTGAACAAGCTCGGCAAAATTCACCATGCCGAGCTCCAGCGCTTCATTTTCAATGTAGGCTAGTTTATCAATGGCTAAATCTGTTACATTTAACTCTGTGAGTCCTTTAATTTGCGCAATCTCATATTCAAACCTGTCTGCTAAATACATCAATTTCGTCGCCAACACGCCTGAACTTTCACGGTTTGCGAGATCCATAAATCTTGATTGATCAATCAAAGTCTTACATTCCAAGCGAGATGTTGTTTTTACAGTCGCACATTCCAGTGCCGCATATAAACGGCTTGGCATGATAGGCTTAGTTAAACAGTCCTGCATGCCAGCTCGGAGGCATTGTCTTTTCAATTCAGGATCGCCATCACCCGTTAACGCTATCACCTTAACGCTGGAGGTAAAGCCAATTTCGTTGAAGCCTTCTTTAAACCACTCAAGACCATTACCATCTGGCAGTCGCATGTCTAACAGAACAATATCGAAATTGTGTTCTAATAGTGCGACTTCCGCTTCAGCAAGGCACTTAGCAATAGAAAACTCGCTCACCATATCGTTTAAATAAGTGCTGATCACATCAATATTCATGAGGTTATCTTCAACAACAAGCACATTGAGTGCTAGCTTCTCTGTATTAAACTCTGTGCTCTGTAACGGTGAATCACTACACTGGCAATCTAACTCAAAGCTAAACACAGTGCCATTGCCAAGCTTGCTGTCGACGTTAAGCTCAGAGTCTAGCCCTTGCAGCAGTTGCTTGCATAACGCCAACCCAAATCCTGAACTTTGCGAGATGGATTGTTCAGTATTTAATGTGACAAAGGGCTCGAAGATCTTTTCCATTTGTACTTCAGTCAGTCCTTTGCCCGTATCCTTAATTGCAAAACGAATAGTTTGCTTATCCTCAGCGCGACTTGTGCCTTCAAGGATCAGCGTAATAATGCCTTTATCTGTGTACTTAATCGCGTTCGAAAGCAGATTTCTGAGTACCAAAGACAATGTATCTTGCTCGACGACATGAACGTCCTGTGGATACAGACCTTTAACCTCGACCCTCAAACTCAACCCTTTAGCCAATGCCAGCGGCTGTAAAAGGCGAACTAACTCTTGCGAAAGACTATAAAGCGAGATTGGCACGCGATTTTGCGCGGCATATTCTCCTTTCGCTTGCAGTAATACTTGATTGGCTAAGTCTGACATCGACATCGCGGCGTGGACGATAACATCGCATAATTGAGCATGGCGATTGGGCTCACGCGGCACTTTTTTAAGTGATTCTGCGTGACCAACAATGGCGTTTAGTGGTGTTCTCAGTTCATGACTTAATAACGTTAAAAACTGTCCTTTTACTTGCGCTGACTGCTCAGCAGCAGTTTTTAACAGGCATAGTTCTTTTTCACGACGGCTGCTACATAACAGGCATAAAGAAAAACACAACAGCAGCGGCATCGTACTCACTGAAACTGCAAAAAACTGGTTAACCCAATTTGCCGAAACCAGGCTATCTGTCACCGAGTAGCCGCCAAGCATGACCACTCTAAAAGTAAACACGGCCAATAAGCTCAAGCACGATAGGCCAAACGCCCAATGTGCCGCACTAAACTGTTGTGATAATAATTTATGGCCTTTATTTAACGCTCGCAGGCAGTAAATCATCGCCATCGCCCAGACTAGGTAGTTGATCCCGACACGAGCTATAAAATTAAAATCCACGTACAAAAAGTAAGTAAAACTTGGAATACCCAATGCGGCTAATACATACCAAGGCATGTAATTGCTTTTCACACTAAAAAACGCATCAACACCACGAGCCAGATAAAAAAGTCCAAATGCGATGGTAAGATTGGGAATAAAAATTGAGAACGTAATGGGAAGTGTATAGGCGGCCAACAGGCCACACCCAATTGCGGTAAGCGCAATGAAAACAAGCCAATCTCGAGTGCCTGGTAGGCCTTTATTAATAAACCAGTTTACGGCCATAAAAACTGTACAAACCACAGTCGTTATTGCGGTAACTTGAATAAGTAATTTAGGATCCATCATTACACTCAAAATTAATACATTATTATTACTTGGCGGATGGTGCAGTATATTACCGCACTGCATTATTTTGAAGTATTAACTGGATATATGCTATTACACCGAGTTACAGCCATCCTTTTTGCTTAGCAATTCTTGCTGCATCTACTCGATTTGTCGCATGTAATTTCGCGATAGCGTCGGATAAATAATTCCTTACCGTTCCCTCGCTCAAAAATAGCTGTCCTGCGATTTCAGCAGTTTTTAGTCCTTCACTGGCCAAACGCAACGCTTTTCGCTCCTTATCAGTAAGCGGGTCAGCATCCTCCAAAGCGTACAGAGCAAGCTCTGGATCAATAACCTTATATCCGTTCATTACCTTTTTCAGCGTCGATAGCAAGTACTCACTTGGTGCTTCTTTTAATACAAAGCCATTTACCCCTAAAGTGATCGCGCGACGAATATAACCCGCCTTAGAAAAGGTCGTCATGATAACTACTTTTGTGTCTGGCATTTTTTGTTGTAAGTGCTGAGCAAGCTCAAGCCCAGTGACTTGTGGCATTTCAATATCCGTTAGCACGATATCAGGCGTTAACTTTGCTAACTTTTCCTTTGCAACTTGACCGTTTTCAGCCTCGCCAACCACCTCAATCTCTCTATCTAAGCTCAATAATGCCGCAATAGCTCCTCTTACTAATGCTTGATCTTCAACAATAAAAACTTTGATCATCCTACTTCCCCTAGTACCGCCTTAAAGTATCCGCCCTGTTCGGTGTTATAAAATAATTGGCCACCACATTCTTTCAATCGGGTACGGATCCCCATTAAACCATTTCCTTCTTTTATGGACTTTATAGAGCCATTATCTTTAATTTCTACAAAGACATTATTGTCAGTTTGTCGTAGTGTGAAGCAAACCTTATCTGCATCGCTGTGACGAATAATGTTGGTGCATATCTCTTTAGCAAAAAAGCACAAACAGGCTTCGCTTACTTTATCTAAAGTGACCGCCTGCAATTCTAGCGTTACGGCAATGCCCTTATCTTTTAGCCTTGATGCCAAAATGTGCAGCTGAGCATCAAGCGCTAGCTGATGGTAGCCGGTGACGGCTTGGCGCACTTCGCTTAGTGCTTCTCTCGCTAAGTCTGCAACCTGCTGCGCTTCTGATTGCGCTTGCTCTAATGCATTTGCAGCTGCAAATTTACTCGCCAGCTCTGCTTTTAATGCTATCGAGCTGAGTGAATGACCAAGTAAATCATGTAGGTCACGTGCAATACGCTCACGCTCAGCCACGGCGCCTAGCCGCTTAATCTCTTCTTCACTTTGCCTCTGCAACTCTTGATGTACTCGCTCTCGGTGTGACATCCAACCAAAAATAAAGAGTCCACATGCCACGCACAGTGCAGGCATCAAGAAATAAACCGTTTGCTGGGTCGCGATAAATTTAGCCGTTAGCAATACCAGCACTATGATGACCAGCATCGCAATGATTTTATAACGAGGCAGAAAATTAAAACCGCAGAAAAAAGCAATAAAGCCAAATAATGAACTCGTCCCAGTCGTCACCCAACTACCTGCGACACAAAGCCCTGCCATCACTACTAAATTCATCACCAACGCATTGCCCGTTTTTGTAATACTCTGCCAATAGAGCAAGACAAAACTAAGGTACACAACAACTTGCAACGCAATATTAACTGCGCTCAATTGCGCCCAGCTAAATATTAACGGGAAAAAGTAAAAGGTTGAAAATATAAGGGGTCCGGCATTCCAAAATGAGCGCCGTTTCTCTACTAGGGTAAATTCTGTGGTAATGGACACAAGCTTCTCTGGTTCACTCTTTTTATTATTATTTACGTTTAAGCGCAGAATGTTGAGTGACAAGTGTCAACAATCTTGTCATCTCAAAGCGATTAAATGATAGACTGCTAAAAAACAGTTCTAATATTCGATATGCGCCCACAACAATCCGCTTTGCTCTCGCTTCATAGTGCCGTTTTATTATTTGGTGGAACAGCATTATTTTCAAAATTAATTTCACTCTCAGCATTGGATATCACCGTTTACCGTACCGCCGTTGCTTTCGCTGTGCTACTACTGTTACTCAAAATACAACGGCAGCCGATAAAATTAATACACAAAAAAGATTATCTAACGGCTTTAGTTCTCGGTGTCATCGTGGGACTTCATTGGGTGACTTACTTTGCAGGCATGCAAATGGCGGGAATTGCAGTTGGGATCATTGCCTTTTTCACCTACCCCGTGATCACCGTTTTTTTAGAGCCGCTCTTCACTCGCAACCGTGTACAGCTAAAAGATTTTATCAGTGCGAGCGCGGTGCTATTTGGTATCTATCTGTTAGTACCAGAAGCGAACCTTGGCAACCAAGTTACCTTAGGGATTATTACGGGCGTATTCTCGGGCGCACTCTTTGCGCTACGCAACTTGCTCCAAAAGCGCTTCTTTTCTCACTATAGCGGCCCACACACGATGCTTTATCAAACGCTTGTTGCATGCCTCATGCTGTTAGCATTTGTGGAAGTGCCAATTCAACAAGTTTCCACAGAAAACCTCTGGTTAATCTTGCTTGCAGGAGCAATATTTACAGCAATTCCACACGCCTTGTTTGCCTCTAGCCTACGTTATTTATCTGCCACCACTGCAGGGTTAATTTCTTGTTTACAACCATTGTATGGAACGCTATTAGCTTATATTCTGTTACACGAGACGTTGACACTTACAACATTACTTGGCGGGTTGTTGGTAGTTAGTGCAGCCTGTTTTGAAACTTGGTCTATTACAAGGAAAAAAGCATGATTCAAGTCTTAGCGCACCGTGGAGCCAGTGGCAGCTATCCGGAAAACACACTTGCTGCAATAGAAGCAGCTCTCCATATTGGCGTTGATGGTATTGAGTTGGATGTGCAAAGTTGCGCGGATGATTACGCCATTATCCACGACACTTGGCTAGACAGGACCACCAATGGCGTGGGTAGAGTTAATGAACAAACTCAAGCCTACCTTGCCACGCTTGATGCCGGTAAAGGACAATCAATTCCAACCTTGCAGCAAGTGTTTGCCACCATCGGCAAACAGACAGATATCAATTTAGAACTGAAGCATACCTTTGGCCTAGATAAATTCGTTACCTATATTGAAGATCATATCCAGCAAGGCGTAATCACCAGAGAGCAGCTACTCATCTCCTCTTTTGACCATCATCAACTATTGTGGCTAAAGCAAAAATTACCTTGGGTAAGAATTGGCGCGTTAACCGCTTCGATCCCAATTCATTATGCGCAATTTGCCGAATCGCTCCATGCCTACAGCATTCATATGGACAAAAACTTTATTAATCATGAATATGTGTTGGACGCAAAATCTCGCGGATTAAAGGTATTTGCTTATACGGTCGATAAACAACAAGACATAGATATGATGCTAAATTTCGGGGTGGATGGTATTTTCACTAACTTTCCATGCCAAACCAAAATGTATTTACAGGGCATTGGCGCTTACGCCACCCCAATTGAGTAACTGCTTGATCGCTTTAGCATTGTTATTCCATTTAGCTCATCTATACTGAGACAAATAAAGTGGCACAATGATGAGCCCAATATGAGTTTATATATGCGCATTTATAATTTTTTAGAAGAGACGTTTTTCTTTACCCTAACACGCAAAATTATTGGCAATTTAGGTTTTTTACTTCTCTTTCAAGCAATTAGTTTATTTTGGCTGTATTCGGAGCTATCCCAATCTGGCGCGAATATGGGGCTGTTTTGGCTGATCACTATTGTGATTATTGCTGCATTTGCATTTACCGTCTTTTATATGCGCTTTTTAATCGTGCGACCTGTACAAGCGATGAAAGAGTCACTGGAACGTGTTAACCGCCAAGACGGTAACCTAGATGCAAAGCTGCCACAATTCACTTATGACGAATTTAGAGATTTAAGCGAGCAGTACAACGCCTTTACCACCCACCTTAGTGTCCTTTTGGAAAAAACATATGAAAGTGCTGCTGCGGCAACACAAAGCAACCGCGATATCACCAATTCCATGCAAAGTACCGCAAAGTATGGACAGCAGCAGCTGAGCCAAGGTGACACAATTATTGCAGCTTCCGATCAGGTCAGCCACAGTTTACAAAGTATTGTGCACAATACCGATCAGGTTTATCAGGCCAATACCGAAAGCTTGCATTTTGTTCGCGGTTCATCACAGTCGTTAACTAAGCTTGTCGCTGAAGTAAAACAAATCACCACGCTACTAGGTAACTTTTCATCGACGGTTTCAGGCCTAAAAGAAAATAGTGAGAATATTCGCAACATTCTAAAAATGGTTGAAGAGTTTTCCGACCAAACCAACTTGCTTGCGCTCAATGCGGCAATTGAAGCAGCTCGAGCAGGTGAAGCCGGGCGTGGCTTTGCAGTGGTTGCCGATGAAGTTCGTGCGCTGTCGGTCAAGGTCAATGCGGCCACCCGCCAAATCAGCGATTTTATCAATCAAATGAACGTGCTTGTCGGTGAAACCAATCAAGAATCAGAGCAATTGATTTCTCATTCAAGCTCAGCAGAGAAAGCCATCAGTGATACCTCTCAAGGCTTTATTTCGATGAGTGATGACTTTGAACGCAATCAAGCACAATTAGAAGAAATCGTTAGTGCGGTACACCAACTTGAAGAAACACAAAAACATACCCACCAAGCAGTGCAACAAATTGTCGAACTGGGTCAGCAGTCTAAATCACAAATTGATGGCGCGTTAGCTGAATGCCAAAGTGCCCAAAAGCTCACAGAAACCACTCAAAAAGAGCTTACTCGTTTTGTTTCGCGGCGCTAAGCTCGCGAAACATCAAATGTGAGCACTTCGCTTATGCTAGCTTTGTTTAGCGCCAGCATGACTAGCCTATCTACTCCCAGTGCAACGCCAGCACAATCGGGGATGCCTGCGTCAAGTGCAGCCAATAACCGCTCATCGGCCGGCACAGGATGCAATCCCATCTCAGCTCTGAGTTGGTTATCTTGCTCAAAACGCGCTCTTTGCTCTACCGCATCCGTCAATTCATTAAATCCGTTAGCCAGTTCCATGTTGCGATAATAGAGCTCAAAACGCCCTGCAACGCGATTGTCTTTCGGGTTAAGTTTTGCCAGCGCCGCTTGCGATGCCGGAAAGTGATAAACAAAACAAGGTTTCTGCAGACCTATTTTAGGCTCAATTTCCATGCAAAATAGCAATTGCAGTAAAGTATCTGGATTATTCTCGATAGCTGCAATATCACCATAACCATATTTGTTGGCGTGCGCTTTTAATTCCGTCAGCGACACGCTTAAAGGGTCAAATCCAAGGTATGTCTCAAAGGCTTGTTGGTAAGTCATCGAATCACTAGCAGGACAGTCCAATAACATCTGCATCAACTCATCGATTTCCGCCATTAAGTCAAATTCGTCAAAGCCCGGACGATACCACTCTAACATCGTAAATTCTGGATTGTGATGACGTCCTGACTCTTCATTACGAAAAGCCTTACACAATTGAAAAATCGCACCACTGCCGGCGGCTAGTAGCCTTTTCATCGCGTACTCAGGTGACGTTTGTAAAAATAAAGGCAAACCTTGGCTGTGATTTGGGCCAACAAATCGAGTATGGAAAGTATCTAAGTGAGGATCGGTCACTGAGGCTTGAGAAAGGCTCGGCGTGTCGACTTCCATCACGTCACGAGCCGCAAAAAAGTGCCGTATCTTCGCTAAAATTGCAGCCCTTTGCCTAAGCGTGTCTATCGTTGCACTCGGCTGCCAATTGTTCACCGTCATTGTTTACTCCAAAAAAATCCCAGCAACATGCTGGGATTTATAAAACATCGTAAATTGCTTTACGCTATTATTTTACGCGGCTTACGTATTCGCCACTACGCGTATCAACTTTGATCACTTCACCAATTTGAACGAACAAAGGAACACGAACAACAGCACCTGTGCTTAGGGTTGCAGGCTTACCACCAGTACCCGCAGTGTCGCCTTTCAGGCCTGGATCGGTTTCAGTGATCTCAAGTTCAACAAAGTTAGGAGGTGTTACTGCGATTGGATTACCATTCCACAGTGTGATAGTACAAACGTCATTTTCAACCAGCCATTTTACGCTATCACCCACTGCTTTTTCATCAGCTGCGATCTGCTCAAATGTTTCGTTGTTCATGAAATGCCAGAACTCACCGTCAGTGTATAAATACGCTAGATCAGTATCCATTACGTCTGCGCCTTCCACTGAGTCGCCAGACTTAAAGGTTTTCTCTAGTACTTTACCTGAGATAAGCTTACGGATTTTAACGCGGTTAAACGCTTGTCCTTTACCAGGCTTGACCATTTCATTTTCTAAGATAGAACAAGGCTCGCCGTCCATCATAATTTTTAGGCCGCCCTTGAACTCGTTGGTGCTATAATTCGCCATCGTATCCTCTAATCTACGTATATTCGAGTAATTAACCTGCTAATGATACAAATAAATGAAGTAAATTTGCAGACTAACTGGCAAAAAGAATTAGCAAATGTTGTCACTGACCCACAAGAGCTACTCAACATCTTGGGGTTGCATGACCAATTTGATGCACGAGACTTTGCAGCTAAGCGCTTGTTTCCTATGCGAGTACCTCGCCCATTTATCGCTAAAATGCGCCACGGAGATCGTCATGATCCCTTGCTATTACAAGTGTTACCTGTACATCAGGAATATTTAACTGAAGCGGGATTTAGTAAAGATCCACTCGAAGAACAAGACGCACCTGTACCTGGTTTGTTACATAAGTACCGTTCTAGGGTATTACTCATGCTCAAAACCGGTTGTGCGGTCAACTGCCGCTACTGTTTTCGACGCCACTTCCCCTATCAGGATAATCAGGTCAACAAACGCACCTTAGAGCCTGTATTTGATTATTTGCGCGCCCATCATGAAATCAATGAGGTGATCTTAAGTGGCGGTGATCCGCTGATGGCCAAAGATGACATGATAGCTTGGGTGCTAAAACAATTAGAGGCTATGCCACAAATCAAACGTTTACGTATTCACAGCCGCTTACCGGTAGTGATCCCAGCGAGAGTAACCGAGGAATTGTGCCAACGTTTAGCAAACAGTCATTTAAAGGTGATTTTGGTAAATCACATTAATCATGCAAATGAAATCGATGATACTTTTAAAGCGGCAATGCAAAAACTTAAACAAGCCAATGTGACCTTGCTAAACCAAGCAGTGCTACTTAAAGGAATTAATAACGATGTTGCGGCTCAGGCCCAATTGAGTGAAGCCCTATTCGATGCAGATATACTGCCTTATTATTTGCATTTACTCGATAAGGTAGAAGGCGCTAGTCATTTTAATGTAGAAGAGCGTGAAGCCAAGGCGATAATGGCTGAACTTTTAGAAGTGCTACCGGGATTCTTGGTGCCTAAATTGGTGCGAGAAATTGGTGGTCAGCCAAGTAAAACGCTGATCGACTTAAATTTACTAGACTAAAATAGCAAAAAATCGGTGCTAATGACCCTAGCACCGATTGCTTTGCACATATCTATCGGACATGCCGAAGACAACGTGCCATCAGACATAAGCTTACGCGTATGTATTGATGTTGTTGCCTAACGTTGCTGTCACTGATTTCGCTGGCGTTTGTGCTGCTGCACTGCTGCCCGCAGATTCAATTAACGCAAGTGCGGCTTGTCCATCTGCTTGCTGTTGCTTCTTTGCCAATGCAGCGCTGTACACTTCACCACTTTGGCTCGCTCCAGACATAGCAGGTAGGTTACTTCCGGAAATATTCATAAGTGATTACCTGACTTTTTGATGGATCAAATTGGTTATCGGCGTATAAATTTAAACCTTTAGGATAAATTACGAGATAAGTTTCCAATTCCTTTGTACTACTTATAAAAGGGTAGATTTACACCTGACATTTGTAAATGAAACCCTTAAAATAAGCCCTTTTAGTAGGGCGATTAGGACTGACCATGCAAGCCGTTATCGAAAAACTCAATGAAAATCTCAAGATCATATACCGCCAAGCACTAGATGCGGATAAAAAACTCGATGAATTGCAGCAGCAAGGTCACGGTAAGTTTAAAGCACTATTTACAGAAGAAGCGGGGTTTACGTTTGAAGCCAAGCGCTTTAAACCTTATGTTTTGGATGTTGCAGCCGACGTTGAAGGTCTATCGACGACTGAAGAAATTGACGAGCAAAAACTTGCACTTGTTGTGAAAAAGCTACAGAGCCTATTACAACTGCTCGCTACCTTTAAATAATTTATCAATTCAGGTTCTGTTGTTTGGGGCCTCTGTAATGTACAAGGAATGAAATCATGTTTACATACCCGACTTGGGTTGGCTTTGATTTAGACGGTACTTTAGTAAGTACCGCTGAAGATATCGCCTACGCTTTAAACACGACATTAAACCATTACTATTTGCCGGATATTGAACTTGCCCTTGTTAAAACTTGGATTGGCAATGGTACAACTAAGCTGACTGAACGTGCGTTAGACTTCCATAACAATACCAATATTGACAGAGCCGAAGCGACTCGTTTACTTGAAACCATTTACGATGACTGTGTTACACGCTCATCCAGTTTATTCTCTAATGCAAAAGCTACACTGCAGAGTTTACATCAGCAAAGAATTAAACTCGCTTTAGTCACCAACAAGAATACTTCACATACTCATAAGTTATTAGAGCACTTAGAAATTAAAGCTATGTTTGACACAATTGTGTGTGCTGACACTTTGAAAAAGAAAAAGCCAGATCCACTGCCTTTATACACCTCTGTAAATAATATGAATTGCGAAGTACAAGATGGGTTTTATGTCGGTGACTCCATCAACGATGTGACAACTGCACGAAATGCAGGTTGTAAAGTTGTTACCGTTGACTATGGCTATAATCATGGCAATCCAATTTCACAAAGTGAGCCTGACGCCATTATCAGTGATTTATCGGAAGTATTAGCACTATTCAATTAGTAATCTTAGATAAAAAAGCTCACATCCATGTGAGCTATGAGAAAGTAAATACATTACTATAGAATATGAACCCGTTTTAGATGACGATTTAAGCCGCTTCCTTCAAAGCGACTGCGTCCATGTAATAAAGCTAGATTATCCACAAACACAAACTCGCCTTTCCTCCAACTATGTTTATAAAAGTAGTTCGATGAGTAAAGTAACGAGTTCATTTCTTTCAAAAAGACGTCACTTTGATAAGTATCAAAACCTATCACCTGTGCCTCAACTGGATTCACTGCCATATTATCTTTATTGAAAGGTTCAATATAACGCATGCGAGGCTTGCCTGTCTTAGGGTGACGGCTTATTAAAGGAACTTCAATCACCCCTCCATAGTGGGCTTTCTTTTCCGTTTCATAACGGATCCGAATTTGCTTCCATTGCTCAATGGTATCGTTCGGTAGACTTTCTAGTAACCGTGTTGTATTCAAAAATGTAGTCTCTCCACCACCGGAGCTGGAACTACTCTGCAAGCATTGAAAGAAGTTAAACCTTGGCTCTTCTGAGGCGAATGCTCCGTCCCAGTGCAGCTCTACCTTACCCTCACTGAAAATATGATTTTGCGGTTGCTCTTGTATTTTTAAATCAAGTACATAACCGAAGTCCCACTGTAAAAGCGGACCGATCTCTTTAGCTACTAACTCCATATCAGTATCATTGAGGGGCTCAAATCCTTTGAGCACAACCAGTCCTTGAGAAAATATTTCATCGATCAATGACGCAATATTAAGACGCTCAACTCGTTGACAAGCCATAGAAGTTGCATCAATGACAACTCCAACGCTATCCAAGGCTTTAATTGTATCCATCACTCCGCTCCTCGATGAATACGCTCAAAATGGCTTGCACGGCCTTCGTTGAACACCAATACACAACCTAACTTCTCAGCTTGTTCACGCGGCATGAGTTGATAACTTGTATTATCTTTCACCAATACTGAATGCCATGGCGTTGTCCAGACATCAGTTTGTGAAACTAAAGAAATACCAATTTTTTCAGACACTAAGTATTGAGGGTGAATTGATAGGCGTAACGCTTCAGGTAAGTGATCTTTCAACAATCGACTCCATGCATTACTCCTTTGGATCACTCGGTAGGCAGCTGTTTTAGCAACTTTTTGCAACGCTGTGCGGCTATAATCCGAAAACTTTTCAATGCCAGAGAAATCCTCCAACATAAAGCGTGTTATGCCTTTATACATCGTGGACGCTTCTTTTTCATTTTTCACTCGTTGACGTAAGTCTGACAAGCTCTCTCCGTAGCGGATCATCAGCTCTTCACGAAGTACAGTAAAGTCATCAACTTTGTCAAATACATCTTCTAAATTAAAGAATTCAAAATAGTTAGGGTAATGACGAGCCGCGTATTGGCGTAGTGTATTTACGTACTGACTGACATGTGAATCCGTGACATGAATGATATCGGCAAAAACACGACCATCAGAACAAATTGTTACTTTTGCACCTGGTTCATAAATAGATTCAATCTGTTTACAGAGATTGACTAAGCGTTCAAATGCATAAAACTCCCCTTTATCAGGCAAGAAACCCAGTGTTTTCGTTCTATTTGGTGACTTTGCAGGGAAAGCTGGCAATACCATATTAATAGGTTCGTTATTTGCGATGAATTGCTCGACTCTCTCCACATGCCCTGCGATCTGCTCAGTGAATGGTGCGTTATCTTCTATAGGTAACAAACGGCGTTGCTCAAAAATTAGTGAAATAATATCTTCTGCTAACGACTGTATTTGACAATCCTGGATGCGGTGTTTAATAGCTAAATTTTCCATTTTCTTTGCCTAATTATTATATGTGAAAAAGCTGCATAGCATGGGTAAGTGATAATTTATCTTCGATAGCAGCTTGAACTACCATCGGCATTTTTTCTTCGTCAAAGTCGACCTTTTGAATTTCACATAAGCTACGTAAAAACCCCTGATAGGTGACTTCCAAAAGTGCATGATCTAACTCTGCAATCGCCGCATCGTCTAACATTGCACCTCTTGTATGTGCGTGTTTCATACGTTGTCGCGTGAGTTCAATATCGAAAAAGTGTCCACGATTGTAGCGGTATTCATACCCTTTGATTAATTGAATAAACTCATCTTTTAATACGTGAATTCGTGCAATCGCAGCATTTTCTATCATCGCGATAGCTTTTTGATTAACTTCGTCTTGACTCATTCCATGCTGGCTTGGGCAATAACCATAACGACGAGACATAGAGGACGGTAAAATAAAACCAAACCAATGCATTAGTAATGCTTCAAAATGCGTTTTATGTACTTCATAACTACCATGGTAGTTACCTGTAATGTGCAACATAAAACTCTCATACCAAGAAAGAAGGTACGCATTGAATGCCTTTGTTTTACCAGCAAACACTTCTGCATCTTCGGCGATATCCGCCTCAATAAGCTCGCCAATCATGCGGTTAGCATCGGTTAGGTAAGCAGAACCTGGTGATAACAAGGGATCTAAAAAGGCTGATGACATTCCAGTTAAGAACCAGCGTTCTGTAGAAAAGGATTGCTTTGCCTTTCTAGATAGTCGCTTCATCGAGGTGTAATCTAATAATTCAGCGTGCTGTCCTAGAATTTCATTGAGTGCTTGATGAGAGCGTAAAAACTGCTCAAATTCTTCAGCTGAACGAATATTTAAATTCACTTCATTATTTTTAGCAGTAATCCCTATGCTAAAGGTGTCTTGATTCAATGGAATTAACCAAATCCAATATCCTTTATACATAAAGTGATTGGTAGCCAGTGCTCTACTCGTAAAGTTCGATCGAGCACGCCACTCATCACTTCCAAGGTGATCAATCAGCTCAATATGCTTAAACCTTCCCCAGTATGAACTCACAGGGTGGCGATCATTTTGTGATTCAATTAATCCAAGCTGTTTACCCAACGGTGAATTAAAGCCAGATGCATCAACTAAATAACGACAAGTATAAGTGCTACCACTGCTGGTAACGACAGTGTGTCCTTGCTGCGCATCGAGACTAATTTCATTAACCGTAGTGCCCATTACAACATCGACACCTAGTTCACGATTGAACTGCACCATATCGTTATCAAACTTTTCGCGGTCAATTTGATGCGCAGGGATGCCATGATACCAACTACGCCCAAGCTCACTCAGTTCTTCCACACTTAAATCGCGGTTATCACTATCAAAGTAAAAACGCAGCCCATGTTTGTATAGGTGGTTTGTTTCAAGATAAAAACCAAGCTTTAAATCGTTTGCCATGTAGTCCCAAAAAGACTCCAGTGTCGACTCTCCAACCCAACTATTAAACGCCTGCTTTCTCTCTATAACCGTAATTTTCATATCTGGATGAGCCAATTTTAGTTGTCTTGCCAAGCAAGCCCCCGCCATTGAACCACCAATAATCAATACATCTGCGTATTGGCTTACCATAATTTCTCCTTAAAGGTAGTAAGTCAGCCTAAGTTCTATAAAATCATCATCTTTAAACCCGTAGGTCGCATCACGCTGGGTTTGCTCTAAAAACAAGTTTGCTTCAAGCGCTAGACTCAAGTGACTGGAGAGCCTAGTCGAAAATTCGGTTTTAATGGTGTGAGCCCCAGTATCGTTATCGATTAAGACCCCAGTAATCATGCTCGTATCATCAACATCATTCCACGCGAGTCGCATGCCAATAAATGTCGCATCTTGATAGAGACGATTTAGATTCACCTGTTCTTCGGTATCTCTATGTAACTCCATGAGTAAACTGAGATCTTTGTTGGAATTGGCGATGCCGTAAAAGTAGTATTCAGCACCGACTACATAAGCCCAGCTTTTCCCTCCCATTTGGTGATGGCGATGTACCGCTTCAACCTTCCCAAGCAGGTACTCAGACGTCCACTGTAAGTCCAATGCTGTTTGTTGAAGGCGCCGATAAATGGCATCGAACTCTTGATTATCATTAGGGTGTATAACGGGCTCCCTGTCGATGCCGTCGAAGTAGTAGGTTCCGACATCCCAATCACCTAGCACACCGCGATAACCTAATAAGTAGCTACCTCTATAATTAGCATCTCGGCCTACAAATTGCTCATCGGTCACAGCTAGTGGCAACGACAAGCGGTCATCAGGAAGGCCGAAATCACGCTCACGAAAATAAGGTAAAGACATGGCAAACCAATGACCATTATCAGTAAAATGCTGATAATGGAGTAGTAATTCTCCAAGCTTAGCCTCGTTATCCAAATTTCGTGTCGGCTGCTTTTGATTGACGATATCAACCAAATGACGAGACTCTGCAACTCCCCAAAAAACAGTATTTACACCAACATTCAACTGTCCTTGAGAGAAAGAACGAGTGATATATGCTTCTTGAATGTCGAATGCCCTTACCCCCTCATTTTTCGCTGCACTCAATACAGGTTTAAGCCCTCCGCTTAAGCCTGTCTTTGGGTTTTCAAAATCCAGCTCCCACATCAATTTAGCATCGAACTCTCGGTCAAGTTGTGAGGCTCTCATCGGAGAGCCATTATACTGCCGAGTGCTAAGGTCAATGCTGGTACTACTTTGCCATTCCATCTCAGCTTTCGCATACGGAATGCAAGATAGCACAACAGCAAGCATCGCCTTGAGTCGCATACCACCCCCTATTTCAACGACGATTTAATAAAGTCGCGAGCACTCAAGGAAATATCAAATTGGTAGTCTGAAAACTCTAATATCGTCTTTTTGCCCGACTGGTGATTTTCCATTGTCATGGTAAGCGGACGCCAGTACGCCTGTTGATATAACTTGTAGTTATCTAGGCTCAATGTTTTTAAATGACTGCCTTTTCTATCGTAGAAGTCTATTTTTCTAACTTGATAATCCTTGGTATCTATTAATGCACGTTGTTTGGTATATCCCGAGTTTTCATATTTTGGAAACCGATCTATCACCGCACATGTCAGCTCGCCACACGCCTCTTCCGCTACATATTCATAGCTATACTTATTGAGTTCTTGAGCCGTAAAATCTTCAAACGCAAACTCGCTGCCAACAAATGGTCCCGATTTGTTTGCAGAAGAGATCCGTTTAACACGCTTAAGCGCTGGGAGATATAACCACTGATCATCAGCATCTATAATTTGCGCATGTGAAAGCAGCTTGGTTTCTTTTACATCTGCAGGAGAGTTAAAAATGATAAGGCTTTTGTCACCTTTGTCTTCGTCTGCCACTTCCATGGTTTTCATGGTCAATAAACGTTCGGTTTCTTGGCCTTTCTTGTCTATCAAACGCATTTTTAAATCAACCGCACTGACTTCAAAACCTCGATCTGAACGATCTGCTTTAGCTGCTATGTTGTAGCCTAGATTGTCTTGCGTTGCGTTGCTGGCAAAAGGTATAACCAGCAATCCGATTGCTAAATGTGATAAAAACTTAGACGTTGTAGATTTCATTTTTCGTTCCTTCTTGAATAGGCGCTTTGCTCGCTTGCTTTGATCTTTTAGCCAGTAACATAAGCAGCGCGGGTAAGAATAAAAAGTCCACGATGAGTGCCATGACAATGGCAAGTGCAGTTAGCAGCCCCATCTGCGCATTGATCATAAAGGTTGAATAGGCCAACACTGCGAAACCGCCAGCCAGAATAAATGTGGTCAGTAAAATAGCTTCACCGACGGTTTCAAAGGCATACTTCACCGCACCTGCGGGGTCCAATCCCTGCTCTCGCCTCGCCCGTAAATACTTGGATAGGAAATGCACGGTATTATCAACAATGATCCCTAAAGAAGTTGAAGTTACCGTAGCCGCCGCCACACCAACTTGACCGACCAATATAGCCCAAATACCAAAAGTGAATAGCATCGGAATTGTGTTGGGTAGAATACTTGCGATCCCATATTTAATACTTCTCAGCGTCATCACCATAATCAAGGTGATCACGATAACGGCAATTAAATTACCGCTGAGCATGCTTTCTGCGTTACGCTGGAAAATATGTGAGAACATTACGGTCGCACCAGTTGCTTTAGCATGCATAGCATCTGGTGTATGGTCGACTAACCAAGCCTCAGTGCGAGCGATAAAAGATTGGATCTGGCCAGTTGAGAGGTTATCTAGAGTCAAGCTTACTCGAGTTGCCGATTTATCCATACTGATCCTATCCGTCAGGTCTAACCCAAATGGCAAGGACATTTCATAAAGCAGAAGATACTGCGCTGCTAACTCTCTATCTGCAGGTAAACGATACATACCTGTATCATCTTGATGCATATTTTTGTTGAGACGCTTAACAATATCCGTGTAACTATAGACATGAACCACCTCTGGTTGCATTCTCAGCCACTGTGTAAATTGATTCAGATTGGTAAGATATTCAGGTTCACTGATCCCGCCTACTTTGCCACTTTCAACATCAAACTCAACCACATAAATACCAGTAAGGTTTTCCATGGTAAAATCGGTATCACGGCGAAACTCCACTCGATGATCGAAGTACTTCACAAACTCATCATTGAGATCAATATTGGGGACCACGTAGGCACTAGCCGCAATCGCAACAACAGTAAATAGCAAAATAGCTCGATACTTCTGCGCTACAGCACCACCAAAACGACCTAGGTAATGAGATAACATGCTTGTACGAGTTGCATAGCTCTTTTTGTCTGGCAAAATGGCGATCAGGCTGGGTAGTAAAATTAGAGATAATACCCAAGCAGCAGCAATACCAAATGCTGTAATGTTGCCCAAATCTGCAAATGGAGGGGCATCCGACATGTTAAGAGTTAAAAAGCCTACGATTGTAGTCAAGCTAGTTATAGATACGGGAACGAAGTTAATTCGTAAACTTTCCACTATCGCGTGATTTTTTTCGTGTCCTGCTTTTCTTGCAGCATAGTAAGACAACAAAACGTGTATGCTGTCAGCTATCGCTAGCGTTAGAATAATAGTTGGTGCGGTTATCGAAATAGGAGTTAATTGAATACCAGCGTAGCCACTGACCCCCATAGCCACAACACTTGAGAAAATCACCACAGATACAGCTGCAATAGTTCCTGGAAAACTGCGTAATCCACAGTACATTACAATGATCAAAACCAAATACATGATAGGCGTAAGGGTTTCGGCATCTTGCTGCCCTGACTCACTAAACGCATTGTTTAGCATCGAAATTCCAGAAAGCGCAAACACTAAATCAGGATTCTCTTGCTGTGCTTTTGCAACTATTTCGCGAACATATTTTACCGCTGTCGGTACTTCAGTCAGTGATTCACCTGGGTACTGAACGGTAATATTGATACCTGTCGTCTTACCATTATTTGCGATCAAGCGCTGTTTTAATAAGGGCTCTTGTTGTGCAATTTCCGCTTTTTGTAAAATGTCTTCTTCACTTAATGACTGGACGTTTTTCATCAAGTCCGCAACTATCAGCTCATCTCCCTCCGCGTAACTATGCTGAAAGTTAGTCACAGAGTCGACTCGACTAGCATAGGGTGTTTGCCACGCAGCCTCTGTCAGCTGTTCAACCACCATTGCGTGCTGTTTGGATAAACCGTTACCCGCCTTTTGATGTACAACAATAAGAATATTATCGTTCTTGGTGTACTTATCCTGAAAAGCTTCAAAAGCCAGTAGTTCGGGGTTTGAAGCACTAAAAAATGCCCGATAATCATTAGAAAATGTTAACCCTTTTGCCCCAATACCAATTGCAATACAAGACATGATACTGAAGAGTAAACACAAGTATTTATATCTAGTGACAAACTCACCGAGTCGCTTAGCAACTCCTTCTAGCGATGATCCCATTGTCTCTCCTTAAATAACAGAACAATCATTCTGATATAAAATAAAAAAATAGCTAAAAGCTTTTCTTCACGATCACTTCTAGCAATTAAGCAAACGCTTTGGGTAATCTTTACTGATCACTCAATTCAAATCTTTATCACGACGTATTATCTTTCGTTACTTCTGCGCCATCATGTCAAAAATAGTAGTTAAGTAATGTCTCAGAGTTTCACGATGGAAATCTCCTTTTGCCATCACGGCTACACCTTGAAGCACGCCAAGTAAACAAAAGCTCAAGCTGTTTGCATCAATCTCTTTGCGAATCTCACCTTGCGCTTGCGCTTTTTCAATGAAATCTCGAAACTGCGCACTCAGCGCACTGTAGACCTGTTGCACCGCTGAATTCATATCAGAGTCGGATTCACCCACTTCTGTGGCCGTATTACAAATCAAGCAGCCATTAGCACCATGCTCTGCAATGTTTTGACTATACAAGTTAAAAAATGCAGTTAAGTCTGCCAAGCTGCCATCGCTTGCACTTAAACGCTTAAGCCCAGGCCCAATTTTACGCAGAGAATACTCCTGCAAACAGCGTTGAAACAATTCCTTTTTATTACCAAATTCTTGGTAAAACCCGTACCGACTGACACCAGTACAAGTGACTAACTGTTCCATGGAAGTATTCCTATATCCTTGCTTCCAAAACAGGATTGTCGCTTGTTCCAATGCTTTATCGACATTAAACTCTCGCGTTCTTCCCATAGGCTCCTCAAAAAACAGAATATACATTCTGAAATAAAAAAGTCAACAAAATCACAACAAAATAATAAAACCGTAACAATTGGATTGTTATGACTTTAGTTCAGCTTAGGTGCTTATAAAAGCATCCAACCTAAGTACGAAATAAGTAGTGAGTTACGATTAGAACTATTCACAACTCCAAGAAACAGTAACATGTATTTGAGGTAGGCAAAATATTTTGAGGTATAAAACTAAAAATTACTACAATAGAGTACGAGTAGTAGCAACTCATCTAACTTACTAATATTCAGCTAAAAGAAGATGAGAACACCCAGTCTCGGCGCTCTCATCAAGATCACCATAGCTGTTGATCAACTCAACTAGCTTTCTTCATTAAGTCATCTTCAAACCAGTCAGTTAAAAGACGCTTTTCGTAATAAAAGGATTCGTCCATTCCCCTTTTTATTCTATCCATGAATGACATATCTTTTAACGTCACACCATTTTCCTCTGCGATGGTTTTACCAGACTTATCAGTTAACTTATAACTAATTTCAAAACGGGGGAAATGGATTGGTTTAATCACCCGAATATCAGTAGTACCATAATGAACATCACCTGCAAGATCTATATCATCAAAAGTAATCGCAAGCTTGTAACCCTCGGGTAAGTTGGTCGCTAATTCTTCTAGGTGTTTCTGTAGTTGCTTCTCAACCCGTTGATGAAACGAACCTCGCGTTTCATTACCTGGCCTAACATCGCGATACTCTTTAAAGTCCTTCCAAGTCACAGCGACTTCACCTGCATTGACAAACAAGGGAGTCATAAATAAAGCAAGTATTGCAATTTGTGTTTTCATCTTTGGATCTCCTTCAAACTCTACCATCACCTTACTCCTTCATTATGTGAAGTAAAGCAAGATCACACCCTTTTACGCAGTGTGACATTTGGCTACATTTACATCAATATAATAGTAAGACCGAAGTTATTGGTAAATGTTCTCAAACAGGTATAAACACCATGAAATGAACGATAACTTTCATTTTTCATCTGCGCTACACCCTCTACCTGCTCAGTGAATAGATCGGTAATATTTATTCTTCCGTCAGCGGTTAATCGCATAAAGTGTAGTCAATGGTTGCTAATGCCCCCTTAATATCTATCACTTCAGTCCTAAAAGTGTCGCGTAAATTTCCTATGTAACCACATTATCGATCTTAGATCAGACCTTATGACAGCCGCGACATTCAGAATTTAGGTACACCACAAGCTACGTCTTGAGGTATGTTTGCATGGTAAAGTTGGAGACATAGCCGCAGAACACGATGGTGAACGCGGCATGTTGCCGAGTGATTTTTTTTGCAGTAGTAAGGGAGTTACTAAGCTGAGCAACCAGCCTTCAGTTTTGATGATTTTTTAGGTCGGGATTTATCCTGCTATATCTCACTTGTCATTGTGAAAGAAATCACTACTTCTCGAATGTTTGTGCTGCATTAAAACCTAATCACATAAAAACAGGTTACATTTTACCGATTTGTTTGGTTTACTGGTCTATTAAATAACCTGAGATTCGGATAATTAATACCTTATTCAAACCTCAGGTTCACGAGTCAGATTATAATAATTAAAAGAATTTATATGAAAAAAACGATTAACATCTCCCTTGGTACTTTAGCTAGTTGCCTTTCTGTGCTTGCAACGAATTCTCATGCGCTCGGAAATGACAACGATTCAATAGACAACCTGCCAAGCACAGCTTTGCAATGGCAAGCCGTAGCAAAACAAGATATCCATTACGCCTATCAGCAATCTGCTACTAATCACCCCGGTATATTGGATAGCCACAATCCTGGCTTTGCGCAGTTACTTGAAAACGCAAAACAACAAGCGTTAGTGCTTGCTGAAAAGATCAAAGATGCCCCTGGCTATGAGGCCACAATTGCCCGTTTTAATACTGTTTTACAAGATGGTCATGCTGGCGCTGTGGCGGTTTTACCAAAGGCGGTGAAGCAACCTAGGCGCTGGCCGGGGTTCTCGGTGGTTTGGCGTGGTGATGGTTTAAAAGTGTATTACAGCGAGCATGATAAAGTGACTAAGGGCGACAAGGTCATACGCTGTAATGATACGCCTATTAAGCCTTTGATGCGTAACACGTTGTTTAAGTTTCATGGTCAAGTTGAGCAGCCTGGTCATTGGTGGAATCAAGGGTGGCGATTATTAATCGACGACGGTAATCCATTTTTACCACCATTAAAAACATGCGACTTTATGCAATCGAATGGCGTGGCTTACAGTCTACAGTTACAGTGGGTAGAACGACCAGATAGCGTTAGTCAACACCTAGTAAATGCTTACAATGGCGATAAGTTGGAGGTCGGTTTACATTGGCCTGTTGAAGATATAGCCTGGATAGCAATGCCCACCTTTGCACCAAACGAAACAGAAAAATCAAATTACCAACAACTATTTGCTGACTTAGCTAGGCAACGCGAACAACTTCTCACAGCTACAGCTGTGGTATTAGACCTTCGTCATAATCAAGGTGGTTCAACGTATTGGAGTTTGAAAGTCGCCGAGCAATTATGGGGGCAGCAAATCGTTAATTATCGAAAAGATAAACATGACGAAAAATCACAGGTGTGGTGGCGAGCATCAAAAGATAATACTCAGTATGTAGAGTCGTTAATAACTGTATTACGCGACCAGCCTGAGATGCATGAAATGGTGAAGGCAGTGTCTGTAGGTATGCGTGCATCTTTAGAGGCTGGAAAGCCATTTTATGTAGAGCATAAGCCACAAGCAAACAATGCTTTAAAGCAGCTAGCTGAAAGTGACTTTAAAAATAAAGCGATAGTGATCGTGCCGGGGCAATGTGGCAGCGCCTGTCTGGGTGCTGTCGATACTTTTAAGTTGTTTTCAAATACAGTGTTATTTGGCGCTCCAAGTAGCTCAGATTCAACCTATATGGATGTAAGGTTGGCTGATACCCCATCAGGCTTGAGCAAGGTCATTATTCCTAATAAAGTCTATGTAAATAGAGCCCGTGGCAATGGTGATTTTTATCAACCTGACATCCCATTTAATGAGGTAGAGTGGACAACAGAAGCCATATTAGAGGGAATCAAAAAAGTGGCCGATAAAGGTGTTAGGCGCTAGGAGTTAGGTGCTGGGAATCTGGATATCTGCTACCAATTTGCAGTTTATGATTTAAATTGAGAAAAATAATGCAAAAAAATAAAACCTTATTTGTCATTACACATCTGCTGAAGGGCTAATGGGGATTCTTAGAAATAGGCGGCTATGGGCTACACATCCACAGTATTTGGATGATATAGGGACGTTTAATTAGGTTTTTTGGGGGGTAAAGCAATGCTCCAAAGTGCTACAAAAAGACATAAAAAAACCTAACATCTGAATTGACCCCCAATGTTGGGCTCCAACTATTGGGGGTCGGTTCAAGCTAGGTGACTTTTTAATTTATCTATATTTTAGATAAGAATATGAGATTACATCTCTGGTCTATCAGTGTTACAGATTTCAATCGATAATGTATAAGTCGTAGGTCTGTCACAGTCAATTGAATTCAAGTTGCAGTTGTGCGTGACGAAACCACCACCAATTGCCGGAGTTGCCTTAACTGGCAGTGTTTTATTATCACGAGATAGGTTTTTGATGCTTTTTTTAGTTAGATGTAGTTTCATTTTCAATATTCCTGTTGAATTAGTAATTAATTATTCTGATATTTTTATTAGATTGAATACTAAAGATAATGTCACCATTGCTACAAAATACAATGTGCAGTGGATTATTCATAAGACATGACTCAATAGCATTAATTAAAGTTATCAAAATAGGAACTAGGTATCAACGGATTTTTGTACGTTTTTAATACCAACTTGCTCTTAATTAAGCTCTCTATTTTGAAGCGAGAAAGTCTTGTCAATAGCACAGCTACCGCATCCTGCTAGCACCAAGGTAACGACATCCATACAGATAAGAAAAACTTTCTACTCAATTGTTTTAAATAATAAAACCTTAAAACCAGCTGCATCAAACTTGCTCCTTCAAATTAAGAAAGAAACTAGTATAAGTTCAAATGTAGCTGAAGATTTTTATTATTTTTTAACATGGCAAACGAACGCTTATGCGTTAATTTGCCATTATTATAGAGTGGTAAAGGTAAGCTTAAAGTATCCAACCCCTTCTTTAAATCCAAGATCGTTTAGATCGGTGAGCCTGGTGGCATTTCAAGCGCTTTAAAGCTTTCAGGCCACTCTCCTGAATCTAGGTAGCGATTAATTTGCTGTGCGAGCATATGTTTAAACGCTTGCTCAAAAGCAACATCGCTAAATACCGACGACTGATTAAAGTCTTTCGCAACTTTTGCTAAATAGAACTTTAACTGCGCTTGCACTTCAGGTGCGACTTTATCGTTGTTACTCAGTTTTACAAGCTGAGTTGCACTTAGGTATTGCACTCGTTGCTGTAGCTTTTGAGCCATACCTTTGCTGCCTGACTGGGCAAATACCTGCTGATATAAAGCATCTAAAAGTGCCTGTGTACCAAAATATTGGGGATCACGTGCGTGCTGCTGTGCAAGACGATTTAATCGCTGTGGGTTAAGCAGCAAGTTAAGGCTATGCTGTACGGCGACTTCTGGTAATGCCATCGCATCTAGGGTTAGCCCAGTTCTCCCTTTAATACTTTCGCGAGTTTTGTACTCACCGTAAGCCTTAGGAGGTATTAACGCCAAAATAGAGTCAGGAATAGTCAACGCCGCAGGCGACAGCGTACTCAAAAGCGCATTGGCCGCATTTTGCTGCGCCTCTTTAGCCACAACTTTCGCCCCTTTTATTACCTCGTCACCGCGAACTTCATAGTCGTAATCCACGCCGCCAATCAATTTTACTGCCGCTTCAACTTGATAACGATGGAAAAGATACAGTGGTACCAGTTTCTCCTCTAGCTGCGACAGAGCAACTCCTTTTTGAATGCTGTGAATACCAAAGCTATTCAACGCCTGCTTGCGAACATCCAACACACGCAGTAATTCGGCAGCAGGATCTGCCCCATTATCCCAAAGGTGTGCCGTTGGGTGCGCTCCGCCTTGTGCTCTGGCGTCTGAATCAGAGATAAACTCAAGCCCTTGCGCCTTATTTTCAGCGAGAATAGCTGCAAGCTCAGTGGCTTCATCAGCGCCAGCGAAATCACTATAACCATATTTAATCACTTGTGTATCCCACGCGCCCATGCCTTTTGCGTAGCCCTTGGTAATATCAAGTTGGCCATTTTCAAATCCCACCAGCGGATGAGGATAGTCCATGACTGACGCGCGATCCTTTACCGACGCTGAGAAGTTGTGTGCAATGCCCAACGTGTGGCCAATTTCATGTGCACTCAACTGACGAATACGGTCTAGCGCCATAGCATGAAGTCGCTCAGTCACCTCATTACCCTCAACAAACGGCGCAGAAAGTGCTTCGGCGATAAGAATATCTTGACGGACACGCAACGAACCTAGCGTCACGTGACCTTTTAAAATTTCACCGGTACGAGGGTCAATCACCGACGCGCCGTATGACCACCCACGAGTAGCACGATGAACCCACTGGATCACGTTATAGCGAATATCCATAGGATCAGCATTATCAGGAAGTACTTTGACTTGAAACGCATTTTTGTAGCCAGCAGCTTCAAATGCTTGATCCCACCATTTAGCACCATCAAGTAATGCCGTTTTGACCGGCTCAGGTACGCCAGGATCAAGATAGTAAACAATTGGCTCTACGGCCTCCGAGACTTGTGCAGTTGGGTCTTTTTTCTGTAAACGGTGGCGTGGGATATAACGCACAAACATTGACTGTCCAAGCGGTGCTGAGTAATCCTTATGCTCGATACTCCAATAACCCGATTGCGGATGAAATGCACGTGGCTGGTAGTTATCGTCAGGCAGCTCAATTAAAGAATGGTGCTGATGTACCGTAAGCGCATAAGGATCTGCACTCACCTGACGTACATATTCACCTGGCTTTGTCCCTTTGAAAGTCAATACGGCTTCAAGTTCTGTGTTTTTAACAAATGCCTTTGAACGCGACATAAACACAGCACTGCGGCTTGAGTCTAAGCTAAAACTACCTTGATTACGATTTGCCAACGTGCGAGAAACACCATGCACATCGCTGAGTAGATAAGGCGTGTAGTCAACCAATACACTGTCTTTATCTTCTGCAACCACGTTGAACCCATGTAGAATGCTTGAAGCAAAAGCCTCTTTAACGCTTTGCTTTTCGGCCATATTATTCGCACTTGCGCGATAATACGTGTTGATAGCACGCAGCATGACCTTATCACCAAAACGTTCAAACTGAACTAAGTGCGTACCGCCTAGCTGCCCGCGGTCTAAGCCGATATCATTGGAACCTACACCATAAGGTAAACTATGCTGTAACAAGAAAGGGGCGTCTAGTTTGTCGATGTCTAAGTACAGTTTGCCGCTCGAATCATCGCTATAGAAGGCGTAAAAACCGGGATGATAATTAAAACTGGCAGTAAATTCATCAATAGACTTAATTGCTGCGTGTGCTTGGGTTATCATACACAGTAGCAAAGCGGATACAGTTTGAGTGAAGCACGTTATTTTTCTCATGGCTGCTCTTTGTTATTTATGGTTTTGAGGCTTAACCCCAGTTGTATATGAAATCGTATACAATTTACAGTCTTTCAAGACGAATTACAGCGCTGTTTATGGCACCTCTCACACTATTTATTGCCATAAACACAAGGTGATCAGGATTTAAAAAATGCGTAGACTCCCTCCGGTGTTAATTGAAGATGGTTGTTCTCGTGAGTTGGTTTCTCTAATCAGAACCATTCTCGCGGCATGTAAAGAAATATCGTTCCGTGTTGGCCAAGGTGCACTTTCAGGTGTATTAGGTTCAACCTTAGATGAGAACATTCAAGGTGAAACGCAAAAGAAGCTCGATGTACTTTCAAACCAGCTATTGAAAGATATTTTGCTTGAATCTGGCTATGTCAAAGCCATCGCTTCTGAAGAAGAAGATTACACCGTCGCCGGCAATCCAAAAGCGAACTATATTGTCGCTTTCGATCCGTTGGATGGTTCATCCAATACTGACATTAACTCACTAGTTGGTACTATTTTCTCTATTATGGAAGCCCCTGAAGGTTCAGATCCTAGCGATCCTGCGATCTTTATGCAGCCAGGTCATAAACAAGTAGCAGCGGGCTATGTGTTATATGGCCCATCAACCATGTTAGCGCTATCAACCGGCAAGGGAACTCGCTTGTTTACCCTAGACAAAACACACGGTAGCTTCCTACTCACGCAAGACTTTGCTGCCATTCCTGAAGACACCAAAGAGTTTGCCATCAACGCTTCAAACCAACGCCACTGGACCCCAGCAATGCAAAATTACATTGCCGATTTACTTGAAGGTGAAACCGGACCGCGTGGTAAAAACTTCAATATGCGCTGGATTGCGGCAATGGTTGGCGATGTTCACCGCGTATTATGCCGTGGCGGACTATTCACTTATCCAGAAGATCGCAAAGATCCAAACAAGCCATTTAAACTTCGCCTACTTTACGAAGCCAATCCAATGGCGATGCTTATCGAACAAGCAGGCGGTATTGCCCACACTGGGCGTGAACGCATTTTGGATATTCAACCTGAAGAAATACATCAACGCGTTGGTGTTATCTTAGGTTCAAAGCACGAAGTTGAAGCGTGCCTTGCTTATCATAAGTGATCTATTTTGAAGCGAGAAAATAGCTCGCTTCGCAAATGAAAAAGGTGCCATTGGCACCTTTTTCACATTAAATAGTGGATTAATTTGTCTCAACGGGCACATCGGGATCAGCGCCCCATTCACTCCACGAGCCGTCATATACCGTCAAATGTTCATAACCTAGCTCGTCAGCCACCAGCGCTAAAATACAAGCTGTAACACCTGAGCCACAAGAGAATATCAGAGGCTTAGTTTTGTCCTTTGATAAGTCGCTATACAGCACTTCAAGCTCGGTGAGTGGTTTAAAGCAGCCATCAGCATTTAGCAAACTCGTATATGGTAGGTTTTTACTTTTAGGTACATGACCGCTGCGCATATCTACACGAGGTTCTTGCTCTTCACCAGTAAAGCGCTTTGCACCTCTAGCATCAAATAGATCACTCAGTTCAGCATCAATATTACTAAGCACAGCCGCTTTATCGACAAATGCTGTTTCGTCATATGCAGCGACAAAGTTTCCTGCTTGTTGGACTTGCGCGTATGCTTGACTCAAAGGGTATTGTTTTTCACACCAAGCAGGTAATCCGCCATCCAGTACATACACTTGTTTATGACCCATCATTTTGAGCATATACCAAGCTCTGGCAGCGCTAAACATGCCCTTATCATCGTAAGCGACTAACACATCATGTTGGTTGATACCAAGCTGTCGCATTTCTGCTTGAAATTGAGCTGGACTGCAGCACATATTGGGTGATGTAGCATGGGGATTAGCTAACGCACCACTAATATCAAAACGCAGCGCGCCTTGAATGATTGCAGGGGCGCTATAAGGGCCTGACTGACCCGGTTTCACGATACCAGCATCCAATACTTTCACTTTGCCAAGGTTTGCAAAGAGCCAATCCCTATCGACCACATGCTTCATGCTATTACTTTCCTTCGGGTCTGCGCACGACCTCTATTATTTCCGTTGTTGAAATTGATGGGGTGCGTTCTAAGTAAACCACATCACAGATATCTTTATATATATCGAACTTACCTTTCCAATCATCACCCATCACCAGAACATCCGCATCAAAGTCTTTGATATATTGCGCTTTTAGCTCCAGAGATTCCTCCACAAACACCTCATCTACAAATCGCAATGAGCTAATGATTTTTAGGCGATCTGCTATTGAGTATATTGGATTTCTACCTTTTTTCGAAAAGTTAAGTTCATCCGACGAGATCCCCACAATGAGATAATCACCCAGAGCTTTCGCTCGCTCTAAAATATTGACATGACCAACGTGGAATACATCAAAGGTTCCAAATGTGATAACTTTTTTCAACTTGGCTCTCTTTCTAATCAGCACGATTTGAGCTGTAACCCACTATGGCATTTATTTGTTGCTAAAACCGTGACGAACTTTACGACAATTTGGCTATTAGATTACAGAATTAAGCATCAAAATTCAGCTTATACTTTACTCTTTTGGATTAAGAACAATAATTCCAATAAACAACACAATTTATCTGCAAGGACAAGTTTACTAACAAAATACAAACAAACCTCTCTGCAAGCTTTTTGCTATCGAGCCTACAGCTTGATCACTTCACTTCGCATCGGTGCTAGGCGGGCCAGAACTTGATTTTGTAGAGAGTGAGCAATCCCAACCTCATTCATTGCGTTGATCAAGAGATCAACCACTCGATTAAAGTCAGACTCACTAATAGCCATGCCGGTGTGGATCTGCACCATGCTATCACCTTCATAATCACAAGGGCCATCTAAGGTATCGCACAGATGAGTGATAAACCCTTCACGAAAGTGCCTAACATTGGACTCTCTAAAATACGGTAAAATAACGTCATCATTGCCAATCTGTTTAATAAACGCGTCTACTAGCTTTTCTGCGCCGGCGTTACCCCCTATTTGCTCATATAGGGAGGTTTGTGGAGTTGAAGCACTACACGCCACGAGGAAAAGCAAGACTGCCGTTAGTGATAGCCATTTCATTTAAAAGTACCCCGTAACAGATAGATACCAACCCGTTTGAGAAGGCTGCCCTGCGATTTTTCCAAGGTCTAGCCATGCCGCCGTCACACTCACTGACTTATTCGGGATCCAAGCGACAAATACATCTTTCCAATCTGATTCACCAAGTCCAAGGTTATTGGATTTTTGGCGGTATTCTGCACCGACAGCCCAATGCCTAGATAAAAATACTGCGCTGCTGGCTTCTAGTTGCCAAGGCGCACTGTCGTTAGCTCCACCATAACCTAGTATGCCAAGTTGATTAGCCCGAGAATGTCTCATCGTAATATTCCAGAACCAGTTATAACCGCCTACAGCACCCAAATGCAGTTTGCTTGCAGCTAAGTAATAATCCGTTCCTGAGTCTTCTTCAGCGCCAAGTAAATTGGCAACCGTTGCATCATCCAAGGACTTATGCTGAATACCAAAGCTCAATTGTGGATATTTACTGTAGACGATATCGCCATATAGCCGCACCTTAGCACCGACAATATCTTGCTCGATATCAAGATTAAGCGCATCCACATCGAAGTTTTGTCGAGCGAAACTTAACTCTACGCGATTGAATAGGTTGGCTTGAACGCCACACACATCGAGCTGGTAGTCTTTCAAGCTAGCTCGGCTACAAAACCCGCTCGCCGACCATTCATCTTCCGAAGCATATCCGGCAAGCTGCGCCCATGGCACAATACCGCCACCGGCACTTCCCTCAACCTGTGACACCCCGGGAGTCGCTAGTAACTTTCCTGTTGCGGCGTAAGTTGGTCCGCATACTATTAAGCATGCGGCAAAAACATTAGCCCACTTCATTATATCTCCCCAGCCACAGGTCAAAGTCTGCGGCTTTGAGTGGCTTACTTAGATAGTAACCTTGTGCATAATCACACTGCATTGACTCAAGTAGCTCAAGCGATGCTTTGTCTTCAACCCCTTCCGCGACCACGCTAAAACCAAGTTGGTGACCAAGCGTGATAGTGGAGCGCACAATAAACTGGTCTTTTTCCGATTGTGCGAGCTTTAAAATAAATACCTTGTCGAGTTTCAGCTCATCAATAGGTAACATTTTTAATCGACCAAGGGAGGTTTGACCGACACCATAATCATCAAGCGAGACCTGCACGCCAAGCTGTTTAAGCGCTTGGAGAACCGCAATGCCTTTTTCCTCATTCTCAATCATGTCTCGCTCAGTAAGCTCTATGGTGATCAACTCAGGTTTGACGTTATATGTGTCTAGTAGCGTCTTAAGATGAGACAAGAAATTTTTATCTGCAATGTCTTGTGCCGATACATTAATAGCCGCCTTGATGCGTTCACCTTGGCGTACCCAATTAGCAACTTGAGACACCACGGTTTTTACTACCCACTGAGTTAACTCAACAATCAAACCTGATTGCTCGGCAAGATCGATAAATAGTTCGGGCGACACCCATTCGCCATTTTTACGTTGCCAACGAATAAGAGACTCAACCTTATCAATACGATTGGTTTTCATATTTAGCTTTGGTTGGTAGGTCATAAAAAGCTGACCATCGTCGTTGGCAATAGCGTGTTTTAGTTCATCAATAATTTGCAGGCGCTCTAGGTGGGCTTCATCTTCACCAGATTGGTAGTAGTAAACATCATGACCATCGTGCGCTGCAGTATCAACTGCTATCAAAGCCCGGCGAACAACATCCTCGGGAGTATGCGCTTGTTTGGGGTAATGCACTACGCCGATACTAAAGTGAAGCGAAATATCTAACCCCTGCACAGTGTAGGGCTTGCTCAGACCTTGATTTAGCATCTCAGCGCATTCAACAATACCGAGCACAGCACTTTGCGGATCGGCACACGCACTCGCTGGATGTGCAACTAAGAACTCATCGCCGCCAAGCCTCACATTCAATCCGCCTTCTGCTGTATTGATCTCCGCTATCCGTTTCGCCACGGCTTTAATACAATCATCCCCTACCCGAGGGCCGAGCTTGTCATTAATATGGCGTAATCCCTTTATGTCTATGGCAATAAAGTAATACTCTGCACCACTGCTGAGCATACTATGTAGTTTATCCAAAGCCGCATTACGATTAAAAAACCCAGTTAAATGGTCATGACTGGCTTGAAAACGGATCTGCTCTTCACGCTCTTGAATGTCTTCGCCCATATCATTAAAAGCGTCAACGAGTTGGCAAATTTCTTGGGTCGGTCGAGCCTCTTCCAGTTTGGCTGAGTAATCCCCTTTAGCAAAGCGTTTTGCCAACTCAGTAAGCTTACTAAGCGGTGTCGTAAGATTCTTGGCAACAATACCACTGGTGATAAAACCAATAAGGATAGTACCGAGGGAGAGTAAAATAATGGTCAACACCATTTTATCGAATTCTTGATACTGAGTAGTTAAATCCGCACTGAGTACCAAACTCACCGGGTTACTTTCAAGAGAAGGTAAGCTCACCTCAGCACTTTCATATACCGGATACTGGCTAAGCCACCGTGTCGTTTTTTGCGCCGCTAAGAAAGTAAATAAATCACCACCGAGTGCAAGAGCAGTCAGCGAGCTTGCTTTTAGGTTATCAGCGGCACCAACAAAGCTTGTTTCCATTCCTGTCAGCTCTTTGAGTTCTAGCGCCACAGCAGATCCAACCTCAAAGCCAATAATTGAGTATGCAATCGTCCTAGGTGCTCGCACAGGCAAAATAATCACTTGATACAACTGCTCACTAAGCACCACAAAAGCTGAGTGGTCGGTGTGGCTTTGCAACGCTTGCATCCAAGTTCTGGTGTCGCTCGGGAAGTCGAGTCCTTCTCTGTTAGCGGAGATCAGATCGCCTTTCACATCCAGCAGCAGCATTAAGTCGGCATCAATACGGCGAGAGTGATTAAGCAACACACTACTGATGGTTTGTGCGTCTCTTGTCGCGACCGCCTGTTTAAAGCCAAAGTCAGCGGTCAGTACAGTCGCCGCGGTAACCAATAGCTGCTCTCGCGCTTTTAAATATTGTTGATAAACATTTTGTGCCACTTGAATTTTTCTTTGCACTTGCGCTTCATTGAATTTACTTGTGGACCACCAAAAACTTGCCAAGCTCATCCCCGCCGTGACTAGGATAAGCAAAATACAGAGACTAATTATTTTATTTTTAAAGCTGTTATTCATTCATGTTGTCCAAAGCGCTCGCCAAAGGTATTACGCGGCGCTGGATAAGTTGTTTTTATTGTTACGGACATCGGCTCCATAGTGTTCACTATTTGCACGGTTTGCCGACTATCTATGTCATTATCTTGATAAGGATGCCATACCGTTACTTGTTTCGTAGAATTCGGCAAAGTTACTAATCCATTCGCATCGGATACCAATACTTGCTTGTCATCTGCAATGTAAATATAGCCCACCATAGAGTCGTGAATGTTACAACCTAACACCACTACACCAGCGTTTTCAAACTTAAGCGGTTGATTTGGCGTGCCAGCGTATAGCTTTAGCTCAAAAGGTTTTACCGCAGAAAACGAATAAACGTGATGACGGATATCATCGCTATTGGGAAAATTAACCAATTGTCCTTTTTGAATAGTGAGGATGAAAGGAACAAACTGTTTATTGATTTGATCCATAACCGCCACTGCTTTTGCTGCTGACTCAACAGGCTCGTCCGTCAATTCAACAACGGCGTGCTGCAAGGGCTTGCCGCTGCCATCTAGCACTGTTAATTGCCCAGCATTTGCGCAGCTTGAATCTAAAAGGAATAAAAAACAAAAACTTAGTAGGAGTAGAACAGACGTTCGCATATCTGACTCTATTTTTTGCAACAATTAGGTTAAGTAAAAGAGACCTTGCAATGAAAAGCAAGTGAATTGAGGAAATTGCCCTAATAAACTTGTCTATCAGGGCAATTGAAAAAGAATTAATCTATTAAACCGTACTGCTTATCAAGAATATCAATAACTTCTTGGCGAGGATCCGCAGGGATCGTTAGTTCACGACCAACGATTTTACTTGCGATCCCAACGTAAGTTTCGCTTACCGACATCATCACAGCTTCTGGCAAAAGATAATCGCGAGCAAGCGCTTCTCGCTCAGGCATGCGGTCTTTATTCAGCAGCACATCGCTATCTGGTACGTTGTTTATCAATAGCTGACGGAAGCCTTCTTTTGAGTTTTCAACGATCTTACCATCGCGATAAGCAGGGCCATCCCAAATACGTGACGAGTCAGGCGTACCCACTTCATCAATGTAAATTAGGCGCTCTTGGCCGTCTTTATCTTCAACGTAACCAAACTCAAATTTAGTATCAACAAAGATCTGATCAAGCTTCTCAAGCTCTTTACTGATCAGGGCAAAGCCTTCGGTTAGCAACTGCTCGTACTTATCCACATCTGCCGCAGATTTAAAGTTGAACGCAGCAAGGTTATCTTCGATGTTTTTACGAGAGATGTTTACGTCATCCACTTCTGGTACGTCTGCTAAACCTTTGATGATCCCTTTGGTTGATGGTGTGATTAAGACATTATCTAGTTTTTGATTGGCCTCTAAACCTGCTGGTAATTGCAAGCCACAAAACTCCCTTACGCCCTTTGCGTAATCGCGCCACATGCTGCCGGTAATATATTGACGCGCAATCGCTTCAACTCTTACCGTACTGGCTTTACGCACAATCCAAACATAAGGATGTGGAATATCAACAATGTGATTACCTGCAAGGCCAGCTTTATCAAAAAGTGAAAACCAATGTGAAGCAACGCTGTTAAGCGCAATGCCCTTACCCGGTACACCGTTAAGACCATTTTCACCTTGCCAAATACAATCAAACGCTGAAATACGGTCTGAAATGACCATAATTGCCAGCTCTGTACCAACCGGGACTTGATAGCCTTTTTCTTCAATTAAACGTGCACTGTCGGCGTCGGTTAACCAATAAACTGAACGTACTTTACCACTGTGAACCGCACCTTTAGTGCGAATTGGAAGATCGTCATTAACGTCTAAAACTTTGTAGCTACTCATTGTTACTCCAATGACAGGATGCGCCTTGCTAAAGGGCACAAAATAATGAGGGGGTTAGGGTCGCTATAATAGTCGAGCTGAACAAAAATCACAATTTAACTTACACGCTTGTTGTTGAGCTTAACTTAGTTTTGCTTTAGTCATTATTGTTATACCATCACAACATTATTTGCCAGCGTTGAGGCGTTATGCTTACGATATCTCAATTACAGTTTACATGGCCTAAGTCGAGCACCCCGGTGCTAACCATACCTAAGCTACATATCGCCCGAGGTGAACACGTGTTTTTACATGGTCCAAGCGGCAGCGGTAAATCGACTTTGCTTGGATTGATTGCCGGCACCTTGGATTGCCAGCAGGGAGAAATTGAAATTGCAGGTACAAACGCGAGCGCACTGAGCCGTGGCCAACGAGATAAGTTTAGAGCCGACCATATAGGTACTATTTTTCAGAACTTTAATTTGTTGCCCTATTTGTCGCCTATTGAAAACGTTACCCTTGGCTGCGAATTTTCCAAAAAGCGCAGGCAAAACATTTCCTCACAGAATAAATCGCTTGAGCAAGAAGCCAAACTTCTGCTCTCTGATCTTGGTATAGACGAGCACACTCAGCAGCGCAGTGTCGCGGAGTTAAGTATTGGCCAACAGCAGCGCGTAGCCGCCGCTCGCGCATTTATTGGCAGGCCCGAAATCATTATTGCCGATGAGCCAACCTCAGCCCTAGATGCCGACAGCCGTGATGGATTTATTAAATTACTCTTTAGCCAAGCCGCAGTTTACAGTGCATCTATTCTCTTTGTCAGTCACGACAAAAGCTTAGCGCCGTTATTTGATAGGCAAATAAGCTTGCCTGATTTACAACAAGGAGCACCGCTATGCTAATCAAACTTGCGTGGAAAAGTACGCTAAACCGAAAAGCCAGCGTTGCCCTAACTATAGTGACCATTGCAATTAGTGTCATGTTACTGCTGTCGGTTGAGCGCGTACGCCAAGACGCAAAATCCAGCTTCGCGAACACTATTTCTGGCACAGACCTGATTGTCGGCGCACGTACTGGTGATATTCAGCTATTGCTTTCAAGCGTATTTAGAATTGGTCATGCCAATAATGCCGTACAATGGCAAAGTTACGAGTATATCAAGGCACAACGCGGTGTTGCGTGGAGCATTCCCATTAGTTTAGGCGATAGCCACAAAGGCTTTGCTGTGCTGGGCACAGATGCAAGTTACTTCAGTCATTATCAATACGCTAAAAAACAGCATCTCACCTTTGCCGCTGGTCGACCATTTCACAATGGCCAAGAAGTCGTGCTTGGGGCTATGGTCGCAAAAAAGCTGGGTTATCAGCTGGGACAAAAAATCGTCATTTCTCATGGCATGGGCAATACCAGTTTCCATCATCATGATGACAATCCGCTGGTTATTTCTGGCATTTTGGCAGCCACGGGAACGCCCGTAGATAAAACATTACATGTGCCGTTAAGTGCCATTGAGAGCATGCATAGCTCAGGCCACAGCAAGCCATCTCGAATGGTTGCACGAAAACAAGATGCAACGCACCACGAGCATGAGCATGAGCATGAGCATGAGCATGAGCATGAGCATGAGCATGAGCATGAGCATGAGCATGAGCATGAGCATGAGCATGAGCATGAGCATGACAGTAAAAACAATAGCGCTTTACTACACAACCTCGACTCTAAGCCCGGTGATTTAATCGGTTCAACAACACAAATCACTGCATTTTTACTTGGTTTTGAATCCCCACTTTATACCCTACAGGTGCGCAGAAATATTAATCAGTATAAAGGTGAACCCTTACTGGCAATTATGCCGGGGGTGACATTGAGGGAATTGTGGGAAATGCTAGATATTGTCGAAAAAATCCTGCTGCTTATCACCCTTGCTGTGGTGTTGATAAGCTTACTTGGCATGTTGACCTCATTGCTCGCCACGTTGAATCAAAGGCGTCGAGAACTTGCTATTCTACGCTCCGTTGGTGCGCGGCCTTGGCATATTTTTACACTTCTCATTAGCGAAGCAATTTTTATTACCGTGTTAGGATGTGCTTTCGGTGTAGCACTTTTTTATACCTTGCTCATTGCAGCCCAATCCAGCCTACAAAGTCAATTTGGTGTAGTCCTAAGTATCTCAGCGCTCTCAACCTATGAACTCACGCTACTAAGCGTTATTATAGGTGCAGGTACTTTGATCGGCGCCATTCCTGCCGCCCGTGCTTATTTTTACTCGCTTGCCGATGGCATGCAAATTAAAACCTAAGAGGATCAAGATGCAGTTAACCGCACGAACTCACGTTTTTTACTTCATTGCATTCATCACTGCGATGGTATTCAGTGGTATTGCAAATGCGGCACCACCTAAAGAGATATTCTGGGAAGATTTAATTCCAAAAGGACATGTCCAGATCAGCAATCAAGACGCAGCAAGCCATGATGGCGCCGAGCAAAATTGGGTGCAACCTGATTTAGATGCTCCAGTAGTCAAAGAGTTAGACGGCCAACTAGTCAGCTTACCCGGCTTTGTTGTACCACTTGAAGGTGACAGTGAAGTGATCACCGAATTTTTGTTGGTTCCCTACTTTGGCGCTTGTATTCACGTGCCGCCGCCGCCACCGAACCAAATCGTTCATGTCAAAATTAAAGGCGGTGTTCCGATTGAAAGCCTATATGATGCAATCACAGTCAGTGGCACGATTAAGGTTTCTACTTGGAAGGGCGACATCGCGCAAACAGGTTATATGATGGAAGCCAAAGGCGTCGCGCCATTTGAGCTCTAAAAGTCATATAAATCACTAAAAAAGAGTGCCAATACTTAATTGAGCTAGATTGGCACTCTTACCACTGCAAAACATACAATTTTATTTCTTTTATTTACCCTACTCAGTGGCAGGAACACTGGCATACACCAGTTCAATGAGATTATTCATGGTTCGCGACTTTTGCATATACGCCTTTTCCATATACGCCAGCTCCTGAAGCTCAAATAAAGTACTCTCTACAAGAGAAAACCACTTAGTGGTCGTCTCAGCTATCTCAGCCTCTCCGCGACTCGATTTTTTAAGTGCTTCATAGAGAATATTTAAGTCGTTATATTGACGTAGATAATCCATATCACCCTCAGTCAGTTGTTACCCTTGTTTCATTTCACACTACAGTAACAAAAGCCTCGCTAAAAAATCTTGTCGAACCAACTTTTCTATTAAAATGATGAAAATAAAGTGAAAAGTATAAGTGTATTTCTGAGCGCCACTTTCAGATCTTACTAATTAAATTTCCTCTTGCAGAAACATTTTTATTGATTACAATTACAAATTAACAAAGATTACACATAAAAATAACTTGGGTGGCACTGAGCAGACTCCCCATGCAAGAAAGGACTAAATTGGTGGGCAATCCCTATTTTAAATATAACGGTGACGACCTTAGAAGAATGCGCCTTGCTGCCCAAAAAACCACGCAGCAAATGGCTGACCTTGTGGGTATTAGCCGCCAAACCTACGAAAACTATGAAAATGGTGTAAGCCGTATACCTTGGGATCACTTTCAGGTTTGGTGTAGGTACTGTGATATTGACCTTTCTCCCATTATTAAACAGTTTCAAGCGCTACGAAGCTTAATTAGTGATACCCAATTAAGACGCAAAAGCCCGACCTCTCCTAATACAAAGAAAATGGAAGAGTAAGTAGTCATGTTATCAGCTGGTTTAAGTAGTAAAAGGATTATAAGAATGAAATTTGTAATGCAAAAAAAACTTAGTAAGGCAATAAAAATCAAAAAGTTACCAATGTATTGTTTAAAGTCCATTAAAGGTGACAGCCTAGGAGTGGTTAAACATGACCCTCGAACTTCCTCTATGGCTTCTCATGGCGGAACAGTAGTAGATCCAAAACCAGGCATATAAGTTACTTTAGCTTTACAAAATATTCTCAATAGGTGAGTTTCAGAGTACAGTATTAATGACTTTAACCACTGCAAAAACCTATAAGGAATAGAAGATGAGATATTCAAATAAAGTCAAAAGTACTAAAAGAGTCCGTTTTGTTGTGCTAAATAGCCATTTCCTAGAGCATATAACGGGTGGGAGTGATGGCTCAATCAAGGACGACCCTAAGTTAGAGCCTAAATCTGAAAAGCCAGGCTAAGCCTCAACTAGTACCTTTATTAAGGTTAAGAAATGAACAAATCACTAGTTTTTTTATTTATCATGTTTCTCGTTGCAACGGGATTTATACATACACTTATTATTCTGGAGCAAACTACGTACCTTCCTATGTTAGCTTTAGTTTTTATTTTAGCGATATTTTCCAAAGAGCAGCTTAATATTACGCACCTATCTACTGTATTGATAGCAATTATAATTTTAGAGTTTTCGCTTGTATCTTTCGTAGAAAATCTTTTCGCTAATGCTCCTCCATATAAACAAAACATGTTTATTGTAGGCATTCATTTCATCTGCGACTTACTAACCTATCTAACTATCAAGAATAGAGTAAGGTTCTCTTTGAGATTTGTGAATAAATTCCAAAAAGCTAGGAAAGAATATATCTACATGACACATGCCGATATCATACTTGTTGGGATCTTCTTTTTGTTTATGCTTGTAGACTTAGCAGCTTTCGCTGAGAACATTATTCGTAATCTAGAACACTTTGGAGTAGATGAAAGTTTTGCAAAACAATTTTGGAAGTGGGGTATCGTTTATTATAGCTACCCATATGTAAAATCCGTTCTACTGGCTGCTGTTATTACCACACTTCTAGCTACAATCTACGTTGAACGTTTTCGTCCTGCGCCAATTAAAGAAAGTGAAGAAGACTTAACGCTTAAAAAATCCGAGCCACAGCATAGGTCATAGTGACCTATGCTGCTTTTACCCTAAATCAATTGAAGGAATAAACGATGGATTTAAAACTGAACAAAAAGCAATTGAAGTCATTAGCAGGTAGTAAGCTAATTTTGGATAACAACAAGACCCGTGAGATTGGTGGTGGTTGTTCCTACTATTGTAGTCGCGACTTAAACTGTGACACCGATGGCCCAACGATGGCCTGCCCATCTAAGGCGTTAGCGTGTGTTCCTGAGCCAAATACATTACATTGTGATTGCCCAACCAATATGTGCTAGTCACTAACCTGTCGCGACACTATGTCGCGACAACAACCCTGTTATTCTCCGTTCAACTTATACCAATTGTATTAAGTATAGACCTCTGCTTGATACTGCTGAAAACGCATAAATGCCTGACGAGCGCCGGTGATCAATGCATCTTCTTGCGTACTAGTTAACTCAACCGTATCGATAAATTGAATTAAGTGACGCCACGCACTGCCGCGCCCGGAACCTGGGCCTGCTAAGTAACGCGCACCATACTCACCTGTGACAGGCAAACGCGCCTGCACTTGACGCCCAAGCATCGCGGCCCCAACCTTAGAGCCTTCAACGACATAAAGCGCTCCCAAAGCAGTCGCAAACTCGGTTGAAGTTGTGATAAACGGCGACAAAGACGGCACAGGTAATGTGTGCTGTAAGTCAGCAAAGTCCTGCTCTAACAACCCAAGCCGTCGGCGCGATTTGAGATCGTCAATATGCATAGAGAGTTCACGGTGCTCATATAATGCAGCGACATCGTTAAGAAACAGGTACTGAAGAGTCAAAAACTGGAGATAACGCTCAATGCTGGCGAATGGGTCTTTTGCCATAATGCTGCTATCTATACGGTCGTGAAGATCAGCAGTACTTGTTTTTAATTTCAATGCACGGCTAGTAAGTGCGCTGGCTGCGGTCATGGGACTTCCTGTAATCTAATGCGAGGGGAAAATGAGTGGACTGTGTTGGCTTTTTGAAAAGCCGCTCCAGCGATTGACACTGGAGCGAAGAAATATATCTAACTATTAGTTAACCTGAGGTTAGTTAGTTGAAGGTAACTCCATAATGCCATCAATCTCAACTTGTGCGCCTTTTGGTAGTTCTTTTACACCAATTGCAGCACGAGCTGGGTATGGCTTTCTAAAATACTGAGCCATGATCTCGTTGACCGTTGCAAAGTTACTCAGATCAGTTAGGAAGATATTAACCTTAACCATATCTTGTAACTCGCCACCAGCCTCTTCACATACTGCGATAAGGTTTTTGAACACTTGGTGCGTTTGCTCTGCAAAATCTTCAGAAATAAATTCCATCGTCTCTGGCACCAATGGAATTTGACCAGATAAATAGACCGCAGTACCAACTTTTACCGCTTGGTTGTAAGTGCCAATTGCTGCTGGCGCTTTATCTGTTGAAATAATAGCTTTGTTCATTAATGTTCCTTTATTTTTTACGATACACGCGTTGTACATCTGGCATCACTCGAATTCGGCGCATAATATCAGCGACATGAATTCGGTTTTTCACGGTAATACCTAAATCAATCACGTATAAATTACTTTCTTTTTCGTCCGTTGCGATTTCGACAATGTTAGCTTGAGTCGTCGCAACCACATTGGTTAATTTAGCCAACGCACCTTGGTGGTTAATAATTTCCACACGCAGCGCTGCTATATATTCTTTCTCTGGGTTGTCTTCCCACTTCACGACGAAGTACTTCGAACGCTCGTTGCGCCAACCCTTAATATTTTTACATTCTTGGCGGTGAACCATTAGGCCTTTGCCTTGGCTCATATATGCTGTGATAGCGTCACCTGGCACAGGGCGACAACATTTAGCATAGGTTACCAACATGCCTTCTGTTCCGATTATCGCGGCTTTAGCACGTTTAGCAATATCTTCTACCGCATTATCATCTTGCAGTAAACGCTTCGCTATCAATACGCTCATAATATTGCCACAGCCAATCTCAACCAGCAGCTCCAACAAGGTATTGAGGTTATGCTCTTCAAGTACGTTGTCGATTTGCTCTTGAGCAATATCATCTAGCTTATACTCACCCAGTGCCGAGTCGAGTAAACGGCGGCCTAGTTGGATCGCTTCTTCTTCTTGTTGGCTCTTGAGATAATTGCGGATCCCAAGGCGTGCTTTACCCGTTACCACAAAATTCAGCCAAGTAGCGTTAGGGTGTGCACCTGAGCTAGTAATAACCTCGACCGTTTGGCCGGTATCGAGCGCTTTACTCAAAGGATAAGGCTTACGGTTTACACGAGCACCTACACAGGTATTACCCACATCGGTATGCACGGCATAGGCAAAATCTACCGCCGTTGCGCCCATAGGTAACTCGACAATACGGCCATCTGGCGTAAAGACGTAAATTTCTTCTGGGAATAATTCGGTTTTAACGTTTTCCACAAATTCAAAAGACGAGCCTGCACTTTGCTGCAGTTCAAGCAAGCTTTGCATCCACTGACGCGCACGCTGCTGCGCGGTATGGCCGGCATTATCGCCTGACTTTTTATACATCCAGTGCGCCGCTACCCCTTTATCCGCCATATGATCCATATCGTGAGTACGAATTTGGATTTCTACCGGAATACCGTGCGGGCCTACCAGCGACGTATGAAGCGACTGATAACCGTTGGTTTTCGGTACGGCAATATAGTCTTTAAAACGAGTTTCAATTGGCTTATATAAATTATGTGCAACGCCTAGCACACGGTAGCAAGTATCTAGGTTGTCGACATTGATCCTAAAGGCGTAAATGTCCATCACCTCGTTAAACATTAACTCTTTATTCAGCATCTTGCGGTAAATACTGTATAAGTGCTTTTCACGGCCTTTTACTGAGCCTTGAATACCCGCTTCTTCCAATCTAGATTCAATCTCAGACTGAATATTGCTGATCACTTCTTTACGATTACCACGTGCTTTTGCGACTTCTGAACGTAACGCACGATAGCGCATCGGATATAACGCCTGAAACCCGAGGTCTTCTAACTCATTTTTAATATCATGAATACCAAGGCGGTTTGCAATTGGCGCATAAATCTCTAGTGTTTCGCGGGCAATTCGACGGCGCTTGTCAGGACGCAAAGCACCTAGCGTTCGCATATTGTGCGTTCTGTCTGCAAGTTTAATAAGGATGACACGAATATCCTGCGTCATCGCCATGATCATCTTACGATAGTTTTCGGCTTGGAACTCTTTTTTATCTTTGAAGCTCAGTTTATCGAGCTTTGACACTCCTTCCACCAACTCGGCTACCGTATCACCAAAGATCTCTGCTAAATCGTCTTGGCTAAAGTCAGTGTCTTCAATAACATCGTGCATCAGCGCAGCCATGAGTGTTTCATGATCAAGCCTCATGCTCGCAAGGATCTGGGTTACTTCTACTGGGTGAGTGATATAGGGCTCACCGCTAGAGCGCGTCTGTCCCTCGTGTGCCTCACGGGCCACGACATAGGCTTTTTGCACCAAATCGACGTCTTCTGGTGACAAATATTCTGAGATTTTCTTTTTGAGGCCTTCAAACAGATACATTCACACTCCAATGTTTCAGAGAAGCTATACTCGGCGAGTATAAAACGGGTTACAAGCTAGTTACTTAAGAATATACGATGAAACACCAGCAATGCCAATGAACAATTTATGCTACTTGTTAGGAAGTTAAAGGCGTTACGCGTTGTGTAATGTGCTGGCGATTTATACCAATTTGCTTAATTTCAATTGCTATAAAACAATAATGCCAGCAAAAAAGCTGGCATTATTGAATCTAGACAGTGGTTGGATTAGCGATTGCCACCAACGATTGCAGCTACTGCAGCAAGCTCTGCAGCTTCTTGATGCTGCTGCTCTTCACGGTCGATAATATCAAGCGAGTCAGTGGTTACAAAACCTTGCTCAATTTCACGTAGCGCGATTACGGTTGGCTTGTCGTTTTCAGCATCAACCATAGGATCTTTACCGCCTACAGAAATTTGGCGAGCGCGACGCGCTGCTACTAAAATCAAGTCAAAGCGGTTACCAATTTTATCTACTGCATCTTCTACAGTTACGCGAGCCATCGAAGCACTCCAAATTCAGTTCATTATGCAAAAGGCTAGTTTACTGTATGTCTAGCCTTTCGCCAAGTATTGATGATTAAAAAACCTCAGGTTTAAAAGTAATTATTTTAGCAAGTCAGCGATAAGCGCTTGATGACGGATAGACTGTGCTTTTTGCTCAAGTCTTGCGGCAATCACAATATGTTCAAGCTCACCGCGTGTTTGCTCAAAGTCATCATTGACAAGAATATAGTCAAACTCGTTGTAGTGTGAGCTTTCTGATTTCGCTTCAGCCATGCGACCTGCGATTACTTCTTGAGAGTCTTGACCACGACCATTTAAGCGCTTTTCTAGCTCCGCAGTTGAAGGAGGTAAAATAAAGATGGTCTTTACTTCAGGCATCAACCCACGCACCTGACGCGCACCCTGCCAGTCGATATCTAAAAACACATCAATACCAGCGGCAAGCTGATCTTCTATCGCTTGTTTTGAAGTGCCGTAGTAATTTTCGAATACTTGCGCCCACTCAAAGAAATCGCCTTTATCGATCAGCTGCTTAAATTCATCAACCGAGACAAAATGGTAATGTACGCCGTTTTCTTCGCCTGGACGAGGAGCACGCGTAGTGTGAGACACCGACACTTTAATATCGTCGTGCTTTTCCAATAACGCTTTGATTAAACTTGATTTACCCGCACCAGAAGGCGCAGAAAGGATAAACAGATTACCGCGTGTAGGTGATGTCATAGTCATTCTCAACAATAAGTACCGGCCGAGTAATATTGGTTTACTCAAGTCTGCCGCAGAGCTAAAAGCGGGCATTATACCGAGTAACGTATAAGAATACACTAGGGATGAGAATAAGGAAAAGTCGAGGAATAAATTCAGCGTTGTGAGTAACCCAGAAACCTATCACTGTACTAAACTTATTCCTCTAAAACAGAATGTTATTTTGCCGTGTAAAGCAGCGCCTACCAAGGTATTCACTTTGTAGGAGCGAGTTCACCTCGCGATCTTTTCACTGCTCGCCGCGTAAAGCGGCTCCTACCAGAGTATTCACCCAGTAGGAGCGAGTTCACCCTCGCGATCTTTTCACTGCTCGCCGCGTAAAGCGGCTCCTACCAGAGTATTCACCCAGTAGGAGCGAGTTCACCCTCGCGATCTGTTTAAAGCAAATCAGCTACGCTGCTACGTACTTCTTCAGGCCATACCCCAACTTGTACCTGACCAATATGCTGCTTTTGCAACAGCAACATCACTAAACGCGATTGGCCAATACCACCCCCAATGGTTTGTGGTAATTCGCCCGCTACTAATTGTTGGTGCCAATCTAAACTCAAGCGTGCTTCGTCATCGGTTAATTTAAGCTGTCTTGCAAGCGAATCAGGGCAAACACGAATGCCCATTGATGAGATTTCAAAAGCGTCTTCTAGTACTGGGTTCCACACCAAAATATCACCGTTAAGCCCTTGGTATTTGTCGCACGTTGGCGTTGACCAGTCGTCATAATCCGGCGCGCGAACGTCATGAATCTTACCGTCCCCAAGCTCACCACCAATGCCAATTAAAAATACCGCGCCATATTCTTGGGCAATCGCTTTTTCACGTTGCTTGGCAGTAAAATCTGGATACATAGTGCGTAATTCTTCGCTGTGCACAAACGTAATTTTCTCAGGAAGGAATGCCGCAATGCCAAACTCGTCTTCAACGACCTTTTCCGTTGCTTTAATTGAACGATAAAGGGTTTCTACCGTTTCTTTTAGTTTTGCCAGCGAACGCTCACTGTTTTCGCAAATCACCTTTTCCCAGTCCCACTGATCCACATAGACAGAATGGATTGGCGATAGCTTATCTTCGTCTGGACGTAGCGCTTTCATGTGCGTATAGAGGCCTTCGCCTTTAGCAAAACCATAATCGCCTAGTGTTTTACGCTTCCACTTAGCAAGTGAATGCACTACCTCAAACTGCGCATCCGGTAGCGTTTTCACTTTTACCTGCACCGCCTGCTCGTGGCCACTTAGGTTGTCTTGAATACCGTCGCCCAAACGCGCCAAAATAGGCGCTTGTACTTCAACTAAACTCAATTGCTCGGTTAGCTGTGCTGAAAATACTTGTTTTACTCGTGCTATCTGTTTTTGTGTCTCTTGATACTTGCTCAACATGGTTAGGTCCTCATTCCCGAATTTGTCGTTTTGTTGAGTCTATATTTAAAGAAACCGACACAAACATCAATAACCCGCAACAAAAACACCTTTACATAATTATTTTCATCAAAAATATGCTATAAATTTTATATAAACGATAATTGTTAATGGATATTTACATGGAAAATTATGAGATCGACAATCTGGATAGATCCATCCTTCACGCTTTAAAAGAAAATGCACGAACGCCCTACGCGGAATTAGCAAAAAGATTTGCTGTTAGCGCCGGTACCATCCATGTTCGGGTCGAAAAAATGAAGCAAGCGGGGATCATTGAAGGGACTCAAGTGAGCATTAATGCCAAACGACTTGGTTATGATGTCTGCTGTTTTATCGGAATAAACTTAAAACACGCCGGCGACTACCCGGGAGCCATCGCACGTTTAAAGGAATTTGAAGAAGTTGTTGAGGCTTACTACACCACAGGCAATTACAGCATATTTATCAAAGTGATGGCGCGCTCCATCGACCACCTTCAGGATGTGCTTATTAATAAAGTGCAGACCATTGAGTCTATCCAGTCAACCGAAACGCTGATCTCACTGCAAAACCCAATTCAGCGCACCGTTATGCCCTAGCTTCTTTTTTGTTATAATCGCGGGAATTTTTTGATTAGAGTAGTAAGTAGATGGCTGAGAATAGATTCCATCGTGTAAAAAGCGTATTAGATAGACGCCAAACCGACCTCACAGTGTGCCTAGATGAAGTGCATAAGCACCATAATCTGTCAGCGATTGTGCGTACCGCAGATGCGGTTGGCTGTCACCACGTACACGCAGTATGGCCACAAGATCAAAGACGGTTAACAAACAATACCTCTGGCGGCAGCAAAAATTGGGTTGAAACCCATATGCATGAGGATATAGACCAAGCTGTTGCGACAATTCGTGAACAAAACCCAGGTGTACAATTATTAGCAACCAACCTTAGCGATAGCGCCGTTGATTTTCGTGAAATTGATTACACCAAACCTACCGCTATTATTGTCGGGCAAGAGCGTTTAGGGATCTCAGAGCGCGCACTTGAGCATGCGGATCAGCACATCGTGATCCCAATGCAAGGTATGGTGCAATCACTCAATGTGTCTGTTGCTGCAGCGCTTATTTTATACGAAGCGCAGCGCCAAAGAGATGCAGTAGGACTGTACAAACGTACAGACATGATGGATCCTGTGGTAAAACATAAGTTACTATTTGAAGGATGTCATCCAATCATTGCAACCCGCTGTCGCGAAAAAGGGCTACCTTACCCGGCACTTGATGAGCACGGTGAAATCGTTGCAGACGACGCTTTTTGGGACATTCTTAAGTTTACGCAGAAGAAATAAATAACGCGGATCGCGCTAGAGGATTAGCATGTCGACACCAAATTTGGCCACTTATCCAATCACCGAATTAAAAGGCGTAGGCCCAAAAGCGGCCGAGCGTTTGGCCAAACTTGGCATTCAATCGGTGCAAGACATGTTATTTCACCTTCCGCTACGCTACGAAGATCGTGCGCGCACCTATCCTATCTGCGAGCTGCAAGCGCATAGCCATGTCAGTATTGAAGCCGAGATTGAACGCAGCGAAATCACGCAAGGCAAACGCCGCATGTTGGTGTGTTATGTTAATGATGGGACGGGGCGGATCGCGCTGCGCTTTTTCAACTTTAATGCAGCACAAAAAAATGCCATGCAAGCGGGCAAAGTGATCCGCTGTTTTGGTGAAGTTCGCCGCGGTCATTATGGCTTTGAAATGGCGCATCCAGAATACAGCATCAAAGAGACGCGCTCTGCACCGAGCGATCCGAGCCTTGCGACGCTTACCCCAGTTTATCCTACCACCGAAGGATTAAAGCAACTGAGCATTCGGGCAATTGCCGATCAAGCCGTTGAGTTACTACGCAAATATGATGTACCAGACTATTTACCAGCTCAATATCGACCATCGCAGCAAAGCCTAAAAGAAGCGCTGTTATTACTGCACCGTCCACCACAGGAAGTGGATTTAGCGCAATTAGAGCTCGGGCAACATCCTGCACAGGCACGATTGGCATTTGAAGAGTTATTGGCGCAAAACCTCAGCTTGCTTAAGCTTAGGCAAAAAGGTCAAGCGGTAAAAGCGGTTGCACTACCGCCCACCAACCCACTTGAAGCTCAGTTTTTGTCATCCTTGCCATTTGCCCCCACCAATGCCCAAAGTCGAGTAGTGGCAGAGATCAAAGGCGATTTACAACATCCCTACCCCATGATGCGATTGGTGCAAGGGGATGTCGGCTCAGGAAAAACGCTTGTGGCAGCCCTTAGCGCGTTAACGGCTATCGCACAAGGTTACCAAGTAGCACTGATGGCTCCCACTGAGATCCTATCCGAACAACACGGCATCAACTTCCTTAATTGGTTTGAACCTATGGGTATAGAAACCGTATGGCTGGGTGGTAAAACCAAAGGTAAGGAACGCACTCATGCGCTTGAGCGTATTGCTTCAGGGCAAGCACAGATGGTAGTCGGCACTCATGCGTTATTCCAAGAGCAAGTACAGTTTTCTAACCTTGCGCTTATCATCATCGACGAGCAACATCGTTTTGGTGTGCATCAGCGCCTAGCGCTGAGAGAAAAGGGAAAGTTTGGCGATTGCTATCCACATCAGCTGGTGATGACTGCAACCCCAATCCCGAGAACCTTGGCAATGACGGCCTATGCAGATCTTGAAACCTCAATTATCGACGAGCTACCACCGGGCAGAACCCCTATCACAACCGTCGCCGTGCCAGACACCAGACGCAATGAAGTGATCAAAAAAGTACAAAAGGCCTGTGTTGAAGATAAGCGTCAAGTTTACTGGGTATGTACGCTGATAGATGAGTCGGAGGCGTTACAATGCCAAGCCGCAGAAGACACCGCCAAAGCACTTGCCGAAGCCTTGCCAGAACTTAATATTGCGCTGGTACATGGTCGCATGAAAGCCCAAGAAAAACAGACCATCATGGACGAATTTAAACAAGGTCATACCCATGTGCTGGTTGCCACTACCGTGATTGAAGTTGGCGTGGATGTACCCAATGCTAGCCTTATCATCATTGAAAACCCTGAGCGCTTGGGTCTGGCGCAGCTTCACCAATTGCGCGGCCGTGTTGGTCGTGGGCAAATCGCATCACATTGTTTACTACTTTACCATGCACCACTGTCGGTCACTGCGCAAAAGCGTTTGGGGGTGCTGAGAGAAAGTAACGACGGATTTGTCATCGCCGAGCGCGACCTTGAGATCCGCGGCCCGGGTGAAGTGCTTGGTACAAAACAAACTGGATTGGCGGAGCTAAAAATTGCCGATCTTAGCCGTGATAAACATTTATTACCGCAAGTGAGAAGCCTCGCTTTTACCGTGCTAAAAAACCACAGCGATATTGTTGACCCGATTATCTGGCGCTGGATGGGTGATAAGAGTGAACTAGCCATGGCGTAAGCCTGAAGCGCCAAATGATATAGAGATCGCGAGATAAACTCGCTCCCATAAAATAAGTCATTCTGGTAGGAGCCGCTTCATGCGGCGAGCAGTTAAGAGATCGCGAGGTGAACTCGCTCCCACAAAATAACCCTGCTGCCATAAAGTAAGCCACTCTGGTAGGAGCCGCTTCATGCGGCGAGCAGTTAAGAGATCGCGAGGTGAACTCGCTCCCACACAATGAGCCGGATCCCACAAAATAAACTCGTTCTCACAACTCTCTCATACAAAATAACCCATCGCGCTACGCTTGCTTCTTTTATCAAAGCTTGGCTACCATCTCTCTACATCAACTAAAAAAACTCAAAAATGAATCGTTTACTACGTGCTGTATGCACCTCATTTGCTGCTTGCATGGCGTCGATCGCCTCAGCAACAGCAGTTTACCCAGATATACCTGAGCAGATTAATCCATCTGCCAAATATGTTTTTTACTCTCATGGCTATATCGTCGAAGGTGATAATGAAACCCCTATTCATAAGCGCTGGGGTAAATATGACTTTCCAGCCATCAAACAGGCATTAAGTGATGATGCCTATACGCTAATTGCTGAGCATCGCCCTAAAGGCGTCGCACCAGAAGCGTATACAAAAACCTTGGTTAGCAAGGTTCACAAGTTACTGGACGCGGGCGTCAGCGCCAGCAACATTACACTCGTGGGGTTTTCTCGCGGTGGCGCGTTAACGATAATGGCAAGTGATGCATTAAAAAATGATGCCATTCACTACGTGGTACTAGCAGGCTGCGCTAGGCTTATCAAAAGTAAAACCGAGATTAAACTCTACGGCAAGGTGTTGTCGGTTTACGAAACCTCAGATCAAGTAGGTTCTTGCGACTTTGTGAAAGCACGCTCTGCAAACCTCAAAAGCTTTACAGAGCTTTCGATTTCAACCGGTAAGGAACACGGCGCTTTTTATCTCCCGAGAGACGAGTGGTTAAAGCCAATTAAAAGCTGGATTTTAAATCACTAAATAATTAACCTGAGCTTTGGTTAATTAGCGTGGCGTTCTTTCAGAGGAACGCCGTACAGCGCATTCATTCTACTCCCTTTGATATCTTTAAATCGCATTTTCAAACAAGCCCCTCTGATTACTTATTGCACTTTTAAAAATGCTCTCTATAATTGAACCTTATTCGAATGTCATTCGAATAAGGTTCAAACCCTAAGGAGAAACGATGGCACCGGCACCTAAATATGATAAAGAAACCCAGCAACGCATGATTTTAAACGCTGCGGAACAATGCATTAATGAGTCTTCAGTCACTGACTTTACAATGGCAAAGGTCTCTTTGCTTGCAGGATTGTCTATGGGCTCAATCTATAAATTTGTGCAGACCAAAGAAGACCTAGTAATGGCGCTGGCCTATGAGTCTTTTACCCATACATCCAGTGTTTTTAAGCAAGTGTTGTCGTTACCACTTAGCACGCCAGAACGCATGCTCGCGGTGTGTCTTATCTCGCCACAAAAGCTAAAACGCTTCTCTTTTGATTATGAATTGCAGTCCTACTCTACCAATGAGGCGGTGATTAAAAGGGCTTCTGAGTTTTGGACCAATAAAATTATCGAATCCTGTGGTGGCTGTGAAAACGTGTTTAAACAAGCGCTAATTGATGGCATTGAAGCAGGTGAGTTGCAAGCTACACCAGATCTACACGACATGATAGAAGAAATTATCATCACCGGTTGGGCGCTTACCGTGGGATATGAGCAAGTACTGCGCTTGCAACAAACTAAGCAAATTGTTGAGGGCACAGCTTCATTGCTCGCACCACTTGAGCTTAATGATCCTGTTATTCGCAGCACGGTGAGGCTACTTAACAGTTATCCATGGCAACAACCTATCACTCAAGACTCTCTGGTACGTATAGAGAAAGAATTGCAAGCGCTCGAGCTTCGTTAACTTAAGGAAATCACAATGAACATCAAACGTTGGCTTATGGCCGTTGTCATCATTCTCATCGTTATTACCAGCCTTGGATTTGTGAAGTTTACACAAATCCAAGCGGCGATCGCCTTTGGGGAATCTTTCCCAGAGCCCTCGGCTTCGGTAAAAAGCACGTATGTATCAACCACTGAGCATATTAAATCGGTTAAGGTTGTAGGTCAGCTCCATGCCAAGCGCACCGTCACCATTAGTAACGAGTATCCAGGTCTTATCACTTACGTCGGTTTTCAGCCCGGTGAGCAAGTAGCAGCGAACCAAGTATTACTACGCTTAGATAGCAGCATTGATGAGGCGAATCTATTAGCGGCTAAAGCTCGAGTAAAGCTTGCTAAATCAACCTATCAACGGGTTGCCAAATTACTAGAACAAAAGCGGATCAGCCCAGATGAGGTGGACAAAGCCGAAGCCGAGGTGGCAATTAATCAGGCAGACGTAAAACGACTAACCACATTAATCGAGAAAAAAACCATTCGTGCACCTTACCCGGGTCAAACGGGGTTAGAACAATATCAGGTTGGTCAATTACTTGATGCCAATAGCGAAATCACTTTCTTGGTTGGATTAGACGACAGCATTTGGGTAGATTTCAAAATTCCACAAACCTTACCACAACCTAATATAGGCGAAGACGTTAGCGTGGCAATTTCTAATGCTAGCAGCCAAATGCCTGCTCGCGTATCAGCCAAAATGCCAATGGTCGATATCGCATCGCGCCAACAAAGTTATCGTGCTGAGCTACAAAACAGCAATGGCACACTCAGCCACAATCAAATGGTGTTAGTCAATGTACCAACCGAGATTGTGAACGCCGCAGTTGTGCCAACCAATGCAATTACGCGCAATCACTTTGGCGAGTTTGTTTATGTACTTGAAAAGGACGACAGCCAAAACTGGCGAGCAAAACCAGTAAAAATTACTTTAGGCGATAAGGTAAACGATCAGCAACTTGTACTATCTGGCCTGCGTGGTGGTGAATTTATTGCTGCTGAAGGCGCATTTAAGCTACAAGAAAACTTATTGGTTTATACCGATCAGGTTGCTGCTGTTGATGGCAATAACGGAGGCCAGTAATGAGCGCATTACACGAAAATAAGCCGTCTATCATGGATATTTTTGTTAACCGGCCGGTACTGGCGATCGTGGTGTCATTGCTTATTGTGCTAGCGGGGTTTAATGCCGCCCGAGATATATCGGTGCAGCAATATCCAAAAATAGAAAGTGCCTCACTGGTGATCAACACTGTCTATACAGGCGCTGCCGCAGACGTCGTTAAAGGCTATGTTACCGAGCCAATCGAGCGAGTGGCCTCTACTGTTCCTGGCGTCGACTATGTAGACTCGATAACTACCTCGGGACTTAGCAAAGTTACCGCTTGGCTTGAACTTAATCATAGTACCACCGATGCCTTGGCTGAGCTGACCACCCGATTAAACCAGATTAAGTTTGAGTTACCCAGCGGAGCGGAAGATCCAGCCATTCAAATCGTACGTGCCGATAGTCCGTATGCGGTATTCTATCTCGATGTGGAATCTCAAGGTCTGCCACGTAATAACGTGAGCGATTATTTGATCCGAAATGTTGTCCCTTCTATGTCTGATATTCCCGGTGTACAAAAAGTGACGCTGGAAGGTGGCCGCGATCCAGCAATGCGAATTTGGCTCGATACCGAAAAACTCGCTATCTATGGCGTAAGTGCTAGCGACGTATTTGCCGCACTACAAGCAAACAACACCATTGCCACCTTAGGTTACAGTGAAAATAACAGACAACGCATCGACCTAATGGCCAATACCTCGTTAAAAACGGTAGCTGATTTTAACAACCTAGTGGTAAAAGAAATCGATGGCACGCAACTCAAGCTCGGTAACATCGCCACGGTAGAACTCGGTGAAGCCGAAGGCATGGTAACCGCACGCCTTGATGACCACGATACCGTATTCTTAGCGGTGTGGGCATTACCAGGTGCCAATGAAATCGATATTGGTGACGCGCTGTATAAAAAAATTGATGAGATAAATACCATCTTACCCGACGGCATGCATCTAAGAATTGGCTACGATGGCACGCTTTATATGCGTGATTCCATAAAAGAAATCTTCACCACGCTTGGGGAAACCGTCCTACTCGTGGGGATTGTTGTACTCGCGATGATGGGCTCGTTTAGAACCGCCATGGTGCCGCTGGTTACCATTCCTATCTCGATTTTAGGCGCAATCGCGGTGATCTCAGCAATGGGCTTTTCACTCAACCTACTGACTATTTTGGCTATCGTGCTTTCTGTTGGTTTAGTAGTGGATGATGCCATCGTGGTGGTTGAAAACGTTGCGCGTCATATGCGCGAAGGCAAACCCAGATTACAAGCCGCGCTTATCAGTTCACGTCAATTACTCGTCCCAATAATTGCCATGACGCTGACCCTTGCTGCGGTCTACGCGCCAATCGGATTTTTAACAGGTTTAACGGGGTTCTTATTCAGAGAGTTCGCGTTCACCCTAGCCATTGCGGTATTAATTTCTGGACTGGTTGCTATTACCTTATCGCCCATAATGAGTGCTTACGTTAATCCCGAAGGCGGTAAAGAAGGTAAATTAACGCAAAAGGTCAATGGCTATTTTGATCGATTACAAGCGTTCTACTTTCGTGCACTCGATACCTTGTTTAAGTGGCGTCCACAGGTCTTTTTTGTCGCTATCGTGTTCTCTTTATTGTCGGTGCCGTTTTACCTGTTATCACAAAAAGAGCTAGCCCCTATCGAAGATCAAAGCAGTATCCAAGTCGTAGTGGAAGCACCACCTGAGTCTTCTCAAGCTTATACGTCAGCGAAAATGAATGACACTGCCGAGGTCATGAACGCCACTGAAGGCGCTGAGTTTACTTGGCAGATTATTACGGCAGCAGCAGGTTTTGGTGGTGTAGAGCTTGCACCATTTGATGAGCGAGAAAACTCAGTGCACGACTTGCTATACGATCTATACGGCCGGTTAGGCAGCGTGACTGGGCTAAGTTTATTCCCTATTCTACCGGCATCGCTTCCTACCGCAGGGCAGTTTGACGTTGAAGTAGTATTCCGTGCCAGTGACGACCCAACCGCGATGAAGCAGTACGCTGATGAGATTATTCAACGCGCAACCGCCAGTGGCAGCTTTATGTTCGTCAATACCGACCTAAAAATCGACTTGCCGCAAGCCGAGCTTGAAATCGACCGAGAGCTGGTTGCTGACTTAGGTCTAAACTTGTCGTCGGTAAACGAGCAACTTAGCATTTATATGTCGAATAATTTTGCCAACTACTTCAACAAAGAAGGCAAAGCCTACCGCGTCATTCCCATTGTCGGCGATGGCGAAAGGTACAATCCTGAGAACATTCTTAATATGCAAGTAAGAACGGATGCTGGCGATCTTATTCCGATTTCAGCGTTTGCTACCTTGCGCACCTTTACAAGCCCTAGAGTGCTTGGCTCATTCAATCAGCAAAACTCGTTTAGAATATTGGCAGGCACACTGCCACACATTACCAAAGAGCAAGCGCTCACACAGGTCGAGGAAATTGCAGCAGACGTCTTACCTAGTCACTACTCCATTGACTACGCTGGTGAATCAAGACAGCTAAGAAAAGAAGGCAATACCATGGTTGGCGTACTTTTGTTTGCCATGATAGTGGTGTTTTTCTTACTGACGATCCAGTTCAACAGCTTTAGAGATCCGCTCGTGGTACTACTCGGCTGCGCACCTTTGGCACTCGCAGGTGCATTGATGTTACCGTTTTTATCACTCACGACAGTCAACATTTACAGTCAAATCGGCCTAATCACGCTCATAGGCTTAATAGCCAAAAATGGCATCTTGATTGTTGAATTTGCGAACCATTTACAGCTTGAAGGTAAATCGAAATTTGAAGCCGTAAAAGGGGCTGCGGCCACACGTCTAAGACCCATACTGATGACCACAGGTGCAACCGTGCTTGGTCACTTCCCCTTGGTATTGGTAACCGGTGCAGGCGCAGAAGCGCGCAACAGCATAGGTATTATCTTAGTCGCAGGCATGCTCATTGGTACTTTCTTCACTTTGATTGTCTTACCGCTGCTTTATGAAAAGCTAGCCAGCGATCACCGTGGCGAAGCCGAAACCATTGAAACCTACCCAGAAGCGCAGTTGATAGGCAAAGTCAGTATGACGTGATAACTGGCTAACAACCAAAAGGACACTAAGTGCCATACTTAGTGTCCTTCTTAATTGGTAAAACCTTTCTTTTGATAAGCCGGAATTTATTTCAATCTAGAACATGATTTAGGGTGTGATGGGACTATTAAGTTTGCACGTTTAAAGTAAAATTTACCTTAAAGTTTGCACGCCAAAAAGATAACTAAATTTAAAATACTCTTTCAAAGAAAGCCCACTAGAAATTGTTGTCACATAAAAACTAAGTTGGAAAGTGGATTTTGAACGAGAAGCAAACAGGTTAGCCTGATTGATAACTGACTTTTACCGGCTCTTTCCAAAATATCCTCATTACCCCTTACTCTCTATCTGGAGTACGATAACAAATCGTTCTCTTTATCGAGATTAAGACGAAATTTTGCAACATGTCGAATTTTTGGTTCCACGTCTGCTGACTTTAATTTATATGGAAATTCATCGAAATTAATCTCTGCGGTCAGATTATCTATATGATTATCATATAAAGCCTTTAGTAATTTTTGATCTTTAGACGGAAAATTTTCCTTAAACATCTTATTAAATTCTGGTTTAAAATATTTGATGAATGCAGCTTCAAACAATGAAACTAAACTTTCTTTTGAAGATACGCCTTTTATGTTTATGATTCCATCAAACTTAGTTTTGAACTCACTCTCTTTATTATGTACATCGCATAACATAAGTCTTTTCATATCATTAGCTACTTCTAATAGAAGAACGCCCAATTCATGCGTATCTTGCGTTCCGCTTTCAATAGACAACCGTTGAAGTGTCTCATGTTTTCTAAGTCTATCAATTGCATTTCTTGAACCTGAGCGGCCATAAGATTTACCAATATATTTTATATCAAAGATTTGATTTTCATGGATACAAAGTTCAATTAATAAATTTGATATACTTAACTTTTCAGCTCCATCATGTATGAAAAAATCCCCTTCATGTTCAGAAACCTGAGCTTCTCTTGGTATATCTAAATGTATAGTATCCTCCTTCCCCCCACACACAAAGTCTAAAGTGTAACGGCTGCCATTTTCATTTAAACCACCGAATTTTAAAAATGGAAGGTAGCCAATAAAATAAATATGACTATCCTTTATTATTTCCGAAAACCCACAAGTTTTCTCTTCATTATATATAGCAGTTGCTGGCATAAACAAATAGCTATCAGCATAAATACAAGCAATACTTTTATTCATTGATGACAATTTAATTCCCTTCTACACCTTTAAAAAACAATTCATAAAAATAGTTTCTAAAAATAAAAACAAAACTGTGTTCACTTCCCAGCCACCAAATCACGCTTAGTCACAGTGTCCAGAAAATACTTCATAGTTTACGAGTGAGTATCGACACCGTTTCCAAGGTACTTAGCAAAGCGAATGAGATGAAACTAAGCTAACCTGACGTCAGTCTGGGCACTTTGAGATGCCGGGCTAGCAATATGCTCATTAGGAGCTCATACATAAAGGCGTAACCAAGCACCTGTTGTGGGAAGAGTTCACAAAACAATATCCCCACCTCAATTACAGTTATCCGCAATACTGCCACCATTATTAGTTCTGGCAAAAGTTACCGCGCCGCTCAATGCGGCAGATACACAGGCAAGTGAAAAGTTGTTTGTAGATCATGCCGAACAAACAGTACCAATAATAGTGATGATCTGATCACACTAAGCCTGAGAAGTTCCATGATTTAGGAAACAACGCCAATACGAGGGGGGGAAACCTCGCTTAGCGATCAATAACAGAAAAAACCAATATATGCACACTTGAAATTAAGGTGACTAAACTCCATATATTTTAAGCCTATCACATATGTTACTTTCAGCAACTGATTGTTGATTACCCTTGTTAACTTTGAAAATTCCAATCAAAGGGTTAATTGGACAAAAATCCTCTTTTGACCATTTATAGCATTTTGAACAATCCCGCCCTTTTTTATTATTAAATATTCAGAAAAACTATCAGGTTTGTTAACTCCATACTTGTAGACAACCACGGCGGGATCGCACTTTGTAAAAAGGCTTTAACATCCGCCTCTTTTCTGATCTAATAACGTCCACATTATCACTATCTACTTGTTAATTATGTCGTTATTTAGCCACCTTGAACTTGTTGAAGATAAGCGTTCTTCCATTAATCAACATCATGATCTTGCTGATGTTTTGTTTCTTATCATCTCGGCAGTATTATCCGGTTGTGAAGACTGGAAAGATATCGAAGTGTTCGGGCGCAGTAAACTGCCGTGGCTCCGGCAGTTCAGAGCATTTCAGCACGGTATTCCAACGCGACATAGCTTTGCACGTATTCTTAAAACAGTAGAAACTGATTCGTTGGTTTTGGCCTTGTTCAGTTGGGTCAACGAGCAACGGTCTCAGTCAGGTAAGCCAATCATTGCGTTTGATGGCAAAACCCTGCGCGGTGCCAGTAAGAAGCGTGAGGATAACTTACACTTGGTGTCTGCTTTTGATTGCGAGTCTGTTTTAACTTTGTATCAGCGTACAGTAGAAAGTAAATCCAATGAAATACCGGCAGTTAGAGCACTATTAGATGTGCTCGATATTTCAGATTCTATCGTCACATTAGATGCGCTACATTGTCAGAAAGCGACTCTTTCAGCATTGATTTCAAGAGAGGCTGATTATCTGGTTCAGGTCAAAGCAAATCAGAAAACACTCTATAAAGCAGTCACTTCATGTTTTGAAACAGCCTTTGAAGAAGGAAAGAATTTGCCCGAAGATGTACAAGTCAGCAATGGTCATGGACGCCAGGAAAAACGCATCACTTATGCTCTGAATGCAGACAAACTGCCCGAAGAGATAAAAGAAAAATGGCCCGGGATCACTTCATTAGTCGCGGTTGAAAGACACAATAAATCCGAGTCGGTAACAAAAATAGACACACACTTCTATGTCACTTCAGTTGAGCCTGATGCACAGATGTTACAAAAAGCCATCCGCCATCATTGGCATATAGAAAACCAGCAGCATTGGGTATTGGATGTCGTGTTTAAGGAAGATGCTTGCCAGATCAGTGAGCCGATTTCGGCGGAAAACATGGCGTTGTTCAGACGAGTCGTTCGTAATCTGGTAAAACAGCACACAGGTCGTAAAGATTCGATACGTGGCAAGTGCGTTCGGGCCAGTTTTGACGATGAATTCAGGGCCGAGCTTATCTTCGGTTAATGGTCGTTAACGAAGTATGCTCTCACCCTGGGATTTGGAGCAATTGTCTCAGTAAGTTCAATTGACGATTGCTGGAACAGTTTAACTAATTCTGTGTCGTGTTGATGAGTAAAGAGCGAATTAAATTCGTTAGGAAACAAGGGGACTCTACGCCACCTCCCATTTTTATTGATTACCGATGAAAAGTCAGTAACACCATTAACCAACAAGCAACGATATATCCAACTTTGCAATGCTTCACCTTTGAAAAATTTCATAAATTTTATGTTATTGATATATGGAAAAATCACTATGCTTGTTTGAGTCTACAATTTGAAATCCTTGGCCTAGATTTTTCGTTTCTAATTTTATCACTGCATAAGTCAAGAATATCATAATATGGATTTAAATATGTGGCTCTAAATCGAAGAGTTATAAGTCTAGCAATTGAATAATCGCTTTGACCTTATCAGGAGGTAACGTCTTAAGTTTCATAAACATGTTACCCTGTTCAACAGGTTTATAGCTGCTAAGTAAAGTTGGGCCACTACCAGTAATTAACCAATGTAGATTAACGGAAGAGCCTTCTGAATTTTTAATCAAAGATAGTCTCACCAATTTCTCTGAATCAACAAAGCAATCACCACTCATAGCTTTACGTAAAGGAGATGAATTTGCGTAACCCAATAATTTTGAACACTCTTCCACAGATACATCAAGACATTCGTGGATAAGATAGCGCAGTCTTGAAGACATTTCTTTTGAAAGGCTCTGGTTTTTTTTTGTTCGCGCCAAAATAGTTATAATATAAACATTAAAGTCATATTATGATAGATTTGTGAGTGCAAAAGTAAAGTATTTTTCATATAATGAATTAAACAAAACTCTAAAGACCACTCAAATGAATGCTTCTGTCTCACACAATGTATTTATGAAAAAACAAAAGCCGAAGAAATCCATAGTGTTTGAAACATACTGGAAATTTGCGTTTTTGCGTCAAGAAGCGTTCTTCAATCGCCTCAACTCAATTCAAGGACCATGGAGTAAAGACGAAATAATTAGTGAATATAAATTCACTAATGCATATAGAGCTTCCGATAGAGTTAGTCAGTACTTGATCAAAAATGTAATCTACTCAAAGCGTTGGTCAGAAGAAGATATCGTATTCAGAATTTTGCTGTTTAAATTTTTTAATAAAATTGAAACATGGCAATTATTGGAAGCAGAGTTTGGTGAAATTTCATTGAGTACTTTTTCTGTTCCAAAGTACGCAGAGGTATTGCAAAGAGCTATGGATAAAAAACAAAGCATATACTCTGCCGCATATATTATGCCTTCAGGCCCTAAACAAGAGTACATTGGAAAACGTAAACACGAATTTCATTTGATGCTACTTCAAAAGTTAATGTCTGGGTCATTTGTTAGGGATTTATTAGCTTGCTCCTCGATGGAAAGTGCCTACACACAAATTTTAGGGGTAGAATCTCTAGGTAAGTTTTTGGCATACCAATTTGTTACAGATTTAAACTACTCTGATTATTTCCCTTTTAGTGAACAAGAGTTTGTAGTTCCTGGTCCAGGCGCAATGGATGGTATAAAAAAGTGCTTCACAAATTTAGGTGATTACACAGAATCAGATGTAATCCGTTATATGATGGAAAGTCAAGATAACTACTTTGATAAGTTTGGATTTCCGTTTAAAAACTTATGGGGCCGCCCCTTGCAACTAATAGACTGTCAAAATCTGTTTTGTGAGGTTGATAAGTACTCAAGAGTTGCGCATCCAGAAGTTTCAGGCATTAGTGGGAGAACTCGAATAAAACAAAAATTTAAACCTCAAAAATCATCTATTGAGGTTTGGTACCCACCGAAATGGAATATTAACGATAGTATAGAGTCTATTTATCCGAGTGTGGTCGCAATGTAAGCGTTCGATTGTCTGCATCAACATGTAAAACACCAGAGCCAGTTTCTTTTAGTTCCCGAAAGACTCTGTAGCCTTCTAATATACAATGTTGCCATTCCCATGGTTCACATTGACTAACTTCATAACCTCTAACTAAGCGTTGTACTCGTTTAATTAAGTCTAAATCAACGTGTTGAATTCCCTCTAAAAAATCAGGCCTAGCATAATCGTACACATGATTTATTATCGCTTCTTCGATAATTGCAGCTCTCGCACCATCTTCGACTTCATCAACTTTTGGATTACTTTTACGTTTAGCTTTTAGTAGCCTTCTAAACACAGGGGACCACCCCAATAGCCCAGCACCCGCAATGTGAAATACATCATGAAATCTATAACCATCGTCTTCGTAAGAGTTATCAGTAAGTCTATCCCCCAGTTGAACGCCATTCATTCGCATAATTGTTGTACTGGGTTCTTGTAATGGAAGAAATTCAATTTCAAATTTACGTGGTAATTGCTCATAAATGGGGAAACCTTCATCGAATTTAACGGCTGGCAACTCATGATTACGTCCCCAATATGAAAGGGTTTTATTTACACATTTATCGGCAATTTCACTTAAATTTTGATCAACAAACCCTGCAAGGTGTTGCAAATTACGAAGAGTCTCTATGTAAAGATTTAGATCTTCCTGATTGACAGAACGAGTTTCAAATAGTGAAGCCCTTTTTTTATGAAGTAAGTAAATGTGGTCAAGTAAAGAATATGTAGATTGAAAGATATCTAACTCTAATCCCTCAGAAGTCGGCCATCTATCAAAAGTCATATTCATTCTGGAAGCCATTATTATGACATACCAAAGGATATCTCCGATTTCTTCAGAGAAATGCTCCTTAAAATGCGAGTAGGCTTCATTATCTCGTTGCTTCTTTTTAAGTACAGAAGCCAATGAACCAAGCTCTCCTATCGCACCGAGGATTGCTATGTCTGGTCCATTTTCATGGGCCCAATTGATTCTAACTGTCCTTAAAGCTTCCTGTTGAAAGCGGTTTGCATCCATTTTATTCTTCCAATGATTTTAATAGCTTATTAAAAGGCTGCACTTTTCCACTGTCGTCTAGCTTTGCATAAGTAGCATGACATACCAACGCTCCCATATCCACACCGACTTCTCGACATAAGAAACTTTGTAACCGAGCAAGTCCAAGTAGATTTCCCATCGCTTTTTCAATAAAAAATTGCGATCTATAAACTGCTGTTAAGTGAAGCTCTTTTCTATCGTAAGATAACTTGAAGCTTAAATGGCTTAAACATGGAAAACCGTATCGATTTCTATCATTTTTATTTATCGGAATAGATTCACTGTCATCTATAGATATCTCATGAGCACACCTAATGCCAGAAGATGATTTTGCGGCAGTTTTTAAGCGGGATACAACTTCCTTTAATGGGTTTATTTCCTTCCCAACTGCGCTTGTAGCACGCACAATACGCATAGCATAAGTGCCTCTATTGTTAGATTGAATGCCCTTAATAGTTGGATAAATTTGCTCAGGATAAACTGTGTAAACCCCTTCCGAGCCGTACTTTTTATAGAGGCTTGCTGGAAAAATCGTTTCAGCTACAGTATGCGAATTATAGGGGAGGTAAGTCTGTGCAAAACTGTCGAACTTATCTCTTATGTTCTTAGTTCGAACATTCGTTAAAGCTGGTTTTTTCACCTCTAAAATTAAGTTGTACTCAATCTTATGCGAAGTGCAATTTTTTAGATGTTTAACAGCTTGTAACCAAGCCTCCTCACGTGTTTCTGTGCTAATTACATGCATATTATTTAGCTACCTCTATCAAAGCAAATGTTCTCGTTTTTAAAAAACTTTCAGATAGCCAGCAGTGACCACCATCCCCCCATGTAGCCCCCCAACTGTTCCTGATTAAGAAGAAGTTTGAGCCACATTGCCCCTTTGCTTTTCCAACAATCAAAACCGCGTGATTGCCTATTTCACCCACTTCATTATCAAGAATGTATGGAGAAGTTATAGTTTGGAACGATTTTGGCAAAGCAATGCATGCAACTATCACGTTACGAGCATTTAAATGCTCGTTGATAGAGTCAATACAAGCTATAGATTCAGTTGCCTTTGCATAATGTTTTGGTTTGATATTACTAGGGGGTAAACGAGGAGACGTTGCGAAGCAATCATAAGGAAATTGTGCTTCGCTGGGCTGACCTTCACCATACAAAGCTTCAACAATACTTTTAGTTGTAAGGCCGAGTTGAAAATTATTATGTCCATCTCTAATGTGGGCATGATGCGCAAGGTATTCGACAGATAAATCAAACGTAAGTTGGTTATGTACTGAGTTAAAGTCACTAGCTGCAAAGGCAAGACATAGGGGACGTGTTCCTTGGTCCCTAACATCAGACAATAAACCTCTCAGATCTGTTTCTATGATTAATGAATTGCTCATTGATTATACGCCCGTGGCAGGCCACTTTCTTGACCACGAAAGTCCAGTGTAATTTCAAAGTTACTTATAGGTTTTCCGCCTTTATCCCAAGGCCTTTTTTCTTGGGTGCTAATTTGTGCCACCTCATTTCCTTGGAGTACCAACTTTCTTTGCGATAGTCCACCAACTCTGGACTCGCTAGCAACCTCATGAATATCAAACAGTGAATTTACAGTTGCAGATGAAGGGATTTCAGTCCAAGAGTAACCACTTGTAGAATGTTCTTGTAGGTCAATAATTATGGTGTCTTCTGGCCCTGATAGTATGTAGCTTCCATTATCTTTTTCTGTAATGTGAAATACATCTGGGTGAGACGCGTTTAACCCTAACTCCTTCAAAAGTCGTTGTTTTATTAACTTTGGAGAGACCGATGCAGCCATAGTAGATTCTTGCAAAGAAAGGAAATTATGGTTTTGCATTGCTACCCTAGTTGCGGAGTAGCTAGCGCCTAATCTTAGGGATAATTGATAAATAATTTCAGGATTTTTTAACTCTGACTTCGCATAGTTTTGGCGCCGAATGGTGTAACCAACTAAACTTTTGGGTAGTATAAATTCTGATGCAAATGCCTCTGCCTCAACTTCGGGAAAAGGTGCATTGCCTTTAACGTCACGTGCATTATTTATAGATTCTTCACTATCTATGCTTGTACCATGCCCCAGCCAGAAATGCCCAAGTTCATGGGCGGCAGTAAAACGTTGTATAGGTAAGCGCCTATTGGTTGAAACTATTACTCCATGCGTTGGTCCATGTGTAGTATAGGCACCAAGTAAACCATCTAAGGGCCTGCATAAAGTAACCACATCTAATTGTTTTAAACAGTCAAATACATCTATTTGCTGCAAACCTTCTTTGATTCTTGTTTTAAGCCCTAGATGAGTTAGAGCTTCAGATGCTCCGCGAGTGCCGCGTAAAGTCGCTTCCCTGTAATTCATTTTTCACCCGATGACTTCATTGATAAAAACTCAGCAAACTTTTCCAGCTCTTTGCGGTCGTTTTCTGATAGTTTGTCAATATTTCTAGCAAATACCGCCGCATTGGGGTTTGGTTCAACACTAAAATTTTGATCTGTAAAATACGCTACGGGTCTTTGATAAAGCTTTGCCAATGCCATTAATTCAACAGTATCTAATTTTCTTTGCCCGCTCTCAATTAAAGAAAGGGCAGATCTGTTAATGCCTATCTCTTTAGCTGCTCGTTCCTGAGAAATGTCTAAATACTCTCGAGCTTCTTTTAACTTTGTACCAATTACTATTCGTGCATCTGAATTCACTTTACGGCTCCTCAGTTTTGTCGAACTCAAGCTCTAACTGTTCCATAATATGATCGACTGCTTCAGGGACTGAATCGTATCCACCACACTTTATCCAAGAGGGGTCAAGTTGTGTACCTGTGTATCTCTCAACCACAGGGGATATCTTAACGACTGCTTTTGAGTCAACAGCTGGTGTATCCCACAAATCTTCATCTTCAGCTTCAAATTCAGCAAATTCAACTTCAGAATCAAGCTCATCAGTAAGCTCCGCTTTAAGTGCAGCTTTTACTTTTTCATATTCCGCTCTTGTTATTTTGAGTGATGCTTTGCTCATCATAAATACACCTTGTTATGTTATCTAACAACATAGAGTATATTTGTGTGAAAATCAAACAATCAAATTCTATACAATTGATTTTTAACATATCCAAGCTACGGCTATTACCCAGTTTTTATCAATAATAACCGCACGGCCAGAGCATTGATGTGCTGCTAGTGTGACCGAAAACTGGTATATGTTATTTGTCACTGAAGATATAGTAGGTGAAATTGTCTTTAGCGTTATTGCATCAGCGTCACTGATAACGCTCAAGGCTTTGAATGTACTTTCCTTCACAGAAAATAAAATCGATGAAAATACATGAAATGGTAGATTGAGATTTGCAAAGCAGGAAAAATCTCTACTCAAACTGAAAACTGAAGCTGTTTGAGTATTCCATGTATCGACTCGCTCAATATCTACACCTATTGATTTAACTTCTGTTTTAAGGCCTGCTAAGGCAACTACATATGGATACTTATGAGAAATACTACCTGTTAACCCACAGGGAGGAATAGGCTTTCCATCATCCGTACGGCCAATTGTTGGTTTAGTTGGTGATACTTTTTTAACAGCCTCCTTCAGACAATTTCTTCCGGCGACAAATTCAGCATACCTAGCAGGGCTAGCTTCTGGTGATAATTTATATTCTTCAGGTTCCAACTCTCTTTGTAGTTCAGCTATCTGGCCACAGAAACTTTTACATGTAGGAGGGATTATTATCTCTAATGCATTTTCTAGCTTGTTTAGTAACAAAGGCAATGTCCACTCAAGAAATCTAATACTATCAATAACTATTTTTTCATTAATATGCGTGCTAAGTTAGATTTGGAGGCATAAATGAATATATCAAGGATATACTATGAGAAAAAAGCTAGCTCTAATGGGTGTTTCAGGTGCAGGCAAAGACTATTTAGCTAGCCACTTAATAAAAGAGTTTGGATACTATCGATTCTCTTTTAGTGACCAGCTCAAAAGAATAGCAACTTCGATTTACCCATGGTTAGAAAAAGATTACCCGCCTCTGATTAAAGAGGATGCTTTAGATCTTACCTTAAGCACTGGCGAAGTAATTACCAAATCACCTAGAGAGATCTGGTTACACTTGAATGGATTACGTGACATTGAAAAGAATATTTTCATTCGAATGTTACAAGAAGAAATAGCCAATTTTGAGGGTAAAAATATACTTATATCTGATATTAGATCAGAAGATGAATTTCATTGGTGCCGTACAAACGGGTTTAGAATCATCCATATAAAGGCAAATAAAAAAGTGTACAAGGCTTACGACATTGACTCTCAAATACATAAAATGGCACCTCAGGCTGACTTCACTTTTGAAAACAACTTCAACGAATTGGCTGACTTTGATTTGTTCTACAGAAGTGTTTTAGCCCCTCTTTTTTCTCCTACTACTTAATTAAGTAATGTCGGCGAAGCTAAATTGAGTATACAACTTTAAATAACTATTAATTTGAACCATCAAATTTGATTCATAAAGCTAGTCTTTTTGATCATGCCTGAATTCAATACTAGTAACATGGAGGTTGGCAACCTAGCATGGGTACATGAAGTCATTCTCTAAAGCGTTTTGCGGATGAAATAGCTGTACTAAATTGGGTGGAGTTACACTTTGGTCGTCCGACTCACCTTCAGGTTTTACAGAAATGGCGTCGTATTTGACTAGTTCTCCAATTAATCTTGTGAGGAGAAAGTCTGTTGTAATAATGATTGGTTCTCGGGTGAGCGGGATGCTCAATACCCAACGCTTCGGCAATTTTTATAGATAAGTTGATTGGAAGAAGGGGAAATTGTTCCCTTATATCAGTAACGGAGTCAGAAAACTCTGCTAGATAGAAGAAATCAGTCTCTATTGCTGAAAGTGTATGGTGAACTCTATCTGTTTTTAGTCCCAGTATTTGTGAACGAACACCTTTCGATTTTACATCCTGTACTCGCAGCTAAGGCTTGTAAGAACCTCCAAATGCCATATTTGTTTTTTAATGCCCGATTAAAATCGTCAAATGTTTCAAGTTTTCTCCGAGCCATAAAAACTTCCAGTAAACCATTGCCCAAGAAAATTCTAGTGGCGAACCACATACCGTGCAAACTTTATGGGAAGTGTGCAATCTAAATTGTCAATACACAGCTAACAAGCCTGTCCGCATGCCCAGCCGGAGCTCCATGCATATTGGAAGTTATAGCCCCCGAGCCATCCGGTGACATCGGTTACTTCGCCGATAAAGTACAGGCCTTTTTGTTTTTTAGCTTCGAAAGTTTTTGAGCTTAATTCATCGGTATCTACACCACCTAACGTAACCTCTGCGGTGCGATAACCCTCTGTGCCATTTGGTTTTATTTTCCAGCTAGTGAGGGTTTCTGTCAGTTTTTCAATCTCTGTGTGGCTGAGTTGGTTGGCGTTTTTATCTGGGATGCTGCCGTCGCTGATTAGGGCTTCAATAAAACGCTTTGGTAAGATGGTCGAAAGCAAGTTCTTCAGGCTCTTTTGCCCTTGCTCACTACGCCAGTCATGGAGTTGTGCTTGCACATCTAAGTCAGGTAGTAAATTGATGCTAACAAACTCACCTGCTTTCCAAAATGAGCTGATCTGCAAAATTGCGGGGCCAGATAAGCCTCTGTGGGTAAAGAGAATATTTTCTCTAAATTGGATACCGCTTTCGCTGGTCACTAGGCTATCTACGCTAATACCAGACAAACCATCAAAGCGTGCTTTGTCGTGATCATGGAGTGTAAATGGTACAAGCGCTGCCGTGGTTGGTAATACCGTTAAGCCAAATTGCTCCGCTATTTTGTAGCCGATTGGCGTTGCGCCAAGTTTTGGCATGGTTAGGCCACCAGCGGCGATCACCACTGACTCGCAGTTGAAGGTTTGAGTTGTGGTTTTGACTAAGTAGCGGCCATCGCTTTGATGCTCAACCGCTAATACTTCTTGACGTAAATGGAGTGACACGCCCGCCCAGTCACATTCGGTAAGAAGAATATCTACGATCTCTTGCGCGCTATTGTCGCAAAACAATTGTCCAAGCGTTTTATGGTGATAAGCAAGGCCATGGCGGTCTACCAATTCAATAAAATCACGTTGGGTATAGCGGCTCAAACACGACTTTACAAAGTGTGGATTTTTACATAGATAGTTAGCAGGTGAAGCATTTTCGTTGGTAAAGTTACAGCGGCCACCACCACTGATCAAAATTTTACGGCCAGGCTTTTTCCCCATATCAACCACTGCAACTTGTCGCCCTCGGTATCCAGCCTGTGCAGCACACATCAACCCTGCAGCACCTGCGCCGATAACGACTACCTCTATTTGTTGCATAAACTCACTCAACTTTTTATCTAAGATTTCTACACTTACCGTTTTGCCAACAGTTTAGCTTTAAACGGCAAAATCGCGACCAAGCGAAAATTATACCTAGATTCTTTATCTAATCACAGCGACGAATAGAAGAAGCAACTCGCATACCTTTCAAACACTTGTAAACATTATGTCAGCGCTATCATTTCTTAAACCTTAAAAAACAAGAAAATAAGATTAGAATAGTAAAATAAAACCAACCTTTAGCACTAACCAAACTCCCACTCTACTGGCTACAAATGCTTCACAAAGTTAAAAACACTATTTTGTTTACAGTCATTTACAATGTAACTGAAATTTATTCACTCTCTCACAAATATGAAAAATATTGATTAAAAACAATACAGTAAGAATTTTTTATAGCCATTTATCCATCCACATATAACTAAAAAATTAGTGCAAATAACAAAACAGCGCTTTCTTTTTTTTAACTAGGAGTTTACTTTCACTGACCATCAGCTTTTTATTAACAGCTGAACAACAAGTTAGAAACTAGGGAAACATTATGACAATCAATAAAAACTTTAAGCGCGCTGCACTAAGCATCGCAGTGAGTACATTATTCACAGCAACAGCAGTTACAGCCGCACCAACACAATCAATCGGTCAAGATGCAGCACTTGCAGCAACGGCACAAAAACTATCATCACAAAGCACGCTTGGTACACAGTTCATCATCAAGTACAAAGATGCTAGTTCACAAATGATTAGCCTTTCAGCTGCAGATCTTGCTCCTGCTAAAATGCAACAGCGTGCAGAAAGCTTTGTACAAGGCTTTAAGAGCAGCAAAGCGAGTGCTCGCGCTAAGTACGTACGCCCAATGGCACTTAGCAATCACCACGTTATGCGTGCTGACAAAAAGCTTTCAGCAAAAGAAGCACAGGCGTTCATGAACGAAGTGATGGCTTCTGGTAATGTTGAATACATCGAAATTGACCAAATGTTAAAGCCATTCGCAACGCCTAACGATCCGCGTTATAACGATCAATGGCATTACTACGAAGCTGCTGCTGGTATTAATGCCCCAGCTGCGTGGGATAAAGCGACAGGTCAAGGTGTGGTAGTTGCGGTACTAGATACAGGTTATCGCCCACATTTAGACTTAGATGCCAACATTCTGCCTGGCTATGACATGATCTCTAATACCTTTGTTGCTAACGATGGTGGCGCACGTGACAACGATGCTCGTGACCCTGGTGATGCGGTCACTCGCGGTGAGTGTGGAACTGACTCTTCAGGTCAACCTGTGCCACGCGCAGATCAAGACTCAAGCTGGCATGGTACGCACGTAGCGGGAACGGTTGCTGCAGTAACAAATAATGGCGAAGGTGTAGCTGGTGTTGCTTACGACGCTAAAGTAGTGCCTGTACGTGTTCTTGGTAAATGCGGTGGCTTAACTTCTGACATCGCTGACGGCATCATATGGGCATCTGGCGGCTCGGTATCTGGTGTGCCTGCAAATGCTAACCCAGCTGATGTTATCAACATGAGTTTAGGTGGTGGCGGTGCATGTAGCGCAACTACACAAAATGCAATCAACCAAGCACGTAACAACGGTACAGTCATTGTTATTGCGGCAGGTAACGACAACGATAACTCAGCAAACTACAACCCAGGTAACTGTAATGGCGTAGTAAACGTAGCATCTGTAGGTCGTGATGGTAGCCGAGCTTATTACTCAAACTATGGTGCAAACATCGACGTTGCCGCTCCGGGTGGCGCACAAAGTTTTGCGAATGATCCTGAAGGTATCCTATCTACCCATAACTCAGGCTCTGGTGCACCTTCAAATGATAGCTACCACTATTCACAGGGTACGTCTATGGCGGCACCTCACGTTGCGGGTGTTGCAGCGCTAATCAAGCAAGCAAAACCATCTGCTACGCCTGACGAAGTAGAAACTATCTTGAAAAACACTACACGCAGCTTCGCGGGTAGCTGTTCAAACTGTGGTACAGGTGTTGTTGATGCAGCCGCTGCGGTAAATGAAGCTTTAGGCGATGTTGTCACACCACCTACAGGTAATACGCTTGAAGATGGCGTAGCGAAAACAGGCTTAAGTGGTGCAGCTGGTAGTGATCAGTTCTTCACTTTTGACGTACCTGCAGGTAAAACCAATGTTACCTTCACCATGAGCGGTGGTACTGGTGATGCTGACCTTTATGTAAAGCTTGGCAGTCAACCAACTTCAAGCAGCTATGATTGTCGTCCTTATGAAGGCGGTAATGCCGAGGTTTGTAGCTTTGACGCACCTCAAGCTGGTACATACCATGTAATGATTAACGGTTATAAAGCTTATTCAGGCGTAAGCTTAGTTGCTGCAACTTCGGGCTCTAGCACAGGTGGTCCACAAGCAGGTGGCGGTACAATTGAAGATATTTCAGCTTCAAGCGGTCAGTGGGTGCACTACACAATCGAAGTACCTGAGGGTATGAGCGACTTCACCGTGAAAACGTTTGGTGGCTCAGGTGACGCTGACTTATTCGTTAAGTTTGGCTCACAACCTACAACAAACAGCTATGACTGTCGTCCATATGAAAATGGTAATACCGAGACTTGTGTTATCACTAATCCGCAAGCGGGTACATGGCACCTTAGCATTAATGCTTACCGTACGTTCTCTGGCCTAACGTTAGACGCGCAGTACAAGCCATAAGCAAACATTAGTAGGCTCTGATTGAGTCTCTTTCCCCAACGAGAGGCCGCATTTGCGGCCTTTTTTAATTATTTCGAGTTTAGTTTGTGGGAACGAGTTTACCTCGCGATCTTTTAACTGCTCGCCGCGTGAAGCGGCTCCTACGTTTCGGCTTATACTGTCGAGATAAATCTCGACCTACAAAACTCGCTGGTGGGAACGAGTTTACCTCGCGATCTTTTAACTGCTCGCCGCGTGAAACGGCTCCGACGTTTCAGCTTGCAGCAGTCGAGATAAATCTCGACCTACAACACTCTCTGGTAGGAGCGAGTTTACCTCGCTATCTTTTAACTGCTCGCCGCGTGAAGCGGCTCCTACGTTTTGGCTTATGCTGTCGAGATAAATCTCGACCTACAACACTCGCTGGTAGGAGCGAGTTTACCTCGCGATCTTTTAACTGCTCGCCGCGTGAAGCGGCTCCTACGTTTCGGCTTATGCTGTCGAGATAAATCTCGACCTACAACACTCGCTGGTAGGAACGAGTTTACCTCGCGATCTTTTAACTGCTCGCCGCGTGAAGCGGCTCCTACGTTTCGGCTTATGCTGTCGAGATAAATCTCGACCTACGGCACAATCCTGATTACCGCAGGCCTAAGGTCCCCCTAATCTCCCGCATTTTCTCTTTAAGGCTTTGCTGGATTTGTTGCACTTGCTCATGTGAGCTATTAACCTGACCTTTCATACTATCCATAGCGTGGCCAAAGGTATCTAAGAGGTCTGATTGCTGATTGGCAAGATCCATTGCATGGGCGGCAACTTGGTTGGCGCTTTGTGCGCTCTCTGCCACACCTTCTGAATTGCGTTTCAACTCTTGTGCATGACCAGTTTGCTGCTGTGCCTCATCTGCCAAAGCCGAGATTTGTGTCGATACTTTGTTTGAATTATCACTCAAAACATTTAATTGCTGGTGGATATCAGTCAGTGAGGCTTGTGTTTGCTGTGCAAGCTTTCGTACTTCATCCGCAACGACCGCAAATCCACGGCCATGCTCTCCTGCGCGCGCCGACTCAATCGCTGCGTTGAGCGCGAGTAGGTTTGTTTGTTCTGCGATGGAGCTGATCATATCAATCACTTTACTCACATCTGAAACACCATTAAGTAATTCATTTAAGCTCTCTAATCCCTGCTCTACCCGCTTTTGCGTGGTAGATGAAGCGCTCAACATAGCATCCGCATAGGACACACTTTGTGTCATTGCTTCAAAGGTGTTATTGGCATTGTCGGCAACTTGCGCGTTGATTTGATTGGCATCCGCCCCAAGCGCTCTAAGCGAGTCAAGCTGTGCTTGGTTTTGCTCCACTTGCTCAAACGTGTCTCCAGCTTGTGCAGAAATCTGCGCCAAGTTAGTGTTCATCTCTTCCATAAAGGTATTGATCACACTCAGCATTTCTGAGCGTTCGTCCGCTTCTGCTCGCTGCCTATCAATTAACTGATTAAAGTAACTCGCAATTTCGCCAATTTCAGTGTCTTGGTTTTTACTTTCAATATTGCGTAACTCATTGCTTTCGATTAGCTGAGCAAAGCCATCGCGTAGTTGTCTTAGCGGAGTTAACACTTGATTGAACTGTACAAAATACACACCACCCGCAAGAAGTACGAGTAACCCAATGGCCACACCAAACAGCATAAACACATTGGTTTTTACGTCAGCCTGCTCTGTTTTTAAGTTGGTTTCTGCTTGTAGGATATTCTCTGAGATTGCTTTAATATCACCTCGCAGTGCTAGCATGCCAGCTTGGCGTTGTTTCGACTGCTGTAAGGTATTTTCTAAGTCGCGGGCATAACGTTTAGGCCAGCTCACAAGCTCCGCTTTTATTTCTAGCGCTAAATCTTCGGCTTCGGCACCTAAAAATAGCTCGTCTTCGTCTACCTCACTCATTACCCCTAAGTTTTCGAGTCGGTCTATTCGCGCGGCAATATCCTGCAACCGGCTTAAGCTCGACATCAAACTCTGTTCGGTCTGCTGTTCGTAAGCCATGACTAATTGGTAGGTATATAAGCTCAAATTCGAGACTTCGCTAAAGTAGTCTGAAGCAAGATTAAAGTAGGATTCTTTGGCGGCACTATCTTGTGCTTTAATTGCATACTTAACGAGGCTCGATGCTGAACCTGACATTTGCCTAAGCGCATTATCTAACAACGCAAGTTCGTTACCAGAAAGCTTGCCGAGTGCACGGTATTTGCCTGCAATATCTTGTTGTAGTTGTATGAGTTTAGTTTTAAGTTGCTCAGCAAGTGCAGGTGGCAACTGCTCTACACTTTGCTGTAATGCTTTGATTTGTTCATCGGCCTTATTTAAATACTGGCTATCGCCCGCACTCAAGTAATCTTCTACTGTACCCTCAAGCTCGATGATCACCGCATTTTTAACTTGATTGTAAGCGGCGTCTTGCGCATCAAGTTCAGTTAATACTTGGCTCGCCCAAAACAGACTCACCCCAAGTAGAATACTCGCTGTCGTCAATAATATTGCCAATAACCGAGTAAAAGTAGACACGCGCATAGAATCACAACCCCTTTATCAAAATGCTCCGCAAGAGTATTAAGGATTTATGACAACTTGATTAAATCTGGTTACCTTTCCTGTGCAATAGTACAAAACCATACTTTTTGCGTATATCCATCTAGATATCTGCTGCACAAAATTAAATCAGGTAGTAGTGTGCTATTTCATTGCGGCATTAACATAAACGTCAAAGCGGTTTTTCTTGGTTTTTATTTGCATACTTGGCGTTTTTTCATTTAAGAAGCCAGCGTAGTCTGGACGTTTTACCACCACCCTTTTTGTGGCTAACTGCAAAGCAAAAGGCAAAAGCGCGTCCGCATCCAAGTCATTGCCAACTAAATCTTGGAATACACGCATTTCTTTTTTCACTTGCGCTGACTTTTCACGATGCGGGAACATAGGATCAAGATACACTACATCTGGACGCCAACCTGCTTGCTCTAGCAAGTCATGGCTGGAGCCAAACTCCAATCGCATAGTTGACTGTACCCATTCGCCAATTTCAGCATCTTGATAGGCACGTTGCAAGCCATCGTATAACAACGCTGCGACTACCGGGTTACGCTCGTGTAGCACGACTTTGCAACCCATAGACGCAAGTACAAAGGCATCGCGTCCAAGTCCTGCTGTCGCATCCAAGACCGTAGGCACAGCACCTTTATTTAAGCCCACCGCTTTTGCAATTGCTTGCCCTTTACCACCACCAAATTTGCGTCGATGAGCAACTGCGCCAGTCACAAAATCAACACGGATAGCGCCGAGCTTTGGTTCATCTTTTTTGAATAATTGTAAGCCTAGCTCATCATAAACCAATTGAAACTCCGCCTCGTTAATATTAAGCGCGGATAAATTAAACAGCTTAGTTAGCGTATTTAGGTAGGATCTGTTTTCTTCAAAAGGGGTGTGAATATACAAGCTAAGCTCCCAAGGGTTACCAACCGTGGCAGTATACCCCTTTCCCTTTCTAGTGTCTTTGATTATCCAGTGGCTTAAAACAGTTCAATATCAGCCTGCGACGCCACTTCATCCTCACCCCAAGGTTTCGCTATTTTGTTTAAACTCTCTATAAGCTGCTGGCGTACCTCAGTCACTTCTCCTAACTTATATTTAATTATGGTTAGCTCATCGCTTAAATAAGTGAAATGCTCATAGAGTTCTTGCAACCGTTCTCTTTCACTTGGTTCTAAGACTGCAAGCTTGTCGCTTTCCAGCACCATCTGAAACTCAGCAACTTTGCCACTGTAATGATCGCCAACGCCGCTTAAATGATCGCTTAGCTCAGCAAATACTTGCCCTATATGCTCCACTTTCTTAAGTGCATCTTCACTGACTTCCATGTCTCTGATTTTGGCATCAGTGGCTTCCAGTATGTGCGGAAATAAGTCTTTATAACGACCATAAACGGCAACATCGTCCACTGGCATGTTCTTAATCAGTAAAGAGACTTTAGGATAGTTAATTATGGTTCTGCGACCAAAATCAACAAAACGACTGCTATCTTTGTGTTTCTCAAATAGCTCTTGCTCTATCGGTTGGATCGCTCCCTCGCTGGAGTAAAACATCGCGTCTTGGTGATACCAAAAAGCCACCGCAACATCGAGCTCCATCGGCATAAAAAACTCTAAAAAATGAGCGCTCAACGTATTGAGATCATGCGCGTGATACGACTGCCCAACGTAGCGCATTATACGGCCCATATCACCAGAGTCAGTCATGGCTATTTCAGCTGTGGTTTGAGCGCGCTGTACATCTTGTTTTAGCTGCGACGAGATTTTTCGATAGTCATCAAGGACATTAATACGCGCTAACAACTCTTCAGCGTTAAAAGGTTTGACTATATAGTCTGCGGCACCAGCGTTATAGCCCCGCATTCGCTCTGAAATATCGGCACGAGAAGACAAAAACATTACAGGGATCTCTGTAGTGTCCTCTAGTTTTTTGAGTTGCTCACATACCTCAAAGCCCGACAGCCCTGGCATCTCGACATCAAGCAAGATAATATCCGGACGATATTTTTTAGCCAACCGCAAGCCTTCCTCACCATTTTTCGCATGTAATATTTTGCATGTCCGCGATAGCGCCTCATCAACAATGTGATGGACGAGTTTGTCATCATCAATGGCAAGAACCAGTTTCGTCATGTGGCTTTCCCTATTAATTCATATCTTTATAGAATAGTCAGAGATATTGAATTTGCTAACAAAAAGTCACACTTTCTAAGACAAAAAAAACGCCTTCAGAAGAAGGCGCTTAGAGTGGAAATATAACTAGGCGGCGATCCCGCTGTGGCGTAGTAACGCATCCACTTTTGGCTCTCGACCACGGAAGCGGGTAAACAGCACCATTGGCGCTTCCGATCCACCCTTTTCAAGAATGTGATACATAAATTCACGCCCGGTTTGTGGGTTGAATATCCCTTCTTCTTCAAACTTAGAAAACGCATCCGCAGACAGCACTTCTGCCCACTTATAAGAGTAGTAACCCGCGCTATAGCCACCAGCAAAAATGTGGCTAAAGCTATGTTGGAAACGATTAAACTCAGGCGCTTTAACAACTGCAGTACGCTCACGCACCGCATTAAGCGTTGCTTGAATTTGGCAATCCGTGTTTGGCTCAAAGTCTGCGTGAATATGAAAATCAAACAACGAAAACTCCAACTGACGCAGCATTTGCATGGCTGATTGGAAGTTCTTTGCCGCCAGTAACTTGTCTAACATTTCTTTTGGTAACGGTTCACCCGTTTCATAGTGTCCTGAAATAAAGTTCAGCGCTTCTTCTTCATAGCACCAGTTCTCTAAAAACTGACTTGGCAGCTCAACCGCATCCCATGCCACACCATTAATACCAGCAACCGGCGCGGCATCTACTTGCGTTAGCATGTGATGAATACCGTGACCAAACTCATGGAATAAAGTGGTTACTTCATTATGGGTAAATAGCGCAGGTTTATTGCCAACAGCTTTATTAAAGTTACACACTAAATAAGCGACAGGAGTCTGCAACTCACCATTTGCGCGTACTTTTCGGCCCATGCAGTCATCCATCCAGGCACCACCACGCTTATGTTCACGAGCATATAGGTCGAGATAGAAATGACCACGCAACTCACCTTTATCATCATGAATAGCAAAAAAGCGTACATCTGGATGATAAGTATCAACGTCTTTGACTTCACTCACACGGATCCCAAACAGGCGATTTACGGTTTCAAATAAACCGGCAAGTACCTTATGCTCAGGGAAGTAAGGGCGCAGCGCTTCATCAGAAATGGCATACTTGGCTTGTTTTAACTTTTCGCCATAATATGCGTAGTCCCAAGGTTTTAACTCAGTTACACCGTGTTCTTTATTCGCAAAGTCACGTAGTTCAGTCACTTCTTGCTCGGCTTGTGGTTTTGACTTAGCGGCCAGGTCATTCAAAAACGTAAATACTTGCTCTGGCGTCTCAGCCATTTTGGTTGCCAATGATTTTTCTGCAAAACTAGAAAAGCCAAGCAACTGAGCCAGTTCGTGTCTAAGTGTAAGTGCTTCATGCATAATCGCTGAGTTATCAAACTCTCCAGCATTAGGCCCTTGATCAGAAGCACGGGTTACAAACGCACGATAAGCCTCTTCACGGAGCATTTGGTTATCTGCGTAAGTCATCACAGGAAGATATGAAGGGAAATCTAGCGTAAATACCCAGCCTTCTAATCCTTTGGCTTCAGCAGTATGAGCGGCAAGCGCTAAAGCCGACTCTGGTAGCCCTGCTAATTCTGACTCGTCAGTAATATGCTTTTGCCATGCCTGAGTGGCATCCATTACATTGTTGCCAAACTTTGATGCCAGCTCCGACAGCCGTGCCACTATTTCGCCATAACGCTTTTGCTTAACTGGCTCAAGTGCAATGCCCGACAATTGGAAATCACGTAGGGCATTATCTACAGAGGTCTGTTGAGCAATCGTTAAGTTACTAAATTCAACCGATTCTTTTACCGCTTTATAGGCTTCATACAACCCTTGGTGCTGACCAACATAAGTAGAATATTCAGAAATTAATGGCAGACACTCATCATAAGCTTTACGTAACGCTTCTGAATTTACTACTGAGTGCATATGTGAGACTGGTGACCACATACGATTCAATTTATCGTCTGACTCTTCTAAAGGCAGTACAAAACTGTCCCACGTATAGCTTGGTTGTGCTAAAACAGTGTCGATAGTTTCACGACAGTGCGCAATGGCAGATTTTAATGCTTCAACAATATGTTCAGGCTTAATTTTCGAAAAAGGAGGCAATCCTTCTAGCCCGATTAATGGGTTACTCATGGGCACGCTCTTTATTTTCTAATCTAATATTGAGGTTGAAATAAGGGTGAATGACCGCATTTACAAGTATCTGAACAGATTTTTGCTTAATATCGGTCTTCGGTTGTGCACTTGTGCTATTTAAAGTAGTAGGGTTTAAGCAAAACAAATAATTGGCGAGGAATTTTTATGGCTCAACATTTTGACTATATCGCAATCGGTGGTGGTAGCGGCGGGATCGCATCTGCAAACCGAGCGGCGATGCGAGGTGCCAAGGTGGCATTAATTGAAGCAAAGCACTTAGGCGGTACTTGTGTAAACGTGGGCTGCGTTCCAAAAAAAGCGATGTGGCATGGTGCTCAAGTTGCTGAAGCCATTAAACTATACGCACCAGATTATGGTTTTGATGTTGAACTAAAGAACTTCGATTGGGGTAAACTCGTTGAGAGCCGCGAAGCCTACATTGGCCGTATTCACCAAGGTTACAACGGCTACCTAGCGAAAAATGGCGTCACCGTGATCAATGGCTTTGCTAAGTTTGTTGATAACAACACCATTGAAGTCAATGGTGAGCACTACACTGCCGATCATATCAATATTACCGTAGGTGGCCGCCCAACGATCCCTAATATTCCAGGCGCTGAGCACGGTATCGATTCAAACGGTTTCTTTGAGCTTAAAGAGCAACCTCGCCGCGTAGCGGTTGTGGGCGCGGGTTATATCGCGGTAGAGCTTGCGGGCGTATTGCACAGCTTGGGCACAGAAACCCATCTATTTGTTCGTAAGCACGCCCCTCTTCGTAACTTTGATCCTATCTTGGTTGAAACCTTAACTGAGGTAATGGAAAAAGAAGGTCCAACGCTGCACACTCACGCAGTACCACAGTCAGTGACCAAAGAAGAGGATGGCTCAGTCACCTTACATCTTGAGAATGGTGAGTCTTACACCGTAGACAAACTGATCTGGGCAATTGGTCGTGAACCAATGACAGATCTTATCAACCTCGCTGCGACAGATGTAGAAACCACGCCTAGCGGCCATATTAAAGTCGACGAATGGCAAAACACCTCAGCCAAAGGTATCTACGCGCTCGGTGATATTATGGATGGTGGTATAGAGCTAACTCCGGTAGCCGTAAAAGCAGGTAGAATGCTAGCCGAGCGCCTATTCAATCCGGAATTGCCAAACGCAAAAATGGATTACGATCTAGTCCCTACCGTCGTCTTTAGCCACCCACCGATTGGCACAATTGGTCTAACAGAACCAGAAGCGGAAGAAAAGTACGGTAAAGACAACATCAAGGTCTATACCTCTACCTTTGCTGCAATGTACACCGCGGTCACTCAGCACCGCCAACCGTGTCGTATGAAACTTGTATGCGCAGGCCCAGAAGAAACCGTAGTGGGCCTACACGGCATCGGCTTTGCCGTAGATGAGATGATCCAAGGTTTCGCCGTTGCAATGAAGATGGGCGCAACCAAAGCAGACTTTGACTCGGTAGTCGCGATACACCCAACCGGCTCCGAGGAATTTGTTACTATGCGGTAATAGACTGATTTAATTCATTAGGTTTTAAAAATAAAACGCGAGCGGCAGACAAGCTCGCGTTTTTTATATGTTAACTCAACGACTTAAGCGTTCATCGAGCAAATTGGATAGGTGTCATTGGTTCGCAAGCTCAGTCAATGCCTGCTTAATAAGCTCAGGGTGGGTAAATGGGATCAGGTGCTCAGTTGATGATATTGGTAAATACTGCCCACCACTGGTTTCAGCAACTTCTTGTGACCATTTTCTCCCCTCAGCCTCCCATTTTATTAGATTGGCTTTCGCTTCTTCAGAGTCTGCATTTGCAATATCTAGTTTTTCAAACTCACTATCTATCACTGAAATAGGAATGCTGCTGTCTGGCTGCCAGTTTCTTACTAACTCCAAGTCATCATGGTAGTTCATCATTTCGTGTACTCGAGTAAGTTGAGCTGCGACACCGTGGCGGGTTTGCATTATGTGATTGAAATATTGCCAATCCATGTAGTCTGCAAACTTATTCCCTTCCAGCAAAGCTTCAATGTGCGCCTGCTCTTCAGCTATTTTGCTATCCATCTTTTCTTGCCAATTACCAGCAGCAACATGATCAATCAAGTCTTGTCCGTATTGACGATAAACATCAACTGGGTAACCTTGATACTGAGCAATAGAATGTGGCAGTAAAATATCTGGGTCTAACCACAACATGCTTGCTATCTTTTGCTTAAACTCCTGTGATTTTTGCATCGCAATTAGCGGCACTGAATTACTATTTGCGTAACTCAACAAATGCACATCACTGAGATTGAGCTTTTCAAATAGTACAGGGAGGTCGTGTGCAAATTTATTCATGGAAGGTGTGTCATCAACACTACTTAATCCCTGCCCTAGCCTATCAATGACGTAAACATTAAAACTCTCTGCCAAGTAAGGCTGTAGTAACGCGAACCAAGCACTATCACTATGAAAATGCATATTCGCACCCGAGAGCATGACCACGGTTGGCTTATCTGCATGCTGCTTTAATTGCCGAACATGGTAATAATCGTTGTTTACTGCGATAAGATCAGAGCCTTGGGGCAGCACATAACGGCTTGTCGACTCAAAAAATGTCACTATCGATTCGGTGGTTTGAACAGGTGGTAAATTCCAACTATGACGAGCACCGTCTACACTAATGAGCTGCGTTTGAATATTGCGATTAGGATAGTGAGTTAACGTCACGCCTTCCGCTATTTCTTCATCAACAGATAAAGCAGCCTCATAGTTTAGATTAGCAATAATTTTAATCGCTTGAGGTGACGAGAGTAGCCCAAAATTTGCGTGACTTTTGCCATTATAGGGCAATACTGAGTCTGCTTTACCGTGCATAATTCGGTAGTTTGTAGGTGTCGAAAAATTACAGCTATCACCTAATTGGTAGGACATAGGTGCAGCAACCGTTACTATCGCATTAAACGTCTCCGAGCGGTTACATAATAAGTTTTGTACAAATAATCCGCCTTGAGAAAAGCCGGTCGCATAAATTTCACCGTCAATGACATCATATTTGGCTTTTATTTCTGCAATCATCTGACCAACAAAGCCTAAGTCATCTACACCTAAACGATGTGCCTTGTTACAACCACAGCCTTCATTCCACTCTTCGTTTTTTGATTTGGGATAAACGACTATATAATCATCGTTTTGTTCATGTAGCTTGGTTAAACCTGCCATACCGTAAGCAGTGCCTCCAGAACCATGAAAGGCTAACATCAGCTTGTACGCTTTATGTGGCTTTTCAATCGGCTTCATATAATAGTAACGCTCATTGAGTTGATGAACCTCCAGACCATTTACGGGCTTTAACACTCCATCGTCATTGCTTAACGCCTTTTTGCTGTCGCTACTGCTGCCACAGCCCGCGACTAAAGCTGCGAGTGTTAAACCTAACGCCTGTTTTAAAAACATTCGACTTGTCATGTTGGCCATTCCTATTTTATTGTTTTCATGTACTCTAAATACTTTGAAAAAGAGCGCGACGAATTCACATGAAATCGTTGTGAGGAATTCCTTACCAATAAATATAAACAATATAATCAAAGGGATAATAAATGCGCTATGAGATTGCAGCCATTCGGTTTGATACGGTTAATCGAACGCTGACGAGTAGCACAGACTCCATCAGACTTGAGCCTAAGCCATACTTATTGCTACAAACCTTAATTGCAGCAAATGGTAATGTTGTTTCGCGCGATAAGCTCATTGCAGAAGTGTGGCAAGGTCGCGTAGTCACAGAAAGCGCAATCAATAAAGCCGTGTCGACATTGCGCCAGTATATGAATAAATTAGATGGTAAAACTGAGTATATAGAGACTATCCCTACCCTTGGATACCGACTGATTCCCGCAGTCACAAGTCATACTCCGGCAACAATAAGTAAGAGCAGCTCCCGGATCGCGCCACTTTTGGGTGTTTCTCTACTTATTACCAGCGTATGTGCGTTTATTGCCTATCAGTTCATGCAGCCAGCGCAAAATAACGAACCACTCCTACCACAAAAATTAACGAGCCAGAGCGGTATCGAGCTGCAGTTAAGTAGCGCGCCTCAATATAAAAGCTTTAGCTACCTGCATCCTACCGGCACTCAGCAATCGGAGTTATGGCTCAATCACAGCAAGCAAAATAGAAAGCTGTTTTCTGGCAACATCAGCACACAAGCCTTAAGCTCAGACGCCAAACACATTGCCTATATCGACGATGATAATGGCTGTACCGTAAAACAGTTTGATATCGCGCAGGCACGGCACACGACGCTATTCTCTTGCCACCCTATCGAAAACATTAAACTAATATGGGGCGCAAATCCGCACGAAATCATTTATCGAAAACGCACAAATATACATAGTGGATACGGCCTTTACCGTTTCGACTCGAATACAAAGCAGCATATCCAGTTAACGCTTCCTCCAATCTCAGGAAACCTCAGGGGCGACCATCTATTTAGCTTATCCACAACTAAAGACCAACTCGCCGCCGCACGCTATCTTGGAGAAGATAAGCACGAACTGACGGTGTACGATTACCCAAGCATGTCAGTCAAGAGCACCGTTAAGTTACCTTATAATCTCACGGCACTGACTTGGTCTGCTAGCGGTCAATCTATTTACTTTAGCGCAGGCAGTAGCATTTATCGCGCTGATATAAAATCGAGCAAAGTAAAACTGCTTCACAAGCTCACAGCACCAATCGAAAGCCTAGTATTACAAGATAACAATGAGACCCTGCTCTTTAATCAATATAAGTTAACTAGCCTAATTCACCTTTTCGACGTATCGGAGCAAACCTTTTCACCACTTGTTGATAATCAGGCGTTGAATCGCTTACCTCGCGCAAATCAAATGCCGCAAGTTTGGTATATTTCGGATCACGGCGCGCATTCCGCTTTATGGTCTATCAACACTGAAACACAACAACACACTCAAGTTCACTTGCCTCACATTTTTAACTTTCAACGTTATCAACTCAACAATGACGCTTCTAAAATACTTTTTGAATATCAAGACGCCATTTACCAGTTTGCTATCAACAGTCAAAAAACAATGCAACTTATAGGTACTGAGCTTAAGCCTTACGTTGCCAATTACAGCCAAGATGACCATGAAATCATTTACAGCAGTGAACGCTCTGGTAGTTGGCAGTTATGGTCTCTAAATCTAATAACAAACCAACATCAGCAACTTACAACACAAGGTGGCTACAGCGGCTACAAGCTTAATAATGTGTTGTATTTTACCAAGTTTACACAGCCCGGAATTTGGCAACTGGAAGACGGGCAAGAGTCTGTAGTTGTGACGGATGTACCGGTGAGAAATTGGCTGAATTGGCGGCTCAGAGATAATGCGCTTTACTATGAAAAAGACAAAAGTATTTGGCGATTTGACCTGAAGGCTAAACAAAAAAAGTTGTATTTCACCCCGCCACAACGCTTTATTGGGCAGTTTGATATATTACAAAATGGCGATGTGGTTTTCAGTGAGCTGAAGCAACCAAGTGGAGAGCTTTGGCAATTAGCCGTAAAAAATTAAAGTACAAACACAAAAAACCCAGCCGAGGCTGGGTTTTTATTGATTCTTGAAACGAATTACTTGATTTTCGCTTCTTTGAAGATCACGTGTTTACGAACCTTAGGGTCGAACTTTTTGATCTCCATTTTTTCAGGCATGTTACGCTTGTTCTTGTCGGTAGTGTAGAAATAACCAGTACCAGCAGTTGAAACTAAACGGATCTTATCACGCATGATTTAAGCTCCTTAAATTTTTTCGCCGCGAGCACGGATATCTACTAATACCGCGTCGATGCCTTTTTTATCGATAATACGCATACCTTTAGTAGTAGTGCGTAGAGAAACGAAACGCTTTTCGCTTTCAACCCAAAAACGGTGTGTTTGTAGGTTAGGTAGGAAGCGACGCTTAGTAGCGTTGCGCGCGTGCGAACGGTGGTTACCAACCACTGGGCGCTTACCTGTAACTTGACAGACTTTAGACATGTCTATGTATCTCCAATAACTTCGCTCGAGCTTAATTTTCCCTTAAAGGCCTTTTAACTGCGTGCCCTAGGTAAAATCAAAGGGCGCTCTTTATACAGTATCTACAGGCAGAGATCAAGGATCTGATCCTACTGAAATCAGCTCATGGGTAAATTTGATAGCGGCCAATTATAATGATCCGAAGCCCACTAGGAAAGTAAAAACTGCATTTAAATTGAACTAATTTATAAAATTTATACAAATATGCTGATTTAACGAGCAAATTTCTTTTTTGGCCCTTTCTACATCGTAATTTTCACTGTTTAATTTTCGTGCTTATACGTATATTTGGGCTGCAACACTCCACCAGCTACCTCACACTTCGAGTAAAAGCTGAGTGATCAAGCTCCATTCCATTTTGCTCAATTCAAAAGGACAACTTGAGAAAGCGAAACCCACCTGATAAAACAGCAACTCAGCTTAAATCAGTCCTCGTTCGGCAAACGAAATACAATGACTTCCGGCGACGATTAAATGGTCAAGTACATTAATATCGACCAGTGCCAAGCCTTGCTGCAATTTTTTCGTGATGAGTTTATCCGCTTCGCTGGGCTCTGCTACGCCCGATGGGTGGTTATGGGCAAAAATCACGGCTGCACAGTGGTATTTTAGTGCCGCCTTTACTACTTCTCTTGGATAAACCGAAGCCGCGTTAATTGTGCCGTGAAACAACACTTCATCTTTTATCAGTCGATTTTGGTTGTCTAGATACAGCACCATAAACACTTCATGCCCAAGCCCACGTAGTTGAGCACTCAAATAGTCACGTACCGCTGTCGGGTTTTGAAATACCGTTTCTCTTAAGCACTCTTCTTTTAGATAACGCCGGCTTAACTCCAAAACGGCCTGTAACTGAGTGTATTTGGCAACGCCTAAGCCTTTTAACGCTGAAAACTCTTCTAATGAGGCATTGAATAAACGCTGTAACGTTTGCTGTTCTTGTAACAGGGATTCGGCAAGCTCTATGGCATTTAATCCTTTGATCCCAGTGCGTAAAAAGATAGCCAATAACTCGGCATTTGATAATGCCTCAGGGCCTTGCTCTATTAACTTTTCTCTTGGCCGTGCGGATTTGGGTAAGGCTGATATTTGCATAATTTTTCCTTTTATGTGTTTGCCTCCATGGCATCCAAAGTGTAGCTACCAAAAAGTGAGAATTCAAAAATTATCACCGACTGTGATATCTTTAGTTTATTGATACTGTGATCGTATAAAACAAACATGCAAAGAAATAAACGCCTCTTACTTGGGATCAGCGGTGGTATCGCTGCTTACAAATGCGCAGAACTCGTTCGCCGCCTAAAAGAACAGCAAATAGATGTCAAAGTGGTGATGACTGAGTCTGCTAAGCACTTTATCACGCCACTGACAATGCAGGCGGTCTCTGGTGAAATCGTTTCTGACTCTTTGCTTGACCCACAAGCAGAAGCATCAATGGGGCATATCGAATTTGCAAAATGGGCAGACCTAGTGCTGGTTGCTCCAGCGACCTCAAATATCCTCGCCAAAATGGCAGCAGGTATTGCGGATGATTTACTGACCACATTACTGCTCGCAACGCCCGCGCCTGTTGCCGTAGCGCCGGCAATGAATCAACAGATGTATGCACATCTATCGACTCAAGCAAACCTCAATACCCTTGCATCACGCCATGTCCAAATCTGGGGACCCGGTAAAGGCGAGCAAGCCTGCGGAGATGTAGGCGCAGGACGCATGCTTGAACCCCATGAGTTGGTGCAACTGTGTTTAGCTGCACTTCGCCCTACTGAGCACGTATTAGCAGGAAAAACGGTAACTATTACTGCAGGACCGACACGCGAAGCATTAGATCCGGTGCGCTTTATTACTAACCACAGTTCAGGAAAAATGGGCTTTAGCCTTGCTGAGGCGGCAAAGGCTTTAGGTGCAAGCGTAAATCTGATCGCAGGCCCGGTTTCACTGAATACCCCCACAGGAATTACTCGAATTGATGTAGAAAGTGCTGAGCAGATGCAACAAGCTGCACTCGAATATGCCGTACAATCGGATATTTTTATCGGCTGCGCGGCGGTCGCTGATTACCGTGCAGCCACCGTTGCCGAGCAAAAGATTAAAAAGCAAGGCGATGAAATCACACTAACATTGGTTAAAAACCCCGATATCATCGCCAATGTCGCAGCACTAAAACAATCTCGTCCTTATACCGTTGGCTTTGCCGCTGAGACGCAGAATGTCGCCGAATATGCGCAAGGAAAATTGATAAATAAAGGATTGGATATGATCTGTGCGAATGATGTATCGGATAGCACAGGTGGTTTTAATTCTGATAACAACACATTGACCCTATATTGGAAAAAAGACCGACTTGAGCTCCCTCACTCTAGCAAAAAAGAGTTAGCACTTACTGTCATGCAAGCTATTGCCGAAAAGATAAAATAACCTTCATGTAAAAGACTGGAAAGAAACTGAATAAAACATTAACATGATACCCCGATAACGTGTAAACGAGTCGGGGTTTGCACTTCTGCGCATCACTCTCTGTGCTTAATAAACCCGGCAAAAACAATATAACAATTAGAAAAATAAGGGAAATTTCATGCCAGCGACAAAACGTAGTAATCGCAAAGAGCAAATTCTTCAATCACTCGCACAAATGTTGGAAACCAGCCCAGGACAACGTATCACCACAGCTAAACTCGCTGCTGAAGTCGGGGTTTCAGAAGCTGCGCTTTATCGCCACTTTCCAAGTAAAGCGAGAATGTTTGAGGGGCTTATTGAGTTCATCGAAGATACGTTGCTGTCACGCATTAATTTAATCCTAGAAAACGAAAAAGAAACTCGTAACCGGATCTACAACATTCTTACTCTACTCCTAGCCTTTGCAGAGAAAAATCCTGGCATCACACGTATCTTAACGGGAGATGCACTACAAGGTGAGCAAGAACGTTTACGTGAACGAGTTCAAAGCTTATTTGAAAAGCTTGAGACACAATTCAAACAAGTTTTAAGAGAGCGCAAGCTGCGAGAAGGTAAGGCATTCACGAGTGAAGAAAGTGTACTGGCTAACTTATTCTTAGCTTTTGTTGAAGGTAAGATGAACCAGTTTGTAAGAAGTGACTTTAAAGCAAAACCAACCGCGCAATTCGATAAACAGTGGGTTGAGCTTGAGAAAATCTGGCTTTAAACACCTGCGGCTAGCCGCTTAAATACATCCGCACACCGCAGAGCATTTTAGTTTCACTGTTAAAAGTGATAAAAACACAATAAATAAAGACTAAAATGCTCTAGATATGACTCTAAAACTCTCTCTTCTAAGTGCGGCACTTTTTAGTGTAAGCAGCTTAGCAGCTAAACCCAGCCTTGAATTTAAAGACGTTTTTGATTTTCGTTACCCACAAGGTACAGTAATCTCCGAACAAGGTACATTCCTCGGCCTAAGTGCAAAGCCTTACCGTGGTGACAGCGAAGGCCAAGTGTATTCTCTCGACAATAAAGCACTGATTGCATCAGTTCCCCGTGGTACAAATCCAGTTATCAATAAAGGCGCTCAATGGGTTGGTTTTACCCAACGCCCTACCCTACTTGAAAAAGAAACTGCAGATAAAAAGAAGAAAAAAACGCTAAAGAACAACTTAGTGTTGGTGAACACCACAACCAAAGCACAACAAACTTTTAGCTCAGTTAAAGATTATCAACTTTCAGATGATGGCCTGTGGCTGGTGTATCGTGAGGATGCAAAAAAAGGCGACAAAAAGTCAGACGCAAAAGCGAATACAGACGAGCAAACTGATGAACTCAAAATCAGTGCAGATAAGGGTGATGACGCCTTAACGCTTGTAGTGCTGAACCTTTCTCACAATGAAAGTACTCGCTATGACAATATCGCAGCATACAAAGTTGCACCAAATAGTAACGCGATACTGGTCAATCAGCGCAGTGAGGATGGCAGTAAAAACCGTGTTGCTGTTATTGACTTAGCAAGCAATCAAATCACGAGTCTTATTGATGAGCCTGGTGTCACTTTGGGAGACATTGCTTGGCAACCTAACTCACAACAAGTCGCTTTTTATTTGGGTAATTATGTCAACGATGACAAACGCCGTCGCAACTACCAGCTCAAATTATGGTCTCCAACAAGCAATAAAATTACCGACATCCACAACCCAAGCGGTTGGTTTTCAGGTAAGACAGCATCAATCAAATGGTCTGAAGATGGCTCACGACTATTTTTTGAAAATCGTCCACAGCTTGAAGAAAAAGCCAAAGTGCTTAAATACACAGATGAAAGCTCACTTTTTGATTACGATACCATTCGCCAGCAAAAAGGCTTAAAGGTTTGGCACAATGCCGATCCTGAAATCAAAACTAGAGAAATAAAAACATGGAACGAAAGCCGCCGAGATCAACATTATCAAGCGGTTTACCACGTAAATGGCGAGCGTGTAGTACAGCTTGAAAACCTTCAGGTGCCTTCTATTTCACTTCACACAAACGCAAACTTTGTGCTGGGCAGTGACGATACACCATACCTAAAGCAAATCATGTACAAAGGGTTTTATCGCGACTACTACAGCGTTGATATCGATAATGGTGATAAACAACTCATCGTTAAAGAAAGTTCAAACCGCCCTACTGTCGCGCCTGACGGTAAACATGCTGCCTATTTCGACGGTGAACAAGTCTGGTTGAAGTCGCTATCCACTCAACAGCTTACCCCAGTAAGCAAAGCGGTTAAAAACGCACTATTCGCGGATGATAAACATGATAAGCCAGAACCAAATAAAGGGTTTGGATTTGCTGGTTGGCAGCTCAATGGCTCGACGCTCTACGTCTACAGTAAATATGATATTTGGGCATTTGATACCAAAACAGCAAAAGCAACTCGGCTAACCGACGGCTATAAGACCCAAACACAATACCGCATTGAGTATAAAGATAAGGACAAACTAGGCTTTAACCCAGACGATACCTTACTGTTAAGTGCGCACAACCTCGAAAATAAACAAACGCATATTGCAACGCTTTCCCTACAAGATAACAAGTTGCAAACTGTTTTGTCTGGCGAAGCTAAATATAGTGTAGTGAGAAAAGCCAAAGAGGCGGACACTTATATTTTCACAAGACAGTCTTATCAAGAATTTCCTGATTATTGGATATCAGATAGTGGCTTTAATAACCCGTCAAAACTCACAGACTTAAACCCACAACAGCAGACATTTGCTTGGGGCCAAAAACCTGAACTTGTGAAGTACAAAGGCTACGATGGCGAAGATCTTCAAGGCGTGTTAATCAAACCTGCTGATTATAAAGCTGGTGATAAAGTGCCTGTGGTGATTTACTTCTACCGCTATATGAGCCAGCGCATGTATGACTTCCCGAAAATGGTGCTAAACCACAGACCAAACCTGCCAATGTATACCTCAAATGGTTATGCGATATTCTTGCCTGATATTCGTTTTGAAATTGGTCACCCTGGGCGCTCCGCAACACAAACAATGCTCAATGCAGCGCAAGCGCTTATTGATAGAGGTGTTGCTGATCCAGATAAAATTGGCTTGCAGGGCCACTCTTGGGCTGGTTACCAAAGTGCATTTATGATCACACAGACGGATATGTTTAAAGCGGTTGTCTCTGGCGCACCAGTATCCAATATGACCTCTGCTTTCAGTGGGATCCGTTTAGAATCAGGTCTTGCAAGACAGTTCCAGTACGAAACAGGCCAAAGCCGTATCGGTAAACCGTTAACGGAGGCGCCTGAATTATACATAGAGAACTCTCCGGTATTTTACGCGGATAAGGTAAATACACCTATTTTGATCATGTTTGGTGATAAAGATGGGGCGGTTCCTTGGCAAGAAGGTATCCAATACTACTTAGCCCTAAGAAGACATGATAAAGATGCCATTTTCTTACAATACGAAGGTGAACCTCACCATCTGAAAAAGCTGCCTAATCAGTTGGACTATTCAATTCGCATGAAAGAGTACTTTGATTACCACCTGAAAGGGTTGCCACCAGCAGCGTGGATCAAATCAGGCGAGGCATTCATTGCTGAATAGTAATTATTCTGGGTACCTTTGAGGTACCCTTTTTATTTCTCAAAAATAGGTTATTTCAACTTATATCTTTATAATTTTGCTATAAAAACCTACCCCACGGCTCCTCCTGGCTACTTTACAGCCTAAGTGTTGAAGTTTCTGTAAATGCAATGTAAGTTCTATGCTGCAGGGAAATTTTCCTATTCTGCTAACAAAATACATAAGGAAATAAGATGAAACTTTCAAACCTATCAGCGAACATTAGGCTGTCTTTACTTGCCTGTTCAACGCTAACAGTGGGTGTATCTGGCATCGCTTATGCTGAACAGTCAGGCACCACAACAGCGAATACTGTCGAACGAATTGAAGTAACCGGTACACGAATCAAGCGAGCAGCAATGACTGGCGCGAGTCCTGTGACGAGTGTAACCGCTGAAGATATAGAAATCGCGGGCATTACCCGAGTTGAAGACCTATTGAACAACATGCCTGCGGTATTCGCAGATCAGACTTCAGGTACAGCAAACGGTGCTACTGGTACAGCAACCGTTGACCTTCGAAATTTAGGCCCTTCTAGAACACTAGTTTTAGTCAACGGCCGCCGATTACCCTCAGGCTCACCAGCTGGAATTGAGGGTGTTGGTGCCGACGTAAACCAAATCCCAGCCTCTTTGGTTGAGCGCGTAGATGTGCTAACCGGTGGTTCATCTGCAACATACGGCTCTGATGCTGTTGCTGGTGTTGTAAACTTTATTATGAAAGACGACTTTGAAGGCTTTGAAGTCGACTATCAAGGAAGCGTTTACAACCATAAAAATGACCATAAAGACATGCAACGAGCGCTAACTGCCTCAGGCTTCGACATTCCTGATTCCTCAGTTACTGACGGTGATACTCATGATATATCTATGATTTTTGGTATCAACTCAGCTAACGATAAAGGCAATATTACAGGTTACCTCACTTGGCGTGAAATTGATGAAATCCGTCAGGACTCCCGTGATTTTAGTGCCTGCTCAATGAATATCAACCGTAGCAGAACGAGTTCAGCTCCAGGGCAAAGAATATGTCGTGGCTCTGGCACAATACCTGACGGTAGGATCACAGACCAAGCTAGCTATGACTTTAAAGTCGCAGGAGATGATCTAGTACCAACGGGTAATAGTGTCTATAACTTTGGCCCACTTAATTACTTCCAGCGTCCGGACAAGCGTAAAACATTTGGTTTGCTTGGCCATTACAATTTGACCGATCAACATACCTTTTATGCTGAATTGAACTACATGGATAACCGTACCGTGGCACAAATTGCGCCATCTGGTTCTTTCTTCAATGAAGTCGATATTAAATGTGATAACCCGCTTCTTTCAGCAAAACAACGAGAAGTCCTTTGCGGTGCCAATGGGCCTGCGGTCGATGGTGTTGTATCTGGCGCATTTATCGCAAAACGCAACGTAGAAGGAGGCCCTCGCCAAGATGATTTACGACACACCTCTACCCGTTTTGTATTAGGTATGAGAGGCGAAATTGATGATAACTGGACTTATGATGCATTCTTTAACTACGGAAATGTGTCTTATGAACAAACCTACCAAAACGACCTATCAAAACGTAAGATTGTTAGAGCCTTAAAAGCAACCACTGATGACAATGGCAAGATTGTCTGTGAGTCAGTTATTGATGGTAGCGATCCCGACTGTATCCCTTGGAATATATTCGACCCAGCAAATATTACCCAAGAGCAAATTGATTATCTTACCATTCCACTCTTTGCTCGCGGTGATACACGTTCAAAACAAATCAGTGGTTTCGTCACTGGGGACTTAACTGAATATGGCATAGTCGTGCCTGGCACTTCAACGGGCGTCGGTATTGTATTGGGTCTGGAACACCGCAAAGAAGCTATTGATTTTAATCCGGACATTAACTTCATTTCTAACGATGGCGCAGGTCAAGGTGGACCAAGAAAACCCGTTTCAGACCAGTTTGATGTAAATGAATTCTTTACTGAGCTAAATATTCCATTAATTGAAGATAGCTCATTTGCGGATTACATTACATTAGAACTCGCTTATCGCTATTCTGATTACTCAACAGATAAACAAACAGATACCTACAAAGCAGCGTTTGATATACGCATTAACGATAGTTTAGGTTTACGTACAAGCTATCAACGAGCAGTGCGTGCCGGTAACATTCAAGACTTGGCGAGACCGTCTTCACTTGCCCTAGTAAACTGGGACGACCCTTGTGCGGGAGCTAATCCAGCTTATACACTTGAGCAGTGTATGAGAACCGGTGTTACAGCAGACCAATATGGTTCTGTTTCTTCAAATCCAGCGGGGCAATACAATGCGATTGAAGCAGGAAACCCAGACCTCAAGCCTGAGAAGTCTGATACCTATTCATTTGGTATTCTTTATTCTCCTGAGTTTGTTGAAGGCTTAGATATCGCTGTAGATTACTTTGATATTACCGTTAACGACGCCATTCAACCTTTCCCAGTACAGTATATCGTAGAGCAATGTGCGATAGACAATAACGAAGAGCTCTGTGGCCTAATAAACCGTGGTGAAAAAACCGGTTCGCTTTGGTTAGGAGAAGATGCCGTAACCGCTACAGATACCAACATTGGTAGTGTAGAGACTTCAGGTATTGATTTTGATGCATCATACCGTTACACGTTACCTGAGGATATGGGTCTTTTAAGATTCTCTCTAATTGGTACATGGATGGAGAAGTTTGATACACAAAACGCACCAGGTGGGATTGTTGATAAGTGTGCCGGGAAATGGGATAAAAATGTATGCGAAAGCCCAGTTCCCGATATGCGTTATAACTTTAAAACAACTTGGGTAACTCCATGGGATGTGAATATTACAGCGACCTATCGTTACGTGAGTGAAGTGGAAGAGTTCTATCGTCCTACAGCTGCGGAATTGGCTGACCCATCAAAATCACCAATACTAGTACCATTGAGTGCAAGAGATTATGTTGATATTGCTGCAACATGGAACGCAACTGAAAACCTCTCATTCAGAGCCGGTATCAATAACGTGTTTGACAACACGCCACCGCTCGTTCCTGATGGCCCTACAACCTTCTCTAATGGTAACACCTATCCGGGGTTCCACGATATCCTAGGCCGTTACATCTTTGCAGGATTTACATTTAGAATGTAAGCACTTTAAATAGTAAATGGCTAATTGCTAGCCATTTACTATTATTTAGATGTCATTTCACTCAGTTTTTATTACATGTCGGGCAGCTGGGTGGACGAGTTGGCTCTCCAGGTACCATAACCATCCCTAGCTTTTTAGTCTGACCATAATTGCCATCATTCATAAATGCTTCCACATAATACGGTCCACCACCCATCGAAAATCTCATTCTTACCACAGCACTTCCAGTAAGTTGATTCTCCGCATTGTAAATTGCTTTGGTTACGCGCTTAGTGCCTCCGCTAAAATAATCACTTTTTGTCGTAACACCAACAATTACAGGTACATTAGGATCCAAAGCAGCTTCAGAGAATTGATCTAATTCAAAATCAATTTTTACTTCGTATTTATCACCATACGGATTTTTAACGGCTTCCATTTTGGGCATATCTTGAACAATTACACCTTTAGCAGAGCACTCATCACTCACTGTTGACCAGACTAAGCCTGCACCATATGTAGAATTAAACGCCAGATTAAAGTATGAATTTGAGTCCCAATTACTTCGGTCATTACCTAAACGACCCCTTTCAGAGTTGTAGTAGGCGACATCTCGAAGCATGTCATTTGGATTACCTACCTCTAGATCTGTTTTAAATCTGTAGCTCTGATTACGTAGAAGATAAGTAGGGCCTGATAATTTTGCAGAAGAGCTTGAATTTATACCGGGTAAAGATCTCAGAAATTCTACGACCGTGTAAAAACTTGGGGCTCGATACAAGTTCCAACCAGCTTCGATAGTAGCTGGTAATTCAAGTAAATTAAGCTCGTGTATTGTACTCTCTTCATATTTACAGCCGCTAGGAACTCCAACTGCAAATGCACTTCCAGAAAAAGTACATAGTAATATTATAATTTTTTTCACTTAAATATCCTTCTATGTGTTTAAAGAGATCAAAATTTAATCAACCTCTATGCAACGTTAGCAAAAAACACATTTCAGGTACAAGTTATTTTGGTAATCTTTATAAATGAGAATTTAAGCTGTAATCGGAAACTAACCTATGGGAACCATGTAACAGTGTCTTAATCAAAATACCGTTGTTTTTTCATGTGAGCATCAATTTGTTTGTGCAATATTCGCCCTATTTTGGATTTAGACTGAGTTGAGCTTCTGCACTAACTTCCTGTATTGTAGATATCACAAACACATATTTCACTCTGCACCCTTAGGCTAAAATCGAAAAACTTTCCAAAAGCGACCCTCATAACGGATCATCACTGCACTTTTTAAAGGTTGCTTCATCAACGTATAAGACAAGTAATATACTTGTCTTAGGTCACTACTATACACTGTTCTGATTATCTAAAAACTCAAGTAACTCCTTTTCAGGCATAGGCTTTGCGAGTAAAAAACCCTGTACTTCATCACAGCCGAGCTTTTGTAACACCGTCATTTGCTCTTCTGTCTCAACGCCTTCTGCAATTGTTTTTAGGCCGAGGTGCTGTCCTAAAGAAATGACAAGATCGGCAATTGCACCGCTGTCATCATGAGGGATATCTTTGACAAAAGCACGATCGATTTTAAGCCGTGCTAAAGGTAGTTTTTGCAAATAGCTCAAAGAAGAAAATCCAGTACCAAAGTCATCAATGGCCACCTCAACACCAAATTCCTGGAGTTCTTGAAGTGTATTGATCACCGAGTTTACTTCGTCCATGACTACACTTTCTGTCACTTCAAGCTCAATATGCTTAGGCTCCACATTAAACGACAAAATCGTATCTTTAACCTGCTGTGCATAGTTTGGCACCTTAAACTGCGGCACAGAGACGTTAACAGCAATGCTAAGCTCACCGAATCCCTGTTGCTGCAAAGTTGCCTGCAACTGACAGGCTTGTTCTAATACCCATTGGCCAATTTCGACAATAAGCCCTGCATTTTCCGCAAGCGGAACAAAAATCGCAGGGGAAATATAATTCCCATTTCCAGAAGGCCAACGTAATAAAGCCTCACAGCCAATCACCTTGCGATCAACAATGGAAAACTGAGGCTGATACCAGACCTCTAGTTTTTTCATCTCAAAATCTTGCCTGAGCTGTCTTATTAATCCCAGCTTCCAAGCCATTTTTTCTTCTAAGTCTGGGGTATACCAATCTAGTGGAATACTCGACTGCTTTGCTTGGTTAAGTGCAATATACGCGAGTTTTAAGGTTTCTATACCTTGCGGTTGGAAGTCTTCTTGACGACACACTCCAATATGAAAGTGCATGGTCAACAAATGCTCCCCAACATGGTAAGGAACACACAAGTTATCAATAAAAGACTCTTCATCAAACTGCGACTCTGGCATTAAAAAGCCAAACACATCTGCACCAATACGTGAAATTAACTGGGCCTCTGGAAACTCAATACTAATTCGCTCGGCAACCCCTAATAACAACAAGTTTCCAACTTCTTGGCCTAAACCGTTATTGATGTCAGAAAATTGGGCAATATCAACAAGAATAAAAACGAGAGATTGCTGCTGGTTAAAGTAAGACTCTATTTTCTCAATAAAGTTAGCGCGATTGGGAAGTTTGGTTAGATTATCCTTGTAAGCAACCTCACGCAACTCATTGAATAGCTTGATATTATCAAGACCAACACCAACGTTAGTCAGAAATATTTCAGCAAACTTCAATTGCGCTTCCGACGGCTCGCCCTCTAGCTCTAAATAAATGGCTGCCTTTTTGTTTTTGCTTTCAAGTAAGAAGGTAATGTCATGCGCGGTAGATTGGTGGGATTCGGTATCAATACAGTTTTGTACTTGCATGATGACACGACCATTATCAAGCTGCTCTATACCATGACCAAAGAATTCACGGTACTGCTCACTACCGCCAAACACCCTTAAATGCATATCATCATCTAGGTAGCCACTCACTAAGCCTTCGCCTGACGCATCTAAAATATTTGCCAATTGAGCGACAACTGCCGCTGCAAAGGAGCCCATATCGGTATGACCGAGTATGGCACGAGAAGCTGAAAGGATCTGCTCTAGTGCGTGGCTTTGCGCTTCGAGCTCACAAATTTGTTGATAAGAACGGATAGCGGTAAGCAACGAGGTAACCAGTTTGCTGCGGGTGAGCTCTGTCTTCATTTTATAATCGTTAATGTCGAACTCACGAATAACCTTTTCTTCCGGTGCATAACCCGGTTGTCCTGTACGCATAATAATACGTACTGCCATATTTTTTATTTCTTCGCGCACTCGACGAACGACATTAAGACCTGCGTCGTCGGTTTCCATCACCACATCAAGTAATAGGATGCTGATATTATTTTGTTCTTTTAAAATCTCAATGGCTTCTTTGCCAGAATAGGCGTGAAAAAACCTGAGCTTTTTACCCCAAAACTCTAAATTAGACAGCGCAAGTTTAGTAACAGAATGGATCTCTGGATCATCATCAACGACTAAGACATCCCAAAAAGCACTTGTCGTTTCTTCTTCTTGAGTAACTTCTTCGTGCTCTGCAAACAAATAATCTTCTTGCTCAGGTGCCATGTTTTACCCTTTAAATCCGCACTACTCTTTAATTATAGGCACTGATTCACTCCAGTGTTTACCATCTTACAAAATATGGTACATTTTTACTATTACAGTTCTGTTTGATTAACATACATGAAATATTATAGTCGAGCATAGAACAAAAGAGATGATTTAGCATACTTTTTACCAAAGAGGATTCTGTATCAAACGTTTATCTACTCCTATTAGAATGCTGATGATTTTAGCACTTGTTATCGTGATTGCTGGTTTAGCGATGCCACACCATTATAAAGTGGTAAAAAGCACCGATATTTCTGCAAATAACACAACACTTTCCCCATTAGTGTTATCCCATTGGCCGACATTATTTAATTGGCAAACAACTGAAGACATCCACTTTCGCATACTGCCAAAAAGACAGCGAGTAGGAGCCTCAGCAGTGTTAGTGCATCCTTGGGGAGAAGCAGAAATAACCATCACCAAAATCGACGAACAGAGTTTAGAGCTGTCATTACATTTAGATGATGAACATTTAGCCAAAATTAGCCTTAATTTATTTACCATTCAAGCCGATAAACAACTGACCATCACAATTGAAGGAAGAGCCAATACGCCCTTTATTGGCAGTTTCATCGCACTTTTTATGCAGCAGTATTTACAGCAACTCACTAACTCCGCGGTAAATCATATGCACACACGATATAAACTACGAGCTTGATATGGCAGTCAAAAATGCACAAGTAAAATCAGCCTTAGCGCTTTCGATTGAAGAAAAGCTCGGCTACCCTATGGTGAAACGGATCACACCACTTGTCACTCAAAATGACCGTTATCAGTCTGATAAGAATAAAGACAACCAATACACGGTGCGAACTCAACATGGCACACTAAAACGCGCCCTCAAGCGCCAACAACTAATCAAAATCCAGCGCCAGCAAAATCTTGAGGCCATTATGGGCATGGCGCTTACATTGTGCCCCGAGGTTACCGCCCGAGGTCGCCCAGACCCCGATTGGTTGGAGCACTTCATCACCCTTGCAGAAGACATTGCCAATCACTCCATGCAAAAATTGTGGGCAAAGATATTAGTAGGTGAAAGCATTACGCCTGGCACTTTTTCAATTAAAAGTCTGCAAACCCTAAAGATGATGACCCAACGTGAAGCAACTGCGTTACAAAGATGCGCTCCGCTGTGCGGCTACTTAGAAAAAGAAGACAGCTACCTTATTCTTCATGGCTACTATAAAAAGCCGTCTATTTTTGATTTGCTACGTAAAGGCAGCACTGAATCCATCAATTTAAGCCAAGCAGGGCTGAACTTCCCGAATATACTTACGCTGATGGACATTAATATCCTTTACCGGCAAGAAATTGAGTCCGCTTCACTACAAAAAGGACAGTCAATGCAGCTGGTGTATTTACGTAAAAAAATGACCTTAACGGCCAAATCCAATGACTTGGTGCTAAGCTATTACAAGCTGACGCAAACCGGAGACGAGCTAAAAAAATTACTTCAAAGCCCGATAAATAAACAATACAAACAACTTGTAGAAAAGGCCTTTGAAAGCGAGTTTTCTCTCGAGTGGGAAGAGAGATAAAGAAACTATTCTATTTACCAAACAAAAACAGCTTGGTCGATCACTCGTACCAAGCCGCTAAAGGAGTAAACTACACTATCTTAGAAGTGTAGTTGGATCCCTGCAAATGGACCAGAGACATCCAGGTCTGTGTAGATATCATCGATATCATCTAGCTCAAGTACCATAGAGCGGTAACCCACTTTTACCGCAACATCAACAGCCATATTGTCGATAAACTCATAAGCGATACCAATTTGATAATCTTGGATTTTGCTGTCATCAATTGCAAGCATGCTGCCTTCGGCAAAAACACTTAGCCCTGTAAGTGGTAAACCCACTTCACCGCGCAAATAACCGAGAGGAACAAAGCCTGAGAATTCAACTTCTTCTGTGCGTGTTTGACCATTTGCAGTACCAGTTACCATGATAGAACCGTCAAACTGCTTAAAGTTCACACCAAAGTCTAACGTCAACAAGTCATTGTCTAACACTTCGTAATACAATGTGTAGTCGATGTGGTTTAGATCTGCGTTTGTTGTCGCATCAGTACCTACCGTATAAACTTGGCCGCCGAAGTCAAAAGACTCTGTTAACGTCGTTTGACCATTTAGCTCAAGCTCGGTATAGCGTAACTTGATATTTGGTACCAGCGGTACTGGGTGCTCAAGTGCAGCATAGAAACTCGTAAAAGTTTCATCGTCAAAGTTAAAGGTTTGCATATTGCCTTTTTCAGCAAAGCTACCTTCGGTTTCGGTATCCCACCCTTCTGCACCGACATAAAGCCCGAGTACCGTATCTGCGTGTGCAGCAGGTGCTAAGCAAGCGAGAGATAATGCCGCTGCTAAAAAGTGTTTTTTCATGATGTTATCCTTGCGCTAAAAGTTCACTAAGTTCGATGAGAGCCGCATTGGCTCGCGAAATATAATTTGCCATAACCAGAGAATGGTTCGCTACCAAGCCAAAGCCACTGCCGTTTAATACCATAGGGCTCCACACCGTCTCTTGAGTCGCCTCTAACTCTCTGATGATCTGCTGTAGGCTGACAAGTGCATTTTTCTTTTCAAGCACAGGTCTAAAGTCATGCTCTACCGCTTTCATATAGTGCAGTAATGCCCATGTGGCGCCTCTGGCTTCATAAAATACATCATCAATCTGCCACCAAGAGGTTTTCACCATATTATGGCTTGGCGTCATGGTTGCTTGATCAGCTGCCGAATCCCCAGCTAAATCGGTATTTAACCTGTCTTGCCCTACGCTCGCACTTAATCTTTGGCTTAAGCTGCCCATGCGCTTTTCGGCCTCTTTTAACCAAGCTCTCAAGTTATCAGCACGCGCATAAAACTGGCTATCGCGGTTACTATTATCAGAAATTTGAGTCAAATACTGACGTAGTAAATCATTACCTTTTTGATACTCACCCTCAGCACTTGGCCACATCCACGCTGTTGAACTGATATTAAACTGTGGCTGAGCTAGCTTTAAACTCGGGTGCTCTGTCGATTGAGATTGTGAACGACTAAAATCTTTACGCATCGAAAGCGTAAGATCTCGTGTCATCTCAAGCACACCGTACTCCCAAGCAGGCATGTTATCCATCATTACGCTTGGTGGCATCATGTCATTCGACAAATAACCGCCCGGCTTATTCAGCAATGTATCCGTCACTTTAATCAAGGTATGTGTCGTTACATATCCAGTGACCAATGTATTGCCATTTTTCTGCGCATCCGCTTTTGCAACTGCGACGACGTCAAACTGTTCTGGTTCCACACTCCAATATACAGCTATAGCATAACCCAGAAGTATGACAGCGATAATGCCAGAGATGATTTTTCCCGTATGATTTCCCATTTAATACCTCACTGTTTTTAGTGATGAGAGTGATGTCCTGCGTTTGATTTTTCTTTGCCACCAAACATATCTGCAAGTGCGACGACTTCAGCCATTGTGAAGATCCTATCGCCATCAGCAAAATATAGCGTAAGCTTACGCTGCTCACCGACTTTTAATGTTTCTATTGGTTCAAACACCATTAAGTGATAACCACCAGGCTGAAATGTCACTGATTTCCCCGCTGGAATAACAAGCTCGTCAACGCGTTGCATTTTCATCATGTCTTCTTTATGTACATGCTCGTGAATTTCAACACGCTTAACACCCTCGAGCGCAGCCTTAACCAACACTTTATTTTGCTGTGTTGGATTTTCAATAACGAGATAACCTGCAGTTGAAGGTGCTGCCGGTAAAAATGCACGCACGGTTGCGTTGTGAACAGAAAGTTGCTCCGAACCATGATGATGTTCACCATGCTCATGCCCTTGATGAGCTGAAGCGTTAAAGCCGATAAAAGTTGATAAAGCAAAAATTAAGGTTTTGATTACACTTGATTTCATGTTGGCTTTCCTTGGATTTATAACTGCAAATAACTATATCACAGATCCCAATTTAGCGTGTTTTTTATCTCCTATCACCAACAAAAACCACTACTCAAGCTTTTGCCTGAGCAGATTTGTCTACCACTAACCACACAATTGCAATAATACAGATGAGTGGAAATAGCACTATCAGCGAATTAAATAGCAATGTCATTACTAGCCCAATGAACACAATAAGGAGCAACCCTAAAACACCTGCGCTCAAGAGTGCTCCTAGCACCACCAGCGCTACAATTGCAAATAGCAACGTGAGTATTTCAAAGCCAAACCAACCTAGGTCAAATCCCATATCGAGTTGCAGATCGCTGATGTCTAACCATATTAGTGGCAGCGACACCCAAGATAGCGCCAATAAAAATACCAGCGCTAATAATATACCGGCCACGACTTTCATAGTGCCTACCTCGTCGCCGTTACTTAGTTTTCGTATTGCGCTTTTGGCATTGCAAACCAAGCGACGCCATACGCTAGCATTACAAATATTGGAAACTTAAAAAACAGCAATACCGTTAGTAAACGCGTTAACCAAATTGGCATATCAAAACGTTGTGCTAGTTGCGCACATACGCCACCAATTTTCTTTGAACTATTCATTTGAGACAGTGTTGATTGATATCTATTTTTCATCTTTATCCCCTTTCGCTTTGATTGCTCAGTTGGTGTAGGAGGCAAGCCTAGCTCGCCATTTTTTGCTTCAGTTGGGCTAATTCATCGTCGATTTGTTGTTGCTTTTGCTCATCTTCAAAGCGCTGCCATACATCAGGCTGCCCTAAGTCATAGGATTCGACTTCAGCTTCAAGGCGCGACACCTTACGCTCTAACTCGTCGAACTTGCGCGTTGCAGAGCGCATGTCGTCACTATTCAGCGTTTGTTTGATGGTTAACCTTGCCTTACCAGTTTCCAAGCGGCGCAACATGGCCTTTTCTTTTGCCTTTAATTGCTGAATTTTGCTTTGCAACTTGTCCGCATCTGTGCTGAGTTTTTCAAGTGCAGGCGTTAGATCATCAATTTTTTGCTGTGCTTCTTGTGCTTTTTCGGTTTCTCGCTGCTTTTGCTCAAGGGCTGAGCGGGCAAGATCTTCACGACCTTTTTCAAGAGCATGTTCGGCTTTGCTTTGCCACGTTGCCGCAGCTTTATTTGCTTGCTCAACTTGACGCTGCGCTACTTTTTGTTGGCAAATAAACTCAGCTGCCGTTGCACGACAATCAGATAGCGCTTCTTCTAAATCACGCACTAACTGAGTTGCCATTTTTTGTGGGTCTTCCGCTTTGTCTAGTAACGCGTTAAGTTCTGCTTTGATAAGATCTTCAATTCTGTTGATGATGGTCATTGTTCGGCTCCTTTTATAATATAATTAGACTATTCCAAGAGCCGTGCCAAAAATAAAAACAAAATTAAATCATTGAGTTAAGGTTTTTTAAAAAGAAAAATAGATTTACTGAGAGACATTAAATAGTGAAAAAGACGATAAAATCGTCTTTTTCACACATAGGATTGGAGCAATATATTTTACACTTCAGGTACAAAAGACAGCGCCTTTTCCATCACTTCAATACCAGCCTCTTTTTTATGACCGTTTTCTGATAAGTGACGACGGAAACCTCTCGCACCGGGCTGATTTTGAAAAATACCCAACATGTGACGCGCAATATGCCAAAAGTTTGCACCATTCGACATTTCACTTTCAAAGTAGCCATACATGCTTCTTACGACTTGATGACGTGTTTGCGTAAACGCAGCTTCGCCATATAGCAGCTCATCAACCTGCGACAACATAAACGGGTTGCTATAAGCCTCACGGCCAACCATTACGCCGTCAAGGTGAGCCAAATGATGCTGACATTCCTCAAGAGTTTTAACACCACCATTAATACTGATATGCAGATCTGGATAGTCTTTCTTTAATTGATAAACACGAGGATAATCTAATGGTGGGATCTCACGGTTTTCTTTCGGGCTTAAGCCTTGCAACCATGCTTTACGGGCATGAATGATAAAGTCATCACAGCCCACCGCCTGCGAGGCTTCAATCAACGCCGTAAGAAACTCATAAGAGTCTTGTTCATCAATACCAATGCGCGTTTTTACCGTTACCGGAATATTCACTTCTGCCTTCATCGCCGCCACACAATCAGCAACGAGCTGAGGCTCAGCCATTAAACATGCCCCAAAGCGACCATTTTGCACGCGATCTGACGGGCAACCCACATTTAGGTTTACCTCACTGTAGCCATATTGCTCAGCACGCTTAGCACACTCTGCCAACGCCTTAGGATCAGAACCACCCAACTGCAATGCCACAGGCAACTCATGCGCACCAAATGCCAAATAATCCCCTTTACCAAAAATAATCGCACCTGTGGTGATCATTTCAGTATAAAGCACCGCATTTTTAGTCAGCTTACGGTGAAAAGTTCTACAATGGCGATCCGTCCAATCTAACATGGGTGCAACGCTAAAGCGGCGAAAGGCATCAATACAGTGGTTGGGTGTTTGTGGCTCAAAGGGTGGAGTAGGTTGTTGGCTCATGGTATGACTTTCTCAATCAGGTTTACTATCAATGGCCTGTACTAGTTATGTCTATAGCAGTACATAGCTCAAATAGGTGATTGCGTAGTATACCGCAGCTTCTAATACTTCGTTAAGTATAGACAGCGATTTATTGCCAATAGTAAATAACCAGAGCTTCGGATAATTTATGCCTTTCTAGCAGCCAGTTTTTGCGCTAACTGCGTTGAATTCACTTCCAATAGCCAGCTATTGGCGCGTAAATTCGCCTTGCCTACAGGATGTAGGTACCTTAGCGAGAGCAGGACGCGGAAGCGGTGTTATCCCCAAAACTTTCTGGCTAGATAAGGAAATAATTTAATGTAATATTAAAAACAATGAATTAGCTCATTTCTTATCCAAACCTCAGGTTAAATACCAAAAAGCCGCAAGTAATTGAACTTGCGGCTTTCGATTTGCTTAGGCTGCCGTCACAATCTTATGGAGAGTTAAAGATACTCCTTCACTACCGCTACTTTATTTTTTGCGAACTGACTGTTTGGGTTTATCGCAAGTAACTGCTGATAATGCTCAAGTGCTTGTGCATACTGCTTATTTAACTCATACGCTTGCGCGATGCTGTTGTGGTAATATGGCTGCTCGTTATTTTGTGTCAGTGCAAATTTAAAGATTTCGATACCATTATTAACTTGACCATCTTCAACAAGCTTATTGCCCCACTCCACCAAGATCTCTAAATCATACATTACACCGGTATCTTGCTGCGCTTTTGCAAACATAGCCGCAAAGTCGGCAAAGCCTTGTTTATCTGTAAGCTGCTTTAAGTACGCCATCGGCTGGTAGGCCTTTTGCTTACTAGCGTCGTTAAAGTTGGGAATATAGTAAGCGGCAATATTATCAACAAACTCAATGGGTAATCCACCCAACAGGTTAGTAAGTACAATCACAGAAACCTTGTCTTCAGGGTAGGTGATCACCGTAGTCGCGTTTCCTCCGCTTGCGCTGATCGCTGGGTGATATTTACGCTGAATCACTTGCCAGCCCATTGCATAGCCATTTTCCTTGGTGTTAAAGGCTTCTGTACGCCCGTTGTTCAGCTTAACTGGCGTCCATAGCATATCTAACTCTTTAACCAGCTCGCCTTGTTGTAGTGATACAACATAGTTAGCTAGTTCCGTTGCGGTTGAACTCATTCCCGCGGCGGTTCTCAACATATAGGGGAATTCGCCGTAAAAGTTTTTGTAATTCCCCTCACCTAAATGAATATATTGGCGAGCCTGATTTGGCACCATAAGTTCAAGATAATCAAAACCTGCCTGCGCTGTTTTTGGCATATTGGCACGTGCTAACTGCATCTTGGTAATAAAAGCAGGAAACCCTTTAGGTGCATATTTATCAATGATTTTACCCAAAATCACATAGCCGGTTTGGTTATAACTAAAACGCGAGTTAGGTGTAAATTGAAGAGGCTGCTTTTGCACAGCTTGCCATGAGGCTTCCACATCGTTCGGTACAATGGTTTCTAGGGCATAATTTGATGCAAGGATCGGCGGCAAACCTGTGGTGTGACCCATTAATTGATTAATTTTAAGTTGCTGCCAAGCCTTTGGTAAATCGGGTAAGTGCTTACCAATTTCATCGTCAATGTTTAGATAACCTTGCTCAGCGAGCTGTACAATCGCAACACCGGTAAACGCCTTTGTCATCGAATTAATCGGAAATAACGTCTGCTCAGTCACAGGCACTTGATGCTGTAAGTCTGCAAAACCATAACTTCCTTGCTTAATGATTTTATCGTCTTTAACCACGGCTAACTGTAAGCCCGGAATATGCCTTTCTTTCATGAGGGTTTTGATCAGCTTGTCTACCGACTCAGCCTTCACCAAGGATGAAAATAATGCCGACCATAAAAGCGTGCCAAACCATAACAGGGTTGATAGTAAAACTTTGTTGTTCTTGTACATGATAGTTCCATTACTCATTTTCGCTTGAGAGATGGCTCTATCTTTCCAAGTATTGCACCAACCTTAAAAACCATTATTTATCAGCAGTTTAAATAAATACAGCAAGTGAAAATTAGTGAATAAATTAACGAAAAGTGGTGAGATATACAAATAAGTGGCGTTTTTAACAAGGTAACCGTGAGGTGATAAAGAGGGAGTCTCAAGCGTAAACATCTCATGTTGGGATGTTTACGCTTGAGGTGTGAGTCAGCCTATAAGTTAACTGAATCGTCCAATGACAATCTGGATAGACTAAAAACAATGTGGTTTGAGATGGTTGGGAATTTTTTGGTGTGTACCAAACCATGTACCTTTGGTACACGGATTTATATGGAGATGTTTGGAATTTTAGCAAACCGCTTGAAAGATCAAGCGGTTACTAAAATTTCTGAGTCAACCGGTAAGTTAACTGAATAGCTCAATTACAAAAGAAACTGTTAGACTTCCAATTGCCTTTAGATATCTATAAATTTATTGATAGTTAATAAGACAAATACCTATGAATGCTACTTATGTAAGTAATAAAATTTCCAGTATCACCAATAGAGTTGACTTACTGGTTTATGGCAATTGTTAATAACTAGCCAATTGATAATATGGAAAAAACACTATTTGAATGGGTTGAAACTAGCATTTATAGCCCCAATAAAAGTGTTGTTATTAATATAATCATCTACAGGAAAAATAATTGGAAAAAGTCTTAGACGAATATTTGATGAAGCATCCTGGGCGAAAGGCCAAAAGAATTGCCAAAGATTTAAAGCTAGATAAAAAAAAAGCAAATAAGTACCTACATGGTGAAGATAAATACATTCAAGATCCTGATTTTGGGTGGCACATTATAAACCATAGCTACGTAGTGCTAGAGTTACGCAATACTTGGATCACAGCGAATTCATTTGAAAAAAGCCTTAGAAAATGTGGATGTCCGTTCAGGGAACAGATTAAAGGTATGCTTGTAGTTTTCCCTGAAGAATGTTCTGTCATGCTAGATGCTGGGGCGAGAATTTTATACTTAGCTAATTGCTTAGTTTTAGCTGGAAAGCTAGTCGAGTTAAAGTTTTGCGAGACAGGGAAAGCCTTTTCTTACTTAGATAGAGCTGGGTTCTTTATTCATTTAAGCGAATCAATCACTGTTACACCACAAAAACCGGAAACGTCTATGGCAGATGCATGTAGGGGAAATGCAGCTTCTTTGCTTGAGCTTGATAGCATTAATGTTGAAGACTTTGATGAGTCGATTCCTGATGCGTTAACCTCAAAATTTGTTACCCTTTCAACAAAGGAGTTTGAAGGTGCTGCCTATAATGTGTTCTCCGAATTGTGTAATAATGTTGTCGAACATAGCAACTCTAAAATCGATGGTATCGCAGGACTTCAATTATACGGTGCTAATAGTGATAGACCACATATTCAAATTGTAATATCTGATGCGGGGCTCGGGATTGCAGCTACGCTGAGACCAGCACTTGAAAAATGCAAAGATTTGGAATTTGATGTTTCAGATTATAGTGATGCTGAGCTAATAGCAAAAGCCTTCTCTATGGGAGGACTTAGCAGACTAAATCTAAATCCGGATGATGGTCGAGGGCTGGGCTTACTTAAAAGTAGTAAGGGGATAAGAGAACATGGAGCAACTTTGACAATTAGGCAAGAAAATATGTCTGTAATCCTAAGATTAGAAAGTGGAGAAATTTCGATTTCTGAAGAGGCATCTAATTTACCTAAACTGCCAGGTACTCACATTTGTTTCGATTTCAAGCTTGCTTAATTGAACACGTTCTGCTTAAATGAAAGACTATGAACCAGAATAAAATCCAAATTAAACTTAGAGATCTGACAGCTCGTTCTGATATTCACGGAAATCGAGAAGGTAAAGAAGTATATCAGAAACTCTTAGAAATAATACAAAACCACCCCGAGTCGAGTTTGGTTGAAATCTCTTTGGATGGCATTACAAGATCTGATGCCTCATTCCCTAGAGAAAGTGTTGTCTCTATCGCTCGTCAGTTTAGTGGAGAAAAGGGTGTATACCTAGTCGGTATTGATCCTGAAGATAATGATTTATTAGATAATTGGCATTATGCAGCACTCTTTAAAAAGCAACCGCTAACAGTGTGGTTTGACGATAAATACAAAACATTGGGCCCTACGTTAACTTCAAGTATGACCTCTGTTTTAGAATATGTACTACTTAGAAATGAGACCACAGCCTCTGATATCGCTATTCAATTCGACATCTCAATTCCTAATGCGAGCTCAAAACTCAAAAAACTGGCTCAAGATGGCTACATACTACGAATCGAAAAGGTAGCTTCATCAGGCGGCATAGAATTTGTTTATTCCCCAATAAAAAAATAACCACAACTCTGGTTAAAAAATCTTGACTTAACCAGAGTATCGATCAATTATTACACCATCTGGTTAACAGTGATAAATTTATCCAGATTAAAACTGAGTGAATAAAAGGCAAGCCATTAGCTTGCCAATTACCCAGGTATACATATATACCAGTTCGCACCGATATTATGTATCGCCTAGTTAATGGTAGTCAATAGTGCTTCTTTTATTTGCTATATCTTTAGTACAAATAGAATGGTGTTTTAAATGACCAATATAAGACTAGAATCAGGCCTTTACAAAGGCGTAAAAATTTATGAGTTACTTTCTGTTGTAGAGGGTGAACAACTTTATCTTGAGCAAGAAGGTGAAATCGATATACCTGTTAGTAAAAATGACTTGGTATTAATAAAGGGAACTGAAAAGTTTGTTTCTGGGAATTCAAATCTTCCTAATAATCATAAACTACTAAGGCCTATTTCATTTAGTATCAATGGAGAGGAGCGAGGAAATTTAGATAGAGCTAAGCTTTCTGGTCAGCAGATAAAAGACGATATTCAACTAGGTAATGTTGCCCTATATCTAACTTTGGATAATATGCCTGATTATCTGCTAGGTGATGAGGAACAGCTTATTATTTCTCATGAAATTGCATTTCTGGCGGTTGAAAAGTTAGAGAGCGACGACTCAGCACCTGATCTTGAAGACTGTGCTTGTAATCCTTGCGGGCCTGGCCATAAACAAAAATATAAGATTAAAGTCGACAAAGATAAATTTGTTGTAAATGCTCCACGGCTTTTTGGAAAAGAAATCCTTGCTCTTGCAGGCTATTCGAATACAACTGAAAGAGCCCTCTATCAAAAGTTTGCAGGGGGACGTACAGAGATGATTAAGCCAGAAGACAAAGTTGATTTTACCACTCCTGGTATTGAGCGATTTATGACCATTCCGTGCGAACAGACTGAAGGATTACAAAATACGAGGCGACAGTTTCAACTCTCTGAAAACGATACCACCTATTTGGACTCTTTGGGCCTATCATGGGAAACAGTTATAGAGCGAAACATCAAACGAGTTGTTATCTATGACTACCCGATTATTAAAGGGTATTCGGTCGATAAAACGGACGTATATTTTCAGATACCCCCAAGTTACCCGATGACACAGATCGATATGGCGTATTTCTATCCAAGCCTTCAGCGTTTAGACGGTAAGCAAATCAATTGTACAACACAAGATAACTTTGATGGCAAAACATGGCAGAGATGGTCAAGGCACAGAACATCCTCGAATCCATGGCGCCCAGGGCTTGACTCTATAGAAACGCATATTGCGTATATGAATAGCTGGTTTATTAAAGAATTTAGTAAGCGATGAGGGGAGCGGTCATGAACGTCGAATTAAAAATTTCTTCGCCTACATTAACAGAATTAAACAACCACCTTTTTCCTGGCGACGGGAAAGAAGCAGTAGCATTCATTCTTTGTGGCAGCCATGTTACTTCAAAAAAGACTATTTTGTTGGCACATAAGGTTATACCTATACCTTTCGAAGATTGTGTATTAAGAAAGAAAGACAGAGTTGTATGGAAAACAACTGCCCTTCAACACATTTTGGATGAAGCTGAGAATAACAACTGGGCGGTTGTTAAAGTTCACAGTCACCCAGAGGGGTATGATGAATTCTCGAAGTTTGATGATACTTCTGATGCCGAGTTATTCCCTTCAATATATAACTGGCTAGGTAACAATCTGCCTAATCTCAGCGCTATATTGTTGCCCCAAAATAAAATGATAGCACGCGTAGTTGACGATAACGGTCAATTTGAGATTGTTTCCAAAATATCTATTATTTCAAACGAGATATCTATTTCGCATAAGGAAGGCGAAGACCTCAAGGTAGCCGAAGAATTCGAGTTAAGAAATATTCAAGTCTTTGGGAGGCAGACACGAGATACCCTTAAAAGACTTAAAGTCGCTGTTATAGGTACTTCAGGGACTGGCTCACCAATTATAGAGCAACTAAGTCGGCTAGGTGTTGGTGAGTTAGTACTTGTTGACCCTGATATTGTTGAGGAAAAAAACCTCAATAGAATTACCAATGCTAAACGAGAAGACGCGGACAAGAAGAGCTACAAGGTTGATGTACTCAAAAAGGCTGTTGTCGAAATGGGATTAGGTACATTTGTTACAGCTCATGCATCATCTATTTTTGACCCCATCGTGGTAACAAGTGTAGCTAGCTGTGACTTTATTTTTGGATGCGTTGATTCTGCTGAAGCTCGATGCATATTAAACCGAGTGTGCAACTACTATTTAATTCCGATGATAGATATAGGAATTTCACTCGTCGCAGATGGTGAAGGAGGTGTAACTAATATCTGCGGTAAAGTAGGCTATTTTCAGCCAGGTTTATCAGATCATCTCTCACGTCGTTCTGTATTACCTCAGACTCTTGAATCGGAAGCACTTAGAAGAGTTTCACCGAACGAGTACAGGAAAAAGTTAAGTGAAGGGTATATAAAAGGCGTTCCAGAGAATAGTCCTGCGATCATTCCCGTAAATACATATACTTCCTCCTTTGCAATGTTAGAGTTTTTGGCTCGGATTCACGTTTATAAACATGATTCAAATGAAAAATTCGCTGAACAGCAGTTTTGTCTGGTAAATGATTTTCGGCTAGCGAAAGCAGAAAACCTATTTAGTGAGGGGGCTGGAGCAAAAACAATATTAGGTCTAGGGGATAAGCCGCTTATTCTGGATATGCCGGAGTTTAGTGTAAGTAAGGAGGTTGCATAATGAAGCAGATAATTAGCGACCTCTTCCATTTTTTTCGGTCACTCTTCTCCAGTACATACAATTTTAAATATGTAAATGAAGAGCCAGAGGTTATCAGGAGTAAACTGTTATATGTAATCGGTGAAAATGAATTTCACACCTATGCCGTGATGTTGTGCCCTTGTGGCTGCGAAAGCAAAATCCATTTAAACCTTATTACAAACCACAGACCTGCTTGGCAGATTTCAAAGAATGGAAAGTATCCCACGTTAACGCCTTCTATATGGAGGCAAGTGGGATGCAGAAGCCATTTCTTTCTTCGGCAAGGACATATTGTTTGGGCTGGAAATGCACCATCTAAGGGGTAAGGTACTAAACAAATGATCAGAAATGTGCACACAACTATTAATGACTACTACAAGACATTTGAATCATACCGGGGAGTATTTTCATTTAAATCATTGCTAACATGGTGTTTTCTGATTTCTATGCTGCTTTCTTGCTATTCTATTCTTTGGTTCGTTGGAGTTTTCAAACTTGAAGTATATTTGGAGTTTGTAAATTCCACAAAAACAGTCCGAATGATTGCTTTTATATTCTTTGCAATAACTACAGTATTTGCATGGCTAAAAGTGACATTAAAAAGAGATTGTCTGGCTCGTCAACGGGCTCAAGATATATTGAACACTAAAGAAGATAAACTTTGGAAATTGGAGGAAATGTGGCTTCAGCAGTTCCTCCCTCACAGCCAATTTGTAACTCCCCCAAAAAATGAAACAGTTCATAAGTAGAATTTTCCATTAACTAAAGTAGGAAAATTTACGATGAGAAAAAGCAAGTTCACCGAAACCCAAATTGTCAGCATGATCAAAGAATCTGAGTCAGGTATTCCTGTGCCAGAAATCTGTCGCAAACATGGTATCGGCCAAAGTACGTTTTATAAATGGCGCTCAAAGTATGGCGGGATGGAAGCTTCAGACGTTAAGCGACTTAAAGAGCTTGAAGAAGAAAACCGTAAGCTAAAAGATATGTTTGCAACGCTTAGCCTAAAGCACTCGATGCTTGAGGATATCATCGCAAAAAAGCTGTAAAAACAAGTAGGCGCAGAGCTTGGGTAGAGCATTTAAGAGCTCAATTTAACGTCAGCGTCGCATTTGCTTGTGAAGTGGCAGGGCTAAGCCGCTCAGTTTTTTATTACAAACATAAACGGCCGTTAGATGATGAAGTTATCGACGCATTACTTGCGCTGGTAGAGCGCCATCCTAGGTGGGGGTTGCCTAAGCTGTTCAAAAGGCTTCGCAATAAAGGTAAGCCGTGGAATAAAAAGCGTGTTGAACGCGTTTACAACATGCTAAAACTAAACTTGAGACGTAAGGGAAAGCGCCGTGTTCCAACAAGAACACCTGAACCATTAAGCGCACCGACACAACATAATGAATCGTGGTCAATGGACTTTATGAGTGACGCATTAAGCTATGGACATCGTTTTAGAACACTGAATGTGCTGGATGATTTCAACCGACAAGCACTGGCGATTGAGGTCGATACAAGCTTAACTTCTGAACGAGTTATTAGAACACTACAACAAATTATTGCTTGGCGAGGAAAACCAAAGCAGATTAGAGTGGATAATGGTCCAGAATTTACTTCAACGGCACTCGAAGATTGGGCAATAAAAAATGACATCAAGTTGGAATTTATAGAGCCAGGCAGTCCTTACCAGAATGGTTTTGTGGAAAGGTTTAACCGAAGTTATCGTGAAGAAGTGCTCGATTTATACTTGTTTGAGTCACTGCAAGAAGTACGTGAAATCACTGATGAGTGGTTAGATATTTATAATTATGAGCGACCACATGATTCACTTGGCGATATGACACCAATTGGCTATCTTGAGGCTGCATAAAATTCTACGAAATAGCTGTACTAAATTGGGTGGAGTTACAAAACGTCGTGACAAGCTAATCAACCGCCTTCAAACCCAATTGGAAATGGCAACGGCTTTGGTAAACGGTGAGTCCTACACCTGTTACAAAGAAAAGTGGCAGAAGAATGAAGATACAGGCCAACAGGAGAAAGTTAAAGTCGCCAAGAAGGTAAGCCCTTGGTTCTATGCCAAAGGTGGCAATTATTACCTTGAAGTTCGATATGCTAATAAGCCTTTGGAGCTATCTAAAGGTAATCACGCTATTGAAGTAGGTGACAAAGAAAACCTACCGCTGGTGGTCCAGACTGTAATCGATGCAACTGCCAATGGTGAGTTAGATAAGACTCTAGGTTCTCTCTCTAGCGAGCTTTGGCAAGCTAAAAAACTGTTAGTAACTGACGAAAACTAGCACCAAAGCAACCCCGCTAGCGGGGTTGCTTTAGGAGGTAGCTATTTGACTGGAGCAAGATTCTTAGTTTCTTGGCTTGCTATTTTATTCAACATCATGTTGAAAGTTTCTATGTCATGACGAGTTTTTCTATAGTACGGATCATTCTTATCTAAATTTTTCCGCGCCTCTTCTATCAACTGGGCAGATTCAAGGAGTCTGCTTTTTGAATCAGAATACCTTTTATTTCTTTTCCAGTAATAAAATCTCGCCTTAGCTTTGTTTAATGCACAAAAAGAAAAAGATCTTGATAACCCTCTAGCCTTATCAAGTAACTTATCTCCCTCTTCTAAATCATTCTCTCGATACCTGATAAGTGCTAAATTAACGAGTGCATCACAGTTTGAAGTATTTATTCTTATAGCATCTCGCCATAAAGCTTCAGCTTTGACTTTTGATTCAGAAGTTGAAATTGTATGGTATAAAAACCAAGCAAAGCGGTCCATCAATGCTGAATTCAATGGTTCTTCTTCCAGAGCCATCTGATACATCTCGAGAGCCTCTGGGTACTCTTTCTTTCTCACATGTGTTCTTGCAGCCTTAGCAAACGAACTGCGAAACGCATCAACAATTCTATCCGATTTAAACTCGCTCTCTATTTTATGAAAGCGATTAACTTCAATGTCGAGTTCGTCAGCTGTTGCAGCCAATTTAGCCTTTTGCTTTTCAGGCAAATCATTAATCTTTTTATTAAAGAACTTGGTAGCCAACTCTTCTAGTTCAATGCTGAATTTTTCACCATGATTCATCAATGAACCAAAATACGTCTCATCGAATGTAATATGAAATTCCGTCAAAGGAATTGACATCATTTTACATGCTTCTGAAACAGAGAAGTGATCTAAAGGACTTTCGGCCTGCACTAATAACAAATAAACTCTTTGCTGATTGTATGACATACGGGCCCACGCATCTTCATATAAAAATTCAAGTAACTCTCCACTGGATTTTTTTAAGAGAGACTCAAGCGCGGCATTAATACTGCAATTAGTCAAACTGATATGCTTAACTAGAGAGTTTATCAATAGTGGCTTATACATTAACTGGCTACTGACCTTCTTTAAAGTATTAGGCCCTGCTTGAAGTAAAGGAGTAGCTTCGAAATTTTCGGCTTGCCTCGTCAACAATGTTGTACTTTCATCTTCATCTAATCCCTTAACCGAAATAGGGGTTGCATTGATAAACTCACGCCTCCGTGATGTCACAATCATCTTGCCTATTTTTTTCGATACGGATTGTAGGAACTCCCCTAGAGCTTCAACCTCATTGGTTGAGGTTGCTATAGTTTCTGTATTATCAAATACAAACAATACATCATTTCTATCTAACCCCATTTCCCGAAGATAATTAACTGCTTTTTGAATTAATCTATCATTGCTTACTTCGTACCAGTCTTTAGTCAGTACGGGCTCGAATCCTCTGATCAACTCACGGATACACTCATCCATAGCACCAGCAACACTTTTTAAATGGATAAGCCCATAATCAGTCCAACGAGTCATTTTTGCAGAGTAAAAACTTATAACATATGGTCTAGGCTTCACTATATCTATCTTGTCTTCCAGCAAGCGATTTAAAAACTCCAGGACCAATGTTGTCTTACCAAAGCCGCCATCTCCAAACACTAAACATGCTCTTTCATCATCATCAGTAAGCCATTCAGATAATTTACTTAATTCTTTTTTCCTTCCTTCAAATATATCAGTTTGCCTACGTGGTATATTGTGCAGAATACTATGCTGCTCTTCTGAGTCTTTTAAACAGATAAAATCTGAATAGTTATAAGAATCTACATTTGATTGAACAGAACTTGCGTAAATACACTCATCGTCTAACTCAAGAACAACTTTATTAGCATTTACTCTAGAGAGTTGCCTTCCATGAAGCTTCCAGATACCTTTATTACAAACTATTTTCCTAACAACTAATGGTAATTGTAAATTTACGAAAGGGAAGTGAACAATATTTCCATCCAACGTTAATTGCTCATTTTTTTTGTCGTAGTGGGGCATTAAACCATTGAAAACCTTTAGGCACTGATTCACAATTTCAAGGCAAACACCAGACCACTCGGATGCACTTTTTTCACAAAGTACACTGTGACCAACAGTATCATTTCTAAATTGCACCCATTCAATCAACTGAGCACCAAGCCCACGAGAATACTTCCCTTCTTTATACCAACCTTGAGCAAGGTTTCGGTCTATATATGTTCTCATGCTTGGTAAAATGGACTCTATTATTTCGACAGGCAGTCCATCTGAAGGTTGCTGCATCCTGTTTAATGATGCCTCTATATCAATCTCATTCTCAGGTAAGCTTCTATAGCAACGCTCCAACGATGTTAAAGTAACCACTTGCAGAATAGAGCGTAAGACACTCGAATAGAAAGTTACTTTTTCTGTATCACTCAAGTTCTCTGGCTGCTCAGAAAGAACCTTTTTATATAAGCTTATCATACTGTTAATACTCTATATCCATATTATGGCAAGAACTTAGCACATATATTTTTATATTCAAAATCCATCAAAATAACATTCCAACAACTTTCGTTGAGCGAAAGAGTTGTCTTTCCATATTATTTGTCACCTAACTTTAAAAGCATCCACCACTTCAACCAAGTTCTTAATACTCGTTGCCTTATGGGTATAGTTGCTAGTGATACCAAACGAGCTGATCTCATGCCCTACAACCTGTTGAAGGTTGTTCACTGGCACACCATCATTCATCAGTTTGGTAATAAAGGTATGGCGGAAACTGTGGAACGAGCGTTTATGACCTAGTTCGTTGAAGGTTGGTACACCAATAGATTCCATTAGCCTAGGCATCCAACCTGTTACGCGTACCGACTTATCTAACTCATTAAATAACTTTTCATTACATGTGGCTACGAAATCGAGAAAGCCATCAGTAACCAAGGCAGTGTGCATTGGGATCTTACGTTTCGCATTTTCGGTTTTTAGCTTCTGATCCTTGTGTTCGTCAGTGATCAATATGTAATGGCGCTTTGTTTCTTCATCAAAACGAATATCCGACTTCCTTAACTGCACCAATTCACCTAGGCGTGCGCCTGTATATATGCCCAGCCGAATAATCCACTGCTTCCATAGTGTACTTTCACCTTTAGCCGCATTAAGAAATTGCACGAGTTCCAAATCAGAAAATGCGCCTCGGGTGTTTGAGGTAAAGTCGCGCTTGATGGAACATGGACTTGAGCTGATGTAGTCCACCGTGTCTTTCTTAGCGTAAGCAAAGATGCTTTGCAGCCATTTATAGTAACCTTGAACCGATTTAGGTGAAGTCACATCTTCCTCTGGTACTTCACAATCCAATCGTTCTTGCCACGTCATTTTGTTGTAAGGTGCAATGTTCATGCGTGGGAGTTCAAAACACCTATCAATAAACCGCCCTATATCCTTAGGTTTGTATTGGTCGATAGGCTTATCATCCATCAATAGCTGCCATACGGTGTAGAACCGTTCATAGTCAGCTTGAATTTTCTCGGTGAGTTTTTCCTTCTTGATTTTAAATTCAAGGAATTCGGAATAGACCTCAGAAAAAAGTGGGCCTGTGGGCTCATTATCCACATCGGCAACCGGTGTGTGAACCAAAGGTTCAGAAGCACTAGCTAATAAGCCTTGGACTTCTCGCTCTCCTAGAAAGTCTTCATTGAAAATGGACGCTAATAACTCATCTCTAACGGCATTACTGGTCTTGAGCTTACTCAGTAGGACTCGGTAAGGCAGGCTTTTTGGCTCAATAGCATAACCATGTTCCGCCAGTAGTTCATTTACCTGTTGTGGTAGCCCTTCACCTTCTGCCTGATTGTCCTCAATTCTTGTAAACAGCTTTATCACCGAAGACATTGATTCTAGGAAAGACCACCTTTCACCTTCAGGCAAACCTTTAATAATCTCAGCAAATCGGTTTACCCGCTCTTCATTCGAATCTGTATCCGCCATGTGGATAAACAATTCTTTGAATCGGCTATCTAATTCCAATATCGATTTATCACCCAAGGCATTAACAGCATGGCCACCATCGCTAAAGCCCTTCTCTAGCTTGGCTATCAATGGATCTATGTCGGCTATGGTTAACTGCTTTTGCATGGCATTTTTTATCTGGTTTAGCTGTTGGCTTATTAAGCTAGTGTCTAACGTCCTTGAATGAATGACAAGCCCCTTTAGCTGTATTATTAATGGCTTAAGACGCTGTAATATCACCAAAGCGACTTCTAATACTTCCGTTCTTAAACACAACCTAACTTCCCTTACGCCAAGGCGTTTGGGTATTTTAACCCGAAGGTAATACGTGGCCTTACGGCGGTATAAATATTGGCAACCAACTACGGCTCGCATATTCACCTCACTAACCATTGAAGATTCAAGCACCGTGTACCAAAGCCATGTACCACAAAAATTGCGCTTATGAATTGTAAAATCAAACTGTTAGTGAAAAGTGTATCAGGCGAAAAGAAGCACCTAAATCAATACCTTAGGAATCTTTAACAAGTTGAAATTTGTATTATGATTTGAGTTTTTAGGCAAAAACTGTGTACCAAGCGGTACATGGAAATGTGATTTGAGGGTGGATAATTTTAGTGTACCGCTTGATCTACATAAGCAAATCAAGCGGTTACTAAAATTAATGAGACAGCCTATAAGCCGGGTTCTGTTCACTCCCGAAGGAGATCGATAATCATTCGTCTAGGCCTAGGATCGCTCCTAGGCTCGAGCAACCTACCCGGTTCCGATGCGGGCCACACCATAAGGAACCCTATTTGGTCTTGCTCCGGGTGGAGTTTACCTTGCAACCAACTGTTACCAGTGGCCCGGTGCGCTCTTACCGCACCCTTTCACCCTTACCGGTCCCGAAGGACTTAGGCGGTCTTCTCTCTGCTGCACTTGTCGTAGGCTCACGCCCCCCAGCCGTTAGCTGGCACCCTGCCCATTGGAGCCCGGACTTTCCTCCCCCTGGTCATTTTCGTCACAGGCAGCGATTATCCGGCTGACTCAGGCGGGCGATTATACGCACTTTAATGCAATAACGCACGCGATAAATTGCGTGTATTACGCTTCTCGCTCAGCAATGATAGCCTTATACAAGGCGTTCTTTTTTAGCCCTAAATATTCAGCTGCCACGCCGCAGGCCTTCTTCAATGGCATTTCAGGCTCTAGTAACTCAATCAGCTTTTTCGCTTCTGGCGTTAATGCTTGTTCATCTCTTTGTTCACCGGGTAGCATCAACACCAGCTCACCTTTTTGCTTTTCAGGCGTTGCGGTTAAAAACTCAATGAGCTCGATAACCGTGCCACTGAAAAAGGTTTCGTAGGTTTTGGTCAGTTCTTTAGCAAAAACGACTTGTTGTGTTTCGCCCAGCGCGATTTTCATATCTTCTAGACTCGCCATAATGCGGTGGGTGCTTTCGTACAAGATACTGGTGATGCCAGAGGCGACTGCATCTTTAAAAAATTGCTGACGCGCTTGGCTTTTTGCTGGTGAAAATCCCACGAATTGGAATTTATCTGTTGGTAAGCCTGAACAACTCACGGCAGCAATGGCGGCACACGCGCCAGGAACGGGAGTAACGGTAGCACCCGCTTCACGGCACAGGTTTACCACAGCATAGCCTGGATCGCTGATAAGCGGCGTACCCGCATCAGACACTAGCGCGATGTCTTTGCCTTCGTTTAACCAATCTAAAATTTGCTGCGCTTTTTGCTTCTCGTTGTGATCATGCAGTGCAAAAGTTTTTGCTTTAATGCTAAAGTGGCTCAATAATTTACCGGTGTGGCGCGTATCTTCGGCAGCGATTAAATCGACCTGACTTAACACTTTCAGTGCACGTTCACTGATGTCATCTAAATTACCTATTGGTGTCGCTACAATATGTAGGGTGCCGATTTTGTTTTCGTTGTGAAGATTAGCCATTGAGCTCTCCAATATCAGTCAGTAAGATATCCACTCAGTCGTGAAAAAGAAGGTTTGCCTGTGCAGTTTAAAAAGATAGCGCTTTTAGTTGCCATATTGTCGGGGTTATCCGCTTGTAGTACAAGTACAAATGTCACCAAATCCCCTCAAGAAACTAAAACAACTAAAGCCGTTAGCCAATCGGATGACAATGCCGCGTCGTTATTTGCAAAGGCGCAGAGTAAAGAAGGCGTTGCCAAAATCCAATTGCTATATGCAGCCAGAGACGCTGCTATCTTAGAAAAAGACTGGCAAATGTTAGAGCAAATTGGTTTAGCGATGGAAGCTAAAGCCAGTGTTGATCATATTCAAAACAAATTATACATCGCATATGCTCGCAAAGAATTATCGCAGTATGCCAATGCGTTAGCCATCCTAAACACGCTAGAGGGGCGACTCAACACCCCTGAACACCAAGCTTGGTATGAGTATTTACTGGGTAGTATTTATGCCTCGCAACAATTACCAAAAAAAGCGTTGGTTGAATACTTTAAAGCGGCCGATATTGCCAATGAACATAACTTAGCGGTGGCCGGGTTACACGAAGAGATTTGGCTCGCGCTACAACAGCTATCAAGTTACGCTCTAGAGCGCTTTGATTCTGGCTCTGTTTTACAACGTGGTTGGGTAACACTGGCTAAATATCAACAAATTTATTTGGGTTCGAGCGTCCAGCTCGACCAAGCCATGAATAATTGGCGTCGTCGTTTTACTAATCACCCTGCGGTTGCTTTGCTGCCTAAAGATTTACAAGGCGCTGTTGCGCTCGAACCTTACCAAGTTAAAAGACTTGCGGTGTTATTACCACAATCTGGTGCGAGCGAGCGACTCGGTACAGCGCTTAAAAATGGTTTCTTGGCTGCCACTGACGAAGGGACGATTGAAGAAGTCTTCTTCATTGATGAAATGGCATCCGAGTCTGAAATCGTAACGCAACTTGCTGAGGCAAATGTCGATTTTGTCATTGGTCCATTATTAAAATCCAACGTTGAAAAACTACTCGCAGATAAAGGTTTTGCGGCTTACCCAACTTTGTTTTTAAATGCACGCGAAACGCTTACGCCTAGCAGTAGTGAACAGTACTTTTTTGCGCTTAATCCTGAGCATGAAGTCGAGCAAGCAATGAAGCACTTTCTTGCTAAAGGCTATAAAAAACCCATGTTACTGGCTCCAGCGAATGCCTCTGGTAAGCGTTTAATTGAGTATTTTGATCAAGGTTGGAAACGCTACAGTGAGACCGCACCAGAAGTAGGTTATTACACTAATAGTAAAAATATGGCGGATGTCATCACCGATATTTTAGAGGTGGACGCTTCAAAGTCACGCACTAGCGTCATCAAAAGTCTATTTCGCAAAGAGGTCAAAAGCGAAACACGCTCTAGACGCGACATTGATGCCATCTATATTTTAGGTGATGCAATGGAAACTCGACTGCTCAAACCTTATTTAGACGTCAATGTCAGTACATTTGCCGACAGGATCCCTTTATATGCCAGCTCTCGCAGCTATAGTAAACAAATTGATGTTACTGATAAGGGCGATTTAGAAGGACTTTATTTTACCGAGCAACCTTGGATGCTACCGGGTGCCGTTGAAAAAGCACCGCTTCGAGATGCCTATCAATCTTTATGGCCTGAGCAGGCCGACTTAGAGCAGCGCTTGTTTGCAATGGCATATGACGCCACAAATTTAGTCCCCGAGCTGCGCCAACTGGCTTGGCTTTCGGGAAAAAGTTTTGATGGCTTAACCGGCCAGCTCAGCATCCGCGGTGGCAGTGACGTAGTACGAAAGCTCAGTTGGGCACAGTATCATAATAAACAAATTCGTTTGGTGAGCTTGGATGAACAGCCTCCACTACCATTATTTATGCAACAAGAGAAACCTGTGGGAGACTCTTTGATCAGATAGGATATCTGGATGTTTAAAGGACTATTTAGCAACACACGGAGTAAGGGCGAGCATTTTGAGTTGATTGCGGAGCAATTCTTGATAAGACAAGGATTAACCCCCGTCACCAGAAACTATCTCTGTAAATACGGAGAGATAGATCTCATTATGCGAGAGTCGCAAACCTTAGTGTTTATTGAAGTAAAGTATCGCGATAGCAGTCACTTTGGTGGCGCAATTAACGCACTATCAAAAACTAAGCTTCAAAGATTAAAGCGTAGTATTTATAATTATTTAGCACAGCAAAATTTGCATAACACGCAACTTAGAGTCGACTTTGTTGCCATTCAAGGGGCCGATCCCCCTGAAATAAACTGGATTAGAAATATTTTTTAGCATGCAAGAATCTATAAAGTCTATATTTACAGAGTCAATTCAAGCGCAGATAGCGGCAGGCGAAGTATTGCCTAAAGCACTAGAAACCGCAGCTATGACTATGGCTCAGAGCCTGATCAATGGCAATAAAATCATCTGCTGCGGCGCGCCAAGTAATCATATGTTGGCGCACCACTTCGCAACCATCTTAAGCAACTTTTACGAAACCGAACGCCCGTGTCTGCCCGCGATTGCACTAACGAATGAGCAATATAATTTGGCGTCACCAGAAAATGGTAAAGCCAGAGAGCGCTTTGCCAAGCAAATACGCGCATTCGCGCAGCAAGGAGACTTGCTGGTGGCGTATGCCATAAACGGGCAAGAAAAGACGGTTATTGGCGCAGTGGAAGCAGCCCTGACTAGAGATATGAAAGTCATCGCGTTAGTTGGCGATGATGGTGGTGAAATCACCGGCCTATTGGGCCCACAGGACGTAGAGATCCGGATCCCAAGTAAACGCCCAAGCCGGATAATCGAGTCACAACTATTCAATACTCACTGTTTAAGTGAGCTAATCGACGCAATTTTATTCCCTCAGGACGAAGTATGATGATGAGAATAACCTCTTTACTTGCCGCCATCTTGTTACTACAAGGGTGTGCTGCTGCGGTAGTTGCTGGTACAGCCGGTGCGGTGTCTGCTGCAAATGATAGACGCACTATCGGTGCACAAATTGACGATAACAATATCGAGATTAAAGGTACGCTTGCCATCAAAGAGATTAAGCGCCTTGCAGATCATGCCAATATCACGCTGGTGAGTGTTAATGGCGTAGTATTAATGATTGGTCAGGTCACTAATCAAGAAATGAAAACGGAAGCTGAGCGTGCGCTACAGAACGTTGCTGGGATTAAGCAAGTACATAATCAGTTGAGAATAAGCTCAAACATCGGCATCACGACGCAAACACATGATACGTGGCTGACCTCCAAAGTTAAAACCAAACTGCTGGCGGCCGACGAAGTCAATGGCGCAAATATTAAGGTAGTTACTGAAAATGCCGAAGTGTTCTTAATGGGCTTAGTCTCCAAACAAGAAGCAAACTCAGCCGTAGAAATCGCCAGAAATATTAATGGTGTCAAACGTGTGATTAAAGCCTTTGAGTACATCTAAACAATAGCCATAAAAAAACCTGCATCCGCAGGTTTTTTTATTTTATCACTCGAAGGTGAGAACCTTTTTTCTTTTCAGGTTCCGGCTTAGTCTCTGGCGATTGTGAGACTTCCGTCTCTTCTACCAAATCAAACTCTTCATCTTCAAAGATTTCTTCTTCAGGTGTAAATACCGTGCCTTCACCATTTTCTCTTGCATAGATAGCCAATACCGCACCGTTTGGCACATATACCTGCATCGGTTGACCACCAAACCGAGCGTTAAAGCTCAGCGCTTGATTGTCCATAGAGAAATTCGTCACAGCAGACGGGCTTACGTTCAACACAATTTGCCCTTCTTGCACAAATTGTGTTGGAACCTGTACCGAGGGAAAGTCTGCGTTCACCACTAAATGCGGTGTACATTCGTTATCAACAATCCACTCGTAAAACGCGCGTAGTAAGTAAGGACGATTAGACGTCATTACGATCTGATCTCACGCTCTGCATCCGTTAGCGATGCTTGGAATGAGTCACGCTCAAATAAACGCAGCATGTATTCTTTTAGCTCTTTGCTACCAGCACCATTCAGCTCAATACCAAGCTGTGGTAAACGCCAAAGTAGTGGAGCTAAATAACAATCAACTAAGCTGAACTCTTCACTCATGAAATAAGGTGCTTCATTGAAGATAGGTGCTACAGCTAGTAGTGCTTCGGTTAACTCTTTACGAGCTCGTACAGCTTCATCACCACCCGCAGAGACCTTTTCAGCAAGTGAATACCAGTCAGTTTCAATGCGGTGCATCATTAAACGACTACGACCACGCATTACTGGATATACAGGCATCAGAGGAGGATGCGGGAAGCGCTCGTCTAGATACTCCATAATGATATTCGCTTGGTACAAGCCAAGCTCACGATCGATTAGCGTAGGAACAGTGCCATACGGGTTAATCTCGTGTAGAGCTTCTGGTAAGTTGTCCTTTTCAGCCTGGTGAATATCAACACTTACACCTTTCTCAGCAAGTACGATACGTACCTGGTGACTGTACATACAGTTTGACCCAGAAAAAAGTGTCATTACAGGGCGCTTATTGGCAGCAACGGCCATGCCTACCTCCATTAAAAAACTAAAAGTAATTAAATCACTTTAAACAGCAAAAGGGGCGAACGCCCCTATTGCAAAAATCACCTTTGAATATTCAAATTAATGAACATCTCTCCAGTATTCTTTCTTCAAGAAGAATGCCAGGATGAAGAAGATAACTAAGAAACCAATAACCTTAATACCAATAGCTTCTGACTCTAGGCGAGAAGGCTCACCTACATAAGCTAAAAAGTTTGTAAGGTCACGTGCTGCTTGGTCATATTCATCAACACTCATCTCACCGGTACCATCTGTTTCAGTGCCGACAACTTTAGTCACTGTGTGACCGTGTTCTTCCACTTCTTCAGTGATCGGTGTTGGCAAGCCTTGTAACTCTTGTAGTACGTGAGGCATACCGACCAATGGGAAAACAACGTTGTTCACACCAAATGGGCGAGACTCATCTTTATAGAATGACTTCAAGTAAGTATAGATGTAGTCCGGAGACTTAACACGAGAGATAAGTGTTAAGTCCGGTGGCGCAGCACCAAACCATTTTGCAGCATCATCTTTAGCCATAGAGTTTTTAATATGGCTACCTACTTTTGAACCATCGAAAATAAGCGTTTCTTGACCAATTTCAGTTGGAATACCGATGTCACGGAAAGTACGCTCATAACGCTGATATTGCATTTGGTGACAGCCAAGGCAGTAGTTCATAAATAACTTAGCGCCGCGCTGTAAAGATGCTTTATCAGTTAAGTCATTATTTGCTTCCATCAAAGGCACTGATGGGCCCGCTGCCATCGATAACGTTGGCAACAATGCGAATAAACCGATTACTAGCTTTTTCATCATTTCGTCAACCTCGTTGGTAGTGGCTTCGTCTTCTCGTTTTTACTGTAGAAGAATAGCAACACGAAGAACATAAAATAAGTTACTGTCGTGATTTGCGACAATAGCGTTTTAAAGTCAGTTTGCGGTGTTGCACCAATCCAACCAAGGATAACGAATGTGACAACAAACTGAGCAATGTTCAACTTATGGAAACCACAACGGTAGCGAATTGAACGAACCGAACCACGGTCAATCCAAGGCAGTAGTGCCAATGCTACGATTGAAGCGCCCATTGCTAGTACACCAATTAGCTTGTCAGGGATAGCACGAAGGATTGCGTAGAATGGCGTAAAATACCAAACTGGGAAAATGTGCTCTGGCGTTTTCAGCGGGTTTGCAGCTTCAAAGTTTGGCGCTTCAAGGAAGAAACCGTTCATTTCTGGTGCAAAGAATACAATTGCGCAGAAGAAAATTAAGAAGCCAGCAACACCTAAGACATCTTTTACTGTGTAGTAAGGGTGGAATGGAATTGCATCCACAATATCTTTTTTATCAGTGTAGTATTCATGGAATTTAAATTTAGGTTTGTCTTCCTCAGCTACAGAGCCTTTCTTGCGCTTGATCTCAACACCGTCAGGGTTGTTTGAGCCTACTTCGTGCAGTGCAACAATGTGAAGGAATACTAAGATAACCAGTACTAATGGTAGTGCAATAACGTGTAGTGCAAAGAAACGGTTAAGCGTTGCACCAGAAATAACGTAGTCACCACGGATCCAAAGTGTTAAGTCATCACCAATTACCGGGATTGCACCGAATAATGAAATGATTACCTGAGCACCCCAGAAAGACATCTGACCCCATGGTAATAAGTAACCCATGAAGGCTTCAGCCATTAGTGCTAGGAAGATAAACATACCGAACAACCACAGTAGTTCACGTGGCTTTTGATAAGAACCGTAGATCATACCGCGGAACATGTGAAGATAGACCACGATAAAGAATGCGGATGCGCCGGTAGAGTGTAGGTATCGTAATAACCAACCGTATTCAACATCACGCATGATGTATTCTACGGATGCAAATGCACCTTCAGCAGAAGGTACAAAGTTCATAGTTAGCCAGATACCCGTTACAATCTGGTTTACCAGTACTAGAATGGCGAGTGAACCAAACAAGTACCAGAAGTTAAAGTTTTTTGGCGCTGGGTATTGAGCAATGTGCATATTCCAGACGCGAGTCATCGGAATACGAGCATCGATCCAATCAACAACTTTGCCCACAACGCCCGTATTTGCTGCTTTATCTACATTAACAGACATTATGCAACCCCTTCTTCTTCACCTACCAAAATGGTAGTGTCGTCAATAAAGGTATACGGAGGGATCTCTAAGTTTAGTGGTGCAGGTACGTTTTGGAATACGCGCCCCGCCATATCAAACTTCGAACCGTGACAAGGACAGAAGAAACCACTATCAGTGCCTTCTACTTTTTCACCAAAGCTTCCGTTAAGGAAAGATGGTGAACATCCTAAGTGAGTACAAATCCCAACCGCGACGAAAAGCTCAGGTCGCTTAGAACGGAAACCGTTCTGCGCAGATGCCAACTGCTGTGGCTCTTCAGAGTTAGGATCACGAAGTTGGTCTTCGTGTTGCTTCATTTGTTCTAGCATTTTTGGTGTACGATTAACAATCCAAACTGGTTTGCCTCGCCACTCAACACGAATAAGTTGTCCAGACTCAAGTTTGCTGATATCTACTTCTACAGGCGCACCTGCAGATTTAGCTCGCTCACTTGGATTCCAGGACGCAATAAAAGGAACAGCAGCTCCAACCGCACCAACGCCACCTACAACAGAGGTAGCGATAGTTAAAAAGCGACGTCGGCTGTTGTCTACAGGCGCATTGCTCATCCACTTATCTCCACTTGATTCCCAACACTTGCTATATTGAGAACATCAGTTACAGCAGGTTAATTTAAGAAATTACAAAATAGACGCGATCATAAATAAATACCTTGATTAAAACAAGGTTATTCCAGATCCATGCCCGAATAAACCCGCAGAAAATCATCTATGATTACTTCGAGCATGAAACCGAGTATTTATGATATCGCATCTGACACAACAATATACTGACTAAGATCAACCCCCCGACTAAGGATACGCACCAAATCGCGTGACTGGATCTCAGGCCTTTCTACTTGCTTCGCCAATTGTAGCAAAAAAAACCGCCAAGTTACCGCTCGAATTGCACTAATTATTATATTTATTGAACTTTTTTAACTCGACGCGATATTTTTGAGCAAATAAGTAGGACAAAACGAATTAGATACCTCGTAAATACGAGAGATTGATGTGCACATAGGAGATGCTAAAAACAAAAAACCCAGCATAAGCTGGGTTTTTGAATTCTTGAAACGTAATAAATTAACGCTTAGAGAACTGTGTCTTCTTACGTGCTTTCTTAAGACCAACTTTCTTACGCTCAACTTTACGAGCATCGCGAGTAACAAAGCCAGCTTTACGTAGAGCTGGACGTAGAGACTCGTCAAACTCCATTAGTGCACGTGTGATACCGTGACGGATAGCACCCGCTTGACCAGTTGTACCACCACCTGCAACAGTGATGTATAGGTCAAACTTTTCTGTCATTTCAACTAGCTCTAAAGGCTGACGAACAACCATGCGAGAAGTTTCACGACCGAAGAACTCTTCTAAAGAGCGCTTATTGATTACGATGTTGCCAGTGCCTGGGCGTAGGAATACGCGAGCACTTGAACTTTTACGACGACCTGTACCGTAGTATTGATTTGCCATGATAGTGCTCCTTAAATGTCTAGAACCTGAGGCTGCTGCGCAGCGTGGTTGTGCTCGTTACCAGCGTAAACTTTAAGTTTACGGAACATTTCACGACCTAGAGGACCGCGAGGTAACATGCCTTTAACCGCTTTCTCGATGATCATTTCAGGCTTTTTAGCTTGAAGTTTCTCAAAGTTGATAGACTTAAGGCCACCTGGGTAACCAGAGTGAGCATAGTACATTTTGTCCTGAGTTTTGTTACCAGTTACAGTAACTTTCTCAGCGTTGATTACGATGATGTAGTCACCAGTGTCAACGTGTGGAGTATACTCAGCTTTGTGCTTACCGCGAAGGCGACGAGCGATTTCAGTAGCGATGCGACCTAAAGTTTTACCTTCAGCGTCAACTACGTACCAGTCACGTTTTACAGTTTCTGGTTTAGCAACAAACGTTTTCATTATAAAAATCCAAAGTTTTCAATTTTAAAACCACAGGCAGTCCTTGGACTACCGCTCTACTTGTATTTGCTTTAACCCCTTCGAGTTTAAGACTTTTATGCCGCTCAAGTCAGTGGCTAAGCCGACGAGGGCAATAGAACGCAACGTGGCAGGCCGCGGATTATAGCAAGCCTTCTGGGTGAAAACCAGCGCTTGGTGCTTTTTTCTACAAGAAAATCTGAAGAATTTCGAAAAAAATAGAAAAGGCAAAAAATCCAACGAAATGACGACGTGTGCGTGACAAGGACTCGTTCAAATAAGATGTTTACAAACACCCACACCGAACAAGTCCTCTTAACAAAAAAGTAATTGCCGTTAGGCTAAATGCTCTTTTGCTAAATATTCATGGGATTGCATTTCTTGCAAGCGGCTAATGCAGCGTTTGAACTCAAAATTCAATGTACCTTCGGTATAAAGTTCAGTAATCGGCGCTGCAGCCGAGATGATAAGCGTTACATTACGCTCATAAAACTCATCGACAAGCGCAATAAAACGCCTTGCCGCATCATCGTTTTGCTGACCCATTTGCTTCACATTAGATAGAATCACTGTGTTATATAAGCGACTGATCTCCATGTAATCCACTTGCGAGCGAGCGGTTTCACATAGCGCTGGGAAATCAAACATAACAATACAATCAGACACTATTCGGGTTTGGATCATCCGACCTTCAATCTCAATCGCCTGTTCGGCTTTACCCGGCTCCGGAGAGAGTTTGTTAAAGTAGTCGAATAAGTTTTCATCCGCTTGTTTATCAAGTGGGCTGTGAAAAATTTCCGCTTGTTCCAACGTGCGTAAGCGATAGTCAATACCCGAGTCCACATTAACGACCTCAGTATTGGCTTTTACCAATTCAATGGCGGGTAAGAATCGCGCGCGCTGCAAGCCATTTTTATACAAATCGTCTGGCACAATATTCGATGTGGCCACTAACACGATACCGCGCGCAAACAGCGCCTGCATTAATCCACCCAGTAACATGGCATCAGTGATGTCTTGAACGAAAAATTCATCGAAGCAGATAATGTCAGTTTCAGATTTGAACGTATCAGCGATGCTTTCCAGAGGATTTTTCACTTCATTAAGCTTTTTCAGTTCTGCGTGAACACGATGCATAAAGCGGTGAAAATGCACCCGCATTTTGCGCTCCGTCGGCAACGCATCGTAAAAGGTATCAACCAGATAAGTTTTACCGCGCCCTACTCCTCCCCAAAAGTACAACCCTTTCACTTTTGACGGCTCAGCTTTACTAAACAAGCGCGAGAGAAAGTTTTGTTTGACTGGGGGCTGATTGATAAGGTCGTCATACAATCGCTGTAAATGCTTTACGGCATTTTCTTGCGCGCTGTCATATTGAAAATCATCACGTTGTAGATCTTGCTGATATTTTTCCCAAGGCGTCATCGACTTAAATATTTTTTTACGATTTGTTTGTAGGTTATATTAACACGACTGTATTCACAGCGTATATTTAACTCTAACAGAGTTTTAATTTTATTTGCCGTTGAGGCACACAGGGAGAAACCTATGACTACCGTTACTTGGCTTGGATTACTGATCATTGTTGCCATTGCTGCATTCTTTTTAGGTGGCTTTGTAACGAAAAAGCAGTTCAAACATGACGAACTGGAAGTGCAAGCACAACAAGCTAAACACGACCTTGAGCAATATCGTCAAGACGTATCAGATCATCTTGCTAGCACCAAAAAACTAGTAAATAAAATGCAGGATAGTTATCAACAGCTGCTTACCCATGTGGAAGAAACCAACCAACTACTGACACAGGATCGTCCATCTCATCCTGCGGATCCTTTTTTCTCGAAAGAAACCACAGAACAACTACAAGCTTCTCTTCAAGCACGCCCAGAGAGAAGACGTAAACAAGATCCAAGTTTTGAGGCTCCACCTAGTGACTATGCCGAAGGTGAAACTGGGTTATTTTCTGGTCAAAAAAAAGAAAGTGAGCAAATTAAAGCCTCTTGATGAAACTTTTTGTTGACCCCATAGTCTTTAAAAGAAGTTATTGATTCTAGGGCCTATTGATCTTTCGAGTTTGCTTTTGCAGCAGTTTGATTGGTATTTATACAAGGCAGAGCCTGTGTAGCATAGTTTTTCTATGTAAGTCAGGCGATAACACAGTAGAAATGCCAATCAAGCGCTGCCCTCAGGGGAACAAAAATCAAACAGCAAAGGTCAACAGGCCCTAATAAGAGGCTAATTATCAGCCTCTTATGACTTATATTAACGCTAATAGCGGAGTACTTCACGACTATGAAATTTAAACTATCTTTGTTATCGGCCGCTTTACTTTCTTCTAGCTTATTGCTGTTACCGCAGCAAAGCATGGCCAAACTTCCTGTTGCCGTAGACGGCCAGCAATTACCAACGCTAGCACCTATGCTAGAAAAGGTCGCCCCGGGCGTTGTTAGTATCCAAGTAAAAGGTGCTAAAGAAGTGCGTCGCCGTGTCGACCCTTTCGACTTTTTCTTTGGACAACCACAGCCTCGTAGCCAAAAGCGCCCTTTTAGCGGCCTCGGCTCAGGTGTCATCATCGATGCAGATAAAGGTTATGTCGTTACAAACAATCACGTTATTGATGATGCAGACGAAATGCTTGTCACCTTAAAGGATGGCAGAGAGTTTGAAGCTAAATTAATCGGTAGCGACGCCGAATCCGATATCGCATTACTACAAATCGACGGGGAAGACCTAACAGAAATCAAACTCGCTAATTCAGACAAGTTGAGAGTAGGTGATTTTTCCGTTGCTATTGGTAACCCATTTGGATTAAGTCATACCGTCACCTCAGGAATAATCAGTGCACTAGGCCGTAGCGGCTTAAATATCGAAGGCTATGAAGACTTTATCCAAACAGATGCGGCAATCAACCAAGGTAACTCAGGTGGTGCGCTAGTTAACTTAAACGGCGAACTCATTGGTATTAACACTGCTATTTTAGGCGCGTCTGGCGGTAATGTCGGGATCGGCTTTGCTATTCCATCAAACATGATGAAAAACCTAGTGGATCAAATTGTTGAGTACGGAGAAGTTCGTCGCGGTTCATTGGGTATTTTGGGTCGTACTTTAGATGCTGGTCTTGCTAAAGCACAAGGCTTTGATGTCAAGCGCGGTGCTTATGTCATGCGCGTGGTGGAAGATTCAGCAGCGGACAAAGCGGGTCTGAAAGCCAATGATGTCATTGTCAGCCTCAACGGCGACGACATTGAAAGCTTTAATGAACTCCACGGTAAAGTGGCTACGATGGGTGAAGGTCGTGAGGTACGACTTGGTGTCTACCGTGATGGCAAAACCAAGTTTATCGACGTAGAGCTTGGTGGTAAGCAAGAAGAACAAGCGAATGCAGAGGATGTACATCCAAACCTACGAGGCGCGGTACTAGAGAGTGGCGAGCGCAATGGCAATGAAGGTGTCGTCATTACCTCAGTAGAACCTCGCTCACCAGCTGCACGTGTTGGCCTTGAAGAAGGCGATGTGATCATGCAAGTGAATCGTCAACGTGTCACTAGTGTTAAAGATATGTCTAAACTAATTAATGGTATTAAAGGCAATATCGTACTAGGGATTAAACGCGATCGCGAGACGGTTTTCTACCTCATTCAGTAACGAAATCGACAAATATTAAAAATGAAACACAGCGAAACTTGTCGCTGTGTTTTTTTTTGTGTCATTATTAGCAGTATTAGATAACGATAAATATAAGCTCTTGTGTTCAAATTAATTAAATTCATTTTTCCACCGCTGCTTGCCGGACTTGGGATCGCTTTTATCATCATTTGGTTTAATCCTGAGCTAAGGGATAACTTGCCAAAACTTGAGGCCCCACATATTCAGGCCCATCATATGAGTTTTGCTGATGCTGTAGAAAAAACAGCTCCAGCGGTCGTGACGATTTTTTCCGAGGGCTTTAGCAATCAGCCAAGATATCAGCGCCAAAGCACGGTTAGAGAACTTGGCTCTGGCGTAATCATGAGCCGAGATGGCTACATACTGACAAACTATCATGTGGTGAACAATGCCGACCAAATCATTGTGCTTCTTCCTGATGGCCGCCAGTATAGCGATACGCAACTGATAGGCTATGACACCATCACCGATTTAGCTTTATTAAAAATTCCAGCCGAGAATTTGCCTGTCATTCCTATCGATCACGACTACTCACCACGTGTTGGGGATGTGGTGCTCGCAATTGGTAATCCGTTGAACATTGGACAAACCATTACGCAAGGCATTATCAGTGCAACAGGCAAACAGACACTCACGGAAAGCCAATTCAATAATTTGCTGCAAATGGATGCCGCGATTAATGTTGGTAACTCAGGTGGTGCCGTTGTCAATTCTAATGGTGCACTAGTTGGCATTACCTCTGCACAATTTCGCACACGTTTGAATATTGATATCCAAGGTATCTCTTTTGCGATCCCTTATGATCTTGCACTGGACGTGATGCATAAACTTATTATGGATGGCAGAGTGATCCGGGGCTATCTCGGCTTTAGAGGCACGCCAGTTGATAATACAGGTAAAAGTGTAACGGATCTCTACACACCAATTGTCGGCCTTGCTGTGAGCGAATTAGACCCGCTAGGTCCCGCATGGCAAGCTGGCATGAAAGAGCATGATATTGTGGTTAAAGTAGGTGGAGAGCCTGTAACTAATCCGCAAAGTACACTGAAGACGATAGGCAATACCGCGCCTGGCACTAAACTCGAGTTTGAAGTACTCAGAGGTGGTCAGCGCCTCACCATTACTGTGGAAGTCGCTGAACTCGAAACAGGGTTATATTAGGCAAAAAGGTTAAGCAAAAAGCGTCCCGGAAGACGCTTTTCGCTTTTATACCAATTTGCTTAATTATGCTCAGGTTTTACGGCGTTTTATATTTGCACCTAAACGACTTAGCTTATCTTCTATCTTCTGATAACCCCTATCAACGTGATAGATGCGATCGACTATGGTTTCGCCTGTTGCAACAATACCCGTTAGGATAAGACTCGCAGATGCACGTAAATCGGTTGCCATTACCTGTGCACCAGATAGCGACTCAGTCTCACCACAAATTGCAGTGTTGCCTTCTAAACGAATATTCGCGCCCATACGCTGTAGCTCTGGCACGTGCATAAAACGGTTTTCAAAGATAGTCTCTGTGATTGTCGCGCTCCCTTCAGCCACCACATTTAATGCGGTAAACTGAGCTTGCATGTCTGTTGGAAAACCAGGATGTGGCATAGTTTTGATATTAACGGCTTTCAAAGCGCGTTGACGCATATCCACATAAATACTGTCTTCACTTACCTCCACAATCGCATTGGCGGCGCGTAGCTTTTCAAGCACAGGTTCAAGGCTATGATAATCCGTGTTTTTACATAGTACTTCGCCTTTTGCCATTGCCGCAGCAACCAAAAAGGTCCCTGTTTCGATGCGATCAGGAAGGATTTTATGCTCACAACCATTAAGACGCTCAACGCCTTCTATCTCAATTCGGCTCGAACCTGCACCGCTGATCTTGGCGCCCATGGCAACTAAGCATTCAGCTAAGTTAATAATCTCTGGCTCTCGCGCAGCATTATCTATCACAGTTTTACCATCGGCGAGGGTTGCAGCCATCAGTAAGTTTTCAGTAGCACCAACGCTGACGGTTTCCATAAAGATCTCAGCGCCCCGAAGACGACCTTCGGTTACCGCATGGATATAACCATTTTCAACTTTGATCTTGGCGCCCATCTTCTCAAGGCCTGAAATATGCAGATCGACTGGACGAGCACCAATCGCACAGCCTCCCGGTAGGGAAACTTGCGCTTGACCGAATCTTGCGACTAATGGGCCTAACGCGAGTACCGACGCACGCATCTGCTTAACGAGTTCATAAGGTGCAAGCACGCTATTTACCGTTGCTCCGTTGATTTCTAAGATATCGCCGTCCCACTCAACTTCAGCGCCCAGTGTTTTTAATAAGGCTTCAGTGGTACCTATATCGCGTAAGTGCGGTACATTAGAAAAACGGCTTTTACCATCGCCGAGCAGAGCGGCGAATAAAATAGGTAGGGCTGCGTTTTTAGCCCCTGAAATAGTGACTTCACCGGCTAAAGTGGTGCCACCTTGGATAACAAACTGATCCATTGCGGCACTCCGTTATTGTGGAAGAATAAATTTGCGCTCTTTTTGCCATTCATCAGGTGTGAATGCACGAATACTAACAGCATGCATAGTGCCGTCTTTAATAGTATCCATCAGTGGGCCGTAGATCAGCTGTTCTCTTTTCAGCCTTCTTAATCCGTCAAAACACGTTCCAACAGCAATGACTTCGTAGTGACTACCATTAGCTTTGACGATGATCTCGTCAAGCGATAGTGTATCTCTCAATAAAGTTTCGACTTGATTTGTTTCCATTAGACTCACTCAAATAGGGTTGTCACCTGTCCCAACTCCATTAAATTTTGCAGTTGCTCAGGCGTATTTTTCAGCTCGAGACGAATGTCGCGCTGTTTCAATTGACCTAAAGAGTGAATTAACCAAGCTAAGCCCGCGGTGTCAACCCTTGTCACCTCAGAAAGGTTAAAATAGACGGTTGATTGTGCATTTTTCAACACTTGAACGATGGTCGACTGTTTCAGTGCGCTTGGTAAACTCGCTCTCGTAAGCTCACCAGTTAACACGATTTCACCTTTACTTTCGGTGAATGAAATATTAGGCGTCACCATCATCCCCTCTAAATTGCACCGGAAGCTTGCTCTTCTTATCTAACAGTTGGATCACATGCTCAATACCTTGCTGACGCAAAATACCATGTAGCTCCGATTGTTTGGCATCTAGTAAACTAATGCCTTCCGCCATCATGTCAAAAGCACGCCAGTCACCGTCTTGACCGCGTCTAACTTTGAAATCAATTTTGATATCAGGCTTACCAGGCTCTACAATTTTGGTCTTAACAACCACCACACCTTCATTCTCAAATGGGCGATGCTCACCAAACTCTACCTTTTGGTCTTTATATTGAGTAAATACACCAGCATAAGTCGCTACCAGGTAATTTTTGAATACCTCAATAAACTCTCTAATATGCTCGACAGCCGCGGCTTTCTCCTCTTTACTTTCAATGTTGCGAACCTTTTGAATATAAGAACCTAATACACGATACGCAGCATATTTGTAATCAATGTAAGGCAAGAGCTCTTCTTCTACGATAACGCGTAAGTGTTCTTTGTCTTTTTCAATGATGTTTTGCTCTTTCGTAACACGCTGAAAAGTTTGCGCCGCAACTTGCTCTACCATTTTATAAGGATCGCTTGAGTCCACTTCTTTCGCCTGAACCAATGCGGTAGCCATCAATGCTACAAACAAAGTCAGACATTTTGCATAGATGTTTTTTAACATATTTACTCGCTCCCTTGATTAAATAGGAACTGACCAATTAGCTCTTCTAATACCAGTGCCGATTTTGTATCTGTGATCATGTCACCGTCTTTTAGCGCTTTTGTTTCCACACCAAAAAGAGACTCAAGATCAACGCTATCTTCACTCGTTACTTCCTGACCAAGACATTTTTGCTTCGCAGATTCAGCAGCAATAACCGGAGAAATACCTAAATACTGCTCACCTAAAATGCCCGACGTCAAAATCGAAACCGACGACGTATCGGAAAACTGACACTCGTAGTTTTTATCTAAACTCATTGAAACTACTGGCACGAACTCTTGTGGATGGATGTGAATTCCATCAACACGGCCAATCACAACCCCACCCACCTTAATTGGGGCACGAGTTTTCAACGAACCTATATTTTCGAACTTAGCATGCAAAGTGTAAGTTTCACCGTTGCCGCTTAAGCCTGAGTTAGCCACCTTTAGCGCCAACATAACAAATGCAGCAATGCCCAATGCCACGAACAACCCAACTAAAATTTCTATTTTCCGTGTATTCATTTTTAAAACCTTTTAACTTGAGAACATAACCGCTGTTAATACAAAGTCAAAGCCAAGTACAGCCAGTGAAGAATGTACTACCGTCTCTGTCGTCGCTTTACTTATTCCTTCTGAAGTAGGAATACAGTCATAGCCTTTGTATAGCGCGATCCAAGTTACTAATAGTGCAAATACGAAACTCTTAATAAGACCATTTAAGATGTCTTGTTGAAACGACACTTGCGATTGCATAATTGACCAGAAGCTACCTGAATCTACGCCTAACCAATCAACACCCACCAAGTGTGCGCCTAAAATAGCGATCGCAGAGAATATCAGTGCGAGTAACGGCATACTAATAAAACCGGCCCAAAAACGAGGGGCAACCACGCGCTTAAGCGGGTCTATCGCCATCATTTCTAAACTAGATAATTGCTCCGTTGCCTTCATCAAACCGATTTCTGCAGTTAACGCACTGCCTGCACGTCCTGCAAATAAGAGTGCGGTTACCACAGGGCCCAGCTCTCTAAGTAAACTCAAAGCAACCAAAGGTCCAAGGCTATCTTCAGCGCCATACCCAACTAACACGGTATAGCCTTGTAATGCCAATACCATGCCGATAAATAAACCAGACACCATGATAATCAACAATGATTGATGACCAACCATGTAAAGTTGCTTTATCAACAGCGGCGTGCCTTTTCGGAAATTAGGTAAGCTACATAGCGCCCCAAAAAGCATTGTTGTGGCACGGCCAAGTGCGGCAAAACGGCTGAGGGTTTTGTGGCCTAGTTTTTGTAAAAAGTCGACCATACTCACTCTCCTTGCAACAGCGCTTGCTGATAATCTGGCGCTTTAAAGTGGAATGGCACAGGACCATCCGCAAGGCCTTGTAAGAACTGCTGCACTAATGGCGATTCGTGTTCAAGCATCTGTTCAGGGGTTCCCGTACCAATCACACCTTGTTCAGCAATAATAACGACGTGGTCAGCAATGCTCAGTACTTCGGTGACATCATGGGTAACTATCAGCGACGATAATCCCAACACTTCATTAAGCGACTTAATCAAGCGAACTAGAACACCCATGGAGATTGGGTCCTGACCTGCAAACGGTTCATCGTACATAATTAATTCAGGATCAAGTGCGATAGAACGCGCTAAAGCCGCACGTCTTGCCATACCGCCAGAGAGCTCTGCCGGCATTAAATCTTTTGCACCACGAAGACCAACCGCTTGAAGCTTCATTAGCACCACTAAACGGATTAGTTCTTCAGATAACTCGGTATGCTCGCGTAGAGGAAATGCCACATTGTCAAACACGCTCATATCGGTAAACAAAGCACCGCTTTGAAATAACATACTCATGCGCGTTCGAGCTTGATACAAAGCTGCTCGTGACATGTTAGGGATACTGTTTCCAGCAAAAAGAATATCACCGCTATCAGGCTTAAGCTGACCACCGATTAAACGCAGCATGGTGGTTTTACCAATGCCGCTCGGCCCCATTATTGCGGTAATTTTGCCTTTTGGTACGGAAAAGCTCATGTTTTTGTAGATGATCCTTTCACCCCGAGAGAAGGTTACATCCTTGATTTCTACAATTGACTGCGACAAGTCGCTCTCCAGATCCAGACTATATTCATCCAAGTATGATACTTTTTTTTCAAACAAGATGGAAAATCGTTTTGGTAAAATTTTGTAAGTAGTGAAATGTAACGGTTTGCTTATACTTTCCAGAGCGCTTTTGGTAGTATCTATCGAAATTTTAATCCTATTGGCTAGAGGTTCATGGTTTTATCGTTTGTTATTCTCATTCTTGGCTTTATTGCACTGGTTTGGAGTGCTGACCGCTTTGTTTTTGGTGCGGCCGCTCTTGCACGAAACTTTGGTGTACCAACATTAATTGTTGGTTTAACTATCGTGGCCATGGGTTCTTCAGCACCAGAAATGATGGTTGCTGCGCAAGCCGCTCTTGCAGATAAAACAGACACCGCCGTGGGCAATGCCATAGGTTCTAACATCGCCAATATCTTACTCGTTTTGGGTCTCACCGCGTTATTAAGGCCACTCTCCGTTGGCTCTGGTATTTTGCGCCGCGAAATGCCGCTGTTAGTCGTCGTTTCATTGGCAGCTTGGTATATCGTTAGTGATAACCACTTTAGTTTCGTAGAAGGTGTTTTGTTATTAGTCGGTTTCGCCGCTTTTCTTCTTGCACTTATCATTATCACCAAGCGTGGTGGTGGAGATAATGATGACCCATTTGTCAGTGAAGCCTGTGAAGAAGTGCCAAATAATATTCCAACTCAAAAAGCTGTTTTCTGGTTAATCGTGGGTATGATTTTACTGCCTATTAGCGCGGACTATCTCGTTGGCGCTGCGGTTGATATCGCCAAATATTTTGGCATGAGTGACCTGCTAATAGGATTAACCATTATCGCCGTTGGTACTAGTTTACCCGAGCTTGCTGCTTGTGTTGCTGGTGTACTAAAGAAGGAGGACGATCTAGCGCTTGGCAATATTATTGGTTCGAACATCTTTAATATATTGGCCGTGCTATCCATTGCTGGGATCATTAACCCATCCGTCCTCGACGCCAATATTGCGTCACGTGATATATTTATTATGCTTGGCGCGACACTGCTGCTTATCCTAATGAGCCTCAGCTTAACAGGTCAGCGCCGCATCAACCGCTTGGAAGGTGGCATACTTGTCGCAAGCTTCGTCGGTTATATTTACTACATCATTTAAGGAAGCCTTGTGACAACGAACCCATTTATTGATTCTGCAAATCAAGTTTTTGCTACCGAACTTGCAGCAATAGAAGAAGTGCAACAGTTTGTTGATCAGCAATTTGTAAAAGCCTGTGAAATTATGTTTGGCTGTCAAGGTCGCATCATCGTGATTGGCATGGGTAAGTCCGGCCACATCGGTAACAAAATCGCAGCGACACTCGCAAGTACTGGCAGCCCCGCATTTTTTGTTCATCCAGGTGAAGCAAGTCACGGCGACTTAGGTATGATCACCAAAGATGATGTGGTACTGATGATCTCCAACTCAGGGGAAACCCAAGAGGTGATCTCAATCCTACCTGTAATTAAGCGCTTAGGGGCCCCCGTTATTTCCATGACAGGCAACCCAAGCTCTACGATGGCTCGTAATGCGACGGTTCACCTTTGTGTTAAAGTATCAAAAGAAGCCTGTCCATTAGGACTTGCACCCACGGCAAGCACCACAGCTACGCTAGTGATGGGTGATGCGCTCGCGGTTGCGCTACTTGAAGCCAGAGGCTTTACGGCTGATGATTTTGCACTTTCCCACCCTGGTGGTAGTTTGGGAAGACGTCTACTGCTAACCGTTGCTGATGTCATGCATCAAGGGGATGCAATCCCTATGGTCAATAGTCACTGCACAGTCAAAGAAGCTTTATTTGAAATGTCCGCAAAAAGTTTAGGTATGACGGCAATCGTAGATGAAAGCTCGCAATTGCAAGGTATTTTTACCGATGGTGACTTGCGCCGTATTATCGAACAAAAGGTCGATATTCACACCACCCCAATCACGCAAGTGATGACGGCTAAAAGTACGACGGCACGCGCCGATATGCTCGCAGCTGAGGTACTCAATATTATGGAAACCAAACGGATTAACGGCTTGATTGTGGTGAACGAAAACAACATTCCGGTTGGCGCCTTGAATACGCAAGATTTACTTAGAGCGGGGGTGCTGTAATGCAATTTGAAGATTTATATCAGACGATTTCAACTGAAGCTTGGGAAAAAGCAAAACAAATCAAATTATTAATTTGCGATATTGATGGCGTATTCTCAGATGGCCGTATATACCTTGGTAACAATGGTGAAGAACTGAAAGCATTTAATACCAAAGACGGGTTTGGTATTAAGGCCTTGATTGATAGTGGTATCGAAGTCGCCGTTATCACAGGTAGACATTCACAAATAGTTCAGCAACGCATGACTAGTTTAAATGTAACTTATATTTACCAAGGTCAAGAAAACAAGTTAGTGGCATATGATGAACTGAAGACTAAGCTCAATCTTAATGATGACGAAATTGCATATATTGGTGATGATGGCCCAGATCTACCCGTAATGGAACGAGTTGGTTTTGCCGTTGCCGTCAATGATGCACATCCTCTTGTTAAACATATCGCCCATTACACGACCTTGATGCCAGGTGGCTTTGGTGCCGTGAGAGAACTAACTGATCTTCTAATGCTCAGCCAAAATCACTTATTGACTTCCAAAGGATCAAGTACATGACCGTATTGCGTGTCATCTTACTCATTGTTTTCGCTTCTTTAATGGTATGGATGTGGTCGCCCATGTTTAATCCATCAGAGGCGGATCCAGCAAAAGAAGATGAACCGTTAGCTAAACCCGATTATGTTGCAACCACGCTTCAGCAAACGACCTATAGTGAAAATGGCTTATTAAACTATCAGGTAACTGCTGATAAGATGGAGTTGTATCAAGATCTTGGCTTTAGTCACTTTGAAAAGCCCATTTTCACCTTATATAACGGTGAACAGAATTGGCAAATAAGCGCATTAGAAGCAACCCTATACGAAAACAACACCTTGATATTAGAGGGCAATGTGTTGGCAAAGAATTTAACGCCTAACGCCATGATCACGGATATCAATGCCGATAATGTAAGAGTTGAAATTAAGCAAAAATTGATGAAGTCGGAACACCCTGTCGTTATCAACGGTCCTAGTCTTAGGATCACAGGTAAAGGACTGCATGCGGATCTACAAAAGCAAGTGATCGAACTCATCAACCACACAAAGACAATTTATTATGACCAGTAAAATCATTAACAAACTAGTTTTCATCGGCTTGCTTGCAAGTTCTACTCTAGCAATTGCTGCAGAACAAAATGAAGTCATTATTGATGCTGGCCGTCAGCAAGCTCAACTGCAAAGCAACATCGGTATTTTTGAACAGAATGTTGTTATTATTCATGGCAACAGAAAGATAAATGCCGATCGCCTAGAGGTCCACCGTCGCGCGGAACTTGGCATTAACAAGCAACTGCTTGTGGCAACTGGCAGCCCTGCCACTTTTAGCGAACGTCAACCCGATGGCAACTTGCTAGAAGCCAAAGCAAATGAAATCCGTTACGACGTAGCGAAGGGAACCCTAGTGATTTCTGGTGATGCTGAAATCAATCAAACTGGGCAAAAAATCAATGCTCAAGTCATCACCTATGACATTGAAAAGCAATTGATCAGCGCTGAGCGCTCAGACCAAGAAGACTCTCGAGTAAGAACCATCCTTGTTCCTGTTGATGACAAAAAAGACGCTAAAGAGAAAAAAGCGCAGGAAGAAGGTAACAATTAATGAGCGAGCTCAAAGCAACTGGTCTAGCAAAGAGTTATAAAGGTCGTCAGGTCGTCAAAAATGTTGGTTTAAGTGTTCAGGCTGGCAGTATTGTAGGCTTATTAGGACCAAATGGTGCAGGTAAAACCACTACGTTCTACATGATTGTAGGGTTAGTACCAAGCGACAAAGGCTATATTCAGATTGATGACGAAGATATCACTTTGTTACCGATGCACAGCCGTGCACGACTTGGTATTGGCTATCTACCGCAAGAGTCTTCAATCTTTAGAAAACTCACGGTCTATCAAAATTTGATGGCGATTTTAGAAACTCGAAAAGACTTATCTAAAGTTGAAAGAGAAGCTGAACTAAACGAGTTACTGGATGAGTTTAATATTCAACACATTCGCGACTCACAGGGCATGGCATTGTCGGGAGGCGAAAGAAGACGAGTCGAAATTGCTCGCGCTTTAGCCGCAAACCCTAAGTTTATCCTGTTAGATGAACCTTTTGCTGGTGTTGATCCTATTTCGGTGTTAGATATAAAGACAATCATAGAGCACCTAAAAAACCGTGGTATCGGTGTGCTTATCACCGATCATAACGTTAGAGAAACACTGGACGTATGTGAAAAGGCCTACATCGTTTCACATGGTGAGTTAATCGCTGCAGGCACGCCAGAACATGTTTTGGCAGATCAAACCGTAAGAGATGTCTACCTAGGCGAACAATTCAAGCTATAGTTAAGACGTAGTATTAATAACTGTTAAAAAGGATTGTTAGAGATACATGAGGCAATCATTACAGCTGCGCATGGGGCAGCAACTTACAATGACTCCGCAACTGCAACAAGCCATTCGCTTGCTGCAGCTTAGTACATTGGATCTGCAACAAGAAATACAAGAAGCATTAGACAGCAATCCATTGTTGGAAGTGGAAGAAGGTGATAATACTGACGGCGAAAACGCTGACCAACACAGCCAAGAAAAGAGCCGTGCTGACGACAATCAAGATTCAGCCGATGAAACGCAGGTTAGTGACTATGAGATAGACTCAGATACCGCCATGAGCAAAGACACTGTGAGCGATGACCTTGCCATGGATGTCACTTGGGACGAGTATATGAGTGCAGCGCCTGCTGCAAGCTCAGGTCCACTTCCCGATGACGATAATGTTTATCAAGGGGAAACCTCTGAATCTCTCCACGATTATCTCATGTGGCAACTCGAACTGACACCATTTAGTCCAACAGATAGAGCTATTGCGATTGCGATTATTGAAGCGGTCGACCTGTCAGGCATTCTAACACTGTCTTGCGAAGACATTTTAGAAAGCATTAATGACGAGAATAGCGAAGAGCCTATTGAGCTAGATGAAGTCGAAGCCGTACTCAAACGCATTCAGCTTTTTGACCCTGTCGGTATCGCAGCGCGTAGTTTACAAGAATGCTTATGCATTCAGCTCAACCAATTCGCCCCAGATACCCCATGGATTGCCGAAACAAAAATGATCCTGACAGAGCATATCGACTTGCTTGCCAGCCGTGACTATCGAACTTTGGCTAAGAAAACGCGCCTTAAAGAAGCCGATCTCAAAGAGGTCATGACGTTAATACATAGCCTTAACCCAAAGCCTGCGGCAAGCATTATTCATGAAGAGCCTGAATATGTGATCCCTGACGTATCGGTGAAAAAAGTAAAAGGTCGTTGGGTCGTAGAGCTAAATCCTGATGCTATGCCTAAAATAAGAGTAAATGACCATTACGCTGCGATGTCTAGAACGGCGAAATCCAGTACGGATAGTCAGTTTATTCGCTCACATTTACAAGAAGCAAAGTGGTTTATTAAAAGCTTAGAAAGCCGAAATGATACTTTATTAAAAGTTACCAATTGCATTGTGCAACAACAACAGGCATTCTTTGAACATGGCCCCGAAGCAATGCGCCCTATGGTGCTAAATGATGTTGCTGAAATGGTTGAGATGCATGAGTCCACAATTTCCCGTGTGACAACACAAAAATACATGCATACACCTCGGGGAATATTTGAGCTGAAGTATTTCTTCTCTAGCCATGTAAGTACGGAAAATGGAGGTGAGTGCTCTTCTACAGCAATTAGAGCACTTATCAAAAAGCTGATAGCTGCAGAGAATACCGCGAAGCCATTGAGTGACAGCAAAATTGCAGATATCTTAGCTGAGCAAGGAATTAAGGTAGCGAGACGTACGATTGCAAAATATCGTGAATCCCTAGCCATTCCACCGTCAAATCAGCGTAAAAGCTTGATATAAGACGTAAAACCCAAGAAGGAAAAATGCTTATGCAACTAAATCTAACTGGTCGCCATGTAGAAATTACTGACTCATTAAGAGACTATGTCACCAACAAGTTTGCGAAGCTAGAAAGGCACTTTGATCATATCAATAATGTGCATGTGATCCTTGATGTCGAGAAACTAGTACAAAAAGCAGAAGCAACATTACACGTAAACGGCGGCGAGCTATTTGCATCAACAGAGCATCAAGATATGTATGCCGCAATTGATGGCCTTATCGACAAGCTAGATCGTCAAGTTATTAAACACAAAGAGAAGCTCACTCGACACTAAGATGAAATTAAGTGAATTAGTGAACAAGGACTGCAGTAAAGCTGCGGTCCTTTTTAATAGCAAAAAACGTATTTTAGAATACATCAGCGAACTGGCTCATAGCCAAATTCCAAATACCAGTCAGCATGCTATCTTGGACGCCTTAATGGCGCGAGAGAAATTAGGCAGCACAGGGATCGGTAAAGGCATTGCCATTCCCCATGGTCGACTTGAAGGTTTGGATAAAATCCTTGCAATGGTGCTTGTCAGCGAGCAAGGGATCCAGTTTGAAGCCATAGATAAGCAGCCTGTCGATATTTTTGTCGCGTTCATCGTACCTGAAGGTGATAATCAACAACACCTGAAGACCTTAGCGGCGATTGCTGATACACTCAAAGACAAGTCTTTTTGCAAAATGCTTAGGCAAGCAAAAAGTGATGATGAGTTATATGCAGTGATCCAAGGTGAACTTGATGAGTGATGAAGAAAAAGGACTCGAGCTTATCATTATCAGTGGCCGCTCAGGCTCTGGTAAATCTGTAGCGCTTCGAGTATTGGAAGACTTAGGCTACTATTGTGTGGATAACATTCCAGTCAATTTGCTGCCGTCTTTAGTCCGCAGTGTTTCGGACAATTATAATAAAATTGCAGTCAGTATTGATGTTAGAAACTTACCTAAAGAACAGGACGAGTTTAATGACATTCTTGAATACTTACCAGGCTTTGCCAAACCTACCCTGTTTTATTTAGACAGTGACGATCAAACCCTGATAAAGCGCTTCTCAGAAACACGACGTTTGCACCCTCTTTCACTGCATAATCTTCCATTAGATGTTGCGATAAAGAAAGAACGGGAATTGTTAGACGTGCTGATCACTCGCGCCGATTTTCTCATTGATACTACAGGCCTGAGCGTTCATCAACTTGCAGAAGATATCCGCGAAAAAATCTTAGGTAAAAAAGACAAACAACTCATTATTACCTTTGAATCTTTCGGCTTTAAACACGGCATCCCAAAACAAGCGGATTACGTTTTTGATGCGCGCTTTTTACCCAACCCACATTGGGAGCCTGAGCTTAAGCCGCTAACTGGCTTAGATCAGCCAGTTAAAGACTATTTGTCGAGTCACAGCATCGTGCAAAAGTTTACTTGGCAGATCCAAACCTTCGTACAAACTTGGTTACCACACTTAGAGCGTAACAATCGCAGTTATCTAACGATCGCAATAGGATGTACAGGTGGGCAACATCGCTCGGTATACTTAGCGCAAACCATTGGTGAACGTTTTGCTAAAACCCATCCCAACGTCAAAATTCGTCACCGAGAGCAAGAGGGTTAAATGTTAGAAGATACGTTTTTAATCCAAAACAAACTCGGCCTGCACGCTCGAGCAGCGACGGTTCTTGCGCAATTAGCAACCCAATTTGATGCCGACGTGACCTTATATCAAGGAGACAAAAGTGCTGCTGCTGACAGCGTACTAGCGCTGTTGTTACTTGAAAGCAGCCAAGGGAAAGAAGTCCGAGTGGTTTGTGAAGGTCCTGATGCTCAGTATGCACTAGACGCCATTGGCGGACTGATAGAAAATAAGTTTAATGAATCCGAGTAATCGTCAGTAAAACAATAAGGCCTGATTCATTTACTCCCTGCTAATCTCCCCCTCCTCCGTAACCAAAGTGGTCTAATAAGTCTCTCATAATTAAGCGTAAACCTTGGTAGTTCCTAATAAACTGAGTTACACTGTAATACCAATTTAGGTTTCTTTCGTGCAATAAAGCTAGTTGCCGGAAAATCCTACTTTATCGTTGCGTACACCTTTAACGTGTATTAACGATAGCAACCCACCAGCAGAAACAACACGAATAAAATTCAAATTAAGAAATTGATTTCTGCGATAAAATAAATGAATAGGGTTAACTTAGTCACGTTAGCCACCATTAATATCAAAAAGGATGCCTATGCCTGAAGTATTTGAACAAGACTACACACTGGAACAACTCCAAAAGGTAACTAACGCCTTAAACAGTGGTCAGTTTGTTCAAGTTAGGCGTATGCTCGCAGAAACAGCACCTTGTGACACTGCACTGCTTTTAGAATCATCCCCTCATAAAGTTCGCTCTATGCTGTGGCAGCTTGTTGACCCAGATATCCAAGGGGATGTCTTAGAGGAACTGTCAGAGGACGTAAGACTTGGGATCATCGCCCAGATGGAGCCGGAGCTAATTGCCGCCGCTACAGAAGACATGGACGACGATGACCTTGGTGATGTCCTAAGAAGCCTGCCTGATACCGTCTACCAAGACGTTATCGGTGCGATGGATAGCCAAGATAGAGAACGTGCGACACAAGCTTTGTCCTACAAGGAACACTCTGCCGGTGCGCTAATGAGCACCGACACGGTCACTATTCGACCCGATGTTACCTTAGAAGTTGTATTTAGATATCTACGCCTTAAAGGCGAATTGCCAGACGGCACAGATGAGCTATATGTTGTCGATAAAGACAACTGTTTCTTGGGTGCCTTACCAGTCAATACCTTATTAACTAAGTCTCCTGACAGTATGGTTCGAGATTTGATGGATGAAGATAAGGAAACGATCCCTATCTCCATGGATGAGTCTGAAGTGGCGCAGCTTTTTGAGCGTCATAACTGGATCTCAGCTCCCGTCGTTGACGATAACGCCCATTTACTTGGTCGTGTCACCATTGATGACGTTGTTGACGTCATCCGTGAAGATGCCGAGCACAGTTTGTTAAGTATGGCAGGTCTTGAAGATGAAGAAGACACCTTTGCGCCAGTTCTAAAAAGTAGCCAGCGCCGCTCTATTTGGCTTGGGATTAACCTTTTAACCGCCTTGATGGCAGCGTTTGTCGCAAGCTTCTTCGAAGGTACCCTGGATATTTTACCTATTCTCGCGGTGTTAAATGGCATAGTACCAAGTATGGGTGGCGTTGCCGGTAGCCAAACGCTAACCCTAGTTATACGTGGTATTGCCCTTGGTCATATTAACCAAACTAACCAAAAGTTTTTAATGGGTAAAGAGCTGGCGATCGGCGCCTTAAACGGCGTGCTGTGGTCTGTCTTGATCGCTGGAGTTATTGCTATATGGCAGTGGGATTTTACACTCGGTGCTGTAATTGCCTTCGCAATGTTTATGAACTTAGTCGCAGCGGGTATCGCGGGTGCCAGTATTCCAATTATGTTAAAGAAAATGAATATCGATCCAGCGCTAGCTGGTAGTGTGGTACTAACAACCGTTACTGATATCGTAGGGATCTTTGCATTCCTTGGCACCGCAACTTGGTTATTAGTGTAGCAGTAACAGTGTCGAAACGGCGGGAAATGCTGGTTAAAACCAGCATTTCTTGAGCTGAGAGAGGGAGTTATTCGCCCGCTATTTGCATATTATTGAGTAGTATAGAGCCGGTTTGTACTGCGCCTCGGCATTCAATATCAGCGCCAACGCCTTCAATCCCCATAAACATATCTTTTAAATTACCAGCGATAGTAATTTCACTTACAGGATATTGAAGTTCTCCATTTTCGACCCAAAAACCAGCAGCTCCCCTAGAGTAATCACCAGTTACCGTATTAACACCTTGCCCCATAAGTTCAGTGACTAACAAACCAGTGCCCATCGACGCAAGTAGGCTGGTTAAATCGTCGTGTGTTGGTTTTACTAACCAGTTATGGATCCCACCTGCGTGACCTGTCGCTTGCATATTCATTCTACGTGCAGCATAGCTTGCCAATAAGTAAGTATTGAGCACGCCATCTGTGATAATTTCACGGTCGATGGTTTTTACACCTTCGCTATCGAAAGGACTCGAAGCAAGCCCTCTTAATAAATGTGGCTTCTCTTCAATGTTAACGCAGCGATTAAAAATTTGTGTGTCTAAAGAATCCAACAAGAAGCTAGACTTACGATATAGCGCGCCGCCACCAATACCTGACACTAAGTGCCCAAATAAGCTGTTAGCAATATCCGCTCGAAAAATAACAGGCACTTTGCGCGTTGACACCTTACGACTGCCTAATTTTGCAAGCGTTGATTGTGCCGCCTCTAAACCGACTTCTTCAGGGGATTTTAGCTCCGTGTGCACGCGAGATAACGCATATGCAGAGTCCCGTTGCATTTGCTCACCCTCTTTACCAATCACCATGGTGCTCAGGCTGTGTCTGGTACGTGGGAACCCTGCAATTAAGCCATGACTATTGCCATATACACGGATCCCTTGGTGGCTCGATAAGCTCGCGCCATCAGAATTCACGATTCGAGGATCGAATGCTAACGCAGCTTTTTCAGCAGTAATACATTGCTCAATGGCTTCATCGGGAGAAACTTGCCAAGGATGGAAAAGATCTAAATCTGCTGGTGACATCTCTAGCAAGGCTTTATCCGCCACACCATTACAGGGGTCATCCGAGGTAAATCGAGCAATATCTACGGCTTTTTCAACCACTGAGCGCAGGGCTTCAGGACTCAGATCCGCGGTTGATGCTGAGCCTTTATGATTACCCACATAAACGCTGATACCAAGACCACCATCTTGATTAAACTCAATGGTTTCAACCTCTCCCATTCGTGTACTTACAGACAGACCTGAGGTGCTAGACATCGCCGCTTCTGCCGAGGTTGCACCTAGTTTTTTAGCATGCGCTAACACATCGGCAACTGCATTTTTCACATCATCAATTTGATTATATATAGGGTGTTGTTGAGGTTGAGTCATAGATACCTTATCCACTCGCTCGTCTAACTAAAACATATTAGTTAATATGCTATCACAGCTACTAACTATTGTAGTGATCAATTGTGGTATACTCTAATGTTAGAGACCTTAATATTTACTAGTATAGACAAGACCGATGGCTAAACACGAGCAAACGACCGAAGAAGAGATTATTTACGTTTCAAAAAGCGAGCTTAAGCGCGAAGCGCTTGAGTTGCATGAACTAGGCTGCGAAATTGCAGGGCTTGGCAAGAAGCAGCGTGAGAAGTTACCTCTAACGGACGAGCTTAAAGAGGCCATGACTGTTGCGGATAGGATCCGTGCTAAAACAGATGCTTACCGTCGTCATATGAACTACATTGCCAAGACATTGCGTAGTACTCCAAATGTCGAAGAGATTCAGGCTGCGATGGATTTGATGCTAAATAAGAACAATAAAGCAGACGTATTGCTGAACAAGATTGAGCTTATTCGCGATGAAGTGATTGCCAAAGGAGATAGCAAGATTAATGAGCTATTGGATAAGTATCCTGAACTTGAGCGTCAAAAAATGCGCCAGATGGCGCGCCAAGCAAGTAAAGAAGTAAAAGCTGAGAAGCCAGGCAAAGCCTACAAAGAGCTGTTCCAGTATTTAAAAGAAGCAATTATGCCGTAACGCAGTGTTCTGGTTCTGATACAACATAAAAAGGCGCTGATGCGCCTTTTTGCTTATTACTTTTTGCTTATGAATAGTTATCGCAGGTAGTATTACGCTGTACCACCGACAGTAATTTCGTCAATCTTCAAACTCGGTTGACCGACTCCCACAGGGACGCTTTGACCATCTTTACCACATACCCCAACGCCTCTATCAAGCGCAAGGTCATTGCCTACCATAGAGACCTTTTTCATCACCTCTGGGCCATTGCCTATAAGCGTTGCACCTTTAATTGGTTGGGTTATCTTACCATTCTCAATTAAGTAGGCTTCAGACGCTGAGAATACAAATTTACCGGAGGTAATATCCACTTGACCACCGCCAAAGTTACTAGCAAAAATACCTTTATCTACGCTACGAATGATCTCTTCTTGACTGTGCTCACCCGCAAGCATGTAGGTATTTGTCATTCTCGGCATCGGTAAATGGGCATAAGACTCACGACGCGCATTACCTGTAGGCGCCACACCCATTAAGCTTGCGTTTTGCTTGTCTTGCATATAGCCTTTCAAAATACCGTTTTCAATCAGTACGTTGTATGCCGCTGGCGTACCTTCATCGTCCACATTCAAAGAGCCGCGACGGTCGGCTATTGTGCCATCATCCACCACAGTACAAAGACTCGAAGCGACTTGTTCACCTATTTTGCCACTGAATGCAGAGGCACCTTTACGGTTAAAATCACCTTCTAGGCCATGTCCAACAGCTTCGTGTAACAAAACGCCCGGCCAACCAGAACCGAGCACCACAGGCATCGCACCTGCTGGTGCATCAATGGCTTCAAGATTCACGCGTGCTTGGCGCACAGCTTCTTTGGCAAACTGCATCCATCTCGGTGCACCGTCTACTAACTCTTTAAAGTAACCATAATCTAAACGCGCACCACCACCGGCACTACCACGCTCTCTGCGACCATTTTTCTCAAGGAGTACCGAACAATTTAAACGTATTAACGGGCGAATGTCGGTTGCAAATGTACCGTCGCTTGCGGCAATTAACACTTCTTCATATACCGCAGACAGCGAACTGACCACTTGCTGCGCCTCAGGCGCTAAATCGCGAATGCACTGTTCAAGCTCTCTAAGTAAAGCCACTTTATCCGCATCACTCATGCTGGTAATTGGCTGTGCTGGTTGAAATTGAATGGGTACTTTTACATCGCTAAATACTTGAACTTTACTGCTTTCGCCAGCTTGCGCAATGCTACGCGCAGCTTCTGCTGCTTTGGTTAACGCTTCAATATTGATGGCATCAGAATAACTAAAGCCAGTCTTCTCACCACTCACTGCACGCACACCAACACCACGTTCGATGTTGTAGCTGCCGTCTTTGACTATGCCGTCTTCCAGCACCCAAGTTTCGTGGTAGCTTGATTGAAAATACAGATCGGCATAATTTACTTTGTGCTGATGAATATACTCGAGAGTCTGTGATAATTGCTCACGTGTCAGCTGGCTATTGGTCAGTAAATTCTGCTCTACATTACTCATAAAAACTCACTTTTAAATCGGTTATGATCCGCAACCGGCATTTTTTGCCGGATCGAATCAAGAAACGCACTATCTAGCTGCTGTGAAATAGGTTCTAAATTCGCACCAGAGTCAATTAAGACTTCACCCCAAGGCGATACAATTAAACTGTGACCATAGGTTTCTCGGCCATTTTCATGACAACCAACTTGCGCGGCTGCAACTACATAGCATTGGTTTTCTATCGCCCTCGCCTGTAATAATGGCTGCCAGTGTGCCTTACCCGTTGCACAGGTAAAAGCACTCGGGACTAAAAATAGCTCAGCTCCCTTCGCTCTCATCATTTGGAACAAACCTGGAAAGCGCAGATCATAACACACGCTTAATCCAATTCTGCCAAATGGACTATCCACTACCACGACATCCTGTCCACGCTCTGTTCGCTCAGACTCTCGGTATTGTTTAGTTTTGTCACTCACATCGGCGTCAAACAGATGGATCTTATTATAGCGTGCTACGATTTCGCCACTCGAATCAAATAAGTAACTCGCAGCCAGATATTTATCGCTCTGGCTTGGTATCGCGATGGTACCTGCCGCCAACCAAATGCTATATTGTTGACAAAGCGCTGAAAGCTCTCCAAGCAGTGCTTCATTATGCTGCGCGTATTCCCAAGTCTGTTGCGCATTGTCGCAAAACGCCAGCCAAGTTTCAGGTAAACAAACTAAGGTTGGCTCTTCCACCACTAACTTAACCAGCTGACTTTTAAGGTAATCTATATTTGTTTGGGGTGCTTTAGCCGAGCACATTGGCAATGCAATCACCTTAGCCATTACCACTTTCCTTATTTTGCGACACAAGAGGTTGCTCACTATGCTTAAGTGTAGCACTTGGATGTGATTCTGAGCTCAATGCTGGTGCTTCTTTATTGGTATTCTCATCAACTCCATCTGGCATAGCCTCTTCACTAGGAGGCACAACCGGTTTGGGTAACTCAATTTCTTTACTCTTACGATCAACCTCGGTAACCACTGGCTCTTGCATCGTTCCGGTGATTTTAAAATTAATCTCAGAGATCACTCGCGCCGAGTGGATAACCTTATCTAATGCCAGTGCAGCTAACCCCGTCACAGGGTTCACCGCCCATGCCATAATCACAGGTAAGCTCGACGTGACTTGAGGTGCGACGGCTAAATCATAATTAATTTCGTGAGTATTGAGATCCGCATAGCCACGTATCGTTAGATCCGCAGGCACGCCATCGAGCTTCGCATCTTCAGTGATCGCAATACCATTCGTTAGTTGTACCGAACCACTCATACTGTTATAGAAAAAGCCTTTAGAAAACACATCTCTAAAGTCCAAGCGTAACTTTCTGATCAAAGAGTCCAAACTCAGCAATGAAAAGACACGTGCTCCTTTGTCGCTTATTTCTGCCAAGTGGCCCTCTCCTAAGCGCCAAGTCAACTCGCCACCTAGGCTAGGTAAATCCATTTCGTATGGCGCGCCTTGCCAATTGAGGACAAAATCTATGTTGGCGCGGGAGTCTTTAATTGTCGAAGTAATATCAAACTCATCCGTTAGTTCACCAAAGTCATTGCTATTTAACGCGCCGCTTAGCGTCGTTTTACCTTGCTCAAACCGGCCACTGGCATTGAGTTTATGATCTTTTTTGTCAATCACTAACTCTGAAATATTGAGTCTATTACCATCCCCAAACAACGACATATTGACCTGATCTAACTGATATTCATCAACTTTACAGTCACCGCACACAAATTCGGTTGCAGGTAAGCTCAACAACCAATCTAATGAGTGAACGTCTTTTTCCACTGTCTCTTGCGCTTGCGGCTCCGACTTAGGTAAATTCAGACGTAAATAATCACTATTAATGTGAATAGGCCGGCTTGAGTTTGACGCTGGAATAGCCACTTGTGAGCGCATTTCTTTACTATTGATTTTAAGCTGCATCGCGCCGTCAATCGCGGCCATAGTAAAGTCAACATCATGGAAAGGGATCTCAGAGAATGTTACTTTTGAGAAAGAACCATTTACCTGATTCAGTGCTGGTAGAAATGCAGGGTCGGAACCTGAACTTGGCGCTTTGATAATGCGGTTGATCAGTGGTAACCAAGGCAACAGCTCGACTTCTTGTTGTTTGATTGTGATATCAAAACCGGATGCATTTAAGCCTTCATCTTTACTGCCAATTATCAGGTGTGCATTACGCATCGCACCGGATCCATTTTCAACGATGCCATTAAAATACAATTGATTATCTAGGCTTGCCGTAACAAGATTCGAAATATCATCCCCTAATACTGTGCCGCTTAGCAGTTTAGCTTGATCAGCAGGTTTGCCGAATTGATCGGGTAAGTGACTCGCGATCCCCCGTAAATCACTAGCAAATTTGGCTTTATAGTTAAACCCAGCTTCGGCAAAATTAAGGATAAGCTCAGTGCTCAGCACGCTATTGCCTTCAAAGTAGCCGTCAATAATTCCATTTGCGTGCGGTTGCAGTTGCTCAACCCCAGCTTCAAGACTGACCTTGGTCGTGACTTGATAATTTTGCTTATCTCCGCTCCCTGATAAGTCCAACGACAGGGGCATGTCCAGCCACTTAGCGGTCAAATTATTCACTTTGATAGTGTCATCATCGAAGCTAACCACACCTTTCACTTGCTGTAATTGCATGCCAGGCTTTGCCAAAAAAACAGGATTGTTGTCTAGGTAGATGTCACCTTTAGCATGTACGGCACCTGATTTCAGGTCGACGACCAATTGCACATCCCCTTTTGCATCATCTTTACCTTGAACAATATCTAATATATTCGCGAGTGGATCTGCGAGCGGCGTTGCCGCAAAGAAAGGCTGTAGCGTGCTCGCTTCTGTGGAGTGACTAATATCAACAGTCAGCACATCAGCGTGATTTAGATCCGCAATACTCACAATGACACCCTCATCAATACTTTGATTAACAAGTTCTCCACGGTGTGCGTAGATATCCATTCTTTCGTTTTCGAAGTGTAGTGTGACATCCCCTGAAGTAACGCTAGGCCAATCCGGTGCAAAACCAAAAGTAATATCATTCAAACGTGATTTAACTTCAAACTGACCTTGCTTATCAGCGAATGGAAATTGTGAAAGCGCCCCACTCAGTAAGACTTGAGTCTGCAAGTGCTGACCACCTTGGATCCCTGCTTCTAAATAGTCAACTAAGCTTTTACGCATAATACTGACAGGAAAGTACTGTGAAGCGATTTCACCACGCCCACCGAGTAGCTCCGCATATAAATCAAGCCGAGGGTCATCTGATAACTGCAAGGAAAATTCTGTAGCTAACGCTACGTCTTGATTACTAAGCCAAAAGTTGGGACTGGAAACTTGCCAGCCTTGTGCTTGTTGATTGCGAATATAGACATCACCACTGAGCTGCTGGAGCTTAATATTATCTTTGAAGGTCTCTTTGGATAGTAATTCAGTTTGTTCAGCACTTAAATTGAGCCTAACTTGCTCATCAGTCGCACTCACCTCTAATCTGGTACCATAAATTCCCGGGATCCCATGAAATGGCTCAAAAGCTATCTCTTCAATAACTCCCCATGCCGCAAAAGCGTTATTAGTACCAAGACTGAATTTCGCTGCGCTCAGTTGACCATTGGGATTCATGCCATACAGCAAATCTCGTCCAGGGAATTTAGCAAGTTGTGCTAACTCAGCTAAAAAGTTGGCGTTAATATCCTTTAACCAAAAGGTCTTGTTATCTTTATGCCATTTCGCTTCAAATAAAATAGGAGCAAGCGCTTCTAGATTGCGACTAAACTGGATACCACTACTTTGCACCCACCAACCTTGCTGATCTGGCTTTAACAGAAATTGCGCATCGTCTAATACCAATGAGCGCTGATTTTCGTCTTCTTGCCAAGTCAACGTACTGGGTTTGATATCCACTGTAATATCTTGCAACGTACCTTGCTCAAAGCCTAGCCATAGCTGAGCATTGATGTCTGCTTTAAGATCAGGATGTGCTAAGGTGATAAGCTCTTCTAACCAATCGACCGGATTAACCTTATCCGCGGATACATAGATATTCCCCGCCAATTCACGTAGCTTTCGCCCCGACAAAGAAAGACGAGCGTTAAACTGGCCTTGAGAAAACCCAGGTAATGCGATTTCTCCTGCCCCCTCATGTAATGCACTAGAGTTTTGCCACACCAAATCTTTCAATAATAAACTGTGGGTCTTACCACTAGAAAAGGTGATATTAAGACGACTGTTTTGCACCGCAAAATGCCCAACATCACCTAAGAAAAGGCTTTCAATTAATGCTTGCTGCTCAAAAGCACCTTGATCTTGAGCCGCGCTTAATTTGCTCAGATCTATATCGGCCTCAAACCCTTCCAGTACAAAATAGTTAGATGCGATCTGCATTTGTCGTACAGACTCAAATACATTGAGCTGCAAAGAGGTTTTGGCAATATTAATGGAGATTGGCGAGTCTTTATTGTCTTTAAAAGAGAGCGATTCCAACACCAGAGCAGGCCCATTGCCTTCCCAACTCGCACTGATCTGGCCAATACTAATATCAACATTCAGTTGCTTTTGGATCAGCGCTTCGATGTTACTTCTATAATCATTAACATAGGGCAAGGCGTACTTCAGCGCAGACACCAGCACCGCGAGTGTCACTAAAGTGATCGCAAATATTTGCCACGCTTTACGCAGGCAGAAAAAACAGACGGCCTTAGCCTGCATGTACCGCTACCCTTTACATCATTACTACGTCAAACTGCTCTTGGCTATATAAGCTCTCAGTTTGAATGCTAACCTGCTTACCAATAAATAATTCAAGCTCAGCTAAATTATGATACTCATCGTTGATCAAGGCTTCGCTCACCGCTGGCGAGGCATAAACCATAAACTTGTCGGCATCATAAGCACGATTCACACGCACGATTTCCCGTAGGATCTCATAACAAACGGTTTCGACCGTTTTTAGTGAACCACGACCGGAGCAAGATGGACACACATCACAAAGAATATGCTCTAGACTTTCGCGCGTGCGCTTGCGGGTCATTTCTACAAGACCAAGTGCAGAGAGTCCATTGATATTGGCTTTCGCTCGGTCTTTAGACAACGCAGTTTCTAAAGAGTGCAATACTCGGCGTTTATGCTCGTCAGATACCATATCAATAAAGTCGATAATAATGATACCACCAAGGTTTCGTAACCTTAGTTGCCGCGCAATTGCTGACGTTGCTTCAACATTGGTATTAAAAATCGTCTCTTCGAGGTTACGATGGCCAACGAACGCGCCAGTATTGACATCAACCGTTGTCATTGCTTCTGTTTGGTCAATGATAAGGTAGCCACCAGACTTTAACTCAACCTTTCGATGTAGTGCCTTTTGGATCTCAGTTTCAACATCAAACAAGTCAAAAATGGGACGCTCACCTGGGTAATACTCAAGTGCACTTGCGAGCTGGGGAACAAACTCTTCAGTGAAAAGTTTTAGCTCTTGGTAAGTTAACTTTGAGTCAACACGGATACGCTCCATGTCCTCACCAACATAATCACGCAAGGTGCGAAATGCTAAGGTAAGATCCTCATGCAAAATTTTTGCTTTGCTCGTTTTGCGGCGGCGCGTTACAATTTTCTGCCAAAGCTTTTTCAAAAACTCCGCATCATGCTGTAACTCTGCTTCCGAAGCGCCTTCAGCAGCGGTACGAACGATAAAACCACCGTTTTCGTCATTATATTGTGCAACGATCTCTTTTAACCGGTCACGCTCTTGTTCGGTTTCAATACGTTGACTCACTCCCACATGCGTCGCATCAGGCATAAACACCAAATAACGTGAGGGAATAGTGATATCCGTTGTCAATCTAGCGCCTTTTGTGCCAAGCGGATCTTTGACTACTTGTACCATAATGAACTGGCCTTGTTTCACCAGCTCACGAATGTCCTGCACTTTCTTAACTGGGGACTCGGCCACCCCCTCTTCGATAGAAGCGCTGTTCACGATATCTGACGCATGTAGAAATGCCGCTTTTTCCAAGCCGATGTCCACAAAAGCAGCCTGCATACCAGGAAGAACTCGGCTTACTTTGCCAAGATAAATATTACCGACGATGCCTAGGTTACCGATCCGTTCAACTTGAACTTCTTGCAGCACCCCATTTTCGATTAAGGCTACGCGACTTTCACTTGGGGTGACGTTGATTAGTAGTTCGCTACTCATATTTTATTTTAAAAACCGTTGAATTAATTCGTCTGTCTCATATAAAGGTAAGCCGACAACTGCAAAATAGCTACCTTGGATCTCAGTTACAAAGCGTCCACCTACCCCTTGGATCCCGTAACCACCCGCTTTATCTTGCGGCTCGTTGGTGTCCCAGTAGGCATCAATTTCAGTTTCGCTCAGCGTTTTAAAAGTCACATTGGTCACAATCACATCGCTCAGTACTTTGCTTGTATCTGCAAGTGCAATCGCCGTCATCACCTGATGCGTATGACCAGAAAGACGCTGCATCATCGCTTTGAAATCCGCTTTATCACGAGGCTTACCAAGCGCTTCTCCGTCAATGACAACCACTGTGTCACTGCCAAGAACCGGCTTGTCGGTATACCCTAGCGCCACACCTGATTGCGCTTTTAAACACGCTAAACGCTCTACAAGCTGTAATGCGCTTTCATCGTCTAGCGGACTTTCGTCAGCATCAACACTAAATTGCTCGAACGAATAGCCCAGCTGAGAAAGTAGCGCTTTGCGACGCGGAGAAGCCGAAGCTAAATATAAAGAGATAGACATTATCTGATCCTAAACTGTCTACGATATTTTCTCAGCAGTGGGAATATCCACAGCCAGCACACCATGCCCGTAACCGCAGGCCACAGATAATGCGGGTTAAAGTAGATATCAAGCAAGAAATGATTAAGCCAAAATTGTAACAAATGATAGAGCGCGAGAAATAGCCCGATCAGCACTGCTTGCTGCCAGATGGAGAAATTACGAATTTTCTGAAAGTTGCTGGCGGTAATATAAATACAAATGGAATAGGTCAACGAGTTCACCCCGAGTGGCGCGCCCATCGCTAAATCTATTATCAGGCCAGTCATCCAAGCCCAACCAATATTCACACGGTGAGGGACGGCCAAAGACCAGTACATCAACACCAATAATACCCAGTCAGGACGAAATGGTTCAAGTGAAAAAGGCAACGGCATAAGTGCCATGATTAACGCAACAAAGACACTCAATGCAATCAATAAGTTGCTATGTTTACTCATGATTTATTGCCTCTTGGCTGCGTTTACCTAACACCACGAGTAAGCGAATGCGATCTAGTTGTGCAATCGGCTCTGCCTGTACTTGTGCAAATGGTAGGCCTTCGTCTCGGTCTATCTCAGTAACTACAGCCACCGGATAGCCTTCAGGGAAAGTACCACCAAGCCCGGAAGTGACCAACACATCGCCAATGCGAATATCCATGCTATGCGGTACATGAGCAAGGCGAACATTATTGATTTTACCCGTCCCCTCAACCACAGTGCGAACGTCATTACGCAATATTCTGACCGGTGTCGCATGGGTGGTATCTGTCATAAGCAGCACTCTTGAGGTCGTTGTACCGACTTGAGTTAGCTGCCCAACAATGCCCATTTCGTCAATAACAGCCTGCCCTTCGCTTATCCCATCAATAGTACCGCGATTAATCACCACCTGATGACTATAAGGGTTCGAATGAACAGACAACACTTGAGATATTAAACGTTGATTGGTTTCCCTAGCCGAAGCACCTAATAAGGCGCGCAATTCTTGATTTTCTTTTTGCAAAAACTGAAGTTGCTGTAATTGCTCACTCTGTATTAATTGTTTTTCTCTGAGTGCTTGGTTTTCTTGTTGCAGCTTTTCTCTGGTATTGAGACTTTTCAGGCCCAAGTTGAACGCTTCATAAGGAATGTTAGCAACGTACAGTAGCGGACTGACCAAAGTGTTTAAACTGGTTCGCACCATAGTCCCACCAACTGTGTAACGGTCACCAATGATCAGAATAATACTAAGCACAACTGCGACAGAAAGTCGCAGTTGTAAAGGAACGGTTCGGCCAAATAATAAATTCATCAGTCGTAACTAAATACGTCACCACCATGCATGTCTATCATCTCTAACGCTTTACCACCACCTCTTGCCACACAAGTTAATGGATCATCGGCAACCACCACTGGAATACCGGTTTCTTCCATCAACAAACGGTCTAAGTCTTTGAGTAATGCGCCACCACCTGTTAATACCATGCCGTGGGCAGAAATATCAGAGGCAAGCTCTGGTGGCGACTGCTCTAGCGCAACCATTACTGCACTTACAATCCCCATCAAAGGCTCTTGTAACGCTTCTAGGATTTCATGCGAATTGAGTGTGAAAGAGCGTGGTACCCCCTCAGCTAAGTTACGGCCGCGAACCTCAATCTCAATCGGTGTTTCACTCTTAAACGCTGAGCCTATTTCATGTTTGATATGCTCAGCCGTCGCTTCACCAATTAGACTTCCGAAGTTACGACGTACATAGTTAATAATCGCTTCATCAAACTTATCACCACCGATACGTACTGAAGACGAATAAACAACACCATTTAGTGAGATAATCGCCACTTCCGTCGTACCACCACCGATATCAACAACCATTGAACCCGTTGCTTCAGATACTGGTAAGCCAGCACCAATTGCAGCAGCCATTGGCTCTTCAATTAAGTACACTTCACGTGCACCAGCACCCATTGCGGATTCACGGATAGCACGCTTTTCAACTTGCGTTGCACCACAAGGTACGCAAATAAGTACACGAGGGCTTGGACGCATGAAGTTATTATTGTGCACCTGTTTGATAAAGTGCTGTAACATTTTTTCTGTTACATAGAAGTCTGCAATCACCCCGTCTTTCATCGGGCGAATAGCTTTGATGTTACCCGGCGTTCGACCTAGCATTTGCTTAGCCGCAGTACCCACTGATGCAACGCTTTTTGGGCCACCAGCTCGCTCCTGACGAATTGCCACCACCGATGGCTCATTCAGTACGATGCCTTCTTCTTTTACATAAATAAGTGTGTTTGCCGTCCCTAAATCGATAGAGAGATCGTTAGAAAATAATCCGCGTAATTTTTTAAACATGAGGCTGGGTGACCTTTCAGAATTCTGTCAAACAAAGCAGCATCACCTGCTGCTCTTAATTTACTACTTATCGCTCTCGAACAAGTCGAAAACCTATATAATTCGCTCTAAAATCTGGCGCTAACGCTAAGCGAGTTGACACTCGAGCCAAACTCGGCGCGAAGTTCCATGCACCGCCACGCACTGTAACATCGCTCTGAGAAGCACGCTTTTGCGTCCACTCCCAAACGTTTCCTACAGTATCATATAAGCCATAGCTATTCGGTGAAAATTGGGCAACTGGTGAAGGACTTTTATTAGACCACTCACTGCCACACCAACCACAATTAGCTAGGTTTCTTCCGATTTCATTACCCCATGGGTACTCAGATGCAGTGCCTGCACGCGCCGCATATTCCCATTCAACTTCATTGGGTAATCTAAATTGCTGCCCTTTTTCACCAGATAACCAGTTGGCATATGCTTTGGCATCGTCATAGGCAACACACACAACGGGAAAATTATCTGATTGCTCGTAACCTGGGTTTTCCCAATTATATTCAAGCTCCCAAACCGGTTCGCCATTTTTATAGTATGCGCAGCCTTTACCTTGTTCGGCTAAGGTTTTATATCCTGTGCTTTGCGCAAAACGGCGAAAAGCCGCCACTGTAACCTCAGTGCTCTGCATGGCATATGAATGGCTCAACACTTTTTCAACAACGGGACGCTCATTTGGTAAACCATTACCCGTCAGGTCGCCCATTTTAAAAGTGCCCGCAGGGATAATAGCGAGCTTATTTTCGGTGGTTGCTACGGCGACCACTTGTACTTGTTGCGCTTCAGGCTCAGGCTTTTTCGTTACAACAGACGTTACCGATTGGCGTTTCTTCACCAATTTCGCATTAATGGTTTGCGCAGCTCGTAGGTTAATGCGTGCTTTATAAGGTTCATAACCTAATTTCCGGATCTCAACATCATAAAATCCAGCAGGAATTGCTACTGTCGTTTTTGTCGCGCCGTAACTGACTCCATTAATAAATACTTCGTCGTCGTAAACATTTGATCTTAAAGTTAACTCGACTGTTTTATCAGCCGTTTGTGACTTTTTTACAAGAGGGGTCTCCACGACGGGCTGCTTTGTAATAGTCGCAACTTCAACCGGCTCACTTTGTTCGTCCGAAAAAGTCAGTTGGTTATCACTGTAGACTGTCGAGTAGTTCGACTGGTAATTTACGGCAAGCGGAGTGCCATACTCAGCACAATAACGATTGTCTAAGCTCAACAAGTTACATAAGCGGCTGCTATTTACATCACCACGCATCGTCACACTGAGGTTAACGTTGTAGTTGCCTTGTCCACTAAACCCACTATTTACAACATGGCTGCTAACCACTTGAACCTGCGCGCCAGCCATATTGCGTTTTGGCTCAACAACACGACTCTCGGTTAGGTTTGCAAAAATCTGGTCAATAAAGCGCTTGGTAGCTTTTTGAAGCCCCATTTGCTGACCACGCTGTTCACAAGCCGCCAAGGTCTCTGTGCGTTTACAGTTAATCGTGTGATCTACTTCTAGTGTACCTTCACGAGTAAACTCATTACGTAGTCGCTCTACTCGCGCTGTGCCAAGCTGATCTTTTAAGTTTTCAAGCGTATTTACTAAGGTGTGCTTAGTCACACGGACTTGCTCAATATCTTTACGTTGTGATGCGATCGCCGCAATTTGCATCGCAATGTCTTCTTTGTTCTGCTTGTGATCTGTCACAGCTTGTTGATACCGCGTTTGCGCAGAAGAAATATCAATGGAAGGATCATCAATTAGCCGACGATACAACTCATTCATTGCATCTAAGGCCTGATTTTTTTCTTTGTCTAACTCACCTGAACGTTTTCTCAATAACTCAAGTTGAGACTGCAGACGCGTTTCCTCTGCTAGGTGTTTTTCTAAAACAACCGAGTATCTGTCTAATTCGCTTTGCTTGTTAGACAATTCAGACTCGATGGCAGTGACCGTTGCAGTATCTTGCGCCATAGCGCTTTGAGCAACAGTACCCATGGCCAGGATCGAGGCCGAGACAATAAAAGTTAAAGGAGCAATTCGCATATGTTCCATTCCCAACAGCGGCAATTGTTTGGTCTTGTTATTTCTTATAGTTAGGGCTCTATGCTATGTACTTACAAAGTAAAACACAAGCTTTGCACAATTAATATCTGAGTTTACAACTATTAACCAGCGTCTTGCCAGTTTTTAGCTGAGATTTTGTCTATTTTTCTCTAACATCGCGATGTGTTACTAATTCGAGTCCAAAATAGAAGATAGGTAATCAAGAAGGTATGATAACCTCTGGAGTGAAACGCTCGGGTTATTTATTATAGTGCGCAAAATATCAAACTGATTTCATCATGCAAACCATCACCAATATCGCCGAGTCACCGATCCAAACTATTCACCACCCGACATTGGAAAAATACGGTTTAACGTTGCAGGTTAAGCGTGATGACTTGCTCCACCCGGTGATCCAAGGAAACAAATGGCGTAAGCTAAAATACAATATACTCCACCTAAAGCAAGCTGGCCTTGAAGAGTTAGTCACTTTTGGTGGGGCGTTTTCCAATCACTTATATGCTACTAGCATGGCGTGCAAACTTTTCGCAATCAAAGGTCACTTAATTGTTAGAGGCCCAGAGATTGACTGGCGCAATCCAACGCTAAAAATGGCAAGCGCTTGCGGGCTAACACTTCATCCCGTGAGTCGAGTCGAATATCGGCAAAGAAATCAGCCTGAATACATTCAAACTCTGCAAGCCAAGTTTAATAATGCTTATCTCATACCAGAAGGCGGCACTAATGCACTTGCACTGCAAGGCGTTGAAGAGTTAGCGCATTCCTTGCCTCAAAGTGATTATGTCATGACGGCTGTAGGTAGTGGCGGCACAGTGGCAGGACTAATCTCGGGATTACCTGATCACACGCAGGTTCTAGGCGTTACGGTACTAAGAGGTGCTGAATACCTAGCACAGGAGATACATGAATTAATCACAGCTCAGCGCTGCGCGCCATGGCAGCTACTCCATGATTTTCACCACGGAGGTTACGCCAAGACTACACCTGAATTGCTGAGTTTTTGTCATGAAATGAAGGTAAAATATCGTTTGCCTCTTGAGCCTATTTATACTGGTAAACTGTTTTACGCCATTTTCACTTTGGCTCAACAAGGATACTTCAAAAGAGGCAGTGTGATCACCGCAATCCATACCGGCGGCTTACAAGGATTAGATGGTTTGAGATATTTGACTAATAAAAAGTCGGCCTAATCAGCTCATGCGGTTAGCGTTTTAGTGAATATCAGCGAGCTGTTGTAACGGTGCGGAAAAATAATGCCCTTGGGCCCCTTTCACTCCAAGCCCTTTGATACAACTCAATTCAGCAACGGTTTCAACCCCCACTGCATACACGGGAATACCCAAGCTTCTTGCTTGAGCGACTATTTGCTTAACTGTGCGTTTACGATACGCAGACTTTTCAATGCCGTGTACCAGCTCGCAGCTGAGCTTGATAGCTTTTACCAACTCGGCAAGCGGTGTGCGCCCTAGCGTCAGAGCCTGTGTAACGTTATCCAAATAAATATCGCACCCAAGTCGATTCAACCTATCAAAAGCCGCCTGCAAACGTTCTCCATGTTGATAGACCTCTTCTATGCTAAGTTCAAACCCAATTGCCGCCCCGCTATGAGATGCAATGAGCTGCCCCTCTAGCCAATCAATAAACTGGCTATCCACCCAACTCGAAATATGTAAGTTAATGCTTACCTTACCAAAACTCCTTTCCTGCTCATAAACAGACAACACCTGCTTCACTATCGCTCTATCCAGAAACTGAAATTGCTCTGGAGTATAAAGGTGTTGCATCACCTGCTTGGCCGAAATTCGCCCCATTTCTTTGTGAGTCACTCTTAGTAGCGCTTCGCTTACAATTACGTCTTCGGCTAAAAAGTCGAACAACGGCTGGAAGAATAAGGAAAACTGTCCGGCTTTCAAATAACTCAGCAAAGCTTCACCGTCTTCGTTAAGGCGTTTTGCCAATAACTCTGTGAGATGCACTAGATGAGTATGTTGCCACACTTGATTTTGCGCAATTGAGAGCGCTGATTTTGCGCTCTGATAAACCTGTGTCTGTTGTTTATTTTCCTGATAAAAACAAGCGCCAAGTTTCACTTTACTGCGAGATAAATCCCCCCGAAACTCTAACAGCACTCGATAAACGATTTCGTGCATTTGCTTTACCAAATCCATACCTTTAGTCGCCCCTATCTGCTTTACTGTCACGGCTAATGCCCCTGAAGCTAGATATTTAACTGCCACCGTCCCAAACTCTCCAACGCCTTTAACCAGCGCAAGCTGAAAATGTAACTGCAGATCAACTTCTTTAGGCGTACTGCACTGCCAATGGATTAACGCAAATAATGCATACTGCCCTTCTGGAGCGGGGGCTGGTAAAGCCACAGGCTTTTGCGCATGTGAGGTAGACTCAACCTTACCGTATAAAAACCACCACCGATGTACGAATAACACCAGTCCAATTGACAATAAATTGAAAAATATCAATATATATCCATGACTTATCCATATAGATTCATGGTACAAGGTAACGGTTTGGTCATTGGCAACAAATTGGTGCTCTTCTGCATTCGCAACAGGTAACAATGAAAAACCATACTTCGTAGCTATTTCACTTACTCCCGCAGCAAAAGCTTCAGCTGATAGCTGAGAAATTTCAGCCGCGGCTTCTTCGCCTTGCGTGTGAACCTGAAGGTGCAGTAAATGATTAAGAAGGAAATTTAGACACAACAACACCGCCAAACTTACCGCGACTAGCTTTTTTTGATACTGACGACGAAATCCATCTAACAGCTGAATTGGCATAATGTTTTTATTGGGTGGAAAGATAACTGAAGTGTTGTTCAAAATAGTGCAAAACTCAAGCGAGATGCGGCTTTTAATTGTACAGAAAGGATAAGCAACTGAGCCAAAACTAGAAATGCGTTAAGTTTAATAATCGTACAAGATGGTAAGCTTTATCTAAGCTTACTCTTCACTATTCTCTTAGAGATATTTATACCAGTAAAAAAACAAAAACCCCAGCATGATGCTAGGGTTTTCGTAGATGCTATACCACCGTTTAGAACGGAATGTCATCATCAAAGTCAATTGGTGGCTCCATAGGATTTGAGCTACCACCTGATTGACCATTGTTTTGGTTCTGTTGTGGTGCAAAGCCACCTTGAGACTGGCCACCAAATCCAGAAGACTGCTGAGAATTCTGTTGCGATTGCTGTGGTGCGAATCCACTTTGCTGCTGGTTTGACTGGCTTTGCTGTGGCTGCGAATATTGCTGCTGAGGCGCTTGATTATAGCTTTGCTGGCCATAATTATTTTGCTGCTGTTGACCACCTTGGTACTGGCCGCCACCTTGACCCTGCTGCTCGCCACGGCCACCTAGCATTTGCATTTGGCCACCCATGTCCACCACGATTTCCGTTGTGTACTTTTCTTGGCCGCTTTGATCTGTCCACTTACGAGTCTGTAGACGACCTTCAATGTAAACCTGCGAGCCTTTTCTTAAATACTCACCCGCAACTTCCGCAAGTTTGCCAAACAACACAACACGGTGCCATTCTGTGCGCTCTTGCAATTGACCGGTGTTTTTATCTTTCCAGCTATCCGTAGTTGCAATGCTGATGTTAGCCACGCCGTTACCGTTTGGCATATAGCGAACTTCAGGATCTTGGCCCAGATTACCTACCAAAATTACTTTATTAACACCACGTGCCATGGCATTGTCTCCTCACACTATGACAAGCCCAGCACTTGCTTGGCTTGCTTCAAATCAAAAATTTTATCATCTACTTTTAGGTAGCTACGATTCTCATCTCTCACTACCGTGGCCTCAAGTACCCCAGGTAATGAAACCAATTGGTCTGCCAATTCCGTCGCTTGTTGCTCATTTTCTACAGCAGAAACTAAGCTGATTGCTTTGCTCTTAGGTGGCACTTGCATACCCCATGCGATAACAAACCATATTACCCCAATAATGGCCGTTGCCGCAAATATCGTATCGACCGCAAAATTTTGCGCCAAAATACCACCCAAAGCACCGCCTATAAATGCACCAAGAAACTGGCCAGATGAAAATACTCCCATCGCCGATCCCTTTTGGTTTGCTGGAGCTATACGAGAAACCAACGCAGGCATAGTTGCTTCGAGAAAATTAAAGGCAATAAAATAGACCAGCATTGCACCTGCGATCACCCAAAGTGAATCTACAAAGCAATACAAAGTAACCGAGCTTACCACTAGCATTGCAATAGACAGCAAGAATGTCTGCTTTTCTTTTTGTTTGCGGATCGCCACTATCATCATCGGTGCCATCAAAATAAAGGCGAGTAAAAATACCGGAATATAAAGTTGCCAGTGCCTATCTGCAGCAAGACCATCACGGATCAACTGACCAGGCAAAGCTACAAAAATTGTAGTCAGCGTCAAATGCAATAGCAACACCCCAAGGTCAAGCCTCAGTAACTGTGGGTTTTGCACCAAGCGACGAATATCTGCAAAGCTTGCAATTGTGTCGCCTTTAGGGGCTTTATTTACCGCATTTGGCACCATAAAGGTAATGATAGCGATACCTACAATTGCTAATACCGCCGTCAACCAGAAGATCCCTGCGATACCAAAAGACGCTGCAATCATTGGTCCTAATAACATGGCTACAGCAAAGCTCATACCAATGCACATGCCGATGACCGCCATAACCTTCGGACGCTGCTCGTCACGGCTCAAATCCGCAGCAAGCGCAAGTAACGCACTTGCAATCGCGCCCATGCCCTGTAGGGCTCTACCAAATGTCACCCAATAGATTGAATCCGCTAATGCCGCGATAACGGATCCTAATGCAAATACCAACAACCCACCAATGATGATTGGCTTACGACCGAACTTATCAGACAACCAACCCATAGGTATCTGGAGTACAGCTTGAGTCAAACCATAAGCACCAATAGCCAAACCAATCCACAGTGGCGAGACATCCTGTAAAGACTGGCCGTAAACAGCTAACACTGGCATCAGCATGAACAAACCAAGCATGCGGAAAGCGAAAACGCCAGCAAGAGAAATCGCGGCGCGCTTTTCAGTTGGGTTTAAAGAGTCATTAGACATAAGGCGGTATTCATCACTATCGAAAATCACGCGCAAGTTTAACAAACTCTTTTCTTAACTTACACTAGCGCGAACGGATCTTTGCAATGCGATTGTTACCATCGTGAATTTGAGTGGCCTACTTCGAGATAAAAAAGCGCTAATTGACGCCGTACTTGGCCGTGATCTGATCTAATTTTCCGCTACGTTTAACCCGTTCAAATGCTTGACTCAAACGCTGCAAACGCTCGCTTGAGGTGCGTGCCTTGCTAAAGGCAAAATATACTGGGTTTTCGTTAATAACCAACGGGCTAATTGCAAACTTTTCAAAATCAGGGTTATTTTTACTTTGATACAGGATGTTGAATTTTTCTTCTAAAAACCCTGCTATCCGCCCTTTTTTGAGCAAATTCAATTTTACCTGATTGTCGGGTACATAAATAAATTGTGTTTCACTGTCGGTACGACGCGCAAGGCGAGCTGTAAACGCCTCACCGTAATAAGCATTACGCTGAATAGCGATGGGCTTTGACAGGTGGAATAACGACTCAAGTGAGTCAAGCTGGTGAGGCTCCCCTGAGTTCATTGCAAAAACAATGGTTTCCATGCGTTGGGGACCAATAAAATACGCAAACTGTTCACGTACTGGTGTTTTTGTGACGCTCAAAATAAGATCGATATCGCCCTCCTCTAAAAGCTTCAGCGCCCGACCCCAAGGAATACTTACGAAACGATAGCTACACCCTGCTTCATCTAACAAGGCTTTAGCGAAATCAACGTCCATACCGTGCCAAACAAGGTCGTCATTTAACTTAGACTGCGCCGCATAATTCTCAAACCGCACCACCAGCTCACAGGCGAACACATTTTGGCAAAGCAGCGCCAAAAGCAATAAAAGTCGATACAAAATCAATATCCCAAGTTGATCGGTTTAATAAGTTTAGTTCGTTTAGCAGAGATAACTTAATTTTGTATTCGGGATGCGGTAATCTGTTCACTTCACATCATGCTTTGACTGATCCAGGTTTCAATTTAGTGGATTAGTATCGCGTACTCAGTACAGCGCACGAAAAAACACAAGGGTCGTATGGATAAAATAGAAGTTAGGGGTGCCCGCACCCACAATTTAAAAGACATTTCACTCACTATTCCAAGAGACAAGTTGATAGTGATCACGGGTCTTTCTGGCTCAGGGAAGTCGTCTTTAGCATTTGACACCTTATACGCAGAAGGCCAGCGTCGTTATGTTGAGTCTTTGTCTGCGTACGCGAGGCAGTTTTTATCGCTGATGGAAAAACCAGATGTGGATCACATTGAGGGCTTGTCTCCCGCGATTTCCATTGAGCAGAAGTCGACTTCTCACAACCCACGCTCAACCGTGGGAACCATTACCGAAATATACGACTATTTAAGATTACTCTTTGCACGAGTGGGTGAACCGAGGTGCCCTACGCATGATTTACCGTTAGCCGCACAGACTATCAGCCAAATGGTTGATACTGTATTGGCGCTACCAGAGGGTAGCAAACTCATGCTACTTGCACCGGTGGTGAAAAACCGTAAAGGTGAGCACGTAAAACTGTTAGAAGAGCTTGCAAGCCAAGGTTTTATTCGTGCGCGTATTGATGGCGAGGTATGCGATCTCTCAGATCCACCAACGCTAGAGTTACAGAAAAAACATACCATAGAAGTCGTGGTGGATCGTTTCAAAGTCAAAGCAGGGCTTGAGCAGCGGTTAGCCGAATCTTTTGAAACCGCGCTTGATTTGGCTGATGGCATTGCGCAAATCGCCTATATGGATGATAGCGACGCAGACGAACTGATCTTCTCGGCCAACTTTGCCTGTCCAACTTGTGGCTATGCCATGAGCGAACTTGAACCACGACTGTTTTCTTTCAATAACCCCGCAGGTGCCTGCCAAAGCTGTGATGGTTTGGGGGTAAAGCAGTACTTTGATCCCAAACGTGTAGTGCAAAACCCAGAACTAAGCTTGTCTGGCGGTGCAATCAAAGGGTGGGATAAACGCAGTTTTTACTATTTTCAGATGTTAAGCTCGGTTGCCGAGCAATATGGATTTGATTTAGAAACGCCATTTCAGGATCTGCCGAGTAAATTTCAAAAAGTGGTTTTAGAAGGCTCAGGCAAAACTAAAATCGCGTTTAAGTATCGTAATGACAGAGGCGATCTTATCACCCGCAATCACGAGTTCGAAGGCGTGTTAAACAACATGAATCGCCGTTATCGGGAAACGGAGTCCAGTTCAGTAAGAGAAGAGCTCGCCAAATATCAAACCAGCCAAGCGTGTCCAAGTTGCCATGGCTCACGCCTGCGCGAAGAAGCGCGCCATGTATTTATCGGCTCGACCAATCTGCCAACCGTAACAACGATGAGTATCGGCGAAGCCAGTCAATTTTTTATCGACTTAGCACTCACAGGCCAAAAAGCACAAATTGCGGACAAAATACTCAAAGAGATCCGCGACCGTTTATCTTTCTTGATCAATGTAGGCCTAAACTATCTCTCTTTGGAGCGTAGTGCTGATACTTTATCTGGCGGTGAAGCTCAGCGGATCCGTCTTGCAAGCCAAATTGGCGCCGGTCTCGTGGGGGTAATGTACGTACTGGATGAGCCTTCAATTGGTCTACATCAGCGCGATAACGACCGTTTACTTAAAACACTCACGCACTTAAGAGATCTTGGCAACACCGTGATTGTGGTAGAGCACGACGAAGATGCCATTCGTGCAGCCGATCACATCATAGATATCGGTCCAGGCGCCGGCGTACACGGCGGCTATGTCGTCGCTGAGGGAACTCGCGATGAGATAATGCAAAGTAAAGACTCATTAACGGGTCAATATCTCAGTGGCGAGAAATGCATTGAAGTTCCAGCGCAACGTCATCAATGTGATGATAAGTGGCTTGAGCTGAAAGGCGCAACGGGCAACAACCTAAAAAGTGTCGACTTAAAAGTGCCTGTCGGCCTCATGACCTGCGTAACTGGGGTATCAGGTTCGGGTAAATCTACCCTCATTAATGACACCCTATTCAAACTTGCTCATCAGGAATTAAACGGTGCAACAACGCAAGAAGCTGCACCATATGAATCAGTTCATGGGCTAGATCACTTCGATAAAGTTATCGATATTGATCAAAGTCCTATCGGTCGCACACCACGTTCAAACCCAGCAACTTATACCGGGATCTTTACTGCTATTCGTGAACTATTCGCAGGGACACAAGAATCGCGTTCACGCGGTTATAAGGTTGGCCGCTTTAGTTTTAACGTTAAAGGCGGTCGCTGTGAGGCCTGTCAAGGCGATGGAGTTATCAAGGTTGAGATGCACTTCCTGCCGGATGTCTATGTTCCTTGCGATGTCTGTACTGGTAAGCGCTATAACCGTGAAACACTGGAAGTACTGTATAAAGGTAAAAATATCCACGAAGTGTTGGAAATGACAGTTGAGGACGCCCGAGAATTTTTTGATAAGATTCCCGCAATCAATCGCAAACTACAAACTTTAATGGACGTTGGCCTCTCCTACATTCGCTTAGGGCAAGCCGCCACGACTTTGTCCGGTGGTGAAGCGCAGCGTGTTAAGCTCGCTCGTGAACTATCAAAACGAGATACCGGTAAAACACTTTACATTCTCGATGAGCCAACCACAGGTCTGCACTTCCATGATATTCAGCAGCTACTCGCAGTATTACATCGTCTGCGCGATCATGGTAATACGGTGCTGGTTATCGAGCATAACCTAGACGTCATCAAAACCGCGGACTGGATTGTGGACTTAGGTCCAGAGGGAGGAGCAGGAGGTGGTCAAATACTCGTCTCAGGTACACCTGAAACGGTGGCTGACTTTGCGGCTTCGCATACGGGTAAGTACCTTAAGCCCTTATTGTCTTAATTTCTAAAAGTCTCTATTATTGGTGCATAATAATTACAAATTCATTTATTATGCATCAACTTCTCGCGCCAAAAAACTTAACCGCGTACCTAGCAAGGCTGCGCTTTTCCATCGGCCAATTTTGGCAAAGCCTAACACTGGCTCAACGCTATTATTTAGTTAGTTTTATCATTTTTATGTTCAGCTTGAGTGAAACTGAAGATGATAACTTCACCGCTTTTTTGATCTTAATAACCACAGTAACGGCGCTATGTTATGAATTCTGGCCAAGGATCATGACCTTTTGGGAAAGTGTGCCAGGTAAAGCACTGATACTGTTATTTTATGCCTTTATCGCTAACTTTGTGTTAGTGCAAGCTGATGGCCGTATCAATGATTTAACTGGGGTCAGCACGGATAATTTCCCTTACACACATAATTTGAGTGTGTTGCTGTCGTTACCTACTTGGTTTTTTATTACCAGTACCTTCTTGTTGATTCTCGCGCAACTCTTTATGACATGCTATGTCGTTGTACTTTTCCTGCTTAAACCGTTACGTATAAAGCCTTTTTGGCATCAGAACCACTATCGTTATCCGGCAACAACAGCAATCATCAGGTTGATCATGTGTTTTGTTTTATTGGCTTTCTTGGTGCTCGGCATCGCTAAATCAGGTGCTTCAACCGCATTTACTGAGTTTTCTTCTGATTTCAAAATAGATGAGGACGGAATTTCTTTCCATGCCAACGCGAAAGAATCACGCTTAGCAGACTCCGAAGAGGAAAATGAAGGATCATCGGAAACTCAACCACAAGTGGCCGACATGAGTGGCGGTACTCCACAACAAGATGAAACACAGTCCACTGCAGATGAGCCGGAGTCGTTAACGGTATCTATTAATAACGATTCTAACCCAGATTTACATGAGCAAGGCAAAAACTATAACGATGTGCTTAACCAAATATTGGCTTACTTTATCTTTCGCTTTGAGTCTGACGGAAACTCACGCTGTGAACATAGCGAAGGCAGTAATATTGTTGAATTAAACGATTATGAGATCTTAGAGATCATGCCGGATAACGCCGCGGAATACGGCTACACCTATACAGTAAAGCCTTGTATTTCAGCGGCAATTGGTCACCAGTTTAAGCCGCAGCAACCATAAAAGTGCCTAGCGCATCGCGCTCTTGCTGACTCAGCGGTTGAGATTGCTTAACCGCAAAGTCATATCGCACCATAATGGTTTTACCTTCAGCACAGCATTCTCCATGCTGCCAAGCCTGCTGCAAAATCACAAATGAGCTGTTGCCGATATGTTCAACAGCCGTTTTTATTTCGACTTCCTGACCATAAAATAGCTCCCCTTTAAAGGTGACTTCGACTTTGGCAACAATCAATTTCCACTCTTTTGGATTTAAATTTGGTGTAAATATTTTGAAAATAGGTGTGCGCGCGGCTTCAAACCACACAGGGAGTACGGTATTGTTGATATGTCCAAGCACATCTGTGTCGCAAAAACGCGGCATAAGCTTTTCAGACAGCATAATAACTCCAATAAAAACTAGGGAAAAACATGAGTGATTTTATTCGCGTTTACGATAACGCACTCAGTTCAGACTTTTGCGATGAATTCGTAAAGACCTTCGATCAAAGTCCACATTTAAAACAGGGGACTACATCTGGTGGTGTCGACTTGAGTAAAAAAGTCAGTCACGACCTTTATCTAAATTCCTACCCTGACTATGCCAAACAGTTACAGCACATTCAACAGGTTACGGCAAAGCACTTATTTGAGTACCTTGAAGAACATTTCTTTATGATCATCGGTGCATTTGGACTTAAAGTGTATCACCCCAAAACTGGTGAACCTGTCGATCTCACTGTGGATAACTTTGAAGAAGTCGGCAAGCCACAACTCCCGGTCCTTGCTCAACAGCTATTTCGTTTAGGCGCTATCCAAGCTCAACGCTATCAAATAAATAAAGGCGGCTACCCCTACTGGCACAGCGAAGTCTACCCTCAACATGACCATAATGAAGCCTTACACCGAGTGCTGTTATTTATGTTCTACCTTAATGATGTCGAGGAAGGTGGCGAGACCGAGTTTTATTATCAGCAGCGTAAAATTGCCCCAGTAAAAGGTTCTATGGTGATAGCACCAGGGTATTTTACACATACACATCGAGGCAATATTCCGGTTTCTAATGATAAGTATATACTCACTTCGTGGGTGTTATTTAATAGAGCAGAGCAACTCTATGGTACGCCCAAATAAGCTATCTCTATACTTCAGGGGCTGTTGAACTCAAGCATAAAAGATAACAGCCCCCACAGAACTTATTTAACCTGAGGTTTGGATAAGGAATGGACTAACTCACTGTTTTTTTAATCGCCTTAAACTATCTTCTTATCTAGCCAGAGAGTTTTGGGGATAACTCCGCTTCCGCGTCCTGCTCTCGCTAAGGTACCTACATCCTGTAGGCAAGGCGAATTTACGCACCAATAGCTGGTATTGGAAGTGAATTCAACGCAGTTAGCGCTAAAACTGGCTGCTAGAAAGGCATTAATTATCCGCAGCTCAGGTTATTTAGCTTTGGTAAATTCAGCCCACTCTACCAGCATGGGTAAAAAGTCTTCATAGCCACACACCGCCATCATACCCGACTCATCTAAAGCCAGTGCGTCTTCTTGGTACTGCGCTATGTCATCACTTTCATGAAACAGAGCGTGGCTTTCAAATAATGCTTCTTGCGGCGTGAATGTGGCGCGGATCTCTTTACCAGCCAACACAAGCTCTTCTTTTTGATTTGGCAGGTTTTCAAGCTGTGTCAGCAGGCTGACAATATGCTCATGTGCAAGCTCCTCACTCAGCCACCGACCTATCAACGCATGCTCGTCATTTAAGCGAGCTCGAAACCCAGAAAGTGGGTCACGAATAAACTGGTATTCCATCTTTACTTCTTAACTAAATCACCTTGTTTTATTATACCTAAGTAGCGTCCGCTAAGCATTCATTGATAGAATTACCTTTTAACCACTCGATTGTTGGTCAATGCATGTCGCCTGTTGAGATCTTATTTCCTCTCATCTTTATCGTTATTTCTGGGTTTTTGAGTGCAAAGATTGGCTTTATCGCCATCAATCAGCTTGATGGCTTGCGTACTTTTATCTTTAATTTATGTATTCCTGTACTGTTATTTAGCAGTATGGTGCAAGCAGATCTGAAAAGCCTCGCGACGGGTCCCTTGTTATTATCCTTTTATCTCCCAGTCGCTCTGACTTATGCAGGCTTATACCTATTTCTCTTTAAAGCGCAACATCGTTCAAAAACAGACAGTGCAGCATTAGCATTAAGTGGCACCTACTCTAATACCGTGTTAGTCGGATTACCGATTATCTTAATGACACTCGGTGAGCAAGCCGCTGCCATGGTATTTATGATTATTACATTCCACAGTGCAATGCTGTTTTTTATGACTTTTTTACTGGCAGCAAGACACAAAAATAAGGTGGATATTGTGAAACCCCTGCTGCTCAATCCAATAGTGATAAGTATTTCGAGCGGTTTGATATTAAACATTGCAGGGTTAAAACTACCAAGCTTAATACATGAAAGCTTTAGTTGGTTGGCAAAACCAGCCATTCCAGGGGCGCTATTTATTCTGGGTGCGAGCTTGGTACAGTATGGCGTGCGGGGAAAGTTACAGGGTGCAATATGGCTAAGTGCAGTAAAACTGATACTACTACCGGGATTGGTTTATCTCTTTGCCACTTATTTAGGATTGGCAACTCAACAAGTTCAGGTGGTGACTTTAATGAGTGCCTCTCCGCTGGGAGTCAATGCCTATCTTGTTGCTAGACAGCTCGACAGCCAACAAGCAACGCTTGCGGCTACCGTTGTGCTGTCTACTGTGCTGAGTATGATCAGCCTGACTGGGTGGTTATACTTTTTGGTATAACCGTTAATACCTAGGCGGCGTATACTTAGCAGCATCAATAATAGCCCACAAATGGAAAACGGCTGCAATCACAGGTGGAACCAATAAAAACCACAGTGCATACCCACCTACAACAACAATTGCGAAGATTAAAGCCGCCAATATACGACCTTGAACCAACTGACCAAGGCCAGGGAAAAAGACGTTACAAATCGCTGCAATTACATTACCACCAGAACCTTGTCCAGACATAGTTACCTCTCTTAGTTACTTAAAGTCTTTCTTTTTAATATATCAGATTTCATGCCAATCCTAACGCTTTGATTTTAAAAGAAACCAATGAAACTCATTATTTTCTGTTCACTATAAGTTAGCCTAAACCACTAACTTTTAGCTTAAAGTTTAGCTATATTATGATGCGTAATTCAATCACTTTGATTTACATAAAATAATAATGAAAACAGGATGTCTTATGCTTGGCAAGTTTACCACCCCGCTAACAAAATTAGTCGACAAGTATCTACCCGATCCATTTGTGATTGTGCTTTTACTCACTTTTTTGGTGATGGTACTCGCTACATTGTTTACTCCAGCAACACCTGTCATGGTGCTTGAGGCATGGGGTAATGGCTTTTGGAAGCTGCTTACTTTTGCGATGCAAATGTTGTTAGTTTTATTATGTGGTCACATGCTTGCTGTTACCCCTCCAATAGCGAAAGCGCTAGACCGTATCGCAGGCCTAGCTAAAACTCCTTCTCAAGCAATTATACTCACCACCTTTGTTGCGATGAGCGCCAGCTGGATAAATTGGGGGTTTGGCTTAGTAGTCGGGGCTTTGTTCGCAAAGGCCATCGCTCGAAAAGTGAAAGTTGATTATCGCCTGTTAGTGGCTAGTGCTTACTCTGGTTTTGTTGTTTGGCACGCAGGCCTATCAGGCTCAGTCCCCCTGACTATCGCAACTCCGGGGCACTTTAGTGAAAAGAGCATAGGTATTGTTACCACTTCAGAGACAATCTTTGCACCATTTAACCTACTCATCGTACTCAGTATTTTTATCGTTTTACCACTTATAAATAAACTAATGCTTCCCAAAGATGATGACGCAGTCATTGTTGATAAAGAAAAGCTCATTGAACAAAGTAATGATATCAGTACCCACAATACTCCGGCTGCAAAATTAGAAAATGCCTCATGGCTTGGTATGTTAGGAGGAGCAATAGGTCTTAGCTACTTGGGCTTTTACTTTATATTTAATGCAGGCACATTGACATTGAATATCGTCATAGCCCTGTTTTTGTTCTTAGCCATGCTGCTACACAAAACCCCTGCAAATATTCTCAATAGCCTACAACAAGCAATTCAAGGTGGTGCCGGTATCGTGATCCAGTTTCCTTTTTATGCTGGGATCATGGCTATGATGGTCGAAACAGGACTAGCACAACAAATATCTCAAGGATTTGTTTCTATTAGCAGTCAATGGACATTACCGCTGTGGAGCTTTTTAAGCGCAGGCCTTGTAAATATATTTGTGCCTTCAGGCGGCGGTCAGTGGGCGGTACAAGCACCAATTATCATTCCCGCAGCAGAAGCGCTTAATGCAGACATAGCCAAAGTCGCGATGGCCGTTGCATGGGGTGATGCTTGGACTAACCTGATCCAGCCATTTTGGGCACTCCCGGTACTTGCAATTGCAGGCCTTAAAGCCAAAGATATTATGGGGTTTTGCCTAGTACAATTGCTGGTAACGGGTGTAATTATCGCAACTTTATTGTTGCTGCCCCTGTAAGAAGGTGCGTAATGCACCTTCTTACACAAATTAACTTGATAAAATTTTCATTGGTAAGCTTAGGATTGGATTCTCTGAATCAGCAAAATGCATCATTACCGCAACATGACCTGTAATAACAACTATATACATAATGGCGCTGACCACTTGCCCATATCGGTCAAGGGGTAATAAGTGACTGTAATTACGGCCACGCCACTCAATCAGGATTTCAAAACTACCAATCAAAATGAATATCACCAGTAAGATTAAGCCAAAGGTGTAACTTATCCAAAGGCCGAATAATACTCCTGCCATACACGCCAATAACCCCACCCAAGAGCGCATTGAAAAGCTTATGCTTTTTAGAACATGCCCACCATCTAACGGCAAAATAGGTAGTAAATTGAATAAGTTCAACAGCGCACTTAATACTGCAACACCAGCAAAGATTTCCATCTCTGTCGCATAATACAACACCACTCCAAGGATTGAGGTTATCAGACCAAATGCCGGTCCCATCAACGAAATAACTACGTCTTGCCAGCGGGTCGTGATCTTATCGTCACTTACAGCCAGGCCACCAACGAAAGGGATCAAATAGATGCCTTTTGTTTTAATCCCAAAATAGCGCATCGCGCGGACGTGGCCATATTCATGAACGACTAAGCAAGCCACAAGCATAAGCGCAAACTGCCAAGAAAATAGCCATGCGTACCCTGCCACGGATGCGCCAGCCAAGGCAGCTTTGACCACCTTGGCACTTTTAAATAACTTTAAGCCCAATGCTGCCAAACCAAATAAGCTGCGTTTTTCTTTAGGTGTTTCAGTGCTCACTTCAAGCCACTGAAGTTCAGCTCCATTTACTGCAATCCCAAGTAACCCCTGAGGTAACTGCTCTGTATTTACCGCCAGTGTTTGTCCATCAATGGTCGCGAAAATACCATTATGTTGCTCTTCAAAGGTAATCGCTTGCTGCTCGACAAAAAGCTGTACTACTTGTTGTTGGTTAAAAAAGATAGATACCGCTTTGTCCGCTAGCGAAAGCTCGACTCTATTCATATTCAGATCCAAAGGTCATTTGGGGCATTATCGCTAAAAGCGTCCGCTTCATAAAGCGCTGCCGGAATCTGAATTAGAAAAATGCAGGCAAAGTGTCATTATTGCGCTTCAAATTGAGTAAAAATCACCTTTTAAAGCATTTTGAGATTTGAGCACTTTAAATTATTTGTACTAGACTTTAAGGAGGTAAGGTATACGAAGGAATTGTTAATGTCATTAGCAAAACATCGGATAATGGTAGTAGATGATTCACCCGCGATCCTCGTCGTAATGCAAGCTATTATGACTGAGCTTGGCATTGAACATGTCACAACCTGCTCAAGTGCGGTGAATGCTGTAGAAAAAATACGGCAGACTCCTCATCAATTTGACGCCATTTTTACAGATCTCAATATGCCCGAAATGGATGGCATGGAGTTTATTCGCCAACTGGGAGAGCTAAGGTTCTCCGGCGGCATTATTATAATTTCCGAAATGGACGAGAAGATTATTGATCTAGCAACCAACCTTGCCAGACAGTCCAATGCACATCTTATCGGCAATATTTCTAAGCCCGTACAATTGGTTGATGTCGAGCGCATGCTCAAAAAAATGGAGACGTATACTGCTGTTAAACGTAGCCGCATTGAAAAAGTGACCGAAAGCGATCTTTTGCACGCCATTAGTCACAACGAAATTACGCCTTACTATCAGCCAAAGGTTCACCGTGGTGACAAAAAGATAAAAAGTGTCGAAGTGCTTGCCCGTATTGTGTCTAAAAATACTGAGCAGGTTATTTTACCGGACCATTTCATTGGCGTGGCCGAAGATACAGATCTAATCAATATCATTACTTTCCAGCTTTTTGAAAAGGCAACGGATGAGTTTAAAGCAATCAAATCTGAACTCAATTATCCAATTAAAATGGCCTTTAATTTATCACCTGTGCAATTAAATGATTTAAGCTGTCCAGATAAATTGGCACTGATTCTAGAAATAAACCGTTTAAAGCCTAGTGATATCATTTTAGAAATTACTGAAAACCAACCGATGAATCAGTCTATTCAACTGGAAACAATGAACCGGTTACGGATCCGAGGGTTTGATATTTCTTTAGATGACTTTGGTACTGGATTTACCAATATTCAGCAATTAAAGTCTTTGCCGTTTACCGAGATCAAAATCGACCGCTCTTTGATAACCCATGTGGAATCCGATCGCTTTTCACAGGTACTTATCGACAGCTTAATCGACATCGCACAAAATCAACAGTTAGACATAGTAGCTGAAGGTATAGAGCGGATTGAAGAGCTACAATACCTTGACCGCTACAAGCATAGCCTATTAATGCAGGGCTTTTTAATCAGCAAACCTAAACCATTAACAGACCTAGTCGGGTGGATACACTCTTGGCAGCGCATGATTAATTCGAACCCTTAACCTCTGGAGAGGCAGTTTCCTCTCCGTCGCTTTGCGTTTCAGACACATCTTCAGCTTCGTCGCTGTCTTCAATCAAATTATCATGATTATCAACGCGCTCTCGCCACTTTTGCTTAGCAGCAGCTTGCATATTGGTGGTTTGCTCTCGCTCATCAACAATATCCATTCCCATTAATGATTCAAGCAAATCTTCTAATGTCACTATGCCTTGTACATCGCCATACTCATCAATGACAAGCGCAATGTGTAGACGCTTTGCCAGTAACGCTTTGAATAACTCTGGCGCAGCTAGCGTTTCCGGTACGGTATAAAGAGGGCGAGATAGCTTACCAATTTTATATTCTTCTCCAAGCCTATGATAAGCAAGCATTATGTCATTTTTGTGCACAAAGCCGATGATGTCATCTGTGTTTTTATCGAATACCAACACCCGAGAAAAAGCAACCGAACCATGCTCAGACAAATACTCGTGTACTGTCATATCTTTATGCACTTTAAATAGCACCGTTCTTGGGGTCATGATGCTTTCTAGTTTGGCATGACGAAAACGTAATAAACTACGAATGGTTTCAGTCTCGTCCTGATGCAGTGCACCAGCTTCAGAGCCTATTTCCGCCATCGCTTCGATTTCTTGACGAATATAGTGAGCCTCATCTTCTTTACGGCCTATCACTTTTGTAAGTTGATCCGACATCCACACGAATGGCTTCAATAGTCGAACTAGCCATACCAACACACTGGAAACGATAGGTGTTAATCCGCGCCAATAAGTCGCTCCTAAGGTCTTTGGAATGATTTCCGACAGCACCAAAACTAGTAGCGTCATCACCGCTGACGCAATACCAACAGCTGCATCTGAAAATACCACAGCAGCTTGTGCGCCAACCCCTGCAGCACCGGCGGTATGCGCAACGGTGTTTAACGTTAGAATGGCAGATAAAGGCTGATCAATATTGTCTTTAAGGCGTTGAACTCGCGATGCTAATGCATCATTGTCTTGCTTTAAGATCCCTATATGACTTGGCGTAATACTAAGTAGCACCGCTTCCATCACCGAACAGATAAAAGAGATAGCTATTGCCAAAAACATGTAGGTTAATAATAAAACCAAGTAAATTCTCCTCTTTATTCAACGCTAAGTGTTTGCTTAACCGCATACGTTATGTTGCTCATCAACACAGACTATTAAATTTAGGACGTCTATCGCAGCAATACAACCAGTTCAAAATACTATGATATAGTTTTATCATATAATTACCTACAATAGGCGCAAATAAATGAAATTACGTACAGCCGTCACTCTACTATTTACGGCAGTCTCAGCACAACTTTCAGCAAGCCCATTAGACGAATCAAAAATACAATTTCTGGGTCCCATCGCTGGCGAATCAACAATAAAGCCAGCGGATACAGCTCATCGTGATGCAATTATTGAAAACCTGCTACCATCATTACAACAAGACGCCAAACAGGTAACGCTATTCAATAATGAAAGCAAATGGCAAGCACTGAATAAAGTATCTCAATTAACGATACCTGGACTACAAGCTCTGAAGTTTAATTTCACTACTGAACGCTTTGTCTCAGGTAAACTCAAGCTTGAGGGCATCGAGAAAGCCAAAATATTTCTAAATGGAGAGCCGGTCTCCGGTGTTAAAGAGGTTCAGCTTGATGTCGTCAAGGGCGATCATCAAATCCTCGTTATCGCTGAGCAGGTAAATGACTGGAATAAAGTTGATCTTAGCTTTGAAGGCGAAGCAGCACATGACGTTATCACGCTAACAGAAAAACAAACCAAAGCGCTGTCTGCAAAGCAGTTGTTTGATGCTCCAACGGTGAGTGCTATCTCACTTGCACCTAACGGCGAATATTATATCTCTACCGTCCGCCACTACGATGATGAAAAAGGCAACGCAGCAATCACCGAAACTGCTTTATACAATGAAGATGGTGACATGCTTTACAGTTTCGATGGCATGAGTGCAAATAGCTTTGCATGGCGTGATGACAGCAGCAAACTCACTTATTTAAAAGATAATAAAGCTTACATCCTTGATCTAAAAACCTTTAAACGCACTCAAGTTGCTACTAAGCTCAATGGCGCGAATAGTATCGAGTTTTTTGATAATGACACGCTTATTTTTGCGTGGACCAACAGCGGCAAAGAAGAAGGCAAACTGACTAAACATTATCAAGGATTAGAAGATAGATGGTCATATGCCCGCACCCAGTCGCAAATCTTCTTACTTGATATCAAAAGTGGGCTACTTAATCCTGTGACAGTTGGCGCACAAAGCCACAGCTTGGCCGACTTTGACGCACAAGCAAACACGGTTTTAGCAACACGTAATAAGCAAGACTACGCGCAACCTCCTCACATGTTGACAGAGTTAATAGAAATTGATCTATCAAACAATCAGCAAAGTGTTATTGGTCAGTATCGTACATTTAGCGGCGCGCAATACACCAAAAATGGTATTTATGTAACTGCAGGTCCTGATTTTGCAGAAGGTGCGGGGCGCAACTTACCTGAAGGTATGCTCGCGAATAACTATGATGGCCAACTTTATTGGATAGATCGCAAAGGCAACAATGTAAAAGCACTGAGTAAAAACTTTGATCCAGCCATAGGCAGCTTTACCGTACTCAATAATGGCGATGTGGTACTAAAAGCGACTGACCAAGATCGTCAACAGCTTTTCTTCTTCAACGAAAGTAAGTCTACTTTCAAACGCTTAAACACCGGGCTGGATGTTGTCACGAACTATTCTGTGTCTAGTGAACGTAACCCAGAGATCTTGTTCACGGGAACTACAGCATCAACTCCGCAACAGTTAAAAACCATGTCAACCTCAGATAAGCGAGCTGACACGCTCTGGGACTCAGCAAATATCGCATACCAGAATGCAGAAATTGCCAACCTAGAAGAGTTTAATTTTACTAATACTGAAGGCGTGGAGATTAAAGGCCGCGTGTATCTACCACACGATTTAGACAAAGCTAAAAAATACCCAGCACTCGTTTATTATTACGGCGGCACTTCTCCAGTGACTCGTGGCTTTACAGGGCGTTATCCATTTAACTTATGGGCAGCAAATGGCTATGTTGTTTATGTCTTGCAACCAACAGGTGCGACAGGTTTCGGTCAGAAGTTCTCAGCAGAACACGTCAATGCTTGGGGTGAACACACCGCTAACGATATCATCATGGGTACCAAAGAGTTTGTGAAAGCCTACCCTTTCGTTGATGACAAGCGTTTAGGTAATTTAGGCGCTTCTTACGGCGGCTTCATGACTATGCTGCTGACAACAAAAACTGATTTGTTCTCAGCTTCTATCTCACATGCTGGTATTTCTAATATTACTTCATACTGGGGTCAAGGCTGGTGGGGTTATTTGTATTCTGGCGAGGCCTCAAAAGGAAGTTTCCCCTGGAACAATCCAACGCTTTACTCACAACATAGCCCGGTATTTAATGCAGACAAAGTAACAACACCATTATTGTTAATTCACGGTGACGCGGATACCAATGTGCCGCCAGGTGAAAGTCACAATATGTATACCGCATTGAAGATCCTTGGCCAAGATGTTGAATTGGTCGAATACAAAGGCGCAGATCATCAAATTTTTGCTCGTGACAAGCGCTTCCATTGGTGGAACACCATGCTGGCTTATTTCGACAAGCATTTAAAAAAAGAGCCACAATGGTGGGAACATCTATACGGTAAGTAATCAATGCTAGGCGGCACTCTGTGCCGCCTTTTTGTTTAGCGAAGCAGCAATCAAACACATCATTGTATATAATTTAATAATAAAGCTAGGTTTCCCCTTGATCGAACTAGGTTGTCAGGTTAACGTGCCAGATACAGAGTTGTAAGAATTCGTTTCATGCACTTCCAAGCAGCGATCTCTCAGTGTTATATTTACGACAATTAAACAACAATTAACAGTGAAAACATGAGCATAAAGGTTTTATTAGTTGAAGATGATGAACTCTTAGCAAAGCGGCTGTGTAGTCACTTTGAAAATACCGAGTTCAGTATCACTGTAGACAATACGGGTGCTACTGCGCTTGAGCTTATTCAAGCTCAAACCCAAAACCCATTTGCACTTGCTATTGTTGATGTTGTTTTACCCGCCACTGATGGCCTGCAACTCGCGAAAGAAATTAATACCTTATCAGACCTTGGTGTCATCATGCTTTCTAGTCGAGACTCTCAAGCCGATAGAATCGCAGGTCTTGCGCAAGGTGCTGATGACTACGTCTGTAAGCCTGTTGATACGCTTGAGCTTGAACTGCGTATGCGTGCCTTATACAAACGTTTAGTTGGTAATAAAGACGATGAATCGGAAGAATTTATCGAATATGCAGACTTTAAACTACACCCTGATAACCGTACCTTAATCAATCAACATGGCATTGAGTCTCGACTTACCGAAGCTGAGCATAAAGTGTTGATTTGTCTTATTTCCAATGCTGGAAGGGCAACATCCAGAGAGCGTATTTCAGAAGACATTGGGCAACCTGATTGGAGCCCAAGTGACAGAACGGTTGATGTCTTAGTTGGCCGACTACGCAAAAAACTCGGCGATGAAAAAGAGCAAAAACGCATTGTTACGGTTCGCGGTAAAGGTTATATGTTGTCAGCTTAACCTTTACCAATAATACACTCCCTATCTATTGAAGTGCCGTTACTAATACTGTGTTAACTGACCTAACAACCTCTCCAGCGCGCGATAACTAAGCGCTTCCTTTAAATGTGACAAGCCAATATTAGGTGTAGAGCTCAGATCCGCTATGGTACGCGCAACTTTGATTATTCGATGATATGAACGTGGTGATAGCTTTAGTTTTTCTGCTGCCTTTGCTAGAAATAAACTTTCAGCATCAGCAAGATAGCAGATATGGTTTAGCTCTTTTACACTCAGTTGGTCGTTACATTTTCCCTGACGTGCTAAAGCTGTTTTATAGGCCTGCTCCACCCTAGCCCTTATTGTCGCGCTAGACTCTCCATTACTCTGGGATTGTAGCTCTTCTGTTTTTAGACGAGGTAATTCTACCTGTAGATCTATTCGGTCTAAAAATGGGCCTGAAATCTTAGCCAAATAGCGCAATACTTGATCTGGAGACGCTCTTTTGTCAGTGTAACAACCTGTAGGACTGGGGTTTAATGCTGCGATCAGTTGAAAGTTTGCAGGGTAATCAACTTGCCGAGCTGCGCGCGAAATCGTTACCATGCCCGTTTCCATCGGCTCACGTAATGAATCCAGTACCTTCCTATCAAATTCTGGTAACTCGTCCAAAAATAGAACACCATTATTTGACAATGATATCTCCCCAGGCTTAGGGTTTGACGAGCCTCCAACCAAGGCTACTGCAGAGCAAGTATGATGTGGAGCTCTAAAAGGCCTTGTTTTCCAGTTTGATTGGCTGATGGTTTTTCCCAGTATGGAATAGATAGAAGCCGTTTCTAACGCCTGATTATCCGTCATTAATGGCATTATCGTAGGTAAGCGCTGAGCAAGCATCGATTTTCCAGTACCCGGAGGACCAAGAAATAAAACGTTATGCCCACCTGCCGCGGCTATTTCTAGTACTCGCTTTGCCCCCTCTTGCCCTTTCACCTCAGCCATGTCCAGCAAACTCCCCCTTGAAGCTTGTATATTTAAATCATCTGGGTAGAGTTGATTAAACATAAGTGATTGCTGGCCGCTTAAACCTAACCATGCTGTACGCAAGCAGCCTATAGCAACACGATTGGCATCCGCAGCCAGGCTCGCAACTGCATCGTTACCAATTGGCAAGTAAGCAGTTCGCCCCTCCTTCGCAGCAGCAATTACAGAGGGTAAAATGGCAGTGACCGTCCTAAGCTCACCGTTTAGCGCAAGCTCACCATAAAATTCTTTATCAGTAATAGCATGGCTATCTAACTGTCCTGATGCGACGAGAACACCGAGTGCGATTGCAAAGTCAAAGCGGCCCCCATCTTTTGGTAGGTCTGCTGGTGCTAAGTTAACTGTGATGCGCTGTTCTGGAAATAAAAAGCCAGCATTCACAAGTGCACTACGGACGCGTTCTTTGGCTTCTTTAACTGAAGTTTCGGGTAATCCAACAATACCAAAGGCAGGTAAACCATTGCTAAGGTGCACCTCAACAATTACCTCGGGTGCGGTAATACCAACTTGTGCTCGAGTGAAGAGTCTTGCTAAAGACATCCATGTCTCCTGCTTACTTAATATTTATAGTTAAATACGTGTAACACCAAGTGGTATCGCATAGCCGCTAACCTCAATAACAAGGTTGCCGCCATAGATAATACCATTACGTACTCTGTTGCCATGCCCAATTTAATTGCTTGAGTATAGACTACCCCGCCAAAAATGCAGGTGATCGCGTATAACTCTCCTTTTAAAAGAAGGGGGATTTCGCGAGCCAACACGTCTCTGATGACCCCACCAAAACACCCAGTCAATACGCCCATGATCACAGCTGTAGTATCAGGCATTCCAATACTTAAAGCCTTTTGTACTCCCATTACAGCGAAAAAAGCAAGCCCAATGGCATCAGCAACCTGCAGTACAGTTCTTGGAATATTTTGATGTCGATTTAGCCACCATATACTCACAGCGACAGCAAATAAAATAGCGTAAATATAGCTAGTATCATGAAGCCAAAAAACAGGTTGATCTAAAATCAAGTCTCGTAATGTTCCCCCTCCGATACCAGTTACAGTCGCAAGGACAATCACACCAAAGCCATCCATATGTTTACTATGCGCAATTAAGGTTCCCGAAATTGCAAAAACCATGACGCCCAAGAGATCAAACCAATGATAGAGTTCTGACATTTCGTAATTAGTTGTGAAACAAAAGCAAAATCATAACGAAGATCTCACACAAAAGGTAGTGGGATCGCCGATATTTACAGTTTTCAATGAACTGAGTAAAGTGTCTTTATAAAATATTTAGGATGAATGCCTGCGGATAAACCATCTACCATGTTGCACTATGATTATACTATGGTGGGAGCGAGTTTACCTCGCGATGTGTTGATTGGCTTGCGAGGTTTTATATCTCAAATCTCTATACCCCAAACAGCAAAAAACCCGTCGCATTGCTGCAACGGGTTTTGATGTACATGGTTTTTTTCCGGAACTTCATTGCAAGCCATCGGTGGGTAAACCACCTACCATGTTGCACTGTGCTGATACTGTGGTAGGAGCGAGTTCACCTCGCGATGTGTTGATTGGCTTGCGAGGTTTTATATCTCAAATCTCTATACCTCAAACAGCAAAAAACCCGTCGCATTGCTGCAACGGGTTTTGATGTACATGGATGTTCGAATGTCGATGAAGTTCATGGATGAACGCTTTTCATCAACCTCTTATTTGGCCCTGGCTCGCTACGAAGTAGGATGTTCTCATTTTTTAAATAGAGAGTCACATGGGTAATCCACACTATCATTGACCGGGGCCGACCCTTCGGCTGTTTTGTTTCACTTCTGAGTTTGGGTGACGAGAAACCGAAGCACCGCTTCGCAGTTCGAGGAAGTGAGCGCAAGGACGCGCGAAGGGGAGATGCGACATGGAAGTACTTTACCCCAAATAGCAAAAAAACCCGTCGCATTGCTGCAACGGGTTTCTCTTATTTGGCCCTGGCGATGTTCTACTTTCACATGGGTAATCCACACTATCATCGACGCTGTTTTGTTTCACTTCTGAGTTCGGCATGGGGTCAGGTGGGTCCAAAACGCTATAGTCACCAGGAAATTCTGTTCATCAATGAAGTCTCCTTCATCAATGTAAATCTGGAAAAAGCTATTAAATTCTTTTGTCTACTTTAGTCTATTAACTTCTGTCGCTTATAAACCACTTTGGCGTTGTATGGTTAAGCCTCACGGGTAATTAGTACGAGTTAGCTTAATGCCTCACAGCACTTCCACATCTCGCCTATCAACGTTGTAGTCTTCAACGGCCCTTCAGTTGACTCTAAGTCAAAGTGAGAACTCATCTCGAGGCCTGCTTCCCGCTTAGATGCTTTCAGCGGTTATCAGTTCCGAACGTAGCTACCGGGCAATGCAATTGGCATCACAACCCGAACACCAGCGGTTCGTCCACTCCGGTCCTCTCGTACTAGGAGCAGCCCCTCTCAATTCTCAAACGCCCACGGCAGATAGGGACCGAACTGTCTCACGACGTTCTAAACCCAGCTCGCGTACCACTTTAAATGGCGAACAGCCATACCCTTGGGACCGACTTCAGCCCCAGGATGTGATGAGCCGACATCGAGGTGCCAAACACCGCCGTCGATATGAACTCTTGGGCGGTATCAGCCTGTTATCCCCGGAGTACCTTTTATCCGTTGAGCGATGGCCCTTCCATTCAGAACCACCGGATCACTATGACCTACTTTCGTACCTGCTCGACGTGTCTGTCTCGCAGTTAAGCTTGCTTCTACCATTACACTAACCGTACGATGTCCGACCGTACTTAGCAAACCTTCGTGCTCCTCCGTTACTCTTTGGGAGGAGACCGCCCCAGTCAAACTACCCACCAGGCACTGTCCTCAACCCCGATTCAGGGGCCTAAGTTAGAACATCAACACTACAAGGGTGGTATTTCAAGGTCGGCTCCACAGAAACTAGCGTTCCTGCTTCAAAGCCTCCCACCTATCCTACACATGTAGGGTCAATGTTCAGTGCCAAGCTGTAGTAAAGGTTCACGGGGTCTTTCCGTCTAGCCGCGGGTACACAGCATCTTCACTGCGATTTCAATTTCACTGAGTCTCGGGTGGAGACAGCGTGGCCATGGTTACACCATTCGTGCAGGTCGGAACTTACCCGACAAGGAATTTCGCTACCTTAGGACCGTTATAGTTACGGCCGCCGTTTACCGGGGCTTCGATCAAGAGCTTCGCCTAAGCTAACCCCATCAATTAACCTTCCGGCACCGGGCAGGTGTCACACCGTATACGTCATCTTACGATTTTGCACAGTGCTGTGTTTTTAATAAACAGTCCCAGCCACCTGGTCACTGCGGCTCTCGTTTGCTTACAGAGCAAGTCCTTCACAAACAAGAGCGTACCTTCTCCCGAAGTTACGGTACAATTTTGCCTAGTTCCTTCACCCGAGTTCTCTCAAGCGCCTTAGTATTCTCTACCTGACCACCTGTGTCGGTTTAGGGTACGATTCAGTATGAACTGAAGCTTAGAGGCTTTTCCTGGAAGTAGGGCATCAACAACTTCACCACCTTGGTGGCTCGTCTCGACTCTCAGCCTTGGCAACCCGGATTTTCCTAAGTCACCAGCCTACAGCCTTTCACATGGACAACCAACGCCATGCTTGCCTAGCCTGCTCCGTCCCCCCATCGCATTCATACCGAGTACGGGAATATTAACCCGTTTCCCATCGACTACGCTCTTCAGCCTCGCCTTAGGGGTCGACTCACCCTACCCTGATTAACATGGGATAGGAACCCTTGGTCTTCCGGCGGAGGAGTTTTTCACTCCTCTTGTCGTTACTCATGTCAGCATTCGCACTTCTGATATGTCCAGCATGCCTCCCGGCACACCTTCAGCCACTTACAGAACGCTCCCCTACCCCGCATACTTACGTACGCAGCCGTAGCTTCGGTGGTATGTTTAGCCCCGTTACATCTTCCGCGCAGGCCGACTCGACTAGTGAGCTATTACGCTTTCTTTAAAGGGTGGCTGCTTCTAAGCCAACCTCCTAGCTGTTTTAGCCTTCCCACATCGTTTCCCACTTAACATACACTTTGGGACCTTAGCTGACGGTCTGGGTTGTTTCCCTCTCCACGACGGACGTTAGCACCCGCCGTGTGTCTCCCGGATATTACTTTACGGTATTCGGAGTTTGCAAAGGGTTGGTAAGTCGGGATGACCCCCTAGCCTTAACAGTGCTCTACCCCCGTAAGTATTCGTCCGAGGCTCTACCTAAATAGATTTCGGGGAGAACCAGCTATCTCCCGGTTTGATTAGCCTTTCACTCCTAGCCACAGGTCATCCCCTAACTTTTCAACGTTAGTGGGTTCGGTCCTCCAGTTGATGTTACTCAACCTTCAACCTGCCCATGGCTAGATCACCGGGTTTCGGGTCTATACCCTGCAACTTAAGCGCCCAGTTAAGACTCGCTTTCGCTACGGCTCCCCTAAATGGTTAACCTCGCTACAGAATATAAGTCGCTGACCCATTATACAAAAGGTACGCAGTCACCCAACAAGTAGGCTCCTACTGCTTGTACGTACACGGTTTCAGGTTCTATTTCACTCCCCTCACAGGGGTTCTTTTCGCCTTTCCCTCACGGTACTGGTTCACTATCGGTCAGTTGGGAGTATTTAGCCTTGGAGGATGGTCCCCCCATATTCAGTCAAAGTTTCACGTGCTCCGACCTACTCGATTTCACTTTAGATAAGTTTTTGTGTACGGGACTATCACCCTGTTTCGTCATGCTTTCCAGCATATTCCACTAACTACACTAAAGCTTAAGGGCTGCTCCGATTTCGCTCGCCGCTACTTTCGGAATCTCGGTTGATTTCTTTTCCTACGGGTACTTAGATGTTTCAGTTCTCCGCGTTCGCCTCGTTAACCTATGTATTCAGTTAACGATACCTGCAAGCAGGTGGGTTTCCCCATTCGGAAATCCTAGTCTCAAGCGCCTCTTACTGGCTTGACTAGGCTTATCGCAAGTTAGTACGTCCTTCATCGCCTCCAACTGCCAAGGCATCCACCGTGTACGCTTAGTCACTTAACCATACAACCCAAAATAGTTTTAAGTTGTACTGCTAAAGACAGTTTAACTTCGCCAGAAGTTAATATTGAATACTAAAGTAGACGCTAATTAATCATCGAAATGATTAATCGGCATTTTCTTTCGAAAACTCGATAAATAACTTTCGTTATCTATCAGAATTTAATTTTTCAGCTTTTCCAAATTTTTAAAGAGCAATATCACTTAGCCATCAGGCCAAGCAACAATCATCTGTGTGGACACTTCGAACAAATAAGTTCTAAATCGTATAAGGAGGTGATCCAGCCCCAGGTTCCCCTAGGGCTACCTTGTTACGACTTCACCCCAGTCATGAATCACTCCGTGGTGAACGTCCCCCCTAAGGTTAGACTATCCACTTCTGGAGCAACCCACTCCCATGGTGTGACGGGCGGTGTGTACAAGGCCCGGGAACGTATTCACCGCAACATTCTGATTTGCGATTACTAGCGATTCCGACTTCATGGAGTCGAGTTGCAGACTCCAATCCGGACTACGACAGGCTTTAAGGGATTCGCTCACTATCGCTAGCTCGCTGCTCTCTGTACCTGCCATTGTAGCACGTGTGTAGCCCTACACGTAAGGGCCATGATGACTTGACGTCGTCCCCACCTTCCTCCGGTTTATCACCGGCAGTCTCCTTAGAGTTCCCGACCGAATCGCTGGCAACTAAGGATAGGGGTTGCGCTCGTTGCGGGACTTAACCCAACATCTCACAACACGAGCTGACGACAGCCATGCAGCACCTGTATCAGAGCTCCCGAAGGCACCAAACCATCTCTGGTAAGTTCTCTGTATGTCAAGTGTAGGTAAGGTTCTTCGCGTTGCATCGAATTAAACCACATGCTCCACCGCTTGTGCGGGCCCCCGTCAATTCATTTGAGTTTTAACCTTGCGGCCGTACTCCCCAGGCGGTCTACTTAATGCGTTAGCTTTGGAAAAGTTGTCCGAAGACCCCAGCTCCTAGTAGACATCGTTTACGGCGTGGACTACCAGGGTATCTAATCCTGTTTGCTCCCCACGCTTTCGTACATGAGCGTCAGTGTTGACCCAGGTGGCTGCCTTCGCCATCGGTATTCCTTCAGATCTCTACGCATTTCACCGCTACACCTGAAATTCTACCACCCTCTATCACACTCTAGTTTGCCAGTTCGAAATGCAGTTCCCAGGTTAAGCCCGGGGCTTTCACATCTCGCTTAACAAACCGCCTGCGTACGCTTTACGCCCAGTAATTCCGATTAACGCTCGCACCCTCCGTATTACCGCGGCTGCTGGCACGGAGTTAGCCGGTGCTTCTTCTGTCAGTAACGTCACAGCTAGCAGGTATTAACTACTAACCTTTCCTCCTGACTGAAAGTGCTTTACAACCCGAAGGCCTTCTTCACACACGCGGCATGGCTGCATCAGGCTTGCGCCCATTGTGCAATATTCCCCACTGCTGCCTCCCGTAGGAGTCTGGACCGTGTCTCAGTTCCAGTGTGGCTGATCATCCTCTCAAACCAGCTAGGGATCGTCGCCTTGGTGAGCCTTTACCTCACCAACTAGCTAATCCCACTTGGGCCAATCTAAAGGCGAGAGCCGAAGCCCCCTTTGGTCCGTAGACATTATGCGGTATTAGCCATCGTTTCCAATGGTTGTCCCCCACCTCAAGGCATGTTCCCAAGCATTACTCACCCGTCCGCCGCTCGTCATCTTCTAGCAAGCTAGAAATGTTACCGCTCGACTTGCATGTGTTAGGCCTGCCGCCAGCGTTCAATCTGAGCCATGATCAAACTCTTCAATTAAAAGTTTTTTGAAGCCTAAGCTTCGTGCTCATTGAATTCTGATTGTTTGTTTCTACTTTTCAAAAAAGTAAAATCAAAACGAATTGACTATATAGTCACTCAGTTACAATTGAGACTCTAAATTTGTTTGCGTCATCTAGCGAACTAGAATCTGCTGTTAGAACTCAATCTGTACGAGTGCCCACACAGATGATTGCTTCATATTTTTAAAGAGCATTTCGAAACACTTCGTTGTTTCGAGGGATGTGCATTCTAAGCATTCCCATTTTTTTGTCAACACTTAATTTTGAATTTCTTGAGAAGAAGTTTCGAACTTAAGTTTTACTTGACGCTAACTCGTTGCTGCTTTGCTTTTCAGCGTAGCGCCCCGTGTCAGTGGGGTCGCATTATAGGGCGATCCGATTTTAGTGCAACTCTTTTTTTAAAGAAAATTGCGAAAAAACGTTTGTTCGAGCAAAAATAAAGCGAAACGCTTATTTTTGATACTTAACCGTATAAAAAGAGAACAAAATAGAGGTATTGTATAGCGTTTATGTATAGTACCGCGTGTTATCAACACTATTGAGGCACTATTCTATAAGAGGGGATATCACCTAATAAGAAGGTTCCAGAACAATTCTTGAATTGCTAGGAATGACCCTGTTCGCAGGTCGCGATATAAAATCGCTGCTACAAGGTATTAAAAAGTCTGTACGCCTTATTGGAGAACGACCCTTTTCATTGATCGCGATATAAAATCGCTGCTACGAGGCATTAAAAAGTCTGTACGCCCTATTGGAGAATGACCCTGTTCGCAGGTCGCGATCTAAAATCGCTGCTACGAGGCATTAAAAAGTCTGTATTTCTTATTTGAGAACGACCCTTTTCACTGGTCGCGATATAAAATCGCTGCTACGAGGTATTAAGAAATCTGTATTTCTTATTTGAGAATGACCCTTTTCACTGGTCGCGATATAAAATCGCTGCTACGAGGTATTAAGAAATCTGTATTTCTTATTTGAGAATGACCCTTTTCACTGGTCGCGATATAAAATCGCTGCTACGAGGCATTAAAAAGTCTGTACGCCTTATTGGAGGATGACCCTTTCATTGATCGCGATATAAAATCGCATCTACAAGGCATTAAAAAAGGCCGTACTCTTTATCAGAGAACGACCTTTTTTTGCTGGTCGCGATATAAAATCGCTGCTACGAAGATTACTCTTCGATTGTTGCTACAACACCAGCACCTACTGTACGGCCACCTTCACGGATAGCGAAACGTAGACCTTCGTCCATCGCGATTGGTACGATTAGCTCAACAGTCATCTTGATGTTGTCGCCTGGCATTACCATTTCTACGCCGTCTGGTAGCTGGATGTCACCAGTTACGTCTGTTGTACGGAAGTAGAACTGTGGACGGTAACCTTTGAAGAAAGGAGTGTGACGACCACCTTCATCTTTCGAAAGTACGTATACTTCTGAAGTGAATTTTGTGTGTGGCTTGATTGAACCAGGCTTACATAGTACTTGACCACGCTCTACTTCATCACGCTTAGTACCACGTAGTAGTGCACCGATGTTCTCACCCGCACGACCTTCGTCTAGAAGCTTACGGAACATCTCAACACCCGTACAAGTTGTCTTCGTAGTTTCTTTGATACCTACGATTTCTACTTCGTCGTTCACGTTGATGATACCAGCTTCTACACGGCCTGTTACTACTGTACCACGACCCTGGATTGAGAATACGTCTTCGATAGGCATGATGAATGGCTTATCGATGTCACGCTCTGGCTCTGGGATGTAAGAATCTAGTGCTTCTGCAAGCTCAACGATCTTCGCTTCCCACTGCTCTTCGCCTTCTAGTGCTTTAAGCGCTGAACCTTGGATTAGTGGTAGGTCATCACCTGGGAAGTCGTACTCAGAAAGTAGTTCACGAACTTCCATCTCTACTAGCTCTAGTAGCTCTTCGTCGTCAACCATGTCACATTTGTTCATGAATACGATGATGTAAGGTACACCAACCTGACGAGAAAGTAGGATGTGCTCACGTGTTTGAGGCATAGGACCGTCAGTAGCTGCAACTACTAGGATCGCGCCGTCCATCTGTGCAGCACCTGTGATCATGTTTTTAACATAGTCAGCGTGTCCTGGACAGTCTACGTGTGCATAGTGACGAGTTGGTGTGTCATACTCAACGTGTGAAGTTGAGATTGTGATACCACGCTCACGCTCTTCTGGAGCGTTATCGATTGATGCGAAGTCTTTTGCTTCACCACCGTATACTTTTGCAAGTACGTTAGTGATTGCTGCAGTTAGAGTTGTTTTACCGTGGTCAACGTGGCCGATTGTACCTACGTTTACGTGCGGTTTTACGCGTTCAAACTTTTCTTTTGCCATTTTCAAATTTCCTATAAAGAAATTAAAGTCCAGCCCTAAGACCGGACCGAACTAAAATTACTTAACAGCGCGAGCTGCAATTATTGCATCAGCTACGTTTTTAGCCGCTTCAGCATACTTTAGGAATTCCATAGAGTATGATGCGCGCCCTTGTGTAGCGGAGCGTAAGTCTGTTGCATAACCAAACATTTCAGAAAGCGGTACCTGAGCATTAATTTGCTTCGAGCCACCAAATGCTTCTTCCATGCCTTCAATTATGCCACGACGACGGTTTAAGTCGCCTACTACATCACCCATGTTTTCTTCAGGGGTGATTACTTCTACTTTCATGACAGGCTCAAGTAGAACTGGACTTGCTTCAAGCGCGCCCTTTCTAAAGCCCATCGAACCTGCGATCTTAAACGCCATCTCGTTTGAGTCAACATCGTGGAACGAGCCATCAAACAGAGTAGCTTTAACACCCAATAGCGGATAACCGGCAAGAACACCTTGCTTCATCTGCTCTTGAATACCTTTATCAACCGCTGGGATATACTCTTTTGGTACTGTACCACCTACGATTTCGTTAACGAATTCGTATATTGGCGCATCATCATCAGAGACATCCATTGGTTCTAGCTTCAACCAAACGTGACCATATTGACCACGACCACCAGATTGGCGCACAAACTTACCTTCAGCTTCAACAGAAGCTCGGATAGTTTCGCGGTATGCAACCTGAGGCTTACCAACGTTACACACAACGTTAAACTCACGCTTCATCCGATCGACAATGATATCTAAGTGAAGTTCACCCATACCAGAGATAATCGTCTGACCCGATTCTTCGTCCGTTTCTACACGGAATGAAGGATCTTCTGCTGCAAGTTTACCAAGCGCAACGCCCATTTTTTCTTGGTCAGCTACTGTTTTAGGTTCTACTGCGACCGAGATTACAGGCTCAGGAAACTCCATACGCTCTAACGTAATTGGCGCTTCTTGAGCACAAAGTGTATCACCAGTAGTTACATCTTTTAGGCCGATAGCAGCCGCGATGTCACCCGCATGAACTTCTTTAATCTCTTCACGCGAGTTTGAGTGCATTTGAACAATACGTCCAAAACGCTCTTTTTTACCTTTAACAGGATTTAGTACCGAATCACCTTGGCTAACTTTACCAGAGTAAACTCGGAAGAAAGTAAGTGTGCCAACGAATGGATCGGTTGCGATCTTAAATGCAAGCGCCGCAAACGGTGCATTATCGTCAGCTTCACGCGTATCTTCGGATTCGTCTTCTAAGACACCTTGGATAGCTTTTACTTCAGTAGGCGAAGGCATGAATTCAATCACAGCGTCAAGCACAGCCTGAACACCTTTGTTCTTGAATGCACTACCTGTCGTCATTGGCACAATTTCATTGGCCAATGTGCGTTGACGAAGGGCTGATTTAATCTCTTCTTCGCTCAACTCACCATCTTCAAGATATTTTTCCATTAGCTCTTCAGAAGCTTCTGCAGCGCTCTCAATTAGATGAGAACGCCATTCTTCAGCAAGCTCAAGAAGATCTGCAGGGACCTCTTCATAGTTGAAAGTCATTCCCTGGTCTTCTTCATTCCAGTTAATCGCTTTCATCTTGATAAGGTCAATAACACCTTTAAATTCATCTTCAGCACCAATTGGTAGCTGAATAGGCACAGGTGTAGCACCGAGACGTTTTTTAACTTGTTCAACAACAGACAAGAAATTAGCCCCCGTACGATCCATCTTATTGACGAAAATCATACGTGGTACTTCGTATTTGTTTGCCTGACGCCAAACGGTCTCAGTTTGCGGTTGCACACCTGATGAAGCACATAACACAACAACAGCACCATCAAGTACGCGCAATGAACGCTCTACTTCGATAGTAAAATCTACGTGTCCTGGAGTATCGATGATGTTTACACGATGCTCATCAAACTGAGCATCCATCCCTTTCCAGAAACACGTCGTTGCAGCAGAAGTGATCGTGATACCACGCTCTTGCTCCTGCTCCATCCAGTCCATAGTTGCGGCACCGTCGTGTACCTCACCAATCTTATGAGAAAGACCAGTATAGAAAAGTACGCGCTCGGTCGTAGTTGTTTTACCCGCATCTACGTGAGCACATATACCAATGTTACGGTAGCGCTCAATCGGAGTTGTCCGTGCCATAATATCCTCTTAAAGGGTGTTAGCAGATTACCAACGGTAGTGAGCGAATGCTTTGTTCGCTTCAGCCATACGGTGAACGTCTTCACGTTTCTTAACCGCAGTGCCTTTGTTTTCAGCAGCGTCGATCATCTCTTGAGCAAGACGAAGACCCATTGATTTTTCGCCACGCTTACGTGCAGCTTCAACCAACCAACGCATACCTAGTGCGTTACGACGCACTGGACGTACTTCAACTGGTACTTGGTACGTTGAACCACCAACACGGCGAGATTTAACCTCTACCTGTGGGCGAACGTTATCAAGTGCAGATTCAAAGATTTCTAGGTGCGACTTGCCTGATTTTTCAGCAGCCACGTCTAGCGCACCATATACGATTTTTTCAGCAGTAGATTTCTTGCCGTCAAGCATTACTACGTTAACGAATTTAGCAAGAAGCTCTGATCCGAACTTCGGATCTGGAAGAATTTTACGTTGACCTATTACGCGTCTTCTAGGCATTTTCTTTCTCCGGTATCTTCAGGTCCGTGCTAAACACGGATTCCCAAAACAATATATAAAAATTTAAAACTTAAGTGCTTGGCCTTACTAACGGAGAACCATTAGCCCTTAGGACGTTTTGCACCGTACTTAGAACGAGCCTGTCTACGGTCGTTTACGCCTGCACAGTCAAGTGCACCACGAACAGTGTGGAAACGCACACCTGGTAAGTCTTTAACACGACCACCACGGATTAGGATTACACTGTGCTCTTGTAGGTTGTGACCTTCACCACCAATGTATGAAGTTACTTCGAAACCGTTAGTTAAACGTACACGCGCTACTTTACGTAATGCAGAGTTTGGTTTCTTAGGTGTTGTTGTATATACGCGAGTACATACACCACGCTTTTGTGGACAAGCTTTAAGAGCAGCTGAGTTGCTCTTTGTAACCTTGCTACGACGTGGCTTACGCACTAGCTGGTTAATAGTTGCCATTAAATAGCTCCTGAATTAATAAATTACTACTGAAAAATAAAATCTTACCATTTAGGCCAAATCCAATTTTCTTGAACGACTAAAATGGGTGGCCGAATTTTAATGACCAAAGTTTAACCTGTCAACCAAAAGTCGTCATCAGCGCTAAGTAAATGCATGCAATTCGGATGGTTTTGTCTGCGAAGCTATTGAAAGTTAACAAAAGTTGACGATTGCATTGAAAAACCTTTGTTGCAGTATACATATTGATGTGACGCTTTGATGGCAATTCGACCAGCGAGTTGAAAAGGCATAAAAAAACCGCTGCATTCACACAGCGGTTTTTCAATTAATTAGCTAAATGGCGAGGATTACTCGTTGCCACCTAGTAAATCAGCGTTTAGTGCATCTGTTAGCGCTTGAGTTGCCTCTTCAGCACTTACTGTTTGCTCTTCAACAGCTGCTTCACCTTGCTTACGACGGTTGATGCGCTCTTCATGGTATGCGAAACCTGTACCCGCAGGGATCAAACGACCCACGATTACGTTTTCTTTCAGACCACGTAGCTCATCGCTCTTACCGTTAACCGCAGCTTCGGTTAGAACACGTGTTGTTTCCTGGAACGATGCCGCAGAAATAAACGATTCAGTCGCAAGTGACGCTTTAGTAATACCCATTAGTTGGATTTCAAACTTAGCTGGGATCTTACCTTGCATTTCTAGTTCACGGTTAGCGATGTTTACACGTGCAACTTCAGCTTGCTCGCCTACTAGGAACTCACTGTCACCACCGTCAAGGATGATACACTTACGAAGCATCTGACGAACGATAGTCTCAATGTGCTTATCGTTAATCTTTACGCCCTGTAGGCGGTATACTTCTTGTACTTCGTTAGTGATGTAGTTAGATACATCAGTAACACCACGTAGACGTAGGATGTCGTGCGGAGACTCTGGACCATCGGCGATTACTTCACCTTTAGCCACTTGCTCACCTTCGAACACGTTAAGCTGACGCCATTTCGGGATCATCTCTTCGTATGCATCACCCTCTTCCGGTGTGATCACAAGACGTTTCTTACCTTTAGTCTCTTTACCGAAGCTAACGGTACCTGTGATTTCTGCAAGAATTGCAGGATCTTTTGGCTTACGCGCTTCGAATAGGTCAGCAACTCGAGGTAGACCACCCGTGATGTCACGAGTCTTTGAACCTTCTTGTGGAATACGAGCCAGTACCGAACCAGGTAGTACTGTTGCACCATCTGTGATTTCAATCGTTGTGAATGAAGGTAGACGGATCTCTTGAAGACCACGTTCTTCGTTCTCAATGATTAGTTTAGGCTCTTTCGCGTTTACTTTCGCAAGATCCTTAACAACCACACGTGTTAGACCAGTTAATTCATCAGTCTGTGCTTCAGTGTTTGAATCATCAATATCGCTGAACGATACTTTTGACTCATGTTCAATGATGATTGGGTGACTATGCGGGTCCCAAGTAGCAACGATATCGTTACCTTTAACGTCAGCACCATCTTGTACAGTTAATACTGCACCGTAAGGAACTTTATAACGCTCTTTCTCACGACCGTGCTCATCGATTATCGTGATCTCAGTTGAACGAGACGTGATAACGATTTTGCCATCAGCATTGATTACAAACTTAGCATTGTGAAGTTTCAGATTACCATTGTTCTTAACTTGAACACTGTTCTCTGCAGAAGCTCGTGATGCCGCACCACCGATGTGGAATGTACGCATCGTAAGCTGTGTACCCGGCTCACCGATTGACTGTGCCGCGATTACACCAACTGCTTCACCAGGGTTGATGATGTGGCCACGTGCCAAGTCACGACCATAACAGTGTGCACACACACCAAAGTCGTTTTGACAGGTGATTACAGAACGTACTTTAACTTCGTCTACTGAGTGCTCTTCTAGAAGGTCACACAGTTTTTCGTCAATCATTACGTTACGTTCAACAAGTACTTCTGTTGTACCAGGCTTAACCACGTCTTCAGCAACAACACGACCTAGTACGCGCTCACGAAGCGGCTCTACAACGTCACCACCTTCAATTAGCGGCTTCATTACTAGACCTTCTTCGGTACCACAGTCTGATTCATTGATAACCAAATCCTGTGCTACGTCTACTAGACGACGAGTTAGGTAACCCGAGTTCGCTGTCTTAAGTGCCGTATCCGCTAGACCCTTACGCGCACCGTGCGTCGAGATAAAGTACTGCAGTACGTTTAGACCTTCACGGAAGTTCGCTGTAATTGGCGTTTCGATGATTGAACCATCTGGACGTGCCATTAGACCACGCATACCCGCTAGCTGACGGATCTGAGCAGCACTACCACGAGCGCCTGAGTCTGCCATCATAAACACTGAGTTAAATGACGGTTGCTCTTCTTCGTTACCTTCAGCATTGATAACCGTTTCTTTTGAAAGGTTAGCCATCATCTCGCGAGAAAGGTTTTCGTTTACACGTGACCAGATATCAATAACTTTGTTGTATTTCTCACCGGCAGTTACAAGACCTGATTGGAACTGTTGGTTGATTTCTGCAACTTCAGCTTCCGCACGATCGATGATCTCACCTTTAGTTGGTGGGATTACCATGTCATTGATACCGATAGAAACACCTGATTTCATCGCGTAGTGGAAACCGGTATACATCACTTGGTCAGCAAAGATAACAGTATCTTTAAGACCTAGACGACGGTAACACTCGTTAAGAAGACCGGAAATTTGTTTCTTACCTAGTGGTTTGTTGATCAGTTCAAACGGCAAGCCTTCAGGGATATTCAATGAAAGGATTGCACGACCTACTGTCGTATCTACTAGGTGAGTTAACGTGCCGCGCTCACGTGTTTCTTCGTCGATAGTCACTTCTGTGATACGCACTTTAACACGAGCGTGAAGCTCAGCTGCACCTACACGGTATGCTTTTTCAGCTTCTTTAGCATCTTTAAATACAGTGCCTTCACCTTTACCGTTGATACGATCGCGAGTCATGTAGTAAAGACCTAGTACAACGTCCTGTGAAGGAACGATGATTGGTTCACCGTTAGCTGGCGCTAGAATGTTGTTGGTAGACATCATCAATGCACGCGCTTCCAACTGCGCTTCAAGCGTCAGTGGTACGTGAACAGCCATTTGGTCACCATCGAAGTCAGCGTTATACGCCGCACACACTAGCGGGTGCAGGTGAATCGCTTTACCTTCGATAAGTACAGGTTCGAATGCTTGGATACCTAGACGGTGAAGTGTTGGCGCACGGTTAAGTAAAACCGGGTGCTCACGGATAACTTCGTCTAGTACGTCCCAAACTTCTGGTACTTCACGCTCAACCATCTTCTTCGCAGCTTTGATGGTTGTCGCCATACCACGGCGCTCTAGTTTACCGTAGATAAATGGCTTGAATAGCTCAAGTGCCATCTTCTTAGGTAGACCACACTGATGTAGTTTCAGCGTAGGACCAACGGTGATAACAGAACGGCCTGAGTAGTCAACACGCTTACCTAGAAGGTTTTGACGGAAACGACCTTGCTTACCTTTGATCATGTCAGCAAGCGACTTCAGTGGACGCTTGTTAGAACCTGTAATTGCACGGCCACGACGACCATTATCAAGTAGCGCATCAACCGCTTCTTGAAGCATACGCTTTTCGTTACGTACGATGATGTCTGGTGCAGCTAGGTCTAGAAGACGCTTCAAACGGTTGTTACGGTTGATCACACGACGGTAAAGGTCGTTCAGATCTGAAGTCGCAAAACGACCGCCGTCTAGTGGTACTAGAGGACGTAGATCTGGTGGAAGAACCGGTAGCACGCTCATTACCATCCACTCAGGGTTGTTACCTGATTGGTGGAACGCTTCCATTAGTTTAAGACGCTTAGTGATTTTCTTACGCTTAGTTTCAGAGTTGATTGTTGGCAACTCTTCACGCATTTCAGCGATTAACTGACCAAGGTCTAGGTCACGAAGTAGATCAAGTACAGCTTCTGCACCCATCTTCGCTTCAAACTCATCACCGTGCTCTTCAAGTGCATCTAGGTATTCTTCTTCACCTAGTAGTTGACCGCGCTCAAGCGTAGTCATACCTGGCTCAGTTACCACGAATGATTCAAAATAAAGTACGCGCTCGATATCACGAAGCGTCATATCTAGCATTAGGCCGATACGTGACGGAAGTGATTTCAAGAACCAAATATGCGCAACTGGGCTAGCCAGCTCGATGTGACCCATACGGTCACGACGTACTTTTGTTAGCGTTACTTCAACGCCACACTTTTCACAGATAACACCACGGTGCTTCAAGCGCTTGTATTTACCACACAAACACTCGTAATCTTTTACTGGGCCGAAGATACGGGCACAGAATAAGCCATCACGCTCAGGCTTGAAAGTACGGTAGTTGATTGTCTCAGGTTTCTTTACTTCACCGTAAGACCATGAACGCACCATGTCTGGCGAAGCAAGACCAATACGAATTGCATCGAATTCTTCGGTCTTATTTTGTTGCTTCAGAAACTTAAGTAAGTCTTTCACCTTAGCTCTCCTGTCGGAGGTTAATCTTGAGGGCAAGCCACGCTCACCCCTACATTCTTTTCAGTCCGGTTGCAGTTATGCAACGCCGCAGCGCACTGCGGCGGTCGGATTAAATTTCTTCCAACTCGATGTTGATACCTAGCGAGCGGATTTCTTTCAACAGTACGTTGAACGACTCAGGCATACCCGGTTCCATCTTGTGGTTACCGTCTACGATGTTCTTATACATCTTAGTACGACCGTTAACGTCATCCGACTTCACTGTCAACATTTCTTGTAGTGTGTAGGCAGCACCGTATGCTTCTAGTGCCCATACCTCCATCTCACCGAAACGCTGACCACCGAACTGTGCCTTACCACCCAGCGGCTGCTGAGTAACTAGGCTGTAAGAACCTGTTGAACGCGCGTGCATCTTGTCATCAACAAGGTGGTTCAGTTTCAGCATGTACATGTAGCCTACTGTTACTTGACGCTCAAATGCATCACCAGTACGACCATCATATAACGTTACCTGACCACTTCTTGGATAACCACCAAGCTCTAGCATGTCTTTGATTTCAGCTTCACGTGCACCATCAAATGCTGGTGTTGCGATTGGAAGACCACCTTTAAGGTTATCTGCCAAGCGACGGATTTCATCATCAGAGAAGTTAGCAATATCTACTTTCTGACGGCAGTCACCGATTTCGTAAGCTTTCTTGATGAATTCGCGTAGCTCGTGAATTTCGCGTTGCTCTTTCATCATTTCTTCAAGACGTTCGCCGATACCACGAGCAGCTAGACCCATGTGAGTTTCTAGGATCTGACCGATGTTCATACGAGATGGTACACCCAGCGGGTTAAGTACGATATCTACAGTACGACCTTTATCATCGTAAGGCATGTCTTCAACAGGAACGATAGTTGAGATTACACCCTTGTTACCGTGACGACCCGCCATCTTATCACCAGGTTGGATACGACGTTTAACAGCTAGGTATACTTTAACAATCTTAAGTACGCCAGGCGCTAGGTCATCACCTTGAGTGATCTTACGACGCTTGTTCTCGAAACGCTTATCGTAGTCAGCTTTAAGCTCGTCATACTGTGCAGCTAGTTGCTCAAGCTCTGCTTGGTGCTCTTCATCAGCAAGACTTTGCGTTAGTAGCTTCTCAGTGTTAAAGCCAGCAAGCTGCTCTTCACTCATACCTGATTTAATCAGTAGGTTACGAGCGTGAGTCAGGATACCGCCTTCAAGGATTCTGAACTCTTCGTTGAAGTCTTTCTTCGCTTCGCGAAGCTGCATATCTTCAACTTCTAGTGCACGTTTGTCTTTTTCAACACCGTCACGCGTAAACACTTGTACGTCGATAACCGTACCAGATACAGAGTTTGGTACACGTAGTGAGCTGTCTTTAACGTCAGACGCTTTTTCACCGAAGATAGCGCGTAGTAGCTTTTCTTCAGGTGTTAGCTGCGTTTCACCTTTAGGCGTTACTTTACCTACAAGGATGTCGCCGCCTTTCACTTCAGCACCGATATATACAACGCCTGATTCGTCAAGCTTACCTAGTGCAGATTCACCTACGTTTGGAATATCCGCAGTGATTTCTTCTGGACCAAGCTTAGTATCACGAGCAATACACTGAAGCTCTTGAATGTGGATAGTCGTTAGACGATCTTCTTTTACAACATTCTCTGAAAGTAGGATTGAATCCTCGAAGTTGTAACCATTCCAAGGCATGAATGCTACACGTAGGTTCTGACCAAGTGCTAAGTCACCTAGGTCTGTTGAAGGACCATCAGCAAGCACGTCACCACGTACCACCGGCTCACCAACCATACAAGTTGGTTTCTGGTTGATACAAGTGTTTTGGTTTGAACGTGTGTACTTAGTTAAGTTATAGATGTCGATGCCCGCTTCACCTTGGATGCGCTCATCTTCATTAACGTTAACAACAATACGGCTTGCATCAGCATACTTAACGATACCGCCACGCTTAGCAACGATTGTTACACCAGAGTCTTTCGCTAGTGTACGCTCAATACCAGTACCAACTAGCGGCTTATCAGCACGTAGTGTAGGTACAGCTTGACGTTGCATGTTCGATCCCATCAATGCGCGGTTCGCGTCATCGTGTTCTAGGAATGGGATAAGCGCTGCAGCCACAGAGATTACCTGCTGTGGAGATACGTCCATATACTGGATGCTGTCGCTTGGCATAAAAGTTGATTCACCTTTAAAACGACATGGAATCAATTCTTCAGCAAATTGGTTGTCATCGGTTAGCGTTGTATTCGCCTGTGCGATAACGAACTGACCTTCTTCAATTGCTGATAGGTAATCAACATCGTCAGTAACGATACCGTCTACTACTTTGCGGTATGGAGTCTCTAAGAAACCATAGTCGTTTGTACGCGCGTAAGTAGATAGCGAGTTGATTAGACCGATGTTTGGACCTTCAGGCGTTTCGATAGGACAAACACGACCGTAGTGCGTTACGTGTACGTCACGTACTTCGAAGCCAGCACGCTCACGAGTTAGACCACCCGGACCTAATGCAGAAATACGACGCTTGTGCGTTACTTCTGAAAGCGGGTTGTTCTGGTCCATAAACTGTGAAAGCTGTGAAGAACCAAAGAATTCTTTTACTGCTGCAGAGATTGGCTTAGCGTTGATCAAATCCTGTGGCATAACGTTATCTAGGTCACCAAGACTTAGACGCTCACGTACCGCACGCTCAACACGTACAAGACCTACACGGAATTGGTTTTCAGCCATTTCACCTACAGAACGGATACGACGGTTACCTAAGTGGTCGATGTCATCAACATCGCCTTTACCGTTACGGATGTCGATCAATACCTTCATCACGCTCACGATATCTTCTTTAGATAGCGTACCGTCACCTTCGTCTGAATCATAACCAACACGGCTATTGAACTTCATACGACCAACAGTTGAAAGGTCGTAGCGCTCTTCAGAGAAGAATAGGTTATCAAATAACGCTTCTGCAGCTTCTTTTGTTGGTGGCTCACCAGGGCGCATCATGCGATAGATTTCTACCAATGCTTCTAGGCGATTGTTAGTAGAATCAACACGTAATGTCTCTGACATGTACGCACCGCTGTCTACTTCGTTGATGTAAAGCGTATCGATCTTTGAGTGACCCGCTTTCACCAATTCAGCCATAAGCTCTAGTGATAGTTCAGAGTTCGCTTCTGCAATCACTTCGCCTGTTGATTCGTCGATATAGTTTTTAGCAACAACACGACCGATGATGTACTCATGCGGTACTTCAAGAGTGTCGATGCCTTGCTTTTCGATGCTCTTAATGTGGCGTGCAGTAATACGACGGCCTTTTTCAACCAATACGTCACCGTTTGCATCTTTAATATCAAATGCAGCGGTTTCACCACGTAGGCGTGAAGGCACAAGTTCCATCAACACTTTGCCATCTTTTACTTCGAAACTTGTCGTTTCAAAAAATAGTGCCAAGATTTCGTCTGAAGTGAACTCTAGCGCACGTAAGATGATAGATGCTGGTAGTTTACGGCGACGGTCAATACGAACGTAAAGGTTATCTTTAACGTCGAATTCAAAGTCAAGCCATGAACCACGGTAAGGGATCACACGTGCGTTATATAACACTTTACCAGATGAGTGTGATTTACCACGGTCGTTATCAAAGAATACACCAGGTGAACGGTGTAGCTGAGAAACGATAACACGCTCAGTACCATTGATTACAAAAGTACCGGTGTCTGTCATGAGCGGGATTTCGCCCATGTAAACTTCTTGCTCTTTTATGTCTTTGACTGTGCCAGGTGCATCTTTGTCCATTAGCACAAGACGTAGTTTAACGCGAAGTGGAGCAGAATATGTCACACCGCGAATTTGACATTCTTTAACGTCAAATACTGGCTCGCCAATACGATAACTGACGTATTGAAGTTCAGAATTGCCCGAGTAGCTCTTGATAGGGAATACAGAACGGAAAGCAGCTTCCAATCCAGTATCACCATCGGCATCAGGCGCAATGAACTTATCGAACGATTCCAACTGCATTTGCAGTAGGAAAGGTATGTCCAAAACCTGTGGACGTTTACCAAAATCCTTACGGATACGTTTCTTTTCAGAATAAGAGTAAGCCATGGGGTTCCTCAGCTTGCTGATCTTTGACCCAACCTGTCCAAAATTGAACAGACTTCACTGGCATCTAAGCCATGATAACAACATCTAAATTGTCACACTAACTTGCTTAACTAACGGCTTATATGAGCACAATTCAGGCTATATTCAAATCGTTAATGTCATCAAATCAGTGTTACTTCAAATGCCATTGCGATTTTCAACAAAAACTTCTAAGTTATTGAAAATTACAGTGAAATTCGAAGATTTATGCACGATAGAAATGCATATCTCTATAGCGCAAAAGGGCCGGTGATTAAATAATCACCAGCCCTTGCCTGATTTCTCAGGCAGCGAACCTAGCGGGAGCTAGATTACTTGATCTCAACTTCAGCACCAGCTTCTTCAAGATCTTTCTTAAGCGCTTCAGCTTCTTCCTTAGATACACCTTCTTTGATAGGTGCAGGAGCAGACTCAACTAGCGCTTTAGCTTCTTTAAGGCCTAGACCTGTTGCGCCACGTACCGCTTTGATTGCAGCAACTTTGTTACCGCCAGCAGCAGCTAGGATTACGTCGAACTCAGTCTTTTCTTCAGCAGCTTCAGCAGGACCAGCAGCAACAACAGCAGCAGCTGCAGTTACACCGAACTTCTCTTCCATAGCTTCAACTAGTTCAACAACTTCCATTACTGACATTTCAGCAATAGCGTCAAGGATTTGGTCTTTAGATACAGACATTTCAAATTTCCTAATTATTTACGAACCCATGCGGTTCAAAAAATTTATTAAAGAAAGGAGCGTTGCTTAAATTAAGCAGCTTGCTCAGCTTTCTGTACACGTACCGCTTCAATTGTTTTACACAATTTGCCAGCAGACGCTTCTTTCATAGCGCTCATTAAGCGTGCAACAGCTTCGTCGTAAGTAGGTAGCTTAGCAAGCATATCTACGTCAACGATTTTGCCTTCGAATGCAGCAGTTTTAAGCTCAAATGCTTCGTTCTTTTTCGCGAAATCTGCAAAGATACGCGCAGCAGCACCAGGGTGCTCTGAAGAGAAAGCGATTAGGCTTGGACCAACTAGTGATTCATTTAGGCATTCGTAATCAGTGCCTTCAACCGCACGTCTAGCTAGGGTGTTACGAACAACTTTCATCCATACACCAGCTTCACGAGCTTCTTTACGAAGAGCAGTGATTGCACCTACTGTTACACCACGAGAATCAGCAACAACTGCTGAAAGAGCACCTTTGGCAGCTTCGTTGACTTCAGCAACAATTGCTTTTTTGTCTTGAAGATTTAAAGCCATGGGTGTTACTCCTGGTTTATAGAAAAACAAACATGTTTTTCAGTTCTACTCTACCCTGCTAAAAACTTTAGCAGAGATGCTTTTTACGGCGAGAGCCAGAAGATTAGGAAAATCTAGCTGGGATTCACACCGTCTACGTAGGACGATTAAGGCCGAAGCCACCTACGGTCTTGGACGGAAGCGCAATTTATCGATTCATTGTAGACCATGATGGAAACAATTTTCGAAATTATGCGCTTCAACCCGAATTCTTTGCTTTGTAAAGAAGTACACTTCTCTACAAAATGGCGCAAAATTATAGTCTAATTTTTACGCCATGTAAACGCTAAACTCTAAATTATACTACTTGAGTATTTAGAGTAGCTTGGTCTAAAGCAACACCAGCACCCATCGTAGTAGAGATGCTTACTTTCTTCACGAAAGTACCTTTTGCAGTAGAAGGCTTAGCCTTCTTAAGCGCGATGATTAGCGCTTCAAGGTTTTCTTGAAGTTGGTTAGCGTCAAAGTCTACTTTACCGATAGTAGTGTGGATGATACCGTTCTTATCGTTACGGTAACGAACCTGACCAGCTTTAGCGTTCTTAACAGCTTCTGCAACGTTAGGCGTTACAGTACCTGTCTTAGGGTTAGGCATAAGACCACGTGGACCTAGGATTTGACCTAGCTGACCAACAACGCGCATTGCATCTGGAGAAGCAACAACAACGTCAAAGTTCATTTCGCCTTTCTTAACTTGCTCTGCAAGGTCTTCCATACCTACTAAATCAGCACCAGCTTCTTTAGCAGCTTCAGCATTTGCACCTTGAGTGAATACCGCTACGCGTACATCACGACCAGTACCGTGAGGTAGTACAGTTGCACCACGTACGTTTTGGTCAGATTTACGAGCATCGATACCTAAGTTTACAGCAACGTCAACACTTTCAACGAACTTAGCAGTAGCAAGTTCTTTTAGAAGAGCAACAGCTTCGTTGATTTCGTACTCTTTAGTCGCATCCACTTTCTCGCGGATAGTACGCATACGCTTAGTTAATTTAGCCATTCTCAATTACTCCTCTACGTTCAAGCCCATTGCACGTGCAGAACCTGCAATCGTGCGTACAGCTGCGTCCATATCAGCAGCAGTAAGATCTGGACGTTTCGTCTCAACGATCTCTTCAAGTTGAGCACGAGTAACTGTACCAACTTTTTCAGTGTTAGGACGACCAGAACCAGACTTGATACCAGCAGCCTTCTTAAGAAGGTATGCCGCAGGTGGAGTCTTCATTTCAAAAGTGAAAGAACGGTCACTGTAAACAGAAATAACAACAGGAACAGGTGCGCCTTTTTCGATAGACTCTGTACGTGCGTTGAACGCTTTACAGAATTCCATGATGTTTACACCGTGTTGACCTAGTGCAGGACCTACTGGAGGACTAGGGTTAGCCATACCAGCAGCAACTTGTAGCTTGATTAGAGCTTCAACTTTCTTAGCCATGATAATACCTCAATTGTGGGTCTTTGCCTCGTGCGCGCGAGGACGCGTACTCAAACGGCTTCCCAGTTAAAAAATTCAGTCTTTTTGCCGCATATTTTTGCGTACAACAAAAAGGCCGCTGATTATAGATTAATCAGCGGCCTTTGACAACTTTTTCAAGTTAGAATTTATTTGTCTTTCTCAACCTGACCAAATTCTAGGTCTACAGGTGTTGAACGACCGAAAATAAGTACCGAAACTTTCAGGCGACTCTTTTCGTAATCCACTTCTTCAACCACACCGTTGAAGTCAGCAAATGGACCATCTGTAACACGAACCACTTCACCCGGCTCAAATAAAGTAGCAGGTTTCGGTGCTTCAGCATTTTCTTGTAGACGGTTAAGAATACGATCCGCTTCTTTTTGACTGATTGGTGCAGGACGGTCTGACGTACCACCAACAAAGCCCATTACACGCGGTGTACTATTCACCAAGTGCCAAGAAGCATCGTCCATTACCATTTGAACTAATACATAGCCAGGGAAGAATTTACGCTCAGATTTACGTTTCTGACCTGCACGCATTTCAACCACTTCTTCAGTCGGCACAAGGATCTCACCGAATAGGTCTTCTAACCCTTCGATTTTAATATGCTCGATAATGGTTTGTGCTACGCGTTTTTCAAAACCCGAAAACGCTTGGATCACGTACCAACGTAATTTCTTTTCTTTGTTCTCATCCGACATGGGATCAGATCTCCAATCCAGTTAAAAAGCCTACTGCACGGAAAAGTATACCATCTAATCCCCATAGGATTAATGCCATAATCACCGTTGCAATGATCACGATGAAAGTAGTGTGAGTCGCTTCCTGACGCGTTGGCCAGATAACTTTACGTACTTCAATACGTGATTCTTTAGCAAAAGCGATAAAGGTACGGCCTTTTTCAGTCGTTACCAAAATGCCCAAAGCCGCAGCAATAGCTGCAACTACGCCAACAGCGCGTACTAAAACAGATAAATCGGCATATAGATAATTACCAACTACAGCACCAGTTAGAAGTGCAATAGCAGCTAGCCACTTTACCGTGTCCATCGAGCTTGACGAGTTTTCAACATTAGTGCTCATAATCAATTTTACCTTAAATACAGACACAACAACCCTGCATAGAACAGGGTAAATCCATTCAATCCAAATTTACAAATAAGCGACTTAAGTGGTTTTGGGTCACGTTATTTTAAATGTGGACTTGTTGCTGAATTGGCAGGGGCGGCAGGACTCGAACCCGCAACCATCGGTTTTGGAGACCGCTGTTCTACCAATTGGAACTACGCCCCTGCAAAGTGGATGCCCATTATACTGACGAAGCAAACGAAAACAAGTGTAAAAGATATGCAAAGTAACATTTAATCTAAACTTGGTTTTACGACGTCTTCAGAAAAGACGCAATAAATCTCCGTGATAAAAATCACAAAGCACCCAAACTTGCTCAAATGGATGACAATCAGGGATCTCCCAAGTGGCTTTTAAGCGCTTAAAATCGTCAAGATGATAGATGGGGCTAGCATTTCGAATTAACAACCAAACACGTTGTGAATCATAGTATTTTTTGGCTTTTTGATTGAGCAGCCGCTGTAAGCCGATACTCAGTTGTTCGGAGTCAGCGGCTTGACTCATTGCTGCCAGCTCTCTTTGCGTGGAGAGAGACAACTGACGCCCAAGCACAGCCATAGCTTCTTTCTCACTTGCATAAAAATGGGCTATTTCTATATCAAGCTGTATTTTTCCTTGATAACAACTGACGTCCGGCTTATTGGGCTCATTGTGCCAAATATGGCGCATATGCACTGCAAACTGCTTTTCATAACTGCGTAAAAACAGTTTAGCAGCGTCATGCTCAAGTTTTATTTTTTCTGCTTCACTCGCTCTGTCCATTCACAACCACTGCTACATCACTCAATAAGCTTGAAGCACCGAATCTAAAATTCTTGGCATTGAGCCACTCGGCCCCCATAATTTCTTCAGCCAATCGTAAATATCGCTGTGCTTCAACTACTGACTTTACTCCACCGGCCGCTTTAAATCCAACCGATTTACCGCTGCTTTTGATTGTCTTAAGGATAACTTCAGCCGCTTCAGGTGTAGCATTGACAGCAACCTTTCCTGTACTTGTTTTAACAAAGTCCGCGCCCGCCATAATGGCAAGCTGCGCGGCTTCCGCAATGAGCTTTGGTTTAGCCAATACGCCACTTTCGATGATGACCTTGAGCTTTGCTTTACCTTGACAAGCAAGCTTGCTTGAATGCACATATTGCCAAGGTGTATCTGGGTCACCCGCCATCAGCTGCTGATAAGGAAGCACAAGATCAATTTCGTCGGCACCATCTGCGATTGCTGAATGAGTTTGTGCAACGACCTGCTGGAGCTTTTGTTCTCCAGATGGGAAGTTGGTCACCGTTGCCACTTTTATCTGCAGCCACTCACGCTTTTCCAACTCTTCTTTTACTAACATCACAAACTGCGGATACACACAAATCGCCGCTGGTAGTCCGATATCAGGGTTAATGCTATTCAATAATGCGAGAATACTTGCCGGCGTATCGTCCTCTTTCAAAGAGGTTAAATCCATTAAACTCAGCGACAACCGAGCATCAGATTGTAAAGTCATTACCGTGTTCCTTTTCATTCTATGTAATAAGCCTAGTTAAATGCATACAACAGGACCAACAATAGGACAAATGTCCGCATACAATTAGCTGTCGGACGCGGTTTTTACTATTGTTCATTAAATGAATATCTCATAACCAAACACTATAATCGTCAAATCACAGCAAAAACTTAAGTTAACCTAATGAAACAAAAAGAAAATTACATTTAACCACTTTCTTTATAACTTTTGGTTATATGGAGTCGGTTTAAATTATTTTTTCCCACATTTGCAACTCTATATGCTGCGCTCTATTACTGATATCAATCAATATTGATATCAACCGTCGTGATGTTTAGCAGAGGTTATCGTGCAATACTTGCCAATTTTTACCAAACTAGAAAATAAACCTGTATTGATTGTAGGTGGTGGTGAGGTTGCGCTGAGGAAGTGTCGCGCCTTTTTGAAAGCCAATGCAGCAGTCACTTTGGTTTCACCTGAGTTTTGCACTGAGCTTTTATCACTAGCAGCGGATGCAAGCGTTGCACTTCGACATAAGCCATTTGATGCATCAGACCTAGATAATGCCATGTTAGTCGTTGCGGCAACGGATATTGAAGCCGTAAATGCAGAGGTGGCAGAGCTTGCTGAAGCGCGAAACCTTTTCGTTAACGTAGTCGACGACCAACCAAAGTGTAATTTTATTTTTCCGTCAATCGTGGATAGAAACCCTATAACGATTGCCATATCCAGTGCTGGAACTGCGCCCGTCCTTGCAAGACGATTACGAGAGAAGTTAGAAACCCTTATTCCACAGCATATAGGTCCGCTGGCAACGCTTGTCGGTCAATTCAGACATAAAGTGAAAGCGCGCTTTAAACACTTTGCTGACCGCCGTCAGTTTTGGGAATCTGTCTTTGATTCAAATGTGGTAAGTGAAGTACAAGCTGGTAACAATGAAAATGCACAAATTCAACTTGAAGCCATGCTAGAAAGCACTCCCTCCCCTGAAGGCGAGGTTTATGTCGTCGGTGCGGGTCCTGGCGACCCTGAGCTACTGACGCTTAAGGCATTACAACTAATGCAACAAGCCGATGTGGTAGTGTATGATTATCTGGTATCTGACGAAATCATGGATCTTGTACGTCGTGACGCTGATTTAATCTGCGTGGGCAAAAAAGCCGGTAATCATAGTGTTAAACAAGAACACACCAACGAGATTTTGGTTGATTTAGCCAAACAAGGTAAAAAGGTTTGTAGGATAAAAGGCGGCGACCCATTTATTTACGGTCGCGGTGGCGAAGAAGTGCAGGTGTTGGCAGAAAATAACGTTAAATATCAAATTGTTCCGGGCATTACTGCTGCAGCAGGATGTAGCGCATACGCTGGTATTCCATTAACTCATAGAGATCATGCTCAAGCTATTCAATTTGTGACTGGGCATTGCAAGCAAGATGGACAAGAACTCGACTGGGAAGGCTTAGCTAAGGCGAATCAAACGCTTGCTGTATACATGGGAGTGATTAAATCGCCACACATTCACGCGCAATTACTCGCTCATGGCCGCTCGCCGAATACACCTGTAGCAATTGTTGAGAATGGCACGCGTAAATCTCAGCGTGTAGTAAGAACACAATTAGATCAACTTGCACAGACTATTACTGCGCATGATATTCAGTCGCCAGCACTATTGATTATTGGTGAAGTAGCAGCATTACATGAGCAATTAGCTTGGTTTAATAAGAACAATCAAATCAGTAGCTTTGCTCAACCCATTACGCAAGTCGCGTAATAACCGTAACAGATAGTTAAATTTATAAGTAGGACATTAATCATGGCTTTAACCCATCTCCAGCAACTCGAAGCTGAGAGCATAAAGATCATCCGAGAGGTTGCCGCAGAGTTTGAAAACCCGGTAATGCTGTACTCGATTGGTAAAGACTCGTCGGTACTGCTTCATCTTGCTCGTAAGGCTTTCTACCCTGCGAAGATCCCTTTTCCTCTACTCCACGTTGATACCAATTGGAAATTTAGAGAAATGATCGAGTTTCGCGATAGATTAGCAAAAGAGTATGGATTTGAACTGCTTGTGCACAAAAACCCAGAAGGGCTAGAGATGAACATAAGTCCATTTGTTCATGGTTCATCTAAGCATACCGATATCATGAAAACACAAGGCCTTAAGCAAGCGCTAGATCAATATGGTTTTGATGCGGCTTTTGGTGGTGCGCGCCGTGATGAAGAAAAATCTCGCGCAAAAGAAAGAGTTTACTCATTTAGAGATAAACACCATCGCTGGGATCCTAAAAACCAACGTCCGGAGTTATGGAATACGTATAACGGTCAAGTGAACCCTGGCGAAAGCATTCGTGTTTTCCCATTATCAAACTGGACAGAGCTCGATATTTGGCAATATATCTACCAAGAAGGTATTGAGATAGTGCCACTTTACCTCTCGAAGCCAAGACCGGTTGTCGAGCGTAACGGGACGTTAATTATGGTCGATGACGACCGCATGCCACTTGCTGAAGGTGAAGTGCCAGAAATGAAATCAGTACGCTTCAGAACGCTTGGCTGTTACCCACTAACGGGTGCAGTTGAATCAGAAGCCGATACACTCACTGGAATTATCGAAGAAATGTTGTTATCTACGTCGTCAGAACGTGAAGGACGAGTGATTGATCATGATTCATCAGGATCAATGGAGAAGAAAAAGCGCGAGGGGTATTTCTAATGTCAACAGCAAATGAAGTGAAAGAATTAGGCATTGAAACCTACTTAGCGCGTCAGCAAGACAAGAGCTTGTTGCGTATGATGACCTGCGGCAGCGTAGATGACGGTAAATCAACGCTGATCGGCCGTCTCCTGCACGATAGCCATCAAATCTATGAAGACCAATTAGCTGCACTACACAAAGACAATGAAAAAGTCGGCAATGCGGGTGAAGATCTAGATTTAGCGTTACTCGTTGATGGCTTACAAGCGGAGCGTGAGCAAGGTATTACCATTGATGTGGCTTACCGCTATTTCTCGACAGCGAAGCGTAAATTTATTATTGCCGATACGCCGGGACACGAGCAATACACACGTAATATGGTTACGGGTGCTTCGACCAGTGATTTGGCCATTATTCTTGTCGATGCCCGTTATGGTGTCCAAGTTCAGACTAAACGCCATAGCTTTATTTGTGATTCACTGGGTATCAAACAGTTCGTTGTCGCGATAAACAAGATGGATATTGTTGATTTTGATGAGGCCGTATTTGAGCGCATAAAGGCCGACTATTTGAAATTTGCTGAACAACTGAACGTACGAGATATTCGCTTTGTGCCAATGTCAGCACTTAAAGGCGACAATGTTGTAAATCGCTCAGAAAAAACGCCTTATTATCAAGACAAACCATTGCTGGAACTGCTGGAAGACTCTCCTGCGGCAGAGCCTAATCATGGTTTTGAAGCGCGCTTCCCGGTGCAATATGTTGTGCGTCCTAATCTAGACTTTCGTGGTTTCCAAGGCACATTAACCTCTGGTAGCTTAAGCGTTGGCCAAGCGGTTAAAGTATTGCCATCAGGTAAGACTTCAACCATTAAAGAACTCGTGACTTTTGATGGCAATCTAACTCAAGTGGAAACCGGACAAGCATTCACTATCACATTAGCAGACGAAGTCGATGTGAGTCGTGGTGATGTGATTGTGCCTGCTGAGTCCACTGCTCAGGTGACGAATCAGATCACTGCTAAGCTGGTATGGATGCACGAAACACCACTACAATTGGGTAAAAGTTATAACCTTAAATTGGGTAGCAAGAAAACCGCGGCAATCGTGAAAAATATCGAGCACACTATCGATGTGAATACACTTGAGCACGGCCAAGCCGATTCATTGTCATTAAATGAAATTGCTATCGTAACCATCGAGCTGACAGAAAATGTCGTTGCGGATGAGTATTTAAATAATCGTGAAACCGGCTCGTTTATCTTAATTGATCGCCTATCTAACCTAACCATAGGTGCAGGTATGGTGGAAACGCTTCAAGCCGCAACAGCAACGTCCTCAAGTCAGTTTAGTGAATTTGAGATTGAGTTTAATGCATTAATTCGCAAGCACTTCCCTCATTGGCAAGCGCTTGATATTTCGAAGCTAAAATAATGCAATTTAGCCTGTTAGACGAGGTATGACGTCATTATGGAACAAGTCATTTTAACAGGCATTATGCTAGCGTTAGTCGTGTGTCTTTTTGCCACACGCATTAACGCTGCATGGCTATTCACAGGCGCAATCGCCACTAGTTATTTGACTGGCCTCATCGATCTTGAATCGATGTTGGTGAATTATGCGAACCCGTCTTTAATCACGCTTGTGCTACTTATCCTAGTTTCTATTGCGATTGAAAAAACAACCTTAGTCAAAAAACTCGCCCACTCAATGGCACAAGGTAGTCTCGCAAAAGCGGTGATTAAACTGGGTTTATCCACCGCCTTTTTGTCTTCTTTTACCAATAACACTGCGGTGGTTGCTTCGCTGATCACCACCGTTAAAGAGAGCAAAACACACGCGCCTTCTAAGCTGCTATTACCGCTTTCTTATACCGCTATTTTAGGTGGTACGTTAACGCTAATAGGTACTTCTACCAACCTTATTGTTAATGGCTTTGCCGTAGAAGCAGGGATGGCACCGCTGGGCTTTTTTGACTTTACCTTAGTTGGTCTTGCCGTCCTGAGTGTTGGTTTATTGACCATCACGATTATGCTCAAATATTTGCCCGACAACGGCAAAAATAATGATGAGGTCGTGCCGTTTTATTTAGAAGGGAAAGTTGAGCCAAGCTCCAAGCTAGTTGGCCGCACAGTTGAAGAAAACGGCCTGCGCGACCTCAAAGACTTATTTCTTGCTGAAATCATTCGTGGTGAACGACGGATCTGCGCCGTTACGCCACAACAAGAAATTCTTGCTGGTGATGTTCTGCTATTTGTGGGCGACATCAACTCAGTGCCACTGTTACAGCGTTTCGATGGATTAAAGATGGTCCATGATAAACACGAGAAAGACGTTGAGCACTTGGTGGAAGTGGTCGTCAGTCAGTCTTCACGCTTTCTTGGAAAAACCATTAAAGAGATCCGCTTTAGAGAGCAGTTTCATGCTGCTATTATTGCGATACGTCGTGGTCATGATCGCCTACAAGGTGGGATCGGTCAGGTCGAATTACAAGCGGGTGACTCTTTAATACTAGCACCAAGCAGCGATTTTTATGCACTCCCCAATCTCAAACGCGAATTTGTGTATATCTCGGGCCTAGATTTACAAACACATCTATCTCGCAATAAGTCCAACACCGTACTTGCGAGTTTTGCGACAGTGGTTGGCCTTAGCATCTTTGGAGTTGTACCGCTGGTAAAAGGGTTAATCGTGTTACTCGCTGCCCTTGTGGTGCTCGGTACAATTAAAGTCCCAGAGATGAAACGCCGTTTTCCTATTGAGCTTGTCGCTATTGTTGGCAGTGCGATAGGACTGGCGAAGTTAATGATTGAAACCGGGCTGGCAGCCGAGATTTCTTCGAGCTTATTGTGGTTGTTAGGGGATTTTGGTCCTTACGGTGCATTTATCGCCATTTTTGTGATGACTGTGATATTTACCGAACTCATCACTAACAATGCCGCGGCTGCACTTTCATTCCCAGTAGCTTATGCGCTGGCAAGTGGCTTTGATGTAAGTCCATTGCCATTTGTAATGGCGGTAGCCTTTGGCGCATCCGCGAGCTTTATCTCACCTTTTGGCTATCAAACTAACCTCATGGTGTATAGCGCAGGCAACTATCGAATTCGTGATTACGTCACCATGGGACTGCCCTTGTCGTTGATTTATTCAGCGACGGTACTGACTGTTATTCCATTTGTCTTTCCATTTTAATAGAGCAAAGTATGGACGAAAATATTGTTTGGCATAACTATGCCGTAGATAAAACAAAACGTAGCGAATTAAAAGGTCATAAGCCTTGCGTGCTTTGGTTTACAGGCTTTTCAGGCTCAGGTAAAAGCACCGTGGCCAATGCTCTTGAGCATGCACTGCAAGCAAAAGGCATACATACCTACCTCCTTGATGGAGATAATGTCAGGCATGGACTGTGTAAAGACTTAGGGTTCAGCGATGAAGACCGAGTCGAAAACATTCGTCGAGTGGGTGAACTCAGCAAACTCATGGTCGATGCGGGACTAATGGTACTCACCGCTTTTATCTCTCCTTTTCAAGCAGAACGAGATATGGTGCGTAACTTAGTCGCAAGCGGCGAGTTTATTGAAGTATACCTAGATACGCCGCTTGCAGTTTGCGAGCAACGAGACCCTAAAGGTTTGTATAAAAAAGCGCGTGCTGGAGAAATAAAACACTTTACTGGCATTGATTCGGCGTATGAGCCCCCAATCAGTCCAGAAATATGTTTAAATACTTCCGAGCAGTCGCTGGAAGAATCTGTCCAGCAGCTAATACACTATCTACTGTCAAAAAATTTAATAGGGTAAGTCATGAATCATACGGATCTGCTGGAAGAAGTATTAAATCTAAGTATTCGCGCTGGTGAAGCGATTATGGAGATTTATGCCAAGGACTTTAATGTTGAATATAAAGAAGATGAAAGTCCCGTCACTGAGGCAGATCTCGCTGCACATAAAATTATTGTTGCAGGCCTAAAGACTCTAACTCCCGAAATGCCGATATTAAGCGAGGAAAGCGCGGGTATAGATTGGCAAGAACGCCAACAATGGCAAGAGTATTGGCTGGTTGACCCCATTGATGGCACCAAGGAATTCATCAAGAAAAATGGCGAATTTACGGTAAATATTGCACTTATCAATAACGGTGAACCCATTCTTGGTGTTGTTCATGCTCCAGCACTTAATGAAAGCTACCTTGCAGAAAAAAGTATTGGCGCGTTCAAGCAAACGGGTGAAGCTCGCATAGAGCTCAAAGTCACCACCAAGCCCAATCAAGGTTTAATCAAAGTAGTTGGCTCGCGCTCACATCCTTCACCAGATTTAGCTGAGTACCTTACCCGCTTCGAGCAAGTCGACATGGTGCCTAAAGGCAGTTCACTTAAGTTATGCTTAGTGGCAGAAAGTAAAGCCGATGTTTACCCTCGTCTTGGCCCAACTTCAGAGTGGGATACCGGGGCCGGACACGCGGTGGCGAGTATCGCAGGGGCAAAGGTCAGCCAAGTGAATGGCGAGCCTCTGCGCTATAATCAAAAAGCCGAGTATCTTAACCCCTATTTTGTGGTTTCTAGGTTGGAAGACTAAGCTAGAAGGTGATAATACCGTAAACTAATTCACATAAAACCAGTCGAATTAACGTTCGACTGGTTTATTTGCGACGCGAGTTAGGAGTTTATCGTATACGCTTTTTAAAACCGCTCTTGGCGTTTCAAGCAAAAATGTCTCTTTTACCAACTGCTCCAGCTGAGCAAAGCTCTCAACTGCAGTTTCAGTAACACAGCCATCACATTCATGCCATTCAAAATAACTCTGATTACGCAGTAAATAACGATGGCAATCTGTAATTCGAGAAACCACTAAGTTATTCACAAACGCCGCTTCAGGATGTTGATGGGAATAAAAGTGTGCCACTTCACAATCGGATTCGAACACTTCAGCAAGGTCGACATGATATAAAGTGAGCGGTGCTTCTCCTTCCTCTAACAAAGTAACTTTAACTGTGTCTGCTGTTTTTTGTACCTGATAAGACTGCCGACCTTGGATAATTAAGGTCTGATTGATGTTAATCGGTACACGAGGAGACTTCACTCCAAACCCCACATCAACCAAATACTGCTCGCCGTCCAAATTTAACAATGTCATCCGATGAGAACGAGGATTGGAGAGGCTACCATTTAGCATTACTCTCGCAAGAATCGGCCTTACCGTAAACCCAAGCTGTTGCAACGCTAAAAATGCCACCTTGTTATGCTCAAAGCAGTAGCCTCCTTGTTTGTTGATCACTAAGCGGTTAAATAGTGGTAATGGGTCAAGCAACATACGCTCACCATACATGGCATTAATACTTGAGAAGGCGTAACGAGAGAGGTGTTTTTGTTGTAACTCGGTGACCAGCTCAATCCCAGCAAAGTGCTGTAACGATAAGCTGCTAAGATATTGATTGATATTCGCTTCTAATTCCATGACTGACTCCAAAAGTTGATGAAGGCAGGTTAAAACCTCAACCCATGTTAAGGTCAATAGGTATTTTTACTTTTTCAACCATTGTTTCTATTACCTCATAAGATGTCACTTTGTTATCCAAACCTCAGGTTAACTAGGCAAATAACTGATGCACTTTTTTGCTCGGCAAAGCGAGGCGTTTAGCTTCTGCCACAACCAGCGGCTTCGACATAAAATAGCCTTGCGTTTGATGACAATAAAGCCTTGATAACGTATCAAGCTGCGCTGCCGTTTCAATGCCCTCGGCTGTCACGACAAGGTTAAAGCTGTGCGCAATCGCACAAATTGCTTCAATGAGTTGCGTCGCCTTACCGCCCAGCTCAATGCCGGACATAAAAGCCCTATCTATTTTAATGCCATCCACAGGAAGATGATTGAGCCGGGAAAGGCTGCTATAACCTGTGCCAAAGTCATCAATATAGATGCCAAATCCCGCCTGATGAAGTTGCTCCAGCGGCCCTATAAGCATGTTTTCCTCTGCCATCATGGCGGATTCTGTCAATTCAAGCTTAATTTGTTTCATCGCAACATTTTCATCCTCACAGCGAGACACTAACCAATCGATAAATTCCTGCGACTGGAGTTGCAACGGAGAAACATTAACCGCGACAAAAAGGGTGCTGTCTCCTATGGCATTGATAAACTTAATCGCCTGATCAAATACCCAGCGACCAAGCTCTGAAATCTTCGCGCATTGTTCTGCGATGGGAATAAATTCCGCAGGACTTACTTCTCCGAGCGTTGGGCTATTCCAGCGTAGTAGCGCTTCGAACCCTTTTAAATTCTGCCCTTTTTGACAATAAACGGGTTGCAAATTCAGGTTTAGTTCGCGAGACATAACTATTGCCTGTAACGCTTGCTCAATCTGGATCTTTCGAGCTGCTTCGCAAGCGATAGCATTAGTGAATATATGATAAGTGTTCTTGCCTCGCTTCTTTGCCTCATACATTGCAATATCGGCATCATGCAGTAGCTTCTCAGCATCGCAATGTAGACACGGAACGGTAAAGTGACGTACGCCAACGCTACCACTTACACAGTGGCTGTTACCATGGTACAGAAATGGCGCTCGGATCCGTGCAAGAATATCTTCAAGCACCCCCTCAATTGGTTCATGTAGATGCTCATCGTAAATAAGGACGGCGAATTCATCACCGCCAAGCCGAGCAATATCGGCATAGCTACTAAGCAGCATACGCATTCTTGTTGCAAACTCGATAAGCAGCCTATCGCCGGCTTGATGGCCTAAGGTATCGTTTATTAGCTTAAAGCGGTCTAAGTCAATATATAGCAAAGTAAACTTGGCGCATTTACGCTCACGGAGCTTATCAACCAAAGACACAAAGCTCTGACGATTTAGCAGATCGGTCAAGCTGTCATGTTGCGCTTTATATCGCAATTGTTCTTGGAACAGTTTAGCCTGAGTAATATCCGTCACTCTCCCCTCATACTGGCAACTATCCGGTTGATGCAGCCAATGCCCTGAATGTCTAAGCCAGATATGCTCTCCCGATTCCGCTTTTGCTAACCACTCCATTTCTTGGTGAGCTTGCTTCGTGGCAACAATCTGGTTCCACTGCTCATGACACTCAGAGTCTCGCATAAGCGCACTAAAGTCTGTATTTGGCGAAGGAATACGCCCACCAAAAAGTAACGCATTGAAAGCGGGGTTGGAGTCAATAATGTAGCCCAGGCGGTCTAGTACAAATAAACCTTCATGGCTATTAACGAATAAACTTTTATACTTACGCTCTGCAGCGACCTGTTGCTGCAAAGCCCCTAAGCGCTTATTAGATTCGACTTGTAACCTGTGGTTAGACACCTCTAAGCTTTTAGTTCTTTCAACAACTAAATTATTGACGGTGTCATTGCGGTTTTTCAGTTGTCTTAGCTGGAGCCACACCAATAAAATACAGGCGGCCAGAATACCTAAAAAGAGTACAATCAGTACGCTATGGTTATTTAACCAACTTGGATGTAAACACGCCTCATCATACAACTGCATGGTAATGGGCAAACCATAAAAATTAATGGTGTGTACCGCACTTGGCGTTAAATTCTGAAGGTCGAAACGTGTCTGCCAATCGGAGCTATAAATAATTTCTTTTTTTGAAGAGACCAATAAGTGTTGCTTACGCTGCTGATATAATTGGCCAAATAGTGAATCCAATAAAAAAGGTAACTCAAAACTTAATCCCAGTAGCGTTTTAAACTCTCCAAAACGCGGTTGCTCTATCAATACACTGAGTTTTTGCCTATTTGGCTGGACATAGGTCGTTAAGTCATTCTCATCCCGCTCTGCAAAAATATCTCTCTCAAGTACCTCCGCCTGCCCGACTGTCTGGCCAACTTCAGACACAGGTGCGGCACGGGTAACCACCAGCCATTGGTTAGCCTGATCATCTACATTGCCTCTAACTTTAAAGTCAAAATACCCTCTTTCTCGCTGCACTTTCTCTAATATGGAGAATTGTTCAGGTGAAACCACTGCGTATGTTTCCATACTCAACCCTAAATTCGCCGTGGTAAGCTGTGATTGCGCTATCTCATAAAAGTCAGCATCTTGATGGGTATTGAGGTAGGCGTCTATCGAATACAGTAGGTGGGCAACGTGTTGCAACTTACTATCCAGTAAGTACTCTAACCGCGTCAACTCCTGCGCGCTTTTGCTTTCTGATTGGTTTTGGTAGTAAACATTCGCTATCAAGCCAACATATATCAAACAGGCGAACAACAATATGAACCCCAACACAGGAAGCCTTCGCTTAAAAACCTGCTGAGCACTATGGAGAATGGCATTTGTAAAAACGCGTCGTTTAAATCTGGACATCTTCATCGAACATTGTATGCTACACCTATTCGATAATAATTCTTATTTGCAATGAATAAAAGTAAACTTTTTCTTTTTTTGCTCTTTTGGGTACATTTTGGTCAAGCGGTTGCGAAGCAACCCCACACCTCGCAAGTAAACGTCTATTCATTTAGAAAATATGAATTAATTCAACCTGTCCTCCAGGCATTTGAAAAAGAGACTGGGATCACCGTAAACCTCGTAAATGGTAAATCAGCACAACTGCTTGAGCGTCTCAAAAGCGATGGCGCGGACTCAAAGGCCGATGTGTTGCTCACCTCTGATCTAATTCAGCTGCATGATTACAAAGCACTACTGCGTCCTATCGACAAGATCACAAATTGGCAAGCAGTAAATCCTGAACTCAAGGATGATGATAAGCGTTGGCTCAGTGTTTCGATAAGGACACGCGCATTATTCCGTAAAAAAGGTGTTTCTACACCCTTGCCCGAGCACTTTTCGGATTTAGATAAATCGCTTTACCAGGGTAAGTTTTGCATTCGCCAGTGGTCTCATAGTTATAACTTGACGTTAGCATCGAGCCTCTACGCTTCTTCAAATAGCAATGACTCCTCATGGCTCAACCACGCTAATACGCTATTAGCAAAGCGTCCTGCTGGAGGAGATAGAGATCAACTGCGAGCGCTTGCACAAGGCCAATGTGAATTTGCGCTGGCGAATCACTATTACTGGAGCATGATGCAGCACTCCGAGAATAAGCGCGATAAGGCACTTGCCGAACAGCTAGAGATCCACTTTCTGAAAATGCACTCGGGAAAAACGCCTATTTCTACCACCACGGTTGCGATAGCAAAGCATTCACCCAATGCACACAATGCCGAGCTATTTATTGATTTCTTGCTGAAACCGAGTACTCAATCCATGTATGCTAATTTGCTTCATGAATATCCTGTGATTCAGAGCTCGCAAACGGCTCCTACTCCATTTGTCCCCGCCACGAAACAGGTGAAACTCGGCCTGCAGCAAGTGTCACGAGCCCAACGAGTTATTAACTCACTCAGCAAAGATCACTTGTAAGTCACAGTTAAATACAGGCACAGGCCCATCGAAAAGCTGCTGGCGGGTAAATGTTTTTGCAGGCTTGGGTCCCTGTAATGTCTGCACTGTATGTTCACGCTCGGCATACACTTGCTGGTAGGGGTGCTGCTCGGATTTCTCATGCCACGTGAGCGTAAGAGAATTACTTTTATAGATCCAACGCCCCCGATACTCAGTGCCAACCTGCTGCCAATGACCATTGGGTTTCAGCTGCAATTGGATAGAATCATCTTTACATTGGTGGGCAAACAATAGATCTGGCAATGCTTGAGCAGCTCTGTTTTGCACCAGATACAACCCCGCGTTATTCGGTGTATAACGGTGCCCTTCCATATTAAATTCTGAAATTGTCAGCGTATCAAAACCAATCTCTTTCACTACATATTCAATATCCCTAAGCCAATTGTCGCCTGAAGTCATCGGTGGAATATTTAATTGTGCACTCTCATATTGTAGCGGTACGGGAAGCTCGGTAAAACGATAATGAATATCTCGCTTTTCTAATGCTTGAACTAAGTTAGCTCTAGTACCTTCATCGAGGCCGGATTCAAAGATATGTAAAGTTTGGGTGCTACAGCCACCCAATAATAAAGTAGCAATTGCGAAGATACGTTGCATTATCATCCTTGGTGTTACGCCTCGGTTTGAAATGCACCTTCCTAGGGAAGTATGCTTCAACCTCAGTCTTATTAATGCTTCAAATTAACACCTAGACAACCAATTTTCAACAGAAGATTTAGGGTAAAGAATATCTTTAAACAATCGATGCTGTTGATGACGTAAGTGCAGTTCCTGACTTGGCAGCCCTGCTTGCACCTGACTATGATGCTCATTAAATCGGGAGATGACAGAAAGCTTATCCTTGGCTTGTGTGAGAGACTCATTGACATAGTGACGTACATCATCCGCGGTCATTAGATCTGTCTTATCTACATTCATAAGCTCTTTTCTTAATGCTGTGCGAATACCCATCGTTGCCTCCATAAAATACTGATAAAAACAAATCGCGTGGACGGCGTGCAAGATACACACCAAATGCTTCAGTAATGTTAAAGACCCCGGATTTAACGAAAAAGTTTCGTCATTCACCGCAGTAATTTTATATACTGTCGTACAAGGCAATAAGACACTGGCTGTGTTAGGTAAATACGGCATGTTGAGGTTATGAAAATGCAAGATGGGTTTATTGAAATTGAGCTCGAAGAAGAGCCGATAGAATTGTGTAACCTTTTGAAAGTGCTCGACTTAGCAGAAACTGGTGGACATGCTAAGTTATTGATCACTGAAGGTTATGTAGCAGTCAACGATGAAATATGTACGCAAAAACGTAAAAAGATTTATTCAGGCGATATTCTGCATTTTAATGGTGATGAATTTCATTTAACCTTAGCACCTGATGCAACGCCGCAACCGCGTGCAGTTGCCACTCCACGCGCCGAAACGGCACCAACGCCGAGTAAGAAAAAACGACAAAAGCCAGGAAAATCTTACACACAAGTGGACAAAAATACAGGCCGAAAACCCATTTCCTTTGGCTAGCAATCTCACACGCTGACGTATTTAATTACAAAAATGCTCACCTTTTTAGTGCACCGATGCTTCGCGAAAGTGCACTTCCCCCTTGAAAAAGTGTCCAATCAACACTAGGACTATAGCAGTACAAAAAAACGGCAAGTCTGCAACTGGTACATTCTATGCACCTTGTTATGCATTTTTAGAACAAAACCAATTCATTTAATTGGATGCTCTACTTCCCTCTTATATAGAGCAAATCTTAAGTGCAGTTGGTATAAGGAAAGGGTCAAGCATGAATAATTCATATAACACCCTGACTCAGCTTACCGTCGGCGAGCGTCAGGTCCATATTCACTCACTTCCAGCTTTAAGCGATAGGGCAAGAAGATTACCGTTTTCGCTTAAAATTTTATTAGAAAATTTACTGCGTCATGAAGATGGCAAAAACGTGACTGCACAAGACATCGATGCCTTACTCAACTGGAAGCCGGAAGATAAACCCAGTAAAGAAGTTGCTTTTACGCCCGCGCGCGTCGTGATGCAAGATTTTACAGGCGTACCAGCCATCGTGGATCTTGCAGCAATGCGTGACGCTATGGCAAAACTCGGTGGCGATCCAAATAAAATCAATCCCTTATCACCCGCTGAAATGGTCATAGACCACTCTGTACAAGTAGACGAATATGGCCACGATGGCGCCTTTGATCTTAATGCAAAGTTAGAGTACCAACGCAACAAAGAGCGCTATGAATTTTTGCGCTGGGGGCAAGGCGCGTTTGACAATCTAAAAGTGGTGCCACCCGCAACCGGGATCGTGCACCAAGTTAACCTAGAGTATTTAGCACGTGTCGTATTCGAAAAAGAAATCGATGGTATGCCATTCGCCTACCCTGATACATTAGTGGGAACTGACTCTCATACCACAATGATCAACGGTCTTGGCATTTTAGGTTGGGGCGTAGGCGGCATTGAGGCCGAAGCCGCCATGCTTGGTCAGCCAATTTCGCTGCTCATTCCTCAGGTCGTTGGTTTTAAACTGGAAGGACAGTTGCCTGAAGGCACAACCGCAACTGATTTGGTACTCACCGTGACACAAATGCTACGTGAACACGGCGTAGTGGGTAAGTTTGTCGAATTCTTTGGTGATGGCTTAGCAGACTTACCACTTGCCGATCGTGCCACCATCGCCAACATGGCACCTGAATATGGGGCAACCTGCGGTATTTTCCCCATTGATAACGAAACCTTGGAGTATCTACGACTAACCAATCGTGATGAAGAAAAAATTGCATTAATCGAAGGTTATGCCAAACATCAAGGCATGTGGCGAGAACCAGGAGATGAACCACTTTACACCGACGTACTGACACTAGACTTAGCGACAGTGGTTCCAAGCCTTGCAGGTCCAAAGCGCCCACAAGATAGAATTCCTCTCAATGACGCAGGCAAAACAATTCAAGCCCATTTAGGTGAATTCCAACATGAGCGCAGTGAAAAAAATGCCGTGTCAGATCAAGATGAAGCTCGCACTGTTGGTGAAGGCGGGACTTCTCGAGTTGATCAAGATGAGCCCGCGACGCTTGGCGTCGGTAAGGTTACATTTAAAGAGCAAGAGTTTGAATTAGTCGATGGCGCCTGCGTAATTGCCGCCATCACAAGTTGCACAAACACCTCTAATCCAAGTGTTATTCTTGCCGCAGGCCTTGTTGCACAAAAAGCAAAGACACTTGGCTTAAAGCCTAAGCCTTGGGTAAAAACCTCATTGGCTCCTGGCTCAAAAGTAGTTACCGATTACCTAAAACAAGCCGAGCTATTGGAACCGCTTGCTGAACTAGGTTTTGATTTAGTGGGCTATGGTTGTACGACTTGTATCGGCAACTCAGGTCCCTTACCGAAAGAAATTAACGAAGCCATCGTTAAACATCAGCTGGTTGTCAGTTCCATCTTATCAGGAAACCGCAACTTTGAGGGGCGGATCCACCAAGATGTAAAAATGAACTTTCTCGCCTCGCCGCCACTTGTTGTTGCCTATGCACTTGCAGGCCGCACTGATATCGATGTCTACAATGAGCCATTGTGCCAAACCGATGATGGCCAGGATGTGTTCTTAAAAGACATTTGGCCATCGGTCTCAGAAGTCAGTGAACTTGTGTCTCAGACAGTCACACAAGCCATGTTTGAGAAGAACTATGCAGACGTTTACCAAGGCGACCAACATTGGCAACAAATCGCGGTAAATCAGAGTGAGCGCTATGATTGGCAAGATAGCTCTACTTATATTCGAAAAGCCCCTTTCTTTGATAATATGAGTAAAGAGCCACCTGGGATCCCAAGTATCAAAGGCGCACGCTGTCTCGCTAAACTGGGTGACTCAGTAACGACTGACCACATTTCTCCAGCAGGTAATATCAAGGCCTCGGCCCCAGCTGGGGAGTATTTACAAGCGCAAGGAGTGAAACAAGCTGATTTTAACTCTTACGGTTCGCGTCGTGGTAACCACGAAGTTATGATGCGAGGTACATTTGCAAACGTGCGCTTACGCAATCAATTGGCTCCGGGTACCGAAGGTGGTATTACTCGCCTATTGCCTGAGGGCGAACTTATGAGTATTTTCGATGCTGCGGAGCATTATCAGCAGCGTAATACGCCACTCGTTGTGCTCGCGGGCAGTGAGTACGGCACGGGTTCATCACGAGACTGGGCTGCTAAAGGGTCTTTACTACTTGGGATTAAAGCCGTACTTGCTAAAAGCTACGAGCGTATTCACCGTTCTAACCTCATTGGTATGGGGGTATTACCGCTACAATTTAAACCAGATGATGGCCACGAAGAACTGGGACTAACTGGCGAAGAAGAGTTTGAAATTGAAGGGATATACGACACATCAACCGAAGTGGTAGTCACGGCAACAAATGCGGATGGCAAAGAAATCAAGTTTTCGGCGGATATCCGGATCGATACCCCTAAAGAGTGGGAGTACTACCGACATGGCGGGATTTTACAGTACGTCTTAAGACAAATGCTATAGGCCTCATTTGGCAATACTTTAATGGAAAAGACGGCACCGGCCGTCTTTTTTAAAACCTTTGAGTGTAAATCAGCGTAATTGTATTGATGCCACCATCATCAAGCGCACTGCCAATTCCAAACTTCAGCGCCGATTGTGAACTAAACCAATAATCAGTCTGTAACTCCACTACGGATTGATCAAAATCATCTTCACGTAATCGAGCTGATGCAGAGATCTGCCAATTCTTAGCCAAATAATAGCCAGCATGGATCTGCCAAAAGTCGATGTCGGCTGCGACTTTTTGCATTTTTACATCCCATCCAACGCCATTATCAATCTCTGTATAACGAAAAAATGGCGCTATTGCCGTTTCTGTATCTCGTTCATCCACTCCGTAGTTATCAAATTCTGAGCGCTCGCCAATGAGCGTAACACCAAGCTGCATATTCTCACTAACAAAACGTCCCACTTGTACCAGCGCTATCGTATCTCGCGTCGCAGTAAAAAGTGCAGAGTCATCTCTAAATTGAGTTACATCAACGGCAACTCGCCAGTCTCGTCCAATAAAGAACTCAGCATCAGCTTGATAAAGATGCCAATCATCATTTTTAAAACCACCTACAGAGAAGTTATTACTCTTTTGCAGATACCCCTGTAAACCATAGGGTGTACCATCATTCTCTAACTCAGTAAGGTAGTGTCGATACTGAACACCTAAGAATCCATCCTCAATCTCTAAAAACTCTCCGAAACCAACACTTACTTCGTGAGAGTTGGCCATACTGAAACCTGAATAAATTAACAGTCCTATCAGTGATAATGCTTTCATACTTTCCCCTTTATGTTAATGAAACGATTGTAACTACGAAAAAAAATCGCCATAGTAAAAAAATGTAAGCATATGTATTCAAAAGAGAGACAAGTATGGCAATCTGGTTTAAACCCGTAAGTGTAGAGTTATGCAAAAAGCTGGAAGATGGCATGACAGGTAAAGGTACGCTTATGAAAACGTTAGGGATAGAAATCAGCGAGGTGGGTGACGACTACTTAGTTGCTACTATGCCTGCGATTCCTGAACATCATAACCCCATGGGTATGGTCCATGGCGGCGCAAACGTTGCTTTAGCGGAAACCGTTGCAAGTTACGCAGCAAACTTTGTTGTAGATACCGAACAATTCTACTGTGTAGGGCAAGAGATCAATGCTAATCACTTAAAAGCATCGAGAACAGGCATGCTCACAGCTATAGCTAAGCCAGTGCACCTAGGAAAACGTTCATCTGTATGGGAGATCCGCATCACTAACAGTCGCAATGAACTATGCTGCATTTCCAGAATGACCGCCGCAGTAGTATCACGCTAAAACTTGATCTATCACAACTACAAAAAACCAAATCCACCTCATTATTATTGCAACACACAAAATAGTGAGGTGGTACTGTGTCAACTCAAAAGCTTTGGCCTCTGCATATGCTCATCGTAGCGGGATTGATTTTAATTTTCACGGGCCACACCATGTTAACGACCGACTGGCTGAATGATCTTGGTCCGAGCGGTTTTATAATTGGTGCGAGCTGTGTCGCGCTCGGTCTCATTTGTTCTTTACCGACTAAAATATATCTGACCATTTTGCTAATGCGTCGAGAGCACCGAGATTAGCGTATACCAGCTTGATATTGGGTTGGTTTTACTGCACCCTGAGCGTCTACGTTTATGAAGGTACTCAGTTTGTGGAAAAGGTCGACACCCTAATTATTGGCGCAGGCGTTGTAGGCTTAGCGATAGCAGCAAAGCTCAGCAAGAGCCGCAGCGTTATTGTTATCGATAAAGAATCTCGTGTTGGTGAGCATACGAGTAGCCGTAATAGTGAAGTGATCCATGCGGGCATTTACTATCCTTATGGTAGCTTAAAGCACCAGCTCTGTGTTCGAGGAAAAGCACTCCTTTACACGCACTGTGAGCAGCTAAATATTCCCTTTCAGCGACTCGGTAAATTCATTGTTGCGACAAACGCAGAGGAAGCGAAAAGCCTAGAACAAATTAAGACGCGTGCCCATGCTAACTCTGTCACGGATATTGACTTTGCTTCATCCAAGACCATCGAGCAACAGCTCAACTATTTGAAAATACATAGCGCACTATTCTCTCCCTCCACCGGTATTTTAGATAGTCACCAATTTATGTTGTCACTCATCGCTGAGATTGAAAGTAATGGGGGGATTGTCGCAACGCAAAGTGAGTTTATTCACGCACAGCAATTAGACAGTGATTTTATTGTTGCGATGCGCTGCAATGGCGAGCAGTTCGAAATGGGCTGTGACCAGCTGATAAACAGCGCGGGGCTGAATGCCCCCGATGTGCTCAATAAAATTACCGGCGATAGCGACAAAGTCATCGCCTATTATTGTCGTGGCCGTTACTATCGCTATCATGGTAAGCACCCATTTCAACAGCTCATCTACCCTCTCCCTAACACGCATGGATTAGGCGTACACGCGACAGTAGATTTAGCTGGGCAACTCAAGTTTGGCCCTGATACCGAATATATTGAAAATATTGATTACCAGTTTGATGACTCCCAAAAAGCGCACTTTGTCGCCGCAATAAAGCGATACTGGCCGACTCTGGATGAGAATAGACTGACAGCGGATTACACTGGGATAAGACCTAAATTAAGCAAAGAAAAGCAAAGTGATTTTGTAATTCAGTTCGAGGCAACCCATGGAATATCAGGCTTTGTTAACTTAATGGCGATTGAGTCACCGGGATTGACCGCAAGTCTCGCCATTGCAGAATATATTGAACAACGACTTTAGCGCTGGTTTTCCTCCAGCGCCTTTTCAAGCTGTTTCGTTCTATCGTCCATCAGCTGTTGGATGTTTTTCGCATCTTCCATCACCTGTTTTACCGCTTTTGGATTTAATGCCGTTGGTAATGCCGAAGCGGTTTCTTTACTTACAGCTTGCGCTGGTTGTTTATTCAGAATACTTATGTCTTCAGCTGCTACCACGGTAATTTTACGCTCATCTAATTGATAGTACTGCGACTCGCCGTTTGGATTGGGTTTATCAGAGTAATGCCATTGTCCTTTAGCATCCTGCCAACGATACACTTGTACCCCAGATGTAGGTTGCTGAGTGTCGTCACTCACAAATTCCTTCGTGTGTGTTTTCACTTTATCAAACGCTGTCACACCTTGATCCGTTAATGCTGTTACCTGCTGCTCAACCTTGTTGGTCAACGAATTTACATTTAACCATGGCTTGCCATCAGGGCGCTTCAATACAAACAAACTGGCTAACGCCACCAGCATTATCATAATCATTAAGTAACTTGCGGCTTTCATCTTCATACTCGACTTTCCTTAGAGACCATACTTTAACAGTATCTGCTTAAATTGCTCCGTTTTTTTAAAGTCAGCATAAAAGTGATTAAAGTCATCACACAATTTTTTCGCTCTTTGAGTGCGGCCAAACTGCAATTGCAACGGCGCGACATCCGAAACGCCACGCACGCTGATAGTACTTTTTAATACTGGATATTTCAGCTGTAACCAACGCAGTGTTGGTTCGCCAACAATAGAAAAAGCGAGACTTTTGTCACTTCCGCCCGCAAGCACGGACAAAATATCAAATTCTGAGTAATAGTCTTTGCGCTGCAGCATATTACTATCAAAATACGGCTCTAGCTGAGGATAGGTATAACCAAATCGACCTAAAAATAAATGCTCGTTTAAGCCATTTACATCAAATTGCTCAGCCTGCTTGTGTGTAACAAATACGTCTTCAATTGTGTAAATTGGCGCACTCCAACACATTTGCATAGTGCCACGATACCAATGCTCTGACTCCATCCGCACATCGACATTTCCTCGTTCGATTTCTACAGTCGAACGTTTTTCGGGATAAACAGGGTAGTTTGGTTGGTAATGATATTGTGCTGCAAACAGCTCAAAAATATCAATGAGCACACCCCGTTCTTGGGCATGTTCGATAATGAACGGAGGATAATACTGTACTGCAAAGTTGATAAACGTTTTGCTTTCTTCCGCTGTTTTAGCGTGGCCAGCAAAAGACAAGGTACAACTAAATAGCAATAATATCGTCTTTGGAAAGTAGATCAAAGCCACCTCCAAGACCTTGAACGAATAATAGACTAAGTATGACCGATCGCTGGGAATTTCCAAGTCAAAAAGCCAGCCACACTCAAATCTACTAAATGAATATTACGGATCTAAATACCATCACCATCAATATGCAACCCACACTCACGATTCAGACCGAAGAAACGTGTTTCTTCCTCAGTCATTCCAGGTTCAAGCTTACGGGTGGTGTGAACATCCCCCATAGAAACATAACCTTGTTCCCAGAGCGGGTGATAAGGCAAATCAAACTTTGTAAGATATTGATACACATCACGATTATGCCAGTCAATAATAGGGTAAAACTTGACCGTGCCGCGACTGAGCTCAACGATTGGCTTATCCGCACGCGTTGAAGACTGCTGACGACGTAAGCCACTGAACCAAGTGCCTGCGCCAAGTTCCCGTAACGCTTGAGTCATCGGCTCAACTTTGTTTAGGGTATTGTATTTTTTAATCCCTTCTTCGCCTTGCTCCCATAACTTACCATACACCGCCTCTTGCCAAGCAGGACTCTGCTTAGCACGGTATATCTTAAGATTGAGTGCCAAACGCTCTGACAGTGATTCAATAAATTGATACGTCTCAGGAAACAAATAGCCCGTATCGGTAAGTACCACGGGGATATCAGGCTGCTGCTGAGTCAAAAGATGTAACATAACCGCAGCTTGAATACCGAAACTAGAAGACAAAAAGTGAGTATCCGGTAAGTTTTCCAGTGCCCAAGCCACTCTCTGCTCGGCAGTTTTATCACTCAGTAGGGCATTAGCATCCGCGAGTAGCATCCGCTGAGTTGCGCTGTCCAGAGTCAATATTTGCTTAAAATCACTCATTTTCTCATCCAATGGGCAGCCTAGCTGCCCGTTCTAAATCAAGCGTGGAAATCAGTTTTTGACACTTTGACTTCCGCAACGATTTCTTTGCGGATGACATAGTCACCAAAACATTCATCTTCGTTGCGCTCACTGACCCACTGACCAATCAACTCATCTAGCGCTGGCAGGAAGACGTCTTCGCCGACATTCTCCAAGTACAGCTTAGGAATGCGAGTACCAGCACGGTTACCACCTAAATACATATTGTATTTACCAGGTCCTTTACCCACGAATCCAACCTCGGCTAGCATCGCTCGACCACAGCCGTTAGGGCAGCCAACTACACGAAGGATAATATTCTCTTCAGCAACCTCATGCTTGGCGAGCAACCCTTCTACCTTTGTCACAAGCTCAGGTAAATAACGCTCCGCCTCTGCCATCGCAAGTGGACACGTCGGTAGCGATACACACGCCATCGAGTTTTTACGCTGCTCTGAATGCTCGCTATCTATCAAACCATGCTCGCGGGCAATTTGTTCGATTTGCGCTTTATCCTCAGCTGCAACTCCAGCAATAATTAAGTTTTGGTTTGCAGTCATGCGGAAATCCCCTTTGTGGATTTCTGCAATTTTGCGACAACCTGTTTTAAGTGGTTTATCTGGGAAATCTAAAATACGGCCATTTTCGATAAACACTGTTAAGTGATGCTTACCATCAATACCTTCAACCCAACCAAAGCGGTCGCCACGGTGAGTGAATTCATAAGGACGGCTTGGCTCAAACGTCATACCGGCACGGTTTTCAACTTCCGCTTTAAACACCTCAGTACCAAATGTATCTAGCGTATATTTGGTTTTTGCATTTTTACGGTTTACTCGGTTACCCCAGTCACGTTGCACAGAAACCACATGCTCAGCAACGGCAAGTGTATGCTCAAGCGGAATAAAGCCAAGCTCATCTGCTTTACGTGGATAGGTATTAACGTCACCATGGGTCATCGCCAAACCACCACCCACTAGCACATTAAAGCCAACTAGCTTGCCCTCATCTGCAATAGCAACAAAGTTGAGGTCATTGGCATGCACATCGACTTCATTGTTCGGAGGGATAGTCACAGTAGTTTTGAACTTACGTGGTAAATACGTATCACCCAAAATCGGCTCTGCCGTTGTCTCGGTTTTTTCACCGTTCAGCCAGATCTCAGCGTAAGCTTTAGTTTTTGGCAGCAAGTGCTCTGAAATTTTAGCCGCCCACTCGTACGCTTCTTGGTGTAACTCAGACTCGACCGGGTTAGTTGTACATAACACGTTGCGGTTTACATCCCCCGCCGTCGCAATAGAATCGATACCTACGCTATTCAGCAGCTGATGCATCCCTTTGATGTTTGGCTTCAGTACACCGTGGAACTGGAAAGTTTGACGTGTTGTCAGACGAATGCTGCCATACATGGTTTTATCCGCTGCAAACTCGTCAATCGCCAACCACTGATGTGGTTTAATGATACCACCAGGCATACGAGCACGAAGCATCACGTTATGCAGTGGCTCAAGCCGTTGCTTAGTGCGCTCTGGGCGGATATCGCGGTCGTCTTGCTGATACATACCGTGGAAACGGATCAATTGGAAGTTATCCGCAGTAAAGCCGCCGGTTAGTTGATCGGTCAGATCCGTTGAAATTGTGCCACGTAAGTGGGCACTTTGTGACTTCAAACGCTCATTATCAGAAAACTTTGCGTTTGCATCGAGCTTACTATTCGGTTTGATTTCAGAGTTGCTCATTGTCTTTCCTACATTAAAATTGGCTGACGGTATAACAAGACGCGTTAGTAAACGTCTTTCTGATAACGGTTTGCGCTACGCAATGCTTTAAGATATTGCTCAGCTTGTTCATCATCTTTCCCTCCATGGGTTTTAATGATGTCGATAAGTGCTTGGTGTACATCTTTGGCCATTCTGCTAGCGTCACCACAGACATAAAAATGAGCGCCCTTTTCAAGCCATGCAAATACAGCTTCGCCCTTCTCGCGCAGTCTATCTTGCACGTAAATCTTTTCTGCCTGATCACGACTAAATGCCAAATCTACATGTGTTAATAAACCCGACTTTACATACTTTTGAATTTCTACTTGATAAAGGAAATCTTCTGTAAAGTGTGGATTACCAAAGAACAGCCAGTTTTCACCCTCAGCGTCACGCGCCTCACGCTCTTGCAAGAAGGCTCTGAACGGTGCGATACCTGTACCTGGGCCAACCATGATCACAGGTGTAGCATTGTCCACTGGTAATCTAAAGTTATCGTTGTGCTCACTGAATACTTTCACTTTCGTGCCTTCTTCAGCACGATTCGCTAAATAACCTGAGCAGCCGCCAAAATGCTTTTCACCAAAGGTATCAAATTCAACTAAACCTACGGTTAAATGCACCTCTTCTTCCACCTCAGCTTGGCTTGACGCGATAGAGTACAGGCGCGCTTGTAACTTGCGACAGCAATCAACTAGTGCTTGCGCCTCAATGTTGGCAGGGTTTTGCTTTATCACATCAAAGATTTGGCGTTCTTCAATATAAGCACGCAATGCCGCTTTATCGTTTGCAAGTGCGCTTAGCTCCTCATTCCCAGTCGCAATCGCATACTTTTCAACAAAGCCAGGATACGACTGTGTTAGCTCAAGATGTTCAATTAACGCCGTTTCTAATGAAACGGTGAGTTCACCTATTTTTACGGTTTGTGCTTTGTCGAGTTTTAAGGCATCGATCACCGCCGCCACTTCTTGTGGGTCATTTAAGAAATACACGCCAAGTGAATCACCCGGCTGATAAGTGATATCGGAACCTTCAAGGGAAATTTCAATGTGACGCACATCTTTGCTTGAGTTTCTGCCAGTGATCTTTTGTACCACACTCAGCTCAGCCGCAAATGGGTTTTGCTTTGTATATTGACTTACTGCAGCCTGAGGAACGCCAAACGGCATGCTGATAACGTTACCACCACCTGCTTGCTGCTGGGCTTTAAGCGCAGGCTCTAATGCATCTAGCGCCTGTGCGATCCACGCCTCGGCTTCAGCTTCATAATCCACATCTAAGTCAGCTCGCGGCACAACAATTTCAGCACCAAGGGCAGCCAAGCGCGCTTCAAAATCCTTTGCCGTTTGGCAGAAAAATTCATAACTTGAATCACCAAGGCCAATCACAGCTTGCTTTACACCTTCCAGTTTAGGCGCCTTCTTACCAGCTAAGAATTCATGCAATGCTTCTGCATCTTCTGGTGGCTCACCCTCACCGTAAGTAGAGACAGCAATCACTAAGAACTTCTCTTTCTTCAGGTTGGCAGGTTTGTAGTCAGCCATATTGACCAACTTAGTCGTCAAGCCACGCGCTTCCGCCTGAGCTTTAATTTGGTTTGCAACCCCTTTTGCGTTACCAGTTTGTGAACCAAATAAAATAGTCAGAGGTGCAGACTCGTCAGCGCCCGCTGTTGCTTGTCCAGCAATACCTGATAATGCAGCTGAATTTGCGGTTGCAGCTAAATAGCCACTTACCCATGCCTGTTGGATTGGATTTAACTCTCCAACTAAGCCTTGTAGTTTTTGCAGTTGTTCATGTGTCAGCGGACTTGCTGCAGCATTAAGTTGACTTAACAACATCATGGATCCCCGTACCCAAAAGGTTTGCTTGCTCATTGCATAACTGGCTCGCACGCAGCGTAGCCTACTTTTATTAGCGTGAAGCATACGTGGCAAATTGAGAGATCAAAAAGAATAGAATCTGCTTTTATATTCCTTTTAGTTATTGAAGATTGAAAAGTCCAAAGAAAACAGATTAAAAGAAGTTCGATATTTAACCGTTAAAAAGTTTAACATTGCCGTAACAGTTTTGATGCAAAATCAAACTGTCATACACAGACAAATCAATAATACAGATAATCATAATAATGAGACTAAAAATGAAACACGGGAAATATATAAACCTAATACTCAGTTCTTATTGCTCAATACTCAGCTTAAGCGCTGCTGCAGAAGTTACAAATGGCAGTTTCGAGAGCTGGAGCGGTCAAGTCCCTAGTGGATGGACGACGATAGACTCGGGCATCACACTTAGCTCGGTTACGACACCAATAAAAGACGGTAATCTTGCCGCAGCGGTGCAGGTAACCACAGCAACGCAAAGTAGCACAGACTTACAACAGCAAGTAAACGTTGAAGCAGGTAAAAGCTATCAATTTAGCACTTGGGTCTATCACACGGAAGGTGGTGTCAAAGCACGATTAGTGGTGGACGGCTATCATGGCTATTCAGATCAGTTCAATGTCGGGCAGTGGCAACAACTTAGCTATACCTATACCGCAACCGCAACCACTGCGATTAATGTTGGCTTACGTTTTTACGATGGCAGTGGTTTTGACGGTAATGAAACTGTCTACGTTGACGGCTTTGGTCCAACTTCTACCACACCAGAGCCGCCTCAGAGCTGTCAAAATAATAGTGTCACTCTCGCTTTGATGACCGATAATTATGGTAGCGAAACAAGCTGGCAAATCACTAATACAGCAAACACAACCGTTGCTAGTGGTAGTGGCTATAGCAATAATCAATCAGTAAATGAAAACTTATGCCTTAACGGCGGTAGTTATACCTTTACGATTTTAGACAGCTATGGCGACGGAATTTGTTGCACCAATGGTAATGGCCAGTATACCTTAACGCACGCGGGTACAACGCTCGCTTCCGGCGGCCAGTTCAGCAATCGTCAAGATCATACCTTTACGCTTGGCACAACCACGCCTCCTCCTTCAGGCGATGGTTACTATGCCTCTACTACTGGACTGAGCGGTTATGCACTGAAAACAGAGTTACACCAGATTATTCGTAACCACCAATCACAAGGTTATTCTGCTATTTGGGGCTTTATCGATCAGAACGAGCGCGATCGCCATTTTGAAAAAGATAACAGCATCTTAGATCGCTACTCTGAGAAGCCAACGGCAAATGATAGTGTTAGCTATGTTTCTACAGGATCCCAGTGCGGCAGTTACAGAAGCGAAGGCGATTGCTATAACCGAGAACACTCCTTCCCCAAATCTTGGTTTGGCGGTCAAGTAGAACCGATGAATTCGGATATCCATCATATTTTTGCTTCTGATGGCTATGTAAATTCAAAGCGCAGTAACTATCCATTTGGTGAAGTAGGAAGCGCTTCTTATACCTCTAGTAACGGGAGTCGTCTAGGTTCAGCATCTGGTATTAATTACAGTGGCACTGTATTTGAGCCAATTGACAATTTCAAAGGCGATTTTGCTCGTGTCTACTTTTATATGGCAACACGTTATCAAGATGTGATTGCAAACTGGCAAAATAATACCAGCTACAGCAATGCAGTACTCAATGGCACACAACACCAGGTATTCGAAACTTGGGTCGTCAACATGCTAAAAAGATGGCATAACGAAGATCCTGTCGATGCCCTAGAGCAAGCGCGCAACCAAGCGGCTTATGAATTTCAGGGTAACCGAAATCCATTTGTAGACCATCCAGAGTTTGTCGAAGCAATTTGGTAACTATAAATAAAAAAGGCCAGTAACTGGCCTTTTTTCAATAACATATTTGGCTAATATTTAGCGAGGGTTAATTGTAAGTGGCTCAATCGTCACTTTCGCATTACCACTTGCGCCCATATGCCCGTTGTAAGTTTGTCCTTCAAACAAGGTGTAAAACACATCAACATAGTCATCATCGTTAGTAAACCAATGGCTTGGCATCGCTTTGATCAATTGATTCGTCAGTTGCGGGATAATCGCATAGCCTTGAACATTAGGATCAGGAATAGCGCGCATCACTTGCGTCACAATATCCAAAAGTGTTGTTGCTAAGTCTTGATAGTTAGTATTGTCGTCTTGCTCCATCAGCAATAAATCTGCCGCTTGCCAACGATATCGCTCCCAATGAATGATAATTTGGTTAGGCGTATAGTCCGTACCATCGTGGTCCAAATATGGCATATCCACAATATCTAGAACAGGCTCATCTCGGGATGGGTTGACGCCTGTTACAATGCCGTAAACTTCCGCAGCCCCAGATACCCAAGGCTCTTCATCGTCATTTAGTCTGATTTTCTTCAATACACTGGTTGAAATCGGCTCAGCATCATCGTTGCTCTGCACAGCTGTTGGTGGCATTGCCAAGCCTTGCTTGGCAAACACTTGCTTCATTACCTGAATGCCTTCTTGTTTTACCTTATCACTATCAAGTTCAACGATTAGCACAGGTCGCTCTGGCATTGTATGTGCGTCAAGTAAATGCAATTGACCGTGCTCATCAAAAGCCTCTACATATTGCCAGTGCTTATCATCACCTTTAGGCGCAAAAGCAATTAATGGCGCTTCACCTTGTTGCCACTTTGTTAGCATTTCGCTAGAAGCAATACGCAGCTGGTATAGATTAGAGCTATAGTCAGTCAGGCCTTTTAATGAGCGAGTGTACTGGCTCGCTTCTGTCATGAGCTGCTTAGTTGACCCCTGAACTTGTAGCTGCTCCAGTGAAACTGCATCCTGATACTGGCTAAGTTGAGTTTGAACTTGGGGACCTAAGTGATTAAGTGATAGCGCTAATTTTTTCGCAATTTGCTTTTTTATATCAGCAACTTGAACTGGTGCAGCGTTAAATTTATCAAGCTGCTTAAGTGAACTGTAGGTATTAAGATTAACCTTGTCTGCCGCAGAACTTGCGAAAGACATTCCGCCGAGCATGGCTATCATTAGTGTAGAGAGGGTTACATGTTGTTTCATCTTGCGTTCCTAGAAATAATCCGTGTTATGGAATAAACAAGATAAAACAACAAAAGTAAATTATCAACACGTTAACATAGTTAACATATAAAACAATTTAATCTAGCTTTTAGAGTTTTTATTCTTCTACTGGGTAGATAGTAATTTCTATACCGGCACCTATTGCAGAGATCCTAAGCAACGTATCTGCCTGTAGTGCTTGCGAAAAGCACTTTGGCGACTTGCCTGAGTTAAAGCCAATGTCAAAAGTTCGCTTGGTACAACCTAGCCATTGCTTAAGTGCCGCTTTAGAGCAAGACTCAATTAACTCACACAGATGGTTAATCGCTTTATCAGGGGTTAATTCATTGGTATTTGCTTCGATGCGAGCCAATTGACGATAGTCATCTTGATCGTAATGCAGCACGATAGCATTTTTCTTTAAATCCGAAACTAGCGCACTGATATCCTGCTTTGACTCCAGTTCCAAATCGACATTTAAAAATTGAATTTCAGACATGTATTAAAAGCTACCTTGTAAAGCTAAATCTAGTAATGACTTATTTATCAGTGTGATAAGGACATTACTTATTGGACAATGCGACAATTTGTCACATTCTAAGCACCGTGCATTATAGTTATCATACTCACGAGCAACTAGAATAACATATTGTGATGATTAAAAAACTGCTAAAACCCGCACGTAAACTCCACAAGTACCTTGGCTATTTATTGTTTTTACAGATCTTTGCTTGGCTATTAGGCGGGCTGGTCATGAGCGCGATCCCATTGGCAAAGATCCATGGTAAACACTTAGCGCATAGAAGCTTAGACAACCCCTTTCCCACCGCCGCGTACCAAGCTGATCTCAATCAGTTAGTACAAAGCACGGTGCAAGTGCGCCAAATCCAGTTCGGCCATTTTCTCGATACTCCCATCATCAAGCTAAACCAAGATGAAAAGCTCATTTTCAACGGAATAACAGGCGCACCTTTTACCACTCCAAATCAACAGCAAATAATACAACAGGCCAAGCAACACCTATTAATTGCAGCGGATGTGAGCCATATTGAACGACTTGCCACAGCCCCCAGAGAAGCAGGTTACAAGGAAGATGTTTGGCGAGTCGAATATAACGATATCCTCTCCACCACGCTGTATCTAAGTGCAACTAGCGGTGAAGTTGTGACGGTGCGTAGCACGTTGTGGCGCATCTTTGATTTTTTTTGGATGTTACACATTATGGATTACGACGAACGTGAGGATTTTAATAACCCCTTGCTCATTTCTTTCGCCGCTACGAGTGTGCTCTTTTGTCTAACAGGGATATTGTTATTATTGCAATCTCCACCTTGGCGAAAACGTCGCCCTGCACTGATTAAATAAAGGGGTTTACCGTATACGCTTGTTGGTATTGATGATTTTTTTGATATAGTGATATTCCCTGTATTCCACCATTTGGTGAGAGGTTATGCCACGATATTGCTATATCTTAGCGCTTAGCTTATTTGTATTAACAGCTAACGCTCAAGAATTCACGTCTTTCTCAAAAGCAAAGAAACATTTATCACAACAAGTTACCGACAATACCCGCACGCTTTATTGTAATTGTAATATCAAAAAGCAAGGCAAAAAGCTGGTGCCTGATCCCGCAAGTTGTGGTTATACCCCGAGGTTACCTTACACTCGCAATGGCAAAGAAAATGCCCGTGCTCAGCGCATTGAGTGGGAGCATATCGTGCCCGCGTGGGAATTTGGACATCAGTTGCAGTGCTGGCAAGATGGCGGCAGAAAGCACTGCCGTAAAGTCAGTGAGCAATTCAGGAAGATGGAAGCAGATATTCACAACCTTGCTCCAGCGATTGGTGAGATCAATGGGGATCGGTCTAATTTTCGTTTTGGCATGTTACCAAGTGCTGAAGCAAACTATGGCGCGTGTCCAGTAAAGATAGACTTTAAGTTACGCCGAATTGAACCACCAGAGTACGCTAGAAAACGCATTGCTGATGCGTACTTTTACATGGAAAAAACCTACGGGTTAAAAATCTCTCCACAACAACGGAAATTATTCACGGCTTGGCAGAAACAGTGATTGCGAGATAACCCAAGCGGTGCTAGTTTTTAGTCATACAACTAAAACAGGAACGTGAATACGATGCAACGTATTACTCTAGTTTTCGCATCAACAGCAATGAGCTTGTTATTAGCCGCTTGTGGTGGCGGTGGCAGCGATTCGTTAGGCACCGATAACCCAGGTAGTAACACGGGACAAACCGAGCCGCCCACTTGGACGTTTAATCAATTTCCTGCGTCAAGTCAGTTAATTAACTATTGCGCCTCCCCAAGAACGGGTACAGACAAATATAACAACGACCAACCTTATCCCGATAAGGTTGGTACGGCGATGCATGAAAAAATGTGGCTCCGCTCTTTTACCAACGAAACCTACCTTTGGTACGACGAAGTACTAGATAACGATCCAACACAATTCGATACTGTTATTGATTACTTCGAGCAATTAAAGACAAACCAAACGACGGCGTCGGGCAATGCCAAAGATCAATTTCATTTCTACGAATCTTATGAAAGCTTCCAAAAAGAAGCGCAATCGGGTGTTGCAACCGGTTATGGCATTCGTTGGGCGGCCATATCCACATCACCACCACGTAACTTTACTGTCGCCGCAGTAGAGCCTAATTCACCAGCCGCGAATGCAGGGATCGTACGTGGAGATAAGATCCTCTCGATAGATGGCGTCGACTTTATTTCAAGTGATAATACCGCTGCGCTGAATGCAGGCCTGTCACCAGAGCAAAGCGAGCCTCATAACTTTGTATTTGAAGATAAATCAGGCAACGAAAAATCCGTCACCCTGACTTCAGTCGATATTGAAACCTCACCGGTGCAAAACGCTAAAGTCATTAGCTATGGCGGCAAGCAGGTTGGGTATGTGCAGTTCAATCAATTTATTCCAACAGCCCAAGAAGGATTAATTGAAGCCTTTAATCTATTTAAAACACGGCAAATAGACGACCTGGTACTCGACATGCGTTACAACGGTGGTGGTCGCGTCATTATGGCAGCGCAACTAGGCTATATGGTTGCGGGCAACAGCAGCCTAAACAAAACCTTCACTTATAGCACCTTAAATGACAAGCGTACTGCTGAAGAAGAGCGCACCGCTTTTGAGTCTAGAGCAATTAACTGGGCTGAAAACAAGTTTACAACCACCTCTTTACCCACCGTAACTTTACCTAGAGTTTATATCCTCTCGACACGAGGCACGGCCTCTGCCAGTGAAAATGTAATTAATGGCCTGCGCGGCATTGATGTTGAAGTCTTTTTGATCGGTGGTACCACTCGAGGTAAGCCCTATGGCTTTGTGCCCGCGCAAAACTGCGGCACGGTTTACTATACCATTCAGTTTGGTTCGGAAAATGCGAAGGGCTTTGATGCTTATGCCGATGGCTTTACCCCTTCAGGAGCGTCAAGCAGTGGTGAAATTGGCCTAAGCGCACAAGTGCCAGGCTGTATTGTCGCAGATGACTTCTCTGCACCGCTAGGCAGTCAAGAGGAAGATCTTTTCGCCGCAGCACTGACACATATAGATACCGGTCGTTGCCCAAATGTAGCGCAATTTGCGCCTACTGCTCTGCCACAGTATCAAAATAAGGAGCATGCGGTTACGCTTCCAGTCTATCCACTGCGGGAAAATGCAATTTTAATGAAGCCTAAGGATCCGCAATAATGGCGCCGCTAAAAGCGGTGAAAATCATCGCTTTGGCTTTATTGATGCAAGCATGCAATAGCGCGCCTGCATCAACTTCGGTTAATGAGGCTGTACTCTCGGCCTCTACGCCCGAGGTGTTATCACAACTCAAGCAAGCTATAGTAAAACTCAAAGGCGGCGTACCACCGACGCTCGCAAGCACCGTTTTTCAACGTAGTCCAACACTACTGCTTGAGCATGGCCAAAGCCTAGATGGCAATGGCAGTCCAATTTTAGGTGCCCATAATCTCGCTTATGAGAGTTTCATCTTGCAGCTTCGTGACACCCAGTGTGTACTCTACTATCCGAAAAAGGATACTTATGTCGTGCTCAGTAAAGTTAGCTGCAAAAAGCTGGAAAAATAGCGCCTGATCTCAATCTATTAGCCTCAACTCAAATTAGCAAAATAGCGCTTTAACACGTCACACAATGCCTGTACTTTTGCAGTTCGGTGAACCAGTACATGGGTAACTAGCCAAACTTGGCTTAACCATTTTAACTCATCATGCAACACCGGCTGTAAATCTGGATAACGTTTTGCCACATCATGCTGTAGCCCACCAATACCTAAACCGTTAACAATGGCACGCGACGCGTCTGACGTTTCAGATACCCTAAGTGTCACTTGTGTCTCAGGGATATGTTCATCTACCCAAGCGAAATATGGCACTCTTGCATTAAACCCGGCCACACCAGAGACAAAGTAATGCGTCTGTAACGCTTCAAGTGTTTTGGGGATCCCCATACGCTTGATATAGCTTGAAGACGCATACAAGCCTGCTCCTAAAGTATTTAGATGCTGCACTATGTAGTCGGGCTCATCGGGCTTTGGTCCTGCCCTCACCGCAACATGCGCCTGTCCATGATCTAAGCGTAAACGCTTTTGGTCGAGAATGACTTCAAGTTGTACCTGTGGGTGTAATTGCTGAAAAGTCAAACAAGGCTCCGACAGCATATCCATAAAACCACTGACCGTTGTCACCAAAAGCTTACCTCTAAGCTGGCTGTCCGAAGCAACAATAGAAGTACTCAACTCCATCAAGCGCTCGTCTATTTGACTCGCCGTCGCAAGTAACTTTTCTCCTGCCTGTGTTACCTGATAACCTCGGGCATGACGGTGAAATAACCGCGTTCCCAGTGCTTCTTCTAAGCTATTTATTCGCCTCAGTACCGTACTGTGGTGGATCTCTAAATGCTCTGCCGCCGCTGATAAGGTACCAAGCTTGGCAACCGTATAAGCGACCTTAAGATCCTGCCAATCTGTGAATTTATCCATAACCACCTCTGTGCATATATGCACATAAGCTTTGCGTTTATTTCGGTTTTGTGCAAGTAAAATTTTGCTACTATCACTTTAACGAAACAAAATAAGGTATAAGCAAGATGACTACAGCAAAAATTATCGCACTCGCAGGCAGTTTAAGAAAAGACAGCTACAACCAATTACTCATCCAAGCCGCGGCAAACTTTGCACTAGAAAGTGGCGCAGAAGTAGAAGTGATCAAGTTACAAGATTTAGATATTCCAATGTTCGATGAAGATCTTGAAGCGCAAGGCACACCAAAAGGTGCTCAACTTTTAAAAGACAAGCTGCGCGATGCCGATGGTATTCTATTGGCAAGCCCAGAATACAATGGTTCTTTCACTGCGGTGCTCAAGAACGCAATAGACTGGGCCTCTAGAACAGAACAAGGTGCAGTGCCAGCATTTAGAAACAAAGTAGTGGCACTCTATGCGGCCTCACCAGGCGGCTTAGGTGGATTACGCGGTCTAAACCATGTCCGCGATGTGTTATCTGGCATTGGCAGTTTAGTACTCGCAGACCAATTGGCTGTACCTAGCGCATTTAATGTATTTGATGACCAAGGTAAAATTAAAGACCCAGAGCTTGCTGAAAAAGTATCAAGCCTCGCCCTGCAACTGGTGTCAGTTGCAAGTAAGCTAAAATAACTTTCAATCTCTCGTTCATATCTTGCTATGGACGCTTAGCTCATGCACACTAAGCGTCCAAAGCGAATTAGAGGCGCAATATCAGCCTTGTAATAATGGATACGAATAACGGGAGTCAGCTTTGCAAAGCACTCAGAGTCACCTATTTACCCCCTATCTCTCACACCATTTTCATTGCATTCAGTTTGATCCTGACAGCTTTGACGCGCATTCCTTTGAACAGCAAAATATACTCCTGCCCGCTTCACTTGATAAAGCGGTAGCGAAAAGGCGAGCCGAGTTTTTAGCGGGACGAATATGTGCCAAAACTTGCCTAGCGCATTTTGGACAAGGTGACTTTACACTGCTTAACGGCTCTGATCGGGCGCCTATCTGGCCTGCTAATATTGTTGCCAGTATCACGCATACTCGAGGGATCGCGGCTGCGATTGCTACAGATGATATCGCCGTGAAAGGCTTAGGCATTGATATCGAAAGAGATATGAAACCGAAGCAAGAAGTCGAACTACAACGACAAATTCTACATCCTGAAGAAGCTGAAATTTTTACACTGTTCGGCGAGCAAGTGCACTGCCCGTTGACTGTTATTTTCTCGGCCAAAGAGAGCATATTTAAGGCACTTTATAGCACGGTGCAAAAGTTCTTTGGTTTTGATGCTGTCAAGCTGACTCAGTTTGATGACAAGAAACTTATTTTCACTTTGATGGAAACACTACACAAGGATTTAAGCAAAGGACAACAAGTGGAAGTATATTACCAATGCAAAGACGCCTTAGTGCTAACCGAGTGTGAATACATCGCACAGTAAAGTCATATCTATTTGACTTAATACTTACTCAACTTGTTGAAAGAGTAAACCTAACCCTAGCTGCGTTAAAAATTTCTCATTTAGAACTAAAAACGCCCACTTGGGGCGTTTAATCTGAAGTTTGGATAAAGATTCACTTAGCCGTTTTCCAAAGCCAACTTACTGAAACACAACATTTTCACTGCCAGCAGCCGCTTTAAAGCGCGCTATCAGCTTTTCACAGTCCTGTAAGATCTCCGCTTCTAGGCGCTCTTCAGCACGCCAACGCTGGCTATCCATTTTGAAAATCTCTTTTTTAGAATACTTCTTACGGGCGTCATGAGTTGGCATTTCTTTGACTTCATCATACATCTGATAAACACCAGGATAACTTTGTTGTAAGTCAACTTCCTCGTCAAAGCTATATTGCGAGATGAGTACCCAAACTCGTAAGCACCCTTCAGAATATTCACATTGTTTTTCCTTCATCGCACGCGCGATCAAGTTAACGCTATCCGCAATTTTTCCATTGCGCTGCTGCCGTGACTTTTCAAGCTCAGCAGCCTTTTGCTCGCGATGTTTGGCAATCTGCTCTTTTTGCACCTTCAGTTGCCATAGTAATTTACCCGCGTAAAACGCCAGTCCAGCAATAATCAGGGCACCAATAATGATTGCGATGATCCATGCAGTATTCATTACTTATCATCTTCCTCAAAGTCGTCATCTAACCATTCATTTGCTAGATCATTACTCATAAACTGATCCATTGGATCATCTTCTAGCATATCGCCTTCTTCAAACTCATCATCAATTCCTAAGATCTCACATAGCTCCTGATGACGTGCAATGCCGCGATTGAAGTATTTCGCATCTTTACCTGTTAGCAGTTCACCGCGCTCATGGCGTTCAAGTAGCGCCATCAAGCGTTCATCATTTTCTAACTGCTCAAGTTCTTGCTCTGGAGTTAACGTCTCTACCGCTGTAGTTAACTTAACTTGCGGCTGTAGATGGCGCTTCATCTCTGGTTGTGTATTCGACTTAGTCGGTTGTGGCTCTGCAACCAAAGAAATGGGCTTTTTGCTACCAACACGCGGATCTTTATTGGTCGTCGTGTTTGATTGCTCTTTCACTAGGATCTCTGGTGCATTTCTAGAACCCGGCTTTTTACCTTTGGTTTTTTTGCTACGCTGCTCTTTGAGTGCACGTAACGCTTGTAGCTTTTCTTTACTCAGCCTTGGTGTTCCATTGGCTGCAACTTTACGTGTCTTTTTCTTTCTGGTCATAATTGGTTATCCAAAATTCTCGCGTTAACTACGCTTGGTGAGAATGATGACATCATTCCCAATAAATTCTAATTCACAATCCTGCTGCGCGGCAAAATACGCAAAGCTTTCTTGGCTAAAAAATGAAATATGTGTCAGGTCATTTTTATAGTGCCAATTCGCAAAGCGTGCTTTATCAATGACGAGCTTGGTCATCAAGGCTAGCGGCTTTCCCACTTTTAAGCATGCTAACAATTGCGTTAATACTTTTGCCGGTTCTGCTAAATGTTCCACCACTTCTGTACTGACGATAAAGTCGTACTGACGAGTCAGTACACTGGCATCATTAGCATAGTACAGGTCAAACAAAGCAACTTGATGCCCAGCTTCTTCAAGCATTTTCGCAAGCAGCGGCCCTGGCCCACAGCCAAAATCTAAGCCTTGGCTTGGTATCACCAAACGTGCCAACAGTGGATCCGCCACTCGTGCTAGAAAGCGACGATAGCCTTCATCAGCCAGATCGTTTTCATGGCTATCATAAATGGCCTTTTCTTGAGCTGGTGTTAATCTCGACTTGGGATCAACCATCACCAACTGGCAGGTTTGACATTGCCAGTACAGTCGATACTTGTCTTGATGGTAGGCTTCAAGCTGATTACCTTGGCACAGGCCACAACTGAATAGAGTTGAATCTTGCAATGGTCAACAGTGATTGCTTAATAAGGCGGCTATTGTATCAGGTATAATAGAGGCAACCAAATAAAAAGGCGGCAGAGATCACTCTCTACCGCCTACTAATCTGAGCGTCACAACTGGACACTTCTCCCTTCGACTTTTAAGTCTTATTATTATTCTTTTTATTTTATTGTCGTCCGTATTGTTTTTATTTTAGACTTCCGTGACACTTTCCATATTGTTTTTATTATGAGACTTCCGTGATTTTCTTATTCTCGGCCTTCCTGACGCTTTCTTGATAGTCCTTCGTATCCAACTAGATACATAACTTTGCCACCTACGCTTCCGTATCGAATTGTCCCTTTTTTTGTATTGCTTGGCGACAACGAATAATCTACGCTCCTGAGCTTGAGTTACAACTGTTTAATAACAAATTTCTTACCTTAATTTTTTTAATTAAACAGAAAAAAGATGAATTACATAAACTTACACTGAACAACAGCTTAAAAATAAGCTAAAACTCACATGTTGCACGAGCAAATATCTCACATTAAAAGTGAGATATATCTCACAACTTCAACAACAAAAAAAGACAGCCTATGCTGCCCTTTTTTCAATAGTAGGAGTTTACACTGAGAGAGGTAAACTCACTATACGACTTTAGTGTAGACCACCTAAGTACTTAGATAATACTTCGATGTCTTTATCCGTAAGCTTCTTCGCGATATCACGCATCATACCATTCATGTCATTGTTGCGAGTGCCATCACGGAACTTCTCAAGCTGTGATTTGATGTACTCAGGGTGCTGGAATGACACTTTCGGGAACTTAGCTAAAGAAGTACCATTACCACGAGGACCGTGACACGCAGCACAAGCTGGAATACCACGCTCAGCATCACCCGCTTTGTATAGCTTTTGACCTAAAGCAACAACATCTTCAGGCGTTGAACCCGCAGACATAGGTAAAGAAGAGAAATATACAGCTAAATCTTTCATATCTTGATCTGACAGCGGCATAGCCATACCACTCATCACAGGATCCATACGCCCTTCTTTACCACCAGACGTCATACCTAGCTTAAACTCTTGTAGCTGCTTATAGATATAATCTGCATGCTGACCTGCGATTTTAGGATACATAGTCACAGGGGCATTGCCATCTGGACCGTGACATGCTGCACACGTTGCAGACTTTGCTTTACCTGCTTCCGCGTCACCATCGAATGCCGATGCGTTGCTTGCTGACAACGTACCAAGCAACATTGTTAAAGTTAATGCTATTTTTTTCATGGTAAATTCTCTGTTTCCGACCCTGTAATTTGTACCCTCGCGAACAAAGTCGCTCTCTTTATTGCTCGGGCAAATAATACCAATCAGTACTAATTAGGTTGTTATGTTAATCAGATGAATCATACATGCAAACTTAGCAAATATAACGCCAAACAGCACCGATCCATCTAAATACGCCTTGCTCAGTAGTGACTACTGATAGGTATACACTTTAGATTGACATTGCAATTTCTACATTCTACACGATATTACTTTCTCTGGCACGTTTTCTGCCCATATTAAGCTTATAATTTATAGGGACTTGACCTAGATTAATTAATATTGGGACGACGGTTTGGTCAATTAGCGACAAAAGCGGCGTTTAGAACAAATCTCACAATGCTTTTGGTTTCCGTCATACTGTTATAAAATACGCAATTCCATCCGCGAAAGTTTAATCAGTTAGGAGTCAGCGTGCTAAAATCTCGCGTTAAATACAATCAGGCACAATTTATCACAAGTGCCCCAGATATCAGTAAACTGCCACCAGACACTGGAATTGAAGTTGCTTTTGCGGGTCGTTCTAACGCTGGTAAGTCGAGCGCGCTCAATACGCTTACAGACCAAAAGCTGGCACGCACCAGTAAAACACCTGGCCGGACTCAGCTTATTAATACTTTTTCTCTAGGTGAAGATCAGCGTTTGATTGATTTACCTGGCTATGGCTTTGCGAAAGTCCCATTAGAGATGAAAAAGAAATGGCAAAAAGCATTAGGTGAATATTTACAACGCCGCAAATGTCTTAAAGGGATTGTGGTATTAATGGATATTCGTCACCCTCTTAAAGACCTCGATATGGATCTCATCAACTGGGCGACTGGCAGCAATATACCGGTATTAGCGTTGTTGACCAAAGCCGATAAGCTAAAACAAGGTAAGCGCAAAGCAGAAGTACTACAAGTACGTCGAGCGCTAGCTGAAATAGACGGTGATATCACCGTTCACGCGTTTTCTTCTTTGAAAGGTATCGGATTGAACGAATTGGCGTGGAAACTGGATGATTGGTACTTAGGTCCGTTTGTGAAAGAAGCTCAAGAAGAAGCGAGCGAATAATCAAACGTAGGGCGCGCTTAGCTAAGATAAAAGCGCGTCTTTGCCGACATCAGATAAAGACCTTTTTCATCTTCCTCGAGCAATTCAGCCCACTGATAATAGACATTTCGTGAAATTCTAGCGGTTAAACCATAATTGAGTGTGAGATATGGAATATCTCCTCCATTAACATGCTCAAGGGCTAGTGGAAACACATCACAAATGGGCCACTCACGGCCTAAATTATCTATCGCGATAATACAAGGTGATAACTCCAAAGCCGATGCTTCATCACAATAACGCCATTGCTCGATAATAAAAGGATGAGCAAGCACCTCAATCTCACAACTTTCTGCTGGTGTTTTTAACCAATACTGTTGACCATCAAAGGTTAAAACACTAGCAAACAAGGCAACAAGTGATTGCCGTTTAATTTCACGCCCTTGATGAAACCAACGACCATCCGCAGCAATTTTTATGTCAGAAAAACCGCACGACGGCGCCGACCAATTTTCGGTCGGCGCATGAGTCGTAACATACTGTTTGATTAACGCATCAATTTTGTTCATCAAAAACCAAGTTGAAGCTAACAGGCACGCTAGTCGCGATAGTCTTCAGACCCGCAATTTCTCGTAGCGCTTCAATTCCTTTATCTAACCCAAACTGCTTAGAATCGAGAATAAATGCATTTACCGGTGTAACCACCAAGCCATTAGCACTTTTCGTTATCAATAAGTCTAGGCTGATCTTTTGGATCTGACCATGCAGTGTCAATGTTGCTGTTACATCATTGATTTTTTGTGTACCAGCTTTAAGTTTAGCAAGCACTTCAGAAACATCAGCGTTAACTTTCGCCTTTGGGTGTTGCGCTACATTGAACAGCATCTTTTGCATACGTTCATTACGGATCGGGATCATCGTTTCAACGCTTGCCAAGTCAATATTAACCTCAAGCTCGCCTTTAGCAGATAATGTACTATCTATCGTTTTAAAATGATGTACTTCTGCAACGCTAGTCTGTTTCACAGACACAAAACTAACATCGCTTTGTTGTTGATTAAATTGCCAAGCTGCGAACGCCTGAGAAGAAATAAGTGCACTACCTAAAAGAAGGTACTTTAGCATGACGACTTCCTTATGAAATGAGAGTGAATTGCATTTGAGCGCTCAGTGTAAAACGCAGTGCAAATTAAATAAACCTTTAATCATAAACTCGTCGTTATGTTGGAATACTTTTACGCCCATCGTATTCACTTTATAGCGAGAAAATAGCCTTAGTAGCCAAGCAAAAACGTTGTGATTTAGCTACCCTAAACGATCAATTTTTAACGAAGTTAATAGGGGTTTCATATGCACATTGATTGGGGAGTTACATCAATTGCTATCATCTTTGATAAGAGAAGAAAAAGACGGCCCGTAAAAGTTACGAGCCGCTATAGCAATCTGGGGAGAAGCTATCAATACACTGTATCCTCTTTCGAGAGATACATCATCAACAGGATGTCCTACAGGATGAGGACGGCGCGAACTCTAACAAATAGACGTCCAGAAATAAACACCAAAAAGCAAAACTTGAGCCAATTTGATAAACTTTCAACGTTAATTTATTTTTTGTTACTAGGGATTAACAGAAGCTACAAAATTAAGACGCTGTGCTGCTAGTGTATACTTGCAAACAAAGATGAATGAAGTTGCACTAATCTAAACGCATAGTGCAACTCGGGTAGATTTTAATATCGACTAGTGTGCTTGTTCCCAGTTGTCACCACTGTCAGCTTCAACTAATAACGGTACATCAAGTACTGCCGCAGCGCTCATCAACTCACAGATTTTTTCACTGTATTCAGCAACTTTATCGCTGTGTACTTCAAACACCAATTCATCGTGCACTTGCATGAGCAACTGGATATCATTGCTATCACAGCTTTGTAGCCATTCATCCACTTTAATCATCGCTTTTTTGATGATGTCCGCCGCAGTGCCCTGCATCGGTGCATTGATGGCTGCACGTTCTGCTGCTTTTCTGCGAGCGCCATTACGCGCATTGATATCCGGTAGATACAAGCGGCGACCGAATAAGGTTTCTACATACCCTTTATCAGCAGCCTCTTCACGCGTGCGCTCCATATACTCTAATACACCAGGGAAGCGTTCAAAGTACATATCCATATAATGTTGCGCTTCATTTCTTGGAATATCTAACTGACGTGACAGACCAAACGCACTCATGCCATAGATCAGACCAAAGTTAACCGCTTTGGCTTTGCGGCGCATATCAGAAGTCACTTCCTCAAGCGGCACGGAAAACACTTCAGACGCTGTTGCACTGTGTACATCTTTACCTTCAGCAAAGGCACTCAACAACCCTTTGTCTTGTGACAAATGTGCCATGATCCTAAGCTCGATTTGGCTGTAATCCGCCGCAACGATTTGTTTATTATTGTCGGCAACAAATGCCTGACGAATACGACGTCCCGCTTCATTACGGATCGGAATATTTTGCAAGTTAGGATCACTTGAGCTTAAACGGCCCGTTGCGGTAACGGCTTGATGATAAGAAGTGTGCACGCGACCGGTATCCGCATTAACCAATTTTGGTAATTTGTCGGTATAGGTTGATTTCAGCTTAGCCAAACCACGGTGCTCAATAATAAGTTTTGGCAGTGGATAATCATGCGCCAACTCTTGTAGCACTTCTTCGGCCGTTGAAGGCGCGCCTTTTGGCGTTTTCTTAATCACTGGTAGCTCAAGTTTGTCGAACAATATCGCTTGTAGTTGCTTTGTTGAACTCAGGTTGAACTCCTCACCTGCAATTTCAAAAGCTTGTTGTTCAAGCTCACCTAAGCGCTTTTCAATCTCGATACTTTGCTTCGCTAGCATATCGCCATCGATGTGCACACCAGTACGTTCAATGCGAGAAAGTACGCTCAGCAGCGGTAATTCAATCTCTGTAAATACCTGCTTAAGGCGATTTTCTTTTTCTATTAACGGCCAGAGGTGTTGATGCAATCTCAGTGTAATATCAGCGTCTTCCGCTGCATAAGGTGCCGCCTTTTCTAGCTCGATTTGGTTAAAGGTCAGTTGATTCTTACCTTTGCCAGCGATATCTTCAAAGCTAATGGTTTTATGGCCTAAATATTTTAGCGCCAAGGAGTCCATATCGTGGCGAGTTCCTACGCTGTTAAATACGTATGACTCCAACATGGTATCAAAAGCGATCCCCTGCAGTTCAAGCCCTGCACGAGCAAGCACACTTTGATCATATTTTAAATTTTGACCCACTTTTTTGATCTGAGGATCTGCAAGTAGTGGTGCCATGATCTCGAACACTATGTCTTGAGAAAGCTGCTCGGGCGCTCCCACATAATCGTGATTGATTGGTAAGTAAGCCGCTTCGCCCGGTGCAACCGCAAAGCTCATTCCAACTAGATCCGCCTGCATATAGTTAACGCTGGTGGTTTCAGTATCAAAAGCGATGAGCTGGGCTGTTTTTAACTTAGTTACCCAGTCATCAAGCTGTGCTTTTGTCAGAATAGTCTCGTATCGGGTGTCGACCTGCGCAGCTGCAGGCGCCGACCCTTCAGCCTCCACATCAACGATATCAGCTTGTGACTGACCATCCAGCAATTCAGCTAACCAACGCTTAAACTCACACTGACCATATAGCTCGATTAAGCGATCTTTATCCATCTCAGCTATCTTAAATTGCTCTAAGTCTTGCTCTACTTCACAATCCAGCTTAATTGTGGCTAATTCATACGACAATTTTAGCTGCTCTTGGTGTTCCTCTAGTTTTTTCGCCATGGTTTTTGAGCCACGAAAACCTAAATCAGCAATTTTGTCTAAGTTTTCGTAGAGCGAATCGATAGAACCTAACCCCTGAAGCATCGCCAATGCAGTTTTTTCACCAACGCCTGGTACGCCCGGAATATTATCGACTTTATCTCCCATTAACGCGAGATAGTCGATGATCAAGTCAGGACCAATACCAAACTTATCCACTACCCCTTCAGGGTCTAAGATCGTATTTGTCATTGTGTTGATCAACGTGACATGTTCATTGACCAATTGCGCCATATCCTTATCACCAGTGCTGATTAGCACATGGCGACTTTGCTCTGACGCTATTTTAGAGAATGTACCGATCACGTCATCGGCCTCGACACCACTAATACTTACCAGTGGCAGACCCATTGCTTTAATTATTTCGTGGATCGGCTCAATTTGCGTTCTCAGATCATCCGGCATAGGCGGGCGATGCGCTTTATACTCGCTATACATTTCGTTGCGAAAAGTTGGCCCTTTAGCATCAAAGACTACTACCATATGACTTGGTTGATATTGCTTAAGCAAACTCTTAAGCATATTGATCACACCGTAGATCGCACCAGTTGCTTCACCTTTTGAATTTGTTAAATGTGGTGGCGCATGATAAGCACGAAATAAATAGGAAGAACCATCAACCAAGATCAACGGATTTTGAGGGATCTGAGACATAAATATTGGATCCTAAATTAGTCTTTTGTGGAGTAGAATGTAAGGATGCCACAAGGCACAAGATAAAACGAGTTTCGCGTTGTCTCATCATTTAGATAAATCGTGCTGCACCTGTGGATAACTTTGTAGACAAACACGAAAAATCGCTCCGAAACTTTGTTGTAAAAGTCAGAGTGTAAATTAAAACTTTGATTTACTTGCGCTTTTTGTGCCTTTTTTATTGTTATTATCTTTACCGCTTTGTGGATAAAGAATTTTTTTAGTCACGCTTAACAATCTGGGTGAGTAAAAAATAGCCTGATTTTCTCAAGCGGAGGAGTATACTAACACAATTGATCAAAGATCATAGAAGATCCTTTATAATTTTTTAATTCGTGCATAATTCTTTTTATGCATATAGCGCGCATGATGTGACATTGAAGGGAGAAATGAATGAAAAAAGTAGCGGTAATTTTAAGTGGCTGTGGAGTATTCGACGGTGCCGAGATCCACGAGTCAGTATTAACACTACTCAATCTTGAAAAAGCAGGGGCAAGCTATCAGTGCTTTGCACCTAATATTGATCAATTCCATGTGATCAATCACATCACCGGTGAAGAACAAGATGAACGTCGTAATGTTCTTGTTGAAGCCGCCCGCATTGCACGCGGAGAAATTGCAGATCTGGAAACATTAAGTGCTGACGAATTCGATGCTTTGGTATTACCAGGAGGTTTTGGTGTAGCAAAGAATCTTTCTGATTTTGCTTTTAAAGGCGCAGATTCTACGATTCTTGAAAGCGTAAAGCGCGTATGTCGTGAGTTCAATCACCAGCAAAAGCCTATCGCTTATTTGTGCATTGCGCCAGCACTCATCGCCCATATCCACACACCGGGTACACTCGCGACCATAGGCAATGATGTTGATACCGCAGCGGCAGTTAATACGCTTGGTGCAAAGCACGTGGATTGTGAAGTGACCGAGATCGTCGTTGATGATAATGAAAAAGTGATTAGTACACCGGCATACATGCTGGCGTCATCCATCCTTGAAGCCGCGACAGGTATCGAAAAGGCGGTGACGAAACTAATCGAAATGGCATAAAAGCGATCGCTTCTCCTACCCATTCGTAATAGTAAAGGAAAACGTTAGAGCCGATCGACTCACATTTCGGCCTAACGTTATTGCAAATTTAGGCGAAAAAGCTTGCCCTAACGCAATAAATTAATGGTTTTAACCATTTATACTCAAGTTTACGTTTTATAAATGAACAGGTGACGTTATAATCCCAATAATTCCGTCATCCATTATCGTGATTGAACACGTTCAAACGAAGTGAGCAAGGTAAATGAAAAAACTTTCAGCAGCACTTTTATTGCTATCAACAGCCGCAGTTGCGCAACCATACGACAATTCTTTAACTGAAGAAGCGATTAAGAAACGTCTTCAGCCTATCGGCTCAGTATATTTAGCTGGTGCTGAAAGTGCTGCAGAAGCCGAGCCATCAGGACCTCGTTCAGGTGAGCAGGTTTATCAAGCAGCATGTTTTGCTTGTCACGGCACAGGCGCACTAGGTGCACCAAAAACAGCTGACGATTGGGCGCCTCGCATTGCCAAAGGTAAAGACGTATTACTAGACCATGCGATCAATGGCTTCAATGCAATGCCTCCTCGTGGTACTTGTATGAACTGCTCGGATGATGAGATTGCAGCGGCAATTGATTTCATGACAAGCAAATAAATATTTCAACTTCTCTATATTAGGGTAAAAAGACTTATTGGACAGTGCAGCGTTTATCGCTGCATTTTCGTCTCAATATAGTGCCATAAAAGCCATGATTAACGCTGGCTTGATATCGCTCTATAAAACGAGCAGGAATGAGAAATTTACACTTGACCGCTTCGGCTAAAAGTGAAACTATTAAGCTCAATAATTAAACAACAATAAGAACTGGTTTCGTCATTGGAAGAGCCACAACAGCAGGTTAGGAGACTATCTCGGCGAACCGCCAGATTAGAGTCTTTACTTAAAAAGTATAAAAGAAAGTCTCAACTTCAATACACACTAATTCAGTTATCAGAACAGGCTAGTACTGTTGCTGAGCTTACCTTGTTGTATCCCGCAATCCACAATATTCTGTCTCAATATTTACCTAGCAAAAGCTTTTATGTTGTCCTGCAAAATCGCTTTACTCAAGCGCTTGAGCTATCGTATTTTGTTGATGAGAAAGATGGTATTTCTGTCCCTCTTCATGAAGCACATCACTTCAAAGATGGTGTAACTGGGTTTGTATTTAAAACCGGTGAAACTGTTTACCTCACCAAAGACGACATGCTATCGCGAGCCAATGCTGGCGATTTTAAGATAATGGGTAGTCAAGCAGAGCATTGGGTAGGTGTACCTATCTATCGCGATGGCGCAATCATTGGCGTTATGGTGTCGCAAAGCTACAAAGCGGAACAATCCTATAGCGATCATCAAGTTGAATTGCTTGAAGTGATGTCATTATATTTGGCCACAGCGATTGAACGCGTTAAAAAGCGTGAGTTACTAGAGTCTGAAGTGAAAATTCGCACGCGGGCACTAATGCAAAGTAATGAAGCACTTAATAAAGAAATAGAAAACCGCAAGCGTGCGCTAGAAAGACAGCAAATCTTATTCAAGATCTCTGAATTAGCAACCCAGTTCTCCGATATTGACGATGTTTACCAACAAGTTCACGACATTATTCGTTCTATTACTTTTGCCGACAATCTTTATATTGCACTTTACGATAAAGAGACGAATTGGCTCACCTTCCCGTATAGCGTTGATGAAAAAACCAGTTACAACCCTCGTCCATTTGCAAAAGGGTATAGTGAGCTGGTCATTCGTACTGAGCAAAGCCAATTAATAGACAGTACCCGTGCCAAAGCCTTAGCACTAGAGGGCACGGTAGAGCGCCCTGCAGGCTATAACCACAAGCTTGCTGCAACGAGTTGGCTTGGTGCACCATTAAAAACGGCTACTGGCGTCATCGGTCTGATCGCATGCCAAGCTTACGAGCACAAACACGAATTTAATTATGATGATGTTGAGCTGATCTCGTTTGTATCTAATCAAATTGCCTCTGTACTACAAACGCACCTAGCGAACCAAGCGCTTAAGATCAGTCACCAGCAGTTAGAACATCGAGTTGCGGAGAAGACCAAAGAGCTACAGCAAGCCAATTTACATCTACAAATGCAGATGGAAGAGCGCAAGAAGATTGAGCAACAGCTTTATCATGATGCCCATCATGATTCACTCACGGGTCTACCAAACCGTAGTTTGTTTTTAACTCAGCTCGAAAAGACGCTGCAAAAACATCATCGTTACCCCGAAGATAACTTTGCCGTTCTCTTTATCGATTTAGATAAGTTTAAAGACATAAATGATGAATTAGGTCACCAAGCAGGCGATCAGTTTTTGGTGTGGGTGGCACAGTCATTCTTAGAGTGTATTCGTGAACACGATTTATTAGCACGACTTGCCGGTGATGAGTTCGTGATCTTACTTGATCACCTAACCGATCGTCAGCAAGCGGAAGATGTCGCCAAGCGTATTATCAAAGTCATGCAACAACCTTTCTGCTTGAAAGGAGTATGCATGCAAAGTGGTGCCAGCATAGGTATCACCTATAGTAATAAGCTGTATCGTAACACCGATGAAATTATCAGAGATGCCGATGCGGCAATGTACTATGCCAAAAACGCTGGCCGTGGTCGCTATGAATTTTATCATCCATTACTTACCGCAAGCTCAAACGCTCAGAAGCAACAAGAACAGCATCACTTAGATAAGCTCCCTACTCACTTCCGCTGCACGGAAATCGTAAACTGGTCAGATAGCGCCCAGCCAATTGGCTTTTTGGAAGCCTTTGGCGAACATCCAGTATTAGGCAGCACCAGTTTTGATATTCTGAAAAAGTTTGCCGCAGAAAAAACTCAGCTGCTTGAAATTGAATTGCATCTACTAAACAAAGCGCAAGAAATAGCACGTAACCGCGATGAAGATATGCTATTTGGTTGTTCTGCAATGTTACTAGAAAGTGCACATTTTGACGCGTTAAAGCAGCAGCTACAGCGGCAAGACAAAACACTTTGTTTACTCTTCGAAGAGAGCGAAATTCGCTTTGCTTCTAGTCAGCAAGTATTAAATCTCAGAGCCTTGGCCGATATGGGGATCCCTATCGGACTGAATAATTTTGGTAAAGATCGCTGCGATCTAACCCTGATCAGCCAAGTTGACTTTACCTATGTCTTATTAAGCTCGACGTTTAGTAAACGCGTCTTACAACAAACGAGTTATGAGGTTCAATTGCAAGGTATTTTAGCCGTTACTAAAGTGAAGAATATTAAGGTCATCGCCCGAGGTCCTGCGATTTTAAACTTTAGAAGCTTACTGGAAAAGCATGGCTTGCAGCTATTTTTTGGCAAACAGCAAATGTTGGATAAGGGCAACGAACGTGTAGCCTTTATCCAAAATTTTGATAACGAATCAGTCCCGTCTTAGCATTGCCCGTAAATTCGCAACGTTAGATTTACCTTTTTCCATTCGTTCTGCCTGTGTCGCTACAGGCTTTTTTCCTTCAATTTGTAAATCATCTTGCGGCAATTCTTGTACAAAGCGGCTCAGCTCTGGGGTGATTTGCTCACCAAATTGACGACGACTTTTGGTATAAGTCAATGTTAGGGTTTGCTGAGCGCGAGTTATACCAACATAGGCCAAACGCCTTTCCTCTTCGACATTATCTTCGTCAATACTCGTTTGGTGGGGTAGTAACCCTTCTTCCATCCCCACCATAAATACGTGTGGATATTCAAGACCTTTGGACGCATGCAGCGTTAATAACTGCACTGCATCTGAGTCATCTTCCTCTTCATTGCGCTCAAGCATATCTCTTAATGTGAGTTTGCTTACCACTTCTGGCAGTGTCATGGCGGGGTTATCAGCATCTCCCGTGAGCATATCACTTATCCAACGGTATAGTTCTGATACGTTTTTCATCCGCATTTCAGCCGCTTTAGCGCTGGGAGATGACTCGTAAAGATACGCTTCGTAATTAATTTCACGGATCATATCTTTTACCGCTTCCAAGGTATCTCCGCGGGTTGCTCGGTCGGAAAGCTCAACCACCCAGCGCGCAAATCCCATCAATGCATTTAAGCCACGCCCCGCCAAACGGTCCGCAAGCTCTGACTCAAAACACGCCGCAAATAGACTAATATGACGCTCGTTGGCAAAGCTTCCTAGCTTTTCTAATGTTACCGGACCAATCTCGCGTCGTGGGGTATTGACGATACGTAAAAATGCGTTGTCATCATCTTGATTCACTAAGAACCGCAAATAAGCCATGATGTCTTTGATTTCACTGCGTGCAAAGAACGACATACCGCCACTAATTTTGTATGGAATACGGTTGGTCATGAGTGCTTTTTCAAACACTCTAGCTTGGTGATTTCCACGATAGAGCAATGCATAGTCGCGATAGCTGGTACGTTTCATAAACTTATGTGAAATGATCTCCGCGACCACACGCTCCGCTTCATGTTCTTCGTCACGAGTCGCTATCACACGGATCGGGTCGCCATACCCCAGTTCACTAAACAGCTGTTTATCAAATTCATGGGGATTGTTGGCGATAAGGATATTCGCAGCCTTTAGGATCCGCCCTGCGCTACGATAGTTTTGCTCCAACTTGATAAGTCTTAGGCCTGGAAAGTCTTTGCTCAGTAGCACTAAGTTTTGCGGTTTAGCGCCACGCCATGAATAGATAGACTGATCATCGTCACCAACCACAGTAAAACGTGCGCGCTCACCTACCAGCAATTTCACTAACTGGTACTGGCTGGTATTGGTATCTTGATACTCATCCACCAGCAAATAGCGGAAACGTTGCTGCCAGCGCTCTCTCACATCAACTGACTGATTCAAAAGCAAAGTTGGGATCATAATAAGATCGTCAAAGTCTAGGGCATTGTAAGCACGCAGCTGTGTTTGATAACGCGCATAAAGCTGAGCGAATAGCGCTTTTTGTGGCTCTCGCGCTTCTCGAATAGCACGCTCAGGCAAAATAAGTTCATTCTTCCAGTTACCAATCTGCATTTTCAGCAAATTGAGTAAGTCTTTATCACGCTCAAGCTCTTTTTCAGTGAGTTCACTTAACAACTGATTCGTGTCTTGATCATCAAACAAGGAAAAGCCAGGTTTATACCCTAAGGTCTTGACCTCTTTTTTAATGATTTCCAGCCCTAATGTATGGAATGTCGACACCCACAAACCCTTAGCTTCTTGCTTGCCCAAAGTTTGTGCCACACGTTCACGCATTTCTTTCGCCGCTTTGTTGGTAAAGGTGACCGCTGCGATATTCTTTGCTTTGTATTCACACTGCTGCACTAGGTAGGCAATTTTATTGGTAATAACCCGGGTTTTACCTGAGCCCGCACCTGCCAATACAAGGCATGGACCACTGATATATTTTACCGCTTCGTCTTGTTTTGGGTTGAGCTTCATGCAACTAATCCGGTTATCTTCTCGCTTGGCACAATGTTGGCAACAACTGTCAGTGCTGAGGGGTTGAGGAATTCTTATAAACAGGCCCTAGTTTACCGTATCCATATAAAACTATGAAGCGAACCTTTTCCGTCTGCGGCGCATAAGGTAAGATGGAATTTGTATACTGACTCGCAAGCTAAGGTAAGAAGATGATTAATCCAGCCAAAATTGAAGAAATTGCTAAGCAAATTTCCAGTAACATGCCACAGGGCGTAAAAAATCTTGCTGAAACATTTGAAGCAAGAACGAAACAGGCGATCCAGAGCAAATTATCAGAAATGGATTTTGTTAGCAGAGAAGAGTTTGATATTCAAAGCAAAGTGCTGATCCGCACGCGTGAAAAGTTGGTTGAACTTGAAGAAAAAGTGGCGCAGTTAGAAGCACAACTTGCCAGCCAAGCATCCGACTCGCAGGAATAAGCAACCACAGCTTCGGATAGTAAAGCGTGCGCTTGTGGCGCACGCAATCTCTAAACTCTGTTGACCCTAGCAATAGCGCTGGTTCACACCAAGCAGAGACTTTTCATAGCAAAGCGACAGTTGCTCCATATTTTCTACGGCGCTCACCACCTCATTTAAGAGGCCATCAGCAAGGCCATAAACCCACCCGTGTACCGTCAAAGCTTGACCTCGCTGCCAAGCATCTTGAACGATATTGCTCTGACACACGTTACGCACCTGTTCTATCACATTTAACTCGCAAAGCGCCGCACACTGCTTTTCTTTGCTCACTTGTTCAATAATCGCTTGGTGTTTCTCTTTCACATCAGCGACATGACGCAGCCAGTTATCGATAAGGCCAAACTTAGCATTATCGAGCACCGCTTGCACTCCACCGCAACCGTAGTGACCGACCACCATAATGTGATCTACTTTGAGCACCTCAACCGCATACTGCATGACCGACAAACAGTTGTGATCAGTATGCACCACAACATTGGCAACATTGCGGTGAACAAACAATTCTCCAGGCATTAAGTCAACAATCTCGTTGGCAGGCACACGAGAGTCAGAGCAGCCGATCCATAGATAATCTGGATTCTGTTGTTGCGACAGTTTTTTGAAAAACTCAGGATCACTGGCATTGGTGCGATCTGCCCACTGTTTATTATTATCGAGTAAGTGACTCAGTGGACTTGGGCTCGTATTACACATTAATGGTTCTCCGACTGACGTTCAGCCTGTATCAAAATATTCCTTGGGGTGAGCGACTTTTCGCAAAAAGTACTAAGGGTGACATCATACCCAGCTGCTTGCAGATATAAAACCCTATCCAGGACCAACCAGATCTCAATCGCACGACGAAACACGTGTCGTACTAGCTCAATTCTGTCCGTTACTTGCTTTCGTTCACGCCCAATACGTTCATATTGGTCAAAATCAATTCCATCAGGTAGGACGAGCTGCTTCTGCTCAGCTGCCCAATAACAGAATTCACTAAACGACCCCGAAAAAATAGCCTTATTGACCGAAGGCACACTCACGTAATGTTTATCTGCGGTAAGTTCTCTGCGCAGCGCATCAAACCCTAAGCGCCAACTCACCTCTTTTTTACGTACTTGTGCCACTCTCCCGGGTGCTGTAACTGTCTCTTGCAGCGCTAACTTCATATCGTGATGAGATAAGTTGAGCTGACTCTGCTGTGCTTCAACACTCATGGCTTGATAATCAGGTGGTGTAAATAAGTGATAGCAGCATGGAGAGAGCGATAGCTTTTTCATGCCATTCGCCACTGCTTGGTGCATAAATACACGATGTAATTCACCACATGCATGCAGGGCAATACCATGGCGGTTTTCAACGAAGTGGTGATGTATGTCATCTTTCAGCACGTCGGCACAATGAAAATGCAAGTTTAGATTTTGCCGCTTCGCACTTTCCTCTCCTTGTCGACACAGATCTGCTTGAAGCTCAATACTGTTCACTTCAGGCGCGCCATGATAAGAAAGCAATCGGCCTAAATGACCTTTACCTGCGCACCACTCTAGTACCGATGCTTTAGTTTCGTTTACTGCGGCAACAAAGTCTTGAAGTTGCTCTAATTTACGTCCCTTTATGCCATTGCTCAGCCAAAACGGTAACTCATCTCTACGGCCCACTTTTTGCGGTAAAGCACTTAAGACCGTAAGTTGTTCAAGTTCGGGAATATAGCGACTAAAAAAAGTAAAAAGGGCATCAGTGTCACTGTCTAATGTTGATACTGCATCGTCGCTTAATCGCAGTAATTCAGATTGTAGTTGTGGCCAAGGAATAGTGAGATGCTCAAAAGCAACGACTTGCCAATATTGTCGGGTATCGAATAATAATTTATCTAGAAGTTGAAAGCGTTTGCTCGGTTCCACAATGGCCACGGTTGTCAGGGAAACAATACCCTTATTCTAGCGTAATTGTTGATGATATTTACGAGAAAAAATTAAGTGGATATACATTGGAATACAAACCAATGTCAAAATCGCTGCAATAATCAACACCCAAGATAACTTAGGTTGTTCATTCTTCACTTCTGAATAAATAAAGCGCGCTTTGTGTTCATGAAACTGACTCACATCTAAGTGATATAGCTGTGCTATCCATTGCCATTTTGCCGTTGACATTGTTCCAATTGGAATATTAGCCACCTTTATGAACTCCGTTAACTTCTCTGCCTCAAATGCGAGCTGTTCCAAGGATTTTTGGGTAGCGTATTGCTGCTTCGTTATCGCTAAGGTTTCTTCTAGATGTAACATAGCGTATCGCCAACCTTTAAGGCTCGCACGACGAAAGCGTTTAACAAGCTCAGGGCGGTTTTCTAGTACGCTTTCCGTAGTAAAGAGCACGTCAGCATAAACGTTTAAACCAAACTGCTTTGGGCAAATTTCACGGGTTGATAGACCGCTTTGCTGTACTGCATAGGGCTCATTGGTGCTATAAACTTGCATCGCATCAAATTTACCAGCGATAAAGTCTTTCAGTGGCTCATTGCCTGAATACAAGCGCATATTTTGTGTATTGACGCCGGCACGTTGCAACATCATGAGCAACTCACCGTTTTCTGTGTGTCCTAAATGACTGAGGCGTTTCCCCTGAAAATCACGAGGAACATAAATATCACTGTCGGCTCTTACCATCCAACAATAAGGAGAAGACTGTAACACCGCTGCAAGCGCCACAAAGGGTTTACCATTGAGTCTTTGTTTTAAGAGGCCTGAGTGAAACACTCCAAACTGAGCTTGACCATATAACACACGAAAATCAACGTTAGGATTATTGGGATCGGCAGGAAGAATATGAACGTCTAACCCTTCCCTATGATAAAACCCTTTTTCCTTTGCCATATAGTAACCAGCAAACTGAAATTGATGTGTCCACTTTAACTGTAATGTGACTTTTTCAAGGGCTGTAATTTGAGTGCTCAAAAATAAAAGTAATAACGCAACATAGTACCTAAACATCATATCCTTGCGTTTTTCAACTGATAATAGCTAACTATAGTTTAAGGTGCTCAGGCTGCCATTAAGATTGGGTAAGTATTGAATATAACAGTGAGTTAAGTACTACTTTAACTGACTAGGGTTCAAAGCAGCTGTACGTTGCAATTCTCTATATGTGTACCTAGTATGTTCTTAAGGTGATGATAGATCTGCTCTTGGCTGCCTTTGCACATAATGTCATAGCCATTACCATTATTCTTCTCGATGATCCCAAGGTAATTATCATCAATAGCGACAGACTCAACTTGCGCTATTGGCATCATAATTTTATTTGCCCCGTAGATGAGCATTAACTTCTCGCCCTCTTTTAATAACATTTGCTCTGGGCGTCTGTTGGTACCTGTACCACCTTGGAATACGACCGATATCACTGTTATTGCAAACGCAATTGGCAAGAAAAGTGTGTGTTCGAACAGATCTGGCCAAAGCGCACTCGCACCAAAATATAAGCCCGCAAGCAGTAAAAGCCTTGCAACTAACGTTATGAAAATGTCCTTATTTGTTCTTTTTCTAATCATGTAATTCACTGATAAAATTAGGTACTTTCATGGCCAGCGTACCTAATTCAGTACTTATTATCCAGCCTTTTGCTTTTGCAACTGCTCGCCATGCAAAAAGCGTGTAAAACACGGGTTATCTGTTTCTTCTTGAAACTGATACGCCAACTTTGCAAGATGTTCATCAAAACGCTCATAATCACTGGGCTCAACTTCAAAAGCGGCTAACACATTACCCTGTGCCGCACCGTGATTGCGATAATGAAATAATGTAATATTCCAATTACAGCCGAGCATGTCTAAAAAGCGCGCTAATGCGCCTGGATATTCAGGAAATTCAAAACGCAATAAACGTTCATTCATGACGCTCGGCGGTTTGCCGCCTACCATATATCTCACATGTAACTTTGCCAGTTCGTTATCTGATAAGTCATCAAACAGGTAGCCGTTTTGATGCAACGAAGCGGTTAACTCAGTTAGCTCTTGCTGGCCATTTCTAAGCCCAACACCAACAAAAATTTGCGCTTCGCCACAGCCGGCATAGCGATAGTTAAACTCAGTGATCGCTCGGCCACCAAGAGAGTGACAAAAACGCTTAAAGCTGCCTTTTTCTTCAGGAATAGTCACCCCGAGCAATGCTTCGTGTTTAGCACCTAGCGCCGTTCTTTCGGCGATATACCTCAACCGATCGAAGTTTAAATTTGCGCCTGACAAGATAGCCGCAACACTCAGCCCCTTTTCGCCCGTTTGCGCGAGCCACTTCTTCAAGCCCGCAGTTGATAACGCGCCGGAAGGCTCTGCAGTTGCTCTCGTCTCCACAAAAATATCTTGAACCGCCGCACAAATTTCATCGGCATTAACCGTCACGACTTCGTCGCAGAACTTTTGTGCTAATCGAAAAGTTTCTGTACCAATAAGCTTTACCGCCACGCCGTCCGCAAAGCCTCCGACTCGCTCAAGCTCCACGGGTTCTCCCGCTTCAAGCGCGGCTTTAAGGCATGCACTGTCCTCAGCTTCTACCCCAATAATACGGATATCAGGGCGAAGTGACTTCAAATACACCGCCATTCCCGCAAGCAAACCACCACCTCCTACGGGAATAAATACGACATCTAGTTCATCAAGTTGCTGAATTAACTCTCGCGCCACCGTACCTTGGCCGATGATCACATCTTTATCATCAAACGGCGGGACAAAAACACCACTTTGCGCTGCACAAAGATCTAGCGCGTACTGCTTTGCCGCATCGAAGTGATGGCCGTGTAAGATCACTTCACCACCGAGCTTACGAACCGCGTTGACCTTGATCTCTGGCGTAGTCACAGGCATTACAATGGTGGCGTGCTGACCTAGATGCGTTGCACTTAGCGCAACCCCTTGAGCATGATTACCCGCAGAAGCAGTATACACCCGCGCTCCTTTCGGCAACTGACGTAGCTTGTTATACGCACCACGCAATTTGAAAGAATAGACCGGCTGTTGATCTTCTCTTTTTAGCCAAATTTGGTTACCAAGCTGGGCGGACATTTGCTCTAATTGATTCACTTGCGTTACCTCAACGAGCGGTGCCACATTCGCCTGAATAATGGCTCTAAAGTAATCAAGCTCTTGGGAAACCATCGCTAGCCTAACTCCTCTAGTTTTTGTAAGTCACGTACCGCGCCTTTGTCGGCACTCGTTGCAAGCAGCGCATAGGCTTTTAGCGCGGGACTCACATAACGTTCTCTGTTAACTGGTTTGTACGCTTCTTTACCACGAGCGAGTTGCTTTTCATGGCGCAGCGCCAACTCGGTGTCGTCCAATTTAACGTCAATGCTGCGGTTATAGATGTCGATGGCGACAACATCGCCGTTTTCAACCAGCGCCAAATTGCCACCACTGGCAGCCTCTGGAGACGCATGGCCAATAGAAAGTCCAGAAGTACCGCCGGAAAAACGACCATCGGTAAGTAAAGCGCAGTCTTTATCTAGCCCCATCGATTTAAGATAGCTAGTTGGATACAGCATTTCTTGCATACCCGGACCACCTTTAGGCCCTTCGTAGCGAATGATCACTACATCACCTTTCTTAACTTGGCCACCCAGTATCCCCTCGACGGCATCGTCTTGAGATTCAAATACTACAGCGGGCCCCGTAAAGCGCAGCATTTCATCGGCCACCCCGGCACTTTTCACGATACAACCATCAGGCGCTAAGTTACCTTTCAATACTGCAAGGCCGCCATCTTGCCTAAAGGCATGCTCGATAGAGCGAATACAGCCGCCTTCACGGTCTAAATCAAGCTCATCCCAGCGATACTCTTGGCTCATAGCTTGGGTAGTGCGGATCCCAGCAGGTCCCGCGCGATAGAAAGTTTGTGCCCGTTCGTTATCACTGTCTGCGGCATTCCAACGCGCAATAACTTCACCTAGATTTCCGCCAGCAACATGCCCCACCGACAGGTCCAATTTATCGCCTCTGGCCAGCTCGTTGAGAATGGCCATAATGCCGCCAGCACGGTGAACGTCTTCAATGTGATACTGTTGTGTTGCCGGAGCAACTTTACACAAAAAGGGTGTGCTACGAGATAAGCGGTCTATGTCATTCATATCAAAATCGACAAAGCCTTCTTGCGCAGCCGCCAATAAATGCAGCACGGTATTGGATGAACCGCCCATCGCGATATCTAATGTCATGGCGTTCATAAATGCGGCTTGGTTCGCAATGTTGCGAGGCAGCACTTGCTCATTGTCTTTACCATAGTATTCATCACATAAAGCCATGATGCGCTTTGCTGCGCCCAAATACAGCTGTTGGCGGTCTTTGTGTGTCGCTAGTGTCGTACCATTACCAGGTAACGCTAAGCCCAGCGCTTCTAAAAGACAGTTCATGGAGTTGGCAGTAAACATGCCTGAACACGAACCACAAGTAGGACAAGCAGAGCGCTCAACTTGCTCAGAGTCTTCATCACTCACCGTCGGATCTGCGCCTTTTACCATGGCATCGACAAGATCCAATTTTAGATCTATATCCGCTAAACGAGTTTTTCCCGCTTCCATCGGGCCGCCGGAAACAAAGATCACCGGAATATTCAACCGCAGTGCCGCAAGTAGCATGCCTGGGGTGATTTTGTCGCAGTTAGAAATACAGACCATGGCATCAGCACAATGAGCGTTAACCATGTACTCTACCGAATCTGCAATTAAGTCTCGAGACGGAAGCGAATAAAGCATGCCGCCGTGACCCATGGCGATACCATCATCGATGGCAATGGTATTAAATTCGCGAGGTACGCCGCCTGCTTCTGTTATCGCATCAGCCATCAATGCGCTAAGTTGATTGAGGTGAACATGACCCGGAACAAATTGGGTATATGAATTCACGACCGCAACGATCGGTTTATGGAAATCACTGTCCGTCATTCCCGTTGCTCGCCACAATGCACGAGCTCCCGCGCGTTGTCTGCCCTCAGTAGTTGTCTTGCTCCGTAATTTAGCCATGTTTCACCTTTTTCTCGGCTATGCCGAGTTCCTCATTCCCACAATTTACAATGCGCTTTTGTTCGGGGCGCTTGACCCCGATACCAATAAAATTATTCGTTTACGTACTCTAACCAGCCATTTTCGTCATCAGCTTGACCTTTAACCAAAGCGAAATAGGCCTGCTGTAACTCTTCCGTAATTGGACCTCTACCACCATTACCCACGGTAATTTTGTCTACGCTGCGAACAGGTACTACTTCCGCTGCGGTACCAACCATAAAGAACTCATCAGCAAGATAAAGCGCTTCACGAGCGATCGGCTCTTCACGTACTTCATAGCCGCGTTTTTTCGCCAAATGGATGATAGTGTCGCGCGTAAGACCAGGTAGAATACAAGCTGTGGTTGGCGGGGTATAAAGCACGCCTTTCTTCACAACAAATAAGTTCTCACCAGCGCCCTCGCTCAGGTAGCCATTAACATCAAGTGCGATCCCTTCAACATAACCATTACGCTTCGCCTCACCTGAAATAAGCTGTGAAGATAAGTAGTTACCACCCGCTTTAGCCGCAGTAGGCATGGTATTTGGTGCGAGGCGACTCCAAGAAGAAACACACACATCAACACCTTGTGCTAAGCCTTCTTCACCAAGGTATGCACCCCATTCCATCGCAGCGACTGTCATGTCTGCACGGTGCGATTTCGGATTTAAACCAAGACCTACATGACCTAAAAATGCAAATGGACGAAGGTAAGCATTGGTAAAGTCATTTGCGCGGATAGTCTCTTTACACGCTGCGATTACTTCCTCTTTGGTAAAAGGAATTTCCATACGGTAGATCTTCGCGGAATCAAAGAGGCGCTGAATATGATCGGTTAAGCGGAAAACAGCTGGACCATTTGGCGTATCGTAAGCACGGATCCCTTCAAAAACTGAGCTGCCATAATGTAAAGCATGACTAAGCACATGGGTGGTCGCTTGAAAATAAGGAACCATTTCACCGTTATGCCAAATTACTTCTGATGTTTGTGTCATTGTTAACTACCTTAATTCTTCTAAATTGCCTGTTTCTGTAGTGTATGCAAGTCAACCGCTTGCACTTCTACTAGCTTACTCAGTTGTGAGGTTAATAAATAGATAGGTTTGTCACTATCTACCGTCATTTTGACGTGGAATAAGTCATCTTGACCTTGTAATTCCAAATTCGTTAAGCGAAATCCGCGATGTCTGGCTACGCGTAAAAAGCGCTCCACTGCGATGCTCTGTTGTTTTACTGCAACGGTTAAATGGTGTTTCATGAAAGGCTCTCCGTCATCATTTCATCATTGGCAGCACCAGGTGGAACAAGCGGCCATACGTTTTCTTTATCGTCGATACAAGCATGTAAAATATAGGGCCCTTGCGCATTCACTATGGCGTCAACGGCGTCATCTACTTGGTTTGCATGAGTAATTGTCTGCCCAGGAATACCGAACACGGCAGCCAAAGAGACAAAATCTGGATTGTCTGACAGGTCGGTTTCACTGTAACGACCGTCAAAAAAGAGTTGCTGCCACTGTCTCACCATACCCAGCTTTTGATTGTCTAATATCAATATTTTAACTGGCAGGTTATTACGGCGGATGGTTGCCAACTCTTGAATATTCATCATGATGGAGCCGTCGCCAGATACCGTGATCACCGTGTTGTCTGGACGTGCTATCTGTGCCCCAATTGCAGCAGGTAAGCCAAATCCCATCGTGCCTGCACCGCCACTACTTAAGTGATTGCTTGGGTGACTGAATTTCATGTGCTGGGCCACCCACATTTGATGTTGGCCTACATCGCAGCACACTACCGCTGTATTGGGTAGCTTCTGGCTAAGTTGATTTAACAAATACGGTGCAAATACTTTTTCGCCAGGATAGTCATAACGCCATGCATGTTGACGTTGCAGTGCTTCGATGGTCTCTAGCCATTCGCTATTAGTAACCACACATTCAAGTTGCGGCAATGACTGTTTTAAATCTGCAATAAGCGAAGCCGCTGCGGGTTTACGTTTACCCACTTCTGCAGGGTCGATATCTAAATGGATCACCTTTGCCCCTGCAGCAAACTTTGCCAAATTCCCCGTTACACGGTCATCAAACCGTGCCCCGATACATACCAATAAGTCGCATTGCTGAACCGCCAGATTCGCCGCCTGAGTACCGTGCATACCTAGCATTCCTAAGTCATAATCATAGTCCGGCGTTACGCTGCCCAAAGCCTTTAGCGTCGATACTGCCGGCATATGGGTCTTTTCTAAAAATTGCATCAGCTGCGACTGCGCATCGGCACTTTGTACACCGCCACCAATGTAAGCAACCGGCCGTTTAGCATCACATAATAATTGATTGGCTTTTGCTACTTCAGTTTGCGAAACTCTGGGCTGCTCATCCTTTGGCGCAGCAAAAGGATGAAAAGGCACTTTAGCTAGCTGGATATCTTTAGGAATGTCGACCAACACCGGACCGGGCCGACCAGACTGCGCTAAGTACATGGCTTCTTGTAATACTTCAGCCAAGTCTTCCGCTCGCTCAACCATGTAGCTGTGCTTAGTACATGACAAAGACATGCCCAGTACATCCACCTCTTGAAAGGCATCCGAACCGATAGCAGCGGTCGGCACTTGCCCAGTGATAGCCAGTAGCGGAACTGAATCCATCATGGCATCAGCAAGTGCGGTGATAAGATTTGTAGCGCCAGGTCCAGATGTGGCAAAACAAACCCCAAGCTTACCTGTACTGCGAGCATACCCAACAGCAGCAAAACCAGCACCTTGCTCATGGCGAGTCAAGTAGTGCTTAACTGGCGCGCCATACAAAGCGTCATAAATGGGCATGATGGCACCACCAGGATAACCAAATACGTGTTTAACGCCTTGCTCTTCTAGCACCTTGATAACAAGTTGTGCGCCGGTTGTTGAATTGCTCATGATCTGCTCTCAGTTGCCTTTTTTATGCCCTAAAACGAAAACGCCCCCCGAACCTTTTGGTGCGGGGGGCGCTTATGCTGATACTTTTCTTACAGCACTAACTAGCCCCCGCGGTAATAATAATCACCACGTTGATAATCACGACTAGTAGAGTTGCTGTTAGTAACATTGCTTGAATTCCGTAAATTTAAACTTGGCAATCATCCAGTGTAAGTACTGCGCTGCCTCTTTTTCTATTAATACCGCGCCTTGCACACTTAAGTCAACACAAAAAACTATGCTATTTAAAATTAAAAACCTGAGTTTAACGCATAAAAAAACCAAATAACCACCACTTATAGAATCAAAACAACCACACATTTTAAAATGCGAATTTTCTATTGGTTCAGCTTCGATATAACGAAAAATTTACTTTCTCGATTTGCCTATATGAAATTTTTTCTACCGCCTAAGCGTACTTCATTTTTTAGTGACATTCACATTTCGATATCGCAGACTGACTTTTTAAAACCAACAGGGATCATTACTATGGTTAAAGTATTTTCACCATTGTTATTTATTTATCTTTGCTTAAGCCTTTTCAGTAATCTCGCCAACGCAGAAGTTGGCCTATGGAAAGTAGAAAAGGACAACAAAACGTCGTACTTATTTGGTACCGTCCACGTCGGTGACGAACAAATGCATGGTTTACCAGCCAAGGTAAAAAGCGCCATTGCGAGTAGTGATAGAGTTATGGTTGAAGTGAACTTAGAGGCGCTTTCTCCATTTGCGATCCAACAGCGCTCCATGCCATTTATGCTGTTAAAAAACAACCAAACACTAAAAGATCAGCTCTCTGCAGAAGTCTATCAGAAGCTACAAGACTACTTTTCCAAAAAGCAGATAGATATCGCCTTATTTGAACGCTATGCGCCATGGGCCGTGATGATAACTATGCTACAACTGGAATATCAAAAGCTTGGATTTACCGATACCAATGGCATCGATAAACAAGTAATTGCCTACGCAAACGAAAAGAAGATCCCAATTGGTGAATTTGAAACCTTAGAATATCAGCTTGAAATGTTCAGTCAGCTGAGTATTCATAGTGACGCTATGCTCAAGGAAACATTTGCACAGATGTCTGATTTGAACACCTACTTCTTGGATTTAGTTTCCGCATGGCGAAGCGGCGATTTAGAGAAGTTATCACATTACTATCAGGTAAGTTTTTCGGATGATAAATATGGCAAATTAGCCGAGCAATTGATGATCATTGAACGCAATAATAACTGGGTGAAAATGCTTAAAAAGCAGCTCCCCAATGAATCAACGTTTATTGCCGTTGGTGCATTACATCTTGTTGAAAAATATGGCCTTGTTGAGCAGCTTAAAAACAATGGTTATTCAGTCACCCGACTATAACACTCAGCGCTATCTTGCCAAGAGGTAAGCAGTTTACTTTGTAGGCGTGTTAAACAGATACTTCCATTAACACGCCCTAAAAAAATAAAAATCTTTTTAAACCTTTTCATTTTTATGTGCGACTTACCTTTCAAACACTCTCGTTGAAGGTAAAAAATAATGAAAAAGGTAGCGTTAGTTTTAGCATTAAGTGCAGCGGCAATGACTGCACAAGCAGAAGATTCAAAAACCATTACAGCATCATTCCCAAGCAATAGCCTAGCCGAGTTAGAAGTGGATATTGCCGTAGGTAAAATCGACCTACAAACTTACAACGGCGACACCATAGAGGTCGAAATTTTGGTTGAACCGAAAGAGTCAGACAGTTGGTTTGGTAAACCAGATGTGAGTGAGGCCACCCTAAACAGCAACACATCAGGGGATAAATTATCACTTGAGATCAATTCGGATGATTATGAACTATCTTGGCAAGTTAAGGTGCCTGTTAATTTGGCTTTAGATGTTGAGGTTGGTGTTGGCAAAATTGATATTCAAGATCTTAATAACTCTGCTGATTTAGAGGTAGGCGTAGGAAAAATTAAAATTGAGACTACCACCACCGATTTCAAAAAAGTGTCTTTAGATTCAGGTGTTGGTAAAACGGCAATGTCAGGTTTTGGCAACGTAGAAACTTCCGAAAAGAGTATGGTTGGCTCGACAACAGACTATCGTGGTCAAGGCCAGTATTCCATCGATGCAGAAGTCGGAGTTGGAAATATTCGTTTAAGACGAGACTAAGTCTCCACACTTATTCAGTAATAGCGCCACTTTGCTATGCAGCACATCCGGTTGCAACGGCTTATACAAATGAGCCGTTGCGCCAAGTGCGTAGACCTTATCCAGATCCTCCGCATTGGTATTTGCGGTCACGACCAAAATAGGCACAGCTGGATCTAGCTTTCTCAAACGCTCAGTGGCTTCAAAGCCATCCATCACAGGCATATTCAAATCCATAAGCACGATATCAAACTTACCCACCTCATATACTTCAAGGGCACCTTCACCATGTTCGACATGCGTTACCAATTTTGCTATGGGCTGAAGCATTTTTTCAATCACGCGTGCATTTAGTAAATTATCTTCCACCAGTAAAATGCGAGCCGACACCTGCTCCATTGTATGAGCCGGTACCTGTTGATTGTCAATTTCAATAGGGACTCTCAGGATTGCTCTTGTACCGATTGGCTCCCTTGCACTAAAATCTAATCGTCCTCCAAGCGCTGAGGTGAGTAATTGGCAACGCTTCAGCCCTAACTGCGTGCCTTGAAAATGCTCGCTATGCACAGCTTCTCGTAACTGCTGATAGTCGAACCCAGGCCCAGTATCTTCAACGACAAATTCTAAATATGGTGTATCTTCATCTATAACCAAATCCGCAAATACTTGAATGCTGCCACGCTCAGTAAATTTAATTGCATTATTAACCAATTCACTGATCAACCAACCAACACGCTTACAATCACAATAACAAGCCACATCTAACTCACTACTCAATGCCAAATTAAAAGCGAGAGATTTCTTGTGTGCGGTTAGTTGAAAGGCGATACAAGCTGACTTTATTACTTCTCGCAATGCGACTTGATGACGCTCAATAACCACTTCTTGCTCGGAAAGGTTATTAAAGTCTTGAACCGAATAGAGTAATACATCCAATTGATTTGCTGCGCTTTTCACATGCTGTAATTGCTGCGTGTCTTTGCTCCTCAGATATTCATCTAAATACCCCTGAATGGCCTGCAATGGTGTTCTTAGCTCGTGACTAACGCGTGCTAAAAATCGTGATTTTGAGTGTAATGCATCGTCAGCAAGCTTTCTTGCTGCCTCTAATTTATCGAGTGCTTCAGCAATTTCTCGCGCCATTGGGCGAAATACAAGTTTCGCTTCTATAAACAGTAGCAACAGTCCAAGTAGCCAGATTAACAATTCTATTTTCCTCACCATCTCTGTTTTACTTCGCGCATGCTGCTCGAATAGTGAAACGGCATCATTCAGGTTTGGGAGTATATGCTGAGACGCAGTAAAGATTTGCTCCATTAATTGAGGAGTGGATTGCTGTAACCGAGACCTTGATAAAGTGACAAAAGTAGTACTTTGCAAATCCAACTGCACCGGCCCTTGGTAGTAAAGCGCTGCAAGCGCCTCATTCAGATAAATAGCCTCTCCACTACTTTCTGTTTTAGTTAAAAACTCATGATTACTTTCAAACTTATCAATGGCTTGACGTAGCGCTTCACTATCTCGTTGATTGTCTTGCGCACTATATAGCGCGATACGTTGGGACAACATCCGCTGCATACCCGCAATATTAATTACGTGTGCATCTAAGCTCTGCTGATACAGTAGATATTGCATAACCCCCATCGCCATCGACAACAATATAGCCATAGCAAGTAATGCCCCGATATAACGATTTTTAACTTTACTTATTAGCGACATATTTTTGTTTTTCATCTCATAGCATTGTCTCAGCTGCAATGTTAAGTGTAGTTAACAATCGCATTATTTACAGTCCGATGCTTGACACCTAGACGGCCAAAATGTTTCAATGCGCGTTCACCCTATTTAGATAGTTTGATGCCACGGCGTCAAATTGAGGGCTGGAAGAGGTGCGTTATTCAGGTAACTAAGTGAAGGAGAGCAAACTCCGTTGCAGCTTAGTGAGGGGAATATACGCCGAGAAATTGAGTTATTGTTTGCTAATACTCATTTCGGGCGACTGGGCTGAATCCCAGCGACTGTCACCAACATACTTGGTGGAGAGCTTCTGGTCTTAGAAAAATAAGGCCATTGGCTGCCTTATCCTTTTTAAGTCCATTGCTCTTCGAATTTTAACAGTTCGAAGTTTGGACACCCTCCTAACTCCGAACATGATTTAAGTTCGGTAGAGATGAAATCACAATTCAACTTATCTGACTATCCGTTGTGGACGGCCTTAGTAACGCCTTTTGATGCTGAAAATCAGGTTGATTTTAACGCATTAACGACGCTGGTACGCGATCAAGAGCAAGCTCGTAACGGTATTCTTTTACTAGGCAGTACCGGCGAAGGCCTTGCGCTTACCCAACAAGAACAGCAACAAATCGTTGAGTTTGTTTGCCAGCTCGCCCCAAGCGTACCGCTCATGGTTGCCGTTGGCGGCAGTAATCTTGAGCAGCAAACACAATGGGTGCGCTTTTGTAATTCGCAGCCCATTCATGCGCTCTTACTTGGCTCACCAATCTACGCAAAGCCCGGCAAAGTTGGTCTGGCGCATTGGTTTAGTACGCTACTCGATGAGAGCCATAACCCTTGCATGCTCTACAATGTACCCGGTCGCAGTGCCGTTGCTATCGCCCCTGACCTACTCGGCGAACTAGCTTGCCACCCTAATCTGTGGGCACTAAAAGAAGCCAGTGGTGATATTGCCACCTTTGAAGCATTTCGTCAGGCAGCGCCTGATGTCGCCATCTATAGCGGCGACGATGGCCTTATGCCCTACTTTGCACAAGCAGGTGCAACGGGTCTGGTGTCTGTTGCAGCAAACGCATGGCCACAGCAAACCGCAGAATTTGTAAGGCGCTCGTTAAGCGGCACCTCTCCTAATTTATTTACCACTTGGTCAGAAGCTGCAAATAGCTTATTTGCAGTGGCAAATCCCATACCAGTCAAAGTGTTAATGCACTTGCAAGGGAAGCTCACAAGTCCAAACTTGCGCCCGCCACTGACACATTTGGAACTCACCCATACCGATGCGATCACTCGCGCGAACGAAACTATTTTATCTTGGAATTAAGGCAGTAAACATGAGCTGGTTAACCCTACTAAACGATTTAGAAAATGGCACAGTACGTGCGGCAACACAGGATGAGCAAGGCCATTGGCATGCTAACGTAGAAGTAAAACACGGGATCCTTGAGGCATTTAGAAATGGCGTAAATACAGAATTCCCAGGTGGATTTGTTGATAAAGACAACTTAGCACCACGCGGATTTGCTGCCCAAGATGGCGTTCGTATGGTTCCTGGCGGAAGCAGTGTAAGACGTGGCGCTTACGTCGCAGCGGGCACAATCATTATGCCACCGGCTTATGTCAACATTGGTGCCTATATTGATTCAGGTACTATGGTAGATAGTCATGCGTTGGTTGGTTCTTGCGCGCAAATTGGTAAAAATGTCCACCTTAGCGCAGCGGTGCAAGTGGGTGGTGTATTAGAACCAGTTGGAGCAAGCCCTGTTGTTGTTGAGGACGATGCCTTTATTGGTGCAGGCTGTGTATTGGTTGAAGGGGTTGTTGTTAAACGCGGTGCCGTATTAGCACCGGGTGTGCGCCTTTCAGCAAGTATTCCTGTCTATGACTGCGTGAACGAGCGCTTGCTTGACAAAGGTGAAGCCATCCCTGAAAACGCGATAGTGATCCCAGGCTCTCGTCCAGCCTCAAGTGAGTGGGCGCGCGAGCAAGGACTAAGTATGTCATGCGCACTTATCGTAAAATACCGTGATGAACAAAGTGATGCATCACTGGCGCTGGAAGAGGTTCTACGCTAATGACTTGGTTGAGCACGTCACAGCGAACCGCAGCTGAGGCATTGATCCAGCAACAAGATACGCCATTCTTTTGCTACGATTTAGATAAGCTAAGTGCACATGTTAAGCCCTTAGTTGATCAGCAAATCGTTAAGCTTTGGTATGCCGTAAAAGCGAATCCGTTATCACATATCATTAAAACCCTAGATAACGCTAGGTTTAACTTTGATGTGGCATCTAGCGGCGAGCTTGATCAGGTGTTATCTCAAGGGATCGCACCTGAACGCGTGCTCAACACAGGTCCTGCCAAATCGCTAAAGCAGATCCGTCATTTTGCCACACAAGGCGTACGTATTTTCGTGGCTGAAAGTCACAATCAAGTACGCTGGTTAAATCAAGTGGCCGAAGAGTTTGAGCTTCAATTTGAAGTTTTACTGCGGGTGCAGTTACGCTTTGATAAAGCAGAGCACAATCCACTTGGTGGCAATACGCTGACTCCTTTTGGTCTTGGCGCAGAGCAGTGGCAAGCCCTAACTTTAAGTGACTACACCTACCTAGACTTTGTCGGACTGCATATTTTCCAGTGGGGCAATATGCTCTGCAGCGATACACTCTCTGAACTTTGGCAGGCTATGGTTGCACCTTTAGTTCAGCTCGCTGCTGATTTAGGGATTACTCTAAAGGTACTCGACTTAGGTGGCGGCCTTGGCATTCCCTATGATAGGCAAAGCCCTTCTCTCGATTGGCAGAAATTATTAGACACGCTCGCATTGATAAAATCCGCCACGCAAGTGCAAGAATTATGGATGGAGTTAGGCCGCTATGCGGTTGGCGAATGTGGTTTTTATCTCAACCCTGTGGTGGAACAAAAGCAAAACTACGGTGCACAACAACTGATTGTCGCAGGCGGTGTCAATCACCTGCTGCGTCCAGCGGTTACCGGGCAAGCTTTCCCCGCTGAATTGTTACGCCAGTCTCAAGCTGAGACCATAGACTTTCATATTCATGGTCCACTTTGCACAGCATTGGATAAATTAGGCACCCTAGCCTTACCAAGCGACAGTGCCGATGGCGATTGGCTTGTTTTCAGTCAGTGTGGCGCTTACGGCTACACCGAAAGTATGCCGTTCTTTTTATGTCATGAGCTCCCAGCTGAGTACATCATCTCAGCTGGAGAAATCAGCTGTGTCCGTGAAGCAGAGCCCGCTTCAAGTTATTTGAGGTAAACATGAATACCATTACACAACAACATATTCAGGTTGGTGAAATTGCCAACGGCTTGCCTTTGACTATTCCAGTCTATCGCATCAAAGGCAATGGCAGTGGGCCAAAGGTGTATATCCAAGCAAATATGCATGGCGCTGAAGTGCAAGGTAATGCAGTGATTTATCAACTGCTGGAACAGTTGAAGCAATTGTCATTAAAAGCGGACATCACCTTAGTGCCTTACGCAAACCCGATTGGTTGTAATCAGAAATCTGGTGAGTTTACCTTAGGACGTTTTGATCCAATTACAGGCACGAATTGGAATCGAATGTACATCAACCATTCCGGGTTGGTTGCCGAGTTTGTGGAGCAAAACCCGACGCTATCAATAACAGAAATCGCTCAGCAATTTCGCCAACGATTAGTTGAGCGCACCCAAACACTACTTGATGGGCCCTTAGATAGGTTGACGACAGGTAAGCGCATCGCCTTGAATTTACAGCGTCTAGCTCATGAGGCTGACATTGTTTTAGACCTACACACGGGACCAATTTCAGCAAAACACCTGTATTGTCCTGAGTATGCAAAAAACAGCGCTCGATATTTTGATATTCCACATGTGTTACTTATTCCAAGTGACTTTGATGGAGCAATGGATGAAGCCAGTTTTTGTCCATGGTGGAACTTGCAGCAAGCCTATCAGGCTATAGGCCGAGAGATCCCAGTATTAACCGAAGCGTTTACGGTTGAGCTTGGCTCTCAAGAAAAAATTGATTTAGCGGAAGCATTGAATGACGCTAATAGCATTTTGAGCTACCTGAACTATAAACAGGCCTTTCAAGATGCACACTTTATGCCGCAAGACATCACCCGTTACGTCTGTCGACTAGAAAATTATCGCGCCTTTTATGCCCCAATGGGTGGTATGGTGGAATATACGGCAAAGCTTGGAGAGCATATCAAGGCGGGTCAAACCATCGCCAAAATTCTCAGAATGGAGCGCTATTTATCAGAAACGCCCTTAAATGAGATCAAGTTAGACGAAGATGCCATCGCCATTTTGCACTTTGCCTCTGCTAGTGTGAATCAAGGTACTGAGCTTTATAAGTTTTTTACTCAGGTTGAAACGCTTTAACTTGAGTACTTTTATTGCGTGAGAGTAAGTCAAAGCAAATAAGCTCTGCTTGTTTAGCTTAACGCTTACTAAGGTATGGCGGCGATAGCCGCCACCTTTTTCTTATTCGTACGTATTTTTCTTTCTGACATTTTTGACCTTCGAGATTCATTTCCCTTTCATTATCATTGGTTAATAATGTAATCAATTGTACTTACTCTCGGCGCACACAGGATGAAACTTACACACTTATCAATACCGGCTTTGGCCTTGCTTACCTTGCCACTTTACGCTCAAGAAGCCCAACAGGAAGATGAAATCGATTTAGTCAAACAGTGCGTGCTAAACGCGGTATTAACTGGAGAAAAAGATAAAACCATAGAGCAGGTCCGTACCGAATGTGCCGAGGCTGATGCAGATAAAACCTTAAGCCAATTAGATAAACGCATGGCGCGCGAACGTGTAACGGAAAAGAACCGTAATGTATTAACACCACATAAGCGTAACTATATTTTGCCAGTTTCTTATATGACCAACGTCAACAGCAGACCATTCGACGGTCTAAAAGCCATTGACGATGAAGACGGCGAGCCAATCGACAACTTTGAAGCCAAATACCAAATCTCATTAAAAGCGCCTATTTATAAAAACTTTTCGGATAAAGATCAGGCAATCTATTTTGCTTTTACGCTGCAATCGTATTGGCAACTGTATAACAAAGATGTGTCTTCGCCATTTCGTGAAACCAACTATGAACCAGAAATCTTTTGGATTAACTTTTTAGATGATGAAAACGTGCTGTGGGGCGATGAGATGGCCTTTGTACTTGGGATTTCCCATCAATCTAACGGTCGCAGTCAACCAAACTCCCGCTCTTGGAATCGTATCTATGCGAATTTTATCTGGGAAAACCGAGGCTTTGTATTCAGCTTTAAACCTTGGTATCGCTTACCCGAAGACGACAAAGAAGATGCCTTGGATCCACGCGGAGACGACAATCCAAATATCGATGAGTACTTAGGTCACTTCGAGTTTAGTGGGGTATATCGCCACGAAGAGCATGAGTTTGGCTTTATGTGGCGCAACAACTTAAACAGTGATAATCGCGGTGCAATTCAATTAGACTGGTCATTCCCGATTTGGGGAAGGCTGCGCGGCTACGCACAATACTTTAATGGCTACGGCGAAAGCTTAATAGACTATAACACACATACCCAAAGGCTCGGTATTGGCGTGCTACTCACTGATATTCTTTAAGCGCATTCGAATACAAAAAAAGCTCTGAACACTCAGAGCTTTTTCGTTTGGAAAGCTGAGAATAATTCTCTACTTATTGCGGTTTAATTACCACAAACTGCCCCTCAAATTTAGCAACTAGCATGTCACCATCATAGACATTCACTGGCACCACATATTTTGCTTTGCCAGCCGTCTCTAGCGCTTGCAATTCACCTTCACAGTCCGCAATGGTAACCGTTGCCGCTGGTGCCGTGGTTAAAGGTTTTAGATATTTAATATTGGCGTCAGCCAACACAATATCTCCCTCTAACCCAAGCTCTTTAAGTGCTAAATAAGTCGCCCCCCAGCCCGTTAGCGTCGCCATGCTATATATAGAACCTGCAAACATCGAGTTGTGTAAATTGAGGTTCGCTTTTAAATCAGCCTTAGTGGAAAACTGCCAGTCTGTATAACTTTCTACTTTAATCCCCATCGCATCACTGATTGGAATAGACTCGCGCCAAGTATTTTGTAATACATGGGTCCAATCTGGCTGCCTAAACCAGCCTGGCTCCGTAGGACGTTGTTTTACCATCTTCCAGTGCTGCACATCGCCATAGGCTAAATGTGCTTTTTCAACCACTTCATAACCATGGCGTTCGTAAAATGATAACGCGCGCTCGCGAGCATACAAAACCAGCTCTTCTGCTTTTTGCGTCCAAGCAATAACCTCAAGCTCGTGTAGCAAACGGCTACCTAAGTGATGACCTCGATGCCCTTCTGCAACGGCCATATAGCGTACTTGTGCTTGCTTGTGATTGTTAAAATGGAGCCTAGCTACGCCTAGCACTTCACCATCATTATTTTTTATGTAGCGATGTTCAGCTTCTTGCTCTAAATCATCCTGTTCGCTGCCACGAGGTTGATCCCATGGCGCTCTTAACACCTGCCAGCGTAACTGGTAATAGGCTTGCCAATCTTCGCTGCTTTGTGGTGAAGTTACCTCAAACATCACTGACTCCTGTTTTGTTATTAGCCTGTTAAATGACTTTGAATCTAGTACGGATACACCCTACAAGATAAGCTCAGTGTAGGGAATAAAATGCGCCAAAACACTTATCCCTTAGTGTAAAAACTGGTGGACAAGCTGGCATTCACAAAATCCTCGTCTATGATGATGTTATCATGGGAGAATTTATTACGCATTCAGGCACTATCAGCAACGATTTTGTGGACCGGAGCCACCAACTAGGACACTTGCTATATTGGCATAAACAAGGCAGAAATAGCATCCAAGTGCGGCAAGAGAAATCGTTGAGATGGCTTCTGATAAACAACACATTACAATCCGTTGTGGAGTTAAACCACCCGGAGCACTTGTTATTTCCTCATTTAAAAACATTCGCGAGTCGCTGGCAGCAAGTCGCCCCGCCAACCAGCGTACTGGAGCTGGGTCTTGGCGCAGGTGCAATCCGTGATTACCTCAATGCCACTTATCCAAATTGTCATATTACCACCATAGATAACAACCCAGATGTGATCCATTGTTACAAACGCTACTTTGGCGGCGACCCTTTGTGCGATGTTAATTGTGTTGATGTATTTAAAGCGTTGCAACAAGGCAAACGCTACGATTGGATAGTGCTCGATTTATTTAGCGAACTTGAGCCCCCCATCTTCTTGTTTCAGCACCAGTTTTATCGCCTACTCAGAGCTGCGATTAATGATGGGGGCCGACTGTATATCAACTTTTTAACTGAGCATGAGTCGCAGCTCAAGCAACTTCAACACTTATTAATTACCAACTTTGGTAAAAAGCCCTTTATCGAAAAAGTGCCGGACTACGCCAACATAATTATCGAGGTTAAACGCTAACACTGGCTGACCCTAGTTTTTACGTCAAATCACTATTCAACACTAAAATTAAAAGTCACAGGGCCGTCATTCAGTAAACTCACTTTCATATCCGCAGCAAATTGTCCCGTCGCGACTTTCAACCCTGCAGCCTTAGCTTGAGCCACAAAGTATTCGTAGAGTGTATTCGCTTGCTCAGGTGTCCCTGCGCTCGAAAAGCTTGGCCTCATGCCTTTTTTGGTGTCTGCCGCCAAGGTGAATTGCGATACAACTAATAGTTCGCCTTCAATGTCTTTTAAACTTAAATTCATTTTTCCCTTGTCGTCAGTAAAAATACGGTAGTTACTTACCTTGTGCAGTAACTTATCCGCCGTTTGCTCTGTATCCGGCTTTTCAACGCCTAAAAGTAACAATATCCCCTGACGGATTTGGCCTACAATCTTACCTTCTACTTCTACCTTTGCTTCGCTGACCCTTTGAATTAGTCCTTGCACTACCTACCTCTTGTGACTGCTAATGATGCTGAATTTTGCACAGTAATAGATCAGCCGCCCGCCTTATTGCTTCTGCATAAACGGGGTTAGCACAACAATGCCCAACCCCATTTAAAATCAGCAACTGCGCCTTAATGCTTTGTGCTAACTGATGAACTGGTGCGTACCGACACATTAAATCATGCCGACTGTGAATAAACCAGATAGGTAAGTGATTGAGCTGATGTGCATCTGCTGTAATTTGCTGTGTTTTGATAAAGCACTGGTGACTAAAAAAATGCACCATATGCTGTGCTTTACTAAGCTGTTTGTCTGCTTTGCAAAGCCTAATACCTTGCGTATCACTATCCGTTGTGATCAGATTATCCCACTCACACCAGCGCTGCGCCGCTTTTCTTTTGAGTAATTCATCCTCGCCAAAGAGTGCCGAATGATAATGGTCTAGCAAGGATTCCACAGTTTGTGCACCTTGTGCAAAGGCTAGATACTGCTCTGGATAAATTTGTGCGGGGGCACCTTGGCTACCATAAAGCCAATGAAGATCCGCCTCATTGCCCAAAAAACTCGACCACAACACCATCCCCAAGACATCTTCACGATGTTGCTCAGCATAAAGCAGTGCCAGCATGGCACCGAAAGACTCCCCGGCGAGTACAACCTTTTGCAGCCCTAAATGCGCACGAATGGAATGAATATCTTTCAGCAGGTTCGCGGTATTTATATTACCAAAGTCAGCAGGCGTTGAGTTGCCACAGCCTCGCTGACTAAACAGGATGATGCGGTATTTTTGTGGATTGAAATAACCGAGCACATTACGAGAATGGCCCTGACCTGGGCCACCATGCAGCATGATAAGTGGTGTGCCATCACTGCAGCCATATTCCTCTATGCCCAATTGATGTCCTTCACCTACCGCGAGATGAAAGCGACGCAATGCATCGCCATGTTGATACAATAAGCTCATAACTCCCCCTTGGGGGCTTAAGCTAACCGTTATCGGTAAAAGCTAAAGTCCCTGCGCGTCTGGTGGGTCAAACTCCGAGCTTGCATCTAGTCCTGCAGCTTCCATATCTTGGGTTAAGCACACGGTAAACTCAGCACCTAACAACACCACTATCCAAGATAAATATACCCAAACAAAAAGAATAGGTACTGTTGCGAGTGCTCCATAGATAACTTCGTATGAGGGAAAATGGCTAATGTATAATGCAAAGCCTTTTTTCGTTAGCTCGAATAACAAAGCTGCAAACAAAGCACCCGGAACCGCGGCTCGAAATGACACACTGGTATTTGGTACTAAAGTATAGAGCATGATGAAGCCAAACATAGAAATTAAATAGGGCAACATCTTAATTAGTGCACCACTAAACCCTGGGATCCCTTGATCGGCAAATGTCACTAAAGAAACGATATAAGATGTCATACCAATACTCGCGCCCAATAGCACAGGGCCAAGCGTGAGCACCATCCAATAAATCGCAAACGAAATCATCAATGGACGCTTTTGCTTCACTCGCCAAATTCGGTTGAGTGTGGTGTCAACATTACGAATAAGTAATAAAGCCACGACGGCCAAAAAACTCACCCCCACAGCTGTCATCTTATTCGCGTTGCCAGTAAACGCACTGATGTGTTCTTTAATGGTGTCCGTCGATGTTGGCACAAAGTTATTGAACACAAAGTTTTCAATTGCAAAACGCGTATCTTCAAATCCAGGAAACGCCGAAAAAATTGCTACACCCACCGCAACTAAGGGAACTAAGGATAACAGAGTGACATACGCTAAATAGCCCGCGTTGACCGTGATCTGGTCCTCAATACACCGCTTACTATAGCGGCGCCACCAGCTAGGCTGAGAATGTAAGAATCGCAGTGCTACGACCTTCATTTCGGTTATTCTTTGCATCATAATCAAGTTAATATTCATGGATCACTTTACACATCATAACAATCCCCGCCATAATTTATAGCGCTAAATAGTAATATATAACGACGGTCACATGGCCACTTACTGATTATTGACCTTCTAGAGCCCGGGAGTGCAAATGAAGAAACTCACCTTAAGCGCAGTGTTACTTTTACTCGTTACTGGCTGCCAAAGTGCCTATTACGCCACCATGGAAAAGTTTGGTGTGCATAAACGCGAGATATTGGTTGATCGTGTCGAAGAAACAAAGGAGTCCCAAGAGGAATCACAAAAAGAGTTTCAATCGGCATTAGAAAGACTCACCACGTTAATTAATTTTAATGGTGGTGAATTACAAGAAGCCTATAACCTGCTTAACGATGACTACCAATCATCCCTTGCCGCTGCTGCTGAAGTAAGTAGCAATATAGACAAAGTGGAAGACGTGGCAAACGCGCTATTTGACGAGTGGCAAGATGAACTTGAGCAATATTCGAGTGCAAACCTAAAACGTGAGAGTGCTAAGCAATTAAGTCAAACACAACGCCAATTTGAACGCTTGCTTCGCTCAATGCGCAGTAGTGAAGCCAAAATGCAACCCGTGCTCGACTCACTACAAGATAATGTGCTGTACCTTAAGCACAACCTAAATGCACAAGCGGTAAGCGCTATTAAAGGTGAGTTTACGGGGTTAAAGCGTGATATTAGCGCCCTAATCGCAGATATGAACCGCTCTATTGAAGATTCGAACAAGTTTATTGCTGAGATGAATGCACGTAGCGCGTAATAGACAGCATCTGCAAAGATAGATTTCACGATATCAGAAAGTTGCTTCCTGATATCGTGGTACTTTTGTGTGTAAAGCCAGACGTTTAACCTTTATTGATAAGATCTTCAATGATGCCATTCATTTCCATTGGCATTTGCGCCAATACAGCATCATATCCATCTGCCAATACCAAGTCTTTTTCTATGTAAGAAACCACCGCTTGATTCTCCAAATCGATGATTCCGCCAAATGCCGTTACACGATTTACGCCCGGTACAGGGATCCCACCAGAACTATCAACATGTAGTACGATCACTCTGTTAAAGTTAAACCCTTTATCCTTGATCACTCCTGTCGACTTTAGCGTCTTAGTCAGCTTTTGTATTGCTCCGGTAAGATCATCTGCAATGCGCTGAGCCGAACCTGTAAGCGCATAATTTCCTTGATTAACATGCCTACGCATGTTTTCACCCACAGTCCAAGACAAGTTACCAACCACATCATATAACTGTTGGCTTGAAACAACGGACGCACCATGTTTTCCCGTTACGCCAGCGGTAATAGCTAAACCCACTTCACGGTCGTTTCCTGGAACACCATGCAGCGAAACCGGGAATATCAATACAGGTTGTTGGGCTGAAAGTGTGATTGGAAATTCATATGCCGTATTTTGTTTAACCTCAGTAGAAGTAGAAACACAAGCAGTCAAAGAAATAGTAAATAGAGAGGCTAGTGCTAAACGCACGATATTTTTTGTCATTATATAGTTCCTTTACGTGATTATTAACTCCCGACAACCCAGCTGAGAGCGCGTTGAAACGCGGCGCAAATTATGTGACAAATCGTAACCACAATCAATAATAAAGTACTAGATAAAAGTGCATTTTCTTCATACTAAGCAGCTGAGGGATAATTAAGGGAAAAATAGGACTTTTAGATAACCGAGAAGAAATTTTGGTTACAAGCCACCTTGTGACAGCAGCGTAGAATAACAAATGTAGCGCAGCTCGCGATACAGCCAACTGCGTGCATAGTGTGGTAACTCAGCTTTAGTTCAATCCTAGCTAAATACCATCTCCGGTACGTCATCAGGGCAAATCAATATGCCTGCGGTTTTCGCTTGTATTTCCGAGGCGCTAACACCTGGAGCTCGCTCAAGTAAATGAAACGCGCCACCTTTGACTTCAAGCAGCGCAAGATCGGTTACTATCTTATTGATACAGTTTACGCCGGTGAGCGGTAAACTGCAGTGCTGTAGCAGCTTGGACTCGCCCTGTTTATTCGCATGCGTCATAGTGCAAATTATATTTTTAGCCCCAGCGACAAGATCCATTGCGCCACCCATGCCCTTGATAAGCTTACCTGGGATCATCCAGCTGGCAAGATTACCGTGCTGATCTACTTCAAAAGCGCCAAGCACCGTCAGGTCCACATGACCGCCACGGATCATTGCAAAACTTTCTGCCGAACTAAAAATGGCGGCTCCCGTACGGGCCGTAACGGTTTCCTTACCCGCATTGATCATATCCGCATCCACTTCCTGCTCGGTCGGATAAGCGCCCATGCCTAATAAGCCATTTTCCGATTGCAGCATCACATCCATGCCCTGTGGCACATAATTGGCCACCAGCGTGGGGATCCCAATGCCAAGGTTGACATAAAACCCATCTTTTAATTCCTGTGCCACTCGCATGGCCATTTGCTCTCTGGTTAATGCCATTATGCTTGCTCCTTCACAGTACGTTTTTCGATGCGTTTTTCGAACTGTCCTAGAATCACTCTGTCGATATAAATTCCGGGGGTATGAATTTGGCTCGGTTCGATTTCGCCGGGCTCTACAATTTCTTCCACTTCAACGACGGTAATTTTTCCAGCTGTTGCAGCCATTGGATTAAAGTTCATGGCGGTGTGGCGATAAACACAATTGCCAAAACGGTCTGCTTTCCACGCTTTTACAATGGCAAAGTCTCCCCTAATACTCGGCTCTAAAATATATTCTCTATCACCAAACATTTTTACCTCTTTGCCCTCAGCGACGGGTGTACCAACGCCTGTCGCGGTATAAAAAGCGGGGATCCCAGCTCCACCTGCGCGCATCTTTTCTGCAAGTGTCCCTTGTGGAGTTAATTCAACTTCCAATCCACCGCTCAATAACTGCTGCTCAAACAAGGCGTTTTCTCCCACGTAGGAAGCCACCATTTTACGGATCTGCTTATCCTCAAGCAAAATCCCTAAACCAAACCCGTCTACTCCGCAGTTATTAGAAACCACGGTTAAGTCCTTTGTGCCCATATGGCGTATTTGGCTTATCAAACCTTCAGGGATCCCGCACAAACCAAAGCCCCCGGCAATCACGGTCATGCCATCGCAAAGTCCTGCCATTGCTTCTTCGTAGCTTACGACCACCTTATCAAATCCAGCCATCATTCCTCCTATTGCACTGTCCAGCCGCCGTCCAGCACAATGGCTTGGCCAGTAATGTTGCGTGACTCATTTGCGAGTAAAAAATTGACAGCATGCGCAATCTCATCCAACCCTATAAAGGCCTTTTTCGGCATTGGCGCCAACATAATATTGTTTATCACTTCATCTTCGCTGATCCCATGCTGTTTCGCTTGCGCGGTAATTTGCTGCTCTACCAATGGGGTTTTTACATAAGCGGGGCAAATGGTGTTCACGGTGATATCGCAGTCTGCGGTTTCCAGCGCCAATACTTTGCCAAATCCCATTAACCCATGTTTTGCAGCGACATAAGCAGACTTATATTTAGAAGCAACTAAGGCGTGGATAGAACCAATATTGACGATGCGGCCAAAGCCTCCTCTGCGCATATGCGGCAATACCGCCTTACACAACATGGCGGGGCCTGTTAGCATCACGTCTTGCAGCAATTGCCATTTATCTTCTGGATAATGCTCTAGTGCTTCAACATGTTGCACGCCTGCATTATTGATAAGCACATCAATGTTATCGTGCTGACGGATAAAGTCAGCGATGTCTTGCTTATTAGCGATATTGAGCGCAAACGCTCGTGCATTTCCTCCGTCACTGACGATAGACTCGGCTACCGTCTGTGCTTGCGCTAAGTTCAAGTCTACCAGTAATAGGCTGTAACCTTGTTTGCTCAGGGCCATCGCGATATAGCGACCAATGCCACTTGCAGCCCCTGTGATCAACGCCGTCTTCATCGTCACTCCTTGACTATTTTGCTAAGAACTGAGCAATGGTGTCAGCCTGTGATTGAATTGAAAAAATACCGTCTAAATGCCCCCAAACGCCTTCTATCTCTGTAATTTGCACGTCTTTATTCTTGGCTTTAAGGGTTTCTGCTAACTTACGAATGGGCTCAGGCCTTAATAACAAGTCATTGCTTGCAGGCATCAACAAAACCTTTGCTGTGATTTTATCGATAGCGCTATCAAAATTACCTTGCATGCCTGCGGTATATAGTTGCGAGGCGCGGACTAAGTACAAGATAGAATTCGCATCTTGCGTTTCAGCCCTCGCTCGTGCGCGCGTGGCTAGCGTTTGGCTGAGTTTAGGAAGCTGACGAATATCTTGTTTTGCTTTGGGATCAAGCACAATAAAGTCTGGAAAACTGGCGTTGTAAATAGCGGGGTGCATCGCGTCTTGCGTAATATTAAGCATCGTGGCTGTGAGTCCAGCAAGCGGCCTTTCCCCGTCGTAGTAGTCCCCGCCCTGCCAATTTGGATCAAGTCGGATAGGTAAAGCCCATTTCTCTAACGCCGCAACGGTCCAAGCATCCATCTTTGCCGCGCCAATCACATGAATTAAACGTGACACCTTTTCGGGATAGCGCACCGACCATTCTAACGCTTGGAAAGACCCCATAGACGCGCCCATCACCGCATGCAGTTTGTCGATACCTAAGCTATCTAATAATTGCTTTTGCACTTCAACAAAATCACCGATGGTCACCACGGGAAAGTCCAAGCCGTAAGGTTTGCCCGTTTTCGGATTAATAGACGCCGGACCCGTCGTGATCACATCTTTACTATGCCAGTTTGCATTGACCAAAGTATCTGCGCTTATCACAAAGTACTTATTAGTATCTATCGCTTTGCCCGGGCCGATAATGGCATCCCAGTAACCTGCCAACACGTCAGACTCTCGATACTTACCCGCAGCGTGAGATGTGCCAGAAAAAAAATGCGTGATCAAAATTGCATTGCTTTTGTCGGCATTTAATTTGCCATAGCTTTCCCAGCCGACCTTAACGTCAGGAATGCTGGCTCCAGACTCCGTAGTAAAATGCGCGAGTGTAAATGCCCGCTTTTCAACCAGCATAGGTTTGTTTGTCTCACTGCCATAGACAATATTGCTGGCAACGAACAAGAGTAACAGGAAAATCCGCTTCATTGCTGTATCTCTCCGTTAAAATAAGATGAATAGGGTTAATGCGAGGGCAACGCCCACCAGCGGCACGACCGCAGTCAACGCCGCCATGGACCAATATGCTCGTTGATGTGTTTCTTTACAGATGGCGCGAATGGTTGTGACCACATAACCATTGTGCGGTAAGGTATCCAAAGCGCCTGAGCTAATTGCCACAACACGATGTAATTGTTCTGGATTGACACCCGCATCAATGTAGTGCGGTGCCACTAAGGGTAACGCAATAGCTTGCCCACCGGATGCAGAGCCAGTTAAACCGGCTATTACACTTACCGCCACCGCGGCGCCAAGTAGCTCATTACCCGGCATCTGTGTCATCATCTCGACCGCTAATTGAAATGCCTCGGTGTTTTTTGCTACCGCACCAAAACCCACTACCGCACTGGTATTACCGATAGCAACTAGCGCCCCAGTTGTGCCTAAGTTAATCGCGGCCCCCATGTTATGAAAATGCTTAAAGTTAATCGTGACAATACTGAGTACACCGCCAAGTAGAGCTACAATGAGTGCACTTTGCTGCAGCACATCATGAAGTGTAAAAGATAAAATCAACACCACGATTAGAGGCAGTACGCCAGTGATTGGATGAGGATAGTTACGTTCATGGATTTCAGGGTCGTCTTCTTTCGCTTCAAAGTGCTCACCATTTGCCACCGCTTTGGCTATCATCTTTTTCAACCACCAATAGCCCGTAATAGCCATAAACGTGGCAACCACTAGACTGACTTCCCAGGCTGCATAAGGCGAAGTGCCTAAATATTTTATTGGGATCCAGTTTTGAATTTCAGGGGAGCCTGCCGAAGTCATGGTGAAGGTGACTGAGCCGAAAGCCAGAGTTGCGGGAATAAAGCGCCTTGGTAAATTGGCATCTTTAAATAAGCTAAGCGCCATAGGATAAACAGAGAAAGCCACAATAAAAACACTGACGCCGCCATACGTTAGTACCGCACAGGCAATCACCACCGCTAATACCGCATGTTTCATACCTAACTTGTCGACAATATAACGTGCCACGCTGTCGGCAGCACCACTGTCTTCCATGAACTTACCGAACAAGGAGCCAAGCAAAAACATGAAAAACCAAGCACTCAAAAAGCCAGCAAAGCCATCCATATAGAGTGTAAGAAAGCTGCTTTCTACAGCTTCTGTGGGAAATAGCGCAACGCCACTCGTTAATGCGACCAATAAAGCGCACAGTGGAGCTGCGATAAACAAGTTTACGCCACGGAGAGTTAGCCAAATAAGCAGGCCAAGTCCCCCTGCCAGTCCAAGCATACTGAGCATAAGGGCTTCCTTTTATTGTTATTAATGCCCGTTATAAATTGATGTGTTGGGCATGCTGTTGATGAATATCAGTGTGGCGTGCAAGCACAATAAAAACCATAGTACTAAGGTTATAGAAGCCCTACACCCCGTGTTAATCCTAACGTATCAAGGCATTAGTACTAAGGTACTAATAGAAAAACTTTACAACTCCCCTATGCTTTGGTGTGACAACAAGCACCCAAAATGACAATAATAGGGACCACAGGATGAACATTTACCAACCTAGATATTCAGCTATCGCGTTGGCTATTACACTCGCAACTCAAGTCAGCCCAGCGGCAGCAGAACAAGCAACACAATCAGAAGGCAAGCTAGAACGCATTGAAGTCACGGCGCGTAAGACGGTAGAAAACCTTCAAACCGTTCCAGTTGCAGTGACTTCTATCGGTGAAACCGATCTACTCGAAAATGGCATCTCGGTACTCTCTGAAGTCCAGCAGTTTTCACCCAATACCACACTTCAAGCTAGCCGAGGCACTAACTCTACCCTCACTGCCTTTATTCGTGGTGTCGGGCAACAAGACCCATTATGGGGTTATGAACCTGGTGTCGGCATTTACGTCGATGACATTTATTTAGCAAGGCCGCAAGGGGCCGTACTCGACCTCCTTGATGTACAACAGATTGAAGTACTACGTGGACCGCAAGGAACGCTATATGGCAAAAACACCATTGGTGGTGCAATAAAATATGTCACTAAGGAAATGTCTGGCGATGCGACATTTAACGTGGAGGGAACGGTTGGTAGTTATAATCAACGCGATCTTAAGATCACAGGTCAATTGCCGCTCGTGGAAGACACGCTCTATCTAGGTTATGGCTTTGCTACTTTGAATCGAGATGGTTTTGGCGAGTTCAAGGTTTCAACGCTACCCGGCCAAGACAAGGAAAACTACAATAAAGAAATTCAAGCTGCGCGGTTAACTTTGGAATATCGTCCAAGCGACGATTTGTTCTTCCGGTTAGCATGGGATAAAACCGACGATGACTCCAACTCTAAAGGGGGTTATCGCTTGTTGCCGAGCTTACTGACTGACGCCCCCGTGCCCGACAGCGTATTTGATTCTTACACCAGTATGCCAACTTGGAATAAAGTCGAGCTTGAGGGATATAGTTTGACCGCTCGCTGGGATCTTTCTGACGCCACCACGATAAAATACATCGGTGCTAGCCGAGATAGTTACTCCCCGACCAATATCGACTTTGATAATACGCCATTACGGATCTTTGATGTACCCGCCATTTATGATGACGAGCAAACCACGCATGAGATACAGCTAAGCCATGCAGGTAACGGCTATAAATTTGTCTCAGGTCTATATTATTACGATGGCGAATCATGCGGTCAATTCCAAGCAATTTTGGAAGTGTTAGGACAAAGCTTGGGCGCTCCCGGTCTTACGCGAGAAGTCAGTGGTTGTAACAACTCAAATAGTAAAGCCGCGTACATTCAAGGCACCATTGATTTAGCAGCGCAGTGGTCGCTCACATTGGGCGCTCGTTATACTAAAGACAGCAAAGAGGCACAAGTCAGCAATGGTTTGGTCTTTGATGTCGTGTATCCCGAATCAAATTGGATCCCAGGTTATACACGACCTGCTGGTGAACTCGTACCGTCAGTGCTTGATGATGAAGAAGATTGGTCACGGTTTACACCAAGAGTGGGAGTGGAATACCAATACAACCGCGATATTATGTTCTTTGCCAGCTATGCTCAAGGGTTTAAATCCGGCACCTTCAACCCCAGAGCCAGCACCGCAGAGCCTGCTGCAGATCCTGAAATCGTAGATTCATTCGAAATCGGTATGAAAAGCGAGTGGAACGATAATCTAAGAGCCAATATCACGCTATTCACATTAGATCACAAAGACCGCCAATATATTTCCGTATTGCCCGGTGCAACTTCTGCCGATCTAAACCAACGACTTGGCAACATTGGTAAGTCTACAGCAAATGGTATTGAAGCCGAGCTGAGCTATGTCGCTACAGAGGCGCTAAGTTTTGACGCCGCGATAGGATATATAGACAGTGACTTCGAAGAGGTACTCGATACTAACCCAGACACAGGCGCGACATTTGACAAATCAGACCGCTTTAGTATTTCTAACACCCCTGATTTAACTTTTAATCTTGGGGCGACATACAAACTCTACAGTGATATTGGCGATTGGGTATTCAATGCCAGCTACTACTATCGTGGTGATTATGTCTTATTTGAGGAAGATAGCCTACTGACGCAGGATAGCTATGGTTTAGTCAACCTGAGTATTAATTGGTATAGCACAGACGGCAATTGGCGTGTTGGTCTTCATGGGAAAAACCTGACCGATAAAGAATATATGATAGGAGGCTATCAGTTCGTGACACCAGACCCGAGCGATCCGAGTAATGTGAGTAAGTACACGCCGGGGCTTGGTGGTGATAATACTTTGATAGGCTACTTTGGCGACCCAAGAACCGTTTCGCTTACCGTGGGTTATCGTTTTTAGCACCGAAAGCGAGGTTGCAAGGGTGCCTCGCTATCTCAATCACTTGATGTAGTTTTGGAAATACCCTATAACAACGGATACTAGGAGTTAGTTAAGGATGTCTCAGGTGCAAGCAATCATCGCTGATGACCACCCATTATTTCGCAGCGCACTCAAACAAGCCGCTGCACAAGCGATTGGTCATGACCCTATCAAAGAAGCCAGCACCTTAGACAGCTTATTCGAGATGTTGCTCGCGCATCCTGAAACAGAGCTAGTATTTTTGGACTTATCTATTCCTGGCGCGAAAGGTCTCGAAGGTCTTGCCCGGTTAAGGAATCAATACCCAGACATATTAGTGATCATGGTTTCAGCCAACGAATCGGCAGCCATTATTAGCCAATGTATTGCCCTCGGAGCAAGCGCTTATATTCCCAAGTCTTCCTCACTAGAGGTGATCAGCGATGCCATCAAGCTCGTTATTGAAGGAGAAACTTGGTTACCCGAAATCGTGGATATCGCGCCTGAAAATGAAAGCGAACAAGCGCAATTTGCGCGTAATTTAGAAAAGCTAACTCCCCAGCAATATCGAGTATTAACCATGATTGCCGACGGCCTTTTGAATAAGCAGATTGCATATGCAATGTCGATTCAAGAGACCACCATCAAACAGCATGTTTCAGCTATTTTAAAAAAGCTCAATGTGTATAACCGCACCCAAGCTGGGATCCTCTTTAATCAGCTGGCTACGGATGTGCATCTCGACGATGAAGCGAGTGCTTAAATAACTAGATTAGTCGCTTAATCATGCGCTTTAGGGCTGGTGTTTTAAGCGGTTTATACAGTAATGGGATCCCTGCATCACTTACTTGCTCGCGAATAGCCTCGTCGTGATTAGCTGTGTTAATAATGATTGGCATATCATCAAGCTTAAGCGCTGCTATCACCTCAAGTCCCGTGACACCATGATCAAGCTGATAATCCGCGATCAGCATATCTGCACGACTCGTTGCTTGTAGCGCGCTAAGCTCTGCTTCATCTCGCGCCACAGCTACTTGGCACCCCCAACTTAGTAATACTTGAGATAATGCATTAAGTGCGTTGGCATCATTATCTAGCAACCAAATAGATAGACCCGATAATTGCGAATCACCGCTGGGCTTGTCAGCGGTTACTTCGGTCTTTTGATCCGTCTGCACCCCATGACTTGGGAGTGTTAAGGTAAATTGTGTGCCTTTATTAAGTTGTGAGCCAAGGGTGATGGGAATTTCCAACACTTCGCAAATTCGTTTGCTGATCGCAAGTCCAAGTCCTAACCCCTGCGCTAGCTCTTTACTGTGAAGCTGTTTGAACTCTTGAAATATGGCGTCCTGATCTTGCTTTGCAATGCCCACGCCTGTGTCTTCAACAATGATAGAAACACTCTCCCCCTGACATTCAGCAATAAGTCTTACCGTACCAGACTCAGTGTAACGGATAGCGTTACTCAGTAAGTTTCCCAATACCCTTTTTAGCAGTGCTTTATCGGTGTAGAGCATGACATCACAAACCTGCACTGCAAACGCTAATCCTTTGTCTTTCGCAACCGCCCCATATTCATTTTCCAATGGTTCCAGCAGTGACGACAATGCAAAGCGCGAGCGATTAACCTTAAACGCCCCAGCCTCTAACTTTGTTAGCTCAAGAATGCTCGACAACAGTTCTTCAGCACTTGCCAATGAACTTTTGATGCTTTGCGAAAGCTCAGCTAAGTCGGTCCCTTGGGCCTTTTCACTCATCAATGAACAAAACAGGCTCGCTGCGTTAAATGGCTGTAACAGATCATGACTCGCTGCGGCGAAAAAGCGGGTTTTACTCTCCGTTGCATGCTCTGCTTGGCGTTTAGCAGAAGATAAAGCTCGGTTGGCATCTATCAACTCTTTAGTCCTTGCCGCGACTGTTTCTTCTAGGTTCACATTAACTTGCTCTAGTAAGGATTGTTGTTTTACAAACTCAGTGATATCCGTATAGGTCGTTACAAACCCACCGCCAGGCAATGGGTTACCTTGCATTTCAAACACTCGACCATCGTGATGCTCGCGGCGGTAGCGATACGCATTGCCTCGTCGTAAATGTGATAGACGCTTCTCTACTTGCTGCTCGACATCAGCATCACCAAACAGTCCGCGCTGCGCATTGTAACGAATAAGCTCAGCCACAGGACGCCCAATAAACAGCGTATTGTCTGGATAGTTAAACATTTCTGCGTAGCGCTGGTTCCAAGCGACCAATTGCAGTTGGCTATCTACTACACTTATCCCCTGACTGACGTTTTCTATCGTCGACTGCAGTAAGTCGCGATTAAAACGTAGCACCTGTGACGCTTCATCTACAAATTCTGCAACTTGCTCTAAAGGCTGGCGCTTTTCATCTTTGGCGACATCTAAAATCAGTTTTGCAGATGCCCCGCCAACGAGCGTCGACATCTCCCGTTCGATCATATTTTCCACTTGCAATGGCGCTGGCAGTTTCCAGTTTGCAGGCTCTTTAGGAAAATGAAGCTCAACAAGCTGCTGCGCACGCACTTGCTCGCTAAAGCGCTGCAGTAATGTTGCCAAATCCTGGAAACTCAATACCGTGTTAGCGGACTGTGCAGATTTGGACGGTATTACAAATTTATTGCTTTGTAAGCGCTCAGCAAGACGAGCGGATGAAATAAACGGCACCAGCAAATAAACCAACAAATTTGCACTTAAAGAAATCAGGACGGACTGGCTCGTACTGTCTAACCCCAGACCCAAAAAGTCTAAAGGTGCTAACCATGTGATATTCAAAGGCCCCGCACTCAACCAGTGACTTTCGAAGTTAAAGCCACTAATGAGGCTCGGTAACAATAGCGTGTAAAACCAAATAGCAAAACCCGTCACGATCCCCAATTGCGCACCTAAGCATGAAGCCCCACGCCACCATAAACCAACCACCATCGCGGGCGCAAACTGCGCAACCAAGGCAAATGACATCAGTCCCATATTGGCCAACGTGTTGCCCTCAGCAAGCACGCGATGACTGGCATAACTCAGTAATAAAATGCCAACAATAACCACCCGTCGAGCATTGAGCAGATTAAACTTAGATAAACCCCGATGGCTCGAATTTAACTGCGAGCGGCGCAACAAAAATTGATTGATAAAGTCATTGGTGATCATAATAGATAGCACGATGGCTGAGACTATCACCATACTCGTCGCCGCAGAGAACCCACCTAAAAAGGCTGTCAAAGCGACTAAAGGTGCATCAGATCCCAGTGGTAGGGCAAGCACAAACGTATCGTAACCAACATCTTGACCATTAAAATACACCAGCCCGGCATAGGCGATTGGCAAAATAAATAAATTAATCAGCAACAAATAAACGGGAAACAACCAGCGTGCGGTCTTAAATTGATTTTGTTCATCATATTCAATAAAAGAGGTATGAAACTGCCTCGGCAAACACAGCGTTGCTAATACCCCTAAAAGAACATGAACTAAATAAACATAGGTTGGGCTAGCCGATGCCTCTATTTGCTTGGTAATTCCCTGCTGTGCTGCCTGGTTAAATAAGTGAGTGGGCGATTCAAAGAGCACAAAACAGACATAAACACCGACAGCAATAAACGCCAGCAACTTAACTAATGACTCAAAGGCGATGGCAGTCATCAACCCTGGGTTATGCTCACTCGGTCTCAGCCTACGTGTGCCAAACAAAATGGCAAACAGGGCTAACAGCAAGGTGATATAAAAAGTACTATCCTGCCAAAACGTGACACTCACCCGCTGAGTGTCGCTTGTTAGCATACCGATACTGGCGCTGGTGGCATTAAGCTGAAGTGCAATATAGGGCACGACCGCAATGACAGAGATCAGAGAAATGAGTCCAGACAAACTAGAAGAATTACCGTAACGAGTGGCAATAAAATCCGCCATGGAAGTGAGCTGCTGCTGGCGGCATATTTCGGCAATTCGTGTGTAGACTTGCCAACCAAATATAAACAGTAAAATCGTGCCAACATAAGTTGGGGCAAGCCACCAGCCATTATTTGCCGCTTGCGCGGTAGTACCAAAAAACGCCCAAGAGGTGCAATACACCCCTAGTGACAAGGCATAGGTAACTTGCTTGGCACGATAAGATCTAAATTTCTTACTCGCCCTATCTGCGCCCCATGCAATGGTAAATAAAAGCGCTAAATAAAGCAGCGCAATAAGACTGATCAGCCCGATAGAAAACATAACTGTGATGATTTTTTATTGTTTGCTCTAGCATAACGGCTGTACTGTAAAAAAACAGCACACTTTAGTGCTATCCCCCAATGCTTAGTATCATCACTTATAACCTAAAACTGCTCACCGACTTATCGAGTGTGCGGGATAAAGACAACAGCGATAATGCTTCGTCTGACGCGCGCTCGGCTCCCGTAGCAGTCTCTTGTGCAGTTTCACTGATTTCTGTCACACTTTGCGAAAGCTGCTGTGTAACCGTGTTTTGCTCCTCAGAAGCACTGGCAATTTGTAGATTCATATCTTTAATTGTGCTCACAGATGAAGAAATCGCTTGTAACACTTCATCCGTTTTCGCCGATTTGTCTGCTGTATCTTTAGCATCTTTAACGTTATCTCGCATCATGCCAACGGAGCGCTTCGCTTCATTTTGCAATTTAGAGATCATCTCTTGAATTTCATCTGTACTCTTCTGGGTGCGACTCGCAAGGCTTCTCACCTCGTCAGCCACTACGGCAAAGCCTCGTCCTTGTTCACCTGCTCTTGCGGCTTCAATCGCTGCGTTGAGCGCCAACAAATTAGTTTGCTCCGCTATCCCCCTGATAACATCCAAAATAGAACCAACCGATTCTGTTTCTTGTTCAAGATTCTCAATGGTTTTGCTAACATTTTCTATTTTACCAACTAGGCCTTCCATTGCTTGCTGTGTTGCAACGACAACTTGAACACCTGAATTAGATTGAGAATCCGCATCAGTCGCAGCATCTGCTGCGAGCTGGGCACTTTGGGTTATCTCAGCAATCGTGGCAGCCATTTCATTCATCGAAACTGCACTATGACTGAGTTGCTCCATTTGGTTATCCGCCCCTTGTTTAGACTGGGCAGTGATAGCACTAAGTGTTTCTGACGAGGAAGACAATGCATGTGTGGAGCTTTGAATTTCTGCAATGATGGCTTTTAGTTTGTCAGCCATATCACGCATTGCCAAATAAATACCGCTGACCGATTCCCCCCTGTCAAACTGTATTGTGAGGTCGCCACTGGCTATCCTTGATGCCACTTCCGCGATTTCTTTTGGCTCCCCACCAATAGGGGCTTTGATTAGTCGTGTGATATACCAACTTAAAAAGCAGCCTAACAAAATCACCACAACAGATACTGCAATAATAATTGTTACTGTCTTCCTACTCTCACTTTGAGCTATGGGACCTAATTCATCCTGCCTTTCCTTGATCGATTCTTTCACACGTGCCAAATGCTCTGCGATATTTTGACCATTAATATTTAGTACTTCGGTAATCAGTCGATTTCTCTCTGTGATAATATCTTGTACTTCTCTCACTCCATCTAAGTAGCGTTCTCCTGATTGTTCTATATCAAACAGTAAATTTTTTGCATTTTCATTCATAAACCTAGACTTAGACTGAGTTAGAAACATCTTCTCTTGCTTTAGTTCATCCATGGCTCTGTTGTAGTCATTTAACTGGTTACTCACTAAGAATTTCGTTACGAAAAGTCTTCCTAGCAGCAGCTTTTCCTGCATATGTGTAGCAGCCGCAAGTCCTTCAAAGTCACCCATATCAATGCTAGATTCTATTAATTGCGAAATATTCTTGCGCATTTGAGGGCCTATTTTATCCAGCCCGTCATGAACCACAGTATTTCTACGACCATAAAGTGCCATAATCTCCCTAAAAGCAGTTTCATATGTAACCAAAGCTGTTTCACTTTTTTCAATAAGCTGCTTGCTTTCTTTTTGATTAAGAGCCTCCTTGGCTTCTGCTAATGCATCATGTAAAAGCTTCACTTTCTGTTCAAATTGTTCAATATCGTCTTTTGATTGCTGCTTCAAATAATTCAGCACATTGATCCTAAGTGAGAGCAAGTTAGCTTCCAATGTACTTGCTAGATTGCTCGCTCTTGCCAAAGAGCGATACTCAACAAAATTACTATAACCGCCATTCAATCCAATATAAGCGACGCTAGAGAGTGCAACCATAAGTACAATCATTACTCCAAATGAAGTAGATAATTGTTGGCTTAACCTTAACTTAGAAAGCATAAAAGCACCTGACATTGTATTTATAGATAAGCCTATCAGCATTCATAGATGCCAAAACTATTAGCTTGTATTTAATACAATAATCATTGTCGTGTTTTTTGATTTAGTAAAGAAATGTACCGATTAAAAATCGAACAAAGTAAAGTAACGACCTTTAATGCTCCATATTTATGATTATCTTGTTGTATAAGGAGCAGCGTATTACGTCCAGCACTGCGGTAAAGCTATCTACTCTGGAACAAATAAGTATATAGAGGTAACAACCAACCATCTTCGTTGCGCTCAAACATACATCCAGAAACGCAAAAGCCCCAGCTGATGCTGGGGCTTTATCAAAAGTCTAATTTAGTTAAAAACTAAAATTAAGCTTTCTTAGGACGTTCAATCACGTCAACTAGCGTCCAAGATTTTTTCTTAGAGATTGGCGCACATTCGCGAATAGTCACGACGTCACCTGCTAGTGCCGTGTTGTTTTCATCGTGTGCGTGCAACTTAGTTGTACGCTTGATGAACTTACCGTAGATCGGGTGTTTAACCTGACGCTCGATAGCAACAACGATTGATTTGTCCATTTTATCGCTTACTACACGACCTTGAAGAGTACGGATCTTATCGCTCATTATGCACCTGCCTTCTGGTTAATAACCGTTTTAACACGCGCAATGTTGCGACGTACTTTTCTCAGTTCGTGAGTTTGAGCTAGCTGACCAGTGCTCGCTTGCATGCGCAGATTAAACTGCTCACGAAGTAGCTCTAGAAGTTCAGCATTTAGCTCTTCTACGCTTTTGTCTTTTAATTCGCTAGCTTTCATTACATTACCGTCCGAGTTACGAAAGTTGTCTTGAATGGTAGTTTACGAGAAGCAAGGTTGAATGCTTCACGAGCAAGCTCTTCAGAAACACCTTCCATTTCGTAAAGAACTTTACCAGGCTGAATTTCAGCAACCCAGTATTCAACAGAACCTTTACCTTTACCCATACGAACTTCAAGCGGTTTTTCTGTAATTGGCTTATCTGGGAATACACGGATCCAGATTTTACCTTGACGCTTGACGTGACGTGTCATAGCACGACGAGCTGCTTCGATTTGACGAGCAGTCATACGGCCACGGCCAGTCGCTTTCAAGCCGAAAGAACCGAAGCTAACTTTGTTACCGCTGGTAGCCAGACCACGGTTGCGGCCTTTGTGTACCTTACGGAATTTTGTACGTTTTGGCTGTAACATTAGTCGCTACCTCTTACTTAGCACTTTTTTTAGCTTTCTTCGGCGCACGTTTAGCTGGCTTCTCTTGCTCTTGAACTAGTGGAAGACCACCAATTACTTCGCCTTTGAAGATCCAAACCTTAACACCGATGATACCGTAAGTGGTCAAAGCTTCTGAAGTTGCGTAGTCGATATCAGCACGTAGAGTGTGTAGAGGTACACGACCTTCACGGTACCACTCAGAACGTGCGATTTCAGCACCGCCTAGACGGCCGCTTACTTCAACTTTGATACCCTTAGCACCTAGACGCATTGCGTTCTGTACTGCGCGCTTCATAGCACGACGGAACATAACACGACGCTCTAGCTGAGAAGAAATACCGTCAGCAACTAATTGTGCATCTAGCTCTGGCTTGCGTACTTCTGCGATGTTGATTTGCGCAGGTACACCAGCAAGCTTAGTTACAGCTTGGCGAAGCTTTTCAACATCTTCACCTTTTTTACCGATAACAACACCAGGACGAGCTGTGTGAATTGTTACACGGATTGATTTAGCTGGACGCTCGATAACGATCTTAGCTACAGAAGCACTTTTCAATTCCTTAGTAAGGTATTGACGTACTTTGTGATCGCCAAAAAGCTGTTCAGAGAAATCTTTTGTATTCGCGTACCAAGTAGATACCCAAGGCTTTGAGATACCTAGGCGAATACCAGTAGGATGAACTTTTTGTCCCATTACTTATATCTCCTAGCTATCCGATACCACAACAGTGATGTGGCTTGTACGCTTAAGGATGCGGTCTGCGCGTCCTTTAGCACGTGGCATAATACGTTTCATTGTAGGACCTTCGTCTACAAATACTTTAGCCACTTTAAGCTCATCAATGTCAGCACCTTCGTTGTGCTCCGCGTTCGCGATAGCAGACTCAAGTACTTTCTTAACTAATACAGCCGCTTTCTTCGGGCTGTACGCCAGGATTTCTAGCGCGCGATCAACCGGAAGTCCACGGATCTGATCTGCCACTAGACGTGCTTTCTGCGCCGAACCAGAGGCGAATTTGTGTTTAGCTAATGCTTCCATCATACCCTCCGATTAACGCTTCTTAGCTTTCTTATCCGCAGCGTGACCGCGGTAAGTACGTGTAGGTGCAAATTCACCCAGTTTGTGACCGATCATTTCGTCTGTGATGAACACAGGAACGTGCTGACGACCATTATGGACAGCGATGGTCAATCCGATCATGTTAGGTATGATCATTGAACGACGGCTCCAAGTTTTAATTGGCTTCTTGTCACCGCTTTCCAACGCTTTCTCTACCTTCTTCAGCAAGTGTAGGTCAATAAATGGACCTTTCTTGAGAGAACGTGGCATGGCAATTCCTCAACTATTATTTAGTACGACGACGTACGATAAACTTATCAGTACGCTTGTTCTTACGAGTCTTGTAACCTTTAGTAGGTACGCCCCATGGAGATACAGGGTGACGACCACCAGAAGTACGACCTTCACCACCACCGTGTGGGTGGTCAATCGGGTTCATGGCAACACCACGAACTGTAGGACGGATACCACGCCAACGATTTGCACCAGCTTTACCTAGTGAACGTAGCATGTGTTCTGCGTTACCTACTTCGCCAAGAGTCGCACGACAATCAGACTCAACCTTACGAACTTCGCCAGAGCGAAGACGTAGTGTTACGTATTGACCTTCACGAGCAAGGATCTGTACGTAAGCACCAGCAGAACGTGCAATTTGTGCACCTTTGCCAGGTTTAAGTTCAACGTTGTGTACAGTAGAACCTACAGGGATATTACGCATAGGTAGTGTGTTACCAACCTTGATTGGTGCATCAACACCAGATTGGATTGCATCACCTGCTTTAAGACCCTTAGGTGCAATAATGTAACGACGCTCACCGTCTGCATATAATACAAGAGCGATGTTTGCGCTACGGTTTGGATCGTACTCTAGACGCTCAACTTTAGCTGGAATGCCATCTTTTGTGCGTGTAAAGTCGATTACACGGTAGTGCTGCTTATGACCACCACCGATGTGACGAACCGTGATACGACCGTTGTTGTTACGACCACCTGATTTAGAGTTTTTCTCTAATAGCGGAGCGTAAGGCTTACCCTTGTGTAGATCAGGGTTAACCACTTTAACGACGTGACGACGACCCGCAGAAGTTGGTTTACACTTTTGAAGTGCCATAATTCTAACTCCCCTTATTACTCGGCGCCGCCGACAAAGTCTAGCTCGCTACCTTCTTTAAGAGTAACGTATGCTTTTTTCCAATCGCTACGACGGCCAAAACGCATACCAGTACGCTTTGTCTTACCCTTAACATTTAGAGTGCGAACACCAGTTACTTCTACTTCGAAAAGCTTTTCAATAGCAGCTTTGATTTCTGCTTTGTTTGCATCTTTAGCTACTTTGAAAACGATAGTGTTGTTTTCTTCAGCAGATACAGTGCTCTTCTCAGAGATGTGTGGAGCAAGGATTACTTTTAAAAGACGTTCTTCACGGATCATGCTAGCGCCTCCTCAAGTTGCTTAACAGCAGCAGCAGTAATCAGAACCTTATCGAAAGCGATTAGGCTTACTGGATCGATGCCAGCTACGTCACGCGTGTCAACCTTGTACAGGTTACGTGCAGAAAGGAATAGATTCTCATCTACTTCTTCAGTCACGATTAGTACGTCTTTAAGCTCAAGTTCTTTAAGCTTAGCTACTAGTTCTTTAGTCTTTGGTGCTTCTAGACCAAAGTTTTCAACAACTACTAGACGATCTTGACGAACAAGCTCAGAAAGAATGCTCTTGATCGCACCGCGATACATTTTACGGTTAACTTTTTGGCTGTGATCTTGCGGCTTAGCTGCAAAGCTCACACCACCGCTGCGCCAGATTGGGCTGCGGATTGTACCAGCACGTGCACGGCCAGTACCTTTTTGGCGGAATGGTTTCTTACCACCACCGCGTACTTCAGAACGTGTCAGTTGAGCTTTAGTACCTTGACGAGCACCTGCTGCATAAGCAACAACTACTTGGTGTACTAATGCTTCGTTAAACTCACGTCCAAAAGTAGCTTCGGAAACTTCAAGCGCGCCAGCGCCTTTAATTGCTAATTCCATCACTAAATCTCCAGGACTTATGCTTTAACAGCTGGTTTAACGATAACGTCACCGCCGATAGCGCCAGGTACTGCACCTTTAACTAAAAGCAAGTTACGCTCTGCGTCAACACGTACTAGTTCAAGGTTCTGTGTCGTTGAACGAACATTACCCATTTGACCGGCCATTTTCTTACCTTTGAAAACTTTACCAGGAGACTGGTTTTGACCGATTGAACCAGGAGCACGGTGAGATAGAGAGTTACCGTGAGTTGCGTCTTGCATGCTGAAGTTCCAGCGCTTAACACCACCTTGGAAACCTTTACCTTTTGAAGTACCAGTAACGTCTACTTTTTTCACTTCTGTGAAAAGTTCAACAGTTAGCTCTGAACCTACTTCAAATTCACCTTCACCGCCGTTAAGACGGAATTCCCACAGGCCGCGACCCGCTTCAACGCCAGCTTTAGCGAAGTGACCCGCTGCTGGTTTGTTTACACGGCTTGCTTTTTTCTCGCCTGCAGTAACTTGAAGCGCGTTATAACCGTCAGTTGCGTCAGATTTGATCTGCGTAACACGGTTAGGAGTCGCTTCGATAACTGTCACAGGGATAGATACACCATCTTCAGTGAAGATACGTGTCATACCCACTTTACGACCGACTAGACCTAATGCCATTTTCCTAAAACCTCTCTAATCTTCCGATTAACCCAGGCTGATTTGAACATCAACACCAGCAGCAAGGTCTAGGCGCATTAGAGCGTCTACAGTCTTGTCAGTTGGTTCTACGATGTCGATCAGACGTTTGTGGGTGCGGATTTCATACTGATCACGCGCGTCTTTATTTACGTGCGGAGAGATCAATACTGTGAAACGTTCTTTGCGCGTAGGTAGTGGGATTGGACCACGAACCTGTGCACCAGTGCGCTTCGCTGTTTCCACGATTTCCGCCGTTGATTGGTCAATCAAACGGTGGTCAAAAGCTTTTAGGCGAATACGAATGCGTTGATTTGACATTCTTAAACCTCAAAATAAAAAGAGCATTTAAAAAGAGCATAAAAAAACGACCGAGACTAACTCAATTATTCCTGAGAAGTCGGTTGTTAATTTATTTCTACCGTTGAACTCACAATTGGAGTTCCTGTTCATAGGGCCTGAAATCCAGACCTTTCATTTACTTTCCTAGACACTATGGTCAAGAAAGTCTGCATATTATAGTGATATTGGTGATAAATGCAACAACTAATACAAAGTAATTTTATCGCTCGGATCCGTAGGCGCTGTCGCGCAGATAAAGCGCATTGAACATACACAATATTTCACTCACAAAAAGCACTTAGAGCAAAATTCACTCTACTCAAGCATTTGCTTCTGTTAATCTTCCATAGATATATTGCGGCAGGAAAACATGGATGACACCTTTGAAAATGGTCAGTCCAGTTAAATCTTGGTATTCTATGGTTAATGATAATTGTTCGGTATTCCCATGCAGATTTTTTCTTATTTGCTAACAACCATCGCTCGCTGTAGCAACTGGCTTTTTGTTAAAAGTAAAGTATTGCCAGAGCATCCCATTGAGGATTACGAGCTAGATCCCAGCATTCCCACATTTTATGTAGCGAGACTCGACTCGGTATCAGACATGGTCGCGCTAGAAGTTATGTGTAAAAAGCTTGGTTTACCAAGGCCGTCTCAAAAAGCGCGAATTGGCAATAAAGAGCTCAATCGTTTTGTTGGGATCCAGACTCCGCCAAGTGTCTTTGGTAATAGTCATAAACCAAGTGATGCGCTTGAACATAGCAAAGCGATTTTTGAAGCCTTAAAAGATAGCGACAATACCGATGCGCAAGTTATTCCAGTCACTATATTGTGGGGTCGTAATCCAGGTAAAGAAAAGCCTGGTGTGGGAACCTTATTATCCAACTCATTAACACCGAGCTGGCTACGCAAATGCTTTGTGATCTTGTTTTCAGGCAGGGATAACTTTGTTCGATTTTCCCGCCCGATTGAACTCAATCAATTGTTAAACGATAAAGCTGACGTTGAGGAGCTGCCACATAAGCTGCTGCGCGTTGCACGCGTGCACTTCCGTCGTCAAAAGTTGGCTGCTACCGGCCCCAAATTACCATCACGTGAGCAGCTATTTAATTCTATCTTAGCGTCGCAAAGCATTAAAAAGGCCATTGCAGAAGAAGCAAAGGCAAAAGGTCTAAGTCAGGAAGAAGCAAGATTACAAGCACTTAGATTATTAGACGAAATAGCCGCAAACTATTCAGACGCCATGGTGCGCGTAGCTGACAGGGCCCTCACTTGGCTGTGGAACAAGCTTTATAATGGTATTGAAGTTAATAACTCAGACAAAGTACAAGCACTTGCGGACAAAGGACATGAGATCATTTACGTGCCATGTCATCGTAGCCATATGGATTACTTGCTTCTAACTTATGTGATTTACCATCAGGGTTTAGTACCACCGCATATCGCAGCTGGCGTTAATCTCAACTTTTTCCCTGCGGGCCCGATTTTCCGTCGTAGTGGTGCCTTCTTTATTCGCCGCTCTTTTTCGGGCAACAAACTCTATTCCGCGGTATTCAAGGAATATTTAAGTCAGTTATTTATCAAAGGGTATTCCGTTAAGTTTTATACCGAAGGCGGCCGCAGTCGTACAGGTCGTCTACTACCACCAAAAACGGGGATGCTGGCAATGACACTGCAATCTATGCTTCGCGGCATTGATAGACCTATATCATTAGTGCCCGTTTATCTCGGCTACGAACATGTTATGGAGATCAACACCTACCTCAAAGAGCTGGCTGGCAACAGTAAGAAAAATGAGTCTATCTTTGGTATTTTTAAGGCGATTAAGAACCTTAAAAACTATGGTAGAGGGTATTTAAATTTTGGCGATCCGATATCCGTCAACCAATTTTTAAATGAACATCAACCAGATTGGCGTGATTCTATCCACCCCACCGAAACTCAAAAGCCAGCTTGGCTGAACAAGCAAGTTGCCGATCTCGCTGATGTCATCATGACTGAGATAAATAACTCAGCAGCACTGAACTCAGTTAATTTGCTTGCGACAATTTTGCTGAGTAACGAGCAATTTGCATTGCCTAAATCACAACTGCTACAACAGCTCGATTTGTATCTTGGACTACACAGACATGCACCTTATCACGACAATGCGACGGTGCCAGATTCGAGTCCTGAGGGCCTACTCGATCATGCGCTTAAGCTTGATAAGTTCGATATTATTGAAGACAGTTTTGGCAGCATCATTAGTGTTAAGGAAAAAGAACGCGCTCTGCTTAATTATTACCGTAACAATATTCTGCACCTGTTTGCCGTACCAAGCTTAATCGCTCAGCAGCTCTTCAATCGCTACAGCTTGACTGTTGATGAGTGCCGCAAAGAGGTAGCGCTGTTGTATCCCTTGTTTGCAAAAGAGTGGTTCTTAACAGACCTTAAGACAGGATATATAGAGTCCATTTTTGAATACTTTGCGGCTAAGGATCTGATCACCTTTGATGGTCACCTTGCCTCAGTTAACAAAGATGGTAGCGCATTGGCACAATTAGAAATGCTAGGTAAAGTGATCCACTTAACGCTTGAACGCTATGCAATCACGATTAACCTCGTTAAGCGTCATCAAGGATTAAGTCGTAGCGAGCTTGAAAAAGAAAGTGCACTTCTTGCCGACCGACTAGGAACTTTACACGGTATCAAAAGCCCAGAGTTTTTTGATAAAAAAGTGCTCAGTGCGTTTGTTACTAGTCTAAAAGAGCAAGGCTTTATAGAACAAGATGAAGCCGTGGGCATTCGCGGCACAGAATCACTACATACTTTAGAGCGGTACTTAAAAACCCTGCTACCTGCTCGAATACATCAGTCTATTCAGCATATCGTCTAATATCATAAGGCCCCAATTTAGGGGCCTACTTTATGGTGCATAGCAAAGCTTAAGTTAGACGATTATCTACTACTTGCTTTATAACAACAGCAATAACACATAGTGCCGCCGCTATATCTACAGAGATCATTTGATGCGGCCAAACTAAAGCGATACCTAAAAGCGCTAACACCATCCTGATTGGTTTATTGAGCTTCGCCTCTGCATAACCGTATATCGCTGCTACCAAAGCGTACATTCCCACAAGCGCGGTGAAAAAAACCTGCATGATCTCGAAGTTACTCCCCCCAATAAACGGTGTATAAGCAAACAGTAAGGGAACGATGTATAGCGCTTTGGCCGTTTTCCATGCTTCTATACCTGTTGCCATCGGCGGTGTTTTGGCAATTCCCGCGGCGGTAAAAGCGACTAAGCATACCGGCGGTGTCACATTGCTATCTTGCGATAACCAAAAAATAATCATATGGGCAGAAAGTAGCATCATGGCCAAATGCGTGGCATCAAATTGGCTACTGCGAATAATATCAATAGCCTCTGGCGGCAAGCTTGCCAAAATAGTAGACACTTGAGCCGCTGTAATATTTGGCTGGTTGTATATCTCTCCTAGCGCTGGCGCCATCATACTCATCATCATCGTCGCTGTGTCATTGAGTTGACCATTTACTATGATCTCTACCAGTGCTGACTGGCTGATCAAGCCATACAAAGCCGGTGCAGAAAGCGTTGCCAACACAATATACGATGCCGTCACTGGCAGTCCCATACCGATAATTAACGAGGCCAATGCAATCAATACCAACAACAGTATCAAGCTTGCTCCCGCCCATTCATTTATCATTAGAGAAAAAGTAACCCCTAAGGAGCTGATCGAAATACAATTAACCAGCATACCAATGGCCACCAATAATATTGCTGTCTTAGCGCTGTTTTCAGTTGCATTCGCAAGCGCAGCCAAAATCTTTGACCACCTCATCGGCGAAGATGAAAACAAAGAAAACAGACACACACTGAGCGTCGCAATACTAACTGCATAAGTTGGCGTAAAGCCATAAATCATCAATGTTACGAGCAACACGATAGGTAATAAATGATGCCAACCGGACTTCAGTTCTTGCCAAGCACTTAATTGCTCTGACTCTAATGCTGGCTGGATATTCAAACGTTTAGCTTGGATACGTACAAAGATGGCAATAGATGCGAAATAAAGCAGTGCGGGAACAAAGGCCGCCGAAATTATCGTAAGATAAGGAATTTGAGTATAAGAGGCCATCACAAATACACCTGCCCCCATAATCGGCGGGATCAGCTGACCTCCAGTCGATGCTCCGGCTTCAACTGCTGCCGCAAACTTTGCAGGAAAGCCAGCTCTCTTCATTAATGGAATGGTGATCACCCCAGTCGCCGCTGTATTCGCGATAGCAGAGCCCGATACGGAGCCCATCATACCCGAGCTCACAACAGCAACAAGTCCTTGTCCGCCAACCATGCGACCGACAAGCGCATTGGCAAAGCGAATGATAAAGTCCCCTGTTCCGGCTTGGACTAGAAATGCGCCAAACAGGATAAACATAAAAACAAACGTCCAAGAAATTTTAGCAATAGGTCCAAACAAGCCGTCATCAAAGTAATTGCGAAATAAAATAGTTTCTGCGCTTAAACCAGCAAAATGAAACACGCCATCGATATACTGTCCCAAAAACAATACATAGCTCATCGCCAGTAGGATCATCATCGGGATAAACCAGCCCATACAGCGCCGGACCAACTCAAGCGCGAGGAGTACAGCGGTGGAAGATGCTATCCAGTCAGCCGCAGCAAATTCATAATTACGCGCAGCCAGCGCATCACTGTACAGAACAAGATAGCCACAGCTCACGATTAAACCGATAAACAGCCCGATATCAATAACGCAAGAAAGCACTGCTAATTTGCCAACTCTAAGTGGCAAGGTGAGCAAGATAATGCTACCAAATAGCATGAAGTGAATGGCTGAAATATAGTTATCCGGCCAAGTGGCGACCAAGTTAAAATAGAGGTGCAACAAACTCGTGAGTATCGCTAAATAAAAAGCGATCCGCTCACGAGCTGCTGTTGGTGCTACTAATGTGCTTTGCTCATTGCTACTATTACTCATTGATAGATACTATCCCGTTTTACTTAGTTGACGGCGCTACTGCAGATGAGCAGGTACGGCAATACCTATTTCTTTATAATACTTCAGCGCACCGGGATGTAGTTTTGCAGGCAGTCCCATGAGTGCCTTTTCTATCGCCATGGCTTTAGTCGCTTTATGGATGGTTTGAAGAAAGACTAAATTTTCATAAATTGCCTTGGTGAGCAGATATACATCTTCCTCACTCATGTCTTTATGTGCAGCAAGAAAGTTTGGCTGGGCAATCGTTTTGATTGCGTTAGTTTGGCCGGGGTAAGTGTTAGCTGGGATCTCGAAGCGTGACCATAGCTCTACCTCAGCGTTGACTTTATTTAGCTGCTCATCAGTAAAATCCAGCACCGCGATACCATTGGCATCGGCTGCATAAGCACTTGTAATAGCGCTGACAGGTACTCCTGCTGGAATATTCATTCCCGCAATCTGACCATTTTGTAGGGCGCTAGAAGAGCCCGCGTAACCTTTATGCACCAAAGTGAATTTGTCACTATCAACGCCCAGTGCAGCCATGATGTGCTTCCCAGAACCTTCCGTTCCAGAGTTACGCTTACCAATGCCAAACCCTTGTGAATATAGGTTTTTCAAATCTGAGACGTTGCCCGTTTTGGCATACTTCTTAGCAATGACAAAGTGCTCTACGTTTTGCCACAGCATAGTCACAGAACGCAGATAATCTTGTTTGCCAACGGATGCCATTGCCCCCGTCCCCTGTGTCGCCCACGCACCGTAAAGACCCTGTAGAATAGCCAGTTCAGCTTCTTTATTACGCATGAGTTTGAGGTTATCACCAGAACCAGCAGAGGTAATGGCCGAGACACTCATGCCATGCTGCGGCGTGACTTTTAGCTTAGTTAGTGTCGCAATCGCGACGCCTACTGGGTAAAAAGTGCCACCAGATGAGGCTGTTGCCAAAATATAGGATCTGTCTTTATCTACATTAGCAAAGCTTGCAAAAGTACATAGTGACATTGTGATACTGAGCACAGCAGAAATTGTGCGAGCCGAAAGACCTAACATCTTTACACTCCCTAATTTTAGGTTTTATATGGGCTTATTGTGCACACCTTTACGCAATTAACCAAATTTTTACGTGGCTGGTGGCAGGATATCAGCATATAGAATAGGGAGATTAAATGGTGAGAATATGGATTTTAAGCTATCGAAAGCAAATATAAGAACATTATCGAGTTGTTCGTTATAAACATCACAATGACAGGAATGATGCTTCTATAGGAGAATGACCCTGTTCGCAGGTCGCGATATAAAATCGCTGCTACGAGGCATTAAAAAGTCTGTATTTCTTATTTGAGAATGACCCTTTTCATTGATCGCGATCTAAAATCGCTGCTACGAGGTATTAAGAAATCTGTATTTCTTATTTGAGAATGACCCTTTTCACTGGTCGCGATATAAAATCGCTGCTACGAGGCATTAAAAAGTCTGTACGCCTTATTGGAGGATGACCCTTTCATTGATCGCGATATAAAATCGCATCTACAAGGCATTAAAAAAGGCCGTACTCTTTATCAGAGAACGACCTTTTTTTGCTGGTCGCGATATAAAATCGCTGCTACGAAGATTACTCTTCGATTGTTGCTACAACACCAGCACCTACTGTACGGCCACCTTCACGGATAGCGAAACGTAGACCTTCGTCCATCGCGATTGGTACGATTAGCTCAACAGTCATCTTGATGTTGTCGCCTGGCATTACCATTTCTACGCCGTCTGGTAGCTGGATGTCACCAGTTACGTCTGTTGTACGGAAGTAGAACTGTGGACGGTAACCTTTGAAGAAAGGAGTGTGACGACCACCTTCATCTTTCGAAAGTACGTATACTTCTGAAGTGAATTTTGTGTGTGGCTTGATTGAACCAGGCTTACATAGTACTTGACCACGCTCTACTTCATCACGCTTAGTACCACGTAGTAGTGCACCGATGTTCTCACCCGCACGACCTTCGTCTAGAAGCTTACGGAACATCTCAACACCCGTACAAGTTGTCTTCGTAGTTTCTTTAATACCTACGATTTCTACTTCGTCGTTCACGTTGATGATACCAGCTTCTACACGGCCTGTTACTACTGTACCACGACCCTGGATTGAGAATACGTCTTCGATAGGCATGATGAATGGCTTATCGATGTCACGCTCTGGCTCTGGGATGTAAGAATCTAGTGCTTCTGCAAGCTCAACGATCTTCGCTTCCCACTGCTCTTCGCCTTCTAGTGCTTTAAGCGCTGAACCTTGGATTAGTGGTAGGTCATCACCTGGGAAGTCGTACTCAGAAAGTAGTTCACGAACTTCCATCTCTACTAGCTCTAGTAGCTCTTCGTCGTCAACCATGTCACATTTGTTCATGAATACGATGATGTAAGGTACACCAACCTGACGAGAAAGTAGGATGTGCTCACGTGTTTGAGGCATAGGACCGTCAGTAGCTGCAACTACTAGGATCGCGCCGTCCATCTGTGCAGCACCTGTGATCATGTTTTTAACATAGTCAGCGTGTCCTGGACAGTCTACGTGTGCATAGTGACGAGTTGGTGTGTCATACTCAACGTGTGAAGTTGAGATTGTGATACCACGCTCACGCTCTTCTGGAGCGTTATCGATTGATGCGAAGTCTTTTGCTTCACCACCGTATACTTTTGCAAGTACGTTAGTGATTGCTGCAGTTAGAGTTGTTTTACCGTGGTCAACGTGGCCGATTGTACCTACGTTTACGTGCGGTTTTACGCGTTCAAACTTTTCTTTTGCCATGACGAAACCTATAAGTTTTGTGTATCTAGATTACATATAAAAATAATCCACGACGAGTGTGGATTAGAATTATTCAGTCTATTATAAATATTTTTTCGACAATTCAAAGGAAGTATTTGAGAAGATTCTTCGGAGACTGGTGCTGATAGGCAGATTTGAACTGCCGACCTCACCCTTACCAAGGGTGCGCTCTACCAACTGAGCTATATCAGCACGCCAGACGAACTGGAGCGGGCAGCGGGAATCGAACCCGCATCATCAGCTTGGAAGGCTGAGGTAATAGCCATTATACGATGCCCGCTTTAGGAACCTGTTCTTAACTACCTCTAACCGTCAAGAATAAAGTGGTGGAGGGAGCTGGATTCGAACCAGCGAAGGCTGAGCCGTCAGATTTACAGTCTGATCCCTTTGGCCGCTCGGGAACCCCTCCACGTAAAATTCTTTCCTAAAGCATCCTATACAAGATAGGGTAAAAAGATGGTGCCGACTATCCGAGTCGAACGGATGACCTACTGATTACAAGTCAGTTGCTCTACCAACTGAGCTAAGTCGGCACTGCTTTAGTACGGGGCGAGATATTAGAGCAACCATTGACTTGATGCAACAGGAATATGCAAAAAAATTTAAATTTATTGTTCAAACGCTCAGTTTTAAGCCAATCCCATGACATTTTTACAGTTATTGTGGGTTTTTCCACCAAACTGACAGCCCTTTGAATACCAAAAGGTCATCAAAAACCGCTGACGCCACATGATTTTTTATTAACTCGCCATATCCACCTGCACACAATACCAACGCAGACTCATTATTAAGTTGCTGTTTTGCACTATGTACGAGCCCAAGTGTTGCGGCTAACGCACCATTTTTCACCGCCTCTGGTGTATTTTTAGCAAATTCTGCGGCAAAAGGCGTGTTCTCATCACAAAATACCCGCTCTGCACGCGCGGTAATACTGGAAATCATGAGATCGATACCTGGTAAAATCCACCCTCCCATGTGTATCCCATGTGCAGTCACTACATCAACCGTGGTCGCAGTGCCAGAATCAATTACGATAATATCTTGTGTTGGATATAGAGCATGCGCGGCGAGTACCGCAAGCCACCTATCAATTCCCAAATTTTTAAAACTAGGATAGGCGCAAGTTACCCCAGCTCGCCTTGCCGATACTTGTGCTTGCTCTAGCACAAGACCAAACTCAGAGGCACGACTTTCCACCCACTGTAATCCCGCCACCTTACCAACCTGAGAGCAGACAATTGCGGTTAGCTTTTGCCATTCAATATCACTTTCTTTTACTGGACTAATACGGCCTTCATGCTCAAGCGCATATTTAACTGCAGTATTACCTACGTCGATTAGCAGTTTCACGATATCACCTTTCTTAACGAAATTTCACCGCCATAAAAAGCTTTAAGCTCACCATCTTGCCTAAGCAATAAGCCTCCTTGCATATCGATGCCTTCACAGATCCCACGCCATTCTCTTTGTCCTGTACTCAAGGTCACTGCGTCACCTTTAAAGGCATTTAGACTATTCCATTCGGTCACCATTTCGCTCAGTCCAGACTCTTTATACTGGGCAAGACGCTCAGACAAAGAGTGAGTGAGCTGCACCACTAACTGATTTTTATCAATTTGGCCTAAGTGCGTTTGCAGATCTGTCCAAGCTTGATCGATGTGTTTAGAGGCAGATTCTGGCATGCATATATTTAGCCCAATCCCAATCACGAGATGGCAAGGCCCTTCCACCTGCCCCTCTAGTTCAACCAAGATCCCCGCCAGTTTTTGCTGGTTGAGATATATATCGTTTGGCCATTTTAGTTCAACGGAAATACCATAAAGGACCTTTAACGCATCATATACTGCAAGTCCTACAGCAATGGATAAGCCCATCGCCGCTTGCATGCCAGCGTCAAACTGCCAGTAATAACTGTAATAAAGGTTAGCACCAAAGGGCGATTGCCATACCCGACCTCTGCGCCCTCTGCCAGCTTGCTGCATTTCAGCCACCAAGACATGGCCTGAGCCTATATTCTGCTTGTCCTGCAAACGACGCATTAGCTCGCTATTCGTTGAGTCTATAATTGCGTGATATTCGATTGGACACTCACTTTGAAACTGCTGTTGCCATAGAGTATTCAACTTACTTTGATGAATAAGCGGTAAGCTATAATTGAGTTTATAACCGCGGCCATTGACTCGAAAAATATCCACGCCCATCTCTTGCAACGCCGCTATATGCTTCGCAATAGCCGCGCGACTAATACCTAATTGCTCGCCAAGTTCTTGCCCTGAGATAAATTCTCCTTTATTCAAGGCCGCTAAAATCGTTTGCTTTTTATGATCAGGCGTTTTCATGGCATTCCACACTTTGTAACTGACATTCACCATGCTTTGTTATAAGGCGCACTTCATGCTCGAGTAACACAGCAAATTTTTGCCAAACGGTTTGCTGAATATGGCTCACTAACTGTGTTAAATCTTCACCGGTGCTGCCACCAGTATGAACAAGTACCAGTGCTTGTTTCTCATACACACGAATGGCTCCACGGTGGCAGCCTTTTAGACCCGCTTTGTCAATTAACCAGCCAGCCGCAAGTTTTACATGGTCATTGTCCACATCAAACGCTGGCATCTCTGGAAATTTACTTTGCAACTGAGCTGCAAACGCCCTATCAACTACTGGGTTTTTAAAAAAGCTCCCGGCATTTGCAAGCGTCGCAGGATCGGGCAATTTACTGTTTCGAGTAACTATCACCGCTTCACAAATCTCTTGCGCGGTTGCTGTATCACTCAAGCTTTGTAGAGGGCCATAACTTAACGTTGGCTGCCAACGTTTAGGCAAAGTCAATGTCACTTCAGTAATAACAAACTTATCTTTTAGGCGGTGTTTAAAGACTGAATCTCGATAGCCAAATTCACACTCTGCATTTGTTAATGTAGTGAAGCGCCGCTCGGCGATATCAAACCCTCTAACGGCGGTGATAAATTGTGATACTTCAACACCGTAGGCGCCGATATTTTGTACCGGTGCCGCACCAACGGTACCAGGGATCAATGCGAGGTTCTCTAACCCATCAATTCCGTTATCAAGCAGCTTTGTAACGAGCTGGTGCCAGTTTTCTCCAGCTGCGACTGTAACGACATAATCATCATCTTGTTGCTCGATATCGACACCTAAGGTCGCAAGCTTAATAACGGTTCCAGCATAGTTTTCCAGAAAAATGGTATTACTCCCTTCCCCAATTAAAAAGAAAGGACGACTGAAATCGAGCTCAACCAGCGCATGTGGATCTGTGATAACAATAAGGGACTCGCAACCCGACGGCAGCGAAAAAGTGTGATAAGACTGCAAACTAGTCACTGCAGCACCTTGCCAATATTAACTAAACTGGCGCTAGTGTAGCGCATTGCCCTGACTTACGCATTAACGTCATCTTACCCATCATTTTATGTAACCCATCGGCTAATACTGTTTAAATGGTTAGAAATTAGTTATGTTAGCCGTTCTAATTGGGAATATTCTTTTTATAAGAGCAGCATTATGATTAAACTTTCGGCACTTACGCTCAGCCTTGCCATGGCTGGCCTTGTCCACACTGCTGATGTAAACGCAGCCGTTGACCAACACACTTACGCCAATCTTAACGATGTTATTACCACACACTTGCATTTAGACCTAGACGTTGACTTTGAAGATAAGCAGCTCGAAGGTTTTGTTGAACACACGCTAGATTGGCAGAACCGCCAAGCAAGAACACTGGTACTAGATACGCGTGACCTCGAAATCGACAAAGTGATGTATCAAGGTAGAGATGATAAATGGCATACCGCCAAGTTTGATCTTGCCAAGCGCGATGATGTGAAAGGTGCTAAGTTAACTATTCACTTTAAAGAGCAAGCAAAAAAAGCACGTATTTATTACAACAGCTTGCCAGTAGCATCAGGTCTACAGTGGTTAACACCGCAGCAAACCGCAAGTAAATCTCACCCATTTATGTATAGCCAGTCTCAAGCTATTCATGCTCGTAGTTGGATCCCTGTGCAGGATACGCCCGCAATGCGTGTGACTTACTCTGCTCGCGTACATACGCCTAAAGATGTGCGTGCGGTAATGAGTGCGGACAATACCGGCGCATTGATCAAAGATGGCGATTATTGGTTTGATATGCCGCAAGCTATCCCACCGTACCTAATTGCAATTGGTGCAGGTAACCTTGAATATAAAGAGATGTCGCACCAAACTGCGATTTTTGCAGAACCGCAAATCCTCGATGCCTCTGTTGCAGAGTTTAACGATACACAAGCGATGATCGACAAAACCAATGCCATGTATGGTGAATACGCTTGGGGTAGATACGACCTGCTCATGTTGCCGCCTAGCTTCCCGTTTGGAGGTATGGAAAATCCACGCCTGTCATTTATCACGCCAACCGTAGTTGCCGGTGACAAAAGTTTAGTAAACCTAATCGCCCATGAGCTTGCTCACTCTTGGTCTGGCAACTTAGTGACCAACGCAACATGGGAAGATCTGTGGCTAAATGAGGGTTTCACCTCTTACGTTGAAAACCGTATTATGGAAGAAGTGTTTGGTCGTGACCGCGCGGTGATGGAGCAAGCACTTGACGCTGCTGGGCTGCGTGCACAACTTAAAACTATCGCCGCTCCTGATACACGCATGAATTTAGAGCTTAATGGCCGCGATCCTGACGATGCGTTCAGCTCTGTACCTTACACTAAAGGTCAATTATTCCTTATTTATCTAGAAGAAAAGTTTGGTCGTGACAAGTTCGACAAGTTTGTTAAAACCTACTTTAACACTTTCTCTTTTAAATCTCTGACTACTGATGAATTCGTCGCGTACTTAGACAAAAACTTGCTACAGCAATATCCTGGTATTGTGAGCTTAGAAAAAGCCAAAGAGTGGATTTATGAGCCTGGTTTGCCAAGTGACGCACCGAACCCAACTTCTGATGCCTTTGAAAAAGTGGATGCGCTAACTCAAGCTTGGCTAAAAGACGAGAAAACACTTGCAGATTTACCGACCGACGCTTGGACAGTACATGAATGGCTGCACTTTATTAATAACTTACCAAGAGATCTCGCCATTGAGCGTATGGAAGCATTGGACAAGGCATTTAAGCTGACGCAATCGACCAACGCTGAACGCGCATTTGCTTGGTATATGCTAGCAGTAGGTAACGGCTACCAAGCTATTTACCCAGACCTTGAAAAGCATCTAGTAAGTATTGGTCGTCGCAAGCTTATTGTGAATTTATACAAGTCTCTCATTAAGCATGGCAAACGTGACTGGGCTTACCGTGTTTACCAACAAGCACGTCCGGGATACCACCCGCTTGCTCAAGGCACCATCGACGCTTTGTTTGAATAATACATTTCAAAAACAAAAAGAGCGCTTCTGTGAGCGCTCTTCTCCATTTTAAGTTTAAGTTCAAACTTAAATTACTTGTGATATTGACGGCTAAATTCGTGAACCGCGTTGATGAAAACACCTGCATTTTCAGGGTCAACATCAGGCGTAATACCATGGCCTAAGTTAAACACATGACCATTACCTTCGCCAAAGCCAGCTAATATATGCTGAACTTCTTCACGAATACGCTCATGGGTACCGTGTAGCATTGAAGGATCCATATTACCTTGTAGTGCAACTTTATCGCCTACACGACGTTTTGCATCGGCAATATCAATCGTCCAGTCAAGGCCAACTGCATCACATCCAGTGGCTGCAATCGCTTCAATCCATTGACCGCCGTTCTTCGTGAATAATGTCACAGGTACTTTACGACCGTCATTTTCACGAATAAGACCGTCTACAATTTTATGCATATATTGTAGTGAAAACTCTTTGTAGTCACGCGGGCTTAATACTCCACCCCAAGAGTCGAAGATCATTAGCGACTGAGCACCCGCTTTTACTTGCGCATTTAGGTAGTCGATAACCGAATCAGCCACTTTATCTAGCAGTAGGTGTAGTGTCTGCGGCTCCGCAAACGCCATCTTTTTAATCTTACCGAATGTTTTGCTGCTACCGCCTTCAATCATGTAAGTCGCTAGTGTCCATGGTGAGCCTGAGAAACCAATAAGTGGTACTTCACCTTTAAGCTCACGACGAATTGTGCTCACCGCATTCATTACATAACCAAGCTCATCGGTTGGATCCAATTTAGGTAGCTTTTTAACATCGTCTAACGATTGGATAGGACGCTCAAACTTTGGACCTTCACCGGTTTCAAAGTAAAGTCCAAGTCCCATTGCATCTGGAATAGTCAAAATATCGCTAAACAGAATCGCCGCATCTAGTGGATAACGACGAAGCGGCTGTAATGTCACTTCACATGCCAGCTCTGCATTTTTACAAAGGCTCATAAAGTCACCAGCTTGTGCTCTGGTGGCACGATACTCTGGTAGATAACGACCAGCTTGGCGCATCATCCATACTGGTGTGACGTCAACTGGTTGTTTTAATAGCGCTCGTAAATAACGATCGTTTTTTAATTCGCTCATAGCGTCTCTATTCCAATACTTAAATTCAATTGTGCGGATTGTATCACTAAGTGCACATGGGCACTATCTAAACTATCCTTGCCAGCGCCTCGTCATGATCTAGATTAAACCTCACTTTATTAGGAACAAATTCATAAGCTTGTGTAAAAGTTACCGAAACAAGCAATTAAACTGTTTGCAACACGATTAAAAGGTTGGTATAAAATTACCGCGTTAGAAAAATAACAACAAAACACCTTCAATTAAAAAAATAACAACATTACGCAACAAGCTAAACTGCTATTTTGAACCACCTTGAGTTTCTCTCGGTGGTTTTTTTATTTTTATCCTCCTGAATTTGTTAACATTCCCGATAATCAAACCAATAATCTTTTGATCTTTTTACGCTTTTACAGAAAAAATTGGTTGACCTTTTGCCCCGTTTCCCTTTCCATAGAGGTAGGTAACCCGCTTAAGGAGAATCACTATGCTTTCGCAGTTAGAACAAGCCCAACAGAAATGGGGAGGTAGCCATAGTGTTATTGATGCATGGTTAGCAGAGCGTCAGGAACTATTGGTTTTATATTATAAAGTTGCAGGATGCTCACCAACTCGAAATGGTAAAGCACTTCCTGAGCAAGTTGACATTCAGTCATTCTGCCAGATTTTGATGGACTATCTTTCAGCTGGTCATTTTGAAATTTATGACAACATTGTTGAGGCCTGCCAAGAAAAAGGCCCTGAAAGCGCAAAATTAGCTCAGTCACTGTACCCTCGGATCACAGATACGACTGATACCGCACTTGATTTCAACGACAAATACGCTGAAGTAAATCAAGAAACGCAAGAATTAGCAGACTTCGATAACGACTTGTCTGTATTAGGTGAAACGCTTGAGTTACGCTTCCAATTGGAAGACGAACTGATCGATAACCTTTATTCTAATCACACTGAATAGTCTAAATTTGCGGGCACCAAAATATAAAAAAAGGTGAGATAGCTATCTCACCTTTTTCTTTACGGACACTGCCAAATTATTCAGCAGCTTCTTCAGCTTCGTCTTCGATACCTAGCAGTTCAACTTCAAATACCAGTGTTGAGTTAGCTGGAATTTTACCAAGGTTACGAGTGCCGTATGCAAGCTCCGCAGGAATAGTAAACTTATACTTAGCGCCAGTGTTCATTAACTGTAGACCTTCAGTCCAACCTGCAATTACTTGATTTAGGTTGAAAGTAGCAGGTTCATTACGTGCGTAGGAACTATCGAACTCAGAACCATCTAGCAACGTACCTTTATAATGTACTGTCACCTTGTCTGTTGCGACTGGCTTTTTACCGTCGCCTTCGCTTAGCACTTCATATTGAAGACCTGACTCAGTCACCTGAACGCCTTCTTTCTTCGCGTTTTCAGCTAGGTACTTATCACCTTCCTCTTTATTCTTCTTCGCGTCAGCTTCAACCTTAGCAGCTTGCTTTTCACGAACAGAAGAATCTAGTGAAGTGAGTACTTCACGAATTTTTGCTTCATCCAGCTTAGCTTCACCAGCCAGTGCATCTTTAAAACCACGCATTAATAACTCTTGATCAAGTTCAATGCCTAGCTCTTTTTTATCCGCTAAGTCTTTTTGCAAAAAGTTACCAACTGAAGCACCGATACCGTATGCTTGCTGTTGCACTTCTGTATCTAGCTTAACTTCAGCAGGCTTCTGCTCTTCTGCTTTTTTATTACACGCTACTAGTGCTAACACTGAAGCAGCAACGAGTGACAGTTTAATCGTCTGTTTCATTCTCAACTCTCCGACAGTCCCTACTATCAAAACACCAATGCTCGCGCAAGAGAGCTTGATATGCGGTGCCATTGTTAATTTTATATTAATAAGAAAAGGTGCTAGCCACATTAACATTCTCTAATCAGAATGCCAATATGCATTTGCTTGCCATTATCGCGTAACGACATTACGCTTTTAATACGCTAATATCAAAATAATATCTTGTTTTTAGTGCCTTTAGTCTACCTGTGATAGACTTCGGAGTTAAGGAGGATTTACCTAACTTATGGTCAAACTCGTCAACATTAAGTGGACAAGCCTCCTCTTTGCATGCGCGATGCTAAGTTGCTTCACCTTAACCGGCTGTGGCCCTGACACTTCAAAAGCCGTTATGACCGTGGAACATGCCAGCAGAGGCGCATTTTCTGCAGCAATCTCTACGGACGGTCACTACAGCCTTGTTTCTTCCATAGAGCATGGGGCCGTACTTTGGGATAATCAAGAGCAAGGCCTCAAATTTCAATGGCGTCACTCCGATGTCCCCGATGATCTCATTCACTCACTGGCTTTAGCTAATGACAACTCCACGGCCGTCACTGCCACTGATAAGACTTTCGCCATCTGGAGCATCGAAAGCGGTCAAAACCTAGGATATTTTGAGATCGAGTCTGGCACTATTCGAGATATCGCAATTAGCAATGCGGGCCGATATTTACTCTATGCCCGCAGTGATAACGTTGTCGTTCACCTCGACTTAGAGAGTGGAAGGCGGATAGAGTTCCTTGGACATCAAGAAAATATCAATTCTATTGCCATGTCTCCCAATGGTCACTTTGCCTTAACCGGAGGCAACGACTATACCGCCTACTTTTGGGATACTAGAACGGGGCAAGTGATCCACCGCTTTAACCACCCAAGTCGTGTGACCAAAGTTGCATTAGATGACCAAGGAAGATTTGCTTTTACCGCAGATAGCATGAAAAAAGCGAGCATTTGGCAATTAACTTCTGGTGATCTCAAAGCGCAATTACAGTATATTGCTCGCCAGAAAATTTTCAGTGCAGTGCGCTTTAATCAAGACGCAACGCTCTTGGCTACCGGCTCACCTAACCGCGAGCTTATTTTATGGCAAGTGAGTGATGGCGAACGATTGCAAACTTGGCGTGTACAACCTCGAGAAGGCAGCCGCCCTAAGTCTGCGGTTGTATTTGACGTTGCTTTTCAAGACCAAGACACTGCATTGCTAACCGAAAGTTCCAGCGGACTACTGGAAAAATTTGCGCAGGTGAAAAAGCCATGAATGAAATCGAAAACAGAATTACTGAGCTTGAGGCTAAGCTTGCCTTTCAAGAAGATACAATCGAAACCTTAAATGAAGAGCTAAAGGCACATCAGCAGCGCTTGGCTAAAATGCAACGACAAATTGAGCTATTGGCAGAGAAAATGAAGGAAGGCCGCGATCCGGGTTTAATGCCTCAACATCAAGAGCCACCACCACCGCACTACTAACAAATAAATTGAAAACCGGGGTGAACACTCACTCCGGTTTGAACACCCCAATGACTTGCTCAAACTGGCGTGTGGAAGCCTGTACCGCGTCTTTCGGCTGTGACATTACGTGGCCACACTCAACACATTCAACTTTTTCAACATCATGCTCTTTGTAGAGCATCATTACGTCGATTTTTTGGCATTCTGGACAACTTGCCCCTGCAATAAAACGCTTCTTAACTTTCAACTCTACACCTCTAATGAACACCGAGTTTAAGGTTTGTCATTTTATCCTAATTTTATTTGTCATGATACGCTTGGAGTAAGGGATTGGATCCATGCTATGATGCGCGCAATTTAGACAGACTTTTAGAATTATGATCCAACTTTCTGATATCGAGCTACTTCGTGGCAGTAAAACACTGCTAAAACAAGCTAATGCAACGCTTTATCCGCAACATAAGGCGGGCCTTGTCGGTGCCAATGGCTGTGGTAAATCATCTCTCTTTGCGCTGCTAAAAGGTGAGCTGCAACTCGATTCTGGTGATTTTTCTATTCCAAAAGATTGGTCTATTGCATCGGTAAAACAAGAAACTCCTGCACTCTCCATTAGCGCCCTCGAGTATGTACTTCAGGGACACCCTGAATACTATGTTTTGAGAACGCAACTACAACAAGCGGAGCGGGACGGTGATGGTGAACTACAAGCACAAGCACACCAACAGCTAGAGAATATCAAAGGGTATAGTATTGAAGCCAAAGCGGGTGAACTACTCCATGGCCTTGGCTTTAGCAATGAACAGATTGAGTTTGCCGTTAGCGACTTTTCTGGTGGTTGGCGCATGCGCTTGAACCTTGCGCAAGCGCTGATCCGCGATGCCGATTTATTGCTTCTGGATGAGCCAACCAACCACTTGGACTTGGACGCTGTTTATTGGCTAGAACGCTTTTTGCGCGCCTATCAGGGTACATTAGTGCTTATTTCTCACGACCGCGAATTTTTAGATGCAGTTGTTGGCGAGATTTGGCATATCGACCAACAGCAGATCAACGTCTATAAAGGTCACTATTCTCAGTTTGAACGTCAAAAAGCAGAGCGCATGGCACAGCACCAAGCGCTTTACGAGAAGCAACAAGAAACGATTGCACATTTAGAGAAGTTTATTACCCGCTTTAAAGCGAAAGCGAGTAAAGCAAAACAAGCGCAAAGTCGAGTGAAGGCCCTTGAACGCATGGAAATGCTCGCGCCCGCTCATGCAGATTCACCATTTAATTTTGAATTTGCAGATCCAACGAGCTTGCCTAATCCATTGATGACACTAGAGCAAGCCAAAGCGGGCTATGGTGACGTTACCATTTTGCATGACATCAAGCTTAATCTGGTCCCAGGTAGCCGTATTGCGTTACTTGGCCGTAACGGTGCTGGTAAATCGACCCTAATCAAGTTACTTGCCGGCGATTTAACCCCACAAGCTGGTGAAGTGTTTCAACACCAAGGATTAAATGTAGGCTATTTTGCTCAGCATCAGCTTGAGTCTCTCGATCTTGAGGCCAGTGCGGTTACCCATATTCAACGTCTAGACCCTAAAGTCCCAGAGCAGCTTATTCGTGATTTCTTGGGCGGTTTTGCTTTTCATGGTGATAAGGCCCTCGAACCCGTTGCGCCGTTTTCTGGTGGCGAAAAAGCACGACTCGTACTTGCGATGCTGGTGTATCAAAAGCCGAACCTGCTGTTACTCGATGAGCCGACCAACCACCTAGATTTAGAAATGCGACACGCACTTGTGATGGCCTTGCAAGGTTTTGAGGGTGCAATGGTCACGGTTTCCCACGATCGCCACATGCTGAAAAATACCGCTGACGAGTACTATTTAGTTGATAATGGAACCGTTTCTCAGTTCGGCTATGACTTAGATGCCTATTACCAATGGCTTATGAATGCCAATAAAGAGCAAGCGAAACCAAGTGGCTCAGAGGCTGAACCAAAGCAAAACTCTAATGCCAATCGTAAAGAGCAAAAGCGTCTTGAAGCCGAATTCAGAAAAACCATTCAGCCGTTGAAAAAGTCGATTGAAAAGCTCGAGAAACAGCTCGACAAGCTCACTGAGCAAGCAGAGGAAATTGAGCAAGCTTTGGCTGACAACAGCCTATACACGGACGAGAACAAAGCAAAATTAAGTGACTTACTGGCAAAACAAGCCAAGATAACCCCAGAGCTTAATGACACAGAAGAAAACTTATTAATGGCATTGGAAGAGTTAGAAGAAAAGCAAAATCATTTCGATGAGACTGGAGAGATATGCTAAGTCGTGAAGACTTTTGGCAGTTTGCCTGTGAGTTCTACAGCCGCCCGCAAATGCAATCGCGGCTGCTGAATTTGCAAGATGCTGCAGGCAAAAATATCAACCTGTGCCTGTTACTTTGTTACCTAGACACTTTAGCACTGACGATTACCCCCGACACCCTAACCGCACTGGTAAAGACTGCTAAGCAATTTGACCAAGCGGTGCTACAACCCCAACGCGCGATCCGCCATACCCTAAAAACACATCATCAAGACTACCAAGACTATCAAAAGTTACGAGCTGCAATGCTGACTGCAGAGCTTGAACTTGAAAAGCGTCAACAAGCGCTATTGCTGGAGACATTAAAACGCTTTTCGTTTGCGCCATTGCAATCAAGTAGCAATGTGCTGCTCTATTTGAGCCAGAGTGAGTACGACGCTTTATTCAATACGGCTGACTTCTAAGCCATTAAATCAATATAAGCCCTGATATTACCCAACTTAGATATAAAACCTGATCGAGATCAAGCCTTTGCCTAGGTTTAATTTCACTCAGGATTGAAACTTGATCTTGATCATATCAAGCCCCTCAGACCTCCACTACTATTTACTCATCGACAAATTAGGAGGCACAGCCATGAACGTATTCTTTAGAGACTTTTTTTCCGACCCTGTGTTGTTTCTGTCTTTTGGCTTTTTAGGGATTGTAATTTTGCTGTGCTGTTATTACGTCTATTTTTTTATTAGAAAAGTCATGGACGCTGAAGTACCTAACGAACAATAGAACAGATTTAAATGTATTACCTTGGGACGATTGAAGAATAAGTAGTAGAAGATCGGCTCGACGTAGTTCCCCAACTTGCAGAATTAAGCACGACGCACAAAGCACCTTATCAGTTTACTGGTCGGGTGCTTTTTATTTGCTTAACCCTCAACTGATAATACGTTAAACTGGCTAAAACGTGTTTTGCAACTGGATAGCTTCCTTTCTTTGCTTTGCGAGCAACCGTCAAAAAGACGCAGTTTCTATTATGAATCAAGCCATGAAAACAATAACAGCCGATAATTACGAATTTAAGCCCGCTTGGTGGATGCGCAACCGCCACGCCCAAACCATACTTCCGCGATTCTTTAGGCCTAGATTACAGGTGCCCGTCGACTATGAAACACTAGACACACCAGACGATGACTTTTTAGAACTTGCATGGGCAAAACACGGCGATAAATCGGCACCTTTGGTTGTGGTATTACATGGGCTAGAAGGCAATATCAACAGCTTTTATGCAAAAGGCCTATTAAAAGCGTTGGTACACCATGGTTTTGATGCCGTACTGATGCACTTTCGCAACTGCTCACGTGAAGTGAATCGCCAAGCTAGGGCTTATCATAGCGGCGAAACCTCAGATCTTGGCTTTTTTATAGACACGCTAAAAGCCCGTTTTCCTAAACGGCCATTATTTGCGGTTGGCTTCTCGCTCGGCGGTAATGTACTTGCCAAATACTTGGGAGAAACCAAATCGCAAAGCGGTCTTGAAGCTGGTGTTGTCGTCTCAGCGCCTTATCACCTTTCTTCCTCTTGTCAGGTGATCAGAAAGAGCTGTTTTAAGCTCTATCAAAAATACTTGCTAGACAGGATGAAGAAATCTTTTTCACGTAAGCTAGACACCATCCAGTCGCAAATTAGGATAGACAAGCCTGCCCTTTATGCCATTGATGACCTTTGGCAATTTGACGATAAGATAACGGCACCGCTGCATGGTTTTAACGGCGCGGAAGACTATTACGCACAAGCAAGTTCGCAGCCCTACTTAACCCAGATCACGACACCAACACTCCTGATCCACGCCGAAGATGACCCCATGCTATCATCACAAGCCGTGCCTACAGCCGCTCAGGTTAACTCACCGGTGACGCTCGCAGTGAGTCCCCACGGTGGTCACGTAGGGTTTATTTCGGGAAGTAACCCCCTTAAACCTAGGTTTTGGCTAGAAAGCGTTATTCCACAATATTTACAGCAAATTTATAGTAAGGCTAAGTAGTATGCTCATTCCCTATCAACAACTTCCGCAAGAGACGCTAGACAATCTTATTGAGCACTATGTGCTGCGAGAAGGAACAGACTATGGCGATACCGAGGTCAGCACCGAGAGCAAAGTCGCGCAAGTGAAAGCACAGCTAAAATCCGGAGAAGCGCTGATCGTTTTCTCAGAATTACATGAATCTGTGAATATTGTTAGCAAACAACAATTTCAAGCAATGCAAGCACAGGAAGATTACGAGTATTAAAAAACCTTCAGCTTTCTTTGTATTTAGCGCTAATCGTAAACAGTTGTCGAAGTGACAGGAGTTGTTACAATCAAATTTCTATAACTATAAAGGAAAGGCAATTTTATGAAGCTCGGCACTGCTCTTTGCGCCCTAGCGCTGGCTGTTTCTAGCGCTTATGCAACTGAATACAAAGCCTCTGAGCGCGCAGTTAAACTCGCTCACGATAACATCCTAATTGATACACACATCGACGTTCCATATCGCATCCAAAGTAAATGGGATGATGTTAGCCAAGCAACCGAAGGCGGTGATTTTGATTACCCTCGCGCGGTAAAAGGCGGTCTTAATGCGCCATTTATGTCTATTTATATTCCTGCTAATTTAGAATTTGAAGGTAAAGGTAAAAGCTATCAACTCGCCAATCAACTGATTGACGGTATGGAAGCCTTAGCACATCGCGCACCAGATAAATTTGCAATGGCTTACAATACCGACGACATTTATGCGCAATTTGACAGTGGTATTATGTCTATCGCGATGGGCATGGAGAATGGCTCGCCCATTGAAGGTGAGATGAAAAACCTTAAGCATTTTTATGACCGTGGCGTACGCTATATCACCTTAGCACACTCACAAAGCAACCATATTTCTGACTCTTCTTATGATGTACGCCGCAAATGGAAAGGCTTAAGCCCATTTGGTAAAGAGCTTGTGGTTGAAATGAACAAAATTGGTATGCTCATTGATGTATCACATATTTCCGATGACGCCTTTTATCAGGTTATGGACATTTCAAAAGTGCCGGTCGTTGCTTCACATTCATCCCTGCGCAAATACACCCCAGGATTCGAGCGCAATATGGATGACAAAATGCTCAAAGCCTTGGCAAAAAATGGCGGCGTGATCCAAATTAACTTTGGCTCGAGCTTTGTGACGGCAAAAGCTGGAGCTTGGTATGACAAGCGTGACGAAGCACAAAAAGAAGCCAAAGACAAAGATCGCACCGATTTTAGAGCGGCGTTTAGAGCAAAAAATCCGTTTCCATTTGCCACACTTGATCAAGTGCTAGATCACATTGACCACGTCGTTAAGTTGATAGGGATAGATCACGTAGGGATTGGTTCAGATTACGATGGTGTGGGTGACTCACTACCGGTTGGCCTGAAAGACGTGTCAACGTATCCAAATCTTGTGCAAGGTCTCTTGGATAGAGGTTACAGCGACGCTGATATCAAAAAGATTTTAGGTGGCAATACCCTGCGCGTGTGGAAACAAGCTGAGGCTTACGCAAAGAAGTTCGCTAAATAACCTCAGGTTAAATAACTGTTCAAACCACTGATTTATAAGGTGTGCCGCACGGCATACCTTACAAGACCTTAGACTTTAAACTGAGATAATTCATTCACCAATTTACTGGTGACTCGCAGCACATCATCCGAAATTTGGTGCGTTTCTCCAGACAACCGCTCGCCGTCCAATGTTTTGTCATTTAAATCAGTTAAATTACTGCTAATCTCAGTAGATACTGCATTTTGCTGCTGAGTCGCATGAGCGGTTTGCTCTGAAAGCTCAGTCACTTTCACCGCACTTTGTGCAATTAACTCCAATAGCTCCGTTGCCTTCGTAAAACTTTCTACTGCAACATCAACATACTGCTTACCATCTTCAATGGTCTTTTGTGAGTCCTCTACGCTATGGGAGAATGCTTCCAACATCTTCTGAATATCATTAGTGCTGTCTTGTGTTCGAGTGGCCAGTGACCTAACCTCGTCAGCTACCACTGCAAATCCACGACCTTGTTCGCCTGCTCTTGCCGCTTCTATTGCCGCGTTGAGCGCTAATAAATTGGTTTGCTCAGCGATCCCGCGAATAACATCAAGCACTTGCGTAATGTTTTCAGAGTTTTTTTGTAAAGCTAACGAACTGGAGAGTGCCGCTTCCATATTATCAGCAAGATGAGTGATTTTTTGTTTTGAATCAGCCAACACCGTTTTACCTTGTGCTGCGTAGCGATGTGAAGCTTCAGCTTCTTTCAATGAGTTTTCTGCCACCGACGAGACTTCTTGACTTGAGTGACTAAGCTGATTCACCGCGCTAACAATGGTATGTGATGACTTACCAAGCGAGTCGATTAAGTCATGGCACTGTGTGGCATAATGACTGAGTTTTGACGACAAACTCGACAGCTCGCCACCATCTTTCACAAGTGCTGTAACCATCGCCTGTAAACTCTCGAGAAAATGATTAAAGTTTAGCGATAGCTTTGCAAACTCATCATTTCCTTTGATTTCAATGCGACCAGTTAAGTCTCCGTCTCCAGAGGCGATTTCAGAGATCCTATCTGACACAAAGTTTATCTGCTTTGCTAGCTGACGAGGGATTCGATAAGCAATCCAACAAGCAATACCAAGTAGGAGCAAGGCACCAACACCAAGACCCCACTTTATCTGAGTAACCTCAGCAACGACTAACGCGCGACTTGCAGCAGATTTTCCATCGGCTAATTCACCGGCTTTATCAAGCACATCACGAACTGCACCAAATAACTTAGCCGACTCAGTTTGAAGCGCTTTATCTGTCGGGGTTTTAATACTCGCCACCGTCACGCGATACCAACTTTGAAAGTCCGCGTCAAAAGTTGCAAAACTACCCAGCTCACTCTGGTGGAGTGACATAAACTGAAGATACTTTTGATAGCGCTGTTTCACCTGCTCGGCGTTTTCTTCAAAATCCGCCCGCTTATCTTCACCAGCTAATAATTTGAGGTAGGCTTCTTGAGCTTGATAAAAGTCTCTATCCGCATTGAGTACCACTGACACGGCTTTTAAATAGTTTTCAGTTTGGATCTCAAGTGCCGATTGCACTTTATTGAGCAACACCGAAAAACCAAAAAACACAAATAGCAACACGATCGTCAACATAGCCGTAGGCAACGAACTTTTGACTCGAATACTATGTAAATCCATCTTCATACACCTCAAACAAGAGATAGTAAAAGCCTAGACCATATAAAGATTTATAGACAAATAATCTTCACCCATTCAAAAGAAAACAAAATAATTACATTTCATTATTTGTTTTACAACAACACTTCTTTGTATTATTTTTAAACAGATCACGCTATCGGTTTCGTGATAACAAACTTAATAAATCTATAAAAAGGATATTGAAAATGAAAATAAAGCTCCAAAAAAAGCAGCTAAAAAAACTCACTCAAGATAACAAACTACCTCAGGAAGCAACTCCTCAAGTAGCCGGAGGTGATTATACGAGAGTTTACGGATGTCAGGACACGATGAAATGTGCATCTCGCCAAGACATCTCAGCTTGTTGCAATCACTCCGATCTTGCTAGCTGTCAAATCGGATTCACCTGCCTTTGCTAAATCTATTCACTTTTTAACAGCGGGTTTCCATAACCCGCGTATAGGTTGTTGCTCACAGTGTAAGTATTAAGATTAATTCCAATTTAAGAAATGCATCAAACAACAGCAACACTCAGGCTTTGAATAATAAAAAGTGGATGATTTATTTCTCTGTATATAGCGAAGAAAACTGACTGTCCATTGAGAGGGTTTTAGGTAACTGAACTAAAAAGGCTGATTGCGGGAGCCATTAATTTATGAAGAGTGAACCGACGACTTTTGTACTAGTTCTTTAGAGTGTGCAGTCCAATTAAAAATTGGTTGCGGGAGTCGTTAATTTATGAAGAGTGAACCGACGAGTTTTGGAGTAGTTCTTTAGAGTGTGCAGTCCAATTAAGAGTTGGTTGCGGGAACCATTAATTTATGAAGAGTGAACCGACGACTTTTGTACTAGTTCTTTAGAGTTTGCAGCCCAATTAAGAATTGGTTGCGAGAGCCATTAATTTATGAAGAGTGAACCGACGACTTTTGTACTAGTTCTTTAGATTTTACAGTCCAATTAAAAATTGGTTGCGGGAGCCATTAATTTATGAAGAGTGAACCGACGAATTTCGGAGGAGTTCTTTAGATTTTACAGTCCAATTAAAAATTGGTTGCGGGAGCCATTAATTTATGAAGAGTGAACCGACGACTTTTGTACTAGTTCTTTAGAGTTTGCAGTCCAATTAAAAATTGGTTGCGGGAGCCATTAATTTATGAAGAGTAAACCGACGAATTTCGGAGGAGTTCTTTAGATTTTACAGTCCAATTAAAAATTGGTTACGGGAGCCATTAATTTATGAAGAGTGAACCGACGACTTTTGTACTAGTTCTTTAGAGTTTGCAGTCCAATTAAAAATTGGTTGCGGGAGCCATTAATTTATGAAGAGTGAACCGACGACTTTTGTACTAGTTCTTTAGATTTTACAGCCCAATTAAGAATTGGTTGCGAGAGCCATTAATTTATGAAGAGTGAACCGACGACTTTTGGAGTAGTTCTTTAGAGTGTACAGTCCAATTAAGAGTTGGTTGCGGGAGCCATTAATTTATGAAGAGTGAACCGACGAGTTTTGGAGTAGTTCTTTAGAGTGTGCAGTCCAATTAAGAGTTGGTTGCGGGAGCCATTAATTTATGAAGAGTGAACCGACGAGTTTTGGAGTAGTTCTTTAGAGTGTGCAGTCCAATTAAAAATTGGTTGCGGGAGCCGGATTTGAACCGACGACCTTCGGGTTATGAGCCCGACGAGCTACCAGGCTGCTCCATCCCGCGCCTGTATATATTTGTGAACCTACTCTTCGTCGGGTACCGACGACCTTCGATTCTTTCCAGGTTTAGCGAGTCCGACGAATGATTTATCATTCTGCTCCATCCCGCGCCTGTATTTGTACTTAATTTTAAGTCTTGTACTTGAGACTTTATACATCCAACTGATGTTGGTTGCGGGAGCCGGATTTGAACCGACGACCTTCGGGTTATGAGCCCGACGAGCTACCAGGCTGCTCCATCCCGCGCCTGTATATATTTGTGAACCTACTCTTCGTCGGGTACCGACGACCTTCGATTCTTTCCAGGTTTAGCGAGTCCGACGAATGATTTATCATTCTGCTCCATCCCGCGCCTGTATTTGTACTTAATTTTAAGTCTTGTACTTGAGACTCTATACATCCAACTGATGTTGGTTGCGGGAGCCGGATTTGAACCGACGACCTTCGGGTTATGAGCCCGACGAGCTACCAGGCTGCTCCATCCCGCGCCTGTATATTTTTGTGAATCTATTCTTCGTCGGAGACCGACGACCTTCGATTCTTTTCAGGTTTAGCGAGCTCGACGAATGATTTATCATTCTGCTCCATCCCGCGCCTGTAAACTCTTAAAAAGGACTTCCCTTTCAAGAGGCCGCTATAATAATGGATTAAAATTTTATTGCAAGGGATTTAATGCTTAAAACAATTCAAGTGCGCAAAAATCCCACAACCTTCAACTTAAACCGTTATTTATTCTATCGTTCGATGATGTGGACTGATCAACTTTTGCCATTGCCAATCGGGATGCCCCATAACAATAAAGTCTGGGTTTTCGGTAGTTTCTCGTCGATTGTAGGTCAGCGGGTTAAACTCAGCATCGGTAATACAACCTCCGGCTTCTTCGACGATGATTTGTGACGCGCCAGTATCCCACTCTCCCGTTGGCCCTACTCGTAAAAAACAATCCGCCTTACCTTCTGCGATAATGCAGGCTTTTAATGAACATGACCCAAGTGCCACAGTGTCGAACTGACTATTTAAGTACTGACTAACCGCTTCAAGCTTTTGTCTGCGACTTACTGCCAATGTCAGCGTTTCTCGTGGCGAGACGAAAATACGTTTACTTTCGCCTGAGTCACTGCGTTTAAACGCACCTTCATCTTTGCTCGCGTAATATGTCAGCCCTTGAGATGGCCAGTAAATGACGCCTAACACAGGATGATTATTTTCGATTAACGCAATATTGACGGCAAAGTCACCGCTTTCAAGAATAAATTCCCCAGTGCCATCCATAGGATCGAGTAACCAGTAGCGCTGCCAATCTTGTCGCTCACTCAATGGTGGAATTGGTGTTTCTTCAGACATTACCGGAATGTCAGGTGCTATTTCAGCAAGACCCGCCATTAAGATCTCATTAGATGCCAAATCAGCTGCAGTGACAGGAGTGTGGTCAGACTTTTCTTTTTTACCAATATCATCGGCTTGATAAATTGCCATAATGGCTTCACCGGCACGTTTTGCCAGTGCGATGCAAGGCTCTAAATAGGACTGCAATTTACGCCTCCAGATTCAAATGTGCTTTTAATAACAGTAGTGCCGCGACACTTCTTGCTTCGGTAAAGTCCTCTTGCTGTAACAGGTCATATAATTTATCTAGCGGCCACTTCACTACTACCAATGGCTCTGGCTCATCACCTTCAAGCTGTTCAGGGTAAAGTTCACTAGCGACCAAAATATGCATTTTGGCATTAAAGTAACTCGGTGCCAGTGACACTACTTTGAGTTCAGAGAAAGCATTTGCACCAAAACCTACTTCTTCTTTTAGCTCTCGATTACCCGCTTCCACCGGGGTTTCGCCTGGGTCAATTAGCCCTTTGGGAAAGCCGAGTTGATAGTCATGTGTTCCTGCACAGTATTCTCTCACTAATAATAGCTCATTATCAGCCGTTATGGGCACGATCATTACTGCGCCACGGCCACCGCCACGGACTCTTTCGTATTCTCGTTGCTCGCCATTCGAAAAAGATAACGAAAGTGCTTCTACCGTGAATAATTTGCTTTTAGCCACGACGTCGCAAGCTAAAATTTCTGGTGGTGTGGGATGCTTTTTATGTGACATAGATCATTATTTGCTATCATGGCGAATAACCTAATCATAAAGCCTTTGAAGTTAAATGCCTATGCTAAATTGGTCAAATATCGATACCGTTTTGTTAGATATGGATGGCACATTACTCGACCTCCATTTTGATAATCACTTTTTTCTCGACGTTGTGCCTAAGGCACACGCAAAACGTCAAGGCTTAACCCTTGAGGCTGCAAGGGCCGACATCCTCGCGCGTTATGACGCAGTAATGGGCCAGATAGAATGGTATTGCCTAGATTATTGGCAAGAGCAACTACAGCTCCCTATTATGGAGCTTAAACGTGAAGTACAACACTTGATCTCAATTCGTGAGGATGTACCAGCGTTTTTAGAGGCCTTAAGAGTGAGTGGAAAACAGCTTATCTTGTTGACCAACGCTCACCCAAACAGTCTAAGTTTGAAAATTGAGCGTACCCAATTCGATAAGTATCTCGACAAATTGGTTTCAACCCATGAATATGGCGTAAGTAAAGAAAGTCAGATGTTGTGGCAACAGGTAGAGCGTGATTTGGGCTTTGATAAGTCCCGCACTTTATTTGTGGACGATAGCATTAGCGTGTTAAATGCTGCGAAAGAATTTGGTATTGGCCATTTGCTTGCCGTTGCTAATCCTGATAGTCGGCAACCAGAGCGAGAGATCACTGAATACCTCTCAGTCTCCGATTACCATACCTTGCTACCTATTATAGATTAAGCTGGGTAGCGAGCTTTTAAGCCGTCGTACACGTGTGTTTTAAAGTCTGGGTGCGCTGTATCTAGACTTTTCACCACTTCGACTAAGTGTTCGTTATCTTCTTGGCCATTCCATACCTTGATGTAAGAGCCATCTTTATAGCCATGATCTTGGCGGAAGAAGTTAAGCGTGTTTTTACCGACATATCCACGGTATAGGTCATCAATAGACATCCCGATTTGCTGCATACAACCCGCAAACGCATGGGCATCAAACTCACGTTTGGTCACAGCCGCGCTTGCAAGTAATTCAAGGGTTTCCTTGAAGTCTTCTGCGGTAGTTGGCTTTGCCAATTCAGCCTCTAATTGAATCGCTAGTTGCTCAAATGACGTTTCGCCATCGATACGTAAAGACAAGCCAAAATGAAAAATATCCACTAGCTCTAAAATCACTTGCTCAGTATCTGGCGTTTGCTTTTTCCACCATTTCCAGCCGTAGTGATCTAGCATTTCTGCACACTCAACCCAAATTGCGCGGTACCATTCAAACCCTTGTTCAAACCATTGTTGGTGTACTTTGGTGTTCATGGCATGTTGCATTTCTAGCATAACCACAAGCTTAGTGATGTTTGCAGACATTGTGCTCTCTCTTCATGGAAATCAATTACGAGCGATATCATACCGAAGTGAAAGATTTTCGCCAGCGCTTAGGTCTTCTGAGTCGATATCAACTTGAAACCCTAGGAACTTTTTATGCGTCATTTTATTTTATCGCTCGCTTTAGCTTGTTCAGCCTTTGTCAGCGCAGCTGAAATCACTAATATCGCCGCAGCACCTGAACAAGTAAGTCCACTCCTTCCAGGCATTGATGCCCCTGCATTACAACTCAAAGATAAGTCAGGTAAAACTGTCGACCTCGCGACACGCTATAAAGAAAATATCACCGTACTGGTGGTTTATCGTGGTGGCTGGTGTCCATACTGTTCAAGACAGCTCGCGGGGATCCAAGAAATTGAACCACAGCTTGTTAAAATGGGGGCACAAATTATTGCTATCGCACCAGACTCACCTGAGGCGCTGGCAAAAAGTACAATTGAATCCCCTCACTACCAACTGTTGTCTGATAGCGAAATGCGTATGAGCCAAGCGTTAGGTCTCGCCTATTTCCTAGATGATAAAACAGCCCTTGCTTATCGCAACAAGTTGGGCGTAAATTTTGTTGATTTTGAGGGGAACGATAAAGTTGCCTTGCCGGTGCCGGCGGTATTTGTAGTCGATAAGAAGGGCTTGATCCAATTTCAATACGCAAACCCAAATTACAAAGTGAGATTGGATGAAAGCGTGCTACTAGCTGCGGTCAAAGCAGCTAGTCAACTATAGGAAAAGCACATAAAAAATGGAGTCCGAAGACTCCATTTTTTAGCGGTTTTCTAGCCGGTTATAGTCAAATAAACCATATTCAACGCCACGTGTTTGTTTGGCAATATCGTGAATTAAATCACTGTAACGCCAAAACTCTGGGTGAGTCCTGCGGATCCCATATTGCGCTCGTAGCGCTCGGTAATCAGACTCACTATTCATTTGACTAAATGATGAGACGAAGTCCTCTTGTGCTGCCTCGCTTTCTAAATACCAAATTGCCTCTGGGTAATCTCCGATAAAGCCTGGCACAATCGTCGCCGTGTCTTCTGTATACGCTCTTTGCCCTTCTTCATTTAACAAACTGGAGATGTTGTAGTGGGCATTATGGTGTAATAGCGAGAACGCTTGATGTGAACCGTCACTTTGCTTAGTAATAATAAACGAGACCTGAGGAAGCAAATTAATCGCCCTAACGGACATGCTATTGAGTGCCTGCAGTGGCTTGCCGACGGCTTGATAGTCATAATCCCTATTTAGAATCGGCTTAAGCACAGCATGTAGTTTGTCATACAACTCTTGCTTTGGATCGTCCGTTTCGTATTTTATCCCCGTTGGCGCACCGATTAGTGATTTACGATTGATAAACTCACTTAAGCTCAAGTGTGACTTACGATACCAATAGCGTTTAATTTCCTGTCGATGACTAAGTGGCAGTAAATTTAAAAAGTTTTGCTCACCTTCAAGCCTCAAAAAGTCCATATATAAGCGTGTGATCAACTGATGACCAATGTTGCCATACACGTCAAAACCTGCCACCAGCAAGTAGTGAATGCGCTCGAACAAGGCATAGTCTAATACCCAAGCTGTTTTGGGAGGCTGGCCGATAAAACCTTTAACCACCGTTGCGCTATCAAAATGACGGAAGATAGTTAATGCTGCATTCGGGTTTTCCCCCTCTCCACGCCAAATCAAGTCCATATTGAGACGCTGCCCATCGGCAAACATCTTATCTGCAAGCTCTGTTTTGGCACGTAAGTAATCCTGCTGCTTAGTGGCGTATTTCGCCCAACTGGAAAGCGGTAACGCATTACTTTGCTCAGCCGCAGGTAGCACCAAATCTTCATCATGTTTAAGCAGCAGCTGGTTCACCGCTTCATTGCTATTTTTTTCAGGATCAACAAACGCCACCCAAAAATGGTCGTTAATGACGTTAAGCGCTATTTGACCTCGACATACAGGGCCTTTGATAAAGCCTTTTACAATTAACTCGGCCTCATCCAGCATAAATTGATAACGAGAATTGACCGGAATATCTTTGAATACCTTAAATGGGTTTGCAGCAAGCTCTGGCTCATAACCTGGCAGTTCATCCACGTGATAATCCGCTACATAAAATTGCCGATGTAACCGTGATAGCTTAGCGTCGTTCAATGCCAGTGGCATGTGAGTTTTTGACAAAATGGTACTGCGCACTTGCATCAATCGATAATACACTCTATCGATCTTAGGATCGTCAAACGGACGCACCGAACTCACCAGTGCGATTGGCTGGCCCGGCGGCGTGCTTGAGCGTACCAATTGAAAAAACGCGGGGTCATCCAGATGAGGGAAGTGGATATGGGCTAAATACCAATGCTCAAAAATATAACGCGCGGCAAGGCGGTGTTTATTGGAGTCCTGATTAAAAAATTGTTCCCACTTTTTCACTTCTTTTTGTGCTGCAACACTTGGCTTTGCAATCTGGCTCATTTTACTGCCACTTTGCAGCCATGCTTCCAAGGTTTTGAATTCATCATGCGTGAGCGCTGGTAAGCCGTAGGGCATCCCCGCATGAGGCTGTTGTTTCGCAAGGGTAGAAAATTCATCCATGGTTGGGCAAGACTGCGTTCGATCTAAAGAGAAATCAAACTCTTTACCCAAAATACCTTGCTCAGGAAAACGATGAGACATTTTTAACAGCAAGCTATTGTAAAGCACACTTCCAGCTAGGTTGCTGTATTCAGATTGATTGCGCTCATTCAGCACTGGGGTAAAACCACGCTCACGCCACTGTGTCGTGGTTTGGGCATCGAATAACAGCCGGGTTGGTGTTTGTGCTAACAACCGCGTGCCGTCATACACTAATTCCTTTGACAATCCCCTATCTATTCCTTCTGGAGATGACAGTTTAAGCTGACAAGGTGCGTCATAACAACCATGGCAAACCACACAACGCGACTCCAAAATGGGCTTCACGCTTTGTAAGTAACGTGCACCGCCTTGGTGATATTGTTCGATTCGTGCTTGGGGTTGCTCTGGTCCAAACATATCATCATATTTAGACACACCCAAAGCCACACAGCCAGAAAGCACGGCGACAACCACCGCACAAAACAGTGCACGTTTAGACATTTACTCGCCCTCGTCGTCATCCAGCCCAAGATCAAAAGTCGGCATCATTTCTACTGGAGGCGAGACAAATAATGCATCGCTACTGGTGCTCAGCACAGCACTGAGAATAGGCCCGCGATTAATGAGCAATTGCAACTGATGTTCCGCACCTATCAACTCAGTCACTGTCGTACTAATGTTGTTGAGCGCATAGTCATCAATATGCAAGCTCATATTCTCATCTTCTTTTGGGTTTTGGCACAAATGAGCAAGGAGGTTCTCACTCAACATCACTGATACTTCAGCATCTGGAGAGTCGATATCACGATTCTCGATGTTATCGTCTAACAAAAAAAGCGGCAGTGATAATGGGGTATCTTGTTGTAATTCCATCAAAGGTTACCATCTGAGTATTTGCTTTATATTAGCACAGTTAGATGGCTGATGGCTGAAAAGGGGGCGACGATGCGCCCTGCTTGATTACCAAGGGAGCGTGTCTCCATTAGAGTGCCAAAAACCACCACTGTTTTCGATAGTTAGGTGTTCAATTCTCTTAATTAAACGTTCCGCGGCAACATCTGGACCAATATCACCTGCAAATCCCACCATCTGCGTTTGTACAAAGCCAGGATGGAATAGTCCAACAGCGATATCTTGGTTTTTCAGCTCGTGAGCCATACTCACACTCGCCGCGTTTAATGCTGCTTTCGACATTCTATAACCAATGTAACCACCAGAACCATTATCTGCAATCGAACCCATACGACTTGTGATCATGGCAACTTTACTACCGGCTTTGAGGTTATCGAGCAGTGCATGAGTGACTCGAATTGGTCCTAGCGCATTAACGTTAAATTGGTGGTCGATATTTTCAAAATCCATTTCCGCTAGCGTTTCATTGTGAAATACTCCAGCGTTATTAATAAGAATGTCTATTTTCTCCGAGCCCAATGCCGCCAATAGCTTTTTCGCGCCATTTTCCGTCGCAACATCTATATCTTCAATGATATCCACGCCTAGAGATTCTAGTTCTGCCGATGCTTTGCGAACAACCGCAGTTACTTTGCAGCCTAGAGATAAGTATTGTTTACAAAACTCTAATCCAATCCCACGATTAGCACCGGTCACCAAAACATGTAGTGTCATATCCTTCTCCTCACGATTTTTATGCTCAAACTATTACAATTGGTATGAGTTTACTAAACTCAAGGTCAATCCTGACTGAATTCATTTTTATGATGTACTTTTTCACTTTCTGACAACTTTGCTACAGTTATAACTCTGACAACCGTAAGGATATGTTGTGAAACTCGCACTTAGCACCCTCTTGCTTTTCTTTATCCACAAGGCGACGTTCGCCTACCAAATCAATGTCAGTGAGCTGGTCGCTTATCAGCTTGGCCAACAGCAAATCGCACAACTCAAGCAAAAAATATACGCACCTTTGGACATCACGCCCACACTTGTCGTGTTACCCAGTGAGCGCGGATTAGAATATGTAGATCAAGGGTTTTATGATGCGGAGGCAGGACGCACTAGCGCTATTGCAAATGCCTATCCTAACTTACTGCAAATACCCGAACCACTTGCAACCGTGCGAATGGCGGTGTTTTGTCTCAAGAAGGAGCGTTGTACTTTGTCGACCCGGCAAGACTATGTGGTAATACAAGGCAGTTTAATAACGGAGCAAGTTTGTCAGAGTAAAAGGTTGACCTGTAACGCGGTCTCTAACGATGTTTCTGCGTTTCAAGCACTTGAAAAAGGTCATGTAGAACAAATTTTAGCTGATGACTTATTTGCGCTTGGTGCGCTATGTCAGTCAGGACTCGCCGCAGTTTATGTGCGTAGGCTACGAGATGCGAGTTATCCTATTTATCACTATATCAATCGTAAACACCAAGACCTACTGCCGAAATTAACAGCGTCTATCAAGCAGCTAAATAGTAGTGGAGAGCGCGATACTATTCTAAACCGGCTCTCTGAGAACTTTGCCACTTGCCATGGCAAAGTGATTGAATTAGAAATGCATTAAGTTGAAATATCATCCATGGCAGATTCTATGATAGAGAATACCGCCCCTTGAGGATCGGTTATCACGCTGAAGCGACCTACATCTGGTATATCTGTCGGCGGTACACAAATTTCTCCGCCAAGCTTTTGGGCATATTCAGCTTTACTATCGCAGTCCAATACCGCAATGTAAACCATCCAGTGCGGAGGAATGTCTTCACCCCATTCAGCCGTCATTTCTAACATGCCAGCGACGGGTTGCTCATTTACTTTGAACAAGGTGTAGTCCATATTTCCCATGTCTTTGACTTCGATTTGCCACCCAAATAATGCGGAATAAAAGTCACGACTTTTGGCGCTGTTTTTACTCACTAGCTCAAACCAATAAGGGGTATTCGCTTCAAGATGACGTTGCGTCCCAATATGGCCACCCTCTTGCCATAACGCAAACACCGCGCCACCTGGCTCCTTTAACATCACCATCCGCCCTGCCCCTGGGACATCATGAGGGCCTGCAAGCACTTCAGCACCGAGCTCGTTGGCTTTGTTTAGACATTCATCGACATTGTCTACCGCCACATAAGCAAGCCAGTGACTAGGCATGCCTCCTTGTTGTTGCTCAGCGGTCATCTGATACATCGCTGCGACATCATCGACTTCTTTTTGCAACATGGTGTAATAACAATCTTCACCAATGGGCTGGTCAAGAATTTGCCAATCAAATAGTTGGCTATAGAAAGGTTTTGCTGACTGCCAGTCGCTTGAACACAATTCAATCCAACAAAAATAACCGGGTCTAAATTCACTAATTATTGCCATGATAAGCACCAAACTCATTCAAGTGTATTGAATATAGCAGCAGTAGCCTAAAGCCGCCTGAGGCATTTACACAAATTTACAAGTGTGGGAGGTTTATTGTTGTGGAATTAAAAATTAACCTATAGAATCCCGTTCCGCCTTTGAAGACTAGGCGAAATAAAAACAACTATAGGATGTAAAATGTTTAAAACTACTCTAGCTGCAGCAATCGTCGTTGGCGCAATGACTGCCCCTCTAGCTGCACACGCTTCTGATTCTGTAAACCCTTGGCAAGAATGTGGTATCGGTGCAATCATCTTCCCAGATAATGGTGCAGCTGCTGCAATTTCGAATATCATTTGGGACCTTGGTACGACTGCTGTTTCTACAAAGATTTCATCTGTAGAATCTTGTGCTGGTCGTGAAGTAAAAACTGCAATGTTTATTCAGCAAACATTCCCTACACTGGAGCAAGAAATTGCAGAAGGTCAAGGTGAATACGTGTCTGCGATGTTAGCAGTACGTGGCTGTGACGCAGCAGCAACAGCTGACATTGTAACCGCTATCAGAAATGACTACGCAGCGCAGCCTGCAAATAACGCTGAAGCACTATACAACATCGTAGAAACTCGCGTTTCGACTAGCTATTCAGCTCAGTGTAACGCAAGCTAAATAGTATAGGTGAGCACACCTAATAGCGCTGTGCTCACTTTTTTGATGAAGACCGTTCTCAAATATTCAGCTTACAGCTTACTGTTTTATAGTACAGCCACATTAAGCTTTGATACCAACGAGCTGGCCCAAAACACAACGTGGCAAAAACTTCTCCATCTAAAGAAAGATGGCCACAGTTTAATAAAATCAGCTTCTTTTTTTCTATCTGATCACACCCAATTTTCACCAGCGAACGAACTTAATGCAACTATTGCAGCTTTTCAACGTGAGCCTAGTTCACAGTGCCAATTTCCGGCTCGAGCCAAGTGGCTAAGATCCCAAGGCGTTCCGTTGCCAAAAGCGCCAGCTTGCGTGGCTTTTGATGAATGGAAAAATGAAGGTGACTGGAATTCTATCAGCTTAGTGTTTGCCTCCGGATACATGAGCAACCCGGCCTCGCTGTATGGGCATATGTTACTTAAAATCGGCTCTCAATCAGCTCACAATATCCTGTTAGACCGGAGTGTCAATTATGGCGCAATCGTTCCAGAGGACGAAAATGGGTTAGTTTATATAGCTAGAGGGTTATTTGGCGGCTATCAGGCTGGCTTTTCAGATCAGCGATTTTTTCATCATCACCATAACTACAGTGCGGACGAGCTGCGTGACCTTTGGGAGTACAAATTAAATTTAACACCAGATGAAGTCGAATTTATTACAAAACACCTTTGGGAATTACTAAACGCTCAATTTGATTATTACTTTGCTGACGAAAATTGCGCATTTCATATCGCACAACTTATTGAACTTGTGCTTGATAAGCCATTAACGACTGACCTACCGCCTTGGGTGATCCCTGTCACTATTTTTGATAGATTGAATCAAGCTAAGCACCAAGATAATTCTTTAGTGTCAGCGATTCATTATATTCCTTCAACAAGCAGTGAGTTCTACAACTTATATGAAAAATTAAGTCCTGAGCTCAGATCGTTGGCAATCCATCTTTATCACCATCAAAAAGACTTCAATAATGAAAAGTATCAACAGCTTCCAACTGAGCAAAAAGTAATATTACTTGAAGTATTGATGAGCTTTGTACAGCTGCAACTTACCTTAGAAAGAGACGAGAAACGCAACAGCGAGTTTAAACGTGTATTGCTAAAAGAACGAATAAAGCTTCCAGCAGGCATCAGTAAGGCGAAATCCCTCTCGGCTATAACACCAAGTGACAAAGCACCACACTTGGCAACAAAACCGTCGAAAGTAAGCCTAGCCATTCAGTCACAGCCCGATTCAGAGTATACTGCGAGGTTTGGCTTTAGATTGACATATTTTGATTCGCTTTCTCCAGACACTGCTAGAGTTAAATTTTCAAACTTAGAAATGCTGGATGTAGAACTTGCGCTAGCTGATAACGACATAGATATTTACAAGTTTGACGTGCTGGATTTAGAGTCCTTTAATCCAAGCTATGCAAAAGGGTTTGATAACCAAAACTGGGCTTGGCGCCTACGCTTAGGCTATGAAAAGCAGCAGGCTTATTGTAATGATTGCGCTTTTGTTGGATTAAATACTGCTGCAGGCTACGCCCATCTGCTAAATGCTAGCAGCATCACATTTGCTCTCGCAACAATAGAAACTTTTTCTATAAATAACAATTACTATCTCAGCCCTGGTATTGAAGTTGGCTTACTTTCAAGGCTAAATAATTCTTTTGCATTCAGAACCTCTATCTCGAAAAACACTCATCACGCAGCACATGTCAAACTTGAGCTCGCAAACCGGCTTTCGCCTCAATCCGATGTAAGAATTGGTTGGGACTATGCAGAAACATCCCGACTTTCATTACAGTTCAATTATTATTGGGATTAGTGGCTCACTTCGGCTGCCCATACTTAGGTGAGCGCACGCCATAAAGCAAACCATTGCTTGAGTCCGCTGATAATAATCTCTGTGATGCTTTCTGTGAAACTTCAAATCCTTTATCTGAAGTGCTTTCAATCACCTGATTTAGTACCGCGCCAATCAATGCGCCAGCCAAACTGCTATCACGGTCATCTCTGTCTTCACTACTTGATGCTTTTGATTTACCACGCCAAATTACTTGGCCAGTTTTTAAATCAACCAACCTTGCCGATAGCGCTACGGTAGTGTCACTATCTAATACAACGTATGACGTACCATAATCTTGAATCTCTATGTATAAGGCGGCGTCCGCAGCAAAGATTTCATAGAGCTTGTCTATCGCAACATTGTGAACATCATGAGCCACAGTTAAGCCGTTATTTTTAAAAGTCTCATTAACCAAAGATACTGGAAAAACATAATAGCCAGAGTCGGCAAGTGGCTTCACTACTGTCGCCATGACCCCGTAAGGCGCAACAACTTCATTGGAATTATTGATAGGCGGTAACACCAGTATCGACTTAGGATCGCTTTGGATAAAGGCACTATAATCCTGTTTAGGTGCCGTCGCACAGCCATTCAATAAGGCAAAAGTCAAAAGCACCAAGCTCGCTTTAATCCATTTCATCTTATTCTCCCTGCGCATTTTTTAGTAAAAAGTCGATATATTGCCTGGACTCAGGATACAGCTGTTTTTCCTGTTCAAAATACGCAAACCCTTTGCCGTTATCCCCTTGCATCAAATGTAAGTAACCGAGATGCGCATACATGCCTGGTGCTGGACTGATCTGCTTTACTTCGGCGCGCGCTATGCTTGACTCTAACTGACTGATCTGCTGCTCAAGCGACTGCCCATCACCTCGAAAGAACTCATAGAGATTACGTTCGTAAGAACCGTAATAATATTGTGGTGTCGTACTCTGACAACCAGACAATATCAATAGTAAAGTCGCCACAAATATCATTTGCTTCATAAGTTACCTGAGGTTTAGATTAGCTGTGGGGATTGTCTATAAAGGCTTCCAATCGCCTTTCTCGATGCCACTCACCAAGTTATTAACGGCCTCACGAATGGCTAAATCAAGTACCTTGCCGTTTAGCGTTGAGTCATACCCTGCAGTGCCACCAAAACCAACCACTTCGCGATTAGATAAGCTGTATTCTCCAGCACCTTGCACTGAGTAGACGACTTCTGAACTAGTCACATCAACGATATTCAGATTTACCTTAGCGTAAGCAATTTGCGATTTTCCTTTACCTAGGATGCCGAACAATTGTTTATCACCTACTTCTTTTCGACCAAACTCGGAAACGTCTCCCGTGATCACAAAGTTAGCGCCTTTTATACTTTGTTTTGCGCCCGCAAATCCAGCTTCTTGGGCAATCTCTGTCATGTTTTCTCTATCTAAAACAATAAAGCGATTACTCTGCTGTAAATGGGTGGTCAGAATAGTTTTAGCCTGAGAACCCAAGCGATCCGGTCCTGAACTAAACACACCATTGTGAAAAGCTGAACGGTTTTGCAATTTACCAACCGCTAACTGACTTTTTGGTCCATTGTATGTCTGATTATATGAGGCCACTTTAGGTGCTTCTACCGTTCTTGATGCTTCCGTTGCGCAACCCGCGGTTAATCCGACAAACGTCAATGCAATTACTGTGGCAAGCGGTTTATTCATTATCATTCTCCTAAAGTCATATGCGCCTGTCTGCGACGCAGCGATTCGTTTTGTTAATAACAATGTAGATAAATTTAGCTGACTTTAGTGTTAATTTTTGTTTGGGAAAAATGCAATAACGCTACATCTAGATGGAATTTTAAAGATAGTGCAAAATAAAACCGAGTACAGCACCGGAAAAAGTAGTGCAGACGACTTAAGAAGCGGCCATCAACAAACCTAAATTCATTTTTATAACAAATAGTTATGGATTTGTAAGTTTGTAATTTGCTTAGTACTGCACAAAGCACCAAGCAAGATTACAGTTAAAAAGCGCCATACACTTTCCAACAAATTAGCGTTGGCGCATCACGCCTTCTTGAATAGTCGACGCAACTAACTCACCTTGGCGGTTGAAAAATTGACCACGTACTAGGCCTCGGCCATTAGACGCGCTCGGACTATCAACGCTATATAAAATCCATTCATCCATTCTAAACGGACGATGGAACCACATCGCATGGTCTATTGTCGCGACTTGCATATTTGGCTGCATAAACGACAAACCATGTGGTTGTAGTGCAGTTGGTAGAAATTCAAAATCAGAGGCATAAGCCAGCAAATAGTTGTGGATCCTTCTGTCGTCCGGCATGTCACCATTGGCTTTAAACCAAACATTTCTCACCGGGTCCTGTTTTTTAGGTTTGAATGGATTTTGAAAGTTTACAGGGCGCATATCCAGCGGCATTTCTTGCGTAAATTTCGCTCGAAGTGATTCTGGAATGAGGTCCGCATGTTCTTGATAAAAGTGAAGTGATGACTTCAATGTTTCAGGCTCTGGCACATCCGGCATCAAAGATTGATGAGAAACGCCGGGTTCATCCCCTTGGAAAGAGGCAGTCATATAAAATATCGGCTTACCATATTGAATGGCACTGATCCTACGAGTGCTAAAACTGCGACCATCACGAATGTTTTCGACATCGTAGACGATGGGCTTGCTTGCATCACCAGGACGCAAAAAGTAAGAGTGCAGCGAGTTAACAAAGCGCCCTTCTGGTAAGGTGTATTTTGCTGCGGACAACGCCTGCCCCATCACCTGACCTCCAAACACTTGAGGAAAACCAAGGTCTTGGCTTTGACCTCGATATATCCCTTGCTCAATTTCTTCAAGGCTGAGCAAATCCAACAGATTTTGTAACACTTGACTCATGTTGCACTCCGAACGTCTAGTAGAACTGGCGATAGTCGTTATAATGAGATAATACTTTTACCAAATCCAAGTAAGACTCGGACTGGTAGCAAACCAAGTACATTGCTCAAATGAGTATAATACATCATAACTCAAACTATTGGACTAACCCATATGGCTTATTGGCTGTTTAAAACAGAACCCGATGCATTTTCCATTGATGACTTAAAAAACGCGCCTGAGCAGCAAACTTTTTGGGAGGGAATTCGTAATTATCAGGCAAGAAACTTCCTGCGTGACGAGGTTAAGGTGGGTGACTCAGTGTTTATTTACCACTCAAGCTGTAAAGTCCCTGCGGTTGTCGGTATTGCCAAAGTGGTGAAAGCTGCAGAGCCAGATCCACATCAATTTGACTTAAGCAGTGATTATTATGATGCTAAATCAAGCACTGATAACCCTCGCTGGGTAGGTGTCACTCTAGCATATGAGCGGCACCTACGCCCGGTGACCCTGCAAGCGATAAAAGCCAACACTGCGCTCACCGAGCTGGCTCTAAAAAAAGGGGGGCGGTTATCCATCATGCCCATCATCGAACCTGAGTGGCAGGTTATTTTAGAGATGTCGGGGCAAAGCTAACGTTTTGCTTTGCCTTTTTGTCGCCCGTGCTTAGGCACTATGCTAATATATAGCAGCAAAGCGACCCAAGAAAACAGTAGCGTTCCTATCAGCCAGCCGTTTTTTTCATGCCCTTTGCTGCGCTTGCTTCCTGCAACCAAAGCGACAGGAAGTAAGTAAGCGCACACAACAGCAATCATCAAAAAGAGTTCTTCGAACATAGTGATGACCAGTCAACCTCTGATGCAAGCACCCGTTGCGGTGCAATATAGTGCAAAATATCTCCCCCTGTGATGTTGTAATCCAGAGGTGGGTTTAGATCCATATTTAGCGCATTTATATCGTGCGCAACACCGAGCAGCGTCGCATCATGATGCTGTTTAAAATAACCAAAAATATCACCAAAGGTTAAACAGCTTACCTCTGCAGGTAAGGCTAAGCTAAATTGCGTATCGCCGTGTAGCGTCGACAGCAATTCCTCTTGTACTCGGCTTGAGCCTGGGTCTTGCATGGCTCGCACTAAGATTTCCGCAGACATAGATGCTGAGCATTCAACATTTTTACAATGCTCTCTTAAAAGCAGTGCTTTGCTATCGTCCAAGAAGTGCGCGCTAATATGTGCTTCGGGTTTTACTACCCGGCTAAGCTTTAGCGCGGTGGTAAATGTCTGGTTATCATCATCGCCATCAATGATGATTTTGTCAGCCCGCTCGATGTTAATCCGACTTAGCTGTTCGTCATCAGTAAAGCTGGTTAAACGCGCAAATGCGACTTCCGGATAACTCAACAGCGGATGCTCCATGGCCTCGGTGACGGCTAATACGATTTTTCTATCTTCGCGTTTATTGTCACCTAAAATGTAATCCACCATTTTTTTTGTTCTGACATCATGCCAACCAAAAATTACAATGTGGTTTTGCAAATGTGCAAAGTCTTTTTCCCCTGTCATGCCTCTTCTCACCCAATACGTCACAAATTGTCCAGCTTTTCCCAATAACACACCAAATAGCGCAAGGCCAAATGGGATCTGTATTATGGCAACGACTAAACGGCCAAAATCCGTTGTTGCACTAAAGTCTCCGTAGCCAACTGTTGAAGTCGTCACCACGTAGTAATAAAAGAACGTGCTCAGTGGTAATAACGCCGATTCATTGCTGAGCCATAATAACCCCCAGATCACCGACATATGAATGAGCGTTGCCATAAATAACAGTTGCCAGCTGGCCTTATCCACATGAGCCCGCATCAAAACAACTAAGCGCTTAAAAATTATAGGCATATTGCTTCCCTATCAAATACATACTGCTACCTTACTGCAGATTTTAGCCAAAAAACAACACGACATATCGACTTCTTTGATATAGTCTTAGAAAAGGTTACAAGAAGTAATGAGGGGTTAACATGGCTGGCGTATTGGCCTCAGTAAATCAACGCACACAACTGGTGGGTGAAAACCGCCTAGAGTTGCTATTGTTTCATCTTCATAGCCGCCACTTTTTTGCGCTCAACGTCTTCAAGGTAAAAGAAGTTGTTAAGCTCCCTCATCTTAACAAAATGCCCAATGCACACCCTAAAGTGTGTGGCGTAACCAACATCCGTGGCGAGTCTATTCCGGTTATCGATTTACGACAAGCGATATGCATGCCGCCATGCGACCGAGGCAAAGACTGCAACTTAGTGATCACAGAGTACAACCGCTCAGTGCAGGCTTTCTTAGTTGGTAAAGTTGACCAAATCGTCAATACTACGTGGTCCGATATTATGCCAACCCCTAAGTCTGTTGGCCGCAATCACTACCTCACCGCACTGACCAAAATCAAACGTGACGGCGTTGAACACATCGTTGAAATTATCGATGTAGAAAAGGTACTTGCCGAAATCGTCGAATACAAAGTTGAGATCCCGCAAGACATTCTAGATAAAGATATCATCAACGAGTTTCATGGCCGTAAAATTCTACATGCCGATGACTCGCCGACTGCTCGTCGTCAAGTTGCCGATACCTTGGCACAATTGGGCATAGAAATCATCCCAGCGACTGACGGCCAAGAGGCGCTCAATGTGTTAAAACACTGGGCCGACGAAGGTATCGACGTACAAAAAGAGTTACTTGCGGTGATCACCGATGCAGAAATGCCGGTTATGGATGGTTATCGACTCACCTATGAAATTCGCAATGACAGTCGCCTGAAAGACCTTTATGTCATTCTCAATACCTCACTCAGTGGCAGCTTTAATCATGCCATGGTCGAAAAAGTGGGTTGTAATGCGTTTCTATCAAAATTCCAGCCCGATTTATTGGTTACAGAGGTACAAAATCGGTTGAAGGACGTTTTGCAAAAATAAATATAAACACTGTATAAAAAACCAGTTTATGTTTCTTTATAAATCATAACGTTACCTTTACTCGGTTAGGTTTGCTTTGCGATATGCTGGGATTTACGGCAACGACTCGGTATACTTGCCATCATTTGAGCAAATAGGCAAAGCAATGGACGTATCAGAATTACTCGACGGCCTCAACGACAAACAGCGCGATGCAGTCGCCGCACCTCTGCAAAACATGTTAGTGCTCGCAGGTGCGGGGTCAGGTAAAACACGAGTACTCGTTCATCGTATAGCTTGGCTTATGCAAGTTGAGCACGCCTCTGCATTTAGTATTTTCGCGGTAACCTTTACCAATAAGGCAGCCAAAGAAATGCGTGCTCGTGTTGAAGCGACGCTCAATGGCCCTGTTGGTGGTATGTGGATAGGCACTTTCCACGGCCTTGCCCACCGCATGTTACGCGCCCATCACCGTGAAGCTAAATTACCAGAGTCATTTCAAATTCTAGATAGCGATGATCAGCAACGAATGATCCGCCGTTTGCTCAAAGCCATGAATATCGATGAGAAAAAGTGGCCACCTAAGCAGTTAAGCTGGTACATCAGCGCGCGTAAAGACGAAGGATTAAGACCCAAAGATATTCAAGCATGCGATGTCAACGAACAGCTGATGCTGAACGTGTATAGTGCTTACCAAGATGCCTGTGATAGAGCCGGTCTTGTTGATTTTGCCGAGATCCTATTGCGCTGCTACGAGCTATTACAGCAACAACCTACCTTGCTACGTCACTATCAACAACGCTTCCGCCATATGCTAGTGGACGAGTTCCAAGATACCAACAGCATTCAATATTTGTGGCTACGCCTGCTTGCAGGTAGTGACAACAATATCATGATCGTAGGGGATGACGACCAGAGTATTTACGGCTGGCGTGGTGCAAAAATTGAAAACATCAAACGTTTTCTGGACGACTTTAACGCCGAAACGATCCGACTTGAACAAAATTATCGTTCTACTGCAACCATTCTAAAAGCATCCAATGCGCTCATTGAAAACAACGCGGAGCGAATGGGTAAAAGTCTCTGGACTGACGGTAACCAAGGCGAGCCAATTTCAATTTACGCCGCTTTTAATGAACTTGATGAAGCACGCTTTGTGGTTGGCAAAATTAAATCTTGGTTACAGGCTGGCAATGCGCTCAGCGACAGCGCGGTACTCTACAGAAACAACGCACAGTCCCGAGTGTTAGAAGAAGCCTTACTTCAAGAAGGGCTAAAATACCGTATTTATGGCGGTATGCGTTTCTTCGAACGACAAGAGATTAAAGATGCCTTGTCTTACCTTCGTATAATCAGTAATCGTAATGACGACGCGGCATTTGAGCGTGTGATAAACACCCCAACCCGTGGTATTGGTGATAAAACGTTAAGTCATATTCGCGATTGTGCACGTCACGAATCACTCTCACTTTGGGATGCAGCCAAAGCCGTACTTGCGCAAAAGCATTTAGCGGGAAGAGCAGCTACGGCGGTGACAAAATTTATTGAATTAGTCGAGCAGCTAGACGATAAAATTGCCGAGCTTGAACTGGCACAACAAGCACAGACAGCCATTGAGCAGTCAGGTCTCATGGCAATGTATCAAGCCGAAAAAGGCGAAAAAGGCCGCGCTCGAGTGGAAAACTTGGAAGAATTGATCAGTGCTTGTGGTCAGTATGAGCTGCCTATCGATGAAGATTTTACTTCACCATTACAAGGCTTTTTAGCCTATACCTCTTTGGAGGCAGGCGAAGGCCAGGCAGACGAGCACGAAGATGCGGTACAAATGATGACGCTGCACTCGGCCAAAGGTCTCGAGTTCCCATTGGTCTTTATGGTTGGGGTGGAAGAAGGCATGTTCCCATCGCAACAAAGTAATGAAGAGTCAGGCCGCTTGGAAGAAGAGCGCCGCTTGTGCTACGTCGGTATGACACGTGCCATGGATAAGCTTTACATTAGCCACGCAGAAAGTCGCCGCTTGTATGGTCAAGAAAAACATCACAGCCCTTCAAGGTTCTTACGTGAAATTCCTGAAGACTGCATGGAAGAAATCCGGATCAAAACGCAAATTTCTCGTCCGGCTAACTCGGGTCGATTCAGCCCATCAATCAGTCACGCGACCTTTGAAGATAGCGGCTTTAATTTAGGCCAGCGCGTCCTCCATGCCAAATTTGGTGCAGGTACAGTGCTTAACTATGAAGGTGCAGGTGCTCAATCACGCATCCAGGTTAGCTTTGATGATGTTGGTAGTAAGTGGTTAGTAACCGCCTATGCAAGACTTCAAGCACTCTAGTCTTTCACAATTACGTTCTCAGCTTGCCGATGCCCGCCATCGGCAACTCTTGCTTATCACCGGCAGCCAAGCTTGGTGTTACGGGCAGTGTCAGCAGCTACTAGCAAACTCAAACGATAATCTTATCCTAAGTAGCAATAAGACATTAGAAAATGCCGTTTGGCCTGAGCATTTACACCAAATACTCGGACAAGAATTTAGCAACCTAGTCTACGACGGCTTTAGCGGTATTGTGCCTAACAAAATCGCAGCGGCAGCGGGCACGGTAAAAGCAGGCGGCTTACTGCTGTTGTTACTTCCCGAGTTAGATGAACTCGACCACTGGCTAGACCCTGCAATTACCCGCTGGTGCTCAGAGGGGCAAACGCCCAAACACAGCCACTTTTTAAAAAGGTGGCAGCAGCTCTGGCAGCAACGAACAGTTTGGCATATCAGTGAACACTTTGGAGCTCAATTGCCCTCAGCGTATCTTGCTACAAGTTCAGTGGTTAGTGGTATTGAAGAGCAACAAATTGTACTTGCGCAACTCTCCGCAATATTGGAAAGCCAGCAAACACCTGTATTACTGAGTGCAGATAGAGGTCGAGGGAAGAGCGCGTTATTAGGTCTCTTGGCATCAAAGCATCCTACACAACAATTTGTTATTTGTAGCCGCCATTTTCATGCGCTGCATAGTTGCTTTAGCATGTTTGCTCAAACACTCAATACCGAGGTTGATGTAAAAACGAAGAAGCTGGCTAATCTCAGCTATATGGCACCAGATGCGTTACTACAACAAGCCTCTACGCTTGATAGCAATACGATTATTTTGGTAGATGAGGCAGCTGCCCTGCCAGTTCCATTTTTAATACAAATCACTCAACTTGGTTTTCGCTGCATTTTTTCCAGCACCTTAGTTGGTTATGAGGGTAATGGTAGAGGCTACACGTTACGGTTTAAACGCTACTTAGAATCACATTACCCAAGTTATCTTGATTTCACCTTGTCGACTCCTATTCGTTATGCGTCAGATGATCCACTGGAGCAGCAGATCAGGGATTTATTTGTACTCGAGTGTAAAGCGACATCACCCATATTCACTTCATCAACCACAATGCGTGCTATTTCCCAGAGTGAATTGGTAGAAAATAGCCAGTTACTTGAGCAAGTATTTTCACTGCTCGTTTTAGCGCATTATCAAACCAGCGTCGATGATTTACGGCAATTATTAGATGCACCCGATCTGCGCTTACAAGGTGCGTTTTGCAATAACGAACTAGTAGGTATTTGCCTTGCTGTCATCGAAGGCGAACTCGCTTCAGATCTCGCAGAAGATATTCTAGTAGGAAAACGAAGACCCACAGGCCATCTCTTGGCGCAGCAGCTAACGACAAGCTTGGGTGATAGCCGTTTTGTCACCGAAAAAAGCGCAAGAGTTGTTAGAATAGCCGTGCACCCGGATGTACAACAGCAAGGAATTGGCAGTCAATTACTTGAATGTTTTGAAACCACATTACCAGAAGATATCAGTTACATAGGAACCAGTTTTGGCCTTACAGCGCCATTGCTTTCATTTTGGTCACAACGTCACTATCAGCCGATGAAACTGGGATTTAAGCAAGATAAGGCCAGTGGCGAGTATGCAGTTTTGATGTTCAAAAAAATCCGAGGCGACTTAGACAACGCCTATACTCGAGTATTCAAACAAGCTTTTTTCTATCAGTTGCGCTCGCACTATCAACAACTCGATACTGAGGTGGTGAGCGCGCTATTGGCGACCTTACCCTTTGAACATATAACTAATGAGCAGCTAGATTATTTGCGCTATTTACGTAAAAGCAACCCGGTTGAGCAACAAGTATGTCCTTTTTTATGGCAGTTGATCACAACCGATCCTCGATTGCTTAAAAACTTAACTAAAGTTTCCAAAGCATTAGTGATTCGTCTAATATTACAGCAACATTCGACCCACGTCGTAATTAATTTGCTTGGGTTATCTGGTAAAAAAGCCCTCACCACAACGCTAAGAGAGACAGTACGGCAAGTATATGAGTATTTTCGGTGTTAAATTTTTACTATTCACTTTTGCTTCTGCTGTACTGAGCTTTGCAGCTTCCGCTCAACCTGTGGTGAAAATTGGTATGTCCACCGCACTCTCAGGTCCTGCAAAAGAGATTGGTCAACAACTAAGGGCTGGTGCTGAGCTACATTTTAACTTTTATAACCAGCATAAAACGGATGGCGCAGCTAAGATTGAGTTGCAGGTGCTAGATGATGGCTATGAGCCACACAAAACTGTAACCAATGCTCGTAAGCTCGTTTATAAAAATAAGGTCGATGCATTATTTGGCGTTATGGGCACCCCAACCTCTTACGCTATAAAACCAATTTTAGAACACTCTAAAGTTCCCTTTCTTATGCCATATACTGGCGCTGAGTTTCTCCAAGATCCTATTACTTTTAATGTGTTTAACCTCCGCACTAGCTATAATAAAGAGGCTCAAGATATCATCCGCTACTTCGTCGATGAACAAAAACTCAAGCGAGTCGCTTTACTCATACAAGCCGATGAATTTGGTCTCACCGTAGAAAAAAGCCTTACCAAAGCGTTAGCTGAACGTGGATTCAAACCTGTTGTGATAACCCGTTTTAGACGAAATACTGATGATATTGAGCGAGCACTTGAGCAAGCACAGCGCCATAAAATTGAAGGCTTGGCTATGGTCGGCACCTACACGCCACTGTCTAAGTTTATCAATCGTGCCATGGAAGTTGGCCTAGAAACACAATACGCCACGGTTTCATTTGCCTCCTCCAATGAGCTATTCGCTAGACTCAGAGGCAAGCCCAAAGTATTAGTCACCGAAGTTGTGCCTGACCCAGCGATTTGTAAGGGTAAGCTTTGTGACACTTTTCGCGAAGCAGTTCGCAATAGCACGCTTTCCCAAAACGAACAGGTATTCGAAGGCTATCTCAATGCCTACTTGTTGACGACTGCTATCCAGCAATGTGATCTGCCTATTGACAGCAATTGCCTACTAAACGCATTACAACACGAGTTGGAGCATAACACCGTTATTAAAGAGGTATTTATGCTCCAGCCAGCGCAAAAGAAATTGCCAGTTTACCGTTCCTTTTTCCAATAATGTTCTATGCTTAGTTGATACTGACCATATGCGAGGCTGACATGGATTTAATTAACTTTCGCGTCGGGAAAAAAACAATATCACTGCAAATCCTCGATATTCTATTAACTGAACGCTACGAAGAAAATTTAACGGATTTACCCAATGACAACCCCAGCTTCTTGGGCGTCAAAGATTACATGGGCGTACCGACCCCTATTTTTGATTTAGGGATCATATTGAACAAACGCTCTTCCTATGAGACCAATCAAGAATTGGTCAGCATGCTACAGCAGCGAGAGCAAGATCATAAAGAATGGCTTGTCGCACTCGAAGCAAGCATTTTTAACGATGTCCCCTTCACTAAAGCCAAAGATCCAAAGCAATGTGCTTTTGGACAGTGGTATTACGGCTTCAAAACTGAAAATGACGATCTTAAAGCACTACTGAGTCGCTTCGAAGAACCACATGCAAAACTACATTCATTAGCGGATAAACTATTAGTGATGTGCGCACAGGGACATAAACAAGAAGCCATAGATACTCTCGCTCGTGAAAAGAGCACCACTTTTAATAAACTCATAAGATTGTTTGAATCAGCCCGTGATCAGATCATGCTTGACCATAAACCTATCATCGTCTTTACCACTCAAGATGGCCAAAGTCCGCATATCGGTTTGCTTGTCGATAAGGTAGAAGATAACGTTCACTGTGACGAAAGCGATATTAAATCACTACAGGAAATGACCAGTATTGGTTTTGAAATCGATGCGCAAACCAAAAAGTTGATGAAGGGTTTGGTCAAGATGGGAAAACGTCACAGCGTATTGATTGACCCTAGCGCCATTTTCCGCCCAGAACATTTACAAAATTATGAGCCAGAAGAAACAGAAGAGTACGGCTTGTTTTAGATTCAGCAAATGGAGCACAAAAAAACGCCGCAAAATTGCGGCGTTTTTTGTATTCTAAGTAGCCTGCTTCGAGATAACTTGTTATCCCAAGCTCAGGTTACTTAGCTTGGCGGCTAGCGCGTTTACGCTCGCTTTCAGTCAATAATTTCTTACGAATACGGATGCTTTCAGGCGTTACTTCTACTAGCTCGTCGTCATCGATGAACTCAAGCGCTTGCTCTAAAGACATAACAACAGGTGGCACAAGGTTTTGTGCTTCATCAGTACCAGATGCACGTACGTTTGTTAACTGCTTACCTTTAAGCGCGTTTACCGTTAGGTCGTTATCACGGCTGTGAATACCAATAACCATACCTTCGTACACTTCAACACCGTGACCAATAAATAGGCGACCACGCTCTTGTAGGTTGAATAGTGCGTTTGTTAGCGCTTTACCTGCTGCGTTAGCGATTAGTACACCATTTTTACGCTGACCGATGTTACCGCCTTTGTGTGGGCCGTAATGTGAGAACGTGTGGTACATCAAACCAGAGCCAGATGTTAACGTCATAAATTCAGTTTGGAATCCGATTAGACCACGCGCAGGCATCATGAAGTCCATGCGTACACGACCTTTGCCGTCAGGAGACATGTCAGTCATTTCCGCTTTACGCAGACCAAGCTGTTCCATGATAGAGCCTTGGTGTTCTTCTTGACAGTCAATAGTCACTGTTTCGTACGGTTCTTCCAGCTGACCATCAACATGGCGCAAGATTACTTCTGGACGAGATACTGCAATCTCGTAGCCTTCACGACGCATGTTCTCGATAAGAATACCTAAGTGAAGCTCACCACGACCAGATACACGGAAGCTATCTGGGTTATCTGTTTCTTCAACACGTAGTGCAACGTTGTGCACAAGCTCAGCTTCTAGACGCTCAAGAATGTTACGTGAGGTTACGTATTTACCTTCTTGGCCTGAGAATGGAGACGTGTTCACAGAGAAAGTCATTGTTACTGTCGGTTCATCAACAGACAATGGTGGTAGTGCTTCGACATTATTCTGACAACAGATAGTGTCAGAGATTTTCAGCTCACCAAGACCTGTAATTGCGATAATATCACCAGCCGTTGCTTGCTCAACTTCGTGACGGTCAAGACCTAAATAACCAAGTACCTGGCCAACTTTACCATTACGTGTCTTACCATCAGCACCGACAATAGTCACTTGTTGGTTAGGTTTAACTGAACCACGTTTGATACGACCAACACCGATAACACCAACATATGAGTTGTAATCAAGCTGAGAAATTTGCATCTGGAACGGACCTTCAGGATCCGCGTTAGGCGCTTCAACTTCGTCTACGATAGCTTGGAACATTGGTTCCATGTTGTCAGACGGTTCATCAAGATCAAGTGTTGCCCAACCGTTGATTGCTGATGCGTAGATCACTTTAAAGTCTAGCTGTTCGTCAGTTGCACCTAAATTATCAAATAGGTCGAAAACTTGGTCCATTACCCAATCAGGACGAGCGCCCGGCTTGTCAATTTTGTTGATTACAACAATTGGCTTAAGACCCTGAGCAAACGCCTTTTGCGTTACGAAACGCGTTTGTGGCATCGGACCTTCTTGCGCGTCAACTAGTAGTAATACTGAGTCAGCCATCGAAAGAACACGTTCTACTTCACCACCGAAGTCGGCGTGTCCTGGAGTATCTACGATATTGATACGGTAGTCGTTCCACTTGATTGCGGTATTTTTTGCAAGGATGGTGATACCACGCTCTCTTTCAAGATCGTTTGAGTCCATCACTCGCTCTTCATTACCACCGCGCTGCTGTAGTGTACCTGATTGCTCAAGTAGCTTGTCTACAAGCGTTGTTTTACCGTGGTCTACGTGCGCGATAATCGCGATATTTCTTAACTTTTCGATGCTCATATTATTACTCAGTGAAGTTGGCCCTCAGTGATCCTAGTCGATCTACGCAAAAATGCGCGTTGAGATTGCCCGATTGAGAATTAAAGGTCGCGTATTATCTACTATTAATGTGACAGATGAAAGTTTATCCAACATTTTTTTCAATAATCCTCATCAGAAACTCATAAATCAATGGCAGAGTATCGGATCACCACAGTCTAAGCGCAGTCACAGTCCATTTATGGTCTTTTATCGTCCGATAATGGACTAAATGATTGCAATAAAAATGTAAATTCTATATTTATCAAAAAGATAAATTCTGGCATACGCGTTGCTGACCTTGTTCTATTTGAGTGACATGTCTGTTACAGAATACAGACGGATATCGTGAGCGGATTTGGGGTAAAAATGGTAATACATTCTATTAAAATGGCCTGGCAAAGACTTCAATGCCACATTAGTTATGCGTTAACAATCACGCTCACTCTAGCAATGACGCTAGGCGCATTGGTATCAATGTATAATCTAAATTATCAACTTCTCGCAGCTCCACTTCCCTATCCTGATTCTGAACGCCTAATGCTAATGCGTGGTGAATTAGTTGATGACCATAATGAGGTGAAACAGAGCAACTTTATTCCTCATGCGGGGAGTTTAGAGGCATATAACAAACAAACACAATTCTCTGATATCGAAATCATGGCCATTCAGAATATTAGTATTGATGTTGAACAAAGTTTACCGAGCAGTCCTACATTTAACATCGGTGCTATTACCCCTGAGTTTATGCCATTACTCAATGCGCCACTGGCATTGGGGCGTTACTTTAGTGCTGATGAAGGGGTCGGTAGTCAGCAACCCGTTGCAATCGTTTCATACCAAGTATGGAAGCGTTACTTCGGTGGTAACCCTGATATTTTAGATAAAACGCTCGTATTCAAAGGCGTTAGTTTTAAAATAGTAGGTGTTACTGATAAGCAATTTATTGAACCCGTATTATCAACACCCAACTGGTATACTGATGTATGGATTAGCTATGACTACAATGATTCACCAGCTCCGACATGGCAAAGGAATAATATCCAGACATATCAATTGCTAAAGTTACATGATGTGCAACATGCACGTCGCGCAAAGCTGTCTCTTGAAAACTGGCTCAACGAACAACTACAACAACAAACTGCTGGTGAACAAGCATTTGCCAACAGTAAAGTACATCTCAAATTTATCCCCGTTAAACATCGTATTATCGGTGAAGCATCGCAAGTGAGTATTATGATGTTGTTAGGGAGCCTTGTATTGCTGTTAATAGCATTGAGTAATATTTGTAGTTTAGTGCTATCACGTGCAGCAGAGCAACAAAAGAGCTTTGCTATTCAGGCCGCTTTGGGTGCAAAACCAAATCACCTATTTTTGCATATTGCAATAGAGCTAGGACTGCTGTTTATAACAGCCGCAGCATTGTCGCTGTTCATTGCCGAAGGGATCATCGAGCTGCTAAAGTCAGGAGTAGCTGGCCCATTAGCACGCCTACAAGAACTCAATCTAGAGATGCATACTATTGCATTTGCCTTCTTAGTCAGTATTACGGTGTGTTTACTCCTTTCTTGGATAGTAAGCCGGCAACTTAACTACCGCCATATTGTTCAGCAACTGCAAAGTAGTGGTAAAGGAACCAGCGTTCAAATCTCCGCAACGACTCGCACTTTACTAATCTCGTTTCAGTTATTTATCTGTCTTTCACTCCTCACTATTTGCATTGGGATATTCCAAACAAGCTGGCAAAACTTACAACGTGATACAGGGATTAGGGAACAAAATACCTATCAAGTCGCGCTTAACTTAGGCACTCTATTAGAACAAATGAGTCGGGAAGAGCGTCAACAATTACTCCTATCTGCCGTTGACTCATTGGCGAAGCTACCCCACGTCGCAACAGCTGGTATTGGGGGTTACCCGCCAATTTCCTACTGGTTGCCTGGCTTTTCTGACCGCCAGATGCAACTTGAACCGGGAATAGAAAAGAATGCTTTTGAGTATCAACGCACGACTGGTACGTCAACTTACTTCGACACCTTTGGTGCTAAACTTACCAGTGGGAGATCCTTTACCATGAAAGAAGCCATTAATAGTGATCCTGTCGTTATTGTAAATCAAACACTCGCTAAACGACTGAAAGAACAGGGACAAGTACTAGGTGCAAAATTATACCCACGTAATAGTCATGAGAGTTTAGAAGTGGTGGGTGTCGTTGATGATATCTATCTTCCTAAACAGCTGCACATCGCGAGAGTTTTTACACCAGCAATACCGACAGGTTACCCTTTCATTTTAATTCAAACCAAGCCTCACTCTACAATTAGCAGAGCGGAAATCAATCAAGTATTAACACGTATTCACCCTCAGATGCGCGTTTACAACTTCCAATCTACAACTGAGCTTCTAGCGGCACATTTACAGCAAGAACGTGTAATCAGTATCTTCACCTTAACACTTTCTGTGATTGCACTTGCACTCGCTGCGCTTGGTATCTATGGTGTATGTAAATACAATATGGCATTACGACGCTTTGAGCTAGGTGTCAGAATGTCATTAGGCGCAACACCGATTGCCATATTTTCACTCGTGTTAAAGGATAATTTACGACCTATTCTAGCTGCCGTATGCACCTCAATCTTGGTATTATTGAGTATTTCGATGCTTCAGGATACGCTTGTACCTGTTACAATAAATAGCGCTATCCATTGGTTAGTTTCTTTCACTTTAGTCGTTATTCTAGTCGTTGGTGTTGCGCTACTATCCTTAAAAAGTATTATTACCCGCCCAGCATTACACTCGCTTCGCGGAGAGTAATGCGGCTGTTGATGGTATGATAATAATAAATCAAGGAAGCTTGCTGTGAGCGTTAAACCACTAATATTGCTAGTAGAAGATAATAGAGAAGTTAGGTTGGCCGCACGATTTGTATTAGAAGATTTAGGCTTAGCTGTCGAGGAAGTTGAAAATCCAGTACAAGCACTGACTTTTCTAGCACAGAATAAGCCTAAGTTAATCTTGCTCGATATGAACTTTGAACTAGATTCAACATCGGGGCAGGAGGGTTTAAAGTTTTTAAGACAGCAGCAGCAGCTTGGCAATACGACACCTATTGTAGCAATGACAGCCTGGTCACATACAGAGCTTGTTGTGCAAGCTATGCAATTAGGTGCTGCTGATTTCTTAGAAAAGCCATGGAAAAATCAACGTTTCGAACAAGTAATCCGGTATCAGCTACAGCTCAGTGATTTAACTAATAAAAATCAAGGGCTTCAGCACGCGCTAGCTGGAGATGCTAAACCCGTACTTTGGCGTAGTAAAACAATGAAGCAGCTCATGGAGCAGCTTGAAGTGATGGCCCCTACTGATGCTAATATTCTACTGACTGGGGAAAATGGTGTAGGTAAGAGCCTTATAGCCCAGTGGATCCATCAGCACTCACACCGTTCAACGCATCCGTTTATTTCTGTCAATATGGCGACAATCCCAGAGCAACTCTTTGAGAGCGAGCTTTTTGGACATACAAAAGGTGCATTTACGGATGCTAAATCAGACCGTGCAGGACGATTTAAACTCGCGAATCTTGGTACTTTGTTTTTAGATGAGATTGGTACCCTGCCTCTAGCGCAACAAAGCAAGTTACTTCGGGTATTAGAATCCAGAGAATATGAACCTGTTGGCTCAAGCACTACTGAAGTGGCTAATGTAAGGCTAATTAGTGCCACCAATGCAAAGCTTGAACAGCTAATATCACAAGCTGAGTTTCGCCAAGATCTCTTCTATAGAATCAATACTTTTACCATAGAAATTCCTCCATTGAGAACGCGGCCTGAGGATATTGAATTATTGGCAGAGCATTTTATAAAAACCCACGGTAACCGATACGGGAAAAATGAATGTAGCCTCACTCCCGCAGCACTCAATCAATTAAAACTTTATGACTGGCCAGGAAATACTAGAGAGCTGGGGCACTTACTAGAGCGAGCAGTTCTATTAGCTCAAACAGATGAAATAGGGCCGGAGCAATTACATATGAGCACACCATCGCAGCTTACACAAAATCATTCAGAAGCATTACCTCTGATCACATTAGAACAAGCGGAACAACAATTAATCACACAGGCTTTGAATAATACGGCAGGAAATAAACAACAAGCGGCTGAATTACTGGGTATTACTAAACAAGCACTCTACCGACGCCTTGAGAAATATGAGCTTAACTAAAGAACCGTTAGCTCGGTATTTTGTAGTAAAGTTTTTACTGCTGGTAGTACTTGAAATTGTAGGCATTTGCGTTTTGAGTTGGCACTTAGACGTGCACATTTCGGCATCCATAACTTTATATTCACTACTAATAATTGTCATTTTTATTCTGTGTCAAGGCTTGCTGGTAAGACAGCTCTACAATCGTTGTAAATTGTCTTTTGAACGCTGCGGTTATCAAGTCGAAGCATGGTTAAAACGTGATTTTAGCCTAAGAGCTAAACCCACATTTTCTTCGGGTGTTGTCGCGCAATTGCACAACCAACTGAATGCGCTCTCTGACATGTTGCAAAGTGAAAAAACGGATGAAGATGTCCAATCGTTTTTGGTCGCTGAGCTTATCAGTGTGTTGAATACCCCCATACTGATCTTTGATCAACGCATGCAACTTTGTTTTGGCAATGAAGAGTGCTACCAATTATTCCAAAAACCATGGCAAACTTTACGCTATAGTCGCCCTGAATCGCTTGGGCTAAGTAATACGCCACAGTGGCACTTTGTTGACCTTGGACTCAACAAGCGCTGGCAAGTTAGACACAGTACATTTACAAACCAAGAACACACTTATCATCTCGTTATTTGTATAGATATACAACATGCATTGCGAAATCAAGAGCTACAGGCTTGGCAACGCTTGATTCGTGTCATTAGCCATGAAATACGTAACTCACTTACACCAGTAACTGCCTTATTAGAAAGGTTGCAAACCCGCATCAACGATCCTAGAGATAGCCAAGCTTTCGATATTGTCTTAGAGCGCTGTTTTCACTTACAGGACTTTATTCAAAAGTACACACAATTAAACCAACCAATAACAGTGACGATCCAGCGCCTATCGGGCACTGATCTCATAAAAATGGTACAAGGTATGTTTCCGGACCAACAGTGGCAAGTAGAGCTTTCTCCCGTTTACTTTCACGTTGATCCAACCCTGTTTAAACAAGTGATTATTAATATTGTTAAAAATGCCATAGAAGCTAGCCCGAGAGACTCAAAAATAACACTTCGGTTGTATACCACCAACAATACCGCTGTTTTTGAAGTTTTAGATGAAGGAAGCGGTGTAGCTAATAGCGATAACCTTTTTGTTCCATTTTATTCTACAAAACAAAAGGGCGAAGGTATCGGGCTCTATATCAGTCGTTACTTCGTTGAGCATATGTCCGGATCCATAAGCTTAACCAACCGCTCTGATAGGCCTGGAGCTCTTTGCCAAGTGCTCATTCCAGTACCACTTAGTTAATCTAAACATCGGAAAATTAGGGTCTGTTGGCCTTTCAAGGTTAAATTTGCAGCAGCCTGTGTGGTATTTAGGCAAGACTGAGCCTATGTAGTGTGGTTGTTCCCCATAAATAAGCGATAACGCAGTATGGAGGTCAAGGCAGAAAAACAGTTATGCCATGCCTCATTTCATAATAAATAGCGCCATTCTTGTTCCACAAATTGCTGGTCCGATTTACTCATCCGCATAGTCCAGAACCGGACTTTACTTATCCAAATAAAAATAAAACAACAAACAAAACAACAACATACAAATGGCACACTGTTTGCTTACATCAAGTTATCAATCCGATAAAAAAGGCAACTAAAGGTGGATGTAATAAAAAAGAAACAAGCTAAGCCATTACGTAAACTGTTTATACTCATAAGCATTCCTGTGGTACTTGTATCTATTTGGTTCATGATGGGGAAACTTTCAGATCAGACCAGTACTAAGCTTGAAAGGCATTCAATTATCATTGGCAATGTACAGCGCGGTAACCTTGACGTTGAAGTGACAGGCTATGGTGTACTTCGCTCAAATAAGCAAAAACTAATTACCGCACAAGACCCCGCAACAGTAAATGAAATATTAGTGCGCCCCGGCGGTGAAGTACTACCTGACACCATTATTTTAAAGATGCAGGATCCAGACCTGACGCAGCAGCTAGCCAGCGCAGAAATGGAATTAAACAGACAAAAAGCCAACTTCCGCCGACAAAAACTCGCAAACCAACGAGAGCTTCTCATGGAAGCTGCGACGTTAGCGGAATTAAAAAGTGAGCATCAGTCTCTAGCTATGCGCCGCGAAGCACAGCAGGAGCTCAGGGATCAGGGAGTTGTACCTGCAATTGAGGTAAAAACCGCAGAACTTGAAGAAAGGCAGCTTGCTGAACGTGTAAAGTTACAACATCAGCGTATAGAGCAGTTAAAGTTACTGCATAAAGAAGACTTAACTATTTCACAGGAATTAATAAATCAAGCTAATTCCATTCTCGCACGACTTATAGAAAGAGAAGCTAAGCTCACCGTTCGCGCTGGAACTGAAGGTGTTTTACAACGATTGGCTGTAGAACTAGGACAAAGTGTTGTGGCTGGCCAAGAGCTAGCGCAAGTAGGTAGTAGCGCAGATCTTCAAGCACTTGTTCGTGTTTCACAATCTAAAGCCGAGCAAATACGAGTGGGTCAACCTGCGGTTGTAAACACTAGACGTGAGAAAGTGCAAGCAACTGTTACTAGGATCAGCCCTCAAGTACAGGAAGGGACAATCGAAGTCGAGCTCACCTTCAACGATGCCGTACCAGAATCTGCAAGACCAGAACTCAACGTGGACGCAACAATCATGACACATTCATTACAGGACGTGTTATACGTCGAGCGCCCTAGTAATACTCATCCCCACACCCAACAATCTATTTTCGTTTTAGATAGTGCAGGAGAGTATGCCAACTCAACATCTGTTTCATTCGGTATTGACGCTGGCAACTATATTCAAATAGAGGAAGGTATTGGCTTAGACCAACAAGTTATTCTCTCCGATACCACCTCTTTCAAAACAGCGCAGAAAATAAGAATAATTCAGTAATTTAATAGGATAACAAACTATGAAAGAAGCAATATTGAAAATGTCAGGCATCACTAAGGTGTTTAGCACAGAGGAAATGGAAACGCACGCGCTGAGAGGAATAGACCTCGAAATATATAAGGGTGATTTCGTCTCAATATGCGGTCCATCAGGTTGTGGTAAATCAACTCTCCTTTCCATATTGGGGTTACTAGATACGCCTACAGATGGAAGTTATCAGGTTGAGGGAATAGAAGTAAGTAAATTAAGCTTGAGTGAAGCTGCACATATACGGAACCAAAAGGTTGGCTTTATATTTCAATCATTTAATCTGATAGATGAACTGACCGTATTTGAAAATATTGCACTTCCATTGCGTTATCGCAAAGAGCCAATGACCGAGGTTGAGATCACACAAGCGGTTACCAGCTGCCTTACAAAAGTAGACATGGGCCATAGAGCTAGCCACCGCCCTAATCAACTTTCAGGCGGACAGCAACAACGTATTGCTATAGCCCGCGCTTTGGTTGGCAACCCTGCGTTACTGCTTGTAGATGAGCCGACTGGTAACCTTGACTCAAAGAACGGTGATGCCGTGATGGATATGCTCAAAGCGCTAAATTTAGAAGGCACCACATTGTGCATGGTTACGCATGATCCGAGGTATGCAGATATGGCAACACGAAAGCTGCACCTATTAGATGGCAAGATTTTAACTCCTCAAGAACAGAGCACTGAAAAGCATTCGGAGCCGTTGGCTAGCTAAATAACCATAAGAATACACAAGGAAGCTTAAAATGTACGAACCGCACTTCGAATTGCCAATTTTGCTCGTCACACAGCCGGTGAGGAGCTCAACATGTTGAAACAAGAGATCCAATCATGCTTATACTCTCTTAGCAAAGCAAAAATATTTACCCTTACTATAATTATAACTCTTGGAATTACTTTGGGCACGCTTATTGCCATGTTCAACTTAAACTTCCAGATTCTCGCAGCCCCCCTGCCATACCATGATAGTGAGAAATTATATGTCTCTAAGACAAACCACTACATAAAAGATAAAATTGAATTTGAAGACTACACCCCAATGCCAATTTTGGTCGAGGCGTATAAAAACGAAAAATCAGATCACATTCAAACTGCACTTTTTGCCTATGGTGAAGAAGTAATACGAAGCCGTGCCGATACCCCTCGGGTGAATGTTGCTTACACCACTCCAGAGTTTATGCCCCTTTTGGGTTTCAATTTCGAGCTTGGTCGTGGTTTTTCTGATGAAGAAGGTATCGATAGTATATCACCTGTAGCGGTGCTTTCTTACCACTCTTGGCAAACGTACTTTGGCGCAGATCCACAGGTTTTGGGAAAAACGTTCCAGATAGATCAAGTTAACTTCAGAATTATTGGCGTACTTTCAGAGAATACACCTGAGCCAGAGCTATATACTCCAGGCAGACTAACAAGTATTTGGCTTCCATGGGATTACCTTCCATCCTATCGACGAGATGCTCAGCAATGGGGATTGACAGGCCCAAACAGACACATTTTAACTAAAATTTTAGCGGATGAAGATATCGCGAAGCTGAATCACCAACTGACAAATAAATATAACGGGCGTTTTAAAGCAGAAACTGCAGGTCGTTCATTTTTTAATGATATGACTATCACTTTTGAGCTAAAACCATTAAAAGAAAAAATCCATGGCGACAGTGCATCAAGAACAATTTGGTTATTAGTTGGTGCATTTTGTTTGACGCTAATCGCTTGTGCCAATATCGCCAATTTAGTGCTCGCAAGAGCAGTAAATCAGCAGCGGACTATGTCCATAAAAGCGGCTTTAGGCGCTCAACGAAAACAGATCGTTCGAGGCATTTTTATTGAGCTTGCGACATTAACTCTCTTATCAGCAATTTTAGCATTAGGTGTATCGGAGCTGTGCTATTACCTATTAAAATTAATTGCAACAGACAGCTTACCTAGTGTTGCACGCTTAACAACTAATGTGCCGTCAGTCATATTTTGTTTAACTCTTTCAGCATTATTAGCTTGGCTAGGTGCTTGGCTTATCAGTGCCAAAATTAACTTCAGTAAACTAAACGCTCAAATACAAAGTAGTGGTAAAGGTACCAGCATCCAAGTGAAATCAAGTACCCGTTCAGCACTAATTTTCAGTCAGATCTTTCTTGCTAGTTTATTACTGATTTCTTGCTTTCAAATCTTTATAAACTCATGGTCATTGCTAAGCCAGGCTCCCAATTTCGTAAGTAAAGATCGTTACCAAGTGGAATTGAATCAGCTTTTCGAACCAAGGCCAAGTCGCGCTGAAAGAGATTCATATTATAGTACGAGAAGACAACAACTACTTGATATTGTAAGCGAGATAAGAGCCAACCCTAGAGTTGTATCTGCAAGCTTAACTACAGGTACGCCTGTCGAGTTTGGTATTAGTACTTTCTTAAGCCCAGACTCTGGGTTTGAGAATCAGTATTCTGTCTCTGGCAACTTAATTGATGAAGCGTATATACCAACGTTACAGTTAGACATTCTCCAAGGTCGCAATTTTACTCGAGAAGACGTGTATAATCGCTCTCCTTACCTCATTGTAAATAAAGAGTTTGCCAATAAGTTAAAGCCGGGTGGCGATGTAGTTGGTGAGCGTTATTACTGGTTAAATGGACGCCGTACAATTCAATATGAAATTATTGCCGTCACCGAAGATCTAAACCTACCGGAACAAAATAACTCAGCCAAAATGTGGGCTGTAGATAATATCGAGCGTTACGCTCCTTCTTTTATCATAGAAGTAGATTCAAACCAGCAGCTTACTCCCCAATTTATAAATAGTATTATCGCGAAGACCACACCCACGTGGCGAGTCTCGGATATTCAACCACTTGAATCACAATTAGCAAATTCTCTTGCGCTTCATTACATCGCTAGTTGGGCATCTCTAGCTTTGGCAATAGTGACACTTTCAATCGCCGTGATTGGTATATATGGCGTATTAAGTTATGGAATTAGCATGAGAAAATTTGAACTCGGGGTTCGTATGGCTATTGGAGCGTCACCACTTACTATTGTGAAAGGTGTGATCTTAGAGAACTTTAAGGTCATCATACTCGCGCTAATTGGAGCTGCAATCATAGTTTCAGGCGTTGCAGTGTGGATAACTTCAACCCGTTTCACATTCGCTCTTTCAACAACAGGATTAATATTACCAATAGTTACTATTATTGCAGTAACTGCGTTTACATCCACACTTGCTGTTTGGGGGATTATCAGAAGACCGGCAATTTATTCCCTACGAGATCAATAACTGCCCATCTAAGCACCCAGAACTCGGATTGAGAAACTATTATTCCGAGTTCTGCTTTCCCTCAATAAACATTCTAAAAAGCTATTAATTAACACGCTACGAGATGTAATCCACCTAAGTGAATTTTAGCCAGAACGCAGAATTTGCAGTCAAGCAACTTATACGAAAATTGATGAATTAAGCGCAGTGTGATGGCCTCTCGCATCAATGCCATTGATTAGTATCTTTACCTTGCTGTTAGGCCTACACCGAATAATTATGCTGTGCCAGTTTTAGCTTGTACAAGTGTTGATTACATTAAATAACCTGAGCTTGGGATAACAACTTGTTCTCTAGCAGCTGTTATCCCTTACTACTGCGTTAAATTTTCTTGCAATAGGCCAGCTTTTGACGCACAAATTTGCCTTGCATTTAAGAAATAACTTCTGGCTAGAGTGATATTACGCTTTTGAACTTAGTGATTTTAGTGGATTAACTTACTTCTTACCCCGAGGTTAAATAAATGAACTTTTTTAAGCGTGGAGATATCGTATTTTCGTTCCAATTAGTTGGAGAATTAGCGTGATTGATGTTAGACCGATAAATAAAAATGGGCCCCATAACAGTATGGAGCCCAGCTCATTTCTACAACTGATTCATCTACGTCTAGTAGTTATTGAATACCAAGATAACGTAACAAGCCATGACTGACTTGCTCAACGTTAGGACTTTCCAGCATGGATTTATGACCTCCCGGTACCATTTCAACTGTTACAGGACCTCTAAACCACTGCTTTGATAGTTCAATATAATTGCATGACTCGATCGATGAGTCCTCCGCGAACATCATTAGCACCTCTTTGTCCCAGATCTGATCAGGGCTATATGAGAAAAACGCTTCCGACTGCCACTTAGCCAACCTATTCAACTTATTAACAAGCTCTGTGTCTTTAAGTGATTGTGTCCATGTTGCTATATTTTCTAATCTAGAGTCCATATCCATCCTGTATGAACTCTGCGCAAAATAACTATCCAGCAAAACAAGCGATATTTGATTCTCAATACTGCCCATACACTCTGCAACCTCTTGGGCCAGAGCTCCACCATAAGAATGCCCAACTAAAACGATCTGTTTATTCTTAAACTGTGGCCTAATGCTGTCAAAGATATACTGTCCATGTGACTTGATCGTAGTAACTGACTCACAATCATCGAATACACCGGGATGGTGAATACTGATACATGGTACTCCGTGTGTATCAAGAGTCTGAGCGAAAGACCTAAAATCATTCGGTGTTGACAACACCCCAGGAATCGCAACAACCAAAAACTCAGACTTATCTTCACTTGCACTTTTGTTTAAAAATACTAAAGGCGAATTGTGATTTCTATCTGCTATGTTTTTACTCTGAATTGCGTTGGCTTGCTCTCTCAGTGAGAGTGCAGTATACAAATCTGGAAAAGACACAGAAACAGCTAACTGAGCTTGGATCTGATTGTAAAGTTTTACCAATAACAACGAATGCCCACCCAGAGTAAAGAAGTTCGCCGTTGCACTGATCTCAGCAGCTTTTATACCCAGAAGCTGTGCCCAAATACCGACTAACTGTTGCTCAATATCACCTTCAGGGCTTACATATTCCCCTTGCAAACAACCCACATCTGCACTTGGCAATGCCCGTCTATCCACCTTGCCATTTGCCGTCAATGGCCATTCATCCACTGCAATCAGTATGCTTGGTATCATATGCTCTGGTAAATCTTGCTGTAATTCTGCCTTCAATGCCTGCAGCCAGCTTGACTCATCTATATCCAGCCCACTTTGTCGCTGCACATACCCTATTAATTGCTTCTCTCCCGCGATGTCCTTCACTATCGCCAACGCCGATGCAACGCTTGAAGCTGCATGTAAACAGGCTTCCACTTCCCCAAGCTCTATTCTGAACCCTCTTATCTTCACCTGACTGTCAACACGACCTATGAATTCTATTCTCCCATCCGGCAGGTAACGAACTAGATCTCCGGTGCGGTAGAGTCGTCTTGAGCTGCCTGCTTGCGCCTCATAATAAAATGGGTTCTCTACAAAGCGCTCCGCTGTTAGCTCTGGTTGATTCAAGTACCCAAGCGCTAACCCTGGACCGCCCACAAATAGCTCACCAATACAGCCTTGAGGCACCAATTGCTGGTGACCATCTAAAATGTAAATTTCATCACTATCTAAGCGATAACCTATTGGTACTCGCTCCTCCTGATAAGCCTGAGGAAATGTATAGGTCGTTGAGAAAGTCGTGTTTTCTGTTGGTCCATACCCGTTTATCAACGTTAACTCTGGCTGTATCTGCTGTATCCGCTTGATTGCGTCTAGATCTAGACTATCTCCCCCTGCTAACAGTTGACGTAGCGATGTCACTGTCGGCACATGATAAGACCATTCTCTAAAGAAGCCTGCGGTTAACCACAGACTGTTAACGTTATGCTGTTCGAGCTCTTTATTCAGCTCTGCTGGTGATAAGTATGGTGGACGATACAGAACACATTGCCCGCCGTTGAGTAATGGCCCCCATAGCTCTAAGGTCGCGGCATCAAACGCAATGTTTGCACAATGCATCATCACCGTATCACTATTCAGAGTCATGAAACTTTGCTCTATGACTAGTCTAGTCACTCCTTGATGTGGTGTGAGCACCCCTTTAGGCTGCCCCGTCGAGCCTGACGTATAAATCACATACGCAACATCCGACCCCGTTATCGCTACGTCTACATCCGTTGCTGCCAAACATTGCCAATCCTGAGCTATCTCATCCACCGCAACGACTTCCACAGGTAAATCCGGTAACGCCGATTTCAGCCTCTGTTGTGATAACAGCAAAGACATCCCCGTGTCCGTCGCCATATAACGTAATCGTGACTCCGGATAATGTGGGTCTAGTGGCACATAGCCACCCCCTGCTTTCAGGATCGCTAAAATACTGACCACCATCTCTATGGACCTATCCATACAGAGCCCAACCAGTGTGCCTCGCTGCACGTGATGTCTCGTCATTAAATAGCGTGCCAACTGGTTCGATTGCCTATCTAACTCACCATAACTCATCTTGCTGTCACCACACACGACCGCTGTCTGCGTACTCTGTCGCTGAGCTTGCGCGGTAAAGTGGGAAACGATATTGCCCCATGCCTGCGTAGCATTATCACTTCGAGCATTACATTCGTGCACTAACTGCCTAACTTCTTTTGCTGACAGCATGTCTAGCTGAGACAGCGCAATATCCCACTCACCTCGTGTGTCTGCCAGCGCTTCTAATAGCTGCTGTAAATGCGTACTTAATTGTTCTATATGTGCTTCACTAAAGAGGCTCGTATCATAGCTCCAGCTAACGCCACCTCCTTGTTCATCTATGGCTAAGTCAACTTTTAAATCAAACTTTGCTTGCACTATATCTGATTGATAAGGCGCTACTTCTATTCCCGCAAGTTGCAATGGTTGATGCTCATGTAGGCCATAATCTGTATTCGTCGTCACCATAATCTGGAACAAAGGTCCATGGGCACGACTTCTTGGCACTTTCAGCTTTTCTACTAACTGCTCAAATGGAACATCTTGGTGACTTTGACCTGCTAAGTGGGTCGCTCGCACATGGGCATAATATTCCGCTAAGCTGTCATGCTGTGTATTCACCCTCAACACTAAGGTGTTTACAAAGAAGCCGATTAAAGGGGCTAACTCTGCTTGAAGGCGATTCGCAACCGGTGTGCCCATAATGATGTCATGACTATTGCTATGTCTTGATAAGACCAATGACAATGCACCATGTAATAACATAAAAGGAGTCAATTGATGACGTTTAGCTGCTGCCAATAACGCATCCGCTGTTTGCGCTGAAAACGCTGACACCACCTGAGCACCATGATATTGCTTCTCTGCTGGGCGGGGATAATCCAATGTGAGGTTATGCACCGCGGGGGCTTCATCCAACTGCGCTAACCAATAACTGAGCTGTTTATCTAATACCGTATCCGTTATATGCGTTCGCTGCCACTGCGCATAATCTCCATACTGTAACGCCAATTGTGGTAAAGGCTCGGCTTCACCTTGACTATAGGCTTCATACAAACGTACAAACTCATTGGTCAACACCTGCATTGACCAACCATCCGACGCGATATGATGCATATTAAAGAGTAGGACTCCTGTATCCTCTCCGGTCGCCAAATACAATACCTTTAATAGTAAGTCTTCTGCCAAGTTAAACGCGGTGGTGATAACCTCTGATATCCGTGCTTTTATTTGGGCTTGCTGCGCTTCGCCTTGTAACGACCTGAGGTCTTGATATACAACACTAAACGCCACATTTTCAGGTTCATGGATATATTGATACACCACGCCTGCTTCATCATAATAATTGGTTCTTAGCACCTCATGACGCGCAATTATCCGCTGAAAAACACGCTCAACTACAGGCAGCGATAATTCACCTTTTACAGTCAAGGCCACTGGCATGTTGTACTCTGGTGAGCCTCCTTTGAGATGATCTATAAACCATAAACGCTGCTGCGAAAATGACGTTGGTAACGTCTGGCTTTCTCTTGGATAGGCTTGAACCGCAGGTAATACTTGCCCTTGCTCGCTTTGCTCAATATCATTCGCCAGCGAGCGTAAGTCTTTCGCGTTAAATACCTGTTGTAATGAAATATCGACACCGTAACAACGCTGAATTTCTGACACCAAACGTATGGTGAGTAACGAATGCCCACCTAGAGTAAAGAAGTTCGCCGTTGCACTGATCTCAGCAGCTTTTATACCCAGAAGCTGTGCCCAAATACCGGCTAACTGTTGCTCAATATCACCTTCAGGGCTTACATATTCCCCTTGCAAACAACCCACATCTGCACTTGGCAATGCCCGTCTATCCACCTTGCCATTTGCCGTCAATGGCCATTCATCCACTGCAATCAGTATGCTTGGTATCATATGCTCTGGTAAATCTTGCTGTAATTCTGCCTTCAATGCCTGCAGCCAGCTTGACTCATCTATATCCAGCCCACTTTGTCGCTGCACATACCCTATTAATTGCTTCTCTCCCGCGATGTCCTTCACTATCGCCAACGCCGATGCAACGCTTGAAGCTGCATGTAAACAGGCTTCCACTTCCCCTAGCTCTATTCTGAACCCTCTTATCTTCACCTGACTGTCAACACGACCTATGAATTCTATTCTCCCATCCGGCAGGTAACGAACTAGATCTCCGGTGCGGTAGAGTCGTCTTGAGCTGCCTGCTTGTGCCTCATCATAAAATGGGTTCTCTACAAAGCGCTCCGCTGTTAGCTCTGGTTGATTCAAGTACCCAAGCGCTAACCCTGGACCGCCCACAAATAGCTCACCAATACAACCTTGAGGCACCAACTCAAAGGCTGAACTAAGTATGTAGCTAGACACATTATGCATGCCTCGCCCGATGACCTCTCGATCACTGTGAGTCAATTCGGCAAAGTGCGTATTGACCGTCGTTTCTGTTGGCCCATATGCATTCAACAGCACTCGCTTATGTTTTTGTACAAACTGCTGTAGTCGCTTCAACAGCCCTGCACCAATTAGATCACCACTAGAAATCACATCTACCGCAGGTAATGTTGGTTCTGAAAGTAACGCACCTAATAATTGTGGAGTCGCATTCACAACTTGAATATCGTGTTGTTTGATTAGCTTACTCAATTCAAGGGGTGCTAATATTTGCGCTTTACTTGGAATGACCAATTTGACCCCATCAGCCAATAAGCACAACCCTTTCAAAGATGCATCAAAGACATATGAAGAAAGCCATAGCCACGCATCCCCCATCCCTTGCGACAGCACCTCGCCTTGAGCTAGAAACCCGGTATAAAAGTTCGATAACCCTTGATGTGGTGTGAGTACCCCTTTAGGCTGCCCCGTCGAGCCTGACGTATAAATCACATACGCGACATCCGACCCCGTTATCGCTACGTCTACATCCGTTGCTGCCAAACATTGCCAATCCTGAGCTATCTCATCCACCGCAACGACTTCCACAGGTAAATCCGGTAACGTCGATTTCAGCCTCTGTTGTGATAACAGCAAAGACATCCCCGTGTCCGTCGCCATATAACGTAATCGTGACTCCGGATAATGTGGGTCTAGTGGCACATAGCCACCCCCTGCTTTCAGGATCGCTAAAATACTGACCACCATCTCTATGGACCTATCCATACAGAGCCCAACCAGTGTGCCTCGCTGCACGTGATGCCTCGTCATTAAATAGCGTGCCAACTGGTTCGATTGCCTATCTAACTCACCATAACTCATCTTGCTGTCACCACACACGACCGCTGTCTGCGTACTCTGTCGCTGAGCTTGCGCGGTAAAGTGGGAAACGATATTGCCCCATGCCTGCGTAGCATTATCACTTCGAGCATTACATTCGTGCACTAACTGCCTAACTTCTTTTGCTGACAGCATGTCTAGCTGAGACAGCGCAATATCCCACTCACCTCGTGTGTCTGCCAGCGCTTCTAATAGCTGCTGTAAATGCGTACTTAATTGTTCTATATGTGCTTCACTAAAGAGGCTCGTATCATAGCTCCAGCTAACGCCACCTCCTTGTTCATCTATGGCTAAGTCAACTTTTAAATCAAACTTTGCTTGCACTATATCTGATTGATAAGGCGCTACTTCTATTCCCGCAAGTTGCAATGGTTGATGCTCATGTAGGCCATAATCTGTATTCGTCGTCACCATAATCTGGAACAAAGGTCCATGGGCACGACTTCTTGGCACTTTCAGCTTTTCTACTAACTGCTCAAATGGAACATCTTGGTGACTTTGACCTGCTAAGTGAGTCGCTCGCACATGGGCATAATATTCCGCTAAGCTGTCATGCTGTGTATTCACCCTCAACACTAAGGTGTTTACAAAGAAGCCGATTAAAGGGGCTAACTCTGCTTGAAGGCGATTCGCAACCGGTGTGCCCATAATGATGTCATGACTATTGCTATGTCTTGATAAGACCAATGACAATGCACCATGTAATAACATAAAAGGAGTCAATTGATGACGTTTAGCTGCTGCCAATAACGCATCCGCTGTTTGCGCTGAAAACGCTGACACCACCTGAGCACCATGATATTGCTTCTCTGCTGGGCGGGGATAATCCAATGTGAGGTTATGCACCGCGGGGGCTTCATCCAACTGCGCTAACCAATAACTGAGCTGTTTATCTAATACTGTATCCGTTATATGCGTTCGCTGCCACTGCGCATAATCTCCATACTGTAACGCCAATTGTGGTAAAGGCTCGGCTTCACCTTGACTATAGGCTTCATACAAACGTACAAACTCATTGGTCAACACCTGCATTGACCAACCATCCGACGCGATATGATGCATATTAAAGAGTAGGACTCCTGTATCCTCTCCGGTCGCCAAATACAATACCTTTAATAGTAAGTCTTCTGCCAAGTTAAACGCGGTGGTGATAACCTCTGATATCCGTGCTTTTATTTGGGCTTGCTGCGCTTCGCCTTGTAACGACCTGAGGTCTTGATAAACAACACTAAACGCCACATTTTCAGGTTCATGGATATATTGATACACCACGCCTGCTTCATCATTATAATTGGTTCTTAGCACCTCATGACGCGCAATTATCCGCTGAAAAACACGCTCAACTACAGGCAGCGATAATTCACCTTTTACAGTCAAGGCCACTGGCATGTTGTACTCTGGTGAGCCTCCTTTGAGATGATCTATAAACCATAAACGCTGCTGCGAAAATGACGTTGGTAACGTCTGGCTTTCTCTTGGATAGGCTTGAACCGCAGGTAATACTTGCCCTTGCTCGCTTTGCTCAATATCATTCGCCAGCGAGCGTAAGTCTTTCGCGTTAAATACCTGTTGTAATGAAATATCGACACCGTAACAACGCTGAATTTCTGACACCAAACGTATGGTGAGTAACGAATGCCCACCTAGAGTAAAGAAGTTCGCCGTTGCACTGATCTCAGCGGCTTTTATACCCAGAAGCTGTGCCCAAATACCGGCTAACTGTTGCTCAATATCACCTTCAGGGCTTACATATTCCCCTTGCAAACAACCCACATCTGCACTTGGCAATGCCCGTCTATCCACCTTGCCATTTGCCGTCAATGGCCATTCATCCACTGCAATCAGTATGCTTGGTATCATATGCTCTGGTAAATCTTGCTGTAATTCTGCCTTCAATGCCTGCAGCCAGCTTGACTCATCTATATCCAGCCCACTTTGTCGCTGCACATACCCTATTAATTGCTTCTCTCCCGCGATGTCCTTCACTATCGCCAACGCCGATGCAACGCTTGAAGCTGCATGTAAACAGGCTTCCACTTCCCCTAGCTCTATTCTGAACCCTCTTATCTTCACCTGACTGTCAACACGACCTATGAATTCTATTCTCCCATCCGGCAGGTAACGAACTAGATCTCCGGTGCGGTAGAGTCGTCTTGAGCTGCCTGCTTGTGCCTCATCATAAAATGGGTTCTCTACAAAGCGCTCCGCTGTTAGCTCTGGTTGATTCAAGTACCCAAGCGCTAACCCTGGACCGCCCACAAATAGCTCACCAATACAACCTTGAGGCACCAACTCAAAGGCTGAACTAAGTATGTAGCTAGACACATTATGCATGCCTCGCCCGATGACCTCTCGATCACTGTGAGTCAATTCGGCAAAGTGCGTATTGACCGTCGTTTCTGTTGGCCCATATGCATTCAACAGCACTCGCTTATGTTTTTGTACAAACTGCTGTAGTCGCTTCAACAGCCCTGCACCAATTAGATCACCACTAGAAATCACATCTACCGCAGGTAATGTTGGTTCTGAAAGTAACGCACCTAATAATTGTGGAGTCGCATTCACAACTTGAATATCGTGTTGTTTGATTAGCTTACTCAATTCAAGGGGTGCTAATATTTGCGCTTTACTTGGAATGACCAATTTGACCCCATCAGCCAATAAGCACAACCCTTTCAAAGAAGCATCAAAGACATATGAAGAAAGCCATAGCCACGCATCCCCCATCCCTTGCGACAGCGCCTCGCCTTGAGCTAGAAACCCGGTATAAAAGTTCGATAACCCTTGATGTGGTGTGAGTACCCCTTTAGGCTGCCCCGTCGAGCCTGACGTATAAATCACATACGCGACATCCGACCCCGTTATCGCTACGTCTACATCCGTTGCTGCCAAACATTGCCAATCCTGAGCTATCTCATCCACCGCAACGACTTCCACAGGTAAATCCGGTAACGCCGATTTCAGCCTCTGTTGTGATAACAGCAAAGACATCCCCGTGTCCGTCGCCATATAACGTAATCGTGACTCCGGATAATATGGGTCTAGTGGCACATAGCCACCCCCTGCTTTCAGGATCGCTAAAATACTGACCACCATCTCTATGGACCTATCCATACAGAGCCCAACCAGTGTGCCTCGCTGCACGTGATGTCTCGTCATTAAATAGCGTGCCAACTGGTTCGATTGCCTATCTAACTCACCATAACTCATCTTGCTGTCACCACACACGACCGCTGTCTGCGTACTCTGTCGCTGAGCTTGCGCGGTAAAGTGGGAAACGATATTGCCCCATGCCTGCGTAGCATTATCACTTCGAGCATTACATTCGTGCACTAACTGCCTAACTTCTTTTGCTGACAGCATGTCTAGCTGAGACAGCGCAATATCCCACTCACCTCGTGTGTCTGCCAGCGCTTCTAATAGCTGCTGTAAATGCGTACTTAATTGTTCTATATGTGCTTCACTAAAGAGGCTCGTATCATAGCTCCAGCTAACGCCACCTCCTTGTTCATCTATGGCTAAGTCAACTTTTAAATCAAACTTTGCTTGCACTATATCTGATTGATAAGGCGCTACTTCTATTCCCGCAAGTTGCAATGGTTGATGCTCATGTAGGCCATAATCTGTATTCGTCGTCACCATAATCTGGAACAAAGGTCCATGGGCACGACTTCTTGGCACTTTCAGCTTTTCTACTAACTGCTCAAATGGAACATCTTGGTGACTTTGACCTGCTAAGTGGGTCGCTCGCACATGGGCATAATATTCCGCTAAGCTGTCATGCTGTGTATTCACCCTCAACACTAAGGTGTTTACAAAGAAGCCGATTAAAGGGGCTAACTCTGCTTGAAGGCGATTCGCAACCGGTGTGCCCATAATGATGTCATGACTATTGCTATGTCTTGATAAGACCAATGACAATGCACCATGTAATAACATAAAAGGAGTCAATTGATGACGTTTAGCTGCTGCCAATAACGCATCCGCTGTTTGCGCTGAAAACGCTGACACCACCTGAGCACCATGATATTGCTTCTCTGCTGGGCGGGGATAATCCAATGTGAGGTTATGCACCGCGGGGGCTTCATCCAACTGCGCTAACCAATAACTGAGCTGTTTATCTAATACCGTATCCGTTATATGCGTTCGCTGCCACTGCGCATAATCTCCATACTGTAACGCCAATTGTGGTAAAGGCTCGGCTTCACCTTGACTATAGGCTTCATACAAACGTACAAACTCATTGGTCAACACCTGCATTGACCAACCATCCGACGCGATATGATGCATATTAAAGAGTAGGACTCCTGTATCCTCTCCGGTCGCCAGATACAATACCTTTAATAGTAAGTCTTCTGCCAAGTTAAACGCGGTGGTGATAACCTCTGATATCCGTGCTTTTATTTGGGCTTGCTGCGCTTCGCCTTGTAACGACCTGAGATCTTGATATACAACACTAAACGCCACATTTTCAGGTTCATGGATATATTGATACACCACGCCTGCTTCATCATAATAATTGGTTCTTAGCACCTCATGACGCGCAATTATCCGCTGAAAAACACGCTCAACTACAGGCAGCGATAATTCACCTTTTACAGTCAAGGCCACTGGCATGTTGTACTCTGGTGAGCCTCCTTTGAGATGATCTATAAACCATAAACGCTGCTGCGAAAATGACGTTGGTAACGTCTGGCTTTCTCTTGGATAGGCTTGAATCGCAGGTAATACTTGCCCTTGCTCGCTTTGCTCAATATCATTCGCCAGCGAGCGTAAGTCCTTCGCGTTAAATACCTGTTGTAATGAAATATCGACACCGTAACAACGCTGAATTTCTGACACCAAACGTATGGTGAGTAACGAATGCCCACCTAGAGTAAAGAAGTTCGCCGTTGCACTGATCTCAGCAGCTTTTATACCCAGAAGCTGTGCCCAAATACCGGCTAACTGTTGCTCAATATCACCTTCAGGGCTTACATATTCCCCTTGCAAACAACCCACATCTGCACTTGGCAATGCCCGTCTATCCACCTTGCCATTTGCCGTCAATGGCCATTCATCCACTGCAATCAGTATGCTTGGTATCATATGCTCTGGTAAATCTTGCTGTAATTCTGCCTTCAATGCCTGCAACCAGCTTGACTCATCTATATCCAGCCCACTTTGTCGCTGCACATACCCTATTAATTGCTTCTCTCCCGCGATGTCCTTCACTATCGCCAACGCCGATGCAACGCTTGAAGCTGCATGTAAACAGGCTTCCACTTCCCCAAGCTCTATTCTGAACCCTCTTATCTTCACCTGACTGTCAACACGACCTATGAATTCTATTCTCCCATCCGGCAGGTAACGAACTAGATCTCCGGTGCGGTAGAGTCGTCTTGAGCTGCCTGCTTGCGCCTCATCATAAAATGGGTTCTCTACAAAGCGCTCCGCTGTTAGCTCTGGTTGATTCAAGTACCCAAGCGCTAACCCTGGACCGCCCACAAATAGCTCACCAATACAGCCTTGAGGCACCAATTGCTGGTGACCATCTAAAATGTAAATTTCATCACTATCTAAGCGATAACCTATTGGTACTCGCTCCTCCTGATAAGCCTGAGGAAATGTATAGGTCGTTGAGAAAGTCGTGTTTTCTGTTGGTCCATACCCGTTTATCAACGTTAACTCTGGCTGTATCTGCTGTATCCGCTTGATTGCGTCTAGATCTAGACTATCTCCCCCTGCTAACAGTTGACGTAGCGATGTCACTGTCGGCACATGATAAGACCATTCTCTAAAGAAGCCTGCGGTTAACCACAGACTGTTAACGTTATGCTGTTCGAGCTCTTTATTCAGCTCTGCTGGTGATAAGTATGGTGGACGATACAGAACACATTGCCCGCCGTTGAGTAATGGCCCCCATAGCTCTAAGGTCGCGGCATCAAACGCAATGTTTGCACAATGCATCATCACCGTATCACTATTCAGAGTCATGAAACTTTGCTCTATGACTAGTCTAGTCACTCCTTGATGTGGTGTGAGCACCCCTTTAGGCTGCCCCGTCGAGCCTGACGTATAAATCACATACGCAACATCCGACCCCGTTATCGCTACGTCTACATCCGTTGCTGCCAAACATTGCCAATCCTGAGCTATCTCATCCACCGCAACGACTTCCACAGGTAAATCCGGTAACGCCGATTTCAGCCTCTGTTGTGATAACAGCAAAGACATCCCCGTGTCCGTCGCCATATAACGTAATCGTGACTCCGGATAATGTGGGTCTAGTGGCACATAGCCACCCCCTGCTTTCAGGATCGCTAAAATACTGACCACCATCTCTATGGACCTATCCATACAGAGCCCAACCAGTGTGCCTCGCTGCACGTGATGTCTCGTCATTAAATAGCGTGCCAACTGGTTCGATTGCCTATCTAACTCACCATAACTCATCTTGCTGTCACCACACACGACCGCTGTCTGCGTACTCTGTCGCTGAGCTTGCGCGGTAAAGTGGGAAACGATATTGCCCCATGCCTGCGTAGCATTATCACTTCGAGCATTACATTCGTGCACTAACTGCCTAACTTCTTTTGCTGACAGCATGTCTAGCTGAGACAGCGCAATATCCCACTCACCTCGTGTGTCTGCCAGCGCTTCTAATAGCTGCTGTAAATGCGTACTTAATTGTTCTATATGTGCTTCACTAAAGAGGCTCGTATCATAGCTCCAGCTAACGCCACCTCCTTGTTCATCTATGGCTAAGTCAACTTTTAAATCAAACTTTGCTTGCACTATATCTGATTGATAAGGCGCTACTTCTATTCCCGCAAGTTGCAATGGTTGATGCTCATGTAGGCCATAATCTGTATTCGTCGTCACCATAATCTGGAACAAAGGTCCATGGGCACGACTTCTTGGCACTTTCAGCTTTTCTACTAACTGCTCAAATGGAACATCTTGGTGACTTTGACCTGCTAAGTGGGTCGCTCGCACATGGGCATAATATTCCGCTAAGCTGTCATGCTGTGTATTCACCCTCAACACTAAGGTGTTTACAAAGAAGCCGATTAAAGGGGCTAACTCTGCTTGAAGGCGATTCGCAACCGGTGTGCCCATAATGATGTCATGACTATTGCTATGTCTTGATAAGACCAATGACAATGCACCATGTAATAACATAAAAGGAGTCAATTGATGACGTTTAGCTGCTGCCAATAACGCATCCGCTGTTTGCGCTGAAAACGCTGACACCACCTGAGCACCATGATATTGCTTCTCTGCTGGGCGGGGATAATCCAATGTGAGGTTATGCACCGCGGGGGCTTCATCCAACTGCGCTAACCAATAACTGAGCTGTTTATCTAATACCGTATCCGTTATATGCGTTCGCTGCCACTGCGCATAATCTCCATACTGTAACGCCAATTGTGGTAAAGGCTCGGCTTCACCTTGACTATAGGCTTCATACAAACGTACAAACTCATTGGTCAACACCTGCATTGACCAACCATCCGACGCGATATGATGCATATTAAAGAGTAGGACTCCTGTATCCTCTCCGGTCGCCAAATACAATACCTTTAATAGTAAGTCTTCTGCCAAGTTAAACGCGGTGGTGATAACCTCTGATATCCGTGCTTTTATTTGGGCTTGCTGCGCTTCGCCTTGTAACGACCTGAGGTCTTGATATACAACACTAAACGCCACATTTTCAGGTTCATGGATATATTGATACACCACGCCTGCTTCATCATAATAATTGGTTCTTAGCACCTCATGACGCGCAATTATCCGCTGAAAAACACGCTCAACTACAGGCAGCGATAATTCACCTTTTACAGTCAAGGCCACTGGCATGTTGTACTCTGGTGAGCCTCCTTTGAGATGATCTATAAACCATAAACGCTGCTGCGAAAATGACGTTGGTAACGTCTGGCTTTCTCTTGGATAGGCTTGAACTGTTCTATCTAAGTTGCTCTGGGTTAACTGTAGTTCTAAGTGCTCGATAACAAGGTCTTTGTTAGCAACTACCATTGCTTTTATATCGTCGGGAAAACTCCCTTTGTTTAGTTTATACGCTAACCGACCATCTTTTAAATAGAGGTGAACACCGCTCTTGACTGCATTAATTATTATATTTTCAGCTTTCATAATTATCTTAGAGGTAATCTACTCATTCCTTGCCCCCCAAATCCACATGTAAGCAGATTTGGAGGGTTTTTATTGTTCTTGTTGTACGATTCAATACACGTTCTTATAAAAAGAACTCTTCTTCGTCTTCTTTGAGAGAAACTTCCCCTCTACTCAATTGAATAGACTCAATATAGGAAGCAATTGTCCGCACCGTGGCACTTTCAAAAAGCATAGAGAGCGGTAACTGCACTTTAAACTCTTGCTCAACGAAACTAGCAAATCTTGTTGCTAAGATTGAGTGGCCACCAGAGTCGAAGAAGCTCGCTTCAACACTAATTTTTTCTACTCCCAAAAGAGTTTCCCACTGCTTACAAAGACTGCTTTCAATTTCTGTGTCGGGGGCAACATAAACTACTGTTGAATTGACTTCTCCCACCTTGGGCAAGGCTTTCCGATCTATCTTTCCATTGCTATTGATTGGCATTTGCTCAAGTTTTTGAATAACGCTTGGAAGCATATAAGAAGGGATCATCTCGCGTAAGCGCTCTTTTAGCTCTTGCTCGGATATATCGGATGATTCATAAAAAGCAAGTAACTGAGTCCCTCCGAGCGTATCTTCGTGTGTCGTAACCGCAGCTAATTCGATGTTACACGCTAAAATGGCAGCTTCCACTTCATTTAAATCGATTCGGTAGCCTCTTATTTTAACCTGTGAGTCTTTCCTTCCGACAAACTGCAATACCCCATCAACGCTCGCTTTCACAAGGTCGCCACTGCGATATACTGGCCATTCCAGGCCTGCTTCAGCACATACACTTTGGCTTAGAAATGCTTCGTCATCTACCGAGTTAATATAACCTTTAGCCACCCCAAATCCGCTAATGTAAAGCTCGCCTACAACCCCTGCAGGTACAGCTCTCATTTCATTGTCTAATATCGATAGATTTACATTGAGTATGGGTGAGCCAATATGAGGGCTTGAGTTTGTTGTTATTTCTCCCCAACAAGTGTTGATGCTACATTCAGTTGGACCATACATATTAAAGGCTTTTCTTGCTATAGATTGCTGATACTTGGCTACTTTATTCCACATCACAGGATCAATTGCATCCCCTCCGATAAGCCAATTTACTTGAGGTATTTCAGCTAGCCTGAAGATTTCATTTATCATCACAGGAGTACTATCTACAATATCAGCCTTTAGTAACTGTAGCTCTGAACACAATATGCTAGGGTTATACCTAGCTTGTTCGGACACCATACAAAGTGAAATACCGTTTAATAAAGCAGATATACCCTTCATCGCCCCATCAAATGCACCTGATAGTGTCCAGCCCCAGCGACTCGCTCCGGTTGCTTCCAGAATGTCTGCCTTTAGTGCAGTACTATGGTTTACCAAATTTTGGTGACTTACAACGACTCCCTTAGGCCGACCAGTAGAGCCCGAAGTGAAAATCACATAAGCTGCACTTTTGGCATCAATAGTCGTTGGTTGTGGTTCTGAGGTATAGCTTGTAGCCTCCTCGATGCATAAATCCAAGTTAGCAAAAGGTGCGCTGACCTTTTTTGACAGCTCGTCATGATCACCTAGAACAACTGTCACATTAGCTTGGTCACATATGTAGCTCACTCGCTCTGTTGGGTAACTTGGATCAATGGGTACAAAGGCTGCACCACATTTCAAGACAGCTAGAACTGCAACGACATAGCTCTGTGAACGATTGACGACAATACCGACAAATTTGTTTTCTTTAACACCATGAGTTTGGCGTAAGTAATTTGCTAACTGATTCGCCGATTTATTAAGCTCAGCGAAAGACAGTGTATTTTGCGTTGTAACCACTGCATCCACATCAGGCGTCTGAACGGCAGTCGCTTCAAACAGGTTGTGCGCTAAGGGTATTTCTTTACAGCTCTTAGGCCACCCCGTTTTAGATGTTATTTTGGGAAGCTCACTACTAGGTAAGCAAGCTAGCTTCGTAACTTCTCCAGCATGACCAGATACTAGCGCCGAGCAAATACTTGCCATCGCAGATGCAAAAATATTTTGCACTCTTGAGGCGTACTCTCCCATCGCTTTAACTTCAACGGTGAACGACTTCTTATCATTGAAATCATCAACTGAGACAACCAAAGGGTAGTTCGTTGTTTCCTTCAGGGATAAGCTACGCAGACCTAAAGTACTTTGCACCGCACTCTCAGATTTTGACCGTCTATAATTAAATAGCGAACTAAACAAAGGAGTATCCGAAGTTAACCCACTCTGTTGCTGCGCTATAGCCAAAGGTACATGCTCAAATAAAACGAGTTCATTTAAGCATGCTTCCGTTTTTCGCAACAGCATTTCGGCACTCAGGTTCTTAAGTTCTAAGTGTACTGGGACAGTATTTATCATCGTCCCCATCACTTTATCAACCCCACTTACACCATCAAGCCTACCCGACATCACCGTCCCGAATATCACTCGACTACTAGCACTTGCAATAGAGATTGTTAGAGATAAAGCCATGTGGAATAGAATAGCGGGAGATACACGATATGCTCGAGATAATGCTCTGATTTCTGCACTCAATTTTTCAGATAAATCATGATTCAACTGAACAACATCGCTACCATCACCATGGACACTCGACAAGTTAAATGGATAACAACCTTGCGTTACATCATTTAAGTAATCTTTATAAAATGCCTTTGCCGCTTCTAAGTCACAGTGTTCCTTAATAAACGCTATTTGCTCTCTAAACTGATGCGCAGGCGCTTTTAATTCTTGCCCATTTAAAATTGCAGCAAGCTCTTGACCAATCATCTCTAAACCAGCGTGATCTACGATAAGGTGATGGCACTGAATAACTAAATAAGACTTTGTAGTCGTTGAATTTCTTGCCAAGGTTATATTTACTAAAGGTGCTTGGCTAATTGTCATCTTTGAGCGTAACGACGGTGCTATCACTTCTAAAACGTCGGTATCATCGTCATCGCAACTGAACTCCCATTCATCCACAACGAATTCAACTTCTTTACATACAACTTGCACAGGTTCAGCAACGCCTTGCCACTGAACTTGCGTTCTTAGTACATCATGCCTTAATAGAATGACCTCAAAGGCCTGCTGCAACGTTGATAAAGAAGTTGTTTGTGGTAATTCGATGACAGAATTTAGAATATAAGGATCCACGTCAGCGCCAAGCATATAGTGGAATAGAAACCCTTCTTGAACAGGGCTCAGTGGATAGATGTCCTGAATATTATCAATTCCTTTAGGAACTAGCTTCGCAATACTTTCGAGCTCACTGTTAGAAAGGTTTACAAGTGTCAAATGTTCGGGTTTAAGACTTTCTCCATCTTGCAACTCCTTGTTCTTAGGCGCTTGATACAGCCGCTTTTCACCTTCATTTACGCTCACTACATCCGCTAACTCTGCTAACGTATTTACGGAAAACAAGTGGCGAGCTTCTATAATGATGCCTTTACGCTTAGCTTTTGAGATCAGCTCCATACCTAAAACAGAATGCCCACCAAGAGAAAAGAAGTTATCTTTCCTTCCTACTTTTTCCAATCCCAAACATTCTGCAAAAAGCTCACACAATAGGGCTTCAATTTTATTTTTGGGAGCTTCATACTCAGCGAGTGCTTGGCTAAAGTCAGGTTCAGGTAAAGCTTTGCGGTCAAGCTTCCCATTTGCGGTCAACGGGAAGCTTGGCAACAACATAATTGCACTTGGCACCATATAATCAGGTAAGGTACCGAACAGATACTCGCGAATACGTGATGGCTTCCACTCTTCTGTCATTACAACGTATGCAACTAACTGAATGTTTTTTGACTTGTCTGGTACAGCTACGACATGCGCACCTTCAACTTTTGGATGAGCAAGCAACTGACTTTCAATATCACCTATCTCAACTCGGAATCCCCTAACCTTTAGTTGATTATCTAAGCGACCTACAAACTCAATGTTACCGTCTGGTAAATAACGTCCTAAATCACCTGTTCGATAGATTTTTTGTTGTAATTCAGGATGGTATAAGAAATGCTTTTCGGTAATTTCACTCGCATTGTAGTATTCACGAGCAACACCTTTTCCGCCGATAAACAACTCCCCCGTCACACCGGTAGGACAGTGTTGGAGCTGCGAATTAAGTATATAGAATGCTTGATTACCTAAAGGCTTACCGTATGGCACACTTCGACGATCGCTCAAATCCTCAGTAATGGGGTAATGAATCGACCAAATCGACCCCTCCGTTGCTCCTCCAAGACTAAAGAGTTTTGCATTCCTAAAGCGACGCCATATACGCTTAGGTAATGAGGTTGGGATCCAATCTCCACTCATCAACACGATACGTAAAGGCGCAATATCTTGTCGGTTATCAGCTTCGAGTAACTCAGTGATTAGTCCCATAGATAAGGGTACTGTATTCCAAACTGTTATTTCATGCTTTTCCAGCATGTCAAGCCAGTGATGAGGGTCTTTCGCCAATTCAGAAGCTGGAAAGACTAGCACTCCACCGACCGCTAACATACCAAAAATATCATATACAGACAGGTCGAAGCTCAATGCAGATACACATAAAACTTTATCCTTATGCGTAACCTCATATTTACTGTTGATATCAAGTAAAGTGTTAACTACTGCTTGATGTTCAATCGCTACCCCTTTAGGTACACCTGTTGAACCTGATGTGAAAATGACATAGGCCAACTGATTTATCTGTTGCGGAGCTCGATAATTTTCAAAGTATGCAATAACCTCTTTGGTAGAAATACCTGTGTTATCGATGCGGCTCAAGTCGATATATTGATACTCTTCTGATGATAATAACTGCTGTTGACTATCAACTAAACAGACTTTTACCTGTGCCTGCACTAAAATATCGCGACACCTTTCAACCGGCCAGCTGGTTTCAAGAGGCAAATATGCCCCTCCTGCAATCAAAATAGCTAATGTGGCAATGACCTGCGCTCTACCTTTTTCAGCTCTTACAGCAACCAGCTCCTCGACAGTAATCTGCCCAGATAGCTTGCTCGCAACGAGCAAAGCATGTCTTAGCAAATCAAAATAGGTCATCTCCCCTTGAGAGTCTACGAGTGCTATGGCAGCTGGAGTTTTTAGTGCTTGCTGTATAAACAATTCATGCATACACAGGTCTTCAAGATAAGCAACAGAAGTCGCATTCCATTTATTTACAACTGTCTCGTACTCAGATGCTGTCAGCAAAGGCATTGTATCTAGTGAGGCGTTGGGGTTAGCTACCGCTTGAGTGATTAGCTGGTTAAAATGCCCTGCCATCACTTTAATCGTATCATCATTGAATAACGCTGTTGCATACTCCCATGTGAACTCTATCTGCTCACCAACTTCTCTCACATGCACTGTTAAATCAAACTTCGTCGTGGTTATTGGCTGTTCCACGTTACTCAATGCCAAATTAGGCAGCTTGAGTGCCTCCTGATCATTATTTTGCATCGCCAACATAACCTGAAATATAGGATGATATGCAGGGCTTCTTTCGATATTTAGAATTTCAACTAAGTTCTCAAAGGGAATAGCTTGGTGCTCAAAGGCTTCAAATATGGTGTTCCGGCTTACTTCTAGCGCCTTAACTAAACTTAATTTGGCAGGGTTGATAGTTCGTAAAACAAGAGTATTGACAAACAACCCAATTAGTCTTGCAAGCTCAGCATTATCCCTTCCCGCGACAGGGGTTCCTATAACAACATCATTTTCATTACTGTAGCGAGACATCAATGCAGCGAAAAGCGCATGAACTCCGGCAAAAAGTGATGCATTTTGCTCAACACAGAATGTTTTCAAAGCCTTACTTTGTGATGCGGGAAGTTGAATACTAAATGTCGTACCTTGGTTATCCGGCCTTTGTGGTCTCGGTTTATCAAGTGGCAAGCTATGCGCCATAGGTATGTCTGCAAGCTGCGTTTTCCAGTAGCTACCGAGTTGATCTAGTAACGTTCCGCGCAACTGTGCCTTCTGCCACACCGCAAAGTCTGAATATTGGATAGGCAATTCAGGTAAGCTTACATCACGATGTTCGAGCACTGCACTATAGCACTCTACAAATTCGTTTATTAAGATCCCTAACGACCAACCATCAGAGGCAATATGATGCATGTTCACCCCAACAACATATTTGTTATTGGAGAGCTTGATGAGATGACAACGGATCATAAGATCATTTTCTAAATCAAAACTTCTAGATGCCTCTAACCTGAGCAGTTCAGTGAGCTTTTTATTTACCAGCTCCGCACTTAAATGCTCGATAGAGGTTTGCTTGATAGGGAAACTTTCAATATCGTGGACCTGCAAAGTAACTTGACCATCTAGTTCATGGTATGTTGTGCGTAGTACTTCATGTCGCTGTATAACTTCTACAAACGCCCGTTCAATAGCGTGTAAATCTATTTCACCCTCTAACTGAAAAGCACCTGGCATGTTATAGTGGGCGCTTCCGCCTTCAATATTATCAATCAACCAAAAGCGCTGTTGGGCGAAAGATACCGATGCCTCAGATGCTTTCTCGATAGCATCTTGAGTACTGTAACCGGGACTTGAATTTAAACTTGATAATCCTTCAAAAAAGGCAATGATTTCGTTTTTATTTTGAATAATTTTTTGCTTTAGCTGTTCTGGAAACTCATCTACAGATAGTTCATATTTCAACTGTCCTGCTTCATCTAATGAGAGAAAAACCCCTGCCGACGCAGCATCATTAATTAATTCCTTCACCATTATCATACTCCTTAATAAGTGACTGGTGAGCACAAAAACTCGGGCCGGCTTGAAAGAGACTTGCTTACGTTACTCACTTTGTTGTAGGTCAGAATAAGCAACCGTCTATCCGTTGGCCCTAAGTTATTAGGGCTACCATGAATAGTTTGTGGATGGAAAACGATGACATCGCCTTTTTTACCTATTGCGGGAGCAACACCATTCATCTGAATTTGCTTGTCAACTTCTTCAATTGGCACTTGGAAAGTAAGCGCTGAAGCCACATCATTCGACCATGATTTATCAGGCTGAGCTTCAAGCGTTATATTTTGGCAGAGGTTCCCTTGCGTATGCGAGTTTGGAATAAACCACAAAGGACCAGAAATAAAGTCCACATCATCGAGAAATATGGCGATATTGACTAGTTCTTCTTTCTCTATATGGTCATTATTATGCCAAAACACAAAATCTTGATGCCATGGCCAGAATTCCCCAACCCCTTTTTTCTTAACATTTACTTTGGATTGATGCACATAGCAGTTGTCACCTAGGGTTTTCCGAACGATACCAAGTAATTTTTCCTGTTTTACTAATGTGGAGAAAAACTCATGGTACAAGTGAATACCATGAATGCCGCGTACCGTAACTCCATCTTGCTCATAGACAACCCCCCGTTTTTCAACACCAATATGATCTCGAAGGTGCATTTCTAAGGTCTCAATATCGTTTTGAGAAAACACGCCCTCTAACTTAACCACGCCTTCATGTAGATAATTTTCTAGTGATAGTTTAAGTTCTTTCATAGCACCCCCTCCTCCTTGATTGTTTGTCCAGCCTTTAGGCTCTCAACATTCTGCAAATAATTTAGCTCATCGAATAAGCGCGCTTGCTCCCTCAAAATAGGGGCTTCCATAATCGTTTTTACTGATAGTTTTATGCCGGTTTCTTGCTGGATCCCAGCAGAGAGTTGTGATGCAAGTAACGAGTGCCCACCTAAGTTAAAGAAGTTATCATTACGGCCTACTTTCTCAACATTGAGCAATGATTGCCACGCACCTTGAAGGCGGTACTCTGTCGGAGTTTCAGGTTCACTATAGTGACTTTCTAGTACCGAGAAATCAGCCTTAGGCAACGCATTTTTGTCTACTTTTCCGTTGATATTAAATGTAAATGAAGTGACTTCGATAAATAAGCTTGGACACATGTAGTAAGGTAGCTTGGAAAGCAAAAATTCATTTAGCTCAGTTTGTGAAGGTGTTCTTCCCTTTACAGTAAAGTAAGCAATTAGCTTGCTATCTCCGTTGAATTCATCACATTTTACGGATGCCATATCTACGTCTGGATGCAATGCTAAGGTAGTCTCCACTTCACTTAGTTCAACTCGGAAGCCTCTCAGTTTCACCTGTTGATCGCTTCTACCTAAATACTCTAAGTTGCCATTTGACGTCCAACGAACCAAATCTCCCGTACGATAAAATCGCTCACCCAAATGAGGATAATGAGGTAGCTCAGTAAACTTTTCCTTCGTCAGCTCAGGCTCTCCGAGATACTGATCGGCCAAGCATGCACCTGTGATATACAACTCCCCCATAGCGCCTACAGGTACTTGATAGCCAAACTCGTCAAGTACCAAGCAGCTCACATTCGCTATTGGCGACCCAATATTAGGTATATCAGCCCAAGTCTCTGGTACTTTTGAGAGATTTAATGCAGTCACAACGTGTGTCTCTGTAGGACCATAATGATTAACAAGTTGTATTCGATTATTGCGTGAAAAGAACTTTCTGATCGCTGGAGTTATTTTTAGTTGCTCAGCCGTAGATATCACACAATTCAGTTGCGCTGGATTGACGTGACTTTCTACCCAATAACTCAATAAAATGTGCAGCATTGAGTGTGGCAAATTTAAAACGCTGACATCATGATCCACAATCGTTTTACTAAGATAGTCTAGGTCACTCATACACTCTCGACGAGTTAGTACCAACTTACCATGGTTACTAAGTGCCATAAAAATATCAGTAAAGCTCATATCAAAACCGATTGATGCGTATTGCAACCAAGTAGGCTGTTTCGTTAAAAGAGGTTGAGCAACCCCAATGGTCACAATCAAATTCAACAGCGCTTTATGTGACATCTGTACCGCTTTTGGTTTACCTGTAGAGCCTGAGGTGTGTAAAACATAGCAGGGCGACTCTAGTAGCCCCACTTCGAGCACCGGATTAGTAACTGGGTAATTACTCAAAATTAGCGATGACAGTTGCCTTTTATTATTGTGCTCACTGATGCACGCCTGAGAGCAGTCTCCATATATCAACAAGCTATTTGGGTAATTTTGTAATATCTGATCAATACGCTCTAAAGGTAATGCTTCGTCGATTGGAATATAGCCTGCACCCGCTTTCAATATGGCCATCAACGTTATGATTTGATCTATGCCCCTCGGAACTAAAAATGCCACTAAATCACCAGGTTTAACATTCTCAGTCTCAATTAAGTAATGGGCTAATTTATTCGCTTGCGCGTTTAAACTGCCATAGCTAATTGTCTCTTCTTTATCAACTAACGCGATACTCTCTGGGTAATCTCTAGCCGTGCTCTCAAATGCTTCTTGCACAGAGGCACCAGCAAGAGGAACCGCTTCTTTCGTCTGTAATTTCTCTAGCTGTATTTGTTGCTTCTTATTAACTATCGAGAAATCTGAACAATTTATTTCGGGATTATTTAAGAAGGTATCAATGAGCAGTATGAAGCTGTCATGCAAACTCTTAATCGTTTCTTCTTTAAAAAGTGCTGTTGCATACATCCAACTAATATTGAGCTCATCATTAAGCTCCGTGATGTGAAGCTCTATATCAAATCGCACAGTATGGGCATCAAAGTTTTTCAGCTCCATTTTTGTGTCAGCGAACTCAAGCATCATCTCAGGCGTGTTTTGCATCACAAATAGCACCTGAAATAGATTTGAACCGCCTACCAAGCGCTCTCCCGCCCTCTCAGAAATAAGCACATCGATTGGCACTTCTTGATGCGAAAAGTCATTCAATAGATTCGTTTTATTCTGTCGAAGAATATCAATTAAGCTTTGTTTAGCATCAATTTGTACTCTTGTTGGTAAGGTATTAACAAAAAAGCCTATTAATGACTCCAGCTGAGGATTCAGCCTATTTGCAATGGGTGCACCTATAGTGTTGTCGTATTGACCACTCACTTTAGCGATTAGCACACCAAGCAGGCCATGTAACAGCATGAACAAGGTTGTCTCTTCTCGTGCAGCAAGTTTTTTCAGTTTAGCCAGCCTCAGGGAATCAAGCTTAAACTGCTGTGTCCTACCGCTATAATCCAACTGACGTGGGCGTGGAAAATCATATGGAAGTTGATTTACTTTTGGCGCACCCTCTAGCCTTTCAAGCCAATATTCAATCCCTTCTTTTTGCATTTCCATCCATTCAGGGGAACGCTGCCAAAATGCATAATCTGCATACTGAATATCTAATGGAGCCAAACTCTCATCTGATTTCTCAACCGCATGAAGATACAATTGACATAGCTCTTTACTACAAACACCACCGGAAAATCCATCTGTTGCGATGTGGTGTATAACAAACAACACTAAATATCTTTCTTTCGTTCTAAATAATTTAACTCTGATAGGAGCATCACGTTCCAAATCAAAATAGATATTTATACTTGTTCTGATCTGCGCTTCTATTTCTTCATCGTTTTTATGAACCACGGAAACAAGCTCGCAGATTTTTGTCATGTCGATACTTTCCATTGGCATCACAAACTGAAACGGCATTCCTAAATTTTCGCCATAACAAGTCCGCAATATTTCATGCCGCTCTATCAACTTGCGCACAGCAAGTTGAAAGCAGGAAAAATCAATCTCACCACTAATATCGAATAAGAAGTGACTGTTGTAATACTCGTTGCCTGACGCAAACTTTTGCGCTAAGTACAAGCTTTGCTGTGAAAATGACAGTGGTATTTCACAAGCTTTATCGACCTTTTGAATCGTGTGGCGTTTCTTATTATCTTTATAAAGCTTATTTAAAAACGACTTCAACGCTTCTTTATTACTTATCAGTGTCGTCTTCAGGCTATCAGGAATTCCCGTTTTTGGTAATTCACAAACCAGCTTGTCACCTTTGATATTTAATTTAACGTGATGAGCCCGAAGCTCTTGTAAAAGTGCCTCAACATTCATAGTTCAAGCACCTCAACAGGTTCAGTCGTATCGGCCTCACTATTTTCTTGCTCAAGTAACCACATCCGAGTTTCAATTAATTCGGAAAGTGCAGAAATAGTTGGTAATTGCAATAATTCCTGAAGTGGTATCTCAAATTCAAACTGCTTGCGCATTTTGGTTACTAAGGCAGCCGCCATTAAGCTATGCCCACCCATTTCAAAGAAATTATCTTCTATTCCAACTGGGCTATACCCCAAAACTTCTTGCCATTGCTGCGCTAGTAGTGATTCAAGCTCCGTTCTTGGTTCAACATAATCAGGCGCAAAACTTGGACGGCTATGATTGGAAGCCAATGCAAGGTCATCACTACTACCATCAATTTGAGACTCTATATTTGCAAACTTTAACTCTAAGCCTTCACCTTTGACATCCATACTACTACCAAGAATAGTCGCAAGCTGCTCTGTAACACCTTGTTGCATCGCCTTGATAGCTGCCAATTGTGCGTCTGACAACGTCGTATGTTGTTCAACCGCTTTTAACTCCCAACGTAATGCCCCCTCTACAAGCGGTTTTGTGGTGCTGGGCATATCAGAATCTTTCGTTAAAATTAAATCAGGTTTAAATAACTGCTTACCTGTTGCTGCAGGTTCAATCCAATATCTTTTTGGCTCAAATGCATAGGTAGGAAGACGAACTCTGTGGCGCTTTTGCGTAGAATAATACTCTTCAAAAGGTAGTGTGATCCCCGCTGCCCATATTTCAGCACGCGTAAATGCGATACTTTCCAGTGTCAACTCTTGCTCTGCAGGTTTAGGTAATGTACTTGCAACATGAGCTTGGTTATTGCTCAACGTCTTTATAAATGATCGTAAGGTAGTCCCTGGGCCAACTTCAACGTACACACGGCTAGTATCCTCAGACCATAATGTCTCTAAGCCATCATTAAATTTCACAGTTTGACGCAGGTGTTTAGCCCAATATTCTGGGCTGCAAACTTCTTCCTCAGCCCAATCACCCGATACATTTGAGATAAACGGGATAGTTGGTTTATTCATCGGTATTGTGCTTGCAAACTCTATGAATGGCTGAAGTGCAGCAGCCATCATCCCGCTGTGAAACGCATGAGATGTATGTAGCAGAGAAGCTTCAATTCCTGCTGCATTTAGTTCAGCTAATAAAGCGTCAACTGCTTCAGGCTGCCCTCCCAAAACCTGTGAATGTTCGCTATTTTGAACGCAATGCCAAACTCCCTCTCTTACCCAGTTAGACACTTCACTTGCAGCGATTGGAATCGACAACATTTTGCCATGTGGCATACCCGCCATGAGCTCACCACGCTTTGCAACGAGTCTTATTGCATTTTCCAGAGTAAATACACCGGACAAACACGCTGCAACATACTCACCGATACTGTGACCAATCATGCTTTGTGGTTTTACATCCCAACTTATTAGCAGTTTAGCTAGTGCATAACTAACACTAAATAAACTTAATTGAGCATTCTGAGTTTGTTTAAGTTGTGTACTGGCAGCAGTTGAATTCTCACAAAACAAAAGTTCTTTTAAGGACAAAGAGCAATGCGTGTGTATTAATTCAAAGCACTGATCTAAATGCTTTTTGAACTCAGCTTCATTTTCATATAAAGCTTTCGCCATACCGACATACTGACTACCTTGACCGGGGAACATAAAACAAATATCTCGCTCTGTTTTGTTCTGGGCACTATGGATCGTGAATCGCTTGTCGTCTCCTGTCAGCTTATTCTTTAATTCATCTATTGAACTGACAACAGTGACAAACTTGTGTTTAAAATTTCTCCTACCGACTTGTAACGTGTAAGCAACGTCAGCAATATTTAGCTCTGGGCAGCACTTCAAGTGCTCAAGCAGGTTTTCTTTCGTTTTTACTAATGAGGATGCTGTTTTTGCAGACAACACGATTAGATGAAGTCCACTAGCTGAATCAGACTTAGGTAACTCAGGCGCTTCTTCTACGATTAAATGTGCATTCGTTCCACCAATGCCAAATGAACTAATACCAGCTCTTAACTTGTCACCTGCACTTGGTTCCCACGGGATCGTTTTATCAACAACGAAAAATGGGCTATTAGCAAAATCAATTTTTGGATTAGGTTGTTCAAAGTTTAGACTTGCAGGTATCTTGTGATGCTCCATCCCCTTCAACGTCTTTATCATACTGGCAACTCCCCCCGCTGATACGAGGTGCCCAATATTTGTTTTCACAGAACCAATGCCACAGAATTGCTTTTTATCCGTATAGCGTTGAAATGCTCTAGTCAAACCAGATACTTCTATCGGATCCCCCAAGTTAGTACCTGTTCCATGTGCTTCTATATAGCTAATCGTCGCAGGATCTATCTCTGCGCTTTCAAGAGCTTCTGTAATACACCTCGATTGCCCTTCTGGGCTTGGCGCGGTATAACTTGCTTTGTCCCCGCCATCGTTATTAATTGCACTGCTCTTTAGTACACCAAGGATCTGATCGCCATCTTCTAGTGCATCTTCCATGCGTTTCAAAGCAACAAGCGCAATACCATTCCCAGCAACTGTACCGGCAGCCCTCGCATCGAAGGCTCTACAGTGACCATCAAAGGACCCTATGCCGCCCTCTTGGTAAAATAAAGCATCTTCTCTTGAGTTTGATATTGTAACTCCTCCAGCTACCGCAATGTCACATTGATATGCAAGCAACGCTTCCCTCGCATAGTGAACAGCAACAGCTGAAGACGAACATAAAGTATTAATATTGATACTAGGTCCAGATAAGCCAAGCTTGTAGCTTGCTCTTGTCGAGACAAAGTCTTGTCCCGTTGAGAGAGAGACTTTAAAGGTCCCAACGTCCCTTACATAGTCTTGGTGTGATAATAAGTTTCTCGACAGATAGGAACTAGCACCGGCTCCACTATAAACACCAATGATGTTGTCGCCTTCTTCAGCACCATAACCCGCTCTTTCTAACAGCTCCCAAATTACCTCAAGGAAGATCCGATGCTGTGGGTCTAACAATTCAGCTTCTCTAGGCGAGAAACCAAAGAATTCAGCATCAAAATTCTCAACGCCTTCAAGTACCCCCTCAGCACCAACAAAGTTCGGGTTTTCTAAAAGTGCAGGATCAACCCCTAAGTTCAATAGCTCTTCTTGACTAAAAAACCTGACTGACTCGACACCATTTTCAAGGTTATGCCAAAACTCTTCGACACTGTTTGCACCGGGGAAGCGACCAGCCATTGAAATAACGGCAATGTCATCCTGATAATATTCTTTTAATTCTTCTGTTGATTTCATTTTCTGTTAGTCCTTTTGTTGTTTTTTTCTGCGGCGAAGGGCTGCTGCTTTTTTCTTCTCAACTCGAGAAGAAACCTGAGATAAAGTATCGTCATCTTCGTTAGATGAAGAGTCTATATATTCGGCGAGTTTTTGAATTGTCGGATAGTTATACAGTTCAACAACCGCTATTTTTTCATCAAATGTTTGTTGTACTTTTTTATGGATCTGCATCAAAACGAGAGAGTCCCCACCAAGCTCAAAGAAGTCGTCTTGAATCCCTACTTTTTCTAATCCAAGCATTTGCTCCCAAATTGACACTAATGATTTTTGAGTGGGAGTTTTTGCTGCAACAAAATCCACTTCCAAATCAGGTCTAGGTCGTGTTTGTTGTGGTAACGCGTCATTCAGGTCGAATAAACCAGTGTCACCATCTGCGGAGTTTTCATAGCGCTTTATAAAATCCGATGCTGCATACAAAGTTACTGGCTGACGGTGAGCTAATGTCTGTTCGATAACACTCATTGCAGTACTATTATCAATGCCTGCAGGCATCGCTTTATGTTTATATACAAATTCACTAAGAGGTATATTGCTTACCTTACTTGAAGAGCTAGCTAAGTCTGTTTCAATTTTCTTCATCGTGAAATTTGAAATAGTTACTAGCTGCTCTCCTGTTAAGCTGAGTAAACAAATATCAAAGCTCATGACTCCCGATTTGCTGTCCTGACTCTGCAACTCGACAAAACTATAAAACTGACCTTCTAGCTTCGAATATTGGGTAAGCTTTGCATAGCTAATTGGTATATAGACGCCACCATCAATAAAAGCTCTCAGATAAGAGGTTGCGCAATCCAGTAAGGCAGGATGTAAACTGTAGTCATTAATATCAGTATCGAACTGTGCAGGTAAGTGCATTTTAGCTAGGCCTGAGCGCTCGCCGATCCACACCTTTTCAAAACAGTTCCATCTCTCACCATACTTCATCAACTGATCGTGCTGCTCTGCATTTCGGCTCACACCAAGAGCTTGAGCCCCAAGGTCTGCAGCACCAGAAATATTGTCGAATACTCTTCCTTGAATTGAATTAATTAGCTCATTAATCGACATGCTTTCTGGCTGCGCGCTCGAAACTCCACTTACCTGCCCTTTCGCATGAATTTGGTACAACTCATTACTCGGCTGATAACTCGTAATTTCGAATTGAGTACCATTGCCATCGACTGTTAGGTTGGTATATAAATCAGACCAATCTCCTGCAGATAGGGCTGCACCAGATAAAAAGTATACGTCTTTTAAAGTGATGTGCTTTGAAGGGGTTGAATGCTGAAATGCAGCTGCAGCCATCTCCAAATAGGTTGCACCAGGAATCGTTGGTAAACCCATAACCCAATGCTCAGCAAGCGGCCAATCCCTCTCTGTATGAAATTGCTTACAGTAGACTGTCTGGCCTGACTCATTGATAATTTGATCGCCCAACAGTGGATGAGTTTGATGCGCTGTAATCCGTCTTCTGCCATTTAATGCCTCTACAGCCATTCCAGCTTCTTTCCAAGCATCCCAGCGAATACTGAAAACTCTATCTATACCTCTACTGTGAGCTGCTTCTGCTATACAATCCAAACCAGCATTGGCTGAGCTATAGTCACTTTGACCCATGCCACCTAAAATCCCCGTAACCGAAGAAAATAGTACGACGAACTCCATCTCTTCACGCTCGCAAATATCAACCCAAGCGTTGGCAGTTCCCAGCTTTGCAGCTAGTACCTTATGCACAATTTCATTTGTTTGGTTCATCACCATCGTTTCACCTGGCAGTCCCGCTAGGTGAAATACACCGCTAACTTGGCCAAACTCAGTGACGGCTTTGTCCCAGATTATTTGAGCTGATCGCGGTGTACTTACATCCGCCTCAAGGCAAGTTACATTGGCACCATAGGAGTTCAATTCAGCAATAAGAGGAGAAGATGAACGGTCTGTTCGACTCACTAACACTAAGTTTGCTTTATATGTTGACGCTAAATAACGAGCAAGTTCTTGTCCTGCACCTCCGAATCCACCTGTAATTACATAAGTCGCATTATCACGAATAACTACAGGTGAACTGCTCTTTTCTAGCTCCTTGCCAATTTTTAGAAACTCTGGTTGCCAAAGATTTCTGCCTCGCACCGCACTTACAGTGGACAATTTTTTAGAACGTATTATTGGAAGTAACTGAGACTGACTAAAACTTGAACTATCAAAGTCAATTTGATGCGCTGAGATGTTCTGATGCTCTTGAGAAATTACTTTCAGTGTGCCGTACACCAGCCCTTGTTCGGGTTTAAGCAACTCTATACCTGTAACGTTACAAGCTTCTGTTGTTATCGCAAACCAACTCATCTCATCTTGGTAAGAGACATTTGAGAATGCTCTTGCTAAATGGAGATATGTGAGGATGCTATGATAGTTGTCAATAGTGCTTAAACTTGGCCAAAATGAGATAATTTTTGTCGGTAATGTCACTAACCGCGTTAATTCCGCAACTAGCTTTTCATAATCTTCAAATATTTCCGCTCTCATAATGTAGCGGTTTTCATCCTCTCGCTTAAATACTTCTCCAACCCTAACAGTCGTTATTGTGCTTGCTGTTTCCAACTCTAACTGCTTGATAATATTTTGGGAAAAATGACTGTTATCATCGAGAACGAGTATATTACCTTTATTGTCACTATCCTGTGATAGGAGTGATAGCGCTTGTTTACTCCACTGTTGCTTATAAAATCCTTCAACATCCTCTTCTGCCGTTTCTCTAAAACCTGAAAACTGAGTTTTATAAACTTTGCTATCAAATTGATAAGGAGGAAGGTCGGCGATCTTGTTAAAACCTTGAAGTACCCTGCTCCAATCAGGTTCAATATCAAGCGTATAAAGCTGCCCTAAACACTTATTGAATGCTGTATGTTCATTCTTTTCGTTTCTTTTTGCGCGGGTGGTATGCAGGACTAAACTCTGACTTTCTAATTGCCCATGGCGTGACACAATGTTGGCTAGCGTATTACCTGGACCAACTTCAACAAAAGCTCGACTTGGTCCTGACAACAGCGTGCTGATACCTTTGTGAAATTGAACCGTATGACGCAAGTGCTTAACCCAATAAGAGACATCACATAGTTCCTGCTCACCTGCCCAATCACCTGTCACATTTGAGATAATCGGCATATTGGGAGTATTCAGTTGAATCCCTTTGAACTCAGCTTCAAAGTCACTTAACAGTGGATCCATTAATGAAGAGTGAAATGCACTTGATGTATTGAGCTCTGTAGTTTCTAATCCATTGCTTCGTGCATCTGAAATAAATATCTCAATATCCTGGACTGCTCCAGCAACAACATAGTTCTTTTCAGAATTAATAGTCGCAATTGATACATTCGACCACTTTGAGGTGTCAAACTGAGTCCAACTGCCGTTCACTGCAATCATTTTCCCCGGCGTAGCACGAGACATAATTTGGGCTCTAGCGCTAATCACCTTTATCGCGTCTTGAAGGCTGAATACCCCAGCAACTGTCGCAGCAACATACTCACCAAGACTATGCCCAATTAACGCACTAGGCCGATACCCTTTATCAATTAGACTTTGAGCAATTGCAAACTCAACGGTGAACAGTGTAAGTTGCGCAAGTTTTGTTGCTCGTAACTGTTCGTCACTTGCTATCTGCTCAGTATTTCCCCAAAGTAATTCGCATACATTAACACCTGTGAGCTCATCTATGTGTGTAGAGCATAACTCTGCTACTTCTCTAAATTTTGTATCATTCTTATATAGCCATTGTGCCATCTTAGAGTATTGAGAGCCTTGACCACTAAACATAAATACCAGTGATTCAGGGTGCAGCTCCTTATTAAACGCTGTCGCTATGTATTGATTGTCGGCATCATGAACAAGTGCAGACTTAATACTCTGCTTTGAACGCTTAAATAACATAGTATAAGCAGCAGATAGTGAATCGTTAGTATTTGACCGCAACCAGCTCTGCATTGCGGCTAAGTTACGTTGTAGACTCTCTTTAGAATGACCAGTAACAGGAATAAAGGCAGCACTTTGTTGCACTGATTCCATTGCGGGTTTTCGATACTCTTCTAAAATAATATGCGCGTTTGTTCCACCAATCCCAAACGAGCTGACGCCGGCACGTTTTACCCCTGCTGATGGCCATTGCTGGAAGTGATCCGATACCATTAGCCCAGATTCAGAAAACTGGCACTTCTGATTTGCATCCTTGTAATGCAAGCTTGCTGGAATCCCGCCATGCTTTATAGCGAGTACCGCCTTAATAAACCCAGCGATACCTGCTGCGGTATCTAAATGGCCAAAGTTGCTTTTTACTGAGCCAATTAAACAAGGCGTTGATCTATTAACGCCATATACTTGGTTCAAAGCCTGCACCTCTATAGGGTCTCCCAGCTTTGTTCCTGTTCCATGAGTTTCAATGTAACCGATGCCTTGTGGCTCAACACCAGCAATCTGTAGTGCTGTACTTAACACATCTCGCTGGCCTGCAACACTTGGTGCGGTATATCCTACTTTATTATTACCATCGTTATTAATTGCTGAACCTTTAATAACAGCATGAATTTGATCACCATCGGTAATTGCATCATGTAGTCGCTTTAAAACGACAAACCCGACTCCATCACTCAAGACCGTCCCCTGAGCACTTTCATCGAATGGCCTACATTGACCATCAGGAGCGAGGATCATTCCCTCTTGATAAACATATCCTTGTATATCTGGTTCAACTAAAGCTGGGTTGGTAGATAATGAAACAGCTCCAGCTAACGCAATATCACTATCCCCACTTAACAGACTTTGACAAGCTTGGTGAATTGCAACTAAGCCTGTTGAACAAGCTGACTGTACAGTCACAGCTGGACCATTTAGATTGAACTTGTATGCCAAACGAGTATTAAAAAAGTCTCGACTAACGAGATTAATTATCTCGTAAGCTTGTGCACCACCTTCAGAAGCGGCTTGGCTAAATTGAGCTGTCCATAATGGGTTTGCTGAAGCTCCACCAAAAACGCCCAGCAACCTCTCATTTAACGTCTCTCTCCCACAACCAGCATCTTCAAGAGCTTGCCAAGCAGTCTCATGATAGAGCCTCAATTGAGGATCCATTAAAATAGCTTCACGCTCACTATATCCAAAAAACTCTGCGTCGAAGGCCATCGCATTTTCCACAACCCCCTTAACTGGAACATAAGAGTCTTGCGATATCAGCTCACTATCCACACCTGCACGCTCTAACTCTTCAGAAGAGAATGTTGACAATCCACACCGGCCTTCTCGCAACAATTGCCAAAACTCTTGTGTCGAGTTCACTTTGGGGAATCGCGAAGACATACCTATGACTGCGATTTCAGCACCATGATAATTTTGATTAGTACTCATTGACTTGTTTCCTTGTATTCAATCTTCTTTGAAGCCTTGATTTGCCTGATTGAAGTTGCTCTGTTCGGCTTTTTGCCTCGGAGTTGCGGGTCGCAGAGGCATCAATGACTTGAGCCAGCGCGTTAAGTGAGGGATAACTAAACATATCGACAACAGTTAGTGACAAACTCAATGCTTCATTCAACTTTGGCACAAGCTCAACCATTTCTTGGGATCTTGCTCCTGCATCAAAAAAGTTTGTCTCTGCATCAAGGTGAGGTATCTGAAGGTGATGGCAAATAACGGCTGCCAGCTCCTGTATCAAACGATCTTCATTTTCAGTTGTGCTTACTTGTGCAAAACTCGAAGGTAGTGAAAGCGACTTACTATCTAGTTTGCCACTTGGTGTTAAAGGAAACGCTTTAAGTGCTTGCCAATGGCTTGGAAGCATATGTAATGGAAGGTATTCAGAAGCGGCGGCTCTCAAATGTTCAGAGGATAACTCATCATTTTCAGAGATATAGTAAGCACATAAACACTGATGACCAGAGTCAGATGTCTTGATTAGAACAACTGCGTCAGAGATATTCGGTAACTTTTTCAGTATTGACTCTATTTCACCTAGTTCTATTCTGTACCCTTGGAATTTAACTTGAGTATCTATTCGTCCTACAAATTCAACACTACCATCTGCCTGTATTTTCGCTAAATCTCCCGTATTATACCAACGCTCTCCATTACAACTAATGAAGCGACTAGCAGTTAGCTCAGGTTGATTAAAGTAGCCTTTTGCCAACCCCTTACCACTGATGTATAACTCACCCGTCCAACCCACAGGCATGAAGCTATGCTGGCTATCTAGAATTGCCATCTGTGTATTAGCGATTGGATGGCCTATTGAATTTACACTCCAACTCTCTTCCACTCGGATACAGCTTGACCAAATTGTTGTTTCAGTTGGCCCATACATATTCCAAAGCGCATCAACCTTGCTTGTTAGCTCAGTTGCTAAATGCTGTGGCAGAGCTTCTCCTCCCACAAGCGCCTTTAAGCTAGGTTTACCTTGCCAGCCAGAAGCTAATACCAACTTCCATGCGCTAGGAGTCATCTGTACGATGCTGGTATCAGGTTTGTTAATTTCATCAACCAAACCTTGCAGATCATGGGTTATACGTGAAGGAAATACTTTGACCGTCGCTCCACTTATTAACGGAAGTAATAGTTCTAAAATAGATATATCAAAACTAAATGGAGTGACGGCTAATAATCTATCTCCATGGCTGATTCCTGGTTTTTTCCTCATTGAGAGCAAAAAGTTAGCTAAAGATAGATTCGAAATTTCAACGCCTTTTGGCGTACCTGTAGAGCCCGAGGTATATATAACATAAGCAGTGCTATCGTTTTTGGCTACGGTAGTCGAGCCAATTTCAACAGCGGTATTTTCACAAAGTGACTCTACAATATAAATCTTATCTGTTAGCTCAAATGCTAACTCAGAGAAATCACTATCGATGACAAGCAATGAAATATTACTGTCATGTGCCATATGCTTTAGGCGGCTAACTGGATAGCTCGGATCCATCGGCACAAAACCAGCTCCAATTTTACTCAGCGCTACAATCGCTTCCACCATTCTTTCTGAGCGATGAAGCATTAGCCCTACGAGATCACCGGCTTTGACCCCGATTTCCTTGAATCTCAATGCAAGCCGCGTTGAAGAAAGATCTAAGGCTTCATAAGTAAGTTCTCTGTTTTGACACGACACAGCTACGGTATTCGGAGATTTCCGCACTTGCTCCAAAAATAAGGTAATAAATGGTTGTATTTCCTCATCAAGTCCAGTGTCGGACAGAGATAACGATTTATTTTTCTCAGATGTAAGCATTAATTCAGAGAGTTTTACCTCTGGATTATTTGAAACTTGTTCTAGAAGAGAAAAAAGTATTTCTAAAAGCTGTGCAATTTCCTCTTTTGAAAAGTACCCCATGTGATAATCCACCTGTAGTTCAACAGGCTGCACTTCTCCATTGTCCCAAATGGTTAAGTTAAAAGGAGTAGTTTGGAAAGGGTTTTCGATATAATGGTAAGATGCATGCGCTTTAGCAAAGCGACAACTATTATTTAATTTTAAGAAGTTCACACACACATCATAGAGACCACTTCTTGCTTCAGGGCCCATATCAGAAACAATATGACCAATTGGGTATTTCTGATGTCGATATATTTTTTTTTGCTCAGAAGCTACATAGCTAAGAAACTGATCAAATGAGGTGTCTGATGTATAAGCTAGCGATATAGGGCTAACACTTGTATATAGAGCTATATCATTCTTTTGTTTCGCTGATTTTCGATTGTGAGCTGGTAACCCTACATTAAAATTACGCTCTCTATATAGTCTAGAGAACATTATAAAAACAAGAGACAAAAATACAGTACCAGGGGACTTAGCTAGAAACCCTTTGTTTGAAAATAAGCTTTCATACTTATCTCGCGCTACTGAAAAAACAACTCTCTCACTTGAGCTTTTCGATTCCAATTTCCTATTTGGAACAAGTATATTCCTTTTAGAACAATGCAAGTAAGACTTCCAAAATTCCTTATCTTTCTGATACCGTTCTGACTCCAAGTATACTGAGTCTTGTTCAAAATAGTTTTGCTGCGCGTGCTCATTAACCTGATATTCTTTTGATTCATAAGCTTTTGAAAGTGCCTCAGCCCATAGCGCAAACCCCCAGCCATCAATCAGCAAATGATGCGCTACACCTACAAACCAGATCCTTTGATCTGTCAGTTGAATGATATAAGTTTTGTAGAGGCATCTTCCCTTAAGATCAAAGGGCTGAGAAAATATTTCTTTCACAAGCTCCTGCGCTGACTTAATCGGTTCAATAGCGTCTCTATAATCAACCACCGTAGACTTAATATGTAAAGCGTTATCAAATCTTGCTTTGGGACCATCATGCTCATGCTCAATAGTCAAACTAAACATAGGGTTACTTGCTATAACCTGATCACTTGCTTCTAATAAAGATGTGACATTTGCCGAGCTTATATCAACATATCCACCAATATTATATTTAGCATTACCAATACAATGTAGCTGATCGAAGTAAACATCCTTCTGCGCTAGAGAAAAATCAAACCTCATATGCGTTATCCTTATTATTTTCTGAGTTTTTAAAATTTGATTTTTCAGCCTTAGCCTCGCCATAATTTAACCTTGAAGCACTTAGCTGAACCTCTCCTTTATCTAAATGAACGAGCTGATCTGATAAGTTATAATATCTATCATCATGAGTTATAACTATAATCAACTTATTTCTTGACTTTAAAATAGGTAGGATTTCTTTGTAAAAAATCTCTCTAAATTGAGGATCTTGATCTGCAGCCCATTCATCAAATAAATAAAAATCTTTATCTTCTACAATACTAGCTATTAATGCTAACCTTCTTTTTTGACCATCTGAAAGTTCTAAAGTAGAGAATCCATCTCCTTCTAAAAACACCTTCTCATCGAGGTTAAGCTTCACTAACCAATAATTAATTTCATCTATAACATCACTATTTTCTAAATCAATTCCATGCAGCTTTTCAAATAAGTGATAATCACTATAGATAACACTTATTGACTGGCGATAACTATCAATATTGCTTTCATCAACTTTCACATCATCAAAGATAATATTTCCCGATGTTGCCCTATAATGAAGTGTAGCGACCTTACAGAAGGTTGATTTACCCGAGCCATTCCCTCCAACAATAAAAGTTATTTCTCCGCGTCTACAACTAAAAGAAATTGGGCCAACTTCAAAATTAGATTTTTTATAAGAAAAGCAAGTATTATCGAAAGTTACTTTTTCCCAGTTACTAACCGGGGTTAATTCACTCTCTACCTCCTTAGACAAAGATGCAAGAATCAGATCTACTTTATTATATGACGCATTAGCTCTATAAATTGGAGCTATTGATTGCAATATCCATCGAATTGGGCCGGATATATATAGCAGAACCATAACTATACCCAGTAATTCACCATGACCAATCGAGTAGTAATTAACAAAAGAGAAAACCAAAACGGCGATAATTAGATAGGTTAATAGCATCCCATAGTTTTCAGCAAAGATTGTATAGTTATACGTTTTAGTAAGTGTTTCACGCATTTCATTTTCAGCTTTAAGCAACTCATTTTTAATAAATGACTCTCGCTTAACATTATTAACTTTCAACTCTTTCGCTCCCATTAGTAAAGAGCGAAATGATTTTTGAAGTTCATCTGTTTCTTGTCTTGATTTATTAAAAAACCTCATGGAATAGATGATAGGAATTTGATAGGTAATAACTGAAACAACTAAACAAACCAATAAAAATAGAAATGCCCCCATACTTAAAAAGTAGATATATAAAAATACACCTAACAAAATAACTGAACTGACTAACAGACCAGGAACTGCTTGCGCCCCCATCATAATTCGACTGATATCTGTACTTAATACAACGAGTAATTTAGAAGTTCCAACTGACTCAAGGTTCTCGATTGGAGCCCCTAGAATCTTTTCAAACAATCTTTTTCGGATATTACTCGCAAGCATTAATGCTGACTTTTGTAATGCAATCATTGACACTGATTGCAAAATAAAAATCGCAGCGCAAATACCTAAAAATAACAGCGCTAAATTTGGATGTGCTATTTGCACGCCCAGTACCTCAACAAAATCTGCGGTGCCGTCTAATACATAGCTAAACTCTTCAATTGCGATTAGAATAACTGGAACTAGCGACGCGTAGATAAGGCCTGCGATCGCGCCGCTCAACAGTGAAATAAAGACAGAGTTAGGCGCCGTCTTTCCTAATTCGGAGAGTAACCTCATTACAATTCCTTTTTATTAATTATTATATTTATTGCGGTGTTTCAGTAACTAATTGATTACTTTCATATAAGTCGATCATGTCATCATAGTGTGGGCTCATGATATTGCCGGACTGACCCGTTGAATTGATGTACCAAGACTTAAACCCTTCCTGCTTACTCGACACCATAATTTGGCGAAACCCTGCACCAAATATCTGCTCATATCCATCAGCACTATCAAACCGATAACCGGCGGCATTCACGGTATCTAATGAACCAGCTCCAGTGATCTGCCGCTCAAAAATTCGTCTCGAAAAGTCCGCTTCACTAAAGGGTTGATGCGCGAAAGTTCTCGGCGCAAGCTCTCCCCATGACCACGGCCTAGCGCCAAACTTACGCTCAAGTTCAACTAAAGTCGCTTGATAGGAATCCCTAATTTCATCTGTACATTTTTCTGAAGTGTCAGAACACCATAATTCATGGTCTTGTAAGGCGAGCAATAACTGTTTGTCGGTTAGACTAGATGCGGTTAGCCCGCCACCAAATTGTGTAGCAAGACTTTGTGAATGGAATAATTTGACTTTTAAATTTCTGATCATGACTTGGTATATAGCACCAACGTCAGGGTCAGATTTATAATCTCCGTCCCAATGTAGTAGCTCACCAAGTAAAGGCTTCAGATTTGGATAGTCATTTCTAAGAAGGTTGAGTAGATCTATCGCTCCTAAGTCAAGTACATCACCTTGAATACTCCGGAAAGTATCGATGGAAAGTTTGTGTCCTCGCTTTAACTCACCTTCTATAAGAGATGCTATACGTTCCGCTCTATATGAAGGAGCCCAGTCCATAGAAATGAAGTAAGGATAATCCTCAGAGACATGTTTTTGGTTGGCATTAATGATATAGCCTTTTTTAGGGTTGAATTCCGTTGGCATACTTTCCCAAGGAATGTACCCAGTCCATTCAAACTCATACTGATTAACAGGTATGGCTCCAGAATGTTTTTTGCGAAGCGGAACTTTACCCGCGCTATTGAGGCCTATATTGCCTAGGCGATCTGCATAAACAAAATTGATTGTCGGCGTGATAAGAAGCTGGAGCGCATTCCTGAACTCTTCCCAATTAGAAGCATAATTCAGGTCGATCAAGGCAGAAATAGAAGTATCACTGTCATTTAAAGCTGTCCATCTCAGTGCATACCCATGAGACGCGCCAGCACTATAATCTAGAATAGGCCCATATTTTGATTGTGCAACCGTATGTTTTATAGTCTCTGGGGCTTTTCTAAATTGAGCTGGGAAGTCAGCCTTAACCGCGATCTCCTCTACCCTTTGAACAATTTTCTCTCCTGCAGAATTCCCTCCTCGATTAAGGTCCACTATGACCAAATCTTGCGTATCCGCGGGCATGTTAGTACCGCCCCAAGCAATATGAGCATTATGTCCAAATACAATTACAGGCAATCCTGGAATGGTCATACCTGATGCGTTTACTTCGCCGCCTAACAAAGACGCTCGATACCATAATGAAGGCATTTGGAAAGAGAGATGAGGATCATTCGCCAACATCGCATCGCCCGAAGCACTTAACTCCCCAGAAATTGCCCAAGCGTTACTCCCGGCAAATTTGCCTCCAATCCCATGCTCTAGCAATAAAGCTTCTTCGATACTCGCTAACTGGCTTAACGTCTCATCCAATTTAGCGACACGTGATATATCCTCTGATAAAGATTGCTGATCATTAAGCTCTGGATAGATTGAGTGTAAATAGTCCACTGGTAATTTAGCGGCAGCTTGTACTCTGGCGCGTTCATAATTAGCAGCAAAACTCAGAGAGTAAGAAAGTAGCTTACCTACCATTAATGAATCTTCAGGAGACCAATTTGAAGCAACGACACCAAAAACCCTAAACTCAATTGGTAGGTTTTCAGAATCTCTGATATACGCATTCACTCCTTCAGAGAAGGCAACTAAGATGCCTTTTTCCCGCTTCCCTAAACTTTTTAGCGCCTCTTTTGCAGCATCAGCAAGCCCCAAAGTACGCATATATTTATCACGCTCAATTGTTGATGCTCCAAAGACCTCACTCAAAGTACCTTTAATTAATCGGCGCTGTAACTCCATTTGCCAAAGCCGATCTTGAGCTTGAACATATCCCATAGCGAAAAAAGCATCATGATCACTTTTCGCGCTTATATTTGGAACTCCGTACTTATCTCTAGAGATACTCACTTTGTTACTCAAAGCGCTATCGCTTAATGTTATATTATCCAGAGGTAAAGTTTCTCTCTCGTCTAAGTAAAAATAAGAGATGATTATAATGAGGGGAATAAATACTAAAATAACAAATCTTAATGCTAATGACTCTCGAGAAAACACCTTACTTCTTCCTTGCATATCAACAGTAACAAACGAAAATTTAGCCTATTAGAGTGCATCAAGTAGCCCCTTTAACATTAGACTCAACTTATTAATATCAGGTACATAGTACCCAAAAAATGAAACCGATCAACACAAAAAACAAAACAAAAATTAACTCGATTAACACAATTAACACACAGGACACAATTGAGAAATACAAAATTGCATAATGTACATACAACTTCCTCACATGCAGTATCATTCACCTAAATACAGACAAATAAATGGTGAACAAAAAGTCGCCTATAAAATGCGGGCTCTTTGGTGTTAGCGTATATAAACAAAAGATGTAAAAATTAATCTAAGAAGCAGTTAATGAGCAAAGAAAAGTTTCGATTAAATACCTAAAGAAAGGTGCTTTATATGCAATATTTAGAATGTATTTTTTCTATAAATTTAGAAATTAATTTCAATTTTCTGCTCAATACCAGACCACCATTAGTGCAGACAACTGAATATACTCGAGCAATTTTTAGCTATTCGATATCTTGATACCTTGAGCATTTAATCAATATCAACTACAACAGAAATGGAAAGTGTCGTTGTCAGGAAAAATATTACGCACCACCATGGAACACTTACGCACCAATTTAGTGCAAAACATCCGTTCACAGATCAGTGAATTTAAATAAATCACTAAAAATCAAACAGTTAAACAATTGGCACGATTAACGCTTATCAAGGTGCAATTGCAGTACATTGCAGCAAAAAATAACCCAACGAGTCGGAGGACACATGTCACAATCGGTTTTAGATTTTATTAAAGAGCACGACGTAAAATTTGTTGACTTACGTTTCACAGATACAAAAGGTAAAGAACAACACGTATCGATCCCGCATCATCAAGCCGATGAAGACTTCTTTGAAGACGGCAAAATGTTTGATGGCTCATCTATCGCTGGTTGGAAAGGCATCAACGAATCTGACATGGTACTTATGCCTGACGCAGAAAGTGCTAAGCTAGACCCGTTCGCAGAAGAAACAACCCTTATCGTCCGTTGTGACGTGGTTGAACCAAACACACACCAAGGTTACGAGCGTGACCCACGTTCAGTAGCTAAACGCGCTGAAGAGTTCATGCGTTCAACGGGTATTGCAGACACCGTATTATTCGGTCCTGAGCCAGAGTTTTTCTTGTTTGACGATGTTAAATTTAAAACTGACATGTCTGGCTCAATGTACAAAATTGATGCTGAAGAAGCGGCTTGGAACTCAGACAAAGACTACGAAGGTGGTAACACAGGTCACCGTCCTGGCGTAAAAGGTGGTTACTTCCCAGTAGCACCGGTAGATTCGTCTAATGATTGGCGTGCAGCTACTTGTTTAGTACTTGAAGAGATGGGCCACGTTGTTGAAGCGCACCACCACGAAGTAGCAACTGCTGGTCAAAATGAGATTGCGACTCGCTTTAATACTATGGTAACTAAAGCAGACGAAATCCAAGAGATGAAGTACGTTATCCACAACATGGCTCACCTATACGGTAAGACAGCAACCTTTATGCCTAAGCCAATCGTTGGTGATAACGGTTCAGGCATGCATTGCCACCAATCACTTGCTAAAGACGGCAAGAACATCTTCGCAGGCGACAAGTACGGCGGTCTATCTGAAGAAGCGCTTTACTACATTGGTGGTATCATTAAGCATGCTAAAGCAATCAATGCATTCACTAACCCAGCAACAAACTCTTATAAGCGTCTAGTACCAGGGTTTGAAGCGCCAGTTATGCTTGCATACTCAGCACGTAACCGCTCAGCATCAATCCGTATCCCGGTGATCCCATCAGAAAAGGGTCGTCGTATCGAAGTACGCTTCCCAGATCCTGCGGCTAACCCATACCTAGCTTTCGCAGCGCAGTTGATGGCTGGTCTTGACGGTATCCGCAACAAGATCCACCCTGGCGATGCAATGGACAAAGATTTGTACGACCTACCAGCGGAAGAAGCAGCAGAAATCCCAACAGTTGCAGCATCACTTGACGAAGCGCTTGCTTCTCTAGATGCTGACCGTGAGTTCTTAACTCAAGGTGGCGTATTCACTGACGACCTAATCGATGCGTACATCACACTTAAGTCGAAAGAAGTTGAAAAATTAAACATGACAACTCACCCAGTTGAGTTCGAAATGTACTACAGCGTTTAATCGCTAACAGACTACTACGCTCAGTACCGCGGTATTGAGCTTGTAGAGCCAAAACTCATTATGCGTTTCTGGCACTCTTAATCATATGTGTTCTCAAGCCCGTAATTACGGGCTTTTTTAATTTAATTCAAAAGGTTAAATTAAATATCTCGAATAAATTTATTATCGGAGTTACTCATTTGTAACTCGCAATTCCAACAACACTATACTAAAGTATGAACAGTAGTTTACTGTGGAGAGTTGTGGTGCGTCAGTGGTTTCTTATAATGTCGGTTAGCATGACGCTAACCCTAACAAGCATTGATGCTGCAGCAGAGTCCAATCCAAAAATCTATCGCTGGAAAGACAAAAACGGCCATTGGGTCTATTCGGATGTACCGCAACCAGGTTCAAAAGAAGTCAAACTCAACGCCAGCGCTTTAACCATGCCAAGTGTTGATACTAAAATTCTCGAACAAACGGATACAACACCAACGATTCAATATACAGCTAAAATCACTTCTCCTGAGCATGAGCAAACAATCCGTGATAATAGTGGCAGTGTATACGTAACTGGCACCATAGAGCCAAGATTTACCCAAGGACTAAGCGTGCAACTCTTTCTCAACGGAACAGCCACAGGGCCAAAACAAAGTAATACTCAGTTTTCTTTGCGTGGTATCAATCGTGGCGAGCACTCTTTGGTTATGAAAGTGTTTAATCAAAAAGGTATGTTAGTCGCCCAAAGCGATGCTCATAAGTTCTTTTTGCACCGCAATACCGTGAATAATTAGAGCGATATTGCTTACCTACACTGACTTTTAACCAGTAGTTGCAAACACACCATACTCATCCCTCCTGCTATTGAGGAGGCCAAACTCGACATTTCATTGTGTTCAATCCACAACCTTTGCTCACCCACCTGGATTTGATAGTAGACTTCAGCCTTTGTTTGCAGTAGATATTTATCTCGCCAGTTAGGTTGAACGACCCGCATTACGCCTGTAAGGGTGGTTTTCTCGCCATTCGTAGCCCGATGTAAATTAGCGGTGTGAGGAGGAAAGCAACCCGTATACTCGGTAACATACCTAGCGCCTTGAAAGTCACAACCACTCATGCAGAACGTGACAAAAAGGCTCCCCCCCCCCACAAGCACAAGCTAGATGTATTTTTTGAAACAAAGCATTAATAATGTGGGCACCTTAAAGTTGGCATGCTTTATTAATACCAAGTTTAGGATACGAGTTCGAAAACCCCTAGTTTCTGAGCTCAGGTAATAATTTAATCCAATGGATGCAAAGCTATGCTATTCTCATTGCACCACATTGGTGCACGGTGAACATATATGGATCAACATAACTCGATTGACTTGGATAAAGTTTGGCAATCTCTCTCAACCGCGATTTTAGTGCTCGATCAAAATTTAATGATCCACTATGCCAATTACAGCAGTAGTGAACTACTGGGACTCAGCACTAAACGGCTTGTTGGGCTGGCGGTTGATAGTGTGTTTAATCATCATCATATAGACTTGCCACGGCTCTCTAAATACGTGCTACAAGATGGTGTAGACTGCCAGCAACACAGGGTAGACGTGGTGTTTGTAGATAATCGTGTTGCGACACTAAGTCTGCATGCCAGACGAGTTTACCTTGCAGAAGAGGCGTTCATTTTAGTGGAATGTCGCCGTGTTGATGATGCCCTGCGTTATGACCAAGCATCCAATCAAATGCACCAATTTCAAGCAGCTCGAAACCTCATTCGCAGTCTTGCCCATGAAATAAAAAATCCACTTGGTGGGATCCGCGGTGCGGCGCAATTATTGCAGTATGAAACTGATCAACAAGAACGGGAAGAATGTGCCACGCTCATTATTGAGCAAGCAGATAGATTACGCGAGTTGGTAGATAAACTGCTTGGACCCAATCAGTTACCACAAAAAGAGCCGTGTAATATCCATCAGGCGTTAGAATCGGTGATAAAGTTAACCACCTTGGAGCGCGATGCCGATATCACCTTGGTAAAAGATTATGATCCCAGTATTCCGGCTATCGTGATAGATCAAGCCAAAATTCAGCAGGTTCTGCTGAATATGCTACGCAATGCTCAACAAGCGCTACAGCATGACGGTACGATCACCATAACAACGCGTATTAAACACCGTCTTCATCATGGTGAGCGACTATTGAAAAAAGCATTACTCATCCGTATCAGCGACAACGGTCCAGGGATCGCCGATGAGGTAAAAGAGACATTGTTCTTTCCGATGATCACGAATAAAGAAGGAGGCTCTGGACTTGGGCTCTCTATCGCGCAAACTTTGGTAGAGCAACACCAAGGATTTATCGAATGCGATAGTTGGCCAGGACACACTGAGTTCAGTATCTACCTTCCCTTTGACAACACCGAAACAGGAAACGTGCAATGAAATCAGTTTGGTTAGTCGATGATGACGCTTCAATCCGATTTGTTTTAGAAAAGGCATTAAAGCGAGCTGAGTTTGAAACCGAGAGCTTCGCCAGTGGTCAAGATGTATTGACCGCGCTTGAATATGAGCAACCCGCAGTGCTGATCTCAGATGTACGTATGCCAGGTATCGATGGCATGGCCTTGTTAGATAAAATTGCAGGGCTCTACCCAAACTTGCCGGTGATCATTATGACCGCACACTCGGACTTGGATTCTGCGGTCAACGCATTTAAAAAAGGGGCGTTTGAATATCTCGCCAAACCTTTCGACTTAAACGAGGCCGTTTCCCTTGTGCAACGTGCATTTCGTGCAGGCCAGCAAACTAAAAAGCAAAAGCGCCAAAGTGAAAAAGCCAATAGCCCCGACATTATTGGTGAAGCCCCAGCGATGCAGGAAGTGTTCCGCGCCATCGGTAAACTTTCCGCTTCAAGCATGAGTGTATTGATTAACGGCGAATCAGGCACGGGTAAAGAGCTTGTGGCAGGCGCGCTGCACAATCACAGCCCGCGCAAAGAGGCTTCTTTTATCGCGCTCAATATGGCCGCCATCCCCAAAGATCTCGTCGAGTCTGAGTTGTTCGGCCATGAAAAAGGCGCTTTTACCGGTGCTGACAGCATGCGCCGTGGCCGCTTTGAGCAAGCCGATGGCGGCACCCTATTTTTAGATGAAATCGGTGATATGCCACTGGACGTGCAGACTCGGCTATTGCGCGTACTCGCCGATGGTGAGTTTTATCGGGTTGGTGGCCACAACAGCGTGAAGGTCGATGTCCGTATCGTCGCAGCTACCCATCAAGACTTAGAGACACTGGTCAAGCAAGGTAAATTCCGTGAAGACTTATTTCACCGCCTCAATGTCGTCAGGTTAAAACTACCAGCCTTACGTGAACGCCCTGAAGATATCGCCGCCCTGTGCGATCACTTTCTTGCAAAAAGCGCAAAGGAGCTAAAAGCCGAGCCAAAAATCATCTCCAAACATGCTCTGCAAAAAATGCAGGCGTATCATTGGCCTGGCAACGTTAGGCAATTGGAAAACACCTGCCGTTGGTTAACGGTAATGGCCCCGGGTGAACTTGTCACCCCTGCGGATCTGCCCGAAGAGCTAGAAAAGCCACAACAGATTGACGCCTTAGAGCATGGCAATTGGCTGGACGCATTCCAAACTTGGTTAGACTCAGAGTTACGTAAAGGAAAAGACCATATTTGGCCCGATGTACAGGCACAATTAGAAACACGACTGATCAAATCCGCACTCAATGCCTGTCATGGTCATAAGCAAGATGCGGCGTTAAAGATAGGTTGGGGACGCAATACATTGACCAGAAAGCTAAAAGAACGCAATATTCAAGAATAAGTTTGATTTGTGAATAGTTTGCATGAAGTTACTTGAAAATGTCCCACTGTTTAAACAACTAGAGATCATCAATCGCTTAGCGTTTTTTAAAGAGTTTACGCTTGCCGAGCGCCAGGTATTGCTTGAGTCTTTTGGTCACTTATATCTGGTGCAACAAGAGCGTCATGCTTTCAAACGCTTTGAAAAAGACAATCGCCTGTATATTGTATTAAGCGGTGAGTTTTTGATTTTTAAACAAGATGCGGCCCATGATTTAGGTAAAGTTGGTCCTGGAGAGTTTTTAGGTGAAGGTGCATTTATCACTAACCGAGAACGCAGCACTAGCGCACAAGCGTTAAAAGACAGCATCATATTGGCGATAACCCCAGATGCATTAACACGCTTGCCCAATGTGATCCGGGAAAAAATCAAAGATAAGCTCATTGAAGGTATGAGCCATCGCATTGCTAAGCTCAATGCATTTATTGAAGGGCAAGAAACCTAAATGAGCAGTGGGAGCCGTAGCTCCCACTTTGTATTATGCTAACAACTCACTAAATGCATCAAACAAGCTATCTAGTTCTTCTATGGTGTTGTAATGCATACAACCGATGCGAACAACCCCACCTTTATCCATCACCCCTAGCTGCTCGCAAAGCCCTTGGGCGTAGAAATTACCATCCCATACGCACATGTGCTTTTTACCTAAGAATTCCGACACGGTACGTGGCTCGATGCCATCAAATGTCAAAGCAAACGTTGGTGTACGCTCAGCGAGTCGCTCACGTGACTCGATACCAAAAAGTTTAATCTTTTTAAATTCGGCTAAACGCGTTAAGAAGTGCTGGCTAAGCTGCATCTCATGCGCTTTTGTGCGTGCAAACGCCTCAACCAGTTTCTCACGGCGTGGTGTATCTGCACTCATCTCGCTAAGTGAAGCAATGTAGTCAATCGCCGCAACAACACCCGCTAGTCCTTCGAAACTCTGCGTACCAGTTTCCCAGCGGCCTGGGATAATGTCTTTTGCCGGCTCCACCTTATACGGAGTAAAACCTTCTAAATGCTCACGCTTACCATAAACAATGCCCACATGCGGACCAAAGAACTTATAAGCAGAGCACGCAAGGAAGTCGCAATCCAAACCTTGTACATCGATTAGCTCATGAGGTGCATAATGCACAGCATCAACATATACCAATGCACCAACTTGGTGCGCAAGCTCCACAATGCGTTTGATATCGTTGATTGAGCCCGTTGTATTCGATGCATACGTCACCGCAACTAACTTAGTCTTGGCATTTAGTAGTGATTCAAAATGCGCAAGATCAAGCGTGCAATCGGTTTCATTAATACGCACCGCATGTACCGTCGCACCTTTATCTTCGGCAGCTTGACGCCATGAAGAAACGTTTGAATAGTGATCGGCATTGGTCACAATAACTTCATCACCTGCTTGCCATTCGCGAGATAGCGCACGGCTAAAGCTAAAGGTTAAGCTAGTCATGTTGGCACCAAATACAATTTGATCTGCACTTGGCGCATTGAGTAAGTCCGCAACCGCTTGGCGCGCTTCACTCATCAAACTGACGGTCTTATCGCTTGAGAAAAATGCACCACCTAAGTTAGAGTTAAAATAACCAAGGTAAGCAGACATCGCGCTCAACACGGATTGCGGTACTTGAGAGCCACCCGGGCCATCAAGGAAAATTGGCGCAGTTCCACCAATACTTTGCATAAGCGCAGGGAACTGACGACGCACTTGATTTAAATCCATACTACCCTCTTAGGCTGTAAATACGAAGCAGTCTAGGTAACCGACTTGCTCGGCATCTAGCTTGTTCATCGGTGTTGCGTTATGCCACACTTCACGGTCATTCACGAGCGCAAATAAACCATCTTTGATTTCCATTTTGAAACAGGGCTCAGCTTCTTTGTGCTCATATACCAATAGCTCGCCACCGGCGATATTTTCGTGAGAAACACCGCAGACACAGACATGGTCAAAGCCATCTTGGTGCACACCTTCTGGCGCAGGAGGGGTATCGCTTTCAATCGCTAACATGCGAAACTGATGCACTTCTATGCTGGTATCGTCTGCAATTCCTGTCATGGCTTTAAATTCAGCAAGCATATGCTTAAAGCCATCGGTGTTTAACATGCCCAGCTCAAGGTTTTCGTAAACACGCTCAATATTACCTTGGAAAGTATTAATTGAGTCGTCTTGCACGAAAGCCTTAGTCGGCTGCAATGTTACTTCACCGTCAGTGAATTTAACCACTGAATAGCGGCGCTTTCTGAATGCACCATCGGCATAAGGGTTATCTGGAAGTTGATTGAAAAAAGGCTTAACTGCGTCGATATGTGACTGCGGTAAAAAGCGTAGTTGTAATAAATTCTGGTTGTTTACTGTTGTCATGATCCTCTCGCCCATTGATGAGAATTTGCCGACAATTCTAATAAAACCAGAGAAAATTACTGTTTAAAAAAACGGGATTTTAACAAGCAAAACGCAATAAAAACCCACTTATAGCCACTTTAATAGATTACTTATCTAGATTTAAAATAATGCTTGATAACACCATTTAAGATGAGCGTTTTATGCGCATAAAAAAAGCCAGCATGCGCTGGCTTTTTTCTTTCAATGTATTCTAGAGCGAGTAATTAAACCGCTTGTTGAATGATCACTGAGTCTGCCTTTTTAGTGTACTGAGGCATCTTATGGAAGTTCAAGTAACGGTAAGTGTCCGCAGCCGTTGCATTGATCTTCTCTGCATACTCTTGATATTCAGCAGGTGTTGGTAGTTTACCAAGAATAGCAGCTACCGCTGCAAGCTCTGCTGATGCAAGGAATACGTTTGCACCTGTACCTAAACGGTTAGGGAAGTTACGAGTCGAGGTAGAAACAACCGTTGCTTTATCAGCAACACGTGCCTGGTTACCCATACATAGTGAACATCCTGGAGTTTCGATACGTGCACCTACACGACCGTAAATACCGTAGTAACCTTCGTCAGTTAACTGATCGCGGTCCATCTTCGTTGGTGGAGCAACCCATAGTTGCGTTGGTAGACGACCACCGAAATTATCCAGTAGTTTACCAGCTGCACGGAAGTGACCGATGTTAGTCATACAAGAGCCGATGAATACTTCGTCGATCTTCTCACCAGTTACCGCTGAAAGTAGACGAGCGTCATCAGGGTCATTTGGTGCACAAAGGATTGGCTCTTTGATATCAGCAAGATCAATCTCAATGGTGTGCGCGTATTCTGCATCCGCGTCAGCAGTCATTAGCTCAGGATTCGCTAGCCACTCTTCCATCTTAGTGATACGACGCTCAATGGTACGTACATCACCATAGCCTTCAGAGATCATCCACTTAAGCATCACGATATTAGAGTTTAGGTACTCTTCGATAGACGCTTGTGAAAGCTTAACAGTACAACCTGCCGCACTACGCTCTGCAGATGCGTCAGATAGCTCGAACGCTTGCTCAACCGTTAAATGCTCAACACCTTCGATTTCAAGGATGCGACCAGAGAATTCGTTGATCTTACCTTTTTTCTCAACCGTCAATAGACCTTGCTGGATTGCATAGTAAGGGATAGCGTGTACTAGGTCACGTAATGTGATACCCGGCTGCATTTCACCTTTAAAACGAACAAGGATTGACTCAGGCATATCCAACGGCATTACGCCCGTTGCTGCTGCAAACGCTACTGCACCTGAACCGGCTGGGAATGAAATACCTAACGGGAAACGAGTATGTGAGTCACCACCTGTACCTACTGTATCTGGAAGTAGCATACGGTTTAGCCATGAGTGGATAACACCGTCACCAGGGCGTAGTGATACACCGCCACGGTTCATGATGAAATCAGGAAGTGTGTGGTGTGTGTTTACATCGATTGGCTTAGGATAAGCTGAGGTATGACAGAATGACTGCATTGTAAGGTCAGCAGAGAAGCCAAGACAAGCAAGATCTTTAAGCTCATCACGCGTCATTGGACCCGTAGTATCCTGAGAACCTACTGTTGTCATTGTTGGCTCACAGTATTGACCTGGGCGTACACCTGCCATGTTACATGCTTTACCAACCATCTTCTGTGCAAGCGTAAAGCCTTTACCAGAATCAGCCACTAACTTAGGCTTACGGAAGATATCTTCAGCTTCTAGGCCTAGTGAAGCACGAGCTTTATCAGTTAGACCACGACCGATGATCAATGGAATACGGCCACCAGCACGCACTTCATCAAGAATTACGTCTGATTTCAGTGAGAACGTTGAGATAACTTCGTCAGTACCGTGACGCTTAACCACACCTTCGTATGGGAAGATGTCGATTTGGTCGCCCATATTTAGTTCGTCAACTGGAAGCTCAATCGGTAGTGCACCTGAATCTTCCATGGTATTGAAGAAGATTGGCGCAATTTTACCACCTAGACACACACCGCCAACGCGCTTGTTTGGTACGAATGGAATGTCATCACCCATGAACCAAAGTACGGAGTTAGTTGCAGATTTACGAGATGAGCCTGTACCAACAACGTCACCTACGTACGCTAGCGGTAAACCTTTACCATTAAGCTCTTCCAGTTGTGCAATTGGACCTACTTCACCTGGCTTATCAGGGTTGATACCGTCACGCTCGTTTTTAAGCATAGCCAACGCGTGTAATGGGATATCAGGACGAGACCAAGCATCTGGTGCTGGAGACAAGTCATCTGTATTTGTCTCACCCGTTACTTTGAATACAGTCACTGAAATCTTGTCTGCAACGGCTGGCTTCTCAAGAAACCATTCTGCATTTGCCCATGACTCAATCACTTGCTTAGCAAACTCATTGCCCGCTTTTGCTTTTTCTTCTACATCGTAGAATGCGTCAAACATCAGTAGCGTGTGAGACAAACCTTTAGCAACGATTGGCGCGATAGCGGCATCGTCTAGTAGGTCGATCATAGGCGCGATGTTGTAACCACCAAGCATAGTGCCAAGTAGTTCAGCTGCATACTCTTTTGAAATGAGTGGTGATTCAGCTTCGCCTTTCGCTACTGCAGCCAAAAAGCCTGCTTTTACGTAAGCGGCATCATCTACACCTGGCGGTACACGATTGATAAATAGATCAACGATGAACTCTTCTTCACCTGCAGGTGGAGTTTTTAGTAATTCGATAAGGTCAGCAGTTTGCTGCGCGTCTAACGGCTTAGGCACGATACCTTGCGCGGCACGCTCTTCTACGTGTTTACGATATTCTTGAAGCACAATATTGCCCTCTTGGTGACGTGGACAGACAAGTAAATGATCTGGCTGCGATTATTGATGCAATCGGCTGAACCATTCCCTTGACCATAAAATATAATGAACAATTATAAGGTCTTTGAGTATAGATGAAAATCTTGCATGCGATACCTCGCCTTATAGTCACTATAAATACAATGAATAAGCATACCGAAACAAGTATATTTTGATGAATATTAGTCAAACGAGAATCATTTTAATTTTGCGAAAAGGTACGCTTGGTGGGATTAAAAAAGGCTCCCGAAGGAGCCTTTTTGCATAAGTTAAGTAAAAATTAACGCTTAACTTTTACTTTCTCTTTAGAAGAAACGTGCGCTTCCACGCGACGGTTTTCAGCATGCGCTTCAAGCGTATTAGCTGGGTTTTTCAAACGCTCTTCACCGTAGCCTACTGTGGTAATACGCATTGAATCAATACCCATATCTACGAGTTTCTCAGCAACGTTTTTCGCGCGGCGCTCAGAAAGCTTTTGGTTGTAATCCGCATCACCTACTGCTGATGCGTGACCTTCAATCACTACATCTGCATTTTTATGTTCTTTTAAAAACTTAGCAACCGCGTTGATATCATCAACATATTGCTGTGAGAAAGAAGCATCATCGTGCGGGAAACGAACCAGTAGATTTACTTTGTCTTCATTCGTTTCATATAGAGTACAACCTGACGCATCAACAGCATCGGTCATTGGTGTATTGGCACATTTGTCTTCGCTATCCACAACACCGTCTTTATCACTGTCTTGTGGTGCTTCTGCAACTACAGGTGCCGGAGCAGGTGCAACTTCTTCCGTTTTACCAGCGCTACCGAATGAGTAGTTGATACCAATTTTACCGCCAACATCAGTAAAACCTGCTTCTAAGCCTTGGTAAACTGCCGCTTCTGCATTCACGAACAAGTGATCGGTGAAGTAGTGACGAACACCAGCACCAACGTTAGCAAAAGTGTTATCTGAAATGACGTCCAGATTCATCTTTTTGATACCCACTAGACCATAGAATGGGCCACCATCAAAGTGATATAAACCATCGATACCATAACGCTCTGCGTCTAGTGAACCATTGCTGATCCCACCAAGATCAAAATCCATGTCTGCATACTCAAGACGACCACTCCAATATTTATCAAAACGGTAGCCGATTTCAGCACCCCAACCAGTAGACTCTTCTACGTCTAAGCCAGCCATATCACGGTGATTTTGCCAGTCAGCATCATAGTAATCACCGAATACACCAAGATATACACCTTCAGTAGGTTCAGTGGTGTTTGCATTTGCATTGGCTGTTACTGCCATCGCAACTAGTAAGCTCAAAGTTTTAATTTTCATCATTCCTTCCCATCTCTGTTAGTTAACGCATTGAGTATTGACTCGGATAGTCTACCAGAAAATGCGTCTACTGATTACGTTGCATAGATAATATTAGCTCGTCCATTAATGTTTACTTAACGTTACATAAGGAATTTTTGCTATTTATGAATTAATTTTGATGACCAAATAGGATTTGATACAGACCTTGTTCCTTTAACAAATCCTTATGTTCTCCATACTGGGACACTTCACCATCATCTAAAACATAAATTAAGTCGGCTTGTTTTATTGCGCTCAGTCGATGTGCAATAATCAAAGTCGTTCTATCAGCCAAAAACGCTTGCAAATTGCGATGAATTTTTGCCTCAGTCTCAATATCAAGTGCTGAGGTCGCTTCATCCAGCACCACCACTTTAGGATCGGCAACAACCATTCTAGCAATGGCTAACCTTTGCTTCTGTCCTCCGGACAATTTAATCCCGTTGCGACCGACTTGCGCATCTAACTTGTCGGCTAGCGCAAGTACGGTATCGGCTAGCTCTGCAACTCGGAGTGCCTGCCACAGTATTTTGTCAGATACCTCTCTTCCCATTGCTAGATTTTCACGGATGCTGGTATTAAAGAGTATCGGCTGCTGCAGTACAGTCACTATATTATCTCGCACAGCTTCGTATCCAATCTGCTCTACTGGCGTGTCATTTATATGAATCTCGCCGCCTTGTTTTTCATACAATCCCAAAAGCAATTGCACCAAAGTAGATTTACCACCTCCAGACACCGCTACTAACGCTACTTTCTTCCCTGCTGGAATATGCAAAGATACCTGTTTGAGCACGGGTTGCTCTGCAACGTAAGCGAAGTCTATATTGGCAAATTTGATATCAACCTGAGATGAATCAAAGACGGTTTTCGTAGCGGGATATTGTGCTTCTGTCGCAAAATTAAAAACCTGATTTAACCTACTAAGTGCCGCCGAGGCACCATAGTACGCATATTGAATACCAAGAATTTCCTGCACAGGCCCCATCATGAACCAAAGGTAACCAAATACCGCAAATATCTGGCCGACCGTTAAATCAGAAAACACCACCATAAACATAGCGACAGCACGGAAAAACTCGAACCCCACCAAAAACACGGTAAAACTTAAGCGGTTAACCGCATCCGTTTTCCATTGTGACTGCACCGCGTAATGTTTGAGATCTTTGGCAGCTACTTTAACTTGTGCAAAGTAGTTACCCTCTCGACGAACGGCTTTTAGTTGAGAAATAGCATCTAGCGTCTCGACTAGTGAAGTTTGCAGTGCCTCAAATGCAGCATTCTCTTCCTTTTTCAGCTCTTTAACATGTTTGCCAAACTGCCGAGAAAAATAGATGACCGCCGGATTGAGCAACAAGATCACCAGCCCCAACATCCAATCAATCCAAAGCAAAATCGCCGCAGTGCCAATGATTGTGAGTAAACCGATTAAAAAGCGTGACAAGGTTTGACTGATAAATTTATCCAAGGTTTCCACATCGGTAATACAGCGAGAACTAATTGCTGCACCGCCTTGGCTTTCGTACTCCTTCAGTTGAACTTTAGGTAAATGCGTAAGTAAGCGCTCACGGATTTGATAACTAATGTCCTTGCCAATAATAGTAAACTGGCGTGACTGCATCACCCCTAACACCAAGCTGGCCAAACGCATGGTTATTACAGCCAACAAAATAACCACGATATAGCCACTGGGGCCATGCCATTGCTCGGGCAATACCGAGTTCATCCAAGCGACTGCTCTACCTGGTGTGTCTAGTAAGACTTCATCGACCAGCAACGGCATCATCAAAGGGATAGGGACACTCACCAACGCGGCAAACAAGGCGATGATATGTGCCTTAATAAGCGGCCGTTTGTGCTCAAGGACTTTACGTTTAATTTCTTGCCAAGAAAGCTGCTGTTCTGCCATTTAGGTTCCACAAAAAGTTTGATAGTGGGCCGGTGTAGACGCGCTGATCCACGATTCAGGATAGTCTTTGTAATCATAGGGCGACGTCAACGCAGTTAGCCAATCCTCTAGCGTTTTGCTCATGCCTTGGCGATTAAACAGCGCAATCTCAGCCTCCACCAACGCATTACGGGGGATAAGTATCGGGTTAGCTTGGCTCATCAAGTTAGCCGCAACCTCATCGAGAGCACGCCTTTGCGCCCATTGTCGCTGCCAGCTCTCCAACTCCGTTGGCACGGATAAAGCTTTGTTTGGATGACCAAGCAAGCTATTAGTTAGTGCCGCAAAGGTATTGGTAAAGTCTAGTTCGTGCTCCGTCATCAACTTGAGTAAGTCACTAAGTAGAATGTCGTCTGCGTCGCTCCATTCATCAATACCAAGCTTAGCCGCCCACATATCTTTGTACTTGCGATTAAACGATTCAGAAAACTCCGCTAAAATTTGACTAAATGCTTCAATTCCCGCTTGCTCATCCTGCCATAACACCAATAAGGCCTCGGCAAGTCGCGCACAGTTCCAATTCATGATGTTTGGCTGATTACCAAACGCATAGCGGCCTTGGCGGTCGATAGAGCTAAACACGGCGTTAAAATCAAACTTTTCCATCATTGCACAAGGGCCGAAGTCTATCGTTTCGCCACTGAGCAAAATATTGTCGGTATTCATCACGCCATGAATAAAGCCAACCCGCATCCACTCGACAACTAAGTCCACCAACTGCTCACACACTTCACGAAACAATTCGAGTACATCCTGTTCGGTCTCAACTTTAAATCCCTCAAATAATTGCTCGCCCAGCAAGTTAAGTAGGCTCCATAGCTCATCTTTATCTTGCTGTGTAGCCAGATATTGCAAGGTACCGATGCGGATATGACTTTTTGCCACACGACATACAACTGCGCCAGGTACTTCACCTTGACGATAAACATGGTGTCCAGTGGTTACAACAGCTAGGCATTCCGTAGTTGGAACCCCCAAGCCAACCATAGCTTGGCTCATTATAAACTCACGTACCGCAGGTCCTAGCGCACAAAAGCCATCACCACCGCGAGAAAATCGCGTCGCTCCAGAGCCTTTCAAGTGCAGGTCGTATTGACGTCCGTCATCGAGCTTCACCCCGCCAATTAAATGCGCTCGGCCATCACCAAGTAACGGGTTAAATTGCCCAAACTGATGACCACTGTAGGCTAAGCTCGTAGGTTCAATATAACCTAAAGGGCGCTGACCACTTAACAGCTCAGCAAGCGCTGTGGTGTCGTATTCCTTTAGCTCAAGCTTAACTAGCAACGGCGTATTAGATAGTAGTAATGTGGGCTGATTAAATCTTGTTGGTTGCTCCTTAAAGAGCAGAGCAGAACCCTGATAGGGCTGAAAAAATACCATGCGATCATCTCTATTTTTAGCGCCTAGCGAATATTATCACCAACACTCATTGACACAATTTGGCTTAACTCTTGTAAGCTAAGCCCGCTATATTGACGCATTTCATTGAAAAACTGCTGCGCCGATTGCAGTGACTTCTGACTTTGTAAGCCTCCGTCTATGATCTTCTCGGCACGTAGCACCGTTTCGACGTCTTTACTCAGTAAAAACGTATCTTTACCTAACACACGAAGTGCGTAAGGCCCAGTATTCCCACCGAGTCTCGAACCATGCTTTTTCAAGTACAGCCACAGACCTACGATATTGTCTTCAGGCCAGTGTGCGACGAAATCACTAAAGCGACCATACTGTTGTTGCACTGCAAAAATCATATGGCAATTGTCAGCGATACTTTTTACCTTTTTAGCATTACGAATGATCCGTTCATCCTGACTACGTTGCTCATACATTTCAGGTGACATCATAAGCAACTTCTCAATTGAGAATTGCCAAAATACTTCTCTAAAGCCATCCCACTTATTATCAACCACCGCCCAATAAAACCCGCTCTGGAAAATCTTGCGAGTAAATTCTTCTAGCCATTGATCATCACTTAATGCCAATAGTGATTCGGCACTCAATGGTTGGTTAAGCTTAGCTTTTAGCGCCGCCTCAGAGCCTTTGCGCTCGGCAGCTCTATGATAAATTTTTTCGAATACTTTCATGCTCATGACCGAGTTTGATTGTTATCAAATACAGGGTAACTTATCTGACTTTTCGGTGTGAGTTAATTTTAATAAAAGTAGATTGCTCAGGTTGCTCTTATACAAGACAGATATCCCTTTAACATCATACCAACACCATCAATATTAAGAGCAGCTCAAAGCCGACTCTTTTTTCCAAGCACCCAACAAAGCACATTGTGATTACCGCTCCCTAACGAACAGTCACACAGTTAGTTTTCATTTTGTTAACTTAACCACTTCCATTGTTAGAGAGCACCAAGCTCACCTTGTAGAGATAAAGCCCATGTTGACCGTAATCTGCTAGCAACTTTCTCAGTAATTGTAATGACAATAGAATGTTAATATATGGTGCAAAAAATTGCGTAAAAGTATTAATTTAACTTGACATGAACCCATAACAGAAAATAAGATCGCACAGCAAATGATAAGTGTTTTCATTTGCAATGGTAAAATATAATTAACATAGGAGTGTGATCTGTGTCCAAGTTTGCTATCAAGTGGGCTAACGTTATTTCAGACAACAAAGGGAAGGTACTCGCGTATCTCAACAGTATCTTAAAATGCCCCTATCTTGCCGAAGATGCGTTACAGGACACTTTTATCCGTCTTAGCAGCATGTCACATACACAAAATGCGCAAATCAATAACACAACGAGTTTCTGCTTCCAAGTGGCTAGGAATATTGCAATCGATATGCTTAGAAAGCAAAGTCGAGAAAGCTTAGTTGCCCTTGAGGCAACGCATGTAGAGTACATGTCAGACACAGATTCAGATATCGAAAACAAAGTCGAGTCGGCGCAACTGGATAGACGCATGGACTCAACAATCCAAAAACTGTCAACTCGCCATCAAAATATCATTAGCTTTTATCGTACTGGTCGATTCAAACAAAAAGAAATTGCGAAGCTTTATAAAATCTCACCAACCTTGGTTAACTTTATGATAAAAGAGGCTGTACACAGCTGCCAAAAGGAGTTTTTAGCTCACTAGAATAGAGGATTATACACTAGCTGATTGTTGTACTCGTAGCTTCGCAGCAATGAAATCAGGGTGGGCAACATAAAACAGCCCGGCTATTTTCCGAATTATATGGTCTTCATGACTGTCTAACTCACCATCAGCATAAGCAACGTGCCACAACAGCTCAATGACCTCGATGCGCTCAATGTCGCTGGTGTGATTGTTCACTTGCTTGGCAAAAGAATACATATCTACTGCCTGTTCCACCAATTGCTGCGCTTGTGTTATCAGTGCACTGACTTGTGGTTCAGGCAATTCACAACGTGTTTTGAGTAACTCCGCAATTTTATCGAATTCCGACTGTTGTAGTTTGCCGTCCGCTCGCATCACTTCGACCAGTAATGCAGCAAGCGCGGTATTAAAGTCGATTTCTTGTCTCGGTGACGACTCCTGCAAACTTTGAAATAGTTTTTTAAGTTGGTTAAGCAAGTGACTAAACTCCCATATGATATACTAGTAATGTAGCAGACTAAAAGGATGGTTATGCGTAAGTTATCATTGAGACTAAATTCATTAAAGCTAAGTTCCCTAATTGTAAGCGTAACATTGCTCTCAGCGTGCCAATACACACCGGTTCCAAGAGGCGAACCTGAAAAACTTTATGACTTTGACCATAAAGTACATTATGAGCAAACCACGTATAACGATGACCACTTTCGACTGGCAATTAAGCCAGATAGTTATGCGCATTTTAGGCAACAAAGCGTTTTTTTGCTGCGCCATGCCAAACGCTTATGCCAAGGTAGTAACCCACAATTGACATTACTCGGTGGCGTCCAAGGCTTTGATAAGATGCCATTAGAGCCAAGACCTTACCAGAATGACTTAACAGTAGACGTAAAGTGTGTGGCCAAATAGCCACACATTTTTGTTAGCGCTATAAATCTTTTTCTGTAACCCGCTCTGGGTTTAGTTTTCATACCCCCAAGGTGCTGCTGGTGCGGTTACTGGTTTTGTTAAATCAAAGTCCACTCGGAACTCTCGCCCTTCACGCACTAAACGATAGGTAAACTGCTCTGGATAGATATACATCTGCCATGTATTTCCAATTGATTGTGGGATCCCTTGTTGGACAAATAACTGTTTTGAGTATTCATCAGCAGGGAACGACTGCACGGTATTAAATCCCGCATCTAGGGTATGACCCCCATACATAGTAGAAACATCGTCACTGCCATCTTCATGGCGGTGATCGTGCTTTAAGCTCAAACCACTCCCTGTTTTGGTGATGATCCAAGTTCTTGAAGCATCTTTTCCTACATGAAATGGGACTTGAAGCTCAGCGTCGCCACATTTACGAACGTGCATCACAAGACGCGCATCGCTAAAGCTGCTTGGACCTTGATTATCCACCGTTACTTTACCTTCGTAGGCTTTACCACAATGCGCTTTAATAGCGTCAAAAAATGCATCATGGCTTGGGATGGAAACCAGCGGGGCAGGACGCGCGAAGGCTGCGCAGCTCAAGGTTGCGAGTAGCGCTAAAGTTAATTTTTTCATTGGAGACACCTAAAACAAATAAAGCCAGAGCTTAATCAGCTTCTGGCTTTGTGGCAAAATTATTCGACCAAATTGAGTAAACAGCTATTATTGCCAAGGTCTTGTCGTAGCAAGCTGCTGCTCAAAGGCATCAATTTGGGCATTTAATAATTCGGTCTCACCGATAAAGTCAAGGCCACTCAAGAGGCGTGCTTTGATGTCTTCTCGCACCTCAAAGTCAATTGGTGCAATACCCGCTCCGCTTATCTGCTGCGCTTCTAGGTCAATACTCAAATGCACTTGTGATTGTTGCTCACATGCATCGAAGAGCGTATCTAACGTGCTGGCTGGTAACGCAATGCAAAGCATTTGGTTATTACCACAATTGTTAAAAAAGATATCGGCAAAGCTCTCGGCTAGGATCACGGTAAAACCATATTGTTTTAGTGCCCAAGGAGCATGCTCACGAGACGAGCCACAACCAAAGTTGTCACGCGTTAACAAGATTGACGCGCCCCGATATTGTCGATAGTTAAGTACAAAATTCGGATCTGGCTGGCCATCGTCAAGATAGCGCCAATCATAAAACAGCGCTTTATCAAACCCGTCGCGGCTGGTTGAAGTTAAAAACTGCTTGGGAATAATTTGGTCTGTATCAACATTGTTTTTGTCTAATGGCGCAACTAGGCCCTGATGAAACACGCTCATGACGCCTCTCCTCGAATATCAGTAAAGTGACCTGCAATTGCCGCTGCGGCAGCCATTGCTGGACTCACCAAATGCGTACGACCGCCTCGCCCTTGACGCCCTTCAAAGTTACGGTTTGAGGTCGATGCACAGCGTTTTTCTGCGCCAAGCCGATCATCGTTCATCGCCAAGCACATAGAGCAGCCCGGTTCTCGCCACTCAAATCCCGCAGCTTTGAAAATATCGGCTAAGCCCTCTTGTTCGGCTTGCTGCTTTACTAATCCAGATCCTGGGACGATTAGCGCTTCAACGCCTGCCGCTACGTGCTTACCCACCACCAGTTGTGCCGCCGCACGCAAATCTTCAATACGGCTATTGGTGCAAGAGCCAATAAATACGGTGTCGACTTTGGCATCGCTTAGCCTTTGTCCTGCTGTGAGGCCCATATATTTCAACGCGCTGCGCATCGCATCCGCTTTGACTAAATTAGGTTCATCGTCAGGGTTCGGTACTAAGTCATTAATACCAATGACTTGCTCTGGACTTGTCCCCCACGTTACTTGAGGTTGTACACTGTCAGCATCCAGCTCCACGACACGATCAAATTCAGCATCCGGGTCGCTATGCAAGGTTTTCCAGTAGTGCACCGCAGCATCAAAGTCTTCGCCTTGAGGTGCAAATGGGCGACCACGTAAATACGCAAAGGTTTTCTCGTCAGGTGCGATCAAGCCAGCTTTCGCCCCCATTTCAATACTCATATTACACAGCGTCATCCGCGCTTCCATCGACAGCGCTTCGATCCCCGCCCCACAAAACTCAGCCACATAGCCAGTGCCACCAGCTGTGCCTAATTGCCCAATCACAGCGAGGATCAAGTCTTTTGCAGTCACGGTCGGACGCAAGACGCCATTCACTTGAATTTTTAACGATTTGGCTTTTTTCTGCTGTAATGTTTGCGTGGCCAGCACATGTTCAACCTCTGATGTACCAATACCGTGAGCCAGCGCACCAAATGCACCATGCGTTGAGGTATGGCTATCGCCACATACAATCGTTGTACCCGGCAAAGTGATCCCTTGCTCAGGTCCCATTACGTGCACTATGCCTTGGTTAATCGAATTTAAATCGTAAAGTACAATGCCGAACTCTTCACAGTTTTGTGCCAACGCCTGTAGCTGGTTTTTGCTCACCTCACTGGCAGCATCAATCGAACGGCTCTTGGTCGAGACATTATGATCCATTGTCGCAAAGGTTTTTTCTGGACATCTTACCGGACGGTTCTGCTCTCTTAATCCCGCAAATGCCTGCGGTGAAGTGACTTCGTGTACTAGATGACGGTCAATGTACAAGAGATCGGTTTGCTCATTTAATTTAGCAACCACATGGGATTGCCAAATTTTATCGTATAATGTTTTTGCCACTTGCTCTTACCTTTATTAAACCCTGTCGACGATCGCTTGCGCGACATCCATAGTAGTAAACCCTGCTTGAGGATAGATATCCGGTGTACCTACACCATATTTCACCGCCTCTGCTACTGCCTTTTCAATTGCGCGTGCCGCTTCGTCTTGCCCCAATGAATAACGTAGCATCAGCGCGGCACTTAAAATTTGTGCGATTGGGTTTGCCACCCCTTTCCCGGCGATATCTGGTGCTGAGCCGCCTGCTGGCTCATATAAGCCAAAGCCCGATTGATTTAGACTTGCCGATGGTAATAACCCCATGGAACCCGTGATCATTGCACATTCATCAGAAAGGATGTCACCGAACAGGTTGTCGCACAGTAGCACATCAAACTGGCTTGGTTGCTTTACCAACTGCATCGCAGCGTTGTCGATATAAATATGATCAAGCGCCACATCTGGGTATTCTTTCGCGACTTCATTGACTACTTCACGCCACAGTACACTGGTTGCCAACACGTTGGCTTTGTCTACAGAAGTCACATGATTGCTTCTAAGTCTCGCCGCATCAAAAGCAAAACGGGCGATGCGTTCGATTTCTTTGCGCGAATAGGTTTGCGTATCAAACGCCGACTCGCTTTCGCCCTCACCTTGACGACCTTTTTCGCCAAAATAAATCCCGCCAGTAAGCTCACGGACGCATAAAATATCAAAACCTTGCTGACTAATGTCGCTGCGTAGTGGAGAGGCAGCGCTCAATGCGGGTAATAGCTGCGCAGGACGCAGATTACAAAATAGCTGAAAGTGCTTTCTAAGCGGTAATAAGGATGCCCGTTCTGGTTGCTCATTTGGCGGTAAGTGCTCCCACTTAGGCCCACCCACAGAGCCAAACAGAATCGCATCAGCGGCTTCACATGCGGCCAATGTCGCCGCGGGTAAGGCTTCGCCAAATTGGTCTATGGCCGCACCACCAATCGCTTGTGGTGATTTTTCTAAAGCAAAGTTGAACTTAGTCGCCACTTTATCTAATACCAGCTCAGCGGCTTGCATCACTTCTGGACCAATTCCATCTCCAGCTAGTACTGCGATTTTGTAGTTTGTTTGACTCATCCTGCTTTCCTTTGTTGTTTTAGGCTAGACACTTTTTGTGCTCTATCAATTAGGTTATATACTCGGATCATGGCTCTCACTGACGCTTCAACAATGTCGGCTGCAAGTCCCACACCGTGATATTGCTTACCATCAAACTTGGCAATAATATCGACTTGGCCCAGTGAACTTGCCCCTTTACCCGTCGCATCAAGGTTATATTCCACCACTTCCACCGCCATGCCAGTGATACGTTCAATGGCTACAAATGCCGCTTCTACAGGACCGTTACCGGTTGCCGCTTCTTGCTTAAGCTCACCATTCAAGGCAATTCCTACTGTCGCGCTCGCGATGGATTGAGAGTTAGAAGATGCATTGACGAACTGTAATTGGTAGCGCTCGTCTTTATCTTTTATTTGGTTGAAATAAATCATCGCTTCAAGGTCATAGTCGTAAACCGTGCCCTTTTGATCGGCTAATGCTAAGAAGCTTTCATACAGGCTATCCATATCGTAATCCGATTTCTGATAGCCAAGCTCGGTAAGACGATGCTCGATAACATGTCGGCCAGAGCGTGAAGTCATATTTAACTGATTACTCGGCACGCCAACGGTTTCTGGTGCCATGATTTCATAGGTGTTTTGTGCTTTTAAGACGCCGTCTTGGTGAATACCCGAGCTATGTGCAAAGGCATTTTCACCCACAATTGCCTTGTTTGGCTGCACCGGCATATTGCAGATTTTAGCAACTTGGCGCGACGCGCGATAAATCTCTTCGCTACGAATATCGGTGTGCACTTTTAGGTGGTCTTGGCGCATCTTCATGATCATCGCCACTTCTTCTAGTGAGCAGTTACCTGCACGCTCACCAATACCATTGATGGTACATTCGATTTGTCTTGCACCGGCTTGTACCGCCGCGATTGAGTTTGCCACCGCAAGTCCTAAATCGTTGTGACAATGGACGCTTAGTCTGGCTTTGTCGATGTTAGGCACATTATTACGAATATGGTAAATCATCGCTGCATACTCGTCTGGTGTGACGTAACCTACGGTATCAGGCAAGTTAATCGTGGATGCACCGGCATTAATCGCCGCTTCAACAATACGACACAGATCAGCGTGTGGCGTACGGCCGGCATCTTCACACGAAAACTCAACATCATCAGTGTACTTTCTGGCTTGAGAAATGGCCTTAATCGCCATGTTAGTCGCATCATCTAGACTCATTCTTAACTTATGTTCTAGGTGCAGAGGGCTGGTTGCAATAAAAGTGTGAATGCGACGCTGCTCAGCACCTTTAAGGGCTTCGCCACACGCGTCGATATCTTTACCAACCGCACGCGCAAGGCCACAAATTGCTGGACCTTTTACCTCGGCAGCAATGCGTTGTACCGCACGAAAATCAGCCGGACTTGATACTGGAAAACCCACTTCCATGACATCCACATTGAGACGACTAATGGTATGCGCCAGTTGTATTTTATCTTCTTCTGTTAAGCTGGCTTTTAACGCCTGCTCACCGTCCCTTAATGTTGTATCGAAAATCCAGACTTTATCTTGCATACCCTTATCCTCAGCCAAAAAAAACCCCGCAAGTGCGGGGTGTCTACAGTAAATGTCGCTCAATTCGCGCAATTACACCCCATCCCTCTGGTTTACCAGTAGGAGGTTAAGAAAGAGTGAAATACGCGCAGTCATTTTCATTGAGCTAAGTGTTCCTGTTGATGAATTGGTTATGTTTTAACATGCTTTAAAAGCGACAATCAAGCATAAATTATCCCAAAAACAGAGCTCAAACCTCGACTTATTGGAAACTTAAATCACAATAACGCCAGTTTTAGAAAATATATTTCAAGATCAGAAGTGAACACAGATAGGATATGAAGTGAGCAGGGTTATTTTGAATTTTAATTACCAATAAAAAAATAGCCAATTTAGGCTATTTTTTTATTGGTTCTGGATGTTTTGCATAACCAGAGGCACCTTTTGCGATATACCGCAACTGCCACTTCAAACGCTCGGTCAGTTCAGCGCGTTGTGGGGGATCTTGATCTAAAGCCTCAGCACCAGAGCTAAATACTAAGGTGACCATTGCTTCAGCTTGCATGTGGGCGTGATGAGTATCTACTCCCGTTTCTGTTTCAAGGTAATGAGCAAGCTCTAAGATAAAATGTTTGATTTCTCTAGCCACGGCGGCACGAAACGCAGGCGAAGTACCCGAACGTTCACGCAGTAATAAACGAAATTGGTTGCTCGACTGCTCAATAAATTCCATAAAGGTGTGCACAGAAGTATTGATCACGCTACCACCTTTAGCGATGCGACGCCTTGCTTGGCGCATTAATTGTCGCAAGGTTAAACCCGCTTCATCTACCATAGTCAGCCCGAGCTCGTTCATATCCTTAAAATGTCGATAAAAAGAAGTAGGTGCGATACCCGCCTCTCGTGCGACTTCACGCAGGCTTAAATTCGAGAAACTATGCTCAGCACTTAGTTGATTAAATGCCGCTTCGATAAGCGCTTGACGGGTCTTCTGTTTTTGTTGGGCGCGTACACCAGCCATGGACTTTCCCCAATTCGCTTCGAAAAATAAGAACAATAAACCGCAGTCTAAACCTTGACGCAGCAAGAATGAAATACTATTTTAGCGTACAGTTGTACGCTGAAATTAGATTTTGAGATTAATTGATGAAAAAACCACCCATTTTATGGACCAATGTGCTGTTCTTTAGCTTATCGTTTTTAGCTGCGATCACTTTGGTGCCTTGGTATGGCTTTGAATACGGCTATACCACCAGCCACTGGGTAGCTTTTGTTGCCTGTATGTTTTACGCCGGTCTGTCGATCACCGCAGGGTATCACCGTTTATGGGCGCATAAAGCCTATGACGCCCATCCTGTGATTCAAGTTATTTTTGCGTTGGGTGGCGCATTCGCGTTACAAAACAGTATATTACATTGGAGTAGCGATCACCGTGTACACCACGGCCAAGTCGACGACCCAGTAAAAGATCCGTACGCCGCAACACGAGGCTTCTGGTATAGCCATATCGGTTGGATGCTGAGAGATTATCAAGGCGAGACTTACGGTGATTATAATAACGCCAGAGACTTACAACGTAACCCTATCGTGATGTGGCAACACAAGCACTATATGAAATTGGTGTTACTTACAAATATCGGCATCCCGTTAGTGCTAGGTTTATTACTCGGAAATGTGTTTGGTATGTTGTTACTTGCAGGCGTACTCAGACTCGTACTCAGTCAACACTTTACCTTCTTTATCAATTCACTGGCGCACATTTGGGGTAGTCGTCCTTACACCGAAAAAAATACCGCGCGAGACAATGGTTTGCTAGCCCTATTCACTTACGGTGAAGGCTACCATAACTTTCATCATATTTTTGCCAGCGACTACCGTAATGGTATTCGCTGGTATCACTATGACCCAACTAAATGGCTGATCCGCACTTTTGCAGCACTGGGCCTTGCCAGTAAGCTAAAACGCACTCCGGTTGAGCGCATTGAAAAAGCTAAGGCGGAGACCTTGTTGAATAAGACTAAAGTCAGTCTCGCAAAATTGCCTTTGGCGCAAGATAAGCTTACATTGTTACAACAAGAGTATGATTTACTTCTTAAAAAGCTTCAAAACTACTGTACTGTACAAAAGCAGGTACTCGAAGCGAAGAAAGAGGCAGTACTTGCACAGTGCGAACATTCCGCACTGATGCAACAATATAAAGAGCTAGAACAAGCTTGGGAAAGCCAAAAACAAGCTTGGATTGCACTAAATTCGAGGCTACTGAAAACGGCATAATGTTCAGCGGCCTCAATAACTAAAGGGGTGAGGCCGTGAGCAAAAAAGCTGCAGAAAAAACCGAAACTGTTCCACAATCCTATCAATACGATGCCATTATTATAGGCACCGGACCTGGCGGCGAAGGCGCCGCCATGAACCTCTCTAAAAGTGGTAAAAAAGTCGCGGTTATCGAACGCCAGCATGCGGTTGGCGGTGGCTGCGTTCACTGGGGCACCATTCCCTCAAAAGCGCTTCGCCATTCTGTCAGTCGTTTAATTGAGTATAAAGCGAATCCACTTTACCGTTTTACTGAGCGCCCGCAGCGCCATACCTTTCAAGATATTTTGCACCATGCCAGTGATGTGATCTCAAAACAGTCAACATTGCGTTCTAGCTTTTATGGTCGTAACCGCATTCACTTATTTCAAGGCGATGCCAGCTTTGTTGACGCGCATACAGTACAAGTCATTCACCAAGATGGTTCACAAGAGCTACTCACCGCTAAAACCATTGTAATAGCCACAGGCTCGCGTCCATACCGCCCACCAGGCGTTGATTTTAACCACCCTCGAGTCTACGACAGCGACACTATTTTAAGCCTTGAGCATAATCCTCAGCGCGTATTGATATACGGCGCGGGGGTCATAGGCTGTGAATATGCCTCAATCTTTAAAGGACTTGGCGCAAAGGTAGACCTCATCAACACCCGCGACCGCTTATTGGCCTTTATGGATGCCGAGATCTCTGACGCACTCAGTTACCATTTTTGGAATAATGGTATTGTTATTCGCCATAACGAAGAGTTTGCGAAAGTAGAGACCCATGACAAAGGGGTTATTGTGCATCTACAGTCTGGCAAGAAAGTACGTGCTGACTGTATTTTATGGGCCAATGGCCGCTCCGGTAATACCGAAACACTCAACCTTGCAAGCGTAGGCCTAAAGGCTGATAGCCGTGGCCAGCTTAAAGTCAACGAACACTATCAAACTGAAGTGGACAACATTTTCGCAGTAGGAGATGTGATTGGCTATCCCAGCCTAGCCAGTGCGGCGTTCGATCAAGGGCGTATTGCGGCCAATGCAATTGTGCATGGTGCCTGTGATGATCGTTTGATCACCGATATCCCAACCGGCATTTACACCATTCCAGAAATGAGCTCTGTTGGTAAAACAGAGCAAGAACTCACCGCTGCGCGCATTCCCTATGAGGTGGGCCGTGCCCAGTTTAAACATTTGGCTCGTGCACAGATCACAGGCACTGAAGTCGGTAGCTTGAAAATTTTGTTCCATGCAGAAACCAAAGAGATATTAGGTATTCACTGCTTTGGTGAACGTGCATCCGAGATCATCCATATCGGCCAAGCCATTATGGAACAAAAAGGAACGGGTAATAATATCGAGTACTTTATCAATACTACCTTTAACTATCCAACAATGGCCGAAGCCTATCGCGTTGCAGCATTAAACGGCATTAATCGTCTGCTGGATTAGCGCATCGTATGGCATGAATAAGCGTGACACCTTGAGCGTCACGCTTATTGTTATAAATTAAAACGATACTCCGCGCTGAGTCGCCACACATTATCGCTTTGCTTAGGTTTACCGTTAAAAGCCTCGCGGTTTGCAACTGTGGTTGTCAGCCTCAAAAACTCACCGCCCACCAGCCAATTGCTATTAATTCGATACTTCACTGTAGCGGTCAGTGCATGGCCATCACTTTGGTTTGGGTCGAACTGCCAATCATCTTTATCGATGACTTTGAACTGCTCCCCCCGCATGGAAAAGCGCCACTCATCGCGCTGATGTGTGAGTAGCAAAAACCAACTATTAAAGTCATTATCGACGCCGCGATTGACTCCCATGGCGGTATTACCCAGCATGCCTTGTGCAAGTATATGCGTCTGCGGGGTTAACTTGTAACGCCAAGCTGCACTAATAAATTTAGTGTCCCACGCATACTGCCCAGTTCGGTAGTTGATCTTACTTGGATCGCCATTATTATCGTACCAATAGACATTGATCTCACTGCGGTTTGAAAATTCGCGATGATATCCAAGATAATAACCAAATCGGCCATCTACTTCCGAAAACGGTTCAACATGCTGTGCTTGATGTTGTAGCTGCGGTGTGTTCAACGACTCTACCGCGGCAAAGGGGAGACTTTCGTTAAACACCGACTGCCTATCATGCACGGTAAAACCTCGCCATGCGAGTAAAGTGCCAGCCGGATCATTCCCCTTAAAAACACCAAACACACCTTTGAATCCCTGACCGCGGCTACGACGCGTCTGCGGCTGCTCAATCGCGACTTCACCTCCAAATACTCGCACTTCCTCACCTATCCAAGCGTTGATGGCCGAATACTGATATGTATAGGGTGATGACCAGCCAATATCTGGGTTCTCAATAGAAAACTTCGGATAAAAGCCGCCCGCTCGAACAATAAAGCGGCGACCATTTTTAGGCAGTGTTCGATACTGCAAATACAGTTCTGTAAAGCCGAGCTTGTCACCTGGGTCTGGCACATACTGTGTTACCCCGTGCAAAGACCAAGCGCTGGCAAAATCTACACGCCAATCAATAGCGCCACGGCTAAGCGTAATATCTGACTCCCCTTTCCCAAAACGCGTAACGCCCCACCCAGGCTGATACCAAGCTTTACGATTATCATCATGCTGCCAAGTCGTTTGCAGTTGTCCTTGTCCAGAAATCTCAACGGCACCTGCTTTCCCTATCGCGAATAATGCCAGAGCGGCGCTTAGCTTAGTAATCATCGAAGCCATCGGAGAAATCCTGAAGTGGGGCAACCAGTGTTTGCTTAATTTGATAGGTAATTGCTTGAGTGTTGTTCACAGCAGAGAGCGGATGCTGTTCTATTTTGTCTATATTTTCGAATCTTTCATGCCATACATTCAGCTTAAGTGCGCTGGCTTGCTTGGCACCTAGGTCGATTGATACTTTGCCGCTGCTATCCGTTACCGCAAATAATGGGCTATCTACAACCACGATATAACCCAACATCCAATCGTGAATATTGCAGCCAAGCTCAACCACACCGGTTTGATCAAATAATACTTGTTTCGGGTCATCGCGATACAACTTAAGCTCGAATGGCTTTGCAGCAGAGAACGAATAGACGTGGTGCAGAATGGGATCTAAATTTGGAAACGAGACTTGTGTGCCAGCTTGCACCATCAAAATATGTGGCACAAACGCCTTATCCTTTTGCTCCATTTTATAATCTAGCATCGTTCTTTTGTTATCAAAGCTATCTCCTTGCAACCACACCGCGGCATTCGCGAGCGGCTGTTTATCAGCATCGACTATTTGCACTTCAAGGGCATTGACTAGACCGGCTTGTAGCATTGCCATCACAACAGCAATACGCCCAAAAATTGTTAGGTTTAGCATAAGCAGTTCAACCTATCCTTATTATTTTTCTTAGCTTGTCTACACTAGACCGAGCGGAATAATTATTACATTCATCGCATTTACAGCATGAATACGTATGCAACTTTTACGTGAACGTTAGCATACAACAGTAAGCTTAGCTTATGTGCAAAAGAACACGAATTTTCGTGCCGACAACAAGAAGGAAAAACTATGCGCCCCATGTCACTTTCCCTGATCGGATTAAGCTTGTTTACGACTACGAGCTTTGCCGCATCTTTAGCTGTGAGTTCGCCAGATGGCAAAATCACTTTTACCTTGAGTGATGATGATAGCCAGCCGACCTACCAAGTCAGCTTTAACAACAAAACCATTATTCAACCGTCTAAACTTGGTTTTGATTTCGCAACAGCTGCATCGATGCGCGATGGCTTAAGTATCACCACACATCAGCGTAATAGCGTCGATAGCAGTTGGCAACAGCCTTGGGGCGAAGCCCGAGTGATCCAAGATAAGCACAATGAGCTTGCTGTCACCTTTGCTAAGCAGGCAGACAAATCGCCGCAATATACTGTGCGTGTAAAAGTATTTGATGACGGTGTCGGCTTTCGCTATGAGGTTGCTCAAAATCAAGCGCTTAATATCACCAGAGAATTGACCGAATTCGCCTTTGCACAAAGTGATAAAAGTACCGCGTGGTGGATCCCTGCTCGTGGCTGGAATCGCTATGAATATGTATACAACACCACACCACTGCACGATGCCCCACATGTGCACACCCCGTTTACCTTAAAGAATCAAGACGGAGTTCATATCAGTGTCCATGAAGCGGCTCTAATTGACTATGCGGGCATGACCTTAAACCAACGTCGCCCAGGAACATTTGTTGCCGATCTAACACCTTGGTCAGATGGCGTTGCTGTCAAAACCAATGGTAAGTTCAATACACCTTGGCGCACCCTACAAATAGGCGATGAAGCCACCAACTTGTTGAACTCCCACCTTATTTTAAACCTCAACGAACCAAATAAGCTCGGTGATGTATCTTGGGTTGAGCCAGGTAAATACATCGGCATTTGGTGGGGTATGCATATCAACAAAAATACCTGGGGCAGCGGCGAGAAGCATGGAGCGACTACAGGGCGTACTAAAGAATATTTGAGCTTTGCCGCTGACAATGGCTTTGATGGAGTATTAGTTGAAGGTTGGAACATAGGCTGGGATGGCGACTGGTTCTTCAACGGTGATGTCTTTAGCTTTACCGACGCCTATGCTGACTTTAATATTGATGAAGTAGCCAAGCACGGAGAAAGAGTAGGTGCACGCCTAATTGGTCATCACGAGACTTCAGGTAACGTCAGCAACTATCGCAATCAAATGGAGGCGGCTTTCGCACTCTACGAAAAAGCAGGCGTTCGCCAAGTTAAAACCGGTTACGTAGCCGATGGTGGCAACATCAAACGCATTGATGCCAAGGGCAATGCCAGATTCGAATGGCACGACGGTCAATTTATGGCAAATGAGTACTTAGACAACGTCAAACTTGCGGCCAAGCACAAGATCAGTATCAATACACATGAACCAATCAAAGATACCGGCCTGCGTCGTACCTATCCAAACTGGATTGCGAGAGAAGGGGCAAGAGGGCAAGAGTTCAACGCATGGGGCACGCCACCAAACCCACCAGAGCATGTGCCAATGCTTGCCTTTACCCGCATGTTAGCAGGCCCAATGGACTTTACTCCGGGTATTTTTGACATGGGCTTCAACGGCCTTGGCGATAAAACCAACCGCCCACAAACCACCCTCGCCAAACAATTAGCGCTTTATGTTGTGCTTTATAGTCCAATTCAAATGGCGGCCGATTTGCCAGAAAATTACTTAGCAAAGCCAGATGCTTTTCAGTTTATTAAAGACGTACCCACTGACTGGGAACACAGTATCGCACTTGCAGGAGAAGTGGGTGACTATGTTGTCTTTGCCAGAAAGGAGCGCAAGCATAAACAATATAGTGGTAACGATTGGTTCTTGGGCGCAGTAACTGATGAGGAAGCGAGAGAAATTCCTATTACTTTAGATTTCCTTGAGTCAGGTAAAACCTTTGAAGCGCAAATCTACGCGGACGGTAATAAAGCCGAATGGAAACAAAACCCGTATGAAATGAATATTTACCGCAAAAAGGTAACAAGTGCCGACAAGCTGACATTAAAACTGGCTGCCGGCGGCGGCGTTGCTATTCGTTTTAAAGCGCTTTAAACATAAGGTGACTACCCAGCAGCTGGGTAGTCACCGCTTTGGGCTGTACATTTAGTAAACTATACAGTAGGGTAAAATAGTCTATTAAGACATTCTTATTTCAAAGGAAAATAATATGAAACTTACCCTAGCAAAGAAAAAACTAAAACAATTAGACTATCAACAAAGTCAACTTGCCGCAAAGCTCACACCGCAAGCAGCCGGTGGTAGAGGACCAGAAACCGGCGTTATGTGTGAAACGACTAATAACGATTACTGGTGTCAACGTCCAAGTTCGCCAGCTGTTACCTGCAGCGTGATGGAGCGCTGTTTATAATCATTTCCCACCATATATAGGCTAGATATTATAAAAATATGTAGTTAGCCTATTTCTCAGTCAAACTCTCTATATGCTCAACGGCCAGCTCTCACTCGCCGCCGAGCTGAGTTATAAGTAATAATTTACTGACATTGATAGCTTGGTGTTACACCATTAGCAACTTCCCATTTCGCTGTTAATAGCGACGCAGGGCCATTACTGTCATGGGATAGCTCCCAATTCATAATGCCACCGGCATTGAGCTTAGCGTACTGCGTTTTTGCGCGGATCGTCGGGATACCATTGTAGTAGCTGCTACCATCACTATCGCGACAGGCATTGGCAGGGTTCTCCTGCAGTAAGGTGCGATACGCTTTCCAAGTAGGTCTTGCATAAAATGGTACGCCTAATACCGTTTTTTCTTTACTGAGCCCACGACCTTGCCAGTAAGCTATTGAGTCTTTGGCGTATTGCATAGAAGCATGATCAGTATTGTTCGCGTCGTACGCCATCAAATTTAAAAAGTCGATATCTTGGAATACAGATTCCAACACGCCACCACCGGTATAGCCAAGCGCCACCACAGCTGCCGTCAAGAATTTACCTCTGGCGCGTAACTCAACGCTTAGTTCCTTCATCAGTAATGCATAGTTATTTGCTGAAGCACCGGGATCTGGATATTCCCAATCCATATCAACGCCATCTAGATTATGCTGCTCTACAAACGCAATGACCTCTTGCACGAAACGGGCTCTGCCTTGCTGTGAACTAGCGAATGTCTCAAATGCACTGTCGTCGCCCCCGTTCCAGCCACCAATGGCAATCCCCACTTTTACATTGTTGGCATGAGCTGAATTTACTAGCGCTGTCATTTTGCTTAAATTTTCAAGCGGTCTCAGTGTGCCATCTGCATTGGGTAGTAAAAATGAGTAATTGATATGGGTGAGTTTATCCAACTGAATATCACTCACGGCTCCCTGCCAACTTGGGAAATAGCCGACAATTTTAAAATTAGGATCGCCAGGAGGAACCTCGTCAGACACGACACTGAAGTTCACCGCACTCGATTCTCCTCGTGCCCCAGACACATCAGTTGCATAGACAGTTAATGCGCGATTACCTAGTCCCTGCGCTTGCCACATCACCTCATAAGGTGCACTGTTGTCAGAGGCGACAAGCGTGCCATCGAGATAGAATTCAACACTGTCGATTGCCGTGTCTTGCGGATGGCTTACTGCCGCCGCTAGGCTAACTGATGAACCCACTAACACTCGTGCGTTACTGCTTGGAGAGGTGACCGAAACCTGGGGCAATGGCGTTACAGGATCACAACTGCCGTTTGCTTGCCAGACATCATAAGTATTAGAATTTTGCGCTGGGTTTTGGTTTTGTGTCCACCATTTCGCGGTGTATTTAGCTGACTGATAGGTGACAGCATCACCACCTGTATATACCTGCTGTGATTGCCATTGTGTTAAGTTGCTACAGTCAACCGCCAGTGCAACTTCCATCGCGCCCAAGAGCGGAAGTGCAATTAATAAATTTGTATATTTCATTACCTTTTTCCATGTTGTATGTCGGCTAAAGCAAGTCGTGCCGAGTTTAAATAAATGTTAACTTGCGATTCTTAGCCTACCAGCATGGACAAATTTCGTACAACGTAACTCACTACGACCTTAGTCTAATGAAAATAGAAAATACTTCTCCTCTTTACGCCATTTATTCATCCGTGATTATGCTCGTTTATAAAATGTCCAACTAGTGCAGCGAGACTGTACAGATAAGGCTTAGCTCAGTATGCTTGCGGGTTTAGGCGCTATAAAGAGAATAATTAAGAGATGAGTACGGCATTTTCAAGACGATTTGTAACCTTAGTCGAGCAATTTGCAGGCGGCAATAAGCGCCAATTTGCCCAGTTAACAGGTAAATCCCCTTCCCATATTTACCGTATTTGTCGCGGCTTAAGTCGCCCTTCAATGATATATCTTGAGCACCTTTATAGCCTATTTGCCGTTGATCTAAACTGGTTACTCACCGGTGAACAACCCTTAGATAAACCACAAGGTCAGCTTAAAGATGAACTTACCCTCATACCTAAACTTGATATTGAGGCCAGTGCAGGTATGGGCAGTGTAATTGGTCATGAAGAAGTTACCGAGCAGTTTGCACTCAACCGTCGTTGGCTAAACTCCCATCTTGGCGTGTATTCAGAGAAGCTCGCCTTTGTCTCTATCCGTGGTGATAGTATGCAGCCCACGTTGCTAGACGGCGACATGGTACTCGTTGACCTTTCACAGAATCAACCCAGTAAAGATGCGGTTTATATCATTCAAACAGAAGAGGGTCTCATGGCTAAGCGAGTGCAACAAAAGCACTCTCAGCTCAAAGTGATCAGTGATAACCCTGATTACCCGAGCTGGGAGATCACCGCTGATAATGCCGACAGTCACGGCATTGCAGGGCGTGTTGTTTGGTGTGGTCGCAGTATCTAAACTGCAATGTCACTATTCGTGTGATGCTGGAGCATCACACGGATTTAGCCAGCTTTTCCTGCACATTGGCTGTATTCACAAATTGACTCAACACCAATGAGCACACCGCAAGTGCAGCACCAAAGTAAAACACTAAGGATTGATCGTATAACCATACTAAGCCAAAGCTTGCTGGGATCACTACTGCTGCAATATGGTTAATAGTAAAGCTAACCCCAGCTGTTGCTGCGATATCTTCTGGCCGAGCAATTTTTTGAAAATAAGTTTTGAGTGCAATGGCCATCGCAAAAAACAGATGGTCGATGACATAAAGCGCTGCTGCAAAGCTTGCTGACTCTACCAATGCATAACCAATAAATACAAAAATGAGTCCCACATATTCGATTGTCAGTGTTTTACGCTCACCAATATGCCCAATCATTTGACCAATTTTGGGGGCGATAAATATGTTTATCAAATGATTCAACATATAAAGCGCGGTGATCTGTGCAACATCAAAACCAAATTTTTCCACCATTAAGAAACCCGCAAACACCATAAATATTTGTCGTCTCGCACCCGAGAAGAAAATCAAGGCGTAATATAGGCTGTACTCTTTTCTCAAAATGAGCTTTTTATGCTGCGTAGTATGCATTTCAAAGGTTGGAAAGCCGATAAACATAAATAGCGCAATGATAAAGCCAACCCCTCCAATAAGCAGATACATCCACTGATAGTCTGCGGAGAAGTAGCTAAAACCCAGCCATATTACCGCATAGGTGATCAGAGAAGCGATGGATTTAATAGAGAGCAAGATACCTAGTTTGGCCGGTGCCTCACCTTTATTGAACCATTGTAAACTGAGAGATTGATTCAGCGTCTCGAAATAGTGAAAACCTATCGACATTAACACTGTAGTTGCATACAAACCATAAATAGTAGGCAACAAGCCGGTAATGGCGACGCCAAGCGACAGCAAACACAAGCTGATCAGTGCGAAGGTTTGCTCCTTTAACACCAATAAAACAAATACCGCTGTAAACGCTAAAAACCCGGGGATCTCACGCAGGGATTGCAACATTCCCATATTAGCGCCATTGAAGTTTGCGGCTTCAATCGCAAAGTTATTGAGCATGGCCATCCAGCCTGCGAATGTAACGGCCATAACTACGGTAGCGAGCACTAAGAAATTAAAAGGACTTTGCCATCCTTGAGAAGCATTCTTCATGATTATCTCCACATAAAGCACAACTATTAAAAAGTTATGGCTATAATATGGCCACACGTTAATTTCTGATATACATAATTATGCCAAGTTCTTTATCAAAACAGACAACTTCTCCTTGGCGTATTCAGCCCAAATATAAGCGCTTCTTAAAGCCAACCCTTGGCCGGCCAATCCTGCCAAGAGCGGTAAAAAAAGCGGAGTGGGAGCATGTTCAACGGCACCAACATGAGTGGGGGCAGCTTGCATATACAAGCAATGGAGTCATCACAATTGTAACTCCTGAAGGCACTTTCGTGATCCCTCCCGACCAAGCTTTGTGGCTACCTCCGGGCCTTCCGCATGAGACGTATTGTCGCTACGGTGGAGATTTTCGTAGTGTCTATATCGACAATAAATACACCGAGTTGCTAGGGAATAAAGCGAAGCTAATTGCGGTAGATGAACTACTGAAGCAATTTATACTGGAGATCTGTACTTGGCAGGAAGAGTACCACTTAGATGAAAAAACAGAGCGATTTATTACGGTCTTTATTGATAGATTAACATCAGCTACAACGTGCCACTTTTTTATTCCAAGTGCACAGGATGCTCGGATCTTACCCATTGTGACCGAGCTACATACAAATCCAGGATGCAAAATAAGCTTGGAGGCCTGGAGTGATCAAGTCGGCGCATCAACTCGCACACTCAACCGCTTATTCCACAAATGTTTTATGATGGGCTTCAGTGATTGGCGCCAGAAATTAAGAGCTATCAAAGCAATTGAGCTGTTGAAAGATGGATACTCTCAGCAACAAGCAGCTGAATATTTGGGTTTTGAATCTACCGCCGCATTTAGCAATGCGTTTAAAAAAGTCTTTGGCAAACCACCGGGACAGTACATTAAAAAGTAAGATAATTTGAGATCAATAAATACTTTCCCACTAAATATTATGAATGCACAAATCGGCGGGTAAACCGTCTCCCACGATACATGTTTATACTGTGGTGGGAGCGAGTCTATGGTAGGAGCGAGTTTACCTCGCGAGATTTTTAAATCTCAAATCTCTATACCCCAAACAGCAAAAAACCCGCCGCATTGCTGCAACGGGTTTCTCTTATTTGGCCCTGGCGATGTTCTACTTTCACATGGGTAATCCACACTATCATCGACGCTGTTTTGTTTCACTTCTGAGTTCGGCATGGGGTCAGGTGGGTCCAAAACGCTATAGTCACCAGGAAATTCTGTTCATCAATGAAGTCTCCTTCATCAATGTAAATCTGGAAAAAGCTATTAAATTCTTTTGTCTACTTTAGTCTATTAACTTCTGTTAGCTAAGGCCTCCATGGATGGAGGTCATGCTAGGAATTGTCTGGAACAATTCTAGTAAACCACTTTGGCGTTGTATGGTTAAGCCTCTCGGGTAATTAGTACGAGTTAGCTTAATGCCTCACAGCACTTCCACATCTCGCCTATCAACGTTGTAGTCTTCAACGGCCCTTCAGTTGACTCTAAGTCAAAGTGAGAACTCATCTCGAGGCCTGCTTCCCGCTTAGATGCTTTCAGCGGTTATCAGTTCCGAACGTAGCTACCGGGCAATGCAATTGGCATCACAACCCGAACACCAGCGGTTCGTCCACTCCGGTCCTCTCGTACTAGGAGCAGCCCCTCTCAATTCTCAAACGCCCACGGCAGATAGGGACCGAACTGTCTCACGACGTTCTAAACCCAGCTCGCGTACCACTTTAAATGGCGAACAGCCATACCCTTGGGACCGACTTCAGCCCCAGGATGTGATGAGCCGACATCGAGGTGCCAAACACCGCCGTCGATATGAACTCTTGGGCGGTATCAGCCTGTTATCCCCGGAGTACCTTTTATCCGTTGAGCGATGGCCCTTCCATTCAGAACCACCGGATCACTATGACCTACTTTCGTACCTGCTCGACGTGTCTGTCTCGCAGTTAAGCTTGCTTCTACCATTACACTAACCGTACGATGTCCGACCGTACTTAGCAAACCTTCGTGCTCCTCCGTTACTCTTTGGGAGGAGACCGCCCCAGTCAAACTACCCACCAGGCACTGTCCTCAACCCCGATTCAGGGGCCTAAGTTAGAACATCAACACTACAAGGGTGGTATTTCAAGGTCGGCTCCACAGAAACTAGCGTTCCTGCTTCAAAGCCTCCCACCTATCCTACACATGTAGGGTCAATGTTCAGTGCCAAGCTGTAGTAAAGGTTCACGGGGTCTTTCCGTCTAGCCGCGGGTACACAGCATCTTCACTGCGATTTCAATTTCACTGAGTCTCGGGTGGAGACAGCGTGGCCATGGTTACACCATTCGTGCAGGTCGGAACTTACCCGACAAGGAATTTCGCTACCTTAGGACCGTTATAGTTACGGCCGCCGTTTACCGGGGCTTCGATCAAGAGCTTCGCCTAAGCTAACCCCATCAATTAACCTTCCGGCACCGGGCAGGTGTCACACCGTATACGTCATCTTACGATTTTGCACAGTGCTGTGTTTTTAATAAACAGTCCCAGCCACCTGGTCACTGCGGCTCTCGTTTGCTTACAGAGCAAGTCCTTCACAAACAAGAGCGTACCTTCTCCCGAAGTTACGGTACAATTTTGCCTAGTTCCTTCACCCGAGTTCTCTCAAGCGCCTTAGTATTCTCTACCTGACCACCTGTGTCGGTTTAGGGTACGATTCAGTATGAACTGAAGCTTAGAGGCTTTTCCTGGAAGTAGGGCATCAACAACTTCACCACCTTAGTGGCTCGTCTCGACTCTCAGCCTTAGCAACCCGGATTTTCCTAAGTCACCAGCCTACAGCCTTTCACATGGACAACCAACGCCATGCTTGCCTAGCCTGCTCCGTCCCCCCATCGCATTCATACCGAGTACGGGAATATTAACCCGTTTCCCATCGACTACGCTCTTCAGCCTCGCCTTAGGGGTCGACTCACCCTACCCTGATTAACATGGGATAGGAACCCTTGGTCTTCCGGCGGAGGAGTTTTTCACTCCTCTTGTCGTTACTCATGTCAGCATTCGCACTTCTGATATGTCCAGCATGCCTCCCGGCACACCTTCAGCCACTTACAGAACGCTCCCCTACCCCGCATACTTACGTACGCAGCCGTAGCTTCGGTGGTATGTTTAGCCCCGTTACATCTTCCGCGCAGGCCGACTCGACTAGTGAGCTATTACGCTTTCTTTAAAGGGTGGCTGCTTCTAAGCCAACCTCCTAGCTGTTTTAGCCTTCCCACATCGTTTCCCACTTAACATACACTTTGGGACCTTAGCTGACGGTCTGGGTTGTTTCCCTCTCCACGACGGACGTTAGCACCCGCCGTGTGTCTCCCGGATATTACTTTACGGTATTCGGAGTTTGCAAAGGGTTGGTAAGTCGGGATGACCCCCTAGCCTTAACAGTGCTCTACCCCCGTAAGTATTCGTCCGAGGCTCTACCTAAATAGATTTCGGGGAGAACCAGCTATCTCCCGGTTTGATTAGCCTTTCACTCCTAGCCACAGGTCATCCCCTAACTTTTCAACGTTAGTGGGTTCGGTCCTCCAGTTGATGTTACTCAACCTTCAACCTGCCCATGGCTAGATCACCGGGTTTCGGGTCTATACCCTGCAACTTAAGCGCCCAGTTAAGACTCGCTTTCGCTACGGCTCCCCTAAATGGTTAACCTCGCTACAGAATATAAGTCGCTGACCCATTATACAAAAGGTACGCAGTCACCC
>NZ_CP127855.1:0-107500 GCF_030291895.1 Pseudoalteromonas sp. JC3 | reverse complement strand
GAACTCAATCTGTACGAGTGCCCACACAGATGATTGCTTCATATTTTTAAAGAACGTTTCGAAACATTTCGCTGTTTCGAGGGATGTGCATTCTAAGCATTCCCGATTTTTTGTCAACACTTAATTTTGAATTTCTTGAGAAGAAGTTTCGAACTTAAGTTTTACTTGACGCTAACTCGTTGCTGCTTTGCTTTTCAGCGTAGCGCTCCGTGTCAGTGGGGTCGCATTATAGGGCGATCCGATTTTAGTGCAACCCTTTTTTTAAAGAAAATTGCGAAAAACAGATTGTTTGGATAGAAATCACTCTAAGACAGTTGTTTTTGCATGTTTTACAAACAAAAAGAGCGCTAAATGCGCTCTATTTTTAATTCCCAACCGAATTTTGATAGGTAAGCTGCTTCTTGAATGAGCTCCGCTAACATCAACGGATGAAGGGATAGCCAAGGATTGGGCATTTGCATAGTCAGGGACTTATTCTCTTTATTGTTGGCTTGCACTGTTACTTTAGGTAGAACATCGTCTTTTCTACGCATAGATAACAAAACACCAAGTCGAACTACGACGCATAACAACTTAGCGTATCCAAAGTGACAACCTAATCGATCAAAATCTTTGGCAACAAGGTCAGCTCTATGATTTTTAACGATAGCAACGATAATATCTTTTTGCGCTTTGCTATATCCAGGCATTGAAGTATTCGCCAATATATAGCCGCTGTGTCTATGGTACTGTTTATAGTCAATCAGCAAGCCTACTTCATGAAGAGATGCGATTGCCTTTGCCAAGTGAAGACTCGCTTGTTCATCGAGACCCCAGCTTGATGACACTTGGGCGATAATATCAGACACCACTTCGTATACTCGCAGCGCCTGCTCGGTATCAACATGATAACGCTGAGTGAAACCATCCAATGTGCGCTGACAGATATCGACAGCCTGAAAATCAGGGATCATACTATAAAGTACACCCTCACGAAGTGCGCCACCGGCAAGACCCATAGATTGAATATCCAATGACTTGAATAGTGCAATCAAAATTGCAAGGCCCGATACAAAGACTAAGCGGCGTTCTTCAATTAGCCCAGGTAAAGTTAGCGCAGCCACCGTTTCACATTCAATTGCTTTAAGCTTTACTTCTTCCAACTTGCTCAGAGTCAGTTGTTCATTCTCGCCCATCGCAGCGAAAATTTCCTGAATGGCTTGAACAGTACCTGACGCACCAATGGCTAACTCCCAGCCAAGCTTTTTATATTTGGCTTGAATAGGCTGAATAACCTGTTTTGCAGCCAGCTCTGCAGCGTCAAAGTTTTTCAGACTTAATAGGCCATCGCTGAAATATCTATCAAGATAAGTCACACAACCCATATTTAAACTTTTATACAGTAAGGCATCAAAGCCTTTTCCGATCACAACTTCGGTACTCGCGCCGCCAATATCAATAACGAGTTGCTTACCTTGACAGGCGGATGTGTGAGCGACACCTTTGTAAATCGTTTTAGCTTCCACTTCTCCACTTATCACATTTACCTGATGATTAAGGATCTGCTCCGCTTTTTCGATAAATGTGTGAGCGTTAGTAGCCAAACGCAATGTCGCAGTCGCTACAATACTGACATTTTGCTTGGGGATATCTTGTAAGCGCTCAGCAAACAAAGCAAGGCACTCCCATCCTCTTTGCATCGCCTCAAGCGACAATTCATTTTGGTCATTAAGCCCAGATGCCAGCCGCACCTTCCTTTTCACACGGCCGATTGTGTGAATACCGCCTGCCATATGTTTCGCTATCAACATATGAAAGCTGTTAGAACCTAAGTCTATTACAGCGTAAATATCTTCCTTCGAAGCAGTCTTTGCCACTTTTCAAACCTCAACAAATCGCATTAAGCGCTTACTACTTTACTATCCAAGTTTATTTGGATTGTGGTTTTCTATAGCCACCAGTTCGGCGACCGCCACCACGTTGCTTGTTACCACTATTACCATGGCCTGAATGACGACGTTTATTTACTTGAGGCGCACGCAAGTCAGTTAATAGTGCTGTTTTATCATAATGAGAAACAGGAATTGCATGTTCTATGTATTCTTCTATCTCATGTAAATTGTAGGCATATTGCTCGCACGCGAAACTAATCGCATGCCCAGATGCACCAGCTCGACCCGTACGACCAATGCGGTGAACATAGTCTTCTCTGTCATCCGGCAAGTCGAAGTTGAACACATGACTTACTTCAGGAATATGTAAACCACGTGCTGCAACATCAGTCGCAACCAGCAAGTCAACATCACCACGCGTAAACTGCGCTAATATTGATTGGCGTTTCTTTTGGTTCACATCGCCAGTAAGCAAACCAGCACGGTGACCATCCGCTTTCAGCCATGCATATACGTTTTCGCAGCTGTGCTTAGTATTAGCAAAAATGATTGCCTTCTCTGGCCACTCTTCCTCAATCAAAGTAAGCAGTAAAGGTATTTTGTCCTCTGTTGACGGGTGAAATAGCTCTTCTTGAATACGCTTGCCCGTTTTAACATCTGGCTCAATTTGCACATGAATAGGATTGGTCATGTGTTCGAATGCTAACTCTTGCACTCTGTATGACAGTGTTGCAGAGAATAATAGATTTAATCGCTCTTCACGACCTGGCATGCGATTAAACAAATAACGAATGTCTTTGATAAAACCTAAATCAAACATTCGGTCTGCTTCATCTAGCACAACCACTTCGATATCATTGAGGTTATAAGCACCCTGCTTATAAAAATCGATTAAACGCCCAGTCGTTCCGATTAGTATATCCGCACCTTTTTCCAGTTGAGCCCGTTGTTTTTCGTAATCTTCGCCACCATATACAAGGGCAAGCTTAAGATCACAACGTGGCGCAATGACTTGCGCGTCCTTATGTATTTGGATAGCCAACTCTCGAGTCGGTGCCATAATAATTGCACGAGGTTGCGTTTTTTTATCCTTTTTAGTCTGCAATAGGCGATGACAGGTCGCGGTCAAAAACGCAAGGGTTTTGCCCGTACCAGTTTGTGCCTGACCCGCGATATCGCGGCCTTCACAGATGTAAGGTATACACTTTGCTTGGATTGGCGTACAAAATTCGAAGCCATTTTCCTGTAAACCGGCGACCACTTCCGGCGCTAAAGCAAAGTCGTTGAATGTTTTATTGGTCAAATGTGTCTTAGTCATAGCAATAAAGCATAACGTTTAAACTTGCAATAAGAAACAAGAGTGTTTAAATACGCATTAAATATTTCGCCTAATTCTAACGGAGAGCGTAATGAGCGACAAAATTATCCAACTAACTGATGACAGCTTTGAAGCTGACGTAATCAAATCTGACAAGCCTGTACTAGTAGATTTCTGGGCAGAATGGTGTGGCCCTTGTAAGATGATTGCGCCTATCCTTGATGAAGTTGCAGAATCACACGGTGACCGCGTTGCGATCGGCAAACTGAATATTGACCAAAACGCAGGAACTCCACCTAAGTACGGTATCCGTGGTATTCCAACACTATTACTGTTTAAAGATGGTGCAGTAGCAGCAACCAAAGTTGGTGCTCTATCTAAGACTCAACTTGTTGAGTTCCTAGAAAACAACCTGTAATTCAGGCTGTTACATACTCTGCGGCATCACTGCCGCAGTTGTAGACCTGATCTATATCATTTTTAATAGAATAAAATTTGTATAAACACTGGACGACCTGACGCCTAGCTGCTAACTTATAAAGCCACAAACCTTTAAGCTTTATCAAATCAACCTCTCTCGTGAAACTAACGAGAATGACAACTGTAATAAAGAACCCACCAATATGCATTTACGCGAATTAAAAGACAAGTCAATCAATGAACTTGTAAAACTTGCTGAGTCCATGGGACTTGAAAACGTAGCTCGTTTAAGAAAACAAGATATTATCTTTGCTATTTTGAAAGCGCACGCGAAAAGCGGCGAGAATATATACGGCGGCGGTGTTTTAGAAATTTTACAAGATGGCTTCGGCTTTTTACGTTCTTCAGAAGCATCTTACCTAGCTGGCCCTGATGATATTTATGTTTCTCCGAGCCAGATTAGACGTTTCAGCCTGCGTACCGGTGATACCATCAGTGGTTTAATCAGACCACCAAAAGATGGCGAAAGATACTTTGCATTATTGAAAGTTAATGAAGTTAACTTCGATAAGCCTGAAAACTCTCGTACCAAAATCCTATTCGAAAACCTAACGCCTATTCATGCTAATGAGCGTATGGTAATGGAGCGAGGTAACGGTAGTACAGAAGATATTACCGCTCGAGTATTAGACCTTGCTTCTCCAATTGGTAAAGGTCAGCGTGCACTTATCGTTGCACCACCAAAAGCGGGTAAGACAATGTTGCTTCAAAACATTGCTCAGTCCATCACATACAACAACCCAGATGCAACATTGATGGTACTACTAATCGATGAACGTCCGGAAGAAGTAACTGAGATGCAGCGTCTTGTTCAAGGTGAAGTAATTGCTTCTACGTTTGACGAACCTGCCAACCGCCACGTTCAAGTAGCAGAAATGGTAATCGAAAAAGCAAAACGCTTAGTTGAGCATAAGAAGGATGTTATTATTCTACTTGACTCAATCACACGTCTTGCTCGAGCATACAACACGGTTATTCCTTCCTCAGGTAAAGTATTAACTGGTGGTGTTGATGCCAATGCACTTCACAAACCTAAGCGCTTCTTTGGTGCTGCGCGTAATGTTGAGGAAGGCGGAAGCTTAACCATCATCGCAACGGCACTTATCGATACCGGCTCTAAGATGGATGAAGTTATCTACGAAGAGTTTAAAGGTACGGGTAACATGGAACTACACCTAAACCGTAAGATTGCGGAAAAACGTGTATTCCCAGCTATCGACTTCAACCGCTCTGGTACTCGTCGTGAAGAACTACTAACGAAGACTGATGAGCTTCAAAAGATGTGGATCTTGCGTAAGATTGTGCATGAAATGAGTGAGATCGATGCCATGGAATTCCTTATTGATAAGCTTTCCATGAGCAAAACAAACGATGAGTTTTTCGACTCAATGCGTCGTAAGTAAGTAGACTCTAAGTCTAATTTTTGAAAAGCCAGCTTATGCTGGCTTTTTGCTTTTCAGGTTCGCCAACTGCCTGTTTTTGTTCTATACCTATCTAGTGAATTTAAACCGTATTTGTATAATGAACCTAGGGACTTAGAATGAAGCCGAGTCGTATTATTGTCACAGTCACACTGTTTAATCTGGCTTCGGTAACACTCGCAATCACCTTGCTATCTTCTGATACAGCCAAAATAGCTGTTGCTCTCGGAGCTCTAGTACTGGGGGTGCTATTCCAGCTTTTATACTTTAAGAAAACCTCTTCCGCTGAAAAGCATATGGAACATCTCGTTCGCAACTTTATCAACGACAATGGTGTCGACCTAACGTATCGCTTTAACGAACAAGATAAAAATATTTCTAAGTCCTGCCTACTAATGAATGATTGCTTCGCCGTTATAGAACATATAATTAGTGAAGTATACGCATCTTCTTCTCGACTTCACCCAATGGCAGATAGTTTAAGAGATACCTACGCATCCATGACGCAAAAAGCGACGCTACAACATACTCACGGAGAATACTTAGCCACCTCGATACAGTCTATGTTAGAGATTTCCGCGCGTTTAGATACTAGCTTAGAGCAGATCTACGCATCTGTAGAAAACGCTACAACGGCAGTGAAGCAAACCAGATTAGATACTGACAAAAGCCAAAAAAGCCTGCTAACTCTTGCAGATAACATCAAAAAAACCAATGAACAAATAGAGTTGCTCAAAACAGACAGCAACGAAATTAGCTCAGTGCTTGAAGTTATTAGTGCTATTGCAGAGCAGACCAATTTACTTGCGCTAAACGCTGCGATTGAAGCAGCACGAGCTGGCGAGCTGGGCAGAGGCTTTGCCGTCGTTGCTGATGAAGTTCGTAATTTAGCGGCAAGAACAAGCCAATCTACAAAAGAAGTAAGTCTGGTTATCAGAAAAATTCAATCCGGTACAGATTCTGTTTACGCACTCATGCAAGCAGCACTAGAGGAAACAGATAACACGGTAAAATTAAGCGAAGCCTCTACAAAAGAGGTTGATGAAATAGAAAACGCGATGCTCTCTATCAACCAAATGTCTCACGATATTCATCGACAAGTTGGAGAACAGAAGCAAGCCTCTGACGAAGCTCAAGAGAGCATAGAGTCAATGGTGCACCTGAATTCAGATGCACTTTCAAGTACAAGAATACAGGCTGTCTCCAATCGTGACCTCATAGCACTATCGCAAAGTATTCATTCCAAGTTATCCATGTTTAAGATTTCAGATTACACCCCGGAACTAGACACCAGAAAAGACAGTTCACGGGTATCAATCAGTAATATTGAGCAACCTGAAAACTCAAATGTGGGGAATGCTGATGATATAGAACTATTTTAGGACGCTAAAGACTCTTTAGATTTTAGCTGATCGCACATCGCTAAGAACAAAGACTGAAACTGATCTTCATTTCCTTGCTTTAACACTTTTTCAAATTCTATGGCTATACTTGCCAGTTCGGGAAATTCAAACATAGATGCCGCCCCCGCCAACTTATGGCAAATAGCCTGGAGTGTGAGCAGCTCTTTATTTTGCCAAGCATCAATTAGTAAATAACGCTCTTGTTCAAAAGTACTTGCGAAGCTATCTCTTAAGTCCGATAAATCGATATTAAGCTCATATGCTTTGCCATGCTCAAAGTTCAAATGCGTATTCAGAACTCCCAGCAATTCATTTTTATTAATCGGCTTGCCAATATGTCCATTGAATCCAGAATCAATATATGATTTGACTTCTTCCATCAGTACATTAGCGGTTAGCGCGTATATCGGCCCAGAATAGCCAGCAGAACGAATAATCCTTAATGCTTCGACACCATCCATTCTTGGCATTTGAATGTCCATAAGCACCAAATCAGGAAAATCACTAAGACACTGTTCAACCGCTCGAGCACCATTTTCGGCTACAATGACTGTCGCCCCCGTCCGCTCGATCATACGAGAGAATAATTGGCGGTTTTCAGGGTGATCCTCTACAACCAACACAGTACCTGATAACAAAGGTTGCTTTAGCTGAGGTTCTTGCGCTTCAGTGGCCGCGACATTGAGATACACAGTACAAGGTACATGAAAAGAGAAGATACTGCCTTTATCAATAATGCTTTGAACTTTTATTTCACCATTCATCATATGCGCAAGCTGGCTCGACAAACTTAATCCGAGCCCAGAGCCACCAAAGCGCCTTGTTATGCTGTTGTCAGCTTGTTGGAAATTATCAAAAATTCGGCCTATCTGCTGCTCAGTCATGCCAATACCTGTGTCCTTCACCACAAACTGTAAGCCATGGTGCGTTTCAGATACTTCTAATTCAATACGGCCTTTTTCGGTAAACTTTAGGGCATTACTTAGCAAGTTTATTAGTATTTGTTTTACTCGAATGTAATCTAAACGCACGTAAGCGTTAGCCCTGACCTGGTCACAAACGATAAACTCTAATTCCTTACTCTGGATATTTTGTTGAAACATATCGCATAAGTCCGCAAGTAAGCTGCTTACCGAAAACTCTGTTGATTCAAGCTCTAAGCGCTCAGCTTCGATTCGACTTAGGTCAAGAATATCATTGACGAGATCTCGTAAGTGTAACCCTTGATTATAGATAGTTCTGACTGAAGCTTGTGCCTGAGCATTTAAATCTTGTTCGACCAACAAGTCTTCTGCATGTCCCAGCACCGTAGTAAGTGGCGTTCTGATTTCATGGCTCATGTTTGCTAGAAATTGACTTTTCACTTGATTTGCCGCTTTTAACTCATCCGCTTTTTGCTGAAGCTCAGATGTTCTGAGTGCGACTTTTTGACTTAGCTCCAGTTTTGCTCTTTGCTCAACCTTACGTCGGTAAAGTGCGAAAGTTGTCAGTAAGGTTAATAGTGCAATGATAACACCCAACAATTGTAACTGGCTGCGCTGCTCTTCTTTCAGTAGCTGTAATTTTTGCTCTTGCTTGAGCACTTCAACTTCTCGAGAAAGCTCACTCGCTTCATACTTAGCACGATAATCATTGATTCGCTTAAGCACGTCATCATTCATTAAGCGCTTTTGCGCTTCCAGATTTTGCGAGTCATATTCTCTAGCTTGTTGTATATTACCTTGAGCAGCCTCAATTAGCGCTAGTAAACGTAGCGACATTCGCTCCTTCTTCTGCTCGTGCATCAATCGGCTGGCAGCTAAACTTTGCTCAGCATTCGCTAAGGCTTCTACAAGTCTGCCTTGTGCAAAAAATATTTGTGCTAATGTATATTGCGCCTCCATAACATTAGCGGGGTTTTGAGCCTTTTCAGCGTAATAAAGTGCAAAATTCGCCTCTTTTTCAGCAACGTCAAGCTGATCTAAGGAATAGCTAAGAAGTGCGAGGTTAACGTATTCGTACGATAAATGGCGAACATCATTTTGAGCTTCATAATACGTAATGGCGGCCTGATAAGAAGCTTTAGCCAATTCAGGCTTTTTCGTTTCCGTATACAGGACTCCAAGATCTGCATGAGCAAGCGCGACACCATATTCATCACCCAATTCATTAAAAGCTTTAAGCGCGGTATGTAGCATCTCCTCCGCTTTATCGTAGGCAGCTTGACGAATATAAACCCCTGAAATATTGAGTAGAATGTCAGCGTGATCTTGAGCATTGCCAAACTCCTGATAGAGCTCGTCCGCTTTTAAATAGTTTTGTAGTGCAAGATCTAAAGTAAAGTTTTTAAAGTAGGCCAACCCTAGGTTGCTGTGTAAGTTAGCCATTTCAATAGGGATATTACGCTGTTCAGCCAGCGCTAAAGCACGAGAGTAAAACTCTATTGCCTGTTGGTATTGACCGAGATAGAAATTACAGATCCCTTGTAGCTTAACAGCAGTAAAGTGGTTGTCAGTTAAGGGCTCTGACTGGGTGATTAATTCTAGCTGGCTAAGAAAAGCTAGTGCATCTTTAAACTGATTGTGACTATAAGCAGACTTACCAAGGCTAAACAAAATGTCCACTTTTTTCTCTTTTCCGAGCTTTTTTTCAGCGAGAAGTTCCTTGCCTAGAATTTGTTTTTGTTGCCAATTCGTAATCAGCTTCATTTCCGTAATGCGTTCAGTGAGTGAAGTATTACTCACTGCATATTCCGCATGAAAAGTAGTAGAGAGATAAAAACAACACGCAAACACAGATCTGGGCTTTAGTAGCCTCGATAAATTCATTGTTGCTCTCCATTGCTTATCATTTAGTCTGCGTGGTAGTGTGAAGATACACCAAGACTAAAGAGGCGACAATGTTCAATCCGCTTACAGATGTTATTTTTAAATTAATTTGTCAAAATCAATCTTTAAAAGTACACACTATTGCCGCCGCTCTGATGGAACAACAGCAACTACCTCGCCTTGATGAAGATGAAAATAAAAATCTCTTCAAGCGCAACTTTCTGATCATGAATGCCCTGTACCAACTTCAGCAAGAAGTATTCGCTGAGGGTCAATACCTGCATGTTGAAGCGCTCAATGTTTATCTAGCTCCACGACTAGGTGAACATCAATTAGCATTAGATGATCCGCTCAGAAGCTACTATTTAGATTGGCAACACTATGAAACCAGCAGTGAAGAAGTGAGTGCTCTGTTGGATAACTTTTGGCAGCGCTTTGCATTCAATGGCGCTCGCCAGCGAATTAATATCAAGGCTGACGAATTAAACGCGATTAAAACACGCTGGCGACTGCCTAACGGATATGATCGCAGGATGTTAAGTCAATGTTGGAGAAAACTGGCCCTGACTCATCACCCAGATAAATCAGGTGATGAGGAGACTTTCAAACGCTTAATGAACGAGTATGAGATACTTAAGCAGACCTTAAGCACGTAGGGCTTTATAGCGCTTATTTTTAATTTTGCTATTGTTAAGCTTTCGTAGTGCAGGCTTTACTGCCTCGCGTTTTACAGCCACGAAGGTTTGTACATCATATATATTGATTTTACCAATTTGTTTAAAGTTAATGCCCTCTTCACCTGTCAAGCTGCCGACGATATCTCCTTTGCGAAGCTTTTGTTGCTTTCCACCTTCAATCATGAGGGTCACCATATTCGACTTATAGGCTGGTTTTTCGAGCAGTGAATGGCCCGGCAACGTGCCATGTTTTAGCTCTTGACCATATATTTCCGCCAACTGTTTTATTTTGAAGGCTTCTTTTTCTCCATAAAGAGATACTGCGATACCTTTGTGCTCACCCCGGCCCGTACGACCAACACGGTGAATATGCGTCTGGGGCTCAAGCGCCAAATGATAGTTAACCACAAGCTCAACTTCCTCAACGTCGAGCCCTCGAGCAGCCACGTCAGTGGCAACCAAAATATTGGCACTCTTATTAGCAAAGGTGAGCAATGACCACTCACGCTCACCTTGATCTAAATCGCCATGTAACTCGACACAAGCAAGTCCGGTTTGGCGTAATTCTTCGAATAGTCGCTTAGTCTCAGCTTTGGTATTACAAAAAACGATACAGCTTTGCGGCTGGTGCTGCATTAACAGCACTCTCAGCGCGTTAAAGCGCATTTTATTGTTGTCTAACTTATAAAAGGTTTGCTTAATGCTGTGGTGTGCTTGTTCTTCTTTTGCTTCAACAAACTCTGGCTCACGCATATATTGCTTCGCCAGTTTCATGATCTTATCTGGGTAAGTCGCACTAAACATTAGTGTTTGTCGAACTTCAGGGACATACACTAAAATGCTTTCTAGCGTTTCAGTAAAGCCCATATCCAGCATCTGATCAGCTTCGTCGAATACCACAGTCTGCGTTTCAGTTAGCATGAGTGAGCCATTAAAAACATGCTCTTCAACTCGACCAGGTGTACCAACAACAATATGCGCACCGTGTTGCAACGCCCGTGTTTGAGGTTCAATTGGCGTTCCTCCGCAGAGTGTTTGCACTTTGACGTTACCAATTAAAGCCGCAATTTTTCTGATCTCTTGTGCGACTTGATCAGCCAACTCTCTCGTTGGACATAACACCAAAGCCTGAACCTCATTGCACTCGGGCTGCAACTTATTCAGCAGCGCAAGTGAAAACACCAGTGTTTTACCAGATCCAGTTTTCCCTTTCACGACTAAATCTCGTCCGGTCAGCGCCGGCGCTAAACTCACAGACTGTACTGCTGTTGGCACCATGTAGTTAAGATCTACAAGGCGCTGAGCAAGCGCTTGGTTTAGAGGTAATTGAGAAAATGAAGTGATCGACACAGTGCTTTCCTATTCGCTATCTTAATCGCGTATTTTATACCAAATGTGTAAATTCGCTAACCGCTTTACTCTATTATTCCAAGATAAAGCGCCCCTAGATTGTGGATGAATTATCCTCATCGCAATACACGGACTTACATCACAATTTATGCTTTAATCTCTCGGTAACTCCATTTTTACCAAGGATTATCATGAAGTTTAAATCACTATTGGCATTTGGTTTATTAAGCGCAGGTTTGAGTACAGCACTGCAAGCCGAAGAATTTACTACACAACAATTAGAACAAGTTAAACAAGTTAGAGAAGCCGCAAGCCACAGCAACCTAAGTTGGCAACTACTAGAATCCCTCACCACAGAAGTAGGCCCACGCTTACCAGGTACCGAAAATGATAAAAAAGCGGTAGCTTGGGCAAAGAAACAATTTGAGCAACTGGGCTTTGACAAAGTCTGGCTTGAGAAAGCAACCTTTCCTGAATGGCGCCGCTACCATGAGTCTGCAAAAATCCTGATACCGAGCGAACAACCGCTACACCTTACAGCGCTCGGTAACAGTGTCAGTACACCAAAAGATGGCTTAAGTGGCGAAGTAGTGTTGTTTGAAACTCTCGATGAGCTGATTGCTGCGCCAGACAACAGCTTAAAAGGTAAAATAGCTTTTATTAATTACCGCATGAACCGCGATATTGATGGTAATGGCTATGGACCGGCAGTAAGAGCTCGTAATAGCGGCGCCGTAGAAGCGGCTAAAAAAGGCGCTATCGCCTATATGATGCGCTCAGTCAGCACCAGCCACCACCGCTTCGCGCACACTGGCGGCAGTCACTATAAAGCGGGAGTGACAAAGATCCCGTCCACTGCAGTTGCGAACCCAGATGCGGATCAGCTAGCACGCCTTATCAACTCTGGTCATGCAGTTAAAGTCGCGCTAAATATTCAAACTGAGGACTTAGGTGAAGGAACCAGTTATAACGTCATCGGTGAATTCTCTGGTACTGAGTTTCCAGAGCAATATGTCTTGATTGGTGGTCACTTAGACTCTTGGGATCTGGGTACTGGTGCACTCGATGATGGTGCTGGTGTTGCATTAACGATGGCGGCAGCTAAGCATATTGCCGATGTAAAACGCCCTAAACGTAGTGTCCGCGTAGTCCTATTTGCAGCAGAAGAACTCGGTCTTTGGGGAGCAAAAGCTTATTTTAAAAAGCATCAGGCAGAATTAGACCGCATCGTAGCCGCATCCGAGTCCGATTTTGGTGCAGATGTAGTGTATGCGTTTGAATCAAACGTAAATGCCGCTTCCTTACCGGTTGTGCGTGAGATTGCAAAACAATTGGCGCCACTTGGCGTTACTTATATTGGCAAGAATAGCGCACATGGTGGTCCTGACTTAATTCCGCTGAAAAATGCTACATCAGCGCCAATCTTCGCTTTACACCAAGATGGAACCGATTATTTTGATTATCACCACACAGCCGATGACACGCTTGATAAAGTCGATCCAGAAAAACTAAAGCAAAATACCGCGGCATACGCCGTATTTGCCTTAATGGCAGCCGATGCCAAAACGAAAATGGCAGGGAAATAAAATCTTACACTTATGGGGACAAGTACACTTGTCCCCTACACTCAAGTTGCCTACCTTAGACATACCCACACCTAACTAACTAATAGAATATGGAAATCAAAAGCGTATTTTTTTCCTTTTACGACACAATATTCAACTTCATCAGTAAATATAAAGTTGCCGTGTCGGCACTAATTGTGGTCACTATTGCATTTTACTTTTATAACCAGCATCAACAACAAATCGCTAGTTATCAAACATACTTAGCATCCCCACAAATCGATGACCTGATTATTTTTGACGCTGGCAAGAACACTGGGCAAGTTTATGATCCTGCTTTTCAGATATTACAAATTACTGAGCTGACAGATGACAACATTGAAGTGAAGGAAAGTGCCTACACTTATCGAACAATGCGTAACATCACCCGAGATATCCGTGTCAGCATGCTAATGACCGATCATTATTTTAAGCCACAAAGGCTGACGCTAGAAAAAGACAATCTATTAGACTTACTTGACGATGAAACCATAGTCTCCGTATACAGGCCTGTAGGGATCCATGTACTCGGCGGCGTTGTTAGACAAAGATTTAAAAAGCCGAAGCCACTATATAATGGACCTAAGATCTCTGCACAGAACCAAGAAGCAATTCACGCTTACAGCCAAGGAAACTTTGAAGAAGCAAAAACGGGATTTGCAGCAGCGGCTAAAACCGGCAACCCTTGGGCACAATATAACTATGGGACAATGCTTCGCGACGGTGAAGGCGGTGCAAAAGACATTAAAAAAGCGATCCACTGGCTTAAACTTGCCGCAGAGCAAGGTAATCATAAAGCACAGACAGCCCTGGCTAAGTTATGCCAAGACCACCCCTGTTAACTGTGACTTTGCTTGTGATACTGCACAGTCAAAACGTTTGCTTCAAACTCTTGTTGTGCCACCGGTTTAGAATGAAAATAGCCTTGTGTCATATCACACAGTAAATTCTTTAAAAACATGCATTGTGCGGGGGTTTCAACCCCTTCCGCAATGACCCTTAAGTTCAATTTATGCGCCATCAATATAATCGCACTGACGAGCGCTTTATCTTCTTCATCTTCAGGTAAATCACGAATAAAGGTTCTATCAATTTTCAATTTAGAAAGCGGGAAGCGCTTGAGATAACTCAACGACGAATATCCAGTACCGAAGTCGTCAATCGCCAGTTCTACGCCGATTTCTCTTAATGCTTTTAATTGTGACAATATTTTGTCTGAGTTTTCAACTAGTACTGACTCTGTGATTTCCAATGTCAGATATTTAGCTTCTAGTCTGGTGTCTTTAAGTACTTTTCTTACTAATGCAACCATATCTTGGCGTTTAAACTGGATACTAGAAACGTTAACTGCAATAAATAAGGGTCTACCGTAGTTGTCTTGCCAAGCTTTAACTTGAGAACAAGCGTGATACAGCACCCATTCTCCAATGGGTAAGATAAGCCCTAGTTCTTCGCAAACGGGAATAAATTGCTCTGGAGAAACATGGCCTAGCAACTCACTTTTCCATCTTAACAACACCTCGCAGCCAACGAGGTCGCCTCTACCAAGCTGTGAAAAAATAGGTTGGTACACCAGTGATAATTCTCGATTAGACAGCGCTTTGTGCAAGGCACTTTCTAACACGCTACGCGCTTTGGCATGTTGATGCATCGCTGAAGTATAGAATTGAAAACAGTCGCGACCATGCTCCTTCGCTTTATACATTGCACTATCGGCATTACGTAGCAAGATTTTTCGATCGGTGCCGTCATCTGGGTAAAGCGTGATCCCCATACTACCGGATACATAAGCTTCGTGCCCTTCCAAATGAAAAGGGTTGGCTAGTGCACGTAAAATCTTAGTCGCAACCTGCTCTAAATCACTGATAGAACTTATATCTTGTAGCAATAACGCGAACTCATCCCCACCTAATCTTGCAACGGTATCAGAACTGCGCACGCACTCATTAATACGGTTTGCAGCTTCTTTGAGTAGTAGATCACCAATATGATGTCCAAGCGTGTCATTCACTGCTTTAAAGCGGTCAAGATCGATAAAACAAATTGCAAAGCGCTCTTCTAGCTGAGCTGCTCGTTTTAACGCTAAATCAAATTTAACGTGATAATGATGGCGGTTTGCAAGACCTGTCAAACTATCAAAGTTGGCTTGCTGCCACATCAACTGTTCGTTACGTTTTCTCGAGGTAATATCACTGAATAACGCAACATACATATCAATTTCCCGAGCATCGTTAAATACTGCAGATACTTGCAGCCAACTCGGATAAATTTCACCATTTTTGCGCTTGTTCCAAATCTCTCCCTCCCAATGGCCTTTGTTAACCAAGTCATCATATAACGCGTTGAAAAAGCGCTCATCGTGACGTCCAGAGTTCAGGATTGATGGAGTCTCCCCTATCACTTCATCCATGCCAAAGCCTGTAATTTCGCTAAATGCACGATTTACCATTTGGATTTGATTATGTTTGTCGGAGACCAACACACCTTCAGAGGTTGTCGAAAATACCGTACTTGCCAAGCGCTGTTCTCTTTCGTTCTCAAGCTCTTCCGTAATATCTTGAATAACATAGATAAAACCCAGTTTTGCTTGTGTTTCACTTACCACCGGGGCACAAGAAACCCGCACATTGCGATAGCCAAAACGCGCATCGAGTTGGCACTCAAGTGTTCCTTCCGTCAGCAGCTTTTCACTATCAAGCACATCAAATAAGGTATAAATAGATTTTGATTTTAACGCTTCTAAACTATCAAAATCCTTTAACACTGAGCCATTAGCGGCTTCAATGTGATGAGTTTCATCCGTAAACACCAGATATGCTTTAATACCATCAAAAATGGCACTGAGTTTCGCACCTTGGTCTTGTGCTCGCTGATTGGAGCGCCTTAGCCTGACCAAAACGGTCATCAATACCGCCATCGATAGAATAAGCACAGCAATTACCGCAGTTAACAAAATGACCTGTACCATATTGGCTTGCTTGATTTTTTCAGTCTGCAGCATGACCTGTTGTTCAAGATTGGCTTGGTAATGCCAAAGATCTTGCTGTAGCTTACGCTGCTCACTCATATCTTGAATGATAGAAAGTAACCTTGGTTTACCATCGCTATCTTCAAACGGCGTTGAGTGAACACTCACTGTTTTAGTACTACCGTCTGCAGTTTGATGTTGGAAGATAAAATAATTGCGGCCTTCATTTAATGCCGCTTGACGTTCATTAGCAACCTGCTCGGCAGTAAATAAGTTGATATCTTGAATGGCTTTCGATTCTAATATAGCCTCGCTGTAGCCATAAAATGCGGCAGCAGCTTTATTGGCATCTAAAATCTTTCCAGACGTGGGCTCGATGATCAACATCACCGCGCCATGATTAGAAAAAGTATAATATGGTAACTCGTGAGCTGGTGCGGTCATACAAAACGGCAACAGCAGCCCCCCGAGCAATTTTGACATCAACTTCAAACTCAGACCCCTCAGGATATCGTTTTATGCAACCGCGGCGACTATAGCGCAAAGGGTATGTGAGCTACATCGAAAGTCGATTTTTGCTTGTTTCATATCAAAACAACTCAACACACACATCTTTTTATAACAATTTATACACTTGCTCCGGCGTACTGACAAGCCGATACGCTCTGAAAGTGTAGTCTATTTCGCAATAGTGTAGACGCAAAAGTGAGTCACTAAACCTTTTCACCATCCCATCCGTACAGCTAGGAAAAATATGCCTAGTTGATATACTAGGCCAAACTCAACTCACAGTGCGCCGATGAAATACCAAGACTTACGAGATTTTATAGCCCAGCTTGAAAAACAAGGAGAACTTGTTCGCGTCAAGCAGCCCATTTCCACCAAACTAGAAATGACTGAAATTGCAGACCGAACGCTGCGAGCAGGTGGACCCGCTATCCTATTTGAAAACCCTGTTGGTTATGACATTCCGGTACTGGCTAACCTATTTGGCACACCAAAGCGCGTCGCAATGGGGATGGGACAAAGCGATGTCAGTGAACTAAGAGAAGTCGGCAAGTTACTCGCTTTTTTAAAAGAACCCGATCCACCGAAGGGAATTAAAGAAGCCATTGGCCAGCTACCGGTATTCAAACAAGTGTTGAATATGCCAGCCAAAGAAGTGAAAAAAGCCCCATGTCAGGAAGTTGTACTGAGCGATAATGAGGTTGATCTCACTAAACTACCTATTCAACATTGCTGGCCTGGTGATGCCGCACCTTTAATTACATGGGGGTTAACGGTAACCAAAGGTCCTTATAAAAAGCGTCAGAACCTAGGGATTTATCGTCAACAGCTATTGGGTAAAAACAAAATTATTATGCGCTGGCTATCACATCGTGGCGGTGCGCTTGATTTTCAGGAGTGGTGCAAAGAGCACCCCGGCGAACCGTATCCGGTATCTGTTGCACTTGGCGCTGATCCCGCGACGATTTTAGGTGCGGTAACCCCAGTTCCAGATACGCTAAGCGAATACGCATTTGCAGGTCTACTGCGTGGTAGTAAGACGCAGGTTGTTAAATCAATTTCAAACGAACTGCAAGTACCAGCGAGTGCCGAAATCGTCTTAGAAGGATATATTCAACCGGGCGAGCTCGCGCCAGAAGGCCCATATGGCGATCACACCGGCTACTACAATGAAGTTGACGACTTCCCTGTAATGACTGTCACTCATATGACACATCGCAAAGATCCTATTTATCACAGCACTTATACGGGCCGCCCGCCTGATGAGCCAGCTATTCTTGGTGTTGCGCTCAACGAAGTATTCGTGCCGATTTTACAAAAGCAATTTCCGGAAATCGTCGATTTTTACCTTCCACCAGAAGGCTGCTCATACCGCATGGCGGTCGTCACCATGAAAAAGCAGTATCCAGGTCATGCTAAACGCGTGATGATGGGCGTATGGTCTTTCCTTAGACAATTTATGTACACCAAGTTTGTCATTGTTTGTGATGATGATGTAAATGCTCGCGACTGGAATGATGTGATTTGGGCGATAACAACACGTATGGATCCCGCAAGAGACACCACCTTAGTTGAAAGCACGCCTATTGATTATCTCGATTTTGCTTCCCCTGTGTCCGGACTTGGTTCTAAAATGGGTATGGACGCAACCAACAAGTGGCCGGGTGAGACCGACCGTGAATGGGGCGAGCCTATCGTTATGGATCCCAAGGTTAAACAACGCGTTGACGAAATTTGGGATACCCTAGGGATCACCATCAAATGACATATATCATCTAACATTGTGCACTCAGCTATGCTAGAGTGCACAGACTTTAGCCACGTGCTTAATAAAGGTAACACATGCAAGTATTAGCAGCAGAGGTTGTCTCAATTACACCTCTTACGGAATTTGTTCACAAAGTTATATTAAAACCTGAAGAAGCGGTGCAATTCGAAGCCGGCCAGTATCTGCAATTGGTACTTGGTGAAAAAGACAAACGTGCTTTCTCGATTGCCAGCAGCCCTTCAAAAACAGAGCAGTTAGAGTTACATATCGGTGCTTCTGGCGCAGACTCTTATGCCATGCAATCACTAGATCACCTACGTAACGCTTTTGATACAAAGCAAACCGTTGCATTAGAAGTTGGTCTTGGCGTATCTCAGATCCGTGTTGATCAAGCGCGTCCACTAGTTCTACTTGCCGGCGGCACTGGGTTTTCTTATGTCAAATCTATGGCCGATCACTTGGCTGAAACAGGTTACGACCAACCTGTTTTATTTTATTGGGGTGTAAAAGAAGAATCTGCGCTATATGCAAAAGCGGAGATGGAAGCTTGGGCCGCCTCAAATAAACACTTTCAGTTTATTCCTGTGGTAGAAAATGCCAGTGAGGCATGGCAAGGCCATCGCGGCTTCGTTCATCAGGCTGTGATGAAAGATATCGTTTCTTTAGAACCGTACAGTATTTATATGGCTGGCCGCTTTGACATGATAGGTATCGTGCGTGATGACTTTATCAATCATGGAGCTGAGCGCGACTTTATGTACGCCGACGCTTTTGCGTTTATTAAGTAACCTGAGCTGCGGATAATTAATGCCTTTCTAGCAGCCAGTTTTAGCGCTAACTGCGTTGAATTCACTTCCAATAGCCAGCTATTGGTGCGTAAATTCGCCTTATTTTCCCTAAAACTCTCTGGCTAGACAAGGAAAAAACTAAGTTGTGCTTTAGAAACAATGAGTTGGAACATTCCTTATCCAAACCTCAGGTTAAGTAACTTAAGCCAAGTTATTTAATAGCAATTTATCCAATGTGTGGCAGGTGTTTAGTCACACATTGGAAAAACAGAACGAACCAATCAAAACAATCCATTTTACCAAAGCAGTCTCACCCGCTACTCTCATATTACACACAAACACCGCGAGAAATATGATGAGTAAACTCTATGTTCGTGACATCATGTCACCCGATTTCCCACAGTTAACCGCCGAGACCGAACTAACCGACGCGATTAGTTTGCTACAAAAGCATCATTTAATTGGTGCGCCAGTGATAGATGCACAGCGTCATCTTGTTGGATTTATTTCAGAGCAGCAGCTACTCAAGCCTTTGCTTAATTCCAGCTACTTTTGTGATGGTAAAGTACAGCTGAGAGACTTACTGGCTACGCCTGCCCTCAGTATCGAAGCTGCAACAACCGTTGTCGACCTTGCACAACGTATGCAGCAAAATAGTCCTAAGGTTTATCCCGTACTCAATGAAGGCAAAGTGATTGGAATTGTGACACGTAGCCAAGTCGTTGCGGCGCTAAAAGAGAGTTATCTTAGCTGTGCGGGGTGATCCCACACAGCAATTTCAGCCTACGCTTTCTTTGCAAGCAACGCTTTTTTATCAGCTTCGCTTAAAAAGGCAATCTCAACCGCATTGCGCTGCGCTTTATGGATATCACTCAAATCTAAACCTGCCGCCGCAGCTGCATGGCTATACTCGTTGTCCAACTCGATACCTTGAACCGCAGGGTCATCGGTATTGATGGTTGCCAATACACCATGATCTAAAAATGCTTTCAATGGATGCGTGGTTAAACTTTCGACAGTACTTGTTTGGATATTACTGGTTAGGCAAGACTCGATCCCGATACGATTATCACGTAAATAGTCCATCAGAGCTGGGTCATGGATTGCTTTAACTCCGTGACCGATACGTGTTGCACCAAGTTCTTTAATGGCTTGCCAGATACTTACCGCGCCCTCAGCTTCGCCAGCATGTACCGTCACACCAAGGTAAGCATCGCGAACCTGCTTATAATGTTCAATAAACAGCTCGCCCGGGAAGCCCAGCTCGTCACCCGCGAGGTCAATCGCAACCAACTGCTCTTTAAAGGCAAGTAGCGCGTCTAGCTCATATTGGCATTTCTCAACACCAAATGTGCGTGACATAATCCCGATCAGGTTAACCTTAATGTCTTGGCCTTTAACTGCACTTTGTACACCGTCGACTACGGCTTCAACAACGCCCTGCGGGTGTAGATTATGGGTTTTTGCCATGTAGTAAGGGCTAAACCTTAGCTCAGTGTAATCAATACCTTGTGCAACTGCGTCGGCAACATTTTCAATCGCAATACGGCGACAAGCATCGTAGTCACCTAGTACCTTTACGCCCCAATCTAGTTTTTCAAGAAACGCCATTAGATTAGGTGCATTGTTCAACACTTGAACATACGGGCGTAGACCTTCGAGATCCGTTGCTGGTAAATCCATATTAAACTGCTGGCCAAGTTCTAAAATCGTTGTAGCACGAACGTTACCATCTAAGTGGCGATGTAAATCTAATAGTGGGAGTGTGTTATTGATCATAAGAGACTCGATTTGCAGTTAAAATTTTTGGGATCATACGCACCTAAACTGAGATAGCAAGGACATATGTCAGAATTGAGTATAGCTAACTTTAGTACAAAAAAGCCTGCACATTGCTGCGCAGGCTTTTCGTTACGATTTTGCGATTAAATACGCTTTCTCGTAGGTATGCATTTTTTCGTAGGCGAGCTGAGCTTGCTTACTCCAGCGCGCTTCCCAAGGGTTTGCGCTTAAAGAATCAAAGATCTTCGCAGCAAGTTCATAATCCCCCTCAGCATTGCAAAGGCAAGCCAATGAGAACAGCAACTCCTTGTCATCTGGATGTTTTTTCAATTGCTGCTGCAGTGCTAATTTGAGTTCATTACTACTTTGCGTGCTGTGTTGCAGATAGTCCGCCAACTGGTGATATTGACCTTGTTTAAGCAGCTTCTTGAGCTCGCCCAACACTTCCGCTATGCGTCCCTGTTGCAGCTTCACCTTATTAAGAGCAGGTATTGCATGCGCTTTTACTGCCTTAGGTAGCATATTAAACAAAGTGTCTGCTTGCTCTGGGGCTATCACAAACATGCGCTCGAACACACTCTGCCACTGTGTATCACTCCAGTTGAGCTTTTTGTGCCACTTCGCGATTTGTGCAGCGGCCAGCTCGGGTTGCTTAGCCTGTAGGCAAGCTAAAATGTAACCGCTAAGCACCGCAGAAGTTGGTTTAGCCGCAGACATTTTATCATCAAGTAAAGCCAACGCCTGTTCACTATTATTTGCCTCTAGCCATAGTGCCGCGAGCTGCCCTTGGTTGTCATCTGATATTGCTTCTAGCTCCGTATTCGCTTTGACAATATCTCCTTGTTTTAACGCCGCTTTGGCTGCGATGGCACGCACATAGTCTTGGCGTTCATCCGGCTGCGGCGTTTTCGTCAACAAAGTTGCGGCTTGTTCCACTTCGCCGTTAATAAATAGCCACAAACTTTCGTTCCATGCTTGTTGCGCTTTTAGTTTGCGCTTTCTGGAAAAATGACCTTTCGTATTGACTAGGCGATGCCACGACCAACGCACTACCTTACCCAACAACACTAAAGCGGTGATGACAAGCAACAACAAGATAGTGAAAGACACTATGCTGCCTTCAATCGTGGTTTGATTGAAAGAGATCAACACATAGCCTTTCTCATCAATGAGCAAATGACTGGCGGCTAGCGCGATAAAGATAAGCGCGAAGGTGATGATTTTTGCCATCATTTTAGCCACCCTTTTACTGCTGCTGGGGTGGCAAGCTCAATCGACTCTTGGCGCTGAACTTCACTGCGGCTCAGCTTGTTTAAAGCCTGCTGCATCGCGCTCACAGGCGCGTGTTGCGTATCAAAATAACGCGCCAATGTGTCGGCTGCACTATCAAGCGCACTGAAGTAAATGCTCGCCTGTTGATCCATTAATGCGGTTTGTGCTTGGGTTAAATAAGCACGCAGCTGCGTGCGTATAAGCAGCTGCTCGTTTTTATCGAGCAGTGGGTCTATCACCACTTCATCATGATGACGTATGGTAATAAAGTCATCAACCAACCCCCGCCAAGAGCGCTTTAAGTTCGCTTGCCAATCATCAACCTGTTGCGATAGCGCAGCATCTTCACTCGCTGCCTTTTGCGGAATCTGCTTGGTTTTGATCGTTAGCGTATCAACTTGAGACAATAAACCATGAAGCTCAAAGTAAAGTGACTCCGTTTGTGGCTTAGGCAAGGCCTTCAAAGCGGCAATATCTTTAGCAATCGCCTGCTGAACAGCAGCCGTGTTGGACTCAGACTCTAAGCTCTCTTGCAAGCGCTGCAGAATAGCGATTGCGCCAAGATAATCTTGCTCTGCCGCGACCTTAAATGCAGCAAGGCGCTGTAAATACAATGCTTCAGAGGCCACGGCACCGCTTACTTGCTGCTGCGCCTTGGCAAGCGTCTGCGTTAGCTGGGTTTCCACATGTTGCTGCTGCTCAGCCAATCGCTTTGCGACATTGTCTTGCAACGAATCAAGCACATTTTCTACTCGCTGAAGTTGCGATTTAGCGCCACTCAGCTGTGTGTTTAGTAGCTGATTTTCAGCGTTAATCGCTTGGTTAGCTAACAACGCTTGTTGCAACTGTTGCTGCTGTTGCAAATAAACATAGCCAGCACCAGCGCCACTACCCAGTGCCACTAATAATGCAAGGAGCGCAACCTTACTCACACCAGCCTTAGCGTGATGTGGCGTTACGGTTTGCTCTGCTGCTTTTGCAGCTTGCTGGGTATTTGTATTCTTTGTTTGCGATTCAGACTGAGTCATTTTGCGCCCTTGCTGCTTGGTATAGTCGATGATACTCCCTGCGATGGCACGATTATCAGGGCCATGACATACCACAATTTGAGACTGTTCGATGTTATAGGATTGCTGTACATGCTCAGCAATACGTTGGCTCACAACAAAGAAAGTGCGCTGAGCCAACCAATCTTTACTTGCTGACGACTGCGTATTAAAAATCGCATCCGCTGCACTATTACTGGTAATGACTATACCTTCAATCTGCTGGCTTCGCCAGTGGTCTAACCAGCCATCTGCATTGTCTTTTACGGCAACGCGTTCATAAACCACCAAACTGTCAAGGATGGCCCCCCGCGCTTTTAAAGTTTGCGCAATAACGGGACGCCCGCCTTTCCCTTTGACCAACAATACACGCTTGCCCTCAACAGAGGACAGCTGCGGGAGTGCAAGCAAGCCTTCGGAATCAGGTTGTTTAGGGTATTTAGCCTTGATATTTAGGGTCTGCTGGATAGCATCGGCCGTGCCTTCGCCAACAGCAAAAGCTGCGCAATGTCCAGCTAATGGTACTTCTAATTGGTGAAAGTATCGCACCGCATCTGGCGAGACAAAAATAGCTAACTCGGCTTCGCTTATCATTGCTTTGGCGGTGTCACTCACCGCCACTTCGTTAAGCTGCAATACTGGGCAAATCACTGAGCTAATTTGCTGCTGTGTCAGCAACTCAGATAAAGGCTCTGATTTGCCAACGGGTCGAGTTAGCACAACTTTCATTTAAGCGTCCCTATAAACCTCAGCAAGAATTTTATCTGCACCTTGCGCAAGTAAGGATTCTGCCAATTGAATTCCAAGTTGCTCAGCCTCTGCAACCATACCTGAGCATTCGCCGCGCAAAATTTCGCTGCCATCGACAGCACCTACTAAACCGCGCAAGTGCACCTGATCGCCCGAGACTTCGGCGTAAGCACCTATAGGAACCTGACATCCTCCTTCCAAACGGCGGTTCATCGCCCGCTCGGCAAGTACACGAATACGTGTATCAGTGTGCTCCAGTGGTGCGAGGAATGCTTTAGTTTGAGCATCATCGCTACGACACTCGATGCCGACAGCGCCTTGACCATTGGCCGGTAATGAAGCTTCAGGTTCAATATAACTTGCGATTCTATCCACCATTTCTAAACGGATAAGTCCCGCAGCGGCCAAAATAATGGCATCAAACTCACCCGCATCTAGCTTGGCTAGGCGAGTATTCACATTACCGCGTAAGTCTTTAATGATTAAGTCCGGACGAGCCGCTCGAATTTGACATTGGCGACGCAGGCTTGATGTGCCAACCACAGCAGCCTCAGGCAACTCTGCAAGTGAGGTATAAGTATTAGACACAAACGCGTCTCTTGGGTCTTCGCGTTCGCAAATAGTATGCAGCTCGAGCCCTTCAGGGAAATCAACAGGTACATCTTTCATTGAATGCACTGCAATATCTGCGCGCCCTTCTAACATGGCCTGCTCAAGCTCTTTGACGAACAACCCTTTACCGCCAATTTTTGCCAGTGGCGTATCTAAAATCTTGTCGCCTTTCGTCGACATCGGCACGAGCTCTACTTTTAGATTCGCATGGTGTTTTTCAAGCTCTGCCTTAACAAATTCGGCTTGCCATAGCGCCAAAGCACTTTTGCGCGTTGCAATACGTAATATGGAAACTTGTTCTGTCATGATTTGCCTTTCATTTATTGCAGCGTTATTGCCGCTGCAAATAGTTAACTATGTGGTGATGGCAGTCAGTCACATGCTGCCATACACAATACTGCGAGTAAGATTATTGCTGACTATTATCCACAATGCGGAACGTCTTTTGGGCAAGCAGTTGTCCAGACTGCGTCACCACCTCAACACGCCAATCTCCGGTTTGACTCGGCATGACGTTCTTACTTGAATAAGTACGGTAGCGCGCGGCTTGGATCGGCAGCTCCACTTCTGCCATCAGCTCGTCTTGATGAAACCACAGGTGCGACACCACTTGATCCTTAAGCGCGTGCACTTCAGTGAAAAAGTACAGCTTGTCACTAAACTGAGTGGTCGCAATTACCTCTTTCAACACATTCGTTGGTTCGCGGTCATCAATCATAGTAGTGAGTACAGCGCGGCTGATAAATTGCGTGTCGATTTTTGCCCCTAGCGCGACACTGGCTATGCGCGCTTCAGCATCAAATTGATTTTTAGCTTCAGCCCTTGTTTCTGTTTCTGTTTCTGTTTCTGTTTCTGTTTCTGTTTCTGTTTCTGTTTCTGTTTCTGTTTCTGTTTCTGTTTCTGTTTCTGTTTCTTCAGAAGCTTGTTGCTGTTCTTGGTCTAGTGCAATGACTTGAGCGACCTCTATTGAGGGCGTCGTTAAAACGGTATCAGGTGAGGTATCCGCACTTAGCTGCTCGCCCTCACGCTCTTCATTAGAGTCTACTGATTCAGGAGAGTCATTCAGTGATGTATCGGTTTGCGCAATGGTGGCATGCATAGGTACTGCCACTTGGGTATCATCTTCATCTGCATTGACGTTATTCACGACACCATAAACCCCCGCGGTCGCAATGCCAGCAAATGCTGCCGTTGCCATAAAAATGCGTTTCCAGTGCCATTGATAGGTCACCGCTGAGGGCTCTGAGGGTTGCTTACTCACCGACGTTTTTATGACAATCTTTTGTGACATTGCTTTGCTCCTGTATCTGTCACCAGTACCTTATACCACTTAATATTAATCGCTCAGTCTCGTAATTAACCAAGCGCGAATGGCTTTTAACTCGTCAAGACAGACCTGATGCTCCATTGGGTAGTCTTGCCAGCTCACTTCATAGCCTTGCTGTTGTAACGTGTTAAATGCGTGCTCACCTGCAAACATAGGCACGACAGGATCAGCACTGCCATGCGCCATAAAAATAGTGAGCTCGCTTTGCTGTGCTTCTGCGCTGAGTTTTTCAGGCACACACATATAAGTTGATAGTGCCATGACACCAGCCAATTTAACAGTTAAACGCGGTGCAAGATGGAGCGCGATCACGCCCCCTTGAGAAAATCCAGCTAAGATAATGCGGTTAGCTGGAATACCTTTATCTAACTGTGCCTGAATTAACGCTTCAACCTGAGCTGATGAGTCTCGCACACCTTGCTCATCCGCTCTTTTATCCAGATCAAATGATTTAATGTCATACCATGCACGCATCACCATACCACCATTTATGGTGACCGGCTGCTCTGGTGCATGTGGAAAAATAAAGTGTGCACCCAATTCCTCAGGCAGGTTTAACTCAGAGGCAATGGGTAAAAAGCCGTTTCCTGAATCGCCTAAACCATGGAGCCAAATAATACTCGCTTTATGTTGTCCTTTGGCAGGATAATCTACAAACTCCAACATTAATCGTGCTGCCACTCTATTGCGATATTTGCCTGTTTAGTCGCCGCGTCGCTCATAAATTGCCAAAACTCAGCACCGGAGCGATTATCAATCCACTGATCGCCACGCAACTCAAAGTGATGACCATTAAACTTAGTCGCCACCCAGACTTGGTGCAATGGTGCTTGTTTGTTGATAACAATTTTGCTCTTGTCAGGGAAAATAATTTCTAGAATTCCCGATGCTGATTCGTAATCTAAATCAGCGTCACAATCATCGATCTGCTCTTCAATAGTCAACATTAGCGCATCGGCTAACTCATGATATTCACTTTCTGTCATCGTGATTTCCTCTTACTGACGCACTGCGGCATGGTGCCTAAGCTTAACTCGCTATTTGAGCAATTTGATGAAGACGAAATTTCAATAGCGAAAAGCTGCTTTTTTTATCAATTCTGTTACTCTGCGATTATAAAGGCACTGACACGAATTATCTAATGAAAGCGACACCTTATAAATTTAGCGTAACGGCACTTGTTTTTACTACTTTAATCGGATTATCGGGTTGCGGTCAAAGCGGTCCGCTTTATTTGCCTGAACAACAGGCTAAAAAACCAAACCAACCGAAAGCAGCACAAGCAAACCAGCCTGAAGCAGAACAACAGGAGCGTTAAAATGGATTATTTCAATTATCAAGATGGCGAGTTATTCGCTGAAGATGTCGCCATAACCACAATCGCCGAGCAATATGGTACTCCTTGCTATGTCTACTCGAAGAAGACTTTAACGCGGCATTATCACGCTTTTACGGATGCCGCAGCCGGTCATCCCCACTTAGTGTGCTACGCAGTAAAGGCGAATTCAAATATCGCCGTGTTGAATGTCTTGGCTCAGCTTGGTTCTGGTTTTGATATCGTGTCGAAGGGTGAACTTGCGCGAGTGCTAAAAGCAGGGGGAGATCCTCAAAAAGTCGTTTTTTCTGGTGTTGCGAAAACGGAAGATGAAATTGCGTTTGCGCTTGAGACTGGGATTAAATGCTTTAATGTTGAGTCAATTGCAGAGCTTCACCGCATCAGTGAAGTGGCAACCAGACTGGATAAAATTGCGCCAATTTCATTGCGTGTAAACCCAGATATCGATGCAAAAACTCACCCCTATATTTCAACCGGGTTAAAAGAGAACAAATTTGGTATTGATATCAAAGCCGCATTTGATGTTTACCAGCTCGCTTATGCCCTACCGGGTTTAAAAGTGGTTGGGATCGACTTTCATATCGGCTCTCAGTTGGTTGAGGTTAATCCATTTTTAGCGGCGTTAGATAAAGTGCTGGCCCTAATTTCTCAACTTGAAAAAGCGGGAATTTACTTGCATCACCTCGATATCGGTGGCGGTCTTGGCGTGCCCTATGACGGTGAAAAACCGCCGCATCCGAGTGCTTACGCTGCAGAGATTAAAGCGCGATTGGCGCAGTTCAATGATCTAGAACTCATTTTTGAGCCTGGTCGAGCGATTGCTGCCAATGCCGGTGTGTTGGTGACTAAAGTCGAATTTATTAAGCCAACCGAGCATAAGCATTTTGCCATTGTTGATGCTGGTATGAACGACATGTTACGACCATCGCTTTATCAGGCTTGGCAAAATATCGTACCAGCCACACCGCGAGACGACGTTGACGCGATAAATTACGACGTGGTTGGTCCAGTGTGTGAAACGGGTGACTTTCTAGGTAAAGACCGAGTACTTAAAATTAAGGCTGGCGACTTATTAGTACAGCGCAGTGCAGGCGCGTATGGCTTTACCATGAGTTCAAACTATAACTCACGCCCCCGCTGTGCAGAGGTCATGGTTGATAACAACCAACACCATCTAATCCGCCAAAGAGAGCCGTTAGAATCTCTGTGGCAATTTGAGCAACTACTGCCACAATAATCGACTTGGATACATCCTAGGGGTGCAAAACAAGGCTTAATGCCAAGCAGCTTCCCTAGTCGAGGTATCCATGGCAAAGTATTAGTAAAGTGAGGCCATGGTTTTATACCAAAAGATAACCACTCTATGTTTATAAACTTTTCAAAAATGCATGGTTTAGGCAACGACTTTGTGGTGATAGATAATGTCACCCAAAATGTGTTTTTGTCTCGAGACCAAATTAAGAAGTTAGCAGATCGCCACTTTGGAATTGGCTTTGATCAGCTGTTGATGGTTGAAGCGCCTTATTCCCCGGACTTAGATTTTCATTATCGTATTTTCAATGCCGATGGTAACGAAGTTGAGCAGTGTGGTAACGGTGCTCGCTGTTTTGCTCGTTTTGTCCGCATGAAGGGCTTAACGAACAAACACAAGGTTTGTGTCTCTACAAAGGGCGGCAATATCACCCTTTATACCGAAAAAGACGGCCAAGTTACCGTGAATATGGGCAAACCAAACTTTAACCCACAAGCCATTCCGTTTCGTGCAAACAAACAAGAAAACACCTATATTTTAAGAGCCGACGAACATACGGTGTTTTGTAGCGCGGTTTCTATGGGCAATCCTCATGGCGTGATTATTGTCGATAGTGTAGAAACCGCAGAGGTAGCTACACTTGGACCACTCCTTGAACACCATGAACGTTTCCCACAAAAGGCCAATATTGGCTTTATGGAAGTGATTTCTCGTGAATACGTTAAGCTACGTGTTTGGGAGCGCGGCGCTGGCGAAACGCTTGCCTGTGGCACAGGAGCATGTGCTGCCGTAGTTGCAGGCATAATGCAAGGCAAGTTAGAAGAAACCGTTAGGGTCGACCTACCAGGTGGCAGTCTTCAAGTGCGTTGGGGCGGTCAAGGTCAAGTAGTGAAAATGACCGGACCGGCGGAGCATGTTTTTGATGGGCAAATCGCAATATGACCATAAAAGAAGCAAATTCGACTGAACAATTAGTCATTGAGTACCTGCGCAAGCATCCTGATTTTTTGCTCAGGCACCCTTATGTGCTATTGGATTTGCAGCTACACCACCAGCAGCAAGGGCTTCCAAACCTTGCTTTGCACCAACAGCGGATGCTCCGCGATGAAGTCAACTCACTACAGCAGCAGATCAAAGACATGGTCCATTATGCAAAAGCCAACGAGCTGGTTTTCAAGCAATTGAGTGAATGCCAATTGGCTATCATGCGTTGTACTGAGTTGAGTGCAATCAATCATACGTTAGCACAGCGCTTTGAGGACCACCCGGACATCCAAACATGTAAACTCATCAACATCGATGATACGCTTTTGGAACTCGTGTCAGCTAAACTGAGCAGTAACAACTGCTACTTAGGACGACTCAGTCAGTCACAAGCTGAACTCTTGTTTGCCGATATTGAAGTAGGATCGGTAGCACTTTACCGCGTTGATGCGTCAGACAAAGGTCGCTTTATTCTGGCTTTTGCCAGCCGCTCACCAGAACACTTTTCGCCACAACACGACAATATGTTGATCACGGCTTTTATTCAAACATTATCGCTTAAGCTCGAAGCACTGGCATGAGCCTAACACCACTATCGGAAGATTGGACGCAACCAGTAACCGCCTTTATGGCACACTTGCGCCACGAAAAGCACTACTCAGAACATACACTAACCCAATACAACACTCAGCTTATTCAAGCAGCGCAGTATTTTTGTGACCACGCCTCTTCTTGGCTAGAAGTCAGTGGCGAGCAAATTCGCCGCTACAGCATGAAGCTTCGCGGTCAAAATTACAGCCCAAGAACCATCAACCTTAAGCTCAGTTGTATTCGGAGCTTATATAAATTTCTCAAGCTCAAGTCACAATCGCAACAGGCAGTCGTCAATCCCGCGCAAGGGATCCGAGGGCCTAAGTTTCAAAAGCCACTCCCAAAGAACCTTGATGTTGACCAAATGGGACAACTTCTGGAAATTCAGGCAGATGATGCGCTTGCCATTCGTGATAAGGCCATGATGGAATTAATGTACTCTAGTGGTTTGCGATTAAGCGAGTTGATTGGCGCAAACCTATTGGATGTCAAAGACGGTGAAATACGCGTGCTTGGTAAAGGCGGCAAGGAGCGTGTTGTGCCTGTCGGTGGTAAAGCGCTAAACGCACTAGCTGATTGGCTCAAAATAAGGCCGCAATTTGCAACATTGGAAGAACCCGCGCTTTTTGTGAGCAAATTAAAGCGCCGGATCAGTCCTCGCCATGTCCGCGCAAGAATGAAAGAATGGGGTCTGAAACAAGGGGTTAGTACACCTATTCACCCCCATAAACTGAGGCACTCGTTCGCCAGCCACATGCTAGAATCCAGCGGTGACTTGCGCGCGGTACAAGAGATGCTTGGACATGCCAGCTTATCAGCCACTCAGGTCTACACCCATTTAGATTTTCAACATTTAGCAAAAGTGTATGATAGCGCTCACCCAAGAGCGAAAAAGCAAAAAGACGAGTAACAATGAGATTCAATAAGCCCATTTCAGACATTGCCGCCATCAGTTTTGATTTAGACGATACACTATACGACAACAGGCCTATTATCATTGCGGCCGTTAACGCCATGACAGCGCACCTGAATACTATTCCCGAGTGGCAAGCGAGGGGGCGATCATTCTGGTCTCAATGTCGAAACGAAACGCTCAAACAAAACAGTGCGCTTGCAGAAGATGTGACAAAGTGGCGTCAAGTGGCACTTGAATGGGGCTTCACGGCACTGGGCTTTGATACCGCAACAAGTAGACAGCACGCACTACGTGCCTACCAAGCCTTTGCCGATGCCCGCAGTAATATCACGGTCAGCGACGCCGTCATCAGCCTGCTTGCTCAGTTACGCAGTCAATATCACATTATTGCTATCACTAATGGTAATGTCGAGATAGATAAATTTAATCTTCGCGATAGTTTTGACTTAGTGCTTCGCGCTGGAATTGATGGCCGCGCTAAACCTCACCCTGAGCTTTACCAGCTTGCCTGCCAGCATTTTAACCTTGCACCACATCAACTTCTGCATGTTGGCGATAGCTTAGATACCGATGTACAAGGAGCACACCGTGCTGGCTGCCCTAGTGTTTGGCTTCGCAATCACTTTGCACCATACCAGTACAAAGGATTAGCCAATGTGGAAATCGATGACATACAAATGTTAAAAAAGATGATGTAATGTTTCCTTTCATGCGGTTGCATTCGGTGCTTGAATAACGTACTAATATTGACTTCCAAAAAACGATAATAATGGAAGTGAAATATGTCATCACAGGACACAACAAGTGACACAGGCTTTTTTGGTCATCCAAAAGGTCTGTTTACACTGTTTCTCACCGAGATGTGGGAGCGAATGAGTTATTATGGCATGCGTGCCATGTTAGTGCTTTTCATGACGGCAACCTTACAACAAGAAGGCCTTGGTTTTACTGTCGCATCTGCAGCCGCAATATATGGCCTCTACACTGGTTCGGTTTATTTCTTAGGGTTACCTGGCGGATGGATAGCCGACCGCCTCCTTGGTGGTCAACGCGCGGTTTGGTACGGCGGGATCATCATCATGTGTGGCCACATTATTCTCGCCATTCCTAGCGAGTTTTCTTTTTTTGTGGGCCTTATCTTTGTTGCCAGTGGTACGGGCTTATTAAAGCCAAACATCAGTGCCATGGTTGGGCAGCTCTATAATGATGAGGATAATCGTCGTGACAGTGGTTACGCCATTTATTATATGGGGATCAATTTAGGCTCTGTGATTGGTTATATGGTGTGCGGCTACTTTATGGAAAATGTCGGCTGGCACTGGGCCTTTGGCGCAGCGGCTGTCGGTATGGCAGTCGGCCTTATCACGTATCGTTTAACAGGCAAATATATTGCCACTGTCGGTAACGAGCCAACTAACCCCATGAAAGGAAAAGAGAGCGTAAAAGCATGGAGTGCTATAGGCCTTGCAATTGCGGCTGTCGCAGCAGTTACCATTGCTGCATTTACTGGCGTATTAGTGATAAACCCTGTGGTACTGGCAAAGTATGTAGCCTTCGCTTTCACCATTACGTTTTTCTTGTACTATGGTTATATCTACTTTGCTGGAAACCTAGATGAAAATGAAAAGCGCCGAATGTGGGCTCTCTTTTTGGTTTGCGTTGCCTCTACCTGCTTTTGGTCTGGCTTTGAGCAAGCAGGCTCTTCGCTTAACCTCTTTGCTCGTGATTATACGGACCGCTTAATAGGCAGCTTTAGTATTCCCACAGCTTGGTTTCAATCTGCCAATGCCTTTTTCATTATTATCTTATCACCTTTCTTTGCAGCGCTTTGGATTAACTTAGCCAAGCGTATGATCACGCCAACCTATAGCGTAAAATGTGCGATTGGCCTTATCATCATGGCGAGCGGATTTATTGTGATGTTTTTCGCTTCCCAATATGCAGCCCAAGGCCTACAAGTAGCGCCAATGTGGTTGATAACCACTTACTTTCTGCACACCGTGGGTGAACTTTGCTTAAGCCCAGTGGCGTTGAGCGCAGTAAGTAAGTTATCTCCCAAACGTTTTGCTGGGCAAATGATGGGGGTTTTCGTACTCACTTACTCCATTGGTAATATCTTCTCGGGTCTGCTCGCTGGTAGCTTTGATCCTAATAATATCGAAGACTTGCCCAACCTTTATCTGCAAATTGCATTATTTACGATCGGTATTGGTGTATTTGTCGGTGTGCTTGGTCTTAAAACCAAGCATTGGGAAAAACAATCTGAAAAGCCACTGACAGAACAAACGGCTTAAACGAATTGGAGATGTAGGAGTGATGACTTCTACATCTTCTCAAACTAAGCTAAAATCAGATAACTACAATTCGGCACGCCCATTGCTGCTTGATGTCTATATCAACAAAAACACATACGGTTCAATAAACTTTTATTATTCATTTCTGTAACTCGATTCCTTGTCCAAAATAGAGTCACACAACACAAATATGTCGTTTTTCTTCCGACTTTGCTACTGTACTGGCTCTTTCAAAAAAGGATGCTGTTTTCTATGTCTAAAGTTATGATCACTGGTGCAACGGGCTTACTTGGCCGCGCACTTTGCCAAGAGCTAAGTAGTACCCACGAAATTTTAGGATGTGGCTTTAGCCGAGCAGCCGCGCCACTTCACAAACTTGACTTGGCTGACCACAGTTCGGTTTTAGATTTCTTAGATAATCACAGCCCAGAGGTACTTATTCACGCAGCAGCAGAGCGCAGGCCAGAACAATGTGAGCGAGACCAAGCGGCGACGCTTGCGCTCAATGTTGCGGCAACCGAGTTCTTAGCCCAAGCCTGCCGCGAAAGAGATATTCGATTTTTCTTTATTAGTACCGACTATGTGTTTGACGGTACCTCAGCACCTTATGTTGAAACAGATATCACTAATCCTGTGAACTTCTACGGTCAAACTAAGCAAGCTGCGGAGCGTGCAATACTGGCAGACAGCGCACTACACACCATAGTGCGAGTGCCAGTTTTATACGGCGAGGTAAAAACGCTGGAAGAATCTGCGGTAACCGTTATTGCAAAACAGCTGTTAGCCAACCCCGCTTCAAGTCACGATCATTGGGCCATTCGCTACCCCACCCATGTCAATGATATTGCGCTAACTCTCAAGGATGTTATCGCACAGCCTAACCTTAGTGGGATTATTCATATCAGTGGCAATCAAGCATTCACTAAATATGAAATGGCGCAGGTCATGGCGAAGGCTTTGCAGCTACCGACGCAAGATCTCATGCCGCTGAGCCAACCGAGTGACGACGCAACAAGACCAAAAAATTGTGCACTAAAAGACACAAGATTGATTAACATAGGGATCGCTCACCAACGCGATTTTGCAACCGCGGTGAGTGAAGTGCTCACGAACCACAGATAACGCTTAGAAGAGGTTATTACGACCAAAGGGCACTTCTAATGTATTGTCATTGCCTGATACTGAGTGCCCTACCATTTCGTCATAAGCACTTTGATGTCTAATCACCATTTCCATGTAGCTAATATCAAGCAGGCGTTTTTGAATTTGCAGCGGGTTATGTGCTTTTAAAAACTCACCATTTTCTTCCGTGACATAATATTCCACGTTATTAATAAGCACACTGACTTGATAAAGCGCTAAATCAATGGAATGCACTATTACCTTTTGCAGCGGCTGATGTTGTTTTAACTTTGAAAACGCAATGGCCATTGATATTCCCCATACATGGATCCAAACAGTCTGTTGCCCTACAATACGCGCTGTTATCTCATTTTGATCATGTGAATGTCTATGTCCTATCCGATGCGTTTGGCTAAATATCTCAGCCACTGCGGTGTTTGCTCTAGGCGACAAGCGTCTCGCTTAATTGACAGCGCAAGAGTGACCGTAAATGGTCGCTTGGCCAATCACATAGATCACATCAATTTGACCGATTCCATTATGGTCGATGGTGAACTGGTCGCGCCCCCGCAAGCGAGAAGGCTCTTTGTTTACCATAAACCTGTTGGTATAGACTGCAAAGTGAATCCAGATGACCCGGCTAGTATCTATCATGTACTACCTAAATCGTGTCGTGTTTATCCAATAGGTCGGTTAGACAAAGACAGCCGGGGGTTACTACTACTCACCAACGATGGGGCACTGTGTCAGCAGTTAATCCACCCAGACCATCATCAAGAGAAAGAATATGAGGTGCAAGTCGACAAGCCTCTAGATCCAGGTTTTTGCCTTAAAATGGCAGCCGGCGTGCCAGTGAAGGGCCAAATAACCCTACCCTGTACCGTTGAACAAATCGCACATGACCGCTTCAGAATAGTGTTGCGCCAAGGACTCAATCGCCAGATCAGAAGAATGGCACATCACTGTGGTTATCGGGTTATCGACTTATACCGAGTGCGTATCGCAAACTTAGCATTGACACAACTAGAGGTTAACTCCGCTGAAGTGAAAGAGATTTCAGCAGAGTTAATTAAATTAGCCTAAGTGTAGAGTCATGCAAAGGACAACTATAAACCACACACCACAATAATGGCGATAGCACAGCCGAGTCCTAGCGCCCATACGATGGAGCGCAGCACGTCAATATTCGCCCAATACAGCACACAATATAATGCTCGAGCGACAATATGGCCTATGGCTAGCCATTCGACTAGAGAAGTGTAGGTTTGGGTGCCAAACGCAACGGCTAAGGCGACAGCAAAAACAGCTAATGACTCAAAACAGTTTTGATGTGCGGCTAATGCTCTTGCCCCCAGCCCTGTCAGCTTCTTTTGCTGTTCACGCGGGAGCTTGTTGTCATAGCCCCCTTCTTTGTTCATCGCCACTGCCACAGGAATTTTGGCAAAATAAGGTAGTAAGATAGCAAGAATTGCACAGATGATTAGTATACCCACAAGATACTCCTTCAACCTTTTGATTATTCAACTCAGTAGAGCAGAATAGCGTTAAAAAGAAAAGCCATAAGTGAATACGTAATACCCTAACCTATGGCCCAATCTTGTAGCATCGATCTTAATCATATCGTGATACTGAAAATTGAACATGTGGCAAATTGTCGCAGTACGCCAACCACAAGAGTTGCTTCCCTAGCACCTTGATACACATTGAATTATTTTCACTATCACGAAAATGCATTTATTCAGACTCGCTCCTATCCGGTATGCTGATACACATTCGAGCATTGTAGAGTCACCTCTCATGTGGATTTTGTTCACCTTGCTAGCGGCTTTTTCTCAGGCTTGGCGAAATGCTTTTCAAAGCAAATTGAGTGAAAGCGCCTCCACAGCCAGCGTCACTCTAGCAAGATTTATTTTAGCCAGCCCACTTGCGGGGTTATATCTTTGGAGCCTTTACCAGATTGCTCCTGCAGAATCGCTCGTCATTAGCGATGACTTTTTAGCCTTTGTGCTGGGGGCCAGTGTCATGCAGATCATCGCGACGGGGTTAATGGTGGTGCTGTTTAAGCAAAATAATTACGCCATAGGTGCTGGACTTGCGAAGAGTGAGGCACTCGTGGCGGCGATTTTGGGCGTACTCTTTTTTGGCTCGAGCTTAACTTTACTCGGTTGGTTTGGTGTCTTTATCGGCGCCATCGCGGTGTTGTTATTGAGTGGGTTTAGCCTGCGTGCTTTCAATGGTAAAACTGCTCTAGTAGGACTTGCCTGTGGAACAAGCTTCGCGCTTACTTCTCTTTGGGTGCGTGAAGCCAGTATCGCATCGGGCCTACCTTTCCCCCACAGTGCAGCCTGGGTGTTGCTGTTAGTGCTGGTTTGCCAAACTGTGATGTTGAGTATGTATTTGACGATACGCGAACCACACTCTTGGCGCGTGCTGTGGCAACGTCGTAAACTGACGCTGGCAATTAGTGTTAGCAGTTGCATCGGTTCTATAGGTTGGTTTAGCGCAATGAGCCTTGAGCATGTAGCCTACGTGAAAACCCTTGGCCAAATCGAAGTGTTTTTCACTTTGCTTATCTCATTTTTATGGCTCAAAGCGCCGGTAAAGAAGCGCGACTCAATGGGACTCTTACTCATCGCCATTGCGGCTATTTTGGTTATGCTAACTTAAGTACCACAACCCCACTGATGATAAGTAACACGCCCAAGTAGCGCATAAAACTACTTGGGTCACCGTAGAAAAAGATACCCACTAAGAATGTGCCTGCCGCGCCAATACCCGTCCACACCGCATACGAGGTACCCAGTGGAATTTGCTTTTGCGCCAGCCATAACATCCAGCCGCTCAAGGCCATAAAACCAACGGCTATCACTATGCCTAACCAACGAGTATCGGCTTGTTGAGCCATTTTCAGACCAACGGGCCAACCTATTTCAAACAAGCCAGCCATAATTAAATAAACCCACGCCATACTATTTTTGTTTCAACTCCACAGAATACAGGTCTTTTCTTCGGTCTCGTAAATTACGCACCGTTCCTTCACTATGCAATATTTTGAGTTTATCTAAGTCTAAGTCACTAAATAACAGCATTTCCGTATTTGGTGTTGCTTCGTTGAGTGCAGCATCATGAGGAAAAGCAAAGTCCGATGGCGTCAACACCGCTGACTGCGCGTACTGCACATCTAGGCTTTCTACCTGTGGCAAGTTGCCAACGCTTCCTGCGATAACAACGTAGCATTCGTTTTCAACCGCACGAGCTTGCGCACAGTGCCTCACCCTTAAATAACTGTTTTTCGTGTCAGTCCAAAATGGTACAAACAAAATATCCAGCCCTTTTTCAGCCATGATCCGTGATAACTCTGGAAACTCCACGTCGTAGCATACTTGGATCCCTACTCGGCCCGCATCCGTATCGAACACTTCAATTTTATCACCGCCTTTGATAACCCAATCGTAGTCTTCGTGAGGGGTGATATGAATTTTACGTTGTTCATCCACTTTGCCAGAGCGGTGACACAAGTAACTGACGTTATAGAGTTTGTCGCCCTCAAGTAGCGGCATAGAGCCGGTGATAATATTGGCATTGTACTCAATCGCCATTTGCGACATAGCGGCTCTAAACTGCTCGGTATACGTCGCCAACGCACGAATAGCTTCGGTCTGATTTCTATAGCTTCCGAGACCCATTAGTGGCGCGTTAAAGAATTCAGGGAACAGGATAAAGTCACTTTGGTAATCCGAAACCGTGTCCACAAAATACTCAACTTGTTTCATTAGCTCCTCTACCGATTCCACCCGGCGCATTTGCCACTGTACAGCCCCCACTCTGACGATGGTTTTCTTACTTTCGATCACGGTATCGGTGGGCTCGAAGAGAATGTTATTCCACTCAAGTAGGGTCGCATAGCCTTCGGAGTCCTGATCTTCCGGTAGATATTGTTTAAGCAGTCGCTTTACTTGGAAGTCGTTGGCAAGTTGGAAGCTTAGAATGGGGTCGTGTAATTCTTTATGATCGACTTTGTTTATATACTCCATTGGCGACATACTGCCACGGAATTGCTTATAAAGCGGAATACGACCACCTGCTAAAATCGCACGCAAGTTGTACTGACGACAAAGCTCTTTACGGGCATCATACAGTCGCCGACCAAGGCGTAGACCACGATGGCTTTTGGCTATCACTACATCCAGCCCGTACAGCGCATCAGCATTACTATCACTAAAAATTCGGCTATGCGCGTCAACAATGTCTTCATAGGTATGCGGGTTAGAAAAGGTTTGATAGTCAACTTGAACACTCAGCGCGATACCGACGAGACGCTCACCGTCTTTGACACCGATCTGTCCCTCAGGAAACTGGTCAATCAACCTAAATATCGTATGACTCGGCCACGCTCCACCAAGATCTGGGTAGGCTTCATCCATTAATGACTTAACCTGATCGTAGTCAGGCTTTTCTAGGTTACATAGCGTGATCCGCGCTTTTTCTACAGACATATCAACTCCAAAGCTTTTATTATCTACCTCTCACTCTACTACAGCGTACCTTGCTGGATGCTGAGCGAATAACCAGAGCTTAGGTCAAATAGACGGCAAATCACAATAGAGCTTCTATACTTATTTTATTGTGAATACCACAAGAGCTTACGTTTGACTAAATACCACCCTTATAGCAAACCAGACCAAGTAGAAGCATTAAAATTTGCATTATTACGACGTGTGGCCGCGTATTGCATGTGGCTACACGCTGGCCTCATTGGTGTATTTTGGCATTTAGAGGTGAACATACTTGCTTGGGTCAACGTGGGTAGTGTGCTGATGTGGTACGTTGGCATTAAACTCATTGATGCGAGTAAGCCCTCTATTGCACTGCGGGTTTTCTGCCTTGAAGTCGCCGTCCATGCGACGCTGGTGTGTGCCTATCTCGGCATGTCACTCGGGTTTCAGTACTATCTCTGGACAGTGTCTTGCCTCATGTTGTTAGACTACCAACTCAGGTTACGCAATGCCGTGATTTATTCCGTTGTGTTGATCACGCTATTCGCAGTCTTAGAATTATTGTTTGGTGATGTTGCCTATCAATATCGCTATCAACAGTTAATTCCCTATGTCCATTTTGCCAATGTGCTCATATGTGGTATTCCAATGATCTACACAATCAGCCACATACGTAAAATGACGGTGCAACAAAGAGACAAATTAGAAGAACTCGCTGCACACGATCCGCTCACTCAAATGTTCAACCGTCGCTATGCGCGCGAATTAATCACCCATGCTAAAGAAAACTGTATCTCTACTCACTCTCCTTTATGTTTGGTGATGGCGGATATCGACCACTTTAAAAAAATCAATGACACCTTTGGCCATGACAAAGGAGATCAAATCTTAAAAAGCGTGGCCGAAACAATCAAAGCACATATTCACCCTGCAGACATTGCCGTTCGTTGGGGTGGTGAAGAATTTTTAATTGTGCTGGCGCCTTGCTCTAGTGGAGAGGCAATGCAGCGCATGGAAAAATTACGACGAGCCGTCGAAGCCACCAGTTTTGAAAACGAAATACTTAAAGTCACCATGAGTTTTGGCGTTGCAAATTGGGACCCTAGTCAATCTTTTGAGGTTGTCATTCAACATGCGGATGCCGCACTTTACGACAGCAAACATTCAGGTCGAAACCGCGTTACCGCAGCACCGATTTTGCGTGTATCGGAGGGCGTCAGTTAACCCTCCGATACGTTCAGTGCAAAGCCTTACTTAGGTGAAATGACAATCTGGTGAGTTATTTTGCCTGGTAACAAGGGGGTGTTGCCTCCTTCAGTATAGTCATTAAACCCCGTACGATAAAATGGTGATAGCGGATGTCCACTTTGGCCACCAGCAACTGTTAAAATCGCATTTTCTAAATGGCCAGGTTGTGCAATAAAGCGCTGTGATGCACCAAATGCTTTACCTTGCACTGCTGGCATAAAGGTATCACCAAAGGCTTGTGTGGTTGGCATATCTAACAACCCACTTAGCATAGGCATTTGTTTGGAGAATGGGTGCTGCACCTTAAGTGCATTCACATCTCCCCAACGCCAAGCGGCCATATTACTGCCATAGCGTTCACTGAGTTTTTGTTTGGCTAGTTGATATGCCGCCAGCTCAAGTTCATTCCAATTGCTATAGCTGCCAAGCCAGCTATTTGGTTGCTCAGTTAAAAGCTGCCAAAGACCGGGTTCGAAATAACCTTTAACAGACTTCAGCGACAGGCTCTGCGTTTGTAAATACTGCTCTAACGGCGCATATAATGTGTCTATCAAGGCATTGCGATAAGCTTTCACCAAAGTGTAGCCAACTGAATCAGCACACGCGCAGCCCTGCCAGTCTTTAAGTAACTTTAAGTCTTTATCAAAGGAGCTTGGGTCTTGCGTTTGCAATAGCGTGACTAAACGCTCATGCCAAGGCGTTAAAAACTTCGCTTGGTTATCCAGTTGCAGCTGATAGAAATCTGCTTCGGTGAAAACTTGCTTACTAATCAGGCCATCACGAATTTGTGCGGCGCGTGCACCTGGCGCATAACCGCCATCACCAAAGCGTTGATTATCCGCGACAGACACGACTCGAGCGTTTGCAGTCCATAACTTACCGCTTTCAGGGTCTTGTACCACCGGGCGAATACTCTCGTTATTTTGCCAAGAGGATTCATACTCTTCCTGCTTCACCGCAGTATCATGAGCAAACTTGCGAGCAGGAATAGCGCCAATCGGCGTCCACGCTGCACTACCTTGGCTATCCACCACGACCAAATTCTGAATTGGAATGCCCACATTTTTGGCATGTGCAGTCGCTTCTCCAACTTCAGAGAACAGCTCAAGCTGAATGAGCTCTAGATTGACTGCATAGGGCTGGTGAGCAACCCAACTCAGCGCAAGCTTTTTATCACCCAACTGCTTTACTGGGCCAAACGCACTCATTTCCAACTGATAAGTATGCACCTCACCGCTAGGTAACATAATCTCTTCAGCGATCTGCTGTGTTTTGGTGTCGCTATTAAGCTCTATCCAATCAGCAGCATCTAGATAGCCATTCGTAAATCCCCATGCGATGTGATTATTGCTACCAACAACGATGGCAGGCGCGCCAGGTAACGACACGCCTGTGACTTGTACCTCTTTACCCTGTTCCTGATAGTTTAGCTGCGCGCGATACCAAATTGATGGTACGCTTAAACCCAAATGCATATCGTCCGATAACATAGCCGCTCCTGTTTTCGTCAGCGCACCGGTTACCGCCCAGTTGTTACTGCCATATAACGGTACATCTTCAATATGCTGAGGCTGAATTTGCGCCAGATGCAGCTCTAAGATTGGAATAGCGGCAGTTGGTGCCGTTATTACGCTACCATCTAATGCGGCTTGATGGTGGCTGGGCTGCAAAATGAAATCGAGCATACCTTGACCATATTGCTGCTTAAGGGCTATCAAGGCTTCATCACGCTCATAGTTGGCTGTTTGTAAATCTAGATACATGCTGAAAATAACTAGCAAGCTGTCCTCTGGCTGCCAAGGTTTAGGTTTTGATCCCAATAGCAAATATTCAAAACTGGTGAACCCAGATTGCGCTCGACCATCATTCACTCCACGAGTATAACGCTCAAGAGTTAATCGATAAGCACTCGGTAAGGACCGTACAATTAACTCAGCTCGCTTTCTAAACTGATGAAATCGCATCCTTTCATCTAAACCTATTGCAGCGGAACCAAATAACTCGCTCAACTCACCCGCAGCATTACGACGTAATAAATCCATTTGAAAAAATCGGTCTTGGCCGTGCGCAAAGCCCAAACCATAGGACGCATCTGCTCGCGAGTCCGCCGATACCACTGCTTGTCCCATCGCATCTCGCGCTACCGTCACGGTATTTTCAATTGTCGTAGCACTACCTTTTCCATCGAGTGCTGGCAAGCTCAATGCCAACAGACCATAGATGGTCGCTGTCCCTAGTAATACGAGCAACAGCAGTACGACAACAATTCGTTTAATCCAAATAAGCATAGCTATCCTTTACAATGTGCTAAATATACAGCTGGAAGGTATATCATGTCATCGGCCAATAAACCAATATTCTCGACTGTGTCACAGTTATAAGACAATCAAGTTAAAACGTTTTATTTTGCTCAATTAGATTTCGCTTTGTGAGGACTGAACTATAGTTAAATCATCGTCTTCAACACAAAAGCACCATGATTTCTGAACTATCGACATCACCACTTAAATTTCGCTTTGTGAAATATAGCTTCTGGCTTCTGCTGGTCGTTATCATTGCGGTGGCATGGTATGTCGATCAAGTAAACTATCGCCGCTTAATCGCAATAGAAAAGAGTCGCTCGACCGAGGAAGTGAATGTCTACCGCACTAAAATAGAGGGTATTCTGGCAAAAAATGTACAACTTGTCAGAGGGCTAGGCATTGCCCTTTCAGGTCAATCCGAGCTATCTCAAGCTCGCTTCGAACAGCTCGCAAAACCCTTATTCGATAGTAGCCGAACCCTTCGCAATATCGGAGCAGCCCCAAATATGCGGCTCGACTATATTTATCCTTTAAAAGGCAATGAAAAAGCCATAGGCCTAAACTATCAAACCCATCCGACGCAAAAATACGGCGCATTACTCGCCAAAGAAAGTCGCGAAATCGTGATGGCAGGGCCACTAGAATTACTTCAGGGCGGGACTGGTTTAATCGCAAGAGTTCCAGTTTACACTGATAAAACCCACTTCTGGGGGTTACTCTCTGTCGTGCTCGATATGGATAACCTTTATCAACAAGCAAACTTTACCGCATTAGAAAGTCAATACCTGATTGCGATTCAAGGCGTGGATGGCAAAGGCCGAGAAGGTGATTATTTTTATGGCAACAGTAATATACATTCGCTTGCCCCCATCGCATTTAGTGTTAATGTGCCCTCCGGTGAGTGGGAACTCTACGCCGTGCCCCGCATTGGCTGGCAACCAGCAGTAACTGCAGTATGGCCTTTTCGCTTAGCAATCATCGCGCTGATTGTCATCTTTATTGCCGCATTTATCTTTATCAATCGACTGCTATCGCAACTTCAACGCAATGCCTTATCACTGACCAATATGGGCATACTCGCAGAAGTTGGCGCATGGGAAATTAACGTCAAAACCCGTGATATTATTTGGTCGGACGTCACCCGTAGTATTTTCTGCGTGCCAAGGCAATTTCAGCCTACTTGGATGAATACGACAGAGTTTTTCAAAGCAGGTTTGCACAGAAAGCGCTTGCAAGACTGTATTGATGAACTTATAAAAACCGGCCATGAGTTCGAAGAAGAATTTATCATCCAAACCCAAAAGATGGATGACTTATGGGTGCTGGTGAAAGCACGCGCTATTCGCAGTGGCAAACGCACTAACCACATTTTTGGTTCCATTCAAAATATTCATAAACGCAAAATCATGGAGATGGAACATGATAAATTCGCCAAAAATAATGAGCTCCTTGCCCATTTGAGCTCTCACGAAGCCATCTTAAATAACCATCTCAGCAAAGCACTCACACTCTGTGCAGATACCTGTAGCAAAGGAGTGGAGGTTAATAAAGTTAGCATTTGGCAATTTAATGAGGATAAAAACCAGCTGATCCCAGTGTGTTTTTCAAATGCAGCGATGGATAACTTAGAGCACTTTCCTCCTTGGCGAAAAGCAATAGCGCCTGCGTTATTCAATGAAATTGAGAGTGGCCAAATAATTGCGGCGGAACAAGCTGAAAACCACCCAACAACAATGGCCCTCACCACAACGTACCTTGAGCCTTTTGAAATTAAGGCGATGCTTTGCTGTCCTATCAGTCATAAAAACCAAACCTTAGGCGTTCTTTGTGCAGAGTACGACATAATAAGTCCAGCTTGGGGTCAAAGCGATCTCCGTTTAATGAAGTCTATCGCCGCCATGTTAGGAAGCCTTTTTATCAATAAAGCCCACCAAAAGGCAAAAAATCAAGCCATCATTGATAAAGATTTAGCAGAGCAATCCGCAAAAATGAAGGCTGAGTTTTTAGCCAGCATGAGTCATGAGATACGCACCCCACTTAATGGTGTAATGGGTATGGTTGAGCTTGTCATGCACTCACAACTCACTTCGACTCAACACCACCAGCTCTCCTTGGCACATAGTTCAGCGAAATCTTTGCTCACTATAATTAATGATATTCTCGACTTTTCCAAAATCGAGGCTGGTAAGCTAACGATAGAATTTGTTGAGTGCGATCTTATCGAGATGCTCAGTAATATGCTGTCTGGGTTTGTGCGCGCCGCTGATGCCAACAATAACCGGCTGCATATCGATTTATCAGGTATGAAAGTCCATACCGCGCAAACTGATCCGAATCGCCTCAAACAAATTCTCAATAATTTGCTAAGCAATGCAATTAAGTTCACCCATGATGGTTCAGTAACATTAAGCTGCCATACAGAACAAACGGGCGAGCAAACTCGGCTTTGGTGCAGTGTAGAAGATACAGGTATCGGTATATCAAAGGAAAAGCTCAATAAAGTTTTTGATTCATTTACCCAAGCAGATATATCAACCACTCGGCAATATGGCGGCACAGGGCTTGGTCTCACCATTGCAAAGCAATTATCTCAATTGCTCGGTGGCGACCTACAAGCATTTAGTAAAGAACACGTTGGCAGCACGTTCTCCTGTAATGTGCTACTAACTGCTGCCAAACCCATTACCGAGCATGAAAAGTCTGATAATTCAACGTTATATATATTAAGCGAAATCAATGAAGACTATAGTAAACTACTGAAGCCTTGGCATATCACGTGCTTACACGTGCAGCAACTTGATATGCTCATGACTCAGCTACAACAACCATCCTCACATCTTGCTGTTATTTTGGATGCCAAGTTACTCAATGCCATACCACGGAAAAAGCAACAAGCACTCAAAACGCAGCTAACACAACAACAGATCGCTCATGTGGTTGCCGTTGAAGAACAAAGTAGTGAAACGCTCTCGCTATTTTCCTCTTGTGAGCGGGTGTACTACCCCATTACGCCATATGCAGCACTTCAGGTGTTCAACTCTGATTATCAAGATCCAGACAAGCCGAAATCCGTCAAAGCCGATTCACCGGTCAGTGCTGAACCCTTGTTAGCACGCTCAATCTTATTAGTGGAAGATAATCGGATAAACCAAACCGTTGCGATAACCATGTTAGAACGTTTAGGTGCAAAAGTAGTCTGCCAAGAAAATGGAGAGTTAGCACTTGCACACTTGCAATCGATTAACAAACCTTACGATGTTATTCTAATGGATTGTCAGATGCCGGTGATGGATGGTTATCAGGCAACACAGCAGATCCGCCAAGGTGTTGCCGGAAAAAACCATCAGAATAGCGTGATCGTTGCACTAACCGCCAACGCGATGCAAGGTGATAGAGAAAAATGCCTCAATGCAGGTATGGATGACTACCTCACCAAACCCATTGACTTTGATGAGCTAAAAGCCAAACTTCTGCAAGTAAAACCACAGCAAACAATGCAGGCACCTTCGTCTACGGCCCAACAAAGTTAGCTCGCACACTTTGCTACAGTAAATATTGGTATTATATTGCTATTATCAAGATGATGTTATAAATCTCATCAGCAACAACAAAAATAAGGAAAGTGATGCAATTAGATACTCAAGAGCAACGTGTACTGGGTAGCTTAATCGAAAAGCAAGTCACCACCCCAGAACAATATCCAATGTCACTCAACGGCCTCACCAATGCGTGTAATCAAAAGTCAAATCGCGAGCCGGTGATGGAACTCTCTCAAAATGACGTGCTAGATACACTGACTCGCCTACAAGAAAAACGCTTAATTACCTGCGACGAAGCACTGTCTGGTCGCGTCGACAAGTACAGCCAGCGCTTTTGTAACAGTGATTTTGGTCACCTTAAAGTCAACGCGAAACAAAAAGCGATTATCTGTTTGTTGTTACTGCGTGGACCACAAACCCCAGGTGAACTGCGTACCCGCAGCAGCCGCCTCGCAGAATTCAGTTCCGTACAGGACGTTGAGTCGACATTAAGTGCGATGCAAGAACATGATTATGTGGTTAAGCTTGCCCGAGAACCAGGAAAACGAGAAAGTCGTTATCAACACTTGTTTGGTGACCAAGTCGTTGAACCAACAACAACATCGGCAGAACCCATAACCTACACACAAAATGACAGCGAAATCGAGAGCTTGATCGCCGAGATTGAGCAATTAAAGCAAGAGCTCGCCACCATCAAAGCACATTTAGGGCTTTAAAAAGCGCGTCAGCACCAACATAATAGAAGTTTATCGCCCCGATAGTATTGAGGAAACAGTATGCGTGAAGCAATCATGGCCGAAATGAAAGTTCAGCCAATTATTGACCCGGAATTTGAAGTCAAACGACGTGTCTCATTTTTAAAAGCACGATTACAAGCCTCTGGCTGCTTCACTCTTGTGCTTGGCATCAGCGGAGGCGTTGATTCGTCAACTTGTGGACGCCTATGCCAGCTAGCTATCGATGAACTCAATGCTGAACATGGTACTGGGGCTTATAAATTTATTGCCATGCGCTTGCCGTATGGCGTTCAAGCTGATGAAGATGAAGCGCAACTTGCACTTGAGTTTATCCAACCGAGTCAGCGCTTAACAGTCAACATCAAGCCTGCGGCCGATGCTATGCACGAGCAAGCACTTGCTGCCATGGCCGGTGGAAGCGTGCCACTGCCTTCACAAGCCAGCGTGGATTTTATTAAAGGAAACGTAAAGGCACGCCAGCGCATGGTAGCGCAGTACGAAATAGCAGGCCTGACTCGCGGTTTAGTAGTCGGTACCGATCACAGCGCTGAAAACATCACGGGCTTTTACACCAAGTTTGGTGACGGCGCCTGCGACTTAGCGCCCTTGTTTGGCCTGTCAAAACGCCAAGTTCGCGCACTAGCGGCTTTTCTCGGGGCACCTGCGGGATTAGTACATAAAGTACCGACAGCCGATCTCGAATGCGACCGTCCAGGCCTTTCCGATGAAGAAGCGCTAGGACTAAGCTATGACAATATTGATGACTTCCTTGAAGGTAAGCCTGTTAGCAGTGAAGTAAACGACAAACTTATTGCCATTTATCAGCGCACCCAACACAAGCGTCAACCAATTCCTACAGTATACGACGAACAATAGTCTTGTTGGCAGGAGATAACCAGTTATTCATCCTGCCAACCCTAATTTCTCAATTCACAAGGTGATTAACGTATGAGCCCCGCAGCTGCACCTATTTTAATTACTGGTGGCGCACAGCGCATTGGACTTGCTTTGGTGAAACACTTTCTCGCTAAACAGCAAGCCGTCATATTGACGTATCGCACCAAACATCAAGTTATCGATGAACTAGCATCGCTAGGTGCCATTTGTATCAAGGCTGATTTTGACGAGCCAGAAGCAATCACACAACTCAACAACCAAATTCGTGCCCATACCGACGCACTCAGTGCCATCATCCACAATGCATCGAGCTGGGATTGTGAAGCCAACAACCCTGATTTTTCAGCATTATTCGACAATATGATGCGGATCCACGCTAAAGTCCCTTATTTGATCAATCATGCCTTGAGCGACTTATTGACAGCTAGCAATAACGTCAGCGATGTGATCCATATTACTGACTATGTAGTAGAAAAAGGCAGTCCAAAACACATTGCCTATGCCGCAAGTAAAGCTGCATTAGATAACTTAACTCGGTCATTTGCCGCTAAGTTTGCACCTAACATCAAAGTGAATAGCATTGCACCTTCTCTTATCATCTTTAATCAAGACGATAGTGACGAGTACAAGGCAAAAACCTTGAAAAAGTCTATTATGGGAATTGAGCCTGGTAGCAAAGAAGTTATCAATAGTGTCGACATGATACTCTCTAGCAACTATATGACAGGACGCACGGTACAAATCGACGGTGGCCGCCATTTGAGGTAACGCATTATGCAAGATAAATTACAACAGAGTTATAAAACGATTATTGAAGCCGTGGGTGAAGATGCAGACCGCGAAGGATTATTAGACACACCCAAGCGCGCAGCGAAAGCGATGGAATATCTGACTCAGGGCTACCGTCAAACACTGGATGAAATCACCAATAACGCGGTATTCAGCTCGGATGCCGATGACATGGTGCTGATCCAAGATATAGAGTTGTACTCTATGTGTGAGCATCACCTTCTGCCTTTCGTTGGCCGTTGTCACATCGCTTATATACCTAACGGTAAAGTGCTCGGCTTGTCTAAATTTGCCCGCATTGTTGATATGTTTGCCCGACGTTTTCAAATCCAAGAGCAGCTAACTCATCAAATCGCCAAGGCCGTTGAGGAAGTCACCGGTGCAAAAGGCGTTGGCGTGATCGTTGAAGCCAAACATATGTGTATGATGATGCGTGGCGTTGAAAAGCAAAACTCTAGTATGCGAACGTCTGTCATGCTTGGTAACTTCAGAAGCGACCCCAAAACCCGCAACGAATTTTTACAGCTAGTGAAAGGATAAGCACGCTATGTCGAATGCCATTATTAAGGTGACGAATTTAAGGCTACGTACCTTTATTGGTTTTAATCCCGAGGAGCGGGAGAAAAAGCAAGATGTCGTGATCAATATTGAAATTCACTATCCAGCGGATACGGCATGTTTAGATCATGATAACGTGGCTCACGCGCTTAACTACAAAACCGTGACCAAAGCTGTCATCACACTGGTAGAAGAAGGGCATTTTTTGTTACTTGAGAAATTAGTGGCCGACATACTCGCTGAATGTCATCAACATCAAGACGTGACATATGCAAAAGTCACCGTAGATAAACCGCACGCTTTACGGTTTGCTGACTCAGTGTCACTCACGCTTGATTGGTATAGAAGCTAAGCGATAAGACCCTGATATTCACTTCCTTGCCCTCTGGTGTTAAGAAATCACCTGTAAGGCAAGGTAAATCACCAGTGCATAACGAGCGCCTTTACCGAGCGCGACTAACACAAAAAACCACCCAAAAGAGGTTCGTAAAGACCCCGCTACCACAGTCAAAGGATCTCCGACTATGGGTAGCCAAGCAAATAGCAATGAAAACTTACCGTAACGATTAAATAGCCCACAAGCCTTATCATATTGCTGTTGAGAAACCGGAAACCAGCGCTTATCTCGCCACTTAGCGATAAACCAACCAAGATAGTAGTTCACACAGCTACCCAGTAAATTACCCATTGTCGCAGCCAGCCATAACCAAACCAGTTCGCCTTGCTGTTTCACAACGAGCCCACTCAGCGCCAGCTCCGACGACGCAGGTAATAATGTTGCGGCAATAAAAGCAAGCCCAAATAAAGAAAGGTAAATCATATCAACGGCTATAAGAAATTGGACTTTAAGAAATCATCTAAGTGGGGCAATATACTGAAATGCGCGCAAGAGTTCAAAAACACAGACACGGAAACAAGGAATAGACATGAAAACAACAATAAAAATGTTACTACTTAGTACCGTTCTCACCACCGGATTTAGTGACTGCAAGGCCTCAAACGAAGCGCTACCACGGGCAGATGATGGCTATCAGACCTATATCCACACCGGCGACTCCTTTAAACATTTGCAATTGACGGATATCAAAAACCAAGCTGTTAGGTTCGATGCTAATCACAAAAAGCTGGTGGTTTTATTCGCGACTTGGTGCTCCGATTCGCAACGCTTATTGAGTGAACTAAAACAATCTGAATTACTCACCCAGGCCGAGTTAACCATCGTTGCTATTGGCCGAGAAGAAACTAACACTACACTTGAGCAATTCAACGAAACCATGCAATTGCCCATCCATTTTGTTGCCGATCCCAATCGAGATATCTACAGCACGTATGCCAACAAAGGTATTCCTAGAGTCATCTTGCTTGATGAACGCAACCGAGTGATGCAAACCCTCATCGGTGAGCAACCCAACACCTTATCAAAACTAAACTGGAATTAACGAGGTAATTATATGAATCCAGAGGTCGTTAGCATTCTCACGATGGCCAAAGTTATCCAAACCGCCGTTGCCCCTGTATTTTTAATTACGGGTATTGCTGCGACCTTAGGGGTACTATCAAACCGCTTAGCACGGATCACGGATAGGGCGCGTTTACTTGATCGCAAGATCAATACCACGCAAGATGAAGAGCTCAAAATGCACTTTAGCCGTGAAATGCGCGCACTGTTAAAACGGTCTCGTTTTATTCACGTTGCATTTAGCATGAGTGTACTCAGTGCGTTGCTTGTGTGTGCAGTGGTTATGCTGCTGTTCATGTCACACTTGTACAGTATGCCATTGGGCATTACGTTATCGTCTTGTTTTATCGCCGCTATGGTGCTGCTTATTGGCGCATTTGTCTCTTTGCTGGGAGAAATCTTTTTAGCCACCCGCAGTATGCGCAGAGGCATGATATTCAAAGACATCGAGAGTTGATTATTTAAAACTAGTTGCCTCCGTCACAGGGCACTTATCGTAATTGTTTGATTATATTTGTAATTTACATTGAAAATAGGGAAAAATATTAGGGGTTTACTATGAAGAAACTACTTACCGTCACACTATTTAGCTGTCTTGCAGCAACAGCGCAAGCTAACACTATGTTTGAATCGGCTGAAGATGCAATTGAATACCGCCAAGCGTCTTTCCAATTGATCCGTTTCCAGATTGGTAATATGGGCGACATGCTAAAAGGCAAAGTACCATTTGATGCTGAAGTATTTAAGCAACGTGCTCACAACGCTGCGCAATTATCGCAAATGCCTTGGGAAGCATTTATCGACGGTTCTGACAAAGGCAATACTGATGCCCTACCAGCCGTTTGGTCAAACAGAACTGAGTTCGATGGTAAAGCCAAGCAATTTGCCGAGTATGCTCAAGCACTGGCTGTTGCAGCTGACTCTGGCGACAAAAAGCTGATTGCTTCTGCATTTAAAGATTGGGCAAAAGGCTGTAAAGACTGCCATAAATCTTTTAAAGATTAATCAAAACAAAACAGCCGCATATTTGCGGCTGCTTACTATCTGAATATCTCGTCACTTGCTTGGCTATCACCAACGACACAATAACTCAGACATCGCATTGAGTAACCCACAGCCCTGCTTAATCACACAGCCAAATTGAATTACTGTCAGTGCTAGACTCGTAGATGACGTTTAATGATCAGTCATCAATATAGTCGAAATCATCATCGCCTAGATTTCTACGTAGGCGTTTTTGCTCTAAGTAGTCGTCTAGCTTTCTTTTGACTTTACGCTTTTGCTTGTCATGTTGGTTACGACCCAACTTTTCAAATTCATCGTCTGCAAAATCATCATCAAGCGCATCGTAAGAGAATGTCTTACCCACAACTAACTCCAAAATAAAATAGTCATTAATAAAATGAGAGCCGTCTCTCAAGATCACTATTTAGCGCTAAATTGTCATTCTGAAAAGTGAGAGTTTCTTATCCTTACAATAAAAATTTTTTATCGCCTAATTCATTTTGACAAAAACAACTATATTTTAGTCAATTTCATCACTTTTAGAGCACATTAACTTTCAACAATATAACACAATATATTGATTTTACTTGGGTTTATATTTGGCACTGTTCTTGTAACAACAATCATGAAACTGAGCCAATAAGGATCGACCATGAATAAAATTTTACTACTAACAGCAGCAACAATGATGACAACCACCGTCGCTGCACACGAAAAAAATAACATCACGTTTAGCGGTGACAATTGTGAAGTAGAATTTCAGAATGACGTTAGGATCACACCTGATAACTTGGTGATCACAACGGCCAAAAACAAAACAGCTGAGATCAACAACCTTGGCGAACTGACACTCAATGGCGAGCGCATCGCACTTAATACACAGCAAAAAAAGATGCTCACGCAATATGGTGATGAACTAAGAGGCCGCCTACCACAAGTGGCTGATATTGCTTTTGAAGGCATAAAACTAGCGGGCGTCGCCCTTAATGAAGTGGCACACACCTTTAATTTAACCAGTTTAGATAGCATCCATGCTGTGATCGATGATCTTGAAACAGAAGTGCAAAATACGTTTTATCAGCAAGGTGCGTTTGTGATGGGCAAGCAAACCTTTGATGAGTTTGGCCAAAATTTTGATAATCAGTTTGAAGAAAAAATCGAGACCGCAGTACAAGGTGCCATGATGCAATCGATAGGTAGCTTACTGGTTGCGATTGGCAACGAAATGTCAGATGCAAACGGTGATATGAGCAGCTTTGAACAACGTATGGAAAACTTCGCAACACAAATCGAAACCAAAGTTGAACAACAGGCAGAATCTATTGAGAAAAAAGCCGACGCACTGTGTGGCGACTTTGAGCAAATCGCGAAAAACGAAGCCATTGTCGCAAAGTCTATCCCCGCCATGTCAGAGTACCAACTGTTTAAATTTAAATAATCTGACGTTGGCATAACTTACATTTAATTAAGGGTACGTTATGCCAACCCTTTCCTTTGCGCATCAGCCAGCTCCCCCAGCGTTTTAATCGCTTGCTCTACCGACGCATCCCACGGCAAGCCATAACTGATACGTATACAATTTTGATACTTTTTGCTGGCACTAAATAGCGTACCAGGCGTAATACTGATCCCACACTCCAGGGCTTTTTGGAACAACAAGGCACCATCGACGTGCTTACCTAAGTCTAACCACAGCACACAACCGCCTTGCGGGCGACTGACTCTTACCTCACTACCAAATGCAACATTCACCGCTTGGATCATACGGTCTCGATTCTCAATTAACCGTTTACGGACCAACTTTAAATGGCGCTCGTAGCCTCCGGAGCTGAGAAAATCCGCCAGTGCCCATTGATTCATTAAAGATGATGAGCAACTCAACGCACGTTTTATGCGCTTTGCTTTTGCACTAAATTGACTGGCGACCATCCAACCCACCCGATAGCTAGGCGCTGCGGTTTTTGAAAATGACGCACATGTGATCACTAAGCCCTTTTGGCTAAATGCTTGTGCCGGAATGCCACGCTGCTCGGTAAAATATAAATCGCCATACACATCGTCTTCTATCAACACCACGTCACGTTGCTCTAATAGCGCCACCAGCTGCGCACGTCTCGTATCAGGCATAAAACTACCAAGCGGGTTACTAATACTGGTAGAAAACACACACGCTCGAATATCATGCTTTTCAAGTGCCCGTTCAAGGTCGCTCAGCCAAATGCCATCATCTGGGCAAACAGGTATTTCAATGGCCTTTAACCCTAAGTTTTCAGCCAGCTCAACAATGCCAAAATAACAGGGAGATTCAATCGCTATCACGTCTCCGGGCTTGGTTACCGCTTGTAACGCAATCGCCAATGCTTCTTGCGCGCCATTGGTGATCACCACTTCATCCATGTCTATTGCTAAACCCATATCCAAATAACGCCGCACGATTTGCTTTTTTAAGCTATCTAAACCGTCCATAGGGCCATAATTAATGAGTTCGTTCCCTGCTTCTTTCATTGCGCGGCGCATAATTTTGGCAAGAACCTGCTCAGTACCAGCAATGGCAATGGGGTTAGCGATACCTAAGGGGATTGCATGTGGCTGATGGATCCCCTTATACACTTGTTCAATCAACGCCTGCTTGTTCACCACTACAGGTTTGGCGGGCAATCGTGCACGCTTCGGTGAGTCGTTGTGCGAAGCTCTGTGGCATAAAAAGTAGCCGGACTTCTCTTTGGCAATGACTTTTCCTTGATCTTCAAGTGCTTGATAGGCCTGCTTTACCGTTGGGATACTGACATTTAAGTTTTGCGCCATAACACGCAATGAGGGAAGCTTTTCGCCCGGTAAAATAGACTCTTGTTCTGCCATCGACAAGATCATTTGGATCACCTGCTGATAGAGAAAGGCGGAATGTTGGCGTTGAATAACGGTACTCATAAGCAATCATCTGTATAGGTATAAATTAGCAAATTCTGTATATAGCTTATACAGAATAACAGCGTAAACTACAGACTTCCACTGCTGTTTGAATCTAGAGCCGATCATGAAAAATCTATTTCTTTACGCCATCACTGTGTTGATTTGGGGATCAACATGGCTTGCCATTGAATATCAACTTGGCAGCATCAACGAGTTTGTGTCGCTGTTTTACCGCTTTGGCCTCGCCGCGGTTTGTATGTGGGCGTTTGTCATCTATAAGCGTGTGCCAATGCGATTTTCTCGCCGAGATCACGGCTTTTTCATCCTCTTAGCGCTGTGTAATTTTGGTGCTAACTATCTCTTCTTATATTGGGCTCAGGCACATTTAACGTCAGCGATGGCATCAATTGCATTTTCATTATTATTGGTCGTTAACATCGTCAACACTAAGTTGTTTTTTGCCAAACCGATTGCAAAGCGAATTTACTTTGGTGCATCACTGGGCACGCTTGGGATAGTCAGCTTGTTTTGGCACGACTTGGTCGCATTTGATTTGCAAAGCGAGGCCTTCTTGGGATTATCATTAGCTCTATTAGGAACGGTGGTCGCGTCACTCGGTAATATGGTGAGCGTACGCAATTCTAATCAGCAAATTGATGTTATGGCGGGAAATGCGTGGGGCATGCTTTACAGCGCTGTCATGTTAGCAACCTATGTTGCCTTTAGTGAACATCAGTTTATCAACCAAGCGCCGGCATCATATTGGTGGTCTCTGATTTACCTCAGCGTGTTTGGCACCGTCATTGCCTTTGGTTGTTATTTCTCACTACTCAAAAATATTGGGCCTGAGAAAGCGAGTTATTTGATAGTGTTATTTCCTTTTGTTGCCGTGGCCTTGAGCACCTTATTTGAAGGCTTTGAGTGGCAGCAAAACACCTTTATTGGGTTTATTTTGGTCATCCTAGGTAATGCGATTGTACTCACGCCTTTAGATCGCATCTACGCTTGGTTGTCCATTCGGTCCCCAGTTAGAAGTTGAAGTCTTACCAATGCTTTAGCTTCTTACTTTTCAGCGCCATTTTATAATGGCGCTTTTTTTATGTTCAGAGCTCGGCGACAGCAAGTTATCGTCGCAGGCGTGCGCCCAACAATCTCGCCATCAGCCTCAATGTCATACCCCTCTTGTGCGATATAAAGCTCTGCAATGCGGCCGTGGTGCACATTTCTTGTACCCATATGGCGTTTAAGTAGCATATTGACAAACAATACCATCCGCTGCCAATGCGTTTGCGGCGTGAACCATAGTAGCTCCAGCTGACCGTCATCAAGGCAAGCCATAGGAGCAGGAGTTAACCCTGCCCCAAAGTGTTTGCCATTCGCAAGTAACAACATCATACCCTGCTCAGGCCACGTATTGCTGTGATAGCGAATGAGTTTGGCAGTAAATAGCGACATTAATCCCGCATAGGTATAGCTCAGCTTTCCTAGCCGTTTGGTTTGTCCTAAGTTATTCATGACATGCGCGTTAAAGCCAATCCCAGCAACATTGACAAACCAGCGCCCGTCGACTTTACCCAAATCAATACTCGAGATCTTGTCTGAAAATACAGCTGCTCGCCACTGTGCTTTGGAATAATGAAACTGCCGAGCAAAATCGTTGCCCGTCCCCGCTGGCAGCAGCGCAAGCGTGTTATCCCGTTCAGCAATGGCATTGGCGACTAGGTGCAAAGTGCCATCCCCCCCAATCACCACCACGCTCACTCCCGCCGTAGCTGCTTGAGCAATTGTGTCCCTATCTGCGACAAAGTTTCCAGTGGTATTAAACCAAGTTGCCGTCAACTGTTGTTGTGTTAATTGTTGCTTTAACCATGCAATTTGCGCTTTCCCCTCAGCACCCGCTAAAGGGTTGACTACCACTAGCATAAAAACCCTTAAATACAAAAACTCAACTTATATGAATAAAAAACCAAAACTAAAACCAAAAATCAAAAACAAAAACCACAAACACACATATTAATTGGGTTACAGCCTAATCAAGACAATCGCAACCATGCATAAACATGCAAAGAACCCATTAAAACAAAAATGAACAAACCATTAATTCATTAGTTATTTTTATCCGAAAACATCAATTTTTATCGTTTTAAATTTAAACAAATTGCGTGCAAAATAGCCTTGTTTTCAATCATAGCTTATTAGGAGCCAGACATGCTTAATTCAGCTGCACCTTGCAGCCCATCACAAAACACGTTTAACCAAACACAACCAACTAAACAACGTCGTATCAATTGGACGAAGTGGTTGGCAGTATGTGGTCAACACTTAGCGTTAAAAGACGTGATTATGTATAAGTAAGTCTGCACAGAGCATGGCGCCCCAACCCGCCATGCTCTCGTCAGCATTTGTTTCAATAGACCATAAAAGCACCACTTCAACCAGCATTTTTGTACAAAACCTCTTCGTCAAACCGCTAATTTCTAGCACAATTTTAAAAAAACCTCACTTTTAGCACATTTTTTAAGCAAACAGTTTAAAAACGGTTTACAGCGCCTAAATCGCTAAGTATTATCTTTGCCCATGGAGAGATGGCTGAGTGGTTGAAAGCACCGGTCTTGAAAACCGGCATACGTTAATAGCGTATCTAGGGTTCAAATCCCTATCTCTCCGCCATTTTTAAAGTATTGCGCCGGAGAGGTGGCCGAGTGGCTGAAGGCGCTCCCCTGCTAAGGGAGTATAGGGTTTGTAGCCCTATCGAGGGTTCGAATCCCTCCTTCTCCGCCATCACTTATAAGAAAACCGCTTAATTGCGGTTTTTTTATGTCTGCGATTTATCACTTCCACACACAACTGGTCAGATGTCTTTAACCTATGCTATGTTGAGATCTGATTGGAGAAATGAGTGTGACTAATGAAAATCCATGTCTTAGAAGGCTATATTCAACATATTTATCTGGTTGAGCACGAAACGGATCTGCTGTTACTCGATGGTTGCTGTCGTGCTGATGTTGAGTTGGTCTGCAACTACATCCTACAACTGCAAAAGCCACTAAGCGCACTCAAGCTGATTGTGGTCACGCATATGCACCCAGATCATGCCGGTGGCGCGCATAAACTCAAAAAACTCACGGGCGCAAAGATTGCGGCCGCAAATGCTCCCAGTCAGTGGTATCGTGGTATTGATGGTGTCATGATGCACCTCTCCGATATGGCGCTGGCACTTTGGGTTGCTGGGAGAAAGCGCAAGGCCAAGCGTAACCTTTGGTATCCAAGACAATTATCACCAGATTTTTTCCTAGCTGATGGCGATAGCTTGCCCTACTTTAACGAATGGCAAGCGATACACACACCCGGTCATACGGATAGAGATTTGAGCTTGTATCATCTACCCAGTAAGCGCATCTATGTGGCGGACTTGACGGTAAAAGTGAAAGGGCAATTTGTTGCGCCTTTTCCGGTATTCTATCCACGCTTGTATCGCCAATCTCTTGCCAAAGTAAAAGCTCTACAACCCCACTCCGTGATCTTGGCGCATCAAGGAGAGGTACTTGCTGAAGAAATTGATTTCAACGCATTGATAGCGCGCGCGCCCAAGCAACCAATGACACATTGGCGCTCGGTGAAGAAGAAGACCAAAAAAGCACTAGGGCTAGGAAGCTAACTTTCGTTGATAACCTGCACCAACTGCGCGATGTCCTCCTGACTATTATAAATATGTGGTGAGACGCGAATACCGTAGCGACGATTATCCACAGCAATGCCTGCTCGCTTAAGCTGCTCCATCACTGCCTCATGCCGCGAGCCAAAATGCAGAATAGCGGTCCCAGAGCAAGCACTCTGCGCTGTAGGAGAGCGATAAAATTCAGGCAATGCCGCTTGTAACTCAGATAACAAAGCAAAGTTGTACGCTCTTACTTGCTCAACCCCAAGCTCGGCAAAATAGCCAAGGCTGTGCCCCGCATAGATATAAGGTGCCACACTTGGTGTACCGCCCCAAAAACGCAGCGCACTTTCACTCAGCGCAAAATGGTGAATATCAAACTCGAATGGATTTTGATGCGAAAACCAGCCAACGTCTTTTGGTTCGCAATAAGGCAAGACATCCTCATTCACCCAGATGAAACCGGTGCCAGGGCCACCGCAACTCCATTTCACACAAGAGCCGATAACGCAATCCGCGCCCCACTCGCTTAAATTTATTGGTAATACGCTAAGTGACTGAGCAATATCGATAATACTTCGACAACCATATTGGTTAGCAAGGCTAATGATGTCAGCGACAGGCGCTTGCTGACCGCTGTTCGAATAAACATGACTGACAAATACCCAGTCAATTTGCTCGTCAATATATTGCTGCCACACGCTCAGGTCGTGCATATTCATCGCTTCGGGAATATAAACAATCTCAATATTGTCCAGCGCATTTTGTAACGCAAACCCCATGCTGGGGAAGTCTTGCTCACTCATCAATACGCGTACTTTGCGAATGCCACTTTCGGGCAAACTCATCGCCCATTTCGTTAAACCACTGGAAAGGTTTGTTTGCGGACAAAACAGGCGCGCATCAGTGTGTAATAGAGAGGCTAAGGCTGAGGTAAAGCGATCAATACCGCTTAGCCACTGCTGCCAAGGCTCTTGATTTTGTTGTTGCCACGGCACCATAAATTGCTGATGGAAATCTTCCTCTGCAGATTTCAACATACGACCAACGGAATGACTCAATAAATAGCGACCCGTAGGCAAGTGAAAATCATCCCTATATTGCTTCATGCTTAACCCCTATTGCTTGACGTAATCGTTTTAAATCATGATGTCGAGTAAAGATATCAGCGCGCTCAGCAGCGGCTCGCCTATCTCTTAAGTCTGCGAGTTCTTTGAGTAAGACTTCAATCGGTGGACCACTGGCGGTCACTTTGCTTAAGTGCTGTTGCTGCATCGCCTGCGAAGGTTTGGCGATATACTTTTCGACGAGTTGATTGTGATGTTGTATGGCCGTATCTCCATGCAGCTTACACACTTGTATAAACAAGCTACAGGCAGGGCCAAACCAATCACTTTTCGGTCCTTTCAATGCACTCAGAAACGCATCCATTAAATTAGGCGTACGCATGCATTCACGCAGGGTTGCTTGGTCTTCTGGCATCATATAGAGGAATTTTTCCACCAGCATTTGACCGTAACTAATGTCATTAGCCGGGCATAACCCCAACATCATATCGATAACATTGATACCCGCAAAATCTCCAGCGTTTGCGCCACGATAGACCTCTTTACCAACTCGGTATGGTTTGTAATAGGGTCGTACAACGTAAAAGAATGCCTCGGGATCTAGTTCCTTAAATAACTCTCGATTAGACTCTATCACCTCAAGCAGCGCTTGCTTAACTTGTTTGAGTAGCACCAATGACATGGGATGGGAAATTCCCAAATGATGCACCTTCATTAACGATTCGGACGCGCGTTTATAGGCAAGAATGGCCTGAGTATTGTAGTCGATGAATAAGCGCTCTGCCGGATGAGAAGTAAAGCGCTTATACACGCCGTTGATTGCGCGGTTGTGTGTGGTGAGATGAGCCGTTGCGAAGCGCGGCGTAACTCCCAAAGAGGCACCAATGTGCATGGCCAGTGCCGATGCTTGCGTTAGTGGAGACACCTTTTCACGGCTTGGCTCGGTAATTTCGTGGCGTCTGCATGCAGCCATAAATAGACCAACGTTACCGAGTAAGTCGAATGCTTGCTCAAAGCCCTCGTCGGTATTGCCTTCTTCTAGCAAGGCTTGGACTAGCTGATTACCTTCTTCTAATAACTGTGCTTTTAGCGTTTCACCAACGCCTTCAACATTTGCTTTATCCTGTTGCTGCCAATAAAGATGTTCAAGCTTGTCGTTAAGGTCGACAAACGGACCTCTAATCCAAGCGTCAAATTGTACGGCTAATGGACTCATGATTACTTCTCGTGATTATTCCACAGTTAAGGCTAGCAAATCACCACGAGCATAATTTGCCAATTTTCTCTAAAAGTTTAATACTGATTAGCAAGAATCACTCTTTTATTTGGTTTATGTCGGTAAATCTAGATGCCAAGGACAAATTGCTCCTTAACGCTTTGCAACATAATGCACGTTTGAGTAATGCCTCACTCGCCGAAAAGGCAAACCTTTCCGATACTCCCTGTCTTCGACGCGTAAAACGCTTGCAAGATACAGGAGTAATTTCAGGCTATCATGCGGCACTTGATAGAGCGCAAGTTGACCTAAGTATTTTGGTTTATGCATTTATAAAGCTCAGTGAAAATACCGCAACTGCAGCGCATTTATTCGAACAACACGTGGAATCTGAAGATCAGGTGATCAGCTGTTCGGTGATCTCCGGAAGTTATGATTACCTGTTGGAAATCGTAGCAAAGGATTTGCCCAGCTATGAACAGTTCGCCAAACATCAACTGGGGGCCTGTAAGGTGATTAGCGGGATTGAATCAACGATTGTACTCAAGCAAACTTTTGCAAAACGCATATTACCGATCCGCTAACCATTTTTATCGTCATCCGTTCTCGCTATACTGCATGTGATTTTATGCTCATAAGGACCGACTATGCGCCACTACCTTACCTCCACAGTATTTGCTTTTAGTCTGCTTGGCTCACCTTTGGTCATCGCACAAGACTGTGTTACCCAAGTGAGTGATATGTCGCTATTCACCAAGAGCAAAAAGTCGGGATTATTCCGCGAAGCAATCGATAAAAGCCCCGTCACCGTCGATGTAGGGAATGTAAAAAACTATAACGATTACATTCGTTCGACTAAGCAAATTATTGAAAGCCGCAATCCTCGCGCTACACTGCCGTGCCCGTTAATGACGCCCACTGCAAAAATACTCAACCTGACAAACCCCAAGGTAAGTGACTTAATCGCGCCATTTACACTTAAGCATGACAACAAAGATCACGCCATTTTACTTATCCATGGTCTGACCGATTCTCCTTTTACTTTTCACTACCTTGCGGCAGCACTCTATGAAGCAGGATACAATGTCAGAACCATGTTACTGCCAGGCCACGCGACTGCACCAAGCGATTTAACCGAAGTTGATATTGACGATTGGCAAACCCATACGGATTATGCCATCGTACAGACGAGCCAAGATTTTAAGCATTTTTCCGTACTTGGTTATTCCACGGGTGCCGCCTTGGTGCTGAGTAGCATAGCGAAGCACAAGCCCAATAATTTAGGCTCTGTTGCACTTATCTCACCCGCCACGGAGCCACATAATAAGAACGGCTGGCTAGCCAAATGGATTGATTACGTGCCATTTGTCAATTGGATAGATGAAGACGCAGATTTGGATTTCGCCAAATATGAATCTTTCCCATGGCATGGCGCAACGTTAGCCCATCAGGCTATGGCGCCACTCAAATCACTCACCACTTTGCCAGATGTACCGATGTTTATCAGCTATAGCGATGTCGATACCACCATAGACAATCATGCAACGGCAAAGCTGCTAGAAAAATGGCAACCTAAATCAACGTTGACCCAATTTATCTACTCGGAAACGCCATCGACTAAGCAAGGTGTGAATTATCGGAGCGTGAAAGCCGACAACATTGTCGATATGTCTCATATTGGTATTTTGCAGCCACCTGAACATATTTTTTACGGCCGCAAAGGGCTCTATCGTAATTGCACCAGTTACCATTTAGAAGACCAAGCCTTCATTAACTGCCGCACAGGTAAAACCGTCCATTTTGGCGAGCGTCACGAGAAAAACATGACGCAATACGCTTTTCTTGCGCGGATCACGTTTAACCCTGATTACAGCAACTTTGAGCAAGCACTGCTCGCATTTTTTGACGGCCACAATGACTGAGTACCAACACAGGTTTATTCATTCTCTAACTGAAGTGACAGAAGCACAGTGGGACTGTGTTTCACCATCACATGTATTTACGAGCTACGCGTGGCTGCTTGCATTAGAGTTGAGCGGCTGCACCAGCAAAGAGACTGGCTGGATACCACATCACCTAATGATTGAACGCCAGAGCGAGTTGATTGCAATTTTACCAGGCTATATTAAATCGCACTCTTATGGCGAGTACGTTTTTGATTGGGCTTTTGCTGAAGCCTACGAGCGCCATGGATTAGATTACTATCCGAAATGGCTATGTGGCGTCCCCTTTACCCCCACTCAAGGGCCAAGAATATTAACTAAACGTCTATCTTCTTGCTTGCTTGAATATATTGACGCTACGCTCTCGAGTCTCGCCCAACTAGACATTAGTGGAGTCCATATTAATTTTTGTCGTGAAAGCGATTTTCTCACTCAAAGTCATTTAACGATGCGCCGCAATGTGCAATTTCATTGGCATAATCGAGGTTACGCCGAGTTCGATGATTTTCTCGCACGACTCACATCAAGAAAGCGTAAAATGGTCATGAAAGAGCGCCAAGCTGTGACAGCTCAGGGTATTAACATAAGTTGGACTGTTGGCAGAGAAATAAGCACAGCACAACTTGATGCGTTTTTTCTTAGTTACCAGCTCACCTATCTTAAGCGATCGCGACACCACGGCTATCTCTCTCGCGACTTTTTTCAGCAAGTTATCACCTCGATGCCAGATAAGTTTCGTCTTTGCTGCGCCTACTTAAACCACGAAATTATTGCCACTAGTTTATATCTTGTGGATGGTGATACCTTGTACGGTCGCTATTGGGGCGCAATTGAGGATAGTTACGACTTTTTGCATTTTGAGTTGTGTTACTATCAAGGCATAGAGTACGCCATTGCTAATCAGCTTGCTGTCTTTGACGCGGGTGCTCAAGGCGAGCACAAGTTAGTGAGGGGTTTTGAGCCGGTGTGGAGGCAATCGTATCACCGCTTATTTCAACCTGACTTTCAACACGCGCTCGAGGATTTTACCAAGCGCGAAGCTGACGCACTCGGGCATTACTTTACCGAGTGCCAAGCAAAACTACCGTTTAAACACCAATAAGCGATTATTAGCCGGCATCGCATAGTCTTGCTGTAGTGTAAGTTCTTGCTCTGCCGCAAGCGCCAATACCCATTCTTGATCGCGAATGCCACTCTCTTTGTCTTGCGATTTTAAATACGCATCAAACTCTCGGTTACTCTCGCTGGTAAATTCACCTTGATAATTAAACGGCCCATAAACTATCAGGTAGCCGCTTTCTTTAAGGTGTCGTCCAACGCCTGCAATTAAACGCTCAACGAGCGTTGATGACACAATGTGCAAGGTATTAGCGGTATAGATCACATCATAACGCTGATTAACAGGCCACCCATGGTGTAAGTCTAGCGCCAATGGCGGTAAAGCATTTTCTAACTCGGCGTCATCAAGCCACGCTTGAATACCTGCGTGATTAACCTCCCTGTCCGCCGTCTGCCACGTTAAATGCGGTAACGCCGCAGCAAAGTGCACCGCATGCTGACCCGTACCAGAACCTACCTCTAGCACTTCCAAAGGTTTATTTAGATAGGGAGTGAGCTTTTCTAATATTGGCTGTTTATTGTTTTCACACGCTTGAGAGTATGGTTTTGTCATCTCGTTTGCACTATTTTGATCGATTTATGCGCCTCATTGAGGCAAGAATTTATCTCAATTGCAAGGCAAATAGCTAAAATTTCCACTAAGCAATTAAAATTAGAAAAGAAATTTATTTTGGTACAACTTCTGCTAAGTTTAAAGAGTACTAAGAGGAGAAACGAGCATGAAAATTTCAGAGATCACCCAAATGCCAAGCCAACTTAAAAGCGAAGGACTTGTTCTGAAGAAGCGTAAAAATACCTTCACGAAAAGTCGTGCTTACCGACAAGAAGTCGCTAACCTGATGCAACTCGAAGAACAAGAGAAAGAGCATTCAGAGCAGCAATATCTCCTCGGCTATAATTAATACCAATTGTATTAGGTGAATGAGCTATTTGAAGCGGAGAAATAACTTTAGTAGCTAGGCAAAAATTTTGCTATTTAGTTGTTCTAAATGAGAAATTTTTAACGACGCTAATATGGTATTTCACCCTTCAAATTGATTGGAGACTTAGTGCAATTGGTATAAGCTCAATCACACTTTCTTAAATTCATTTCAGACTCATAGTGAGCTGCTATGGTGAATGCTAAACAAATCGTTTGGCAGTGCGAATACTAAAGCTTGAATTGCCAACCAAACGATGTAATGATAACCATTATCATTACATCGTTTGGTTTTGTATTTATGCAGCTAGCTACTTTATTACAAACTTATCGTGCGAAGCTTAATCGCCACTGCCAGCGACCACAACTTGAGGCGCCGCTCTTGGTTGCGGAATATATTTCGGCAGGCATAGGCATGGCGAAATGGTACGAGCGCCATAATAACCCGCTGCTGCAAGAGCTTTATCTTAAAAATACATTGTCCGAACTGTTAGAACAGATTGCCGATCCACTCGTTGATACAGCCATACGTAAACAATGCATGGATCAATTATTTAAACCTTTGTTGGCACTAAAACGGTTTTATAAACATCACCATACTTCGTCACGGCAATTTTTGAAGCTCCAGCGAGATGCGTGCCAAACCTGCCAGCAGTTTAACCCTTTTTATTAGGAGCAACGATGACTACATTTCGTCAAGAATCCGATAGTATGGGAACATTAGATGTTCCTGAGCATGCGCTCTACAAGGCGCAAACACAACGCGCTGTAAATAACTTTCCTATTAGCGGGATCACAATGCCAAGTAGCTTTATCAAAGCCTTGGCCTATATCAAACAAGCCGCAGCAGAAACCAATCAATCCCTTGGCCATCTATCAAGTGATAAAGCAAAAGCAATTGTGAGTGCCTGTCAGCAGCTAATTGATGGCAAACACTTAGATCAATTTCCGGTAGATGTCTTTCAGACTGGCTCTGGTACCAGTTCAAATATGAATGCCAACGAGGTGATCGCCACGTTGGCGACTGAGTTAAGCGGTGTCGCAATTCATCCTAATGATGACGTTAACATGGGCCAAAGCTCAAACGATGTGATCCCAACAGCGATTCACGTGAGTAGTGCAATCACAGCAGTGTATGACCTTCTGCCAGCACTAAAACACTTATCTAGTAGTATTGAACAAAAAGTAGAGCAAGTTGGTCATCACGTCAAAACTGGCCGGACGCACTTGATGGATGCAATGCCAGTGACCTTTGCACAAACATTAAGTGGCTGGCAAGCGCAAGTAGATAATGCCTGTCAGGGCATTGTTCATTCCTTAGAAAAAGTCTACGAGTTAGGTCAAGGTGGAACAGCGGTAGGCACAGGTATTAATGCCGATCCTCAGTTCGCTAAATTATTTAGCCAAAACCTGAGCACTAACATCGGGATCCGTTTCAGTAAAGGCAATAACTTTTTCTATCATATCGGCTCACAAGACGCGATTGTGGGACTTTCAGGCCAACTTAAAACCTTTGCAGTAGCACAAATGAAGATAGCCAATGACTTGCGCTGGATGAATTCAGGACCGCTTGCTGGCCTAGGTGAAATCGAGCTTGAAGCGCTACAGCCAGGCTCTTCAATCATGCCAGGTAAAGTAAACCCAGTTATTCCAGAAGCGGCTGCAATGGCCAGTGCTCAAGTGATAGGTAATGACGCAACGATTAGTGTTGCAGGCCAGTCTGGCAATTTTGAGCTGAATGTTATGCTGCCAGTGATTGCATTAAATATTTTGCAAAGCATTGAGATCCTCTCAAATACCGCGAGGCTACTTGCGGACAAAGCTATTTCAAGCTTTAAGGTGAATGAGCAGAATATTCAAAAGGCACTGGCTAAAAACCCGATTTTAGTTACCGCGTTAAATCCTGTGATCGGGTATGAAAAAGCAGCACAAATTGCCAAGCTTGCCTACAAAGAAGGGCGTCCAATCATAGAGGTCGCTGCTGAGCAAACCGATCTGAGTGAACACGAGCTCCAATCATTACTCGACCCACAAAAACTCACCAAAGGCGGTCTACTATAGCGCTGTCCCTCACAGCCTGCAATCACATATAGTGTATGCAGGCTGCAGAGCTTGCTATTCCTTAAGGACTTGCGTAGTTTATTTAGCAAACATTAGGAGAGCATATAATGAACAAGATGATCCCCACTTTACTTGCAACCTTTTTGCTGTTTGGTTGCCAAGAAGAAGTAACTAAAGAAGAGGCTGTAGAACAAAAAGCACAAGAGACCAAGCCTGTAAGCGAAAAGCACACCGAAATTAAAGAATCAAAAGAAGCAAGCTTACCTATTCAACAAGATGGTAAAAAGCTCGATACCTCTGACATCAAAACCCATAAACAATCATTGGAAAGCGTCGTGGCCGACAAAAGCTGTGATAACGATACCCAGTGTAAAGTCATTGCCGTTGGCGATCGTGCCTGTGGTGGCCCCTCTTCTTATCTAGTGTATTCAACAAGATCAGCAGATGAGGCCCAAGTTAAGCAGTTAGCGGAGCAAATTACTACATTAGAGCGCGCCTATAATATGCAAAATCAGATGATGAGTATCTGTCAGCATTTAATTGAACCCGCAACACAATGCGTTGAAAATAAGTGTGTTAAACTAGAAAATAGTCGTCCTACATACTAGAGGCAATAATGAAGTTAGCTATTTCTCTCGCTTGCATCGGCACGCTAATTGCAGCGTTATCTGGCTGTGAAATGACACCAAGCGATGCAACAAGTCGCTCGAATGCTACGTATACACTCAGCGATATAAGAGCAAATATAGGATGTGATGCAAGCTATCAGTGTAAAGTAATTGGAGTAGGTGAGCGATTAACCTGTGGTGGACCAAGAGAATACCTGATCTATTCAACGAAGCATACTGATGAGCAAGATGTAGAAGCAGCCGTTAGCGCCATTACAGAGCAAGAAAAGCTGAATAACAAAGGAAAAGCGCCAGCGGTTAGTTGTGAACCTGTGATGCCAATACAAACACTATGTATTGCCCATACCTGTCAGGCTGTGCCTCTATAGACTGATGAGCACTCAGGTTATCGGATAAGCTCATTGATCACTGAGATCACCATCACTAACAGCGCACAAATACTCGCATTAATAATGTACTTCACTTCAAGCTGCTTCTTAATCCAATAGCTATACATAAAGCGAATTAAGTAAGTGGCTGAAGTACCAAACAATGCAAATATTACCAACAGTGCAATTAAATGAAATGACACGCTAAATCCCCGCTTTTTAGCCCATCATATCGTTAATTGACCCTTCCTTATAGCCCTTATTGCATAAAACCATATAGCAGCTTCTCGCTTACAAATGCTCGGTGGATAAACCACCTCCTACCATGTTGCACTGTGCCTATACTGTGGTAGGAGCGCATTTACTTAGGTTTAGAAAACCTCGCGAGATTTTTAAATCACACATAGCAAAAAAACCGTCGCATTACTGCAACGGGTTTTTCTTATAAGGCCCTGACGATGTTCTACTTTCACATGGGAAGCCCACACTATCATTGACCGGGGCCGACCCTTCGGCTGTTTTGTTTCACTTCTGAGTTTGGGTGACGAGAAACCGAAGCACCGCTTCGCAGTTCGAGGAAGTGAGCGCAAGGACGCGCGAAGGGGAGATGCTACATGGAAGTACTTTACCCCGAACAGCAAAAAACCCGTCGCATTGCTGCAACGGGTTTCTCTTATTTGGCCCTGGCGATGTTCTACTTTCACATGGGTAATCCACACTATCATCGACGCTGTTTTGTTTCACTTCTGAGTTCGGCATGGGGTCAGGTGGGTCCAAAACGCTATAGTCACCAGGAAAACTGGGTGCAAATGTCTAATGACATCGTGCCTCGCACGAGCATTCCATTTGCGCAAGGTGAACCGATTTCGCGATACCGCTTAGGTTGGTCACCTTGTTTAATTCTTAAATCCGGAAAAGCGATTAAATTCTTTTGTCTACTTTAGTCTATTAACTTCTGTTAGCTAAGGCCTCCATGGATGGAGGTCATGCTAGGAATTGTCTGGAACAATTTTAGTAAACCACTTTGGCGTTGTATGGTTAAGCCTCTCGGGTAATTAGTACGAGTTAGCTTAATGCCTCACAGCACTTCCACATCTCGCCTATCAACGTTGTAGTCTTCAACGGCCCTTCAGTTGACTCTAAGTCAAAGTGAGAACTCATCTCGAGGCCTGCTTCCCGCTTAGATGCTTTCAGCGGTTATCAGTTCCGAACGTAGCTACCGGGCAATGCAATTGGCATCACAACCCGAACACCAGCGGTTCGTCCACTCCGGTCCTCTCGTACTAGGAGCAGCCCCTCTCAATTCTCAAACGCCCACGGCAGATAGGGACCGAACTGTCTCACGACGTTCTAAACCCAGCTCGCGTACCACTTTAAATGGCGAACAGCCATACCCTTGGGACCGACTTCAGCCCCAGGATGTGATGAGCCGACATCGAGGTGCCAAACACCGCCGTCGATATGAACTCTTGGGCGGTATCAGCCTGTTATCCCCGGAGTACCTTTTATCCGTTGAGCGATGGCCCTTCCATTCAGAACCACCGGATCACTATGACCTACTTTCGTACCTGCTCGACGTGTCTGTCTCGCAGTTAAGCTTGCTTCTACCATTACACTAACCGTACGATGTCCGACCGTACTTAGCAAACCTTCGTGCTCCTCCGTTACTCTTTGGGAGGAGACCGCCCCAGTCAAACTACCCACCAGGCACTGTCCTCAACCCCGATTCAGGGGCCTAAGTTAGAACATCAACACTACAAGGGTGGTATTTCAAGGTCGGCTCCACAGAAACTAGCGTTCCTGCTTCAAAGCCTCCCACCTATCCTACACATGTAGGGTCAATGTTCAGTGCCAAGCTGTAGTAAAGGTTCACGGGGTCTTTCCGTCTAGCCGCGGGTACACAGCATCTTCACTGCGATTTCAATTTCACTGAGTCTCGGGTGGAGACAGCGTGGCCATGGTTACACCATTCGTGCAGGTCGGAACTTACCCGACAAGGAATTTCGCTACCTTAGGACCGTTATAGTTACGGCCGCCGTTTACCGGGGCTTCGATCAAGAGCTTCGCCTAAGCTAACCCCATCAATTAACCTTCCGGCACCGGGCAGGTGTCACACCGTATACGTCATCTTACGATTTTGCACAGTGCTGTGTTTTTAATAAACAGTCCCAGCCACCTGGTCACTGCGGCTCTCGTTTGCTTACAGAGCAAGTCCTTCACAAACAAGAGCGTACCTTCTCCCGAAGTTACGGTACAATTTTGCCTAGTTCCTTCACCCGAGTTCTCTCAAGCGCCTTAGTATTCTCTACCTGACCACCTGTGTCGGTTTAGGGTACGATTCAGTATGAACTGAAGCTTAGAGGCTTTTCCTGGAAGTAGGGCATCAACAACTTCACCACCTTAGTGGCTCGTCTCGACTCTCAGCCTTGGCAACCCGGATTTTCCTAAGTCACCAGCCTACAGCCTTTCACATGGACAACCAACGCCATGCTTGCCTAGCCTGCTCCGTCCCCCCATCGCATTCATACCGAGTACGGGAATATTAACCCGTTTCCCATCGACTACGCTCTTCAGCCTCGCCTTAGGGGTCGACTCACCCTACCCTGATTAACATGGGATAGGAACCCTTGGTCTTCCGGCGGAGGAGTTTTTCACTCCTCTTGTCGTTACTCATGTCAGCATTCGCACTTCTGATATGTCCAGCATGCCTCCCGGCACACCTTCAGCCACTTACAGAACGCTCCCCTACCCCGCGAATAAATTCGCAGCCGTAGCTTCGGTGGTATGTTTAGCCCCGTTACATCTTCCGCGCAGGCCGACTCGACTAGTGAGCTATTACGCTTTCTTTAAAGGGTGGCTGCTTCTAAGCCAACCTCCTAGCTGTTTTAGCCTTCCCACATCGTTTCCCACTTAACATACACTTTGGGACCTTAGCTGACGGTCTGGGTTGTTTCCCTCTCCACGACGGACGTTAGCACCCGCCGTGTGTCTCCCGGATATTACTTTACGGTATTCGGAGTTTGCAAAGGGTTGGTAAGTCGGGATGACCCCCTAGCCTTAACAGTGCTCTACCCCCGTAAGTATTCGTCCGAGGCTCTACCTAAATAGATTTCGGGGAGAACCAGCTATCTCCCGGTTTGATTAGCCTTTCACTCCTAGCCACAGGTCATCCCCTAACTTTTCAACGTTAGTGGGTTCGGTCCTCCAGTTGATGTTACTCAACCTTCAACCTGCCCATGGCTAGATCACCGGGTTTCGGGTCTATACCCTGCAACTTAATCGCCCAGTTAAGACTCGCTTTCGCTACGGCTCCCCTAAATGGTTAACCTCGCTACAGAATATAAGTCGCTGACCCATTATACAAAAGGTACGCAGTCACCCAACAAGTAGGCTCCTACTGCTTGTACGTACACGGTTTCAGGTTCTATTTCACTCCCCTCACAGGGGTTCTTTTCGCCTTTCCCTCACGGTACTGGTTCACTATCGGTCAGTTGGGAGTATTTAGCCTTGGAGGATGGTCCCCCCATATTCAGTCAAAGTTTCACGTGCTCCGACCTACTCGATTTCACTTTAGATAAGTTTTTGTGTACGGGACTATCACCCTGTTTCGTCATGCTTTCCAGCATATTCCACTAACTACACTAAAGCTTAAGGGCTGCTCCGATTTCGCTCGCCGCTACTTTCGGAATCTCGGTTGATTTCTTTTCCTACGGGTACTTAGATGTTTCAGTTCTCCGCGTTCGCCTCGTTAACCTATGTATTCAGTTAACGATACCTGCAAGCAGGTGGGTTTCCCCATTCGGAAATCCTAGTCTCAAGCGCCTCTTACTGGCTTGACTAGGCTTATCGCAAGTTAGTACGTCCTTCATCGCCTCCAACTGCCAAGGCATCCACCGTGTACGCTTAGTCACTTAACCATACAACCCAAAATAGTTTTAAGTTGTACTGCTAAAGACAGTTTAACTTCGCCAGAAGTTAATATTGAATACTAAAGTAGACGCTAATTAATCATCGAAATGATTAATCGGCATTTTCTTTCGAAAACTCGATAAATAACTTTCGTTATCTATCAGAATTTAATTTTTCAGCTTTTCCAAATTTTTAAAGAGCAATATCACTTAGCCATCAGGCCAAGCAACAATCATCTGTGTGGACACTTCGAACAAATAAGTTCTAAATCGTATAAGGAGGTGATCCAGCCCCAGGTTCCCCTAGGGCTACCTTGTTACGACTTCACCCCAGTCATGAATCACTCCGTGGTGAACGTCCCCCCGAAGGTTAGACTATCCACTTCTGGAGCAACCCACTCCCATGGTGTGACGGGCGGTGTGTACAAGGCCCGGGAACGTATTCACCGCAACATTCTGATTTGCGATTACTAGCGATTCCGACTTCATGGAGTCGAGTTGCAGACTCCAATCCGGACTACGACAGGCTTTAAGGGATTCGCTCACTATCGCTAGCTCGCTGCTCTCTGTACCTGCCATTGTAGCACGTGTGTAGCCCTACACGTAAGGGCCATGATGACTTGACGTCGTCCCCACCTTCCTCCGGTTTATCACCGGCAGTCTCCTTAGAGTTCCCGACCGAATCGCTGGCAACTAAGGATAGGGGTTGCGCTCGTTGCGGGACTTAACCCAACATCTCACAACACGAGCTGACGACAGCCATGCAGCACCTGTATCAGAGCTCCCGAAGGCACCAAACCATCTCTGGTAAGTTCTCTGTATGTCAAGTGTAGGTAAGGTTCTTCGCGTTGCATCGAATTAAACCACATGCTCCACCGCTTGTGCGGGCCCCCGTCAATTCATTTGAGTTTTAACCTTGCGGCCGTACTCCCCAGGCGGTCTACTTAATGCGTTAGCTTTGGAAAAGTTGTCCGAAGACCCCAGCTCCTAGTAGACATCGTTTACGGCGTGGACTACCAGGGTATCTAATCCTGTTTGCTCCCCACGCTTTCGTACATGAGCGTCAGTGTTGACCCAGGTGGCTGCCTTCGCCATCGGTATTCCTTCAGATCTCTACGCATTTCACCGCTACACCTGAAATTCTACCACCCTCTATCACACTCTAGTTTGCCAGTTCGAAATGCAGTTCCCAGGTTAAGCCCGGGGCTTTCACATCTCGCTTAACAAACCGCCTGCGTACGCTTTACGCCCAGTAATTCCGATTAACGCTCGCACCCTCCGTATTACCGCGGCTGCTGGCACGGAGTTAGCCGGTGCTTCTTCTGTCAGTAACGTCACAGCTAGCAGGTATTAACTACTAACCTTTCCTCCTGACTGAAAGTGCTTTACAACCCGAAGGCCTTCTTCACACACGCGGCATGGCTGCATCAGGCTTGCGCCCATTGTGCAATATTCCCCACTGCTGCCTCCCGTAGGAGTCTGGACCGTGTCTCAGTTCCAGTGTGGCTGATCATCCTCTCAAACCAGCTAGGGATCGTCGCCTTGGTGAGCCTTTACCTCACCAACTAGCTAATCCCACTTGGGCCAATCTAAAGGCGAGAGCCGAAGCCCCCTTTGGTCCGTAGACATCATGCGGTATTAGCCATCGTTTCCAATGGTTGTCCCCCACCTCAAGGCATGTTCCCAAGCATTACTCACCCGTCCGCCGCTCGTCATCTTCTAGCAAGCTAGAAATGTTACCGCTCGACTTGCATGTGTTAGGCCTGCCGCCAGCGTTCAATCTGAGCCATGATCAAACTCTTCAATTAAAAGTTTTTTTGAAGCCTAAGCTTCGTGCTCATTGAATTCTGATTGTTTGTTTCTACTTTTCAAAAAAGTAAAATCAAAACGAATTGACTATATAGTCACTCAGTTACAATTGAGACTCTAAATTTGTTTGCGTCATCTAGCGAACTAGAATCTGCTGTTAGAACTCAATCTGTACGAGTGCCCACACAGATGATTGCTTCATATTTTTAAAGAACATTTCGAAACATTTCGTTGTTTCGAGGGATGTGCATTCTAAGCATTCCCAATTTTTTGTCAACACTTAATTTTGAATTTCTTTATAAGAAGTTTCGAACCTAAGCTTTACTTGACGCTAACTCGTTGCTGCTTTGCTTTTCAGCGTAGCGCTCCGTGTCAGTGGGGTCGCATTATAGGGCGATCCGATTTTAGTGCAACCCTTTTTTTAAAGAAAATTGCGAAAAAACGTTTGTTCGAGCAAAAATGAAGCGAAGCGCTTATTTTTGACACTTTTACTTATCTTTTTGCAGTTTTTTCGTACTAGAGTTTTACAATTCAACACTCTACACTAGTGACACAAGACACGAGAGATGAGTAATCTAGACATGCTTAGAAGTTATAAAGGTAAATCCCCGCGCTTGGCACAAGGCGTTTATATTGATGAATCATCCGTTTTGGTCGGTGATATTGAAATTGGCGAAGACAGCAGCGTTTGGCCATTGGTTGCAGCCAGAGGCGATGTGAACTACATCAAGATAGGGAAACGAACCAATGTTCAAGACGGAAGCGTACTGCATTTAACAAGAAAGAGCGCTTCAGTACCTAACGGTTACCCGCTTATTATTGGTGATGATGTGACTGTTGGCCATAAAGTCATGTTGCATGGTTGCAAACTTGGTAATCGTATTCTCGTAGGTATGGGTGCAATTATTATGGATAACGTCACCGTAGGAGATGACGTTATTATTGGTGGTGGTGCACTTGTCCCGCCTAATAAAAATCTTGAGTCCGGTTTTTTATATGTCGGTAGTCCGGTAAAACAAGCCAGACCCCTCACCGAACAAGAGTTACAATTTTTAAAAGTGTCCGCCCAAAATTACGTGGAACTCAAAGATGAATATTTAGAGGAAAGCTAAACTTATCTCTCCCGCCTCATTAAACGCTTCATCCTCTATTAATTGCTCAGCCTGCATTTCATAATCGAATTGGTGCTGAGCAAAGTGTGCTATTGCAGCTTCCTGCTCAAGCTTGGTTGCAATTTTACAGCGGATCAGCTGACCATTGGCCATCGCCGTAAACGTCAATTCTCCCTGTTGATAACTGATGTCATCATTAAACAGTATTGCTTGGTTCATATTTACCCTCTAATAAGCCTAAATATTTCGGACGTATCAGGTCTCACCCCTCGCCATTGGTAAAACGCTTCTGCGGCCTGCTCAACTAACATACCTATGCCATCAATCAATTGCGTTTGTTGATTATGTTGCGCCACCCAGTCTAAGAAACTTGTTTGCTGGTCGCTGTAGAACATATCGTAGGCAACTACGCAGGATGTAATAACAGTAGGGCTAACATCTGGCACTTGCCCTGTGATGCTCGATGAGGTGGAGTTAATCACAATATCGAAACCAATGTCGGGGGTATTGTTTAAGCCACACCCTGTAACCTCTCCATACGAGGAAAATTGCTCTGCTAGTTGCAATGCCTTTGACTCAGTACGATTGGTCACGACGATCCGTTTTGCTCCGGCCTGGAGGAGCGGATAGATACAGCCTTTGGCGGCGCCACCTGCACCAATCAATAGTACGTTAGCTCCCTCAAGTTTAGTTTGGTGTTTCATGAGATCTCGTACCAGACCTGCACCATCAGTATTATCGCCTGTAATACTGCCATCTTGCTGTTTGATTAGGGTATTGACGGCACCAGCGAGCTTAGCTCGTTCGGTGAGGGTATCTGCAAAGGCAAATGCCTGCTCTTTAAAAGGTAAAGTCACATTCGCACCACAACCACCTTGGGCAAAAAATGTCGATGCAGTTTGAATAAAGGCATCTTCTGGTGCCAAAATAGCCTCGTATTCTAATTGCTGCTGGCATTGCTGTGCGAATTGCGCATGGATTGCCGGCGATTTAGAATGCTTTATCGGATTACCGAATACCGCGTATTTGTCCATCGTTATAAGAGCGCCTTGAAAGAGTCATTATGAAGCAGTTAATTAAACGTATCTTTAATAAAGATGCAACCGTAGAACAAACAAATAGTGCCCCCACGCCAGAAAAAACACCTTATGAAATCATTGGTGGAGAACAAGGTGCCCGCGATCTTGCCAACCGCTTTTACGATATTATGGCAACCGACCCCTATGCAAAGCCGCTTTACGATATGCATCCACAGCCATTAGATAGGATCAGACAGGTATTTTTTGAATTTCTTTCTGGTTGGTTAGGCGGGCCCGATTTATTTGCAGAGAAATATGGTCACCCACGCCTAAGAATGCGCCATATGCCCTTCCCTATCGACCAAGATTTACGGGATCAATGGATGCACTGCATGAATAAAGCATTAGACTTAGAGGTAGGAAATCCATTATTAAGAGAAGGATTAAGGCAGTCCCTCGCTCAGCTTGCGACACATATGATTAATCAGGAATAAAACTAAAGTACTAGTTAATTAAAATTACACGGCTATTTTGCGCTAGGTCAAATCCCGCTCTTGAGTAGAGATGCATAATCACTGTTCTAATTGTGTACAGGTGCGATGCGTGTGAAATCTATTCAACATAAAATTTATGCGTTACTGGCTGTGACGGGCGTGCTCGTCTTGATTGCCAGTATCCTTAGTAGCAGCAGTCAACAAAAGACGCTCGCTGAAGAAACCGTCGAAAGTAATATTAAGCTACTGGCAGATAATTACTTTGACTCTATCAATACTATGATGCTGACCGGCACCATGGCAAACCGTGAAATTCTGAGTGATAAAATTCGCAATCATCCAAATATCGAAGATGCGCATATTATCCGCTCCGAGCAAGTTAATAAGCTTTACGGTCCAGGTAATGCAAATCAAGCACCTAACTCTGAGGCTGAATTTGATGCATTGAACGGGAAAGAAACCTTAGTTATTGAACAGCGCGACGGTAGTCGCATCATGACTTATTTAAAGCCGATGGTGGCCAAAGAAAGCTATAAAGGAACAAATTGCTTGGGTTGTCATCAGGCAAAGGAAGGCGATGTGCTCGGTGTTGTGCGGATCAGCTACTCTTTGGATGATATTGATAATACGGTACACACTAATACATGGTTTAGCACTGCGCTTCTCTCTGCTATCTTTATTACCACCTTTGTGATTTTAGGCGTACTTTTTAGGAAGCTCTTTATAGTACGACTAAAAACGCTAGGCCGAACCATGCGCCTCGCAACGACGAACAAAGACTTATCATTACGAATAGACGACCAAGTCGATGACGAGCTTGGACGCTTGGCGATTAACTTCAATAAAATGATGGATAGCTTTAAAGACAATATTGCGCAGTTATCCAACTCTTCAAAAATACTTATTCACTCAGCAGAATCTATATATGCTTCAGCTGAAACTACCGAGCTGGCCATTCAAGAGCAAAAACAAGGGACGGACTCTGTTGCAGCCGCAATTAATGAGCTTGAAAGCTCTTCAAGTGAAGTAAAAAATACCACCCACTTTGCATCAGAAAAGTCTGATAGCAGCAATCACCTCGCGGAGGAAAGCATGGCTGTTGCTAATCATACTGAGCAAAGTATCAACCAATTAGCACAAGATGTAAGGCAAGCTGCAGAACAAGTTTCTCAGCTTCAAGCACAAACACTAGAAGTGGGTAAAGTACTCGAAGTGATCAGTAGTATCGCGGAGCAAACCAACCTCTTAGCGCTCAATGCAGCAATAGAGGCCGCACGAGCCGGGGAAGCAGGAAGAGGGTTTGCGGTTGTTGCGGACGAAGTCAGAACACTTGCGACACGAACACATGACTCAACCGATGAAATCAAACGCACTATCGATAAACTACAGTCCGAGGCACAGCAAACCGTGGCAGCAATGAGTGCTTCTTGCGAAGAAGCAGATGACCGCGCACATCAGGTCAAGAAAGTGGCACAAGCGCTTAAAGACATCTCGACACAGATGCACGAAATTAATGCCTTAAACCTGCAAATTGCCGATGCCACTGAGCAGCAAAACTTGGCCGCTGAAGAAATCAATCGTAGCGTAGTGGCGATTAGCGATAATGCTGAGCGCTCGCTAGTTGATGCCCATGGCTCAAAACAGATCAGTGAAGAGTTGCTCACCCTTGCGCGCGATTTGGATGAGCAAGTGCGCGGATTTAAATTAAACTAAGTGAATAGCTAAGAGTAAAAAGGAGCCTCGGCTCCTTTTTTACTCTATTACATCGCCAGCCAATTCTTTGGCGTAAGATAATTATAAAGCTCAGCTTCTTTCGATCCTGGCTCTGGCTGGAAGTCATACTCCCAACGTGCCAAAGGTGGCATCGACATTAAAATAGACTCGGTACGTCCACCTGTTTGTAGACCAAACAATGTGCCTCTATCCCATACCAGATTAAATTCAACGTAACGGCCTCGGCGATATAGCTGGAATTGACGCTCTTGTTCGCTATACGGTGTATCTTTGCGTTTTTCAATAATAGGCAGGTAAGCATCAAGGAAGCCATTACCAACAGCTTGCATAAATGCAAAGCTCTTTTCAAAGCCCCATTGGTTTAAGTCATCAAAGAATAAACCACCCACACCTCGAGTCTCATCTCGATGTTTTAAATAGAAATATTCATCACACCACTTTTTGTAGTCACCGTATACCGCGTCACCAAATGGTGCGCACAAATCCTTTGCTACTTGGTGCCAGTGCTTCACATCATCAAGAACTGGATAAAATGGGGTTAAATCAAAACCGCCACCAAACCACCAAATCGGCTCTTCACCTTCTTTCTCAGCAATAAAAAAACGCACATTGGCGTGGCTAGTTGGAATATTGGGATTCTTCGGGTGGATCACTAAAGATACCCCACAGGCATGGAAGCTTCTGCCTGCTAACTCTGGACGGTGTGCCGTCGCAGAGGCTGGCATGGAAGCGCCAAAAACATGTGAATAGTTTACCCCGCCTTGCTCAATAACATCGCCATTACGGATCACGCGAGTGCGACCGCCACCACCTTCAGCACGCTCCCAGGCATCTTCAACAAACTGAGCGTTACCATCGGCAGCCTCTAAGCCTTGGCAGATATTATCTTGTAGTTGTAATAAAAAGGCTTTTACGGTCTCTAGGTTTATTTTACTCATGGTACTTTTTATCCTCGGATCACTTGGCCAGTCATTGCATTTTTGATGACGCTTGGGGTCGTATTACCGCCTAACTCACCTTCAACATAATAGCCAACTTGCGAGCCAAACTGGCTACGAGCTTCCGACAACGAAACAACTGGAGTTTGACCCGTTACATTGGCACTGGTAGATACAATCGGCTTACCAAAACGTTGACACAACTGCTTTACAATGGGATGGCTAGTAACACGAATAGCGATAGTGTCGTGTCCCCCTGTTAACCAATGCGGCGTACTGGCTTTCGCTGGCAATAACCAAGTAATGGCGCCTGGCCATGACGAAAAAATATCAGCGCGCTTATCCATCGGGATTTTATTGTCATCCACGTAGGGCAAACATTGACCATAATTGTCGGCAATTAAGATTAACCCTTTTTCTATGGGTCGAGATTTGATTGTTAGCAACTTAGTGACCGCATCTTGGTTATCAGGATCACAACCTAAACCATAAATGGCTTCCGTTGGATAACAGATCACTTTGCCAGCTTGAAGTGCCGACTCGGGCGTTGTTATTGTCGCAGCATCCGCTTTATTGTCATTACTCACGGTATTTCCACTATCTTTTGACATGATTTCTGCGGGCATTGTAGCACAGCTTTACCCGCTCGGGTTTTCTCCACCAGCACGGGCCAATGACACTCAGGACAAGCCTGCTCTACAGGCTTGGCGTTCAAGGTATACTTACAACTTGGGTAAGTGTCACAGCTATAAAAGTGTTTACCAAACTTATTTTTACGCTGAATTAGGTTGCCTTTTTGGCATTTTGGACACGCAGGCAACGCCGCTGTGGGTGGCGCATCTTCATAACCAATATAGTGGCAATCAGGATACCCAGTACAGCCAATAAACATGCCGTAGCGGCCATTTTTTATCACTAGATCTTTGCCACATTCAGGACAAGCCACATCTTCTAGTACTTTAATTACATGGCTATCATGATGTGCGAGCGGGCGAATATAATCACAAGTCGGGTAGCTAGCGCAGCCAATAAATGGACCATTTTTACTGTTTTTGATTACCAGCTCAGAGCCACATTCTGGGCATACTTCATACTCTTTTTCTAATGCATGTTTGTCTGCATTAAATAATGCATGGTCTATTTTACTCATCGCTTTACCACCGCCCCCTTGTGCAAGTATGCGCCTAATATAATAGCCTCGTTTTTAGGGTCAAGGAAATGATGGAAATTCCCCCTTGCAAGTATTTGATATCAGTGTTTTCAACTAAGCAGGAACATTATTTGAAAGGCGGTAAGCTGAAACCAGAACCTCAACTTACCGAAGGAAACTTGCCATGCTAGAGCAGAGTTAATGAACTACAGATGCAGGCTCGGTAAAAATCAGATCTTCCATCTGCGCATAAGCATGTTCTTTACCCGGCACATTAAATAGCACCATTAGTATCACCCACTTTAAATCATCTAGGCTGATATAGGTTTTATCCAACGCGAATAAGCGATCCATCACCATTTCTCTGGTGGTACTGTCAATCACTCCGACTTGTTCCACAAACATTAAAAAACCACGGCTTTCAACGTCTAGCATATTGCATTCGCTGTCGGTGTAGATCCGCGTTGCATGGTCCGGTTTAGCATTTAAATAGGGGTTTTCGTCACTGTGTTGTAAATCTGCAAGTTGCTCAAGCCAATCAAGCGCTTTGTATATTTCGCCTTGATTAAAGCCGGCGCGAAGGAGTTCATCGGTGAGTTCATTTTGTTCGACAAAGATTTCTGCCTCACTGTGAATATAGTTCTCAAATAAATACATTAAAATATCAAACATCTTCTTAACCCCTCGCGAGTTTTATGTAGCCGTCGAGTACACGCTCTACTTTATCTTCGAGTTCTAGGTCCAATAGTCTGGCAATCACCTGTTCTACTGGCCACTGGGTCCTTTGCGTTAAAGTGTCGACTGACGTCACCTCAAAGCCAAGGTTTTCTAATACGGGACATTGCTCCTCTTTTTGCTCCCCTATTTCTATACTATATAGACTGTTTTCACAAAAAAAGCTCACTTCTTCCAAAATATCCTCAATATTTTCGGTGAGTTTTGCGCCTTGCTTAATCAAGTAATGACAACCGCTACTTAATCGATTTTTAATTGAGCCAGGGATCGCAAATACTTCCTTGTTTTGCTCCAGTGCATAGCGTGCAGTAATCAGCGAGCCACTTTTTACTTCGGCTTCAACCAACAAAACACCCAAAGATAAACCTGAGATTATGCGATTACGCCGCGGAAAGTGATTACTATTTGCTTGAGTATTTGGTAAGAATTCACTCACCACCAAACCATGCTGTACGATGTCTTCATAAAGTCGTTGATGGCGTTTGGGGTAAACAACATCAACACCAGTCCCTAGCACAGCAATGGTTCCTCCTTGAACATCAAGTGCACCTTGGTGCGCTGCGCCATCAATCCCTCTTGCCATACCCGACGTCACCACCAACCCCGAGCGACTTAAGCCCTGTGCAAACTCATGTGCAAGCCCAAGCCCAGTTCTCGTTGAACTACGACTACCGACAACCGCAATTTGTGGTTGTTTTAATAACGCAATGTTCCCTCTGCAAAAGAGCACTAAGGGAGGGTTACAGATCTCTTTTAGTTGCTCGGAGTACTCAGGAGAAAACAAAGATACAACATGAATTTGCTGACATTGACAATAAGCCAATATGTGCTCGATACGAGACCAATCTGTGCTCGCTAAATTGGCAGCAACATTTTCTTGTAGCCCAAGCTGACAAAGCTCAACTTGGCTTAATGTGAATAATTGCGCAAGGGAGACGTGATTAAGTAATGCAGTGATGGTTTTGATACCCAGCCCTTGGCAAAGGGTTAATGCCAAAGCTTGAGCTAGTTTAGCTTGTTTCATACTCTCTCCTTGAGTTTACTGACTCACTCAAGGAGAAATTCTACCACCTAGTTACTGGCAGTTTCCTTGAATGCTTGTACATGATCACCAACGCGGATCGGCTCCGAAGTTTCAACAACCATAGCGTAGCTTAAGTCTTCATACACTTTAAAGACCATCAGCTCACCGACTTTTTCCTTTGGCATATGCCATACCACACTATCGTCATCGTTTTCCTCACCAAACCAAGATCCCATTTCGGTGATCAGTTTGTCAAGTCGTGATGCATCTTCAATATAGCGCGGACCGTGTTGACTTTCTATAACTGTAGGTGATTGCCTTATAATATCAAGGACATGTCCCTCTTTTAGCCGTGCTTTACTACCCACATCTAGTACCACAACACTCATGGTACTAAACTCTCTGAGCTTATTATCGCTCGCAATAATACGGCCCAAAGTTTGCTCCTCAGGACGAGACATAGAAAACTGTGCCGGAAAGCTTTGTCCGGTAGATATGGGTAGTACAATATCCCCAGCTCTAACCTCTTGTTTGGCAACCTCTAACTGTAGCTTTGCCGGACGCCCCGCAGCTAGGTCACCTTGCTCAACCACGTGGCCAGAACCAACTAACACAGCTTCCAAGCCAAGCAATTGTTGGCTATCTATTGCACGATAGATTTCACCGCGACGATAGATGGCATAGTGCCCACCTTTTACTAAATCAGCTTTAACATACAAAAGATGACCCGGAGTCGCATTTTTAATATTTCGATTAGCTCCCAGTACAATTGGGCTATCAGAAAACTCCGACTCAGAAAGTGCTTGCTCGAAACGCAAAAACGGTTCCATGATGGGTAGTGGCAAGGTAGGAATAGCAGCCACTTTTTGGTTAACAATACGTGTATGCGGTGACAGCTTCTTCACACCTTTGTCTAACACCAGTATTGGATTGCCATTTTCATCGTAAAGTAGCTTAAGACTGTCTCCTGGATAAATCAGATCTGGGTTTTGAATACTAGGATTCCACTGCCACAATTGCTTCCACTTCCATGGAGAACGTAGGTACATTTTTGAAATATCCCACAAGGTATCGCCTTTTTTCACCACATAACGCTGTGGTGCATCTGCTTTTACAGCCAAAGTGTCCGCTTTCACAGAGAAAACAGAGCAGCTAGCGAGTATTAATGCAGCAATCGGATATTTCATGATGGCTTCCTTGTGGTTATTTTTGGTTATTATCCACCAAAACCTGTTAAAGGGGAACTTGAATGGCTAAAATAAGACCATACACTAGCTTACACGATAAATTGATTTAGGGTAATCATGGCTATATTAGAAGTTTTAAAGTTTCCAGACGAGCGTTTACGCACTGTTGCACAGCCTGTAGCAGAGGTTAATGACGAAGTACGTCAAATAGTTAAAGACATGCTGGAAACAATGTATGATGAAAATGGTATCGGCCTTGCGGCTACGCAAGTTGATATTCATCAGCGTATCGTCGTTATTGACGTTTCTGAAGAGCGCGATGAGCCACGCGTATTAATCAACCCAGAAATAACCAAACGCGATGGTACTACAGTGAGCGAAGAAGGCTGCTTGTCAGTACCATATTCATACGCAAAAGTAGATCGCGCTGAAACGGTCACGGTAAAGGCAACGAACGAACGTGGTGAAACATATGAGCTGGACGCTGATGGTTTGCTTGCCGTTTGTATTCAACACGAATTAGACCACTTAGTTGGTAAGCTATTTATCGATTACCTATCACCACTTAAACGTGACCGTATTCGTAAGAAGCTTGAAAAAGAAGCTAAGTTCGCTGCAAAGCAAGCTTAACCAATCTCCAACCAACTGATTTTAGGGTATTTCGTGAGTAATCCTTTGCGTATCGTTTTCGCAGGCACGCCTGATTTTGCAGCGCGCCACCTTGACGCACTTATTCAATCACAACATGACGTCGTGGCAGTGTACTGCCCACCCGACCGTCCAGCTGGACGTGGTAAAAAGCTCAAAGCATGTGAAGTAAAAGTATTAGCACAAGAACACAACCTGCCAGTGCTACAACCGCAATCATTAAAAACATCGGACGCACAGGCAGAGCTAGCCGCGCTTGATGCCGATGTCATGATTGTTGTTGCCTACGGAGTATTATTACCAAAAACTATTTTAGATACTCCTCGACTTGGGTGCCTGAATGTTCATGGCTCAATTTTACCACGATGGCGAGGCGCAGCGCCTATTCAGCGTGCTATTTGGGCTGGCGACAATGAAACTGGCGTAACCATCATGCAAATGGATGAGGGCCTAGATACCGGTGATATGTTGCACATCGCCCGCTGCCCTATTACAGCTACTGATACCAGTGCAGATCTCTACAACAAGCTTGCTGAACTTGGCCCTGATGCACTGATCGATACGCTAGCACGCTTATCTGCGGGCGAGATCACGCCAGAAAAGCAAGACGATACGCTAGCGAATTATGCTAAGAAACTAAGCAAAGAAGAAGCCGAGATTGACTGGCAGATGGAAGCCGCGCAAATTGAACGTAACATCCGCGCATTTAATCCATGGCCGGTTTGCTTTACCAATATGGCGGGTAACAGCGTCAAGATTTGGCAAGCGAAGGTAGTTGACGAACAAGGTGATGCAGGACATGTGCTACGTGCGGACAAGCACGGTATTGTAATTGCCTGTGGCACACAGTCATTAGAAATTCACACCTTGCAACCACAAGGTAAAAAGCCCATGTCTGCACAAGACTTTTTGAATGGTCGAGCTGACTGGGTAGCAATTGGTGCTAAGGTTGGTGAAGCGTGAGTAATGTTCGCGCACTTGCCGCCCAAACCCTATTTCAAGTCGTCGATAAAGGCGCATCGTTAAGTGCTCAATTACCACTTGCCACCAGCCAGTTAGACGGTAAAGACAAAGCCTTGCTACAGCAAATTTGCTATGGCGTATTAAGGTACTTGCCTTCGCTTGAACATTATTGCCAGCAATTACTTGAGCAACCACTTAAAGGTAAGCGCCGTGTTTTCCAGTTTTTGCTGTATGTGGGTATTTACCAACTGCAACATATGCGTGTACCAGCTCATGCTGCAGTAGCCGAAACTGTAAACGCACTTACGCCACTAAGAGCGCCCGGCATGAAAGGCTTAGTTAATGCAATTTTACGCAGCTTCCAACGTCATCAGGTCGAATTAGAAACCAGCGCTGCCGAAATCCCAGCTTGTTTATACAACCACCCAGGCTGGTTTATCAATCAACTAAAAGCAGCTTACCCAACTCAATGGCAAGCTATTTTAGAAGCGAACCAACAACAAGCACCAATGTGGCTGCGTGTTAACCAATCGCAATTCTCTACTGCCGATTATGCAGCTCTGCTAGACCAAGAAGGGGTAGCCTATCAGCTTCATAGCGAATACCCTGACGGGATCTTACTTGATAGCCCAATCGACGTTTACGCACTACCACAATTTGCTGCTGGCGCTTGCTCAGTGCAAGACGCCGCTGCCCAAAAAGCCGCGAGATTATTAGCACCACAAGCAGGTGAAAATATCCTTGATGCTTGTGCCGCCCCTGGCGGTAAGACTTGCCATATTTTGGAGTTGGCAGATGCCAAAGTGACTGCAATTGATGCTGATGGTGACCGCTTGCTACGTGTAGAGCAAAACCTTGAGCGGATTGGATTGTCGGCCAAATGCCTTGAGGGCGATGCAAGTGACCCCGAAGCATGGTGGGATGACGAGCAATATGATCGCATCTTATTGGATGTACCTTGCTCTGCAACTGGCGTTATTAGAAGACACCCGGACATCAAATGGCTAAGACGTGCTTCTGATATTGATAACTTGGTGACGTTACAGGCACAAATTATTGATAAAATCTGGCCATTGCTTAAGCCCGGTGGCACACTAGTTTATGCTACCTGCTCGGTACTGCCACAAGAGAACCAGCAACAGATCGCACGCTTTCTTTCTGCGACCCCTGATGCAACGCTTGTACCTTTGCACGATGCAGACACACAAACACAACCAGGCTTGCAGCTATTACCCGGATTGAGTGATGGGTTTTACTACGCAAAGTTGACAAAACAATAATAGAAAATCGACCATAACCAATATGAAAATCATCATCTTAGGCGCCGGCCAAGTCGGCGGGACACTGGCAGAAAACCTCGTCGGTGAAGAAAATGAAATTACCGTTGTCGACATCGATGGCGAGCGCTTAAGAGAGCTGCAAGACAAATACGATCTACAGGGAGTCACTGGCCACAGTGCTCACCCTGAGATCTTACGTCAAGCAGGTGCTGAGGACGCCGACATGATAATCGCCGTAACCAGCTCGGATGAGGTTAATATGGTTGCGTGCCAGGTTGCCTATAGTATTTTCAATACGCCAACCAAAATTGCGCGGATCCGCTCTGAGCAATACTTAAAGTACAAAGAAAAGCTGTTTCACAATGACGACCTACCGGTCGACCATTACATCGCACCGGAGCAGCTAGTAACGCAATATATCCGCAGGCTAATAGATTACCCAGGCGCTTTGCAGGTGTTGCAATTTGCAGAGGGCATGCTGTCACTCGTGGCGGTTAAAGCTTATTACGGCGGTTTACTCGTTGGCTATGCACTTTCTGCATTAAAAGAGCATATTCCAAACGTCGACACCCGCGTTGCCGCTATTTATCGCCAAGGCAAAGCCATCAAGCCACTCGGCACCACCGTAATTGAAGCCGATGATGAAGTCTTCTTTATCGCCGCAACCAAGCATATTCGTGCGGTCATGAACGAGCTACAAAAGCTCGAACGCTCTTACAAGAAAATTATGATTGCCGGTGGCGGTAACATAGGTGCGGGATTGGCAAGTTCATTAGACAAGAACCATAGCGTCAAGCTTATTGAACGCAATCAAGCTCGTGCCACACAACTATCTGAAACGCTTGATAATACAGTAGTTTTTTGTGGCGATGCCTCAGACCAAGAACTGCTATCAGAAGAACATATAGAGCAAGTAGACGTGTTCATCGCGGTGACGAACGACGACGAAGCCAATATTATGGCTGCGATGCTTGCAAAACGTATGGGCGTACAAAAGACCATGGCGCTTATTCAACGTGGTGCCTATGTCGACCTCGTGCAAGGTGGCGACATTGATATTGCCATCTCACCACAGCAAGCGACTATATCAGCGCTACTCACCCATGTTCGTCGTGGAGATATCGTTAACGTTTATTCATTGCGTAAAGGTGCTGCAGAGGCCATTGAAGCTGTAGCACATGGCGATGAAAACACCTCTAAGGTTGTCGGTCGTGCTATTCGCGATATCAAATTACCGCCGGGTGCGACTATCGGTGCCATTGTCCGTGATGAAGATGTACTGATCGCACATGACGATACTATAATTCTCTCTGGCGACCATGTGATCATGTTCCTAATCGATAAAAAGCAAATCGGTGTTGTGGAAAAACTCTTCCAGGTAAGCGCTTTATTCGTTTAATGCCAATTGAGTTAATTCTCCAATCAATTTTAAGGGTGAATTATCTCATTTAAATGGTGTAAAGCGCCGTACTCACTAGGTATCTTGTTGGTCTTGAAAAATAGATAAATCGATTAAATAGTCTTTTAATACGCTGCGGATTATTTCTGGTTCTGAGGTTAAGTGAATGCCTAGAGAGACGATTTGCTCATGACTTTTTATACGCCGAATATCCCCTTCTAGCGAGATCTGATTCCCTTCTTTACCTTCGATAAACACTTCGCACTTTAAACCTTCTTCCATATGTTCAGCATCAATTGACGTTAAGTCGAGCTGTAAACCAGCAAGTGAGATGTCCTTTATTACCCCAACATCTTTGCTGCCATGACAGTGAAACTTAGCGGGGATTAAGGTTGGCACCCGGTTTTGCGAGCGGAGTTTGTATGTTTGTACCTTTTCGGGTAAATAGAGAAAAATAAGCCGCGCGGGATGGACTGAAACCGCTTTGATTTGCGATTTGAATGCAATGACTTGGCCATCACCATTTTCGAGCAAAGCCCGAACGATAACCGAAGTCCCTTCCATAACAAAGTCCAGCGCCGCGCCTAATCGCTTAGGGTTGGGATGGTTAAGAATTAAAAACGCCCCTTGTAGCATACCGACATATTCTGTTTTTATTCTTTTACTATTTGCCGGTAAACAAATTTCTAAATCAACAATACTTCCAGCGCTGATTGCGGTGAGCAAAGTTTCTTGCCCAACCTCTTGAGTTTTTAACATGGATCCAACCCTTCCTGAGTTCACTCTACTACTTTTTTATTGTAGCAGTTTTAGCGGAAGGCCATTTAAAACTGAATTCAGATTAATTACAACTCCCCGATCATCAGCAATACCTAACAAAGATCCGTTTATTTGACTAAAAAATGGCTTTTTAATACTATCGCACCATCTCTTAACGTCATCATTTTACTTTGTACCTCAAGCGAACTTTGTGGCATACCAAGCTCGTTATCCTCAATAAACAACATCATAGGTTCGCCGTTACGCTTAGCAACAAATAATATACCCGAGACATCATGCTTGAATAAGCAGCCTGCTCCCTCCGTCTCGAAGTCATCGACAATCGCTGGTATTTGGCGCTTTTGCCAGAGCTCATTTTCTGAAATCACTTGAACAACAAACCGTATACCACTCTCACAGCCAATTTGATGAAACAAGTCATATGATTGAGCACTACCTAATGTGGGCTGGTTATGTTGCAAGTAACCGACCTCATTGATTAAGCTATTTAACTGTATTACGCTTCGTTCTATAAGCTGCATACCCAAGTCCTGCTCATGGCTAGCAGCAAATCCCTCAATCACTTTAAACCCTTTATCTGAAAAGCGTGTGGCAAGCAATATCGTCGCCTCCAAGTTAAATCGTTGTAAAAATACTGACACTTGAAAACCCCGAAAATCCGAGTTTTTGAAATTTTTATTAACTTTTTCTTTGCGAAGTTCAAAAGGAAGATGACAACTTGTCACAAAGTGGCAGAAACAAGGTAGTGATACTGTCAGTTGTAGGCTCCTAGCAAAAGAGCCCACAACTTAAGCACTGTTACCCACGCCAGAAGGTAGGAGTAAATAAGACTAACAACGTGAAGATCTCTAAGCGGCCAAAGACCATAGCAAGAGTAAGGATCCACTTTGCTGCATCGCTAATGTCGCCGTAGTGCGCTGCAACACTTCCCAATCCTGGGCCCAAGTTATTTAGACAGGCCGCAGTTGCTGAAAATGCAGTAATGTTATCGAGTCCCGTCCCCAGTAATGCAATCATAATAATCACAAACACCAGCGCATAAGCCGAGAAGAACCCCCACACCGCTTCCACCACTTTATCAGGCAATGCCTTGCGGCCTAATTTTATCGAGTAAATAGCGCGTGGATGCACTAAACGATTAAGCTCGCGGATCCCCTGTAAATAGAGTAAGAAGACACGCACAACCTTCATCCCACCACCCGTAGAACCAGCACAGCCACCAATGAAGCTAGAGAAAATCAAGAGAATAGGTAGAAACAGCGGCCACGTTGAGAAGCTATCGGTCGCAAACCCAGCAGTTGTACTAATTGACACAGCCTGAAACATCGCTTGATCTAAGGTTTCATCACCCGTTTCATAGACATTGCTTGACGATAATACCGCAAAACAAATCACTACCAACGCTAACTGGATAAATAGAAAGACTTTAAACTCAGGATCTCGCAAATAGGCTTTAATATTGCGGCTCGACACAGCAGCATAATGTAGCGAGAAGTTAATGGCAGCAATCAGCAAGAAGATGACGCAAATAACGTTAATGAGCGGGTTATCGAAGTAGCCCATAGAAGCGTCATAAGTCGAGAAGCCACCGATAGCTATCGTAGCAAACGCATGACAGATAGCATCAAACCAATTCATTCCTGCTATCCAGTAAGCCAGCGTACAAGCTGCTGTTAGAGACACATAGATATACCAAAGGTGCTTGGCGGTATCGGCAATACGCGGTGTCATCTTTGAGTCTTTAACTGGACCTGGTGTTTCGGCACGATATAACTGCATGCCACCAACCCCAAGCATAGGAAGAACGGCTACGGCCAATACGATGATCCCCATACCACCAAGCCACTGCAACTGCTGGCGATAGAATAATACCGCTTTGGGTAAATGTTCTATACCCGTCAATACCGTAGCCCCAGTAGTTGTCAGCCCAGAAAAAGCTTCAAACACGGCATCTGCTAAAGATAGATTCGGTTTATCTAAGAAAATGAGCGGCAATGATGCAAACGATCCCAGTACCAACCAGAATAAAACAACGATTAAGAAGCCCTCTCTGGCTTTAAGATCGCCGTTTTCCTTGCGGTTTGGGTAGTACGCAAACAAACCCATCAGCACACTAAAAATGAAAGCTAAAACAAAAGGTACACCACCACCATCTTTGTATATCAAAGATACAATGGCTGGTGGCACCATAGTGATACTAAATAGAGCGACTAACTGCCCGAGTATTTTTATTATGGTACGAAATTGCATTTTGTACGCTGCGCTTTTTGTTATTTAACCAGAGGTTAATTAGTGAATGTAAAGAAGTAGAACCTACTCCTTGAGTTGCTTAAATAATACAACACCATTGGTTAATTCATAAATAGCATCAATGATTTGTTGTGTTTCACGACTATCTACTGCTATTTGCCAGGTAATATTAGCCGTGTATTCTTTATCTAAATTTAGCACTGTAAACTGGCTTTGTAATAGCTGCTCTATCACACCTTGGAGATGGTAATCACTGTGACCAACAATAATAGAAGCCGGTACCTTTTTAGTCGTGCTTAGCTGTGCTAAAGCGTTATTAAGCGTGCCTCCATAGGCTCTAACCAACCCCCCGGTGCCAAGTTTTATACCGCCAAAATAACGCGTCGTCACCGCGGTTATTTCACCAATCCCTGATCCCATTAGCACATTGAGCATTGGCTTACCAGCGGTCCCGTTAGGCTCACCATCATCAGAAAACCCTAACACATGGCTGCCACCAGGGGGCCCAGCTATGTGTGCCCAACAATTGTGCCGTGCATCAGGATACGCGTCATTAATCTGCTTAATAAACGCTTTAGCATCTTCGATGGTTGGCGTGTGGGCCAAATGTACGATAAACGTGCTTTTCTTAATTTCCTCATGATGACTAATTGATTCACTCGGAATGAAATATTCAGACATAATGTTCCAAACTAAAAGGGAGCCAATCGGCCCCCAAATATACTTACTTTTAGCGCTAGAAGTCAGCTTACTCGAGACCGAAATCTCGCGTCATATTTTCTAGTCTATCTTCATGCACAATGATGTTATCTTCAATACGGATACCACCGTAAGGCTTCAGTGCGTCAACCTTATCCCAATTGATATACTGTTTGTTTTCTGTTTGCGCCAAGTCTTCCAACAATGAATCGATGAAGTACAACCCAGGCTCAATAGTGAACACCTGATTAGCCTCTATCTTACGAGTACAACGCAAGAACGGGTGACCTTCAGGCGGTGCTTGGTGCGTGCCGGCTTCATCAGCCATGAATCCGCCCATATCATGTACCTGTAGACCAATATGGTGACCGAGACCATGAGGGAAGAAAGTGGAAGAAATTCCCTTCTCGACGATGGCCTGAGCACCAAGCTTAACAATACCAAAGTCACTCAACACTTGCGCCACACGATTATGACAATCGATATGCAGCTCACCGTATAGTTTGCCCGGTTGTAATGCTCTGCCCAATTCAATTTGGTGATCGTTCATGACTTTCACCAACTCGGCAAACTCACCTTGTTTAGCAAAATCATAAGTACGGGTAATATCTGACGCATAACCGTTAAAGTTTGCACCGGCATCAATCAAAAATGATAAGTGCTTACTCGGTGCTTTACGCTCAAAATGGGTATAGTGCAAAATCGCACAATTTTCATTCAAGGCGACAATATTGCCATATGGCGTATCGTTTTCCATATGCTGAGTTGCATTAAGATAAGCTTGTTGAATTTCAAACTCGGAACCACCAGCAAAGAAGGCATCGCGCGCCGCCATGTGGCCAAGCACGCCAAGACGGCTTGCTTCACGTAAACATGCCATTTCATACTGAGTTTTATATGCACGATGATAATGCAAGAAGTTCATCACCGGCTCTGGATTCACTTGAGTAAAGCCAAGCGCTTGTGCAACCTCTAAATATTCACCGATATAGGCATAGTTTGCTTTGTCGTATGGCAGTAACTGTTCAACCTGATCTGGCTTAACCAGCAGTTGAATATCAAAATACTCTGCCCAAAAATCTCTCGGCTCGTCAGGCACTTTATGCCAAAAATCAACCGGACGATAAAAAATGAGTTTCGGCTTGTCACTGCCATTAACCACAACCCAGCAATGCGGATTATCGATAACAGGCAACCAAGCTTTAAATTGCGGGTTAACTTTAAACGGATAGTACATATCATCAAGGAATTGACGCTTTGCTTGCCCCGAATGGATCACAAGTCCATCCAGTCCTTCTCGTTCTACTATCGTTCTTGTACGCTGTTGCAACGTGGCAATGTGCTCTGCGTATAAATTTGCTAACTTATCCATGGTGTACCCATTTTCAAAAATTCACATACTATCGAGTCTATCATAGCTGCTACCTAAAAACGACGAACTGAGTCTAAGCACCAGCCATGTGCGGTTATTTCACAATTTTCATATCCAAGATACTTGCCAATATGTTGCCATCACGACCAAGGCGGGTATGGTAAACCTGTCGATATGCCATCACATTTTTTACGTAGTCACGTGTTTCTCGGTACGGGATCAGCTCAATCCAAAGCTCAGCAGGCATAGCCTCTGACGGCAGCCAACGCTTAATTCTATGATAACCCGCGTTGTACGATGCTGTCGCCAAAACCTCATTTCCAGCATTTTTACGCTTCAAATACTCTAAATAACTGGTCCCCAAGCGAATGTTTGTGGCCGGATGATATAGGCGATTTTTTGCCACGCGTTTGCGGTTGTTGACGTATTTGGCTGTGCTTGGCAGCAGCTGCATTAAACCGTGAGCATCCGCACTCGAGCGTGCATCCGGTGCGAAAGAGCTTTCCCGGCGAGCAATCGCAATGCTCCATGCAACATCGACTCGATTACGCTCACTATATTTAGTGAACAGCTCTTTAAACGCTATCGGGAAACGCAAATCAACGTAATTCCAAGCTTTGATCTGTGCAAGAGTAAAAATAGTGCTGTCGTACCAATCAAAGTCAGCAGCCAATATGGATGCTGCAAGCTTTTCCTCTTTGCTTGAGGTGTTAGTAAGGTAGTTCCACTCTCGACGTGCTTGAGTATACCTTTCCAGTTCGTATAAAGCCTTTGCTCGCTTAAAACCTGGCGCATGAGATACTCGTTCGACAATGCTGGGGTCAACATTTAACGGCTCTTCATTCAGTGAGACTGGTAATCCTAAACGCGCAGCAGCCAAAAAACCGTAGTAATCACGCTCTTGCGCTAATTGCTGCCAAATCTCGTTAGCCTTAGCTAACTCGTCACGCTTCGCGAGGCTATATGCAAGCCAGTATTGTTGACCATTGCTTAGTTGCTCGTGACCCACGAATAAGGCCGAAATCCCTTCCCAATCTTGCTCTTTCAGCATGTTACTCATCAGCCACTGTAGTAGCTTTCTGTCCTGCAACGATTTGGGCACTTTATTAAGCCAAAACCGTGCGTCTTCATGCCCTTTAGACGCAAGCGCTAGAGCGAAACGATAAGCAACACTATCCTTTTGCCGCTGAGTAAAGGTAAACATATCCTGCATCTTCTGCCAGGCACGCAGCGCTAAATCAGGATCGCGCCAAACGAGGCGTCTTATACCATATACCGCAATTTCGGCTTCTTTTTCGGTGCGTTTACTAAACCGATAAAGCCCAGCAGCGGCACTCGGATCTTGGCGAACCTTTTTATATAGCTCGGCAAGGTATGCCTCATTTTTTGGTAACAGCTTCTCAAGATAGTCTAGCAGTGACGTTTGACCAGATTGCGCAGCATTAGAAATTCGCTGCCAGACTAGCTCAGGCGTTCTATACCCCGCTTTTTGCCATTGGTTAAAAAGACCATCACAAGCTCTGGGCTGAGACTTTCCCACCGTCCAAATATCGGCTACCTGATCAAGAATGGCTTTTTTCGGTGCACCCAAGTCCAACTGATACACCAAATACGTACACTTGAGTTCAACATCACTGGTTTCACGATAGAACTCGATGAATCGTGCTTTCTTTTTATACCGCTTTAAATAATCGAGCCAAGCTGAACGTACAGGCCATTCTAATGGGGTGTGTTCGTATACCGTTAAAAAGTGCTGAATTTCCTGCTGGTACTTGAGTTTAGGGTGACGCTTGTAAAATGCCATTTCAACGTATGGCTTAAGTGGATGATCGAGCTGCGCTGTTGCAGCTTTAAAATTATTATAATTACCAGACCAAGCGACACGCTCAGCCTCTTTAAATTCGTCGTGAGTGCTATCGGCTGCACAGAGCCAGCTCACCATACATAAGCTGCCTGCAGCTAAGCGGGGTAACCAATATGTCATGCAAACCCTTTTTTATCTGCCAAAAGAATACACACCTAAATTGAAATACAGCCAAATTATGCTTATCTAAAGATGGCGCTGAAGACCAAAACTCGGCTTGTCACTTGCGAGCATGCTCATAAATGACACTAAATGCGAGGTGCGTTAAGCCACCATAGCAAACCGACTCAGGTATTTCAGTAAATGTGCGGTAAATTTTTCATTGCAATTTGCCGCCAAAGGATCCACACTGATTGAAATTACAACTCATCGTACCAGTGTAAAGCACGGGAGAACATGTATGTTAATCAAACGCGAGTCCTTTGTAGTTGATTTTTGCAAAGGCAATATCGCTGAGTTTAAGTTTTGCCTACCAGGCTCAGTAAACAAACTATCTCAGCAAGTACTAAAGGAAAGCCACGAAGCACTTATCGAATTGAGCCAGCGCGACGACATCGACGGCTTAATTTTTACCAGCGATAAAGACCACTTTATTGTTGGCGCTGATATTTTTGAATTCCTTCCGACTTTCCAACGCTCAGAAGAAGAACTTGTTGGTTGGATTAAAACCGCAACCGATGTCTTCGACGCAATAGAAGATTTACCTTTCCCTACACTATCGGCAGTAAATGGCCTTGCGCTTGGCGGTGGTTGCGAGTGGTTGCTCGCCACGGATTACCGTATTGCAACTGACAACGCAAAAATTGGCCTACCAGAAGTTAAGCTTGGCATTATGCCGGGCTTTGGTGGTACCGTAAGACTTCCTCGCTTAATCGGCGCTGACAACGCAATGACGTGGATAACCACAGGTCAAGAAAACCGAGCGAATGACGCACTAAAAGTGGGTGCGGTTGACGGTGTAGTACCTGCTGACAAACTCATGGCTGCCGCTATTCGTACCTTGGAGCAAGCCATTGCAGGTAAATTAGATTGGCGCGCGAAACGCCAAATCAAGCTTGACCCATTGAAGATGAATCGTGTTGAGCAAGGTATGAGCTTTGGTATGGCCGAAGGCTTAGTCATGGCAAAAACCAAAGGTCATTACCCAGCACCAATGATGGCGGTACAAACGCTTAAAGCGGCAGCTAACCTTAGCCGCAGCGAAGCGATGGCACTCGAAAACCAAAACTTTGCTAAACTTGCCAAAACGGCAGAAGCCGCAGCGCAAACCGGTATTTTCTTAGCGGATCAATACATCAAAACGGTTGCCAAGAAACAAGCAAAACAAAGTAAAACAGAGATCAAACAAGCAGCGGTACTTGGTGCTGGTATTATGGGTGGCGGTATCGCTTACCAATCGGCCTACAAAGGTACGCCAATTGTCATGAAAGACATCCAGCAAGGTGCCCTAGACCTTGGTATGGGTGAGGCTGCAAAACTACTTGGTAAAAAAGTACAGCGCGGCCACATGTCAATGGACAAGATGGTTGCCACTTTAGGTAAAATCAAAGCAACGCTCAACGATCACGATCTACAAGGCTCAGACATCATCGTAGAAGCCGTTGTTGAAAACCCTAAAGTCAAGAAAACGGTATTGGCGAGTTTAGAGTCGCAATTACCAGAAGGTACGATCCTGACTTCAAACACATCAACTATTCGTATTGATGAGTTAGCCACGGCACTTGAGAAGCCAGAAAACTTCTGTGGTATGCACTTCTTTAACCCAGTGCCAAAAATGCCATTGGTAGAAATCATTCGTGGCGAGCAAACATCGGATGAAACCGTTGCTGCAGTGGTAGATTATGCCTTAAAGCTTGGCAAGTCTCCTATCGTTGTTAACGATTGCCCAGGTTTCTTCGTGAACCGTGTTCTATTCCCTTACTTTGCAGGCTTCAGCCAACTTGTTGTAGAAGGTGCTGACTTCGCAAAAGTAGATAAGGTTATGGAAAATGTCTTCGGCTGGCCAATGGGTCCAGCGTACCTACTAGACGTAGTGGGTATCGATACGGCAAACCATTGTACTGGTGTAATGGCTGATGGCTTCCCTACTCGCATGGCACGTAAAGACAAAGACCCTGTCGCAGTACTTGCGGGGGCTGAGCGCTTTGGTCAGAAGAACCAAAAAGGCTTCTACCAATACGCACCAGATCGCAAAGGTCGTTTGAAGAAGAGTAAAGACGACAGCGCGCTTGAGCTGCTGAGCGGTATTTGTGACGCACCAACTGAATTTGATAAACAAACGATTATTGAGCGTTGTATGGTGCCAATGATCAATGAAGTGTTACTGTGTCTGCAAGAAAACATTGTTGCTTCACCGCAAGAAGCAGACATGGCACTGATCTACGGTATCGGCTTCCCTCCATTCAGAGGTGGTGCATTCCGCTATCTAGACCAAATCGGCCTCGCAAACTTTGTAGCTATGGCTGATAAGTACGCTCATCTTGGTGAAATTTATCGAGTTTCTGAGCAAACTAGACAGTGGGCAGATGAAGGTAAAGTGTTCTATCAAGTGGAGGGCCAGTAACATGGAAAACGCGGTAATCGTAGATTGTATTCGTACCCCAATGGGCCGTTCAAAAGGCGGTGTATTTAAGCATAAACGTGCCGAAGACCTCAGCGCACACTTGATGAAAGGCCTACTTGAGCGTAACCCTCAAGTAGCACCAGACTCAATTGATGATATTTACTGGGGCTGTGTACAGCAAACTTTAGAGCAAGGCTTTAACGTTGGTCGTAATGCTGCACTCTTAGCTGGCATTCCTCACACCGTACCGGCGGTAACCGTGAACCGCCTATGCGGTTCGTCAATGCAGGCATTGCATGACGCAGCTCGCGCTATCATGACAGGTGCTGGTGACACTTACCTTATCGGTGGTGTTGAGCACATGGGTCACGTACCAATGACACATGGTAATGACTTTCACCCAGGCCTTGCGACATCAGTTGCGCAAGCTGCTGGCGTGATGGGGTTAACAGCTGAGTACTTAGCGCTAATGCATGGTATCAGTCGTGAGCAGCAAGATGAATTTGCCGTACGTTCACACCAGCGCGCACATGCCGCAACCCTTGAAGGGCGTTTTGCAAAAGAAATCCTGCCAATGGAAGGTCATGATGCCGATGGTACACCTGTACTTGTCGAGCATGACGAAGTTATCCGCCCTGAGACAAGCCTAGAAGGTCTAGGACAGCTACGTCCTGTATTTAACCCAGCATCGGGTACGGTAACTGCAGGTACCTCTTCAGCGCTTTCTGACGGTGCTTCAGCTATGTTGGTCATGAGCGAGTCTAAAGCAAGAGAACTCGGTCTTCCAATTCGTGCTCGTGTTAAGTCAATGGCAGTCGCAGGTTGCGATCCTTCCATCATGGGTTATGGTCCAGTTCCAGCATCACAAAAAGCCTTGAAGCAGGCGGGCATTACTATCGATGATATTGATGTTGCTGAACTAAACGAAGCCTTTGCAGCACAATCACTACCAGTGCTAAAAGATCTAGGTCTACTAGACAAAGTAGATGAGAAAGTGAACCTCAACGGTGGTGCAATTGCACTCGGTCACCCACTTGGTTGCTCAGGCTCACGTATTAGCACAACGCTTATCAATCTAATGGAAGAGAAAGACGCGAAGTATGGTCTTGCAACTATGTGTATTGGTTTAGGCCAAGGTATCGCTACCGTATTCGAGCGCGTAGATAACTAATTCCAACCAGCTGGTACTGGGCTTTTATAAGACAATACCAGCACACAACTTCAACTTGGTGACCAAGGCAAAACGGCACAGCTGTTTTGCCTTTTTTATTACCCGCATTTACCTCACCTCGGTTGGCTAAGACTTGAGTTATCCAAACTTGAGCTTACTTACAACATGCGGTTAAAATAGCAGTTTTCGTCACTAACAACGTAACTAACAAGGCCACCCACAATGAGTTTTGATAATACCGACCACACCTTAGATGCAGTAGGCTTACGTTGTCCGGAGCCGGTAATGATGATTAGAGGCATGGTGAGACGGATGAACTTAGGTGAGACGTTGTTAGTTATCGCAGATGATCCATCAACGACACGGGACATTCCGAGCTTCTGTGAATTTATGGATCACACTTTGGTTGCCAAAGCAGTGGCCGAATCTCCTTACAAATATGTGATTAAGAAAGGTCAGTGATCTCCTCTTTAACACACTGTTTGAACTCATGAGTCATAGACAATAAAAAAGCGGCTGATGCCGCTTTTTTAAGATTTTACAATCACCACCTTTGGTGAGCGAGGATTACGATAATCTAAGCGGATTTCGTACCAACCTTTTTTACTTGGCTTAAAGCTAAAGTAGTTATACACCGTGTTACAATCCGCAACCAGCGGTTGTCCTAGCGTTAACTGCCCTTCACTCTTATAGCCACAGTTGTAGCCTTCACTCCACTGCTCATCAGCAATTTTAAATTCATACACTTTACCTGGGCTCATGAATCTTGCTTTTGTTGCGTAGATCCCCGGTTGTGTTTCTTCAAAGCGATACTGAGGTTCGGCATCCCACAGAGTGAAGTCACCGCGTAAATACATTGTCTTATCCAACTCACCAGCAACTACCGGTGAAGTTGACGTTGTTGGCAATTGAAAGTTACTACTACAAGCGGTAAGTGCTAATAGCGCAATCGCCATTGCCCCTTGTTTTTTAATCATAGCTAGACTGCCTTTTACTTGCTTTTACCAATCAGCAAAAAGCCAGCAATTGCTGGCTTTTGTATCAGCAATTAGTTTTGTAACACTGAAATATCTGCAGTATTAAGGAATAACTTACTTAACTGACCAAGTAGCGCTAAACGATTGGCTTTAACCGCTTCATCGTCCGCCATTACCATAACATTATCAAAGAAGTTATCTACTGCTTCACGTAAACTTGCTAAACGCGTCAGTGCAGTTTGATAATCACCTTCAGCGTAAACAGGTGCAAGCTCAGCAGTTAACGCAGCAACTTGTGCAGCCAATGTTTGCTCAGCTTCTTCTTGCAGGAGTGAACTCTCCACCGCAGCTTCTGACGCGACGTTATTCTTCGCTAAAATGTTGTTTACACGCTTATTGGCAGCAGCTAACGCTTCAGCTTCCGCCAACGTTCTAAAGTGACTAACCGCTTTTACTCGGCGATCAAAATCAACTGGGCTCGTTGGACGTCTTGCAAGTACTGCTTGGATCACATCCACGCTGATACCTTCATCTTGGTACCAGGCACGGAAACGACCTAACATAAACTCAACCACTTCATCGGCAACATTTGCATTGCTTAGCTTATCACCGAATAACGTCATTGCTTTGGCAACGATATCCTGAATGTCTAATGGTAGTTCTTTTTCTACCATGATACGCAATGCGCCGATGGCAGCACGACGAAGTGCAAACGGGTCTTTATCGCCTTTTGGTGTCTGGCCGATACCAAAAATGCCAACCAGAGTATCAAACTTATCCGCAAGCGCCACAGCAAAACTGATTGGGTTAGACGGTAGATTATCACCAGCAAAACGCGGCATATATTGCTCATTTTGTGCTAGTGCGACTTCTTCCGCTTCGCCATCAATGCGCGCGTAATGCATACCCATCACGCCCTGAACGTCAGTAAATTCCATGACCATTTCAGTCATTAAATCCGTTTTACTTAGTAAACCGGCACGCTCTGCTAATGCCTTATCAGCACCAAGCTGCTCCGCAATAAAACCTGCGAGTGCCGAGATACGCTCTGACTTGTCTTTTAGTGTGCCAAGCTGCTTCTGAAATAACACTGAATCAAGTGACTCAAGACGACTTTCCAGCGTTTTCTTCTTATCCGTTTCAAAGAAGAACTGAGCATCTGCCAGACGTGGACGAACCACTTTCTCGTTACCCGAGATCACTACGCTCGGATCTTTACTTTCAATGTTAGAAACAAACAAGAACTTGTTGATCAAGTTGCCTTGCTTATCTAACAGTGGAAAGTATTTTTGGTCGTCTTTCATGGTGTAGATAAGTGCTTCATCAGGCACTTGCAAGAAGGCTTCTTCAAAAGATGCAACTAAAGTTACTGGCCACTCGACTAGTGATGTGACTTCTTCAAGAAGATCTTCATCCATCGCTACTTGCGCGCCGAGCTTTTCAGCTTCAGCTTCAATTTGGCCTCGAATTAACGCTTTACGTGCTTCATAATCCGCAATAACGTATGCGCCTTTTAGCACTGCATGGCTATCATCAGCATGTTCAACACGAACACGTTCAGGGTGATGGAAGCGATGTCCTTGCAGCTCATTGCTGATAGCTTTACCTAGCACTTCACCTTCAACTTGTTGACTACCAAGTAGTGCAGCCACAGTATGCACAGGACGGATAAATTGCGTCTTGTTCGCACCCCAGCGCATCGGCTTTGGAATAGGTAACTTAGCCAGTGCTTTGTTGATCACATCGCTTAGTAACGCTAAGGTCTGTTGCCCCTCTACTTTCGCTTTGTGTAGCAGCCAAGTACCCTTGTCAGTTTCTAAACGCTCAGCATCATTAATATCAATACCACAACCACGAGCCCAACCTAGCGCCGCTTTAGTCGCGTTACCATCCGCGTCAAATGCCGCCTGAATAGCTGGACCACGCTTTTCAACCACTTTATCGGCCTGTTGCGTTTGCAATGCTTTAACTTGAATGCCTAAGCGACGAGGTGATGCATACCAGCTCACGCCTTCATGGCTAAGCTCTAATGCTTCAAGTTCTTGCCTAGTATTTTCTGCGAATGACTCAGCAAGGTTGCGTAACGCCTTTGGTGGTAGCTCTTCGGTACCAATTTCTACGAGTAAGTTTTCAATCGACATTATTTATCCTTACAAAGCGGGAAGCCAAGTGCTTCACGTGCGTCATAGTAAGCCTGTGCACAAGCTTTTGATAAAGCACGAACTCTTAATATATAGCGCTGACGCTCAGTTACTGAGATAGCATGACGTGCATCTAACAGGTTAAATGCATGAGATGCCTTCATTACCTGCTCATAAGCAGGTAGAGGAAGCCCTGCTTCGATTAGCTTTTCACTTTCTTTTTCACACTGATCAAACTGCTTAAATAATGCCTCTACATCCGCATATTCAAAGTTATATGTCGACTGTTCGATCTCGTTTTGCATGAACACGTCACCATAAGTTACGCGCCCCATCGGACCATCTGTCCAAACGAGATCATAAATGCTGTCTACACCTTGTATATACATCGCAAGGCGCTCTAAACCATAAGTAATTTCACCCGTTACCGGTGAGCATTCAATACCGCCAACTTGCTGGAAGTAAGTAAACTGAGTCACTTCCATGCCATTCAACCATACTTCCCAACCTAATCCCCAAGCACCTAGCGTTGGTGACTCCCAGTTGTCTTCAACAAAACGTACTTCGTGCGTTAATGTATCAATGCCCAACGCTTCTAGAGAGCCTAGGTAGAGCTCCTGAATATTCTCAGGCGATGGCTTCAAAACAACTTGGAATTGGTAGTAATGCTGAAGACGGTTAGGGTTTTCACCATAGCGACCATCCGTCGGGCGGCGACAAGGTTGTACGTATGCGCTCGACATTGGCTCAGGACCAATGGACTTAAGGAAGGTCATCGGGTGGAATGTACCCGCACCAACTTCCATATCTAAAGGTTGAGCTACAACACAGCCTTGCTGCGCCCAGTAATCCTGTAAAGCCAGGATCAAACCTTGGAAGGTTTTGATATCGTATTTTTGCATAGTTGGCTTATTTTTATCTGGTACTTATCGTATGTAAACGCCTGCAGTAATTTGGCGCTTACGCTAGATTCAATGATTGAAAATTATGCTCAGTATACCGCGAGCGCAGGAGGGTTTTAAGCTTTAAAGCATAAAAAAAGGAGGGAAAATCCCTCCTTTTTACTAGATGTTTGAGTTTATACGTCTAAGTTAACAACTCTCAGTGCATTTGTTTCGATAAACTCTCGACGAGGTTCAACTTGGTCACCCATCAAGGTTGCAAACAATTGGTCTGCAGCAATGGCATCTTCAATAGTCACACGTAGCATACGGCGAGCATCTGGATCCATCGTTGTTTCCCAAAGTTGGTCAGGGTTCATCTCACCCAATCCTTTATAGCGTTGTGTATACAAGCCACGCTTAGACTCTGAGATAAGCCATTCAAGACCAGCCTCAAAATATTCGATTGCTTGAGTCTTCTCACCACGCTGTACATAACCGCCTTCGCTGATCAAACTACCAATCTGACGACCCGTATTCGCAATGCGAACATAATCTTTAGATGTAATAAAATCGAAGTTCAAAGTATGCGCTTTATCAACACCGTGCTGACGAATATTGATCACCGGATAATACATATGGCGCTCTTCATCAAATGCAACTTCTGCGTTGAAGATAGTGGCGTCTTCATCTTTCTTCACAAGGTCAGCAACCAAGTTTTCAGTCCACGCAGTTACCTTTGCTTCATCAGATAAGTCTGACTCGGTGAGCTCTGGATGATAAAGCAAGCGGTTCATGATTGAAGACGGGTACTTACGCTTTAAACGTTCAATAATATCTATCGTATTTTGATAATCATGCACTAAGTTTTCTAACTTGTTACCAGAAATTGGCTCAGCACCTTCTGCTGGGTATAACGCAGCATCGTTAAGTGCTAATGTCGTTAGGTATGAAGTTAGTGCATTATCATCTTTAATATAGCGCTCTTGCTTACCTTTCTTCACTTTATATAGTGGTGGCTGAGCAATATAGACATAACCGCGCTCGATGATCTCTGGCATTTGACGATAGAAGAAAGTCAGTAGCAGCGTACGGATGTGTGAACCATCCACGTCCGCATCGGTCATGATGATGATGCGGTGATATCTTAGCTTTTCAGGGTTATATTCATCACGGCCAATACCACAGCCTAATGCAGTAATTAGTGTTGCCACTTCCTGAGAAGAAAGCATCTTATCAAAGCGTGCTTTTTCTACGTTCAAGATTTTACCTTTGAGCGGCAGAATGGCTTGGTTCTTACGGTTACGACCTTGCTTAGCAGAACCACCCGCCGAGTCACCCTCCACTATATATAGTTCAGAAAGTGCAGGATCTCGTTCTTGGCAGTCAGCGAGTTTACCCGGTAGACCAGCTAAATCCATAACGCCCTTACGACGAGTCATTTCACGGGCCTTACGTGCAGCTTCACGTGCGCGCGCAGCATCAACGATTTTGTTTACAACGGTTTTTGCATCGCCTGGGTTTTCTAGCAAGAATTCCGTTAGCTTTTCAGCCATCATTTGCTCAACAGCCCCTTTCACTTCACTAGAAACGAGCTTATCTTTTGTCTGTGAAGAGAATTTAGGATCAGGAACTTTAACACTAACAACAGCGGTCAAACCTTCACGGGCATCGTCACCCGTAGCACTGGTTTTATACTTTTTATTAAAGCCTTCTTTTTCCATGTAGGTGTTAAGCGTACGCGTAAGTGCTGCACGGAAACCCGCTAAGTGAGTACCACCATCGCGTTGAGGAATGTTATTGGTAAAACAGTAGATGTTTTCTTGGAAACCATCATTCCATTGCATAGAGACTTCTACGCTAATGCCATCATCACGCTCAGTCGAAAAGTGGAAAACGCTTTGATGAACTGGCGTCTTCTTACGATTTAGATATGCAACGAATGCTTGAATACCGCCTTCGTATTTGAAGTGATCTTGTTTATTCTCTTCGCGCTCATCACTCAAAATGATGCTTACACCAGAGTTAAGGAAAGATAGTTCACGTAGGCGCTTGGCTAGAATATCGTAGTGGAAATTTGTATCTGAGAAAGTTTCAGCACTTGGCCAGAATCTCAATTCTGTACCAGTAGATTCCGCTTCACCGATAATACCTAGCGGCGCATCTGGAACACCCATTGTGTATTTTTGCTGATGCACTTTGCCATCACGGCGGATTGTTAATTGTAGTTTTTCAGAAAGTGCATTTACAACAGAAACACCTACACCGTGCAGACCGCCAGATACTTTATATGAGTTATCATCAAATTTACCACCGGCATGTAGTACAGTCATGATAACTTCCGCCGCAGAAACCCCTTCTTCTTCGTGAATTGAAGTTGGGATACCACGACCATTATCTCGAACAGATACAGAGCCATCGGTATGAATTGTTACGAAAATATCGTCACAATATCCTGCTAGTGCTTCGTCGATTGAGTTATCAACGACCTCAAACACCATGTGATGTAAACCAGTACCATCGTCTGTGTCACCGATATACATTCCCGGACGCTTTCTTACAGCATCCAATCCTTTAAGTACTTTAATACTCGACGAATCGTAATTTTCCGACATGGTTTCTTCCAATTATTTTGTTATTAAGCTGCCATGTTCCACGTGGAACATTTTAATTTCACGTTCCATTGGTTCAATAACGGCGGCAATACTTTCTGGAGTAATAGCAGTGATAAACAGCTGTGACTGACATTGCGCCAACAGACGCGATACCGCCACCTTAGTATCTTCACTAAGCTCCGAAGGTAAATCATCAATAAGCAGAATTGACTGCTTATTACTCTCTTGGTCAATCAAACTGTTTTGCATTACTTTAAGTGCATACAGTAAGAGCTTGAGTTGCCCACGAGAAAAAATATGTTCTACGCTGTTTCCTTGAGTATAAAAGTTAAAGTCAGCCTTATGCGGCCCTTTACTTGTATAGCCAAGTTTTACATCTCGCTCTAACTGATTCGTTAATACCTCAGCGAGTTCCCCCTTCCAGCCCGCTTGAAAGCGAATTTCAAGGCCTTTAAATATAGGGCTTATATCCCCTATCTTATCAAAAAAATGCGTCTGAAACCTACCTATATAAGCCTCTCTAAACATATTTATTTGCTCAGCAAGGCGTACAAACTCCTTATCCCAATAACTTAGCTGGGATTGGAGATCTCTCGGTTTAGATTTCAATAAAGCGTTACGTTGCTTGAGCACCTGATTAAACATTTTCCATGTGGAATAGAACTGATGTTCCACGTGGAACACACCTAAATCAAGAAACTTACGACGCTCTTTTGGACCACCAAAAAACAGCTCATAGCTTTCTGGTGTAATAACTTGAACAGGTAAAACCTGTGCTAATTCTGCCACTTTCCGGCTTGCTTGCCCCTGAATTCGAAGCTTAGTTTCACCACTGGTATATTTACTAATACCAAGCGGTATAGACAAGTTATGTAGTTGTTTTTTAGCATGAACAACGCAATGAGAAGCCTCATGCTTGATCATTAATTTTTGCAGATTGGTACGGAAAGATTTACCACTGGAGAGAAAGTAAATGGCTTCGAGCAGACTGGTTTTACCGCTACCATTTTCACCGAGAATGACATTAACGGCATTGCTAGGTGAAAGCGCCATCGCCTCAATGTTTCGAAACGCATTGAGGCTAAGGTGAGTTAAACTCATAACTCTATAAACGCATCGGCATAACTACATACATTGCATGTTCGTCACCAGCGGCTTCAATAAGCGCACTGCTGTTCGCATCAGAAAGCGTAAACTGTACATCTTCAGACTTTATTGTATTTAACACGTCTAATAAGTAAGAAACGTTAAAACCAACTTCAAGATCATCGCCTTGGTAACCTACCTCAACAATTTCTTCAGCTTGCTCCTGCTCTGGGTTATTGGCACTAATTTTTAATTGCCCATTACTCAGATTCAATCGCACACCACGAAACTTCTCGTTAGAAAGAATAGATACGCGCTGAAATGCACTACGTAGCCAATCGCGATTTGCGGTAACCAACTTGTCCCCGCCACGAGGTAATACGCGACGATAATCAGGGAATCGCCCATCCACCAGCTTACTCGTAAAAGTAAATTCGCTGTCGATGATACGCACATGATTAGCGCCAAATTGAATGGTGATAGTTTCATCATCCGCAGGCAGTAAGCGCATGATCTCTTGCACGCCCTTACGAGGAATGATCAATTGACGCTGCGTTTGCAATGACTCAGGTAATTTTTGCTGCGCAATTGCCAAACGGTGACCGTCAGTGGCTACCGTTTTAATTTCATTATTATCTACTTCGAAAGACATACCATTTAAATAGTAACGTACGTCTTGGTTAGCCATAGAGAAATGCGTTGCTTCTAGCAATTTTCTAAGCTCTAAACGCGTTATGGCAAACTCAACCTCACCGTCCCACTCTTCAAGATTAGGGAAGTCTTCAGCGGCTAAGGTTGTCAAAGAAAAGCGACTTTGACCGCTAGTCAGTAGCAATTGATGCTCTTGGCTACTCAGCACTAAATCCGAGTTATCAGGCAAGCTCTTACAAATATCTAGGAGCTTTTTCGCCGGTAAAGTGATCTTGGCGTCTGGCACATTGGTTTCAAGGGCAACAGATGCAACAAGCTCTATCTCTAAATCTGTACCTGTCATATGTAACGCGCCATTTTTCACTTCTAGCAATACATTAGACAAAATAGGCAGTGTATGTTTGCGCTCAATGGCACCCGACACCTGTACCAGTGGCTTTAAAAATAGTTCTCTTGGAATCGTTATTTGCATCATTTAACCCTTAAGAAGACAGCGTTCTAATTAAGTTTTGATAATCTTCTTTTACCTCATGACTTTCATCACGAAGTGCTTTTACTTTTCTACACGCGTGTAACACGGTGGTATGGTCGCGCCCACCAAATGCATCACCTATTTCTGGTAAGCTGTGGTTTGTCAGTTCTTTAGACAATGCCATGGCAACTTGTCTTGGTCTTGCAACTGAACGGCTACGACGTTTTGACAATAAGTCAGAAACACGAATTCGATAATATTCCGCCACGGTGCGCTGGATATTATCGATGGTAACGAGTTTGTCTTGTAGCGCTAATAAATCGCGTAGCGCTTCTTTAACAAAATCGATAGAAATTGGACGACCAGTGAAGTTGGCATTAGCTATCACGCGGTTTAACGCACCTTCTAACTCTCGCACATTAGAGCGTAATTTCTTCGCAATAAAAAAGGCAACTTCGTGTGGCAAGTTAATATTACTTTGCTGCGCTTTCTTCATTAAGATAGCAACGCGAGTCTCTAATTCTGGTGGCTCAATAGCAATAGTTAACCCCCAACCAAAACGCGACTTCAGTCGGTCCTCAACCCCTTCTATTTCTTTAGGGTAACGGTCAGAAGTTAGAATAATTTGTTGGTTGCCTTCAAGCAGCGCATTAAAAGTATGGAAGAACTCTTCTTGCGAACGCTCTTTGTTTGCAAAGAATTGGATATCATCAATCATCAATGCATCAACGCTGCGGTAGTAACGCTTGAATTCTTCAATGGCATTATTCTGCAGTGCTTTAACCATGTCCTGAACAAAACGCTCTGAATGCATATAAACAATTTTTGCATCCGGTTTTTGTTCAATGATGCCATTACCTACGGCGTGTAACAGGTGCGTCTTACCCAAACCTGTACCACCATAAATAAATACGGGGTTGAATGCAGAACCTGGATTATCAGCAACTTGTGTTGCAGCAGCTTTAGCCAATTGGTTAGATTTACCTTCTACAAAGTTATCAAAGGTGTAATTCTCTTTAATATTAGACTTGTGCGAAGATTTAGGAGCAGGCTCAACTTTTTCTGCCATTTTTGGCTGAGTGCCTTGCAGCATTGACATGTTATCAGCGGCATGACCTACACTTGAGGCCTTTTCGTTAGATACACTTGGTTGTGCAGCTAACACAGGTTTGCTACCCACATCAAAGCGCAGCTCTGGTGCTTCATCACCACAGATCTCAATCAGCAGTTCATTGATGCGGTGGAGATACTTTTCTCGTACCCAATCCAATACAAAACGATTCGGCGCATAGATAGTTAGCGTATCATCAGTACTTTCTGCCTGTAGTGGTCTTACCCACATGCTAAATTGCTGAGATGGCAATTCATCTTGCAAAACATATAAACAACTTTGCCAAACCGACAGATACAC